>NZ_CCYK01000006.1 GCF_000826105.1 Pseudomonas massiliensis | reverse complement strand
GCAGTTCGAATCTGCCCAGACCCACCAATTTCCAGTGGTAACGGCCGGTAGTAGAATACGGGGCCATAGCTCAGCTGGGAGAGCGCCTGCCTTGCACGCAGGAGGTCAGCGGTTCGATCCCGCTTGGCTCCACCACCATCCTCTGTTCGAAAGCTTAGAAATGAGCATTCCTTCACACTGAAGCGGAATGTTGATTTCTGGTCTTTTCCAGAATCGTTCTTTAAAAATTTGGGTATGTGATAGAAAGATAGACTGATCGACCAGTTTCACTGCTGGTAGGATCAGGCTAAGGTAAAATTTGTGAGTTGCTCGAAAGAGCGAATGCGAATTTTCGGCGAATGTTGTCTTCACAACCGTAATCCCAAGATTGCTTGGGGTTATATGGTCAAGTGAATAAGCGCATACGGTGGATGCCTTGGCAGTCAGAGGCGATGAAAGACGTGGTAGCCTGCGATAAGCTTCGGGGAGTCGGCAAACAGACTTTGATCCGGAGATCTCTGAATGGGGGAACCCACTCAGCACAAGCTGAGTATCTTGTACTGAATCCATAGGTGCAAGAGGCGAACCAGGGGAACTGAAACATCTAAGTACCCTGAGGAAAAGAAATCAACCGAGATTCCCTTAGTAGTGGCGAGCGAACGGGGACCAGCCCTTAAGTTGACTTGAGATTAGCGGAACGCTCTGGAAAGTGCGGCCATAGTGGGTGATAGCCCTGTACGCGAAAATCCCTTGTCAATGAAATCGAGTAGGACGGAGCACGAGAAACTTTGTCTGAATATGGGGGGACCATCCTCCAAGGCTAAATACTACTGACTGACCGATAGTGAACCAGTACCGTGAGGGAAAGGCGAAAAGAACCCCGGAGAGGGGAGTGAAATAGAACCTGAAACCGTATGCGTACAAGCAGTGGGAGCAGACTTGTTCTGTGACTGCGTACCTTTTGTATAATGGGTCAGCGACTTATATTCAGTGGCGAGCTTAACCGAATAGGGGAGGCGTAGCGAAAGCGAGTCTTAATAGGGCGTTTAGTCGCTGGGTATAGACCCGAAACCGGGCGATCTATCCATGGGCAGGTTGAAGGTTAGGTAACACTGACTGGAGGACCGAACCGACTACCGTTGAAAAGTTAGCGGATGACCTGTGGATCGGAGTGAAAGGCTAATCAAGCTCGGAGATAGCTGGTTCTCCTCGAAAGCTATTTAGGTAGCGCCTCATGTATCACTGCTGGGGGTAGAGCACTGTTTCGGCTAGGGGGTCATCCCGACTTACCAAACCGATGCAAACTCCGAATACCAGCAAGTGCCGAGCATGGGAGACACACGGCGGGTGCTAACGTCCGTCGTGAAAAGGGAAACAACCCAGACCGTCAGCTAAGGTCCCAAAGTTATGGTTAAGTGGGAAACGATGTGGGAAGGCTTAGACAGCTAGGAGGTTGGCTTAGAAGCAGCCACCCTTTAAAGAAAGCGTAATAGCTCACTAGTCGAGTCGGCCTGCGCGGAAGATGTAACGGGGCTCAAACCATACACCGAAGCTACGGGTGTCACGCAAGTGACGCGGTAGAGGAGCGTTCTGTAAGCCTGTGAAGGTGAGTTGAGAAGCTCGCTGGAGGTATCAGAAGTGCGAATGCTGACATGAGTAACGACAATGCGAGTGAAAAACTCGCACGCCGAAAAACCAAGGTTTCCTGCGCAACGTTAATCGACGCAGGGTTAGTCGGTCCCTAAGGCGAGGCTGAAAAGCGTAGTCGATGGAAAACAGGTTAATATTCCTGTACTTCTGGTTACTGCGATGGAGGGACGGAGAAGGCTAGGCCAGCTTGGCGTTGGTTGTCCAAGTTTAAGGTGGTAGGCTGGGATCTTAGGTAAATCCGGGATCCCAAGGCCGAGAGCTGATGACGAGTGCCCTCGGGCACGAAGTGGTCGATGCCATGCTTCCAGGAAAAGCTTCTAAGCTTCAGGTAACCAGGAACCGTACCCCAAACCGACACAGGTGGTTGGGTAGAGAATACCAAGGCGCTTGAGAGAACTCGGGTGAAGGAACTAGGCAAAATGGCACCGTAACTTCGGGAGAAGGTGCGCCGGCGAAGGTGAAGGGCTTGCCCCGTAAGCCTATGCCGGTCGAAGATACCAGGCCGCTGCGACTGTTTATTAAAAACACAGCACTCTGCAAACACGAAAGTGGACGTATAGGGTGTGACGCCTGCCCGGTGCCGGAAGGTTAATTGATGGGGTTAGCGCAAGCGAAGCTCTTGATCGAAGCCCCGGTAAACGGCGGCCGTAACTATAACGGTCCTAAGGTAGCGAAATTCCTTGTCGGGTAAGTTCCGACCTGCACGAATGGCGTAACGATGGCGGCGCTGTCTCCACCCGAGACTCAGTGAAATTGAAATCGCTGTGAAGATGCAGTGTATCCGCGGCTAGACGGAAAGACCCCGTGAACCTTTACTATAGCTTTGCACTGGACTTTGAGCTTGCTTGTGTAGGATAGGTGGGAGGCTTTGAAGCGTGGACGCCAGTCTGCGTGGAGCCATCCTTGAAATACCACCCTGGCAACCTTGAGGTTCTAACTCAGGTCCGTTATCCGGATCGAGGACAGTGTATGGTGGGTAGTTTGACTGGGGCGGTCTCCTCCCAAAGAGTAACGGAGGAGTACGAAGGTGCGCTCAGACCGGTCGGAAATCGGTCGTAGAGTATAAAGGCAAAAGCGCGCTTGACTGCGAGACAGACACGTCGAGCAGGTACGAAAGTAGGTCTTAGTGATCCGGTGGTTCTGTATGGAAGGGCCATCGCTCAACGGATAAAAGGTACTCCGGGGATAACAGGCTGATACCGCCCAAGAGTTCATATCGACGGCGGTGTTTGGCACCTCGATGTCGGCTCATCACATCCTGGGGCTGAAGCCGGTCCCAAGGGTATGGCTGTTCGCCATTTAAAGTGGTACGCGAGCTGGGTTTAGAACGTCGTGAGACAGTTCGGTCCCTATCTGCCGTGGACGTTTGAGATTTGAGAGGGGCTGCTCCTAGTACGAGAGGACCGGAGTGGACGAACCTCTGGTGTTCCGGTTGTCACGCCAGTGGCATTGCCGGGTAGCTATGTTCGGAAGAGATAACCGCTGAAAGCATCTAAGCGGGAAACTTGCCTCAAGATGAGATCTCACTGGAGCCTCGAGCTCCCTGAAGGGCCGTCGAAGACTACGACGTTGATAGGTGGGGTGTGTAAGCGCTGTGAGGCGTTGAGCTAACCCATACTAATTGCCCGTGAGGCTTGACCATATAACACCCAAGCAATCTGCCCAAGGGCAGAACGCGAAGGCAACACCGAAAGTTCGCCATCACAAACACACATACCCAGATTCGCTGCACCGTGCAAACGAGGCAGCTACCGAATTTCTTGACGACCATAGAGCGTTGGAACCACCTGATCCCATCCCGAACTCAGCAGTGAAACGACGCATCGCCGATGGTAGTGTGGGGCTTCCCCATGTGAGAGTAGGTCATCGTCAAGATTCATTCCCAAAACCCCTGGTCGCACAGCGATCAGGGGTTTTGTCTTTTCCGGATCTGAAGCGGCACGCGTCGAGCCGCAGGCTTAACCCAGGCAGGTCTACAGCATCCGGATGCTCACCTTGAAGGTTGTCATCGCTCATATCTCGCGCGCAAAAGAAAGCCGCCTTGGCAAAAGCCCAAGGCGGCTTCAGGTAACGCCTGATCAGATGGCCGCGTCGGCAAGGTCCGATGCGGCCTGAGCAAAAGGGGAGTCGTCATGACGCCGGATCAGCTTCCAGTCGGCTTCGTCAATGTAGATGCCGTTTGGCCCGCTGCCGCCTTCCAGGTCGATGGCCACCCGCGCCGACACCTGCGGTTTCACCGAAGCCAGGATAGGCGTAAAGCCCAGTTGTTGGCTGGTTTCCAGCAAAGCCATTTGATTGCGCTCGTCAATATCGGCCGCCTCGTCGAGGTAGTAGGGGAGGCGGATACGGCCTGCCTGTTCCCGGTCCATCAGGTGTAGCAGCAGGTACATGTTGGTCAGGGCCTTGATGGTCATGGTCGTGCCATTGGACGCCGCGCCGTCGATGTCGGTATGCAGCACCGGTTGGCCATTGACCTTGGTGATCTCGAACGCCAGTTCGAACAGGTCCTTGAGCCCCAACTGGTTGTGATTGGCGGCTACCAGGCGGGCCAGGTATTCCTTGGCTTCTTCGTTCTTGCTGTCCTGCTCGGCGCTCTGGCTCAAGTCGAATACAGAGAGCGTTTCGCCTTCTTCATATTGACCGGCGCTGTGAATGATCTGGTCGATGTGCTTCAGGGCGTCCTTGTTGGGCGCCAGGACGATGCGGAAGCTTTCCAGGTTGGAAACCTGGCGTCGGTTGATCTCACGGTTGAACAGGCCCAGCTGGTGTTCCAGGCTATCGTAGTCGCTACGGATGTTGCGTAGGGTACGGGCGATGTCAGTAACCGCGGCGCGGCGCGCCTTGCCAAGGGTCAAGGCTTCATCCTGGCGATGGGCATAGGCGTTTATAAGGAGTTGCAGGCGCCGCTCGGTGTCGTCTTCGCTGTCGAACTTGGCCACTCCCTTGAGGCGGACCTGTGCATACAGGGCTTCGATCTGGCCATCGACCCGCAGCAGAGCCTGCCAGCTGTCCTGATAGTCGTTGAGCAGCGGGAGCAGGTTGCTCATGGCGTCATCCACAGGCTCCATGAAGGGCGTGCCGAAGGGCAGGTCCGCTGGCAGCAGTTGCCGACGGCGCAAGGCGTCGTCCAAAGTGCGTTGCTGGGCTTCCAGGTCGCCGATCTGGCGGCTGACCAGTTGAAGCTTGGCTGCCAACTGTTGCACCCGCTCGGCAAAGGCGTCGCTGGAGCGGCGCAATTCCTCCTGAGCAGCTTCCAGCTGGGCAAGCTGCTCGAGTTTTTCCGGCTCTTCGGCGGCCAGGGTCTGGGCACGACGATAATCTTCCAGCGCTTTCTGGGCGTCCACTACCGCCTGGTAGAGCGTCTCGGCCTGGGCCTTGCTGGCGATTCGATCAGCCGCCACGGCCTGCTGAGCCTTTAGCTGACGCAGCTCCTTCTCCAGTCGATCCTTCTGGTCGCGCAGGGCGGCCCGGTCGGCCAAGGCCTGGAGCGCAGGCGGCTCGATACCGGACAGATCGATGCTCATGCCGGGCACTTCGAAGCGTTCGCCCTCGAAGCGATCCAGCAGGGCCTCCAGCGTCCTGACCCAGGTCTCACCTTCGAGCGCAATGCCGCCTTCCCCCAAGGGCAGGCTGAACAAGGCGCCGTTGAAGACGCGCATCAAGCGCACGACGTCTTGTTGGGAAAACTCCTCACGCAAGCGGGCATAGCTGTTGTTGTCCGCATGATCGAGCTGATGCTTGACTGACTTTAGGCGTCCTTCCAGTTCTCGTACCCGGTGGTCCAGATCGTCGCTGCTGAACTGGCGCGCGTGCGCCAGGGCACCGGCCAGTTCATCATGCGCGTCCTTGGCGGCCAGCAGTTGCTGCTCCAGTACCCGTACGTCTTCCACCAGGGCGAAGCGATGTCGCAGAACGGACAGTTCGCCCAGCCAGCGCTGGATGCCGGTGATCTCCCGCTCCAGACGCATCAGTTCCTGAGTAGTGCCGCGCTGGTCGTTCTGCAAGACATCCTGCTGGCTACGGTAGTGTTCAGCCTGGATAAGCAACTCTTCCTTACGGTCGGCGGCATAGGTTTGCCAGGTGCCGAGTAGCGAATCCAAAAGAGGAGACAGGCGATGCAGCTTGCCGCGCAGCTGATCCCTTTGGCGCACGCCGTTGGCCAGGGCCTCGACCAATGGCCCGGCCGCCACCAGAGCGTTGTAGTCCTGTTCCATGCGCCGGACGTCGCGGAAGGCTTCTTCACAGGCCGCAATGTAATCGACGCTGCCGGAGCGCAAGCTGTGTTCGAATGCATCCAGGAACAGCTGCTTGAGCTTGGCGGCCGTGATTTCGCGCATATGCAGCAGGTTGATGAACAGTGCCCGGAACGTCTTGAGGCTTTGCTCGCTGGTGGAACGCAGCGGAATCAGGGTCAGGTCCAGTGGGATAGAGGTGTGTCCACCCACCAGCAAGCGCCTGAGCTCGTCGGGCTTCACCTCATAGGCCTTGAGGCCGTGGCGCTCCAGGTTGACGAACAACTCTTTCTGCCGCAGGCAGGTGTCGTCTTTCTGGTAGTGAGCCAGGTCCAGCGCGCCGGCGTAGGCGAAGAACTGATGGCCGAACCCGCCGCCCGGGCCGCGACCTACCACCCCAATGACATGCGGGCCATGGGGCAACAGCACTTCGCACAGGATGTAGCTGGTATCGCTGGCGAAGTAGAAGCGACGGGACTGCTCCAGGCTGTATTTGCCGAAGCTCATGTCAGACATGCGCGCCAGGATAGGGAACTGCAGCGCATTGATCGAAGCGCTCTTGCCGAGATTGTTGGCGCCATATACCGACAAGGGATGTTCCAGAGGGAACAGCCCGAGGCTGTAGCCAGCCGTGTTCAGCAGGGCGAAGCGGCGAATGCCGTAGCGTTCCTGGCTCATGCGTGCAATTCCTGTTCATCGGCGATGGCCCGGACCAACGCTTCGTCATCATCGAAGGGCGTAGGGCCCAGCGGGTCGTCCGTTGGCGCTTCGGCCGGCTCGCCCGTCAGGGTGGGGGTTGGCAGGGGCAGCGCGCTGTGAAGGCTGGCGGCCAGGTCACGGTCCTGCTGGACGGAAAGGCACACGTCAAGGAAGCGGTGCATGGGCGCCAGGAAGCGATACACGCCGTTTTCTTCATGGGTGAAGCCGAGCTGGGCCATGCGCCTCAGGATTTTTTCCTCAAGCTCTTCAACCGTCTGCACTTCGGCCTGGCCGAAAAGGTCCTTGTACTTCTCCAGCAGGGCCGGCAGTTCATCACGCCCAAGGCTGCCGCCGTCCAGCACGGCGATCGGGTCACGGCCCTGGTCAGCGAAATGCTCAACCAGGATGAAGGTGAACAGGGAAAGCCGCTGGGCGGTCTTGTTCACCTGGGCCGCGGCCTGTTCCGGAACGAAATAGTAGAATCCACGGGTATCGCACACCAGTTCAAAGCCCAAGGCCTTGAACAACGTGCGATAGGCGTCCTGGCAGGTGGAGAGCTGGGCGTAGAGTTCCGGGTCACGCCGACTGATATGAAAGCCTTTGAACAGCTCACGGAAGATGGGCGCCAACTGGCTGAGTTCAGAAAGATCAAGATTCATGCAATGGGCTCGACATAGGTTCGCCAGGGCCCGTTGGCAGAGGGCCTTTGGCGGAAGACAAGGCAAAGGAGCGCAGGCTCAGCACATGCTCATCGGTCAGGTAGTCCTGGCGCTCGAGGCGCTGGCGGCTGAAGCGCTTGTCCCTAGACAAGCGGGAGAACCAGTAGAGCAACTCATCGGTGGGCCCGCCGGGCTCCTGTTCCAGCAGCCAGGCCATCAGGTCCGGCAATGGCAGGGCATGCTCGCAGCGCTCGAGCATCTCCCGAACGGTACGCGGCGCTCTTGGGGTATCGCCTTGGGCAGCCTTTTTTTCCGAGCGGGGGAAGCGGGCGGGCTTGGACTCGAAGCGGGCCAGGGCGTAGACATAGGCCTCGACCTGGCTGGCCGTGCCCAGGAAGTTGCTTTGCGGCCGGGTAAACAATGGCAGCGCCGCCTGGGGCACGGCATCGAGCCCCTTGCGCCGCATGGCCGCCAGGGCCAGGGCGGCGCCACGGGTCACGGCGTTGTGACGGCGTGCCTCTTCGCGTAGAGGCAGCAGCAGCTCCCGCGCGTGGCGCAACGTCAGCTGCGCGCTGGTCTGCATCTCTAGGATGCGCGCATGGGTACGCAGCAGCATGTCATCGTCCACCAGATGCCCCAGCCGTTGTTGTTCGCCCAGCAGGCGCAACAGCACGGTCTCGACCTTGCGCACGCCTTGTTCGAAAGCACCATCGGCGTTCACCAGCTGGATCATCGGCTCGATGTATTCGTCCCAGGTCGCCAGCACTTCGGCATAGCGCTGGCGCAGCGGGATCTGCCGATCGCTGGTCTTCGCGCGTTCGGCCACCGCGACCAGTGCCTGCTCATCGTTGGCCAGCTTCTTGAGCACGTCACGCACGCGCATGTCCAGCAAGCGCAGCTGGCGGGCCAGGTCATTGCCGTCCCGAATGTCGAACGCATCCTGAATATGCCCGGCCAGGCGCTCCAGGTGTCGCAGGTAGGCTTCGATCTCCAGGCAAAGCCCGAGGCGGTGTTCGCGACGCAGGTAGGCCAGGAAGTCGTGGATCTGGGCGTTGAGTTCGAAGCGGTTGGGGCTTTTCGCCACGGGCACCAGGATGTCCAGACGTATCCAGAGGTCCAGCAGGGTGGTGATGTCCTGCGGGCTGCTTTCCCGCTGCTGGGCCGCCAGTTGCAAGCGCAGTTCGCCTAGGCTGAGGGTGCCCTGGTCGAAGCGTTCGCACAACGGCTCCAGCAGCGCCCAGTGTTCAGCAAGAGCGCGCAGGACGCGCTTGGGGTCGATCATGGGAGGGCCGGTCGGTTGCCAGAAAAAGGCCGGATTGTAGCGCATCCCCGCTCGGCGGCGGTGCTGTCGGTCGCCAGGCAACGGTCGCCTGCTCTTCGTGAATTGCCCGGCACCGGGTTAGAATCGCGGCCCTGTTTTTCAACTTGGGCTCAACGTGCTGACCGAACCTCGCCGCCGCGCTTATCTGGATGCCATGCAGGTCGTGCAATGGCTGCCCCGTGCCGAGCTGCCCTTCGCTGCGCCGTCCCGCCCTGAGCTGCTGGCCTGGGTCGAGGCGCCGGCGGTCGCGCCAGTCGTTGATCCGCAATCGGCTCCGGGGTCGCCTCTCTCCGCGGCCCCGGTTGCCCCAGCTCCCGCTCCCCGACCGCCAGCGCCTTCGATACGGCCGAAGATCGAAGTGCCCAGGCCATCGCTGGTCAAAGCAGCGCCAACAGCCAAGGCTGTCACCTCCGAGCCTGTCAACGTGACAGAGGCCAGGCCACAGGCCCCGGCACCACGCTTTGCGTTGCAACTGCTGCGCGCGGGCAATTGCCTGGTGCTGGCAGAGCTACCTACCGGAGAGCCGTTCCAGTCCCGTGACCCCGGCTACTTGCTGCTCAAGGACATGCTGCGGGCTGCCGGCCTGCCGGACGCGCCACAACTGCTGGGCGAGCCGGTACGCTGGCCCCTGCTCGCACGGGGCAGCCTGGATCAAGGGCCGGAAGCGGCCCGGGATTTCGTGCAGGGCTTCGTGGCGGCACAGTTGGAGCAGGCACCTTGCGCCTGCCTCTGGCTGATAGGCCTGCCGGCCTTGCGTTACGCCGGCGAGGTGGATACCTCCGCGTATTACCAGACAGTCACCATCGATACGCTTTGCGAAGGCTGGGCCTTGCCCGGCCTGGAAACCTTAATGGACGAGCCGGCCCGCAAGGCGGACGTCTGGCACGCGATGCGCCAGCTCATGGCGCGCTGGAAGCCCGCTGAATGAATGATGCAGTAACCTTTCGCCCGATGACCGAGGCCGATCTGGATGCCGTGCTCAAGGTCGAATATGCCGCCTATACCCACCCCTGGACGCGTGGGATCTTCCTCGACGGGCTCAAGAGCTACGAGATCTGGCTGATGTTCGAAGGGCAGCAATTGGTGGGACATGGAGTGATCAACGTCATCATCGACGAAGCGCACCTGCTCAATATCACCGTGAAGCTGGAAAACCAGGGTCGGGGACTCGGATTGAAGCTGCTCGAGCACCTGATGGATCGAGCCATGGCCCTCAATGGTCGCGAGTGCTTCCTGGAAGTGCGCGCCAGCAACCAGTCGGCGTACCGGCTGTACGAACGCTATGGCTTCAATGAGGTGGGGCGGCGACGGGACTATTATCCCGCCGCCGGAGGGCGCGAGGACGCGCTGGTCATGGCCTGTACCCTGGTTTAATCCGCTTCGCCATCCCAGGGCTTGCCGTCGAGCGGGTCCAGCCGGGCCAGTTCGGCTTCGTCGAGTCCGTCGCCACCGCCAATGTCGTCTTCATCGATGGGGTTGAGCTGTAGGTCGGCGGGGGCGTCACTTTCCTCGGCCTCTTCCACGGATTCGGAGCCGTCTTCGCGAATCAGGGTTTCGGGGCTCATGTCGTCCATGGTCTGGTGATGATCATCGGTCGACGCGCCGGTCAGGCCGGCTTCCTGGACGCGCTCACCTGAGGCATAAGCTTCCGATTCAAGAGCGTCCCCCGTGAAGCCGGCGGGGCCATCGCCGTTCGGGTCATTGAAATCCAGTGGGTGAACCGAGCCGATGCGGTCTTCGGTGGTGTCGATCTCGGCAGGCTGCGGTGCACCGTAAGGGCGTTGTTCAGGGGTCATGGTTGTCCTCCGGTTAATGGGCCTTACAAGGTGGACTCGTGACCTCGAGCAAGATTCAATCGAGCGAACCGCGCCGAGACCTGGATGGCCGCGTGACTCGCTCCCCGGCGGCGGAGTCACACTGGTGCATCACTTCCGAGGCCCCGACCATGCATGACCTACAAGAACTGATCGACAACAATGCCCGCTGGGCGGATGCGATCAAGCAACGTGACCCAGACTTCTTCGCCAAGCTCGCCCGCCAGCAAACCCCTGAGTTCCTCTGGATCGGCTGTTCTGACGCACGGGTGCCGGCCAACGAGATCGTAGGCATGCTGCCTGGTGATCTCTTCGTACACCGCAACGTTGCCAACGTGGTCCTGCACACGGACCTGAACTGCCTCTCGGTAATCCAGTACGCCGTCGACGTGCTCAAGGTCAAACACATCCTGGTCACTGGCCACTACGGTTGCGGCGGCGTGCGCGCGGCCATGCAGGACCGCCAGCTGGGCCTGATCGATGGCTGGCTGCGCTCGATCCGCAACCTCTACTACGAACACCGTGAAGTCCTGGCCCAACTGCCTACCGAGGAAGCCCAGGTAGACCGGCTCTGTGAACTCAATGTGATTCAACAGGTGGCGAACGTCGGCTACACCAGTATCGTGCAGAACGCCTGGCATCGCGGCCAGAACCTGTCCATCCATGGCTGCATCTATGGCATCAAGGACGGCCGCTGGAAGAGCCTGGACGCGACCATCAGCAGCGCCGAGCAGTTGCCACCGCAGTACAGGCTGCGCCCGCTGACATGATTTGCCACTAAACCGGAGCGAACCCGCCCCGCCAAAAGCCGACTAAGGTGTGCACAGGCATTCGAGAAGGAGGCAAGGCATGAAAGGGTACGGGTGGATCGCGGCCGTATGCATGAGCACAAGCCTGGCGGCGCAGGCGGCCAGCGAAATGGTCAAGCTGGATGAGGTAGGCCCCAACGGGGCTGTCCAGGCCATCGGTGAGGTGAAGGTCGAAGAAACCTCCCATGGCCTGTTGTTCACGCCGACCCTGAAGGGGTTGCCGCCTGGCGTGCACGGTTTCCATGTTCACCAGAATGGAAGCTGCGCCCCAGCCATGAAAGACGGCAAGATGTCACCCGCCGAAGCAGCGGGGGGGCATCTGGACCCGAACAAGACCGGCAAGCATGAAGGCCCTTATGGCGAAGGCCACCTGGGTGACCTGCCGGCGATCTACGTCAATGCCGATGGCACGGCGGTCTACCCGGTGCTGGCGCCCCGCTTGAAAAGCCTGGCCGAGGTCAAGGGCCATGCGCTGATGATCCACGCGGGGGGCGATAATCACGCCGACATGCCGCAGCCTCTTGGTGGCGGCGGTGCCCGGGTCGCCTGCGGCGTGCTGTGAAGCGAGGCGCACTGCTCGCGGGGCTGCTGGCCCTGGCGGCAGCCAGCGCAGCCGTTGCCGATGAAAGAGACGAACGCGGCCCGGCGCTTTTCCAGCGTTGGGCTGGCGCTCAGTCTGGCGTGAGCGCTTTCGAAGGCTACCTTGCACAACAAGGTGTGCAGGATGTGGTGCCATCCTGGCAACTGCTGCGCACGGCAAGCGACTGGCGACGCTGCAGGGCCGAACCCTTTGCGGTGCCGCCCCGTGCGCAATGGCCGGATGCCGTCCGTACCCTGCGGCTGCTCCGGCTATTGCGCGAGCGAGCCGTACTGGGCCAGTTCGAAGTGGTGTCAGCCTGGCGCGGCGAAGCGCTCAACCGCTGTGCCCAGGGAGCGCCTCGCAGCGCCCACGTTCACAGCTTTGCCGTGGACCTGCTGCTTGCCAGCGATGCCCCTGGCCTGTGCGGCTTCTGGAAGTCCGAGGGTCAGGCCTGGGCGATGGGGCTCAGCCGCTACCCCTCCGGGCGGATACACATTGACACGGCCGGGTACCGCACCTGGGGCGCGGACCACAGCCAGCGCAGCGCCTCCTGCCGTTGATCGAGGGTCAGGGCAGAGGGACAGGCGTCAGTACCGGGCGCCCGGAGAAGTGCGCCAGCAGGTTCTGGGTGACCAGTTCCACGGTGGCCCTCACCGCCTCCGGCGACAGGCCCGCTACATGAGGCGTCAGCACTACATTAGGAAGGGCTCGCAAGGCCTCGGGCACCTGGGGTTCGTTTTCGAACACATCGAGCGCGGCGCCCGCCAGGCGCTCGTTGGCCAGGGCATCGACCAGCGCCGCGGTATCCACCACGCTCCCCCGGGCAACGTTTACCACGAACCCATCGGAGCCCAGGGCAGCGATCACGTCCGCATCCACCAGGGCGCGGGTGCTCTCGCCGCCTGGCGTGGCGATCATGAGGATGTCGCTGTTGGCCGCCAGGCTTCGTACATCTTCGAACCAGGGATAGTCCACGTCGGGGCGCGCCTGGCGGTTGTGATAACCCACCGCCATGCCGAAGCCCAGGGCGGCGCGGCGGGCGATGGCCAGGCCCACCGCGCCCAGGCCGAGAATGCCCAGGCGCTTTCCGGTTACGGAAGGCCGCATCACCTTGCTCCATTCTCCTCGGCGCACCGATGCATCGGCCCGAGGGATGTCGCGTACCAGGGCCAACAGCAACGCCATGGCATGGTCGGCTACCGCCGGTGCGTTCACGCCCGCGCCGTTAGTGACCACCACGCCACGCTGGCGTGCCGCGTTCAGGTCGACGCGCTCGTATCCGGCGCCGATCACGGTGATGATCTGTAGCCTGGGCAAGGCCGCTATTTCTGCCCCCGTCAATCCAAGAGGGCCACGGGTGAGCACTGCGTCGATCAGGCCCCCTTGCTCGGCAATGGCCTCGGCCCGAGCTTCGGGCGTGGTCGCCAGTAGCAGCCGGAAACCAGCCTCTTCCAGTATGGGCAGGTAGGGCCCAATGGTTTCCACCAGTACTAATACGGTCGCGCTCAAGGCCCTGCTCCTTTCTGGATTTCGTTCACTCTATCGCGGCCTGGCGCCGCATTGGAGAAAAACACTCGTGCCAGGGTCACAGTTGCTTCGGCATGGCCTGGCCAGATGCAACGAAGGAGACGATCATGGCATGGTTGGTCGACCCCGCGACCTGGGTAGCCCTTTTGCAAATCCTCCTGCTTGATTTGCTCCTGGGAGGTGACAATGCCGTGGTCATCGCCATGGCCTGCCGTCGCCTGCCCGAAGCCCGCCGCCGCCAGGCCATCTGGGGCGGCATGGCCGCGGCTATCGCGTTGCGCATCTCCTTGCTGGGCTTGGCCATGCACTTGCTGGAACTGCCATGGCTCAAGCTCGGCGCGGGTGTCCTGCTGGTGTGGATAGGCATCAGCCTCATCGCGACCCCCGAAGATGACCACCGCGACCTGCAAGGCAGTACCCAGCTGTGGAAGGCGATCCGCACCATCGTCATTGCCGATGCGGTGATGTCCCTGGATAACGTGCTGGCCGTGGCCGCCGCCGGGCATGGCAACCTCTACCTCGTAGCGGCAGGCGTGCTGCTGAGCATCCCGCTGATCGTGTTCGGCAGCCGCCTTGTACTGGCCCTGATGGAGCGTGTGCCAGTCATCGTTGCGCTGGGCGGTGGGCTGATCGGGTGGATTGCCGTCAGCCTGGCCCTGTCAGACGCTGTCCTGGCTCCCTGGGTGATGTCCCCGTCCAGCTCCTTGCACTATGCAGCCAGCGCTCTGGGCGCGGCGCTGGTCATGCTGGTCGGCATGGGGCTGTCCCGCTACCGGGCCAGACGGCAGACAGCCGCGACCTAGGCTTTGCTAGCGCTCGAAGGCAAGGGCGTTGGTCAGGTCGCCCATGGGCGTCTGGCCCCGGGCGGCCATGGCTTTGTCCCGAGCAACGAGGCCGTCGAGCCTCTCCAGGTCGAATACCCGCGTGATCAGGCGCAGGATCGAGGCGGTGTCGTATACCGTATGGTCTACCGTCCCCTTGCGCGCGAAGGGCGAGATCACCAGCGCGGGTATCCGCGAGCCAGGGCCGAAGCGATCGCCCTTGGGCGGGGCGACGTGATCCCACCAGCCGCCGTTCTCGTCCACGGTGACGACCACCACCATGTTCTTCCACTGTGGGCTTTCCTGCAGGGTACGGACGATGCGCGCGATATGCCGGTCTCCAGAGGTCACGTCAGCGTAGCCCGCATGCATGTTCAGGTTGCCCTGAGGCTTGTAGAAGGTCACCGCGGGCAGCTTGCCGGCGGCGGCGTCGGCCAGGAAATGGTTGCTCGACGGGTCTTCGCCCAGCCCACCGTCACGCAGGCGCCGCTTGCGCTCCTCCGGGTGCTCCGGACCCTGTTGAACGAAATAGTTGAAGGGCTGGTGGTGGTATTGGAAGTTGGGGATCTTCGGAATGCCGGGCGAGTCCTTGAACTCATCCAGGGTCGCTTGCCAGCCGCCGGCATACCAGGCCCACTCCACACCCTTGCGCGACAACTTGTCGCCAATGTGTTCGTGGCGCTGTGGCACCAATACATTGGGTTGGTCCGGCTTGGCGAAGTCTGGCTGTTCCGGGTCACGAATCCAGGTCGGCCAGTAGGGCGGCGCCATGGTGTTCACCGCATAGCCGTCCGGGGTGATCGCGCTGGGTCCAAACTGCGGCGGCCCTTGCATGGCGCTGGCTGGCGAGGCGGGAAGCGGTTTGAGGCGAGTGTCCTGTGGGTCGTCGCCGATGAGCGTGGCGATCTGCGACTTGGCCACCGAGCTCGCGGCATTGGGATAAAAAGGCGCGGTGGCGCTGACCAGGTATTGATGGTTGAGGAACGAACCGCCGAAGGCACCCTGGAAGAAGTTGTCACACAGCACGAACTCCCGGGCCAGGTCCCACAGGCGCAGGGCGTAGCGGCTCTGTGGGTAGTAGCCCATGGTCAGGCCACCGGCGTCGGCCCAGGCCACGAACTGATCGTTACGCCCGCCGTTGATCTGCATCTGGTTCTGGTAGAACACATGCCAGAGATCGCGAGTGACCAGGCCCATGGGCAGGTCTTCCCCCTGCGGGCCCTTGAGCGGGAAGGGCGCATTGGGCAGGTGCTCCTGATACTGCACGCCGCTGGGGTAGGTCACCCCTTCCACGGTCTGCGGACCGAGTTGCAACACGCCACCCCAGGCTGGCGGCAAAGTGGTCAGCAGGCTGCCGTCCCGGTCCCGCTGCTGGTATTGCGCCGGCTTGAGCGAAGACAGCGGCGCCTCCACTCCGGGAAAGTCAGCGAACAGATTATTGAAGCTGCGGTTCTCCGCATAGATCACCACAATGGTCTTGACCTGCTCGCGCAAGGCCTTGTCCAGCTGCGTCGGGTTCAACGGCGCCGGCTGGCCGGGTGCACTCGAAGTAGGGGCGCAGCCAGCCAGGGCGCTACCAGCGCCCATCAAGGCCATGCCGCCAAGGAACCTGCGACGAGTCGAGGAGAGAGTAGGGGCGTCTGGGGTGGACGGGTCGTCTGGCTGATCGCTCATATGGCTTCCGCAACTGTGTCCAAATGTTGCGGCGAACCTAGCAATGGAAGATGACACTTAGGTGACAGCTGTCAGGCCTTTCTCAAGTTTCATCCAGACAGTGCACCAACAGTTGAGCGCTTTCCAGGCGCGCACAAAAAAGCCCGCGCTAGGCGGGCTGTCTTGTCGTTCTCGATGCCGAAGCAGGCGAAAACAGGTTTGGTGGCTACACAGGGACTTGAACCCCGGACCCCAGCATTATGAATGCTATGCTCTAACCAACTGAGCTATGTAGCCAAGTGGCGCGCATTATTCGCGCTGAGCGGGTAAGTGTCAAGCATCTATTTTCAATTTTTTTCCACGTGGACGCCTGTAACCGTTTGAAATCCATGCCGTTGATCCATATCCAGGCTGCCGGTAAGCCGGCCGGCGGGAAACCGAGACTGCAGGGTTCAAAGGGTGTAACACGGTGTGAATATTGCTACGAATCAGGCCTGGCCTCTCAGCGAGGCCCCCTTCCTTTGTCCAGGAGTGTCGTCGGGCATGGCCACCTTGCTTTCTCCAGGAATCCGCCTGTTAGGCCGATTCACCTTCGCAGGCAAATTCCTGCTGCTGTTCTTGCTGTTCATGCTGCCGCTGCTGGCGAGCCTGGGCATGCTCGGCCATGGCTACCAGACCCGTCTGGATGTCATCGGTCACGAGCGCCTGGGCATTGCGCGGCTCAAGGCGCTGGAGCCCACGGACCGCCTGCTCAACATCCAGCGTGCACAGGTGGCACGCTGGAAAGCCCTGGACATCCAGCACAAGCCCACACCCGCGGCCCAGGCGGCACTCAATGCAGTGACCGCAACAGCGCCGCAACTGGTCGAGGCGGTGTCTCAGCTAGGCCTGGCGCTGAGTGATACCGGCGCCAGCGCTGAAGTGCTACGCCGTTACCAGACGCTACAACAAGCCACGGCTGCCCTGGACCTGCAACGTCTCGGTGCCATGGGCTGGTGGCCGGACGGCTATGACACCTTCACCAAAGCGATCAGCGACCTGCAATTGCTGCGCGAGCACATTGCCATGGACAGCGGCCTGATTCTCGACCCTTGGATGGATACCTATCTGCTGATGGAAATCGCTACCCAGCGCGCGCCAGATCTTTACGAACGCATCGGCCGCCTGGCCGCGGCAGGCGAGAGCGCCATTGCCGCTGGCCAGTTCACCTTGCAGAGTCGGCTGCAATTGCGCGACCTGCGGGCCCGGATAGGCGATGCCCGCGAGCAACTGCGCAAGAGCGGTGGTGCCCTGGCGGCCCAGCTGCCTGATGATGCAGTGTGGACGCGTCAGTACCAGCAAAGTACCGAGCGACTTGACCAGGTGCTTCAACTGCTCGATGAAAAGATGTATGGCAGCACCCTGGCCCTCACTAGCGCCGAATTCGACAGTAGTCTCGATAGCCTTGGCGAAGCCATCACCGCTCTTCGACAACAGGCCCTGGCTTCGTTGGATCAACGTCTGCAAGGTTATCGCAGCCAGGTAATCAATGAGTTCGTGCCTGTGGCCACAGGCTTTGCCGTGTTGCTGCTGCTGGCCCTCTACCTGTTCATCTGTGTGCAGGCCTCCATTCGGCGCAGCGCGGCAAGCATCACTACCCTGGCAGAATCCCTGCGTGACGGCGACCTGCGGGTGCAGGTGGAGGTCGCGGGCCGGGACGAATTGGCTGCCATTTCGGCGGCCTTGAATCGCGCGGTGCAACAGTTGCGTACCAGCCTGGCCGGCGTGGAGCGTGAAAGCTCGGCCGTCGGCGGGGCTGTGGCCACCCTGACTGCCCAGGCCCATGGCACCTTGCGCGACGTTGAGGAGCAGCAGTCGCAGATCAGCCAGATTGCCGCCGCCGCCACCCAGCTGGCGGCCACCTCCCAAGGCGTGGCCAGCAGTTGTGAGCAGGCTTCCACCAGCGTGCGGCAGACGCGTGAGATCGCAGTCAGCAGCAGCCAGCAAAGCGAGCAGACCACCCGCAATATCCAACAGCTCAACGCGCGCCTGACCGCCACCGCGCAAGCACTGGGGCGGGTCAGCGAGCAGGGTCAGCAGATCCAGTCCGTGGTGGATGTGATCGGCGGCATCGCCGGGCAAACCAATCTGCTGGCGCTGAACGCGGCCATCGAGGCCGCCCGGGCGGGAGAGCAAGGGCGGGGCTTCGCCGTAGTGGCCGATGAAGTGCGCAGCCTGTCCCAGCGTACCCAGGCCTCTACCGCGCAGATCGCCAGCACGGTAGAAAGCCTGCGCGCCACGGTACAGCAGGCGGTGGAACTGATGCAGGCCGCCTGCGTCCAGGCCGAAGGGGATGCGGCGGCCGTTACGGGGCTGGGGGCGAACCTGGGCGCGATCGCGTCGGCAGTGCAGGCGGTGAACGATAACCTGGCCCAGATCGCCACGGCCGTGGATGAGCAGGCGGCAACGGCCGATCAGGTCAGTGCAAGTATCCAGGAAGTGGACCAGGCAGCCCATCGCTTGCTCGACGGCGCGCGGGCGGTGAGCGGCGCCGCCGGCAAGCTGGACGAAGGCAGTCGAGCCCTGCGTGCGAATACGGCCAGCTTCGCGACCCATTGATAGGCTCGTCGACAACTCGCCTGGAAGAAATTGTTGCAAGCTGTCACAGTGGCGCACCTGAATAGTGCGTCACTGACCTCAGGTGATCCATGGCTCTGGCAACCGCAAGCTCCGCGACACCCGTTTCATCGGCGGCTTCTCCAGCCGCCAGCCCGCTGGTAATGAAAATCATCGCCGCCTGTGCCCTGGCGCACTTGATCAATGACCTGATCCAGGCGGTATTGCCCTCCATCTACCCCATGCTCAAGGCCAATTATGGCTTGAGCTTCACCCAGGTCGGCCTGATCACCCTCACGTTCCAGATCACGGCTTCGCTGCTGCAGCCCTGGATCGGCTTCTACACAGACCGTCACCCCAAGCCGTTCCTGCTTCCGGCCGGCATGGTATGCACCTTGGCAGGCGTGCTCATGCTGTCCATGGTTGGCAGCTTCGGGATGATCCTGCTGGCGTCCGCCCTGATCGGTATCGGCTCCTCCACCTTTCATCCGGAAACTTCCCGCGTGGCGCGCCTGGCCTCCGGCGGGCGCTTCGGCCTGGCGCAGTCGAGCTTCCAGGTGGGCGGCAACGCCGGTTCGGCCTTCGGGCCCTTGTTGGCGGCGGCGATCGTGATTCCGTTCGGCCAAGGGCATGTGGCCTGGTTCGCGCTCTTTGCCCTGTGCGCCATCGGCGTGCTTTATGGGCTGAGCCGCTGGTACCGTGCTCACTTGAATACCTATGCAGCCAAGCGGGGACGTCAGACCAGCCATGGCTTGTCACGCCGGCGTATCACCGGGGCGCTGGTGGTGCTGGCCTTGCTGGTGTTTTCCAAGTATTTCTACATGGCCAGCTTCACCAGCTATTACACCTTCTACCTCATCGAGAAATTCGAGGTGTCGGTGGCCAGCTCGCAGTTGCATCTGTTCCTGTTCCTGGGCGCCGTAGCCGCCGGCACCTTCTTTGGCGGCCCCATCGGTGACCGTATCGGGCGCAAGGCGGTCATCTGGTTTTCCATCCTCGGCGCCGCTCCGTTCACCCTGATGCTGCCCTACGTCGATCTGTTCTGGACCAGCGTACTGAGCGTAGTCATCGGCTTTGTGCTGGCTTCGGCGTTCTCGGCCATCGTGGTGTACGCCCAGGAACTGCTGCCTGGTAACGTCGGCATGGTCGCCGGGGTTTTCTTCGGCCTGATGTTCGGCTTCGGCGGTATAAGCGCGGCCTTGCTCGGACAGCTGGCTGACGCCCATGGCATCGAATTCGTCTATACCCTGTGCTCGTACCTGCCCTTGCTGGGGATACTGACGGTGCTGCTGCCATCGACCCGGGCAAAAGCCTGAGCCTACAGCTGCCCGAGCAACCACTGCCGGAATGCGCGTAACGAGGGCAGGCTCTCATTGCGCTCGGGATAGCGCAGGTAATAGCTGCGAGCGCTGGCCACCGGCGGGCCAGCGCTGATCAGCTCGCCCTTGGTCAATTCTTCTTCCACCAGTACCCGCGGCACCAGGCCGATACCGATGCCGGCGCGTACCGCCTGGACAAGGTGAGACGTCAGTTCGAAGCTCGGGCCCAGGCGCATGGCCCGGTGCGGCAGGCCATGGTGGCTGAACCATTCGGCCCAGGCATGTGGGTTGCTGGCCACGCTCAGCAGGGCTTGCCGGCCGATCTGTTCGGGGCCGGGCTGCCCCAGGCGCATGGCGTCGGCAGGGCTGAGGATCACCACCAGTTCCTCGGCATGCAGGCGGTGGCTGATCAAGCCCGGCACCTGGCCGATACCCACCCCGATGGCCGCGTCTATCTCACTGGCGGCGAAGTCGATGGCTTCGATTCGTGAATGAATGTGGATCAGCATGCCAGGATGATCGCGATAGAAACCGTGCAACCGCGGCAGCAGCCATTTGGAACCGAAGGTAGGCAGGGTGGCCAGGCGCAGGGTGCCCACCCCGGACTGGAACGCCAGCGCCTGCAGCGTGGCGCTGCGGATTCGACCCAAGGCTTCGCTCAGCTCTCGCTGGTATAGCCGCCCCACATCCGTGAGCAGTACCTTGCGACCTTCACGACGGAACAGGGTCAGGCCCAACTGCTGCTCCAGCGCCTGCACCTGCCGGCTGACCGCGCTCTGAGTCAGCGACAGCTCCTGAGCGGCGCGGGTGTAGCTTTCATGACGCGCTGCCGCCTCGAAGGCCAGCAGCAGCGACATGGATGGCGTAAGGCGGCGGTAATTCATTCGGAAAAGTCATCGATAGGGGGATCAATATCCGTTTGTGATCAGGCCCGGGCCCGGCGAAGATGGTAAGGCCCTGGCAGCAGTGAGTCACCCTGCGCCCATCATCATAACGAGGCATCGACCATGATCGCCCAGCTGCATCCGGCCGCCGTGAAGGCCGATTACCGTGATTTTCTCGTGGCCCTGCGTGCCGGCGGCTTCAAAGGTGAAGTCAGCGCCGACTACGCCAGCCGCACCGTGCTGGCCACGGACAACTCCATCTACCAGCGCCTGCCTCAGGCTGCCGTGTTCCCTCGCGATGCTGGCGACGTAGCGCTGGTGGCCCGGCTGATGGCCGAGCCGGCTTACCAAGGCATCAAGCTCACCCCGCGTGGCGGGGGCACCGGTACCAACGGACAGTCCTTGACCGACGGCATCGTGGTGGACCTGTCCCGGCACATGAACCGCATCCTGGAAATCGACGTGGAAGGTCGCTGGGTACGGGTCCAGGCCGGCGTGGTGAAGGATCAGCTCAACGCGGCCCTGAAGCCCCACGGCTTGTTCTTCGCGCCGGAGCTGTCGACCTCCAACCGCGCCACCATCGGCGGCATGATCAATACCGACGCCAGCGGGCAGGGTAGCTGCACCTATGGTAAAACCCGTGACCATGTGCTGGCCCTGGAGTCGGTGCTGCTCGGTGGCGAGGCGTTGCACAGCCAGCCCATCGACGAGGCCGAGCTGGAGCGCCAGTGCGCTCGCCAGGATCGGGTCGGCGCGGTATACCGTACCGCCCGCCATATCAACGAGACCCAGGCCGAGCTGATCGAGGCGCGCTTCCCCAAGCTCAACCGTTGCCTGACTGGCTACGACCTGGCCCATCTGCGCGAGCCGGATGGGCGCTTCAACCTCAACAGCTTGCTCTGCGGCGCCGAAGGTTCCCTGGGTTTCGTGGTCGAAGCCAGGCTCAATGTGCTGCCCATTCCAAAATATTCGGTGTTGGTCAACGTTCGCTATGCCAGCTTCATGGATGCCCTGCGCGATGCCCGGGCATTGATCCAGCATCAGCCGCTGTCCATCGAGACCGTGGACTCCCGCGTGCTGTTGCTGGCCATGAAGGACATCGTCTGGCATAGCGTGGCTGAATATTTCCCGGCTGATCCGGACCGCCCCACGCTGGGGATCAACCTGGTGGAGTTCAGCGGTGACGAGCCGGAGGAGGTGAACGCCCGGGTCGCGGCCTTCGTCGCTCATCTGCAGCAGGACCAGAGCGTTGAACGCCTGGGGCATACCCTGGCCGCGGGCAACGAGGCGGTAACCCGGGTGTACACCATGCGCAAGCGCTCGGTGGGCCTGCTGGGCAACGTGGACGGGGAGATCCGCCCGCAACCCTTCGTGGAAGACACCGCGGTGCCGCCCGAGCAGTTGGCGGATTACATCGCCGAGTTCCGGGCCTTGCTCGATGGCCATGGGCTGACCTATGGCATGTTCGGCCATGTGGATGCCGGGGTGCTGCATGTGCGCCCGGCCCTGGACATGAAAGACCCGGCCCAGGCGGCCCTGGTACGGCCGATTTCCGACGCCGTGGCGGCCTTGACGCAGAAATATGGGGGCCTGCTCTGGGGCGAACACGGCAAGGGCGTGCGCTCGGAATACGTTCCGGCCTTCTTCGGCGAGTTGTACCCTT
Organism: Pseudomonas massiliensis; assembly: GCF_000826105.1. Lineage (GTDB taxonomy): Bacteria > Pseudomonadota > Gammaproteobacteria > Pseudomonadales > Pseudomonadaceae > Aquipseudomonas > Aquipseudomonas massiliensis. The sequence goes on along the minus strand of NZ_CCYK01000006.1, from coordinate 988,421 downwards.
CGCTACAGGCGTTGAAGAGCGCTTTCGACCCTCATAACCAGTTGAATCCAGGGAAGATCTGCACGCCTCTGGAGAGCAGCGAGGCCCTGTTGCGCATCGACGAGGTCACCCTGCGCGGCGAGCTGGACCGGCGCATCGATGAGCGGGTATGGCAGAGCTACGGCACCGCCATGCACTGCAACGGTAACGGCGCCTGCTACAACTACGACCCGAACGACGCCATGTGCCCTTCGTGGAAGGCGACCCGTGAACGTGCCCAGTCACCCAAGGGACGCGCCTCGCTGGTACGTGAATGGCTGCGCCTGCAGGGCGAGGCGGGGGTGGACGTGCTCGCGCCCGGCAAGCGGCAGCCTGGTTTCTGGAAAACGCTGCCGCAGCGCTGGCGCAACAGTCGGGCGCAACGCGAGGGCCAGGCGGACTTTTCCCATGAGGTCTACGATGCCATGGCTGGCTGCCTGGCGTGCAAGTCCTGCGCGGGACAATGCCCGGTGAAGGTCAACGTGCCCGAGTTCCGCTCGCGCTTCCTGGAGCTGTACCACACGCGCTACCTGCGCCCGGCCCGGGACTACCTTATCGGCTCGCTGGAATTCACCATCCCGTACCTGGCGCGGGTACCGGCCCTGTACAACGCAGTGATGAACGCGCCGGTAGTGCGTAACCTGCTGCAACGCCAGGTGGGCATGGTGGACAGCCCGTTGCTGAGCCGCTTCAACTTCCAGGCCAGCCTCGATCGCTGGCAAGTGCAACCGGCCACCGCGGCGCGCCTGATCGGCCTGAATGAAGCCCAGCGGGCACGCAGCGTGATCCTGGTGCAGGATGCCTTCACCCGCTACTTTGAAACGCCGCTGCTGGCGAACCTGATCGAACTGGTGTCACGCCTGGGGTATCAGGTGTACCTGGCGCCCTTCTACGCCAACGGCAAGCCGCTGCATGTGCAGGGCTTCTTGAGCGCCTTCAACAAGGCGGCCGTTCGTAATGCCAGCCAGCTGCAGGCATTGAGCGCCTTCGGTGTGCGCATGGTGGGCCTGGACCCGGCCATGACCCTGGTCTACCGCCAGGAGTACGCCAAGGTGTCGGGCATTGCCCAGCTGCCCAAGGTCGAGTTGCCGCAGGAATGGCTGCTCGATGCTCTGCCGGAGGGGCGCGAGGCCAGCGTGACCAAGCGGTACCGATTGCTGGCCCACTGCACGGAGAAAACCAACGTTCCGGCCAGTACCAAGCAATGGGAAACCCTGTTCGGGCGGGTAGGGCTGGCCCTCGTCACCCAGGCCACGGGTTGCTGCGGCATGTCCGGCACCTATGGGCATGAAGCGCGCAACCAGGAAAGCTCGCGCACTATCTTCGACCAATCCTGGGCGGCCCAAGTGGCCGCGCCGGCGGAAGAAGCAGGCGAGGCGCTGGCCACTGGTTACTCCTGCCGCAGCCAGACCAAGCGCCTGGCGGATCGGGAGCTGCGCCATCCGCTGGAGGTGTTGCTGGAGGTGCAGCGCGCCCGCGGCTGAGCGCTTACGGATTGATAAGCGACGGCGTTCTGTTGTCCACAGGGTAACGACCTGTGCCAGGAGAACGCCATGGCCCCGCCTGCTTTTATCCACACCCTCGACGTGCCTTTGCTTGTCAATCAACTGCCCCTGCGCGCTGATGGCAGCCTGGCGCAAGTCGAAGCCGTGCGCCTGGAGCGCAACGAGTGGGTGCCGAACAACCCGCGGCTTCCGGTGATCCTTTACCGCCAAGTGCTGTCCAGGATCAGTGACCCGGCCACGGCCTTCGAGCAGCTATTCCAGGTCAACCATTGGCCCGCCCAATGGCGCGACGGCGTCTTCGATTACCACCATTACCATTCCACTGCTCACGAGGTGCTTGGTTTCGCCCAGGGGCATGCGCGGCTGCAACTGGGCGGGCCGGGTGGCTATGAGGTGGTGGTCGAGGCCGGCGATGTCGCCTTGTTGCCCGCCGGTACCGGCCACTGCCAGCTCAGCGCCAGCGAGGACTTCGTGGTGGTGGGGGCGTACCCGGCCGGCGCGGACTTCGATATCTGCCGGGAAGCGCCGAGTGCCAAGCAACTGCGGGCGATCGAAGCAGCGAGCTATCCGGATTCAGATCCTGTTTTCGGCGCCCAGGGCCCGTTTCATACGCTGTGGCAGGCCCAGTCATGAGCGAGGCGCGCATCGGCTTCGCCTGCCTGTACCGGCATTCCCAACGCAGCCTGGCGCTCAAGGCGCTGGAGGCTATCGAGAAAACCTTCAACCCTCGCACCACGACCCTGCGCTGGCTGTCCAGCGCCACGGAAGAGGCCGCCCGGGAAAAGCTGCTGCAACTGATCGAACACAACCTCGATGCCCAGCTAAAGCTGCTGGCCTATGTTGCCCAGTTGCCGCCCACGCTGCGCATGTTGCGGCTCAGCAGTGACCTGCTGCCGCTGTACAGTCATCCGAAGGTGGCGAGCTTCTATCGCGACCCCGTGCTGCAGGCGCATCTGCAGCAACGTTTCGGCGCCATTGGCGACTTCGCCCGAGCCGCCGGCATCCGCCTGTCGTTCCATCCCGGACAGTATTGCGTGCTGGGCTCTGACAAGCCTGACGTAGTGGATAACAGCGTGGCCGAGTTCGAGTACCACGCCGACATGATCCGCATGATGGGTTACGGGCAGCGCTTCCAGGACTTCAAATGCAATGTGCACATCGCCGGGCGCCTGGGCGTTGAAGGCGTGCGCGCCACCTGGCCCCGGTTGTCCACGGAAGCACGCAACACCATTACCTTCGAGAACGAGGAGAAGGTCTACGGCGTGAACGATTGCCTGGCCCTGGCGGACCTTGCCCCGGTGGTGCTGGACATCCACCACTGCTGGATCAACGAGGAAACCTACATTCCAGCGGACGACCCTCGGGTGGATCGCATCATCGAAAGTTGGCGCGGGGTACGCCCGGCCATGCACTACTCGCAACCCCCGGAGCACTTGCAGAGCCTGGGCTTCGGCCCGGATGTACCGCTGGAAATGCCGGCCCTGCTGGAAAAGGTCAACAAACGCGATCTGTATCTGCACAGCGCTCGCATGTGGAACCACCCCACCAACGAATATGCCCTGCAATTCCTGGATCGCTTCGACATCATGTTCGAGGCCAAGGACAAGAACCAGGCAACCCTGGAGTTCTACCAACGCTACCTGCTACATAGCCACTGAGCGATTTCAAAATGAACTCCTTGCGCCGGCCGGGGCTCAGCTGAAGGTCACTTTTCAACAAGCGAGGAGACCTGGAATGCCCGATCTAGACGGTAAAGTGCGCTACGCGGTGGTAGCCGGTGGCTCGATTTCGCAGGGCGCGTTCATGCCAGGCGTAGGCCAGACTGACAATTCCATCATGACGGCCCTGGTCACCGGCGACCCCGCCAAGGCGGATGCCTTGGCCAAGCGCTACGGCCTCAAAGCGTACAGCTACGATCAGTATTCCCAGTTGCTCGATTCGGGTGAAATCGACGCCGTCTATGTGGCAACCCCCAACTTCCTTCACCGCCAGTTCGTGGTGCCCGCGCTGGAAGCGGGGGTCCACGTACTTCTGGAGAAGCCCATGGCGACCGAGGAAGCAGACTGCCATGCGATGATCGAAGCGGCCCAGCGTTCCGGGGCAAAGCTGATGATTGCCTATCGTCTGCACTGCGAACCGGGCACGCTGGAAATGATCGAGCGGGTACGGGCGGGTGAGTTCGGTGATCCCCGTGTGTTCACCTCGACCTTCACCCAGGTAGTCAAGCCCAACAACCACCGCGCCCAGAACGGCTTCGCCGCGGGCCCTGTGTTCGACATGGGGCCTTACCCCTTGAACATGGTGCGCCAACTGTTCGGCTGCGAGCCCCTCGAGGTCAGCGCCTCAGGTAGCAAAACCCCCGGAGGAGAAGTGAATACCTGGGACACGGTGACGGTATCGCTGCGCTTCCCTGAAGACCGCCTTGCCCATTTCACCCTGAGCTACACCTTGCCCAGTTCCGAGCGCTTTCAGTTGATCGGCACCAAGGGAGAGATCGAGGCGTCCCCCTGTTTCGGCTACGGCGAGGGGGTGAGCATCAGCTACCGTGCCACGCTGGATGGCAAGACCCAGGAACACACGCATCCGGTGGTCGACCATTTCGCCGGAGAGACAGCCTACTTCTCCGATTGCATCCTCAAGGACCGGGCGCCGGAGCCTGATGGTCAGGAGGGCTGGCGAGACGTGCGGGTGATCCAGGCCATCGAGCGCGCACTGACGACCGGACAGCCGCAGCGCCTTGAACCACTGGCGCCCAAAGGCACCGCCCAGCCGGACCAGCGTCGCCAGTTCCCGCTGGCCGAGGTCCCCGACTACATCAATACAGAGTCGCCTACCGAGTAAGCGCCAGGCTCAGCGCTGCGGGAAGATGCCCGACAGCGCTCGCGCCGCTCCCAGCAGGGCCAGATGGGTCAGCCCTTGCGGCAGGTTGCCCAGGTAAGCCCGCGAATGCGGGTCGACCATTTCCGAATAGATGCCCAACCCCTGGTCCAGGCCTTTTACCGCCTCGGTGAAAGCCTGCCTGGCCTGATCGAGCCGTCCCTGGCTTGCGTGGGCTTCCACCATCCAGAACGTACAGGCCAGGAAACAGCCTTCTTCCTGGTCCATGCCGCTGTAGCGATAATGGAAGGGGCCACAACCCAAGGCCTCGTCTATGGCCTCGAGGGTACTGGCCAGGCGCTCAGTTTGAGGAAAGCCAAAGCGTACGGCCAGCGCCAGGGATGCATCGAGCTGGTTGCTGCCTGGGTAGAATTCATAGGCCTGACGGGTTTCACTCCAGCAATGCTCGTCGATCCAGGTCTCGATGCGCTGGCGCTCGCGGTCCCAGCGATCGCGGCAGGTCGTGGGCAGGTGACCGCTGTCGGCCAGTTCCACCGCTCGGCTCAAGGCCTGCCAGCAGCTGATCTTCGACATGGTGTAATGCCGACGCTCCGGCAATTCCCAGATGCCGCTATCCGGGCGCCGCCAGCTATCGGCGCATTGATCAGCAACCGCGGAGAGGATCATGGCACTGGAAGCGTCGAGGATATTGCCGCAATCGATGAAGCAGCGCGCGGTTTCGAAGATGTCCCCATAAACCCCATGCTGAGGCTGCTCGGCTGCGTCATTGCCAACCACCGGTGCCGAACCCTTGTATCCAGGTAGATCCAGCAGCCGAGCGGTATCTCCCAGGCCCCCGTCCAGGGTGTAGCACACCTTCGGTCCATGTTCGCCGAGGCGATGCAGCAACCAGGTGAAGGCAGCCTTGGCCTCTGGCTGGGCGCCGATGCTGAGAAAGGCTTCGATGGTATAGCTTGCGTCACGCACCCAGGCGAAGCGGTAGTCGTAGTTCTTGTCGCCGCCGATGCGCTCGGGCAGCGAAGTGGTTGCTGCCGCCATGATCGATCCACTGGGTGACGACAACAGCAGTTTGAGGGCCAGGGCGCTGCGGTTCACCAACCCCTTGAATTCGCCGTCATAGCACAGGCCCTTGGCCCATTGACGCCACTCCCGGTCCGACCCGTCGATACGGTCGTCGATCAACGCCAGGGAGGGCACTACCAGAGGCTCGTCGCGTCCGGCGACGATCGCCAGCACTTCCCGCTGCCCTTGCTTGATGCGCAGGCGCGCCAGCACGCCCAGGTCGTCTTCACGCTCGATCGCCAAGGCATCACTGTGCAGGAACATTCCCAGGATGTTCCCGGCGTGGAACACGCTGCCGTTGCCGGTCGGGGAGAGGTAGGGGCAGACCGTGTCTGCCTGGGTGCCAAAGCTGATTTGTACCTTGAATGCCACCTGGCCTTCGATACCCTCGATGCGCCTGCCCAATTCCGCCCAAGGCAAGCGCCCGGCCGGGCCGCTATTGAGTGATTCCACCAGCCGCGCACGACCATGCTGGGTCGTGAATACGCTTTCCAGCACATTGCTGTCAGGTAGATACCGGCGCTCCACCTGGTATTCATCCTCGGGGGCTATCTGGAAAAAGCCCCCGGACTCCGGGGCCAGCAGCCGGTCGAACAGCGGCGGTGAGTCCATATGGGGCACGCACCACCAATCCACCGACCCGTCCCACCCTACCAGTGCTACCGAGCGTCCATCGCCAAGCGCGCCATAGGCTTCCAGGGGGAGATAACCCTGGGCGTCGCGCTGGGGGCTGGTGTGCTGACGGAGAAGGTGCAGCGCATTTTTCATCGAGTAGCCTTTGGCAGGAATGAGCAGTCCCTGATTCCGACTGACGAAGCGCAGCGTGGTTCGGTTGAAACGCTCTAGCTCGCTGCTCGTGGAAGCTCGACCTCTGTTGTGGTGGCAGCCGGGCTGTACCCAAGGCCTTGCGCTTGGAGCTATTCCTGAAATGTGAAGATAAATGTCATTTCGGACATTCTCGGCCAAGGCATGATTAGCGTCGACAATCGTTTTCTCTTAGTACCCTTTACCGCTAGTTCTAAAAATCGCCGAAAGATTGGCCATTCAGTATTGGAGGGTGTCACCTACCGCTCGATAGGCCATGCCGAACCGCCTACTGCTAGCTAGTCATGGTTCAAGGCAGGCGTAGTTAAAAATGATAAGTGCTATACCTGTTATGCACTGCACGTATAACACACTGACCAATACCCACCTTGTTCTGGTTGGGAAACGTTTAACTTCGTTAATGTCGATAAGGCCCTTATTCACGAAAATTCTGGGTATCGCCAGCACCCACGCAATCAGACCTGTGCGCAGCAACTTGCCTGGAAGGCCTCCGTGTCGAAACAGTATCCTGTTTTCTACTATAAAAATACAGTTGGGAAGGAGTGCTTCATAATGCTCAATATATCTGTGTGCGATGTAACTTTGTACAGTAATTGACGTTATCATGGGTGCCATAATTAAAAAGGCGACCACAGCAATATAAGTTTCATTCATTCTATTGCTTCCCTATATGACCTTCGCCAGCCTTTTCCATCGCGGCGCCCGGGACAGCGCTCGAACAGCTGTTCATTTAAGCTTCATCAGGCGCTAAGAAATTTTCGCTCCAGAACAGCAGTCTGTGCGCACCTTGCAAAAACCCGTTGGAAAACTCGGATTCAAAAACGGAATGCTAGGGCCTAGGCAGGACATGATGCGAGACGATAAGAGCTAACACCAATATAAAATGTATGATCAAAATGCTAACCGGAAGCCGCTTCTCGCGCGGCGGAAAGCGTTTCACTTCATCCAGATCGATCCCGCCCCGGCGCATGAAGATGTGCGGTACTGCTAACACTATAGAGATCATTCCTGTGCGTAATACCTTGCCGGGAAGCCCCGCGTGTCTAAACGTTCGTTTATTATCAGTCACGAAAATACAGTTCGGCAAAAACGATTCAAAGTGTTCAGTGTACCTGTGCGCGATATAAGCGTGTACAATCATGGTGAGCTACATAGAAGCGATAATGATGAATGCATTTATTGCTATATTAGTATCATTCACTCGAATACCTCCCGGTAGATCTTGCTCCCAGAAATTTCGCCCGGCTCGCTACCGTAATCACCTTATATCTTGCCACTCACGGCTCCCCCAGGGACGGCATATGTTAGCCCTGCAGTGCCAGCTGTGCCACGTCCTGAAGCTATACAAATATCTGACCCCAGCCTGGCTTCCGGCACGTTCAAGCATCATATTGAAAAATTCGAGGGATTATCATGCAAGGTATTGGTAGGTACTATCGTCGATGGATGTTCCGGGGCGATCCGTTTACCGCTAGCAGGTCATGGTTCAAGGCACACATAGTTAAAAATCACAAGTGCTATAAGGGTTACGCACTGCACGTATAACACACTGACCAATAATCGCTTAGTTCTGGGGGGGAATCGTTTAACCTCATCCAAGTCTATAAAGCCCTTCTTTACGAAAATTCCCGGTATTGCCAGAACCCAGGCGATCAACCCTGTGCGCATTAATTTTCCTGGAAGGCCTCCATTTTGAAATAGCGTTCTATTCTCTATGATAAAACTACAGTTAGGAAGGAGTGCTTCATAATCCTCAATGTGCCTGTGTGCGATGTAGCTTTGTACAATAATTGAAGTTATCATGGGCGCCATAATAAAAAAGGCAATCAATCCGATGAAGGTATCGCTCATTCGGTTACCTCCATATAAACTAGGCTGCCTAGCGCTTTAGCTCCCTTGCCTCCTAAATCGCCAAAAACCATACCCCCGACGGCTCCTCCGAGGACCGCACAACCTATCGCTCCGATGCCGCCTGTGGTTGCTCCCAGAGCGAAGCCACAGATCAATCGCCCTGCGTGGCCTCCTATTTGCCCTCCAACAGCGCCGCCTCCCAAACTACCGACCAAAGCCGAGCTTTCAACGTATTTGGCACGTCGGCATTCCTCTTCCCGGCCTTCGGTGCAGGCTTTATGAATCTCCAAGGCTGTGGAGGCCATATCCAGCGGGATACCAATGTAAGCGCCTTTCTTTGCCAAATTCGATGCTCTCGCAACACCGAAGACTTTATCGGCGTAGCCTGCTATCTCACCGTGGTGCAGAAAGCTTTTGGTCGAAAGGCCCAGCGCATGCTTGATTTTTCCTTTTTTACGCAGGCCTGACCCATAAGCTGCGATGCTGCTCAACTGCTCTTCCAGTTTCATGAACAGCGCCGTTCGTTTTGCGTAGAAGGCGTCGCGCCCTGACGGGCCGGAACGCAGATAGTCGTGGTGCGCTGCCTTGATTTCCTTGAGGGTTGACAGGATATTGTTAAGGTGTCTGCTCCATCCATCGCTGGCCGCGCCTATGCCGATAGCGGCATTGGCCAGTACATCTTGTAATAGATCGAAGTTCTCCAGGAAGAAATCATCGTCCTCTACACCGCTCGCCAACAGGCTGGAGTGTACGTAAGCCGCCTTGCCCATCAGGAATGCTTCGTGGCTGGTGCAGGAGGGGGTGGTCGGGTCGCCGATGATGACCAGCTCTCCCGCCAGGACCACGCTGTTGACAATATGGCCATTGAGAACATCGAACTTTGCCCGGGCATGCCCGGAGACAGGGGTAGAGGCCTTCAAAGCCGGATAAGACTGCGTTCTGTGATTGATGAAGCTGCGTGCTTGAGACATGGCTGTACCTTGCACATAGTTATTATGATGTATTTGGCCCCATCCGTGGGGCGCTTTCCGCCAGCGCTACCGCTGGACCATTGCTCCGTCGTTGGGCGTTGGCTCTAAACTTCGTGATAAGGCGCTATAGCCTATCGGTAAGGCGAGACCTGTACGTTGATCTTGGTCAACGAGTGAGCCCGAATAAAGGAAATATGCGAAGCTTGGCTCTTTTTGTATTGCCACTCTGGTTGAATATTCACCCTTAGTGTCAGCAGTAAAGGTGGTTAATAGTGGTCCAGAAGGGTGACTGCCTATACCCTGGGTTACGCAACCGCTCGGTATTCAATTGCGCCGAACAGATCCTTACATGGGAGGAGGGTGTTGTCTATTATGAGAGGGCGGCTGTTTGCAACTTAAAATTTCGATTGTCGCTACGGGGCTAAATAACCCCATGTCTTCCGGGCGCGCAAGTTCAGGCCTTCGCCAAGGGCTGCCTGCATGTCCTTGCGGCTGATGTCCGCATATGCCTCGTGGTCCATGACCAGGCGCAGGGATTCATGCCGGTCGCCCTGGGGGTCGTTGAGGTTGGCACTAAATGATGTCGGTATGGCTAGGCAGCTCTGTGGCCACCTGCTCTGCTGCGCGGACGGATGCGCTTGATGCCAGCGCTCAGGTGCTGCGGCTGCTCCTGCTGGTCGTGACGCTTGATAGGGCGCTCGATGATGCCTGCCACGCGGAGCCAGTCGGCGCAAGCTGGTGCCATTGATAGCTGTAAGCGAGCAGGGCTGTTCCCTAGATTGAGGTTTCACTGGCCGCATGGCCTGAATCAAGATGGAGGACAGTTTTATGCGCATTCAGGATTTGAAAAGGCAGCCCCAGGAAAACGCTCAGGTGTCTATAAAGGCGCAAGGGCCGCGCGGGGCTTTCAACTCGACCGAATCGGGGGTCTACACAGTTAATAACGAATTGCACGTCTGGGGGCTCCAGGGAGACCCTGAAGGGCAATACCAATTCATCTTCCTGAGTATCCCTGACGGGACGCCCAATGGCGAACATAAAATCGTCCCGGGAGGCGAGCGCGGGGTCCATGCAGTGTTCGGGACAGAGGAAGGCACTGCCGATGCAACCAAAGGTGCCATAACCCTCGCCTACCAAGGCAATAATTTGAAGGATGCCTCCTTCGTTTACCAAGGCGTTTTCGAGAATGGCAGGCCCTACGACATTTCCAACGGCACTCTGAGCGTCAGCTGGAGACTTTGAGCCCAACGTACTTGCCCATGAAGTAGCTACTTCAAAAACAAACCCCCTGCCGGTTGTTCACCGACAGGGGGCTTGAGCAAAGCTTGTAGCGTCAGACGTTGAAGCGGAAGTGCATGACATCGCCATCTTTCACGATGTATTCCTTGCCTTCCAGGCGCCATTTGCCCGCTTCCTTGGCACCGGCTTCGCCGTTGTACTGGATGAAGTCGTCATAGGCGACCACTTCGGCACGGATGAAGCCTTTTTCGAAGTCGGTATGGATGACAGCGGCGGCCTGTGGGGCGGTGGCGCCAATGCGCACGGTCCAGGCGCGGACCTCTTTCACACCCGCGGTGAAATAGGTTTGCAGATTGAGCAGGGAATAGCCGGCACGGATTACCCGGTTCAGGCCTGGCTCTTCCAACCCCAGGGATTCCAGGAACATGTCCTTTTCTTCACCGTCGTCGAGCTCGGCGATTTCCGCTTCGATCTTGTTGCACACCGGCACCACGATCGCGCCTTCCTCCTCGGCAATGGCCTTGACCACGTCCAGGTGCGGGTTGTTCTCGAAGCCGTCTTCGGCCACGTTCGCGATGTACATCACCGGCTTGCTGGTCAGCAGGTGGAAACCGCGGATCAACTGCTTCTCGTCGACGCTCATGCCCTTCATCAGGCTACGGGCCGGCTTGCCTTCGGTAAAGTGCGGAATCAGACGCTCGAGCACGGCCTTCTGGGCCAGCGCATCCTTGTCGCCGCCCTTGGCGTTGCGGGCGACCTTTTGCAGTTGCTTCTCGCAGCTGTCCAGGTCAGCGAAGATCAGTTCCAGGTCGATGATCTCGATGTCACGCTTCGGGTCCACGCTGTTGGAGACGTGAATCACGTTCTCGTCTTCGAAGCAGCGCACCACATGAGCGATGGCGTCGGTTTCGCGGATGTTGGCCAGGAACTTGTTGCCCAGGCCTTCGCCCTTGGAGGCGCCGGCCACCAAGCCGGCGATATCCACGAATTCCATGGTGGTAGGAATCACCCGCTCGGGCTTGACGATGGCAGCCAGCGCATCGAGGCGCGTGTCGGGCATGGGCACGACGCCGCTGTTTGGCTCGATGGTGCAGAAGGGGAAGTTTTCCGCGGCGATACCGGACTTGGTCAGCGCGTTGAACAGGGTGGACTTGCCTACGTTAGGCAGGCCGACGATGCCGCAATTGAAACCCATGGTGCAACCCTCTTCGTGAAGTCAGGCCTTCTGGCTGTGCAGCGTTCTCATCGCCCGGGCCCAATCCCCGGCGAGAATGTCTGGCAGCACGCCGAGGGCGAAATCGATACTGGCGTCGAGTTTATCCTGCTCGGTGCGTGGCGCGCGGCCGAGCACGAAACCCGAAACCTTGCTGGCGTCGCCCGGGTGGCCGATGCCAAGCCGCAGGCGGTGGAAACCATTCTGGTTGCCCAGCTGCGCGATGATGTCGCGCAAGCCGTTGTGCCCACCGTGGCCACCGCCCTGCTTGAGCTTGGCCACGCCGGGCGGAATGTCGAGTTCGTCGTGAGCCACCAGGATCGCGTCCACGGGGATGCGATAGAAACCGGCAAGCGCGGCCACGGCCTGTCCGCTGCGGTTCATGTAGGTGGTGGGGATCAACAGGCGAACATCCTGACCTTTATGGCTGAAACGCCCGGTCAGGCCAAAGAATTTGCGCTCCGGTACCAGGCTGACGTTCTGGTCACGGGCAATACGCTCAACGAAAAAGGCCCCTGCGTTATGCCGGGTCTGTTCGTATTCGGGGCCGGGGTTACCCAGGCCAACGATCAACTGGATGGCGGTCACGAGGGGCCTTTCCTTATCGCTCGAAGCAGGGCGGCAGCGTGATGCAGGCCGCCCCGGGCAGGCTCACTGATTACTCAGCGGAACCTTCGCCTGCTTCTTCAGCCTGTACGCGTGGCGCGTGGACGTTGGCCACGGCCAGGTCGTTGCCATGGGCCAGAGCGACGAACTCGACGCCAGCAGGCGCCTTGAGGTCGGACAGGTGCACGATGGTGCCGACTTCAGCGTTGGCCATGTCGACTTCGATGAACTCGGGCAGGTCTTTCGGCAGGCAGGAGATTTCCAGTTCCGAAACGGTATGGGAGATCTCGCCACCTTTCTTGACGGCAGCTTCCTGATTGATGAAGTGCAGCGGTACGGTGGCGGTCAGCTTCTGGCCGGCAACGACGCGAACGAAGTCGGCGTGCATGACGTGACCCTTGGCAGGGTGACGCTGCAGTGCCTTGATGATCACGTTCTGCTTGGTGCCACCAACGTTCAGCTCGATCACGTGAGCGTAGGCCGCTTCGTTTTCCAGCAGCTTGGCAACTTCCTTGGCCAGCAGGGTGATGGACTCAGGGGCCTGCTCGCCACCGTAGACAACGGCAGGAACCTGAGGCGCAGCGTTACGACGCAGGCGGCGGCTCGCACCTTTCCCCAGGTCGGAACGCGATTCGGCGTTAAGAATGAAATCAGTCATGTTGTTTCTCCAAAGTGGCCCCGACCCATCAGCGTTTGCGACCAGCGCGGGTGGGGAGGGCAAAAAAGCCCCGCCCGGACAAATGTCGGGGCGGGGCATCTTCGTCAGCGGTGTGGCATAAGCCTCGGGCTTAGCGGAACATCGCGCTGATCGATTCTTCGTTGCTGATGCGGCGAACCGCTTCGGCGACGACGGGTGCGATATCCAGCTGGCGGATACGCGAACACGCTTGGGCCGCGGCGGACAGCGGGATGGTGTTGGTCACCACCAGTTCGTCCAGCACGGAGTTTTCAATGTTTTCGATGGCGCGGCCAGACAGTACCGGGTGGGTGCTGTAGGCATAGACCTTGGCGGCGCCATGGTCTTTCAGGGCCTTGGCCGCGTGGCACAGGGTGCCGGCGGTGTCGACCATGTCATCGACCAGGATGCAGGTGCGGCCTTCCACGTCACCGATGATGTGCATCACCTCGGAGTGGTTGGCTTTCTCGCGGCGCTTGTCGATGATACCCAGGTCGACGCCCAGGGACTTGGCAACAGCGCGTGCGCGCACGACGCCGCCGATGTCCGGGGACACGATCATGAGGTTCTCGAAACGCTGGTCTTCGATATCGTCCACCAGCACGGGGGAGCCGTAGATGTTGTCCACGGGGATATCGAAGAAGCCCTGGATCTGGTCAGCGTGCAGGTCGACCGTGAGCACGCGGTCGATACCGACCACGGTCAGCATGTCGGCCACCACCTTGGCGCTGATCGCTACCCGGGCCGAACGAGGACGACGGTCCTGGCGGGCATAGCCGAAGTAGGGGATCACCGCGGTGATACGCGACGCGGAGGAACGACGGAAGGCATCTGCCATCACGACCAGTTCCATCAAGTTGTCATTGGTTGGTGCGCAAGTCGGCTGAATGATGAAAACGTCCTTACCACGTACGTTTTCATTGATTTCAGTGCTTATTTCGCCATCGGAGAACTTGCCGACGGAGACGTCACCCAGTGGAATGTGCAGCTGACGTACGACACGCCGAGCCAGATCGGGGTTAGCATTCCCCGTAAAGACCATCATCTTGGACACGCGCAGTACCTGCCGGCTGGGGTATACCTGGATGAGTATAGAAAATGGCAGGGGCGGCTGGATTCGAACCAACGCATGGCAGGATCAAAACCTGCTGCCTTACCGCTTGGCGACGCCCCTGTGGCGGATCATCGAGTGCCGAGCACTCGCTTCTTTAGGACAGGATTTTCAGCTTGCGATGCAACATCGAAACGTTGCATCCCTTTGCCACAAACCCTGTGATGGTACCTGTTAGAAGGGCCAGAACTTTATCAGCTTCAGCTTTGTTTGGGAAGGCCCCAAACACACAACTTCCAGTACCGGTGAGCTTAGCAGAAGTAAATTTACTTAGCAAACTCAAAGCGTTACGTACATCTGGATAACGCTGCTCTACGATGGGTTGGCAGTCATTTCTGCTGTTTCCCCTGAGAACGGAGCGCACTTTAATGGCGGGAGAGTCACGTGTCAACAGTGGATCTGAAAAAATTTCTGCTGTACTTACAGTGACTTGCGGAACGAGCACGACATACCAGGGTTCCTCGGGCTCCACGGGGGTGAGTTTCTCGCCTACGCCCTCGGCGAAGGCAGCCCGCCCGCGCACGAAAACCGGCACGTCGGCGCCCAGGGTGAGCCCCAGGGCGGCGAGGCGATCCTCGGTCCAGTCCAGTTGCCAGAGACGGTCCAAGGCCAGCAGGGTAGTGGCGGCGTCTGAGCTGCCGCCCCCGATGCCACCGCCCATGGGTAGTACCTTGCGCAGCCAGATGTCCGCGCCGAGAGGCGTGCCGGCCTCGGCCTGCAAGCGGCGAGCCGCCTTGACCACCAGGTTGCTGTCGTGGGGCACGCCGTCCAACGCGCCATGTAGATGGATCACGCCGTCGTCTCTCAAAGCAAAATCCAGTTCATCGCCATGGTCGAGAAACTGGAACAGCGTCTGAAGCTCATGGTAACCGTCCGGACGGCGCCCCAGAATATGCAGCATCAGGTTGAGCTTGGCCGGCGCGGGCAGGGTCAGTCGAGTCGCGTTCATTTCAGCGCCCCAACTGGCGGGGCTGCCAGTCCTTGATCACAAGCGTGACGTCCAGATCCTGCCCATGGACTTTCAGGCGCTCCGGCAACCAGTAGTTGCCTTGTTGGCTGTAGCGAGTGTATTCCACTGTCCAGCCGTCCTGTTCGAGCCGTGCCAGCCGGCTGTCGCTGTCCAGCACCACAGTACTCTTGCCTTCCGGGGCAGGCAGGCCGCGCACCCAGTACACCAGGTTGCCCACCGGCAGGCGCCAGCCCAGTTGCGCCTGTAGCAGCTCCTCAGGGGTTGGAGCCTGGTAACGTCCCTGGTTGGCGACCTCCAAGGTGACTTGCCCGGGGTGACCGGTGAGGCGCGCGGCCCCGCGGCCCAAGGGGCCGGACAAGCGGATGTCGTAATAATCGTTGCGCTGCAGCCAGTACAGGGTGCCGCTGCCCGAGTCGCTCGGCGCGCGGATACCCACCTTGCCATTGATTTCCCAGCCGTTCACCGTGGCGGTCAGGGCCTTGTGGTCACGCCAGGCCTGGGCGTCGCCCTGGCCTTGCACGGCTTCCTTGGGTCCCAGTCCGGCGCAGCCGGCGAGCAAGGCGAGGAGGGTGACAGCGATACAGTGGCGCAAAAACATGAGTCAGAGCTTCTCGGATCCGGTAAGGCGCAGCAGGGTGCTGCGCAAGGCAGGGCTGTCAGGCTGGTCTTTGAGGGCAGTGCCCCAAACCCGGCGGGCTTCCCGTTGTTTGCCCTGGGCCCAGAGTACTTCTCCCAGGTGGGCAGCCACTTCGTGGTCCGGGTAGCGTTCCAGGGCCTGGCGCAGGTAGCGCTCGGCCTCATCGAGGTTGCCCAGGCGATAGTTGACCCAGCCCAGGCTGTCCAGTACGGCCGGGTCTTCCGGGTTCAGCCGGTGAGCCTTCTCGATCAGTTCCTTGGCCTCGGCATAGCGGGTAGTGCGATCCGACAGGGTATAGCCCAGGGCGTTGAGGGCCATGGCGTTGTCCGGCTCGCGGGCGATGATGCTGCGCAGGTCGTGCTCCAGCTGTCCCAGGTCGCCGCGCTTTTCAGCCAGCATGGCCCGGGTGTAGAGCAGGCTTGAATCGGTTGGGAACTGCCTCAGCCCTTGCTCCAGCGCTGCCCAGGCTCGCTCGACCTTGTCATTTTCGGCCAGTGTTTCAGCCTCGACCAGGTACAGCTGGGCGGCGTAGTCAGGGTTGGCGGACCGGCTTTCGGCCAGGCGACGGGCAGCTTCATCCGCCTGCCCATTGGCCACCAGGATATCGGCAAGGCGCAGTTGGGCGGGCAGGTAATCGGTGCCGGGAGTGACCAGGCCGTACTGTTCCAGCGCCCGTTGTGGCTGGCCTCGTTCCTCTGCCAGGCGGCCCAGGTTAAGGTGCGCCGAATCCACATGGGCGCCGCGCTCGACAAGGTCGTTCAGATGGCCTTCGGCTTCGTCCCACGCCTTGGCTTCAAGGCATACCAGCGCCAGCGAGTAGCGCAGCTCATCATCGTCAGGGTTCTGCTGCAGGAGCACCTGGAACTGTACCCGGGCGTCGTCGATGCGATTCTGCTCTACCAGGGTGCGGGCGTACGCCAGGCGCAGGCGCTTGTCATCCGGAGCCTTGCGCACGGCCTCGTCCAGCAGCGGCACGGCTTCGTCGCCGCGGTCCAGGTTCTGCAACAGGCGCGCCCGCAGTAGCAACGGGGCGATTTCACCTTCCTGAGGCGGG
This sequence comes from Pseudomonas massiliensis, assembly GCF_000826105.1. Taxonomy (GTDB): domain Bacteria; phylum Pseudomonadota; class Gammaproteobacteria; order Pseudomonadales; family Pseudomonadaceae; genus Aquipseudomonas; species Aquipseudomonas massiliensis. Next base: position 971,845 of record NZ_CCYK01000006.1, on the reverse strand, counting down.
GTCGTTTCCAGCAGTTCCAGCGCCTGTTCGGCCTTGCCGTCCTGTTGCAGCAGCAACGCTTTGCCAAAGACCAGCTGGCTATTTCCCGGGTATTTGCCTAGCAGGCGCTCGAACCCTTGCAGCAAGCCGTTCCGGGTCGCCTGGTCGGTTTCCGCCGCGGAAAGCGCCAGGAAGTCGAAATGAGTGTCGCCCTTGCCCTGGAGTACTTTCTCCATATAGGCCATGGATTCGTCGTAGCGTCCGCCGCGGGCCAGCTGGATAGCGGCGGCGCGCTGGGCTTCCAGGTCGGCGGGTGCGTTGCGCGCCCAGATCAGGGAGGTTTGCAGCGCGGCCTGGTCAGCGCCCATGTACTCGGCAATGCGGAAGGCGCGCTCGGCGACTCCCGGGTCCTGGGTCTTGCTGGCCTGGGCCACGTAGTTGTCCAGGGCAATGTCGAAGCGGTTGCGCTGCCCGGCCAGTTCAGCGGCGAGCAGGCTATAGAGGGTGTCTTCACTGAACGAGCCGTAGACCACCGGCGGCGCTGGGGCCGGCGTGGGCGTAGGAGCCTCGGCGGCGGCGGGGGCCGCGGCTTCGCGGGTAGCCGCCCAGTTCTGGCAGCCTCCCAGCATGGCGAAGGCGAGGAGCAACGCGGGGGATGTTTTCATATAAGGAGAAATCGAGCGGCTGACCTGCGGTGGGAGGCATGATGACATAAGCCGTGGGGCAAACCCACATGAGCGGCTTTATCTCGTCCGTCTATTGGGACAATAGAGTCCGGTGGTTGTTCTGAGCCGGGCGAAGTAGGACAATTGCCGGCTCAGAATTTCTTCAGCGACAGTGCATGGCCTTCCTCGCCCTCGGTATCAACCACAAGACCGCTTCGGTAGACGTACGCGAGCGCGTGGCGTTCACGCCCGAGCAATTGGTGGAGGCCTTGCAGCAATTGTGCGAGCGCACCGGTACGCGGGAAGCGGCCATCCTGTCCACCTGCAATCGCAGCGAGCTGTACATCGAACAGTCCACCGCCGAGGCCCAGGCGGTGCTGGCCTGGTTGGCCGAGTATCACCAGTTGAGCGCCGAAGACCTTCGCGCCTGCGCCTATGTACATGAAGATGCGGACGCGGTGCGCCACATGATGCGCGTGGCCGCGGGCCTGGACTCACTGGTGCTGGGCGAGCCGCAGATCCTCGGCCAGATGAAATCGGCCTATGCGGTGGCGCGCGAAGCGGGCACCGTGGGGCCGTTGCTCGGGCGGCTGTTCCAGGCTACGTTCAACGCCGCCAAGCAGGTGCGCACCGACACGGCCATCGGCGAGAATCCGGTGTCGGTGGCGTTCGCGGCGGTCAGCCTGGCACGCCAGATCTTCACCGACCTGCAGCGCAGCCAGGCCCTGCTGATCGGTGCCGGGGAAACCATCACCCTGGTCGCCCGCCACTTGCATGAGCAAGGTGTGAAGCGGATCGTGGTCGCCAACCGGACCCTCGAGCGGGCCAAGCTGCTGGCCGAAGAGTTCGGTGCCCATGCAGTGCTGCTCGCCGACATCCCCCAGGAGCTGGTCAACAGCGATATCGTGATCAGTTCCACCGCCAGCCAGTTGCCGATCCTGGGTAAGGGCGCGGTGGAAAGCGCCTTGAAACAGCGGCGCCACAAGCCCATCTTCATGGTGGACATCGCCGTGCCCCGGGATATCGAGCCGGAGGTAGGCGAATTGGATGACGTCTACCTCTATACCGTGGACGACCTTCATGATGTGGTGGCCGAGAATCTCAAGAGCCGTCAGGGTGCGGCCCAGGCCGCGGAGGAAATGGTCGCCGAGGGCGTCAACGACTTCATGGCCCGGCTGCGGGAACTGGCGGCCGTGGATGTGCTGCGTGCCTATCGCCAGCAGGGGGAGCGGCTGCGCGACGAGGAATTGCAAAAGGCCCAGCGGCTGCTGGCCAATGGCGCCAACGCCGAAGATGTACTGGCCCAGCTGGCGCGGGGCTTGACCAACAAGCTGCTGCACGCCCCCAGCGTGCAGCTCAAGAAACTCTCCGCCGAAGGCCGCCTCGATGCGCTGGCCATGGCCCAAGAATTGTTTGCCCTCGATGAGGGCGCCACGGACAGACCCTTGCAATGAAAGCGTCACTGCTGAACAAACTCGATACCCTTCAGGAGCGCTACGAAGAGGTGACCGCGCTGCTTGGCGATGCGGAAGTCATTGCCGACCAGAATCGCTTCCGCGCCTTTTCCCGGGAATATGCCGAACTGAGTCCGGTAGTCGAAGCCTTTGCCCAGTGGCGCAAGGTCCAGGTCGACCTGGAGGGCGCCCAGGCGCTGCTCAAGGACAGTGACCCCGACCTGCGCGAAATGGCCCAGGAAGAGGTGCGTGATGGCAGGCAGCGCCTGGCCGAGCTGGAAGTCAGCCTGCAGCGCATGCTGTTGCCGAAGGACCCCAACGACGGCCGTAACGTCTTCCTGGAGATCCGCGCCGGTACCGGTGGCGACGAGGCGGCGATCTTCTCCGGCGACCTGTTCCGCATGTATTCGCGCTATGCCGAGAAGCGCGGCTGGCGCGTAGAGGTGCTTTCCGAAAGCGAGGGCGAGCACGGCGGTTTCAAGGAAGTGATCGCCCGCGTGGAGGGCGACAACGTCTACGCCAAGCTCAAGTTCGAGTCCGGTGCCCATCGTGTGCAGCGCGTGCCGGAAACCGAATCCCAAGGGCGCATCCACACCTCGGCCTGCACCGTGGCGGTGTTGCCAGAACCCGACGAGCAGGTAGCGGTGGAAATCAACCCGGCGGACCTGCGCGTGGACACCTATCGCAGCTCCGGCGCCGGCGGCCAGCACGTGAACAAGACCGACTCGGCCATCCGCATCACCCACCTGCCAACCGGTATCGTGGTCGAATGTCAGGAAGAGCGCTCCCAGCACAAGAACCGCGCCCGCGCCATGGCATGGCTGTCGGCCAAGCTCAACGACATGCAGACCAGCGCGGCGCAGAACGCCATCGCCAGCGAGCGCAAGCTGCTGGTGGGATCGGGCGACCGTTCCGAGCGCATCCGAACCTACAATTTTCCCCAGGGGCGGGTGACCGATCATCGGGTCAACCTGACGCTGTATTCCCTGGACGAAATCCTTGCCGGGGGTGTGGACGCGGTCATCGAGCCGCTGCTGGCCGAGTACCAGGCCGATCAACTGGCCGCTCTGGGGGACTGAATGACCATCATCGCCAGCCTGTTGCGTGACGCGCAGCTCCCCGAATCTCCCACGGCCCGCCTGGATGCCGAGCTGCTGTTGGCCGCTGCCCTGGGCAAGAATCGCAGCTACCTGCGTACCTGGCCGGAGCGGATCGTCAACAGCGAGGCCGCGCAGTTGTTCGCCTCCTACCTGCAACGGCGCCGCCTCGGCGAGCCGGTGGCCTATATCCTCGGCCAGCAAGGGTTCTGGTCGCTGGACCTGGAAGTCGCCCCGCATACGCTGATTCCGCGCCCTGAGACAGAATTGCTGGTGGAGCTGGCCCTGGCCTGCGTACCGCAACCCGAGGCCCGCACGCTAGACCTGGGCACCGGTACCGGGGCCATTGCCCTGGCCCTGGGCCGCGAGCGCGCCGGCTGGGAAGTGGTGGGCGTCGACCGCGTCGAAGACGCCGTGGCCCTCGCCGAGCGTAACCGCGAGCGGCTGGGGCTGACCAATGTCAGCATCCGCGCCAGCCATTGGTTCAGTGCCCTGCAGGGCGAGCGGTTCGACCTGATCGTCAGCAATCCTCCCTACATTCGCCAACAGGACCCACACCTGAGCGCTGGCGATGTGCGTTTCGAGCCGGCCAGCGCGCTGGTGTCGGGCAGCGATGGCCTGGATGACATCCGCCAGATCATCGCCGCCGCGCCCGAACACCTGCTGGCCGGAGGCTGGCTGCTGCTGGAACACGGTTACGATCAGGCCGCTCAGGTCCGCGAGTTGCTTGCCCGCCACGGGTTCGAGCAGATCGAAAGCCGAGAGGACCTCAGCGGCCATGAGCGCGTGACGCTGGGGCGACTGCCGTGCTGACCGATGAGGAACTGCTGCGCTACAGCCGGCAGGTCCTGCTGGCCCAGGTCGACGTGGCCGGGCAGCTCAAGCTCAAGGCAAGCCGTGTGCTGGTGGTGGGCCTGGGCGGGCTCGGTTCGCCAGTGGCGCTTTACCTGGCCGCCGCCGGGGTGGGCGAACTGCACCTGGCGGACTTCGACCGGGTAGACCTCACCAACCTGCAACGCCAGGTGCTGCACGACACCACCACCGTCGGCCTGCTCAAGGTAGATTCAGCCGTCGCACGTTTGCAGGCCATCAATCCCGACATCGCCCTGGTGCGTCATAGCCAAGCGCTGGATGCCGACAGCCTTGGCAATGTCGTGGCAGCCGTGGACCTGGTGCTCGATTGTTCGGACAACTTCACCACCCGCGAAGCGGTCAATGCGGCCTGCTTCGCCGCCGGCAAACCTCTGGTCAGCGGCGCGGCCATTCGCCTGGAAGGGCAACTGAGCGTTTTTGATCCGCGCCAGGCCCATAGCCCGTGCTACCACTGCCTCTATGGCCAGGGTAGCGAGGCCGAACTCAGTTGCAGCGAAGCGGGGGTGCTAGGGCCGGTCGTGGGGCTGGTCGGCAGCCTCCAGGCCCTGGAAACGCTGAAGATACTGGCGGGGTTCGGCGAGCCCCTGGTAGGTCGCTTGCTGCTGATCGATGCCGCCAGCGCGCGCTTTCGCGAGCTGCGCCTCAAGCGAGACCCTCATTGCCCGGTCTGCCAGGTGCGGCTTGGCTGAACAGGCCCAGGCGCCGGTCGGCGTCTTCGACTCCGGCGTCGGTGGGCTTTCCGTGCTGGCCGAGATACGCCAGCTGTTGCCCGGCGAGACGCTTTTCTACGTCGGGGACTGTGGCCATATCCCCTATGGCGAGAAAACCCCGGAATTCATTCGCGCCCGCTGCGTGGCCATTGCCGACGTCTTTCGCAGGCGAGGCGCCAAGGCCTTGGTGATAGCTTGCAATACCGCCACCGCCGCTGCCGCGACGGACCTGCGTGAGCGTTACCCCGGTTGGCCGATCATCGGCATGGAGCCGGCGGTAAAACCGGCCGCCGCGGCCACTCGCAACGGTATCGTTGGCGTGCTGGCGACTACTGGCACCTTGCAGAGCGCCCGCTTCGCCGCCTTGCTCGACCGTTTCGCCGCGGGTGTAACGGTAGTCACCCAGCCATGCCCAGGGTTGGTGGAACTGATCGAAAAAGGCAAGCTGGCCTCACCAGCGCTGAGGGCGATGCTCGCTGGCTACCTGACGCCGCTGCTGAAGGCAGGCTGCGATACGATCATACTTGGCTGTACCCACTATCCTTTCCTCAAGCCATTGCTGGCGGAGCTCCTGCCCGCGGATATCGCGATCGTGGACACAGGCGCGGCGGTTGCCCGTCAACTACAGCGGCTGCTCGCTCAGGCCGGAGTGCTCAACCCTGGCGCGGCGGGGGCTGTGCGCTACTGGACCAGCGGGCCTTGCGAGCAATTGAGTACCGTAGTGCGCGCCTTCGGTTTGCCTCCAGGCCTTGTCGAACTACTTGAAACGTGAAAAAGTTGTGAAAATTTGGTCTGTAAGCTTGAACTTACAAAGCGGCCATGTTTTCTAAGACGCAACGTTTGGCTGACCGTGCAACCGTTCGAGAAAAACATCAAAAAGGATGACCTCATGAAGAGAATGTTGGGTCTGGCCGCCATTGCAGCCATGGTTCTGGGGCATAGCCTGTCCGCTCAGGCAGGCCAGGGCGTATCGTTTTCGGTAGGGCAGACCGGCGAGTCCACCATGGTGTATCGCCTGGGCGTGCAATCGGATTGGGACAAGACCTGGTGGCAGAGCAACCTCGGCCATTTGACCGGCTATTGGGACGGCGCCTACACCTACTGGGAAGGCGATGAGCACTCCGGCAACAACAGCCTCTCCTTCGCGCCGGTGTTCGTGTATGAATTCGGCAATGGCTCGGTGAAGCCATTCATTGAGGCCGGCATTGGCGTCTCGGTGTTCTCCCAGACCCAGATCGAAGGCAACAAGCTGGGCTCGGCCTTCAACTTCGAAGATCGCCTTGGCCTGGGGGTGCGCTTTGGTGGCGGACATGAGGTGAGCGTTCGCGCGATCCACTATTCCAACGCCGGTATCAAAGAGCCTAACGACGGTATCGAAGCTTATTCGCTCAACTACCGCATGCCCATCTGAGGCATGAATGAAAAAGCGGCCAGAAGAGGCCGCTTTTTCGTTTTCAGGTCAGCTATCGAACGCGAGGCAGGTTCTTGAAAGCTGTCAGCGCGCGCGCCCGGCTCTCGCCCAGGTCTACCCGTGGCAACGGATAATCCCAGCCCGATGCAAGGCTTTGCCCGCGCGGAGGGAGATGAACCTCCTTCGGTGCCAGCGACTGCAATTCGGGCACCCAGTGCTTGATGAACACGCCCTGCGGGTCGAAGCGTGCCGACTGGCTGACGGGGTTGAACACGCGGAAATAGGGCACCGAATCGGTTCCAGTCGAAGCGCTCCACTGCCAACCACCGTTATTGGCTGCCAGTTCCCCATCGATCAGATGCCGCATGAAGTGGCGTTCCCCCAAGCGCCAGTCGATCAACAGGTTCTTGCTGAGAAACATTGCCGCAAGCATGCGCAATCGGTTGTGCATCCAGCCAATGGTCGCCATTTGCCGCATGGCGGCGTCGATGATGGGAATGCCGGTCCGGCCTTCGGCCCAGGCGGCGAAGTCCTCGGGTGCGTCTCGCCATGGCAGGGCTTCGGTATGGGGCTTGAAGGCTCGATGACGCGAGACCCGTGGGTATCCCACCAGGATATGTTTGTAAAATTCTCGCCAGATCAACTCGCCTACCCAGGTGGTCACCCCGACGCTGCCGCTATCCAGTTCTCCCTGATTGGCCCTCAGGGCCGCATGCAGGCATTGACGTACCGAGAGTACGCCCGCGTTCAGGTAGGCGGACAATTCGCTGGTGCCGGGGCGCGCGGGCAGGTCCCGAGCAACCTGGTAGTCGTCGATGATGCCGTCGACGAAGGCATCCAGGCGGCGCGAAGCTTCCTTGGCGCCCGCGGGCCAATGTTCGCGGATGACCTTCGATGCTGGAGCGAAGCCTTCGATCCACTCGGGTAACGGATCGCTGGGCAGATCGAGGGGCGCCTGTGCCCGGGGCTTGCCACCTATGCTGGGCAGCCCGTGGTAGAGCTGCTCCATGCAGGCACGGCGGAACTGTCCGAACACTTGGTAATAGCCGCCTGTGCGGGTGAGCACTGTACCGGGCCGAAACAGACTCTGGTCCAGGTGGCTGGAAAAACCGATACCCTGGGCTGTGAGCGCGGTTTGTACAGCCTGATCGCGGGCGCGCTCGTTGATCCCGTATTCTTCGTTGCAATGCACGGCAACTGCCCCGATTTTCTGGCAGAGGGTCGAGAGCAGGGCAGGGGCCTCTTTCCAGTAGTCAAGGGTCCGTACCAGCAAGGGAATGTTCAGCTTCGCCAACTGGGGCTGCAATGCGCGCAGGTTGCGCAGCCAGAAGTCGACCTTGCAGTCGGCGTCGTCGTGGGCCCGCCACTGGCCCGGGCTTATCACGAACAGGGCCACGGTGGGGCCCGTCTGGCAGGCGGCAAGCAAGGCGGGGTTATCTTCCAGTCGCAGGTCGGTACGCAGCCAAACCAGCTGGCGCGGGGAGGGATGGCTCATGAAATTCCTAGAACAGACTATGTTGCCGTAGCGTCAGATGCGCGGCCAAGGGGTCGCTGGCCTGGAGTAGCCCGCGCAGGTCAGCGCGTTCCTTGAGCGCCTGGCCATGAATGATCACGGCCGGCCCCGCCAGCATGACCGGGCAGGGGCAACCGGCCAAGACGCGAGCCAGGTTATCCAACTGCAGCGGGCGTGCTGAGTGAAGCACCAAGGCGCGGGCAGCCAGGCGGTCGATGGCCAGGGCTACTTCGCTTGCCGGCAAGGGCCAGTCGAGCACTTCGACCGGGCAATCGGCGCTACTGGCCAACCAGGCGGTCAGCCACAGCTCAGGGTCGAACGGGACCTCACTGTGCCTGATCAGCAGCAGTGGTGGCCCGCTCAGTTGACGGTTGTTGTGATAAAGCCGCGTACCTAGCTTACTGCGCAGCCAGCCGTGGAAAAACGCCTGCTCGAGCTGGGCGCCGTACTGGTGCTGCCAGCGCAGGTGCAAGTCGCTGAGCAGCGGCAGCATCAGGCGCTCGCACAAAGTAGCAGGTGGATAAAGGGCCATGGCCTGGTTGAACAGCTCGTCCAGCCGGCGTTCGGCGAGCTCGCCGATGGCACGTACGAGGTTTTCGCGCAGTGGCACCCAATCGCTGGGCGTGGGAGCCGCCAGGCGTTGTTCCGGGGTATCGAGCAAGGCCTTGATCTGGCTTACTGACACCCCTCGGTTCAACCACGTAAGCACCCTGTGAATGCGTTCAAGATGCCCTGGTGAATACAGCCGGTGCCCTTTGGGGGTACGATGCGGCACCACCAGCCCGTAGCGACGCTCCCAGGCGCGTAGCGTCACAGGGTTTACGCCGGTGCGCCTGGCTACTTCGCGTATCGGTAGCCAGCCCAGGGCCACGGCGTTGTCAGGCAGCGCAGTGTCAGCGCCAAGCGTATCGAAGTCGGGTTCCGGTAGTGCAGTCATAGGTCAGATCGCATTGCGCAGGCTCAAGGCCTCAGGGTGGGGTTGCAAGTACACCTGGTCGCGGATGTAGGGATGCGGATGCAAGCGGAACAGGTGCTTGAGCAAGGTCAGGGGCACTACCAGGGGTACCATGCCTTGCCGGTATTGACTGATCAGCTGCGCGACTTCCTGGCGGCCTGGGCTGTCCAGTGAGCTTCGCAGGTAACCTGCAATATGTTGAAGGACGTTGGCGTGTGTTCCCCGAGTGGCACAGCGACGCAAGGCAGCCATCAGCTGGCTGAAGTACCTGGGGGCGATCTCGTCGACCTCGGCCCGGCCCATCGAACCTAGCAGGCGGCCGAGCGCCTTGTACTGCTGAGGATGATTGGCCATGAGCTGGTATTTATAGCGAGCATGGAAAGCCAGCAGACGCCCCTTGGTCAAACCGGTAGCCAACAGTAGCTGCCATTGGGCGTAGGCATACACCCGTACCAGGAAATTCTCGCGCAGTACGGGGTCACACAGGCGACCGTCTTCTTCCACCGGCAGGTCAGGCCGCGCTGCGCAGAACGCCTGGGCGTACAGGCCGCGCCCGGTACCTGGCAGGGTGACGCCGTCTTCCCGGTAGACTTTCACCCGCTCAAGGCCACAGGAGGGTGATTTGTGCATGAAGATGTAGCCGCAGATATCTTCGAGCGAGCTGGCCATTTTCTCGCCATAACGGATCAGCGGCGCGGTGACATCCAGGCTCGCATGCACGCTGCCGCGGGCCTGGGGACGTTCAGGGTCGCCTACCAGGCGAATCGGCTCGCGTGGCACCCCCAGTCCCACTGCCACTTCGGGACAGACCGGCACGAAATCCATGTGTTCGCCCAGCACGCCCGTGCAAAACCTGGACACCTTGTGACCACCGTTGTAGCGCACTTCTTCGCCGACCAGGCAAGCGCTGATGGCCAACTTGGGGCGAAAACCCTCGGGCAAGGACGGCAGGTCCGCACTGGGACAATCACGCATGGCAACCTCGTGACAAGTTATACAAACTAATCTATTTGTACAGCAGCGCGATCATAGGTTCCATGCAATCCTTGTCAAGGCTCCGTTGGCAAGCCTCGGGCGATCCTGCCGGCTCGCTACTGCAGATGCTCGAGCAGGCGCCGGGCGGCCTCCTGGCCACTGAGCCAGGCGCCCTCCACCCGGCCGGACAAACACCAGTCGCCACAGGCATAGATGCCTAGGTCCGCATCCCCCAGCGCACCCCATTCATGATTGCCCGCAGGCCGCGCGTACAGCCAGCGATGAGCGAGGGCGAAGGAGGGCATCGGCACGGCGCAGCCGACCAGCTCGGCAAAAGCCCCATGCAGGTGCTCGATGACCGCTTCTCGGCTCAGGTCGATGTGTTCGCGGCTCCACTCGCTGGTGGCATGCAGTACCCAGGTATCGCCGGCACTGACGCGGCCCGGCTTGCTGCGATCGCGGGCCAGCCAGTCCAACGGACTGTCCTGCACGAAGCAGCCCTGCATGCGGGTGTCCAGCGGGGTGTCGAATCCCAGCGCCACCGCCCAGGTTGGGTCCATTTTCACGCCCGCCACCACTGCGGCCAGCTTGGGCGCGGCGGCCAGCAAAGGCGTAGCCTGCGGGGCGGGCACCGCGCATACGACCTGGCTGAAAGGCCCATGGCTGGCCCCCTCGCCATCGAGCAGGTGCCAGTAGTCCTTGCCTCGAAACACTTCCGTCACGCGACAGCCGTAGACGGCCGGAAAGTCACTGATCATGGCGCGAGTCAATGCGCCCATGCGCGGGGTGCCCACCCAGCGCGTCTGTTCGTCCGGCGAGGGACTGAGCTGTCCAGCCTTGGCGTTGAACAGCATCGGTGCCCATTCAGCGACGTGCCCTTCGGCTTGCCAGCTTTGCAGCTGGCTCACGAAGCGGCGGTCACGCGCGGTGAAGTATTGGGCGCCCAGGTCAAGCGAGCCGGCCTCGCTGCGCTTGCTTGACATGCGGCCGCCAGGGCCTCTGCTTTTATCAAAGATGTGTACGCGTTGGCCTGCCTTCACCAGTGCGCCGGCAGCGGACAACCCAGCGATGCCGGCGCCGATGATTGCGATTGGTACGGTCATAGTGCCCTCTTTACGAGTTCTCGAATGCCAGGCTTTTGCAATAAAACCTGTACAATCGGAAAAACTAGTATAAGCCTGGTTTCATTGTCTTCTGTCTGTCGGCCTATGGTTAATCTGAGATCGACCTTGGTAATTAGTGCCTCGCTCAAGCAAAAATAGACCAGCACCCATTGGTTTCAGGCGCAAGGAGAAAGACTGCTATGCACATCCTGCTGACCGGTGGCACCGGCTTGATCGGCACGCAGCTATGTCGGTACTGGGCAGGCTTGGGCCATCGCCTGACCCTGTGGAGCCGCCACCCGGAGCGAGTGGCCCAGCGCTGTGGCCACCAGGTACGCGCGGTAGGAGGGCTCGAAGAACTCCACAGCGAACCGGTGGATGCGGTGATCAACCTTGCCGGCGCGCCCATTGCCCAGCGCCCGTGGACACGGCACCGGCGCAATCTGCTATGGGCGAGCCGGGTGGCCCTTACCGAGCAATTGCTGGCGTGGCTCGATGTTCAGCCGCAGCGGCCACGACTACTGATTTCCGGCTCCGCCGTCGGCTGGTATGGGGATGGTGGTGAGCGGCAACTCGACGAGGACTCGCCGCCGGTCAGCGAAGACTTCGCCAGCCAGCTGTGCATCGCATGGGAAGAAACCGCCCAGCGTGCCCAAGCCCTCGGCATCCGGGTCGTGCTGCTGCGCACCGGGCTGGTGCTCAGCGCTGAAGGTGGAATGCTGCGCCAGCTGTTGCCCCCCTTCCGGCTCGGGCTCGGCGGGCCTTTGGGCAATGGTCGCCAGTGGATGCCCTGGGTGCACATCGCCGATCAAATCGCGTTGATTGATTTTTTGTTGAACGCCCCTGATGCCAGCGGTCCTTATAATGCCTGCGCGCCGCGACCGGTTCGTAACCGGGAGTTCGCCCGCCGCCTGGGCAAGGCGCTGCATCGGCCAGCGGTGATACCGATACCCGGCCTGGTGCTCAAGACGGGCTTGGGCGAGCTGTCCGGCTTGCTGCTCGGTGGGCAGCGGGTACGGCCCCGGCGTCTGGAAGAAGCCGGTTTCGAATTTGGATTTCCCGACCTGCAGCCAGCATTGGAAGACCTTTTGCACCGCTCATGAATTAGGACCCCGCATGACCACTCACGCTCTGTTGCTCGTCAACCTGGGCTCACCCGACGCCCCCGAGGTGGAGGCCGTACGGCGTTACCTCAATCAGTTCCTGATGGACCCTTACGTCATCGACCTGCCCTGGCCCCTGCGGCGCCTGCTGGTGTCCCTGATCCTCATACGGCGGCCGGAGCAATCGGCCCACGCCTACCACTCCATCTGGTGGGACCAGGGCTCGCCCCTGGTCGAGTTGACCCGTCGGTTGCAGGTCCAGATGCAGTCCCGCTGGGCCCATGGGCCGGTGGAGATCGCCATGCGCTACGGTGAACCCTCCATCGAGCGGGTGCTGGGCGAGCTGGCCAGCCGCGGCATCCAGACGGTGACCTTCGCGCCCCTTTATCCTCAGTTCGCTGACAGCACCGTGACCACCGCCGTGGAGCTTGCACGCCAGGTCATTCGGGAGCAGGGTTTGCCGCTCGTCCTGAAAATATTGCCGCCGTTCCATGATCAGCCAGCGTATCTCGACGCTCTTGCCGCCAGCGCGCAGCCCTGGCTGGAGCACGACTTCGACCATTTGCTGCTCAGTTTCCATGGCTTGCCGGAAAGCCATATCAAGAAGCTGCTTCCCAAGGGCAGCCGTCACTGTCTGACCGATGCGGACTGTTGCCGTGACGCGAACGCCGCAGAACGGGCCGTGTGCTATCGCGGCCAGTGTATCCAGACCGCCCGGGCATTCGCCGAACGCGTCGGCCTGCCGGAAGGCAAATGGTCCGTATCGTTCCAGTCGCGGCTGGGCAAGAACAAGTGGATCGAGCCTTATACCGAGGCCAGGCTGGATGCGCTGGCAGCCAAGGGTGTGAAGCGTCTGTTGGTGATGTGCCCAGCGTTCGTTGCCGACTGCATCGAAACCCTGGAGGAAATCGGCATCCGTGGCGCGGAGCAATTCAAGGAGGCCGGTGGCGAGGAACTGGTACTGGTGCCCTGCCTGAACGACAACAGCCAATGGGCCGATGCGCTGGCGTCCCTATGCGAGACCTTGCCTCGTTAGGCTGGTGAGGTCCCGGGCGCTATGAAAGCTGGCGAACGTGCATGGGCTATGCACGAATTCGCCAGCTCCCATTTCTGTCAGGCCGCGGGGCGGCGGTTCGGCAGCAGCAGGTTGAGGGCAATGGCCACCAGGGCGCACAGGGCGATGCCCTTGAGGCCAAAGTCGCTTGGGCCCGGACCGGTGCCGATCAGGACGCCGCCGATTCCAAAGACCAGGGTTACGGAAACGATCACCAGGTTGCGCGCTTCGCTCAGGTCAACCTGATGGCGAATCAGTGTGTTCATGCCTACCGCGGCAATGGAGCCGAACAGCAGGCAGAGAATCCCGCCCATTACCGGTACCGGGATGCTTTCGAGCAAGGCCCCGAATTTGCCGATGAACGCCAGGCTGATGGCGAAGATGGCCGCCCAGGTCATGATCTTCGGGTTGTAGTTCTTGGTCAGCATCACCGCGCCCGTGACCTCGGCGTAGGTGGTGTTGGGCGGGCCGCCGAACAGGCCGGCGGCGGTGGTGGCCAGTCCGTCTCCCAGAAGCGTGCGGTGCAGGCCTGGGGTGCGCAGGTAATCCTTGCCCGTCACGCTACCTACCGCGATCACGCCCCCGATGTGCTCGATGGCCGGCGCCAAGGCCACCGGGACAATGAACAGGATCGCCTGGAGATTGAACTCCGGGGCGGTGAAATGGGGCAGGCCGAACCAGGGCGCGGCGGCGATGCGCGCGGTATCGACCACGCCGAACCAGAACGCCAGGGCAAAGCCGACGATCACTCCGGCGAGAATGGGCACCAGGCGGAACAGGCCACGGCCGAACACGGCCACGATCAAGGTGGTCAGCAGGGCGGGCATCGAGATGAGCATGGCGGTTCGGTAGGGGATCAGCTCGCTGCCGTCGCCTGCCTTGCCCATGGCCATGTTGGCGGCGATCGGCGCCATGGCCAGGCCGATGGCGATGATCACCGGGCCGATTACCACCGGCGGCAATAGGCGATCGATGAAGCCTGTGCCCTTGATCTTCACGGCCAGGCCGAGGAAGGTGTACACAAAGCCGGCCGCCATTACGCCGCCCATGGTCGCGGCCAGGCCGAACTGCCCCTTGGCGAGGATGATAGGGGTGATGAAGGCAAAGCTGGAGGCCAGGAACACTGGCACCTGGCGGCCGGTGACCAGCTGGAACAGCAAGGTGCCGAGCCCGGCCGTGAAGAGCGCGACGTTCGGGTCCAGGCCGGTGATCAGCGGCATCAGCACCAGAGCGCCGAAGGCCACGAAAAGCATCTGGGCGCCGGAGATCACCTGTCGCCAGAGCGGATCTTTATACTCGTCCGACATGCTCAGGCGTCCTTCTGCTTGGTGCCGAAGATCTTGTCGCCCGCATCACCCAGGCCGGGGATGATATAGCCGTGTTCGTTGAGCTTCTGATCGATGGATGCCGTGTAGATCTGCACGTCCGGGTGAGCTTTTTCCACGGCCTCGATGCCTTCGGGCGCGGCCACCAGCACCATGGCGCGAATGTCCTTGCAGCCGGCTTTCTTGAGCAGGTCGATGGTGGCGACCATGGAGCCGCCGGTGGCCAGCATGGGATCGATGATCATCGCCAGGCGGGCCTCGATGCCGGTGGCCAGTTTTTCCAGGTAGGTGTGAGCCTGCAGGGTTTCTTCATTGCGGGCCACGCCGACGGCGCTTACCCGCGCGCCCGGGATCAGGCTGAGCACACCGTCGAGCATACCGATGCCGGCGCGCAGGATCGGCACCACGGTGATTTTCTTGCCGGCGATCTTCTCCGCCTGGACCGGGCCACACCAGCCGTCGATCTCATAGGTTTCCAGAGGCAGGTCCTTGGTGGCCTCGTACGTCAACAGAGCACCCACTTCCTGTGCAAGCTCGCGAAAATTCTTGGTGCTGATATCGGCACGGCGCATCAATCCCAGTTTATGACGGATCAGCGGGTGGCGGATTTCGCGAATGGGCATGGGAAAACATCTCCGAGGGGGGGCTGAAAAATGCGCGGTAGATTAATCTATCCACAGTCCAATGTCTGGACGTTAGTCCAGAAACCCTTGATTCGTTCGGCCCGGATGCGTACCTTTGCCGCCTTTTACCCGGACCCCCCTGGAGAGCGCCATGCCCGCAGATCTCGAGCACATTCGTCAAGTCATGCGCGAGGCTGACTGCCTGTACACCGAAGCCGAGGTGGAAGCGGCCATTTCCCGCGTGGGCCAGGAAATCTGCGCGCGCCTGGCTGACCGTAACCCGGTGGTGTTCTGCGTGATGAATGGCGGGCTGATCTTCGCCGGCAAACTGCTGACCCACCTGGACTTCCCTCTCGAGGCCAGCTACCTGCACGCCACTCGCTACCGCAACGAAACCCGTGGCGGCGACCTGTTCTGGAAAGCCAAGCCGGAAATCTCCTTCATCGATCGTGATGTGCTGATCATCGATGACATTCTGGATGAGGGGCATACCCTCAGCGCCATCATCGATTTCTGCCGTCACGCCGGGGCCAGCGCCGTGCATACAGCAGTGCTGATCGACAAGGCGCATGACCGCAAGGCCAGCCCGGACCTGAAGGCGGACTTCGTTGGCCTGCCGTGCGTAGACCGCTTCGTCTTCGGCTATGGCATGGACTACAAAGGCTACTGGCGCAACGCCGCCGGGATCTACGCGGTCCAGGGCCTGTAGGGCCGGCGCAGCCTATCCTTCGGCAGCGGTGATGGTGTTACAGTGGCAGGCCTCGCTTCGGAGCCTGCCATGCGCCTCGTTCTTCCCGCCTTGCTGATGCTTGCCTGTTCGATGCCCCTGGCGGCCGCGCCGCTGCATGAACAGTACCTGCCGCCGGACGACCAGGGGCTTCGCCAAGGCGAGCCGGAGCAGCAACAGTTGCTTCAGGTCACAGAGTTCAGCCTGGTGGCCGGCAACCAGCGCCTTTCCAACCAGCAGCCGATACCGGTCACTGCCCCCGTGGCCTTGCGACTCAAAGGCAAGCCGCTGAGCAAGGGCACTACCCTCAACCTGGTGATTGTCACCTTCGACGCCGAGAGCAAAAGCCTGAAGCGGCCGACGTTCGACGAACAAACCCGTGTACTGAGCCTGAGCTATCCACTGAACCAGTACCGCGTGCTCATGGACATGCTACGCAACGACCAGGTGTATGTGCAGTTTCTCACTTACCCCAACGGCCATGTCTGGGCCGACCTGCATACAGGGGCCGTCAAGGTCCGTTGAGCCTGGGGAGGGCCGGCGGTACACTGCCGCCCCTCGGGTTATCCACAAGGTGAACAGGCAATGCGTAAAGACAAGAAGCAACTCATCGGAGACGAGATCGGCGATGAGCAGATCAAGCTGTTCCTGGGCGTGGAACCCGCCGACGATACGCCGCCTTCGCTGCACAAGCTGGTGAAAGCTTATCGTGGGCTGCGGGTGGACGACTTCGAGCGCTTCGTGGGCTTTTTCGTTGAGGCCGGCTATGACCTCAACGCCAAGGATGCGCGGGGGCAGGACTTCATCGCGCAGATCCAGGACCAGCGCAATGCCGAGGAATACATCGAGATCGTTCGCAAGGCGGCGACTTCGGCATAAACCCGCCTGGCGCCGCTTCAGCCTGGACCGAAGCGGCGCGCCTGGGGTCAGGCGTAGCGCTCGCCGTCCGCCTGGCCGGCGGAGGCCAGGTCCAGCTTGGCGTTGTTGCGGTCGAACACCTCCCGGTATAGGGCGGCATCGGTCGCCAGCGCCTTCTCCCGCGCAGGGAAGATTTCCTTGAGCTTGTCGGTCCAGGCCTGGGAGCGGTACTGCTCGGGGAAGCAGCGCTCGATCAGCTCCAGCATGATCGACACCGTCACGGAGGCGCCAGGAGAGGCGCCGAGCAAGGCGGCCAGCGAGCCATCCCTGGCCGAGACCAGCTCGGTGCCGAACTGCAGCACACCGCCTTTCTTCGGATCCTTCTTGATGATCTGCACCCGCTGCCCGGCCACTTCCAGGCGCCAGTCCTCGGCCCTGGCTTCTGGATAGAAGCGCCGCAGGGACTCCAGGCGCTGTTCCATGGACTGCATCACTTCGCTCACCAGGTACTTGGTCAGGTCCATGTTGTCCCGCGCCACGGCCAGCATGGGGCCGATATTGCCCATGCGTACCGACAATGGCAGGTCCATCAGCGAGCCGTGCTTGAGGAACTTGGTAGTGAAACCGGCATAGGGCCCGAACAACAGCGACTTCTTGCCATCCACGACTCGGGTATCCAGGTGCGGTACCGACATGGGAGGCGAGCCTACCGCCGCCTGGCTGTAGACCTTGGCCTGGTGCCGGTTGACGATTTCCGGGTTATCGCAGCGAAGCCACTGGCCGCTGACGGGGAAGCCACCGAAGCCTTTGCTTTCCTCGATGCCCGACATCTGCAGCAACGGCAGCGCGGCGCCACCGGCGCCAAGGAAAACGAAGCGGGCATCGAGCTGGCGGGTGTTGCCGCTGTGCACGTCCTTGACGTCCAGGGTCCAGCCACCGTTGCGGCGGTGCAGGCCGACGACCTTCTTGGAATACTTGACCTGAGCGTCGCTGGTGCTTGCCAGATGGGCCAGCAGCAGGTTGGTCAAGGCACCGAAGTTGACGTCAGTACCCTTGGCCACACGGGTCGCCGCCAGTCGCTCGGTCGTGGGGCGGCCGTCCATCATCAGCGGCATCCATTCCACCAACCTGGCGTGGTCCTCGGTGTACTCCATCTCGGCGAACGCGTGGTGAGGCTTGAGGCTCTCGTAGCGCTTCTTGAGGTAGGCAATACCGCTTTCGGCCACGTAGCTCAGGTGCGGAACCGGGTTGATGAACGCCTTGGGCGAAGGGATGGCACCCTTGCCGGTGAGGTAGGCCCAGAACTGCTTGGAGACTTCGAACTGGGTATTGATCTGCACCGCTTTCTTGATATCGATGGAGCCGTCCGCGGCCTGCGGCGTGTAGTTCAGTTCGCAGAGGCCTGCATGCCCGGTACCGGCGTTGTTCCAGGGGTTGGAACTTTCCGCCGCGCCGGAATCCATTGCTTCGACCACTTCCAGCCGCAGCGTGGGGTCGAGCTCCTTGAGCAGCACCGCGAGGGTGGCGCTCATGATACCGGCCCCGACCAGGACCACGTCGACTGCTTCGTTCTGCGCCATTAACGCATCTCCAAAATCTTCTGCATCAAATAGACAGCCAAGGATCACGGTTGCTCCGCAGGCCCGCATCGAGGCGGGGAGGCAGGGAGGCTCCGGCGGCCATGGCCGATTCTTCTGCGCTCACGCTGCCCTGCGCCTCAGACCCCGGCAATGCGCCCATGTACGCATGGGCGAAGGCCGGGGGCAATAGACCAATGGTCCAAGGCGAGGGCGGCGGGAGTGGATCACCGGGAAGGCATACCCCGGCGTGATGACTGAAACGGGAACGTTAAGGCTTTGCTTGCTGACGCAATGTTGTTCATTTTTTGCTCGCCACACTCTCGTGAAGTTGTGAAAACCGTGTGTTTTCCACGCTCTTTTGGAGTCTTGAACCTCAAAGGGAGCACGGCCGCGAGGGCCAGGCTCCGAGGTCGTGTGGCGGATGCAGGCACACCGCGCCACCGACCCGTGGAGGCCTCTCTGTCGATGGCGCTGGAAAGCGACGATGAGTGTCGGCAAGGCAGCGGGGCCCGATCAGGAGACATCCTTATAATCGGGGCCAGATTATAGCGATCTACGGGGGAAAATAGCTGCTGGAACCGGTAAAAGTTCACCACTGTCTGAACAACAATCATCGAGCATCGGTCGGTGCCCTGGTTTTATCTGGCGCGCCGGCCTTTTGATGAGCAGTGACTGGCGTTTCGTTATACTGGCGCCTCGTGCCTATTTCTGGAGATCCTGCGCATGTTGCCACGTCTGTTGTTCGGTTTGATCGCTGCCTCCGCCCTGGCCCTGGCGGGCTGCGCCAATAGCCCTCAGCAACTCAACCCGCAGCCGCGAATCAGCGAGCAGCTCGCGCCCGTGGGTCACGGCCAACCGGTAGTGGTTCGGGTGGTCGATGGCCGACCTTCGCCGACTCTGGGCACTCGTGGCGGGCTGTATCCGGATACCAGCGCGGTCTCGGTCAATGGCGCCGATCTGCTGCCCAAGTTGCAGGCGCAGGCCGAAGCCGCAGTGCGCCTGCTGGGCTTCACGCCCAATGCCAGCGCCTATAACGCACCGCAGCTGACCATCACCCTGGCCGACCTGAAGTACCAATCGCCCAAGGACAAGATGTACGTGACCGAAGCCACCATTGGCGCCACCTTCCGCGCTGACGTGCAGAACGCCAGTGGTCGTTACACCGGGCGCTATTCGGCGTCGCTGGATCAACGCTTCGGCATGGCCCCGAACCAGGAAACCAACAACAAGCTGGTAGGTGATGTTCTGAGCGACGCACTGACTCGCCTGTTCAAGGATCCGACCATCGGCCAGAAACTGTCGCAGTAAGCGGGAGGGGGAACGGGCAGCTCAAGCAGCAGAGGCGGCGGCCTTCTCGATCTTCAATGCCTGTTCCTTGTGGCAGCTAGCGGCAGCTGGCGACTGGCAGTGAGCTGAACATTCGCCGGCTCCGCTGGCGCTCCTGGTCATGCCGCCTCGATGCGCCAGTCCAGCAAACTGATTCCGGTCTCGGCATCCACCTCAGGCCAGTGCCGATGCGCCCGGCCCCCCAGGGCGCAATAGACCAGCCAGCCGGAATCCTGCACATTGACCGCCAGGCCATCGATCAGCGCTTCCTGCTCCTCGCTGGGGGTAATGAGGTAGAGGCGATCCTGGTTGTGGGCGTGCAGCATGCCGGGGCTCCGTCGAACTGTGGTTCCAATGTGGTCGCACAGCCTGACGGGCTTCGATGACCGTTGTATGACGGCGGGCTGTCAGCTGTCCAACGGTAGGTCGGCCTTGACCCGGTACTGGTTGCGCACAGGGCAGGCATACTGGGCGACCAGCCAGGGGCGATGTTCCTCGGGGCAGGCTTGCAGCCGACGTTCCCACTCCGCCTGGGCCTTTTCCAGCTCATCCCGCCCGAACAGACGGTCCGCGGTCGGCACTGCCAGCGTCGGATCCGCGCCCTCCCACTGGGCATAGGCCAGGTAATGAACCGGGAACAGGCGGTAGCCGCCCAGCACGCAGCGGTCGATTTCCGCTGCCAGCAACCGCGCATCCTCGAATGCGGTGGTAATGGGAGCGGAGAAATTGATATGCACCCGCCCCTTGTAGCCGGTGATGCCCTGGGCGATGCTGATGTCGTCTTCCCCGGGCGCTTTCACGTAGCCGCCGGTAGTCGAGCGAATGTACAGCTCCCGAGCCTTGGCCAGGTCGCAGGGGTCGTATTCGTAGCTGATGGACACCGGTGTCAGGTTCAGGGAGCGAATCACCTCGGCGAAGGGTTCGTCCTTGCGGCTCATGTGGAACATCTTGAGGATCGCCGAATCGGTACGGTCGTCGCCGTCCTTCGCACGCCCCTCGGCCTGGGCGATCCATACCGACTGGCAGTCGGTGCGCAGGGAATGGTTGATGTAGGCCGACAGCAATTGATAGGACGCCAGTTTCTCCCGCCGTCCCGTGAGCGAGCGGTGCACGATGAAACTCTTGTTCAGACGCATGAGGTCGCTGACGAAGGGCTTTTGCAGCAAGTTGTCGCCGATGGCGATGCGCGGGGTCGGCAGGCCGGCGTGGTACACGGCATAGTTGACGAACGCCGGGTCCATCACGATATCGCGGTGGTTGGCCAACAACAGGTAGGCACTGCCGCGCTGCAACTGCTCCACGCCGGTATAGGTCACCCCATCGGTGGCGCGCTCGATGGTATGGTCCACATAGAGTTCGACCTTGTCCTGCAAGGCTGCCACGCTTTCGATGCCGGCGAACTCACGGCGCAGCTTGCGCGCGATCATCGGCCGCAGCGCCCAGCCCAGGGTATTGGCGAAGCGGGGAAAGCGAAAGCGGGTGAGGATGTCCAGAAAGGCCGGATCGCCCAGCAGGCGGCTCAGGACAGCTTTGACCTCGGAATCATCGTAGGGCCGGATGGCATCGAATTCGCCCATATGTTCTCTTGTAGGAAACGGCTAGGGTTATAAACAAGCTCACCATTATACGCATAACTTGCAGGGGTAGCCCGATGCTGGAAACCGAGCGGTACCAATGCCCATGCTGTGGCGAAATCGTGGAAGCGGTGCTGGACCTCTCCGCCGGAGAGCAGGCTTACATCGAAGATTGCCCGGTGTGCTGCCGGCCATTGGAATTCCACCTGGTCACCGATGGCGAGCGCTGGTCGCTGGACGTGCGCGGTGAGAACGAATGATGCGTCGTATCTACGAACCCGAGACCTTGCTGGAAGCCGAGATGCTGCTCAGCATGCTTGGCAATGAAGGTATCCAGGCCCACCTGAGCGGCCGCCATCTGGTGGGCGGGGTAGGGGAGTTGCCCGCGCTTGGCTTGCTGGGGCTACTGGTGGCCGACGAGCAGGCCGAGCGCGCGCGGTCGCTGATCGGTGCGTACAATGCCGCACTGGTGCTGCCTGCCGACGAGCCGGACAGTTACCCAGGTACCCTGTTGTGCTGAGCTGGAGTGCGTTTGCATGTGCGGTCGTTTTGCGTTGTTCCGATGGGCTCCGGCCTTCGCTGGCCTGCCAGGTTTCCCGGCAGGACACCAGGCCCATTGGAATATTTCCCCAGGCCAGCAGGTGCTTATCCTGCGGGCCGAGGCGGATGCGCGCACGCTGGCCCCGGCGCGTTGGGGGCTTACCCCGCCCTGGTTGACCGATATGTCACGGACCCCCGCTCATGCCAGGGCCGAAACCCTGGCCGAGCAGCCGATGTTTCGCGAAGCCTTTCGCGCCCGGCGCTGCCTGGTGCCGGCCAATGGCTTTTACGAATGGCGGGGGGCGGTGCGCAAGCGGCCTTACTGGCTCACTCCCGCCCAAGGCTCGTTTCTCTATTTCGCTGCCGTCTGGGAGGCTTTTCCTGTGCAGGAGCAGGTGTGGTTGAGCATGGCCATCGTCACCCAGGCCGCGGCCAGCCAGCGCCGCCCCATCATTCTGGACGAGGCGGGCCAGGCCGCCTGGCTGGACCCTGACATGCCCTTGCCCCGGCTGCATTCGTTGCTGGCCCAGCCGCCAGCGCCGCTGTTGGAGCGGCCGCTGGCCAACCTGGTCAACGATCCCAAGCTCAATGCCCCGGAGTGCCTGACGCCGGCAGTGTGAAAGCCGCACATTGTGTCCAGCCTGTTACCTTGCTGCTAGCATGGCGCTCTGTAGCCACAGGGAGCCTTCCATGCGCAAACCGTTCATCCTCTCCGTCCTGGCCAGCAGCCTGCTGCTCGTGGCCTGCCAGGCGGTCAATACCACCAGCGGCGACGCCGTAGGCGTGGAGCGCAAGCAATACATGTTCAGCATGCTCTCCACCGAGCAGGTGAACCAGATGTACGCCCAGTCCTATCAGCAGACCCTGTCCGAGGCTTCAGGCAAGGGTGTGCTGGACAAGGGCAGCAGTGAAGCCAAGCGGGTGCAGGCGGTGGCTGACCGCCTGATTGCCCAGGCCCCGAGACTGCGACCGGACGCGGCTCAGTGGAACTGGGAAGTGAATGTGATCAAGAGCGATGAGCTCAACGCCAACTGCGGGCCTGGCGGGAAAATCATCGTGTACACCGGCCTGATCGACACCCTCAAGCTCAGCGATGACGAACTGGCCGCAGTGATGGGGCATGAAATCGCCCACGCCTTGCGCGAGCATGGTCGGGAGGCCATGTCCAAGGCCTATGGCATCGAAATGGCCCGTACGGGCGCGGGGGCGTTGCTGGGATTGAGCCAGGACAGCCTGGCTCTGGCCGATACCGTGGTGCAATACAGTCTTACTCTGCCCAACAGCCGCGCCAATGAAAACGAAGCGGACCTGCTGGGCCTGGAACTGGCGGCCCGGGCAGGCTATGACCCCAATGCGGCCATCAGCCTGTGGAAAAAAATGACCGCGGCCGAGTCGGGCAGCGCACCGCCCGAATTCACCAGTACCCACCCTTCCAGCGCCAATCGCATCGCCGCGCTGGAAGCCGCCATTCCCAAGGTTCAGCCCCTGTACCAGGCGGCCCGCAAAAGTTAAACCCAGCCGCTGACCTTCATTGCTTCATAGACGGCGAACGCGGCCAGTACGAAGAAGGACAGGGCCGCCAGCCGGCGGATGAGGGTCAGCGGCAGCTTGTCGGCGGCAAAGTTGCCGGCGAGCACCACGGGCACGTTGGCGGCCAGCATGCCGAGGGTGGTACCGATGATGACCAGGATCAGATGCGGATATTGCGCCGCCAGCATTACCGTGGCGACCTGGGTCTTGTCACCGATCTCGGCCAGGAAGAAAGCGATCAAGGTGGTGACGAACGCGCCATGGGCCTTGCTGGTGCGGGTCTCATCGTCGTCGATCTTGTCAGGCACCAGAGTCCACAGGGCGGTGGCGGTGAAGCTGGCGGCCAGTATCCAGTGCAGGACGGTATCGGACAGGTAGCTGCTGACCAGGGCACCGACGGCGCCTGCCGCGGCATGGTTGGCCAGGGTAGCGGCGATGATCCCGGCGATGATCGGCCAGGGCTTGCGAAAACGCGCGGCCAGGATGAGCGCCAGCAGTTGGGTCTTGTCACCGATTTCGGCGAGCGCCACCACGCCGGTAGGGACAAGGAGCGATTCGAGCATCACGATTCCTACAGGGGCGGGTCAACACAGCTATGACACGTACAGCCTCCCCGCCCCGGGTAAGGTGAACGTGTCATAGGTCTTGTCAAACCGGCCGGTGCCACGGATGGGCACGGAGGTCGCAGCGCCATGGCCTGAGGGCCAAGTATGTTGACGCATGCCAGGATTCAGGCTGCCCTGCCGGCATTGAGCCGCGACTTGAGCTGCGCTACCTGAACCCCATGGAGACTACTCCCCTAGGACGGAGCGGATTCTGCCTAGCCGCCCCCCAAAGCGCAAGCGCTTTCAGCGCGCGGCCTGGTAGACACGGAAGCCATCGCCTTCGGCCAGCACCTTGCATTCGCGCAGATGGGCTTCAAGCAAGGGTTGGTAGCGCAGGAAACTGTTGGCCACGATGCGAACCTGGCCACCTGGCGCCAGGTGCTCCCTGGCGCGTTGCAACAGCGCCTCGCTGGCACGGTAGTCGGTGTGCACGCCAGTATGGAAGGGCGGATTGCTGACGATCGCGCTCAGCCCTTCGGGCGCCGCGGCGATGCCATCGCCGCAGGTCACCTGCGCGTCAAGGCCATTGGCGTCCAGGGTCAGGCGCGCGCTGGCCACGGCAAAGGCATCCACGTCCAGCAAGGTCACCCTCGCCTGTGGGTAGCGACGCTTGAGCACCGCGCCCACTACGCCGGCACCGCAGCCGAAATCGAGCATGTGGCCCATGGGCAGGGCGTCCAGTTGCCCCAGCAGCAAGCGGGTACCCCGGTCCAGTCGACCATGACTGAACACCCCGGGCAGGCTGACCACGTTCAGGCTGGCCGCCCCCTCCACTTCGAGGGTAAAGCGCTGGGCAAGGCTCTCCAGGTCCGGCGCGGCCGGTGCCTGCTCGATATCCACCTGCCACAGCTGACAATGACGGGCGCTGTCGAGCTTGCGGGCGCGGCCGAAGCTGTTCAACTGCCGCGCGGCCCCTTCGATGCCACCGCGCTTCTCGCCCACCAGAAACAGACTGCGCCCGGCCAGGCGGGCGGCGAGCGCCTGCAGCAGGTAGCTGGACAACTCCCGCGCCTTGGGGAGAAAAAGTACCGCAGCCGTGAAGTCCTGGTCAGGCGGCGTTACGCCAAAGCCTGTCCGCTGCGGGGAGCGCGCAGACAGGGCGGCGTGATCCGCTGCGTTCCAGCTCCAGCCAAGGGCCTGGGGTAGCTGGCCGAGCAAGCCATCGGCGGGTAGCCCGGCCAGCAGAACACGGCCTTCGAAAAGAGAGGCCTGGCGAAGCAGTACTTCACTGCGCGGGTCCATTGGCAAGTTCCTGGCAAAAAACGCCGAGTTTACCAGAGGCGCTTCAGGCCACCACGCGTAGCGGCTGTCCGGCGAAGAACGCCAAGGCGTTCTCGCTCATCTGACCGATGATGCGCTGGCGGGCCTCTCGACTACCCCAGGCACAATGCGGGGTGACGATCAATCGCGGCACCTCGCGGCTGAGCAAGGGGTTACCCTCGGCTGGGGGCTCCACGCTGAGCACGTCAGTGGCGGCTCCGCCCAGGTGTCCGTTGCACAATGCCTCGACCAGGGCGGATTCATCGACGATGCCGCCTCGGGCGGTATTGACCAGCAACGCACCAGGCTTGAGCATGGCCAGTTCGCGAGCGCCGATCAGGCCGCGGGTATGCTCGGTCAATGGGCAGTGCAAGGTAAGCGCGTCCACCCTGGGAAGCAGCTCGGCCAAGGGCAGGCGGCCTGGCCGGACGGGGCGCCCGGGCAGCTGTCCCAGCAGCACCTGCATGCCAAAGGCTTCGGCCAGGCGGGCCACCGCGCTTCCCAGCTCACCATGGCCAAGCAGGCCGAGGGTTTTCCCTTCCAGTTCCATGATGGGGTAGTCCAGCAGGCAGAACTGACTAGCGCGCTGCCATCGCCCCTCGGCCACGGCCTGCTGGTAGTCGGGCAGGCGAGTCGCCAGGGCCAGCAGCAGCATCAGGGTATGCTGGGCCACGGAAGGCGTACCATAGCCCTGGCAGTTGCACACCGTCACCCCCCGGCGTGCCGCCGCGGCCAGGTCTACGTTATTGACGCCTGTGGCGGACACCAGTATCAGCTTGAGCTCCGGGCATTGGGCCAGGGTCGCCTGGTCGATCATCACCTTGTTGCTGATGGCGACCTGCGCGCCGCGCAGCCGGGCGGCGACGTCCTCCGGCGCGGTGCGCTCGTGCAGGTCGAGGCTGTCGAAAGCCTGGCGCAAGGGGGAAGCATCCAGGTCACCCAGATCCAGAGTGCTGTAATCGAGGAAAACGGCGTGGTGGGTTGCGGTCATGGGGCCTCTTCGCATTGAACTGTATCTGTCAGGGGGGCCAGCGAAGGGTTAAGGTACCCGCTGGACGATTTTGTTACATCAGGAGAGTGCCTTTATGTATTGGAGTGAATTCTTGGCCGTAGCGGCCATCCATCTGCTGGCGGTAGCCAGCCCTGGGCCGGATTTTGCCGTCGTGGTGCGTGAGAGCGTGACCCATGGTCGGCGCGCGGGCACCTGGACGGCACTGGGTGTAGGGTCAGCGATCTTCCTCCATGTGGGGTACTCCTTGCTGGGCATTGGCCTGATCGTTTCCCAGTCCATCGTGCTGTTCAACGCATTGAAATGGCTGGCCGCGGCTTACCTGCTGTATATCGGCTTCAAGGCCTTGCGCGCCAAGCCCGGATCGCAACGTCCGGACCAGGCGGCAAGCCAGGCACCGCGCAGGTCTGCGAAGGACGCTTATGTCGCCGGTTTCATGACCAATGGGCTGAACCCCAAGGCGACCCTGTTCTTCCTGTCGCTGTTCACGGTGGTGATCAATCCGCATACACCTTTGTTCATCCAGGCTGGCTACGGGGTATACCTGGCAGTGGCCACCGCCGCCTGGTTCTGCATGGTGGCGCGCCTGTTCAGCCATGACCGCGTGCGTGCCGGGTTCGCGCGCATCGGTCATTGGTTCGACCGCACCATGGGTGCCGTGCTGATCGCCCTGGGCGTGAAGATCGCGCTCAGCGAAGTGCATTGATGCCGCGCATCGGCAATGCCGCCGGGGACGTTCGGGTTTCCACCCGCTTACACGCCGCGCCCTGACAGCGCCTGATCAGGTTCAGGACCCGTTATCCGCGCGGGCTGAACCTGGCCAGGCCGCGTGCTAGAGCGATCCATCCACGCCTTTGACTTGCCAAATCGATGATTTGGGCCATGCTTGCCTCTGTTCGTGGCGCTTGCCTCAAGCCCAATTGGCCATCACTGGTAAATATTGTGATACATCACTGCAAGAGCATTCGCGCTGGGCTGGCTATAGTCGAATCGGGGCTGCCTGACTGGTCTGCAAGCCCCCGGCGCCTGGCCGCTCCCAATAACAAGAATGAACATGGAGTAGTGTCGATGAAGTCCATCCGTACCCTCTGGCAGCGAGGACGCTTGCCCTTGGCTGTCAGCCTTGCATCTACCTTCGCAACGCCCGTCATGGCGGTCAGTTTCAACATTGGCGAAATCGAAGGCCAATTCGACTCTTCGCTGTCCATCGGCGCCAGCTGGTCCACCGCCAGCCCCAACAAGAACCTGATCGGTGTCAACAACGGTGGGCGCGGCCTCTCGCAAACTTCCGATGACGGTCACTTGAACTTCAAGCGTGGCGAAACCTTCTCCAAGATCTTCAAGGGCATCCACGACCTGGAGCTCAAGTACAAGGACACCGGGGTGTTCCTGCGCGGCAAGTACTGGTACGACTTCGAACTCAAGGACGAGAGCCGTCAGTTCAGGGACATCAGCGATTCGGGACGCAAGGAGGGCGCGAAATCCTCCGGGGCCGAACTGCTCGATGCCTTCGTCTACCACAACTACAGCATCGGCGACCTGCCCGGCACGGTACGCCTGGGCAAGCAGGTGGTGAGTTGGGGCGAAAGCACCTTCATCGGTAACTCCATCAACAGCATCAACCCGGTGGACGTTTCCGCGTTCCGCCGACCCGGCGCGGAAATCAAGGAAGGACTGATTCCGGTCAACATGTTCTATCTGTCGCAGAACCTGACCGACAATCTCTCGGCCGAAGGCTTCTACCAGCTGGAGTGGGACCAGACCGTGGTGGACAACTGCGGCACCTTCTTTTCCCAGGGCGATGTCATCGCTGACGGTTGCAACGACAACCTGGCGGTATTGCGTACCGGTACCGCTCTGAGCAGTGCTCTGGCATCCGCGGGCTTGCCCAGCGCGGCGCGCTCGGCGGTGCTCACCAGCCTCGGCAGGCAGGGGGTGAACTTCAGCAATGAAGGCGTGGTGGTGGCCCGCGGGCCGGACCGCGACGCACGGGACAGTGGCCAGTTTGGCCTGGCCATGCGCTACAACTTCGAGCCGCTGGATACCGAATTCGGCGCCTACTACATGAACTACCATAGCCGGCTGCCCATCTTCAGCGGCCGGGGTGGCTCCGCCAGTGCCTATAGCGCGGCCAACCTGGTGAGCTCACTGGCCAGTTCGGGTATCCCGGCGGCCACCGCGCGCGCGCTGGCATCCACCTTGCTGCCCGTGGTGGTGGCGGGCAACGGCAGTTACTACGTTGAGTACCCCGAGGACATCCATCTCTACGGGTTGAGCTTCTCCACCACCCTGCCCACCGGCACGGCCTGGAGCGGCGAGATCAGCTACCGGCCCAATGCGCCGGTACAGATCAACACCACGGATATCCTTTATTCAGGCCTGTCGCCGCTCAACTCCAACGTGTCGCAACTGCAGGGCTCGCCCGGCACAGACCAGCCCGGCTACCGGCGCAAGGAAATCACCCAGCTGCAAACCACCTTCACCCATTTCTTCGACCAGGTGATGGGCGCCGACCGCCTTACGCTGGTAGGTGAAGTGGGCTGGACCCACGTGGGAGGTTTAGAGAGCTCATCCAAGCTGCGCTACGGGCGAGACCCGAGCTACGGCCCTGGCCCATTGCCCAATGGTCAATGCCAGGCCCTCAATGCCGGCACCCTGGCTGGCGGCCCGCAGAACAACCTGAGCCGGTACTGCGAGAATGACGGCTTCACCACCACCGATTCCTGGGGCTATCGCATGCGTGCCATCTGGGATTTCAACAATGCCATTGCAGGGGTCAACCTCAAGCCCAGCATCGCCTGGTCCCACGACGTCGACGGTTACTCGCCCAGCCCTGGCGGCAACTTCGAAGAGGGGCGCAAGGCGGTGAGCCTCGGGCTGGATGCCGATTACCTCAATACCTACACCGCGAGCCTGTACTACACCAATTTCTTCGACGGCAAGTACAGCACCGTGGATGACCGCGACTTCGTAGCCATGAGCTTTGGCGTGAATTTCTAAAAGGGTGAGCACAGGATGAACACCATAAAAACAGTGGCATGGGTGTCGGTATTGGGCTGGGCACTGGCGGCGGCCAATACCTGGGCAGCGGTGTCGGCGGCTGAGGCCGCCAAGCTTGGCGGCAGCCTCACGCCCATGGGCGCCGAAAAAGCGGGTAATGCGGACGGCTCCATTCCGGCCTGGGCGCCCATGCCCAAGACGGCCGGCGCCGTGGATGCCAAGGGTTTCCTGGCCGATCCCTACGCCAGTGAAAAGCCGTTGTTCGTGATCGATAGCAAGAACGTGGACAAATACGCCGGCAAGCTCGCTCCCGGCCAGGTGGCGATGATCAAGCGCTACCCCGATACCTACCGGCTGCCGGTATACCCCGGTCATCGCGGCGCCACCGTGCCCGATGCAGTGTTCGCCGCCATCAAGGAGAACGCCACCCAGACCAGGCTGGTAGGGGAGGGCAATGGCCTGGAGAACTTCAAGACGGCCATTCCCTTTCCCATTCCGCAAAGCGGCCTGGAAGTCATCTGGAACCACATTACCCGTTATCGAGGCGGCGCGGTCAGCCGCACCGTGACCCAGGCCACGCCCCAGCAGAATGGCGACTACAGCCTGGTGTACTTCAACGATTCCTTTGTGTTCCGGGATCGCATGAAAGATCACGACCCCAACAACCCTGGCAACATCCTGTTCTATTTCAAGCAGGCAGTCACTGCCCCGGCGCGCCTGGCAGGTACCGTGCTGCTGGTGCACGAGCCCATCGACCAGGTCAAGGAACCCCGCGAAGCCTGGATCTACAACGCCGGCCAGCGTCGGGTACGCAAGGCGCCGCAGGTGGCCTACGACGGCCCGGGCACCGCGGCGGATGGCATGCGCACCTCGGACAACCTGGACATGTACAACGGCGCGCCGGACCGCTACGACTGGAAGCTGGTCGGCAAGCAGGAGATGTACATCCCCGCCAACAGCTACAAGCTGGATTCCCCCAGCCTCAAGTACGCTGACATCATCAAGCCCGGCCATATCAACCAGGACCTGACCCGCTACGAACTGCGCCGAGTATGGCACGTGGTTGCCACGCTCAAGTCCGGGCAGCGCCATATCTACGCCAAGCGAGACATGTATTTCGACGAGGACACCTGGCAGGCCGCGGTCATCGACCACTACGACGGGCGCGGCGCCCTGTGGCGGGTCGCCGAGGCCCACGCGCAGAATTACTACAACTACCAGGTACCCTGGACCACCCTGGAAACCCTTTATGACCTGCAGAGCGGTCGCTACCTGGCCCTGGGCATGAAGAACGAGGAAAAACGCGCTTACAACTTCGAGTTCACCGCCAATTCATCCGAATACAACCCCAATGCCCTGCGCCAGGACGGCATTCGCTGACCTGCCTCACGAACTGGCCGCCGAAGCGGCGGCCAGGCAATGTCCTAATGCCATGTTTTAAAGAGACTGTCATCAAAAGGTCACATTCAAGGCTTTAAATCAGCACGGCCAACTCCCGTGGAATGACTCCACCGGAACCAACAGAGGTGTTGCCGTGAAACTGCTGACCAAAAATCGCCTATCGATTTTGCTGGCTTCGCTGTGCCTTTCTGGTGTTGCCCATGCGGCCACCGTCACCGGCGCGGGCTCGAGCTTCGTATACCCCGTTCTGTCCAAGTGGAGCGCGGCATACTCCGAGAACAGCGAAAACCGCATCAACTACCAGTCGATCGGTTCCGGTGGCGGCATTGCGCAGATCAAGGCGGCAACCGTTGATTTCGGTGCTTCCGACGCCCCGCTGAGCGCTGACGACCTCAAGGCCGCCGGCCTGGGCCAGTTCCCTGTGGTCATCGGTGGCATAGTACCCGTGATCAACGTCGAAGGCGTTCAGCCTGGCCAGCTCAAGCTGGACGGCGAAACCCTGGCCAAGATTTTCCAGGGCACCATCACCACCTGGAACGACCCAGCCATCGCCGCCTTGAACAGCGGCGTCAAGCTGCCAGGCGACAAGATCACCGTGGTTCACCGTTCGGACGGTTCCGGCACCTCCTTCAACTTCACCAACTACCTGCAGAAAGCCAGCGGCGAATGGAAAGCCGGCGCCGGCAGTACCGTGCAGTGGCCGGTGGGCGTGGGTGGCAAGGGTAACGAAGGTGTCGCCGCGTACGTGAAGCAGATCAAAGGCTCCATCGGCTACGTCGAATACGCCTACGCCAAGACCAACAACATGGCCTTCACCCAGATGAAGAACGCCGCCGGCAAGTTCGTGTCCCCGGACATGAAGACCTTCCAGGCTGCCGCCGACACCGCCGACTGGGCCAACGCCAAGGACTTCAACCTGCTGATGGTCAACGCTCCGGGCGACAACGCCTGGCCGATCGCTGCCACCACCTGGGTGATCATGTACAAGCAGCCGAAGAACGCCGAGCAGAGCAAGGCCGCCTTCGACTTCTTCAAGTGGAGCCTGGAAAAAGGCCAGGAACAAGCCGCCGCGCTGGACTACGTCGCCCTGCCGGACAGCTTGGTTAAACGCATCGAAGGCTACTGGCAGTCCGAGTTCGCCAAGTAACCGCAACCCGAAGCCATCCCTCAGTCGGCCTCGCGCTGGCTGGGGGATTTGCCATGAGTGGCCCTACCGATGACCGACAATTCTCAAGTGCTGACCACGATGACCGCCGAGCGCCAGAGTGTAAGTGAAGCCCGCGCGGCCAAGGATCAACGCCACGACCTATGGTTCCGCCGCACCGTGCGCGGCGCGGCCATGCTGGTGCTGATCCTGTTGGCCAGCATCGCCGGTTCGACCCTGTGGGGCGGCAGTGAAGCCTTCCGAACCTTTGGCCTGGATTTTCTGACCAGTACCGACTGGGACGCCGTCGCCGGCAAGTTCGGCGCCGTGGTACCTGTATACGGCACCCTGGTGACCTCTCTTCTCGCGCTGCTGATCGCCGTACCGGTGAGCTTCGGCATCGCGATCTTTCTGACCGAAGTCGCGCCGCCTTGGCTGCGCATGCCGATCGCCTCCGCCATCGAGCTGTTGGCAGGGATCCCTTCGATCATCTACGGCATGTGGGGGCTGTTCGTGTTCGCCCCCTTCATGGCCGAGCACCTGGCACCCTGGATCAATGACCATCTCGGCGCCATTCCCGGCGTGGGCGCGCTTTTCCAGGGCCCGCCGCTGGGTATCGGTACCCTGACCGCGGGCATCGTGCTGGCGATCATGATCATTCCGTTCATTACCTCGGTGATGAATGAAGTGTTCCGCACGGTGCCCGTGGCGCTGAAGGAATCGGCCTATGCCCTGGGTGGCACCACCTGGGAGGTGGTCTGGGACATCGTGTTGCCCTATACCCGCACCGCGGTGGTCGGCGGGGTATTCCTGGGCCTGGGCCGTGCCCTGGGTGAAACCATGGCGGTGACCTTCGTGCTGGGCAACGCCCACCAGCTGTCGGCGTCGCTGCTGATGCCAAGCAGTTCCATCGCTTCGGTCATCGCCAACGAATTCAGCGAAGCCTATACGGACCTGCATCGCTCGTCCCTGATCGGCCTGGGCTTCCTGCTGTTCGTCGTCACTTTCATCGTGCTGGCCTGTGCCCGCCTGATGCTGATGCGCCTGTCGCGCAAGGAGGGCCTGTGAGTTCGCCTAACGAAAACCTGTATCGCCTGCGGGCGTTCAAGAACAAACTAGCGCTGGTGCTCAGCTGCGGTGCCACCCTGTTCGGCCTGCTGTGGCTGGTGTGGATCCTCATCACCACCTTCACCAACGGCTTCCAGGCCTTGGGTACCGCACTGTTCACCGAGATGACCCCGCCGCCGGGCAGTCCGGGCGGCCTGGCGAACGCCTTCTTCGGCAGCGCCCTGATGTCGCTGATTGCGCTGGTGGTGGGCACCCCCATCGGCCTGATGGCCGGCGTATGGCTGGCCGAGTTCGCCCGCCACACCAAGCTGGGCATGGCGGTGCGCTTCATCAACGATATCCTGCTGTCGGCGCCATCCATCGTGCTGGGCCTGTTCATCTACACCGCGTTCATCCTGCCGGTCAGCGCGATGACCGATCACCGGGTAGGCTTCTCTGCCCTGGCCGGTGCCCTGACCCTGGCCTTGCTGGTGATTCCGGTGGTGGTGCGCACCACGGATGAAATGCTTCAGCTGCAACCGACCACCATGCGTGAAGCCGCGCTGGCGCTGGGTGTGCCCCAGTGGAAGCTGACCCTGCAGATCGTGTTGCGCGCTGCCCGCGCTGGTGTCATCACCGGTGTGCTGCTGGCCCTGGCGCGCATCACGGGTGAAACCGCGCCCCTGCTGTTCACCGCGTTCGGCAACCAGTTCTGGAGCGCCGACGTGCTCAAGCCCATGGCCAGCGTGCCGGTGGTGATCTTCCAGTACGCCATGAGCCCCTTCGAGGACTGGCACGCGCTGGCCTGGGCCGGTGCCCTGGTGCTCACCATGTTCGTGCTGATGCTCAGCCTGCTTTCCCGCCTCATTCTTTTGCGCGATAGGTCCCACTAATGAATACCCTCGCCCCGAAACGAACCAAGATCCAGGTGCGCGACCTCGAGTTCTTCTATGGTGCCCATCGGTCGCTGAAGTCGATCAACATGGACATCCCGGAAAAGCACGTGACGGCCATCATCGGCCCGTCCGGCTGCGGCAAGTCCACGCTGCTGCGGGTGTTCAACCGTATCTATTCGATGTACCCCAAGCAGGAAGCCAAGGGCGAAGTATTGCTCAACGGCGAGAACATCCTGGCCCCTGGCTACTCCATGAACCGCCTGCGCAGCCATGTGGGCATGGTGTTCCAGAAGCCGGTGCCATTCCCCATGTCGATCTTCGACAACATCGCCTACGCGGTGCGCCACCATGAGCGGCTCAACCGTCGCGAGATGGAAGAGCGCGTCGAGCAGGCCTTGCGTGGCGCTGCCCTCTGGGATGAAGTCAAGGACAAGCTCAAGCAGAGCGCGCAGAGCCTGTCCGGTGGTCAACAGCAGCGGCTGTGCATCGCCCGCACCATCGCCCTGCGCCCGCAAGTGCTGCTGCTCGACGAGCCTACCTCCGCCCTGGACCCGATCTCCACCGGCCGGATCGAGCAGCTCATCACTGAGCTCAAGGAACAGTTCACGGTCATCATCGTGACCCACAACATGCAGCAGGCCGCCCGCTGCTCGGACTACACCGCCTTCATGTTCATGGGGGAGCTGATCGAGCACGGGGATACCGACACCATCTTCACCAAGCCCAACAAGACCCAGACCGAAGACTACATCACAGGCCGGTTCGGCTGATCTTGCCCACCCCTGGTCGCGGCCAAGGCCGGCTGCTACGGCGAGATACCGGGCTGTCTGCCGTAGCAGCACGCCTTGGCGGCCACCGGGCGTGGCGCGTTGCCGACCCCGCCCGCGAGATAACGGCAAGGGCGGTCCCTACGCCCGAAGTTACCGGCTGATCTTGCCCACCCCTGGTCGCGGCCAAGGCCGGCTGCTACGGCGAGATACCGTGCTGCTCGCCGTAGCAGCACGCCTTGGCGGCGACCGGGCGTGGCGCGTTGCCGACCCTGCCCGCGAGATAACGGCAAGGACGGTCTCTACGCCCGGAGTTACAGGTGGCTTACGTCCAACCGGGTGTAGGTCACTTTCCCGCCTTCGGTCACCGGGCCGGTGTTATCCAGGGTGTAGACCCCCGCCTTGAAGTAGAAGGCATACCCATGCCAGGACGGCGCCAGCGAGATCTGCGGGCCGGTGTTGTTGATCAGCACGGTCAGCTTGCCTTGCTTGTTCATCTGGATGGCATAGGCGAACGCCTTGTTCAGCGGTACGTTGGGTACCGTGTAGGCCACCGGGCTCTTCGCATCCGCTGGGTTGACGCGATATTCCAGGTCGATGTTGCCCGTACCGTTGGCGTAGCGGTACACCACCTTGAGCAAGGGTGCGGCAGCATTCTTGGCGTGGATCTGCGCCACCACTACCCGGCCGTTGGACGGGACCTGGTTCACTGACAAGGTGCCCTTGAGCGTATTCAGGCCGCTGTTGTAAAGCCAATTGCGGGCCTTGCCGTCGGCCAAGGTTTCACGCAGTTCCGAGCGAGGGAAATCACTCGTGCCGGAGGCGGAGCCGGTGACCGGTGCCCAGAAAACGATCTTGTCGCCAGTATTGGTGAAATAGGAGGTCTGCAGCGTCGGCATGGCCGCGGTCGCGACGGTGAGCGTCGGCGCTGGGACGGGAAGGGTAAGGTTCCAGGTAGTCAGGTCGATCATGGTAATGTCTCGGCGTGGCTGAGCCTCGCCTGGAGGCGGACAGCCGTATGCAATAGCGGAATATCGCCGTCCATGGCGCTACTGCGTGGGTTAACGGCGATCCGCGGGCATCCTTGATGGCATTCTGACAAGCGGTGCGGTGGCGCAGCGTCTGGGGCCGTGGCCGCAGCCTGGTCGAGAAACCGGTTGAGAAAGCCGGTGAAACAATTGTCACTGGAAGAAGGGCATGGGCGCGGGTTCAAATCGCCAAGCGCAGCCTTGCCCGGTTGCACGCCTCATACATGTCCACCCAGGAGTTTTTCATGCTGACGCCAAGCCGCCTGATGATCACTGCCACCGTCGTCGCCCTGTTGTCCGGCTGCGCCGGACAGAACCCCTATGCCAACCAGGATCAGGGGCAAGCTGGCCAGGGTGTGAGCAACACCGCCAAGTACGGCGGTCTCGGTGCCCTGGCCGGTGCGGTGGCAGGCGCCGCCATCGATCACAACAACCGAGGCAAGGGTGCGCTGATCGGTGCCGCGGTAGTAGGCGCCGCTTCGGCGGGTTACGGCTACTATGCCGACAGGCAGGAAAAAGCCCTGCGTGAAAGCATGGCCGATACCGGGGTGCAAGTGCAGCGCCAGGGGGACCAGATCAAGCTCATCATGCCGGGCAATATCACCTTCGCCACGGACTCATCCGCCATCGCCCCTGGTTTCTATGCGCCCTTGAACAACCTGGCCACGTCGTTCAAGCAGTTCAACGAGAACACCATCGAGATCGTTGGCTACACCGACAGCACCGGTAGCCGCCAGCACAACATGGACCTGTCCCTGCAGCGGGCCCAGGCCGTGAGTACCTACCTCAGCTCCCAGGGCGTGGATGCGTCGCGGCTGTCGGTGCGCGGCGCCGGGCCGGACCAGCCTATCGCCAGCAACGCCGACGCCAATGGCCGCGCCCAGAATCGCCGCGTCGAGGTCAACCTCAAGCCGATCCCAGGCCAGCAATACCAGCAGCCCGCTCAGCAATGACAGAGGCGCGTATCGGGGTCAGCGCCTCGGGCGGCTGGCCTGGATGGCTGTAAGCGCGATGGTATAGACGATGTCGTCCACCTGGGCGCCTCGGGGCAGATCGTTGACCGGCTTGCGCAGCCCTTGCAGCATTGGCCCCAGGCTGACGCAGCCCGCGCTGCGCTGTACGGCCTTGTGGGTGGTGTTGCCGCTGTTGAGGTCCGGGAACACGAATACCGTGGCCCGGCCGGCGACCTCGCTACGGGGAGCCCATTGCCTGGCCACCGTCTCGTTGGCGGCGGCGTCGTACTGTAGCGGGCCGTCGATCAACAACCCTGGTTGCGCCTCCCGGGCCAGGCGAGTGGCTTCCCGAACTTTCTCCACATCTTCGCCGGTAGCCGTCTGCCCGCTGGAGTAGCTGAGCATCGCCACGCGCGGGGCGATCCCCAAGGCCTGGGCGGAGTCGGCGCTCTGCAGGGCGATCTCGGCCAACTCCGTCGCGTCGGGATGCGGGTTCATCACGCAGTCTGCGTACATCACCACCTGGTCGGGGAACAGCATGAAATACACAGAAGACACCAGGTTCCAGCCAGGTGCGGTCTTGATCAGCTGCAAGGCTGGGCGAATGGTATTGGCGGTGGGGTGAACCAGCCCGGACACCAGGCCGTCCACCTCATCCAGTGCCAGCATCATGGTGCCGACCACCACCGGATCTTCCAGCTGTTGTTCAGCCATGGGCGCGTTCAGGTTCTTGCTATTGCGCAGCCGCACCATGGGTTCTACATAGCGGGCACGGATGGCATCCGGGTCGAGTATCTCCAGCCCAGGGGGTAGATCCAGGCCCTGGGCGCGCGCCACCGCCTCTACGTCTGCGGGCTTGGCCAACAGCACGCAGCGAGCGATGCCCCGCGCCTGGCAAATGGCGGCGGCCTGTACGGTCAGCGGCTCGCTGCCCTCGGGCAGCACGATGCGTTTGCCGCAGGCCTGAGCCTGCTGGATCAGTTGATAACGGAACACCGCCGGGGACAGCCGCAACTCTCGAGGTGAGCCGCAACGCTGATGCAACCAGTCCGCGTCCAGGTGGCTGGCGACGAAGTCGGTCACGTGCTCGGCGCGCTCCCGGTCGTCTACGGGTATCTCGTTGTTGAGCTGGTTGAGCCGGGTAGCGGTATCGTAGGAACCGGTACTCACCGACAGCACGGGCAGCCCGGCCTGGAGCGCGCCACGGCAGAGGTCCAGTACACGCGGGTCGGGCCGGGTGTCGCTGGTCAGCAGGACGCCGGCCAGGGGAACGCCGTTGAGCGAAGCCAGGGCCGCGGCCAGAAGGATGTCGTCGCGATCCCCAGGGGTGACCACCAGCACGCCGGGCTTGAGCAATTCCAGGGTGTTGAGCACTGTACGGGCGCAAATGATGATCCGGGACATCCGTCGCTGTTCGTAATCGCCGGCATTGAGTACCTGGGCGCCCAGCAGTTCGGCGACGTCTCGGGTACGTGGCGCGTTGAGCTCAGGCTGGTAAGGGATGCAGCCCAGCAGGCGGAAGTCACCTGCGCGCAACAGGGGTGAGTGCTCGCGCAGGCGCAGCGCGAACTGTTCGATACTTTCTTCAGTACGCACCTTGTTCAGGATCACGCCGATCAGCTTGGGGTCACTGGCGCCGCCGAACAGTCGGGCCTGCAGGTCCACCCGCCCGGACAGCTCGGCCAGCGCCTCGCTCTCCGGCGCCGACACCAGGATGACATCGGCGTCCATGCTCTTGGCCATGTGCTGGTTGACGCGCGCGGCATAGCTGGCCTGGCGCGTCGGCACCATGCCTTCGACCACCAGCACGTCCTTGCCGATGCCGGCCCGCTGGTGGCGAGTGATGATTTCCTCGAGCAACTCGTCCAGCTGGCCGTCTCCCAGCATGCGCTCTACCTGGCCCAGGGGAAGCGGGGCGGGCGGCTTGAGGCCATGGGTACGCGCCACCAGCTCCGTGGAGCGTTCGGGCCCGGTATCGCCGGGGTGCGGTTGGGCGACCGGCTTGAAAAAGCCTACCTTCAGCCCGGCCCTTTCCAGCGTGCGGATCAGCCCAAGGCTGATGGAGGTCAGGCCTACGCCGAAGTCAGTGGGCGCGATGAAAAAGGTTTGCATGGGTTCTCTCGGTCAGCATGGCGGGCCATGGTGCTACACAGTGCATGCCCGGGTCAGCGAGGGTCAGGAGGAACCAAGGTTAACGCCAAAACCGCGTTGCGCGCACCAGCCGCAGGCGAAAGGCTGGCCGATGCGCCGCGCCCGTGCGTGGGGATCCAGCACCCAGGGGCGCGACTGCCAGGGTGGCGCGTGACGCAGGTGCTGGGTATGCCCGCAGCACAAGCGCACGAACCAGTCCCCATGCCCGTCCTGGTCAAAGCCGGTTACGCATCGGCTGTCGCCAGAGCCGCGCTCACATTCGCAATCGGCCCCATGCTTGTTTACACTGAGGTCTTCCAATCTCTTGTGCAAAGGTCTTACCCCATGCTCATTGCCGCCAACAAGGCTGTGTCCATCGACTATACCCTCACCAACGATGCTGGTGAGGTCATCGACAGCTCGGCCGGCGGTGCCCCGCTGGTATACCTGCACGGCGCCGGCAACATCATCCCTGGCCTGGAAAAGGCCCTGGAAGGCAAGCAGCCCCAGGACGAAGTCGATGTCACCATCGAGCCGGAAGACGCCTATGGCGAATATTCCGCCGAAATGGTCAGCACCCTGAACCGCAGCATGTTCGAAGGCGTGGACGAACTGGAAGTCGGCATGCAGTTCCATGCCTCGGCGCCGGATGGCCAGATGCAAATCGTCACCATCCGTGACCTGGACGGCGATGACGTGACCGTGGACGGCAACCATCCCCTGGCCGGCCAGCGCCTGACCTTCAAGGTCAAGGTTGTCAACGTCCGTGATGCCAGCGAAGAAGAAATCGCCCATGGCCACGTCCATGGCGAAGGTGGCCACCACCACTGACAGGTCTTCCCTTCGGTTGAGCTGTGCATGTTTGCCGCGCAAGGAGGCTGCATGAGCGAGTTTTACGATCTTCGACTCTCCGCTCTGGACGGAAGCGAGCTTCCGTTGAACCGTTTTGCGGGGCAGGTGGTGTTGGTGGTCAATGTGGCATCTCAGTGCGGCCTTACACCGCAGTACGAAGGCCTCGAAGCGCTGCAACAGCGTTTCGGGCCTGAAGGTTTCAGCGTGCTGGGGTTGCCCTGCAACCAATTCGCCGGGCAGGAGCCCGGCACTGCCGTGGATATCCAGGGCTTTTGCAGCGCCCGGTACGGCGTGACCTTCCCCTTGGCCGCCAAGGCCGATGTGAACGGGGCAGAGCGTCAGCCACTGTACCGTCTGCTGGCCGGGGAGGGGGCGACCTTTCCTGGCGACATCACCTGGAATTTCGAGAAATTCCTCATCGGCAGGGATGGCCGAGTACTTGCCCGCTTTTCGCCTCGTACCTTGCCGCAGGCCCCGGAGGTCATCTCCGCCATCGAGGCGGCGCTCGCTGAAGGCCCGGGCTAGGTTCGCGCGACGCCGGGCCTCGGATCACTTTGTGTGCAGCCTGGCGATAACCCTGGTCAATAATGCTGGGCCCTCCACTTCCGTGGCTTTAAGCTTTGGCACTGAACTCCCCAGAGGCGGCGCCGATGTCTGTGCATAACCTGTTCGACCCCTTCGTATATGGTCCCTTGACGCTGGCTTCCCGCGTGGTGATGGCACCCATGACCCGCTCCTTCTCTCCCGGCGGCGTTCCCACTGAGCAGGTGGTGGAATATTACCGTCGCCGTGCCGCTGGCGGAGTGGGGCTGATCATTACCGAGGGCACCACTGTCGATCACCCGGCCGCCAATGGCTACCCGAACGTACCACGGTTCCATGGTGAGGACGCCCTGGCCGGCTGGCGTCGCGTGGTAGAGGCGGTACATGCCGAGGGTGGCAAGATCGCCCCCCAGCTGTGGCATGTGGGCAATGTGCGCCGCCTCGGTACAGAGCCTGATGGCACCGTTCCCGGCTATGGGCCGGTGGAGAAGCATAAAGGCGACCAGGTTGTGGTCCATGGCATGACCGAGGGCGATATCCTGGATGTCATCCAGGCCTTTGCCGAGGCTGCCGCGGCCGCCAAGGCCATCGGCATGGATGCGGTGGAAATCCACGGCGCCCATGGCTACCTGATCGACCAGTTCTTCTGGGCAGACAGCAATACCCGCACGGACCGTTATGGTGGCTCGCCCGAAGGGCGTTCGCGCTTCGCTATCGAGCTGGTGCAAGCGGTCAGGGCGGCGGTGGGGCCGGACTTTCCGATCATTTTCCGCTTCTCTCAATGGAAGCAGCAAGACTACAACGCTCGCCTGGCCACCACGCCTGAGGCGCTGGCAGCCTTCCTTCAGCCCTTGGTCGAGGCCGGTGTGGATATCTTCCATTGCTCGACGCGGCGGTTCTGGGAACCGGAATTCCCGCAAATATCGGGCGACGGCGCGGATCTGAACCTGGCGGGCTGGACGCGCCGCCTAACCGGCAAGCCCGTGATTACGGTCGGGAGCGTGGGCCTGGACGGGGAATTCCTGAAGTTCATGGGCAAAACAGACGAAGTGGCGCAGCCCGCTCGCCTGGATGACCTGCTGTCCCGTCTCGAAAGCGGAGAGTTCGATCTGGTGGCCGTAGGCCGAGCCTTGCTGGTGGACCCGGACTGGGCACTGAAAGTGAAAGAGGGCAGGGAGCAAGAGATTCGTCCGTTCAGCCGGGAAGCGTTGGGCCACCTGAGCTGAATGGCAGGTTTGGCCTCTTCCGGGCCCTATCGCTGAGAGCAGTCCCGATGGCGTTACCGATGCCCATTATCGGCAGCGCCATTCAGGCCGGCATGACGAGCGCGTCGGCGTAGGCTAAGGCACGGTAGTCGGCAGGCCTTCGCTTTCCCGCACCCAGAACAGCGTCGCGCCCGCTACCGCCGCAGGCATCATCAGGATATTGAGCAAGGGCACCAGCAGGGCCAGGTACACGATGCCGCCGAAGCTCAAGCTCGCCCAGCGCTTGCGCCGCAGCCATTCGAGCATGGCCTGCCAGCTCATCTTGTGGTTGTCCGCCGGGTAGTCGATGTACTGGATCGCCATCATCCAGACCCCAAACAACAGCCACAGCGGCGCGGCCAGTACGTTGATCCCTGGTATCAGCGAAACCACCAGCAAGGCTGCGGCGCGAGGCAGGTAGTAGGCGAGCTTGCGCATTTCCCGGCCCAGAGTACGAGGCATCATGGCCAGCAGTTCGCCCCAGTGGAAGGGGGGGAAGTCGTCTCGGCCGCGTATCACCACCTCTACCTTTTCAGCGAGGAAACCGTTGAAGGGCGCGGCGATGATATTGGCGACCATGGTGAAGGTGAAGAACACCATCAGCACCACCAGCACGATGAACAGCGGCCAGAGCAGGTAGTTCAGGAAGCCCAGCCAATCGGGCAGGGTAGGCATGAGCTGGCGCACCCAGGCGCCGAATTCATGGCCGGCAAAGTAGATCAGGCCGAGGAACAGGATCAGGTTGATCGAAAGCGGCAGCAGCACGAACAACCGTAGGCCCGGGCTGAGGACCAGCTTGAGGCCCTCACGCAGGTAACCAGGGCCAGACAGTACAGACGGTGGCATGGGAAAAACGCTCTCAGCACAAGGACGAAGCCGCACGGTACCGGCTTTGCGTCTGCCAGAAAAGCGCTCGGGGCTCCTTGAAACAAAGTGTCACTTTGTGGGCACTGCTATCAGCCGAGCATCCATATAGGGCCGCCCTATGGCAAGAATTGCCAAAGGGTATTTCCCATCCTGGGCGCGTCTCGTTAAGCTTCACCCACTAGCGTACCCTGGCACGTCCCTGGCTTCGCCCGAGCTTGCACAGGCCTGATCCGTCATTCCGGCCGATGTACGACTCGGAAGGATCAGGGCGGCCAATGCAGGCTTCAACCAGCAGCCTTGCGCCAATATTTCTTTTCATCTCAAGCCGGCCCGCCGGCACCACGAACGGCGGATGAGCGAGCCGTTCGACAGGAGTTTGTCATGTCCGACCTTCGTCATTCCCGCGTTATCATCCTGGGCTCTGGCCCTGCCGGCTATAGCGCTGCCGTGTATGCGGCGCGGGCCAACCTCAAGCCCTTGCTTATCACTGGCCTGCAGGCTGGCGGACAGCTGACCACCACTACCGAGGTGGATAACTGGCCTGGCGACCCCCACGGCCTGACCGGCCCGGCGCTGATGCAGCGCATGCAGGAGCATGCCGAGCGCTTCGAGACGGAAATCGTCTTCGACCATATCAACGCCGTGGACCTGGCCGCCAGGCCCTTCACCCTCAAGGGCGACAACGGGACCTACACCTGCGACGCGCTGATCATCGCCACCGGCGCCAGCGCGCGCTACCTGGGATTGCCATCGGAAGAAGCCTTCATGGGCAAGGGTGTCTCGGCCTGCGCCACCTGCGACGGGTTCTTCTACCGCAATCGGGACGTCGCCGTGGTCGGCGGCGGCAATACCGCCGTGGAAGAAGCCTTGTACCTGGCCAATATCGCGCGCAAGGTGACCCTGGTTCACCGCCGTGAAACCTTCCGCGCCGAGAAGATCCTCATCGACAAGCTGCATGCCCGGGTCGCCGAGGGCAAGATCGAGCTCAAGCTCAACGCCGTGCTCGACGAAGTGCTCGGTGACGACATGGGCGTGACCGGGGCCCGTCTCAAGAACAACGATGGCAGCACGTCGGAGCTGAAGGTAGACGGCGTATTCATCGCCATCGGCCACACTCCGAACACCTCGCTGTTCGAAGGTCAATTGCAGCTCAAGGATGGTTACCTGGTGGTCAAGGGCGGCCGCGAGGGCAACGCCACCGCCACGAACATCGAAGGCGTATTCGCCGCGGGTGACGTGGCCGACCACGTCTATCGCCAGGCTATCACCTCGGCGGGCGCCGGCTGCATGGCCGCCTTGGACGTGGAGCGTTACCTCGACGGCCTGCAGAACGCGACCTTCGAGTAAGCGAGTCAGCAAGACGCGATACCGTTTGCCGGCGTGCATGCCCTGCCGATCTTTCAGTCGGCGCCAGCGGCCGCTGGCGAAGGGCATGTGAGCTGGGCATTCGCCGGCGCTGCTGGCTCATATCAGCGTCAATGGTTTCCCCTTCGCCGAAACGACGGGGGTCGCTGCAAAGGCCAAGTCGTGCTCAGGCCCGCGGCACCTTCGGCGTCAAAGCAGGCGCCTCGAAGCGCACCCCCGCCAGCCCGTGGGCTATCAGCGCACGGATATTCGCGTGGTCGCTGCCCTCAGGGGTAGCCTGCACGGCGCGGTAATGTTCACCGAACGCCAGTAGCGCTTCTTCATCGCTCAGACCCTCGAGCAGAGCCAGTGCCAGGGTTTTGCACGAGCCTTCGTTCTGGCCGGCAGCGTTGCTGACGTCGCCATTGGTGAAGGCCTGCGGGGCATAATCGTAATGGTCGGCGACGAAGGCGAGGGTTTCGGCGAACAGATGCTCACCGGTTTCCAGGCTGGCACGGAAGGCATTGATGTCAGTCATGAGGTTTCCCTTGGGCGAAGGCCGCGGCCTGGGCCGGGCTGGCTTCTGTTTGATAAAGACGTTTCCATTCGCCGTAGGGCATACCGTACACCGCCTCGCGAGCTTCGTCCTGCTCCAGCGGGATGCCTTGTTCGTCGGCGGCGGCCTTGTACCATTTGGACAGGCAGTTGCGGCAGAAACCGGCCAGGTTCATCAGGTCGATGTTCTGTACGTCGGTGCGCTCACGCAGATGACTCACCAGGCGGCGGAAGGCCGCGGCCTCGAGCTCCAGGCGCTGTTGATCGTTCAATGTGCAGGCTCCTGCGGTTCGTGGGGGCGGCGATGATAAAAGCGTCTTCGGCGCCGGGCAATGGGCCTCAGCGCTGCTGGGCCAGGGTAATGGACACTGATTCGGCGAAGCGCAAGGCATGGGGTTTGTCCACTTCCGTCTCGCAGTAGGCAACCGCTTCGTAGGTCATGACCAGGTCCAGGATTTCCTGGGTCAGGCGTTCAAGCAAGGCGAAGCGGTTGCCCTCTACCAGCGCGATCACCGCCTTGGTGATGGTGCGGTAATTCAGGGCATGGTCGATGTCGTTGTCGCGCACCGCGTCGCTGGCGCGATACAGGATGGTCAGGTTGATCAACACATCCTGCTTGTTGAGGATCTCGTCCTCATTGATGCCGATGTAGGTCCGTAGGCGAAGGTCTTTGACCCGGATTCGGGCCATTCCTGGCTCCAGATGCGGCATGGTTCAAGCTCCCAGATTCATTTCAGATGCCGACCGCCATTGACGGTCAGGGTCGTACCCGTAACGTAGCAGTTATCCAGCAGGTAGCGCAGGCTCTGGTAGATCACCTCTGCGCCAGGCTCGATGCCCAGCGCGGACTTGGCCAGCGCCTTGCGCCGGTAGGCGTCGTCGTCCTGTTCGTTGAAGGCGATCAGCGCCGGCGCGATGCCGTTTACCT
Organism: Pseudomonas massiliensis; assembly: GCF_000826105.1. Taxonomy (GTDB): domain Bacteria; phylum Pseudomonadota; class Gammaproteobacteria; order Pseudomonadales; family Pseudomonadaceae; genus Aquipseudomonas; species Aquipseudomonas massiliensis. The sequence goes on along the minus strand of NZ_CCYK01000006.1, from coordinate 927,297 downwards.
TGATCGCCGGAGCGTAGCGAGCGGCGAAGGACAACACCAGACTGTCGAGCCCGGCCTTTGTTGCGCAGTAGGCGCTGTGCCTGGCGCTGCCCTTGCGCGTGACATCATCGGTGATGTGGATGATGTCAGCCTTCGGGCTTGCCCTGAGCAACGGCTCGCTGGCCAGGTTGATCAAGTAGGGCGCGAGCATGTGCACATTGAACATGGCCTGGAAGGGCGCGGCGCTGTGCTCGCTGCCATCAGGCTGCCAAGTGGAGGCGTTGTGGACAATGGCGCGCAGGCCCACGGTTCGGGCGCCGAGTTCATCTATGAAACGACGAATGCCGGCTTCATCGCTGAAGTCGGCATACAAGGCGGTGCCGCCGGCTGCCTTGAGCGTGTCCAGGCCGGGACGCTCAGTCTTGTAGGTACCGATCACTGCGTAGCCGTCCGCCAGCAGGCGCAGGGCGCAGTGCAGGCCGAGGCGCTGGCTGGCACCGGTGATCAGGATGGGGAAAGTGTCTGGCATGGGCTGCTCGCTGACGCCGCCGCGCCGGGCGGCGAAACCAGGGGAGCCTATCGCACCCCGTTGCCCTTCGCCAACCCGCGCCGCACCTCAGCGAACGCCCAGGCCATTCTTTTCGGCTGCCTCACGGCCTGGAGCGTTGAGCCACGGTGCCAACAATCGCGTAGACAACGGAATGAAGATAAACACCATCAGCGGTGTAAGCGCCAGGGTACTGACCAGGATGCGTGGCGCCAGGGTCAACTCATTCAGCCAGGGGCCAAACACAATATTGAACAGCAGCGATACCGGGAAAAAGGCCAACCAGATCGCCACGGCCTGCTTCCAGCGCGGCGGGCGGGGCGCATCCGTGGTGCTGGCGACATTGGCGAACCAATTGTCCATGCCCTGCACCCGTCGCTCCGATGGCTCGGCGAACAGGCCATTGCCGCGCTTGAGCCAGGCCTGACGGGACGCGGAAAACTCCCAGGCATGCAAGGTGGCGGCATCGGCAAAACGGAAAATCATCTGGTACTCGTCACCACCCACAGGCGGGGCCAGGATGCCGGAGCCCAGGTAGCCCGGGAAATCGGTGGCCAGGTGCTCGCCTTCCTGAAGCCAGGCGATCAATTCGTTATAGCGGCCATTGGCGGCACGGCGCGCGACCAGCATCGTCACGGGTGGGGTAGACATTGTGTATCTCCGGCTACGGGCATTCAGCCCCGGGTAGGGGCGACGCGTCCGGACCTTGGGGTAACAAGGCTCGGCACTTGATGATAGACCTTTCCAGAGCAAGGATCATTCCGGATCTGATGCTGCAGGGGTGCCTGCATAGCGATATGCGCCCGATGTTCCAAATAGACGTACATGCAGGCGAAGTTTACGATCAAAGGGTTACAATACGCCTACCGCTTGTAACGCCTGGTTCTTTCAATGAGCGACAACAATTACTTCCTGAGCGCTGACCGTGCCGATAGCCAACAGGAGCTTTTTCCAATACGTGAGGTAGCACGCCTGACAGGCGTCAATCCTGTGACGTTGCGGGCATGGGAGCGCCGATATGGGCTTATCCAGCCAACTCGCACAGAAAGTGGGCATCGTTTGTATTCCCCAGCGGACATCGCCGAGGTCAGGGCCATCCTCGGCTGGCTCGAGCGGGGCGTGGCCGTGAGCAAGGTCGGCAAGCTCCTGGCACGCAGTCAGGCGACGAACATGCCTCAACCCCCGGAGCCTCGCCATGGCTTGAGCGAGTACGCTCAATGGCGCGACCGCTTGACCACGGCCATCCAGGCTTTTGACGAGCTGGCGCTGATACGCCTGTATGGTCAGGTGTTCGCCACCTATCCATTGGGCGTCGCCTTCGAAGAAGTCTTCATGCCTGTCTGGGAGGAAGTCCGGTTACGCCAGGAAGGTTTCGGCGCGGTCAGTGAATGGACCTTCCTGGACCACTTCCTGCGTGGACAGGTCTTGAGGCGTCTGCAGTTTTCGTCCACGGAAGGAAGCGACAGTCCGGTGTTGCTCTGCGCGATCCCCGGACAGTGCTTCGAGCTGGAGTTGCTGGTGGCGGCGCTCATGCTGAGCAATGCGCATGCCTGGGTAAGGCCGTTGGGCCTTGGTCAGCCACTGGAAGAATTGGGGCTGGTCTGCGAGCGGGTACAGCCCAGCGCAGTAGTATTGTTTTCGAACCATGCGCCAGCGGCGGATACGGCCAAGCGCTTGCTCAAGCTGAGCCTGCAACTGGAGTGCCCCCTGCTGTTGGCGGGGGAGTTCAGCGAGCTGATCCAGGATCAGCTGGTCAACACCAGCATTGGCTGCCTGGGCAACCACGGGCCGCTGATGCAGCGGCGCCTGGCCCAATATGCGGCAGGCCATCTGGATACCTGATCAGCTATGCAGGTGAGGGTGAGCCAAGCGGTGCTGCTCGAGAATGTAGTCACGCAGCCGCTCGGTTTCCTGCGGATCGTGGGGCACCAGCCGGTAGGCCAACAGGCCGTCGGCGGTCTGTCGCTCCAGGCTGCCGCGCAAGGCAATGGGCGTGTAGCCGTGGGGGGCGAACCAGAGCGAGAACACCTCGGGCGCCGCGCCGCCGTCGCGTACTTGAAGTACGAGGCCATTGACCGAGATTTCCACTACCCACAATGAACTGGCATCGCCGTTGCGGTCCTGCAAGGGAATCGCCTCGGCCAGCGCCAGGCGCCACGGCCTGACCATGGGGCCGTCCTCATAGATGGTCGGCGCGCCCAGTCTGATGCGCTGGGCATGGAATTCATCCTCGGCAACGCGCAGGGGAAAGCTCAATTGCTGGTTCTGGAACTGGGCCTGGATGGTCACGCAGCCCCGCGCCACCAGGCGCAGCAGCAAGTCCTGCAAGCGACCGGCGCCCTCGACCGCCAGGCCGGCTCCGGTATCGGCCAGCTCGCCTTGCGGACTGTTGTGCAGGCTGCGGATAAAATCCAGCTCATCCTGGCTTAGCAGGGAATCAGGTTGCATATCCGGCTCGTTGAACCTCGATGAATAAGGGCCCGCCGCGTCATGGACGGTCGTCCGGGCTGGAAGCAGGGGCCAGCCCCGCCAGTTCGGTCAGCCTGGCCAACTCGGCTTCGAGCTGCAGGATTCGTTCCCGCGCCGCAACCTGTTCGCTGACGTCCTTTTGAATGCCGATGTAATAGTGGCGACCATCCGCTTCGTTGAACACCGGCGTAATGGAAAGCTCGTTCCAGAACGGCGCGCCGTCCTTGCGATAGTTCAGAATGACCTGGCGACAGGCCTGACCCTTGTCGAGGGCCTCGCGCAGGGCCTGGCGCGCTTCAGGGGCCGCCTGGCCATTCTGCAGGAAGCGGCAGTCGCGGTAGAGGATGTCCTCCCGGGCGTAGCCCGTGAGCCGCTCGAAAGCCGGATTCACGTAGATCAGGATGTTGTCCCGGCCTTCCTGTTCGGCGATCACGATGCCGTCGCTGGAGGCATCCACCATGCGCTGCAACAGATTGGAATTGATCATGGCCTCTCCGGGCTCCCTTGGCGGACCATTCTAACGTAGCTGCTGGCCGGTTGCCTGGCCTGATAGACTGCTCGGTCAACCCCCAGGAGGCCCGGCATGAATGTCGCTCTGTTTTCCGGCACCGTCTATGGTACCGCCGAAGAAGTCGCCCACCACGCGGTCAAACGGTTGCAAGCAGCCGGTCACCACTGCCATTACCAGCCAAGGAGCACGCTCGCCGAGCTGTTGGCCTTCAAGCCCGATGCCTTGCTGGGCATCACTTCCACGACCGGCATGGGCGAACTGCCCGACGACCTGATGCCGCTCTACAGTCAGTTGCGCGATTCGCTCCCGGCCACGCTACGCGGGCTTCCCGGTGGCGTCATTGCCTTGGGCGATTCGAGCTACAGCGACAGCTTCTGCGGTGGGGGCGAGTCGCTTGCCGAGCTGTTCGACGAGCTTGGAGTGATCCAGGTCCAGCCCATGCTGCGCCTGGATGCCAGTGAAAGCGTAACGCCGGAAACCGATGCCGAGCCTTGGCTGAATGCTTTCGTCACTGCTTTGGAGGCCGGACGCGGGGCATAAAAAAGGCCGCTGCGCACACAGCGGCCAAGCAAGACGTTGGTCAGGAGCTACCAAACAACGTCGGGGGTCACGTTGAACATCAGGAGAGGGAACCTTGACTCAAAGACTTTAAGCCAACATTAAGCTGAACGATGTTCGACCCCCGGAAGAATACGTGCACGAGGCAGTTCGAAAAATCGGATTGTTTGACAATCACCGTTGCGCTTGCGGTAACAATCAGTCCTGCCGCAGTCCGTGGCCCATGCGCCAACTGACACCAGCTGCAGCGTCCCGCAGGGCCTGGGCCGCCGGCCCGTCGGCCTCGGCATGGAACATCGAGCTGGGCCCCACCACCGTCATCACCGCAACGATACGGCCCAGGGCGTCGAACACAGGAGCGGAGAGCGCGTCGACGCCTGGCAGTAGCAAGCCATGGACATGATGCATGCCCGCGGCGCGTACCTGGGCCAGGAGCCTGGGCAGCGCCTGTTGCTCCCGCGCGGGCAAGGCCGAGTACTCCGCGTCCCGTAGCGCCTGTGTTTCGCGTTCGGGCAAGAAGGCGCAGAACACCAGGCCGGTGGATGAATGCAGCAATGGCAGTACCGAGCCGACTTGCGTGACCACCGTCACCTCCCGCACCGCCGGTTCGATGCTGACCACCGTCGGCCCCTGGTTGCCCCACACAGCCAGGAAGCAGCTTTCATTGAGCGCGTCGCGCAGCTGCGAAAGCGGCAGTGCCGCTTGCTTGAGCACGTCCATGGACCCCAACGCCGCCAACCCTACTCGCAGCGCCTCCCGACCCAGCGCGTAATGGTTGGTGGCTGGATTCTGCTCGGCGAAACCGCTGGCGATCAATGCTTGCAGGTAGCGATGCACCTTGCTGGCCGGCATGCCCAGGTGCTCGGCCAGGCGCGAAAGGGAAGTGGCCGGCGTCAGGCTGGCCAGGGCCTTGAGGATATCCGTAGCCACCTCTGCGGAACGTACCTTTTGCTTGGTGTTGGGCGTGTCGGTGGCGTCGCTCATGGCATTGGGTCCAAGGGGAAGGGTCGCCTTTATAGCTTGACCACTATGGTGGAGCAAATTACGTTATGCGTAATCCGTTTACGGTATCCGGCATTCACAAGAATAACAGGCGGCTACGCCAGGAGACGTAATGACCGACGCTTATCCCATGCTCAGCGGGTTCGGCAACCATTTCAGCAGCGAGGCCATCAAGGGCGCGCTTCCACTCGGTCGCAACTCACCGCAACGGCCACCCCTGGGACTTTACGCGGAGCAACTGTCCGGCACCGCGTTCACTGTTTCCCGGGCTGAAGCGCGACGCACCTGGTTGTACCGTATCCGTCCCTCCGCCCTGCACCCTCGCTTTGAGCGCCAGGGGCGCCAGCTGGTGGAGCAGGACGCCGGGCCGGTGAACCCCAACCGCCTGCGCTGGGACCCGCTGCCCATGCCTACCGAGCCCACAGATTTTCTCGACGGCCTTCGGCCCATGGCGGCTACTGCCGCGCCAGACGCGGCCAGCGGTGTGAGCCTGTACAACTGGTGCGCCAATCGCTCCATGGAGCGTGTGTTTTTCGATGCCGATGGCGAGCTGTTGCTGGTGCCACAGGCCGGGCGTGTGCGGTTGTGCACTGAACTGGGCCCGCTGGACGTAGCGCCGGGCATGATCGCCGTGGTCCCCCGCGGCATGAAGTTCCGGGTCGAGCTGCTCGACGCGCAATCCAGGGGCTACCTGGCCGAGAACCATGGCGCGCCGCTGCGCCTGCCGGAGCTGGGCCCCATTGGCAGCAACGGTCTGGCCAACCCGAGAGACTTCCAGGCTCCCATGGCGAGCTACGAAGACAGCGCCACGCCCACGGTGCTGGTGCAGAAATTCCTGGGCGAGCTGTGGGGCTGCCAGCTCACGCATTGCCCTCTGGACGTAGTGGCCTGGCATGGAAACAACGTGCCTTATCGCTACGATCTGCGCCTGTTCAACACGATCGGTACTGTCAGCTACGATCACCCGGACCCTTCCATCTTTACCGTGCTCACATCGCCCGGTATCCAGGGCCAGGCGAACCTGGATTTCGTCATCTTCCCGCCGCGCTGGATGGTAGCGGAAAACACCTTCCGCCCGCCGTGGTTCCACCGCAACGTGATGAACGAGTTCATGGGGCTGATCGAAGGCACCTACGACGCCAAGGCCACCGGTTTCCAGCCCGGAGGTACCTCGCTGCACCCCTGCATGAGCGCCCACGGCCCTGACGCGACCACTTGCGCCCAAGCCATGGCGGCCACCCTGGCCCCGGTCAGGCTGGATGGCACCCTGGCTTTTATGTTCGAAACCAGCCAGGTGCTGCGTCCCACCCGTTTCGCCCTGGAATGTCCACAACTGCAGGCTGACTACGACCAATGCTGGGCCAGCCTGCCTGGTCACTTCTCCCCGCATCAGGAGCGCACATGAATCCTTCGTCCATGTCGCGTAGCTGGTGGACGTCCGCGAACGGCCATGCCGATTTCCCTTTGCACAACCTGCCGTTGGGCATCTTTACCCAGGTAGACGGCGAGCCGCCGAGGCCAGGCGTGGCCCTGGGCGATAGCATTCTCGATCTGCGAGCGCTCGATGGCACCGGACTGTTGAGCGGGGCTGCACAACAGGCGGTACACGCCTGCGCGGACGGCACGCTCAACGGGTTGTTTGCCTTGGGCTCAGGGCCTCGCCGCGCCTTGCGCGAACGGCTGCTCGCCTTGCTGACCGAACATGCCCCAGAGCAGGCCCAGGTAGCGCCCTGCCTGCTGGACCGCCATGCCTGCTCGCTTCACCTGCCTGCGCGGGTCGGCGATTACACTGACTTCTACGTAGGCATCGAGCATGCCCGTAACGTGGGCCGTTTGTTCCGACCGGACAACCCGCTGTTGCCCAACTACAAATACGTGCCTATCGGTTACCACGGCCGCGCCTCCACGGTGCGCCCGTCAGGGCACCCAGTGCTTCGCCCCTGGGGGCAAACCCTGCCGGCGGGCGCCAGCGAGCCACGCCTGGGGCCCAGCGCCCGCCTGGATTTCGAACTGGAGCTTGGCATCTGGCTGGGCCCCGGCAACGCCCTGGGCGAAGTGGTACCCATTGGCGAGGCGGCCGAGCAGGTCGCCGGCTTCTGCCTGCTCAACGACTGGTCCGCCCGCGACTTGCAGGCCTGGGAATATCAGCCCCTGGGCCCGTTCCTGTCCAAAAGCTTCATCACCACGGTCTCGCCCTGGGTGGTTACGCCTGAGGCATTGATGCCCTATCGCTGTGCCCAGGCACCGCGGCCGGAGGGTGACCCCGCGCCCTTGCCCTATCTGCTGGACCCTGAGGACCAGGCCCGCGGTGCCCTGGACATCCAGCTGGAGGTGCTACTGCTTACCCCCGCCTTGCGTGAAGCCGGCATGCCCGCCGAACGCATCGCCTTGAGCAACACCCAGGCCATGTACTGGACAGTGGCGCAGCTGGTGGCCCATCACAGCGTCAATGGCTGCCAGTTGCAGGCGGGCGACCTGTTCGGCAGCGGAACCCTCTCTGGGGCCCTGCCGGGCCAGCACGGCAGCCTGCTGGAAATCACTGAGGGCGGCAAGCAGCCGCTGCGCCTGAGCAACGGGGAAACCCGCTGCTTCCTGGAAGATGGCGACGAGGTGATCCTGCGCGCGCGTTGCCACCGGGAGGGCCTCGGCGGATTGGGCTTCGGTGAATGCCGGGGGCGTGTTCTGCCCGCCAGGGGTTGACCATGATCCTGTACGGCTATTACCGCTCCACAGCCACGTACCGGGTACGCATAGCACTGGGCTTGAAGGGGCTGTCCTGGGTCAACGCGCCTGTGAACCTGCTCGAGGGAGAGCAGAGCGCCGAAACCTTCCGCCAGCTCAACCCCCAGGGCCGGGTACCCGTGCTGCTGCTCGAACATGGCGAGCCATTGATGCAGTCCGGCGCGATCCTCGAATACCTGAACGCTCGCTACCCCTGGCCCCCGCTCTTGCCCGAGGGAGCTGTCGAGCAGGCACGGGCTCGTGGCGTGGCCGCGCTCATCGGCTGTGATATCCATCCGTTGCATAACGCAGCCGTGCTCAAGGCGCTGCGCCATCTCGGCCTGGATGAGGGCGCGGTCAATGCCTGGATCGCCCGGTGGGTAGGAGAGGGGCTGGCGGCCGTTGAAAGCCTGATCGATTCCAGCGAAGGCTATTGCTTCGGCCCGGCGCCAGGGCTTGCGGACCTTTACCTGATCCCGCAGCTGTATGCGGCGCAGCGGTTCGAGGTCGCGCTGGACCCTTACCCGAAGATCCGCGCCGTCGCCGCCCGGGCTGCGTCCCATCCGGCCTTCATCGCCGCACATCCGTCATGCCAGGCGGACGCCCCCTGATCGATCCCTGCTCAGTGAAGATGCCGCGGTTCCGTACGCAGGGCTTTCAAGCGCTCGGCCAGCCGTAGCCGTTGCGCCGGATCCTCGGTCAGCAGTAGCGCCCGCTCTACATCGAAGCGCTCTGCCTGCGTGCATTGCAGGCGTTGGTAGAGATCGGCCCGTGCCAGGTAGTCGGCCACGGTGCCGGAGCCAAGTTCAAGCACGCGTTCGGCGTCCTTGAGCGCGGCCATGTACTGGTCGTGGCTGGCATGCAAGTAGCGCAGGTTGCGTGAAAGCCGCTGGATGATCTGCACCGGGCTGGCAGTGGCCAGGTGGTCGGCGCGTAGCGCCTGGCCTGGCCCGTATTGCCGCGCCAGCAGCTCCCGGCAATCAGCGGGGTAGAGCCGTCGCCCGCCGCAAGGGTCCAGGCAGTGGTCCGCACCTGGCACCTGCAGGAGGAAATGGCCGGGGAAGTTCACCCCGAGCAATGGAATGTCCAGGCGCCCGGCCAGCTCCAGGGCGATCAATCCCAGCGCCAGGGGCTGGCCTCGCTTACGCGCCAGTACTTGGTGCAGCAACGCGGCCTCGGGGCGCAGCGGGTGCCGCTCATCCTGAGCGAAGCCCTGGGCATTGAGCGACCGCAACAAGGGTTGGGCCAGTTCACGCGCCGGAAGGCTGGGCAGAGTGGCGTTTACGGCCAGTTGCAGGTGGTGCAGGCTTGCCATGACCGTGCCCACCTCGAGCGCCGGGTCGTGCTCGGCCGCGACCCAGAGGGCAGCCTCGAAGGGAGCGCCAGGGGAGCGGGCCAGGCAGTCCAGGCAGGCTTGGCGTGGGTTCATTCTGATAGCTCCGTGGTGCGGGCTTCGCTGGCTACCGGCGGTCTATCACCGTTGTAACCCTGCCCGGACGCTGCCGTCCAGTAAGATTCGCCCGCCGCGCAGGATGCGGCAGGCCACCTATACTGCTCAGGATAATCTTCGCCTACCTTATCGGAGCTGCCGACATGCTCGCGCTGATGCAACGCACCCGCGTGGAAAAGGTACACCTGATGGTAGACCCGCCAACCGGCTTGCGAGCGATCATTGCCATTCATGGCGGGCGCGCCTTGCCCGCGCTCGGTGGTTGTCGCTACCTGGCCTACCCGGACGACGACAGTGCCGTGGCGGACGCGATTCGCCTGTCTGAGGTCATGACCTTCAAGGCCGCCCTGGCGGGGCTGCCGTTCAGTGGCGGCAAGGCAGTGATCCTGCGTGGGCCGCATGTCGAGGACCGCGCCAGGCTGTTCGAAGCCTTCGGCCGTTTCGTGGACAGCCTGCAGGGGGGCTACATCACCGCGGTGGACAGTGGCACCAGCACTACCGACATGGACTGTGTGGCTCAGGCCACCCGCTATGTCACCAGTACCACGGCTGCTGGCGACCCCTCGGCGCACACAGCCCTTGGGGTATTCGCCGGTATCCGCAGCACCGCCATGGCGCGTTTGGGCAGCGACAACCTCGAAGGGTTGCGAGTAGCCATCCAGGGGCTCGGCCACGTGGGCTACGGCCTGGCAGAACATCTGCATGCCGCGGGTGCCGAACTGCTGGTGTGCGATACCGATCCGGGCCGTGTGCAGTTGGCGGTAGAACAGTTGACGGCCCGTCCAGTGGCCGCCGACGCGCTGCCGACCACTCCGTGCGATATCTTCGCGCCCTGTGCCCAAGGTGGGGTGCTCAGTGCCAAGACCGTCGCCCAGTTGCGCTGCGCGGCCGTGGCCGGTTCGGCCAACGCGCAGTTGGCCAGCCTCGAGGTGGCGGATCAGCTGGAGGCTCGGGGAATTCTCTACGCGCCCGACTATGTGATCAACGCCGGTGGGCTGATTCAGGTCGCCTTGCAATACGGCCATGCCGAGCCGGTCGCCATCACCCAGCAGCTCAGCCAGATCGGCCAACGCTTGACCGGCATCTTCGCCCAGGCGCAGGCGACTCACCGTTCACCCGCCCGGGTGGCCCAGGCCATGGCGGAGCGACTGGTGTATGGCTGAGCCCGGGCCCATGGCAACCTCCCGCAGAAAGTGCCGGGCGCGGGCGTCGTTGATATAGGCCACGTTCAAGCGCAGCCAGTCGGTCGGCTGGCCGTCGGGCTGGAAACCCGCGCCTGGCGTCAAGCCAATCCCATGTGCAGCGGCTGTCGCCTGATAGTAAGCGAAGGTAGCCCCAGGCAACCGGGCCCAGATGAACATGCCGCCCTGGGGCTCGGCGAAAACTTCCCAGCCGTGCGCAACCAGCAAGCGCAGGGCATCGGCCATATGACTAGCCAGCCGCTGACGCAGCCGCCCAATGGAGCGCAGCCAGGCGCCACTACCTAGAAGGTCCGCCACTACCTGCTCTGCGAAAGGCTGGCTGCCCAGCCCAGTGCACATGGCGATATCGGCCAGGCGCTGTATCAAGGGCGCCGGCCCGGCCAGGTAGCCTACCCGCAGTGAACTGCTCAGGGTTTTGGAAAAGCTCGCTAGGTAAATTACGCGCCTAAGCCCGTCCAGCGCCGCCAACCGGGTACTGGGGCCGTTCTGGAAGTCAGCGTAGATGTCGTCTTCCACCAGCAGAAAATCGTAGGCTTCGGCCAGGCTGAGCAACTGGTGGGCGACGCTGGGCGAAAGGCTGGTGCCGGTAGGGTTCTGGTACAGACTGTTGATGAACATCAGCTTCGGGCGATGCCTGCCAAGCAAGGCGGCCACGGCTTGTGGGTCCGGCCCGTCGATTAGGCGAGGCACCGGCAGTATTCGTATCCCGTGCAGCCTCAGCAGATTGAACAGGTTGTAATAACCCGGCGCTTCGACGATGACGCAGTCTCCAGACTGAAGCAGGCCCCGTACGATCAAGTCCAAGGCATGGCTGGCGCCCTGGGTGGTGAGTAGCTGTTCCATACCGCAGTGCACCTGCACGGTGGCCAGGCGTCGTAGCAGGAGTTCACGTAGGGCAGGCAGGCCCAGCGGGCTGTTGTAGCTGAACAGGCTGGCGGGGACTTGGCGAGTCACCCGGCGTATCGCATGTCCCATGGCGTCGATATCTCGCCAGTCTTCGGGCAGCCAGCCGCAACCCAGGCCCAACTGCCCAGCCGGGGGCTCGAACAGCCCCCACCGGTGCGCGGGAGCTGGCTCCGGCCGCGCATGGGCGAAGACAAAGGCTTTGCTGACGAAATAGCCGCTACCTTGGCGAGCTTCCAATAATCCCCGAGCCACTAGCCGTGCATAGGCCTCGACCACGCTGCTGGGACTGACATCGTTGGCCTGGCCAGACGGCGTATTGAGGGCAGGCGGGTTCCCGGCCGGGCCTTGCGGCTGCTTAGCCAGCCCTCGATGCCTTGTACCAACTGTTCTACCAAGGGGATAGGAACCTGGCGATCGAGGCTCAATTCCATGGCTTGCCCTCTGTTCGGTCATTTCGACCGTACAGTTAAACACGAACCTGGCCCACTGTACCTTGTTTCGCGGCATGCCCTAGGTAGGGTGCGAGCTTCCTCGGTTGGAGCTCACCATGAATACGATGCCTGCCAGGTCACTGGCCTTTGCCCTGTGCCTGATTACTTGCGCGGTGAACCTCCCGGCACCCCTATATCCGGCCTATGCGCAGTTGTCCGGCGTAGGTAATGGGGCCACCGCGCTGGCCTTTGCCAGCTACGTCATCGGAGTGATTCCGGTGCTGTTATTGCTTGGGGGGCTCGCTGATCGGCTAGGTCGCAAGCGATTGATCGCTACCGCCCTGATATTGGTGGCTGGCGCCACGACGCTCCTGATGGTTGCCCCAGGCATGACCAGCCTGGCCACGGCGCGCTGCCTACTGGGCCTGGGTACCGGACTGGCCTCGGCCACAGGGCTTGCCTACATGCAAGAACTGATGCCCCAGGCTCCGGGCCAGGCAGCCGCCTGGGTGGCCTCTAGTACTTCTGTGGGGTTTGGGTTGGGCGCCGCGCTCACCAGCCTATGCCTATTCGCCAGGCCAAGCCTGGCGCCGCCCAGCTACTGGTTGGAGTTAGGGCTGGTGGGCGTGGCGCTGGCTCTTCTATGGCGCTTGCCGGGCCGAGCTCCAGGGCGCGATGCGCCCATGCTGAAACTGCCTGGCTATCCGGTAGGAACCGTGCTCCCCGGGCTTGCGATCCTTTTGGCCTGGGCCACGGTTGGGGTAGTGATCGCCTTGTTGCCTTCAGTATTGAACCTTCATGGCCTGGCGCTCTGGTCCGGGTTTTCCACCTTTACCGTGATCAGCTGTGGGCTGCTGTTCCAGCCGTTGGCCAGGCGCATGTTGCCGACGCATTCGGTTGCGCTGGGGCTGGCCATTCTACCGCCGAGCTATGGCTTGATCGCCTGGGGCGCCCTGCAAGGACAGCTCGCATGGGTGCTGGTGGGGACAGTGCTGGCCAGCAGTGCCTGTTACGGGTTCATCTACCTGGGCGGCCTGGCCACTGTGGCTGAACGCGCGGGCGCGGAGAAAACCCGAGCCAGCGCCGGGTTCTTCCTGCTGGCCTACCTAGGCTTCAGCGTGCCCGTGGTGCTGACTGGCGCCCTAGCGGACCGCTTCGGCTCTTCAGTGGCCCTCGGCAGCTTCGGGCTTTCGCTAGCGGCCTGCGCCGTGCTGCTACTCGCCTGCCTGCTGCGCCAGAAGCAGCGCCTCAGCGTTGAAACGAGGCAGGCGCGGCAGGAGAGGGCTACTTGAGCTCGGCCAAAGCTTCGACGTTGCTCTTGAAAGCGGCGGCGAAGATGGACCGATGCCTGGCCAGGAAGATGCCGATTTCCTCGGCCTGGTTTTCATTCAGGCCAGGGATGTTCTTTTCCAGCACCTGGCCGACCACTTCGGCCAGCTCAAGCATTTGGTCGTGAGCGTCTGCGAGTTTCCTATCCAAGAAAATGGTCTCCAGGTCACGAGTACTTCGATACAGGACTTCAACAGCCATGAGGGCCTCTCAAGCGCGAGCGTTTGCGTATGCTGGTTATTTATACAGTGTCATGAGCGCGCAGGCAAGCCTGTGGCCTTGATTCTGCATGTGCGTTCTGCTGTAACACACTCTGGGCAAGCTGCCCGGCTAATGGCAGAAGGATAGACACCGTGAAGAACAATTGGGCCGATGCGTTGCGCGAACGGTTGCACGCTTGCGCCGAGTCCCTGGGCAATCTCCTCGTGGAGGCTTTTCATTACCTGGCGCTGTTCGCCATCGGCGGGGTGACCGCCTGGGCGGCGGTGCTTGCGTTCATGGGCATGCTGGAGAAGGGCGTCATCAGCGTCGATGACATCCTGCTGCTCTTTATCTATCTGGAGCTGGGCGCCATGGTAGGTATCTACTTCAAGACCAACCACATGCCGGTCCGATTCCTGATCTATGTGGCGATCACGGCGCTCACACGCCTATTGATCTCCGATGTGTCTCACCATGAGCCGGCCGGGTTGGGTGTAGTGTACCTTTCCGGCGCCATACTGCTGTTGGCCTTCGCTATCCTGGTGGTGCGCTATGCCTCGTCGCGCTTCCCTTCCATCAAGATCGAGGGCCCCAGGCGCAAGGGCCCCGGCAAGGTTGAGGTAGTGGAACTGGAAAAGGGGGAAACCTGAAGCGCGACAGCGCGTTCGAACCCAGGCCGCGAGCTTCGGTCTTCTCTTGTAACCTTTTTTCCAGAAGAGAAGTCCATGTCCCCGCATCGATCGCTGGTCATCCTGGCCAGAAGCGGTTATGCCGCTCGCGGCGTCATTTACCTGATCATCGGCCTGTTCGCCCTCTTCGCCGCAAGAGATTCGACCGAGCCCAAGGACAGCCGTGGTAGCCTCGAGGTACTGCTGAGCCAGCCACTGGGGCACACCCTGGTAGGGGTGGTGATCGTCGGTCTGCTGGCCTTCGCCGGTTGGCGAGTGCTACAGGCCACCCGCGATGTGGACCATCATGGCACCCAGCCCAAGGGGTTGGTCATTCGTGCAGGGCTCTTGGCCGGCGGCATCATCAACGGCGTGCTGGCCGCGTTTGCCCTGGGGCTGCTGGTTAGCGGCCTGCGCAGTTCGGGAGGTGGGGGCGGGCAGCAAACCAAGGACCTGCTCGCTCATCTGCTGTCCTGGGAACATTCCAATTGGCTGGTGTACCTGGCGGCCCTGGTTCCTTTCGGAGTAGGCATCGCGCACCTGATCAAGGGGTGGAAGGCCTCGTTCGAGAAATACTTCGAGGCGGACGAGCGCGTAATGCGTTACGTGCGGCCGGTATCCCGCTTCGGCCTCATGGCCCGTGGGGTTGCCTTCATCGAAATGGCCGTTTTGCTCGGCTTGAGCGGGTCAGCCTACAAGGCCATGGACCCACCTGGCATCAAGGATGCGCTCAACGCGTTGCAGGACATGCCTGCCGGCGGGTTGATACTGGGCGTCATGGGGCTCGGGTTGATTGCCTTTTCGGTCTACAGCTTCGCCGAGGCAATATGGCGCCGGATCAACATGGATGTACCCGGTGTGCCCGGTGGTGGTAGGTAGGGCAGGGCAGCCGTTTTCCAAGCGTGGCTTTCAGCGCTTGAAGCCTTCATGGCGCGCTACTTTCAGAACCGGGCGGTCGCTGCCTGGGCAGGCACCTGGGCGGCAACCTGTGAAGGAACATGGGTAACGATTGCAGCGCGGTTTGCGGCGGTCATGGCCGCCAGCATCTCCATGGGGCGCTCGCCACGCTCTATGGCGATGCCGAACTTGATGCTCTGGATCAGGCGCTGCAGCCGCTTGGGGTCGTTGCGCTGCGCCGGGCTGATCATTCGCTTGGCGACCATTCCTGCATCGTTGGACAGCGTCAACATGATGGTGCCATCGAGCCCCTGAATGCTCAGATTCACTCGGTAATCGGGCTGGAACGCATCGCTGATGATTTGAAAGGGGTTGTCCATATGTCACCTGCCTAACGAGACTGCCTTATTGACTGAGACGGCCTGTGATAGTTCTGGGCGTACTGACCATCGGCACCCCCGCCAGAGGCCGTGCTCAGGCCCGGCTTCTGGTCACGTGCAAGGCCCATGCCGCTGACACCCTGTCCGTCTTGGCCCCTAAGATAAGTGACGCGCCCGGCCTCTGTACCCCGGCCTGGTTCCAGGCGGAGCATCCAGGGCAGGATCGCACTGGGAAAGGGCATCCACATCGCTGCCTTTGCGTATGAGAATATTTATCAATAGAATCGGCAGCCATTCTTCGCCCCCTACTGGCTGCCCCATGAAAAAGCCTGTGTCCGTACCCTTGGGCTATCGCCTGGGTGTGTTCTCCCGTTGCCTGGCCGCGAGCCTGGGTGGCTATGCCCTGGCCAGCGCGGGCAGTGCGTTCATAGGCGTCGCCTTGCCTGGAAGCAAGGCATCGGCCGCAGTGCTCGGCATGATGCTTGGTTTTGTCCTTTACCTGGTCGCGGTGCTCTGGGTATTCGCCTGCCGCAGTGCCGGCAAGGCATGGCTGGGCCTGGGGGTGGCGACGTTGCTACTGGGCGCGGCCGACCTGGCGCTGTACCGGATCAACACGCCATGAAAGAGAGCTTGCGCCAAGCCATGGCCTGGTTACATACCTGGTTGGGTCTGACTTTCGGCTGGTTGCTGTTCGCTATCTTCCTGACAGGTACGCTGAGCTATTTCAAGGAAGAAATCAGCCATTGGGCCCATCCCGAGCTAAGGGTGCGGCCGCTGGACACCCGGGCGGCGCTGGACCGTGCCGAGGCCTACCTGCGCCAAGCCGCGCCGGGGGCCGCGACCTGGTACGTGATGCCCCCGGACGAACGCCAACCGGGGCTGGAAGTGATGTGGGCCGGCGCGCCAGGTAGCGGCAAGCGCTTCGTCAGCAAGCTGCTGGACCCGGCTACCGGTCAGGAGGCTCTGACCCGGGACAGCCGTGGCGGCGACTTTTTCTACCGCTTCCACTATGAGCTGGAACTGGGCTTTCCATGGGGCCGCTGGCTGGCCAGCCTGGCGGCCATAGCCATGTTGGTTGCGCTGGTGAGCGGCATCATCACGCACAAGAAAATCTTCAAGGAGTTCTTTACCTTCCGCCCCGGCAAGGGCCAGCGTTCCTGGCTGGACGGGCATAATGCCGTGGCGGTCCTGGCCCTGCCGTTTCATCTGATGATCACCTACAGCGGCCTGGTGATCTTCATGGCCATGTTGCTGCCGGCCACCCTGGCCACGGTGTACAAGGGCCAGCCGGCGGCATTCTACCAAGAGGTCTTCCCCAATGCGTTTCCTGGCCCAGCCAAGGGTGAGGCGGGGGCGCCCCTGGGGCTGGCCAGCTTGTACGACCGGGCCATGATGCGCTGGCCAGGGGCGCGCTTGAGCCGGGTGGAGGTGCAGCATCCTGGCGATGCCGCCGAGCGGGTGGTGTTCTACCGCCACGGCGGGGACCGCATAGCCTACCTGCCCGGCAATAGCCTGGCGTTCGACGGCGTCAGCGGTGCCTTGCTGGAAACCAGCGTACCGGATGGTGGCGCGCTGCTGATTGCCGGTGGTTTCTATGGGCTGCACATGGGGCAGTTCGCCAACGGCATGGAACGGTGGCTGTATTTCATCTTCGGTCTGGGCGGCACGGCCATGATCGGTACCGGCCTGGTGCTCTGGGTCAGCAAGCGTCAGCTCAAGCATGCCCGGGAACCCCGGTTGCCGTTCGGCTTGCGCATGGTCGGCGTGCTGAACATGGCCAGCATGGCCGGGTTGCCTTTGGCGGTGGGCGCGTTTTTCTGGGCCAACCGCCTTCTGCCTCTGCAGCTGGAGCACCGCGGTGGCTGGGAGGTGCGAGTCTTCTTCCTGACCTGGCTGGCGGTGCTCATTCATGCGCTGTTGCGGCAAGGACGGCGGGGCTGGCTGGAGCAATTGAGCCTGGGCGCCGGCCTTTATCTTGGGCTGCCGTTGCTGGGGATCTTCACCACCGAGCGTGGCCTGCCGGTGGCTATCGCCCAGGGCGATTGGGCTACCGCCGGGGTGGATCTCACCGCCCTGGCGTGCGGGCTGGCGCTGTTGTGGCTGCTGCGCAAGGTCGCGCTGCGCGGTGCGCTGCCCGCTGTTGGATCGCAGCCAGCGAAGGTGCCTTCATGATGCTTTGCGCTGGCTTGTTGTGCTACCTGGGCTTGACCCTGCTTTGCCTGGCCATGGACCGCCATCATCAAGACCTGCTCGGCCAGAAGCTTAGGCCCGGGCGGCGCAGACGCTGGCGTCTGGTCGCGGTTATCGTGCTCGGCGCTGCGCTAGGCCTGCTGGTGTCCTCGGCGGGCTGGGCCATGGGCCTGGTACGGGGGTTGGGCCTGGCCATGGCCAGTGCCGGCTTGCTGGTGTGGTTATTGCCCTACCGGCCCAGGCTGGCCCTGGGCCTGGCGCTGCTGGCATCGCCAACAGCGCTGGCGGTACGTCTCAGCCTTTGAAGGTGCTGGGGTTGACCAGGTCCGTCGGGCGTTGGCCCTGCAGGGCAGCGGTGAGGTTGGCCATGGCGCGCTCGGCCATGGCAGCGCGGGTTTCACTGGTAGCCGAACCGATGTGGGGTAGGGTGACGGCGTTTTTCAGCGCAAACAACGGAGACTCTGCCAAGGGCTCGCGTTCATATACGTCCAGGCCCGCGCCACGGATGGTCCCGTTGCGCAGGGCTTCGATCAGCGCCGGCTCATCGATCACCGGGCCGCGGGCGATGTTGACGAGGAACGCAGACTTCTTCATCAGGCCCAGCTCGCGAGCGCCGATCAGGTGGCGGGTGCTGTCACTGAGCGGCACCACCACACAAACGAAATCGGCCTTGGCCAGCAGCTCATCCAGCTCGCAATAGGTCGCCTTCAGCTCGGCCTCCAGGGCGGGTTTGCGGCTGTTGCCGCTGTAGAGCACCGGCATGTTGAAGCCCAGGTGACCCCGCCGAGCGATGGCCGCGCCTATGTTGCCGAGGCCGATGATACCCAGGGTCTTGCCATGCACGTCACTGCCGAACAGGTCCGGGCCCACCGTAGCCTTCCATTGCCCTGCCTTGGTCCAGGCATCGAGCTCCGCGGTACGCCGGGCGCTGGCCATGATCAGGGAAAAGCCCAGGTCGGCTGTGCTTTGTGTCAGTACGTCGGGGGTATTGGTGAGCTGGATGCCACGGCGAGTCAGGTAATCCACGTCATAGTTGTCGTAACCCACCGAGACGCTGGCGATCACTTCCAGGTTGGCCGCATCCTTGAGCTGCGCCTCCCCCAGGGGCCGCCCAGCGCCGATCAGACCATGGGCACGCGGCAGCGCTTCGTTGAATTGCGCGCTTATGTCCCCGGCCTTGGGGTTGGGCACGATCACTTCGAAATCCTGCTCGAGACGTTCGACCATTTCCGGCGTGATGCGGCTGAAGGCAAGTACGGTTTTTTTCATCGGGCAGCTCCGTCTGTTGAGGGGGATAAGCTACAAGCGGCCAGCAGCAGGCGACAAGCGGGTTCGGCGCATGCCGCTTCGTCTTGAGGCTCGCCGCTCAAGCCCCCTGTTCCTGGCTACGCAGGTCGGCATCCTGGGCGGCAAGGATGTCGGGCAGAGAGCCGCGCAGATACTCCACCCAGGTCTTGATCTTGGCATCCAGGTACTGCCGCGAAGGGTAGATGGCGTACAGGTTCAGCTCCTGGAGGCGGTATTCGGGCATCATCCGTACAAGGGTTCCGTTGCGCAGCCCTTCGATGGCGGCGTAGATGGGCAGCACTCCCACGCCCATGCCGCTGGAAATGGCGGTTTTCATGGCGTCGGCCGAGTTGACCTGGAAGGGTGCGTTGGTGATGTTGAGCACTTCCGGGCCTTCCGGACCCTCGAACATCCAGCGTTCCAGCTGGACCACCGGGCTGACCAGGCGCAGGCAGGCATGACTCTTCAAGTCGCTGGGCTTGCGTGCTACCCCGTGGGTACGTACGTAATCCGGCGAGGCGCAGACGATGCTGTAGGTAATGCCGAGACGCTGGGACACGAAACCCGAATCCGGCAGCTCGCTGGCGAGTACGATGGACACGTCGTAGCCTTCATCGAGCAAGTCAGGCACCCGGTTGGCCAGGGTCAGGTCGAAGGTCACGTCGGGATGAATCTTGCGGTAGCGGGCAATGGCATCAATGACGAAATGCTGGCCGATACCGGTCATGGTATGCACTTTCAATTGTCCGGCTGGGCGTGCATGGGCGTCGCTGGCCTCGGCCTCGGCTTCTTCCACGAAGGCCAGGATCTGCTCGCAGCGCAGCAGGTAGCGCTTGCCGGCTTCTGTCAGGGCGATACGCCGGGTGGTGCGGTTGAGCAGGCGGGTTTGCAAGTGCGCTTCGAGATTGGAAATGGCGCGGGAAATGTTCGCGGTGGTGGTATCCAACTGTACGGCCGCCGCGGTGAAGCTGCCGGCTTCGGCCACGCAGGTGAAGGCGCGCATGTTTTGCAGGGTGTCCATGGGTCGCTCTCTGAATCTACCGGCAAATTGTCGCACGAAGTTACACAATGGTAATCATCATTGAGCTGCCTGAGCACAAGCTTTCACCTTGCCTTGTCCCGACGCGAGCTATCTAGGGCCATGCCAGGCGGCTAAGGCGAAGCGGCGCAAGCGACCGCGCCAGAGAGGGCCGATTATCGCTGCGGGCGTAACAAAGAATCACCGGAACGCCCGCTTATCGGCATGCGGGCGCGCTTCTAGAATGACGGCTCCAATCCCCCCTCTCTTTCGTTCCGGAACCCGCCGCTGTGCCGCGTCGCTTTTTTCGAGCGCTCCATGCGCTCCGTTTGTGTGCCCTGACTTCCTGTTTGAGCGGCTGTATTGGCACAGGTGGCATCGCCCCCCAGGCACAGGTGCCCAGGGCCGATGACCTCGCCACCGATAAGGCCATCGATTCGGCTGGCGCCCAGGCCCATTGGCCCGACGCTCAATGGTGGCGCGGCTTCGGCGACCCCCAGTTGGACCAATGGGTGATCATGGCGCTGCAAGGCAGTCCTGGCCTGGCCGCGGCCAGCGCTCGTCTACGCCAGGCACGCGCGGTTGCGGGCCTGACCGAGGCCGCTGAAGCGCCGCGGTTGAATGCTGAAGCCGCGCTGCACAGGCGTAACTGGCCCACCGATGGCTTTTATGGCCCCGGCGACCTGGCGGACCAGACCACCTGGGACAATAATGCCGGCTTGAGCCTGAGCTATGACCTGGACCTCTGGGGCCGTGAGCGCAATGCCAGCGAACGTGCCCTGGACCAGGCCCACCTGGCGGCCGCGCAAGCGCGCCAGGCCCAGTTGGCGCTGACTCGCGACCTGGTGCGTGTGTATATCCGCCTGGCCTTGGCCTATGCCCAGCATGACATTCTGGACGCCACTCTGGCGCAGCAATCCCAAGTCCTTGACCTGGCCGACAAGCGACTGGCCGCGGGCATCGGCACTCAGTTGGAAGTAAGCCAGGCACAGACGCTGATACCTGAAACCCGGCGGCAACTCGATGCGCTTGAAGAGGAAATGGCCCTGGCCCGTCATCAACTGGCCGCTCTGGCGGGCAAGGGGCCGGGGGCCGGAGCCCAGGTAAAGCGGCCCCGACTGCGCCTGGCTGTTCCCCTCGGGCTGCCGTCCCGCCTGCCGGCACAGTTGCTCGGCCAACGGCCGGACGTGGTTGCCAGCCGCTGGCAAGTGGCGGCACAGGCGCGGGGTATCGAGGTGGCTCAGGCGGGCTTCTATCCGGATGTCGACCTGACCGCCAGCCTCAGCTACATGGCTACCAGCGGCGGGATGCTTGAGTTCCTCACCGGCCAGAAGCTGGGCTACAGCGTAGGCCCTGCGTTCAGCCTGCCCTTGTTCGACGGTGGTCGGTTGCGTGCCCAACTGGGCGAAGCGGCTGCCGGTTATGACCTGGCCGTGGCCCAGTACCGTGGTGTACTGGCCGACGCGCTGAAGGAAGTGTCCGACCAGTTGATCCGGGGTGACTCCCTGCAACATCAGGCTCACTTCGCCGAACAGGCCGTGGCGAGCGCTCAACGGGCCTACGACCTAGCCAGGGTAGGCTGGCAACGGGGGCTCACCGGTTACCTTGAGGTACTGCAGGCGCAGACCGCGCTGTTGCGACAACGCACCGTACAAGAGCAGGTATGGGCCGCGCGCCTGGCAGCCCAGGCTGATCTGGTGACTGCCCTGGGAGGGGGGCTTGGCGCCGGCGCCGACAACCCGGCCGAGCCTCGACTTCAGGCACCAGCGGCGCCGGCCGCCCTGGTTCGTCTGGAAAGGCTGCGCGCGACGGTGAACCCGTGAGCAGCGCCGCCACGCCCTCGATGGCACGATTTCATCGCGCTTGCCTGGCTTGGGCGCGCAGCGATGGGGTGACCTGGGTATTCATCTTCAAGGTGCTGCTGGCCGCTTTCGCAACCCTCTGGTTGGCGATGCGTCTGGAACTCCCACAGCCACGGACCGCCATGGCCACGGTGTTCATCGTGATGCAGCCGCAAAGCGGGCAGGTGTTCGCCAAGAGTTTCTACCGCTTGCTCGGAACGCTGGCCGGCTCGGTGGTAACGCTGGTGCTGATCGCGGTTTTTCCGCAGAACTCGGAAATCTTCCTGCCGTGCCTGGCTGCCTGGGTCGGGCTGTGTTCGGCCGGCGCGATGCGCCAGCGCAATTTCCGCGGCTACGGCTTCGTACTGGCGGGATATACCGCGGCCATGATCGGCTTGCCAGTGCTGGCCCACCCGGAGGGTGCGTTTTTCGCCGCTATCTACCGGGTACTGGAGATTTGCCTGGGGTTGCTGGTGGCTACCGCTGTCAGCGCGGCCGTGCTACCCCAGTCAGCCAGCGCGGCCATGCGCAACGCCCTCTATCAGCGCTTCGGCACCTTCGCCAGCTTCGTCCTGCAAGGCCTGGCCGAGCAGGTAGATGACCAGACCTTCGAGGCGAGCAACGCGCGCTTTCTCGCCGAAGCCGTGGGCCTGGAAGGGCTGCGCAGCGTCACGGCCTTCGAAGACCCGCATATGCGCCGGCGTAGCGGGCGGGTCAGCCGCCTCAATAGCGAGTTCATGGCCCTGACCACACGGTTCAACGCGCTGCGCCAACTGTTGGCCCGTACCGATGCCCGAGGCGCGGTAAGAGCCTACATTTCGCCGGGGCTGGAACGCTTTGCCCAGTGTCTGGCGCCCTTCGCGGGCAGGCCGCTGACCCTGGACGACGCCAACCGCCTGGCCCTGGCGCTGGAAGACTATCGCCAGGCCTTCGCCGAGCAGGTGCGTGAGCAGCGCCGCGCCTTCCTCGCCACCGACCCGGACGACCACGCCTTGCTCGACTTCCACACGGCCTATGAACTGTTGTTCCGCTTCGCCGAGAACCTGCACAACTATGCCTTGACCCACGCTTCGCTGGCGTCCCATCGCCACGAGCGTGAGCGCTGGGACGCTCACTACAGTGCCCACACCTCCTGGCTGGCGTCCTTGGCGTCCGGCTTGCGTGGCGCCCTGGTGGTAGGCGGGCTGGGGGCGTTCTGGATCGCCACCGCCTGGCCCAGCGGGGCTACCATGACCTTGGTGGCCGCGGCCACCGTAGGCCTGTCGGCGGCTACCCCCAATCCGCGGCGAATGGCATTCCAGATGGCGTGCGGCACCTTGCTTGGGGCGTGCACCGGGTTCATCGAGTATTTCTTCGTGTATCCGCGTATCGACGGCTTTGCCTTGCTGTGTCTGGTGCTGGCGCCGGTCTTCGCCTTCGGTGCGTTCCTGGCCTCGCGCCCGGCCTGGGCCGGTTATGGCCTTGGCTTGCTGATCTTTTTCTCCATAGGCTCGGTGCCGGACAACCTGACGCTGTACAACCCCTATGGCTTCATCAATGACTACATCGCCATGGTGCTTGGCATGCTGGTGTGCGCGGCCGCGGGCGCGATCATCCTGCCGCCCAACGCCGGATGGATGCTGCGGCGGTTGGAAGCCGAGCTCCGTTACCTGATGGTATTCGCTGTCAGCGGCGATGCCAGGCGCCTGGCCAGTCGCTTCGAAAGCCGTGCCCGGGATATCGTGCACCATGCCTATGGCCTGGCGGCGGCCCAGCCCAGGGTCCAGCGCGAGCTGATGCGCTGGATGCTGGCAGTGCTGGAGATCGGCCATGGGGTGATCGAGATCCGAGCTGAGCAAGAGGCGCTCTTCGTGCATCCGGCCTATGCCTCGGACCAGCCCTGGCGCCAGGCCATACGGGCCATGGGTCGTGCGTTGATCAGGCTGTTCATCCAGCCGGGGGAGGGCAATCGTGCCCGGGCCCTGGGCGCGGTGGAGCAGGCGATCCAGGCCGTGCGCGACGCCGACGAACCCTTCGCCCGACATTTCGATACTTCGGTGCTGCGTCGGATGCAGAGTTATCTGCATTTCATCCGCAGCGGTTTGCTCGATCCTCGTTCGCCCCTGGCGTTGCCGCCTGATTCCCCTGGACTGATCCATGCCCCGTGAAATCGCCTTCCACGGCGTCTATATGCCCGCCCTGACCTTGTTGCTTCTGGCAGCCATCGCCCTGGCCTGGGTGCTCGACCGCGCTCTTGCCAGCCTGGACCTGTATCGCTGGTTCTGGCACCCAGCGCTGCTGCGGTTGAGTCTGTTCTTTTGCGTTTTCGGCGCCCTGGCGCTGACCGTCTACCGTTGAGAATCATCTCATGAAAAAGCTGTTCAGCCTGCTCGGCACCCTCGTTGTCTTTGGCTTGGCCGTGTTCCTCGGCCGGTTGCTGTGGGTGCATTACATGGAAACCCCCTGGACCCGTGATGGCCGGGTACGCGCGGATATCATCAATGTGGCCGCGGACGTGGCTGGCTATGTGGTGTCGGTACCGGTGAAGGATAACCAGCATGTGCGCAAGGGCGACCTGCTGATCCAGATCGACCCGGCCCATTACCAGTTGGCGGTAGACCAGGCCAGGGCCTTGGTTGCCGCGCGCAAGGCTACCTGGGAAATGCGCAAGCTCAACGCCAGGCGGCGAGCGGACCTGGATGCCATGGTGATTTCCCGGGAAAGCCAGGAAGACGCCGGTAGCCTGGCGGACGCTGCCCAGGCCGCCTATCAGCAGGCTCAGGCCGCGTTGGCCGCGGCGGAACTCAACCTGGCCCGCACCCGGGTGGTGGCGCAGGTGGACGGCTTCGTCACCAACCTGAATGTGCACGCCGGCGATTATGCCAAGGCTGGGGAGGCCCGCATGGCGGTAGTCGATGAGCATTCTTTCTGGGTGTACGGCTTTTTCGAAGAGACCAAGCTGCCCCACGTGCATGTAGGCGACACGGCGCAGATGCAGATGATGAGCGGCGAGATGCTTGGCGGACATGTGGAGAGCATCGCCAGGGGCATCTACGATCGGGACAATCCGGAAAGCCGCGAACTGCTTGCCGACGTGAACCCGACCTTCAACTGGGTACGCCTGGCGCAGCGTGTGCCGGTACGCATTCATCTGGACGAGGTGCCCGAGGGAATGTTGCTCGCCGCCGGCACGACTTGCACGGTGGTGATCAGGGCGCAGTGATGAAGATTCGACCGGGTCGCGCAGGACCCGGTCGCCGCCAAGGCGGACTGCTACCGCTAGGTCGCGGTTAAAGGTGGGATTCGGCGTACTCGGCCAGGATCGACCGGGGCACGCCCTGAAGGGTGATATGAACGCCGTGGGGGAAATCCTTGAAGCGTTCGGTCAGGTAGGTCAGGCCCGAACTGGTGGCCGACAGATACGGCGTGTCGATCTGCGCCAGGTTACCTAGGCATACCACCTTGGAGCCCGCCCCGGCGCGGGTGATGATGGTTTTCATCTGATGGGGAGTCAGGTTCTGACACTCATCGATGAGTATCAGGCTTTGCTGGAAGCTGCGCCCGCGGATGTAGTTCAGGGATTTGAACTGCAAGGGCACCTTGCTCAGGATGTAATCGACGCTGCCATGGGTGTTTTCGTCATCCATGTGCAGGGCTTCGAGGTTATCGGTGATCGCCCCCAGCCAGGGTTCCATTTTCTCGGCTTCGGTGCCCGGCAGGAAGCCGATTTCCTGGTCCAGGCCCTGCACGCTGCGAGTTGCGATGATGCGCCTATAGCGCTTGCTGACCATGGTCTGCTCGATGGCCGCCGCCAGTGCCAGGATGGTCTTGCCCGAACCGGCCGCGCCCGAGAGGTTGACCAGGTGAATGTCCGGGTCCAGCAGGGCGAACAGGGCCAGCGCCTGGTGAATGTCCCTGGGCTTGAGCCCCCAGGCTTCCTGATGCATCAGCGGTTCCTGATGCATGTCCAGGATCATCAGCTCGTCGTTGCGTACCGCCTTGATCCAGCCCACGAAGCCCTGTTCGTCGATGATGAACTCGTTGATATGGGCCGAAGGCAGCACCTCGCTCAGTTGCACCCGGTGCCAGGTACGTCCGTGATCCTGACGGGTATCGACCTTGAGGACCCGCTCCCAGAAGGAGCCAGGCACGGTATGGTAGCCCCGGGACAACAGGGAAACGTCGTCCACCAGTTGGTCGGTACTGTAGTCCTCCGCGGCGATTCCGCAGGCCCGCGCCTTCAGGCGCATGTTGATGTCCTTGGTCACCAGGATGACATCGAGCCCCGGGCGCCGGGCATGCAGGTCGATCAGTTGGTTGATGATGACGTTGTCGTTCAGGTGGTCGGGCAGCGGGCTTTCCAGGGCGCCGCGCTTGTTCATGAGGATGGAAAGATAGCCCTTGGGCTCGCCCTTGCCGCGCTGGATCGGCACGCCTTGCTCCACGTCCTGGGGCGAAGCCTCGCCCAGCACCTTGTCGATCAGCCGTATGGCCTGGCGACATTCGGCGGCAACGGAATGCTTGCCGTCCTTTAGCTTGTCCAGCTCCTCGAGGACGGTCATGGGGATGGCGACGTGGTGTTCCTGGAAGTTGAGCAGCGCGTTGGGGTCGTGGATCAGGACGTTGGTGTCCAGCACATAGAGGATGGGCTGGTGGGCGGAGAAACTGCGTCCTTGTTCATCCATACTCGGTCACCTTTCGTGGGAGCCAGTGGACGCAATACCTGGGCGGTGCTGCGCCTTGAACGGCCGCCGTCACTCCAAGGGGAGGGCTGACAACGACAGGCGGGGTCGGGTAGGGACGCCACCTGTGTCGGCAGGGCTCGGCGGTCTGTTTCTTAGTAACCCAAAACCGGTGACCGAACAAAGCCTTTTGCGTGCCTGCGAAGGTTTATTTTCTGGTAAGACGAATAGCGCTTGGCGAGGGCCGGGCCGCGGGCTACAGTCGAAAGTCTGTTTGGTCCGTGAGGGTGGCGTGAGCCGCGAGGGTTCACGGGAAATCCTTGCAGTCTTCCCAGGCGATTCCGCTCTGGCGCGTGGCTTCCAGCAAGGCGGGGAGCACGCTGCGCACCTTGGGTTGAGCATCGTGGAACTGGATGATCCCCTTGCGCCACAACAGCATCAGGGTCAGCACCCGGTCGCTGGTGTCCTGGGCGGTAAGCTGCGTATTGGTGTCCTGGGCATCGATGTCCCAGAGGATGACGTCCAACTGCTGGCTTTCGAAGAACTCTCCACTGTCAGGCCGGCGCTGTCCATAAGGCGGCCGGAACTGCGGCACATAGGCCTCCGGCAACTGGCTCTGGGCCAGGGCGACGCTATCGAGCACCGATTTCTGCCAGTCCACCCACTGGCTGTGGGAACGGTACTGCCAGCCCTGCACGCCTACGCACTGATCTCGGTAGAGGTCTTCCGGTGCCAGGCTCGCGCTGTTCTGGCGCAACTTCAAGGCGTTGCCGATCACGAAGAAGGTTGCGTTCATCTTCTGCTGGCGCAGGAAGTCGGTAGTCCATTCGGTGTTGCCGCCACTCGGACTTGGACCGCCGTCGAAGCTCAGCAGGAATACCCGATCGGCCAGTTCATCGCCATTGTGCTCGGCCTTCGAGAAAGTCGCCACCTCGCTGCTGATGTCAGGCAGAAGCGCGGCCATGTGCAATCGTTCGTCCAGGTAGGCTCGGCTGAAGGCTCGGCCTGGTTCTGCCCAAGGTGCATAGAAGGAGTCGTCTTCCACCTTGAATTGCCCGGCCTGGGCCTTGAGGTCGTCCAGGTTGTCCACGGCGTAGCAGAAGGACGCATCCTCGGCGCAGCTCTGTTGGGCATGATCGAAGTTTTCCCACAGACGCTCCCAGAGTCGCGCTCGTACGTTATCGATCGCGACCAGGTTGATCTGGCGCAAGCCAAGTCGGTCGGCCAAGGCAGCTTCATCCAGGGCTTCGCTGGCCAACAGTTCCCGAGCAAAGCTCAGGATCTGGGCGCGGGACGCCACATCGAACAGCGTTGGCGTGCTGAGGGCTTCAGGCCACTGGCTACGGTCGAGAGTGGCGATCTCCAAGGGCGCGGCCTGGGCAGGCACGGTACCGGTGAACAGGGCAGTGGCGAGCAGCAGTAAGGGCAAGCGCAACGAAGCGTCCTCCTTGGCGGTATGCGGCATGATAGATACCGTCTTGGCGGCGCGAAGGCAAACCATTCCCGCCAGCGGAGCTGGCGAATGTTCAGCCTACCTACCGCCTTTGGCCAGCTGCCGCTAGCTTCCACCTCATCCCTGACGTCGTTCGTTGGCCTTCCCGGGCCTTATGGTACAGCCAGCCCGAGCTCTTCTCGATCAGCTATATAGGCAAAAGCCAGTTGCTGCTGGGGATGGAACCGGCCAAGCTCCTTTCCTTTTATTCAAGGAGCGTCCGATGCTGTTGGTGATCTCACCGGCCAAGACCCTGGACTACGAAAGCCCGTTGGCCACCACGCGCTTTACCCAACCGGCATTCATCGAGCATTCGAAAGAACTGACCGCCGGCTTGTGCGAACTCTCTCCGGCACAGCTTGGCCAACTGATGGGCATATCCGACAAGCTCGCCGCGCTCAATGCGGCTCGCTTCGGCAGTTGGTCGGCTACCTTCAGCCCGGAAAATGCCCGGCCAGCCATCCTGGCGTTCAAGGGCGATGTCTACACCGGGCTGGCGGCGGAAGATTTCAGCGAAGCCGACTTTGACTATGCTCAACAGCACCTGCGCATGCTGTCTGGCTTGTATGGGTTGCTCCGTCCTCTGGATCTGATGCAGCCCTATCGACTGGAAATGGGCACTGCCTTCGCCAATGCCAGGGGCAAAGACCTCTATGCCTTCTGGGGTAGCCGTATCAGTGAATGGTTGAACGCAGCCCTGGCCGAGCAGGAGGACGACGTACTCATCAATCTGGCGTCTCAGGAATATTTCGGCGCTGTGGACAAGAAGGTCTTGAAAGCCAGGATCATCGATTGCGAATTCCGTGACCTGAAGAATGGCGAGTACAAGATCATCAGCTTTCATGCCAAGAAGGCCAGGGGAATGATGGCTCGTTATGTCATACGCGAGCGTATCGAACGCCCCGAGGCCCTGCAGGCGTTCAGCGAGGCTGGATACCGCTACTCAGCCGAGCGATCGGCTGCCAACCGGCTGGTATTTCTGCGAGATCACTGAACTGTGATCTCGATCACAAGGCTCAGGCGTCCATTTTTGACTCTCTTTTACCGTGCAAGCTGCAATTTGACGAAGTTACGGCGTCAATAGTCAGTCGAAAGTGTTACGGCTCTCCATTGCAGCTGTCTTGGATCTCAAAAAAACCCCAAAAAAGCCAAAAAAAATTTACCTGGTGGCTTTTTGGGGTTTTGCGCATTCAAGTCGTTGATTAATAAGGGATTTTTTATAGTACTGTGGCTGTTGTCAGCGCCTTTTGTGGGAAAAATCTACTCAAAAATCGTATGAGCGGTTCTAGTGCTCCGGAACTTCCCGGGGTATCTGTAGCTCATACGACGCGTACCGAGACTCTGAACGTGTGAGAGATGACGTACAAAGGAGAAGTTGGAGCGGCTGGAGGTAGCGATCCAGGCGTATGACTTGATGGGAACTGTCTGAACAGCCCGAAGGTTGATCTCAGGAGAGCGCGCACCATTACTACCCTCAACGCAAGGCCAGTTTCGAATTTGCGAGGCAAATTCATGCACGCGGCTTAATGCTTGATTCGCAAGTCATAACAACAGTGCGAAGGCAAGTAGCGAAAGAAAGTGAGCCGTTTTGTAATAAAGGCTGGCTACATTCCAGGGCGAACCATTTAGTCACGGTTCAAGGGTGCCCTTGTTGAGTGCACATTCTGGGGCACTCGGACTAATTATGCCTGCATGAGGTGTGTGACAGTCGGAATGACACGTTAGTTGTCACGCATCCGAGTGCCCGAATATTGCTGGTTAATTAACCCCTAGTCGGCTCCTGAGTTGGGTCGACGTGATAAACACATGAGGTGAATGCGATGCGTATCAGCATCTTTGGTTTGGGCTATGTTGGCGCGGTATGTGCGGGTTGCTTGACCAACCGTGGTCATGATGTCATCGGAGTCGACGTTTCGCAGGTCAAGATCGACCTTATCAACCAGGGCAAATCCCCTATCGTCGAGCCCGGCTTGGAAGAGCTGCTGAGCGATGCGCGCAAGAATGGCCGGCTGAGCGGTACCGTCGATTTCAAGGCAGCCGTACGTGACACCCAGATCTCCATGCTGTGCGTCCCTACGCCGAGCAAGAAGAACGGCGACCTCGAGCTGAACTACATCGAAGCCGTGTGCAAGAGCATCGGTGAAGTCCTGAAAGAAAAATCCGAGCGCCACACCGTGGTGGTTCGCAGCACCGTGCTGCCAGGCACCGTGAAGAACGTGGTCATCCCGACCCTGGAGCAGTACTCCGGCAAGAAGGCCGGCGTCGACTTCGGCGTGGCGGTCAACCCGGAATTCCTGCGTGAAAGCACCGCGATCGCTGACTACGACCACCCGCCGATGACCGTTATCGGTGAACTGGACAAGGAGTCCGGTGACCTGCTGGAGTCCCTGTACAGCGAGCTGGACGCCGAGATCATTCGCAAGCCGGTCGAAGTGGCCGAGATGATCAAGTACACCTGCAACGTATGGCACGCCACCAAGGTGACCTTCGCCAACGAGATCGGCAACATCGCCAAGGCTGTCGGCGTCGATGGTCGCGAAGTGATGGAAGTGGTCTGCAAGGACAAGGCCCTGAACCTGTCTGCCTACTACATGCGCCCAGGCTTCGCTTTCGGTGGTTCCTGCCTGCCCAAGGACGTGCGTGCCCTGACCTACCGCGCCAGCGCGCTGGACGTCAAGGCGCCGCTGCTCAACTCGCTGATGGTGAGCAACGAGCAGCAAGTCCAGAACGCCTTCGACGTGATCAGCCGCTACGGCAAGCGCAAGATCGCCCTGCTGGGCCTGAGCTTCAAGGCTGGCACCGACGACCTGCGTGAAAGCCCCCTGGTCGAGCTGGCCGAGCGCCTGATCGGCAAAGGCTTCGAGCTGAGCATCTACGATAAGAACGTAGAGCACGCTCGTATCCTGGGCGCGAACAAGGAATACATCGAATCGAAGATTCCTCACGTTTCCTCGCTGCTCAAGTCGGACTTCAACGAAGTCGTGAACGGCGCAGAAGTGTTGATCCTGGGTAACGGCAGCAAGGACTTCGCGGACCTGGCTCACAACGTACCCGAGGGCAAGCAGGTATTCGACCTGGTCGGCTTCATGAAGCAGGCCACCAAGGCGGATGTCAGCGCAGAAGGTATCTGCTGGTAACAGCTATGACCGCGGCGGGCCTTTGGCCCCCGCGGTTCTTTACGCCTGCCTTAACACTTTCGAACGCCGATCCGGGCGGTCGATGAAGAGACGGATGCGGATATGTCAGGGCTAAAGCACGGCCTGCTCCAGGCTGCTGGATGGCTGTTTTACTTGTGTCTGCTGATGGGCCTGGCGCTCGCGCTGCCCCCATCGCTATTCAATCCTGATTCCAAGGATTTCATTTTCCTGATTGGCGCCGTGGGTATCTGGCGCTACTCGATGGGTGCCATGCACTTCGTGCGCGGCATGCTGTTCCTTTACGTGGTCTACCCGTACCTGCGACGCAAGGTGCAAAAGCTGGGCGCCGACGCGGACCCGTCCCACGTCTTCCTGATGGTCACCAGCTTCCGTATCGACGCCAGCACCACGGCCGCCGTATACCAGTCGGTGATCCGCGAAGCGATCGACAGTGGTTACCCCACCACCATAGTCGCATCGCTGGTGGAAATGTCGGACGAAATGCTGATGAAGTCCCTTTGGGCCAAGATGAACCCGCCGGAGCGGGTGAGCCTGGACTTCGTGCGCATCGCCGGTACCGGCAAGCGCGACGGCCTGGCCTATGGCTTCCGCGCGATTTCCCGCCACATGCCGGACGAGAACGCGGTAGTCGCCGTGATCGACGGCGACACCGTGCTCAACGAGGGCGTGGTGCGCAAGACCGTGCCTTGGTTCGCCCTCTGGCCGAACGTCGGTGGCCTGACCACCAACGAGTTCTGCGAAGTGCGCGGCAGCTACATCATGAGCGAATGGCACAAGCTGCGCTTCGCCCAGCGCCATATCAACATGTGCTCCATGGCCTTGTCCAAGCGCGTGCTGACCATGACTGGCCGGATGTCCGTCTTCCGCGCCTCCGTGGTCACCGACCCGATGTTCATCGCCGACGTGGAAGCCGACTCGCTCAAGCACTGGCGCCTGGGAACCTTCCGCTTCCTGACCGGTGACGACAAGTCGAGCTGGTTCAGCCTGATGCGCCTGGGTTATGACACCTTCTACGTGCCCGATGCGACCATCAATACCGTGGAGCATCCGCCGGAGAAGAGCTTCGTCAAGGCCAGCCGCAAGCTGATGTACCGCTGGTACGGCAACAACCTGCGCCAGAACTCCCGTGCCCTGGGCCTGGGGATTCGTCGGCTGGGCCTGTTCACCATGGTGGTGCTGTTCGACCAGCGCGTGTCCATGTGGACGTCCTTGCTCGGCCTGACCGCCGCACTGATCGCGACCTTCAAGTACAGCGTGGCCTTCCTGCTCGGTTACCTGCTGTGGATCGGCATTACCCGTCTGATCCTGACCATCCTGTTGTCCCTCAGTGGGCACTCGGTGGGGCCGGCCTACCCGATCATTCTCTATTACAACCAGATCGTCGGCGCGCTGATGAAGATCTACGTGTTCTTCCGCCTCGACCGACAGTCCTGGACCCGGCAGCCCACCACCAACAAACGCGATCTCGCCAGTTTTCAACAATGGTTCAACACCTGGTCGTCTCGGACCATGACCTTCTCGGCGGGCAGCATCTTCGTTGCTTTCCTGTTCGCGATCGTCTGACCAGCCCTCAATGGATTAAGTAGGAAAATTAGCCATGAATACAGCCGTAAACCCCAATGTGGTCCATGAGTCCGAAGCCCAGCGCCAGCATGCCCGGGTTCGCATGCCAGCTAAGATCCGTTTCATCGGCCCGAATCGTGAAACCCAGGAAGCCAAGGTCGAAGACCTGTCGGCCGGTGGTTTCTCCTTCATGCCCAAGAAGCCCCTGGTAGAAGGCGAGCTGTACCGCGGCCGCCTGATGTTCGTGGTCGACAACCTGGGCCTGGGCATGGACGTCGAGTTCCAGGCCCGCTCCATCGAAGGCAACGGTCGCGTCGGCGCCCAGTTCCAGAACCTGGACCAGGCCGACATCTCCACCTTGCGTCACCTGATCACTTCGCACCTGTCCGGCGAGCTGGTCACCATGGGCGATGTGCTCGGTACCCTGCAGCGTGACAACTTCACTAAGGCGCGCAAGCGCAAGGCCGCCTCCAACGACATGTCGTTCTTCGGCCGCCTGCGGGCAGTGACCTTCAGCCTGGGCATCTTCCTGATCGGCCTGGTCGCCTTCGGCTATATCTTCAAGTCCGTGTACAACCTGTACTTCGTGACCCACGCTGAGTCCGGCATCGTTGCCGCTCCGGGCATGAACATCACCATGCCTCGCGACGGCACCGTGTCCAGCCTGGTCGGCGCCAACGGCGTTGCGCCAAAAGGCTCGCCGCTGGCCACCTTCAGCACCAGCATGCTGGACGTGCTCAAGGGTCACCTGGAAGAGCAGGACCTGACTCCTCAGAAAGTCACCGAACTGTTCGGCAAGCAAATGACCGGTACCCTGACCTCGCCTTGCGATTGCATCGTGGCTCAGCAGCTGGTCCCCAATGGCCAGTACGCCAGCAAAGGCGATGTGATCTTCAACCTGGTGCCACGTAACGCCACCGCGAACGTCGAAGCCCGTTACACCTACCGCCAGATCGACGACGTTCGCCCAGGCACCAAGGTGGACTTCCGCGTAGCCGGCGACGACCAACTGCGCTCCGGCCAGATCGTCAACGCTACCGCCCTGAAGGTAGACGACCTGTCTACCGACATGCGTGTGACCATCAAGCCTGATCAGCCTCTGGACGTGAAATTCGCTGGCCGCCCTGTCGATGTATCGAGCACCCACGGTCCTTCCCTGGACTGGCTGATCGACAAAGCCATGGCCCACGGTTTCTAAGTGAGCGCCAGGAGAATGAGCGTGGCTGACACCTTACGACACTTGCACCGGCCGGCCCTCCTAGGCCTGGCCGTTGCCCTGGGCCTTGCCGGCTGCGCCGGGCTGCCGGACCAGCGCCTGGCCAACGAAGCCATGAAAAGTGGCAACGTGGCCCTGGCGCAACAGAATTACCAGCAATTGGCGGACCTGGGTTACGCCGATGCCCAGGTCGGCCTGGCCGACATTTGGGTAGAAAGCGGTGATCCCGCGCAATTGGCCAAGGCAGAGGCGACCTACCGGGCAGCCGCTGCGACTTCCCCCCGCGCCGCGGCGCGCCTGGGCAAGTTGCTGGCAGCCAAGCCCAACAGCACCGAAGCCGAGCGCCACGAAGCCGAGGGCCTGCTCAAGCAATCCTTCGCCAGTGGCGAGGGCGGTACCCTGATGGCGTTGGCCTTGCTGTACATCCAGTATCCGCAGAGCTTCCCTGGGGTAAATGCCCAGCAGAAGATCAACGAGTGGAAAGCGGCGGGCTACCCTGAAGCCGGCCTGGCCCAGATCATTCTCTATCGCGTGCAGAACACCTACGACCAGAACCTGGCCGAGGTTGAGCGCATCTGCAAGGCGGCGCTGGACACCAACGACGTCTGCTACGTCGAGCTGGCCACCGTCTACCAGAAGCAGAACCGCACTGAAGATCAGGCGGCACTGGTCAAGCGCCTGCAGGACGCCTTCGCCGCTGGCAAGGTCATCCCGGCGCGAGTAGACGCCGTGGCCCGGGTGATCGCCAACCGCGAGCTGGGCACTCCGGATCCGAAAACGGCTCAGGCCCTGCTGGAAAGCGCCACGGGCACCTACCCGGGCGCCTGGATCAGCCTGGCCCAGTTGCAATACGACAACCCAGACCTGGGCGATACCGACCAGTTGCTGGGCTACATCGAGAAGGGCCACGACGCCGACCCGAGCCGCGCCGAGTTGCTGCTGGGCAAGATCTACTACGAAGGCAAGGTGGTGCTGCCGGATGCCGCCAAGGCCGAGGAGCACCTGAAGAAGGCCACCCCGGACCAGGTCAGCGCCTACTACTACCTGGGCCAGATTTACCGCCGTGGCTACCTGGGCATGGTCGAGCCGCAGAAGGCCGTCGACAACCTGCTCATCGCTGCCCGGCGCGGCCAGAACAGCGCGGACTTCGCCCTGGCGCAGTTGTATTTCAACGGCCGTGGCACCGTGCCGAACCCTGCCAATGCATACGTGTTCAGCCAACTGGCCAAGACCCAGGCGCTGGCTACTCCGCAGCCGCGTCAGGAAGTCCTGGACCTGGCTAAAACCGTCGAAGAACAACTACCGCCGCAGCTCAAGCCTCAGGCTCAGCGCCTGTTGCAGCAGGAAGTCGCCTCGCGCGGCGTGGCCCCGGCCCCTGGCATCACCTCCATGGTGCCGCAGGACGATGTCGCGCCAGAGAAGGACGACCCGCAACAGATAGCCGTCGGTGAAGGTGAAGATCTATGATCCTGAATAAATGGACCCTGGCCGGCATTGGCCTGGGCTTTGCGACACTTTGGTCGTGCCCGACCCTGGCGGCCCTGACCGCCACCGATAACTTCGGCCTGGAAGTGAAGATCACCGGCCAGTCCGAAGACGACCGTGACCTGGGCACTCGCTCCGGCGGCGACGTCACCGGTATCGGTATCGACCTGCGTCCCTGGGCTTATGGCCAGTGGGGCAACTGGAGCGCCTATTTCATGGGCCAGGCCGTGGCCGCGTCGGACACCATCCAGACCGACCCTCTGCTGCAGCCGGACGACAACGTCTCCGGATCGAGCAACAGCCGCTACTACAGCAAGGACCGCGAAGCCGACGACAGCTATCTGGCCCTGCGCGAGTTCTGGGTTGGCTACAACCGTCTGCTCACGCCTTACCCTGGCGAGCAGGTCAAGTTCGGCCGTCAGCGCCTGCGCCAGGACGACGGTCAATGGCACGACAACTATATCGAGTCCCTGACCTGGAACCTGGACACCACCCTGCTCAAGGCAGACGTGGGCGTGGGCCAGCGCTTCAGCGACTACCGTACCGACTACTCGCGCCTGTCGCCCAACGACAAGGACCGCACCCATGTCTGGGGCGATGTTTCCTACCAGTGGGCGCCAAGCCAGTGGGTAGGCCTGCGTGCTCACCACGTGCATGACGACGGTGAACTGGCCAATGCTGGCGAGGAAATCGACGACCTGGACAAGACCAGCAACGGCAACCTGACCTGGGTTGGCCTGGAAGCGACCAGCGATGCCTACAACCATCGCAACACCAACCAGCTCAACTACTGGGGTAGCCTGACCTGGCTGACCGGCAACCGGGATACCTTCAACCGTACCGACACCGACGGCATCGTTACCGCCGGGGATACCTACGGCGAGCATGTCAGCGGCTGGGCCACCGACCTGGGTGTGCGCTGGCGCCTGGACCCGCAATGGCAAGTAGGCGCCGCCT
Organism: Pseudomonas massiliensis; assembly: GCF_000826105.1. Lineage (GTDB taxonomy): Bacteria > Pseudomonadota > Gammaproteobacteria > Pseudomonadales > Pseudomonadaceae > Aquipseudomonas > Aquipseudomonas massiliensis. The sequence continues at coordinate 891,178 of NZ_CCYK01000006.1, read as the reverse complement.
ACGCCCGGGCCAGCAAGGAATACGAGCAGAACGGCCTGCAGAGCAACCGCTCCAGCTGGACCGGTACCCGCTCGCGCATCAGCCGTTTCGGCGAAGCCTTCCAGGCTGAACTGGCCAACGTGCAGACCGCCTCGGTGTTCGCTTCCTGGGAAATGCAGGAAGACTACGATGCCAGCCTGATCTACCACCGTTTCTGGCGGGTAGACGGTGACTCGGCCATTGGTGGCAGCAACATCAACGCCGCCTACGAATCTACCGACGCTACCTCCGGTGACATTTCGCTGTCCACCTTGCCGCTCAACGACGGCGAGAAGGACCTGGGCCAGGAAGTCGATCTGGTTGTAACCAAGTACTTCAAGCAGGGCCTGCTGCCGGCCAGCCTGAGTCAATCCTTCGATGAGCCTTCCGCGCTGGTTCGCCTGCGTGCCGGTGTGTTCAAGCCGGGCGACGCCTATGCCGGCAGCGTGGACAACTATATGCACCGGGCCATCGTCGACGTGATCTGGCGTTTCTGATCGGTACCGCCAAGGGAGTGCAATGAGATGAAGCATCCACATAGCAAGGTGCGGCCGCAGGTGCGCAAGCGCGCCTGGCCCGTTGCGCTGCTGGCCGCAGCCCTGCTGGTCGCCGGCGGCACCGCCCTGGCCAACACCGCGCCGGCGACCCAGGCCGCCGCGGCCAAGCCCGGTACCACCAAGGAGCTGCAGGTCGCCAAGACCTACAGCGTCGCCTCCGCGCCCACCGAGCCGTTGAACCTGGCGGCGCCCAAGCTGCCCGACCTCAGCGGCTACACCGCTGCCGCCGCGCATGCCAAGGTGGACCGCAGCAAGAAGGGCAAGGTGGCCATGCGTCGCATGATGCAGGAACTGCCGCTCAAGGCCTTCATCGGCGGCGACAACAAGATGATGGCCTGGGTCGGGAAGCAGCGCGGCATCCCGCAGGCGATCTTCATCGACGGCGGCTATGTCAACTTCGCTGACCTTGGCAAGACCGTGCCCAAACAGTACCTGCGCGAGACCTCGCCTGGCGTATGGCTGGCGCGCGTGCCTATCGTGGTGTCCCATGGCGCCACCCTGGAAATCGACGGCCGCGTGAAAGACCTGCGGTTGTCCCAGGACGGCGGCTCGTTCATCGTCAACGACGGCAAGCTGTTCACCTTCGATACCAAGGTGACTGGCTGGAGCGAGGCGAAGAACGACCAGGCATGGTTCAAGACACCCAACGAGTTCCGCCCGTTCCTGGTGAGCTGGGGTGGCACCGAGACTTACATCGTCAACACCGAAATGAAGAGCTTCGGTTACAACGAAAGTAAGTCCTACGGTGTGAGTATTTCCCAGTACACGCCGAGCATGAAGGCGCAGATGAATCGTACCGAGCCTACCGGCTGGATCATCGGCTCCACCTTCTCGGACATGTGGTACGGCTACTACTGCTATGAAACCCAGGGTTTCGTGGTCAAGAGCAGCACCTACCATGACAACATCGTCTACGGCATCGACCCGCACGACCGTTCCCACGGCCTGATCATCGCGGACAATACCGTCTACGGGACCAAGAAAAAGCACGGGATCATCATTTCCCGTGAGGTGAACGACAGCTTCATCATCAACAACCGCAGCTACGACAACCACCTCTCGGGCGTGGTACTGGACCGTAACAGCGTGGGCAACCTGGTGGCCTACAACGAGATCTACCAGAACCACACCGACGGCATCACCTTGTACGAGAGCGGCGACAACCTGCTGTGGGGCAACAAGCTGGTAGCCAACAAGCGGCACGGTATCCGTGTGCGCAACAGCACCAATATCCGTCTCTACGAGAACGTGGCGATGGCCAACGGCCTGACCGGCGTCTACGGCCACATCAAGGACCTGAGCGATACCGACCGTGACGTGCGCCTGGACCCCTTCGACGCTGAAGTGTCGATGATCGTGGTCGGTGGCGAGCTGTCCGGCAACGGGACCAACCCGCTGGCCATCGACTCGCCCTTGAGTATCGAACTGTATCGCGTGGCAATGCTGGCACCCGCCAAGCAGGGCGGCATCAGCTTCACCGGGATCCTGGGTGAACACCAGACCGAGATCCTGGATCTGCTGGTACGCCAACAGAAAGCAGTGCTGATCGACCCCGTCGAAAAACAGACAGACATGGCGCAGGATTAAGGAACATCCCATGCATTCACATTTCATCAAGCTGCTCAGCCTGTCGGGCCTGGCCGCTGCCCTTTATGCGTCGGGCAGCGCGCAGGCCGCCGAAGTGCAGCCTCCTGTGTTCACCGCGCAGCCCTGCTGCCAGCTCTGCCCGGCCGCGGCCGATGCGAAGAACTACGTTACCCGTTACCAGCGCAACTTCACTACCCTGATAAAAGGGGAGGGCGATTGGCTGTTCCGTACCGTGGAAGACCTGCGGACCGAGTTCAAGACCTCGCCCGAAGGCTACCGCCGGATGAAACAGCTGCATGACGCCTTCAAGGCGCGCGGCGTGGAAGTGGTCATCGTGTACCAGCCCACCCGTGGCCTGGTGGATCGCGCGCGCATGCTGCCCGCCGACCGCGAGCGCTTCGACTACAACACTGCGCTGAAGAACTACAAGGACATGCTCGGCCGTTTCCAGGCCATGGGCTACCATGTGCCTGACCTGTCGCCCTTGACCAATGAGCAGCAGGCCCACGACTTCTACTTCCGCGGCGACCAGCACTGGACGCCGTACGGTGCCGAGCGTACCGCCAGGATCGTCGCCGAAACCATCAAAAAGGTGCCTGGCTACTCCGGCATCGCCAAGAAGGAGTTCGAAACCAAGGTCTCCGGGCGCATGGGCAAGACCGGCACCCTGCAGAACATGGCCGGGCAGCTTTGCGGCACCAGCTACGCCATTCAGTACATGGACACCTTCAGCACCGAACCCAAGGGTGCGGCCGGTGACAACGATCTGTTCGGCGACTCCGCCAGCCCGGACATCACCCTGGTCGGTACCAGCCATAGCGGCAAGAACTACAACTTCGCCGGCTTCCTCCAGCAATACAGCAATGCCGACGTGCTGAACGTAGCCTTCCCGGGCGGTGGCTTCGAGGGTTCGATGCTGCAATACCTGGGCAGCGATGAGTTCCAGAAGAAGCCGCCGAAGATCCTCGTATGGGAGTTCTCCCCGCTGTACCCGCTGGACCAGGAAACCATCTATCGCCAGATGATGGCGCTGATGGGCGATGGTTGTGACGGCAAGACCGCCGAGCTCACCGGTAGCGGCGTGGTCAAGCCCAACCAGACCACCGAACTGCTGGTCAACGGCCAGAACGGTATCAAGGAGCTGGAAAACTGGAACCACCAGGTCGATATCAAGTTCGCCGACCCTGCGGTCAAGAACCTGAAAGCGACCCTTTGGTACATGAATGGACGTCACGAAGACATCAAGATCGAAAAACCTACCACGGCAGACACCGACGGGCGCTTTGCCTTCGAGCTGCGCGATGATGCGGACTGGCCGAAGATGAACCTGCTGGCCGTGGAAGTCCACGGGCCGGAAGACGCTACGGTCGGGCCACAGAAGGTCGAAGCGAAGATCTGCAAACGCAACGTGTTCCCCGGTGTGACCACGCGCAACGCGCAAGCCGGACTCTGAGGGCTGAATGCTTATGTTGACTTCTCGTGTTACACCCCGGGCCGCCCGCCGTTTCCTGGCACCGGCCCTGCTGGGTCTTGCCATGTTCGGCTCCGTGGCGCATGCCGCGGGGCTGGTGCCTCCCAAAGGATATTACGAGGCGATCGAGAAGCCAGGGAAAGGCGGGGATTTCCAGTGTCCGGCCGCGCCAGCGCCTTACACTGGGTCGCTGCAGTTCCGCAGTAAGTACGAAGGATCGGACAAGGCTCGTGCAACCTTGAACGAGGTTTCGGAAAAAGCCTTCCGTGATTCCACCAAGGACATCACGACACTGGAGCGAGGCATCAGCAAGCAGGTGATGCAGTTCATGCGCGACGGCAAGGCCGCCGAGCTGGATTGCACCCTGAACTGGCTCAGCACCTGGGCTGACGCCAATGCGCTGATGTCCAAGGACTTCAACCATACCGGCAAGTCCATGCGCAAATGGGCCCTGGGCAGCATGTCGTCCTCGTACCTGCGGCTGAAATTCTCCGAATCCCATCCCTTGCAGGGCCACGAGGCCCAGGCCCAGAAAATCGAAGCCTGGTTCAGCCGCCTGGCTGACCAGGTAGTGAGCGACTGGAGCAACCTGCCGCTCGACAAGATCAACAACCACTCGTACTGGGCCGCCTGGTCGGTGATGGCCACGGCCATCGTCACCGACCGCCGTGACCTGTTCGACTGGGCGGTGAAGGAATTCAAGGTAGGCGCCAGCCAGATCGATGACCAGGGCTTCCTGCCCAACGAGCTCAAGCGGCGCCAGCGGGCACTGGCCTACCACAACTATGCCTTGCCACCCTTGGCCATGATCGCCAGCTTCGCCCAGGCCAACGGCGTGGACCTTCGCCAGGAAAACAATGGCGCCCTCAAGCGCTTGGGTGACCGTGTGCTGGCAGGTTCGAAAGATCCTGAAGCGTTCGAGGAAAAGAACGGTGAAGAGCAGGACATGACCGATCTGAAGGTCGACAGCAAGTACGCCTGGCTCGAACCCTATTGCACGCTTTATGACTGCTCGCCGGACACCATCGAGCGTAAGCGCCAGATGGAACCCTTCAAGACCTTCCGTCTGGGTGGCGATCTGACTCGTACTTTCGACCCGGACCACGAAAAGGGTGACAAGGGCGACAAGGCCGAGAAGGGGTCCTGACAGGCCCGGCTTCACAATAAACGAGCACCGCGGGTCAGTTCAGGCGTCTGGCCCGCGGTGCATTTCTCTCCAGCCTTTCGCTGGGGGGGTATGGGGGGGCTGTCTTCGGCTCCCAGTGTAGGAAAAACAAGGAGAGATCAGGATGGTTTTCTCATCCAACGTGTTCCTGTTCCTGTTCATGCCGATTTTCTTCGGCCTGTACTATCTGAGCGGAACGCGCTATCGCAACTTGCTGCTGCTGGTAGCCAGTTATGTATTCTACGCCTGGTGGCGCGTCGACTTCCTCGCGCTCTTTGCCGCCGTGACCCTGTGGAACTACTTCATCGGCCTGCGCATCGGTGCCAACGGAGTGCGCACCAAGGCGTCCCAGCGCTGGCTGTTGCTGGGTGTGGCCGTGGACCTGGCCGTGCTGGGCTATTTCAAGTATGCCAACTTCGGCGTCGATAGCCTCAACGCGATCATGATGTCGTTCGGCCTCGAGCCGTTCATCCTCACTCACATCCTGCTGCCGATCGGTATCTCGTTCTACACCTTCGAGTCCATCAGCTACATCATCGATGTGTATCGTGGCGATACCCCCGCGACCAAGAACCTGATCGACTTCGCGGCCTTCGTGGCGATTTTCCCGCACCTGATCGCCGGTCCCGTGCTGCGCTTCAAGGACCTGGTAGACCAGTTCAACCACCGCACCCATACCCTGGACAAGTTCTCAGAGGGCGCGACCCGGTTCATGCAGGGTTTCATCAAGAAGGTGTTCATCGCCGACACCATCGCGGTGGTGGCCGATCATTCCTTTGCCCTGTCCAACCCCACCACCGGGGATGCCTGGCTGGGCGCGCTGGCCTATACGGCCCAGCTGTACTTCGACTTTTCCGGTTACAGCGACATGGCCATCGGCCTGGGCCTGATGATGGGCTTCCGCTTCATGGAAAACTTCAAGCAGCCCTACATCAGCCAGTCGATCACCGAGTTCTGGCGTCGTTGGCACATCAGCCTTTCCACCTGGCTGCGGGACTACCTCTATATCACCCTGGGCGGCAACCGTGGCGGCACCTTCGCCACCTACCGCAACCTGTTCCTGACCATGCTGCTCGGCGGCCTGTGGCACGGGGCGAACTTCACCTACATTATCTGGGGCATGTGGCACGGCCTGTGGCTGGCCATTGAGCGAGCCCTGGGCACCGACGCCGCGCCGCGCCGCTTCAACCCGATCAAGTGGGCCTTCACCTTCCTGCTGGTAGTGCTGGGCTGGGTGATCTTCCGTGCCGAGAACCTGCATGTGGCCATGCGCATGTACCAGGCCATGTTCAGCTTCGGCCAGTGGGAGCTGTCCGAGCTCAACCGCGCCAGCCTCACCGGCCTGCAAGTGGCGACCCTGATCGTGGCTTATATCACCATGGCCTACTTCGGCCTGCGTGACTTCTACCAGGCGCCGATCAACGCCCGTGCCCAGAAAGCCGAAGCCAGCGAAAAAGCGGTGGAGGCCAATGGCCCGGCGACCGCGCAGCCAGGGCAGATCAAGGCCGTGCCGGGTGACCAGCCTGCCATCGTTCAGGCCCACGTCCCAGGCCATCAGGTACAAGCGGCCTACTGGGTAGCCGATTGGCCGCGTTACCTCATGCGTACGCTGATTCTGCTGCTGTTCGTGGCTTCGATCCTGAAGCTGTCAGCGCAAAGCTTCTCGCCTTTCCTTTACTTCCAGTTCTGAGTGCCGACCATGACCCGTTCATTACGCATTCTCTACATCGCGATCTTCTTTGGCATCCTGGTGCTGTTGGGGCTCTGGTCCCTGGTAGCGTTCACCAGCTTCGATCGAACGCCGCAAATGACTTTCCTCAACGGCAAGCTGGCCAAGGCCGTGGAAACTCACTATGACGAGGAGTTTCCCATCAAACGGCTGGGTACCAACCTCTGGGCAGCGGTGGACTACAAAGTGTTCAACGAGGGCCGCCCAGGAGTCATCCTGGGCAAGGACCAGTGGCTGTTCACCGATGAAGAGTTCAAGCCTGTCGCCAACCGCGACCAGATCGAGCAGGAAAACCTCGCGCTCATCCGTGGCGTGCGTGATCGCCTGGAAGAAAAGGGCATCAAGTTGGTAATGGCGATCATCCCGGCCAAGGCGCGCCTGTACCCCGAACACTTCGGCAACAGGCAGCCGGCCAGCATGCATCGTGATCTGTACGAGCAATTCCATGCGCAGGCCCAGCAGGCGGGTATCTTCGCGCCGGACCTGATGGGGCCGTTGCAACAGGCCAAGCAGAGCGGCCAGGTCTTCCTGCGAACCGATACCCACTGGACCCCCCTGGGGGCGGAAGTGGTCGCGCGCAATCTTGGTGCTGCTATCGCGTCGCAATCCCTGATCAATACCGCGCCTGTCAAATACGTGACCGAAGCGGAACAGGCGAAGCCGTACAAGGGCGACCTGACGACCTTCCTCCCGCTGGATCCTCTGTTCACGAATTTGCTTCCGCAGCCTGACAGTTTGCAACAAAAGACCACGCATGCTGTCGAAGGCGCAGGTGACAGCGGCGATGCGCTGTTTGGCGATGCCACTGTCCCCGTGGGGCTGGTAGGTACCAGCTACAGCGCGAACGCGCACTGGAATTTCCTTGGCGCGCTCAAAGAAGCGCTCAATAGCGACGTCGTCAACTATGCCGAGGAAGGCCACGGCCCGATCCTGCCGATGCTCAAGTATCTGCAGAGTGACGGGTTCAAGAACAATCCGCCGCAGGTTCTGGTTTGGGAGTTTCCCGAGCGCTACCTGCCTATGAAGAATGACCTCAGTGGTTTCGATCCCGCGTGGATCTCCCAACTGAAGAAGGCCCAAGATAACAATCAGAATCTGGCCGTGGGCCAGAACCACTGATTATTTTCAATCAAACGGCACATATTTCATATCAGCCGCGAGGAATACATATGCCTGTACAGACTTTGAAAGCCGCCATTCGCACTTCCCGTATCGCCAAGGCATGCGCCGTGGCCGTAGGCCTGGGGCTGCTCTCTACCCAGGCATTCGCCGGAGGCGATGGCGCCCTGTACAAGACTGCTCCGGCAGGGTCCGCATTTGTCCGTGTCTACAACGCCGGCGGTCAGGAAATCACCCCTAGCGTCGGTACCGCCAAGTTCAAGGGCGTATCGCCTGCGTCCGCCAGCGCCTATTCGTACCTGCCTGGCGGGAGCTATACCGCTCAGCTTGGCTCGCAGAACCTGCCAGTCAACTTGGCCAGCAATAAATATTACACAGTGGTCGGTGGAACTTCTCAGCCAAAGTTGGTCGAAGAGTCCAAGTTCGACAACAAGCAGAAAGCGCGGGTGGATGTCCAGAATTTGACGGACAAACCTCTGACGCTGAAAACGGCCGATGGCAAGACTGAAGTCGTTGCCGCCGTTGCTGCCGGTGGTTCCGGTAGTCGTGAAATGAACCCTGTGAAAGTTAACCTGGCACTCTTCGATGGCGCTAACAAAGTTGTCGATCTGAAGCCTGTAGCACTTGAGCGTGGTCAGTTCACTTCTCTGTTCGTTACCGGTTCCGGTAGTAACGTCAAGGCCGATTGGGCCCTGCCTGTTTCCGAATAATGCCTTATACGCGGCTGCTCAACGCAAGCAGCCGCTTTGAATAAGAAGACACGGCGGCACTCGCGGTCCAACTTCATTTACGAAATTCTTGGAGAAACACTATGATCCCGGTGATCTTGTCAGGTGGTAGCGGCTCTCGTCTGTGGCCGTTGTCGCGCAAGCAGTTCCCGAAGCAATTCCTGGCGTTGACGGGCGAGCACACGCTCTTCCAGCAGACCCTGGAACGTCTGGTGTTCGAAGGCATGGATAAGCCTCTTGTGGTTTGCAACAAGGACCACAAATTCATCGTCAACGAACAACTTTCCGCTCTCAAGCTGGAAACCCAGGGCATCCTGCTCGAGCCCTTCGGCCGTAATACCGCGCCGGCCGTAGCCTTGGCCGCGATGAAGCTGGTCAACGAAGGTCATGACGAGTTGATGCTGGTCCTGCCGGCCGACCACGTGATCGAAGATCAGAAAGCCCTGCAGCGCGCCCTGGCCCTGGCCACCGTGGCCGCCGAGCGTGGCGAGATGGTGCTGTTCGGCGTTCCGGCCAGCCGCCCTGAAACCGGCTACGGCTACATCAAGTCCACCAACGACGCATTGCTGCCAGAAGGCGTGAGCCGTGTTTCTCACTTCGTCGAGAAGCCGGACGAGAAGCGTGCCCAGGAATTCGTGGAGCAGGGCGGCTACTTCTGGAACAGCGGCATGTTCCTGTTCCGCGCCAGCCGCTTCCTGGAAGAGCTGAAGAAGCACGATCCGGATATCTACGACAACTGCCTGTTGACCCTGGAGCGCAGCAAGCGCGACGGCGACAACATCGAAATCGAAGAAGCCAGCTTCGCCTGCTGCCCGGACAATTCCATCGACTACGCGGTGATGGAAAAGACCCAGCGCGCCTGTGTGGTGCCGCTGAGCGCCGGCTGGAGCGACGTTGGCTGCTGGAAATCTCTCTGGGAAGTTCACGCCAAGGACGAAAATGGCAACGTCACCAAGGGCGACGTGGTCATCCAGGACAGCCGCAACTGCATGGTCCACGGTAACGGCAAGCTGGTGTCGGTGATTGGCCTGGAAAACATCGTGGTGGTGGAAACCCGCGACGCCATGATGATCGCGCACAAGGACAAGGTCCAGGGCGTGAAGAACATGGTCGCCACCCTGAACGACATGGGCCGCAGCGAAACCCAGAACCACTGCGAAGTGTACCGCCCATGGGGCTCGTACGATTCCGTGGACCAGGGCGGCCGCTTCCAGGTCAAGCACATCACCGTCAAGCCGGGCGCCTGCCTGTCGCTGCAGATGCACCACCACCGCGCCGAGCACTGGATCGTGGTATCCGGCACTGCCGAGGTGACCTGTGACGAGAACGTGTTCCTGCTCACCGAGAACCAGTCGACCTACATCCCGATCGCTTCGGTTCACCGCCTGCGCAACCCAGGCAAGATCCCGCTCGAGCTGATCGAAGTACAGTCCGGCAGCTACTTGGGCGAAGACGACATCGAGCGTTTCGAAGATATCTACGGCCGCTCCAACGCTGCCACCGCTGGCGTCTCGGTGAAGTCGATCACCCAGTAAAGGCCTTCTGTAGCAGCCGGCCTTGGCCGCGACCAGGCTAACCGATTCGTCGGCAAGACAGCATGGCCCGGCCCGGCTGCTACCAGTGGATTCAGAAAGAGGCGCCGTGCCAAGCCCCATCGGCTTGCCGCGGGGCCTTTTTCGTTTCCGTGCCCGGAGCGGCGGGCTAAACTGGGCCATGTTTTCCAGGAGCCTGCTCATGCTCACCCATCTAGATTCCCAAGGCCGCGCCAATATGGTCGACGTGACCGCCAAGGCCGTCACCGAGCGTGAGGCAGTGGCCGAGGCCCGTGTGCGCATGCAACCGGCGACCTTGCAGATGATCGTCGAAGGTGCTCACCCCAAGGGTGATGTCTTTGCGGTCGCACGTATCGCCGGCATACAGGCAGCGAAGAAAACCAGTGACCTGATTCCCCTGTGCCATCCGTTGATGCTCACCAGTGTGAAGGTGGAGCTGAGCGGGGAGGGCGCCGATGCGGTGCTGATCCGTGCCCGCTGCAAGCTGGCGGGGCAGACAGGGGTTGAAATGGAAGCCCTCACGGCCGCCAGTGTGGCTGCCTTGACGATTTATGACATGTGCAAGGCCGTGGACAAGGGCATGGTCATCGAGGCCGTGCGCTTGCTCCAGAAGCGCGGCGGCAAGAGTGGTGACTACCAGGTGCAGGCATGATGACGGTCAGGGTGCTGTATTTCGCGCGCTTTCGCGAGGCCATGGGCATGGACGCCGAGCAGGTGCGGGGTGAGTTCATGGATATTCGCGCGCTGAGGGACTTTCTGGTGGCGCAAGGAGGGCATGACGTACTGGCCGAAGCCAGCCTGATGTGCGCCCGCAATGAGGAGCTGTGCCAGCTGGACGAGCCTGTGCTGCCCGGCGACGAGATTGCCTTTTTCCCTACCGTGACGGGAGGTTGAGATGGCCGTTCGCGTGCAGCGTATCGCGTTCGACCCCGGTGCCGAGCTCAATGGCGTTCATCAGCGGCAGCTGGGTGTTGGCGCGGTGGCAAGCTTCACTGGCTATGTACGCGACTTCAACGACGGCCAGGACGTAGCCGGCCTGTTTCTCGAGCATTACCCGGGCATGACCGAAAAGGCCTTGGAGAAGATCGTGGTCGAGGCGCAGGGCCGTTGGCCCTTGCTCAATGTGGAGGTTCTGCACCGTATCGGTGAGCTCGCCCCGGGCGAGCCTATCGTTTTCGTGGCCTGTGCCAGCGCCCATCGCCAGGCAGCCTTCCAAGCCTGCGAATTCATCATGGATTACCTCAAGACCCGCGCGCCCTTCTGGAAGAGGGAAACCACACCCGAAGGCTCCCGTTGGGTAGAGGGGCGGCAGAGCGATCAGGATTCGGCCGAGCGCTGGCTGGCGGCGAACAAGCCCTGACAAAGTCCTTGCAGGGTAGGAGCTAGCGGCAGCTAGCGAAAGGCATTGAGCTGAACATTTGCCAGCTCCGCTACCTCCCACGGTGGGAGCTAGCGACAGCTAGCGAAAGGCAATGAGCTGAGCATTCGGCAGCTTCGCTACCTCCCAGGGTGGGAGCTAGCGACAGCTAGCGAAAGGCAATGAGCTGAACATTCGGCAGCTCCGCTACCTCCCAGGGTGGGAGCTAGCGACAGCTAGCGAAAGGCATTGAGCTGAACACTCGGCAGCTTCGCTACCTCCCAGGGTGGGAGCTAGCGACAGCTAGCGAAGGGCAATGAGCTGAGCATTCGCCAGCTTCGCTACTCCCACGGTGGGAGCTAGCGGCAGCTAGCGAAAGGCATTGAGCTGAGCATTCGGCAGCTCCGCTACCTCCTAGGGTGGGAGCTAGCGGCAGCTAGCGAAAGGCATTGAGCTGAACATTTGCCAGCTCCGCTACCTCCCACGGTAGGAGCTAGCGGCAGCTAGCGAAAGCATTGAGCTGAGCATTCGGCAGCTTCGCTACCTCCCACGGTGGGAGCTAGCGACAGCTAGCGAAAGGCATTGAGCTGAGCATTCGGCAGCTCCGCTACCTCCTAGGGTGGGAGCTAGCGGCAGCTAGCGAAAGGCATTGAGCTGAACATTTGCCAGCTCCGCTACCTCCCACGGTAGGAGCTAGCGGCAGCTAGCGAAAGCATTGAGCTGAGCATTCGGCAGCTTCGCTACCTCCCACGGTGGGAGCTAGCGACAGCTAGCGAAAGTGAGCTGACATTCGCCAGCTCCGCTGGTTCCCACCGGCGCAAATGGCCCAGGTCCATTGGCGTCCCCGACAGCTTGCGCCTATGTACGCCGCCCCACAGGTTTGAGCAGTGCCTCGGGCGGCATCTCGCAGCTGATCTTGCGGCCCAGCAGCGCCTCGATGGCAGGCAGTTGGTAAGCGTCATATTCCCCAGCGAAGCTGATCGAAACCCCGCTGGTCCCCGCGCGGCCGGTGCGGCCGATCCGGTGAACGTAGTCGTCCGGGTCTTCCGGCAGGGTGAAGTTGATCACGTGGCTGATGCCTTCGATGTGAATGCCCCGTCCTGCCACGTCGGTGGCGACCAAGACCTGCACCTGGCCTGCGCGGAAGGCTTCCAGCGTCTTGATCCGCTTGTGCTGGGGCACGTCCCCGGACAGCTGGGCCGCATTGATGCCGTCCTTGACCAGACGCTCCTCGATGCGACGTACTTCATCCTTGCGATTGGCGAACACCATCACCCGATCCCAGCCCTGGCTGGTCACCAGGTTATAGAGCAACTTGTACTTGTCGCTGCTGGCCACTGCATAAACGTGCTGTTCCACGGTATCGCTGGCCACCTGCTCCGGCTCGATCTCGACGATCGCCGGCTCCGTAGTCCATTGGCGCGCCAGGTTCATCACGTCCTCGGTGAAGGTGGCCGAGAACAGGAGGGTCTGGCGTTCGCTCTTGGGTGGCGTCTGCCGGATGATCTGCCGCACCTGGGGGATGAAGCCCATGTCCAGCATGCGGTCCGCCTCGTCCAGCACCATCACTTCGACCATGTCCAAGTGCACTTCGCCGCGCTGGTTGAAGTCAAGCAGGCGACCCGGGGTGGCTACCAGGATGTCGCAGAAGCGCGACTCCAGTTGCTTGAGCTGCTTGTCGAAGTCCATCCCGCCGACGAAAGTCATCACGTTCAGGCCGCTGTACTTGGTGAGCTGGGCGGCATCCTTGGCGATCTGCACGACCAGTTCCCGGGTAGGCGCGATGATCAGCGCACGGGGCTCGCCCATGTAGCGTTCGGCCGGAGGAGGTGTCTGCAATAGCTGGCTGATGGTGGAAATCAGAAAGGCCGCGGTCTTGCCGGTGCCGGTCTGCGCCCGGCCGATGGCATCGCGCCCTTTGAGGGTGAAGCCCAGCACCTGGGCCTGGATCGGCGTGCAATAAGGGAAGCCCAGGTCGTGGATGGCGCGCATCAGTTCAGGGCGCAGGGGGAAGTCGTGGAAGCGCGTCTTGCCTTCCTGGGGCTCGACCTGGAAATCTTCGAGGTTCCATGGCTTCACAGGCGCCTTGGTCGCTACGGTGCGGGCCTTGCGCGGCCGTTCGGGCGGTGTTGCGGGTGCGACAGGGGCGGTGGGTGCTGGTGCTGCCGTGGCATGGCGTTTGGCGCCGCGGGGTGCCTGCTGGGATTCGCGAGCGGGGGCAGTCACTGCCGGTGCCGGTCGTGCTGGACGCGCCTCGGCGGGAGAAGCAGGTGCGGCGGCGAGCGGCTCAGCCTCACCCTTGCCGAACATTTTCTTGAGTGCTTTGAGCACGGTCATCTCGTCATTAATTGTAAGGAAAGGTTCGCTGGCAGTGTAATGCAAGAATCGAGCGCGGCGTAGTGCCGCGCTCCGAGCGGCTCAACCCAGGCGGGCTTTGAGCCAGGACGCGATGTCGCCGATTTCCTGTTCGATCACGGAGTGTTCCATCGGATACTCATGCCAGCTGACCTCTACGCCAGCGTCCTTGAGCTGGTCATGGGCGGCGCGGCCCATGCTGCGCAGGACCACGCCGTCCTGGGTGCCATGCAGGCAAATGACCGGTACCGACTGCTGGACGGCGCTAAGCGGCAAGACTTCGCCAAAGCTCGGGGCGTAGGTGGACAAGGCCATGACCCCTGCCAATGAGCGTGAGGCCTCGATATAGGCGGTATGCAGGACCACCGCGCCGCCTTGGGAGAAGCCGGCCAGCACGATGCGAGCATCCGCGATGCCCAGGGCGTTCTGCTCATCCATCAGCTTCAGCACGGTGTTGGCGGATGCGTCCAGTTGCTGACGATTGATGGCCCGGGCCGGTGACATGGCCATGATGTCATACCAGCTTGGCATCAGGTAGCCGCCATTGATGGTCACCGCCTGGGTAGGCGCCTGCGGTAACACAAAACGGGTGTGGGGCAGGCTACGCTGCAGCAGCTGGGCCACGGGCTGGAAATCGAAGCGGTCAGCGCCCAGGCCGTGCAACCAGATTACACAGCTGTCGGCGGGTGCCTGAGGCTCAACGATCAGGGTTTCGGTCATATATGCTCCTTATTGGTGCAACAGGGTTCAAGTCGGTGCGCTCCGTGGTAGCGGTGCAGTGGCATTTTGCTAATAAAACGTCGCCTGGCTGCAATTTTAACGCTTGACCGCTACTGAATGTTTCCTGGTCTGGCGGCATGGTACGTCCTTTGCTAAACCTGTTGAGCGATGTAGACGCGCTCGCTACCGGTAACACTCGCGATCGGGGGAGAGGCACGGTGGTCCACGGGCCGACCGGGCCCAAGCCGCGAGAGACGGGCTCCAGTCTACACGCACTCGCACGTTGTCCCGCTCGACCCAAAACGATGCCAGCACAGGGTCGAGGGCGCCTCACAAAGGTGCGGGGCAACACTGGGCTCGGGGCCCTAGGGTTGTCGTGTTGGCGACCCACCCCGGCCAAGCTCGGACACAACAAGAGCCTTATTGGAGGTTTAAATGCAGATGTTGAAATCCACCCTGGCTGTACTGACCACCGCCGCCCTGATCGGGGCCAGTGGTTTCGCTCAGGCGGGAGCTACCCTGGATGGCGTGAAGAAAAAGGGCTTCGTTCAGTGTGGCGTGAGCGACGGCCTTCCGGGCTTCTCCGTGCCGGACGCTCAGGGCAAGATTGTCGGCATCGACGCGGATGTGTGCCGGGCCGTGGCGGCCGCCGTTTTCGGTGACGCCAGCAAGGTCAAGTTCAGCCAGCTCAACGCCAAGGAGCGCTTCACCGCGCTGCAATCCGGCGAGATCGACGTGCTGTCGCGCAACACCACCTGGACCAGCTCGCGTGACGCGGGCATGGGCCTGATCTTCGCTGGCGTCACCTACTACGACGGCGTAGGCTTCCTGGTGAACAAGAAGCTGGGCGTGAGCAGCGCCAAGGAACTGGACGGCGCCACCATCTGCATCCAGGCCGGTACCACCACCGAGCTGAACGTGTCGGACTACTTCCGCTCCAACGGCCTGAAATACACCCCCATTACCTTCGACACCTCGGACGAATCGGCCAAGTCTCTGGAAAGCGGCCGTTGCGACGTGCTGACCTCGGACAAATCGCAGCTCTACGCACAGCGCTCCAAGCTGGCGGCCAAGACCGACTTCATCGTGCTGCCGGAAACCATCTCCAAGGAACCCCTGGGCCCGGTGGTCCGCAAGGGTGATGACGAGTGGCTGAACGTGGTCAAGTGGAGCCTGTTCGCCATGCTCAACGCCGAGGAAGCCGGCGTGAGCTCCAAGAACGTCGAAGAGCAGGCCAAGTCCACCAAGAACCCGGACGTGGCTCGCCTGCTCGGCGCCGACGGCGAATACGGCAAGGACCTGGGCCTGCCGAAGGATTGGGTAGTGCAGATCGTCAAGCAGGTCGGCAACTACGGCGAGATCTTCGAGAAGAACCTGGGCAAGGGCACCGCGCTTGAGATCGACCGCGGCATGAACGCGCTCTGGACCAACGGCGGCATCATGTACGCACCACCGGTACGTTGATTGCCAGGTCGCCAGCATAGCCGCTGGCGTAGCGAGCAGAAAGGAAGAACAAGGCAGGCGCAGTGACGCGATCAAACGCGCATGCGCCTGCCTTGGCGTTTCCAATCCCTGCTCGCCATTCGAACCGCTGTATCGTCCGTTTCATTCGGGGCATTTCATGCAAAAACACAACGGCGCACCCAGCGCGCAATCCGGGCGGTTTTCCCTGACCGATCCGCGAGTGCGCGCCTGGGTCTTCCAGATCATTACCGTGGTCGCGGTGGTATCACTGGGCTGGTACCTGTTCGATAACACCCAGACCAACCTGCAGCACCGCGGCATCACCTCTGGGTTCGACTTCCTCGAGCGCAGCGCCGGCTTCGGTATCGCCCAGCACCTGATCCCCTATGTGGAATCGGATACCTATGCCAGGGTGTTCGTGATCGGCCTGCTCAACACCTTGCTAGTGACCTTCATCGGCATCGTGCTGGCGACCTTGCTGGGGTTCGTGATCGGGGTGGCGCGGCTGTCCAACAACTGGATGGTGAACAAGCTGGCGACCGTCTACATCGAGGTCTTCCGCAACATTCCTCCCCTGTTGCAGATCCTGTTCTGGTATTTCGCGGTCTTCCTGACCCTGCCAGGGCCACGAGGCAGCATCAACATCGCGGACCGCTTCTTCATCAGCAACCGCGGGCTGAATATGCCAGGGGCCAATCCGGCCGAAGGTTTCTGGCCATTCATTGTCAGCCTGGCGATCGCTCTGGTCGCACTGATCCTGATGGTTCGCTGGGCCAACCGGCGCTTCGAGGCCACCGGCCAGCCATTCCACAAGTTCTGGGCAGGCCTGGCCATCCTCGTTGTGATTCCCGCCCTGGCATCCTTGCTGTTCGGCGCGCCCTTCCACTGGGAGGTGCCGGCCCTGCGCGGCTTCAACTTCGTGGGCGGCTGGGTGATGATCCCCGAATTGCTCGCGCTGACCCTGGCGCTGACGGTCTATACCGCGGCCTTCATCGCCGAGATCGTGCGTTCGGGCATCAAGTCGGTCAGCCATGGGCAGACCGAGGCCGCGCGCTCCTTGGGCCTGCGCAACGGGCCTACCCTGCGCAAGGTGATCATTCCCCAGGCGCTGCGGGTGATCATTCCGCCCCTGACCAGCCAATACCTGAACCTGGCGAAGAACTCCTCCCTGGCGGCCGGCATCGGCTATCCGGAAATGGTCTCGCTGTTCGCCGGTACCGTGCTGAACCAGACGGGCCAAGCCATCGAAGTCATCGCCATCACCATGAGCGTGTACCTGGCCATCAGCATCAGCATTTCCCTGCTGATGAACTGGTACAACAAGCGCATCGCGCTGATCGAGCGCTAGGATTTTCCCCATGACGACACATGTGTTCAAACCCGACCAGCCGCCACCCGTGAAAGCGGTAGGCGCCTGGGCCTGGATGCGCGCCAACCTGTTCTCAGGCTGGTTCAATACCCTGCTGACGCTGTTGGCGGTATACCTTGTCTGGCTCATCGTGCCACCGGTACTGAACTGGGCCATCTTCGACGCCAATTGGGTAGGCACTGTCCGTGCCGACTGCACCAAGGAGGGCGCCTGCTGGGTGTTCATCCAGCAACGCCTGGGCCAGTTCATGTACGGCTATTACCCCAGTGACCTGCGCTGGCGGGTAGACCTTACCGTCTGGCTGGCCATACTGGGCGCTGCGCCGCTGTTCATTCCCAAGGTGCCGAAGAAGGTCAAGTACGGCATCGCGTTCCTGGTGGTCTACCCGATCATTGCCTGGTGCCTGCTGCATGGCGGCGTGCTTGGCCTGGACACGGTGCCGACCAGCCAGTGGGGCGGCCTGATGCTGACCCTGGTGATCGCCACCGTGGGTATCGCCGGGGCCTTGCCGCTGGGGATCCTGCTGGCGCTAGGCCGGCGTTCGAAGATGCCGGCAGTGAAGGTGGTATGCGTGACCTTCATCGAGTTCTGGCGTGGCGTGCCACTGATCACCGTTCTGTTCATGTCCTCGGTGATGCTGCCGCTGTTCCTTCCCGAAGGGATGAACTTCGACAAGCTGCTACGGGCATTGATCGGGGTGATCCTGTTCCAGTCGGCCTATGTGGCCGAGGTAGTGCGTGGCGGCATGCAAGCCATTCCCAAGGGCCAGTACGAAGCAGCTGCGGCCATGGGCCTGGGCTACTGGCGCAGCATGGGGCTGGTGGTATTGCCGCAAGCCCTCAAGCTGGTGATTCCGGGCCTGGTCAATACCTTCATCGCTCTGTTCAAGGACACCAGCCTGGTGATCATCATTGGCCTGTTCGACCTGCTCAACAGCGTCAAGCAAGCCGCCGCCGACCCTAAATGGCTCGGCATGGCCACCGAGGGCTACGTTTTCGCCGCCCTGGTGTTCTGGATTTTCTGTTTCGGCATGTCCCGCTACTCCATTCATCTGGAACGCAAGCTGGACACCGGTCATAAGCGCTAAGCGTCAGGAGAGAACATGAACGACCCCATCAAGCAAGTCGCCGGCGCTGAAGGCATCATTCGCATGACCGGTGTGAACAAGTGGTACGGACAGTTCCACGTGCTCAAGGACATCAACCTCAACGTTCGCCAGGGCGAGCGGATCGTGCTTTGCGGCCCGTCCGGCTCGGGCAAGTCCACTACCATTCGCTGCATCAACCGCCTCGAGGAGCATCAGCAGGGCAGCATCATCGTCGATGGCGTGGAGCTGACCAACGACCTCAAGCAGATCGAGGCCATCCGCCGAGAAGTCGGCATGGTGTTCCAGCACTTCAACCTGTTCCCTCACCTGACCATCCTGCAGAACTGCACCCTGGCACCCATGTGGGTGCGCAAGATGCCGAAGCGCCAGGCCGAGGAGATCGCCATGCACTACCTGGAGCGGGTTCGCATCCCGGAGCAGGCGCACAAGTTCCCTGGGCAGCTTTCCGGCGGCCAGCAGCAGCGCGTGGCCATCGCCCGGGCCCTTTGCATGAAGCCAAAGATCATGCTGTTCGACGAGCCGACCTCGGCGCTGGACCCGGAAATGGTCAAGGAAGTGCTCGATACCATGATCGGCCTGGCCGAAGACGGCATGACCATGCTCTGCGTGACCCACGAGATGGGCTTCGCACGTACCGTGGCCAACCGGGTGATCTTCATGGACAAGGGTGAGATCGTGGAACAGGCCGCGCCGGACGACTTCTTCGACCGCCCCCAGAGCGACCGCACCCGGTTGTTCCTCAGCCAGATCATCCATTGATCGCAACCGGTCAGGCCCGCAACGACCTGACCGGTTGATCCACTTCCCGCAGCAGGCGTAAAGTGCTGGGCCGTTTTGTTACAAAAACAAACCTGCCCAGCCGAGTTTCCTATGCCTGCCCAGAACGCACCCACCGATGCCGCCATTGAACAGGGCGGCGTCTCCCGGCCCCGCGCCCGCGTGGCCCTGTTGATCGCTGGCCTGATACTGGTGGCCCTGAATCTGCGGCCAGCCTTGTCCAGCCTTGCCCCGCTACTGCACCAGGTATCCGACGATCTGGGCCTGAGCGCCGCGGCGGCTGGCCTGCTGACCACCCTTCCGGTGTTCTGCCTGGGCATCTTCGCGCCTTTGGCACCTATGCTCTCCAGGCGGTTCGGCGCCGAGCGCACCGTATGCGGCGTGTTGTTGCTGCTGGCGCTGGGCATTGCATTGCGCACCCAGTTCGGCGCCTTGGGCGTATTCGTCGGCAGCGTGGTCGCCGGTGCCAGCATCGGCGTGATCGGGGTGTTGCTGCCTGGCATCGTCAAACGTGATTTTCCGGCCCAGGCGGGCACCATGACGGGGGTCTACACCATGGCCCTTTGCCTTGGTGCCGCCGTGGCCGCTGGCAGCAGCGTGCCCTTGAGCGAGGCCTTCGGTGACAGTTGGCGCCTGGGCCTGGGCTTTTGGCTGATTCCGGCAGTAATAGCCGCTGTAGCCTGGTGGCCCCAGACCCGCGCCAACCACCACGCCAACCGGGCGGTCTACCGCGTACGAGGGTTGCTGCGTGACCCGCTGGCCTGGCAGGTCACGCTCTTCATGGGCTTGCAGTCCTCGCTGGCCTACATCGTGTTCGGCTGGCTGCCCTCCATTCTCATCGACCGCGGCCTTTCGCCTGCCGAGGCGGGCCTGGTCACGTCCGGCTCGATCATCGTCCAGTTGGCCAGCTCCCTTAGCGCGCCCTGGCTGGCGACTCGCGGCAAGGACCAGCGGCTGGCCATCTTCCTGGTGATGGGCCTGAGCCTGGTGGGTCTGTTCGGTTGTCTCTATGCGCCGCTCAGTGGTCTCTGGGGTTGGGCCGTGGTGCTCGGGCTAGGGCAGGGCGGTGTCTTTGCGGTAGCGCTGACCCTGATCGTGCTGCGTTCTGCGGACTCCCACGTGGCTGCTGGCTTGTCTGGCATGGCTCAAGGCTTCGGCTACACCCTGGCTTCCATGGGGCCATTGGCCGTTGGCGTGGTGCACGACCTCACGGGTGGCTGGGCAGCCATGGGTTGGGTATTCGCAGTCATTGGGGTAGCGGCGTTGACAGCGGGCATGGGCGCGGGCCGGGCCCGACTGGTGGCTGTCCGCAGCGAGCGGGTCGATGGCTGAGACCGCCGCGCCCTGGTGCGTTTACCTGGTGCGAGCGGCCAATGGGTCGTTGTACTGCGGCATCAGCAATGACCCCTACCGGCGGTTCGCCGCGCACCAGGGCGGCAAGGGCGCGCGGTTCTTCCGTTCCAGCCCCGCGGTGGCTTTGGTGTATATCCAGGCCTGTGAGGCAAAGGGCGAGGCCTTGCGCGCGGAGCGGGCCATCAAGCGGTTGCCCAAGAAGGTGAAGGAGGCCATGGCGGCACAATGGCAGGGTGATCGGCTTGATTGATGCACTTCGGGTCGCTATGTGTAACGGTTAATAAGCACACGAGGCGACTCTGCCGAAATCCCTTCGTGAGCCTCGTCATTCAAGCCTGACTGGTTTGCGCGTCGGCGCCGCTGACGGTTTCGCCTTTACGGCGACCCCCCTTTGTTTCGGCAAAGGGGGGGCAAACCATCCGCGCTGTTCGTTCGGCCCCCGCCAAGGCGGGGGTTCCCTCCTTCCGGCATGGCTCGGGCTTGGGGCGCGTCGACAGGGCATCCCTGCCCTGGCGCCGCTCGCCCGCCTTCCCTGGCGGGCGCCCAGCTTCGCCATGCCTCCACTCGGCCGAGCCGAGGCGCATTCGGCGGCGCCTGTGCCATCTGTGCAAGGGACGGCCTACGCCGTCCAGTGTTTTAAGGCGGCTGCCGTCAACACCAATGCAAGGGCGGACACTTAGACAGTGTGGGGTAGGCGCGGCCCATCCTTGCCGCTAAGCTGCAAGGCCACCCCCCGCCTGGATACCGCCATGAGCGCACCGATCCTGCATCACTATCCCACCTCACCCTTTGCCGAAAAGGCACGCCTGATGCTGGGCTTCAAGGGCCTGGCCTGGCAATCGGTGATCATCCCCGCGATGATGCCCAAGCCCGACCTCACCGCCCTCACCGGCGGTTATCGCAAGACACCGGTGTTGCAGATCGGCGCTGACCTCTACTGCGACACCGCGCTCATCGCCCGGCAGCTCGACAAGGTCCAACCCACCTCCGCGCTGATCCCCAAGGACCAGGAAGCGGTGGTTTCCACCTTCGCCGCCTGGGCCGACTCAGTGGTGTTCCAGCACGCGGTGAGCTTCGTGTTCCAGCCTGAATCGGCCGCTGTACGCTTCGCGCGCTTCAGCGAGGAGCAGCGCAACGCCTTCCTGGCTGACCGTGCCCGCCTGTTCAGCGGTGGCACCGCCAGCCGGTTGCCCATCGAGACCGTGCGCCACCAGTGGCCGGTCATCATCGGGCGTGTGGAACGGCAGCTTGCCGAGGGCGGGCGGTTCCTGTTCGGCGAGCCGACCCATGCCGACTTCGCCCTGGCCCATGTGTTCTGGTTCCTCAAGGGGACTCCAGTCACCGCCGGCCTGGTCGACCAGTACCCTGCCGTCAGTGCCTGGCTCGAGCGTGTGTTGGCCATCGGTCATGGCAGTCCCAGCGAGCTCGGCAGCGAGCAGGCATTGGAAATCGCCAAGGCGGCGCAGCCACTGGGCTTCCCGGAAATCGACTTTGTCGATCCCAGCGGCTTCAAGGCAGGGGATAAGGTAAGCGTCGCCGCCACCGACTATGGGGTAGATCCTGTCAGTGGCGAGCTGGTGTACAGCGATGCGGAAGAGATCGTCGTCCGTCGCGAAGACGAGCGCGCCGGCGTGGTGCATGTGCACTTCCCGCGGCTGGGGTTCGCCCTGAGTTCGCTGTGATGGCGTAACAATGTGGGAGGTCCGGTACCTGGCCAATTCCGCCCCAGGATAAGGGCCATTCGGCAGCTGCCGCTGCCTCCCACCGCCTGAACCGAGCCGCTGATGTCGCCCAGCGAGACGATTAACCAGTAGGAGCCAGCGAAGCTGGCGAATTCCGCCCCAGGATAAGGACCATTCGGCAGCTGCCGCTGCCTTCCACCGCCTGAACCGAGCCGCTGATGTCGCCCAGCGAGACGATTAGCCAGTGGGAGCCAGCGAAGCTGGCGAATTCCGCCCCCGGATAAGGACCATTCGGCAGCTGCCGCTGCCTTCCACCGCCTGAACCGAGCCGCTGATGTCGCCCAGCGAGACGATTAGCCAGTAGGAGCCAGCGAAGCTGGCGAATTTTCCCCGGCAACTGAGCGTTTGGCGCTGGACAGCGAGATGATCGGCCTGGACCGCGCCTAGTCCTTGCGCCGCTTGAGCTGGTCCGCCAGTTGCGTGGGCACGCCCTTGATGGTCAGGGTGCCGGCGGCTTCGTCGTATTCGATCTTCGAGCCCAGTAAATGGGCTTCGAAGCTGATCGACAAGCCTTCGGCGCGGCCAGTGAAACGGCGGAACTGATTGAGGGTGCGCTTATCGGCCGGGATCTCTGGAGACAGGCCGTAATCCTTGTTGCGGATATGCTCGTAGAACGCGCGCGGGCGGTCTTCGTCGATCAGCCCGGAGAGTTCTTCGAGTTCCACCGGTTCGCCCATGCGGGTCTGGGTGGTGGCGTAGTCCACCAGCGCCTTGGTTTTCTCCCGGGCCGCGTCCTCGGGCAGGTCTTCGCTTTCAACGTAGTCGCTGAACGCTTTGAGCAGGGTACGGGTTTCACCGGGGCCGTCCACGCCTTCCTGGCAGCCGATGAAGTCGCGGAAGTAGTCCGATACCTTTTTCCCGTTCTTGCCCTTGATGAATGAAATGTACTGCTTGGACTGTGTGTTGTTGCGCCACTCCGAGAGGTTGATGCGCGCGGCCAGGTGCAACTGACCCAGATCCAAGTGGCGGGAAGGGGTGACGTCCAGGTCGGCGTTCACCGCCACGCCGTCGCTATGATGCAGCAGGGCGATGGCCAGGTAGTCCGTCATGCCTTGTTGGTAATGGGCGAACAGCACGTGGCCACCTACCGAAAGGTTGGATTCTTCCATCAGCTTTTGCAGGTGTTCCACCGCTACTCGGCTGAAGGCAGTGAAGTCCTGCTCGTCGTCCAGGTAGGCCTTGAGCCAGCCACTGAAGGGATAGGCCCCCGATTCGCCGTGGAACAGGCCCCAGGCCTTGCCTTGCTTGGCGTTGTAGCTGTCGTTCAGGTCCGCGAGCATGTCGTCCAGGGCCTGGGAGGGCTCCAGTTCTCGGTCGCGGGCGTGCAGCACGGCGGGGGTGCCGTCGGGCTTCTTGTCGATCAAATGGACGATGCAGTGGCGGATCGGCATGGGTGTCTCTGGAAAACCGAAAAGAACAAAGTGTACCGTAAGCGCTTACAGGCGGAATGGTGAAGGCAGAGAAACCCATGAGCAGGCTTGGCCAGCGAGGCCTCCCCGTACTGTTGCTGGCGTGGCTGATCGCAGGCTCGCCGGCTCAGGCTACTACCTTGCGCTGCGGGCCCGCCCTGGTTGCCGAGGGCGACACCATGGCCCACATCAGCGCGACTTGCGGGCCTCCTCTGGCCTCAGCCAGCGAAGGTCCCGCGCTGCGCCCCAACGGCGTGCCGCGATGGAATGCCGCCAGGATCAGCGTATGGGTATACGGCCCCAACGGCGGTGCCTATCAGTATCTACGCTTCATCGATGAGCGCCTGGTGGAAATCGATCTGAGGCGCCAGCCTCCGGCTGCGCCGTTGCTCCCTTGGTAGGAAGGGGCGCCGCATCACGGGCGAAGCGCCCGAACGCTGCGACCGGGTGTCACAGAGTGTTACGGAAATGGCTGTTTTTTAGCCAAAACCCCAATAAACGCGAATATTTACCGCCCAAGTGGCGGATATTTATCTGGCTCTGTGCTAGCTTTGCCGGCTCTTGCGCTGGAGCGCCAACGGTTTGCCCGATGGCCCCGGCGTTAGCCCGCTTACCGGTAGCCGTCAGCACGAACCAAACGACGCCCAGGGTATCTACATTGCCGATTGGCGAGACTGTATCCATACGCGGGCCCAAGGGCTGGGCCGACGGCTGATGTTGCTCCGGCAACCAACGAATTTGAAAGGGAAGGAATACTACATGGCACTTACCAAAGACCAACTGATCGCTGACATCGCCGAAGCTGTCGACGCGCCCAAGGCCGTGGCCAAGAACGCGCTGGAGCAACTGGGCCAGATCGTTGCCGATCAGCTGGAAAACGGCAGCGAGATCACCCTGCCAGGCATCGGCAAGCTGAAGGTTACCGAGCGTCCTGCTCGTACCGGTCGCAACCCGTCCACTGGCGCGGCCATCGAAATCGCTGCCAAGAAAGTGGTCAAGTTCGTGCCTGCCAAGGTGCTGACCGACGCGATCAACAAGTAAGTTGAGCGTGACCAGGAAACCGCACTGTGAAGTGCGGTTTTTTTTGCCTGGCAAAAAGATCGAGCCCGTCAGCCGTTTGCGCGCTGCTCCGGCGTCTGGAAAGTCCATGCCAGGAAACGGCTCTGCTTCTGGCCTTGTCCCATGGCAACCACGCGGGTGTCCAGGGCGCCAGCGCGGGCGATGCGCGCCTGCAGAGGTGGCAGGTTGCCGGCCTTGGATACCAGGCAGGTGAACCAGCCAATGCATTGGCCAACGGCCGGGCTTTCATCGATCATCCGGCTGACGAACTTCAACTCGCCGCCCTCGCACCACAGCTCCGTCTGCTGTCCCCCAAAGTTCAGCACAGGCAGCTTGCGGGCAGGATCTGCCTTGCCCAGATTGCGCCATTTGCGCTGGCTGCCACTGATCGCTTCCTGCGCGGACGCGTGAAAGGGTGGGTTGCACAGGGTTACCGCAAAACGCTCTTGCGGCTGCAGCAGCCCTGCGAAAATGTGCGCGGGTTGCGCCTGCCTGCGCAGTTCGATGGCCTTGCCCAGGTCGTTGGCCTGTACGATGGTCTGGGCCGACGCCACGGCCACCGGGTCGATGTCCGAGCCCAGGAAGCGCCAGCGGTAGTCCAGATGCCCCAGCAAGGGGTAGATGCAATTGGCCCCGGTGCCGATATCCAGCGCGCGCACCGAGGCGCCTGTGGGAGGGACGCCGTCATGGTCTTCGGCGAGCAGGTCCGCCACGCCATGGACATAGTCCGCGCGGCCCGGTACCGGCGGGCATAGGTAGCCCTCCGGGATGTCCCAGAACCTTATGCCGTAGAGTGCCTTGAGCAAGGCGCGGTTGAAGACACGGACCGCCGCTGGATCGGCGAAGTCGATGCTTTCCTTGCCATAGGGGTTGAGGATGACGTAGGCCGCCAGTTCAGGCGTGCCCTGGATCAACTTTGGAAAGTCGTAGCGGCCTTGATGGCGGTTACGAGGGTGCAGGGTAGGTTTCATCGCATGGGCCGGAAAAGAAACGCGGCCGGCCCTCTCCAGCTGATGGAAAGGGCCGGCCGCGCTGAGGGCGTTAAAGTGCGCCGATACGAGCGTGCTGCTCGGCCAGCTTGGCCAGGGCCTGCTCGGCCTCGGCCAGTTTGGCGCGTTCTTTCTCGATCACCGCTGGCGGGGCCTTGTCCACGAAGGCTGCGTTGTTGAGCTTGCCACCCACGCGCTCGACCTCACCCTGCAGGCGCAGGATTTCCTTGTTCAGGCGCGCCAGCTCGGCGTCCTTGTCGATCAGCCCGGCCATGGGCACCAACACTTCCAGTTCACCCACCAGGGCTGTGGCGCTCAATGGCGCTTCATTGCCGGCTTCCAGCACGGTGAAGGCGTCGATCTTGGCCAGCTTGCGCAGCAGGTGCTGGTTCTCCTCCAGGCGCCGCCGGTCATCGGCGTTTGCGTTCTTCAGGTACAGGTGCAGCGGCTTGCCCGGGCCGATATTCATCTCGCCGCGGATGTTGCGCACGCCCAGCATCAGCTCCTTCACCCATTCGATGTCGCGCTCGGCGGCCTCGTCGATGCGGCTGTCATTGGCCACCGGCCAGGGCTGCAGCATGAGCGTGTCGCCCTGGGCCCCGGCCAGCGGCGCCAGGCGTTGCCAGATCTCCTCGGTGATGAAGGGCATGAACGGATGGGCCAGGCGCAGGGCCACTTCCAGCACCCGTACCAGGGTACGCCGAGTGCCACGCTGGCGCTCCACGGGTGCGTTCTCGTCCCAGAGCACGGGCTTGGACAGCTCCAGGTACCAGTCGCAGTACTGATTCCAGATGAACTCGTACAGGGCCTGGGCGGCCAGGTCGAAGCGGAACTGGTCCAGCTGGCGGGTCACCTCCGCCTCGGTGCGTTGCAATTGCGAGAT
Organism: Pseudomonas massiliensis; assembly: GCF_000826105.1. Lineage (GTDB taxonomy): Bacteria > Pseudomonadota > Gammaproteobacteria > Pseudomonadales > Pseudomonadaceae > Aquipseudomonas > Aquipseudomonas massiliensis. The sequence continues at coordinate 864,666 of NZ_CCYK01000006.1, read as the reverse complement.
GATCCAGCGGTCGGCCAGGGAAAGCTCCACCGGTTCACCGTTCTGGCCGCAGTCCTCACCCTTGTCCAGAACGTAGCGGGCCGCGTTCCAGATCTTGTTGCAGAAGTTGCGGTAGCCCTCGACCCGACCCATGTCGAACTTGATGTCGCGACCCGTGGACGCCAGGGAGCAGAAGGTGAAGCGCAGGGCATCGGTACCGTAGCTGTCGATACCTTCAGGGAACTCGGCGCGGGTCTGCTTGGCGATCTTGTCGGCCAGCTTGGGTTGCATCAGCCCGCTGGTGCGCTTCTGGAGCAGGGCGTCGAGGGTGATGCCGTCGACGATGTCGAGCGGGTCGAGCACGTTGCCCTTGGACTTGGACATCTTCTGGCCCTGGCCGTCGCGGACCAGGCCATGGACATAAACCGTCTTGAACGGCACCTGGGGGGTACCATCCGGGTTCTTCACCAGGTGCATGGTCAGCATGATCATCCGGGCGACCCAGAAGAAGATGATGTCGAAGCCGGTGACCAGCACATCGGTGGGGTGGAAGGTCTTGAGGAAGTCGGTCTGTTCCGGCCAGCCGAGGGTGGAGAAGGTCCACAGGCCCGAGCTGAACCAGGTGTCCAGCACGTCGTTGTCCTGCTCCAGGGTCACCTCGGCGCCCAGATTGTGCCTGGCGCGAACTTCTTCCTCGCTACGGCCTACGTAGACATGGCCGGCGTTGTCATACCAGGCGGGAATGCGGTGGCCCCACCACAGCTGGCGGCTGATGCACCAGTCCTGGATATCGCGCATCCAGGAGAAGTACATGTTTTCGTATTGCTTGGGTACGAACTGGATGCGGCCGTCTTCCACCGCGGCGATGGCCTGCTCGGCCAATGGCCTGGTGGACACGTACCACTGGTCGGTGAGCCACGGTTCGATCACGGTGCCGGAGCGATCACCCTTGGGCACCTTGAGCGCATGGTCGTCGACGCTGACCAGCAGCCCGGCTGCGTCGAAGTCCGCCACGATGCGCTTGCGGGCCTCGAAGCGGTCCAGCCCGGCATAGGCGGCGGGAAGGCTGGTATCGATCTCCCCGTTGAGCGAACCGTCGAGGTTGAAGGCCTGCAGCGCCGGCAGCACTTGGGCGTTCTTGTCGAAGATGTTCAGCAGCGGCAGGTTGTGGCGCTTGCCGACTTCATAGTCGTTGAAGTCGTGGGCAGTGGTGATCTTCACGCAGCCGGTGCCGAAGGCCGGATCGCAGTAATCATCGGCAATGATCGGGATGCGACGCCCCACCAAGGGCAGCTCGACGAACTTGCCGACCAGAGCCTGGTAGCGCTCATCGCTGGGGTTCACCGCTACGGCGACGTCACCGAGCATGGTTTCCGGACGCGTGGTGGCGACCACCAGGAAGCTGGCGCCCTCGGCCGTGGTCGCGCCATCGGCCAGTGGATAGCGCAGGTTCCAGAGATGGCCCTTTTCGTCATGGCTCTCCACTTCCAGGTCGGAAATGGCTGTGTGCAGCTTGGTGTCCCAGTTGACCAGGCGCTTGCCACGGTAGATCAGGCCATCTTCATGCAGGCGCACGAAGGCTTCCTTTACGGCCGCGGACAGCCCGTCGTCCATGGTGAAGCGCTCGCGTGACCAGTCCACCGAGGAGCCGAGCCGACGGATCTGGCGGCTGATGTTGCCGCCGGACTCGTTCTTCCATTCCCAGACCTTCTCCAGGAAGCGCTCGCGGCCCAGGTCGTGGCGGTTCTGGCCCTTGGCTTCGAGCTGACGCTCGACCAGCATCTGGGTAGCGATGCCCGCGTGGTCGGTGCCAGGCTGCCAGAGGGTATTGCGACCCTGCATGCGGCGGAAGCGGATCAGCGCATCCATGATGGCGTTGTTGAAGCCATGGCCCATGTGAAGGCTGCCGGTGACGTTCGGCGGCGGGATCATGATGGTGTAGGGCTCGCCAGAGCCTTGGGGTGCGAAATAATTCTGCGATTCCCAGGTGTTGTACCAGGAAGTCTCGATGGCGTGCGGCTGGTAGGTCTTGTCCATGCGCGGCAGGGCCCTGTAAGGCAACGATTCGGGAAAGCCGGACAGTATAACGGCAAGGGGCGCCAGGGTGTAGGCGGCAGCGGAGCTGCCGAGTGGCAAGGCTCGCTGAAGTCATTCCCCAGCTGGCGCTGGGGTCCCACGGAAGCAGATCGCGATTCGCTTGGCGGTCTTGGCTAGAAGCCGGACCCGGGCGTACCGACAGGACGTTCGATCAGGCGTTGCATGCGGGCTTCCAGGCGCCGCTTGATCTCGGTTTCGATATGGGGCGCGAAATCGTCGATGACGTCCTGCATGATCTTGCGGGCAGCTTCGCGCAAGTCGGCGTCCAGGTGCAGGAGCGTATCCTGGCGGTTTTGTTCCGGGGTCGGCCGAGCGGGGGAAGCGACTTCAAGCAGCAGTGGCGCGTCGGCAAGACGGTCTTCGGGGACGTCCACGGCTTCGAACAGCAAGGGGATGGCCTCTTCCGGCGATGCCTCGACGGTTTCGGTGAGCACTGGAGGCTCCAGGGCATCGTCGCCCAGCAGGCGGCGGATGGACTCGAGATCGTCCAGGAGCTGGGTGGAGTCGGGCAGGGGGGCGGGTTTATCCATGAAGGCAACTCAGATACGCGTCAGGCGGTGATCCTGCAAAGGATAGCCCTGTTCACGGTAGAAGCGGAAATTGTCTCGCGCCTGGGCGCGCATGGCGGGGTCGGCAGTGACGACCTCGGCCACCCGGGTGAAGCGTTCCACGAAGGCCGGTATGGCCAGGGTGAGGTTGACCAGAAGGTCCTGATGCTCGCCGTGAGGTGTGCCCAGGCCCAGGGTAACGGGCGCGAGGCTCATGTCGTCTCCCGGGCTGTGAGGAACGAAGCTCTCGCCCTTGAACCGCCAGAGCAGGCCGTCGAGTTCGTTAAGTTGGGCTTCGTCCTGGCAATGCAGGTGCACCCGGTGGCCCAGGCGCCAGGCCTTTTCCGTGAGTTTGCAGGCGAAATCCAGGCGCACCGCGGGCAGCGGGCTGGGCAGAATATAGAAATCGACTTGGGTCATGTATATCGAGGGCCGCGCGGGTGGTGCCGCGCGGCCCTGGCTCCTTAAGCGCCGACGCGGTCGAGCAGGTACTGGGTCAACAGTGGAACCGGACGGCCGGTCGCGCCCTTGTCCTTGCCGCCACTGAGCCAGGCAGTGCCGGCGATGTCCAGGTGGGCCCACTGGAAGTTCTTGGCGAAGCGCGACAGGAAGCAGGCCGCGGTAATGGTGCCCGCCTTGGGGCCGCCGATATTGGCGATGTCGGCGAAGGGGCTGTCCAGCTGCTCCTGGTATTCGTCGAACAGCGGCAATTGCCAGGCGCGGTCGTCGGCGCGGCGGCCTGCGGCGAGCAGGTCCTGGATCAGGCCATCGTCATTGCCCAGCAGGCCGGACGTATGGCCCCCGAGCGCGACTACGCAGGCGCCGGTGAGGGTAGCCACGTCCACCACTGCCTTGGGCTTGAAGCGCTCGGCGTAGGTGAGCGCGTCGCACAGCACCAGACGGCCTTCGGCATCGGTGTTGAGGATTTCCACGGTCTGCCCGCTCATGGTTTCGACAATGTCACCCGGCCGGGTGGCGGTGCCGCTGGGCATGTTCTCGGCACAGGCCATCAGACAGACCAGGTTGATCGGCAGCTCCAGCTCCAGCACCGCGCGCAGAGTGCCGAACACGCTGGCGGCGCCGCACATGTCGAACTTCATCTCGTCCATGTTGGCGCTGGGCTTGATGCTGATACCGCCGGTATCGAAGGTAATGCCCTTGCCCACCAGGACGTAGGGCTGCTCGTTCTTGCCGGCGCCCTGGTATTGGGCCACGATCAGTCGAGGCGGCTGGGCGCTGCCCTGAGCCACCGCCAGGAACGAACCCATCCCCAGCTGCTGCAGCTTCTTTTCATCGTGTACTTCGACTTTCAGGTTCTTGTGTTCCTTGGCCAGGCCCTTGGCCAGCTCGCCGAGGAACGTCGGGTGGCACACGTTCGGCGGCATGTTGCCCAGATCACGGGTGAGGGTCATGCCCAGCGCGATGGCGCGGGCGTGCTGGACGGCGCGTTCGACCTCGGCAACGTCGGCCTTGGCCGTGACCAGGGTGATCTTCTTGAGGGCGCGAGGGTCCGCCTTCTTGCTCTTGTAGCGCTCGAACAGATAGGTGGCGTCCAGCAGGGTCTCGGCCAGCAGCCGCGCCTTGCCATAGGTATCACGGCCACTGACCGGCATTTCGTCCAGGGCCAGGGCGGCGTCGCTGCCACCCAGGTTCTTCAGGGTCGATGCCACGGCGCCGATGGCTTTGCGGAACGGGCGATCGCCCAGGCTTTCCTTGCCAATGCCCAGAAGCAGCACACGCTCGGCGCGCAAGCCCGGCAAGCTGTGCAGCAGGAGGGTCTGACCGGCCTTGCCTTCGAGGTCGCCACGCTTGAGCACCGCGCTGATGGCGCCGTTGCTTTGCTCATCGAGCTTGCGCGCAAGGGTGCCCAAGACACGGCCTTCGCTGACCGGTATCACCAGCGTTCCAGTCTTGAGCGTTTCGGCGTTCACGCTTTTAACAAGCAGTTCCATTTAGCGTCCTCAGTCAGTTATTCGAATGCGGCGCGGCGCGGCAGCAGGGCACGCGCGAGCATGAGGCTCAGTTTGAGCCCGAGCCTGACCCCCTGACAACCCTGGCCGCACGTCGCCAAGTGACAGGCACCCCCATTCACAGGATAATGCGCGCACTTTTTCCGTCGGGCCTGTGCGCGTGTCGCCCGAGTCCATGGCCGCTGAGGCGGGTAACCTCGGAGTGTCTGGTTTGATCGTTTTCCGTTATCTGTCCCGCGAAGTCCTGATCACGCTGAGCGCGGTAAGCGCCGTGCTGCTGGTGATCATCATGAGCGGGCGCTTCATCAAGTACCTGGCCCAGGCCGCCAGCGGCGCGCTGGACCCTGGCGTGCTGTTCCAGATCATGGGTTTTCGCCTGCCTGGCTTCCTGCAGCTGATTCTCCCGTTGGGCTTGTTCCTGGGCATCCTGCTGGCCTACGGGCGGCTGTACCTGGAAAGCGAAATGACCGTGCTGTCGGCCACGGGCATGAGCCAGCAAAGGTTGCTGGGCATCACCATGGTCCCGGCCGCGGTGGTAGCGGCGCTGGTGGCCTGGCTCAGCCTGGGCCTGGCGCCCCAGGGTGTCACCCGGGTGGCGCAGATCCTCAACCAGCAGGATGCGCTCACCGAGTTCGACACCCTCGTGCCGGGGCGCTTCCAGATGCTGCGCGACGGTTCGCGGGTAACCTACACCGAAGAGCTTTCCGAAGACCGGGCCAACCTGGGCGGCGTCTTCATTTCGGAGACGCGCGCCTCTGGTGACGGCAAGAAGGACCGAGGCATTTCCGTGCTGGTGGCGGACAAGGGACGCCAGGAAATGCACGCCGATGGCAACCGCTACCTGATCCTGGAGAACGGCTACCGTTATGACGGCAATCCGGGGCAACCGGATTACCGGGCGATCAAGTATGAAACCTACGGGGTGATGCTGCCCAAGCCGGAGGTAAGCGAGGAAATCAGCGAGCGCGAGGCGATTCCAACGGCCACGCTGCTGGGCTCCTCCGAACTGAGGGACCGCGCCGAACTGCAATGGCGGTTGTCCTTGCCTCTGCTGGTCTTCATTGTGACACTGATGGCGGTTCCGCTTTCACGGGTCAACCCACGCCAGGGCCGCTTCCTCAAGCTGTTGCCGGCAATCCTCTTGTACATGGCCTACCTGACCATCCTGATCTCGGTGCGCAGCGCCCTGGAAAAGGGACGGCTGCCCATCGGCCTTGGATTGTGGTGGGTGCATGCACTCTTCCTGGTCATCGGCGTGGCGATGATGGGCTGGCAACCCTGGCGACTGGCCCAGGCGCGTCGGCGTAGCCGCATGGAGGTGGCCCAATGAAAAAGCTCGACGGATATATCGGCCGTAGCGTTTTCGTCGCCATCCTGGCGGTGCTGGGCATCATCCTGGGCCTGGCGACCCTGTTCGCCCTGATCGACGAACTGGGTGACCTGAGCGACACCTATACCCTTGGGAACGCCGCCTGGTACGTGTTGCTGACCGCGCCACGGCGGCTGTATGAGCTATTGCCGATGTCGGCCCTGATCGGCTGCCTGATCGGCCTCGGCAGCCTCGCCAGCAGCAGCGAGCTGACCATCATGCGCGCCGCCGGCGTGTCGGTGGCGCGCATTGTCTGGGCGGTGATGAAGCCGATGCTGGTGCTGATGCTGGCCGGTGTGCTCATCGGTGAGTACGTCGCCCCGGCGGCCGAGGATCAGGCTCAGGCCTCTCGCTCCCTCGCCCAGGGCGGCGGTGAAGCGCAGAGCGGCAAGCACGGGCTGTGGCATCGCCAGGGCAATGAGTACATCCATATCAACACGGTGCAGCCCAACGGCCTGTTGTATGGCGTGACCCGCTACGAATTCGACGACCAGCGCCACCTGTTGCGTTCCAGTTTCGCTCGCAAGGCCACCTACGAACAGGACCACTGGCAGTTGAATCAGGTCACCACCACCGAGTTCAAGGGCGACCATACCGAAGTGGTCAACCAGGACGCGCTGCGTTGGGATGTGGCGCTCACGCCCCAGCTCCTCGGCACGGTGGTGATGGCGCCCGAGTCGCTCTCTATCACCGGCCTGTGGGACTACATCCACTACCTGAGCGCTCAAGGTCTGAACAGTGGAAAATACTGGCTGGCATTCTGGACCAAGGTGCTGCAGCCCTTGGTGACGGTGGCCCTGGTGCTGATGGCGATCTCGTTCATCTTCGGTCCGCTGCGTTCGGTGACCCTGGGGCAGCGGGTATTCACCGGCGTGCTGGTGGGCTTCGTGTTCCGTATCGCCCAGGACCTGCTAGGGCCCTCAAGCCTGGTGTTCGGCTTCCCGCCGTTGCTGGCGGTGGCGTTGCCAGCGGCGGTATGTGCCATTGCCGGTGCCTGGCTGCTGCGCAGGGCAGGGTAGGCGCCAACTGGACGAGCGAAGGGGGGCGCCGAGGAGCGCCCTGTTTGGCAGTTGGGCTGCACTTCACCGAACAAGCAAAAAAAAGCCCCGGTTCTTGCCGGGGCTTTTTCATGCGAAGTGGATCAGCCTTCGGCTTGAACTTCGTCTGCCTGCATGCCCTTCTGGCCTTGCACGGCTTTGAAAGTGACTTTCTGGCCTTCTTTCAGGCTCTTGAAGCCGTTGCCTTGAATAGCGCGGAAGTGCACGAACAGGTCCGGACCGCTCTCAGGAGTGATAAAACCAAAACCTTTTTCGTCGTTGAACCACTTGACGGTACCGCTCTGACGCTCGCTCATGTCTTATTCCTTGAAACTCAATGTTGATGTCAGCCACTTTCCAGTATGAAAGTTCGCTGTTTGCTGGTTGCAGGAAGTAGAGGCGTAGAACGGGTTGTAGCAAAGCCATCACGCTACTGCCCAGGTCACGAACCATAGCGACCCATGCAAACACAGTCGAGACGACTCTACGCCAACTCCAGTTACAAAAACAAGCCCCGAATCGGGATGCTTTCGTGCCTTTTCTTACCGTTTTTCTGCCTTGTTCCAAACAGGCCAGCAGTTGGAACAAACGCTTATATAAGCGTCGAATAGTTCCTGCGGTTTGCTATGCAAACACAGCGCCATGACGTGACTGTTACAAAAAACCGTCGATGGCGCCTATATAGCTTAGCCTCGGTAATACCGCTGCGCCACGAAGGGCATGGGTGCTACCGTAACAGGCACTGGCTTGCCCCTGACCAGTGCACGAAGTTGGGTACCTTTGCCACAGTAGGGCACTTCCAGCCATGCCATGGCCACGGGCGCGTTCAAGGTAGGGCCGAAGCCGCCGCTGCATACCCGGCCCACCACGGTACCCTGCTCATCGATGACGTCGGCACCTTCACGTACGGGTAGTTTGCCGTCTGGCAACAAACCAACCCGTTTACGCGCGACTCCGTCCCGTTGCTGGGCAAAGATCCGTTGCGCGCCGGGAAAGCCTCCAGCGCGCGCGCCATCCTGACGCCGGGCCTTGGAAATCGCCCAGCCCAGGCTGGACTCCACAGGCGTCATTCCAGCGTTCATGTCATGGCCGTACAAGCAGAGGCCGGCTTCCAGGCGCAGGGAGTCGCGGGCGCCCAGGCCGATGGGCTGGACTTCCGACTCCTGCAGGAGACGGCGAGCCAGCGCCTCGGCACAAGCCGTAGGTACCGAGATTTCATAGCCGTCCTCTCCGGTATAACCCGAACGGCTGACCAGGCAGGCGGCCCCCAGGAGTTCCACCTCGGCGATCTGCATGAAGGTCAGGGTCGCCACCGCAGGTTGCAGGCGGCTCAGCACCGTCGCGGCCAGCGGCCCCTGCAAGGCCAGAAGCGCGCGGCTGTCGAACAGCGGCTCGATGCTCAGGTTGCCTGGCAGATGCTGGCGCAGGTGGGCCAGGTCAGCTTCCTTGCAGGCCGCGTTGACCACTAGGAAAAGCTCCTCAGGCCCCAGCTTGGCTACCATCAGGTCATCCAGGATGCCGCCGTCCTCGTTGGTAAACAGCGCGTAACGCTGCTGGCCCACCGCAAGGTCGAGGATATCAACCGGCACCAGGCGTTCCAGCTCAGCGCAGACGCCGGGGCCTGTGAGGCGAATCTGACCCATATGGGAAACGTCGAACAACCCTGCCTGGGCGCGAGTGTGCAAATGCTCCTTGAGCACGCCCAAAGGATATTGCACGGGCATCTGGTAGCCAGCGAAAGGCACCATGCGCGCGCCCAATTCCAGGTGCAACGCGTGCAGGGGTGTTTGCAGCAATACATCGGACATCGGTGAGCTCCTTCTGCCGCGGCCATGGGGCCGTCAGCATTCGATAATGTTGACCGCCAGGCCGCCGCGAGCGGTTTCCTTGTACTTGCTCTTCATGTCGGCTCCCGTCTGGCGCATGGTGCGGATGACCTTGTCCAGGGACACATGGTGCTGGCCGTCCCCACGCAGGGCCATGCGCACAGCGTTGATCGCCTTGACCGAGCCCATGGCGTTGCGCTCGATGCAGGGCACCTGTACCAGGCCACCGATGGGGTCGCAGGTCAGGCCCAGGTTGTGCTCCATGCCGATCTCCGCGGCGTTCTCCACCTGCTGAGGGGTACCGCCCATCACCTCGCACAGGCCGCCGGCGGCCATTGAGCAGGCCACGCCTACTTCGCCCTGGCAGCCGACCTCGGCGCCAGAGATGGAGGCGTTCTCTTTATAAAGAATGCCGATGGCCGCCGCTGTCAGCAGGAAGCGGATAACGCCGTCCTCGGTGGCCCCGGGGACGAAGCGCATGTAGTAATGCAGCACCGCTGGAACGATACCGGCCGCGCCGTTGGTGGGCGCGGTGACCACCCGGCCGCCGCTGGCGTTTTCTTCGTTGACCGCCAGCGCATAGAGATTCACCCAGTCCAGCACTGACAGGCTGTCGCGCAGAGCGGCCTCGGGATGGCTACGCAGTTGCCGGTACAGCCCCGCCGCGCGGCGTTTCACCTTAAGCCCCCCGGGAAGAATGCCTTCGTTTTCACATCCGGCAGCCACGCATTGCTGCATTACCTGCCAGATGTGCAACAGGCCGGTACGGGTTTCGCTTTCAGGGCGCCAGGCGGCCTCGTTCGCCAGCATCACCTGGCTGACCGAAAGGCCTTGCTCGGCGCAATGCGCCAGCAACTGCCTGGCAGTGGTGAAGGGCAGCGGCAGCACGGTGGTGTCCGCAACGATGCGGTCGGTGCCGACGGCGCTGTCATCCACCACGAAACCGCCGCCGACAGAGTAGTATTCCCGGCTGCGCACCTGCAGGCCCGCGCCATCCAGAGCGCGAAAGATCATGCCGTTGGGGTGGTAGGGCAGGGGCTTGCGGATCATCGCCAGGTGCTGCTTTTCCACGAAGGGGATTTCTCGCTCGCCCCCCAGCCGCAAGCAGCCGTTGGCGCGGATGGTCGCCAGGCGCGCCTCCAGGGCACGGGTGTCGATAGTGTCTGGCTGTTCGCCTTCCAGGCCCAGGAGCACGGCTTTGTCACTGCCATGACCCTTGCCCGTGGCGCCTAGCGAACCGTACAGCTCGACGCGAACCTCCCGCACCGACTCGAGCAGACCATCCCGGCGCATGCCCTCGACGAAACGCGCGGCGGCACGCATGGGCCCCACGGTATGGGAGCTGGACGGGCCGATGCCGATCTTGAACAGGTCGAACACACTCAAAGACATGATCCGCTCCGGCCTTCAGGCCTCTTGGTAAGCTTCGATGGGCGGGCATGCGCAGACCAGGTTGCGGTCACCGAACACGTTGTCGACCCGGGCGACCGGCGGCCAGTACTTGGTGCCCCGCAGGCTGGCCAAGGGATAGGCGGCCTGCTCGCGGCTATAGCTGTGCGCCCATTCCCCCATCAGTTCCTCAGCCGTGTGTGGCGCGTTCTTCAGCGGGTTGTCCTCCGGGTCCAGGGCGCCGCTTTCCACCGCGCGAATTTCTTCACGAATGCAGATCATCGCGTCGCAGAAGCGATCAAGCTCCTGCCTGGACTCGCTTTCAGTCGGCTCGATCATGAGTGTGCCGGCCACCGGGAAGGACATGGTCGGGGCGTGGAAGCCAAAGTCGATCAAGCGCTTGGCCACGTCGTCCACGCTGATGCCGCTGCTGTCCTTGAGCGGGCGCAGGTCGAGGATGCACTCATGGGCGACCAGGCCGTTGCTGCCGGTGTAGAGCACTGGGTAATGCTCCTCCAGGCGGCGGGCGATGTAGTTAGCGTTGAGGATGGCGACCTGGGAGGCCCGCTTGAGCCCGGCGCCGCCCATCATGCGAATGTACATCCAGGTGATCGGCAGGATACTGGCACTGCCGAACGGAGCCGCGCACACCGCGCCCTCCTTGCGAGCCAGCTGCTCGTGGCCAGGCAGGAAGGGGGCCAGGTGCGCCTTGACGCCAATAGGACCAACACCGGGGCCGCCACCGCCATGAGGAATGCAGAAGGTCTTGTGCAGGTTCAGGTGGGAAACGTCGCCGCCGAACTTGCCCGGCGCGCACAGGCCGACCATGGCGTTCATGTTGGCGCCGTCGATGTACACCTGGCCGCCGTTGTCATGGATGATCTGGCAGATTTCGCCGATGCCTTCCTCGAACACACCGTGGGTGGAGGGATAGGTGATCATCAGCGCGGCCAGGCGGTCCCGGTGCTCCTCAGCCTTGGCGCGCAGGTCGTCGATGTCGATGTTGCCGCGGGCATCGCACGCGGTGACCACCACGCGCATCCCGGCCATGTGCGCCGTGGCGGGGTTGGTGCCATGGGCCGAGGAAGGGATGAGGCAGAGGTCGCGCTGGTGATCGCCGCGGCTCAGGTGGTAGGCACGAATGGCCAACAAACCCGCATACTCGCCCTGGGACCCGGCGTTGGGTTGCAGCGACACGGCGTCATAGCCGGTGGCGGCACACAGCATGGCCTCCAGTTCTTCGGTCAAGGCCTGGTAGCCCTGGCTCTGCTCGGCCGGTGCGAAGGGATGCAGATGACCGAACTCGGCCCAGGTCACGGGGATCATCTCGCTGGCGGCGTTCAGCTTCATGGTGCACGAACCCAGGGGGATCATGGTCCGGTCCAGGGCCAGGTCCTTGTCCGCCAGCCGACGCAGATAGCGCATCAGTTCGGTTTCGGAGTGATAACGGTTGAACACCGGATGACCGAGGATCTCTCCCTGGCGTAGTTGAGCCTCGGGCAAGGCGCTGTCGGTACCGGCGCGCAGGGCTTCGAACCGGGGCAGGGTACCCTTGGCGAACAGACCCCACAGGGCTTCCACATCGGCTTGACGACTGGTTTCATCCAGGGACAGGCCCAGGCGCTGCTCGTCCACATGGCGCAGGTTGTAGCCCGCGTCGCGCGCCTTGGCATGCAAGTTGGCGGTATCGGCGCCGGTGCGCAGGGTCAGGGTGTCGAAGAAGTGGGTTTGCTCCACCACCACGCCCATCTGCGTCAGGCCCGCCGCCAGGATCGCGGTCAGGGCGTGGGTGCGCTGGGCGATTCGGCGCAGGCCCTCAGGGCCATGGTAGACGGCGAACATGCTGGCGATATTGGCCAGCAATACCTGGGCGGTGCAGATGTTGCTGGTAGCCTTCTCGCGACGAATGTGCTGCTCACGGGTCTGCATGGCGAGGCGGTACGCAGGCTTGCCGAGGCGGTCGATGGACACCCCCACCAGGCGGCCCGGCATGTCGCGCTTGTAGGCGTCTCGGGTGGCGAAATATGCCGCATGAGGCCCGCCGAAGCCCAGGGGCACGCCGAAGCGCTGGGCGCTGCCGATGGCCACGTCGGCGCCGAAGTCACCGGGTGGGCTGAGCAAGGTCAGCGCCAGCAAGTCAGCCGCCACTGCCACCAGGGCCTGGCTGCTATGGAAACGCTCAACCACCGCGCGGTAGTCCAGCAGGTCGCCATTGCTGGCCGGGTATTGCAGCAGCGCGCCGAAGAAGCCGCTGGTGTCTTCCAGAAGGTGTTCGTCGGCCACCACCACCTCGATTCCCAAAGGTTCGGCGCGGGTACGCAATACATCCAGCGTTTGCGGGTGGCAGTGCGCGGAGGCAAAGAAGGCCTTGGCTGCGCGGTTTTTCGACAGGCGCTTGCAGAAGGTCATGGCTTCGGCGGCGGCGGTGGCTTCATCCAGCAGCGAAGCGTTGGCGATAGGCAGCCCGGTGAGGTCGCTGACCATCGTCTGGAAATTCAGCAGTGCCTCCAGGCGGCCCTGGGATATCTCTGGCTGATAAGGCGTGTAGGCGGTGTACCAGGCGGGGTTTTCCAGCAGGTTGCGCAAGATGGGGGCGGGGGTGTGGGTGTTGTAGTACCCCTGCCCGATCAAGCTGGTGAGCAACCGGTTGCGGCCGGCGATGGCCTTGAGCGCAGCCAGGGCCTGGGCTTCGCTCTGGCCCTGGGTCTGCTCGAGCACGCTGGTGCCCTTGATGGTGTCGGGCACCACGGCGGCCGTCAGCGCTTCCAGGCTGTCGAAGCCCAGGGTGGCCAGAAGGGCGCGCTCATCTTCGGCGCCAGGCCCGATATGGCGGCCAATGAATTCGTTTTCGGTAGTCAGGGCAACGTTGAAAGGCATGGTGGCGGCTCCTCAGGCTTGGGCGGCGATCAGCTGATCGTAGGCGGCTTGGTCGAGCAGGCCATCGAGCTGCGCGGCGTTCGCGGGGATGAAGCGGAAAAACCAGCCATCGCCCAAGGGCGCCGAGTTCACAAGTTCAGGGCTGGCTTCAAGGGCCTGGTTCACTTCCACGATAGTCCCACCCAGGGGCATATTGATGCTGCTCGCTGCCTTTACAGACTCCAGCACAGCGACTTCAGCGTCAGCGAGATGATCGCCGGTGTCCGGCAGTTGCACGAAGACCAGGTCACCGAGGGCCTCCTGGGCGAAATCGGTAATGCCCACGGTGACGCTGCCGTCGGCTTCGGCGCGCAGCCATTCGTGTTCCCGGGTGAAACGTAAGACGCTCATGCACTACTCCTGAAGGCCGATAAAGCCAAGGCTCAAGCCAGTTGGGCAACCAAGCCCAGCGGGCGAATGAGTGCGTATTGCAATATGGCTGCCAAGCCGGGCAACCCCTTGTTTTGCTGGGGCTGGTGGACAGCTGAGGCCGCTGTGAGGCTCGGCTGTCTCGAAAGCTTTACAGCTTTGGCTGCAAAGCCCAGCGTTCTCGGTGCGTACCGCTGTATCGAATTCAATACGTCGTAAAGAAATCGTTACGGCTTCAGGCGCTGGGTGCGTGAGGAATGCCGTACTTGCGCAAGCGATTGGCAATGGCCGTATGCGAGGTTTGCAAGCGGGCCGCCAGCAGGCGAGAGGAGGGATAGTCGGCATAGAGCCGTTCCAGCAGCGCGCGTTCGTAGTCTTCGACGGCTTGCTCCAGGCTCTGAATGTCCCGCTCATGGGTCTGGGCCACGGACGTTCCCGCGATGTCCAGGTCGCCAATGTCTACCAGGCTGCCTTCGCAAATGGCCGCGGCACGGAAGATCACGTTCTGCAGCTGGCGCACGTTGCCGGGCCAGCGGTTGCCCAGCAAGGCGGGATAGGTGCCAGGAGCCAGGCGGCAAACGGGGCGGCCGATCTGGGCGCAGGCCTGGCGCATGAACCAGCGCGCAAGCAAGAGGATGTCCTGGCCGCGGTCGCGCAGAGGCGGTACGTCCAGGTTAAGCACATTGAGGCGGTAGTAAAGGTCTTCACGGAAGCGCCCTTCGCTGACCATCTTGCCCAGGTCCCGGTGGGTGGCACTCAGAATCCGCACATCGACCTTCACCTCGCGTTCGCCACCTACCCGACGGAAAGTGCCGTCATTGAGAAAGCGCAGCAGCTTGGCTTGCAGGTAGGGTGACATCTCGCCGATTTCGTCGAGAAAGACCGTGCCCTGGTGTGCCAGCTCCATCAGCCCTGGCTTGCCCCCGCGCTGGGCACCGGTAAACGCGCCAGGCGCATAGCCGAACAGTTCGCTTTCAGCCAGGTTCTCCGGAAGCGCCGCGCAATTGAGCGCCAGGAAGGGGGCTGCGTGACGTGCGCTTGCGGCATGGCAGGCCCGGGCGACCAGTTCCTTGCCGGTGCCCGTTTCGCCCTGGATCAGCAAGGGCGCGTCCAGTGTGGCGATACGCTGGGCTCGGGCCTTGAGCTGGCGGATGGCGGTCGACTCGCCGAGCAAGGCTTCGAAGCCCTCGGCATGGTCGTGATGAAGGGCTGCCAGGCGTTCGCCGATGCGGTGCGGCGGGTAGAGGGTGAGCAGCGCGCCGGCATTGGGAATGGGCGTGGCGTCCAGCAGCAGGGTTTCGCCCTGGATGGCCACTTCCCGCAAGGGCAGCCGGAAGTCCTGTTCGAGCAAGGCGGCCAACAGATTGGCATCATCGAACAGGGCTTGTACCGACAAGCCCGCGGGTTCGCTGCCATGCAGCGAGACCATTGCCGGGTTGGCCAGCAGCACCGTGCCTTGGGTATCCACCGCCAGCACCGGATCACTCATGGCGGCCAGCAGTGCATCGAGTTGCAGGTGTCGACGCTGCCCCGGCAGCATGTCCACAACGGTCACCGTACGCACCCCGGCCACGCTGAACAGCGCGTCGCGCAGCTCATCGAGCACGGCCGGGCTCAGCGTCGGCGCGTCGATGTACACGTTGGGGGGCACCATCTCGACGGCATCCAGGTTCAGGTTGCGCGCGCCCAGCAGGGCGAGCACTTCCTGGGTAATGCCGACGCGGTCTTGGAAGCTGACATGAATGCGCATGAGCGAAGAGGTGCGAAGCCGCTGAAGCCGCGAATTATGCCCGCTGGCGTCGGCCGAAGGAACCGGGCCGGGCGCTCAGGTCTTGCCCAGGTGCCGTGCATCCACCGGGTCGCCGCAATGGCGTCCGAGTTTGTGCTGGATATCGGCGAACATCTCGTCGTACTGCCTGTGCAGGCTGATGGGCACGACCTGGGTGGCAGGCAGACCATGACGACGGGCCAGATGGTCGATGCTGCTGGCGAAGTTGAAGGCCAGGTCCGCCGCCAGGTCGAAGCTTTCGTCCACCGGCTGGCCGGCGATATGACCGGTTACCTGGAAATGCATCGAGGGCCCGTCCTGGCTGCTCGCTGGGGCATAGGTGATGATGAGTTCATAGGCTACGTCCGGCGGTTGGACGGGACTGTGCTCCAGATGCAGGCGGCCGGGCTCGAACATGGTAAGGGTCCTGGATGCAGACGCCCCGGGTTGTCCGGGGCGTGTGGTGCAGCATAGACCCTTATGGGGTGGGTCAGACCTTGAACTGATCCATCAAGCGCATCTGCTGGCTGGCCAGGGCGTTGAGCTGGCTGCTCACCTGCGCCGACTCGGTGGCCTGCTCAGTCAGCGTCTCGGTCACCTGGCGAATGGCCGATACGTTACGGTTCACTTCCTCGGCCACCGCGCTTTGCTCCTCGGCCGCGCTGGCGATCTGCAGGTTCATGTCGCTGATCACGCCCACCGCCTCGCTGATTCGCGCCAGCGCCGACGAAGCCTGAAGAATCTGCGCGGCGTTCTCCTGAGCCTTGCCCTGGCTTGAATGCATGGTCGAAACCACATCGCGGGTCGCGCTCTGGATGCGCTCGATCACATGGCGGATTTCCTCCACTGAATCCTGGGTCCGCTTGGCCAGGTTGCGCACTTCGTCGGCCACCACGGCAAAGCCGCGGCCGCTGTCGCCAGCGCGTGCCGCCTCGATCGCCGCGTTAAGCGCCAGCAGGTTGGTCTGCTCGGCGATACTGCGGATGACCTCGAGCACGGTGCCGATCTGTTCGCTGTTCACCGCCAGGGTTTCCACTTCGCTCACGGCCTTGCTGACTTCCACGGCCAGGCCGTTGATGTCCTGGGTGCTGCGCTCGATGATGGTCATGCCGTCCCGGGCCGACTGGTCAGCGCCTCTGGCCGCATTGGCGGCATTGGAAGCGCTGCTTGCCACTTCCTGGGCCGTGGCGCTCATCTGGTTGGAAGCGGTGGCGACCTGGTCGATCTCGCGGAACTGTACCTGCATCCCTTCGCTGGTCTGCCGGGCGATTTCCGAAGACTGGTCCGCCGTGGAGCGCGCCTCGGTGATGCTGGTCTTGATCTGCGCGATGGTCGGCTGCAGCTTGTCCAGGAAACGGTTGAACCAGCTGGCCAGTTCACCCAGTTCATCCTGACGGCTGTACTGGATGCGACGGGTCAGGTCGCCTTCGCCACTGGCGATGTCCTTGAGCATCAGCGCCACGTTAGTGATCGGCCGGGTCACGCCAGAGGCGGTCAGCCATAGCAGCACCAGCCCAAGCAGCCCAGCCAGTACAGCCACCATGAGGGCTTGCAGGGTGCCGCTGGTTTGCGCGCTGTCGAGCATGTCCTGCAGCTTGAGGGCGTCAGCCAGCAGTACCTGGCGGGGCAGGTCGATGGCTACGCCCCAGGCAGGGGCCCCTTCCACCGGGCTCACCGGGTACACAGCGCGGATAAGGTCGCCCCGGGCGACCACCTTGGCGGTGCCGCCCTGGACCAGTTGAAGAATCTCCTTGCCTTCTTCACCCAGGGTGACGTCTATGCGCTTGGCCAGGCTATCGGCTGCATCGCTGTTGGCCGCGAGGATACCCTTGCTCGAAAGCACCATGATATGCCCGGCGCCGTCGAACAATTCGGCCTTGGCCTTGGCGGCGCTGACCTGCAGCGAGTTCAACGCCAGGTCCACCCCCGCGACGCCTACCACCTTGCCGCCTGCTCGAATGGGCAAGGCGATAGTGGTCATCAGCATGGTTTTGCCATTGATGGTATCGGCATAGGGCTCAAGCAGGCACAACTTGCCGCTTTGCAGGGCGCAGGTGTACCAAGTGTTGTAGGGCAGGCCGCTGGCGTTGATTTCACTCTTGACCAGGTCTTCTTCCTCGATCGCGGTATTGCTATCGCTACCGTCATAACGGCTCCAGTAGCTACTGAAGCGGCCGGTTTCGTTGGAGCCATGGGCCTGGTCGTTGACGAAGCTGGCGTCCTGACCATCGAACGCGTCTTTTTCGAACACAGCCCACACGCCGAGTACGTCTGGATTACGCTTGAACCCCAGCTCCAGTGCGCGATTGGCTTCCTCACGCAAGGTGGCTTTATCCAGCCCATGGCGAGCCCCGGCGCTGCTCAATTGACCCACTTGCTCGGCCATGTCCTGGGCCAGGGTAAGGTCCGCGCTGTAGGTTTTCTGCAAGGTGGCCGCCTTCTCCGCGGCCTGTGCCAGTAACAGCTTCTCCACGCTCCGAGTCAGCATCTCTTCGCTGAAGGCGCCCACCATCTGGTTGTTGGTACGGGCCTGATACAGGTTCATGCCTACCACCGTTGCAACCACGGCGATCAGGCAAAGCCCGGCCAGCAGGACGATCTTCAAGCGGATGGAGAGGGACTGGAACATGGAATGGGCTCGCGATGGGTGGCACGGCAGAGGGCCGATGGCCCTCCCAAGCCGACATTCGGCTACCTCATCGCATCGGCTGGCCAGTAAGGATCTTGAATATTTTCCGACGATCGGTCACTGGTTTTGGGATCCTTTTAACGCTTCGGGCCTTGACCAGATCCAAAGATTGACCAATACCATGCCGCCGATGGCCGCGTAGATAGCCCAGTAGTGGCGCAGCGTCAGCCACATGATGATGGCACACGCGAGCATGCTTGCCGTGGCCGCCCATTTCGCCCGGCGGGTAATGACCTTGCCGTTGCGCCAGTTCCGAATGATCGGCCCGAACACGCGATGGTTTTCCAGCCAGGCGCTCAGCCGCGGCGAACTGCGAGTAGCCGCCCAGGCGGCGATAAGAATGAATTCGGTCGTGGGCAGGCCAGGGATGAAGATCGCGACTATGCCGATGCCCACGCAGACATACGCCAGGAGTGCGTAGAGCAGGCGGGCCAGACGGGAACGGGGCACTGGAGGCTGGGTGGTCATCGACACCGGACATCGGTCAGGCCGGGCCACGCCTGAAGCGGGCCCGGTGGTGAATTCAAGCCTGTGCATCAGCATAGGCCGCTTGCAGTAAAACGGTGAAGCGTGTGAAAGCCGCTAGAGCACCGGCGTCGGCCAGCCTTTCTTCGGCTTCGGACAGGCTCAGGGCGTCCAGGGTTTTCACGAAGGCCTTCCAGCCAGCGGCACGGCCGCCTTCGGGTTCGGCCAGGTGACGCGCGCCCTTTTCCGCGCAGAGGCCCAGGGCTTCGGCCCGCTTGTAGAGGAAAGCGGCGCCGAGTTTCGACCCTTCGGAGACAAAAATCCAGCCCAGGGCTTCAGCCACGGTCAGGTCGGCGGGTGCGCCTGGCACCGCGACAGGGGGGCGCATGCCAAGGTCGGACAGGTCTGCCAGTGCCTGGTCGGCCCGGCAGCGTCGGGGCAGGCCGGGAAACAGCGCTGTCAGGCGTTCATCGTTGTAGAAGGGCGCCAGCTCGGCCTGGAACAGGTACTGCGCGCTGAGAAATCGGCCAAAGCCTTGCAGGGTGTCGAAAGCTGCCTTGGCCTTGACCAGGGCGTCGAGGGTTTCGTGGGGCGCGCGCGTGACCTGGCTCAAGCGCTGGGAACGGGCGGCGCGAGTGGTTGGGTTGGTAGCGGCTGTCAGAGCGTTCATGGCGAGTCTCGTCAATGAGGAGGGGGCCGGGGGCGGCCCCGGGTTGCGTTAGATGTTCCACACCAGGTTCACCGAGAAATTCCGGCCTGGCTGGGTAAGTCGGTCCAGGTTGGCCGGGGCGGTCACCGCCGCCTCGCCCACGCTGTCGTAGCCGCGTACGTTGTCCCACAGCCAGTATTTCTTGTCGGTAAGGTTGTAAAGCCCCGCATTGAGGGTCAGGTCTTCGCTGATCTGGTAGTAGCCGGTCAGGTCCAGGGTGCCAAAGCCGGGGGTCCTGAAAGCGCTGCCGCCGTCCGGGGCGTTGAGGCTGCTTTCGTCCACCCTGTCCTTGCGCCTGACCAACGTCCAGCTCAGCAGGCCACCATAGCGCGGCTGCTCGTAGCCCAGGCCGAGCACACCGGTGAGCGGGTTGATGCTGTTCAAGGGTTGGCCTGTGTCGTCATTGCGGCCATGGGCCCAAGCCAGGGAACCCTGGGTGTAAAGCCCTTCGGGCGCGCCGAAGCGGTCCAGGTTCAAGCGGCCCTTTGCCTCGGCGCCGCGGATGGTGGCGTGCCTGATGTTAACGCTCTGGAACGTCTGCTCGTCGTAGCCGGCCTGGAGGCGATTCTCATCGATGAAGTCTCGGTACTTGTTATAGAAGACCGCCACTTCATAGCTGCCCGCGTCGAAATAGCCGCGCAGCCCGGTCTCCAGGCTTCGGCTCTTTTCCGGTTCGAGATTCGAATTGGGTTCGACCCGGTAGCCCCCTGCGCGGTTTTCGAAGCGGCCATACAACGCCTTGGCGGTGGGCGTGCGGAAGCCTTCCGCATATTGCGCATACCAGCGCGTTTCCTCGCTCAGGGCATAGGTGAGGCCAAGCTTGGGCGACAGCCGGTGCCAGGTCTTGCGCTCAGCGCTGACAGGATCGGTGGGGTCGAGGGTGCGCAGGAATTCCTCGGTCAGGTGAGGCGTAAGCCGCGTGTAGTCGTAGCGCGCGCCTGGCAGGAAGGTCCATTTGTTGTAACGGATCTCGTCTTGTGCGAACAGGCTGAACGTGTCCACGGTAGGGTTTGGAAAATCGCTCTCCGGCGCCAGGTAATCCGCGCTGCTGCCAGCGCCTGGCGTGCACCCCCGGCCAGCGGCGACGCAGATGCCATAGCCGCTGCGCAACCCGCTGACCTTCTGCCGCTTCAAGGTAGTGCCGTAGGTCAGGTCGTGTTCAGTGTTGCCTACGGAGAAGGCCTTTTCCAATTGGCCGTCGAACAACCACTGGCGATCCTTGTAATAGGTGTCCCGGTGCCGGAGCACTTGCCGGGTGAAGGGCACATAGAGCTCGTCTGTCTGCTCGTCCGTTTTGGCCAATTGGTAGTTCAGGCTCCATTTCGCCCGGTCGGCGAACAGGCTGTCCAGTCCCATGTCCTGGGTGATGCCGAAACGTTCCCGGCTGACGCTATCGTCAATGCCTCGCCAGCGGTACATGCCCAGGCCGGTGCCGTTGGCAAAGGGGCCGCCGTAGGCGCTTTTCATGTTTCCTTCAGTGGTGCGCTGGAATTTTTCATAGGTCAGCATCAGGCGACCGTCATCCGAGTAGTTCCAGCCCGCCTTGGCCAGTACGCTGGTGCTGGTGACATCTTCCGGGTTGGCCGCCGTGCGGCTCAGCCCGATACCGTGATTGCTCCCGTAAGACTCTGTTTCATGACCATCGCGTCGGCTAAGGTGAAGCAGGCCATCGAAATCACCGTGACGGCCAGCCACGGTGGCGGACTTGAGCCAGCTATTGTCCTGGGAGCTATAGCCGGCCTTGAGGCGGGCACCGACGTCCTTGCCCGGCTTGAGGATGTCCTCGGCATCCAGCGTGTAGTAACTCACCGCGCCGCCAATGGCGCTGCTGCCATAGAGCGCAGAATTCGGGCCCCGGACGATTTCCGCGCGCTTGAGGATTTCCGGGTCGACGTAGTCGCGCTGGGTCTGGGCATAAGGGCCGAAGAAATAGCTGTCGGGCACGCTGACGCCGTCCACCTGGGTCAACACCCGGTCGCCATCGATGCCACGGATATTGAAACCGGTCAGGCCGGCGCGCTGCCCGGTGCCGCCCACGCTCACGCCCGGCTCGTAACGCACCAGTTCCTGCAACGTGTCGACGCTATCGCGATCCAGTGCCCCACGGTCGGTAACGCTGACACTGGCCGGCACCTCGCTGGTGGCTTGGGCGCGCCGGGTGGCGCTGATGCTGATCGGCGCCAGTTGCACAGCGCCTTGTCTTTCCAGAACCACGGATGCCGGGGCAACCTTGCGAAAGGAAAGACCGGTACCCGTAAGCAGCCGGGCCAGCGCTTGCTCCGCTGGCAGTCGGCCGTGCACATCGGCCGAGGCGAGGCCTTCGCCGAGTTCTGCCGGCAAGCCGAACTGCCAGCCTGTCGCACTACTGAAGGCGGTCAGCGCGGAAGCAAGTGGCTGGGAGGGAATGGCGAAATCCCGCAGGTTGGATTCGGCCACCGCCGGGGCACAGAACGCAGCCAGGCAGGCCAGGGCCGCGCTGGGAAGAAGAGAAGGGTGCATGAAAGCTCCGTCTTGATGCGAATAATTGGCATTGGCAAAAAGACGAGACGAACCAGCCTGTAAATCGCGTAAAAAAACTTGTGCCGGCGTCTAGCGGCAGGGCCTGGGTCGAGCCACGGCGAAATTGAAGAACAGCGTGCGGATCAGTTGAGGATCATCAGCGCTGGCCATTCTCGCAGGCTGGCGGAAGTGACCTGGGCAAGGGCCCGCAATACAGCAGGCGGATCCTCGACGCTGTAGTTGCCCGTCACCCGCCGCTCATCCAGCGAGGCGCGCGTATTGAGAATCCAGCCGGGGTAATAGCGGCTCAGGTCGGCCAGCACCTCTCGCAGGGGGCGGTTGACGAACACCAGGCGACCATTGAGCCAGGCCAGGTCCTGCTCCGGTTGCAGCCGCGTCGGCGCCTCGAAGCCTGAGCGGCCCAGCCCGACACTCATGCCCGCGGACAAGCTCAGGCTTTCATGCTGGTTGCTGCGCAGGTCGACCCGGCCGCGTTGGACATGCACCCGGGCCTGGCCGTCCAACCAGCGCACCGTGAACGCACTTCCATTGGCCTGTGCCAGCAGGGGACCCGCGCGCAGTTCGAGCGGGGCGCCACGGCTGGGCACGTCGAACCAGGCCTCGCCCTGCAGCAGTTGGGCGGCGCGTGCGTTGGGGCCTGCCTGGGCGGCCAGGGCTGATTCGGTATTGAGCACCACCTCGGTACCATCGGCCAGGTTGAAATGCTGACGCTCGCCGATGCCGGTCATGTGATCGGCCTCCAGGCGCAAGGGCAGTTTGACCAGGGCCGCGACCCCGAGCACCAGTACGGCAGCGAGCGCCAGTCGGCGCCAGGGCAAGCCCGACACTCGCGCCTTTCGCGGCTTGGGCAGGGGAGTTGTTGGTGGCGCCGCCAGCCGGGACGCAGCCGTTTCCATCTCTGGGGCGGACCAGGCAGCACTGACCTGGGCATAAGCGTCCAGATGACTAGGATCCTCGGCCAGCCAGGCGTCAAAGGCCTGGCATTGGGCCGGCGTTGGGCATTGCAACAGGATCATCCAGTCCACCGCTTCCTGCAGGGCCTGTTCCGCTGAAGCGGGCCGGGAGGAAGTGGGCATCAGCGAGTCCTCATGAAGATGGTTTTGAGACGGTCATTGGCTGCCGAGTGGCCTCCAGGCATAACAGCATGATCAACTTCAGTTCTTTCTGAACGGTGCTGGCCGAAACGCCCAGGGCGTCGGCGATCGCCAGGTAGCTCTGGCCATGGACACGGCTGCGCACGAAAATATCCCGCTGGCGCGGTGTCAGCCGTTGCAAGCTGGCTTCCAGGCGTTGCAGCAGGCGCTGTGCGTGGGCGGCGTCTTCCGCGCTGCTGCGTTCTTCCGGCACGGCCTCCAGGGCTTCAGGTGGCAGCGTATCGTCCAGGGTACGGGCGTGTCGACGCTGGGCGCGGAGATGATCCAGGGCCAGGTTGCGGGCCGTCTGGAAAACGAACGGCTCCAGATGCTCGATAGGGCGCTCCGTCAAGGTGCGGGACACCCGGAGCCAGGTTTCATGAAGAAGTTCTTCGGCAATGCCCCGGTTGCGGACCATGCCTTGCAAAGTGCGCAGCAGGCTCAGGCGCTGGCCTAGGAAAACGGTGTTGAAGCGGGACTGTCTCACAGAACGACCTAACCGGGGCGACGGATGATAATGCTTCTCATCCACGCCCGAGGTCAAGCCAGTGTGTGAGCCCTTTTACTTGGCGTTACAAAGGGCCAGGCAGTTGTCCAACATGCGATTGGAGAAGCCCCACTCATTGTCATACCAGGCCATGACCTTGAGCATCCGGCCGCTGACCTTGGTGTGGTTGGCGTCGAAAATGGATGACAGGGGGTTGTGGTTGAAATCGCAGGACACCAGCGGCAAGGTGTTGTAGCCCAGCACCTTGGAGCCCTCCGCGGCGGCCTTGAGCAACTGGTTCACTTCTTCGGCGGTCACGTCACGCTTGACGTTCAGGGTCAGGTCCACGAGGGATACGTTGATCACCGGAACCCGTACCGCCATGCCGGTGAGCTTGCCGGCCAGCTGCGGCAGCACCAGGCCCACGGCCTCGGCGGCGCCGGTCTTGCTCGGGATCATCGAGTGGGTGGCCGAGCGGGCGCGGAAGGGGTCGCTGTGGTAGACGTCGATCAGGTTCTGATCGTTGGTGTAGGCATGGATGGTGGTCATCAGGCCCTGTTCGATGCCGATTTCACGGTCCAGCACCTGGGCCACGGGCGCCAGGCAATTGGTGGTGCAGGACGCGTTGGAAATCACCTGGTGGGCCGCGGTAAGAATGTCGTGGTTCACCCCAAAGACCACGGTGGCATCGGCGCCCTTGGCCGGAGCCGAGATGATCACCTTGCCGGCGCCAGCCTGCAGGTGCGCGGCGGCCTTGTCACGGCTGGTGAACAGACCGGTGCATTCGAACACCACGTCGACCTTGTGGTCTTTCCAAGGCAGCTCAGCCGGATTGCGAATGGCCGATACGGCGATACGGTCGCCGTTGACGCTCAGGCCCGCCTCGTCGTGCTCGACGGTGGCATCGAAGGTGCCGTGGACAGTGTCATATTTCAGCAGGTGGGCATTGATGGCGCTGTCACCCAGGTCGTTGATTGCGACGACCTGCAGGTCCTGGCGGTAGCCTTGGGTATACAGTGCACGGAGGATGTTTCTTCCGATGCGGCCGAAACCGTTGATTGCGATGCGAATGGTCATTGGCATTACCTACTGTCAGATTGTGGAACGTCTCCGCCGAGGTCCGAATCACGAAATCTGTTTTGTTGTTGGAATTACAAGATTATTCGCATAGAAATAGAAAACAAGCCTTTTTGATGGCAGAATTTTGTTTTATCTACAACGCGTGACCGGTACGGCTCTGTCTTTTGATCGACCCCTGGCCCTGAAGTTGAAAGTTTCCACGCCAGTCGATTCACTGCGGTGCCCCAGAACGGTCCTCTCCTGAGCCTGGAGTCCTACATGCATCCCCGCGTCCTCGAGGTTACCCAACGGCTGATCGAACGCAGCCGCCCCACGCGTGAGCGTTACCTGGCCATGATTCACGCGGCCGCCACGGAGGGGCCTCAGCGCGGCAAGCTCCAGTGCGCGAACTTCGCCCACGGCGTAGCCGGTTGCGGTGCCGAGGACAAGCACCAGTTGCGCATGCTCAACGCGGCCAACGTGGCGATCGTCTCGGCCTACAACGACATGCTCTCGGCCCACCAGCCCTACGAGCGCTACCCTGAGGTCATCAAGGCGGCCCTGCGTGAGATGGGCAGTGTCGGCCAGTTCGCCGGTGGCGTGCCGGCCATGTGCGACGGCGTCACCCAGGGCGAACCAGGCATGGAGCTGTCCATCGCCAGCCGGGAAACCATTGCCATGGCCACCGCCGTGGCGCTGTCCCACAACATGTTCGACGCTAACCTTTGCCTGGGCATCTGCGACAAGATCGTGCCCGGCCTGATGATTGGCGCGCTGCGCTTCGGCCACCTGCCGACCATCTTCGTGCCCGGTGGGCCCATGCCCTCAGGCATTTCCAACAAGGAAAAGGCTGATGTACGCCAGCGCTATGCCGAGGGCAAGGCCACTCGGGAAGAGCTGCTGGAATCGGAGATGAAGTCCTACCACGGCCCGGGCACCTGCACCTTTTACGGCACCGCCAACACCAACCAGCTGGTGATGGAGGTCATGGGCCTGCACCTGCCGGGCGCATCCTTCGTCAACCCCAATACGCCCCTGCGCGAGGCCTTGACCATCGAGGCGGCGCAGCAGGTGGTGCGCATCACCAAGGCGAGTGGCAACTTCATGCCGCTGGGCGAGGTGGTGGATGAGCGTGCCTTGGTCAACGCCTGCGTGGCGCTGCATGCCACCGGAGGCTCGACCAACCACACCCTGCACCTGCCAGCCATGGCGATGGCGGCCGGCATTCAACTGACCTGGCAGGACATGGCCGACCTCTCCGAGGTGGTGCCGACCCTGTGCAATGTCTATCCCAACGGCAAGGCCGACATCAACCATTTCCAGGCTGCCGGGGGCGTGGCCTTCCTCGTGCGCCAACTGCTGGACGCCGGCTTGCTGCACGAGGATGTGAATACGGTGATGGGCAAGGGTATGCGTGCCTACACCCGCGAGCCGTTCCTGGATGACGGTCGGCTGGTATGGCGTGACGGGCCGGCGGCCAGCCTGGACGAAACGGTGGTGCGGCCAGCGACGCGGCCCTTCTCCAGCGAAGGCGGGCTGCGCGTGATGGAGGGCAACCTGGGCCGGGGCGTGATGAAGGTTTCCGCCGTGGCACCGGAGCACCGTGTCGTCGAGGCTCCGGCCCGGGTATTCGAGGACCAGCAGCAACTGGCTGATGCCTTCAAGGCCGGCGAGCTGGACCGTGACGTGGTCTGCGTGGTGCGCTTCCAGGGGCCGCGTGCCAACGGCATGCCCGAACTGCACAAGATGACCCCCTTCCTGGGCGTATTGCAGGATCGCGGCTTCAAGGTCGCCCTGGTTACCGATGGACGAATGTCGGGTGCATCGGGCAAGATCCCGGCCGCGATCCATGTATGCCCGGAAGGGGTGGACGGCGGGCCGCTGGCGCGCGTGCGCGATGGCGATATCATCCGCGTGGATGGCACCACCGGCACCTTGCAGCTTCAGGTGGATGTGGCCGAGTTCGAGGCCCGCGAAGCTGCGGTGCCGACAGTGGATAGCAGCGTGGGCTGCGGTCGTGAATTGTTCAGTTTCATGCGAGTGGCGTTCAGCTCGGCCGAGCAGGGCGCCAGCGCCTTTACCTCGGCTTTGGGAGCCCTTAAATGACATTGGCACTGGTAGGTGATATCGGCGGCACCAACGCCCGTTTCGCCCTGTGGGAAAACGACGCGCTGCGTGCGGTCCAGGTGTTTTCCACCGCGGATTTCACCAGTCCGGAACAGGCCATCGCCAAGTACCTGCGTGACCAGAACCTGGCCAAGGGCGCAGTGAGTTCCGTTTGCCTGGCGGTCGCCGGGCCAGTGGACGGCGATGAATTCCGCTTCACCAACAACCATTGGCGGTTGAGCCAGAAAGCGTTCTGCGCCACCCTGGACGTTCAGCGCCTGTTGCTGATCAACGATTTCACCGCCATGGCCCTGGGCATGACCCGGCTGCGTGACGGTGAATTCCAGACAGTGCGCCAGGGCCGCGCCGATCCCCGCCGCCCTGCCGTGGTCATCGGCCCCGGCACCGGCCTGGGCGTGGGCACCCTGCTCAACCTCGGCGAAGGGCACTGGATGGCCCTGCCAGGAGAGGGCGGCCATGTGGATCTGCCGGTGGGCACCGAGCGGGAGGCTCGGATCCGTCAGCATATCCAGAACGACATCGGTCATGTGAGCGCCGAGACCATTCTCAGCGGTGGTGGCCTGTTGCGCCTGTACGAAGCCATCTGTGCCCTCGATGGCCATGCGGCCAAGGCCAGTCAGCCTGCCCAGGTGACCGAGCTGGCCCTGGCCGGCGATGCCGTGGCGGCGCTGGCTATCGATCAGTTCTGCCGGTTCCTCGGGCGGGTGGCAGGCAACAACGTGCTGACTGTGGGAGGCCTCGGCGGGGTATATATCGTGGGCGGGGTGATTCCCCGCTTCATCGAGCTGTTCCTGGCCAGCGGCTTCAACGAAAGCTTCGCCGACAAGGGCTGCATGAGCGGCTATTTCGGTCAGGTGCCGGTGTGGGTGGTAACGGCCGAATTTTCCGGACTTATCGGTGCCGGAGTGGCCTTGCGGGAAGGGCCGCGGTAAGCGTCTAATCACCCTCGAACGGGCGATGACCCGTGCTCAGGGGGAACGACTGCTTTGACCACTGCCGGCAAAACCATTCTCCTGGTCGACGACGACCAGGAAATCCGCGAACTGCTGACCGCCTACCTGGGCCGTGCCGGCTTCCAGGTCCAGGCGGTCGGCGATGGTCGAGGTTTTCGCGAAGCCTTCAACGCTTCGAGCGTTGACCTGGTCATCCTCGATATCATGCTGCCGGATGAAGACGGCTTCAGCCTCTGCCGCTGGGCCCGACAGCATCCACGCCAGGCCCAGGTGCCCATCATCATGCTCACGGCGAGTTCCGACGAGGCTGATCGCATCGTCGGCCTGGAACTGGGCGCGGATGACTACCTGGGCAAGCCGTTCAGTCCTCGGGAACTGCAGGCGCGTATCAAGGCGCTGTTGCGGCGTGCCCAATTCGGCAGCGAGCGTGCCAGCGAACTGTTGGCCTTCGATGACTGGCGCCTGGACGTGGTCAGTCATCGGCTGTTCCATGTGGATGGCGAGGAGGTGATCCTCTCAGGCGCCGATTTTGCGCTGCTCAAGCTGTTCCTCGACCATCCGCAGCAGATCCTCGACCGTGACACCATCGGCAACGCTACCCGGGGTCGTGAACTGATGCCCCTGGACCGCATCGTCGACATGGCGGTCAGCCGTCTGCGCCAACGCTTGCGGGACACCGAAAAGCCCCCCCGGCTTATCCGCACAGTGCGTGGCAGTGGTTATCTCCTGGCGGCCAACGTTGTTACGGCTTAGGCGACCACCGCTGCCACGGTCCCTGCTGGGGCGCATGCTGCTGTTGACCCTGCTGGCGGTGTTACTGGCGCAAACCCTCTCTAGCGTGATCTGGCTGTCGCAACTGCGGGAGACTCAGCTTGAGGGCCTGGTGACCAGTGCGCGTAGCCTGGCGCATTCCATGTCCGCCAGTGTGAGCTACTTTCGCTCGCTGCCATTGGCCTATCGTCCCCTGGTGCTGGACCAGCTGCGTAGCATGGGAGGTACCCGTTTCTTCGTCTCGCTCAACGACAAGCCGCTCAGCATGCGGGTAATCGGGCCCAGCCCCCGGCGCCAGGCAGTGATCGATGCGGTCGCTGCCGTACTGCATCAGCAACTGGGCGAGCAGGTGAGCCTGACGGTGCAATTCGTGACGCCCCAGGACCTGCGGATCTTCAATAGTGGGCTGGCGCTGGACGACCTGCCACGATCCTGGGCTCACTATGCCTTGACCCTGGAACCGGTGAACCCGCCGGTCATGGTCACCCAGATTCGCCTGGGCGATGGCGAATGGCTCTATATCGCCTCCCTGCTGCCCGAGCCCTATACCAGCCTCGACGAAGAAGGCCTCCCCGCGCAGCAGCTGCTGTTCATCGGCCTGACCAGCCTGTTCCTGCTGGTGTTCATCGGGCTGCTGGTGCATTGGCAGAGCCGCCCGCTCAAGCGTCTGGCGCGCGCGGCCCGTGAGCTATCCCTGGGCGCCGAGCCGGAAAAGCCCCTGGTGGAGGGCGGCGGCAGCGAGGTCGTGGAGGTCAGCCGAGCCTTCAATGCCATGCGCGAGCGCATCAGCCGATACCTGACGGAGCGCAGTCAACTGTTCAGCGCCATCTCCCATGACCTGCGTACGCCTATCACACGTCTGCGCCTGCGAGTGGAGCTGCTGGAGGACGAAGCCTTGCACACGCGCTTCAATCGGGACCTGGACGAGCTGGACATGCTGGTCAAAGGGGCGCTCCAGTGTGTCAAGGACACGGACATCCACGAAAACATCGAGCGGGTAGACCTCAACCAAGTGCTGGACTGCCTGGTCGAACCCTACATGGCGACGTCGGGCAACGGCCGTATCACCCTCAGCGGTCAGGCCCGCCGCGCCTACCGCGGCAAGCCCCTGGCGCTGAGGCGGTGCATGGGCAACCTGATCGACAACGCCTTGAAATATGGCGAGCGCGCGCACCTGTTCGTGGAGGACTCGGCCAAGGCGTTCGTGCTGCACGTAGACGACGAAGGCCCCGGCGTACCGGCGCAGCGGCTCGAAACCGTATTCGAGCCCCATGTGCGCCTGGCTACCAACCAGCCGGGTTACGGGCTGGGCCTGGGCATCGCTCGCAACATCGCTCACAGCCACGGCGGGGAAGTGAGCCTGCGCAACCTGCCGGAGGGAGGGCTAAGGGTTACGCTGTATCTACCACGAACCTGATTCGGCCCGAGCGCATCGAGGCCTTCCAATCGTCACCGAGCGGTGACGCGGCCTTGCGCCTTCGTTACCCGGCATCCACTTGCGCTTGAGTAAACTCCTGACGCGAACAATAACAAGTTGAAGGATCCTCATGGAAAGACCTGACCCTATCTTCAACAGCTGGCTCGACTCACCAGCGCACCGCCAATGGCGTCTGGACGAAGCCTGGCGGCTGGCTCGCTTCGCCAAGACCGCGCGTCTGGACGAGGGTTTCGGCCCCTTGGATGACGAGGGGCGACTGGCCGATGACCGGGCGCAGACCCTGATCACCACCCGGATGACCCACAGCTTTGCCCTGGCCCACTTGAGTGGCCTGCCGGGTTTTGGCCCGCTGGTCGAACACGGCGTGCGGGCGCTGCTGGGAACCCTACGAGACCAGACCCATGGCGGCTGGTTCGCCCAGGCCCAGGGGGAAGGGGATGATGGCAAGGCCGCCTACCTGCATGCGTTCGTGGCCCTGGCCGCCAGCTCCGCCGCGGTGACCGGCTGCGTTGGCGCCCAGGCCTTGCTCACTGAAGCGGTGAGAGTGATCGATACTCACTTCTGGCAGGAGGGCGAAGGCGCCATGGCCGAAGCCTACGACCGCACCTGGAGCGTTCCGGAAGCTTATCGGGGCGCCAACAGTAACATGCACAGCGTGGAAGCTTTCCTGGCCCTGGCCGACGTTACCGGTAACCCGTTGTGGCTGGAGCGCGCGCTGCGTATCTGCGAGCGGCTGATCCGCGACCATGCCATGAACAACCGGCATCGGGTGATCGAGCACTTCGACCAACATTGGCAGCCTCGACTGGATTACAACCAGGCGCAGCCGGCAGACCCCTTCCGGCCCTATGGCAGTACGCCAGGGCACGCGTTCGAGTGGGCTCGCTTGCTGCTTCACCTGGAAGGCGCCCTGCAACGCCGCGGGCTGGACGCTCCGCAATGGCTCCTGGACGCGGCCCGCCAGCTGTTCGCTGCCGCCTGTGACAGCGCCTGGGCGGCCGATGGCGCGCCTGGCCTGGTGTATACCCTCGACTGGCAAGACCAGCCGGTGGTACGCCAGCGTATGCACTGGGTCCATGCCGAGGCCAGCGCGGCGGCGGCGGCCTTGCTGATACGTACGGGTGAGCGCCACTACGAGGACTGGTATCGACGCTACTGGGACTTTACCGAGCACTATCTGATCGACCGCATGCAGGGCAGCTGGTATCACGAACTGGACGAGCAGAATCGTCCCAGCGCCCAGGTGTGGGCCGGCAAGCCTGACCTTTACCATGCGCTGCAGGCCGTTCTGCTGCCTGGCCTGCCTTTGGCGGTAAGCATCGCCAGCGCTTTGGCAGCCCAGGGTTAATGTCACGACTTGGTGACATTTGAGCATCGTTTCGTTACCTGGCGCGCTAATGACCTTGCCTAAACTGCATCCAGCGCAAGCGCCAGACTTGCTACGGCATAACAACAACAAGGAATTCCGATGAACGCGATCAATCGCCTCGCCGCTGTCATTTCCCTCGCCACGCTCGCGCCTTTCGCGGCACAGGCCGCCGACGGCAAAGGCACTATCGAAGTTACCCACTGGTGGACCAGCGCCGGCGAAAGCGCGGCCATGGACGTTCTGCGCAACCAGGTTAAGGCCGATGGCTACGCCTGGAAAGACAACGCTGTGGCCGGCGGTGGTGGTGCCGCCGCCATGACCGTGCTCAAGACCCGCGCAGTGTCCGGCAACCCGCCAGGAGCCGCGCAGATCAAGGGGCCGGATATCCAGGACTGGGGCTCGCTGGGCCTGCTCACCGAAGACGGCCTGGATGACGTCGCCAAGAGCGAAGGCTGGGACAAGCTGCTGTCCCCGACCGTGGCCCGGATCGTCCAGTACGATGGTCACTACGTTGCGGTGCCGTTCAACATCCACCGGGTGAACTGGCTGTGGATCAACCCGGAAGCCTTCAAGAAGGCAGGAATCGACAAGGCGCCTGGCACCCTCGATGAACTCTTCGCCGCCGCCGAGAAGCTCAAGGCCGCCGGCATCACGCCGCTGGCCCATGGCGATCAGCCATGGCAGAACGCGACCGTGTTCGAAGACATCGTGCTGGCGGTCATGGGGCCTGAAGGCTTCCACAAGGCCTTCGTCGAGCTGGACCAGGGCACCCTGACCGGCCAGAAAATGGCCGACTCGTTCGCCGCGCTGAAGAAGCTTGCCGGCTACATGGACCCTAACCGTGGCGGCCAGGACTGGAACCAGGCCACCGCCCAGGTGATCCAGGGCAAGGCGGGCATGCAGGCCATGGGCGACTGGGCCAAGAGTGAATGGACCACTGCCAAGAAGGTGGCCGGCAAGGACTACCAGTGCATTCCGTTCCCGGGCACCGCGGGCAGCTATACCTATAACGTCGACTCCCTGGCCATGTTCAAGGTCAAGGACGCCGGTACGGTGGCGGCCCAGAAGGACGTGGCCAAGATTGCCCTGGGTACCCACTTCCAGACCGTGTTCAACCAGAACAAGGGCTCGATCCCGGTCCGTGGCGACATCGACATGAGCCAGTTCGATAGCTGCGCTCAGGCGTCGCGCAAGGACTTCGACGAAGCGAGCAAGGGTCAGGGCGCTCAGCCGAGCATGGCACATAACATGGCGACCAGCCTGGCTGTGCAGGGCGCGGTGTTCGACGTCGTGACGAACTTCATCAACGACAAGAACGGCGACCCCGCCTCGGCGGCCAAGAAACTTGGCGCCGCGATCAAGTCCGCTCAGTAATCGCTACCCGCCGAGGGGCCGTCCATGCATGGGCCGGCCCCGCGGCCTTGCCTTCAAACGAGATCGATTCAATGACTGCTGTCGCTGCGTTGCCGCGAAAGGCCCCGTCGGCCCTGGATCGCCTGCAGGCCTGGCTGCCACGGCTGGTCCTGGCGCCGAGCATGGTGGTGGTTCTGGTGGGCTTCTACGCCTACATAGGCTGGACTTTCCTGCTGTCGTTCACCAACTCCAGCTTCATGCCAAGCTATAAGTTCGTAGGCCTGGCCCAATATGCCCGGCTCTGGGAAAACGACCGCTGGTGGGTGGCCAGCAAGAACCTGCTGGTGTTCGGCGGCCTGTTCATCGCGGTCAGCCTGGTGGTCGGCGTGTTGCTGGCCGTGCTGCTGGACCAGCGCATCCGCCGTGAAGGGTTCATCCGCACCATCTTCCTTTATCCCATGGCCTTGTCGATGATCGTTACCGGCACGGCCTGGAAATGGCTGCTGAACCCGGGCATGGGCCTGGACAAGATGCTGCGCGACTGGGGCTGGACAGGCTTCACCTTCGACTGGCTGATCAACCAGGACCGCGTCATCTACTGTGTGGTGATCGCGGCGGTGTGGCAGGCCTCGGGCTTCGTCATGGCCATGTTCCTGGCCGGCCTGCGGGGGGTGGACAGCTCCATCATCCGCGCTGCCCAGGTCGACGGCGCCAGCCTGCCCACCATTTACCTTAAGATCGTGCTACCGAGCCTGCGTCCGGTCTTCTTCAGTGCCTTCATGATCCTGGCCCATATCGCCATCAAGAGTTTCGACCTGGTGATGGCCATGACCGCTGGTGGCCCGGGTTATTCCTCGGATTTGCCCGCGGTATTCATGTATTCCTTCACGTTCAGCCGTGGCCAGATGGGCATGGGGTCGGCCAGCGCCATGCTGATGCTGGCGGGGATCCTGGCGATCCTGGTGCCTTACCTGTATTCGGAGCTGCGAGGCAAGCGCCATGACTAGTGCCACCCTCAAACCGGGGCTGACGCCCAGCCGCATCCTGATCTACCTGGTGCTTATCGGTGCCTGCCTGTTGTACCTGGTACCGCTGGCGGTGATGCTGCTCACCAGCTTCAAGACCCCAGACGACATCAGCAACGGCAACCTGCTGAGCATTCCAGAGGCTTTCACCACTATTGGCTGGAGCAAGGCCTGGTCGTTGGTCAATGGCTACTTCCGCAACTCGGTGGCGATCACCGTGCCGGCAGTGGTGATCTCAACAGCGGTTGGCGCCCTGAACGGCTACGTGCTGTCCATGTGGCGCTTCCGCGGTTCGCAACTGTTCTTTGGCCTGCTGCTGTTCGGCTGCTTCCTGCCGTTCCAGACGGTGCTACTGCCGGCATCCTTCACGCTTGGCAAGCTGGGCCTGTCCAACACCACAGCTGGCCTGGTGCTGGTGCATGTGGTCTACGGGCTCGCCTTTACCACGCTGTTCTTCCGTAACTTCTATGTCAGCGTGCCGGAAGCCCTGGTCAAGGCCGCCAGGCTGGATGGGGCGGGGTTCTTCACTATCTTCGGTCGCATTCTCCTGCCGATGTCGATCCCGACCATCATGGTGTGCCTGATCTGGCAGTTCACCCAGATCTGGAACGACTTCCTGTTCGGCGTCGTCTTCGCCAGCGGGGATGCCCAGCCCATCACGGTCGCGCTGAACAACCTGGTCAACACCAGCACCGGGGTCAAGGAATATAACGTGGACATGGCCGCGGCAATGATCGCCGGGCTTCCGACACTGCTGGTGTACATACTGGCGGGCAAGTATTTCCTGCGCGGGCTGACGGCCGGCGCGGTCAAGGGGTGAGCACATGGCAACGCTTGAACTGCGTAACGTAATCAAGAGCTACGGCAGCGGCCTGCCGGACACGCTCAAGGACATCCAGCTGTCGATCGATTCCGGGGAGTTCCTGATCCTAGTCGGCCCTTCGGGATGCGGCAAGTCCACCCTGATGAACTGCATCGCGGGCCTGGAGAACATTACCGGCGGCGCCATTCTGGTAGACGGCACCGACATCAGTGGCATGAGCCCGAAAGACCGGGACATCGCCATGGTGTTTCAGTCCTATGCGCTCTACCCGACCATGACTGTCCGGGAAAACATCGCCTTTGGCTTGAAGATCCGCAAGATGCCTGCTGCGGAGATCGACCAGGAAGTGGCCCGGGTGTCCAAGCTGCTGCAGATAGAACACTTGCTGACCCGCAAGCCGGGCCAGCTGTCCGGTGGGCAGCAGCAGCGCGTGGCCATGGGCCGTGCCTTGGCCCGGCGCCCGAAGATCTACCTGTTCGACGAGCCGTTGTCCAATCTGGATGCCAAGCTGCGGGTGGAGATGCGTACCGAAATCAAGCTGATGCACCAGCGTCTGCGCACCACCACGGTATACGTGACCCACGACCAGATCGAGGCCATGACCCTGGGGGACAAGGTGGCGGTGATGAAGGACGGCATCATCCAGCAATTCGGCACGCCGAAACAGATCTATAACGACCCGGCGAACCTCTTTGTGGCAAGCTTTATCGGTTCGCCACCGATGAACTTCATCCCGCTGCGCCTGCAGCGGCGGGGGGAGGGCCTGGTCGCTGTGCTGGACAGTGGCCAGGCGCGCTGCGAGCTGCCACTGGGCCTGAGCGACGCTGGCCTGGAAGACCGCGACGTTATTCTGGGTGTGCGCCCGGAACAATTGATCGTTAACGGGGAGGCGGGTAGCGCCTTCCCAGGTGTTCGCGCGCAAGTCCAGGTGACCGAGCCCACCGGGCCGGATACCCTGGTATTCGTGACCTTGAACGACACCAAGGTGTGTTGCCGGGTGGCACCGGACGATGCGCCGGCGGTGGGGGAAGTACTGGACCTGCGTCTGGATCCGGGCAAGGTCTTGCTGTTCGACGCTGCCAGCGGCGAGCGGCTGGGGCTGCAAGCCGCCACCGCGGGGCAGCCGTATGACGAGAAGGTGGCCGACATCGGCGGCCGCTGAGCCAGGCGGATGCCAACATCCGCCGCACAACAAGAGTTCGTATAACAATAAAACGAGGGTAGCCAGGGAATGAACAAGCAAAACACCACCAAAGCGACCACACTGCGGTTGGCGCGTCAGCTGTCGGTGCTCGGCGCCATGGGCTTGGCGACCACCGCCTATGCCGCCAAGCCGTATGACGCGTCCCAATACGCCACAGGTGACTGGGGCGGCCTGCGTCATGAGCTGTACGACAAAGGCTATGACTTCATGTTCGAGTATGTTGGCGAGGCGGCCACCAACCTCAACGGTGGCTACAACGACGACCGCACCGCCCGCTATTCGGACCAGTTCGCCCTGGGCGTGCAACTGGACCTGGAAAAGATCTTCGGCTGGCATGGCGCCGAGTTCAAGCTGGCGATCACCGAGCGTAGCGGCCGCAACATCAGCAACGACCGGATCGGCGATCCGCGTGCTGGTACCTTGAGCTCGTCGCAGGAAGTCTGGGGCCGTGGCCAGACCTGGCGCCTGACCCAGATGTGGGTCAAGCAGACCTTCCTGGATGACAAGCTGGACGTGAAATTCGGCCGCTTCGGCGAGGGCGAGGATTTCAACAGCTTCCCTTGCGACTTCCAGAACCTGGCGTTCTGCGGCTCGCAAGTGGGTAACTGGATCGGCGACATCTGGTACAACTGGCCGGTATCCCAGTGGGCCCTGCGCGTGAAATACAACATCACGCCTGAGTTCTACGCGCAGATCGGCGCCTATGAGCAGAATCCGTCCTACCTGGAAACCGGCAACGCCTGGAAGCTCAGCGGCAGCGGGACCAAGGGCGCCATCATTCCGGTGGAAGTGGTATGGTCGCCATCGGTCAATGGCCTGCCGGGCGAATACCGCCTGGGCTACTACTACAGTACCGCCAAGGCCAACGACGTGTCGGAAGGCGAAGATGGCCAGTTGCAAGCCAGCAGCGGCGGCGCCTACGCTACCCACAGCAGCAAGCATGGCTGGTGGATCGTTGCCCAGCAGCAGTTGACCGCCCATAACGGTGACGCCAGCCGCGGCTTGAGCGTGTTCGCCAACGCCACCGTGCACGACAAGGCCACTACCGTGGTAGACAGCTACCAGCAGGTTGGCCTGGTCTACAAGGGGCTGTTCGACGGCCGTCCGAAGGATGACATCGGGGTGGGCATCGCCCGCATCCATGTCAACGACGACGTATCCGACAACGCTCGCCTGGCCAACGCCATCAGTGGCATCCAGGACTACGACAACCCAGGCTTCGTACCCGTACGCGGCAGTGAATACGATGCCGAGATCTACTACGGCTTCCATGTCACCAACTGGCTCACCGTGCGTCCCAACCTGCAGTACATCAAGCGCCCAGGCGGCGTGGATGAAGTGGACAACGCCCTGGTCGCAGGCCTGAAGGTACAGTCCAAGTTCTAAGTGTCGCCACGACGCCGCCTGCCTGGGCGGCGTTGGGTCGGCGCGGCTATCCCTCCTCGAGGGGATAGCGGCTGGCGTTGAGGCTTTCCTTGATCTTGCGCAGGTGAGGCTGGAAATCGGCCCCGCGGCGCAGGGTCATGCCCGTAGCAAGCACGTCCAGCACAGTCAGCTGGATGATCCGCGAGGTCATCGGCATGTAGATGTCGGTGTCTTCCGGCAGCGGAATATTCAGGCTCAGGCTGCTCGCCTGTGCCAGCGGGGAGCCCGCCGCGGTCAACCCCAGCACGGATGCGCCATTCTCCCTGGCGATGCGCGCCACTTCCACGAGCTCTCGGGTGCGCCCGGTATAGGAAATGATCACGAAGAGTTCGCCGGTGTGTGCTACCGAGGCGAGCATTCGCTGCATCAGCACATCGGCATGGGCAGACACCGCCAGGTTGAAGCGGAAGAACTTGTGCTGAGCATCCAGGGCGACGGGGGCCGAGGCGCCCAGGCCGAAGAAATGAATCTGCCTGGCCTGGATCATCATGTCCACCGCTCGGCTGATCAACTGCGGGTCCAACTGCTGGCAAGCGCTGTCCAGGGAGGCGATGGCACTGGTGAAAATCTTCTGCGTATAGGCGGCGGGGTCGTCATCCTCCGCGACGGCGCGGCTGACATAGGCCGCGCCGCTGGCCAGGCTTTGTGCCAGTTGCAACTTGAGTTCGGGGTAGCCGCTCACGCCGAACGAACGGCAGAAACGGTTGACCGTGGGCTCGCTGACCTTGGCGGCCTGCGCCAAGGCGGCGATACTGAACCGCGTGGCCTGTTGAGGGTTGCCGAGAATCACCTCGGCCACCTTCCGCTCCGCCTTGTTCAGCTCTTCGAGGCGCCCCTGGATCTGTTCCAGTAGGTTGCGCACGCGATCCATGTAATCTCCTATGGTGGCCGGCTCGCGCCGTGGGTCGATTCCCGGCACGGCTGCCGTGGTAGGTGGTCTATCGTACTGATGGGCCACGACGATCTCCAGTATCGCCGCGGTGAGCAAGGCTTTGTTGTTTTATTACTACATTTTGACTTGATCGACGGGGTAAAAACCCGTAATACTCGTCCCACTTGATAAAAGAACCCATATCATGCTGTCGATTTCCGAACCTTGCACTTTCGCTCTCTTCGGCGCCCTAGGCGACCTGGCCCTGCGCAAGCTGTTCCCGGCGCTGTACCAGCTCGAGCGCGCCGGCCTTCTTCATCCGGACACGCGGCTGCTGGCGTTGGCGCGCGAACCCGGCGACGCCGCGAGCCATCTGGCGGAAATCGACGAGCACCTGCATGAATTCGTGCCCGCCGCGGAATTGGACACCGACCACCTGGAGCGCTTCAAGGCGCGCCTGGAATACCTGCATGTGGATTTCCTCCTGGCCGAGGACTATGCCGTGCTGGCCGAGCGGGTCGGGCCAACAGCCCAGGTGATCGCCTATTTTGCCACCCCGGCGGCCGTCTATGGCGCCATTTGCGAGAACCTGGCGAAGGTCGGCCTGGCCGATCGCACTCGCGTGGTGCTGGAGAAGCCCATCGGTCACGACCTGGAGTCTTCACAGCGGGTCAATGACGCCGTGGCTCATTACTTCCCGGAAAACCGCGTCTATCGGATCGACCACTATCTGGGCAAGGAAACCGTCCAGAACCTGATTGCCTTGCGCTTCGCCAACAGCCTGTTCGAAACCCAGTGGAACCAGAACTATATCTCCCACGTGGAAATCACCGTGGCCGAGAAGGTAGGCATCGAAGGGCGCTGGGGCTATTTCGACAAGGCCGGCCAGCTGCGCGACATGGTGCAGAACCACCTGCTGCAGTTGCTCTGCCTGATCGCCATGGA
The DNA here is from genome assembly GCF_000826105.1 of Pseudomonas massiliensis. GTDB lineage: Bacteria > Pseudomonadota > Gammaproteobacteria > Pseudomonadales > Pseudomonadaceae > Aquipseudomonas > Aquipseudomonas massiliensis. The sequence continues at coordinate 826,032 of NZ_CCYK01000006.1, read as the reverse complement.
CCCGCCGGCGGACCTTTCCGCCGATGCCATCCGGGATGAAAAGGTCAAGGTGCTCAAGGCCCTGGCTCCGATCACGGGAGAGGGCTTGAGCACGCATGTGGTTCGCGGCCAGTACATCGCTGGCTACAGCGATGGGCGCGGTGTTCCAGGCTACCTGGAAGAAGAGAACTCCAATACCCAGAGCGACACCGAGACCTTCGTGGCGCTGCGCGCGGATATCCGCAACTGGCGCTGGGCGGGGGTGCCGTTCTACCTGCGCACGGGCAAGCGCATGCCACAGAAGCTGTCGCAGATCGTTATCCACTTCAAGGAGCCGCCGCACTACATCTTCGCTCCTGAACAGCGCCTGCAGATCAGTAACAAGCTGATCATTCGCCTGCAACCGGATGAAAGCATTTCCTTGCGTGTGATGACCAAGGAGCAGGGCCTGGACAAGGGCATGCATTTGAAGAGCGGGCCCTTGCAGCTCAATTTCTCGGATACTTACCGCAGCGCCCGTATTCCCGATGCCTACGAACGCCTCTTGCTGGAGGTAATGCAAGGCAACCAGAACCTGTTCGTGCGCAAGGACGAGATCGAATACGCCTGGCGCTGGTGCGACCAGTTGATCGCCGGCTGGAAGAAGTCGGGCGATGCGCCAAAACCCTACGCCGCGGGGTCCTGGGGGCCAATGAGCTCCATCGCATTGATCACCCGCGATGGGCGTTCCTGGTATGGCGACATCTGACAGCGGGCCCGTCTGGCGGGTCCTGTTTTTCCCACAAACCACTGGTTCAAGCCGGTGCCCCTGAGCCTAGGATCAGCCGTTATGACGCCTGAACAACAATCCCGCATGGCGGACAAGGTCAAACTCATCGATGAAATCGCCGAGCGCGCTCGGATCCTGCCGGTCATCGTCATCAATTCGGAAAGCGAGATCCTGCCTCTGGCCGATGCCCTTGCTGCCGGAGGCCTGACCTGCCTCGAGGTCACGCTGCGTTCGCAGTACGGGCTCAAGGCTATCAAGCTGCTGCGTGAGCACCGCCCCCACCTTACCGTAGGCGCTGGCACCGTGCTGGACCGGCAGATGTTCGCCGCGGTCGAGCAGGCCGGCGCCCAGTTCGTGGTTACCCCTGGGGCAACCCAGGACATGCTCGAAGCAGGTGTGGAAAGCGCCATCCCTCTGCTGCCAGGCATCGCCACGGCTTCGGAAATCATGATGGGATATGCCTTGGGCTATCGTCGCTTCAAGCTGTTCCCAGCGGAGATCTGTGGCGGTGTGGCGGCCATCAAGGCATTCGCCGGCCCGTTCGGCGATGTGCGGTTCTGTCCCACCGGCGGCGTCAACACGGGCAACGTCAAGGCGTACATGAGCCTGAGCAATGTCATGTGCGTGGGCGGTACCTGGATGCTGGACAAGGAGTGGATCAAGGCAGGGCGATGGGACCAGATCGAGCAATGCAGCCGTGAGGCCGTGGCATTGTTTGGCTGAACTCTGAAAGGTTGTTTCATGGCTTTGAGGTGCGCTTGGTCGGCGCACCTTTTTTTTGCCCGGAAATCAGCGAGGGCCTAGCTGGCCATGCTTGCGACGCAGGGGGGCCAGCAAATCGCCGAGCCCGTTATGGTCGATCTCATGCATCAGTGCCAGTAACTCTCCCAGCGAGCCGTGGGGAAAGCCTTGGCGGGCGAACCAGCCCAGGTAGGGCCCTGGCAGGTCTGCCAGTAGCCGACCTCGGTATTTGCCGTAGGGCATCTTGGTACTTATCAGCAGTTCCAGCTTGTCGAAATCCATGGCTTCCAAACTTGTACAAAAGTTGATGATGACGTGCACTTTGCAAGGGTATGACCAGGCTCATCTTGCAAAGCGAATGATGCTGCCGTTTGGCTGTTCCGTCCAAGTCATTGATTCTGAAGGTTATTCAGGAAAGGGCTGACTTGGCACGCAGCATGCTCTTATCCAGATAGCCCTTACTCACAGGAGAAGAGAATATGACCAAGTCTGGCGAAAGCGTCGTTTCGGTACTGAACCGCCTGATCGAAACCTGCAAGGACGGTGAGGAAGGCTTCAAGGCCTGCGCCAATGATGTAAAGAATGCAGAACTCAAAGCGCTACTGCTCAAGCATTCGGCCGAGTGTGGAGCAGCTGCGGGCGAGCTTCAAGCCGAAGTCACCGCTTTGGGTGGCAGCCCTGAGGATTCGACCAGCCTCAGTGGCGACCTTCATCGCCGTTGGGTAGACCTCAAATCCCTGATTACCGGTAAAAGCGAAGAGGCTGTGCTCAACGAGGCAGAACGTGGCGAAGACGTCGCCATGAAGGCCTACAAGGAAGCCTTGGCCGAGCCGCTGCCGGCCAATGTCTATGCCATCGTGGAGCGCCAGTTCCATGGTGTGCAACGTAACCACGACCAGATAAAGGCACTGCGCAATATCGCCCGCGCCAGCTGATTACGCGCTATCCCTCCCTGAAATCCCTCTTACGCCGGCACTGCCGGCGTTTTTTTTGCCTGGCCCAGGCTGCCTTGGCACACCTTGTTACGCCCCTCTCGCTTGGCCGTGTAAAGCGCGGTATCAGCCGCGCACATCAAGGTTTCGAGCGTTCGCGCAGCAGTGTCCGAAGCCGAGATGGCCGCCACCCCTATGCTGACCGTCAAGGGGCTCGTTTCGCCACCCACGCCCAGGGCTTCGACTCTCATGCGAATGGATTCAGCGAGGACACGCGCGCTTTCCAGGCTGGTTTCGACCAGGACCACCAAGAATTCTTCGCCTCCATAGCGCGCGGCGAGATCCCCTGGCCGGCTGGCTCCTTGGGCAATGATACAGGCGACGCTACCAAGCGCCTGATCGCCGCCCTGATGGCCGTGTTTTTCGTTGAAGGCACCGAAGTGATCCACATCGATCATGAGGATGGCGAGGTCGCGTCCGCTGCGTAATGCGCGTGCCCATTCCTTTTGCAGTGTCTGATCCAGAGTCCGGCGGTTGGCCAGGCCGGTCAGCGGGTCGGTCGCCGCCAGGGCGGCCAGGGACGCTTCCGAACGGCGTCCGCGCCTTAGCTCGCGACGGAACAGGATGGTAAGCCAGGCAATCCCCAGGCACAGACACAGCGTGGCAAAGCAAATGGCCAGGGCCGTTTGCTCCCAGGCGCCGAAGACATCGTCATAACCCAGCGCAACGATCACTACCAAGGGCAACCCGGCCACCTGACCATAGCTGTAGAGGCGCTTGGTGCCGTCGAGACTGGACATGGCCATGAACACATCGCCTGTTGGATCTCGCACCATCCGCTGCATATTGGGGCGGTCCATCAGGTTTTCCCCAACGATGTTGCTCCCGGCCGGCTCCGGCTCGCGCGCAAGAATGTCGCCGTACACATTCGACAGGCTCACGCTACTGTCCTTTCCGATGTTGAGAGACTTGAACAGCTCACCGAAGTAATCCAGCCGCAGCACCCCGGAGGCCATGCCACGAAAGCCGCCGTCCGGTCCGGAGATACGACGGGTGAAAGCGATGCACCAGTCAAGCTGGCCCAACTGGTCCTTGAAAGGGCGGCTGATGTGTAGCCCAGGATCCGTGGAGGCCTGATGTAGCTTGAAGTTGTCACGCGCGCTGAAGTCGATTCCAGGCAGGTCATAGCCAACCGAGCTGGCTACCGCCTGACCACGTTCGTTGATCCACAGAAGATCCCCGCGCAGGGGCATCGAGATGGTGCGCCCGAACAGGACCTGACGCTGAAGGGAGGGCGGGACCTGTACAAAGGTTGCATCCTGGGAAGCATCCACGATGCCTTGCAGGGAAAGATCGTAGAGCTCCACGTTGCGCTTGACGTCGGCTTCGATCAACTGCGCCAGGTTCTTCGCGCCCCGCAGGGCAACCTCTCGGGCATTGTCGTATTCCTTGACCAGCAGGAAAGACACGATGCCGATAATGGCCAGAATCGCCAGTAGACTCCCGGTAACCAGCTTACGCTCGGCCTGGCGGGCACGGTGTACGAAGGTTCGCGGCATTGCTCGGGCTCATGGGGGGGCGGGGCGGGGGCCATTCTAGGCGCGCAGGGTAGCCCCTACCAGCTGTCAGGGTAAGGCATGGCCAGAATCGCCAGTAGACTCCCGGTAACCAGCTTACGCTCGGCCATTCTAGGCGCGCAGGCTAGCCCCTACAAGCTGTCAGGGTAAGGCATAATGCCATCTATCGTTGCATGGCTTTAGCTATACCTGGGGAGAAAAGGAAGGATCCATTTCAGATCAAGGGTTTAGGAAAGAATGTAGAAGTTCTGTTGAAGTCGAGAACAGCGGCCGCGGCTTTATTTGCCCGACGAACCGCTGTTCATCTCCCTTAATACCGGCGTTAAAGCGCAATTTCCTACAAGAGATAGGGAAGTGCCTGATAGATATCCATGGTCAGGGCAATGGACACTCGGCACGTTCGTACCTGGAGACCTGCCCATGACCCCGACCATCAGTGTAGTTCCCGGCACTCTGCTGCTTGTACTGATCACCGGCGCGCAGCTGGTATGCCCACCTGCCGTTCAAGGGGTGGGTGCTTACCTCGTTACCCTTGGCGGCATTCTGGTGCGGCTATGAGCCAGGCGGAATGGGCTACCACCATGAATCTTCACCACCCTGTCTGTAACTGCGCGGCACCTGCGAGCACGCTACGGGCCGCCTTGATCAGGCATTCGGTAAGCTCCGGTGAGGAGAACTTGGTCAGCACGGCGTTCGCGCCGGCTTCCTCGGCACGTCTACTGTTCATGGCGCTGTCCAGGGAGGTGTGAAGCAGGATGTAAAGATCGTTGAAGTCCACGCTGTCACGCAAGGCACGGGTCAGGGCATAGCCATCCATTTCCGGCATTTCGATGTCGGATACCAGAATATTGATTTGCTCGGCCGTACCCTGCAGGTCAAGCAGGCAGGTCATGGCGTCCTTGGCGCTTCGCGCGGTGTGGCACTCGATACGCAGACTGCGCAGGGCCAGTATCGATTGCTGCAATGCCACCTGACTGTCGTCGACTACCAGAATCCGCGCCTGTGCCAGCAAGTGCGCCTGCTCGGGCGTCAGGTCATGGCCGCCTGGCTCAACGCGGGGCGGGGCGATACCATGGATTACCTTTTCGATGTCCAGTACCTGAACCAGCGTGCCGTCCACTTCGGTCACCCCGGTGATATAGGAGCGTCCTCCCGAGGCGAAGGGCGGCGGGCGGATGTCGGTGGAACGGCAGTGAATGATCCGGCTCACGCCCTGCACATGCAGCCCCTGGCGGGATCGACTGATATCGGTAACGATGAGGCACCCGCCCGAGGGGTCCGCCAGGGGCTGTTCACCAATGGCTCGGCTGAGGTCTATCACCGACAGGGTGGTACCCCGTAGCGTGGCGACCCCTTTTACGTGGGGATGGGCATCCGGCAAGCGTGTGAGCGCCGGGCAAGGGATGATTTCACTGACCTTGAGAAGGTTGATGGCCATCAACTTGCCGCTGCGCAAGGTAAACAGCAAGAGCGAAAGCGATTCGGCGCGTGGTTTGGACATGTCGACCTTCAGTAGCGATGCGGCGAACCGCAGGTTAGTACACAGTTTGTATCGGCCACAGGCAAGGCGCCTTTAATCAGCGCAGGCCCAGGCGGCGGGCCAGGCGGCTGAGGTTTGCCCGGTCCAGCCCCAGCTCCCGAGCGGCGGCGGTCCAATGATTGTCGTGGCGGCGCAGGCAATCCTCGATCATTCGCCTCTGAAGGCTATCGACTGCCTGGCGCAGGTCGCCGGCAGGCACCTCGGTTCGCTCGGTTTCCGCGCGCTCAGTGGTCACGGCGTCCAGGCGCATGACGGCGGCTTGCTGAAGCCCTGGTTCCAGCCCCAGGTCTGCCCGGGTCAGGGTAAGGATCCGCGGCCGGCTGGATAGCCGACCAAGAGCTGTCAGGGCGGAACGGCCGATCAGGTGTTCGAGCTCGCGCACGTTACCTGGCCAGGCGTAGGCCAGCAAGGCAGCCTGGGCATCCGTGTCCAGCCGGATACCGCCGACCCCCAGGCGCGAGCGATTCTGTTCGAGAAAATACCCGGCAAGCAGCAGTACATCCTTGTTCCGCTCGCGAAGCGCCGGCACCCGCAGTGGATAGACGCTGAGGCGGTGATAGAAGTCAGCTCTGCAGCGCCCGGCCGTGACCTCGGCAGCCAGGTCCCGGTTGGTGGCGGCGATCAGCCGTACGTTCACCCGATGCTCACGGTCCGAGCCCAGGCGTTGCAACTGGCCTGTCTGCAGTACTCGCAATAGCTTGGCCTGCACGCTCAGGGGCAGTTCCCCGACTTCGTCCAGGAACAAGGTGCCGCCGTCAGCCAGTTCGAACTTGCCGCGCCTGTCGGTGACTGCGCCCGTGAACGCGCCTTTGACATGGCCGAACAACTCGCTTTCCACCAAGGCATCAGGCAGGGCAGCGCAGTTCAGGCTGATCATGGCCTTTTTTGCGCGACTGGAAGCTTTATGCAATGCCTGCGCTACCAACTCTTTGCCTACGCCAGTTTCTCCGGTGATCAAGACGGTGAGCTCGCTAGGCCCCACCAGCTTCACCTGGTCCAGGAGCGCGAGCATGGAAGGGCTACGCCCGATGAGTTCCTGATTCGGCGCGCTGGCCTGTAGCAGGCCGTCCGCCCGTTCCCGTTCCAACTGTACGGTGTCGGCCAGGCGCGCAATGTGTTGCTCGACAGTGACGATAGCGGCCGCCAGGCTGGCGAAGGCCTCGAGCGTGCCGGGTTCGATAGGATCGAAGCGGGCCGGGTCCAGCGCATCCAGGGTCAGCAAACCCCACGGCTGCTGATTGATCAGTAGCGGGCAACCCAGGCAGTCATGCACTTCCAGGTGGTCATGCCGTCCACTGATCAAGCCGTCGTAAGGGTCGGGCAGAGGACTGTCCGCTGGAAAGCGGGTAGGCGAGGTTCGGCTCAACAGTGCCTGGAAGCGAGGATGTTCGCTGATACGGAAGCGGCGCCCCAAGGTGTCCTCGCTCAGGCCATCCACCGCGACGGGTATCAGCCACTCCCCATCCAGGCGCAGCAATGCCGCGGCATCGCAAGGAAGCAGGCGGCGCATGGCATTGAGCAGGCGTCGATAGCGTTCACTTTCAGGCAGTGCGAGCGAGAGGTCGGATATTAGCCCAAGCAGGGCTTGAAGCAGCGGTTTCGAGGTCATGATGACACGGCCTGGGTCAATTCGACTCCATGGGGACTCGAGTCAATCTGACTAGAGGTTCGCCAATCCATTGTTAATCAAGGCTTTTTAAGCTGGCACGGAAACTGAAATGCAATACGCATGAGAATTCTGTCGAGTTGGAGGATAGCATGTTGAGTCCCGAACACCGTGCGATTGTAAAGGCTACCGTTCCGCTGCTGGAAAGCGGGGGCGAGGCCCTGACGACCCATTTTTACCAAATGATGCTGCGGGAACATCCTGAAGTACGCCCGCTGTTCAATCAGGCGCACCAGGCCAATGGTGACCAGCCGAGGGCCTTGGCCAATGGCGTACTGATGTACGCCAAGCACATCGACCGACTGGAAGCCCTGGGCGGCCTGGTGGGCCAGATCATCAACAAGCATGTCGCCTTGCAGATCCTGCCTGAGCACTATCCGATCGTGGGAAGCTGTCTGTTGCGGGCCATCTCCGAGGTGCTGGGCCCAGACGTCGCTACGCCTGCAGTGATCGAAGCCTGGGGCGCCGCCTATGGTCAGCTGGCCGATATCCTTATCGGGGCCGAAGAGCAGCTATATGAAGAAAAAGCCACCGCGCCAGGAGGCTGGCGTGGAAGCCGAGTGTTCAAGCTGGCGCGCAAGGTTTCGGAAAGCACGGAAATCTCTTCTTTTTATCTGATACCGGAAGATGGCGAGCCAGTGTTGATCGCCGCCCCTGGTCAGTACATTGGCTTGCGACTGTTCATCGATGGCGTGGAGCACCGTCGCAACTATTCACTGTCAGCCCTGAGTGATGGCAAGGGCTACCGTATCAGCGTCAAACGTGTCGCCGATGGAGTGGTGTCCAGCTACCTGCATGATCATCTCGTGGAAGGCGACCGCCTGGAACTCTTCCCGCCAGCGGGCGACTTCATGCTTCAGGCCAGTGATGGCCCGCTGGTGCTGATCAGCGGTGGGGTAGGCATTACTCCAACCCTGGCCATGCTGGAGGCGGCATTGCCTACGGGGCGCCCCGTAACGTTCATCCATTGCGCGCGAAATCGAGAGGTGCATGGATTCGGGCAGTGGCTGGAGGAACAAGTCCAGGCCCACCCCCAACTGAAGCGTTTCTATTGTTATGCGCAAGGGGAGGGCGGCGATGCCCAGGGGCTGCTGGACAAGGAGTTGCTACGGCGTTGGCTGCCGGCCGGGCAGGACTTCGACGTGTACCTGCTTGGGCCTACCGGGTTCATGGCAGCTACACGCCGCAACCTTCTGGACCTTGGCGTGGCGCAAGGGCGAGTTCGATATGAGTTCTTCGGGCCGGCCAAGGCACTGGCCTGAGGCTTGGCATAGCGAGCTCTGGCTTAGAGGTCACAGGCGCCGCGCAATGCGCCTCGGCTTGCCAACGGCCAGGTCGAGTGGAGGCATGGCGAAGCTGGGCCCCGCCAAGGAAGGCGGGCAAGGGCACCAGGGCAGCGGCCGGCCATCCGGGTAGGTGCCGTTAGCCGAAACCGCCAGTGCGCTGAGGCACATATTCTTCAATCCAGGCTCAATGGCTTCGCGTATTTTCCTGGTCATGCCAACAGGATCGGTTCGCTAGCGTACGAAAAATTCTTGAAATATCTTTTCTCGGCTTAACTGCGGTTTAATCCGAGCTTCATTTACTGCCGGCTGGTCAAGGATGCTAACTTAGCGCCCTTGCAAACGGCCCATGCACACGCACGCCCGGTAAATCAGGAAAACCCATGCATCACACCGAAACTAGGCTGGCGCGTGAACGGCGCTATCTCGTCCTTCTGGGCATCATATGCCTGGCATTGCTGGGCGGCGCGCTCTATCTCCAGATCGCGCTTGGAGAGGCGCCTTGCCCACTGTGCATTCTGCAGCGCTACGCCTTCCTGTTCATTGCCATCTCCGCATTCCTCGGCGCTGCCATGCCTGGCAAGCGTGGGGTAACCCTGTTCGAGGCCCTGGTGGTAATCAGCGCCCTGGGCGGATTGGCCGCGGCGGGTCAGCATGCCTGGGTGCTGGCACATCCGATGGAAAGCTGCGGCGTGGATATCCTGCAGCCAATCGTCGATGGCTTGCCGCTTGCCCGGTTGTTACCCCTGGTATTCGAAGTGCAGGGGTTCTGTACTACTCCTTATCCGCCCATTCTCGGGCTATCCCTGGCGCAGTGGGCGTTGGTCGCTTTCATTGCCATCGTGGTACTGGTGCCCGTGGGTATCTGGCGCAACCGGCGGCTGTCATAAATCGTGCCTGCTGCAACGACTCGGTCACGCGACAGCTCGGGCCAGGCTTGTGATGGATCGTGTTGAATCCACGGGACACTAGGCGTCCAGCCGCTTCGGCGCAGGTGCGACATCGTGTCGCAACGGGTTGAAATACAGGGCGATTGTTGCATAATTCGCAATGTACTGTTGCTATATAAGTCATATTCATCGTGGGGCTAGCTCACTACAATCGCGGCAATTTCCGTATGGCCCCCCTCTCCGGGCCTTTGAAATCAAGGCATTCGCCTTTTTTTTCAGTCCGGCGAGGCGTCGGCGGTATCCGGTTGTCTACCCTTCACGGTGTCGTTCCGACGGGTTCACGCGAGAGTCCTGAAGGAATAAGGGCGCGATTTGGCGACTTGCCTATAATCCGACGAGTCAAAGCAATTTGAGCACTGCGACACAGGTGGCCTGCTTCAGCCATGGCTGTTCCAGGTTTCAGGTTTCGATAACGAAAAATGCTGACGCTTGGCAGGACGAAGTGTTGGCGATCACAACACACATTGCATTGAAGCAAGCTTTAGAGGTCGTGAGATGAGTAAAAAGCGTTACCCCAGACTGTTTGGCATATTGCCCTTTTTCGGCATGCTTTTTCTCAGTGGGTGCGACTGGACCCTGCTCAATCCAAAGGGACAGGTGGGCATCGACGAGAGAAACCTGATTCTCCTCGCGTTCGGCCTGATGCTCACGGTGGTCATCCCGGTGATCGTCATGGCGTTCTGGTTCGCCTGGAGATATCGCGCATCCAATCGCAATGCCACCTATACCCCTGAGTGGGCACACTCCACCAAGATCGAAGCCGTGGTCTGGGGCGTACCCCTGATCATCATCGCCATCCTGGGGTACGTGACCTACGTCTCGACTCACCACCTCGACCCTTACCGCCCGCTGGATTCCGAAGTCAAGCCGGTGCGCATCCAGGTCGTGGCGCTGGATTGGAAATGGTTGTTCATCTATCCGGAGCAGGGCATCGCCACGGTCAACAAGATCGTCTTCCCGGCGCATACCCCGGTCAGCTTCGAGATCACTTCCGACGCGGTCATGAACTCCTTCTTCATTCCGGCGCTCGGTGGCCAGATCTACGCCATGGCGGGCATGCAGACCAAACTGCACCTGATCGCCAACGAGCAGGGCGACTACCAGGGCATCTCCGCGAACTACAGCGGGGCTGGCTTCACCGGCATGACTTTCCAGGCACAAGCCACCACCCAGGAAGGCTTCGACGCCTGGGTGAGCGAAGTACGCAATTCACCGAAGAAGCTTGATTCGGCCGAATACGCAGCACTGGCCAAACCAAGCGAAAAGAACCCTGTCACCTTGTATTCCTCGGCTACGCCTGAGCTGTTCCAGACCATCATCGACAAGTATGAAGGCATGGGCGCTGGCCACGGGGCGCGCGAGAAGGGTGTGCTTGGCAAGGAAGGTAAGGAAGTAAGTGAGAATTCAGCTGCTGGGGCAGAGGAGTAAAAGATGTTCGGTAAATTAACTCTGGAAGCGATACCCTTCCACGAGCCGATAGTGATGGTGACCCTCGCCGTCGTTGCCGTGCTCGGGGCTGCGGTGTTCGCGGCGATCACCTACTACAAGAAGTGGGGCTATCTCTGGAAAGAGTGGTTCACCTCTGTCGACCACAAGAAAATCGGCGTGATGTATATCGCCGTGGCGCTCATCATGCTGCTGCGCGGCTTTGCCGACGCCATCATGATGCGTTCCCAGCAGGCCATGGCGGTGGCCGGTTCCACCGGTTACCTGCCACCTGAGCACTACGACCAGATCTTCACCGCTCACGGCACGATCATGATCATCTTCATGGCCATGCCTTTCATGATCGGCCTGATGAACATCGTGGTTCCGCTGCAGATCGGCGCTCGCGACGTTGCCTTCCCGTTCCTGAACTCCGTCAGCTTCTGGCTGTTCGTGGTGGGCGCGCTGCTGGTCAACATCTCCCTTGCGGTCGGCGAATTCGCCAAGACCGGCTGGGTGGCCTACCCGCCACTTTCGGGCCTGCAATACAGCCCTGGCGTCGGTGTCGACTACTACATCTGGTCGCTGCAGATCTCCGGCCTGGGCACCCTGCTGACCGGCGTGAACTTCATCGTCACCATCCTCAAGATGCGTGCCCCAGGCATGACCTTGATGAAGATGCCGGTGTTCACCTGGAACTGCCTGTGCACCGCGATCCTGATCGCCGCCTCGTTCCCGATCCTGACCGCCACGCTGTTCCTGCTGTCGCTTGACCGTTATCTGGGTATGCATTTCTTCACCAACGAGCTTGGTGGCAACCCGATGATGTACGTCAACCTGTTCTGGGCCTGGGGTCACCCTGAGGTTTACATCCTGATCCTGCCGGCCTTCGGCATCTTCTCGGAAGTGACCTCGACCTTTGCCAAGAAGCGCCTGTTCGGTTATGTCTCGCTGGTCTGGGCGACGGTAGCCATTACCGTGCTGTCGTTCATCGTGTGGCTGCACCACTTCTTCACCATGGGCGCTGGCGCGAACGTCAACGCGTTCTTCGGCATCATGACCATGATCATCGCGGTGCCGACAGGGGTGAAGATCTTCACCTGGCTGTTCACCATGTATCGCGGCCGCATCGAGTTCAAGACCCCGATGCTGTGGACCGTCGGCTTCATCGTCACCTTCAGTATCGGTGGCATGACCGGCGTGCTGCTGGCGGTACCGGGCGCCGACTTCGTTCTGCACAACAGCCTGTTCCTGATCGCGCACTTCCATAACGTGATCATCGGTGGTGCCGTGTTCGGCTACCTGGCCGGCTTCACCTTCTGGTTCCCGAAAGCGTTCGGCTTCAAGCTCAACGAGCGTCTGGGCAAGTGCGCCTTCTGGTGCTGGCTGGTCGGCTTCTACTTCGCGTTCATGCCGTTGTACGTGCTGGGCTTCATGGGCATGACCCGTCGCTTGAACCACACCGACAACCCGGAGTGGACCCCATGGTTCTACGTGGCCATGGTCGGTGTGCTGTTCGTCGCCGCAGGTATCGCGTTCCAGCTGCTGCAGATCTACGTTTCGATCCGCGATCGCAAGAAGAACATGGACGTCACCGGCGACCCGTGGGATGGCCGCACGCTGGAATGGTCCACCTCTTCGCCACCACCGTTCTACAACTTTGCCGAAGTACCAGCCGTTTCGGACCTGGACGCCTACTGGGGCATGAAAGAGCGTGGTGAGGCGACCGCCAATGCCGCTGACTACAAGCAGATCCACATGCCACGCAATACCGGCATGGGCTTCATCATGGCTGCGTTCAGCCTGGTGCTGGGCTTTGCGCTGATCTGGCACATCTGGTGGGCAGCCGCTGTCGGCCTGGCCGGCATGATCATCACCCTGATCGTGCGCAGCTACGACGATGACATCGACTACTACGTGCCGGCGGCCGAAGTCGCTCGCATCGAAGGCGAGCGTCAACGCGCACTGGCCAACGCCCATGCCGGCGTGGTCGGCGGTACTCGTGTGAACTCCACGTTGGAGAAGGTTTGAACCATGGCTAATACCGTTCTGCACGGTGAAGTCGCCCATAGCCACGAGCATGGGCACGACGATCACCACGATGCCGGAGGCATGACTGTCTTCGGCTTCTGGATCTACCTGATGACAGACTGCATTCTGTTCTCCTGCCTGTTCGCCGCCTACGCGGTGCTGGTAGGGAACGTTGCAGGTGGCCCATCCGGCCACGAGATCTTCGAGCTGGGCTATGTCCTGGTCGAAACCTTCCTGCTGTTGTTCAGCTCGATCACGTTCGGCTTCGCCATGCTGGCGATGCACAAGAACAACAAGAGCGGCGTGATGACCTGGCTGTTCATCACCTTCCTGCTCGGCGCTGGCTTCATCGCGATGGAAATCAACGAATTCCATCACCTGATCAAGGAAGGCTACGGCCCGGACAAGAGCGGCTTCCTGTCCGCCTTCTTCACCCTGGTGGGCACCCACGGCCTGCACGTTTCCAGCGGCCTGCTGTGGATGGCTGTGCTGATGGCTCAGATCAGCAAGAACGGCCTGACCACCACCAACCAGACCCGCATGAGCTGCCTTAGCCTGTTCTGGCACTTCCTGGACGTGGTCTGGATCTGCGTGTTCACCGTTGTTTACCTGATGGGGGCCCTGTAATGGCTAACAACCATTCCGCTGGCGGCGCGAGCCACGGCAGCTTCAAGTCCTACATGATCGGTTTCATCCTGTCGGTGATCCTGACAGTGATTCCGTTCGGGCTGGTGATGTTCCCGTCGATGCCCAAGGACACCATCCTGGCCATCATCCTGGTGTTCGCGGTGGTCCAGATCATCGTTCACCTGGTGTATTTCCTGCACCTGGATCGCTCTTCGGAGCAACGCTGGAACGTGATCGCGTTCATCTTCTCGGCCGTGATCATCGCGTTCCTGGTTGGCTTGTCGTTGTGGATCATGTTCAGCATCCATCACTTCATGCTGGCGAAGTAAGGTAGGTCGCATGTCCGTTAAGCACTTTATCCAAATCACCAAACCGGGGATCATTTTCGGTAACGTGCTTTCTGTGGCAGGCGGCTTCTTCCTTGCCGCGCAAGGGCATGTCGACCTCGGCCTGTTCCTTGCCACGGTGATCGGAACCTCGCTGGTAGTCGCCTCGGGTTGTGCGTTCAACAACTGCATCGATCGTGACATCGACGTGAAGATGGAGCGCACGCGCAACCGCGCTATCGTCCAGGGGCTGATTCCGGTCAAGGTAGCCTTGGCGTACGCGACCGTGCTGGGGCTACTGGGGCTCGGCCTGCTCTACAAGTTGGCCAACCCCCTTGCCGCCCTGAGCGGGCTCGCGGGTTTCGTCATCTACGTGGGCCTGTACAGTCTTTACCTCAAGCGCAAGTCGGTCCACGGCACGCTGGTGGGAAGCCTGTCCGGTGCGATGCCGCCGGTGATCGGCTACGTGGCGGTGACGGGGCGCTTCGACATGGCCGCGCTGACCCTGCTGGTCATGTTCAGCTTGTGGCAGATGCCGCATTCCTACGCCATCGCGATTTTCCGCTTCAACGATTACCGGGCTGCTTCCATCCCGGTACTTCCGGTGGAGCGGGGGATTTCAGTGGCCAAGCGGCATATCCTGTACTACATCCTGGCCTTCGTGCTCGCGACCCTCATGCTTACCCTCGGCGGTTACGCCGGGCTGAGCTACATGGCCGTGGCCGCTGCAATGGGCATGTACTGGCTGTACATGGCCTGGACCGGTTACAAGGCTACCGATGACCGGGTCTGGGCGCGCAAGCTGTTCGTGTTTTCCATCTTCACCATCACGGCCTTGAGCGTGATGATGTCGGTGGACTTCAAAGCGTCGGCCGACCTGCTGCTGACCTCCGCGCTGCCTTGAGCAGCGATGGGGTGAAAGAACCGGGCCTGTGAATGGCCCGGTTTTTTTATAGGCGCGCGCTGGACACACAGCGAAGCGGGACGCTATCGTTCCCCTAGGCCAGGCAATGGCCAGCGTCGCTCGGACGGTTCCGGGCGCTTACGTATATCGAGACCACCATGCCCGAACTCCGTTCGCCGCGCCGCTTTGCGCGTATAGATCGCCTTCCCCCCTACGTTTTCAACACCACCGCCGAGCTGAAGATGGCCGCGCGCCGTCGCGGTGAGGACATCATTGACCTCAGCATGGGCAACCCTGACGGCGCCACGCCGCCGCATATCGTCGAGAAGCTGGTCAGCGTGGCCCAGCGGGAAGACACCCATGGCTACTCCACGTCCCGAGGCATCCCGCGGCTGCGCCGGGCGATTTCCCGCTGGTATGCCGATCGCTACGGCGTGGACATCGATCCTGAAAGCGAAGCCATCGTTACCATCGGTTCCAAGGAAGGGCTGGCGCACCTGATGCTGGCCACCCTGGACCAGGGCGACACCGTGCTGGTGCCTAACCCGAGTTATCCGATCCATATCTACGGGGCCGTGATCGCTGGCGCTCAGGTGCGCTCGGTGCCACTCGTGCCTGGCGTAGATTTCTTCAACGAGCTGGAGCGGGCTATCCGGGAGTCGATTCCCAAGCCGAAGATGATGATCCTGGGGTTCCCGTCGAACCCTACTGCCCAGTGCGTGGAGCTGGACTTCTTCGAGCGAGTGGTGGAGCTTGCCAAGCGCTACGACGTGCTGGTGGTTCATGACCTGGCCTACGCGGACATCGTCTACGACGGCTGGAAGGCGCCCTCGATCATGCAGGTGCCAGGCGCCAAGGATATCGCGGTGGAGTTCTTCACCCTGTCCAAAAGCTACAACATGGCGGGTTGGCGGATCGGCTTCATGGTGGGCAATCCCGAATTGGTGTCAGCCCTGGCCCGCATCAAGAGCTACCATGACTACGGCACCTTCACCCCCCTGCAGGTAGCGGCCATCGCGGCCCTGGAAGGTGACCAGCAGTGCGTGAGAGATATCGCCGAGCAATATCGGCAGCGCCGGAACACGCTGGTCAAGGGGTTGCACGAGATCGGCTGGATGGTCGAAAACCCAAAGGCGTCCATGTATGTCTGGGCCAAGATTCCGGAACCGTATGCCGAGATGGGTTCGCTGGAATTCGCCAAGAAGTTGCTCGCCGAGGCCAAGGTCTGTGTATCGCCCGGGGTCGGCTTCGGCGACTACGGTGATGATCACGTACGCTTTGCCCTGATCGAAAACCAGGATCGTATTCGCCAGGCCGTGCGGGGTATCCGCCAGATGTTCCGAACCGATGGAATACTGGCCAAGTCGTCGAAGACGACAGCGTAACGCAGGGTGTACCGATGGTGTGGGGCAGGCCTCGCATCGTCGGGCAGACGCCGTTTTCGGCTTATTGTTGCCGCTTCGGTAAGGTAGTTTTCTCCCGCCTGGATTGTGCGAAGCGGCGGCGTGGCCTTACGCTTGACCCGATAAAGACTCTATATTGGGTCAATTGCCGCACTCTAGCGGCATCTACGATCAAGAGTGGGTACGCTTGCCACCACAAGGTATCCATGCATAGACACCGACTCGGCCGGCCGCGGCTGTCTTCAGCAGGATTAGAACTCGCCAGATAGAACGTTTTGAACAGGGGATAGCTATGCATACCAAGCTTTCTGGTTCACCCGCTTCTGCCTCATCGTCTGAATCCGCTTCCAGTTCGTTGCGCTTCGCTCAGCAGCTGCTTGCACGGGCCGGTATCGGCATGCATGGCGTTCAGCCCTGGGACATGACCATCAAGGACGCGAGCGTGCCGCAGCGGGCCTTGGCGGAGGGTAACCTGGGCCTGGGTGAAGCCTATATGGACGGCAGCTGGGACGCCGAGCGCCTCGACGAGTTCTTTGCCCGGCTGTTGCGAGCCGGCGTGGCGGATATGGTGAACCCCGCTGCGTTGATGTTCCACGCCGTGAAAGCGAAGCTGCTGAATCTGCAGAACCGGGAGCGTGCCTGGCAGGTAGGTGAGCAGCATTACGACCTCGGAAACGACTTCTACGAAAGCATGCTCGATGCCCGCATGACCTATACCTGTGGGTATTGGAAGGATGCGAGCAACCTGGAGCAGGCGCAGGAGGCCAAGCTGGAGCTGATCTGCCGCAAGCTGCGCCTGCAGCCCGGCCAGCGCGTGCTGGACATCGGTTGTGGCTGGGGCAGCTTTATGTCCTACGCCGCTCAACACTATGGCGTCGAATGTGTGGGAGTGACCATTTCCCGCGAGCAATGCGATTGGGCCAAGGCGCGTTATCCGGACCTGCCCCTGGAGTTTCGCCTGCAGGATTACCGAGATGTGGACGAGCAGTTCGATCACATCGTGAGCGTAGGCATGTTCGAGCATGTTGGCCGCAAGAACCATCGGGGGTACATGGAAACCGCGCACCGCTGCCTCAAGGATGACGGGTTGTTCGTGCTGCACACCATTGGCAAGAACCACCGCAACAGCACGACGGATCGATGGATCGACAAATACATCTTCCCCAACGGCGACCTGCCCTCCATTGGCCAGATCGGCGATGCCATCGATGGCTTGTTCGTGGCCGAGGACTTGCACAATTTCGGCGCCGACTATGACAAGACCCTGATGGCCTGGTGCGCCAACTTCGAAGCGGCCTGGCCCAAGTTCGCGGAACGCATGGGCGAGCGCTTCTTCCGCATGTGGCGTTACTATCTCCTATCCTGCGCGGGTGCTTTCCGGGCCCGCGACATACAGCTCTGGCAGTGGGTATTGTCCAAGCATGGCGTACTCGGCGGCTATGAGCGCGTAAGTTGATCAACGAAGGTAATGAAATGAGCAACCTGTACCCCGTCAGCCGCCCACGCCGCCTGCGCCGCTCCGAAGCCCTGCGCTCGGTGTTCCAGGAGACGGAGTTCCGCCTCGAAGACCTGGTACTGCCGATTTTCGTGGAAGAGGGCATCGATGATTTCGTTCCTATCACCAGCATGCCCGGGGTGAATCGCATCCCCGAGTCCCGGCTGGCCAGCGAAATCGAGCGCTACGCCCGCGCGGGGATTCGATCGGTGATGACCTTCGGCGTGTCTCATCACCTTGACGAAACCGGCAGCGACACCTGGCGCGAGGACGGCCTGGTGGCGCGCATGGCGCGGATCTGCAAGGACACCGTGCCGGAGATGGTGGTGATGTCCGACACCTGCTTCTGTGAGTACACCTCTCACGGGCACTGCGGCGTGGTTCATGGCGATCAGGTGGATAACGACGCGACCTTGCTCAATCTGGGCAAGCAAGCGGTGGTGGCGGCCCAGGCTGGCGCGGACTTCATCGCGCCCTCGGCGGCCATGGATGGGCAGGTGCAGGCCATTCGCGCCGCGCTGGACGCGGCCGGTTTCACCCAGACGTCCATCATGGCCTACTCCACCAAGTTCGCCTCTTCCCTGTATGGTCCGTTCCGTGAGGCCGGTGGCACGGCGCTCAAGGGCGACCGCAAGGCCTACCAGATGAACCCCATGAACCGTCGCGAAGCGGTGCGTGAATCCCTGCTGGACGAGCAGGAAGGTGCCGATGCGTTGATGGTCAAGCCGGCCGGGGCCTACCTGGACATCATTCGGGAGATCCGCGATGCCTCGCGTCTGCCACTGGCTGCCTATCAGGTGAGCGGTGAATACGCCATGATCAAGTTCGGCGCGGCTGCTGGCGCCATAGACGAGGCTCGGGTGATGCGGGAAAGCCTGGGCGCGATCAAAAGAGCCGGGGCTGACCTGATCCTGACCTACTTCGCCATGGACATCGCCCGGGACGGCCTCTGAGCAGGGGGCGGGCGCAGCTCGCGAAAGGTACGCATCGCATAGCGGTGACAGCCCCGTTCGGGAGCTTCGCCCCACTCCTACAGGGTATGCAACCTTGTGTAGGAGACGGGCGCAGCTCGCGAAGGTGTTCATCGCCATAGCGGTGAAAGCCCGTTCGGGGGCTTCGCCCGTTACACGGCGGCCCCTACAGACGGCGCTATTGCGTAGCCAACAAAGCTACAGGCTCAATGGCAGCCTGACGTGAACCCGCGCGTGGCCTTCGACGTTATCGAAAGCCACGTGCCCTCCGCAGCTCTCACAGAGCGCCTTCACGATGGGCAAGCCCAGGCCCCACCCCTTGGTATCGCTGCGCGTGGAAATGAAATAGGGGGTAGCCAGGTTGGAAAGGACTTCGTCCGGAAAGCATCCCTGGTTGCTCACGCTGAAGTGAATCTCGTTACCTTGCTGCCATTGCCGGACCTCGATAGTGTGGTCGGGCATGCCATGTTTGCTGGCATTGATCACCAGATTGTCGAGGATGCGAAGAAACGCGTTGCGGTCCCATTCGACCAGGGTGTCGATCGCTTCCAGGCGGGCTTCGATGGGCTGGGGCACCTGCAGGCGAAGGTTGTTCAGTGCCTCCTCGAACAACGGCCCTACCACCAGGGTCTCGGCGTTTAGTTTGATCCCGCCGCCCATGGCCACGTGGGAAATGTCCAGCACATTGCCAATCATGCGGTCGATGCGCTTGAGGTTGTCCTCGAGGATCTGCAGCAGCTCTTCCGTGCGCCGAGCCGGGTTTTTCTTCATCAGCCCGGCCACCATGGTCGCCGCGGCCAGTGGCGAACGCAGATCGTGGCTGAAAGAACGCATGAACCGCTCGAGCATGATCTTTTCCGCCCGCAGGCTCTCGCTGCGAGCCACCGCCACCTGGCGCCGACGCTCGACGCGTTCCAGGCGATTGTCGGATTTGACCAGGCTGGCGATGGTGGCAAGCATTTCTTCGGCGTCGATCGGATGGGTCAGATAGGCGCGCGCGCCCTTGTTCAAGCCCATGGCCTTGTCCGCGCCGCTGATGAAGGTGGCGGAAATGTTGATGATGGCCGGCACATGCTCGCTGCCCAGCTTGTTCTCGGCTTCCCGAATCAGCTCGAAGCCGCTCATGTCCGGGAGATTGATGTCCAGAATCACCAGGTCGATGCTGGCATCCATGAGTGCCAGCCCGTCGGCGCCGTTGCTCGCCTCGAGCACTTCGTAACTCGCTTCGCTGCCCAGGATCTTGCGCAGCACGTAGCGGTTGGCTTGCATATCGTCGATGATCAGTATTCGCCGAGTGCGCATCAGGCAATTCCCCCGGTAAGGCGGCGCAAATGGCGTAGCACCGATTCGGTATAGGCTGGCTGGCCCTTTTGCAAGACCCCCGCGCTCTGGCTCGCCAGGGTGGCACGCTCAGCCTCGTTCAAGGGCTTGGCCGTGTTGATCAATACCCGCGCGTGCATCGCCCAGTCCATGCTTTCCAACAAGTCCGCCCCATAGATGTCGGGAAGCTCGAGATCCAGGAAAATGATGTCCGGCCGCACCGCATGAAGTTTGTCAATGCTGTCCCCAGCCGAGTTCGCTTCGATGATCAAAGGATTATAAGGCTCGAGCAAATGCCGTAGCAGGTAGCGGTCGCCTTCGTTGTCGTCGATGATCAACACGCTGAGCCCTTCGAGTGACAGCGGAAGCGCGTCGTCTTCACCTTCCTGCAGATGACGCGCGACGCTGACGCTGAAGCGGCTCCCTTTGCCAGGCACGCTGGTGACGCGTATCTCTCCGCGCAACAGCACAGCCAGGCGCTGGGCAAGGGGCAGGCCCAGGCCGTTGCCCTGGACCTGGGTAAGGCCAGGCATGCGGATGCGAGCGAACTCTTCAAAGATGCGCCCCAGGTTTTCGTCGGAGATACCCACGCCGGTATCCTCGACCAGCAGTTCGATGGCGTGCTCGTCGGGTTGGAACACACGTACCGTGACGTTGCCCATCGGCGTGTATTTGAACGCGTTGCTGATCAGGTTCCGCATGATCTGGAACAGGCGGTTGCGGTCGGTTTCCAGGATCACGGGATGGTCGAGGGGAATGATGTCCCAGCTCAGGTGGGGGTATCGCAGGGCCAGGGCCGCGGTGAACTGGCGCAATTGCTCGGTGAAGCTCTGCAATGTGAAGGTCGTGGGCACCACTTCCATGCGCCCCGATTCGGCCTGGGCCAGGTCCAGCAGTTCATTGACCATCTCAGCCAGCTCACCCGCCGCGGCCGCGATGAAGCCAACCTGCTTGAGCTGCTCGGGGTTCAGCTCGCCATCGGTGCCATTGAGCAACAGCTTGGAAATGTTCTCGATGATGTTGATGGGGGTGCGGAACTCGTGAGTCATGTTGGAAAAGAAGCGACTCTTGGACTCGCTGGCATCCGTGAGTTCCTGGGCGGTTTTCTCCAGTTCCGAGTAAAGCGCCACCACCCCCTTGTTGGTGGTTTCCAGCTCCAGGTTGGTGGCTTCGAGTTCTTTCTGCTTGCTCTGCAGTTCCGCGGTGGTCAGCAGTAGCTCCGAGCCCTGTTCCTGCAGGGCCACGAAGGGGTCAGCGAAGCCACCACTGGCGAGGGTGCGCCGCAAGGCCTCGATCTTTTCAACATCGGGGAAGGGCAGGGCGGGGTGTACGGCCTTGCCGCCTCGGATATGGGTGCCGTTCTGCCCAGTGTCCACTTTCCAGTAGTCCAACAGCCTTTGGGCACCCAGCATGCCGACTCCCATGCCCGTCGGCGAGACGTAGCTGCCGTCGAGCACCTGGGGTAGCTGAGATATCCCCGGCCCATGGTCGATGGCATCGAACATGATCGCCACTGCCAGGCCGCGAGCGTCACGCTCCAGGTAAAAGTGAAACGCGCCGCTGCCGGCGTACTGGTAGACATTGCGTGCCAACTCCGATACCGCAGTGGCGAAGCGAATCTGGTCCAGGGGGGCAAGGCCTAGCCAGCCCGCGATCTGCTTGGCGCATTGACGGCATGCGACCACATCTGTTTCCGCTTGAATCTGTAGGCTGGTCAGCCGACGAAGCTCAGTCAATTCGGGCCACCAGTACGGTGGAGTCGTCGTTGTGACGGCGAAAGTCCCGGCTCAGCAAGCCGGCGATCACTTCCGGGTGACGCACGGCCAGGCCTGGGTAGAGATGGGTGTCCAATCGGGTCTTGATCCCGTCACTGGTGAGAATAAGCACGTTGCCGCGGTCCCAGGGGTAGGAGAAGGTATGGGTTCGACCCATGCGGTAGCCGACGGTGCCGTTCGCGGACATCATCGCGCGGTTTTTCTCCCCCAGGATCAGCCCGGCGATATTGCCCATGCCGCAATACAGTACTTGCCGCGCCTCCGGTTTGATCTCGGCGATCCCGACAGCGCCTCCGCGGGTGGGCATCAGGGCCGTATGCAGGTGCCCCATCAGCTGTTCAAGGGGGTGGGCGGGGTCATGGCCCATGAATACGTCCCGTGCCCGCGTACTGGCCGCGTTGGCGGCGTGGCCATGGCCGAGGCCATCGCAGATCATCAGCCGCCGCCCCTTCACGGCCCAGGCATCGCCCGCCACGGTTTCCCCCGGGTAGGGCAGGCATACAGCGCCATGGCTGAGGTCGGCCGGCCCGGGCCGCAGGTCGAACCCAGCGAACACCACCGTGCCTTGGTCGGGTTGGGAAAAGATGTCGAAATGGTCAGCCAGGCGCCGGACAGACCCCAACCCCACCCCCATGGTCCCGATGGAAGAATAGTGGTCGGTCAGGCACTGGCTAACATTGGCCATGCCCGCGCCGCTGTCGATGGCCAGCAGGCGCAAGCCGTCGCTACCCTGCCGATAGACCAGCTGGCCATGACCGCCGTGCAGCACCAGGTTACGCCCCAGTTCCTGTACCACCAGGGTGAGCTTGCCCAGGAGCTCTTCGTCGCCGCTGAGTAAGCTTGCCTGGCGCACGATGGCCCGGCGGGCCGCATCCACATGGGCGAGGTCGGTGACCGCAATGGCCAGGCTACAGGCCTGGCTGTCTACTTCCATTTCCACAATTCCACGGTAGTACCTGCGCCTGCGGCGCTCTGGATGCTGAAATGGTCCACCAGGCGACGCGCGCCGCTCAGGCCCAGGCCCAGTCCGTTGCCGGAGGTATAGCCGTCTACCATTGCCTGGTCCAGGTCAATGATGCCCGGCCCCTGGTCCGCCACCACCAGGCGCACGGCCGGACGGCCTTCGCGCAGGGTGCGTTCGAGCAGGCATTCGCCGCCTCCGCCGTAGATGAGCGCGTTACGCGCGATCTCACTGGCGGCGGTTACGATCTTGGTCTGGGACACCAAGCCCAGGCGGGCCTCTTCGGCGGCCTTGCGTACACGCTGGCGGATAACGACGATGTCAGTTTCCTGTTTCAGCGGGAGTGTCTCTGTCTTCGTCACTCTCGACCTCTGCGACCAGATCATCGTTCACGTTCTTTTCCAGCCAGCCCATGCCTTTCTCGACATTGAGCGCGGTGGCGATTCCGGGCAGCGATAAGCCCAGCTCCACCAGGGTGATGGCTACCGCCGGCTGCATGCCCACCACTATTACCTTGGCGTCGAGAATGCGCGACACGTTGGCGATGTGGGAAAGCATGCGGCCAATGAACGAATCCACGATTTCCAGGGAAGAGATGTCGATCAGCACGCCTCTGGCGCTGTGGCGAACGATCTGTTCGGTCAGGTCTTCCTGAAGGTCCATGGCCAGCTGGTCGTGCATGTCTACCTGGATGCTGAGCAACAGGTAGCGCCCCATCTTGAGAATCGGAATCTTGTCGACCATAGGAAACCTCAGCGTGACGTGGCGCTGACGAGGCGAACGTTCAGCTCTTTGAGGGCCAGTTGGAAGGCATCGGCCAGCGATGCCTTGGTGATGACATCGCCGAGTTCGACGCCAAGGTGCACGATGGTGGCAGCGATCTGTGGGCGGATACCACTGATGATGCAGCGCGCGCCCATCAGCTTGGCGGCGGTGATGGTCTTGATCAGGTGCTGGGCGACCATGGTGTCGACCGTAGGCACGCCCGTGATGTCGATGATGGCGATGTCCGATTCGGTTTCCACGATTTTTTCCAGCAACGCCTCCATCACCACCTGGGTACGGTTACTGTCCAGCGAGCCGATCAAGGGGACGGCCAGCACGCCCTGCCACAGCTGCACCACCGGGGTGGAGAGTTCCAGCATGCTTTCCTGCTGTTCGCGGATCACCTGTTCGCGGCCGGCCATGAAGTGTTCCATGCTGTACAGGCCAAGGCGGTCCAGCAGGCGGCTGATGAGCGGCTGCAAGGCGTTGCCCTCTGGCCCTTCCTGGTTGGCCAGGGCGAACAAAGGCTCTTTCAGCGAGAATACGAAGGTGGCGGTTTCGCTGGGCGTGAAGCCCTGGCGGCTTTGCGCCTGGGAGAGGCGTTCGAGCAAGGTGCGCACCGGGGCCCAGGCCGCCGCGGCAATCTGGTCGCCGCCTTCGGCCACCGCGCGAACGAACGCCTTGAGCAGGTCGCCGGAGTTTTCCACCATGGTGCGGTCGTCGATCAGGTCAGAGCGGATGCCGGCCTGGCGCTGGGCCGCGATCCACTGATCGAGAATGGCGCTTTCGTGCTGTTTGAGGAGTTGGGCAAGCGCAGCGACGGTCATTGAGGCCTTCCTGTTGAGGGATCGTCTGAAAAACGAGCCACAGTAACAAGAAGGCCTGGCAAACAGAAGCATCTTGGCAAAAGCCCGGGGCGAGCCCCCGGGCAAGGTTGCCTCGGGTCAGACCAGCTGGTCGCCCACGTGAAGGATTTTCATGCCATTGGTGCCGCCGATGGTGTGGTAGCTGTCACCCTTGGTCAGGATCACCCAGTCACCGGCTTCCACCAGGCCACGCTTGAGCAGCTCGTCCACCGCCGCCTGGCTCACCTTGCCCACTTCATGGGCGGAAGGGTCGAACGGTACGGTATAGACGCCACGCATCATGGCTACCCGCGCCTGGGTTTCCCGATGGGGGGAGAAGGCGAAGATCGGCACCGAAGAACGGATGCGTGACATGATCAGGGGGGTGTAGCCGCTCTCGGTCAGCGCGATGATCGCCTTCACGCCGGGGAAGTGGTTGGCCGTGTACATGGCCGCCAGGGCGATGCTTTCGTCGCAACGGTCGAACTGGGTGTACAGGCGGTGGCTGGATTTCTTGCTGGTGGGGTGCTTCTCGGCGCCCAGGCAGATCCGCGCCATGGCCTGCACGGCCTCGATGGGGTACGCACCCGCGGCGCTTTCGGCGGATAGCATCACGGCATCGGTGTAGTCCAGCACGGCGTTGGCCACGTCGGACACTTCGGCGCGGGTGGGCATGGGGTTCTGGATCATCGACTCCATCATCTGGGTCGCGACTATCACCGCCTTGTTGTTGCGGCGGGCGTGCTGGATGATCTTCTTCTGGATGGCCACCAGCTCGGCGTCACCAATTTCCACGCCCAGGTCACCACGGGCCACCATGACGGCATCACTGGCGCGAATCAGGCCATCGAGGCTTTCGTCATCGGCAACCGCTTCGGCGCGCTCGATCTTGGCCACCAGCCAGGCGGTGCCGCCGGCCGCATCGCGCAGCTCCCGGGCGTATTCCATATCGGCCGCATCGCGCGGGAAGGAAACGGCGAGGTAATCCAGCTCCATCTCGGCCGCGAGCTTGATGTCCGCCTTGTCTTTCTCGGTCAGCGCCGGCGCGGTCAGGCCGCCGCCGCGACGGTTGATGCCCTTGTGGTCCGACAGCGGGCCACCGACGATCACGATGCAGTGCAGGGCGTCGGCGTCGGCGCGCTCGACACGCATCACTACGCGGCCATCATCGAGCAGCAGCTCGTCGCCCACGCCACAGTCCTTGACCAGATCCGGGTAGTCGATGCCGACCACCTGCTGGTTGCCTTCGGTCAGCGGATGGCTGGTGGAGAAGGTGAAGGGGTCGCCTACCTTGAGCTCGATCCGCTTGTTGGCGAATTTGGCGATACGGATCTTCGGCCCCTGCAGGTCGCCCAGGAGCGCGACATGGCGGCCATGGCGGGCGGCGATGTCACGGATCAGGCGAGCGCGCGCCTTGTGTTCATCCGGAGTGCCGTGAGAGAAGTTGAGACGAGCAACGTCGAGCCCGGCGAGAATCAGTTGCTCAAGGACCTCGGGCGAATTGCTGGCAGGGCCCAGGGTGGCGACGATTTTTGTACGGCGTACGGTCATGCAGTGGCTCCTTGGTTGACGCGCGAGGAAAGGCTACTCCTCAATTGCGCTGTAGTCATGGGCAGCGTGCACTACCTGAGCACGATGCGGCGGTGCGTGGCATTGAAGAAATCCAGGCCGTGGCCGATACAGCTGACACGTTAAGGGAGGTTTCCATGCGAACGCTCATTGTGATCACTGTGCTGGCCGCCATGGCTGGCTGCACCCGCTGGTCCATGGACCAGCACCTGAACAGCGCTTACCGCGCATATGACGCCGGCGATTGCCAGAAGGTCATGCTCGAATTGTCCCAGGTAGACCGTAAAAGCAGGGCGCGTCCGTACATACGGCCGGAAAGCGCCATGCTTCGGGGGCAGTGCCTGGAGCGCCAGAACCTGTTCCCGGATGCGGCCCAGACTTACCAGTTCATCATTTATCAGTACCCGGGCAGCGAGTATGCCTTCCGTGCCAAGGCACGCCTGGACACCCTTCAACAGTTGGGCCATTACCCATCGGCGGCCGTTCCCCTGGCGCAGCCCGCTGGCCGTTGAACGGCCCTTGGACACTGGCACATGGCGATATGATATTGCACGGGTGCGCGCCGCCGCCGGCGCGCTGGCTCTGCGCGTACTTTGAGTTAAGCTGTGAACCTGAAGGCACTTTAGCCGACCCGCGTCAGTCCCAATAATAGGGCGAGGAAACAGTGAACCGGCCATGTATATCGAACGACGCATAGAGCGGCATCAGTTGCCGTACTACCTGAAGGTGTACAACCGTTATACCGATCGTCCGATCGGCTATCTCGGCAACGTTTCCGAGTCCGGCCTGATGCTGATCAGCACGGTACCGCTCTTGGTGGGCCCGGATTTCGAGCTGCAGTTGAAAGTGCCCGCCCACGACGGCGAACTGCAACTGATCAACCTCACCGGCAGTTGCCTCTGGTGTCAGGAGGATGCTACTCCCGGCTACTACGATTCCGGCTTCATGCTCTTGCAGGTGCCGGTCGAATATGAACAGTTGGTGGGCGCGCTGCGACGTTATTTCAGTTTCCTGCCCATGAGCGCCTCGGCCTGAGGCGCGGATTGTCCATTCCACTCCGCGCCCGAGGCCGTCCGGGCGTACCAACGGATGACCGCCTGGGTCAGTTGCCCGGCAACGCCGCTGTATACTTCCAGGCCCACGCTGGCCAGGCGTTCATGCGCCCTGTCTCGTTGCCCCTGAGCCTGCCTGGCCAGGCAATAAGCCTGGGCTGTCCGAGCATCGTGCAATGGTTGCTCGAGCTCTGAGGCCAGCCGTTCATCCAGCAGGTCGGCGATCAATAGCCGACGACCTGACGCCAGTTGCTTGAGCGGGGCAATCAAGGCAAGCGTATCGAAGGAGAGCCGGGTGATCCATAGCACCTGACTACCGGGCCCGCAGCGTTGCAACAGACTCTGTATGGCTGTCATCGGGTCGTTGGGCTGGGCGCTTGGCTGCACTTCGCCCAGACGGCGATACAATCGTTGCAATTGCGCCGGACCTCCGGCTGAAGCCAGGCCTGCGCGCCGCTGACCAGGATCGAGTTGCAGTCCACAACGTCCGCCCAGGCTCAGTGCCAAGTCCGCGACTGTCATGGCGATGTCCCTTGCCTGATCCAGCCCTTTGACCCCGTCCCACGCGCTGGCCAGGCTGGGCGGAGTATCCAGCCAGATCACCAGTTCGTTCGCCGACATTGTCTGCACGCCGGGCTCCGGCTCCAGGGAGGCAGTCAACGCCTGCTCGCCTCCAGCGCGGGCCAGGGTCCCCAACTGGTCCAGATCCGCGCCGACCAGGGTCCGCTGAGGCAGGCTCAGGTAACGGCGCAGGCTCCACAGGCCCAAGGGGCCGCTGACATACAACTGGCAACGATCGAACAGCAAGAGGCCGCGGCTCCTGGCCGTCAGTTGGTAGTGAAAGGTCGCGCTGTGTCCGCCAGGCACGACGATCCGCTGGGAGGCCGGCTTCAGCTCGGCCACGGCCCGGCTGGACAGCCTTTCCTGAAAATGCAGGTGCAGCCGGCTGCGCTGGGGGTTGGCCAGATGCACCTTGATCGGCGTCGGACGCTGGTGGGGGAGATGAGGCGGCAGCTCCCGACGGATTTCCGGCAGCGGATAGCGTGCCGCGAGGAGCAGATCGGCCACGCTGGCCAGCGCAACCAAGCCTGCCAGCGCTGCGGCCCAACCAGGCATGGACATCGCCCCGGCTTCGCCTGCCAGGGCCAGGCAGCCGATGGCCGCGCTTAGCAGGCAAACCCGACCCCTTGGCCGGATCATTCCGACATTCTCATGGGCGGGGTGCCGCGACCTGATCGAGCAGTTCGCTCAATACTTGCCGCAGGGACAGCCCATCCAGGCGTGGCGCGTCGGCCAGGCGGACGCGGTGGCTCAGCACTGCCCCGGCCAAGGCTTTCACGTCGTCCGCGACGCTGTAGTCTCGTCCCTGCAGCAGCGCCCTGGCCTGGGCGCAGCGGATGAGTGCGATAGCCGCGCGAGGGCTTGCCCCGGTGGCCAGCAAGGGGGCGAAGCGTGTGGCGCGAACGATGTTCGCGACATAGGTGACCAGGGTGTCCGCCACCTTCACTTCGCGGCTTCGCCTGCGCAGGGTTACCACCTCTGTAGCGTTCAGCACAGCCTCGGGCGCAGCCACCTCGAGCATGCTGTCAGCCGCCGACAGGGCAATTTCACGTACCAGACGGGCTTCTTCATCCAGGGACAGGACATCAAGCGTGATCGATAGGGTGAAGCGGTCGGCCAGGCCTTCGCTGAGCGGAAACGCGCCGGTGACGTCAGCCGGCTGACGGCTACCGACAAGCATGAAAGGCGCCTGGTTGCCGGGCCCACCTGATCGCGAGCCAGCCGCGACGCTATCCAGAGCATGACCCAGCCTGGCCTGGAGGCGCGGGCTGGCCTGGTGCAGCCCGGTCAGTAGCCTGACTTCGCCGGTCGGCGCCGAAGCGGGGCCCCAGACGCTTTGTAGGTGCGAGAGACTGTCGGCCGCTGTTTCCAGCATGGGCGCCTCGCTGAATTCAGCGCCGATGGAAGCCGCCAGGGCTTGGGCTGCCAAACGCTTGCCAGTACCTGGCGGGCCTTCCACAAGCACATGGCCACCGGCCAGCAAGGCCACGAGCAGCCCCTCCGTGGCGGCAGGCTGGCCTACTACAGTCATGTTCACTTCCCGCGCCCATGCCGTGGTCAGGTCGATGCCGTTCGGCATAGGGGGCTGTTCAGGGATGGCGTGATCCTCAGCAGGCGGTAGTAGGCTCATACGGCATTCCTGATGGCTTTCAACTGTTGAACCTGTCGTAGAAAGGCGGCTGGCTTCAGAGCCCTGCCACGGTGGGGTTGGAGTGCCTGCGCGATGTCAGCGGTGGACATTCCGCTGCGCTTGGCCAGCCATTGCCACTGGGCGGCGACCGGCCAGTGAGCGAAAGGGGGATGGCGGTATCCTGCCCGGCGCAGGAGGTCTTCACGCAATCCCTGCAGCAAGGCTTCGCCACCGGCGGTCCGATAGGGTGGCAGGGCGGGCATGCTTGCTCTGCGGCGTGCCCGCACGGACTCGCGAGGCCATGCCCACCAGCCTAGCAGCCCGAGGGCACAGAGCAGCACGCCAAAGGTGAGGGGAAAGCGCTCGAGTATCTCGGCCAGGCCGCCGACTGGGGAGCGGTACTGCAGCACCACGTTACGCCCCTGGTTGAGGTACCAGAGCAACCAGGCATTGTCGAACTGGTCGATGGCAGGGTTGCGCCATAGGCCGGTATCGCTGACTACAGTGAGCGTGCCAGCGCCCAGGTTCAACTGCAGCATATGCGTGCCCTGAGGGCTGTTTGCCCAAGACTGCGCCAGGTCGTCGGCATCTTCCAGATGCCTGCCTGGGGCGAAACCCAATAGCATGGGCCGGGTTGCGGTCTCCAGATAAAGCGCCGTCAAGGTGGAATGGGCGGGCAAAAGGGTGGCACCCGCGCTGGCGTATGCATCGAGCAGGCGAATATTGAGCGGGCCGAGCAAGGGGTCGTTGCCGTTCTGGCTGAGGGAAGGCAGGCCCTGGGCGCTGACCAGCAGGCGCCCGCCAGCATAGACCCAGGCCAGCAAAGACTGCGCCTGGCTGGCGCTCATCTGGTCGCGACTGCCGAGCAGCATCAGGCTCAGGGCGCGGGGCGAATACAAGCTCAAGGGCTGCAGGTCCTGGGTCCGAATCACCTTGAGCCCCTGAACCTCGAGAAAGCGGGCACCGGCGCTGAAGGGGTCGTCCGCGCGCGAGGTCCAGGCCGCGCTCAATAGCACCGCCCCCGCCACGGCCAATAGCGAAGCGACCCAGTGATTCGGCAAACCCCGACTCATGCTGGGTCATCGCCGGGGAAAAGGTGCCGCCAACCTTCGCAAAGTTGGGCCCAGGCGGCATCGTCAGGCGCCACGCCGGCATAGCGTGCCCTGAGCCACTGCTCCTGAAGGTGATGGGTGAAGGCTTCCAGACCACTCAAGCGCAGGCCCCGGACCAGCTTCAGCAGTTCGGTCTCGGTAGTGCCCGGCGGCCAGGATAGGCGGTAATCAGTGGCGAGCCTGGAAAGTAGGCCCTGGTACAGCAGGTCGACAGCGGCGAGTGGGGCGACCCTCCGGGCTTGCTGGGCCTGGCCAAGCGTTTTCGTCGAGGGAACCGGTGTTTCCAGGGGTGTGTAGCGCACCGGGCTGGCATCCAGAGCGATGCGTTCACGTCGCCAGCGGGCCAGGCAGAGGCAGCCGGTGGCCCCCAGGAACGCCATGATCCCCAAGGCATAAAGCAGGGTGAGGGCCCAGGGAGGCAGGGGCGCGGTGTCCAGCAATACCTGGGTGATAGCCGCGCGGGAGGCTTCGGCGCTCAGCTGCGGCTCAGCCATGACTCCCGGCACGCTCAGGACGAACAAGCCGGGCATCGTTAAGGGGCGCAAGTATGAAGGGCGTGAACCTCTGAACGGCATGGTCCGCTCGCGGCAAGGGTGAGCCTGCGATGCTAGCCAGCCCCAGGCGCTCAGGCAACTGCTGGCCGGGTCTGGATACAGCCCGTAAACTGCGGCCTTGTTTGCACCGGGAAACTTCAGTGACCAACAGCCTCTTCTGGTACGACTATGAAACCACTGGCATCGTGCCCAGTCGCGACCGGCCGCTGCAAGTGGCCGGCATTCGCACCGACCTGCAGCTCAATGAGATCGATACGCCGCTCAATATCTACTGTCGCCTGGCCGATGACATTCTGCCTCACCCCGCCGCCTGCCTGGTCACCGGCATTACTCCCGGCCGCCTGCGCGAGCATGGTCTGCCCGAGGCCGAGTTCATGGAGCGCATCCATGCCCAGATGAGCCAGCCGGGCACCTGCGTCGCCGGCTACAACAGCCTGCGCTTCGACGATGAAGTCACCCGTTACAGCCTTTACCGCAATTTCCATGACCCTTACGCCCGTGAATGGCAGGGCGGCAACAGCCGCTGGGACCTGATCGACCTGGTGCGCGCCGCCTATGCGCTGCGCCCGGAGGGCATCGAGTGGCCCCAGGTGGATGGCCAGGTCTCCCTGAGGCTTGAGCTGCTCACCGCGGCCAACGGCCTGGCCCATGGACAGGCCCACGATGCCCTGTCCGACGTGCGTGCGACCATCTCGCTGGCACGGCTGTTACGCGAGCGCCAACCTCGTCTTTTCGATTGGCTGTTCGAACTGCGTAACAAGCACAAAGTGATCGAGCGCGTGCAATTGATGCGGCCTTTGCTGCATGTCTCCGGTCGCTTCGGCGCGGAGCGGAATTATGTGGGAGTGGTGCTTCCCTTGGGGTGGCATCCTCGTAACCGTAATGCCCTTATCATTTGTGATCTATTTCACGACCCTCGGGTACTCTGGGAAGAGGAGTGGGAAGTTCTGGCGCGCCGGTTATATACCCGGCGCGATCAGTTACTGGAGGGGCAGTTGCCCGTACCGCTGAAGTTGATCCATGTGAACAGGTGTCCGGTGATTGCCCCATTGGCCGTGTTGGCGGAAAAAGACCGCGAGCGCCTGCAGCTCGATTTTGCCCTTTATGAAAATCATGTCAGGGGCTTGCGCGAGGCCCAGCATGTATGGACGGAAAAACTCAATCGGATCTACGCCAGCGATGCCTTGGCTGGCAATGATGATCCCGAGCAACAGCTGTATGCCGGTTTTATTGGTGATCGAGACCGCCGCTTGTGCCTGAAAGTTAGAGAGTCGGCTCCCGAAGCGTTGGCGGGGCAGACCTGGATGTTTGACGATCCACGGCTGCCCGAATTGCTGTTTCGCTATCGAGCCAGGAACTATCCCCATACCCTGGACGGAGAAGAACGCGCGCGCTGGCTGGAGTTTTGCCGCCAGCGCTTGCTCGACCCCAGCCTGGGGGCGCCTCATACCCTGGGCAGCTTCCAGCAGGCCCTGGAAGACGCGCTCAAGAGCACGACCGAGACCCAGCGCGCCCTGCTGGTACAGTGGCAACAGTATGTGAATGGGCTGTGCTTGAAACTCGGGCTATAAAAAAACGCCGGCGAGCCGGCGTTTTGGGGAAAACCTTCAGGTATTAGCCCAGCAGCGTTGCCCAGCTTTCCACTTCGTCGCCGCCCCACTTGGCTTTCCATTCTTTCAGGGTCTTGTGGTTGCCGCCCTTGGTTTCAACCACTTCGCCATTGTGAGGATTCTTGTATTGCTTGACCTTACGCGCGCGCTTGGTGCCGGTGGTTTTAACAGGGGCGTTGCGGCTGGGTTTGGAAGTGCGGGACTCCGGATCCAGCAAGGCGATGATGTCACGCAGCGATTTCTGATATTCGCCCATCAGTTCACGCAGTTTGGCTTCGAATTCCAGCTCGGTTTGCAGATTCTTGTCCTGGGACAGGCTTTGCAGGCGAGCCTGGAGTTCCTTGATGGCTTCTTCGGTGTGACGGTATTCGTTGATCAGTGACATGAGACTACCTATGAATGGGGTGTCGATTCGCGCCGATAATAAACACAGCAGTAACTAGAGTAAAGATTAAACTGGCCCGGCGCTGGTGATTTGAGAAAGTGTTTTACCCCAATTTATTTCGAAGTGTTTATAAATGCCAGGGCCGATGCGAACCTCATAAACCTCCTTGACGCCAACCGCGGATGGCACGTGCCTCGCCGATACTGCAGTTTTTCACGGCAGTGGTAGAATGGCGCTCTTTTCTCGATGTACTGGAGCTTTACCGATGCGCACTTTTCGGCTGGTGATCGCCTGCCCCGACGGCGTTGGCATTGTCGCCAAGGTCAGCCATTTCCTTGCTTCGCACAATGGCTGGATCACCGAAGCCAGTCACCACTCCGACGAGCAGAGTGGCTGGTTCTTCATGCGCCATGAGATTCGTGCCGACAGCCTGCCGTTCGGCCTGGATGAATTCCGCGAAGCCTTCGCGCCCATTGCCGAAGCCTTTTCCATGGTCTGGCAGATCACCGATTCGGCCTGCAAGAAGCGCGTCGCTCTCATGGCGAGCCGGGAATCCCACTGCCTGGCCGATCTCCTGCACCGCTGGCATAGCCAGGAACTGGACTGCGACATCGCCTGTGTGATTTCCAACCATGACGACCTGCGCAGCATGGTGGAGTGGCATGGCATTCCTTATTACCACGTACCGGTGAACCCGCAGGACAAGCAGCCGGCCTTCGCCGAGGTGTCGCGCCTGGTGGCCGCGCATGGCGCGGACGTGGTGGTGCTGGCCCGCTACATGCAAATCCTCCCACCCCAGCTGTGCCAGGACTACGCCCAGCGAGTGATCAACATCCATCACAGCTTCCTGCCTTCTTTCGTGGGCGCAAAACCTTATCACCAGGCCTCGGCGCGCGGGGTCAAGCTGATTGGCGCTACCTGTCACTACGTTACCGAAGAACTGGACGCCGGCCCGATCATCGAGCAGGACGTGGTGCGGATCAGTCATAGCCATAGCACCGAAGACATGGTCCGCCTGGGCCGGGACGTGGAGAAGATGGTCCTGGCGCGCGGGTTGCGCTATCACCTGGAAGACCGCGTGCTGGTTCACGGCAACAAGACCGTGGTCTTCGACTGAGATGGGCGATCCTCGGGACCGGGCAACGTCCTCGGCCCCGCCCACCTTGGGCGAGGGCTGCACGGCGCGCTACGATCCCGCGGCGCTGAGCGAGGACGATGGCACGACCTTCCCTGGCGCCGCGCAGCTGTGGCGAGCGCTGGTCCAGGTCGGGGAGCAACAGGCAGTTGCCGAAGATGGCGAGCCGGAACAGGTAAATGCCACGCCTGACGCCGGCACGGCGAAGGAAGCCGATGACCTTACGCCTGGCGCAGCGCCATGAGGCGTCGCAACAGGGGCTTGCCCACCATCAGCACGAACACCGGCGCGCCTGCCAGCAGATAGAAGTAGAACGTCACGATCCGCCAGATGAGAATCGCGGCGGCCGCGGTGGGCTTGCCCACCAGCGGCGTGAGCAGGGCCGCGCTGGTGAGCTCCGCGGCGCCGGCGCCGCCTGGCAGGAGGCTGAACTGGCCCGCGCTCAGTGACAGGATCTGCACCAGGAAGCTCCATGCCCATTGCAGGTCTGCTCCCAGTCCGTGCAAGGCCAGCCAAAGCACGCTGAAGCGCAAGGCCCAATGAGCGCAGGTCAGCAGAAAGGCCAGCGCCAGGGACGTTCTGGGCATGCCGGCGGTGTCCTTGAACGCATGGACGAAACCTAGCCAGCGACGTGCCCAACGCCAGCGGCGCGGTCGGGACATGCGCAGGCGTTTCAAGACGAACCCGCTGAACTGGACGAAGCGCCGCTGGTGTCGCGCCATGGTCCAGCAGGCCAGCAAGGTGGCCACCATCAGAATGGCGCTGCTGCCCAGCAGCCACTCCATTCGGCTATTGAGCTGGTGGAACACGGCGTAGAGCAATACCCCGGCAATGGCCATGCAGAAGAACAGCAGGTCGCTGAGCTGATCCATGGCGAAGACGGCGCCGCTACGCGCGGCAGGGATACCCTGGCGATCGAGCAGGGCAACCAGGGTAAGCGGTCCGCCGCTTCCACCGGGAGTCGCGCAGATCGCAAACTCCGTTGCCATCACCATGCCAATGGTTCTAGGCAGGCTCAAGGCCTTGCCCTGGGCTTGCAGCAACACCCGCAGGCGAATGGCGTTGAGCGTCCAGCACAGCAGGATCATGGCGAACAGGCCGAGCAGCAATGGCAGCGGAAAGCCCCTCAGCTCGCTCAGCAGGCCGGCTCCGCCCAGGGCCCATGGCAAGGCCACCCCGGCGGCCAGGGCCAGGGCGAGCCAGATCAGACGCTTCATGCGGCCTGGGCCGCGGCGCCTTGCTGGGCGAGCCAGGCCCGTTTGGTCGTCGCGACCCGGCCCTCCGCCAGCAGGTGGCGTAAGGTGTCGAGCCAATACGCTCGGGAATCGGCGAAGCGCATGTCTACCGGGTGCAGACCCAGGCGCAGGGAAGGTGCTTCACGCCAGCGCTTGAGCTGCCAGTCGCTGACGGCCCGCGAGAACGAGCGGCGCCAAGCGGTACCGGCGCTCCATACCAGCCCAGGGGCCCGGATCTTCTCGAAGCTGGGCAAGCGGTAGAAGTGCTGCGGGTCGCTGGTGTAGGCCAGCGGGAGTTGGCGCAGCGCCTGTCGGGTACCTTGGCTCATCAGCCAGGCGGGGGCAACGAACCCATGCAAGGGCCAGCCCAGCCGGTGGAAGAGCTCGATACCCTGGTTCAGCCGCTCCAGTGCCTGTTGCTCGGCGAGGGTGTAGAACTCGCCTTCCCAGGTGTACACCCGGCGCATGAACCATTCCCTGGGCGTGCGAGGCGGCGGCGCGTCATCGGCGTGGTAATAGCCATGCAGGGCCAGCTCGTCACCGGCTGCCAGGCGACTTTCCATGACCTGTCGGAAGGACCGGTCATGCTCTAAGGGGTTGCGATGATGGAAGTTCGGTACCACCAGGTGGGTCATCACCACGCCGCCCAAGGCGTCAACGGCCTCGACGAAGGGTTGGTAGTCTGGCCAGGTCTCCGGGGCCACGTCATGCAGTACCAGGAGCACGCTGCGCGCTGGATGATCGAGCTCAGCCATGGACCACCGCCGGCATGCCATAGCTGCCCTGAACAGCTCGGTAATGCCCCAACAGGCCATTCACGACGGTATCCCAGGCGAACTCACGCTCCGTATAGGCACGGGCCCGCCTGCCCCAGGCGGCCGGGTCTTTCTGGAACAGCTGGCGCACAGTCTCGGCCATGGCGCCGGCATCGTTCGGCGGGCAGCGCAGGCCCCCTTCTTCATTGACGAATTCCTTGAAGGCGCCTGCATCTACCGCTACCACCGGAATGCCACTGGCCATGGCCTCCAGGATCACCAGGCCAAAGGTTTCCTGATTGCCGGCGTGGAGCAGCGCGTCGGCACTGGCCATCAGCCTGGCCACTTCATGGATGGGGCAGAAGTGATTGATCACGGTTACGTTGCCAGGGACATTGGCGGGCATGTTCGATCCCACCAACAGCAGATGGTAGTCCGGGCCCAGGTGTTTCATGCACTCAAGCAGCACGGGAATGTTCTTTTCCTTGGAGCCTCGCCCGGCGAAGATCAGCAGGTGGGCATCCGCGGGTATGCCCAGTTCCGCCCTGAGCCCTGGGTCACGTCGTGCCGGATTGAACATTTCCAGGTCTACACCCAGGCGTTGGACATGGACTTCGCGCACGCCGAGGCGGCGAAGCTTGTCCGCCATGACCTTGCTGGGTGCCAATACGCGGTCGAAATTGCCATACAGCTTGCTGACATAGGCTTCCACATTGGGGGTGAACCAATTGCCCATTCGGTTGCTCACCAACAGCGGCAGGTCGGAGTGATAGAAGCCAATGACAGGCACGTCCAGCTGACGCCGGGCGCCAAGGGCTGCCCAGGCGGTAAGGTAGGGGTCGCCCACTTCGATCAGGTCCGGCTGCAGGTCGCGAAGCACGTTGCACCAGGGGGCCAGGCGCAGGGGGAAACGGTAGCCGTTGCCAAAGGGCAGCGCTGGCGCCGGTACCCGGTATACGCCGTTCTCTTCGCTCAGGCTGGGGCCCGGAATCAGCAGGCTATGGCGGATGTCGGCTCTACCGGTCAGGCGACGATGTTTGGCATCAAGATAGGTCCTGACCCCGCCACTGGCCGGGGCGTAGAACATGGTGATGTCAGCGATGTGCACGATCAGCTTCCTTAGGGCCGTGGTCCATTACATGGACCTTCATGACCATTGGATGTTCGATCGGCGGCTTCGGTTAACCTGCGGTGACCTGTCGCGGGGAGGAGGGGTGGGCCGCCGTAGACCGGCGGCCCGCGGGTTCAGGCCATGACCTTGGAGGCCAGCCAGAACAGCCCGGCGGCCAGGGCCATGGTAGCGGGCAGGGTAAGTACCCAGGCCAGCAGGATGTTCTTGACTGTATTGCCCTGCAGGCCGCTGCGGTTGGCGACCATGGTGCCGGCCACGCCCGAAGACAGCACATGGGTAGTGGACACTGGCAGGCTGAACACGTTGGCCAGGCCAATGGCGAAGGCGGCGGTGATCTGCGCCGACATGCCCTGGGCATAAGTCATGCCTTGCTTGCCGATTTTCTCGCCGATGGTCAATACCACGCGCTTCCAGCCCACCATGGTGCCGATGCCCAGCGCCAGGGCCACGGCGAAGATCACCCAGAAGGGGGCGTATTCGGTAGTGCTGGTCAGGTCCTTGCGCAGCTTGTCCAGGTCGGCTTTCTCACGTGCCTCCAGGGCAGGCAGCTTGCTGACCTTGCGGGCGGTGTCGTCCAGGCAGAGCAGGAAGCGACGGGTTTCGATGCGTTTTTCCGCGGGCAGGTCATGGTAGTCCGCGACCCCGCGCAGGTTCTCCTGCAGGGCGGCGAGGGTAGGTTCAGTCTGCCGCGGGTCGCATTCGAACTGCTTCGGCAGGTCGCCGGGCAGGCTCTTGCCCAGGGCCAGGTACTCGCCCAGGGACGCGGCGTTGCGCTGGTAGAACTGTGCCAGGTGCAAGGTAGCGTCACGGGTACGCTCGATTTCATAGGTGCTGCTGGTCAGGTTCAGTACGAACTGACTCGGCACGATGCCTATGAGCACCAGCATGATCAGGCCGATGCCCTTCTGCCCATCGTTGGAGCCGTGCACGAAGCTGACGCCCAGCGCGGAAAGCACCAGTACCAGGCGGTTCCAGAAAGGCGGATGCTTCTTGTCGTCCAGCTTGCGTCGCTGGTCCGGGGTCTTGTGCATCTTGGACAGTGGCCGCCAGCGCTTGAGCCCTATCAGCATCAGGCCCGCGACCGCGAAGCCGGCCATGGGCGAGACCACCAGCGAGGCGCCTATGTCGATCGCCTTCTGCCAGTTGACGCCTTCGCCCAGCGCGATGTGGTTGATCATGGCATTGGCCAGGCCGACGCCGAGGATCGAGCCGATCAGGGTGTGGGAACTGGAGGCCGGAATGCCGAAGTACCAGGTACCCAGGTTCCAGGCGATGGCGGCGGCGAGCAGCGAGAACACCATGGCCAGGCCCTGGCCGGTATTGACGTTGATCAGTAGCTCGACCGGAAGCAGATGCACGATCGCATAGGCAACGCCGACACCACCGAGCAGCACGCCGAGGAAATTGAAAAGCCCCGACAGCACTACCGCCAGATGCGGCGGCATGGCCTTGGTATAGATGACGGTCGCTACCGCGTTCGCGGTGTCATGGAAGCCATTGATGAATTCGAAGGCGAGGACGAAAGCCAGCGCCAGGAACAGGCTTATCAGGACCCAGGCGTCCAGTCCGCTGAATAGTTCGATCATGAAGGTTTGTGACCAGCCGATAAGGGGGCCGGATTATGACAGAAAAATTGCTGAGCCGATGCCCTTC
The DNA here is from genome assembly GCF_000826105.1 of Pseudomonas massiliensis. Classification (GTDB taxonomy): domain Bacteria; phylum Pseudomonadota; class Gammaproteobacteria; order Pseudomonadales; family Pseudomonadaceae; genus Aquipseudomonas; species Aquipseudomonas massiliensis. Next base: position 787,364 of record NZ_CCYK01000006.1, on the reverse strand, counting down.
GCTGCCGGTCGGCCCTGGGAAGGCTCTGGCCTGTCATGATCGAACCAATGGCGGCGCCTACTGTGCAAGCGCCGCCATTGGCTACAGGAGCCTCAGGTTACCCCGCCAGAGCAGGGTCGCTGAGCTCTTTTTCAATCTTCTGAATTTCCTGTTGGAAGGCCTGGTCCAGCAAACTCGCGCGTTTGCGCCAAGGTTTGCGTTCTGGATCAGGTTGCGCAGCGTAAGTAGTCACTTCGCCGCCGTAGACGTCCTTGTACCGTTTCTCCTGGCGCTCGAGTTCCGCGCGCAGTTCGTCTTTGGTCACTTGCTTACCTATATCAGGGTGGATCAGGGTGGATTGCTGGACGATACCCTTGCGGGCGAAGCCTTATCAGGCCGGGGCCGCAGGGGCGGTGCCCTTGTATTGCACCATTGAACCGTACGGCGCCAACGTTAGCGCCTGAAGTTGGGTGAGGTCAACTTGGCCTGGTATCAAACTATTAGCCTGGCCAAACTAACCTTACCCAACTTGCAGTTTGTACCGGATAGAACTTGGATCCTCCAACTCGCCGAAAAGTTTAAACAGGTTCGATACAAATCTATCCGCGCATAAAAATGCCCCGCTGGAGCGAGGCATGCCTGACTTCCCTAGTGGGTACCTGACCAGTATTCCCGGGAAGTCATCAGCGCCCCAAAGGTATAGTGAGCTTGGGGAAGGGGTCAATTGCGATTATCGGGCGATCGTTCGATAATCGGCCTCAGGTTTTTATCCGAAACGCCTGGAGGGCTCCATGAACGACCAATTGCGCACTGCCTTCAGCTCCCTGGCTCCTCCGATCGTTGCGTCTCCCGCCAAACGCATCCAGGCCTTTGCCGGAGATCCAGACTTCATGACCTCTCTGGCCCGAGGCCTGGCCGTGGTCCAAGCGTTTCAGGAACGCAAGCGGCACCTGACCATCGCCCAGATCAGCCATCGCACGGAAATTCCCCGCGCGGCGGTGCGCCGGTGCCTGCACACCTTGATCAAACTGGGGTATGCCACTACCGATGGCCGCACTTACTCGCTGCTGCCCAAAGTGCTTACCCTCGGCCATGCCTACTTGTCATCCACACCGCTGGCGGTATCTGCCCAGCCTTATCTGGACCGCATGAGCGAGCAGTTGCACGAGGCTTGCAACATGGCCACCCTGGAAGGGGAAGACATTCTCTACATCGCTCGTAGCGCCACTACGCAACGGTTGATCTCGGTCGATCTCTCCGTGGGCGGACGGCTGCCGGCCTATTGCACGTCCATGGGGCGTATCCTGCTCTCGGCGCTGGATGACGCCACCCTGCGCGAGTACCTGCTCAACGTGGACCTGCAGCCCAAGACCAGCAAGACGTTGACCGACCGCGAAGAACTGGCCCAGTGCCTGGAGCAAGTGCGCCAGCAGGGCTGGTGCATCGTTGACCAGGAGCTTGAACAGGGCCTGCGCTCCATCGCGGTACCGGTATACGACGCCTCCGGGCAAGTGCTGGCAGCCTTGAATGTGAGTACCCACGCTGGTCGGGTGAGCCGCAGCGAACTGGAGCAGCGTTTCCTGCCCATCATGCTGGCGGCCAGTCGTGACCTGAGCAGTCAGCTGTTCCGATAGGGATTCGTTCGATCATCGAACGGATAAGCGTTTATCGAATTGACCCCCCGGCGGGGCCCTCGTAATGTCGCTGCACCGGCGCTGATTTGGCGCTGGCCCATAATAAAGCGAGAGGCCCGGCCCATGAATCGAATGCTTTCGCAGCCTCCTCCGCGCGCCTGTTGCCGCGGCTTGCACCGCCCCTGACAACACTTCACCACAACTCATCGCGCAGTGCTCACGGGCTAGACTGAACCTGTGCGCCTACCTGCGCGTGTCACAGGTAAATAAGAACAATGAACCGCCCACAAGATGCCATCGGCCAGTGCCTGGATGTCCAGACGTTCATCAACAGCCAGCCCTTATCCCGCTTTCAGTGGCGGGTCGTGATCCTCTGTTTTCTGATTGTATTCCTCGACGGCCTGGATACGGCCGCCATGGGCTTCATCGCGCCGGCGCTGTCCCAGGATTGGGGCTTGGCCAAGGGTAGCCTCGGCCCGGTGATGAGCGCCGCGCTGGTGGGGATGGTCTTCGGTGCCCTGGGCTCCGGCCCATTGGCGGACCGCTTCGGCCGCAAAGTGGTGCTGGTGGTGGCGGTCGCGGTATTTGGCGTCTTCAGCCTTGCTTCGGCCTATAGCACCAACCTGGATCAGCTGATGATCCTGCGCTTTCTGACCGGCCTGGGCCTTGGCGCGGGCATGCCCAACGCCACTACGCTCTTGTCCGAATACACCCCCGAGCGGCTCAAGTCGTTGCTGGTCACCAGCATGTTCTGTGGCTTCAACCTGGGCATGGCTGGTGGCGGGTTCATCTCCGCCAAGCTGATTCCCGCCTACGGTTGGCAAAGCCTGCTGTTGCTCGGCGGCGTCCTGCCACTGATCCTGCTGGTCGTGCTGATAGTCTGGTTGCCGGAATCGGCGCGGTTCCTGGTGGTGCGCAAGCGTGGAGTCGAGGCGGTGCGCAAGCTGCTTGCGCCCATCAACCCAAGCGTGGTGGCCCAGGCCGGGAGCTTCAGCGTGCCAGAGCTGGCAACGGTCAAGTCGCGCAATGTACTGGCGGTGATCTTCTCGCAGTCCTACAAGGCCGGGACCCTGCTGCTGTGGCTGACCTATTTCATGGGCCTGGTCATCGTTTATCTGCTGACCAGCTGGTTGCCCACCCTGATGCGTGACAGCGGCGCCAGCATGGAACAGGCCGCGTTCATCGGCGGGCTGTTCCAGTTCGGTGGCGTGCTCAGCGCGGTGGCGGTTGGCTGGGCCATGGACCGTTTCAACCCGCACAAGGTCATCGGCACCTTCTACCTGCTCGCCGGCCTGTTCGCCTACGCCGTGGGCCAGAGCCTGGGCAACATGGCCTTGTTGGCGACATTGGTGCTGATCGCGGGCATGTGCGTCAACGGGGCGCAGTCGGCGATGCCATCGTTGGCGGCGCGTTATTACCCGACCCAGGGCCGCGCCACTGGCGTGTCCTGGATGCTGGGTATCGGCCGCTTCGGCGCGATTGTCGGCGCTTCCAGCGGTGCCGCGTTGCTGGGAGCCGGGTGGACCTTCGCCCAGGTGCTCACCGCATTGCTGGTGCCTGCAGTGCTGGCCACTGCCGCAGTCTTGATCAAGGGCAAGGTCAGCCACGCTGACGCCACCTGAGTCCCTTTTTGTTCGGTGATCGAACTAATACTCGATTATCGGATTGTTCCTAGGCGTGGTGAGTCTTAATCTGCTCCCACGCCCTGTTCTATACCCCCCCGGCAGCAGGTCGCCGTTGGCGGCCTCTTCATACAGACTCACTGAAGGAGTCCATGCGACATGGCTGAACTACTCTCCCTCCACGAGGCCGTGAAGCAGTTCGTCAACGACGGCGATACTGTGGCCCTGGAAGGGTTTACTCACCTGATTCCTACCGCCGCTGGCCATGAGCTCATTCGTCAGGGCAAGAAAGACCTTACCCTGGTGCGCATGACGCCCGACCTGATCTATGACCAGCTGATCGGCGCCGGCTGTGTACGCAAGTTGATCTTCTCCTGGGGCGGCAATCCGGGCGTAGGCTCGCTGCACCGCCTGCGCGACGCCGTCGAAAAACAATGGCCCCATGCACTGGAGATCGAAGAGCACAGTCACGCCGACCTGGCCAATGCCTACGTGGCTGGCGCCTCCGGCTTGCCCTTCGCGGTGCTGCGTGCCTACGCAGGCTCTGACCTGCCCAAGGTGAACCCTCTGATCAAGAGCGTCACCTGCCCCTTTACCGGCGAGGTATTGGCCGCCGTACCTTCGGTGCGCCCGGACGTCACCGTGATTCATGCGCAGAAGGCCGATCGCAAGGGCAACGTGCTGCTATGGGGCATACTCGGCGTACAGAAGGAGGCAGCCCTGGCGGCCAAGCGTTGCATCGTCACCGTCGAGGAAATCGTCGATGACCTGCAGGCACCGATGAACGCTTGCGTGTTGCCTACCTGGGCCCTGAGCGCCGTTTGCCTGGTACCGGGCGGTTCGCATCCGTCCTACGCCCATGGCTACACCGAGCGGGACAATCGCTTCTATCAGGATTGGGACCCCATCGCCCGTAACCGGGATACCTTCACTGCCTGGATCGACGAGCACGTGCGCGGCACCCGCGATTTCGAAGAATACCGCGCCAAACTCAGCCAAGCCGGGGGGAACGCCTGATGACCTACTCCACGTCCGAAATGATGACCGTGGCCGCCGCCAGGCGGTTGAAGAATGGCTCGGTCTGCTTCGTTGGCATCGGCCTGCCATCCAAGGCAGCCAACCTGGCGCGGCTGACGTCGTCGCCCGATGTAGTGCTGATCTATGAGTCTGGCCCGATCGGTGCCAAGCCCAGCGTGCTGCCGCTGTCCATCGGTGATGGTGAGCTGGCCGAAACGGCGGATACCGTGGTTCCCACCGGGGAGATCTTCCGCTACTGGCTGCAAGGCGGCCGTATCGATGTAGGCTTCCTTGGCGCTGCCCAGGTCGACCGCTTCGGCAACATCAATACCACGGTGGTAGGTGACTACCACGCGCCCAAGGTCCGCTTGCCAGGTGCTGGCGGCGCGCCAGAGATCGCCGGCTCGGCCAAGAGCGTGTTGATCATCCTCAAGCAATCCCACCGCAGCTTCGTGGAAAAGCTCGATTTCATTACCTCCGTCGGCCACGGCGAAGGCGGCGACTCTCGCAAGCGCCTCGGCCTGCCAGGCGCGGGCCCGGTGGGAATCATCACCGACCTGTGCATCATGGAACCGGAGGCCGATACCAACGAGTTCGTGGTGACCTCCATCCATCCGGGCGTGACCCGTGAGCAGATCACCGCCGCTACTGGCTGGCCGATCCGCTTCGCAGAGCAGGTGACAACCACCGGCGAGCCTACCGATGCCGAGCTGACCGCTCTGCGCGATCTCGAAGCCCGTACCGCCGCGGCCCACGGCCAAGCACCCGGAGAAGCCTGATGCGCGACGTCTTTATCTGTGATGCCATTCGTACACCGGTCGGCCGCTTCGGTGGCGCGCTGGCTTCAGTCCGCGCGGACGACCTTGCCGCCATTCCGATCAAGGCGCTGATGGAGCGCAATCCCCAGGTGGACTGGAGCGCCGTGGACGAAGTGTTCATGGGCTGCGCCAACCAGGCGGGCGAGGACAACCGCAACGTGGCCCGCATGGCCTCGTTGCTGGCAGGGCTGCCGCCGAGCGTGCCGGGCATTACCTTGAACCGCCTCTGCGCCTCGGGCCTGGATGCCATCGGCACAGCCTTCCGTGCCATCGCCGCGGGCGAGATCGAACTTGCCATCGCCGGCGGGGTAGAGTCCATGTCCCGGGCGCCCTTCGTGATGGGCAAGGCGGAAACCGCCTATTCACGCAACATGAAAATCGAAGACACCACCATCGGCTGGCGCTTCGTGAACCCATTGATGAAGGCCGAGTACGGCGTGGATTCGATGCCGCAGACAGCCGATAACGTAGCCGATGACTACAACGTGTCCCGCGCCGATCAGGATGCCTTCGCCCTGCGTAGCCAGCAGCGCGCCGCGGCCGCGCAGGCCTCGGGGTTCTTCGCTGAAGAAATAGTGCCGGTGCGTATTCCCGGCAAGAAAGGCGAAACCGTTGTCGACACCGACGAGCACCCTCGCGCCGACACTACCCTGGAAGGCCTGGCTCGGCTCAAGCCGGTCAACGGCCCGGACAAGACCGTCACCGCGGGCAATGCCTCGGGTGTGAACGACGGTGCCGCCGCGCTCATCATCGCCTCGGCCGAAGCGGTGAAAAAGCATGGCTTGAAGCCACGCGCGCGGATTCTCGGCCTGGCCAGTGCCGGGGTTGCGCCGCGGGTGATGGGCATCGGCCCGGTGCCCGCGGTGCGCAAGCTCACCGAGCGCCTGGGCCTGGCCATGTCCGATTTCGACGTGATCGAGCTCAACGAAGCCTTCGCCTCGCAGGGCCTGGCGGTGCTGCGCGACCTGGGTGTGGCCGATGACGCGCCGCAGGTGAACCCCAACGGCGGCGGTATCGCCCTGGGCCATCCGCTGGGCATGACGGGTGCGCGGATGGTAGTCACTGCCGTGCACCAGCTCGAGCGCAGCGGCGGCAAGAAAGCCCTTGCCACCATGTGCGTGGGCGTAGGGCAAGGCGTGGCCCTGGCGCTGGAGCGAGTTTAACCGGCGCGTTCATTCAATCCTCCGAAACACTCCAGGCTTCCACGCAAGGCCTGGAGCGTTTCGGGCGATTGTCTGTGGTGGTACGGTAGCGCCTCCGTATCCCATGACGAGAACAACAGATGACAACAACTCATTACACGGGCGAAGAGCGGCGCAAGCGGATTTTCGCTATTGTCGGCGCTTCTTCGGGCAACCTGGTCGAATGGTTCGACTTCTACGTTTACGCGTTCTTCGCGCTTTATTTCGCGCCGTCCTTTTTTCCTTCCGATGACCCTACCGTGCAACTGGTGCAGAGCGCCGGTGTGTTCGCGGCGGGCTTTCTCATGCGGCCCATTGGCGGCTGGCTGTTCGGCCGGGTAGCGGACCGTTACGGCCGGCGAACCTCGATGATGATCGCGGTGCTGATGATGTGCGCCGGTTCGCTGATGATCGCGTTCCTGCCCACCTACCAGAGCATTGGCGTGGCGGCCCCGGTATTGCTCCTGCTGGCGCGCCTGCTGCAAGGGCTCTCGGTGGGCGGCGAGTACGGCACCACGGCGACCTACATGAGTGAGGTGGCGCTGCGTGGCCAGCGCGGGTTCTTCGCCTCCTTCCAGTATGTAACCCTCATTGGTGGCCAGTTGCTGGCCGTGCTGGTAGTAGTGATCCTGCAACAGATGTTCGACAAGGCCGAGTTGATGGCCTGGGGCTGGCGCATCCCCTTCGTGATCGGCGCTTTGGCCGCGTTCGTTTCCCTGCTGCTGCGGCGCTCGCTCGAGGAAACCCTCAGCCCGCAAACGCGCAACGACAAGGACGCCGGCAGCCTGAAAAGCCTGTTCAAGCACCACCGTCTGGCATTCATCACGGTGCTGGGCTACACCGCCGGTGGGTCGCTGATCTTCTACACCTTCACCACCTACATGCAGAAGTACCTGGTCAATACCGCCAAGATGAGCCCGGAGACGGCCAGCTTCATCATGACCGGCGCGCTCTTCGTTTATATGTGCATGCAGCCGTTGTTCGGCGCGCTGTCGGACCGCATCGGCCGACGCAACTCGATGCTCTGGTTCGGTGCCCTCGGCGCCTTGTGCACAGTGCCTATCCTGATGACGCTCAAGACCGTGACCAACCCGATCATCGCCTTTGCGCTGATCACCCTGGCCCTGGCGATCGTAAGCTTCTACACGTCCATCAGCGGGCTGGTGAAAGCCGAGATGTTCCCGCCACAGGTACGCGCGCTCGGCGTTGGGCTGTCCTATGCCGTGGCGAACGCGGTCTTCGGCGGGTCGGCTGAGTTCGTGGCGCTCAGCCTGAAAAGCGCTGGCAACGAAAATGCCTTCTATTGGTACGTCACCGTGATGCTGGTCATCGCGTTCCTGTTCAGCTTCCGCCTGCCACGCCAGGCTGCCTATCTTCACCACGATCATTGATTCCACGTGGCGCGCCCTGGCATGGCGCGCCCTTGGCATGAGGACACCATGAGCCAGAGACCGACCAACAGCCTGTTCGATGCCTACTTCAGTGCCGCAGGCATGCGCCGGATATTCTCCGACCATGGGCGCATTCAGGGCATGCTGGACTTCGAAGCGGCCCTGGCCCGCGCCCAGGCGCGCACCGGGCTGATTCCTGCCGACGTGCCGGCAGTGATCGAAGCCGCCTGCCAGGCAAGCCTGTACGACCCGCAAGCCCTGGCGCTGGCAGTGGGAGGTGGTGGTAACGCGGCCATTCCCTTGGTGAAGATGCTTGGCAAGCAGGTGGCGAGCGCCGACCCGCGCGCCGAGCGCTATGTTCACCTCGGCGCAACCAGTCAGGACGTGATGGACAGCGGCCTGGTATTGCAGATGCGTGACGCCTTGGCGTGGCTGGAAGGCGCCCTGCAGCAACTGACCGACCGCCTGGCCGAGCAGGCCCAGCGTTACGAAGCCTTGCCCATGCCCGGCCGAACCTGGCTGCAACACGCCACGCCGGTCACGCTTGGAATGAAGCTTGCGGGCTGGCTGGGCGCATTGGATCGGCATCGCCAACGCCTGCGTGAACTCAAGCCTCGCTTGCTGGTGGTGCAGTTCGGTGGCGCTTCCGGCACCCTGGCTGCACTGGGCGATCAGGCATGGCCCGTGGCCGAGGCCCTGGCACAGGCACTCGACCTGAGCCTGCCTGAGCAGCCCTGGCATACCCATCGCGATCGCCTCGTAGAGTTCGGTAGCGTGCTTGGCCTGTTGGCCGGCACCCTGGGCAAGATGGGGCGGGACATCAGCCTGCTGATGCAGACCGAAGCGGCCGAACTGTTCGAGCCCTCCGCGCCTGGCAAGGGGGGGTCTTCCACCATGCCGCACAAGCGCAACCCGGTGGGCGCTGCCGTCATGATCGCCACCGCCACCCGCGCGCCGGGACTGGTGTCTACGCTATTGAGCGCGCTGCCGCAGGAACACGAGCGCAGCCTCGGGCTCTGGCACGCCGAATGGGACACCCTTCCGGAGCTGTGCTGCCTGGTATCCGGCGCGCTGGAACAGGCCATCGGCTTCGCCAATGGCATGGAAGTGGATGCCGGGCGCATAAGCAGCAACCTGCAGCTTACCCATGGGCTCGTGCTCGCCGAAGCGGTGAGTATCGTGCTGGCCCAGCGCCTGGGCCGTGATACTGCCCACCACTTGATCGAACAGTGCTGCAAGCGCGCCGTGGCCGAGCATCGGCACCTGCGCGAGGTGCTCGGCGATACCCCCGAAGTGGCCGCCGAGCTTTCGTCTGCCGAGCTCGACCAACTGCTCGACCCCGCTAACTACCTAGGTCAGGCGCAGCGTTGGGTTCAGCGAGCCGTGACTGAACATACCCGTCTGGATGCTTGAAAGGAGGTTTAAGTGGCACGCGTCAAACTCGCCGATGGCGAACTCAATTACCGGCTCGATGGCCCTGAAGAGGCACCTGTGCTGGTGCTGTCCAACTCCCTCGGTACCGACCTGGGTATGTGGGATACACAGATCCCCACCTTCACCGAGCACTTTCGCGTGTTGCGCTACGACACCCGTGGGCACGGCCAGTCGCTGGTGACCGAAGGCCCGTATAGCATCGAACAGCTTGGCCGGGACGTGCTGGCCCTGGTCGACGCATTGTCGCTGGAAAGGTTTTCGTTCTGCGGCCTGTCCATGGGCGGGTTGATCGGGCAGTGGCTGGGCATCAATGCGGGCAACCGGCTGGACCGGTTGGTCATCTGCAACACCGCAGCCAAGATCGCCAACGACGAGGTATGGAACACCCGTATCGAGACCGTGCTCCGCGACCGGGAAGCGGCCATGGTGGGCCTGCGCGATGCCTCCATCGCTCGCTGGTTCACGCCTGAGTTCGCTGAGCGCGAACCTGCCCAGGCCAAGCGTATCACCGACATGCTTGCCGCCACTTCGCCAGACGGCTATGCCGCCAACTGTGGCGCGGTGCGCGATGCCGACTTCCGTGAGCAAGTGGCAGGCATCCAGGTGCCCTTGCTGATCATCTCCGGCAGCCAGGACGCGGTGACGCCACCCAGTGGCGGCGAATTCATCCAGCAGCGGGTAAAGGGCGCCGAGCACGAAGTGTTTTATGCGGCCCACCTGTCCAACGTGGAAGTCGGCGGGCCGTTCAGCCAGCGCGTGCTCGACTTCCTGCGCGCATAAGAGGGTATCACCGTGGACGAACAACAGCGTTACGACGAAGGCATGAAGGTCCGCCGCGCGGTACTGGGCGATGCCCATGTGGACCGCAGCCTGACCAACCTGACGGATTTCAATCGTGAGTTCCAGGAGATGATCACCCGTCACGCCTGGGGTGATATCTGGACCCGGCCCGGGCTTGCGCGGCACACTCGTAGCCTGATCACCATCGCCATGCTCATTGGCATGAACCGCAATGAAGAGCTCAAGCTGCACCTGCGCGCCGCCGCCAACAATGGCGTGACCCGCGAAGAGATCAAGGAAGTGATCATGCAGAGTGCCATCTACTGTGGCATTCCGGCGGCGAACGCCACCTTCCACCTGGCCGAATCGGTGTGGGATGAGTTGGGTGTGGAGTCGAGGGGGTAGGGCATGGCTCCTCGCTAGCAACCACCGGCAGTTGGTCATCAAGGCGACTGGCCAACTGGCTGGTGCCAGCGAAGCTGGCGAATGCTCACATGCCCTTCGCTGGCCTCGCCGGCTCCAGGCGGAGCCAGCGAGGTACCGGATTACAACAGGCTCAACGGGTAGTTGAAGATCAGGCGGTTTTCATCGAAGTCGCCGTTGCCGTTGGAGGCGAAGTCTTTACGCAGGGTAGAATTCCTCCAGCGTACGCTCAGGCTCTTGAAGGTACCGCTCTGGATGGTGTAGGCAAGCTCGGTCTCCCGGCCCCACTCCTTGCCGTCATCCATGGTCGCCGTGTGTACGTTGCTGCCTTGCAGGTAACGGTTCATCAAGGTCAGGCCAGGAATGCCCAGCGCCGCGAAGTTGTAGTCGTGGCGAATCTGCCAGGATTTTTCCTTCAGGTTCTCGTAGCTGGAGCCGTAGGTATCGTTGGCCAGGGTGCCGCCACTGGTGCCGTTGACACGCATCCACATGCTGTCGCCTGCCACCTTCTGCAGGCCGACGTAGAAGGTATGCCCGCCGTATTTGGCCGAGAACAGGCCGGAGAAGGTACGGTTTTCCATTTCGCCCGCCAGGGCACTGCCGTCTTCGGAACCGTGGAAGAAGCCCAGGTTGGCGCCTAGGGTCCAGTCACCCATGGGTTGACTGTGCAGCACTTGCAGGTACTGCTGTTTGTACACGTCTTCCAACTGAGCGCCCCAGAGACCGATCAGGGTGCGCTTTTCGTTGAAGGTGTATTCACCACCAGCGAAGTTGAAGCGATCCGACGCCGCTGCCGTCGACTTGCCCTGCATGTACATGTCTTCCATGCTGGCGTCGTTACGCGGGCTGTTCTGGCGGAACTGGCCACCGTACAGGGTCAGGCCGTCGATTTCCTTGGAAGTGATCTGCGCGCCCTGGAAGGTCTGAGGCAAAGAGCGGCCGTCGTCCGAACGCAGGATCGGCAATACCGGCATCCACTCACCGACCTTCAGTTCGGTCTTGGAAAACTTCGCCTTGCCAGCGACAGCCAGGCGGCCAAAGTCGTCGGCCGGTTCGTTGCCCGCGTGGGTCGGCAACAGTTGGGTACCGTAGGTGCCCGCGCCGCCGTCGAGCTTGATCGAGTACATACCCAGTACGTCGACCCCGAAGCCCACTGTCCCCTGAGTGAAGCCGGACTTGGCGTCGAGAATGAAACTCTGGGTCCATTCTTCGGCCTTGCCCTGGGTGTAGCGCGGATTCACGAAGTTGCGGTTGAAGTAGAAGTTACGGAAATTGAGCGTGGCGGTGGCATCTTCCACAAACCCCGATTCAGCCGCGGCCGCGGGCAGCGCGGCGGCGGAAACAGCCAGGCCGAGGAGGGCGAGGCCGAAACTTTTCTTACGGGCGAAGCTCGTATGGGTGGCGTTCATTCTTGTTGTGGTCTCTGGTGATCATAGGCAATGGTTGGCCGCGCGAGCGGTCACGGAGTGCCGGAGAACCGGTACACCGGGTGTCTGTCTTGAATATCAGGCGTGATGCGGCGGGAGCGCGCGAGCGATATGCATAGTGGCCAACCTGTTGTTATTGGTTTGGGTCCGGACTGCCCGTGTGCGCGGGTAGCCTCGTCTTGCCGATGGTGCTAAGCCCGATCCTTCGGGTCAATTCTGCTGCGGGTAATCCGGGCGATAGGCGAACACTAACTGCCTGGTTACATTACGGCATCAGTCCTATGATGTCCGATCTGATTGTAAGTAAAAATTTCTTTAAAGCGCTATGACTTTTGTCTAAATAAATGCGCCCGTCAAGTCCTGAACCGCTCAAGGACGCGAGAAAGCGCTGAGCCGTATCGGTTTTGGCAAAGCAGCTATGCATTTGTCTTAAGCGAGGCGGGCGGCTCGGGTTGTTTCAATCCCAGGGTGCTTGCCGAAGGAAAGGTGGCATTTTGCTGCTGTTTGCGGCAGAAGTTCGCTCGAGGCGGGAAGGCGCCACCGCTACCCTGGCTTCAGGTAACGGCGGCGGACGGCGGGGGGGTGGACTAACCCTTTGGCGGTTGCAGCGAAGCGTTATTGGCTTGCCCGGCGGTTTCATACCAGCCGCCACCAAGGGCCTTGTACAGGTTCACCTCGGCGGTGAGCTGGGCCAGGCGGTCGCTGATCAGCGATTGCTGGGCGCTGAACAAGGACCGTTGCGCATCGAGCAAAGTGAGGTGGCTGTCCACACCGATGCGATAACGACGGTCCGCCAGGCGGTAGTAATCCTCGCTGGACTTGACCAGGTCACGCTGGGCCTGAAGTTGATCCACATAGGTCTTGCGCGCGGTCAGCCCGTCGGCGACTTCCTGGAACGCCGTCTGGATGGCCTTCTCATAATTCGCCACGTTCACGTCCTTCTGGATCTTGGCGTAGTCCAGGCTGGCGCGCAGCGAACCGGCATTGAAGATCGGCAGGCTGATGGACGGGCTGAAGATCCAGCGTCCCGAACCTCCCTTGAACAAACCATCCAGGTCCGCGCTGGCAGTACCGGCGCTGGCCGTCAGGCTGATGCTGGGGAAGAAGGCCGCCCGGGCCGCGCCTATGTTGGCATTGGCCGCCTTCAGATTATGTTCGGCCTGGAGGATATCCGGGCGGCGGGTGAGCAGGTCGGAAGGCAGCCCCGCTGGCACCTCGCTGAGCAGGTCGCCGTCCAGGTGCTGCCCGCGGGGCAGGTCCTCGGGCAGGCGGGTGCCTACCAGCACGGCCAGGTTGTTCAGGTCCTGGGCCACTTGCCGCTGGTACTGGGCCAGGTTGGCGCGAGCGCCTTCCACGGCGGTGCGGGCCTGGCTAAGGTCCAGCGCCGAAGATACGCCTACCTCGGCGCTGCGGCTGGTCAGCCGCAGGCTCTCTTCATAGGCCTTGAGGGTCTGCTCGGTCAGGTCATACAGGGCCTGGTCCGCCTGCCAGGTCAGGTAGGCATTGGCCACGCTGGCCACCAGGCTGATCTGGGTCGAGCGGCGCGCTTCTTCGGTGGCGAAGTAGCTTTCCAGCGCCTGTTCGCTGAGGCTACGAACGCGGCCGAACAGGTCCAGTTCGTAGGCCGAGATGCCCAGGGTCGCCGAGTAGGTGCTGGAAATGCCGGCACGGCCCGAGGTGGACAGGTCGGCCGGGCTGCGCTGGCGGGTGCCGGCGCCGTCGGCGCTGATGGCCGGCAACAGGTCGGCCCGCTGGATGCGGTATTGAGCCGCGTAGGCATCCACGTTCAGGGCCGCGACCCGAAGGTCGCGGTTGTTCTGCAGCGACAACTCGATCAATCGTTGCAGGGCCGGGTCGCGGAAGAATTCGCGCCATCCCTGCTCGGCGGCGGCGACCTTGGCCGGGTCCGCTGGGGCGAAGGCCGCCCCTTGCGGGTACTGCGCCGGCACCGGCGCCGCGGGTTGCTGATAGTCCGGGATCAGCGAGCAGCCGCTCAGGAGCGCGGCGGCCACTGCCAGGGAAATCAATGACTTGCTCATTGGCGAGCCTCATCAGGTGTAGGGTCGCTAGGCTTCCTGCGACCGTGGAATACAGAAGAAACGGTAACGAAGAACATGGGTACCCAGAAGATCGCCAGGATGGTCGCGGTGATCATGCCGCCGATCACGCCGGTACCGATGGCATGCTGGCTGCCGGAGCCTGCGCCACTGGAGATCGCCAAAGGTACCACGCCCAGGATGAAGGCCATGGAGGTCATCACAATCGGGCGCAAGCGCATGCGGCAGGCTTCCACCGCAGCGTCGAACAGGCTCTTGCCCTGCTCGTGCAACTCCTTGGCGAATTCCACGATCAGGATGGCGTTCTTCGCTGCCAGGCCAACCGTCACCAGCAGGCCTACCTGGAAGAACACGTCGTTGGACAAGCCACGCAGGCTGGTAGCGATAAGGGCACCGATCACGCCCAGCGGCACCACCAGGATCACCGCGATAGGAATGGACCAGCTTTCGTACAGGGCCGCCAGGCACAGGAACACCACCAATACGGACAAGGCATACAACGCCGGCGCCTGGGAGCCCGACAGGCGCTCCTCGTAGGACAGCCCGGTGAAGCTGTAGCCCACGCCGGCCGGCAGTTGCTTGGCCAGGCGTTCTACCTCGTCCATTGCCTGCCCGGTACTGTAGCCAGGGGCCGGAGTACCGAGAATTTCCTCGGCCGCTACGCCGTTGTAGCGCGACAGCTTGGGCGACCCGTAGGTCCACTCGCCCTTGGCGAAGGCCGAGAAGGGCACCATCTTGCCGCTGTCGTTGCGCACGTACCACTTTTCCAGGTCTTCGGGACGCATGCGGCCGCTGGCATCGCCTTGCACATACACTTTCTTCACTCGACCACGATCGATGAAGTCGTTGACATAGCTGCCGCCCAGGGCGACCGACAGGGTGCTGTTGATATCCGACAGGCTCAGGCCCAGGGCGCGCGCGCGTTCATCGTCGACGGTCAGCTGGTACTGAGGCTCGTCGCTCAGCCCGTTGGGGCGCACGCCGGCCAGGATCTTGCTCTGGGCAGCCATGCCCAGGAACTGGTTGCGCGCTTCCATCAGCTTGGCATGGCCGACCCCACCCTGGTCCTGCAGGTAGAAGTCAAAGCCGGTAGCGTTACCCAGCTCCAGTACCGAAGGCGGCACCACCGCGAAGGTCATGGCATCGCCATAGCTGAAGAAATGCTGCTGGGCGCGCTTGGCCACTTCGAACACGCTCATGCTCGAATCGCGCTCGTCCCATGGCTTGAGCATCACGAACGCCAGGCCCGAGCTCTGGCCGCGGCCAGCGAAGTTGAAGCCGTTGACGGTGAACACCGATTTCACCGCATTGCCTTCGCCATGCTCGGCGTCGAGCAGGTATTCCCGCGCGCGGTCGAGCACCTTCTGGGTATTCTCGGCCGAGGTGTTGGGCGGCGTCTGCACCTGGGTGAAGATCACGCCCTGGTCTTCGTCCGGAAGGAAGGCCGCCGGGATGCGAGTGAACAGCCAGGCCATGGCGGCCACGATCACCAAGTAGACCAGGAAGGCCGGCACCCGATGGCGGACCATATGCCCCACGCCGCGCTCGTAGCTGACTACGCTGCGGTCGAAGGTACGGTTGAACCAGCCGAAGAAGCCGCCCTTGGGCTGGCCGTGCTTCTGTTGGTCGATGGGCTTGAGCAGGGTGGCGCAGAGGGCGGGGGTGAACACCAGCGCCACGAACACCGACAGGGCCATGGCCGAGACGATGGTGATCGAGAACTGCCGGTAGATCACGCCAGTGGAACCGCCGAAGAATGCCATCGGCAGCAGTACCGCCGAGAGCACCAGGGCGATACCCACCAGCGCGCCCTGGATCTGCCCCATGGATTTGCGCGTCGCTTCCTTGGGTGAAAGATGATCCTCGGCCATCACCCGCTCGACGTTCTCCACCACCACGATGGCATCGTCCACCAGCAAGCCGATGGCCAGGATCATCCCGAACATGGTCAGGGTGTTGATGGTGAAGCCCGCCGCGGCCAGGATGCCGAAGGTACCCAGCAGCACCACCGGCACCGTCATGGTGGTGATCACCGTGGCGCGGAAGTTCTGCAGGAACAGGTACATCACCAGGAACACCAGCACGATCGCTTCGATCAGGGTGTGCACCACGCCGGAAATCGACTCGGTGACCACCGGGGTGGTGTCATAGGGGAAGACCGCCTCCACGCCCTGGGGGAAGAACGGCTTGAGGTTGTCGATGGTGGCGCGGATCGCCTTGGCCGTGTCCAGCGCGTTGGCACCGGTGGCCAGCTTGATCGCCATGCCGGAAGCCGGCTTGCCGTTGTACTGGGCGTTGATGCTGTAGTTCTCGCCGCCCAGGCCAATGTTCGCCACGTCGCGCAGACGCACCTGGGAGCCGTCGGTATTGACCTTGAGCAGGATGTCGCCGAACTGCTCGGCGGTCTGCAGGCGGGTCTTGCCGATGATGGTGGCGTTGAGCTGGGTACCTGGCAGGGCAGGCAGGCCGCCCAGCTGGCCGGAGGACACCTGCACGTTCTGCGCCTCGATGGCGCTGGTCACGTCCAGGGGGGTGAGCTGGAAGTTGTTCAGCTTGGCCGGGTCCAGCCAGATGCGCATGGCGTACTGGGCCCCGAACACCTGGAAGTCACCCACGCCGGAAGTACGGGAGATCGGGTCCTGCAGGTTGGACACAATGTAGTTCGCCAGGTCGTCCTTGGTCATCGAACCGTCGGTGGACACCAGGCCGATCACCAGCAGGAAGTTCTTGACCGCCTTGGTGACGCGCAGGCCCTGTTGTTGCACTTCCTGGGGCAGCAGCGGGGTGGCCAGGTTGAGCTTGTTCTGCACCTGTACCTGGGCGATGTCCGGGTTGGTGCCCTGATTGAAGGTCACCGTGATGGTCATGCTGCCGTCGGAGTTGCTCTCCGAGGAGATGTAGCGCAGGTTGTCGATGCCGTTCATCTGCTGTTCGATGACCTGCACCACCGTGTCCTGCACGGTCTGGGCGGAGGCGCCCGGGTAGCTCACGGCGATGGCGATCGCGGGTGGAGCGATGGCCGGGTATTGGTTGATAGGCAGCTTGAGGATCGACAACCCCCCCACCAGCATGATTACCAGCGCGATCACCCAAGCGAAGATCGGCCGGTCAATGAAGAACTTCGACATGGTTTACTCCTTCTGGCCCCCGGCCGCCTGGTCGGGCGCCGCTGGCGCGTCCGTCGCTACTTCGTGAGGCTTCACTTCGGCGCCAGGCTTGACGTATTGCAGCCCCTCGACGATCAGCTTGTCGCCGGCCTTCAGGCCATCCTCGATCAACCAGGAAGCGCCCACGGTGCGGCTGGTCTTGAGCGTACGCTGTTCGACCTTATTGTCCGCGGTGACTACCAGGGCGGTCGGGGTGCCCTT
The DNA here is from genome assembly GCF_000826105.1 of Pseudomonas massiliensis. GTDB lineage: Bacteria > Pseudomonadota > Gammaproteobacteria > Pseudomonadales > Pseudomonadaceae > Aquipseudomonas > Aquipseudomonas massiliensis. Next base: position 770,233 of record NZ_CCYK01000006.1, on the reverse strand, counting down.
CAGATCGCGGGTCACCCCACGCTGAGGAGCCAGAATGGCGTCCTGGGCTACGCCGGCCATCAGCTGGGCATGCACGAACATGCCTGGCAGCAGGCTGTGGTCAGGGTTGGGGAACACGGCGCGCAGGGTCACCGAGCCGGTGGTTTCGTCCACGGATACCTCGGAGAACTCCAGCTTGCCTTCCTGACCGAACAGGGTGCCGTCTTCCAGCTTGAGCTGGACTTTGGCCGCGTTATTGCCGGCTTTCTGCAACTGGCCGTCAGCCATGGCGCGGCGCAGCTTGAGCATGTCCGCGGTGGATTGGGTCACGTCCACGTACATGGGGTCCAACTGCTGGATGGTGGCCAGCGCGGTGGTCTGGCCGTTGGTGACCAGGGCGCCTTCGGTCACGGACGAACGGCCGATCCGGCCGGAAATGGGTGCCAATACCTTGGTGTAGCGCAGATTGATTTGCGCGCTCTTGAGGGTCGCCTCCGCCTGTAGCTGTTGGGCGCGGGCGGTATCGTATTCCTGCCGGCTGACGGCTTGCTCGGCGATCAGTTGCTTGTAGCGATTGGTCAGCGTGCGGTACTGCTCCACGCTGGCCTGGGCGTTAGCCAGGGTCGCCTCATACACCGAGGGGTCGATCTGGTACAGCTGCTGGCCCGCTTTAACATCAGCGCCTTCCTGGAACAGGCGCTTGAGGATGATGCCGTCCACCTGCGGGCGCACCTCGGCCATGCGGAACGCGCTCGTGCGTCCCGGCAGCTCGTTGGTGAGGGTGACCGTCTGCGGTTTAAGGGTGACCACGCCGACTTGAGGAGCCTGGGCCGGGGGCGGCGCGGCCTCCTTCTTTTCGCAGCCACTGAGTAGCGTGGCCAGGGCAACGGCGGATACCAATGCGGTAACAGCTGGCTTGAATTGCATGAAGATCCTCGGGGCGGAACGCAGAAGACGCTCAAGAGTAGTTGAACGGAAGGGTTTGTAACATCTAGATAAATAGGTTGCTAACGAATATACTTACGTTCGCGGCTGTTTGTAAATAGGCGTTTTGCCTTCTCTCTGCTGCGTATCGCTCACCCGCCGACGCGCCTGATCATAATAAAAGCGCCGGTTCGCTTCGTTCCATCGAAGCGCTCGATGAGGTCACTGCCATGGTTCGCCGTACCAAAGAAGAAGCCCTGGAAACCCGTAAGCAAATTGTCGATGCCGCCGAGCTCGCGTTCTTCGAGCGAGGCGTGGCCAACACCACCCTGGCGGATATCGCTGCTCGTGCCGGGGTGACCCGTGGCGCTATCTACTGGCATTTCAGCAACAAGGCCGATGTGTTCCAGTCCCTGCTGGATAACCTCAACGAGCCGCTGGAAGACTTGGCCCGTGCCAGCGAAAGCGCCGATGAACCTGACCCGCTGGGTTGCATGCAAGCGTTGCTGGTGAAACTGTTTCAGGGTGTTGCCCTGGATCCCAGGACAAGGCGCATCAACGAAATTCTCTTCCATAAGTGCGAATTCACCAATGACATGTGTGACCTTCGCCAGCGGCGTCAGGCGGTCATCGCCGAATGCAACGAGCGTATCGCCTGCACGTTGCGTAATGCGGTCAATCGCGCGCAACTGCCCGCCGATCTGGATACCCAGCATGCCGCGCTCGCCCTACATGCCTACGTCAACGGCCATATCAGCCTCTGGCTGCTGGTCCCGGAAAGCCAGCGGCTGGAGGAAGAAGCCGCGCGCTGGGTCGCCGCGCTCATGGACATGCTGCGCTTCAGCCCGGCCCTGCGCGTTCAGCCGCAGCCCTCAGCCGCGCCCTCGCAATAGTACGTCGGGCATCTTCAACGCCGCCGCCAGTCCCAGCAAGGATAGGCCCGCGCTGATACACAAGAGTTCACGGAATCGCCCGCTCAGCTGACTGTCAGCCGGCGCCCGCGGCCCAAGGCTATGCAACAGCGCGTTGTGCTGGACGCCTTCACCCAGGCCTGCGTCTGCTCCCAGCAAAGCCAGCAGTAACGCGGACATGACCGCCACGCCCGTGGCGCCCCCCAGGGAGCGGAACAGGTTCGTGGTACTGGTGCTGACACCGATGTCCTGCGGTTGCGCAGCGTTCTGCGCGCCCACCAGCGAGGTGGGAAACTGCAAGCCACAGCCGACCCCGGTCAGCACCATGAACAGAGCGCTCATGAACAAGTTGCTCACCGGCGTGAAGGCCATGCCGAGCACGCCCACCGGCACCAAGAGCGCGCCGGTGAGAATCACCGGTCTGAAGCGCCCGCTACGCGCCGTATGGCGGCCGCCCAGGAAGGCTCCGATGGGCAGCCCCATGGCCAGCGGCATCAGGAATAACGCGGCGCTGTCAGCTCCCGCCCCGGTGATGCTCTGATAACGCAGCGGTGCGATCACTGACAGTGAAATGGATTGGAAGCTGGTCATGAAGACCGTGCACCAGCACAGCACCGCGGTAGGCGCGGCGAACAGGCGAAGGGGCAGGATGGGTTCGACGAAACGCCGTTCCTGCAGCACGAAGAGAAGCAAGGCAAGGACGCCCAGCGCAAACAGCCCCAGCACCGAGCCACTGTTCCAGGCCCGGCCCTGGCCCACTTCAGTCACGGCCAGCAGCACCCCGCTCAGCCCTACCACCAGCAGTACGATACCCGGATAGTCGATACGCGCCTGGCGTTGCGGGGATCGCAGCCCGGCAAGGGTGCGCCGGATGTACCACCAGGCCGCAGCCCCCAGGGGCAGGTTGAGCCAGAACACCCAGCGCCAGGAGAGGTGCTCGGTCAGCAACCCGCCAAGCATCGGTCCGGCCACGCTGGCGGCGGCATACATACTGCTGAAATAGCCTTGATAGCGGCCGCGTTCACGGGGCGGCACCACGTCGCCGATGATGGCCTGGCTGACCGAGATCATGCCGCCGGCGCCCATGCCTTGAAGTATGCGCGCCAGCACCAGCTGCTCCATGCTCTGGGCCAGCCCGCACAACAGGGAGGCCGCCGTGAACAGGCCCATCCCGATGAGCAGCATGGGCCGGCGCCCGTAGAGATCACCGAGCTTGCCGTACAGAGGTGTCGCCACGGTCATGGCCACCATGTAGCCGGCCACTACCCAGGCCAGCAGCGTCACATCGGCGAATTGGCCCGAAATGGCTGGCAATGACACCGCGACTATGGTCTGGTCGAGCGCGCCAAGGAAGATCGCGCTCATCAGGGCAACCAGTACATCACGCAGGGCTGGGGTGGCAGGCGTAGGAGAGGTCACAGGCTGGCCGCACGGTTATGGGCAGGCCCGTGAGTCTACTAAAGCGCTCGCCCCCCGACCATGAACAATCTGACAGCCGAGGTGACCCTGATTGACGTCAGTTTAATCTCATCGCAGCGCGGCGAAGGATGCCCCTTGGGCCAGGCACAGGGCATGGTTGCAACCGCCGTGCGCGCCTTGGGCCGTACGCATCTGTTCTACCCGGTACAGCGAAGCGCCATAAAGGCTGGCCACCAGCAGGCCTGCCGCGCCGTATACCAGAACCGTTTTTGTTTTTGTGTTCATGGCTGATCTCCCGTACTGCTCGGTTGGGGCCAGCGTTGCTGGCGCCTATGCCGATGATTTCAGTCTAGGCGGCCAGGAACCGGACGCAAGCACAGCGGTGGAGCAGATCAGGCCGAGGTTTTCTTCAGGCGAGCCAGGTCACGACTCGGCGGCGCGCCGAAAAGCCGGCTGTATTCTCGGCTGAATTGGGAAGGGCTTTCGTAGCCGACGCGGTAGCAGGCCGCCGCCACTTCCAGGCCTTCGAACAGCATCAGCCGTCGCGCTTCCTGCAAGCGCAGTTGCTTCTGGTATTGCAGCGGGCTCATGGAGGTTACCGCCTTGAAGCGGTGATGGAGCGTGGACACACTCAGGTTGGCCCGTCGGGCCAGGGCCTCGATACGCAATGGCTCAGCGAAGTTGCCATTGAGCCAGTCGATGGCCTGGGTCACGCGGTGGGTCTGGCTGTTGGTCTGGGCGATTTCGTACAAACGGTGGCCCTGCGGGCTGCGTAACAGGCGGTAAAGCAGCTCTCGGCGGGCAAGCGGGCTCAGCACTGCGATATCCCTTGGACTATCGGCCAGACGCACAAGGCGCAACAGCGCGTCGAGCAGCTCCCGGGACAGGCGATCTACATAAAGGCCGCGGCCAGCCGTGCCGTTGGGCACGCTTAGAAGGCCGGCGTCGGCGATCAGGCTGGTGATTTCCGCCGGATCGATGTCCAGGCGCAGGGCCAGGGTCGGATTTTGCGGGGTTGCCTCCAGAATCCGTCCGCTGATCGGCATGGCTACCGAGACCACCATGTAATTGAGGGAATCGTAGATATAGCGTTCCTCCCCCAGGCTCACTTCCTTGCTGCCGTGGGCCATGACACAGAAGGCAGGTTGGGCCAGAGTCGGGAAGGAGGAAACGCATTCGTCATGGCGAATCAGATACAGCCCGGGGACCGCGCTTTCGCACAATAGCCGCTGTTCTGTATGGCGACTGATGATCCCGGCCAGCTCGGCGCGCTGGCCTTCGATCAGGTTGTCCAGAAGCGCGGCGGATTCGGTCATGGGAAGGCTCCGGTAAGAGGGGCAGGTGAATCTTATAAACGAGCAAGCGGTCCGGATAGGCCGATCCTGCCGATTGCTTGCCCGATCCTGCCTGATCATGCGCCAAGAGGACTATTGCTGAGAGGTCACGGGGCGCGGGCTTGCCCAAAGGTCCATGCCCTGGGGTGATGAGAATCGGGGCATGACGCCACGCGAGGAACAGGCGCTCGGCAGGATCGGGCAAATGCTTGGCAGAATCGGTCTAACGCTGCAGTCGTCCTGTTATCTATCCTGAATCCTGTCCGATCCACGAAGCAGGAGCCTCAGTGATGACCGAACAATCCTTGATCACTCATCGCGTTATCCTTCGTACCTGGCCAGGCCGCTCCAGCCTCGTCGGTAGCCGCCTCGCCCGCCTGGTCGAGCAGGGCCGAACCGTGCCCGCATGCCTGGCCATGGTGACCCAGCGACACCCGGAAGACCCGCGCGCCTGGCAGCTGGAAATGTGCTGGGACAACGAGCAGGCCCTTGGCGCCTGGCTGGCGGCGCCACTGGCGGACCTGTTCGGCGAATTGCTCAACCAGCGGCTGGTGATGCATATCGATATTCAGCCGGGTGCCGCGGTGGCGGCGCCGCTGCGCCAGGCCAGCTGAGGCGGCCCGGGCGAATCAGGTCTGAGGCCTGGCCATCTTGAACAGCGAACCCAGCTCGAAGTAATCCGCCGGACCGCCGCCGCGCAGGATCGGCCGTGCCGCGGCCGTGTCGTAGATCCCATCCTTGAGCAGATCCTTGCGGATATGCACGGCAACCACTTCACCCAGAATCAGCCAGCTGGGTACGGTTTGCCCATCTGCGCGTTGCAGCTGCACGATCTGGGTGAGCCTGCATTCGAAGGATACCGGTGTCTGCGCCACACGGGGCACTTTGATCACACGCGATGGAGCCGTGGTCAGGCCTGCCAGCTCGAACTCGTTCACGGTGGGCGGTACGGCGGCGCAACTGGCGTTCATCGGCTCGGCCAGCTCGAAGGTGGCCAGGTTCCAGGCGAATTCGCCGGTGGCCTCGATGTTGTTCAGGCTGTCCTTGCGGCCAATGCTGCTGAACCCGATGATCGGCGGAACATAGTTGAAGGCATTGAAGAAACTGTAAGGCGCCAGGTTGAGCACCCCCTCGGCGCTCTGGCTGGACACCCAGCCGATGGGCCGCGGGCCGACGATGGCATTGAAGGGGTCATGGGGCAGGCCGTGGCCCTGAGCAGGTTCGTAGTAATGGAAATCTTCATGGGGCATCAGGCGTCACCTGTAGTAAATCGATAGGAGCGGCGAAGGCGAACCGACGCGTCGGCGGCACCGGTTCGCACCAAGGTCACAACAGCTGGAACCGCGCCTGCTTGACGTCCTGGGAGTCCAGGCCGACCTGCACGTCGAAGTCGCCAGGCTCGGCGACATACTGGAGCTGGCTGTTGTAGAACTTGAGGTCGTCCTCGCTCAGTTCGAAGGACACTTCCTTGCGCTCGCCGGCCTTGAGGAAGATCTTCTGGAAGTTCTTCAGTTCCTTGACAGGCCGCGCCATCGAAGCGGTGACGTCATGCAGGTATAGCTGCACCACGGTTTCCCCGTCCCGCTTGCCGGTATTGCGTACCGTCACGCTGACACTGAGCTTTTCGCCACGCTTGAGCCGGGTGCAGGATAGCCGCGGTTCCGATACGTCGAACTGGGTATAGCTAAGCCCATAGCCGAAAGGAAACAGTGGCGTGGGGTCTTCATCGAAATATCGCGAAGTGTAGTTCTCTTCCTTACCAGGAACGAAGGGGCGGCCGATGGTCAAGTGACTGTAGTACATGGGTACCTGGCCAACGGAGCGGGGAAAGGTGATCGGCAGTTTGCCTGAAGGGTTGTAGTCGCCGAACAACAGATCGGCGATGGCATGGCCGCCTTCGGTGCCGCTGAACCAGGTTTCCAGCATGGCGTCGGCCTGTTCGTTCTCCCGTACCAGAGACAACGGGCGACCATTCATCAATATGAGCACCAGGGGTTTGCCGGTGGCTCGCAAGGCGGCCAACAGGGCCCGCTGGGGCGCCGGGATATCCAGCGTAGTGCGGCTGGCCGATTCGTGTGACATGCCCCGCGACTCCCCTACCGCGGCGATGATCACGTCCGCGTTGGCGGCCGCCTTGAGGGCTTCGTCGATCATGGCCTGGGCCGGGCGCGGGTCGATCTCCACTTCGGTGCGGTCCGGGTTCATCCGGTTCAGGAAAGCGATGCTGTGAGGGTCGTCGATGATATTCGAGCCCTTGGCATAGACGACCTGTGCCTGACTGCCCACGGCCTCACGAATCCCTCGCAAAAGGGTCACCGACTGACTGGGCTGACCGACTGCCGACCAGCTACCCATCATGTCGATGGGCGCATCGGCCAGCGGCCCGATGACAGCCAGGGTGCCGGTTTTCCGTAGTGGCAGGGTCTCCCTGGCGTTCTTGAGCAGAACCATCGAGCGCCGCGCCACGGAGCGGGCTTCCTGACGATGCAGTCGCTCTTCGGCGTTGATGTCGACTGGATCATCCGCGGCCTTGCCGATGCGCTGATAGGGGTTGGAGAACAGCCCCATGTCGTATTTGGCCGATAGCACCTCCCGTACGGCGTTGTCGATTTCGGCCTCGGGCACCTCTCCACTTTTGACCAGGCCGGGGAGTTCCTGCCCATAGACCTTGTCGTTCATGCTCAGGTCGATGCCCGCATGGATCGCCAGGCGGGCTGCGTCGCGGCCGTCCCGGGCCACGCCGTGCTTGACCAGCTCCAGGATAGCTCCATGGTCGCTCACGGTAAGCCCCTTGAACCCCCAATCCCGGCGTAGCAGGTCTTGCATCAGCCAGGTATTGGAAGTGGCGGGCACGCCGTTGATCGAGTTGAGCGCCACCATCACCCCGCCTGCGCCAGCATCCAGCGCCGCCTTGTAGGGTGGCAGGTAGTCCTGGTACATGCGGGTGGGGCTCATGTCCACGGTGTTGTAGTCACGGCCGCCTTCGACCCCTCCGTACAAAGCGAAGTGCTTGACCGCCGCCATGATGCTGTCCGGGGCCTTGGTATCCTGGCCCTGGAACCCGCGCACCATCACCTTGGCAATGCGCGACACCAGGTAGGTGTCCTCACCGAAACCTTCGCTGGAGCGTCCCCAGCGTGGGTCTCGGGAAATGTCCACCATGGGGCCGAAGGTCATGTCCAGGCTATCGGCCGCCGCTTCACGCGCCGCGGTGCGGGCGCTCAGCTCGATGGCATCCATGTCCCAGCTCGAGGCCAGGCCCAGACCGATGGGAAATATGGTGCGCTGGCCATGGATGATGTCGTAGGCGAAGAACATGGGAATCTTCAACCGAGTGCTCAGGGCGGCCTCCTGCATCGGGCGATTCTCCGCCCGGGTGACAGAGCCGAAGGTACCGCCAATATTGCCCGCTGCGATCTCTTTGCGAATCTGCTCGTGGGTCATTTCAGGGCCGATGCTGATCAGGCGCAGTTGCCCGATCTTTTCCTGCAGCGTCATCCGGCTCAACAAGCCTGTGATGAAGGCTTCCTTGCTTTGCAACCCAGGGAGTGGCTCAGCGGCTGAAAGGGAGGGGCAGGCGAGGGCGGTTGCCAGTCCAAGCAGGTGGAGGGTTTTCATGAATCATTCCTGGGCCGTGCGCTTCGGGAGGCAGGTACGCGCCTGAAGCAAGGTTTTGTCTTATTTTTGCGAAACTGGGCCCCTTTTAACTCATCGCTGCGGCCGCTGCCACTATCGCACCGCCCGGTAGCGTTTCCCGTTGCCCGCCGCTGCCGTAGAATGACGTCCCGCTGTCCTTCTCCGAGTCGCCCCATGCCTGCCGCGCCTGCTTCCACTCCGCCAGTCGATGATCCTCGTAGCGCCTTTCTTCAACACTTGCGCGCTGCCCTCGAGCAAGGGCGTTGGGTCAAGCTGGTGCTCGCCCGGCCCTTGGGTGCCGAGCCGGAGCTCGAACGCGTCAGCGTCAAGCCGCTGACCGTCAAAGGTCAGCCGCGCCTGGGCTTTGTATTGCGCTACCGCACACGCGATATCACCCGGCACTACAGCCTCCAGGAAGGCCTGGTGGAAATCGCCAACGCGCTGCCCGAACGCTTTCGCAACGCGCACCTGCAAACCACCGAGGAAACCCTGCAGTTGGAGTTCGGCAAGAAAGGCAAGGCCCGCCTGCATCGTGCCAGGGCGCCGGCTTCCACGGCACCGGCCACCGACGCCCACGACCGGGCGAAGCAGCGTTGGCTGGAGCTGGACCGGCCGTTCCTGACAGCCTTGGGTGTGACCGATCGGCACGGCGCCCTGGTACCCGCCATGGCGCGCAAGTGGAAGCAGATCAACAAGTTCGTGGAAGTCTTCGCTCATGCCTTCGGCCAGGCAGGATTTGCAGAGCACGCGCCCGTCACGGTGGCTGATTTCGGTTCAGGCAAGGGATACCTCACCTTTGCCATCCACGATTACCTTAGCCATGGCCTGGGGCGCGAGGCGCAGGTGACCGGGGTGGAGCTGCGTCAGGACATGGTCGAGCTATGCAACCAGGCCGCCACGGGGCTGGACCATCCGGGCCTGACCTTCCAGCAAGGCGACGTGCGCAGCGTGGTGCCCGCGCGGATCGACGTGATGATCGCCCTGCATGCCTGCGACGTTGCTACTGACTATGCCCTCCATACCGGCATCCGAAGCCAGGCGGCGATCATCATGTGCTCGCCCTGCTGCCACAAGCAGCTGCGACCACAAATGAGCAGCCCCGAACCCCTGGGCCCGATGTTGCAGTTCGGCCTGCACATGGGGCAGCAGGCGGAAATGCTCACCGACAGCTTGCGCGCGCTCTACCTGGAAGCCTGTGGCTACGAGACCAAAGTCTTCGAATTCGTGTCGCTGGAGCACACCAGCAAGAACAAGATGATCCTGGCGGTCAGGCGTGGCGCCGCCGTGGACAGCGCGCCACGCCTGGCGCGTATTGCCCAGCTCAAGTCCTTCTACGGCGTGCGCGAGCATTGCCTGGAAAGCCTGCTGCAGAGTGACGGCCTGCTCGGCTAAGGTCTCCGGATTGCACCGATGGGGGTCAGCGCAGCTGACGAACCGGACCGCAAGCGCCGAGGCGGCATCCGGGTCTGGTTCGCTAGCTGCCGCTAGCTCCCACCAGGTGGTGCAGGCAGTGGAGATCGCATAGACCTGCACACCGGTGGGAGTCAGCGCAGCTGACGAACCGGACCGCAAGCGCCGAGGCGGCATCCGGGTCTGGTTCGCTAGCTGCCGCTAGCTCCCACCAGGTGGTGCAGGCAGTGGAGATCGCATAGACCTGCACACCGGTGGGAGTCAGCGCAGCTGACGAACCGGACCGCAAGCGCCGAGGCGGCATCCGGGTCTGGTTCGCTAGCTGCCGCTAGCTCCCACCAGGTGGTGCAGGCAGTGGAGACCGCATAGACCTGCACACCGATGGGAGTCAGCGCAGCTGACGAACCGGACCGCAAGCGCCGGGGCGGCATCCGGGTCTGGTTCGCTAGCTGCCGCTAGCTCCATCCCCCGAATCGAAGTCATTCGGCCGCTATCGTTACCTGCGCGCGGGTTCCGGACGGATATGCAGGCCTGGCAACGCAAGCGGATGGCAGGTGGCGTCGAAAAACTCCAGCGCCAGGCTGTCGCCCAGCAGTTGTGCATAGCGTTGCTTCTGGCTCAGCACCCAGGGCGCGCTAAGCGGAAAGATGCCCACGGCCATCCGCTCGATGGGCGCCTGCCGCAGGGCGGCGGCCAGGTGGCTATCTTGTGCGTTGAGCTGATGCCCCAACAGGCACAACGGCCCTCGATGGCTGGCTAGGGCGGTAAGGCAATGGCTCAGGTAAGCCGAGCCCTGGATGCTGCGCAATTTGTCTGCGGCGCGGCCTTCATTGACGAACAGCGGCACATCGCCCGGCACGTTCACGGCGAACCCGTCGAGCAATTCGCCGCCACTGGCTGCCCGGCGCCGGATGGCGCCGTCTCGATCCTTGAGCAGGTGAAGGCCGCCATGCAGGTAGTAAAGGTGATGCTCCCCTGTGAAGGGGCGCGCCGGGTCGAAGCCGGCGTCCGCCTCCAGGCCGTCATCGAATCCTTCCGGCGCCTCGCCCACAGCCCAGGGGCAGAGTAGGTCGTAGTTGCTGGAATAGATGCTGGAATATTGGCGCAAGGCTTGGTTCATGGCCTGCCGGGTGGTGGCCGGCAGCAACCGCCAAGGCAGATGCACCACGCGCATGGCGTGGATGAGCGCCTCCTTGATGGCGTAATAGCGATTCAACGGCCCGGAGGCACCGATGGCCAGAGCGGCGTTGACCCGCTGGGTTATGTTAAGGGCGCTCAGGGCCTGTTCGAAACTTTCAGTGCCCAAGGCCTTGAACAAGGCCAGGTCAGTCTGCCCCAGCGGGCGATTGCGAACCTTTTGCGCCACCTCGAACAGGCTGTCATAGGCGAAGCCGCGCCAGAGCGCTCGGCTGGCGCCATTGCCTAGTAAAAGCCCGGTGCACTGGCTGGCCAGTCGGGTGTCTTGCCACGAAGGGAGCGAAGGGTCCAGCAGGTAAGTGTCCATGGAGCAGCGTTTCGGTTGCCAAAGCTGGCGGTGACTGTAGCACGTCGGGGGGCCGCGTTCAGGTAGCCAAGGTGTCGCGACTGTCATCTTCGCGAAGGGGCCGCTGCGCTATGCTCCTCGCCTGGCGCGAAGCGCTGCGTCGGGCTGGCCGGCACGCGTGAAGCGAAACGCTCAAGGGAAAGAGGAAAGCCTGTGAACGATCATCATAAACACCAGTGGCGCGTCGCTGTTCTCTGTCTCGCCATGGCGGCAGGTCATGCCTGGGCGGCTGCGCCCTCGGCACAAGCCTTGGCCACCAAGGCCGGCATCCCTTACCCGGCCGTCATCGCGCACCGCGGCGCCAGCCACGACGCCCCGGAATCGACCCGGCCCGCCTACATGGCCGCGCGTGACCTGGGCGCGGACTATCTGGAACTGGATCTGCAGCGCACCCGCGACGGGCAACTGGTTGCCTTCCATGACGACACGCTGTTGCGCACCACCGACGTAGCGACTCGTTATCCGGAGCGGCGCGACCGGCCCATCAGCGATTTCTCCCTGGCGGAACTGCGCGCTCTTGACGCTGGCAGCTGGTTCAATGCCAGCTATCCGGACCGTGCCCGCCCCGGTTTCGCCAATGCCCGCATCCTTACCCTCGATGAAATCATCGACATCGCCGATGCCGATCCAGAGCATCGTACCGGCCTATACATCGAAACCAAGGTGCCCAATCTATATCCCGGCATCGAAGCTGACTTGAAAGCCAAACTCATCAGGCGTGGCTGGCTGACGCCGGAGGGCGAGGTGGCGCCAGGCCACCGGGTCGTGTTGCAGACCTTCGAAAAAGCCAGCCTGCAGCTATTGGCCAAGGAAATGCCCAAGGTGCCCAAGGTGTTGTTGCTATGGGTGGGCGAGGGGAGTATCGAGCCTGAGTCAAAGGTGACCTTCGCCCAGTCTGGCGCCAAGGACAAGGCCGCCTACTATGCGGCGCAACGGCCGGCGAGCAAGGAGGCATTCAGTCAATGGGTCGATTTCGCCAAGGCTCAGGGCGCGGTGGCCACAGGGCCTTCGGCGGCCCTGACGGCGGGCGGCGAGCAAAGCTACATGGACTTGATCCAGCCGTGGATGAACCAGCTCACCCATGCCAAGGGGCTGCTGGTGCATGCCTATACCCTCGATGACCCGGTGGATTTCGACAAGGCGCGCCAGGCCGGCGTGGACGGTATCTTCACCAACAGGGCCGACCAGTTGCTCAGGTTCTATGGTCGACCCGCGGCCAAGTCGGTTCAGGCTGTGCTGGAAGCGGACGGCTACTGACCGGAAATACCGTGCAGCTCCGCAATCCAGCGGCCAATCGGCTCCGCGTTGCGTTCCAGGGTATCCAGGGCGTCGCGCACACTGCCAGCGGTGGCGGCATCGTCACCGCGCACCTCTACCCAGAGCGCCAGTTCTTCAATGGCGGCGGCCAGGGCGACCTGGTTTTCGTAGATCTTTTCCAAAGCGTGATGCAGTGAATCCGGCATAGTCCTTCACTCCGTTGATCCTTATCCAGTGACCTCAGGTGACCGGGTTGGTGCCAGTCAACCACCCAAGCCATGGCAAAAGTGAACCCTGCCTCAAGACCGAGCCCTAATGAAAACAAGCCGTTGCATTAGTCCATTGGAGAATAACCATGCAGGTACAGGTCAACAGCAACCAGATCACCGCTGGCGTCGGGCTGCAGGATTGGGTTGGGGCTACGGTCACCGACACCCTGGCGCGGTTCGACGACTTGCTCACCCGGGTGGAAATTCACGTCAGCGATGAAAACGCTGGCAAGTCCGGCGAGCAGGACAAACGCTGCCAGATCGAAGCGCGCCCCAAGGGCCACTCTTCCATTTCCGTGACTCACAAGGCCGATTCTTTGGACTTGGCTGTGCAAGGGGCGGCAGACAAGATGTCTCACGCACTGGAGCACCTGATGGGACGGCTGGACGAAGCCGTTGTTTCCACTGGCCATCTGACCGCGCCGCCCGTGCTGGAAGACTCGCCCGCCGAAGTGGATGCCATGCTGGAAGATGATTTCCTGGCCCGTCGCGAGGCGGCTGGAAAGGAATGACACGCTTGTAGCAGTCACCGTCAACTGGCGAAGCGGTTCGCCGTGTTCGCCAGCTGGCGCAAGGTTGAGAGCGCCGGTTGATGCTGGCGCCTGGAGACAGGCTTTTAGGACTGGAGCGGGTGGAGGGAATCGAACCCTCACCTAGAGCTTGGGAAGCTACCGTTCTACCACTAAACTACACCCGCTTGAGGCCGTACGTTTTACCAGAACAGGCCGCAGAATAGAAATTATTTTTGCTCGGTCGCTACATTTTCCGCCGCTCGGCTCAGGCTCGACAGCTCCTCCTCGGTAAGGCTCCGCCACTGGCCGGGTGCCAAGGTTGGGTCCAGCCGCAATGGGCCGATCGCCAGGCGGTGCAGGCGGGTCACCTTGTTCTGGAAGTGCCCGAACATCCGCTTCACCTGGTGATAACGGCCTTCCATCAGGCTCAGGTATGCCCGCCGCGGCTCAAGAATGTCCAGCATGGCCGGCAGGGTGGTGAGGTTTTCGTAGGCGAAGTATAGCCCCTGCTCGAATGCCCGGGCATAGTGAGCCTCGATAGGGCCTTCGGTTTCCACGTCGTAAAGTTTGGGCAGCTTGCTGGTGGGCAGGGTCAGGCGACGGGACCATTGCCCGTCGTTGGTCAGCAATACCAGGCCAGTAGTGTTGAAATCCAGGCGCCCGGCCAGGTGTAGGCCCTCGCGCTCTGCCTGAGGTAGGCAGTCGAGCACTGTAGGATGTTCAGGGTCCGCGGTCGCGCTGACGCAGCCGGCCGGTTTGTGCAACATCAGGTAGCGCGCGGCATAGCCCGGTTGCACGACCTCTCCTGACACCTCGATCCGGTCGAATATTCGAACGTCATGGGCCGGGTCGTCGATGGCCGTGGCCCCGAGGTAGACGTCGCCCTTGGCCAAGGCCAGGCGCGCGCGCTGCCGGTTGAAGCCTGGCAGGTTGGCAACGAAGCGATCAATCCTCACGCGAAGGATCCAGAGCCTGGCCAGACGTCGGCGACAATCCAGCGGCACAGCCTGGGCATAGGCACGCCTGCCCACGCTGGGATTCAGGCAGTGAGGCCAGGGTCTCTTCCGCCACCTTGACCGAGAAGCACCAGCAAGGGTTCGCCTGGCCCTCGATGAGCGCGCAATGATTGGAGCTGCCGCAGACCGGGCAGGTACTGGCGTGAGGCATTCCAGCAGGTCTCGTGAAAAAGGAAAGACGGGATTATCCCACAGCCACGCGCGGCCAGGTCAGGCCGTGACGCGCAGGTTCTGCAGCACGATGGGGCGTGCCCAGCCGATGTCAAAGTCGAACTCGCGCTGCTGCCAGATAAGGGTCGGCTCGTCGAAAGGTTCGTTGGGCGGCGGCAGCAACTCCATCTCGAATTCGGCGATGGGCAGTTGCAGGCGGCGCGGCCGAGGCGCCGGGCCGGGTTCAGGCAAGGGTTTGCCATTGGCCATGACCAACGGGCGGCGCCATCCCGTGTCCAGGTCCAGCTCGTACTGGTGGGCCTGGATCTCTTCCGGCGGATAAGGCGTGGCGGCGGGGGGCAGCAGGTTGGTGTCGAATTCGGCGATGGGCAAAAACAGTGCCCGGGGCGGCGCGATGACCCGATCAGCGATCTCGCAGGCCCGTTGTTCCTGTACCTGATCCAGCCACTGACTGGCCGCCAGGGGTTCACCTTCCGGGCTGACGACGTTGGGCAATTCGAAAGCCGCCTCGGCGATGACCTCAGACTGAGCGTCGGCACTGAGCGCGCTGGAGAAAAAATCCTGCCATAGCTTGCTCACCCCGCCCAGGGTCTGGGTGTTGCGGCGGCTGAAGTTACCAACCGGCGACAGATAACCAACAGGTGGGGTGATCAGATCGGACATGAGGTTCAGTGGGCCCAAAGCTCTGGCAAAATACCCGGCACTGTGACTATCGGCCGGCAGCGGCGAAGATTTAACTTTTTTGAGTACAACCGATGCAAGAGCGACAGGCGGCATGCCGCATTCAGGTCATTCCCCTGGGCGAGGCCTTCACCGAGCGTGCCCGGCAACTGGCGGACGCCCTGGGGCTGGCGTTGGTCCTGGAAGCGCCGGATTTCGCCCTTGAGGTGGGGGTGGAGGGCCTGCGTTTGCAGCAGTTGGGCCCAGGCGCGCCTGGGCCGGTGTGGGTGGATTTCCTCGAAGGGGGGGCGGCGCACCGGCGTCAGTTCGGGGGTGGTAGCGGGCAGATGATCGCCAAGGCCGCGGGCTTGCAGCCAGGGGTGCGGCCACGGGTGCTCGATGCTACCGCCGGGCTTGGCCAGGATGCCTTCGTGCTGGCGACTCTTGGTTGTGAGGTGGACCTGATCGAGCGACAGCCGATCATCGCGGCTCTGCTCGCGGATGGTTTGGCTCGCGCGGCCCTGGATGGCGAGGTTGGGGCAATAGTGGCGCGCATGCGTTTGCAGCAGGGAAATGCCATTGAACGGATGCGTCAATGGGAGGCAGTGCCACCTCAGGTGGTCTACCTGGACCCCATGTTCCCGCATCGGGACAAGAGCGCCCTGGTGAAGAAGGAAATGCGCCTGTTCCGTCCATTGGTGGGCGACGACCTGGATGCACCAGCCTTGCTGGAGGCTGCCCTGGCCTTGGCGACCCATCGGGTAACGGTCAAGCGGCCGCGCAAGGCGCCTCCTATCCAGGGCCCGGCGCCCGCGCTTACCTTGGAGGGGAAGTCCAGCCGCTACGATATCTACCCGAAACGGTCGCTCAAGGCTTAAAGCGAGGCGAAAGTCCTGTCAAGGTTAAGGGCGCGGTTCTTCGATCAGATTGCCGCCGTGAAGACCTTCGCCCAAGTTGCCACCATGGATGCCCTTGGACGATTCGATCCTGAAGCCGCGCGGGGGCTGAATCAGGTATTCAGGCGCCTGTGCGCCTGGAGGGTTGCCGACGAACTCTACAAGGATGTCCTGTTCGGTCGTGCCTGGCAGGCTGATCGCGTGATGTGTAGTGTTGTACTTGTACAGGCGGTCCTGCACGTAAATGGCCGCGCCGAGCGCGTAATCATGCCCTGCCTCCAAGCAGTCGGTATCGTAGACCAGGGTGTAGGTCAGCGAACCGCCGTGGGGTATCAGCCGAGACGTGCTCGCAATAACGGGGTTGGGGTGGTCAGCCAGGCTGGCGTTGTAGAGCTCGACGGTCAGGGTGCAGGGTGGAAGCCCCTCCCGGGTGCGATAGTGAATGCGGCCTTCGATCTTGGCGATGCTCATGCTGTGCTCCTTGAGTAAGTCACCCGGTACGTGCCGGGTGAATCAGGGTAGCGAACGCCACAAGCAGCCTAGCGGTGTTTATCTACCTCAACTTGCGACGGCGTCGAGGCGAGCGAGTCGTCGCTTGCCGAACCGTTCTCGCCTATTGCCAGCTCGTCCGTGCGGTGCAGGGTCACCTGGCGGATCGACAGCCGCACCTCGGCGGACAATACCCGCTTGGCAGCGCCTTCAGCCAGTTCACCAAGCTCTTCCTGGTAGCCCAGTCGACCGTCTTGATCACGGTGGACCACCCCGGTGTCCACCAGCGCCTGGATGAAATGGCGGAACAGGGTCTTGTCGAAGAATTCCGGCGCATTGAGGCCATGGAGGATGGAAAGGCGTTGAGCCATGACCGTGGCCAGGTCCTCGAGTGCTTCAGCGGTCAGCCCGTACTGGCCATGATTGAGCAGCAGGGCGATCGACATGTAGAACCGTTGAAGCGTCTGGGTGATGCCCCGGGCCAGCAAGGTCAGCAGCACGAACTGGCGGGAGCTGGGGGCAGGGCGCTGGTAGCTGTCGCCTTCCTGGCGCAGCAAGCCCTGGGCGACAAAGACCTCCAGCCACTGGTCCATCACCGTATCGAGTTCGTCTACCGAAAAGCGAATGAACAGCTCAGCCTTCAGGTACGGGTACAGCGCCCGGGTGAAGCGCAGCACGCCCTCGCGCCTGATCCGGGCCGAGCTCTGGAAGAGGCTTGCCAATAGCGCCGGCAGGGCGAATACGTGCAATACATTATTGCGGTAATAGGTCATCAGGACGGCATTCTGCTCGTTCAGATAGAGAATGCGGCCCAGGGGGTCACTCTGCTCTGCCACCAGGTCCATGCCTTTGACGTGGGCGATGAGGTCCAGGCCGCTCCCTTCGGGCAGGGTGGTATGGGTGGAATAAGGTACCGCACGCAACAATGCCAGGAACAGGTCCAGTACCCGGGCCAGGGCTTGTTCATCGAGGGCCTGGCGGGTAGTGGAAAGCAGCGCCAGGGCCACCAGGTTGGCCGGGTTGATCGCCGCCGCCTCATTGATTGCGCAGGCTACCCGGTCGCCCAGCTTGTGAGTGACCGGGTTCAGCCAGGCGGGCTTGAAGTCATCGGCGGCCGGCTCGGCGCGCCAGCCGGGGCGCTCCTGATCCAGGAACTCGGTCAGGCGAATGGGCGGGCCGAAGTTGACCGATACCTGGCCGAAGCGCTGTTTGAACGCGCCAACCACCTTGAAGACATCCAGCAACGATTCCTTCTTCTTGCTGGCACCGCGTAGCTCACCCAGATAGGTGCGACCTTCCAGCACCCGCTCATAACCGATGTACACCGGCACGAACACGATGGGCATGCGCGACGAACGCAGGTAACTGCGCAGTGTGATCGCCAGCATTCCGGTCTTGGGGCGCAGGGTACGGCCTGTGCGGGAGCGGCCGCCTTCGACGAAGTACTCCACAGGGAAACCCTTGGTGAAGAGGGTGTGCAGATACTCGTTGAATACAGCGGTGTAGAGCGGGTTGCCCTTGAAGGTGCGGCGCATGAAGAAGGCGCCGCCCCGGCGCAGCAGCCCACCGATCACGGGCATGTTCAGGTTGATCCCGGCGGCGATATGAGGTGGTGTCAGGCCGTTGCGGAACAGCAGGTAAGACAGCAGCAAGTAGTCGATATGACTGCGATGGCAGGGTACGTAGATGATTTCATGGCCCGGCGCGATCTGCTGGACCTGCTCGATCTGGCTCACCTTGATGCCGTCGTAGATCTTGTTCCAGAACCAGCTCAGTACCACTTCAAGGAAACGAATGGCTGTGTAGGTGTAGTCCGAGGCGATCTCGTTGCCATAGCGCAGCGCCTGGGCCTCGGCTTTTCCTTGGCTGATGTTTTCCCGTGAGGCTTCGTCGGCGATGGCCTGGCGTACCAGGGGGGCGTGTACCAGGCCCTTGACCAGGTGACGACGATGGGAAATGTCCGGGCCGATCACAGCGGCCTTTTGCTGGCGGAAGTGTACCCGCAGCAGCCTTTGGGCCATGCGGACCGTACGCTCAGGACCTTTGCCAGCGGCCACCAGGCTGCCCAGGGAAATCGGCGGGGCGAACTGCACCCGCGTCTTGCGGCCCAGGATCAGGATGCTGACCAACCGGCGCAGGCGCCCGGTCACCGCCCAGCTGTCGGCGAACAGCAATTTCCAGGGGCTGGATTCGCTGTCTGGCGACAGGCCCCAGAACACGCTGACCGGCACGATCAGGACATCCTCCCCGGCGTGCGCCTGGCAGGCCTCCACCAGGCGCTGCAAGGCCGGCGGCGCGCCCCGCTTGTTCTGCCGCCCGAGCCAGTCTGCGTCGGGCGTGAGGTAAAAGTAGGCCCTTGGCTCAACGATGCCCCTCGCGGCTACCGGCAGGAGCGGGCGTGGCAGGCCCAGCGCGCTGCATTCGTGGTCCACCACCGCCAGGTCGCTGGCTGCCGGGCTTTCAAGTACGTAGACAATCGGCTGGCTGCGATCGAGTTCGATGGCAACGCTGGGGTTGATGCTCTCCGAACGGACCCACAAATAGAGGAGCCGCCGCAGTGCGCTGGAAAGGACGCGGTGCAGTACAGAAGGGGTCATACGGAGTTGCTCAGGTAAACAGGCAGACAGTGTGACAGATCACCATGGAATTGCCTCGCCTGGGGAGGGCGACAAGGTGGTCTGGCAGAAGCGATGTTGGGCCTATGGCGGTGGATGCTGGCCACTGCCTCAGGTACGCCAGACGATCTCTTGCTCACCCTCGGCGCTTACCCGAATCCAGCGGTCAGCGTCTTCATCGTTCTCGTCTTCCACCCAGGTACCCGGGGCGCAGCGCACTTCTACACCCAAGGCGGCATGAGCGGCGCGAGCGCAGGCCAGGTCGTCGGCCCACGGAGTGCGCTCGCTTTCCAGGTACAGGCTGTTCCATTTGCCGACTGCCAAGGGCACCCAGGTGACCGGTATGTCCCCAGTCTGGCATTTCCATGCCTGGCCTTTTTGCGCCCAGGCGGTGCAAGGGCCGATCGCGGCGGTCAGCCAGGCGGTGATCGCCTTGTGGTCGACCTCGGCGTCCTTGAGGTAGATCTCGATATCAGGTTGTTGCATGGCAGGCTCGCTGGGTCGGGGTTCATGACGCCGCCGGAGCGTCGGCATCGTTCAGGAAATAGTCGTAGCGCATGGATACCGTCACTGCAAAGGGGCCGGGGTGTCCGATCACCTCCGCCCGTCGCTCGGCGCTGGCGCGCCAGCCATGGGGGGTCATGGCCAGGAGGTTGGCCCGGCTCGCCGGGTCGATCAGACGCAGGCGGTAGTTAAGCACCTCGGTATGGGCCAGGCGCATGCCCTCGGGCACCAATGCCAGGTGCTTGTCGTCCTGATAGGGCCGTACTTCGTCATAGAGCCGCTCGCGCAGTTCCATCAGGTGGCCCTGGGTAGGGCCCACGCGCATCAGGCCGCCACCGGGGCGCAGCAGGCGCTGGGCTTCGTGCCAGTCCAGCGGGCTGAACACGCTGGCGATGAAGTCGCAACTGGCCGGTGCCAGCGGTACCCTGGCCATGCTCGCCACCAGCCAGTTCACCGAAGGCGCTCGACGACAGGCACGCTTGACCGCTTCCCGGGAAATGTCCAGGGCATAGCCTTGCGCCTTGGGCAGGGCCGCCGCCAGGCGGGCACTGTAGTAGCCCTCACCGCAGCCGATGTCGAGCCAGCGCGTCGGCCGTTGCTGGGCTGCCAATTCGGCCAGGCGTTCGGCCACCGGGGCATAGTGGCCTTCTTCCAGAAAGCCACGGCGAGCCTCGACCATTGCCTGGTTGTCGCCCGGCGCGCGGCTGTTCTTGTGCTGCACGGGCAGCAGGTTCAGGTAACCCTGGCGCGCGCGATCGAAGCGATGGCCGGCGGGGCAGGCCACGCCATGATCGGCGGTGGCGAGCGGGGCGGAGCAGAGCGGGCAGGTGAGCATCAGGCGAGCAGCTTCACGAGGGTGTGGTAGTAGATGTCGGTGAGCAGGTCCAGGTCGCTGGCCAGGACGCGTTCGTCCACCTGGTGGATGGTGGCATTGACCGGCCCCAGTTCCACTACCTGGGTGCCCAGGGTAGCGATGAAACGTCCGTCGCTGGTGCCCCCGCTGGTGGAGGGCTGGGTATCACGCCCTGTCACCTGTCTGATAGCCCCGGCCACGGCGCTGAGCAGGTCGCCCGGCTCGGTGAGGAAGGGCAGGCCAGACAGGGCCCAGTCGATATGCCAGTCCAGGCCATGCTTGTCCAGAATGGCCGCTACGCGTTTCTGCAACCCTTCCACCGTGGACTCGGTGGAGAAACGGAAGTTGAAGACTACCGTGAGCTCGCCGGGAATCACATTGGTAGCACCGGTGCCGCCGTTGATATTGGAAATCTGGAAGCTGGTGGGCGGGAAGAAGGCGTTGCCGTTGTCCCAGTGCTCGGCACCGAGTTCGGCCAGGGCTGGCGCCGCCAGGTGAATGGGGTTGCGTGCCAGGTGCGGGTAGGCCACATGGCCCTGCTTGCCGCGCACCCGCAAGGTAGCGCCAAGCGAACCGCGACGGCCGTTCTTCACCACATCGCCCACCAGGGCGGTGCTGGACGGCTCGCCCACGATGCACCAGTCCAGCCGTTCCCGGCGGGCGGCCAGGCGCTCCACCACAGCCTTGGTACCATGCTGGGCCGGGCCTTCCTCGTCACTGGTGATCAGGAACGTCAGCGCGCCGCGATGGTTCGGATAATCGGCCACGAAGCGCTCGGCGGCGACCACCATGGCGGCCAGGCTGCCTTTCATGTCCGCGGCGCCACGGCCGCAGAGCATACCCTCGGCGTCGATCAGCGCTTCGAAGGGCTGGTGCTGCCATTGCTCGGCCGGCCCCGTGGGCACCACGTCCGTATGCCCGGCGAAACACAGTACAGGGCCGTCAGCCTGGCCATGGCGTGCCCAGAAGTTATCCACCTCTTCGATGCGCATGGGCTCCAAGGCAAAGCCCGCCGCGGCCAGCCGCTGCATCATCAAGCCCTGGCAATCGGCGTCCACGGGGGTAACGGACGGGCGCCGGATCAGCTCGCAGGCCAGGGCGAGAGTAGGTGAAAGATCAGCGGCGGCCGTCATGGGTGCACTCCGGGGGGCAAGGCGAGAAAAGGCTGCGTATGGTAAAGCAAAACGCCGGTTCAGGCGCGCCCGCTCACGCATCGCCCATGGCTACCTTGGCAGGCTGGCGCCATCCTGGGGCGGCCGAAAGCAGGGCCATGATCACCGCCGCCAGGTAAGGCAACGCCTGGACCAACAGCATGACCAGCCACCAGCGGGCATCGGCGTTGGGCGCGCCCTGGGTCAGGTACAGCCCGCCGGCGGCGCCCCACAGTAGCAACAGTACGTAAAGCTCTTCCCGGGCCTGGCTCAGGGCCGCCAACAGGCCCGGACGTTCGGCCAGCTTGGGCGTGCGCACGAAGGGCAGCCC
This sequence comes from Pseudomonas massiliensis, assembly GCF_000826105.1. Classification (GTDB taxonomy): domain Bacteria; phylum Pseudomonadota; class Gammaproteobacteria; order Pseudomonadales; family Pseudomonadaceae; genus Aquipseudomonas; species Aquipseudomonas massiliensis. The sequence goes on along the minus strand of NZ_CCYK01000006.1, from coordinate 748,353 downwards.
ACGGGTGAACAGCCCATAGAGCACTGCCTTGCCGATGGTGTGGGACAACGCCAACCCCGCCAGGGCGGCGCACAGGGCTCGCTGCACCGGCTGCCCGAGGGCGCGCCGGTAGAGAAACAACAGCTTGCCCACCTTGAAGGCGAACAGTGCCAGGGGCGGTATGGCGAACACCAGCAGGGGCGGCTCTACCCGGCTCGGCACGATGATCATCGCCCCGGACCACAGCAAGGCGCCGAAGGTGAAGAAGATATTCATGCCATCGCCGATCCAGGGTAGCCAGCCGGCGATGAAATGGTATCGCTGGCCCCGGCTGAGGCGCGCCTGGCGGCCCGTTAGCAGGGCCCGGGCATGGCGCTTGAGGATCTGGACGGCGCCATAGGCCCAGCGTACCCGTTGTTTCTTGAAGGCGCTGAAGGTGTCGGGCATCAGGCCCTTGCCGTAGCTGGCCGGATGGTAGGCCGCCGAGAGGCCACGCTCGAAGATGCGCAGCCCGAGTTCGGCATCCTCGCAGATGCACCACCCGGCCCAGCCCAGTTCCTGCAGGACGCTGCGTCGGGTCAGCGTCATGGTGCCGTGCTGGATGATCGCGTTGCGGTCATTGCGGGTGACCATGCCGATGTGAAAGAAGCCCTGGTATTCCAGCTCGCAGAGGGTCTTGAACAGACTGGTGTCGCCGTCGCGGTAATCCTGAGGGCTTTGCACGATGGCGATGTTGGGGTCGGCGAAGTGAGGCACCATGTGACGCAGCCAGTCAGGGGCCACGCAGTAATCGGCGTCGATCACCGCCACCACTTCGGCATCGGCCGCTGTGTGTTCCAGCAGATAGTTGAGGGCACCGCCCTTGAAGCCTTCCAGGGGCGCCACATGAAAGAAGCGGAAGCGCTGGCCGAGTCTGGCACAGTGGGCTTGCACCGGCTTCCAGGTTGCCGGGTCAGGTGTGTTGTTGTCGATCACCAGCACCTCGAAGTCTGGATAATCCAGCTGGGCCAAGGCGTCCAGGGTGGCAATGACCATGGCCGGCGGCTCGTTGTAGCAGGGAAGGTGGATGGACACCTTGGGCCGGTACGCCTGCGCGTGCAGCACAGGGTGGAAGGGGCGACGCCGCCTGCGCGTCCACACTGCCTCGGCCAGCTCATGGGCTTCGGTGAGCAGCACCACGAGCACGCCCGCCACGCCTAGCGCCAGCAGGGCGCCCATGGTCAGGCTGAACCAGGTGCTGTACTGCTGGCTGTAGTCATAGGCGATCCACACCAGCACCGAGCCGCAGAGAAAGGCGATAAAGGTCAGGAAGGCGCGTCCGCGCTGGCGCAGGGCCGAACCGTCTATCAACAGCACGGCCAGGGCAATGAGCGCGAAAACCACCGAGGCGGTAGCCAGCAGGCGCCATTGAGGGATGGCCACTACTGGGCCAGTGAAGGCGAATTTCGGTTGCCGCGCTGCGTCGAACACGCCCCAGTAGGCGCCCACTGCTCCTTCGTCACTGGCCTTCCAAGGCTGGTCGTAGGCTTCGATGACATAGAAGTCATAGCCACGACGGTTGAGTGCATTGACCAGTCGGCGCAGATACACCGCCTGGTCGGCCTGGCTGGCATCGGCGCCACCGCGCATGTGCCCGTTGCTTGGCCAGCCTACTTCTGAAAGCAGCAAGGGTTTGCGCGCAAATGCCTGTCTCAGTTCACGGGCGCGGTCCAGGACGAACTGCCCGGCATCGTCGCGTTGGATGAATTCCCAATACGGCAGTATGTGCGCGGCGATGAGGTCTACGTGCTGAGCCAGTTCCCGATGGTGCATCCAGATGTGCCATTGTTCGGACGTGGTCACCGGCACCCTTACCGCGGCGCGCACCCGGTCCAGATAGGCCATCATCTGGCTGGGCGTCACTTCCTCGCGAAACAGGGCTTCGTTGCCCACCACCACCCTCACCACGCTGCGGTACTGGTTGGCCAGTTCGATGCCGGTGGCGATCTCCTGCTCGTTGCGGGCCAGGTCGTTGCCGATCCAGATCCCCAGGGTCAGGGCCATGCCGGCTTCTTCGGCGAGCCGGGGAATGGCGGCCTGGCTGCCGGCCACTGAATAGGTACGCAAGCCTTCGGTGTATTGGCCCAGCTGGCGTAGGTCCTGGCGTATCTCGTCTTCGCTGGGGTAGACGCCCGCCTGCGGGTTTTGTCCGAGGCGAAAGGGCGAATAGGCGAAGCCGGGGATACGATCCGGCCAGTCTGGGGCATTGACAGGGCGGTTGACCAGCGCCCATGCGCCGATGAACAGGGCAGCGATGGCCAGCAGCGTGAAGAGATTCAGGCCCAGCTTGCGGGTAGGCATTACGACACATCCTTGCGGTTTCTCCACAGCTGAAACCAGGCGGCGCGGAAAGTTGCCACTGTTCGCCCAATATCGCGCAAAGCGTTCGCCGGGGCATCGGTGGTCGTATAATCGCCGCCTGCGTAATGGGGTAAAGCAATGAGTAACGATGATCCGAGATTCGGCGGCGTGGCCCGCCTTTATGGCGCGGCGGGCCTGGCCCGTTTGAAAGCGGCCCATGTGGCCGTGGTCGGTGTGGGCGGCGTAGGTTCATGGGCGGCGGAAGCCTTGGCGCGGAGCGGGGTAGGGGCCATTTCCCTGTTCGACCTGGATGATGTCTGTGTCAGCAACACCAACCGGCAGTCTCATGCCCTGGAAGGCAATGTAGGACAGCCCAAGGTCGAGGTGCTTGCGCAGCGGCTGCGGGCGATCAACCCGGCTTGCCGGGTGCAGGCGGTGGTGGACTTCGTCACGCCGGACAACCTGGCCGAGCACATCACCGACGAGCTGGATTTCGTGCTCGACTGCATCGATAGCGTCAGGGCCAAGGCTGCGCTGATCGCGTGGTGTCGGCGGCGCAAGCTCGCCATGGTGACCACTGGCGGTGCGGGCGGCCAGGTGGACCCTACCCAGGTCGGCCTGTGCGACCTCAATCGCACCTACAACGACCCGCTGGCTTCCCGGGTGCGCTCGCTGCTGCGGCGCGACTATGGCTTCTCCCGCAACACTTCGCGCAGCTACAGTGTGCCCTGCGTGTTTTCCACCGAGCAGTTGCGCTATCCCGCCGCGGACGGCAGCGTCTGCCACAGCAAGGCCTTCGTTGGCGAAGGTGTCCGGTTGGATTGCGAGGGGGGCTTTGGCGCGGTGATGATGGTCACCGCCACCTTCGGCATGGTGGCGGCCAGCAAGGCGGTGGAGAAGCTGGTGGGCGGAACGCGTCGCCCCAGCGAGCGGGTTCAGGGCTGAGCGGTGGCTTTCATCTGCTTCAACACTGCGCTCAAGCCATTGGTACGCGACGGCGTCAGCTGACGCTGCAAGCCCAGCTCGCTGAACCAGGGGCCAAGGTCCAGTGCCTGGAGGCGGGCGCCATCGAGGCCGTTGACCCGGGCTAGCAGCAGGGCCAGCAGGCCGCGCAGCAAGCGGGCATCGGTGGCGGCGCGAAAGTACCAGCGTGCCCCCCTCCGCTCGCCCACCAGCCATACCTGGCTTTCACAACCCTGTACCTGATTGGCCTCGGTCTGCTCCTCCAGCGCCAGTGGCGCAAGGCGCTCGCCTTCCTGCATAAGCAGGCGGGCCCGCGCCTCCCAGGACGTGCAATCGGCGAAGCGGGCCAACGCGGCGGCGGCATCGGGGGGCAAGGTCATCGCAGTAGCTCCAGGGCGCGGTCCAGCGCATCGAAGAAGCGCTTGAGGTCGTCCGAGTCATTGTAGATGCCCAGTGAAACCCGCAGCGCGCCCTTGCTGCCGAGGGTCTGGAACAGCGGCATGGCGCAATGGTTACCCACCCTGACTGCGATGCCCTGGTCAGTCAGCAGGTGCGCCAAGTCCGCGTTGTGTACATTCTTCACCACGAAGCTGGCCAGGGCCTTGTCCGGCTTGCCCAGTACGCGAATGCCCTCGCGGTCTCCCAGGCCACGCAGCAGTTGCTGGTGCAGCCCCTGTTCATGGGCCAGCAAGGCTTGCGCATCCAGTGACCCCAGCCAGTCAAGGGTAGCGCCGAGGCCGATCACCCCGGCAATGGGAGGAGTGCCCGCTTCGAAGCCTAGGGGCGCGGGGTGGAAACTGGCCTGATGATAGTCCGTCTGGTGGACCATCTCTCCGCCGAACTGCCAATGGCGCAGCTTGCCCAACGCTTCACTGCGACCGTAGAGCACGCCGACACCATCGGGGCCATACAGTTTGTGGCTGGAAAATACGTAGAAGTCGCACCCCAGGGCGGCAACATCCTGGCGGCCGTGAACCACGCCCTGGGCGCCGTCCACCACCGATAGCGCGCCTTGTCCGCGGGCCAGGTCGATCAATGGCGCCAGGGGCTGGACGGTGCCGAGCACATTGGACAACTGACTGATGGCTACGACCCGAGTGCGGGGCCCGATGAGCTGGGCAGCCTGGCCCAGGTCGATGCGTCCGCTGGCATCCAGGGGCAATACCACCAGGCGCGCGCCACGCCGCAGCGCCAGTTGCTGCCAAGGAAGCAGGTTGGCGTGGTGCTCCAGGGCGCTGACCACCAGTTCATCACCGGGATGCACCTCGGCTTCGAGCCCATAGGCCAGCAGGTTCAAGGCCGCGGTAGCGCCCTGGGTGAAAATGATCTGAGCAGGCGCGCCGGCGCACAGCCAATGCGCCACCTTCTCGCGACATTCCTCGAACGCCTGGGTTGCCAGGGCTCCGGGTAGGTGTTGGGCCCGGTGCACGTTGGCCGCGCCATGGGCATAGTAATGGCAGAGCGCGTCGAGCATGGCCTGGGGTTTCTGTGTGGTGGCCGCGCTGTCGAGGTAGGTTTGCTGTTGCCGCTCGAAGGCGGCCATGGCGGGAAAATCGCCCCGCCATGGGGAGGGCTGGGACATGTTCGAATCCTGGGCGCTGGGAACGGCCGTGGCCTGGAGCCAGAGGCCGGAGCACCAGCCTTTGCCTCCACGCCTGGCCACCCCAGGCTACGATCAGTTGTGGGCGTGCAGCGCTTCGTTCAATTCGATGGCCGACTTGTGGGTCTTGCACTCCACCGCGCCCGTTTCGGAGTTGCGACGGAACAGCAGGTCGTCCTGGCCTGCCAGGTCTCGTGCCTTCACCACCTTCACCAGTTGGTTGGCCTCGTCGAGCAGGGCGACCTTGGTGCCCGCGGTGATGTAGAGCCCGGCTTCCACGGTGTTGCGGTCGCCCAATGGAATGCCGATACCGGCATTGGCGCCGATCAGGCAGCCTTCGCCTACCTTGATCACGATATTGCCGCCGCCGGAGAGGGTGCCCATGGTGGAGCAACCGCCGCCCAGGTCCGACCCCTTGCCAACGAACACGCCCGCCGAAACGCGGCCTTCGATCATGCCCGGGCCTTCGGTACCAGCGTTAAAGTTGACGAAGCCTTCGTGCATGATGGTGGTGCCTTCGCCCACGTAGGCGCCCAGGCGCACTCGCGCCGAGTCGGCGATACGCACGCCGCTCGGCACCACGTAGTCGGTCATCTTCGGGAACTTGTCCACGGAGAACACTTCCAGCAATTTGCCCTTCAGGCGCGCTTCCAGTTGACGCTCGGCCAGCTCGGCCAGGTCGATGGCCCCTTGGCTGGTCCAGGCGACGTTAGGCAATAGCGGGAAGATCCCGGCCAGGTTAAGGCCATGCGGGCGTGCCAGGCGGTGCGACAGCAAGTGTAGCTTCAGGTAGGCCTCGGGAGTGGAGGTCAGAGCGGCGTCTTCGGCCAGTAGGGTGGCGACCAGAGGCTTCTGGCTTTCAGCCAGGCGGGTGAGCAGGGCGGCCTGGGCCGGGTCGATCGCCTTGAGTGCTTCGGCCAGTTGCGAGGCCTGGGTGGTGCTGAAACTGATCGCCTGGTTGCCGCCAGTGTAGCCAAGGGGCTTGGCGACAGCGTCCACCAGCGCGGTGGATGGCCGGACCAGTGGCAGGGCATAGAAGACTTCCAGCCAGGCGCCCTGGCGATTCTGGGTGCCGACGCCGAACGCCAGGCTGAACAGGGTAGTGGACATGCAGTGTTCCTCTTGAAAGGCAGGGCCGGCTGATCAGCTCAGGGCCGCTGCGTAGTGGTCGGGCTTGAAACCCACGAGGGTTCGGTCGCCGAGATCGAGTACCGGACGCTTGATCATCGAAGGCTGGGCCAGCATCAGCTCGATGGCCTTGGCCTGGTCCAGGCCGGCCTTGTCCGCGTCCGGCAGCTTGCGAAAGGTGGTGCCGGCGCGGTTGAGGACAGTCTCCCAACCATGAGCGTCGCACCATTGCCGCAGGTGCTCGCGGTCGATGCCCGAAGTCTTGTAGTCGTGAAAGACGTAGGCGATGCCATGATCATCCAGCCAGCCACGGGCCTTCTTCATGGTGTCGCACGCCTTGATGCCGAAAAGAGTGTAAGCCATGGTAAAGCGGCGACCCAGGGACGCCAGCCTCTGCTCCGGAAAATTGAGGGGTCGTGGATTATGCGGCATCGTACCGGCCCGCGCCATGTTCAAGGCGCCATGGCTCATCGCTGGCTGCCCCGCGCGCGAGTTATAGCGGTAGCTGTGCGTGATTTCCTGAATTTCTGTTTATCAAAACCATAGCGCCTTTCAATTACAGGTTCAGGCACCTCACTCCCTAGGATGAACAGCGATAGACACCGTCACCTGGCGTGGCGATGTCTGGTTTCGACCACAATAATTCCATAGGGAATATCATGAAACTCACTTCCTTGACGGGACAGGCCCTGGGGGCAGTTGCCTTCGGCGCGATTGCCATGACGTCGGTATTTGCCGACACGCTTACCCGCGACAACGGCGCTGCGGTAGGCGATAACCAGAACTCGCAAACGGCCGGCCCCAATGGGCCAACCGTTCTGCAGGATGTACAGCTGATCCAGAAACTGCAGCGTTTCGATCGCGAGCGCATTCCCGAGCGTGTCGTGCATGCCCGCGGTACCGGCGTGAAAGGTGAATTCACGGCCACCGAAGACCTTGGCGAACTGACCAAGGCCAAGGTATTCCGCGCGGGTGAACATACCCCGGTGTTCGTACGCTTCTCCGCGGTGGTACATGGCAACCACTCGCCTGAAACCCTGCGCGACCCGCGTGGCTTCGCCACCAAGTTCTATACGGCCGATGGTAACTGGGACCTGGTGGGCAACAACTTCCCCACCTTCTTCATTCGGGACGCCATCAAGTTTCCCGACATGGTCCACGCTTTCAAGCCGGACCCGCGCACCAACCTGGACGATGACTCCCGCCGGTTCGATTTCTTCTCTCACGTTCCCGAAGCCACGCGTACGCTGACGCTGCTTTATTCCAATGAAGGTACCCCGGCCGGCTACCGCTTCATGGACGGCAATAGCGTACACGCCTACAAGTTCGTCAACGCCAAGGGCCAAGTGCACTATGTGAAGTTCCACTGGAAGAGCCTGCAAGGGATCAAGAACCTCGATCCGGCCCAGGTGGCGCAAGTCCAGTCCAAGGACTACAGCCACATGACCAACGATCTGGTGCAGGCGATCAACAAGGGCGACTTCCCCAAGTGGGACCTGTACATTCAGGTGCTGAACCCCGAAGACCTGGCCAAGTTCGCCTTCGACCCACTCGACGCCACCAAGATCTGGCCTGATGTGCCGGAGCGCAAGGTAGGCCAGATGGTGCTCAACAAGAACGTCGATAACTTCTTCCAGGAAACCGAGCAGGTTGCGATGGCGCCCGCCAACGTCGTGCCTGGCATCGAACCTTCCGAAGATCGACTGTTGCAGGGCCGAGTGTTCTCCTATGCCGATACTCAGCTGTACCGGGTTGGCACCAACGGGCTGAGCCTGCCGGTGAACCGTCCTCGGGTAGCGGTGAACAACGGTAACCAGGACGGCGCGATGAACCTGGGGCACACCACCACCGGGGTCAACTACGAGCCTAGCCGCCTCAATCCTCGCCCGCAGGACGAGAGCGCCCGCTACAGCCAGTTGCCCCTGACCGGTACTACCCAGCAGGCGAAGATCCAGCGTGAGCAGAACTTCAAGCAGGCTGGCGACCTGTACCGTTCCTATAGCCAGAAGGACCGCCAGGACCTGATCCAGAGCTTCGGTGAATCCCTGTCCACCACCGATGCGGAAAGCAAGAACATCATGCTTTCGTATCTGTACAAGGCCGATCCTGAATATGGCACCGGCGTGACCAAGGTTGCCAACGGTGACCTGGCCAAGGTCAAGGCACTCGCCGCCAAGTTGCAAGACTGATAATGGATGGCCCATGTTTCCGGACATGGGCCATGTTTAAGCGAGGTAGGCATGAGAAGGTATATCGCGGCGCTCTGTGTCGCTCTGTGTCTTGGTCCGGCCATGGCGGCTTCACCCGGACCGGAAGATACCCGCGCACAGTTGCGGGCATTGTTTTTCGAGGCTGCCCGCCAGGGCAATACGGACATGCTCGGCGCATTCATCGAGGCAGGGTACGACCTCAACGTTCAGGATGACAAAGGCTATAGCGGGTTGATCCTGGCGGCTTATCACGGCCATCAGCCGGCAGTGGAGCAGTTGCTGGCCGCGGGCGCTGATCCCTGCGCGCAGGATGCTCGTGGCAACACGGCCCTTATGGGCGCCATCTTCAAGGGGGAGCTGGCCATTGCGCGGCGTTTGGTCAATGCCGACTGTTCTCCTGACTTGCGTAATCACAGTGGCCAGACCGCCGCCATGTATGCGGCCCTGTTCCAGCGCGAAGACATTCTGCACGCGCTGGCCGACAAAGGCGCCGACCTGCAGGCTCAGGATGCCTTAGGTAACGACGTGCAATCCCTGGCCAAGGGCGAGTTCAAGGCCGCGCCCCAGCGTTGATCGTTGGCGGGGCCACGCCGGGCGGAAGACAGCCAGGCTGCCGAAAAGCGCTCGATCAGAAAAGCCTTTCGCTAGCTGGCGCTAGCTCCCACCGTGATCACTTCGCTGTCCAGCGAATGAGGTCCAGTTCGAGCATTCGGGTTACGGGCGAGCTTCGATAAAGGCGCGGATGCGCTGGGCCGCCTCGATGCACTCGGCCAGTGGCGCGACCAGTGCCAGGCGTATCCGGTTGGCGCCGGGGTTCACGCCGTTCACCTCTCGGGACAGGTAGGAACCCGGCACTACCGTTACATGCTGCTCGCTGAACAGCTCGCGGCAGAAGGTTTCGTCGCTCATGGGCACGCCTGCCCACAGGTAGAAGCCGCCATCGGGACGCTGAACGTCCAATACCGGCCCAAGAATGTCCAGTACCGCGGCGAACTTCTCGCGATAGAGATCACGGTTGGCGCGTACATGGGTTTCATCCTGCCAGGCCGCGATACTGGCCAGTTGAGTTGGAATCGGCATCGCGCATCCGTGGTAGGTGCGATACAGCAGGAAGGCCTTGAGAATATCAGCGTCGCCGGCTACGAATCCGGAACGCAGGCCGGGCAGGTTGGACCGCTTGGACAGGCTGTGGAACACCACGCAACGCTTGAAGTCCGTGCGCCCCAGGGCCGCGCAGGCGCTGAGCAGGCCAGGCGGCGGCGCGTCTTCGTCGAAGTACAGCTCGCTATAGCATTCGTCGGCGGCGATGATGAAGTCGTGCTCGTCGGCCAGGGCAATCAACGCCTTCAGGGTATCCAACGGAATCAGCGCGCCGGTCGGGTTGCCTGGGGAGCACAGGAACAGCACCTGGCAGCGCGACCAGACTTCGGCCGGCACGGCGGCGAAGTCCGGGTTGAAGCCATGAGTCTGCAGGCAAGGCAGGTAATAGGGCTGGACCCCTGCCAGGATCGCCGCCCCCTCGTAGATCTGATAGAAGGGGTTGGGACTGATGATCAAGCCGTCCCGGTCGCGCTCGGCCACCGCCTGCACGAAGGCGAACAAGGCTTCTCGGGTGCCATTGACCGGCAACACGTGACGCGCCGCGTCCAGCCAGCCCTCGGTCACGCCGAAGCGCTGCCCGCACCATTGTGCGATGGCTTCGCGCAAGGCCGGCAAGCCGGCGGTGGTGGGATAGACGGAGAGCTGGTCCAGATTGTCCGCCAGCGCCTGGGTAACGAAGGCCGGCGAGGCGTGCTTGGGCTCGCCGATCGATAGCGCGATGGGTGCCTTGCCCACTGGTGGCTGGGCGCCGGCCAGCAGGGCGCGGAGCTTCTCGAAGGGGTAGGGCTGCAAATGGCTCAGGGCGTGGTTCATCAGTGGCTCGGGTCTAGATGCTCAGGCGGGTCAATTCGATGCCGGGAGCCTGCTCCACGCTCAACTGCTCGACAATGGCGTCTTGCAGGCGCGCGCATAGCTGCGGGTCCGACAGGGGCTGGTTGTGGGCGTCGGTGAGGAAGAATACATCTTCGACCCGCTCGCCCAATGTGGCGATCTTGGCGTTCTGCAACGACAGATCATATTCCAGGAAGATCTTGCCCAGGCGGGCCAGCAGCCCCGGCCGGTCGGGCGCCCTCAGTTCGAGGATGGTCACCGGCCGCTGGGCGTCGGTGTGGATGATCACCTGAGGTGCGAAGGCGAAATGCTTGAGCTGTCGTGGCACTCGACGCTGGATGATGGTGGGATAGTCGTCAGGATTGCGCAGCGCCTCGTTCAGGCCGTCGCGGATTCGTCGGATTCGCTCCGGATCGTTGCCAATGGAGCCACCGTCGTTGTCCAGCACGATATAGGTGTCCAGGGTGAACTGGCTGCTGGAGGTAATGATGCGCGCGTCATGGATGTTCAGGTTCAACTGGTCCATGGCCGCTACGGTCACCGCGAAGAAATCGTGTTGGTCCGGCGCATAGATGAAGATCTGGGTAGCGCCTTCGAAGTCCCGCTGGGTGGTTTCCCGGATCAGCACCAGGGGGCCGCCGTCGGCGGGCTGCTGGAGGATCGCATCGCTGTGCCAGGCCACGTCAGCGGCCGTGTGGCGCAGGAAATAGTCATCGCCCAGCTGGCTCCACAGCTGCTCGACATCATCCGGGTCGGTGCCACCGCGCACCAGGATGTCGAGCGCCGCGGCCTGGGTCTGGCGAATCTGCTCTTCTCGGTCCAGCGGGTTTTCCAGGCCGCGGCGCAAGGCGCGCTTGGTCTCGGTGTACAGCTGGCGCAGCAGGCTGGCGCGCCAGGAATTCCACAAGCTGGGGTTGGTGGCGTTGATGTCGGCCACGGTGAGCACATAAAGGTAGTCCAGGTGCACTTCGTCCCCAACCAGCTGGGCGAAATCGTGGATCACCTGGGGGTCTGAAAGGTCCTTGCGCTGGGCCGTGGTGGACATCACCAGGTGGTGCTGCACCAGCCAGACGATCAGCCGGCTGTCCCAGGGCGGCAACTGGTGCCGTTCGCAGAAGGCCCGGGCATCTACCGCGCCCAGCTCGGAGTGGTCACCGTTGCGGCCCTTGCCGATGTCATGGTACAGCCCGGCGATGTAGATCAGCTCGGGCTTGGGCAGCCGACACATGACCTTGCTCGCCAGCGGGAACATCTCCGAGACCGGCGTGTATTGCAGCTTGCGCAGATGCTTGATGAGGTTGAGCGTGTGCGCGTCCACGGTATAGATATGAAACAGGTCGTGCTGCATCTGGCCCACGATATGGCCGAACTCGGGCAGGTAACGGCCCAGGATGCCGTAGCGGTTCATCCGCCGCAGGTTGCGATGGATGCCGATCTCGCATTTGAACAGCTCGATGAACAGGCTGGTGTTGCGGATATCGTGGCGGAACTGATCGTCGATCAGGTGACGGTGTTCGCGCAGCAATCGTATGGTGTTGGCCCTGACGCCCTTGATGGCGGGGTTCTGGGCCATCAGCACAAAGATTTCCAGGATGGCGAACGGGAACCGCCTGAAGATGTTTTCGGCGGTGGCCTCGATGTAGCCGTCATGCTGCTGGAAACGCGCAGTGATCGGTTGCAGGCTGGCGCCGGTTTCGTCCGCCAGGATCTCTTCCTCGAAGTGCTGCATGATCAGGTCGCTCAGCTCGGCGATGCGCATGACCACCCGGTAGTACTTTTGCATCAGCGCTTCGATGGCCAGCCTGGCGTTGCTGTCCTGGTAGCCCAGCAGCTCGGCGATGCGCCGCTGGTAGTCGAACAGCAAGCGGTCCTCGGAGCGCCCGGCCAGCATGTGCAGGGCGTAGCGAACCTTCCACAGGAATTCCTGAGAGGCTGCAAGCAGGTCGCTTTCGTTTTCCAGGAGAAAGCCCTGGCCGGCCAGCGCCTGCAGGTTGAGCGTGCCGTATTGGCGCCGGGCTACCCAGAGGATGGTCTGGATATCGCGTAGCCCACCTGGGGAGCCTTTTACGTTGGGCTCCAGGTTGTATTCGGTGTCGTTGTACTTGTGGTGCCGGGCCCGCTGTTCTTCGCGCTTGGCCAGGAAAAAGGCCTTGCTTGGCCACATGCGTTCGGGCGCGGTCACTTCCAGCATCCGCTTGCGCAGCCGCTCGGGCCCGGCGATGGTGCGGCATTCCATCAGGTTGGTGATCACCGTCAGGTCCGCCTGGGCCTCCTGGGCGCATTCGTCCACCGAGCGCACGCTTTGCCCCACTTCCAGGCCAATGTCCCAGAGCAGGGTAAGGAAGCGTTCGATGGAATCGCGGAAGACTTCGTGATCGGCGTGTTCCAGCAGGATCAGCAGGTCGATGTCGGAGTAGGGATGCAGCTCGCCGCGGCCGTAGCCGCCTACCGCAACCAGGGCGATATCGGCTTCATCGCTCCACTCGAACTGGGCCCAGGCCTGTTGCAGGATGTTATCCACGAACCAGGCGCGATCCTCCACCAGGCGGCGTACGTCCCGGCCGCTGGCGAAGCGCGCGTCCAATACCTCGCGAGCTTGCCGGATGGCCTTCTTGAAAGCCGTCACGGGGCTGGCCTTGAGCGCCAGTTCCGCCTGGAACTGGCCGCGATCGAACAATTCCGGATCTACCTGCGGCATCGCTCGCCTTCCTTCTATAGAACCCTTGTCAGGCGCGATTCATCGCGCCGAAGTACGTGCCAGGGTGTCGTCACGGCGCAGCGTGAGGATCTCATAGCCATCAGCTGTCACCAGCACGGTATGCTCCCACTGGGCCGAAAGCTTGCGGTCCTTGGTGATGGCCGTCCAGCCATCGCCCAACAGACGGGTGTCGGCCTTGCCCTGGTTGATCATCGGCTCGATGGTGAAGATCATTCCTTCCTTGAGCACCTCGCCAGTACCGCCCCGGCCGTAATGCAGCACCTGCGGTTCTTCGTGGAAGCCTTTGCCAATGCCGTGGCCGCAGTATTCACGGACTACCGAATAGCCGTTCTTCTCGGCGTGCTTCTGGATGACCTCGCCGATATCTCCCAGGCGCGCGCCAGGACGTACCACTTCGATGCCCTTGTACATGCATTCCTGGGTGACCCGGGAAAGACGTTGCGCCCATTCCGGCACGTTGCCCACATGGAACATGCGGCTGGTGTCCCCGTGGTAGCCATCCTTGATCACGGTGATGTCGATGTTCAGGACGTCGCCATCCTTCAGCGGCTTGTCATTGGGGATGCCATGGCACACCACATGGTTGATGGACGTGCAGATGGACTTGGGGAAGCCCTTGTAGTTGAGCGGGGCGGGGATGGCGTGCTGCTCGTTGACGATATAGTCGTGGCAGATGCGGTCCAGCTCCTCGGTGGTGACCCCTGGCTTGACGTGAGGCTCGATCATTTCCAGCACCTCGGCGGCCAGGCGGCCAGCGACGCGCATCTTTTCGATGTCCTCGGGGGTTTTGATGATAACGGTCATACGGGCTCTCTCGGCACCAGCGGTGCGGGTGAAAAAATTGCAAGGCAGCGATTCTATCATAGGCGCGCGCCCTGCCGTCGGCCGCGCAGGTCGCCCGATCGTATCCCTGGCGTGGAGAAGGCGCCATTGGCGGTTCTCTTTACAGGCCTTTCGTGATATAAAGTGCGCCGCTTTGCGGGGGGTAGCCCTGTAGAGCTCTAACCCACACACGTATCGACACGATGACCTGGGTGCCCGGGCCTTGCGGCCTTGGGTTGGATCATTGGGATGCGTGGAGGCCTAACCCGACTTATCAAGGAACTATCATGTCCCAAGTCAACATGCGCGATATGCTGAAGGCCGGTGTGCACTTCGGCCACCAGACCCGTTACTGGAACCCGAAAATGGGCAAGTTCATTTTCGGCGCGCGCAACAAGATTCACATCATCAACCTGGAAAAAACCCTGCCGATGTTCAACGACGCGCTGAGCTTCGTTGAGAAACTGGCCCAGGGCAAGAACAAGATCCTGTTCGTCGGCACCAAGCGTTCCGCTGGCAAGATCGTCGCCGAGGAAGCCGCACGTTGCGGTTCGCCCTACGTCGACCACCGCTGGTTGGGCGGCATGCTGACCAACTACAAGACCATCCGTCAGTCGATCAAGCGCCTGCGCGACCTGGAAACCCAGGCCGAAGACGGCACCTTCGCCAAGCTGACCAAGAAAGAAGCCCTGATGCGTACCCGCGACCTGGAAAAGCTGGATCGCAGCCTGGGTGGCATCAAGGACATGGGCGGCCTGCCTGACGCGCTCTTCGTCATCGACGTCGAGCACGAGCGCATCGCGATCACCGAAGCAAACAAACTGGGCATTCCGGTCATCGGCGTTGTCGATACCAATAGCAGCCCTGAAGGCGTTGACTACGTGATCCCTGGCAACGACGATGCCATCCGCGCCATCCAGCTGTACATGGGTTCGATGGCTGACGCCGTTATCCGTGGCCGCAACAATGTCGCTGCCGGCACTGGCGAATTCGCCCAGGACGCGACCAGCGAGGCCGTAGAAGGCTGAGTCGACCGCGCCTGAAAATGGCTCGGTAAGCGAAAAGGGGGCTAGGCCCCCTTTTTGCCACCCGTCGAGGCCGTAACAGCCTGGCGGGTCAGAATTTCAATGCCCGTTTCCACGCGGGCGGTATGGCCGAAAACCTGTTCAAGAGGATTTTGAAATGGCAGAAATTACTGCGGCGCTGGTCAAAGAACTGCGCGAGCGCACCGGCGAAGGCATGATGGATTGCAAGAAGGCCCTCACCAAGGCCGGCGGCGACATCGAGAAAGCCATTGACGACATGCGTGCCTCCGGCGCCATCAAGGCTGCCAAGAAAGCGGGCAACGTGGCCGCTGAAGGCGCCATCGCAATCAAGGACGACGGCAAAGCCGCCGTGCTGCTGGAAGTCAACTCCCAGACCGACTTCCTGGCCCTGCAGGACGACTTCAAGGCGTTCGTGGCCGCTGCCGCCGACAAGGCCTTCAGCGACAAGCTGACCACCGTCGAGCCGCTGATCGAAGCCATGGAATCCGACCGCCTGGTGCTGGTTGGCAAGACTGGCGAGAACGTCAACATTCGTCGCCTGGTTCGTGTCGAGGGCGATGTGGTCGGTAGCTACCTGCACGGCAACAAGATCGGCGTGGCAGTTGTGCTCAAGGGCGGCAACGTCGAACTGGCCAAGGACATCGCCATGCACGTGGCGGCCAGCAATCCCGAGTTCCTGCACCCTTCCCAGGTTTCCCAGGAAGCCATCGATCGCGAGAAGGCTGTATTCATGCAGCTGAACGAGGAAAAGATCAAGGGCAAGCCAGAGAACATCGTGGAAAACATGGTGGCTGGCCGTATCAAGAAGTTCCTGGCCGAAGCGAGCCTGGTCGAGCAGGCGTTCGTCAAGAACCCTGAAGTCACCGTAGGCACCCTGGCCAAGCAGGGCGGCGCCGAGATCGTATCCTTCACCTACTTCAAGGTAGGCGAGGGCATCGAGAAGCCGGTCGACAACTTCGCAGAAGAAGTTGCCGCTCAAGTGGCTGCCGCAAGCAAGCAATAAGACAGGTTCCATCTGTCACCCCAGAGAGGCTGCCCGCTCACGCGCGCAGCCTCTTTGTCAAAGTGAAGCCCGCCCGAGCACGGCACGGGGCGGCAGGCGCCGAAAGCGCCATGTTGCAAGCAGGCCAAGGCCTGGAATATTCGAGAACGCCGCAGGAGAGATACGCAATGGCCCAGCAGGTGAGTGGTCGTCAACCTCGCTATAAACGCATTCTGCTCAAGTTAAGCGGCGAAGCCCTGATGGGCTCGGAAGAGTTCGGCATCGATCCGAAGGTACTGGACCGCATGGCTCTCGAAGTCGGCCAGCTGGTCGGCATCGGCGTGCAGGTAGGGCTGGTGATCGGAGGAGGCAACCTGTTCCGTGGGGCGGCCCTGAGCGCGGCCGGCATGGACCGCGTCACCGGCGACCACATGGGTATGCTGGCCACCGTGATGAACGGCCTGGCCATGCGCGACGCCCTGGAACGGTCCAATATCTCCGCCATCGTCATGTCCGCGATCTCCATGGTAGGCGTGACCGATCACTACGATCGCCGCAAGGCCATTCGTCATCTGAATAGCGGCGACGTGGTCATCTTCTCCGCGGGCACCGGCAACCCGTTCTTCACCACCGATTCGGCTGCCTGCCTGCGCGGCATCGAAATAGGCGCTGACGTTGTGCTCAAGGCAACCAAGGTCGACGGGGTGTACACTGCCGATCCGTTCAAGGACCCTCACGCGGAGAAGTTCGACCGCTTGACCTACGACGAAGTACTCGACCGCAAGCTCGGCGTCATGGACCTCACGGCCATCTGCCTGTGCCGTGACCACAACATGCCGCTGCGAGTCTTCAATATGAACAAGCCTGGGGCCCTGCTCAACATCGTTGTGGGCGGTGGCGAAGGCACCCTGATCGAGGAAGGCGAACAATGATCAACGAAATCAAGAAAGACGCGCAGACGCGCATGCAGAAATCCATCGAATCGCTGGATCACGCTTTCGGCCGCATTCGCACGGGCAAGGCCCACCCCAGCATCCTCACTGGCGTGATGGTTCCGTACTATGGGGCTGACACCCCGATCAACCAGGTCGCCAGCGTCACCGTCAAGGACGCCCGTACCCTGCAGGTGGTCGCCTTCGAGCGCAACATGCTTGGCGCGGTGGACAAAGCCATCCAGAACGCCGGCCTGAACCTGAATCCGACCAACCTTGGCGAACTGCTCCTGGTAAACATGCCGCCGTTGACCGAGGAAACCCGCAAGGGCTTCACCAAGCAGGCTCGCGAAGCTGCCGAAGACGCCCGGGTTGCCGTGCGCAACATCCGTCGCGATGCCCTCGGCCAGCTGAAGGACCTGGTCAAGGAAAAGGAAATCAGCGAAGACGAAGAGCGTCGCGCCGCTGATGAAATCCAGAAGCTGACCGACAAGTTCGTGGCCGAGATCGATACTGCAGTGAAGGCCAAAGAAGCCGACCTGATGGCAGTATAAGAAGGAACTGCGCGTTTCCATGGAAAAGACGAAGTGGGTAGCGCCAGCATCCGTTCCGCGGCATGTGGCGATCATCATGGACGGTAACAACCGCTGGGCCAAGAAGCGCCTGCTGCCAGGGGTGGCGGGCCACAAGGCCGGCGTGGACGCGGTGCGCGCCGTGATCGAGGTCTGTGCCGAGGCTCGGGTGGAAGTGCTCACCCTCTTCGCTTTCTCCAGCGAGAACTGGCAGCGGCCCGCCGATGAAGTGGGCGCGTTGATGGAGCTGTTTTTCACCATGTTGCGGCGTGAAGCGCGCCGCCTGAATGAAAACAACATCAGCCTTCGCATCATCGGCGACCGCGGCCGCTTCCATCCCGAGCTGCAAGCGGCCATGGCAGAGGCCGAGGCGCTCACCGCGGGCAACGGTCGGTTCGTGCTGCAGATCGCCGCCAACTACGGGGGGCAATGGGATATAGCCCAGGCGGCCCAGCAGTTGGCGCGCCAGGTCCAGGCCGGGACCCTGCGTCCGGATGAAATTACCCCCGAGCTACTCCAGGGATGCCTGGCAACCGGTGATCTGCCGTTGCCAGACCTGTGCATTCGCACTGGGGGGGAGCATCGCATCAGCAATTTCCTGCTGTGGCAGCTGGCCTATGCTGAGCTGTACTTCTCCGACCTCTACTGGCCGGACTTCAAACACGAGGCCATGCGCAGCGCGCTGGCCAATTTCGCCTCCCGACAGCGTCGCTTCGGCAAGACCAGCGAGCAGATCGAGGCTGGAGCCCGCGCCTGATGCTCAAGCAACGCATTCTTACCGCCCTGGTCCTGTTCCCGTTGGCCTTGTGCGGCTTTTTTCTGCTGGAAGGCGTGGCCTTCGCTCTCTTCATCGGCGCGGTGGTGGTTCTCGGTGCCTGGGAGTGGGCCCGCTTGGCCGGCCTCGAAGGGCAGCCCCAGCGGGGGCTTTTCGCCGTCCTGGTAGCCGCTGGGCTCGTGATATTGTTCCTGGTACCTGGGTTGGCGCCCTGGCTGCTCGGGTTGGCGGTGCTCTGGTGGGCGCTGGCCACCTGGTTGGTACTGACCTATCCCGGCTCCGCGCGGCTCTGGTCGAGCATCGCCTGCAAGCTGCTGGTGGGCTTGCTCGTGCTCCTGCCAGCGTGGGAAGGCCTATGGCTGCTGAAGCAGTGGCCATCCGGGCAGGGGAACTGGCTGATCCTGGCTGTGATGGTGGTGGTCTGGGTGGCGGACATTGGTGCCTATTTTTCCGGGCGCGCCTTCGGGAAGCGCAAGCTGGCGCCTGCCGTCAGCCCTGGCAAGAGCTGGGCGGGGCTCTATGGTGGCCTGGGGATCGCCCTTGCCGTTACGCTGATCACCGGGCTTGTCCGCGGCTGGAGCGGTATGCACGTGCTCGGCGCGCTGCTGACTGTCGCCCTCGTGGTGCTCATTTCGGTGGTGGGAGACCTGACGGAAAGCATGTTCAAGCGTCAGGCAGGCATCAAGGACAGTAGTCAGCTGCTGCCCGGCCATGGGGGGGTGCTGGATCGTATCGACAGCCTTACCGCGGCCGTTCCGGTGTTCGCCGTAGTCTTGTGGGCAACCGGCTGGGGTGCGATGTGAATAGCCGCCAACGTATCACCGTGCTCGGCGCCACTGGCTCGATCGGGCAGAGCACCCTGGATGTCATCGCTCGCCATCCGCACCTGTATGAAATCCATGCCCTGACCGGGTACGCTCGTCTGGATGAGCTGCTGCGCCTGTGTCGGCAACATCGCCCCAGGGTGGTAGTGGTGGCTACCGCCGCCGACGCTGACGCATTCGCGCCCCGGTTGCGCGAACTGGGTCTGGCCACCGATGTGCTGTACGGCGAAGCAGGCCTGTGCGAAGTCGCCTCTGCCAGCGATGTGGATACGGTCATGGCTGCCATCGTTGGCGCCGCCGGTTTGCCGCCTACCCTGGCGGCGGTACGCGCGGGCAAGAAGGTGTTGCTGGCCAACAAGGAAGCGCTGGTCATGTCCGGCGGGCTGTTCATGCAGGCTGTACGTGAGCATGCTGCCGTGTTGCTGCCCATCGATAGCGAGCACAATGCCATCTTCCAGTGCCTTCCGGGCAACTATGCACAGGGGCTGGCCAGGGTAGGGGTGCGTCGTATCCTGCTGACGGCCTCGGGTGGCCCTTTCCGGGAAACCCCACTGGCGGCCTTGGCCGAAGTGACACCGGAGCAAGCCTGCGCGCATCCTAATTGGTCCATGGGGCGCAAGATTTCAGTGGATTCGGCCACCATGGCCAACAAGGGGCTGGAGCTGATCGAAGCCTGCTGGCTGTTCGATGCCCGTCCCGCCCAGGTGGAAGTAGTGGTTCACCCCCAGAGCGTGATCCATTCCCTGGTGGACTACGTCGACGGCTCGGTACTGGCCCAACTGGGCAACCCGGACATGCGCACCCCTATCGCCAATGCCCTGGCCTGGCCCGAGCGGATCGATTCCGGCGTCTCGGCGCTGGACCTCTTCGCCGTCGCCCGCCTGGACTTCCATGCCCCGGACGAAGCCCGTTTCCCGTGCCTGCGCCTGGCGCGAGAAGCGGCCGAGGCGGGTGGGAACGCGCCCGCCTTGCTCAATGCCGCCAACGAAGTGGCCGTGGCCGCATTTCTCGACCGGCGCATCCGCTACACCGAGATCGCGAGCATGATCGAAGCGGTGCTGACGCAAGAGCCCGGGCAGCGCCTTGAAAACCTTGAGGCGGTTTTCGCCGCCGACGACAGGGGGCGACGTTTGGCCGAGCAGTGGTTGACTCGGCGTGGCCGATGAGTTCCGATGACCTCGCTCCGGGCATGAATACAGGCGCCCGGCCGCAGCGGAGATACCTATGAGCGCGCTATATATGTTGGTCGGTACCCTGATTGCCCTTGGGGTATTGGTAACCTTCCATGAATTCGGGCACTTCTGGGTGGCCCGTCGCTGTGGGGTGAAAGTCCTGCGCTTCTCCGTGGGCTTCGGTACGCCACTGCTGCGCTGGTCCGACAAGCAGGGAACCGAGTATGTGGTGGCC
This sequence comes from Pseudomonas massiliensis, assembly GCF_000826105.1. Classification (GTDB taxonomy): domain Bacteria; phylum Pseudomonadota; class Gammaproteobacteria; order Pseudomonadales; family Pseudomonadaceae; genus Aquipseudomonas; species Aquipseudomonas massiliensis. Next base: position 728,122 of record NZ_CCYK01000006.1, on the reverse strand, counting down.
GCGATTCCCCTTGGCGGCTACGTGAAAATGCTCGACGAGCGCGAGGCCGAGGTACCTGCCGAACAACGGGAACAGGCCTTCAACCGCAAGCCCGTGGCCCAGCGCATCGCCATCGTGGCCGCGGGGCCGATCGCCAATTTCCTGCTGGCCATCGTGTTCTTCTGGGGCCTGGCAATGTTGGGCAGCCAGCAGGTCCGTCCGGTGATCGGCGCCGTCGAATCCGGCAGCCTGGCAGCCGGCGCCGGCTTGCGCGCCGGCCAGGAGATCGTCGAGGTCGATGGCGAGCCTGTCTCGGGCTGGTCCGGCGTGAACATGGAGCTGGTACGACGCCTGGGCGAGACCGGTACCTTGCACATCCGGGTCAATGAGGAAAATGGCGGCACCAGCCTGCACGACCTTGACCTGGTCGCCTGGCTCAAGGGAAGCGAAGAGCCCGATCCGGTCCATTCCCTGGGTATTCGCCCATGGCGACCCGTGCTGGAACCGGTGCTGGCTGAAATCGAGCCCAAGGGGCCAGCCCATGCCGCCGGGCTGAAATCTGGCGATCGTTTGCTCGCCCTTGACGGGGTCGCCCTGGCCGATTGGCAGCAGGTGGTGGATGCCGTGCGTCAGCGGCCGGATCGTTCCGTGGTGTTGCAGGTCGAGCGTGACGGCAGAGCGGTGGATATCCCCGTTACCCTGGCCCGCAAAGGGGAGGGCGAGGCTGCCACCGGGTATCTCGGCGCCGGGGTTACGCCTGTTGCCTGGCCCGCGGAGATGCTGCGCGAGGTTCGCTATGGCCTGCTCGACGGCGCGGTCGAAGGCATGCGCCGCACCTGGGAGATGAGCGTCCTGACCCTTGATTCGCTGAAGAAAATGCTGTTCGGCGAGCTGTCCGTAAAAAACTTGAGCGGACCGATAACCATTGCTAAAGTGGCGGGCGCTTCGGCCCAGTCGGGCCTTGGGGATTTCCTGAATTTCCTTGCTTATCTAAGCATCAGTCTCGGGGTTCTCAATCTGCTTCCCATTCCCGTCCTGGATGGGGGGCATTTGCTGTTCTACCTGATCGAGTGGGTTCGGGGTCGCCCGGTGTCCGATCGGGTACAGGGCTGGGGGGTTCAGATCGGTATCAGTCTGGTGGTCGGCGTCATGCTGCTTGCCCTGATAAACGACCTGGGTCGGTTGTAATGAGTCGCACAATTGCGAACCTGCCGCCTATGCGGCAGTTTGTTTATTGCCTGTTGGAATAAGAAAGGACTTCATGAAACGTCTGCTGCTTACCGCGGTGCTGTCCGCACTGATGATCGCCGAAGTTCAAGCCGAGTCCTTCACCATCTCCGATATCCGAGTCAACGGCCTGCAGCGGGTGTCCGCCGGCAGCGTCTTCGGCGCCTTGCCCCTGAACGTGGGCGAACAGGCCGACGACCGCACGCTGGTGGAATCGACCCGCGCGCTGTTCAAGACCGGCTTCTTCCAGGACATTCAACTGGGGCGCGACGGTAACGTCCTGGTGATCAACGTGGTGGAGCGGCCTTCGATCGCCAGCATCGAAATCGAAGGCAACAAGGCCATCTCCAGCGACGACCTGCTCAAGGGCCTAAAGCAGTCGGGCCTGGCCGAGGGCGAGATCTTCCAGCGCGCCACCCTCGAGGGCGTGCGCAACGAGCTGCAGCGCCAGTACGTGGCCCAGGGCCGCTATTCGGCCACGGTGGACACCGAGGTGGTCACCCAGCCGCGCAACCGCGTGGGCCTGAAGATCAAGATCAACGAAGGCACGGTGGCGGCCATCCAGCACATCAACGTGGTGGGCAACACCGTGTTCCCCGAGCAGGATCTGGTCGACCTGTTCGAACTCAAGACCACCAACTGGCTGTCGTTCTTCAAGAACGACGACAAGTACGCCCGCGAGAAGCTGTCCGGCGACCTGGAGCGGCTGCGCTCCTATTACCTGGACCGCGGCTACATCAACATGGACATCGCCTCCACCCAGGTGTCCATCACCCCGGACAAGAAGCACGTCTACATCACCATCAATATCAACGAAGGTGAGAAGTACAAGGTGCGCGAGGTCAAGCTGTCCGGCGACCTGAAGGTGCCCGAGGAGCAGATCCGCGACCTGTTGCTGGTCAAGCCCGGCCAGGTGTTCTCGCGCAAGGTGATGACCTCCACCTCCGACCTGATCACCCGCCGTCTGGGCAACGAGGGCTATACCTTCGCCAACGTCAACGGCGTGCCCCAGCCCCATGACGACGACCACACCGTGGACATCACCTTCGCCGTGGACCCCGGCAAGCGTGCCTACGTGAACCGCATCAATTTCCGCGGCAACACCAAGACCGAAGACCAGGTACTGCGCCGTGAAATGCGCCAGATGGAAGGCGGCTGGGCTTCGACCTACCTGATCGACCAGTCCAAGACGCGCCTGGAGCGCCTGGGCTATTTCAAGGAAGTGAACGTGGAAACCCCGGCGGTGCCTGGCACCGACGACCAGGTGGACGTGAACTACTCGGTGGAAGAACAACCCTCCGGCTCGATCACCGCCAGTGTGGGCTTCGCCCAGAGCGCGGGCCTGATCCTGGGCGGCTCCATCAGCCAGAGCAACTTCCTGGGTACGGGTAACAAGGTCAGCATCGGCCTGACCCGCTCCGAGTACCAGACCCGCTACAACTTCAGCTTCGTCGACCCGTACTACACCCCGGATGGCGTCAGCCTTGGCTACAACGCCTTCTACCGCAAGACCGACTACGACGACCTCGACGTCGACGTGGCCAGCTACGCGGTAGACAGCCTGGGCGCGGGCATGAACTTCGGCTACCCGATCAGCGAAACGTCCCGCCTGACCTTCGGCCTGACCGTACAGAAGGACGAGATCAGCACCGGTACCTACACCGTTGGTGAAATCTACGACTTCATCGATCGCGAGGGCGACAGCTTCACCAACTTCAAGGCGTCCATCGGCTGGTCGGACTCCACCCTCAACCGGGGCACCCTGCCGACCCGTGGCCATTCCCAGAGCCTGACCCTGGAAACGACCACGCCGGGCAGCGACCTGTCGTTCTACAAGCTGGACTACCGCGGCCAGTTGTTCACGCCGTTGACCGAGAACTACACCCTGCGCTTCCATACCGAACTGGGCTATGGGGACGGTTACGGCTCCAGCGATGGGTTGCCGTTCTATGAGAACTACTACGCCGGTGGCTTCAACTCCGTTCGAGGCTTCAAGGACAGCACCCTTGGGCCGCGCAGTACCCCGGCGATCAACGACCCCGACCAGGATGACCTCGCCTTCGGTGGTAACGTGATGATCACCGGCGGCGCCGAGATCCTGTTCCCCATGCCTTTCGTGAAGGACCAGAAATCCCTGCGTACCTCCCTGTTCTGGGATGTGGGTAACGTCTTCGACTCGAAATGCCAGTATGGCTCCGGCACTGCTCAGTATCCTGTGACCACGAAAGACTGCGGCTCCATCGATTTCTCCAACATGGCGGCCTCGGTCGGCCTGGGAGTGACCTGGATCACCGCGCTCGGCCCGCTGAGCTTCAGCCTGGCGATGCCGGTGAAAAAGCCGGAAGAAGCCGAAACCCAGATCTTCCAATTCTCGCTGGGGCAGACGTTCTAAGCGTCGCGCCCCGGCCCACTCACACCGAATTCGCAGGAGTATCATCGTGCGCAAGCTGACCCAATTGGTAATCGTGGCCGCGGCCATGTTCGCGACCCCGGCATTCGCCGAAATGAAAATTGCCGTTCTGAACTATCAGATGGCCTTGCTCGAATCCGACGCGGCCAAGAAGTACGCGGTGGATGCCGAGAAGAAATTCGGCCCTCAGCTGAGCAAGCTCAAGGCCCTGGAAACCAGTGCCAAGGACATCCAGGACCGTCTCGTCAAGGGCGGCGACAAGATGCCCCAGGGCGACCGCGAGAAACTGGAACTGGACTTCAAGCAGAAAGCCCGCGACTTCCAGTTCCAGTCCAAGGAACTGAACGAAGCCAAGGCCAACGCTGACCGTGACATGCTCAAGCAGCTCAAGCCCAAGCTCGATGGTGCGGTGGAAAGCGTGATCAAGGCCGGTGGCTTCGACCTGGTGCTCGAGCGTGGTGCGGTCATCGATGTCAAGCCTCAGTACGACATCACCCGCCAGGTCATCGAGCGCATGAACCAGAGCAAGTAATGACCACCACAAGCCTCACCCTCGGCGATCTCGCCGATGCCCTGGGCGCCGACCTGGTCGGCGCTCGCGGGCACGTAATCGACGGGCTGGCCACCTTGCAGGAGGCCGGCCCTTCTCAGCTGAGCTTCCTGGCAAACCCTCAGTATCGCAAGCACCTGGCGGTCACCCGGGCAGGGGCTGTCCTGCTCAAGCGTGAAGACCTGCAAGGGTTCGAGGGCAATGCCCTGGTCGTGCCGGACCCTTATCTGGCATACGCCCGCATTTCTCATCGATTCGACCCCAAGCCCAGGGCGCCTGCGGGGGTTCATCCTTCCGCCGTGATAGCCGCGGATGCCCAGGTCGATGCCAGCGCCAGCGTTGGGCCCTTCGTGGTGGTGGAAAGCGGCGCCATCATCGGCCCGGGCGTAACCCTGGGTGCGCACTGCTTCATCGGCGCGCGCAGCGTGATCGGCGAAGGCGGTTGGCTTGCCCCGCGGGTTACCCTGTACCACGACGTGCGCGTGGGCAAGCGGGTAGTGATCCAGTCCGGCGCGGTGCTGGGCGGCGAGGGCTTCGGCTTTGCCAACGAGAAGGGCGTGTGGCAGAAGATCGCCCAGGTCGGCGGCGTCACGGTGGGCGATGACGTCGAGATCGGTGTGAATACCGCCATTGACCGGGGCGCGCTGGCCGATACCCTGATCGGCAACGGCGTGAAGCTGGACAACCAGATTCAGATCGCCCATAACGTGCAGGTCGGCGACCATACGGCCATGGCCGCATGCGTGGGGATATCCGGAAGCAGCAAGATCGGCAGGCATTGCATGCTTGCTGGCGGGGTCGGCCTGGTAGGCCATATCGAGCTGTGCGACAACGTTTTCGTAACGGGCATGACCATGGTCACGCGCTCCATTACCGAGCCCGGGGCCTATTCGTCCGGCACGGCGATGCAGCCAGCGGCGGAGTGGCGCAAGAGCGCGGCGCGCATTCGCCAGCTCGATGACATGTACCGCCGCCTCGCCCAGGCAGAAAAACGGATCGAAGCGGTGACCCAGGGCCCGGACGGGTCATCAGATGGCTGACCCCTATTCATCATCGGCCGCGCGCCGCTGCTAAGCCGCGCTGCCGAAAAAAGGCGTGCCGCACGTGGGCGCCCCCGTTACCCGTGCGCGCCCCCTCTCTTCCATACAGGCTTTTTCCCCGACATGATGGACATCAACGAGATTCGCGAATACCTGCCCCACCGCTACCCTTTCCTGTTGGTGGACCGTGTGGTGGAACTGGACGTCGAGAGCCAGCGCATTCGCGCCTACAAGAATGTCAGCATCAATGAACCTTTCTTCAATGGTCATTTTCCGGCGCACCCCATCATGCCCGGTGTCCTGATCATCGAAGCCATGGCCCAGGCGGCCGGTATCCTCGGTTTCAAGATGCTGGACGTCAAGCCGGCTGACGGCACCCTGTATTACTTCGTAGGTTCGGACAAGCTGCGTTTCCGGCAGCCGGTCACCCCCGGCGACCAGCTGATCCTCGAGGCCCGCTTCATCAGCTGCAAGCGACAGATCTGGAAATTCGATTGCCAGGCGTCGGTCGATGGCAAGCCTGTCTGTTCAGCCGAAATCATCTGCGCGGAACGCAAGCTATGAGTTTGATCGACCCTCGTGCAATCATCGACCCTTCGGCGGTAATCGCCGAGGGCGTCGAGGTGGGCCCGTGGTCGATCGTCGGCGCAGGGGTAGAGATTGGCGAAGGCACGGTGATCGGGCCGCATGTTGTGTTGCGCGGGCCCACTCGCATCGGCAAGCACAACCGTATCTACCAGTTCTCGTCAATCGGCGAGGACACGCCAGACCTCAAGTACAAGGGTGAAGCCACCCGCCTGGTGATCGGCGACCACAACACCATCCGCGAGGGGGTGACCATCCACCGTGGCACTATCCAGGACAGGTCCGAGACGACCATCGGCGATCATAACCTGATCATGGCCTATGCCCATGTGGGGCACGACAGTGTCATCGGCAACCATTGCATCCTGGTGAACAATACTGCCCTGGCCGGGCATGTGCACGTGGGCGACTGGGCGATACTGTCCGGTTATACCCTGGTCCACCAGTACTGCCATATCGGCAGCCACAGCTTCTCGGGCATGGGTACTGCCATTGGCAAGGACGTGCCGGCGTTCGTCACGGTTTTCGGCAACCCGGCCGAAGCCCGCGGCATGAATTTCGAAGGCATGCGCCGCCGAGGATTCAGCGACGCTACCATCCATGCCCTGCGCAACGCCTACAAGGTGGTCTATCGCCAAGGGCTGACCATTGACCAGGCGCTCTCCCGGCTGGAAGACGCAGTCAAGGAGTGCGCCGAAGTGGGCCTGTTCGTCGACTCCATTCGCGACGCCACTCGTGGTATCACGCGCTGATGGCAACACCGGTACGCTGCATCGCCCTGGTTGCTGGCGAAGCCAGTGGTGACATTCTCGGCGCGGGTCTGATGCGTGCGCTCAAGGCCCGCGAGCCTGGTGTGCGTTTCATCGGTGTGGGCGGCCCACTGATGGAAGCCGAAGGCCTGCGCTCTTATTTTCCCATGGAGCGCCTCGCGGTCATGGGTCTGGTGGAAGTCTTGGGGCGCCTGCGCGAACTGCTGGGCCGGCGCAAACTGTTGATCGAAACCCTGCTCGAAGCGCGACCGGATGTGTTCATCGGTATCGACGCACCCGACTTCACTTTGGCAATCGAAGCCCGCTTGCACAATGCCGGTATCAAGGCGGTGCATTACGTCAGCCCGTCGGTATGGGCGTGGCGCCAGAAACGGGTCTTGAAGATCCGGGAAGGCTGTGACCTGATGCTCACGCTCTTTCCCTTCGAGGCGCGCTTCTATGAGGAACAGGGCGTGCCAGTACGTTTCGTCGGGCATTCGCTGGCCGACCAGATTCCGTTGCAGGCCGATCGCGAGCAAGCCCGGCGGGCGTTGGGGCTGGCCGTCGAAGGGCCGCTGGTGGCCTTGATGCCTGGCAGCCGCGGCGGTGAAGTGCGGCGCCTGGGCGGATTGTTCTTCGAAACGGCCAAGCGCCTGTTGCAAGCGAGACCCGGCTTGCACTTCGTCCTGCCCTGTGCCAGCCCGGAGCGCCGGAGCCAGCTCGAAGCCTTGCTGGCCGAGCACTCGCTACCTGTAACCTTGCTGGACGGCCAGTCACACCAGGCGCTTGCCGCTTGCGACGCGGTACTCATCGCTTCCGGCACCGCTACCCTGGAGGCCTTGCTCTACAAGCGACCGATGGTTGTCGCCTATCGCCTCGCGCCGTTGACCTGGTGGATGCTCAAACGTATGGTCAAGAGCCCGTATGTTTCCTTGCCCAACCTCCTGGCTCAGCGCAAGCTGGTACCGGAGCTGTTGCAGGATGCGGCGACGCCCGAGACCCTGGCCGCAAACTTGCTGCCCCTGCTGGACAATCCGGCCGAGCAGACCGCGGGCTTCGATGCGATTCACCGGACGCTGCGTCAGGATGCCTCCAACCAGGCGGCCGACGCGGTGTTGCAATTGTTGGCACGTTGACCGGAACAGCCTGATGCAACCTACTCAACTACAGATGGGCCTTGATTACACCCTGGTCGAGGAGCTGGTCGCCGGTGTCGATGAGGTCGGTCGCGGGCCACTATGTGGCGCCGTGGTTACCGCGGCGGTCATTCTCGACCCGGCGCGTCCCATCCTGGGCCTGAACGATTCGAAAAAGTTGACCGAGGCGCGCCGGGAAGCCCTTTACGACGAGATCTGTGAAAAGGCCCTGAGCTGGTGTATCGCCCGGGCCGAAGTGGATGAGATCGACTCCCTGAATATTCTTCACGCCACCATGCTGGCGATGCAGCGGGCCGTGGCGGGGCTGCATGTCACCCCACGTCTGGCGTTGATCGATGGCAATCGCTGCCCGGCCCTGGCCGTGCCCAGCGCCGCCGTGGTTCAGGGGGACGCCAAGGTGCCGGCCATCGCCGCGGCCTCGATCCTGGCCAAGGTCAGCCGTGATCGGGAGATGACCGCCTTCGAGCTCATCTATCCCGGTTATGGGCTGGGCAGCCACAAGGGATATGCCACCCCTGTCCACCTCGAAGCCCTTGCCCGGCTGGGCCCGACCCCCATCCACCGTCGCTCCTTCGCCCCGGTGCGCGCGGCCTTCGAGGCCCGTGATCCAGGCCTGGCGGAATTCGCCGAAGCCTGAGGCAGCCCAGCGGCAGCCCTGGATCATGCAATCAGGGCCGGCCATGGGTACAATCTCTCCCTTCGTTTCAGCAACAGTCACGAGCACGCCCATGTCGGTTTCATTCGTTCACCTGCGCCTGCACACCGAGTATTCCCTGGTAGACGGGCTCGTTCGGATAAAACCCTTGGTCAAGGCCCTGGGGGGCATGAACATGCCCGCCGTGGCGGTCACTGACCAGAGCAACATGTGCGCCCTGGTGAAGTTCTACAAGGCGGCCATGGGCGCGGGGATCAAGCCCATCTGTGGCGCGGACCTCTGGCTGGCCGGCGAGGCCGGGGATGACAGCCTGAGCCGGATCACCTTGCTGGCCATGGACGCCCACGGCTATCGCAATATCACCGAGCTGATTTCCCGTGGCTACATCGAAGGCCAGCGCAACGGGCTGATCATCATCGAGCGCGAGTGGATCGCCGAGGCCAGCGACGGGGTGATCGCCTTGTCTGGCGCCAAGGAAGGTGAAATCGGCCAGGCGTTGCTGGGCAGCGATCCGGCCCAGGCGGAAAAGGCACTGCGCTACTGGCTGGAGGTGTTCCCGGATCGCTTCTATGTGGAAGTGCAGCGGACCAACCGCCCGGGCGACGAAGACTACCTGCACGCCGCGGTGGCGCTGGCCGACCGGCTGGGCGCGCCCCTGGTGGCCACCAACGATGTTCGTTTCCTCAAGGCCGAAGACTTCGAGGCCCATGAAACCCGGGTCTGCATCGGTGAAGGTCGCGCTCTGGACGACCCCCGCCGGTCTCGCAACTACAGCGATCAGCAATACCTGAAAAGCCCGGAAGAAATGGCCGAGCTGTTCAGCGATCTCCCCGATGCGTTACGCAACACCGTGGAAATCGCCCGGCGGTGCAACATCGAGGTGAAACTGGGCAAGCACTTCCTGCCTGACTATCCGATTCCCGATGGCATGACCATCGACGAATACTTCCGCAAGGTGTCGTTCGACGGCCTGGAGGAGCGTCTGGCCGTGTTGCTGCCCAAGGACACACCTGATTACGAAGCCCGACGCCAGGTCTACGTGGACCGACTCAACTTCGAGCTGGATATCATCATCCAGATGGGGTTCCCCGGCTATTTCCTGATCGTGATGGACTTCATCCAGTGGGCCAAGAGCAACGGCGTGCCGGTCGGCCCTGGCCGGGGGTCGGGCGCGGGTTCCTTGGTGGCCTATGTGCAGAAGATCACCGACCTGGACCCCCTCGAATACGACCTGCTGTTCGAGCGCTTCCTCAACCCGGAGCGGGTATCCATGCCCGACTTCGACGTCGACTTCTGCATGGACGGGCGAGACCGGGTCATCGACTACGTGGCTGACAAGTACGGGCGCAATGCGGTCAGCCAGATCATCACCTTCGGTTCCATGGCCGCCAAGGCAGTGGTGCGCGACGTGGCGCGGGTACAGGGCAAATCCTATGGGCTGGCCGACCGCCTGTCCAAGATGATCCCGTTCGAAGTCGGCATGACCCTGGAGAAAGCCTTCGAACAGGAGGAGATGCTGCGTGACTTCCTTGCCAGCGACGAGGAGGCGGCGGAAATCTGGGCCATGGCGCTCAAGCTCGAGGGCATCACGCGCAACGTAGGCAAGCACGCCGGCGGCGTGGTGATCGCCCCGACCAAGCTGACCGACTTCGCGCCCATCTACTGCGATGAGGCGGGTGATGGCCTGGTGACCCAGTTCGACAAGGACGACGTGGAAGCAGCCGGCCTGGTCAAGTTCGACTTCCTCGGCCTGCGCACCCTGACCATCATCGACTGGGCCCTGCGCACCATCAACCGCGACCGCGCCAAGACGGGCGAAGAGCCGCTGGACATCGCCTTCATTCCCCTGGACGACAAGCCCACCTACAACCTGCTGCAGAAAGCCGAAACCACCGCGGTTTTCCAGCTTGAATCCCGCGGCATGAAGGAGCTGATCAAGAAGCTCAAGCCCGACTGCCTGGAAGACCTGATCGCACTGGTAGCGCTGTTCCGTCCGGGGCCGCTGCAGTCCGGGATGGTTGACGACTTCATCAACCGCAAGCATGGCCGCGCCGAGCTGGCCTATCCACACCCCGATTATCAGTACGACGGCCTCAAGCCGGTGCTGGCCCCTACCTATGGCATCATCCTGTACCAGGAACAGGTCATGCAGATCGCCCAGGTCATGGCCGGCTACACCCTTGGCGGCGCGGACATGCTGCGGCGCGCCATGGGCAAGAAGAAGCCGGAGGAAATGGCCAAGCAGCGCGGCGGCTTCATCGAGGGCTGCGCCAAGAACGGCATCGAGGCGGACCTGGCGGGCAACATCTTCGACCTGGTGGAAAAGTTCGCCGGCTACGGCTTCAACAAATCCCACTCGGCCGCCTATGGTCTGGTGTCCTACCAGACCGCCTGGCTCAAGGCGCATTACCCCGCGCCCTTCATGGCAGCGGTACTTTCGGCGGACATGCACAACACCGACAAGGTGGTGACGCTGATCGAGGAAGTGCGCAGCATGAAGCTGCGCCTGGATGCGCCGGACGTCAACAGCTCCGAGTTCAAGTTCACTGTCAATGACGATGGGCGCATCGTCTATGGCCTGGGTGCGATCAAGGGAGTCGGTGAAGGGCCGGTGGAGGCCATCGTCGAGTCACGTGCGGCCGGCGGCGCCTTCAGGGATCTGTTCGATTTCTGTGCCCGGGTAGACCTCAAGCGCATCAACAAGCGCACCCTGGACGCCCTGGTGCGCAGCGGAGCGCTGGACCGCCTCGGCCCGCATTTCCATGACGAACCCAAGGCCTACCAGGCGAACATCGATCGCAACCGCGCGGTGCTGCTGGCGGCCATGGATGAGGCGATCAAATCGGCCGAACAGGATGCCCGTACCCAGGATAGCGGCCATGTGGACCTTTTCGGCGGCGTGTTCGGCGACGCCGAGGCCGACGTCTACGCCAATCACCTCAAGGCGCGCCCGTTGTCCTTGAAGGAGCGCCTCAAGGGCGAGAAGGACACTCTGGGCCTGTACCTCACCGGCCACCCCATCGATGAATACGAAACGGAAATCCGCCGTTTCGCCCGCCAGCGGATCATCGACCTCAAGCCTGCCCGGGATACCCAGACCATCGCTGGCATGGTGGTGGCACTGCGCGTGATGAAGAACAAGAAAGGCGACAAGATGGGCTTCATCACCCTGGATGACCGTTCCGGGCGGATCGAGGCCTCGCTGTTCGCCGACGCCTTTCACAGCGCCCAGGCTCTGCTGCAGACCGATACGGTGGTAGTGGTGGAAGGGGAGGTGAGCAACGATGATTTCTCCGGCGGGCTGCGCCTGCGGGTCAAGCGCGTCCTGAGCATGGAGGACGCGCGCACCCAGCTGGCCGAAAGCCTGCGTATCAGGGTGGACATCCAGGCCCTGGGCGGCGACCGCATCAATTGGCTGGGTACCTTGCTTGGCAAGCACCGGGGCGCTTGCCCGGTAACCCTGGACTACAGCTCCAGCGAGGCCCGCGCTTTGCTACAGTTCGGCGAGGCCTGGCGCATCGATCCGGCCGACAGCCTCATCCAGGCCCTGCGTGACCAGTTCGGACGCGAGAACGTCTTCCTGAATTATCGTTGAGCCGGGGGGCGTGCGGCCCTGTCCGGCGAAGGTCCGGGCCACCGCGCCGCGGACGCATTGTTTTTTACATCTCGACCTCAAGGCGCCACTTCCGTATGGTATGGCGCCAAACGGATCAACCGGCCGCCTGGCCGTCGACCCTAGACGGAAGCCTATGAACCCGAATTTCCTCGACTTCGAACAGCCCATCGCTGACCTGCAAGCCAAGATCGAAGAACTGCGCCTTGTCGGCAACGACAACTCGCTCAACATCAGTGATGAGATCTCTCGCCTTCAGGAAAAGAGCAGCACGCTGACCGAGAGCATTTTCGGCAACCTGACCAGCTGGCAGATCGCGCGCCTGGCGCGTCATCCGCGCCGCCCCTATACCCTGGACTACATCCCGCAGATCTTCACCGAGTTCGAAGAGTTGCACGGGGATCGTCACTTCGCCGACGATGCCGCCATCGTTGGCGGTACCGCGCGCCTCGAAGGGCAGCCGGTCATGGTCATCGGCCATCAGAAGGGTCGGGAAGTCCGCGAAAAGGTACGCCGCAACTTTGGCATGCCCCGCCCCGAAGGTTACCGCAAGGCCTGCCGGCTGATGGAAATGGCCGAGCGGTTCAAGATGCCGATCCTGACCTTTATCGACACCCCCGGCGCCTATCCGGGGATCGACGCCGAAGAACGCAACCAGAGCGAGGCCATCGCCTGGAACCTGCGCGTCATGGCCCGGCTGAAAACCCCGATCATCGCCACTGTCATCGGTGAAGGCGGTTCGGGCGGTGCCTTGGCCATCGGTGTCTGCGACCAGCTGAACATGCTGCAGTATTCCACCTATTCGGTGATCTCGCCGGAAGGCTGCGCTTCGATCCTCTGGAAAACGGCCGACAAGGCACCTGATGCCGCCGAGGCCATGGGGATCACCGCCGAGCGCCTCAAGGGCCTTGGCATCGTGGACAAGGTCATCGATGAGCCCCTGGGCGGCGCCCACCGGGACCTGGCCAAGGCCTCGCAGACCCTGCGCACGTCGCTGCTGGAGCAACTGGACATGCTCAAGGGCTTCGACATGCCGGCCCTGCTTGATCGCCGCTACCAGCGCCTGATGAGCTACGGCGTCTAACCTTTCGTAGGCGCCGGCGTCAGCTGGGGAACAGGCCTGGGTGTCTCCTGCAATCGCCAGCTTCGCTGGCTCCCACAGGGGTTCCGTTGCGCTGTCATGAGCCTTCACGATCATCTCCTGCACTCCCTTGAGCCCTGGCGCCACGCGCCGGGCTGGGTGATCGCGCTTTCCGGCGGGCTCGACTCAAGCGTGCTGCTTCATGGCCTGGCCATGCTGGCCAGGACCTACACCCTTCCTCCCTTGCGCGCCGTGCACGTGGCCCATGGGCTGCAAACCGCGGCGGCGGCCTGGCCCAGCCACTGCGCGCAGCTGTGCCGAGACCTGCAAGTGCCGTATCAGGCGCTATCGGTAAAGGTCATGGCTGGCCCGAGCCTGGAGCAGGCAGCACGCGAGGCACGCTATCAGGCACTGGCCGCGCAATTGGCGCCGGGTGAGGTGCTGCTCACAGCGCAGCACCGTGGCGACCAGGCCGAGACCCTGCTACTGCGCCTGTTGCGGGGGGCCGGGGTGCGGGGCGCCGCGGCCATGGCGAAGGCTCGGCCCTTGGGCCAGGGAACCCTGGCGCGCCCGCTGCTGGACCTGAACCGTGAGGCCCTGCTGGCCTATGCCCAGGCCGTAGGCCTGACGTGGGTGGATGATCCGTCCAACGCTGATCGGACCTTCGACCGCAATTACCTGCGCCATGAGGTGATTCCACGCCTGCGGCAACGCTGGCCTGGCGCCGTGGCGAACCTGGCCCGCAGCGCCAGTCATTTCGCCGAAGGGTTGGCCTTGCTCGAAGAGTTGGCCAGGCAGGACCTGCGCTTGGCGGAGCAGGGGGCGCCTTTTCCCTGGCTGGGGCTGCCCTCATTGGCACTAGCGCCCCTGCGTGAGCTGAGCCAGGCGCGTCAGCGCAATGCGTTGCAGGCTTGGCTCGCGACGCGCACCCGGCTGCCGGATACCGCCCACTGGGCCGGCTGGGAAGCCCTGCGCGATGCTGGCCAGGCCGCGACCCCCATCTGGCGCTTGGCCGATGGCACGCTCTGCCGCGCGCAAGACCGCGCCTGGTGGCTCAGCGGACCCTGGCTGGCCCAGCCGCCAGCTCCTGCGCGCTGGACGGATTTGGCAACGCCCTTGGCGCTGCCTGGCAATGGTGAGCTGCGCTGGGTAGGGCAGATACCTGAAGGGCAGGTCGAGGTTCGTTATCGCCAGGGTGGGGAAAGCGTCCTGATACCTGGGCGTGGCCGCCGTGATCTCAAGCGGTTGCTCAATGAGGCCGGGCTGCCGACCTTCGTGCGTGCGCGCCTGCCGCTGCTCTGGCTCAACGGTGAATTGGTGGCCGTGGCCAACCTCGATGGGGCGGGGAAGAGGCTGGGCGAACTGCGCTGGCGACCACCGACGAACGACCGGTGTTTGAGATGAAAGGCGCTTTCCGGTAGACTACCCTCCCTTCTTGATACAGCTTCTGCGGGTGGTAGAACCGCCGGAGCTGCCGATGACCAAGCACTTTCTGCTGGGCGATGCTTGAAATGCGTAGCGAGTCAAACGCCGGTGGGCTTCACCGGTACGAACGAACGCGGCCGATTTTCGAACGATGCTTGGTGGATATCGCTGGTCATTGGGGTCTTCGTGGGCGCAACGCTGTTCCCCGCGGCAGGCCTTCCTTCGCTTTCCCCGGCGGCTCCGACCGCTTTAACGCAGACTTCTAGGGTTTTTCATGACGCGTTACATCTTCGTCACGGGCGGTGTTGTTTCTTCATTGGGGAAAGGCATCGCCTCGGCTTCATTGGCGGCCATCCTGGAGGCGCGGGGGCTGAAGGTCACCATGCTCAAGCTGGATCCGTACATCAACGTCGATCCCGGCACCATGAGCCCGTTCCAGCACGGCGAGGTTTTCGTCACTCACGACGGCGCCGAGACCGACCTGGACCTGGGGCACTACGAGCGCTTCATCCGCACCACCATGACCCAGAACAACAACTTCACTACCGGGCGCGTCTACGAGCACGTGCTGCGCAAGGAGCGACGGGGTGACTACCTGGGCGCCACCATCCAGGTGATCCCGCATATCACCGACGAGATCAAGCGCCGCATCATCAAGGGCGCCGGGGATGCCGACGTAGCCCTGGTGGAGATCGGCGGTACCGTGGGCGACATCGAGTCCCAGCCGTTCCTGGAGGCGATCCGCCAGTTGCGTGTGGAAGTGGGCGCCCGCCGCGCCATGCTGATGCACCTGACCCTGGTGCCGTACATCGCCACCGCCGGCGAGACCAAGACCAAGCCTACCCAGCACTCGGTCAAGGAGCTGCGCTCCATCGGCCTGCAGCCCGACGTACTCATCTGCCGCTCCGACCATCCGGTGGATGCCTCGTCCCGTCGCAAGATCGCCCTGTTCACCAACGTGGAAGAGCGTGCGGTCATTTCCCTGGAAGACGTGGACACCATCTACAAGATCCCGGGCGTACTGCATGCCCAGGGCCTGGATGATTTCGTGGTCGAGCGCTTCGGCCTGCAGTGCGGCGGTGCCGACCTGTCCGAATGGGACAAGGTGATCGACGCCAAGCTCAACCCCGAGCATGAAGTGACCATCGCCATGGTCGGCAAGTACATGGAGCTGCTCGACGCCTACAAGTCGCTGATCGAGGCCATGAGCCACGCCGGCATCCAGAACCGGACCCGGGTGAACCTGCGCTACATCGATTCCGAAGACATCGAGAACCAGGGCACCGGCCTGCTCGAGGGCGTGGACGCCATCCTGGTACCTGGCGGCTTCGGCCTGCGTGGCGTGGAAGGCAAGATCCGCGCGGTGCAGTTCGCCCGTGAGAACAAGGTTCCCTACCTGGGCATCTGCCTGGGCATGCAGGTGGCGGTCATCGAATTCGCCCGTAACGTGCTGGGTTGGAGCGACGCGAACTCAACGGAATTCGAGCGCAACAGCGGCCACCCGGTCGTGGGCCTGATCACCGAATGGGCTGACGCCACCGGCGCCGTGGAAACCCGTACCGAAGCTTCCGATCTGGGCGGCACCATGCGCCTGGGCGCCCAGGAATGCCTGCTCGAGCCGGGCTCTCGCGTGCACGCCTGCTATGGCAAGGACGTGATCGTGGAGCGCCATCGTCACCGCTATGAAGTGAACAACAACCTGCTGCCGCAGCTGATAGACGCGGGCCTGGTCATTTCCGGCCGCTCCGGGGACGGCGCCCTGGTGGAAGTGGTCGAGGGCCAGGATCACCCCTGGTTCGTGGCCTGTCAGTTCCACCCGGAATTCACCTCCACGCCTCGCGACGGCCACCCGCTGTTCAGCGGCTTCGTCAAGGCGGCATTGGCACAGCGGAACAAGGACTGAACCATGGCACAGAAGATCATTCGCGTCGGCAACCTGGAGTTGGCCAACGACAAGCCCATGGCGCTGTTCGGCGGCATGAACGTCCTGGAATCCCGCGACCTGGCCATGAAGGTATGCGAAGAATACGTGAGGGTCACCGACAAGCTCGGCATTCCCTACGTGTTCAAGGCCAGCTTCGACAAGGCCAACCGCTCCTCGGTGAATTCCTACCGTGGTCCGGGCATGGAGGAGGGGCTGCGGATCTTCGAGGAGATCAAGCGCACCTTCAACGTACCGGTGATCACCGACGTGCATGAGCCGCACCAGGCCGCGCCGGTGGCCGAAGTCTGCGACATCATCCAGCTGCCGGCCTTCCTGTCCCGGCAGACCGACCTGGTGGTGGCCATGGCGCGCACCGGCGCGGTGATCAATATCAAGAAGGCGCAGTTCCTGGCACCCCAGGAAATGAAGCACATCCTGACCAAGTGCGAAGAAGCCGGGAACGACCGGCTGGTACTGTGCGAGCGCGGTTCCAGTTTCGGTTACAACAACCTGGTGGTGGACATGCTCGGCTTCGGCATCATGAAGCAGTTCGAGTATCCGGTGTTCTTCGACGTCACCCATTCGCTGCAAATGCCCGGCGGACGTGCCGATTCGGCCGGTGGCCGCCGCGCGCAGGTCACCGACCTGGCCAAGGCCGGCATCAGCCAGGGCCTGGCCGGCCTGTTCCTGGAAGCCCATCCGGACCCAGACAACGCCAAGTGCGACGGGCCGTGCGCCCTGCGCCTGGACAAGCTCGAGCCTTTCCTTGCCCAACTCAAGGCACTCGATGAACTGGTCAAGGGTTTTCCGATCATAGAGACCGCTTGATCGCGGTTTAGAGGGTCAGCACCGGTTTTTTCAATGGCCCCGCACCGATGACAGGAGTCGCGGGGAGTCGTCCACTCTGGAGTGTTTATAACAATGGCAAAGATCGTCGACATCAAAGGTCGTGAGGTTCTGGACTCCCGTGGCAACCCGACCGTGGAAGCCGACGTGCTTCTGGACAACGGTATCATCGGTCGTGCCTGCGCGCCGTCCGGTGCCTCCACCGGCTCGCGCGAGGCACTGGAATTGCGCGATGGCGACAAGAGCCGTTACCTGGGCAAGGGTGTGCTCAAGGCGGTGGCCAATATCAACGGGCCGATCCGCGATGCGCTGCTGGGCAAGGACCCGGCTGACCAGAAGGCCCTCGATCGCACCATGATCGACCTCGACGGTACCGAGAACAAGGCCAACCTGGGCGCCAACGCCATCCTGGCTGTCTCCCTGGCCGCCGCCAAGGCTGCCGCCGAAGACCAGGACCTGCCGCTCTTCGCACACATCGCCAACCTCAATGGCACTCCAGGCGTCTACTCGATGCCCGTCCCGATGATGAACATCATCAACGGCGGCGAGCATGCGGACAACAACGTAGACATCCAGGAGTTCATGGTCCAGCCGGTAGGCGCCAAGAGCTTCGCCGACGCGCTGCGCATGGGTGCCGAGATCTTCCATCACCTCAAGGCCGTGCTCAAGGCCAAGGGCCTGAACACCGCGGTGGGTGACGAAGGTGGTTTCGCCCCGAACCTGGGCTCCAATGCCGAGGCGCTGTCGGCCATTGCCGAAGCCGTGAAGAACGCTGGCTACACCCTTGGCGACGACGTCACCCTGGCCCTGGACTGCGCGTCGAGCGAGTTCTACAAGGATGGCAAGTATGATCTGGCTGGCGAAGGCAAGGTTTTCGACGCCGCTGGCTTCGCTGACTACCTGGCCGGGCTGAGCGAGCAGTTCCCGATCATTTCCATCGAAGACGGCATGGATGAGTCTGACTGGGCGGGTTGGAAAACCCTTACCGAGAAGATCGGCGACAAGGTGCAGCTGGTCGGTGACGACCTGTTCGTTACCAATACGAAGATCCTCAAGGAAGGCATCGACAAGAAGATTGGTAATTCCATCCTGATCAAGTTCAACCAGATCGGCAGCCTGACCGAGACCCTGGAAGCCATCCAGATGGCCAAGGCCGCTGGCTACACCGCGGTGATCTCGCATCGCTCCGGTGAAACGGAGGATGCCACCATTGCTGACCTGGCAGTGGGCACCGCCGCTGGACAGATCAAGACCGGCTCGCTTTGCCGCTCTGACCGGGTATCGAAATACAACCAACTGCTGCGCATCGAAGAGCAACTCGGCGAACGCGCGCCTTACCGTGGTCGGGCCGAGTTTCGCGGCTGACCAGGAAGTGGTAAAAAGGCGGCAGGGAAGGGGAAGCCCGGCCACTGCCGTCTTCATGGCTTCCCGGTTTGGATACACCTGAACCCATCCGAGGCGCCACTTTCCGGTATTCGGATCTGTTTCACACTGAGCCTGGCGCACGCTAGGCTCATTGCTATCTGGCAAGCCTGGATTCTTCGATGCGCAGTCCCTATTGGTTGTTCCTGGTTCTCATCCTCTTGCTGGCAGGGCTGCAGCATCGGCTGTGGGTCGGCTCGGGCAGCTTTGCCCAAGCCGCCGACCTCAAACAGCAAATCGCTGACCAGAAAGCCGAGAATGAACGGCTTCTGGAGCGTAACCGCGTACTCGATGCCGAAGTACTGGAACTCAAGAAAGGCATGGAAACCGTTGAAGAGCGTGCCCGCCACGAGCTGGGCATGGTCAAGGACGGCGAAACCCTTTACCAGATTACACAATGAACCCTTCCGTTCCTTTCTGGGTGGTGATCCCGGCCGCCGGTGTCGGCTCGCGCATGGGCGCCGACCGTCCGAAGCAATACCTCAGCCTGGCCGGCAAGACGCTGATCGAGCATACCCTCGAGTGCTTCCTTGGCCATCCTGACCTTCGTGGCCTGGTCGTCAGCCTGGCCGCCCAGGATCCCTGGTGGCCAGGCTTGGCCTGCGCCGGGCATCCCTCCATCCATCGCGCCGAAGGGGGCAAGGAGCGTTGCGATTCGGTGCTCGCCGCGCTGCTCAAACTCAATGAACTGGGCGCCGGTAGCCGTGACTGGGTCTTGGTCCACGACGCAGCGCGGCCCAATCTCGCGGCCAATGACCTTGAGCGGTTACTGAGCGAGCTGGCTCACGACGAGGTGGGAGGCCTGCTCGCCGTTCCTGCCAGGGATACCCTCAAGCGGGTGGATGCCACGGGCCGTGTGGCCGAGACGCTCGACCGTAGCCTGGTCTGGCATGCGTTCACCCCGCAGATGTTCCGGCTTGGCCCCCTTCAAAGGGCGCTGGCCGATGCGATGGTGGCCGGCGTGACCATTACCGACGAGGCCAGCGCCATGGAATGGGCGGGGCATGCGCCACGCCTGATCGAAGGGCGTGCCGACAACATCAAGGTCACCCGTCCCGAAGACTTGGCCTGGCTGAAGCGCTGAAGCGCTCCAAGCCCTCAAGGCGCCACGGCATAGGCCTCGCATTGGGCCAAACCTTGGCGCAGGTGTTCGATCAGCCCGCGTACCTTGGGCGAAAGATGACGCTGCTGCGGATACAGCGCCCACACAGCCGTGTTGGGGGGTTGATGGTGTTCAAGCAAGGATATCAGCGCGCCGCTGCGCAGGTGTTCCAGCACGTAGTAATCAGGAAGCTGGCACAAGCCCATTCCCTTGAGCGCGGCATCGAGAACCGCCTGGCCACTGTTGCATCGCCAGTTACCGCTGACCCGCACATTGATCTCCCTGGCTTCCTGCAGCATCTGCCATTGGTCTGAACTGCCCACCAGGCAGTTGTGCCGCGCCAGTTCCGAAAGGCTGTGCGGCCGCCCGTAGCGCTCCAGGTAAGCCGGTGAAGCGCAAAGATACATCCGGCGCGGAGCCAGGCGATGGGCAACCAGCCGGGAGTCCTGTAGGCGACCCAGCCGGATCGCCAGGTCCAGCCCTTCGTCGACCAGGTCCAGCGTTCGGTTGGTCAGTTCGATATCCAGCTGCAATCGGGGGTAACGCTGTTGATAGTCGCTGACCAGAGGCACGATGAAGCGCTCTCCATAGGCGACCGCGCAAGTCATGCGCAGCAGGCCCTTGGGCTCGCTGGCCAGGTCATGTACCGCGCGCAAAGCCTCGTCTCGGCCATCATGCAAGCGTCGGCAATGCTGCAGGAAGGTATGACCCGCCTCTGTCAGGCTGACTCGTCGGGTGCTGCGATAAAACAGACGAGCCTGGAGGCGATCTTCCAGCATCGCGACCTGGCGGCTGACATGGGACGAAGACACGCCCAGGGTTGATGCAGCGGCGCTGAACTGACCATGTTCGGCCACCGCTACGAATTCATCGATACCCTCCCAACCTGCGCTCACGATTATCCCTGACCTGCAATAATGTTTTCTGAAAGGACGGATTATCCCTGCATAGGGCCTGAATTACACTGTCCTCATCGTTGAAATTCGAATCGAGGAAGCCCCATGATCAAATCCCGTGCCGCTGTCGCCTTCGAAGCGAAAAAACCGCTGGAGATCGTCGAAATCGACGTCGCTCTGCCCAAGGCGGGTGAAGTCTTGCTGCGTGTGGTTGCTACCGGTGTTTGCCATACAGACGCCTATACCCTGTCCGGCGCGGATCCGGAAGGCATCTTCCCGTCCGTGCTGGGTCATGAAGGTGGCGCCATCGTCGAAGCGGTAGGCGAGGGGGTGACCTCGGTAGCGGTGGGTGATCATGTAATCCCGCTGTATACCCCAGAGTGCCGGCAATGCAAGTTCTGCCTTTCCGGCAAGACCAACCTCTGCCAGGCCATCCGTGGCACCCAGGGCAAGGGGTTGATGCCGGACGGTACCACGCGGTTCTCCTACCAGGGCAAGCCACTGTTCCACTACATGGGCACCTCTACCTTCTCCGAGTACACGGTGCTTCCGGAAATCTCAGTGGCTCGCATACCCAAGCAGGCGCCCCTGGAAAAAGTCTGCCTGCTGGGCTGCGGCGTAACCACGGGCATAGGCGCCGTGCTCAATACCGCCAAGGTCAAGCCAGGCGACACCGTAGCCATCTTCGGCCTGGGCGGCATTGGTCTGTCCGCCATCCTCGGAGCGGTCAAGGCCAAGGCCAGCCGCATCATCGCCGTGGACATCAACCCTACCAAGTTCGAGATCGCCCGCCAGCTGGGCGCCACCGACTGTGTAAATCCCAAGGATTACGACAAGCCGATCCAGGAGGTCATCGTGGACCTTACCGATGGCGGGGTGGATTTCTCCTTCGAGTGCGTGGGTAATGTTCAACTGATGCGCGCGGCTCTGGAGTGCTGCCACAAGGGTTGGGGTGAGTCGGTGATCATCGGAGTCGCCGGCGCTGGCCAAGAGATCGCCACCCGGCCTTTCCAACTGGTGACCGGGCGCGTCTGGCGCGGCAGTGCCTTCGGTGGCGTACGCGGTCGCACCGAATTGCCCAGCTACGTGGACATGGCTGAAAAGGGCGAAATCCCCCTGGATACCTTCATCACGCACACCATGCCCCTGGAAGACATCAACAAGGCCTTCGACCTGATGCATGAGGGCAAGAGCATTCGTAGCGTCGTCCACTTCTAAAGGAAACGCCATGAGCCTGGACAACCTTTCCTGTCAGAAAAGCTTCGGTGGCTGGCACAAGCGCTACAAGCACCGCTCCAATACCCTGGGCTGCGACATGGTGTTCGCGGTCTACCTGCCGCCCCAGGCCGAATCCGGCGGTCGCCTGCCTGTGCTGTACTGGCTGTCCGGGTTGACCTGCACCGACGAAAACTTCATGCACAAGGCCGGCGCTCATCGGGTGGCCGCCCAGCTGGGGCTTATACTCGTGACCTGCGATACCAGCCCTCGCGGCGCCGAAGTACCTGGGGACCCGGACGGCGCGTGGGATTTTGGCCTGGGCGCCGGTTTCTACCTCAACGCTACCCAGCCGCCTTATGCCCAGCATTACCGGATGCATGATTACGTCGTGCATGAACTGCCTGCCTTGATCGAGGCGCATTTTCCGGCCAATGGCCAACGGTCCATCGCGGGCCACTCGATGGGCGGCCACGGCGCGCTGGTCTGCGCGCTGCGCAACCCCGGTCGATATCGCGCCATTTCCGCGTTCTCTCCCATCAGCAACCCCATGAATTGCCCCTGGGGCGAGAAGGCGTTCAGTCGTTACCTGGGCGAGGACCGCAGCCGATGGCGCGAATGGGACAGTTGCGTGCTGCTGGGGCAGGCCCAGGAGCATCTGCCCTTGCTGGTGGACCAGGGCGACCGGGATGACTTCCTGAGCAGCCAGCTCAAACCCGAAGCCTTGCAGCAGGCCGCCGAGGCCGCCGGTTATCCACTGACTCTGCGCCTGCAGGCAGGCTATGACCACAGTTATTACTTCATCGCCAGCTTCATCGAAGACCACCTGCGCCATCATGCCCAGGCCCTGGCCGAAGGCTGAGCGGCGCCTGGCGGTGCCCAAGCGGCGCCAGCCAAGGTAGAATCGCGCCCTGATCAGAACAGGGCGTTTTTCTATGCGTATCGGCCACGGCTATGATGTCCACCGCTTCGGCGAAGGCAGTTTCATCACCCTCGGCGGGGTGCGCATCGCTCACCGAGCCGGCCTGGTAGCCCATTCCGACGGTGACGTACTGCTCCATGCGCTCAGTGACGCGCTGCTGGGCGCCGCCGCGCTGGGGGATATCGGCCAGCATTTTCCTGATACCGACCCTCGCTTCAAGGGTGCCGATAGCCGCGCGCTGCTCAGGCATATTGTAGAGCTCATTCACGGCAAGGGCTGGCGGGTGGCGAACGTCGACGCCACCATCGTGGCCCAGGCACCGAAGATGGCACCGCACATTTCCGGGATGCGCCAGTGCATCGCCGAAGACCTGCAAGTGGAACTCGACGCCGTCAACGTCAAGGCCACCACGACCGAAAAGCTAGGCTTCACCGGCCGCGAAGAAGGCATAGCCGTGCACGCCGTTGCACTGCTGATGGCCCTATGACCGAGGCTGAGCTGCTAGGCCCACGGGCCAACCAAAAGGTGCTGGGCACAGCCGTGCTCAAGGCCACGGCCGAGGATTTCCAGGTCAACGAGGTGCTGGACATTCCCTTGAGCGGGGAGGGCGAACATCTTTGGCTATGGGTGGAAAAACGCGAACTCAATACCGAGGAAGCTGCCCGGCGCCTGGCGAAGGCTGCCGGCGTGCCGCTCAAGGCCATCAGCTATGCCGGACTCAAAGACCGTCAGGCGCTGACACGGCAGTGGTTCAGCCTGCACCTGCCAGGCAAGGCCGACCCCGACCTGGCCTCGGCCCAGGATGCCAGCCTCGCTGTTCTGAAGGTCTGTCGTCACTCGCGCAAGCTGCAACGAGGCGCGCATTCAGCCAACGGCTTCTCGTTGCGGCTCACCGAGATGAAGGCCGATCCCGCCGCGGTTGAGCAACGGCTACAGGTATTGAAGGCTCAGGGCGTGCCCAACTATTTCGGCCTGCAGCGCTTCGGTCACGAAGGCGGCAACCTGGCGCAGGCGCGGCACTATGCTACAGAGGGCAAGCTGCCCGCGCAGCGCAATCTGCGTTCGCGTCTGCTATCCAGCGCCCGCAGCTATCTGTTCAACCAGGTGCTCGCTGAGCGGGTAGGCCAGGGCAGCTGGGAGCAGGCTCGGCCCGGAGATGTATTGGCCTTCACCGATAGCCGCAGCTTCTTCGCCGCCGGTCCGGCCGAGTGCAGCGACCCACGGCTGCGGGCCCTGGACCTGCATCCCACCGGGCCGCTGTTCGGTGGCGGCGCCAGCCCTGCCTCGGCCGCCACCCTGCTACTCGAAGAACAGGTCGCCGCTCGGGAGCCCCGGCTCTGCCATTGGCTTGCCGAGGCGGGCCTGGATCACGAACGGCGTATTCTGCGGCTGCCCATCCGGGATTTGTCGTGGCATTATCCCCAGCCTGACATTCTGCAACTGGATTTCATCCTGCCCACCGGATGCTTCGCCACTGCCGTGGTTCGTGAGCTGTTCGATCTGGTACCGGCGGGATAGACGGAAAGCCCATGCGTATCTTGATCTCCAATGACGACGGGGTCACAGCCCCCGGCATCGCCGCGCTGCATGCCGCCCTGGCGGATTTCGCCCAGTGCACGGTGATAGCGCCGGACCAGGACCGGAGCGGTTGCAGCAGCGCCTTGACCATTGACCGGCCGTTGCACCCCGTTGTGCTGGACAACGGCTTCATCAGCCTTGATGGTACTCCGGCCGATTGCGTGCACCTGGGGCTCAATGCCCTGATGGAAGACGCGGCGGACCTGGTGGTGTCAGGGATCAACCTGGGCGCCAACCTGGGCGACGACGTCATTTATTCCGGTACCGTGGCCGCTGCCTTGGAAGGGCGATTCAGCGGGCATACCGCCTTTGCCTTTTCACTGGCCTCGCGTCAGTTGGAGAACCTGCCTACAGCGGCCTGGTTCGCCCGCAAATTCATCGAGGCCCAGGCAGGCCTGGCATTGCCACCACGTACGTTGATCAACGTCAATGTGCCGAACCTGCCGCTCGAGGCGGTGCGCGGCATACGTCTGACCCGCCTGGGCCACCGCGCCCGCGCGGCGCGTCCCAGCCTGGTGGTGGACCCTCGCGGCAAGCCAGGCTACTGGATCGCGGCGGCGGGCGATGCCGAAGATGGTGGCGAGGGCACGGATTTCCATGCGGTGCTGCAAGGCTTCGTTTCAGTGACCCCGCTGCAGCTGGATCGCACCTTCTATCCCGCGTTCGAGGCGCTTGGGGCCTGGTTGGAGGAACTAGGGTGATGCGCGGCCAGGACGACCTGTTGCACCGGGGCATCGGCATGACCTCGCAGCGCACCCGAGAGCGGCTGATTGCCAGGCTGGTAGAGGAAGGCATCTGCAATTCCCAGGTGCTGGAGGTGATCCGCAAGACCCCCCGTCATCTGTTCGTGGACGAAGCGCTTGCCCACCGCGCCTACGAGGATACCGCGCTTCCCATCGGCAACAATCAGACCATTTCCCAGCCCTACATGGTCGCGCGCATGAGCGAACTGCTCCTGGCGGCAGGGCCTCTGGACAAGGTGCTGGAGATCGGTACCGGCTCGGGCTACCAGACCGCTGTGCTTTCCCAACTGGTCGAGCGCGTGTTCTCGGTGGAGCGCATCAAAGGACTGCAGGATCGCGCCAAGGAGCGCATGCAAGGCCTCAACCTGCGCAATGTGGTCTTCCGCTGGGGAGATGGCTGGGAAGGCTGGCCGGCCCTGGCGCCCTACAATGGCATCATCGTTACCGCTGTGGCCGCGGACGTTCCCCAGGCGTTGCTGGATCAACTGGCCCCCGGTGGGCGACTGGTGATACCGGTAGGCGCTGGGGATGTGCAGCAGTTGCTGCTCATTATTCGGGAAGAACACGGCTACGCGCGGCATACCTTGGGCGCAGTGCGTTTCGTTCCCTTGCTCAACGGCCCGCTGGCCTGACCGCGGGTTGGAATTCCGCGTCGCCTGACAGGTCAGAGATGGCTGTAGGTTTTCGCGGCATCTTTCTGTTTCATAATGGCTTTCCTGACCTGGCCATCGTTCAGGCTCGGTTATAATGCCGGCCGTTCATTCACCATCCAAAGGGAGCAACGGGTGAGTCTGATAGTAACTGGCCAGCGCTGTGGCGCGCGGTGGAAGGCACGCCTGCTCATCGGCCTGGCTGGCCTGGCCTTGCTGGCAGGCTGCTCGAGCACGCCCAGCAGTGGTGTGCGTGTAGTGGACCGAGCGGCTCAGCCGCAGCGTCCTCAGGTCACGACAGGGCAATATGTGGTCAAGCGCGGGGACACCCTCTATGCGATCGCCTTCCGGTATGGCTGGGACTACAAGGCCCTGGCAGCCCGTAATAACATTCCGCCACCCTATACCATTCGTCCGGGCCAGGCGCTGCGCTTCGACGGTGCATCAGGGGGCACCGCTGCGGTTACCAGCGCACCTGCAACTGTCGTGACTCGCAGTACCTCGACATCCTCTTCCAGCACCACAACCGTCATTCGTCGTCCAGTCGTCACTGCCACCCCCGCAACAGCGGGGGTTTCAGGCGCCGGCGCCGCTTCGCCAGGCGTTGCGGAACCTACTCCCGTCCCTGCTGGCGAAGTGGTGGCGGGCGGTTGGACCTGGCCTGCAAATGGCGTCTTGATAGGCAAATTCGCTTCAAACGGTAGTTTGAATAAAGGAATTGATATCGCGGGGGATTTGGGACAGCCTGTTTTCGCTGCGTCTGATGGATCCGTGGTGTACGCCGGGAGTGGACTTCGGGGCTACGGCGAGTTGGTGATCATCAAACACAGTGACACCTACGTGAGTGCCTATGGTCATAACCGTAGGCTATTGGTTCGGGAGGGGCAGCAAGTCAAAGCCGGGCAGACGATTGCCGAAATGGGCTCAACGGGGACGGATCGAGTAAAGCTGCACTTTGAGATTCGCCGTCAGGGCAAACCGGTAGACCCTATGCAATTTCTGCCGCGACGTTGATCGATGCTGCAGCCTGTCGCTGACCACGTAGTGGGGACAGGCTCCTGCGCAGCCATGGAAACCAGGCGCGCTTGGGCTTGAGGTCGAACTCAGCAAGGGACTATAACAATGGCTCTTAATAGAGAAGCGCCGGAGTTTGACATCGACGATGAGGTGCTGTTGGTCGAAACCGGCATCGTCCTGGACACGGCCATTGAAGAGGATACCCCGGTACCGGCGGTACGCCCCAAGGCCAGGCAGTCTTCCTCGCTCAAGCAGCACAAGTACATTGACTACACCCGCGCGCTTGATGCTACCCAACTCTATCTGAACGAAATCGGCTTCTCGCCGCTTCTTTCCCCCGAGGAAGAAGTCCACTTCGCCCGGCTCTCCCAGAAAGGTGACCCCGCCGGGCGCAAGCGAATGATCGAGAGCAACCTCAGGCTGGTGGTCAAGATTGCCCGTCGCTATGTCAATCGGGGGCTATCCCTGCTCGACCTGATCGAGGAGGGCAACCTCGGACTCATCCGGGCGGTGGAAAAGTTCGACCCCGAACGCGGCTTCCGTTTCTCAACCTACGCAACCTGGTGGATTCGCCAGACCATCGAGCGGGCGATCATGAACCAGACCCGCACCATCCGCCTGCCGATCCATGTGGTCAAGGAATTGAACGTCTATTTGCGCGCTGCTCGCGAACTGACGCAGAAGCTCGACCACGAGCCGTCCCCTGAAGAAATCGCCGCGCTGCTGGAAAAACCCGTGTGCGAGGTCAAGCGCATGCTCGGGCTGAACGAGCGCGTGTCCTCCGTGGATGTCTCCCTTGGCCCGGATTCGGACAAGACCCTACTCGATACCCTGACCGATGACCGCCCGACTGACCCTTGCGAACTCCTGCAGGACGACGACCTGTCGCAGAGCATCGACCAATGGCTCTCGGAACTCACTGATAAGCAGCGTGAGGTGGTAGTCCGTCGCTTCGGCCTCAGGGGTCATGAAAGCAGCACGCTGGAAGATGTGGGCCTGGAGATCGGACTCACTCGGGAAAGGGTGCGGCAGATCCAGGTGGAAGGGCTCAAGCGGCTGCGGGAAATACTCGAGCGCAATGGCCTTTCCAGCGAGTCTCTTTTCCAGTAGCACGCTCGCCTGCGACAACAAAGCCCGAAGCTTTGCTTCGGGCTTTGTTTTGCCCAATTGAAAAGCGACAGGAGCTGTTTTGCCCCCGGCATCGTGGCGAGGTCCGGTGAAGCGTGACTACAGTTTGGGTAGGAAAATGCTTACATCTAACGTAAGCAAACGCCATCTCAACTTGTGAAAAACTTCTTTAATGAACTAAGCGAATTCTTAATCCGTTGAAAAATCGGCGTTTTATTGTTGTAACACCTTGAACTCGGTCTTTTTTTGAAAAACTGGGTGGCTTGCCTGGCAGGCTCAAGGCCCTATTATTGGAACTGTGTCTAGGGACAGACACAGGCCGCCAGGAAGGTAGCCAGGACATCGCATGATGCGATTCATCAGGACGATGTAGGAAGCACAAGGACCAGGGACGACGATACGGGGGGGGTTAACCCCCCCTTTTTATTGCCTGCGAGAAAACCAGTAGCCAGTGCCTGCGTCAGCGCACCAGGTCCTTGATCTTGCCCTTCACCCCATCGAATTCCTCGGCTTCCGGCAGGGCGTCCTTACGCTCGGTGATGTTCGGCCATACCTCTGCCAACTCGGCGTTCAACGCAATGAATTCCTGCATGTCGTCCGGCACTTCGTCTTCGGAGAAGATGGCCTGGGCGGGGCATTCGGGTTCGCACAAGGCGCAATCGATGCATTCATCCGGGTGAATCACCAGGAAGTTCGGGCCTTCGTAAAAGCAATCCACCGGACACACTTCTACGCAGTCGGTGTACTTGCACTTGATGCAGTTGTCGGTGACGACGAAGGTCATTTCACTCTCTCTCCTCAGGCGGCTGTCTCGGGCCCCACGGCTGGGCCCGGGCAGGTTCGGGGTGCTGGTCTGGCGCCAGGCTGATCGCCACAAGCGGCCCGCGCGGGCCACTGACGGTGGACTTCCCAAACCGCGCGGGATTCTATCAGCTTGATGGGCTGCGCGTTAGACCCGGTTCTTCAATGTATAGAGCAGCTCCAGTGCCGCGCGGGGTGTGAGGCTATCCACATCGAGCTTGGCCAGTTCATCGAGCACCGGGTGAGGCAGTTGCGCAAAAAGGTCACTCTGGTGCGGCACCTGGGCCTTCCCTGGCTTGCGGTTGACAGGCTCCTTGGGCAGGCTGGCGGTTTCCAGCCGAGCCAGGTGATCCCGGGCGCGCTGGATCACCGCGGCGGGCACGCCTGCCAGCTGTGCCACCGCCAGCCCATAGCTCTGGCTGGCCGGCCCTGGCAGCACATGGTGCAGGAACACGATGCGCTCATTGTGCTCGGTAGCATTGAGGTGCACGTTGGTTACCACTGGCTCGCTCTCCGGCAGCACCGTGAGCTCGAAATAGTGAGTGGCGAACAGGGTGAATGCCTTGAGCTGAGCCAGTCTTTCAGCCGCGGCCCAGGCCAGGGACAAGCCGTCGAAGGTGCTGGTGCCTCGGCCGACCTCGTCCATCAGCACCAAGCTGGCATCCGTGGCGTTATGCAGGATATTGGCGGTCTCGCTCATCTCCACCATGAAGGTCGAACGTCCACCGGCCAGGTCGTCGCTCGAGCCGATGCGGGTGAAGATGCGGTCTACCAGTGACAGCTCGCAGCGTGCCGCGGGCACGAAGGCGCCGATATGAGCCAGCAGTACGATCAGCGCTGTCTGCCGCATGTAAGTGGACTTACCACCCATGTTCGGGCCGGTGATCACCAGCATCCGTGTCTGGTTGTCCAGGGTCAGGTCATTGGCTACGAACGGCGTGGTCAGCACTTGTTCCACGACAGGGTGGCGCCCCTGGTCGATGCGGATGCACGGCTCATCGACGAAGCTGGGGCAGTTCAGGTCCAGGGTCAGGGCACGCTCGGCCAGATTGCTCAGCACATCCAGCTCCGCCAGGGCCGCCGCGGTGTCCTGCAGGGGCGCCAAGTGGCCGATCAGGGTTTCCAGCAGCGCCTCGTAGAGCATTTTCTCCCGAGCCAGCGCCCGGGTTTTCGCGGACAGGGCCTTGTCTTCGAAAGCCTTGAGCTCCGGGGTGATGAAGCGTTCCGCGCCCTTGAGCGTCTGCCGGCGAATGTAGTCGCCCGGGGCCTGTTCGGCCTGCTTGCTGGGCAATTCGATGAAGTAACCGTGCACCCGGTTGTAGCCGACCTTGAGATTGGCCAGGCCGGTACGGGCCTTTTCCCGTGCTTCCAGATCGATCAGGAACTGCCCGGCGTTTTCGCTCAGCGCAAGCAGTTCGTCCAGCTCCGGATCGTAGCCGGCCTTGAGCACTCCGCCATCGCGAATTACCGCTGGCGGCGTGTCGATGACGGCTCGTTCGAGCAACGACGCCAGTTCAGGGTAGGTGCCGGCAATGGTCGCCAATTGCGCCAGATGTGGCGCCTCCAGATCAGCCATGTGGTTCTGCAGTTCGGGCAAGGCGGCCAGGGCGTCGCGCAGCCGCGCCAGGTCCCGGGGACGAGCATTGCGCAGGCCGATGCGCGCCAGGATACGTTCCAGGTCGCCTATGTCCTTGAGCCGCGGCTGCAAGCCCTCGAAGCGATAGTTTTCCAGCAGGCAGGCGATGGAACGCTGGCGAGCGTTGAGTACCTTGAGGTCGCGCAGCGGGCGGTTCAGCCAGCGGGTGAGCAGGCGGCTGCCCATGGCCGTCTGGCAGCGGTCCAGCACTGATTGCAAGGTGTTGTCGCGACCACCGCTGAGGTTGACGTCCAGTTCTAGGTTGCGCCGCGTAGCGGCATCCAGCACCACGGTGTCGTCCAGTCGTTCATGCCGTAGGCTGCGTAGGTGGGGCAGAGCGGTGCGCTGGGTTTCGCGCGCATAGGCCAGCAGGCAGCCAGCGGCGCCAATGGCCAGGGTCAGTTGCTCACAGCCAAAGCCTTTGAGGTCCTGGGTGCCGAACTGCTGGCATAACAGCTTCCTAGCGGTGTCGCGCTCGAATTCCCAGGGTGCGCGTCGGCGCGAGCCCCGGCGCTTTTCCGCGGGCAGCCCCTGGGGCCAGTCGTCGGGAATCAGCAGCTCGACCGGGTTGATCCGCTCCAGTTCGGCCAGCAGGTGCTCCCAACCTTTGAGTTCCTGCACGATGAACTGGCCGCTGGTGATATCCAGCACAGCCAGCCCGAACAGGCGCTCATCGCCAAGCAGGGCAGCGATCAGATTGTCGCGGCGCTCATCGAGCAAGGCTTCGTCGCTCACCGTTCCAGGCGTGATGATCCGTACCACCTGCCGCTCTACTGGCCCCTTGCTGGTAGCCGGGTCGCCGATCTGTTCGCAAATGACGACCGATTCCCCCAACTTGACCAGCTTGGCCAGGTAGCCTTCGGCCGCGTGATACGGGATACCGCACATGGGAATGGACTGCCCGGCGGACTGACCACGCGCGGTCAGGGTGATATCCAGCAGCTTGGCCGCTTTCTTGGCATCTTCGTAGAAGATTTCGTAGAAGTCGCCCATGCGATAGAACATGAGCTGATCTGGATGCTGATGCTTGAGCTTCCAGTACTGCTGCATCATCGGGGTATGGTTGGACAGGTCAGACATTCAGGGGCTTGGCTCGGCTACGTTCAACATGGGGCGAAGCCGCCCATGGTACTAGGTTTTCACCTGGTCATTGAATGCCGATACGGGCTCAGGCATGAACGCGTCTGCAAAGAAAGGGCTGGCCGACGCTATCCGGGCATTGGAAGCCGTTGACTCATGCCTTGGTTAGGGCGGGGTCAGAGAGGAGCCCGGCAAGGCCGGGCTCGCGCTCATGGCTCAGGCAAGTCGCCCGGCCTCATTCCTGGTTGCGATTGCCGCCGCCGCTGTTCTGGCCGCCCTTGCGCCCGGCCTCGCTGGCTTTCTCGCGATCGTTGGCGAAGTTGCCGCCGCTGTTCTGGCTGCCGCCTCCGCTTTTCTGGTTATTGCCGCCGCTGTTCTGACCGCCCTTGCTGCCGGCTTCGCTGGCGCGCTCGCGGTCATTGGCGAAGTTGCCACCGCTGTTCTGGCCACCCTTGCTGCCGATTTCCTGATAGAACTCGCTGCCGTGGGATTCGGCCGTGGCTTGGCCCCCTTTACGACCAGCTTCTTCCACGGTCATCTTGCCTTGTTGCTTATCTTGTTTGTCGGTCATGATCCTTACTCCTCAGGGGTTAGTTTAGGTCACGCATTGAATGTGACTGGGCCTAGGCCGGCGGGCTCCCCTGGCGCGACGAAACGCGAGAGCTTTTCAGGCTCGAAACTGTGGCATTCTGGCTTAAAGGACCGATTCAACCATGGCGGCATTCTTTAGTCTTCCAGATGCCGACCTTTGTCATCCCTGGTTGCGCATGGACGCTGGACAGCGAGCCGCGAGCGTTGGAAAGTCCCTGTGCAACTTGCCCTCTGCCCACTCGAGGTTTCCTCCATGGATGAAATAACCCATCTGGCCACTACCCTTGGCCAACGCCTGCTGGCACTGGATGCATCGGTCACTACGGCCGAGTCCTGTACCGGTGGCGGTATTGCCGAAGCGATCACCCGTGTGGCCGGAAGCTCATCCTGGTTCGAGGCTGGGTTCGTCACCTATTCGAACCGGCAGAAGCAATTGCAGTTGGGCGTTGCCGCGTCCGTGTTCGATCGGGTGGGAGCGGTCAGCGAGGAGGTGGTCATCGCCATGGCGCGCGGCGCGGCGGCCAGGGCCGAAGCTCGCTTTGCCGTGGCCGTGAGCGGTATCGCCGGCCCGGGTGGCGGCTCGCAGGCCAAGCCTGTGGGCACGGTCTGGCTGGCCTGGGCCGATGGCGGGGCAGTCTTTGCCGCGCGGCGTCAGTTTCCCGGTAATCGACAGGCTGTAAGGGAGCAAACCGTCGTCGCCGCGCTCCAAGGATTACTGGCCTTGGCCAATGGAGAAAAACCCGTTCAGGGGTAGGCGGCCGTCATAAGGCGTGTATAATACTGTCTACTTATACAGTAATTGGCCAGATGCAGGCCGCGCTTCGCGCGCTGTGGGCCTTGTCGAAATCGTGAGGATATCTATGGACGACAACAAGAAGCGTGCCTTGGCTGCGGCCTTGGGTCAGATCGAGCGTCAGTTCGGCAAGGGAGCCGTGATGCGCATGGGTGACCATGAACGGTCAGCCATCCCGGCCATTTCCACCGGCTCGCTCGGCCTGGACATCGCGCTGGGCATCGGCGGCCTGCCAAAGGGCCGTATAGTTGAAATCTACGGGCCTGAGTCGTCCGGTAAAACCACCCTGACCCTGTCGGTCATCGCCCAGGCCCAGCGCGCCGGCGCCACCTGCGCCTTCGTCGACGCCGAGCATGCGCTGGACCCGGAATACGCCGGCAAGTTGGGCGTCAATGTCGACGATCTCCTGGTGTCGCAGCCGGACACCGGTGAGCAGGCGCTGGAAATCACCGATATGCTGGTGCGGTCCAACGCGGTGGACGTGATCATCGTCGACTCCGTGGCGGCTCTTGTGCCCAAGGCGGAAATCGAAGGCGAAATGGGCGACATGCACGTGGGCTTGCAGGCTCGCCTGATGTCCCAGGCCCTTCGCAAGATCACCGGTAACATCAAGACCGCCAATTGCCTGGTGATCTTCATCAACCAGATCCGCATGAAGATCGGTGTCATGTTCGGTAGCCCGGAAACCACCACTGGTGGTAACGCGCTGAAATTCTACGCATCGGTTCGTCTGGATATCCGTCGCACTGGCTCGGTGAAGGAAGGCGACGATATCGTTGGTAGCGAAACCCGCGTCAAGGTGGTCAAGAACAAGGTGTCGCCGCCATTCCGCCAGGCCGAGTTCCAGATTCTGTACGGCAAGGGCATCTACCTGAACGGCGAGATCATCGACCTTGGCGTTGCCAACGGGCTGATCGACAAATCCGGCGCCTGGTATGCGTACCAGGGCAACAAGATCGGCCAGGGCAAGGCCAACGCTGCCAAGTACCTGGAAGAGAATCCGGAAGTGAAGGCCGCGTTGGAAAAGCAGATCCGCGACAAGCTGTTGAGCGCGGCGCCTGCGCCTTCGCCTGAAGCCAAGCGCGGTGCCGTGGCTGCGGATGAAGCGGTCGATGCCGAAAGCGACTTCTGACCTGTTCTGGCGGCTGTGAATGGCAACCTTGGTGCTTGATACCCCTGTTGCCGTCCGCCGAGCCGCCATGGATTTGCTTGCGCGGCGTGAGCACGGGCGCGTTGAGTTGGAGCGCAAGCTCCGGCAAAAAGGCGCGCCCGCTGAGCTGATCGCTGGTGCTCTGGATCGGTTGGCCGAAGAAGGTTTGCTCTCGGAGGCCCGTTACCTGGAAAGCTTCATCAGTTATCGGGCGCGTTCGGGTCATGGGCCCGCCCGTATCCGCGAGGAGTTGACGCAGCGAGGTCTTCAACGCAGTGATGTGGAACAGGCACTGCGCGAAAGCGCGCTGGATTGGCCCGCATTGCTGCGTGATCTCTGGGAACGCAAGTTCGATGGTCGCGCGCCAAGCGATGCCAAGGAACGGGCGCGGCAGACTCGATACCTGCTCTACCGGGGCTATTCCATGGACATGGTCGGCCGCCTCTTGAGCGGGCGAGATTGACAGTGGGGCTGGGCGCCAAGGCGTCCGGCCCCCTTTCATATCAGGGCCTGGCCCAGTTTTCCTGTTGGTTGATGAAGTTCACCAGTTCCCGCAATCGCCCCTGGCCGCGCCTGATGAAGCTGAATACCAGGCGAGTCAGATGTGCCAGTTCGGGCTCGTCAGCGGTTTCATGGGTCGGCTCGAACTGCGCGAACTCACCCTCGAGCTTGAGGTCGGCAAAATCTTCTTCCAGACGCGCGAGGGCATTCGGCGTCAGTGGATGATGCATGCGGATGATGAACTGCTGGTTGAGCCAACGAGAAGAGTGGAAGTTGGCGTAGAACTGGCTGATTTCTTCCACGGCATCCTGGGCGCTGTGCACTAGTTTCATCAGTTTCAGGTCGCTGGGAAGGATGTACCGGTTCGATTCCAGCTGGCGCTGCACGAAGCCCAGGGCGTCCTGCCAGAAGGTGCCGCCGGGTGCATCCAGCAATACCACGGGCACCAGGGGGCTTTTGCCTGTCTGGATCAGCGTTATCACCTCGAGCGCTTCGTCCAGGGTGCCGAAACCGCCTGGGCACAGCACGATAGCGTCGGCCTCCTTCACGAAGAAAAGCTTGCGCACAAAGAAGAAATGAAACGACAACAGGCGCTCGGACCCATGAATAGTGGGGTTGGCCTGTTGTTCGAAAGGCAAGGTGATGTTGAAGCCCAGACTGTGCTCAGCTCCTGCACCCTCATGGGCGGCCGCCATTACCCCACCGCCACCTCCGGTGATAACCATGAAGCCATCTCGTGCCAAGGCAGCGCCCAACTCACGAGCGAGGGCATACACGGGATGTTCCCATGGTGTACGCGCCGAGCCGAAAACCGTGACCTTGCGGCGCCCCTGATGAGGTTCCAGGGCGCGGAAAGCCTTGTCCAGTTCGCGCACGGTCTGCAAGGTGATCTTGGCATGCCACCGGCTGCGATCCTCATGGGCCATGCGCAGCGCGGTCAATATCATGTCCCGATAAAAGCCGGTGTTGGGGCTGCCCGGCGCCAGGCGAGCCAACTGGGCATCGACCTGCTCGAGCAGGGTAGGGTCAAGCTCCGTAAGGTGCTGGCCCAGGGTTGTGTCGTGCTGGTAGGGCATTGAACCTCTCCTTGGTGGGAAAGCGACGGCCCCGCAGAGGCGCCGCTACCCTGGATGGGAACAGCTCAGGGCTTGAGACCACAATCAGCGGCGGTGTACCTGTGAGTGGCGACCGGCTTCCTGGCCTTGGTATTCTCTACGAAGTCATAGCGCATCACCGCGCCGCTGCGCATCAGGTCGACATAGCCTTTGTTGCGGCAAACGCTGGCGCCCAGCTGAAGATAAACATCCTGGGGATTCTGGCGCATCTGCTCGGCATAGCTTGGGCGCACGGCCAGGTGGTCGACCAGCTCGTTACCCTGCACGGTATAGCCCAGGTCGAGGATGTCTTCGTTCAGGGCGCGGGGCGTACCGACACTGCTTTCCCGGGCTACGTTCTGGAGCTTCTTGCTAAGCCCGAACTCCTGTAGCGAAGCAGCCTGGACCATGCCCAGGGGCAGCGCCATTAGCAGGGAAAGAGCGATGGTGAAGCGTGGCATGAAACCTCCTCAGTCGAATGTCGCCCAGGGCGCAAGCCCGTTGGACCGGTGCGAACCGGCCATGTTCCAGCCCAGGGCCCGGGCAGTATATACGCTGTACGACCGGCCACGCCGACGATCAAAAGCCGGTGGTAGAATGCGCGCTTTCTCCCCGCCTTGGCCGTACCATGTCCCACGCCGTTTTTCACCTGCGCGCCGAACGCCTGGCGCGCAGCACTCGCCCTTTCATCGCCCGGGGCTCGAAGAGCGCCCGATGCCCGCGTTGCCGTGTGATCCCCAGTCATTGCATCTGTGCGCTTCGCCCCTGGGTGCAGGCTCAGGCGGCGGTGTGCCTGCTCATGCATGACGTTGAAGCCCTTAAGCCCACCAACACCGGTTGGCTGATCGCCGATGTGGTGCCGGATACCTTCGCCTTTGGCTGGCAACGCACGGAAGCGGACCCCAGGTTGCTCGCCCTGCTGGCCGACCCGGCCTATCAGCCCTACCTGGTGTTCCCGGGTGAGTTCGTTGAACCCAAGAGCCGTGTGCTCAGCCAGGTGGAACCACTGAACGGCAAGCGCCCGCTGTTCGTGCTGCTGGATGCGACCTGGACCGAAGCGCGCAAGATGTTTCGGAAAAGCCCTTACTTGGACGGCTTTCCGGTACTGAGCCTGGCGCCTGAGGAAATTTCCCGCTACCGCTTGCGTCGCTCGCGACGGGACGACCACTTCTGCACGGCAGAGGTGGCCGCCATGTGCCTGGCGTTGGCGGGAGATGAGCCAGCCGCCCAGGCGTTGGACGGCTGGCTGGACAGGTTCAGCACGCACTATCTGGCAGCCAAGCGTAACTTGCCCAGGCCAGGAGATGGCTGATCAGGCGATAGCGGCGCGGGCGCGGGAGGGCCACAACTGGGCAGTGAGCATCCCCGCCAGCATCACGGCGCATCCCAGGTAACCGCGCGGCGTCAGCACCTCACCGAGCAGGAGGGTGGCAGCCATGGCCGCGAAGACGGCTTCGAGGGAAAAGATGATGGCCGCATGGGATGCGATGGCATGGCGCTGGGCGACCACTTGCAAGGTGTACCCAAGCGCCGCGGCCACCATGCCGCCGTACGCCACGGCTGGCAGGGCGGCCAGGATAGCGTCCGCGGCAAGAGGTTCGAAGGCCAGCGCCAGGGCCAGGCTGAACAGCGCGCAGACCAGGAACTGAATGCAAGCCAGTTGGACCACGTTATGGTGTCGGGCGAATTGGCCTACCAGCAGCACATGACCGGCCCAGACGAACGCGCCCGCCAGTTGCAGCCAGTCCCCGGGGGCGACCTGGAAGTGTTCATTGACACTGAGCAGGTACATCCCCACCACGGCCATGGCTGCTCCTAGCCAGGTACCGGCGCCGGTGCGATGACCCAGGAACAGGCCGACCACGGGAACGACTATGACGTAGAGGCCAGTGATGAACCCGGCGTTGGTCACGGTGGTGAACTGCAGGCCGAATTGCTGCAGGTTGATGCCCACGGCCAGGGCCAGGCCCATGGCGGTGCCTGCCCTCCAGTGACCACTGGACGCCGGGGCCGGGTTCGGCCGTTGGCGCAGCGACCAGCACAACAAGGGCAGCAGGCAGAGCGCGCCGAGGGCAAAGCGCAGCCCTGAATAGAGGAATGGGCCAATATGTTCCATGCCAGCGGTCTGTGCCACGAAACCCGAGCCCCAGATCAGGGCGGTCAGTAGCATGAGAAGGTCGGCCCGCAGGGCATTGGCTTGCATCGTATTCGTCCTTGGCAATATCCGGAGCGCGGACTGTGCCCCAATGCAGGCAACTTGACCACCCCGGCTGGCCTCGGCATGCTTGGCCCCGGTTCAGCCGCGGCGAAATGTCACGCCGCTGACGGCCTCCGGGCCGCCCTTGCCCGTTCATACAGGACGCCTCCGATGGCCAGCCACCACCATATCCTGATCGCTGATGATCACCCGCTGTTTCGCAGCGCGTTGAGCCAGGCCTTGACCCTGGCCTTCGGCGAAGAGGTCAGCGTGCGTGAGGCCGATAGCATTGCCCAATTGGAGGCGCGATTGGCAGACAAGTGCGACTGGGACCTGGTGTTGCTGGACCTGAACATGCCCGGTGCCTATGGCCTTTCCGGGCTAGTGCTGCTACGTGGGCAATATCCACAGGTACCGGTGGTGATGATTTCCGCCCAGGACGACGCAACCGTGGTAGTGAAGGCACGGGAGTTCGGCGCCAGCGGCTTCATTCCCAAATCCAGCCCGCTGGAAGCCATCCAGGCCGCAGTGCAGGCGGTGTTGGAGGGGGATGACTGGTGGCCGCCACAAGCCTTCGAGGTGGTGGAAGTGACGCCGCAGGCGCGGGCGGCCGGCGAGGGGCTGGCCAGCCTGACGCCACAGCAGTTTCGCGTATTGACCATGGTATGCGAGGGCCTTCTGAACAAGCAGATCGCCTTCGAGCTGAACGTTTCCGAAGCCACGATCAAGGCTCACGTTACCGCCATTTTTCGCAAGCTGGGCGTGCGCACCCGTACTCAGGCAGCGCTGTTGCTGCAACAGCTGGCCACTGTCAGCGTTTAAGGAAGGACAGCTGCAACCGGCGAGGCGATCAGGTAAGGTGCAGCACCAAAATTCCAGGGCCCGACCCATGTCCCCTTTCAAAGGCCAGCGTGGCCTCAAGCGTATCTTCAATGCCGCGGGCTATTCCCTGGACGGGCTGCGCGCCGCCTTTACCGGCGAAGCCGCGTTCCGCCAGCTGGTACTACTCAATGTGCTGCTCATTCCACTGAGCTTTTTCCTGCATGTCAGCCGGGTAGAGCACGCGGTATTGGTAATGGCATGCCTGCTGGCGTTGATCGTCGAGTTGATCAATTCCGCCATCGAGGCCACGGTCGATCGCATTTCCCTGGAGCGTCAC
Source organism: Pseudomonas massiliensis (assembly GCF_000826105.1). Taxonomy (GTDB): domain Bacteria; phylum Pseudomonadota; class Gammaproteobacteria; order Pseudomonadales; family Pseudomonadaceae; genus Aquipseudomonas; species Aquipseudomonas massiliensis. The sequence goes on along the minus strand of NZ_CCYK01000006.1, from coordinate 689,206 downwards.
CCATTGTCCAAGAACGCCAAGGACATGGGCAGCGCCGCGCAATTGATCGCTCTGAGCATGATCGCCGTCGTCTGGGCCATCGTGCTGCTTTGACCCGGTTCACGCCACGGGCTGCAGCACGATCTCATCGCTGCGCCGAACCCCGGCGGTAAAGGTGCGGCACAATTCGAGGAACTCCCGCATGGCGCAGGTCTGGTATTTCTGCTTGTGCCAGATGAAGAAGAACTGGCGCGCCAGGTCAAGCTCCGGCGTGGCGATGTAGACCAGGCTGCCGCGGCGTACCGCGTCGCGCAGGGCCAGGCGCGATACGCAGCCAATACCGAGGCCGGACTCCACCGCGCGCTTGATCGCCTCGGTATGCTCCAGTTCCAGGCGCACATTGAGCATCGAACGATGATGACGCATGGCCTGGTCGAAGGTCAGGCGCGTGCCAGAGCCCTGCTCGCGCAATATCCAGGCTTCGTTGACCAGCTCCTCGAGACTTGCCTGGCCTTTGCTGGCCAGCGGGTGGGAAGGAGAACAAAACACCGCCAGTTCGTCTTCCACCCAAGGTTGAACAGCGATGTCGCCGTGGTGACAGTCGCCCTCGATCAGCCCCAGGTCCAGTTCGTGCTGAGCCACCTGCTGCACGATATGCGCGGTGTTATGGACGTGGAGCTTCACCTGGCTTTCCGGATGCCGTTGCATGAAGCTGCCGATCAGCAGGGTCGCCAGGTAGTTGCCGATGGTCAGGGTCGCGCCCACGGCCAGGGAGCCGAAGCCGGATTTGCCATTGAGCAGGTCTTCGATCTCCTTTGCCTGGTCCAGCAAGGCAACGGCCTTGGGAAGCAACTGATGCCCCAAGGCGTTCAGGCTCAGACGCTTGCCCGCACGATCGAACAACTGGCAACTGGACTGCCGCTCCAGCTCGGTGATGGAGGTACTGGCAGCAGACTGGGACAGTGCCAGCAGGGACGCTGCGCGGGAGACGCTTTCCTGCTGGGCCACCGCTACGAAAACCTGAAGCTGACGCAAGGTGAATCGCATATCTATATAACCGATTAGGTATATCTTGATAATTCATTTAACAGATATTGTGGCGCGATCTAGAATACGGCGCAATCATGCCGCGTCGTCGGCGCCTGCCAGCCAGGGTACCGAGTTTTCAGGAGCCTTTCTTTCAATGAGCAACTTCAACCACGAGCGCGTGCTCAGTGTTCATCACTGGAACGATACCCTGTTCAGTTTCAAGTGCACCCGCGACCCGGGCCTGCGTTTCGAAAACGGGCAGTTCGTGATGATCGGCCTGCAGCAGCCCAACGGTCGTCCTCTGATGCGTGCCTACTCCATCGCCAGCCCGAACTGGGAGGAGCATCTGGAGTTCTTCAGCATCAAGGTGCCGGACGGCCCGCTCACCTCGCAGTTGCAGCACCTGAAGGAAGGCGACGAGATCATCATCAGCAAGAAGCCCACCGGCACGCTGGTGCTCGACGACCTCAAGCCGGGCAAGCACCTGTATCTGCTCAGTACCGGGACTGGCCTGGCGCCCTTCATGAGCGTTATCCAGGATCCGGAAACCTACGAGCGTTTCGAGAAGGTCATTCTGGTACATGGCGTGCGCTACACCAATGAAGTCGCCTACCATGAGTTCATCACCGAGCACCTGCCGCAGAACGAGTTCTTCGGCGAAGGCGTGCGCGACAAGCTGATCTACTACCCCACCGTGACCCGCGAGCCCTTCCGCAACCAGGGGCGCCTCACCGACCTGATGCGCAGCGGCAAGCTGTTCGCGGATATCGGCCTGCCGCCGATCAACCCGCAGGATGACCGCGCCATGATCTGCGGCAGCCCAAGCATGCTGGATGAAACCAGTGCCGTGCTGGACAGCTTCGGCCTGCAGGTGTCGCCGCGCATGCGCGAGCCGGGTGATTACCTGATCGAGCGGGCCTTCGTCGAGAAATAATCGGCGCTGGCTCATGAAGCCGCCCCGCGTCATGCCGGGCGGCTTTTTCATGCCTGGACGAACACCTCCAGCACGCGGATGCTTGCCGGGGTGGGGTAATGCCAGCGCACCTCGACATCCCAGAGCTTCACGCCGTAGGTGCGCTCGGGGCTGGGTACCTGATAAGCAGGGCGCGGGTCCTGCCCCAGGCATTGCTCGATCAGCGCCACCAGGGGCTCGTCAAGGCGAAGGGCGTGTGACCGCGCCTCTGCCAGCGCTGCGCTGGCCCAGTCTACCGGCAGCAGGGCTGGCGGCGCCTCGGCAATGGCGTTGGTCGCTCCGGGAACCTGGTCCGCGTAGGGAACATAAGGCTTGATGTCGAGCACCGGCGTACCGTCGAGCAGGTCAAGGCCTGATAGCCATAGCTTGCCGGGCTCGATGCGGTCCAGCCTTACCACCGACTGACCGATCCCGTTGGGGCGGTGGGTAGCGCGGCTGGCGAAAACGCCGATGCTGCGGTTCCCCCCCAGCCTGGGCGGGCGCACTTTCAACCGTGGCTCGGTGTCCAGAGCCTGATGGAAAATGAACAGCAACCAGACATGGCTGACCCCTTCAAGCCCTTGCACGGCTTCGGCACGGTCGAAGGGCGGCGACAACTCCAGGCAGCCGCGGGCGGCCGGGGCCAGGGCGGGCTGGCGCGGAATGGCGAATTTTTCCTTGAAGCACGACCGTACATGGCCGACCGGAACGACGCTATAAGCCATGTCAGGGACGCAGCCGAGCCGTCAGGCCTTTGAGGAAGTTACGCAGCAGCTGGTCGCCACAGGGCCGATAGTTGTTATGGCCCTGTTTGCGGAACAATGCACTGAGCTCCGGTTTCGAGACAGGGAAGTCGACGCCGGCCAGGATGTCCCGGATGTCGTCTTCCCGAAGTTCGAAGGCCACGCGCAGCTTCTTCAGAATGTCATTGTTTGTCACCGGCAACTGCAAGGGCTGGGGCGGACGACTGTCGTCTCGCCCGCGGCGGTGAATGACCAGCCCGTCGAGAAAATGGCCCATGACCGCGTCCGGGCAGCGGGTGAAGCCGGCTTCCTCTTCTTTCTTGAGATAGCTGCGTACCGCTTCGATAGGCACGTTGAGGCCACCCAGCTGGATAATGTCCACCAGCTTGCCATCACCGATGTTGAGCAGGTAGCGCAAGCTGCGCAGCACGTCGTTGTGAATCATGGATCTTCAGGCCTTGAGCGCGAACAAAGCGCATAGTGTACCTGCCGTCGCCAGCCGCTGCTCATGCCGAGCGCGCAGGACGCATGGCCAGGCGCAGATGGAGAAGCGGATAGGGCTGGCCCATGCCGTCCACGTCGCTGCGGCCTACCACTTCGAAGCCTTCATGCAGGTAGAACCCCAGGGCCTGGATATTCTGTTCGTTCACATCCAGTCCCCGGGCATTGAAGTGTTCCACGGTGTACCACAGCAGGCGCTTGCCCAGCCCTATGCCGCGTTGGGCTGGGTCAATGAAGAGCATTTCGACGCGCCCTGCGGCCACCCCGGCAAAGCCTGCGATCCGGCGCCTGGCGTCCCGGATGCAGACCAGCATCACCGCGTCCAGATAGCGCTCGGCCATGATCACTCTGAGCTCGACGATGTAGGCATCGGGGAGAAAGTCATGGGTAGCCCGCACCGAGGCTTCCCAGACCCTGAGCAGGTCCGGGTATTCGGCGCGGCTGGGGGTGCCTATGGTGAAGGCTGCTGGGGCAAAGGCTGCTGGCATGCTGGGTGTCTCCTTGACAGGTGCCAGCAACACTATAGCCCGCGTCGTTCTAGAGCGCCGTCGCCCAAAGGTCGTATTCATCGGCTTCGGTGATGCGGCAAAGCACCTTGTCACCGGGGCGCAGCGGCCGTTCGCCGTCCACGTACACGTTGCCGTCGATTTCCGGGGCATCATAGAAGCAGCGGCCAATGGCGCCGTCTTCGTCCACCTCGTCGATCAACACCTCGATTTCCTTGCCCACGCGGGCTTGCAGGCGCGCGGCGCTGATGGCCTGCTGGTGGGCCATGAAGCGCTCCCAGCGCTCCTGCTTGATGTCGTCCGGCACCGGCTCGGCCAGGAGATTGGCGGGTGCGCCCTCGACCGGCGAATACTGGAAGCAGCCGACACGATCCAGCTGGGCTTCGGTGAGCCAGTCGAGCAGATACTGGAAATCCTCCTCGGTTTCGCCTGGGAAGCCCACGATGAAGGTCGAACGAATGACCAGCTCCGGACAGATCTCTCGCCATTGCTTGATGCGGGCCAGGGTCTTGTCTTCGAAGGCCGGCCGCTTCATGGCCTTGAGCACCTTGGGGCTGGCGTGTTGGAAGGGGATGTCCAGGTACGGCAGGATCTTGCCAGCTGCCATCAGGGGGATCAGCTCATCCACATGAGGGTAGGGGTATACATAGTGAAGACGCACCCAGACACCCAGGGTCGAAAGGGCTTCGCACAGCTCGGTCATGCGGGTTTTCACCGGCTGGCCGTTCCAGAACCCGGTGCGGTACTTCACGTCCACGCCATAGGCGCTGGTGTCCTGGGAGATCACCAGCAGTTCCTTCACGCCCGCCTTGACCAGGCGCTGGGCCTCGTCCAGCACGTCACCCACGGGCCGGCTGACCAGCTTGCCGCGCATGGAAGGGATGATGCAGAAGCTGCAGCTGTGGTTGCAGCCTTCGGAAATCTTCAGGTACGCATAATGACGTGGAGTCAGCTTGATGCCCTGAGGCGGCACCAGGTCGATCAGCGGATTATGGTCCTGCCGGGGCGGCACCACTTCATGCACCGCGGTGACCACCTGCTCGTATTGCTGCGGCCCTGTCACCGCCAGCACACTGGGATGCACGTCACGGATGGCGCTTTCCTCCACGCCCATGCAGCCGGTGACGATCACGCGGCCATTCTCGGCGATGGCTTCGCCAATCACTTCGAGCGATTCGGCCTTGGCACTGTCTATAAAGCCACAGGTGTTGACCACCACCACGTCGGCGTCCTGGTAAGTGGGAACGACCTCGTAGCCTTCCATGCGCAGTTGGGTCAGGATCCGCTCCGAATCGACCAGGGCCTTGGGGCAGCCCAGTGAAACGAAGCCGACCTTTGGAGTGGCGGCGGGCGGAGTGACAGTAGACATGACTAACCTCGGTGTGGGGCAAGGCCGTGGCCGGGCCCAGGTGCGCGCTGAGCGCGTCTGATCAAAAAGTGCGCAATTCTAGCGATGCGCGCGCGGCAACGCCAGTGCTAAACCAGGGAAATATGACCAGCGCTGCGCTATGCTTCGCCCCCGCGCGCAGGCTGGCACCAGTCACGCTGCGCGCCAGGGTCATAACTACCGCACGGCCAGAAGGCCGGCTCAAAGGGCAGTAGGAGAGGTTGATGGTTCAGGCAAGCAATGAGGCTGGAGGCGGGCATGCCGCGAAGCCGCTGAGTTTGATCGTGGCGGCGGTCGGCGTGGTCTACGGGGATATCGGCACCAGCCCCTTGTATACCTTGAAGGAAGTCTTCATGGGCGGTTATGGCGTCAGCGTCAGCCATGAGGGCGTCCTGGGCGTGCTGTCGCTGATTTTCTGGGCACTGATCTGGGTGGTATCGATCAAGTACGTCCTGTTCGTGCTGCGCGCCGACAACCAGGGCGAAGGCGGCACCATGGCCCTGCTGTCCCTGGCCCGGCGCGCGGTGGCGGGCTATCCGCGCATCGGCGCGGTCATGGTGGGCTTCGGTCTGGTGGGGGCCGCGCTCTTCTACGGCGACAGCATGATCACCCCGGCCGTGTCAGTACTTTCGGCGGTAGAAGGGCTGGAATTGGCCTTCGACGGGGTAGAGCACTGGGTGATTCCCATTGCCTTGGTGATTTTGATCGGCCTGTTCGTATTGCAGAAACACGGCACCGCCCGAATCGGCAAGCTGTTCGGCCCGATCATGGTGTGCTGGTTCCTGGCCCTTGCCGCGCTTGGCATCTTGGGGATCTCCCACCATCCCGAAGTGCTGCAGGCGATCAACCCGCTGTGGATGGTGCGCTTCTTCATCAGCCATCCGGGTATCAGCGTCGCCGTGCTGGGAGCGGTGGTATTGGCCTTGACCGGCGCCGAGGCGCTCTACGCCGACATGGGCCATTTCGGTCGCAAGCCCATCGCCCGCGCCTGGTTCGCGCTGATCCTGCCCGCGCTGGTGCTTAACTACTTCGGCCAGGGCGGGCTGTTGCTGGAAAACCCGGAGGCGGCGCGCAACCCCTTCTTCCTGCTGGCGCCGAGCTGGGCGTTGATTCCCCTGGTAGGCCTGTCCACCCTGGCGACGGTGATTGCCTCCCAGGCGGTGATTTCCGGTGCCTTCTCCCTGACTCACCAGGCCATACAGCTGGGCTATATCCCGCGCATGCATATCCAGCACACGTCCAGCAGCGAGCAAGGCCAGATCTACATCAGCGCGGTGAACTGGTCTCTGATGGTGGGCGTTATCCTGCTGGTGCTGGGCTTCGAGTCGTCCAGCGCCCTGGCGTCCGCCTACGGCGTGGCTGTGACCGGCACCATGCTGTGCACGACCGTACTGGTGTCGGCCGTCATCCTGCGCCTGTGGAAGTGGCCGGCCATATTCGCCGTGCCACTGCTGTGCAGCTTCCTGCTGGTGGACATGCTGTTCTTCGCCGCCAACGTGCCGAAGATCTTCCAGGGCGGCGCCTTCCCAGTGCTGGCCGGGTCCGTGTTGTTCATCCTCATGACGACCTGGAAGCGGGGCAAGCAGTTGCTGGTGGAGCGCCTCGATGAAGGCAGCCTGCCGCTCCCTATCTTCATTGGCAGCATTCGGGTCCAGCCGCCCCATCGTGTGCAGGGCACTGCTGTATTCCTGACCGCGCGCCAGGACGCGGTACCTCATGCGCTGCTGCACAACATGCTCCACAACCAGGTGCTGCATGAGCAGATCGTACTGCTGACCGTGCTGAGCGAAGACAGGCCCCGGGTGCCGGCGCAGGAACGCGTCGAAGTCGAAGCGTTCGGCGAAGGCTTCTATCGGGTGATCCTTCATTATGGATTCATGGATGAGCCGGACGTGCCAGGGGCTCTGGCGCTCTGCCAGCTGGAAGACCTGGACTTCGGTCCCATGCGGACTACCTATTTCCTCAGCCGGGAAACCGTGATTCCGTCACGCTTGCCAGGCATGGCCCGCTGGCGGGAGGGGCTGTTCGCCTTCATGCTCAAGAATGCCAACGGCAACCTGCGGTTCTTCAGGTTGCCGCTGAACCGGGTGATCGAACTGGGTACCCAGGTAGAGATGTAAGGCTGTCCTGAACGTTCAACCGGTGGGAGCCAGCGCCAGCTGGCGAACGAGGCTCCCCCGGGCGGTCAGGAACCCTTGCGCTGGTTGATCGCCTGGATCAACCGCTGCGCCAGCGCGGGGTAGTTTTCGTCGAAGTGGTGGCCGCCCGGCAGTTGCAGCTTTTCACCGGTATGGGTGGCTGCGGTACAACCACTTTCATCGGCCTCTTCAGCGCCGTAGACACAGAACACCTTTGCGCTGGGCACCTTGGCCAATTCCTCTCCGGTGGGAGCTTCCTTGCCTTCCTGGCCCAGCCAGCCTTCCACCTGTATCTCGAAACTGCCGCTGCGGGCAAAGGCGAGCAGGATCATGCTGTCGACCCGGGCCTGGTCGGCGGCCGGAAGGCGGTTGTAGATGGCAGGCAGTACGTCGGCGCCGAAGGAATAACCGGCCAGCACGAAGCGCTTGGCGCCCCACTTCTGGCGGTAGTAGTGCATCAGCTCCATCAGGTCCTCGGCGCTTTCTTCAGGCGACTTGTGCTGCCAGTAGTAGCGCAAGGTATCGATACCCACCACTGGATAGCCGGACTTGGCCATGTCCTCGGCAACTTCCTTGTCCAGGTCGCGCCAGCCACCATCGCCCGAAAGGAACAGGGTCACGGTGTCGTTAGGCTTGCTGGGCACTTCCACCACCGGCATCTTCAAGCCCTTGTGGTCATCGCCCAGAATGGCTTGGGCCAGTTGCGTCTTGAGTAACTGCGGTAGCTTGACATCATAGTCGCTGATGCTGTTCTGGGCATTGGCCTGGCCACGTACGAAGCTCGCGCTGACGTCGTCCGGCCAGTCGTTCCAGGCCACGGACCATTTGCCATGGGGCGCGCTTTTAGGCACCTCTCTCTTGCAGCCGGGTTGTTCCACGGTGAAATCCACCGACACCGCCCGCGCCTTGTCATTGCTCTGTCCAGCCAGCCACTGCCAGGCCAGGGACGCTCCCGGGCCGATGCCGCCGACGACATCAGGCGTGGCATCGAGCTGCGCGAGCGCCGCTTCGAAGGCCTTGCCCTGGGCAATGCAATCATCCTTGGGCAGGGTCACCTGAAGAATGCGCACCGCGCCCGAGCGGCTCAGGTCTGTAAGCTGTCGCTGGGTCAATGCCTGGTCGGCCGGAACCGCCACTGCCATCACTACCTGGGCGCGCTGGCCCGGTGTCGCCAGGGTCGCGTCACTTCCATCGCTCATTTTCAAGGGTTGCACCGTGGCCGGCGGAACCGGGCGGTTGAGCCACCAGAACACCAGCCCGGCGGCCACTATCAAGATCAACAGCGCGATCAGCGCCAAGCGCCAGTAACGTCGAATCATCAGCGTTTCACCAATCCGGTCAGGCCACCCGCGATCAGGGCAGCGGTGTCAGCCAGGGCCACCAGCGGATCGAGACCCGCCGGTACGGCCATGTAGCGGGGTTCCCAATCCGGCTGGAATTTATCCTTGAACCGGCGAAGCCCCTGGAAGTTGTAGAGTTGCTCGCCACGACGGAACACCATCGAGCCCAGGCGTTGGGTCAGGGGCGCGCCGCGCCGGGGCTGCAGGCCTGAGAGCGGGACCATGCCCAGGCTGAAGCGCGCATAGCTTTGCTGTTTGTAATGCTGGATCAGGCCTACCATCATGAACTCCATGGTCAGCTTGGGTGCTTCCGGGTGGGAACGCATCAGGTCCAGGCTGGCCAGCTCGTGGCTGTGAGTTTCCAGCAGGTTGGCGAACGCGACCGGACGCCCCTGGAAGTGGATGATCACAATGCGGAAGTGCTTGAGATAATCAGGGCTGAAACGGCCGAGGGAGAAGCCTTTTTCCCGCACGTTCTTACCCGACAGCCAGGCATCCGATATCACCTTCAGTTCATCCAGCGGCGCCGTGCCGGGTTCGTAGATATCCATGCTCAGGCCATCCCGGGTGCCTCGATTCCAGGTATAGCGCAGGTCTTTCATTTCCTTGCCCTTGGCGTCCAGGTCGAAGCGGCGCAGGTCTACCCGGGCCTCCTCGCCCAGCTTGATGGCGGTGAGGCCGATATCCATGTAGAACGGCAGGTTTTCCGCGCGCACCTGATAGAACACCGGGCGTGCATGATGGAAGTCGCACAGGTCCCTGAACTGCCAGATCATTTCGGCCCGGGGCTGGGTCGGCCCAATGGGGTCGTACAGGGCTACCAGGCTGCGGCCCCGGCGTGCGTACATCAGGAAGGCCTTGTCCTCGGGATGGAAGAGAAGCGCCTTGTCACCTGTCAAGGACAGGCCGCCATCGGGCTGGTGAGAGGCCATGAGAATGCGATGAGCCCGCTCCAACTCTTCCTGGCTGGGCAGGTGGATCACCGGGCGCGCCGTGCGCAGCAGCCAGGTCAGCGCCACTATCACCAGCAATACCGCGCTGCCCAACGCCGAGCGCAGACCCCGAGGCGCATCGGCGTCCAGGGTGAACTGCCACCAGAGGCGATTGTTGTAAGGCACGTCCTGGTAGGCGAAGAACAGCAACCAGATGGACGCGCCCACCACGCAGGCGGCCGCCATGAGGTAGAAAGGCGACAGGGGCAGCTCCATCAGCCGGCTGGGGCGATAGAAAGCACGCCTGAACACCGCCAACAGGGAGGCGGTGAGGATCAGCACGGTGGCCTCTTCCCAATCGAAACCCTTGAGCAACGACAGCAGGGCACCCGTCAGCAGCAGCACCATGGTCAGCATCCAGGCCGCTGAAAGACGACGCCGCAAACCTTGAGCCAGCAGCAGGCAAAGCACCCCTACCAGGCTGGCTGCGAAGTGCGAAGCGTCGATGAGGCGGTGAGGAAGCAGGAAGCCCATGTGTCTCAGGCGGGTATCGATCTCAGGGGTGGCGCCGGAAAACAGCAGCACCATGCCTGAGAGAAATACCAGCACCGCCAGGATGGGGGCTGCCAGGCCGGACGCCACGCGTATTGCCTGGCGGGCGAAAAGCACACGTTTGGCCTCGGTTGCCAGCAACAGCAGGCAGGCAACGAGGAAGGGCAGCATCACATAGATCAGGCGATACAGCAGCAAGGCGGCGGCCAGGGGGGCGGCGCCCAGCTGATCGGCGAAGGCGGCCAGCAGGATGGCCTCGAACACCCCAACGCCACCTGGCACATGGCTCAATACCCCGGCGGCCAACGCTAGCAGATAGACCAGCAGGAAAGCGCCATACGGCGGCGCTTCGGGAAGCAGGCAATACAGCACAGCGGCCGCGATAGCGACGTCCAGGGCCGTGATCACCAGTTGCAGGAGGCACAACCGCAGGGAGGGCAGGCGCAGGGTGCCACGGCCGGCCCGCACGATCAGATTGTGCGGGAAAGGCTGAGCCGAGGCCCGGCGTCGATAGACGCCGACCGCCAGGCCTGTGGTCAATAGCAGTATGGCCGCGGCCAGCGCGCCGAGTGCTCCCGGTGACAGGCGCAGTGCGGTGGAGGCGGCCTGGAGGTCGCTTAGGCACGCCAGGGCAGCCAGTGGTGGCAGGGCGCATCCCAGCGAAAGGCTTGCAAAGAGGGTCATCCGCGCGACTTCCGCCGGCCCTGCGCCAAGGCGGGCATAGAGGCGATAGCGCACCGACCCACCCGACAACAGTGACAGGCCCACGGCATTGCCTATGGCAAAGGCCGTGAAGCCGCCCATGACCAAGGCTTTGGGCGCAAGATTGGCACCGGCGTAGCGGGCTGCCGACCATTCGTAGCCCAGCAACACCACAAAACCCAATGAGGTGAAGCCAAGCGCCGCCAGCAAGGCGCTCGTAGGCGTAGCGGCAATAGAGTCATGAAGGGCGTACAGGTCCATGTTCACCAGCATGCGGCGGCATGCAATGAGCGCGATGGCGAACAGGACGATGGTCAGGCCAATGCCGAGCGGCTGACGGTACTGGCTCAAGCGCTCTATCCAGCGTAGGCGAGCAGGCGGAACGGGAACGGGTGACGTTACGGTATCGTTTACTTCGGACATTTCAGGGCGCATCAATGACCTCGCCTATTGAGCGCGACAGGATGGAGGTATCCGGCCAACTTACCAATCCCCACAAAATGAAATTTTTGCGAATAATGGCGGTGTTCCGGATCTCGACCTCATGCTGAACGGCAGGCTGCAAGCAAACATTGTCCAGACAGCTGTGCACAGTAGGTTGGCACAGGCATAAAAAAAGGCCACTTTTTCAAGTGGCCTTTCTTCGATTGGTTGCGGGAGCCGGATTTGAACCGACGACCTTCGGGTTATGAGCCCGACGAGCTACCAGGCTGCTCCATCCCGCGTCTGTGGTTGCGCATTATAGGGGTATTCTTTTCCGTGTCAAGGCACTGGTATGGTTTTTTAACCTTCCACACCAAAGCCATGTTCGGTAGCCAAAAACAAGGCCACTTTTTCAAGTGGCCTTTTTCAATTGGTTGCGGGAGCCGGATTTGAACCGACGACCTTCGGGTTATGAGCCCGACGAGCTACCAGACTGCTCCATCCCGCGTCTGTGGGGCGCATTCTACGCACATGGACAAGCTTGTCAATCTTTACTTTGGAAAAAAAGCTTGTCACTCAACAATTTAGCCAGGTTGGGCATGTCGGAGCGCCGGCAGTACAAGCCGAGGAAGCCTGGATACTGTATATTCATTCACTGGTAACAACTGGTTTCGTTCGGTCATGGCGCAACGGAAAATCCTTCATATCGACTGCGACTGCTTCTATGCGGCCATCGAAATGCGCGACGACCCCCGCCTGGCAGGCAAGCCGCTGGCCGTGGGCGGGTCGGCGGACCGGCGCGGCGTCATCGCTACCTGTAATTACGAAGCGCGCGCTTACGGAGTGCGCTCGGCCATGTCCTCCCGCCATGCCCTTAAGCTGTGCCCGGACCTGACCATCGTGCGGCCGCGTTTCGATGCTTATAAAGAGGCGTCCCGAGAAATCCACGGGATCTTTCAGCAATACACTGACCTGATCGAGCCATTATCGCTCGACGAGGCCTATCTTGACGTTACCGACTCCACCCATTTCCAGGGCAGCGCCACCCGTGTCGCTCAGGCTATCCGTCAGGACGTCGCCAGGCGCCTGCATATCACGGTGTCTGCCGGGGTGGCGCCGAACAAGTTTCTTGCCAAGATCGCCAGCGACTGGCGCAAACCCAATGGGCTGTTCGTCATTACGCCGGATCAGGTCGAGGCATTCGTTGCCGAGTTGCCGGTCTCCAAGCTGCATGGGGTAGGGAAGGTGACTGCCGACAAGCTGGAGCGGCTCGGTATCCAACGTTGCTCGGATCTACTGCAATGGTCGCGCTTGAACCTGCTCCGCGAATTTGGCGGCTTCGGCGAGCGTCTGTATCAGCTGGCCCGAGGCGTTGACGAGCGCCCCGTGCACGTGGATAGCCGACGCCAGTCGGTCAGTGTGGAAAACACCTACGATGAAGATCTTCCGAGTCTGGACGCCTGCCTCGATAAGTTGCCAGCGCTGATGGAGACACTGGCCGGGCGCCTGCAGCGGCTGGATGACGGGTATCGCCTGGGCAAGCCCTTCGTGAAAGTGAAATTCCATGATTTCACCCAGACCACGCTGGAGCAGGCCAATGCCGCGCGCGACCTTGACAGCTACCGTAGCCTGGTCAGCCAGGCTTACGCCAGGGGCAGCAAGCCCGTTCGTCTGTTGGGAATAGGCGTGCGCCTGGAAGACCTGCGCGGCGCCCTGACGCAACTGGAGCTGTTCGACTTAGGCCTGTAGGTGGAAAAGCTGCCGAATTCAGTCTCTGTCACTTGCCTTTCGCTAGCTGGCGCGCGCTCCCACCAAGCGCCACGACCAGCCAGCGTTTACAGATCGACCGCGCGCCCGGCGTCCTTGGCTAGGGCCTTGATGAAGTCCCGTTGCAGCTCCGGGTCGTTGTGTGTCAGCTCTAGCAAGCTCTGTTGGAGGTCGTTGGCTTCATCTTCCAACCCCAGCTGTGAAAGCCGCTTGACCCTGTACACCCACTGGCTTACCTCGTCGTCCTCCAGGTCGTCGTAGATCAGCTTGTGGGCTTCCACCAGCTTGACGCGCAAGGCCGGGCTCAATTGCACAATGGCATCGGCGCGGGAGGTGCCGTCGTCATCCTTGGCTACCAACACGAGCCGCGTCACGTCATGCAACTCCTGGTCCGCGAAAGGGGCATCCAGCAGGTTAAGCCGCAGGTACCCCTTGCGGTCGGTGTTCAAGGCATACACCTCGGACCCGGCGGTGACCTCCAGGGGCTTTTCGGCCCAAGGCTCGATCGTGACTTCCTGGCGCTTGTCCTTCTGGATTTCCTGTGTGGCGGCCAGGTTCTGTTCGGCGCGGCCGTTGGATTGGGTGTTCATGAGCGGATTGAGCCCGGCGAACCCGTAGTTGATCCAGCCATGAGTGACGTTTTCAGGCAGCCGCCCCAACAGCACCACGTTGAGGGCGTTGGCCGCCACGCCGGCGACCACGGCCACCGCGCCCAAGGGTACTTCGTAGAGCTCGCGCCAGGGCTGGTAAGGGGTATAGCGGTCGTAACGGCGAGTGACCTCGAAGTCGGTGACCTCGAACGTAGCCTGTTCGGTAACCCGAATTCGCCGCTGGGGCTGCTCCAGCAGAGCATCCCCGGCATCGATGGCCAGGTGATGCTCGATGGGCTTGCGCTCGGTACGGGCTTCGAGCTCGCTGCGCTGGGACATCTGGTTGGCACAGCCGGCCAGCAGGCAGGCGCCGCACAGGGCGACGCCACCAAGCCACCGCATACTAGGTGTCGACATGAACGCGTTACCTGTAATCAGCGGCCCAGCCGTGCCTGCAGGAAGGGCAGGGTCTCGGCGATGTCCAGGCTCTGGGCTTCGCTTTCAGTCCGCTGCTTGTATTCCAGCTTGCCTTCGGCCAGGGAGCGATCACTGATCACGATACGGTGCGGGATGCCAATCAGTTCCATGTCCGCGAACTTGATGCCCGGGCTGGTCTTCTTGTCGCGATCGTCGAGCAGTACGTCGATCCCGGCGGCGGTCAGCTGCCGGTAGAGCGTATCGGTGGCTTCGCGCACCTGCTCGGTCTCATAGCGCAGCGGCACCAGGGCAACCTGGAAGGGCGCCAGGGTATCGCTCCAGATGATGCCACGCTCGTCGTGGTTCTGCTCGATGGCGGCGGCGACCACGCGGGATACCCCGATACCGTAGCAGCCCATGGTCATCGTGACTGGCTTGCCGCTTTCGCCGAGCACCTGAGCCTTCATGGCTTCGCTGTACTTGGTGCCGAGCTGGAAGATATGGCCCACCTCGATGCCGCGCTTGATCTCCAGGGTGCCTTGGCCGTCCGGGCTAGGGTCGCCTTCGACCACGTTGCGCAGGTCCGCCACTTCCGGCAGCGGCAGGTCACGCTCCCAGTTCACGCCGAAATAGTGCTTGTCATCGATGTTCGCGCCCACGGCGAAGTCGCTCATCATGGCCACGGAGCGGTCGACGATGCAGGGCAGGGGCATGTTCAGCGGGCCCAAGGAACCCGCGCCGGCACCGATGGCCTCGCGCAGTTCCGCTTCACCAGCCATTACCAGCGGGCTGGCTACCAGAGGATGGTTGGCGGCCTTGATCTCGTTGAGCTCGTGGTCCCCACGTACCACCAGGGCAATGAGCTTGCCCGCCTCGGCGGCATGCACCACCAGGGTCTTGACGGTTTTCTCGATGGGCAGCCCGAACTTCTCCACCAGCGCGGCGATGGTCTTGGTGTCCGGAGTGTCTACCAGGCTTAGCGCCTCGGTGGCCGCGCCGCGAGCGCTTTCCCGCGGCAGCGCCTCGGCCTTTTCGATATTGGCGGCATAGTCCGAGCCATTGCTGAACACGATGTCGTCCTCACCGGAGGAGGCCAGCACATGGAACTCGTGGGAGCCGGCGCCGCCGATGGAGCCGTTATCGGCCTCGACAGGGCGGAAATTGAGGCCCAGGCGGGTAAAGATGTTGCAGTACGCCTGGTGCATGCGGTCGTAGGTTTCCTGCAGGGAAGCCTGGTCCGCATGGAAGGAATAGGCGTCCTTCATGATGAATTCGCGACCGCGCATCAGGCCGAAGCGTGGGCGAATCTCGTCACGGAATTTGGTCTGGATCTGGTACAGGTTGATCGGCAACTGCTTGTAGCTGTTCAGTTCGTTGCGGGCGATGTCGGTGATGACCTCCTCATGGGTAGGGCCAGCGCAGAAATCACGGGCGTGACGGTCCTTGATGCGCAACAGTTCGGGGCCGTACTGTTCCCAGCGACCGGATTCCTGCCACAGTTCCGCCGGCTGGATGCCGGGCATCAGGACCTCCAGGGCGCCTGCCGCGTTCATTTCCTCGCGCACGATGGCTTCCACCTTGCGCATCACCCGCAGGCCCATCGGCAGCCAGGTGTACAGGCCGGAGGCGAGCTTGCGAATCATCCCCGCGCGCAGCATCAGCTGATGGCTGATGACCACCGCGTCGGACGGGGTTTCTTTCAGTGTGGCGAGCAGGAATTGACTGGTGCGCATGGTAGGCCGTGTCGGTTGCTGAATTCAGATATAGCTGGGCATTGTACGGAGCAAGCGGCGCCAAAGAAAAGCCCGGCGCGGAGGCCGGGCTCTTCAGGCGTAGCAGACCGCCGGGTCGATTACAGGATCGAGATCGGGTAGTCGACGATCAGGCGGAACTCGTCTACATCACCGTCGGCCTGGTCGTCATTGCCACGATGCCAGGCTTGGCGGATACGGAACGACAGGTCTTTGGCTGGGCCTGTCTGGACAACGTACTTGGCTTCGACGTTGGTTTCATGGTGCTTGCCGTCGTCGCCGTACAGACCGGCATATGCACCATCGACATCAGCGCCGCTACCATCGATATCATAGCCATAGGCGTAGCGGGCCATGAAGCTCAGGCCTGGAACGCCATAGGAAGCGAGGTCCAGGTTGTATTGCAGCTTCCAGGATTTCTCGCCCGGGGCGTTGAAGTCCGAGTACTGGATGGAGTTGGCCAGGAAGATCGAGTCGCCGCCCTTGTTGTTGTCACCCACGCCGATGTAGTCGAAGGGCGTGTCGCCGTTAACTTTCTGGAATGAAAGGGTCAGGGTTTGGCCAGGCAGGAAGGCGTAAGCGGTGGACAACGAGTAGGTATTGTTGTCGATGTCGCCAGCGTTGGCGCTGCCTTCGTCGGTTGTACGATAGTAGTTGACGTCGAAGGTCAGGGACTGATCGCCACTCAACGGCAGAACATAGTTCACGTTGCCGTAGTATTGATCCCAGATGTCTTCAAGCTTGGAGCCGTAAACGCCCACGCTCAGCTGGTCGTTGATGGCGTAGCGGCCACCGAGGTAGTCGGCGCTTTTGGCCGAGACACCGGCGTAGTTGGCCCAGAGTTCGCCGTCACGATTGTTGCTGTTCTGGCTGGTGGACGAGTAGAAGTGACCGGCTTCCACATCGAGACCCTGAAGCTCGCTGCTCATCAGGGTGATACCCGTTGCAGTCTGCGGGTTCAGACGGCTGCCGCCCACGGCGAATACCGGGCTGGTGCTCGGCTGTTGATCGCCGATCTTCAGCATGGTCTTGGAGATGCGGAACTTCGCGGCAACGCCAGCCTTGCTGTAGTTGCTATGGTTGTCGCCGTCGGAGTCCACGGTCAGGTTGCCCGACCCCGAGTAGCGATCCGGGCCCCAGAGCTTCAGGCCGCCGTAGGCGAACGCGTCGATGCCCACGCCGATGGTGCCGGTAGTGAAGCCGGAGCTGTAGACACCCTGGATGCCTTGGGTCCAGTCGCGCTGGTCCTGGCCCGCATTGTGGCCACGGTTGAAGTAATAGTTGCGAAGCAGCAGGTTCAGGGTGCTGTCTTCAACGAAGCCCTTGGCTTCGGCCTGATCGCTTACGAAAGCCTCGGCCATGGCCAGCTGCGAGGTCGCCGCCGCGGTAACTGCCAGTGCGATTGCGCTCCACTTCATCACTCTCATCGTGACTTGCTCCTTTGGTTTTAGTAGGTCCCGCCGGCCGCTTGGATTTTTATCAGGTCGGCTCTTGCTGTTCTCTCGGGCGCGAGTCGATCACGCCTGCCTGGTTGTTCTGCGATTCGGCCAGGGCGCCCGTTGTCGGGTCGAGGCCCATATGCCGTCGCGTTCAATCTGTTGCCTGTCGATTCGCCGGCCTGCGCTTGGCAGCCTGGCGGGCCTGACAACCCTTGCCCCTATGGCTTGGCAAAGAGATAGCAACATCTGTGCTCAAATCGGTCGCCGCCTCACATTTTTTTCACTTTTGGTCGTCGGCCACAGGAAAACCCTTGAAACCACGGGGTCTAAACCCCCTTGTTTGGCCCCTTGACAGCTTATGCGCTTTAAGATGGTGCTCTCTGATATCTCACAACAGTGTTACCAATGTCACGTTACTCGTTGATGGATAACGTTTCGCTCGCACTGATAAGTGCCGCTGTGTGCCTTTATGGTGCGAAAAGTAGCACGTGCTCCGAGAGGCTAGCCCAAAGTCCGAACAAGGCAAGGCAGTGCGCTATTACGAACCTCTGGAACCTCTGGCCAGCCGATATTCGGCATGTCTGCGGTATGCTGAAGAAGCGTCAGCCAGACGCGCCTACTAGGTAGAGGAGACCTGACCTTGTTCGAACTCGATGCCCGCTTGCAAGCCGATACCTGGGTGCTGGGGGACTTGCCCCTATGTCGCCTGCTGCTGAGCCGGGACGCCAATTACCCTTGGCTGATACTGGTGCCTCGCCGCGAAGGAATCAACGAAATCCATGAGCTTACCGCCGAAGACCAGCTGCAGCTGGCCCGCGAGACAGCGCTACTGGCACAGCGGCTCAAGGGCCTGCTAGGCGCGGACAAAATGAACGTGGCCGCACTCGGGAACGTGGTCCCCCAGCTTCATGTGCACGTAGTCGCCCGGTATGCCACCGATGTGGCATGGCCTGCCCCGATTTGGGGCAAGTCGCCCGCGCGGCCCTATGACGAAGCGGCGCTCGCGGCCCTGAAAGCGCGACTCAAGAGCATGAGCATCGAGGGTTTACAGTGGGAGGAGGGGGTATGACGCTGGAGAGCCGTGTGACCGAGCTGGAAACTCGCCTAGCCTTCCAGGACGATACCATCCAGGCCTTGAACGAGGTGGTAGTGGATCAACAGCGTCAGCTGGAGCGGCTGGCCCTGCAGATGGGGCAACTGATCGAGCGGTACAAGGAACTGGCTGGGCAGTTCGAGGAAGGGGGCGAGGAACCGCCGCCCCCTCATTACTGATGTGACATCAACGCCCGGGTGCGGCGGCGATGACGTCTTCGGCCTGCAGGCCCTTGTCGCGATTCATCACGGAGAACTCGACACGCTGCCCCTCGACCAGAACGCGATGACCTTCGCCCCGGATGGCCCGGAAGTGCACGAAGATATCATCCCCCGAGTCACGGGAGATGAAGCCGAAGCCCTTGGATGTGTTGAACCACTTCACGGTGCCGGTATCCCGGTTGGCCGGGTTGTAGCTGACCGGCGGCGCGGCCACGTGACGCTTGGGGCGGCTCGCCGCGAGCTGCAGCACCGCGGCGGCGAGCATGGACAGCAGTCCCAGCCAGGCGGCCGGCTCGCCGCCCACCAGTGGCATGGGCGCGTACAGCACCAGTGCCTGCAGTACCGCCGCCAGTACCAGCAAGGCACTGACGAAGCCTTGCAGCGTCTGTCGCGGCGTGTGTTTCCATTGAGGAATCAAGGGCGCGAACAGCAGGTTGCCCAGCCCGATGAACGCCAGGTGAAAGGCATCTGACTGGGACAGGTAGGGCAACGCATCCGGCAGGACGCCGGGAAGGGCAGCCAGCAGCAAAGCGCCGATGCCCGTGAGCAGATGAACGGTTTTCAACATGGTTATGACTCACAGTTTTCCAGAGGATCAAGAAGCGCCAGCCCCCGCAGCGTGCCGATGGCAACAGAACGGAAGACGACCGGGAGGGGTTGGGCCTATGCATCAGCGCACCGCCCGCAAGCCACCGCATGGAACGAGAAAAAAAGCGGCGACTCGAAGGGATTGGTAACGCGCTGGTGACACCGGGCTATTTAACAGGAAACTGGCCGCCAGACTCAATTCAATCTGGACTGGCCCGTGGCCCGCAGCCTGTCTTGGCCGCTTGTGACAAAAGCGCGCCGCAGCGAAGGGCTGCGGCCCGACGGACGGCTTGCTACAGTAGCCGGCGCACCGGTAGACATCTTTCCATACACAAGGGGAACCCCATGGCAATTGATATCGGCATCAGCGAAGAAAATCGCAAGTCCATCGTCGAGGGTCTGTCGCGCCTGCTGGCAGACACCTATGTGCTGTACCTGAAAACCCACAACTTCCACTGGAACGTGAGCGGGCCGATGTTCCGCACCCTGCACCTGATGTTCGAGGAGCAGTACAACGAGCTGGCCCTGGCCGTGGACTCCATCGCCGAGCGCATCCGCGCGCTGGGCTTCCCAGCGCCGGGCACCTACTCCACCTATGCGCGGCTTTCCTCCATCGAAGAGCCGGAAGGCGTGCCAGCCGCCGAGGACATGATCAAGCAGTTGGTGGCCGGCCAGGAAGCGGTAGTGCGCACCGCGCGCAGCCTGTTCCCCCTGCTGGACAAGGTGAGCGATGAGCCTACCGCCGACCTGCTGACCCAGCGCATGCAGGTGCATGAGAAAACCGCATGGATGCTGCGTGCCATGCTCGAACAGAAATAAGCAGCGGCTGCTGCCTGGCGGCCCTTGTGCCGCCAGGTGGCGAATTTTCAGCCCCTAGTTGCCGTCCTTTCCTACCCTTTTCTTTGCCGCTCTCTCTCCTTCCCGGCCTTCGCTAGCGCTTTCATAAGCCTGCGGTGCGCATGGCGCTGCGTGTCATACAGCCAAGGAAGGTGTCCTATGTTCATCAAGTGCTCCACGACTGGCGGCTGTCCGGCTGCCAAGCTCGCCCTCGATCCGTTCCGCAAGGATTTCGACATGGCGCTGGCCAGGCCCGTCGCTCGATCAGTGCGGCTCAATGGCTTCGCTACCTGCCTGCGCCTGGAGCGGGTGTACTGGAACATCCTGCAGAGCATGGCCGAGCGAAACCAGTGTACGGTGAGCCAGTTGCTTTCCTATCTCGACCGGGAGGTTCACCTGCGCCATGGTGGGGTCAAGAATTTCAGCGGTCTGGTCAGGGTGATCTGCGTTGCCTACGCGTTGGAACGGGCCGGCCTCCCGGCCGCCAGGCGGGAGCCGATAAACGTAGTCAGCGAATGAACCCGTAGCGAGGAGCTTGCAGGAGGGCGCGGTTAAGCAGATATAATTCCGGGTTTGAGCCACCCGCGCCACGTGCGCCACGTTCTAGCCGAGCAACCGCAAGATGCCCCTCTACAATTATCAATGCGAAAGCTGTGACCACTCGTTCGAGGCCATGCAGAAATTCAGCGACGCGCCCCTGGTCGACTGCCCCGCATGCGCGGCACCCAGCCTGAAGAAGGCAGTGTCCCGGGCGGGCTTCCGGCTCGGCGGCACGGGCTGGTACGAGACAGATTTCAAGACCGGCGCCAAGAAGAACCTGGCCGGCGCCGACAAGGCCGACTGAGTTGAACCCCTTGGCCGGGTGCTGCACACTGCCGGTGACGCGGCCCCGCCTGAACACGACTGACTATAAGTGAACCGACCATCATGATGCGCAGCCACTATTGCGGCCAACTGAACGAGAGCCTGGAAGGCCAGGAAATTACCCTCTGCGGCTGGGTGCACCGCCGTCGTGACCATGGCGGGGTGATCTTCCTCGATATCCGCGATCGCGAGGGAATGGCCCAGGTGGTCTTCGATCCGGATCGCGCGCAATCCTTCGCCGCCGCAGACCGCGTGCGCAGCGAATACGTGGTGCGCATCAGCGGCAAGGTGCGCCTGCGTCCGGCCGGCGCGGTCAACCCGAACATGGCCTCCGGCGCCATCGAGGTACTGGGCTATGAGCTGGAAGTCCTCAATGAATCGGAAACTCCTCCGTTCCCGCTGAACGAATATTCCGACGTTGGCGAGGAAACCCGCCTGCGCTATCGCTATATCGACCTGCGTCGCCCGGAAATGGCCGACAAGCTGCGCCTGCGCTCGCGCATCACCAGCTCCGTGCGCCGCTTCCTCGACGAGAACGGCTTCCTGGACGTGGAAACGCCGATCCTTACTCGCGCCACGCCTGAAGGCGCGCGCGACTATCTGGTGCCCAGCCGCACCCATGCGGGCAATTTCTTCGCCTTGCCTCAGTCGCCCCAACAGTTCAAGCAGCTGTTGATGGTCGCCGGCTTCGATCGCTATTACCAGATCGCCAAGTGCTTCCGTGATGAAGACCTGCGGGCCGACCGCCAGCCGGAATTCACTCAGATCGACATCGAAACCAGCTTCCTGGACGAATCGGAGATCATGGGCCTGACCGAAGCCATGATCCGCCAACTGTTCAAGGACGTGCTGAACGTCGAGTTCGGCGAATTCCCGCACATGACCTACGAGGAGGCGATGCGTCGCTACGGCTCGGACAAGCCGGACCTGCGCATTCCGCTG
The DNA here is from genome assembly GCF_000826105.1 of Pseudomonas massiliensis. Classification (GTDB taxonomy): domain Bacteria; phylum Pseudomonadota; class Gammaproteobacteria; order Pseudomonadales; family Pseudomonadaceae; genus Aquipseudomonas; species Aquipseudomonas massiliensis. Next base: position 667,513 of record NZ_CCYK01000006.1, on the reverse strand, counting down.
GAACTGGTGGACGTGGCCGACCAGCTCAAGGGCGTGGACTTCAAGGTGTTCAGTGGCCCGGCCAATGATCCCAAATGCCGAGTCGCTGCCCTGCGCCTGCCAGGCGGCGCGAGCATGCCGCGCAGCAAGATCGACGACTACACCAGGTTCGTCGGCATCTACGGTGCCAAGGGCCTGGCCTACATCAAGGTCAACGAGCGCGCCAAGGGCGTCGAGGGCCTGCAGTCGCCTATCGTCAAGAACATTCCGGAAGAAAACCTCAACGTGATCCTCGATCGCGTGGGCGCCGTCGATGGCGATATCGTCTTCTTCGGCGCGGACAAGGCCAAGATCGTCAGCGAGGCACTGGGCGCCTTGCGCATTCGCCTGGGCACCGACTTCCAGCTGCACACCTGCGAATGGGCACCGATGTGGGTCATCGATTTCCCCATGTTCGAAGAGAACGACGACGGCAGCGTCAGCGCCGTGCACCACCCGTTCACCGCGCCCAAATGCTCCCCGGCCGAGCTTGAGGCAAACCCGAGCGGCGCGTTGTCCCGGGCCTATGACATGGTGCTCAACGGCACCGAGCTGGGCGGTGGTTCCATCCGTATCCATCGCAAGGAAATGCAACAGGCGGTGTTCCGCCTGCTGGGTATCGACGCGGCGGAGCAGGAAGAGAAGTTCGGCTTCCTCCTCGATGCGCTCAAGTTCGGCGCACCGCCCCATGGCGGACTGGCCTTCGGCCTCGATCGCCTGGTGATGCTGATGACCGGCGCCCAGTCCATTCGAGAGGTGATCGCCTTCCCGAAAACCCAAAGTGCCGCCGACGTCATGACCCAGGCGCCTGGTGCGGTCGATGCCAAGGCACTGCGCGAGCTGCACATTCGCCTGCGCGAGCAGCCCAAGGCCGAGTAAATCGAGCAGGCGCCTCGGCGTCGCTGGCAGTACCCTCGCGCCCCCGCCGCGTCATACGCGCGGGGGCGGTTTTGTAATGAATACGTATCGGAGTCTTTATGGCAGGTCATTCCAAGTGGGCGAACATCAAGCACCGCAAAGAACGCCAGGATGCCAAGAGGGGCAAGATCTTCACCAAATGGATTCGCGAGCTGACCGTGGCGGCCAAGCAGGGTGGAGGTGACCCCGCGTCCAACCCGCGCCTGCGGCTGGCCCTGGACAAGGCCCTGGGCGCCAACATGAGCCGGGAGATCATCGACCGCGCCATCGCGCGCGGGGCGGGCTCCACCGAAGGCGAGAATGTCGAGGAACTGAGCTACGAAGGCTACGGCCCTGGCGGCGTGGCGGTCATGGTGGAAGCCATGAGCGACAACCGCAATCGCACCGCCGCGGCCGTTCGTCATGCATTCAGCAAGTGCGGCGGCAACCTGGGTACCGATGGTTCGGTGGCCTACCTGTTCGAGCGCAAGGGGCAGTTGAGCTTCGCCCCGGGCGTGGATGAAGAGGCCCTGACCGAGGCGGCCATCGAGGCCGAAGCGGACGACGTGGTCAGTCATGAAGATGGCTCGGTGGACGTGTTCACCTCCTTCGCCAGCTTCTATGCGGTACGTACCGCATTGGAAGCCGCCGGTTTCAAGGCCACCGATGCCGAGATCATCATGGCGCCGAGCACTCAGGCCGAGCTCGACCGCGAAGGGGCGGAAAAAGTGCTCAAGCTGCTCGACATGCTGGAGGACCTGGACGACGTTCAGAACGTCTACTCCAACGCCGCCATCGCCGATGACATCATGGAACAACTCGGTTGAGCCTGATCCTGGGCATCGACCCCGGTTCGCGGATCACCGGCTATGGCGTGGTGCTCGATCGCGGGCTCGGGCGCGGCTGCGAGTATGTCGCCTCCGGATGTATCCGAACCGGTAGCGGCGAGCTGCATGAGCGCCTGCAGGTGGTGTATCGCAGCGTGCGCGAGGTCATCAGCGTTCACGGGCCCGTCACCATGGGTATCGAGCGCGTATTCATGGCCCGCAACGCCGACTCGGCGCTCAAGCTGGGGCAGGCCCGTGGCGCTGCCATAGTCGCGGCGGCGGAGGAGGGGCTGGAAATTGCCGAATACTCCGCCACGCAGGTCAAGCAGGCCATCACCGGCACGGGCGGGGCCAGCAAGGAGCAGGTACAGCTGATGGTGATGCATTTGCTCAAGCTGACCACCAAGCCGCAGATCGATGCTTCCGATGCCCTGGCCATTGCGCTGTGCCACGCGCATACCCGCTCCAGCCTGGTGCCACACGGACTCAATACCGCGCGAAGCCGGGGCGGCCGTCTCAGGCTATAGCGGCAGCATTCGCTCAAACTTTTTCATTTGCCGATGCCTGCCATGCTGCGATCATGCGCGCAGGCTCGTTAACAGCCCCGGTTCCCTGCAGGGGCTCCGGTATCTCAGGACTCGATCGTGATCGGACGCTTGCGCGGCACCCTGGCGGAAAAACAACCGCCGCACCTTATTCTCGACGTCAACGGCCTCGGCTATGAACTCGAGGTGCCCATGACCACGCTTTATCGCCTGCCGCCGGTCGGCCAGGCGCTGACGCTGCACACCCATCTGGTGGTCCGCGAGGACGCCCAGTTGCTGTATGGTTTCTACGAGCGCCGGGAGCGCGAACTGTTTCGCGAGCTGATTCGTCTCAACGGCGTCGGCCCCAAGCTGGCCCTGGCCCTGATGTCCAGCCTGGAGGTGGACGAGCTGATCCGCTGCGTCCAGGCCCAGGACACCAGTGCCTTGGTCAAGGTGCCAGGGGTTGGCAAGAAAACCGCCGAGCGCCTGCTGGTCGAGCTCAAAGATCGCTTCAAGGCCTGGCAGACAGTGCCGGCGATGTTCGAGCTGGTGCCCGACGACGGGCCAATCGCCCGAGCGCCGGTGGCCACGGCGGAAACGGACGCGGTCAGCGCGCTCATTTCGCTGGGGTACAAGCCGCAGGAGGCCAGCAAGGCCGTGTCGGCGGTGAACGAGAAGGGCCTGTCCAGCGAAGACCTCATCCGCCGGGCGCTCAAGGGGATGATCTGACGTGATTGAAGCCGACCGCCTTATTTCCGCCAGCGGGCGCGACCGTGAAGAACAGCAGGACCGCGCGATCCGCCCGCTCAAGCTCGCCGAGTACATTGGCCAGCCTGTGGTGCGGGAACAGATGGAACTGTTCATCCAGGCCGCGCGCGGGCGGTCGGAGTCCCTGGACCATACCCTTATCTTCGGCCCGCCTGGGCTGGGCAAGACGACCCTGGCCAACATCATCGCCGAGGAGATGGGCGTTTCCATCAAGAGCACTTCCGGGCCTGTGCTCGAGCGGCCTGGTGACCTGGCGGCCATGCTGACCAACCTCGAACCCCATGATGTGCTCTTCATCGACGAGATCCATAGACTGTCGCCCATCGTGGAGGAAGTGCTCTACCCGGCCATGGAAGACTTCCAGCTGGATATCATGATCGGCGAGGGGCCGGCTGCGCGGTCCATCAAGCTGGACCTGCCTCCCTTCACCCTGGTAGGCGCCACCACTCGCGCCGGCATGCTGACCAACCCCCTGCGGGACCGTTTCGGGATCGTCCAGCGCCTGGAGTTCTACAGCGATGCGGACCTGGCCACCATCGTCGGCCGCTCCGGTCGTATCCTGGGCCTGAACATCGACCCTGACGGCGCTTTCGAGATCGCCCGGCGCGCCCGGGGCACGCCACGTATCGCCAATCGTCTCCTGCGTCGGGTCAGGGACTACGCCCAGGTGCGTGGCAAGGGTGAAATCAGCAAGGCGGTCGCGGACCTGGCCCTGAACATGCTCGACGTGGACGAGCGAGGCTTCGATCACCAGGACCGCCGCCTGCTGCTGACCATGATCGAGAAGTTCGACGGCGGCCCCGTCGGCGTGGACAACCTGGCCGCCGCCATCAGCGAGGAACGTCATACCATCGAGGATGTGCTCGAGCCTTACCTGATCCAGCAAGGCTACATCATGCGTACGCCCCGTGGGCGCGTGGTGACTCGGCATGCCTACCTGCATTTCGGGCTCAACCGCGCCGAGCGTTCCGAACCGGGCTTCGAGGACGAGAACCCATGAAAGGGCTCGGTGGCGCTGATCGAATCGGCGATTCCATGGTCCTAGGGGCAGATGTGACGGTTGCTTTGTCCAAGGCCTCCAAGTCATTGAAAAAACAATTGCCAGGCCGGATTGGCAACCCAGGGAGTTCGCACTAGAGTATGCGCGCGCAAAACGGGCTTGCGCCGTTCGTTCATCGTTGTCGCGTGTACTACGAGGACACCGATGCCGGCGGCATCGTTTATTACGTCAACTACCTCAAGTTCATGGAACGGGCACGCACCGAGCGTCTGCGCGAGCTGGGCTATGTGCAATCCGTGCTGGCGGCGGAAAACCTGCTGTTCGTCGTTCATTCCAGCGAGGCCCGCTACCACGAGCCGGCGCGACTGGACGACGAATTGCACGTCAGCGCCCAGGTGTGCGAACTGAACCGCGCCAGCCTGCGCTTCGTGCAGCAGGTCAGGCGGGCGTCGGACGATCGCCTTCTGTGCGAGGGCCGGTTCCTGGTGGCGTGCGTGCGCGCCGACAATTTCAAACCCCGAGCCATTCCACCCGCCATGCGCGCGGCATTCGCCGAAGACGATGGCTTGGGTACAACTAAAGAGCAGGAGAACCAGCGTGGAAGCTAACGCCGTCGACCATACCTCCATGTGGAGCCTGGTCAGTAACGCCAGTATCGTCGTTCAACTGGTGATGCTGATCCTGGTGGCCGCTTCGGTCACCTCGTGGGTCATCATCTTTCAGCGCAGCAACCTGATCAGGGCGGGGCGTCGCGCCCTGGATACCTTCGAGGAACGTTTCTGGTCGGGCATCGACCTTTCCAAGCTGTATCGCCAGGCCGGTAGCAACCCGGACCCTGACTCGGGCGTGGAGCAGATCTTCCGCGCCGGCTTCAAGGAATTTTCTCGCCTGCGGCAGCAACCAGGCGTGGACCCTGACGCGGTCATGGAAGGCGTAGGCCGGGCCATGCGCGTGGCCATCTCCCGCGAGGAAGAAAAGCTGGAGCAAACCCTGCCGTTCCTGGCGACCGTGGGTTCCACCAGCCCCTACATCGGCCTGTTCGGAACGGTCTGGGGCATCATGAACTCTTTCCGCGGCCTGGCCGCGGTGCAGCAAGCCACCCTTGCTACCGTGGCGCCGGGAATCGCGGAGGCGCTGATCGCCACCGCCATCGGCCTGTTCGCCGCCATCCCGGCGGTAATCGCCTACAACCGCTTCTCGGCGCGTAGCGAAACCCTGATCGGCCGCTACTACACCTTCGCCGACGAGTTCCAGGCGATCCTGCACCGCAAAGTGCACACCAGCGAAGAGTAAGCAGGTATTTCCCATGGCTCGAGTTCGGCAAAAACGCAAGCCGGTGGCCGAGATGAACGTAGTGCCCTACATCGACGTGATGCTGGTGCTGCTGGTCATCTTCATGGTTACCGCTCCCATGCTCAACCAGGGGGTGAAGGTTGACCTGCCCAAGGTGTCCAGCGAGGCCCTGCCCCAGGACAACAACACCCAGGTGCTGACCATCTCCATCAAGGCGGACAAAACCTACTATTGGAACCTGGGTAGCGAGGTCGATACCGACAAACAGATGGCCAAGGCCAATACCTTGCCGCAGATGACCCAGGCCGTGACCGCGATCATCAACCAGGGCAATGCCAACGGCAAGAAGACCCAGGTGTTCATCCGGGGCGACAAGTCGGTCGACTATGGCGCCGTCATGGGCGCCATGGGTGGGCTGCAGAAGGCCGGTGTCGGTAACGTCGGCCTGATCACCGAGGCCCCGTGATGCGACATCGAGAGCATTCCGCCTCGGAAAACTACTTCTGGCCCACTGTATGGGCCGTCGCGCTGCATGCGCTCATCTTCGGCATGCTGTTCGTCAGCTTCGCCATGACGCCGGAACTGCCTCCGGCCAAGCCTATCGTCCAGGCGACCCTCTACCAGCTCAAGTCCAAGAGCCAGGCCACCACCCAGACCAACCAGAAGCTTGCGGGCGAGGCGAAGAAATCCGCCGCGCGCCAGACCGAAGTCGAGCAGATGGAAACCAAGAAGGTGGAGCAGGAGGAGATAAAGGCGGCGGAACAAAAGAAAGCCGAGGCCGCTCAAAAAGCCGAAGCCGCCCGCCAGGCCGACGAAGCCAAGAAAGCCGAGGCCGCCGCCAAGGCCGCTGAAGCCGCCAAGGCCGCGGAAGCGGCGAAGGCTGCCGAAGCCGCCAAGGCCGCCGAGGCGAAGAAAGCCGAGCAGGCCGAGATCGCCAAGAAGAAGGCTGCGGAAGAAGCGAAGAAAGAGGCCGAGGAAGAGGCCAAGAAGCAGGCTGCCGAAGAGGCCAAGAAGAAAGCCGCCGCCGATGCCGCCAAGGCTGCCGAGGAAGCCAAGAAAAAAGCCGCGGATGATGCCAAGGCCAAGGCCGCCGAGGAAGCCAAGGCCAAGGCTGCGGAGGAGGCCAAGAAAAAGGCCGCCGCCGATGCCGCGAAGAAGAAGGCCCAGGAAGCGGCCCGCAAGGCTGCCGAAGACAAGAAAGCCCAGGCGCTGGCGGACTTGCTGTCCGACACGCCCCAGCGGCAGCAGGCGCTGGCCGATGAACAGGGAGACGAGGTCGCTGGCAATTTCGATGACCTGATTCGTTCGCGCGCCGCCGAGGGTTGGGCACGGCCACCATCGGCGCGCAAGGGCATGACGGTTGTGCTGCAGATCAACATGCTGCCTGATGGCACCATCACCAACGTCAGCGTGGCGAAGTCCAGTGGGGACGCCCCCTATGACAGCTCCGCGGTGGCGGCGGTGAAGAACATTGGTAGGTTGACGGAAATGCAGGGCATGAAACCCAGCGACTTCAACCAGTACCGCTCCTTCAAAATGACATTCACACCTGAGGATCTTGCGTTGTGATTAATCTTCTTCGAGGCCTGCTTGTCGTGCTCTGTTGCGCGGCGGGCCTGGCCCAGGCCGACGAAAAAAACATCATGGTCACCAGCGGCACCGACCGGGCGACGCCCATCGCCGTGGTGCCCTTCGGGTACCAGGGTGGTGCGCTGCCCGACGACATGGCGCAGATCATCGGCGACGACCTGCGCAACTCCGGCTACTACGCGCCCATTCCACGGCAGAACATGATCAGCCTGCCGTCCCAGCCCAGCGAAGTGATCTTCCGGGACTGGAAAGCCCTGGGCGCCCAGTACCTGATGGTGGGCAGCATCGTGCCAGCTGGCGGCCGTCTTCAGGTGCAATACACCCTGTTCAACGTGGCCACGGAACAGCAGGTCAGCACCGGTAGCGTAAGCGGTGGGGTAGACCAGCTGCGCGACATGGCTCACTACATCGCCGACCAGTCGTTCGAGAAGCTCACCGGCATCAAGGGCGCCTTTTCCACTCGCATGCTCTATGTCACCGCCGAGCGTCTGGGTGGCAACAACGTGCGCTATACCCTGCAGCGCTCGGACTACGACGGCGCACGCGCCGTGACCCTGCTGCAGTCCCGTGAGCCGATCCTGTCGCCGCGCTACGCGCCCGATGGCAAGCGTATCGCCTACGTTTCCTTCGAGCAGAAGCGTCCGCGCATCTTCATTCAATACGTGGACACCGGCCGTCGTGAGCAGCTGACCAACTTCGAAGGCCTGAACGGTGCGCCGGCGTTCTCTCCGGACGGCAATCGCCTGGCGTTCGTACTGTCCAAGGATGGCAATCCGGAAATCTACGTGATGGACCTGGGCAGCCGTGGCCTGACCCGAGTGACCAACAGCCCGGCCATCGACACCGAACCTTTCTGGGGCAAGGATGGCTCTACGCTGTACTTCACGTCCGACCGCGGTGGCAAGCCACAGATCTACAAGACCAGCGTGGGTAGCGGCAATGCCGAACGGGTGACCTTCGTTGGCAACTACAACGCGAACCCGAAACTGTCGGCGGATGAAAAGACGCTGGTGATGATCCATCGGCAGGACGGCTTCACCAATTTCAAGGTGGCTTCCCAGGACCTCGTCCGTGGTAACGTCAAGATTCTCACGGACTCCAGTCTTGATGAGTCGCCCACTGTTGCGCCCAACGGCACCATGGTAATCTACGCCACCCGCTCGCAGGGCCGGGGAGTCTTGATGCTCGTGTCGCTAAATGGCCGCGTGAGGCTCCCGCTTCCTACCGCTCAAGGCGAAGTCAGAGAACCGTCCTGGTCCCCTTACCTGAACTGACGCGGCGCACAACGTTACACTTAACACACTGGGGTTCATTAGGAGTTTCACGATGGAAATGCTGAAGTTTGGTAAATTCGCTGCGCTGGCCCTGGCCATGGCCGTGGCTGTAGGTTGCTCCTCCAAGGGCGGTGACAACGCTGGTGAAGGCGCTGGCGCCGGCGCCGTAGACCCGAACGCTGGCTACGGTGCAAACACCGGTGCCGTCGACGGCAGCCTGAGCGACGAAGCCGCTCTGCGCGCTATCACCACCTTCTACTTCGAATACGACAGCTCCGACCTGAAGCCGGAAGCCATGCGTGCCCTGGACGTCCACGCCAAGGACCTGAAAGCCAGCGGTGCTCGCGTCGTCCTGGAAGGTAACACCGACGAGCGCGGTACCCGCGAATACAACATGGCGCTGGGTGAGCGTCGTGCCAAGGCCGTTCAGCGTTACCTGGTTCTGCAGGGCGTTTCTCCTGCTCAGCTGGAAATCGTTTCCTACGGTGAAGAGCGTCCAGTCGCTACCGGCAACGACGAGCAGTCCTGGGCTCAAAACCGTCGCGTCGAACTGCGTAAGTAATTCGTCATGCGAGCGTGCCGTCGTGTTGTAACTGCCTTGGCGCTGTCCCTCCCGTTTTCGGTGTGGGCGGCGGTTCCCGTGGTCGATGGAAGCGGTGCCGGTAGCGGTACCAGCTATCCACCCTCCGGTTATGGCACGAGCGGCGCCTACGCCGGGTCAGGAGCCTCGTCGGCTCCTGTCTCGGCGCAGGGCGAGCTGTTCATGCAATTGCAACAAATGCAGGAAGATATCGCTCGGCTTCGCGGCCAGCTTGAAGTCCAGCAGAACCAGATCCAGCAGATGAAACAGGAAGCACTGGATCGCTACCAGGACCTCGACCGTCGAATCGGTACGGGTGCCCCGGTGCAACAATCGGCCCCGGCCGACGCTTCCCAGATTCCCGCCACTGGCGGCGCTCCAGGCGCCGACATGGCTCCGGCCGATCAGCCAGCCGCCAACGCTGAGCCAGCGGACCCGGCCAAGGAAAAGCTCTATTACGATGCTGCCTTCGACCTGATCAAGGCGAAGGATTTCGACAAGGCAAGCCAGGCATTTTCGGCTTTCCTGCGCAAATACCCCAATAGCCAGTACGCCGGCAACGCGCAGTACTGGCTGGGCGAAGTCAACCTGGCCAAGGGCGACCTTCAGGGCGCGGGCCAGGCCTTTGCCAAGGTCAGCCAGCTCTACCCCAAGCACCCGAAGGTGCCTGACGCCATGTACAAACTGGCCGATGTGGAACGTCGGCTGGGCCATACCGATCGGGTGAAGCCGATTCTGCAGCAGGTGGTCAGCCAGTTCCCGGGTACGGCGGCGGCGCAATTGGCGCAACGAGACCTGCAGCGGCTCTGAGCCACTTTGCAACGCTTGTGAATGAACCCGCGCATGACGCGGGTTTTTTCGCTAGAATCTGCGCCCTTTATCAACGACCTTCGTTCGCCCGGCCCCGCCGGTGGGCGCAGGTGCTAGCGGAGGCGGGTGGCCTGTTTAGCTGCCACGCCCGTGGCGATCATGTCTGACACTCTACGCATTACCGAAATCTTCCACTCGCTGCAGGGGGAGACACGGACCGCGGGCCTACCCACGGTTTTCGTACGGCTCACCGGCTGTCCGCTGCGCTGCCAATACTGCGACAGCGCCTACGCCTTCAGTGGCGGAACGCTCATGACCCTGGACAGCATCCTGGCGCAAGTAGCGGCGTTGCGTCCGCGCTATGTTTGCGTAACCGGTGGCGAGCCCTTGGCGCAGCCTAATGCTATCCCTTTGCTGCAAAGGCTCTGCGACGCGGGCTATGACGTATCCCTGGAGACGAGCGGGGCCCTGGATATTTCTGCTACCGATACGCGAGTGAGTCGGGTAGTGGACTTGAAGACGCCCGGCTCCAAGGAATCTCACCGCAATCGCTACGAGAACATGGCGCTGTTGACCAGGAACGACCAGGTCAAATTCGTGATCTGTTCCCGAGAGGATTATGACTGGGCCGTTTCCAAGATGATCGAATACAACCTGGGCGAGCGGGCCGGTGAAGTGCTGTTCTCGCCCAGCCATCATGACATCAGCGCGACAGCCCTCGCCGACTGGATAGTGGCGGATAACTTGCCGGTGCGCTTCCAGTTGCAGCTGCATAAGTTGCTATGGAACGACGAGCCAGGCCGCTGAACCAATCGCTGACCAAGGAGAAGCATTCATGTCTGAGAAGAGAGCCGTTATCCTGCTGTCCGGTGGCCTGGATTCTGCCACAGTGGTGGCCATGGCCCGCGCCGAGGGCTACGCCTGCTACACCATGAGCTTCGATTATGGTCAGCGTCACCGCGCCGAGCTCCAGGCCGCGGCGCGGGTCGCCAAGGACCTGGGCGCCGTGGCGCACAAGGTCATCGGGCTCGACCTGGACGGCATGGGTGGTTCGGCATTGACCGATACCAGCATCGATGTACCTGAAGCGCCCACCGAAGGCATTCCAGTAACCTACGTTCCCGCGCGCAATACCGTATTCCTCTCCCTGGCGTTGGGCTGGGCCGAAGTCCTGGGCGCGCGCGATATCTTTATCGGCGTGAATGCCGTCGACTATTCAGGTTACCCAGATTGCCGTCCGGAGTTCGTCGAAGCCTTCGAGCGTCTTGCCAACCTTGCCACCAAGGCGGGCGTGGAAGGGCAGGGCTTTAGAATCCAGGCACCGCTGCAGAACATGAGCAAGGCGCAGATCGTGCGCAGAGGCATTGCCGAGGGTGTGGACTACAGCCTCACCGTGTCGTGCTACCAGGCCGATGAAGACGGGCGCGCCTGTGGCAAGTGTGACAGTTGCCGCTTGCGTGCTGAAGGTTTTGCTGCCGCCGGTGTCGCTGACCCTACCCACTACCGGTAAAGTTTTTCCCATCGGGGGTTGATTACTGCTTAGAAATCAGTATGATGCGCACCACCAAGCGGGTCGTTAGCTCAGTTGGTAGAGCAGTTGGCTTTTAACCAATTGGTCGTAGGTTCGAATCCTACACGACCCACCATATTCGAAGGCACCGCCAAGGCGGTGCCTTTTCTTTTTTCGCGATTCAAGTTCATCCCGGCAAGCCCGATAAAGAGTTGCCCATGCCCGATGCCGAGCAAGCACGCGGCGGGCAATGCTCAGGCCGCCGTGGTTGAATGTCATGCAAATCGCCCCTCTACCTTTGAATGGAGCAGCGCGTCTACAGATGCTGCATCGTCTCGAGCTTCTGGATACGCCGGCCGAAGAAGGGTTCGACCGCGCCACCCGAGTGCTGGCCCAATTGCTGCAAGTCCCTATCGCCCTGGTATCGCTGGTCGATGACAAGCGCCAGTGGTTCAAGTCCAAGGTCGGCCTGGAGATATGCCAGACCGGCCGGGACCTAGCCTTCTGCGCACACGCATTGCATGCGTCCTCTATCCTGATCGTAGAGGACGCACTGCTGGACCCTCGCTTCGCTGACAACCCTCTGGTTACAGGCGCGCCGAATGTACGCTTTTACGCCGGAGTGCCGCTGGTTTGCGAAGACGACCTGGTACTGGGCACGCTTTGCGCGATTGACAGCCAGCCTCGCCAGTTGAGCGAAGGGGAAATCAGCGCGATGATCGACCTTGCCCGAATGGTGGAACGCGATATCCGCCAGCGCTGGGTCACCCAGGAGGCGCGCCAGGTGAACGAAGATGAGCGTCGCGCTCGCTCACTGATGGAAACGCACTTCGCTACCATCTTTCAGAAGGCGGCCACAGGCAAAGCCCTGGTGGATCTGCAAGGCCGGTTCACCGAGGTCAATGCCCGTTTGTGTACGCTTACCGGGTACAGCCGCGCGGAGTTGCTCGACCGTACCTTTGCTGACATCACCTATTGCGAAGATCTTGAGGCTGGGCTAAGGCTCCAGCGTGATGCCCTGGCCGGCCTGCGCGATACCTATTTCCTGGAGAAACGCTACGTACGCGCCGACGGCAGCCTGGTGTGGGTCGAGGTCAGTGTTGCCCTGGTGCGTGATGAAATCGGCGCGCCCCTGCATTGCATCGTGGATATCCTGGACATTGGCCAGCGCAAGCAGGATGAAGCCTTGCTCAAGGACTACCACGCGGAGCTCGAGCGTCGAGTGTCGGTACGTACCACGGAAGTGATGAACAGCCGGGCGACCCTGCAGGCGATCACGGACAACCTGCCCATTCTGATCTCCCATGTGGATAGAAACCTGCGCTACCTGTTCCTCAATGATGTCTATCGGCAGATTTTCGGGGTGGTTCCGGCTGAGCTCTTGGGGCGGGCGGTGAAAGACGTACTGGCGCCAGCGCTGTATGAGCAGCTTGAGCCCTATTTCAGACGCGCCTTGGCTGGCGAGCGGGTAGTGAACGATCACGTGCTCTACCAGGCCGATACGAACCGCATATGGGCAGCCAGCTATATCCCTGACATCCGTGATGGTCAGGTACAGGGCTTTTATGTCATGTCCCAGGATGTCACCGAGCGCAAGCAGGTCGAGCGCGCCCTGCGCGACAAGGCCATGCGTGACCCGCTGACAGGTCTGCCCAATCGCCGGGCCCTGAATGAAATGCTGCTCGAATCGGCAGGCTCGGATCAAGCGCGCTTCGCCGTGTTTTTCCTGGACCTTGATGGTTTCAAACAGGTCAATGATGCCCATGGGCATGACGTAGGCGACGAGCTGCTCAAGGCGGTGGCGTTGCGCTTGCAGAGAACCTTGCGCCGGGATGACTTCGTCTGTCGCCTGGCGGGCGATGAATTCGTGCTCGTGGCGCGTGGTGTAGCTGACAGCAAGGTGGCCGAGCGCATCGCCCAGAGCGTATGTGTGGCCCTGGGCGCACCCTTCGAGCTGGAAGGCGCGCTGGTGAACGTTGGGGTAAGCGTGGGTGTGGCTCTGCAGGCCGGTGCGCTGGACCGCCCGGTCGGTGACCTGCTCAGCGAAGCGGATGCTGCCATGTACGAGGTCAAGCGGCGCGGGCGCAACGGTTACAAGCTAGCGATCCCGGAAGGGGTCGCGGCGGTGTAGCCATTTACGCCGCGAAGGGTCACTGTCAGAAGACGAGCTTGAAGAGGGCGATGACCACGATCAGCCCGATCAAGAAAATGATGCCCACGGTGCCGCCGAGGAATTTCAGCATGGTCTTGCTCCTTCTCTGGTAGGTCACCTATAGACCACAGTGTCTGGCCAGGCGTTTCCTCCGATCGAAGCGGCCGCGGGAATCGTTACTCGGCGTGAGGTGCCCCAACGAAGGTCAGGGAGGCGAAGTAGTGCTCGGTGTCCACCGGACCTCCAGCCTTGCCCGGGATAGAGGTTTCCGCGGCTAGCACGTTCAGGCCTTCATTGCGGATGGTCACCTTCACGCGGCCCTGAGCGTCCGTTTTCTCGCCCAGGGTTCCGGGCGCGCCCCGGTAATCGGCATGAACAGCCACCCCCGCAGCGGGCTTGCCAGCGGCCAGTACCCTTACCGGCAAGGCTTGGCCTGGGCGCAGGGTGCTCGGATCTACCTCGGGAATGACCACCAGCCCCCAGCTGTCCAGGGTAGGCAACTGCTGGTAGGGCTGGTGAATGGCGAGGCTGTACTTGGTTGCCTGAATGGACTGCTTGGGGTTTTTCACCTCGGCCCGCGGCTTGTTGGCCCACTGGCCGTCGGCGGATTCGGTCCATACACCCGCGTCCAGTTGCACAGCGCTAAAGGCCGCCGGAGTCGCCGGTTTCAGGCGGGCATGATCGGCAAGCCGCTCCACGCTCAGGGGTACCGGCTTGCCTTCGGCCGTCCAGGCCCAACCGGCCTTGACGCTGGCGGCGTCGTAGGCGTCGTCTTCAGCGCCCTCCCCGAAAACCACCTCGGTATTGCCCCGTCGCTGTTCGGTCCACAAACCATGGGCGCTGGCGCTGGTGCTGACGAGCAAGGCAAGGGCAAGGGTGCAGAAGCGGAAGCGGCTCATAGCGGTTTCTCGGAAAATAAAGCAGGAGATGCTACCCAGCGGCGTCTCGTTTTGCGCGGCTCGGAATGTAACCGGATATTTAATAAACGCTGCCTTGCAAGCCCATAGGACCTCTGCTAGCTTGAGTAATGTTAACGATGACATTCTGTACAAAAACAATAAACACAGGGTCTAACGCATGAAATCCCTTCGGCTTCGTTCCGCCCGCACGCTCTTGTCCATCGCCTTTCTGGCCACGCTTCCATTGGCTGCGAATGCGGCCGCGGCGCCGTTGAAGATCGGCGCCTCGTTCCAGGAAATCAACAATCCCTACTTCGTGACCATGAAGGATGCGCTTACCGAAGCCACCAACAGCATAGGCGCAAGCTTGCTGGTCACTGATGCCCGCCATGATGTGTCCAAGCAGCTCAGCGACATCGAGGACATGCTGCAAAAGGGCATCGATATCCTGGTTCTCAACCCTACGGATTCGGTCGGGGTGCAATCGGCAGTGAAAATGGCCCACGACAAGGGCGTGATAGTGGTGGCCGTGGATGCCCAGGCCGAAGGGCCGCTGGATGCCTTCGTGGGCTCCAAGAACTTCGATGCCGGTGTGCAGGCATGCCAGTACCTTGGGGAGAAACTGGGGGGCAAGGGCGACGTCGGTATCCTCGATGGGATCGCGGTAGTACCTATCCTGGAGCGCGTGCGCGGCTGCAAGGAAGCGCTGGGCAAGTTCCCCGGCATCAAGGTGGTCAGCATCCAGAATGGCAAGCAGGAGCGTGACCAGGCCCTGACGGTCACTGAAAACATGCTCCAGGCCCAGCCCAGTCTCAAGGGCCTGTTCAGCGTCAATGACAACGGTTCCCTCGGTGCGCTGGCAGCCATCGAGGCCAGCGGCATGGACGTCAAGCTGGTAAGCGTCGATGGTTCTCCGGAAGCGATCAAGGAAATCCAGAAACCAGAGAGCAAATTCATCGCCACCTCCGCTCAATACCCGCGCGACCAGGTCCGTCTGGCGCTGGGCCTGGCACTGGCGCGCAAATGGGGCTCGCAAGTGCCCAAGGTCGTGCCGGTGGACATCCTGCTGGTGGACCGCGACAAGGCCAAGACCTTCAGCTGGTAACGCCGTCGGCAAGCAAGGAGGTATGCGATGGGCAGCCTGTTGCGATTGAAGGGTATCGCCAAGCGGTATCACGGCGTGCAAGCCCTCAAGGGCATCGACCTGGCCGTGGAGCGCGGGGAAATCCACGCGTTGCTGGGCGAGAACGGGGCCGGCAAGTCGACCCTGATGAAGATTCTGGTAGGCGTGGAGCGCCCCGACGCAGGCACCATCGAGTTCGATGGCCAGGCGAGACGCTTCGCCACTTACCACGAAGCCATCTCGGTGGGCATGGGCATCGTCTTTCAGGAGTTCAGCCTGATCCCCTATCTCAATGCCGTGGAGAATATCTTCCTCGGCCATGAGCAGGTCGGGCGCTTCGGCCTGCTGCGCAAGAAGGCGATGCGCGCCCGCGCCGAGGCGCTCTGTGCCCGCCTCGGAGTGATGATCGACCTGGATATTCCGGTGCATCGCCTCAGCGTGGCCCAGCAGCAGTTCGTGGAAATCGCCAAGGCCCTGGCCCTGGACGCACGCTTGCTCATCCTCGACGAGCCTACCGCTACCTTGACCCCTGGCGAGGCGGAACTGCTGTTCGATGTGATGCGCCAGCTCAAGCGCCAGGGCGTAGCCATGATCTTTATCTCCCATCATCTGGAAGAGATCTTCCAGGTGTGCGACCGCATCACTGTCTTGCGTGATGGCGCCAATGCCGGCGCGCTGGACACGGACGACGGCGACATCGAGCGCCTGGTGGAAATGATGGTGGGCCGCAAGCTGGCCTGCAGCTTTCCGCCCAAGTCGGCAGGGCCGCGCGGCAAGGTGGTGCTGGATGTCCGGCGCCTGCGCCGCGAGCGCAAGGGGCCAAGCAACAGCTTCACCTTGCATGAAGGCGAAATCCTTGGCTTCGCGGGCCTGGTGGGCGCGGGGCGGACCGAACTGGCCCTGGCCGTGATAGGCGCCCTGCCGAGCGTGGAGCGCGAGCTTTGGTTGCATGGCGAGCCGGTCAAGGTGGCCGACCCTGCCGCTGCCCTGGCCCAGGGCATCGGTTTGCTGCCGGAAAGTCGCAAGAGCGAAGGCCTGGTACTGGATTTCAGCATTCGCGAGAACATTTCCCTGAACAATCTGGGCAAATACGAGGGGGCTGGCAGGCTGATCGACCGCCACCGCGAACACGAGAGTGTGCGCGAACTGATGAAAGCGCTGGCCATCAAGGCACCGGGGCCGGAAAGCCGGGTGATCAACCTCAGCGGGGGAAATCAGCAAAAGGTGGTCATCGCTCGCTGGGTCAACCATCAGTGCAAGGTGCTGATCTTCGACGAGCCGACACGAGGGATCGACGTCGGCGCCAAGGCCGAGATCTATGCCCTGATGCGCAAGCTCACTGAGAAGGGCTACGCCATCATCCTCATCTCCAGCGAGCTGCCGGAAATCATCGGCATGAGCGATCGAGTAGCCGTGTTCAACAAGGGCGCCATAGTGGCAACCCTTGAAGGCGGCGCCATCAATCCCCAGGAGGTAATGCGTCATGCGACCGCAAGCCAGCGAATTGAACTCGCCCAGTGACCGTGCCGCGGCGCTCCCTGGCGCCGCGCGGCCCGACTGGGCCCGCCAGATGATCCGCTCACCGGCGTTCTATCCCTTCGTGGGGTTGCTGCTGGTGACCACCTTCATGATCTTCGCCAGCGACAATTTCCTGACCGCCGCCAACCTAGAGAACATCGTTCGCCAGGTATCGATCAATGCCATCATCGCCGTGGGCATGACCTGCGTGATATTGACCGCCGGCATCGATCTGTCCGTTGGCCCGGTAATGGCCTTGTCCGGTACCCTGAGCGCGGGCCTGCTGGTGGCCGGCGTACCGGCGCCCTTGGCCATCGGCGCCGGGCTGGCCGTAGGCGCCGCCTTCGGCCTGGGCAACGGTATCCTGGTGGCCTACCTGCAGATGCCGCCGATCATCGTGACCCTGGCGACCATGGGCATCGCCCGTGGCCTGGGCCTGCTGTATACCGACGGCTACCCTATATCCGGGCTGCCGGAATGGTTCGCCTTCTTCGGCCGTGGCAAGGTCCTGGGGGTACAGGTCCCGATCCTGATCATGCTGGCGACCTACCTGCTGGCCTGGGTCATGCTGCAGCACACCCGCATTGGCCGCTATCTGTACGCCATCGGCGGCAATGAGGAAGCCGTGCGGCTGTCCGGGATACGCGCGGCCCGCTTCAAGCTGCTGGTGTATGCCATCAGTGGCTTCACCGCCGCCCTTGCCGGCCTGGTGTTGTCCTCACGGCTGATGAGTGGCCAACCCAATGCCGGGGCTTCCTTCGAACTGGATGCCATCGCCGCGGTGGTCCTGGGTGGCGCCTCCATCGCCGGAGGGCGCGGGGTGATCCTTGGCACCCTGGTCGGCGCCATGTTGCTGGGCGTGCTCAACAACGGGCTGAACATGCTGGGTGTGTCCCCGTACGTCCAGAGCGTGATCAAGGGCGCGATCATTCTGCTCGCTATTTTCATCAGCCGTCAGCGCCGGCACTAAGCGTTCTCAAGTCTTTCTTCAAGGCGGCCCTGCCAGGCCGCCGGGATACCTTCGTCTCCAATAAAAGGAAAACCGCCATGCAAGACACCCTCGACACCACCATGCAAGCCGTGGTTTGCCATGCGCCCAAGGACTATCGCCTGGAACAGGTCGGCAAGCCCCAGGCTCGCCCGCTGGAGCTGATCCTGCGCATCGGCGCCTGTGGTATCTGCGCCAGTGACTGTAAATGTCACTCGGGCGCGGCCATGTTCTGGGGTGGCGAGAACCCCTGGGTCAAGGCACCGGTCATCCCCGGGCATGAGTTCTTCGGCTACGTGGAGCAGGCCGGGGAGGGGGCCGAAGAGCACTTCGGGGTCAAAGTCGGCGACAAGGTCATCGCCGAGCAGATCGTGCCGTGCGAGAAGTGCCGGTTCTGCAAGGGCGGCCAATACTGGATGTGCGAGGTACACAACATCTTCGGCTTCCAGCGCGAGGTCGCCGACGGCGGCATGGCCCAGTACATGCGCATTCCCCGTACAGCCATCGTGCATCGCATTCCGGATGCCATCGCGCTGGAGGATTGCGCCCTCATCGAACCCATGGCCTGTGCCATCCATACGGTAAACCGCGGCGACGTTCAGCTCGACGATGTGCTGGTGATCGCCGGGGCCGGCACCCTCGGCCTGTGCATGGTACAGGTGGCGCGCCTGAAGACGCCGCGCAAGCTGGTAGTGATCGACATGGTGGACGAGCGCCTGGAACTGGCTCGTCAATTCGGCGCCGACGTGGTCATCAATCCGGGGCGAGAGGATGCCAAGGCGGTGGTCGCTGGGCTTACCGGCGGTTACGGCTGTGACGTCTACATCGAAACCACGGGGGTGCCGGTAGGGGTGACCCAGGGCCTGGACCTGATCCGCAAGCTGGGGCGCTTCGTGGAGTTCAGTGTGTTCGGTGCCGAAACCAGCGCCGACTGGTCGATCATCGGCGACCGCAAGGAGCTGGATGTGCGCGGCGCTCACCTCGGGCCCTATTGCTACCCGATTGCCATCGATCTCTTCGAGCGTGGCTTGGTCACTTCCAAGGGCATCGTCACCCATAGCTATGGCCTGGAAGACTACGCCGAGGCGTTCGAGCTGGCCAACTCGACCCGCTCGATCAAGGTGTTGCTCAAGCCCGCCGGGCAGGCGTGAGGAGCGGGCCATGGCGTACGTGATCGGGGTCGATATCGGTACCCAGAGCACCAAGGCCCTGTTGGTGGACGCTCAGGGTCGGATAATCGCGCGGCATAGCCAAGGCTATCGGGTGGATACGCCCCGCTCGGGTTGGGCCGAGCAATGGCCAGGCGTCTGGCTGGACGCCGTGTTCGCCTGTGTCGCCGCCTGCACAGCCGAGGCGGCCCTGGCACCGAGGCAGATCAAGGCCCTCTGTATCAGCAGCTTGTATGGCGGCTCCGGGATACCGGTGAGCGCCGCCATGGAGCCGCTGCATCCCTGCCTGATCTGGATGGACCGCAGGGCCGAGGCCCAGGCAGCCCAGGTCAAGGCCGAACAGGATCTGGAGCAGCTGCAGGCTGTCACCGGCAATGGCGTGGACAGCTACTACGGCTTTACCAAGATGCTGTGGCTCAAGCAACAGCGGCCTGATATCTGGAAGAGCACGCGCTGGCTGCTGCCTCCGAACAGTTACATCAACTGGGTGCTGACGGGTGAACTGGCCATCGACCATAGCAGCGCGGGCAACCTCGGCGGCGTCTACGACCTGGATGGCCGTTGTTGGTCGCACGCTCTGCTCGAGGCGCTGGGCCTGGACGCTCGGCTGATGCCGGAGCGCCTGCTGTATCCAGGTGAAGTAGTGGGTGGCCTGCTGGCTGAACCTGCGGCCCGCCTGGGATTGGCCCCCGCTACCCCGGTATTGGCTGGAGGGGTGGATGCGGCCATGGCCACCTTCGCGGCGGGAGCGACCCGCCCTGGCAAGCATGTGGCCATGCTGGGGACCAGCATGTGCTGGGGGCACCTGAACGCTCGCGCCGATGCGCGTCACGGCCTCGTCAGCTTTCCCCATGTGTACCGGGGCGACCGGGACCTCTACAGCTTCGGTGGGGCGCTGACAGCGGGTGCGTCGGTCAGCTGGTTTCACGGCCTTTTCACTGGGGAGGACGACTGCGGGCCTGGCATCGAGGCAGAGTCTCACGCGGCCTTCGAGCACTTGGCCACGGCAGTTTCACCAGGCAGCGACGGCCTGCTGTTCCTGCCCTACCTGATGGGCGAGCGCAGCCCCATCTGGGACGCCAGGGCCAGCGGAGCCTTCATCGGCCTGGGCTTGCGGCATGGCAAGGGCCAGCTCTACCGCGCGGTGCTCGAAGGGGTGAGTTACGCCCTGCGCCATAACATTGAAGCGGGCCGCCAGGCGGTGCACGCCTTGGACGACACCCTGGTGGTGGTGGGCGGTGCCAGCCAGTCCGACCTATGGATGCAGATCATCGCCGATATCACCGGCTTCTCCGTGCTGACCATCGAGCAGGAGGTTGAAGCCGCTTACGGTGCGGCCTTGCTCGCCGCCTATGCCACAGGCTTGCAGACAGCCGAGCAGGTTGAACGAGGCTGGGTACGCCTGCGACGCAGGGCCGTCCCGGAACCTGCCAGGCAGGAACGCTATGAGCGTGGCTTCCAAGCCTATTGCCAGTGCTACCCGGCACTGAAACCGATTTTTCACCAGTTGCGGGATATGGACGATGCCTGACGTACAGTTCGATTTTCAAGGCCAGCAGGTGCTGGTGACCGGTGGCACCAGCGGAATTGGTCTGGAAGTGACCCGGCAGCTGTTGGCGTCCGAAGCTCGGGTACACGTGTTCGGACGCGATCACCAGGTGCTGGCGCGCCTGAGCGAGGAAGGCGCGACAACCTATGAAGTAGACCTGGCCGATCCCGAAGCCATTCTGCGGGCATGCGACCGGCTACCGCCACTGGATGGGCTGGTCAACTGTGCGGGCATCGCCTCGCTGCAATCGGCGGTAGCTCTGGACGCGGCCGCCTTCGATCAGGTGATGGCCGTGAATGTACGTGCCGCGGCGCTGGTGGCGGGGCAGGTGGCCAAGGGCATGATCGCCGCCGGCATAGCGGGGAGCATTGTCAATGTGTCCAGCCAGGCGTCAATGGTCGGGCTCGACGATCACCTGAGCTATTGCGCCTCCAAGGCAGCCATGGACGCCATGACCCGGGTGCAATGCGGCGAATGGGGGCGGTACGGCATCCGGGTCAACGCTGTAAACCCGACAGTCACCTTGACGCCCATGGCGGTCCAGGTATGGAGCGAGCCGGCCAAGCGGGCTCCGATGCTGGCGGCCATCCCCTTGGGGCGTTTCGCCGAGCCACAGGAAGTAGCGCTGCCGGTCCTGTTCCTGCTCGGTACAGCCGCCTCGATGATCAGCGGTGTCTGCCTGCCAGTGGATGGGGGTTATACCAGCCGCTGAAACCAGGCAAAGCCTAAGCGTTAACCAGCTCGCCCACCACCACCTCTCGAGCCCGTGGCCGCAGCGGGTCACGGATACGCTCCAGCAACAGCCGCATGGCCGTGGTACCGGCCCAGGTACCGTTATGAGCCACACAGGGTACCGGGAACTCGAAGATATCCGCGAACGGCAGGCGGTCAATACCACAGATGGCCAGGTCGCTACGATGAACGCCTCGCTCGCGCAGCGCCTTGAGCGCGCCCAGGGTGATCAGCTGGTTGAAGCCGAACAGCGCGTCGGGCAAGGGGTGATCGCGCAGGTAGGCCAGGGTCGCCTGGTAGGCTGGCTCGAGGGTGTAGTCGCCGGCCAGCACGTCCAGCTGAACCGGGTGACCAGCGTTAGCCAGGGCGGTCTTTACCCCTTGCAGACGGTCATGGCTGATCCTGGAGCCCGCCGGACCGGTCAGCACCAGCAATCGTTCAAGCCCTTGGGCTTTATCCAGCAGGTACTGGGCGCCTTTCAGGCCGCTATGGTAGTTGTCCAGAACCACCTGGCTGAAAGGCGCGTCGGCCAGGGCCCGGTCCAACTGCACCACCGGCAGCTCGCCGTTACGCAAGCGCCCCAGGTAACCGGGCTGGTAGCCAGGTTCATCGGAAACCGGTGACAGGATGATGCCGGCGACGCGATAACCCAGCAGGGTCTCGATGGCTTTCTCTTCTACGTCCGCCAGGCCGTCGGTATCGATCAGCATGATGGTGTAGCCGTGCTGTTTGGCCTCCCGGGAAATGGCCTTGATCATCTCACTGTAGAAAGGGTTGTCCACCGAGGCGGTGACCACGCCGACGATCATGCTTTCGCTGCGCTTGAGGCTGCGGGCAAAGGCGTTGGGCACGTAATTCAGTTCCCGCGCCGCGGCCAGGATGCGTTCCAGAGTATCTGGCTTGACCAGGTGAGGCTTGTTGAAGGCCCGAGACACGGTGATAGTGGTGACATTGACCCGGTGAGCCACATCGGTGATGGTCGCGGAAGCCTTTTTGCTCATGAGTCCGAGTGCCCTGATGATCCCTGTCGATGGCTCATGATCCGTACATCGATGCCAGGCCGCAACCCACGGCAGGTTCGCCGGGGCCAGTCTCCAGCGCTGGGCTCCGCGTGCGGGGAAAAAAACCGGAACCCCAGCGCCCTTGTTCCGTCTGAAGGAAAGATGATGCGCGCTTGGCGCGTCTGCCTGTCATTCACGAAAAGGACGATCCGTATGAACAACACGCTCAAAGCCGGCATCTGTGGCGCATTCCTTCTGCTGGGCGCTCACACCGCGTTCGCGGCCGATGCCGAGGACTTCGTCGATGACGCCTCTGCCAAAGGCATCGCGGAAATCGAAGCGGGTAAATCCGCGCTGCAGAAGAGCCAGTCCCAGGACGTGAAAACTTTTGCCCAGATGATGATCGATGATCACACCAAGGCGAACGAAAAGCTCAAGTCCATCGCTACCCAGAAGAAGCTTGAAGTCGCCTCTGACGCAGAGCTGATGGACAAGGCCAAGAAGATGATCCTGGACATCCGTGACGAGTCCTTCGATCGCTCCTACGCCAACAACCAGGTCAAGGCTCACGAGCAGACTATCGAGATCTTCAAGAAAGAAGCCAACGAAGGCAAAGATGCTGACCTCAAGGCCTTCGCCAAGGAAACCCTGCCTAAGCTCGAAGCGCACCTGCAAGCTGCCAAGAAGCTGGCCGCTGCCCATGGTGGCGACGCCAAGTAAGCTTCATCCACTGGCCGGGCAGTGCTCGGCCAGCTCCCTTCAGGCTCGGTTCAGAGCCACTCCTGCACTGCCCCCACCAACAGTTTCACATTCAAGACCACGATGACGGCGGAGATCAGCCAGGCCACGACGGCCAGTCCCCGTCCGGCCACGAGCGAGCCCATCTTGTTACGGTCAGTGACGAAGCGCACCAGCGGGATCACCGCCATGGGCAATTGCATCGACAGGATTACCTGACTGAAGACCAGCAGTTGGGAAGTGCCTCGCTCCCCATAAAGCGCGGTCACCACCACCACCGGCACCACCGCGATGCCGCGGGTGATCAGGCGCCGTGCCCAATCCGGAATACGCAGGTGCAGGAAGCCTTCCATCACGATCTGTCCCGCCAGGGTAGCGGTGACCGTGGAATTGACTCCCGAAGCCAGCAGCGCAACGGCGAACAGGGTCGAAGCGATGCCGATGCCCAGCATGGGCGATAGCAGCTCATGGGCCTTTTCGATATCGACCACATCCGTTCGCCCGCCGGCATGGAACACCGCCGCGGCGGTAATCAGAATGGCGGCGTTCACGAACAATGCCAGGCTCAGGGCGATGGTGCTGTCCGTCACGGCCCAGCGCAGGCCAAGGCGCTTGCCGGCTTCGGTGCGCTCGTAAGCGCGGGTCTGCACGATGGAAGAATGCAGGTAAAGATTGTGCGGCATCACCGTCGCCCCGATGATCCCGATGGCCAGATAGAGCGCTGCCGGGTTGGTGACGATCTCGGCCTTGGGCACGAACCCTTGGAGGATGTCCGCAATGACGGGTTGTGACATCACCATTTGCGCGCCGAAGCAAACGAAAATCAGGGTGAGCAGGGCCACTACGAACGCCTCCAGCCAGCGGAAGCCTCGGTTCATCAACAGCAGGATCAGGAATACATCCGCCGCGCACAGGATGGCCCCCCAGATCAGCGGTATATCGAACAGAAGCTTCAAGGCAATGGCCGTGCCTATTACTTCTGCGAGGTCACAGGCGATGATCGCCAGTTCGCAGGCCAGCCAGAGGAAAATACGCACTGGGCGGCTGTAATGAGCCCGGCAGGCCTGGGCCAGGTCCATACCGGTGGCGATACCCAGACGGGCGGCCAGGGCCTGGAGTACGATGGCCATCAGGTTGGACAGCAATATGACCGACAGCAACAGGTAGCCGAATTGCGAGCCGCCGGCCAGGTCCGTGGCCCAGTTGCCAGGGTCCATGTAACCCACAGCCACCATATAGCCAGGGCCGGCGAACGCCAGAAGGCGGCGAAGCCAACTGCCTGTCTGCGGCACCCTTACGCTGGAGTTGAGCGCGCCCAGGCTGGGCTGCGCGCCTACCCCAAAGCGGCTGAGCAAGGCCGGTTCGCCATCATCGGCTCGGAAATTCGGTCGGTCTTCGGGCTCCGCCACGGTTTTGCTCCACAAGATAGGAAAAAGCACTGGACGCCGCGCCACAGAGCACCCAGCCCTGCCTCGGAAGCGTTCAGGGTGCAACAGTGGCGGTAAGCGGCCAGGTCTGTCAAAGGCTCCGAGCAAACGCCACTGGCCAGCGCCAGGGCGAGGCAGCAGGGGTAAGAACCTCAGAGTACTGGTATCAGAGCTTCAGAAATGGCCAGCGTTCAAGCGCCGTGCTTCGCACACGACGATACGTACAAAAGACTGACGCTTTCGAAGGGCAAGCGCAACGTTGCAAGTAACTCCCTCATCCATATGGAAGTTTCGATTTCGATACCGACTAGTTTGATTTTCGCGGCCAACCGTTTGTCAGCTTGCCTCGGAGAATATAAAAACTAATTCAGTAGACTTGCTTCCATAACTATGTAGCGACCCACATCCAGGAGGATATCGCCATGGCAGCAAAAAGTAAGAATGCGGGTAACTTTGCAAACAACCCGGCGCGCGCGGCTGAAGCCGGCCGCAAGGGGGGGAGTGTGTCTGGTGGCAATTTCGCCAACGACCCGGCCAGGGCAGCCGAAGCGGGTCGCAAGGGAGGCCGTCGCAGCCATCGCGGCGCGGCCAAGAGCAGTACCACCACGGCGTCGAGCTGAAAGCAAAGCCTCAGCTTGATTGTACAAGCGCCTGAACTTGCACAACATCTACCTAGGCGATGTTGCTGCAAGTTCAGGCGTTTTCATTAGTATCGAATCTGCTGGTGCTTCACGCGCAGGCTTCCTACGAATTTTTCAAAATACCCATTCTTTGTTTATTTAATACTCCAATATTTCGGAGCGCCAGACCGTTCGGCGGTTCTTCGCAACTGCCAGCCACTTTCGGTATTCCAAGGTTGTGCAATCTCTCTTATAAGGGGTACAGCATGACCAATCATCACAAACCAACCTATGGCTCTTCCGATCAAGACAAGTCTGGCCATGGCCGAGGCGCGCCGGCCCCAGTAGATGTGAAGACCGATCGTGCGGAAAAGGCCCGGATTGGCGGCCAGCACAGTAACGGCGGGAACCGTCGGCGCGGTGAAGGCTGATTGAATCAGCACGGGAAGGCCGCTAGCCCCGGGTCTTCCCGGCCGACGAATGGTGCGGGAGATGACTCAACTGCCTTCACCGATCGGTGGCGGGTACAAGGGGTATAGAACTATCTTGTAGGTATCGGCTTTTACAAGGAGGTCGGTCAATGCAGCAGTTGACCAATGTAGTGGCCTTGAGGCCCCCGCAGGAAGCAGGGGATGAAGGTATCAACAGGGTTTTGCGGGCGTTGCGCACGCATTTGGACATGGATGTTGCCTTCGTTTCCCGCTTTCGCGAGAGGGATCGCGTTTTCACTCATGTGGACGCTCGCGCGGTTGCGCCGCTCAAGCCAGGCGACGTTTTGCCTCTGGAAGCGGGCTATTGCAAGAAGGTCGTCGATGGCCTGCTCCCCGAACTGATCCCCAATACGGCTCAGGTCCCTATGGCCATGAGCATTCCTGAAACCCGCGCCTTGCCTATCGGAGCGCACCTGAGCGTTCCAGTTCGTCTGAGCGATGGGCAAATCTACGGCACCCTTTGTTGCTTTTCCGCCCTGGCCGACACGACGCTTGGAACGCGCGATCTGGGCATGCTCAAGGTATTCGCCGAGCTGATCGCCGACCGCCTGGAAATGGACCAGCACGCCAAGGAAGAGCGCCTGCGCAAGCACCGGATAATCTGTGCTGCCCTGGCCCAGGCCCAGCCCAACGTCGTCTACCAACCCATCGTCAGCCTGGGCGACGGTACCATCGCGGGCTGGGAAGCCTTGTCCAGATTCAGTTCGCAACCCAAGCGAAGTCCGGACCTGTGGTTCCAGGAGGCCGCGGAGGCCGGCCTGGGCCTTGAGATGGAAGTAAGGGCAGTGGAAAAGGCCCTTGAAGGGCTTGGCCAGCTCCCTGCCTCGCACTACCTGACCCTCAATTGCTCTCCAGCGCTACTCCTGTCGGGGCGCCTGGCCAAGGTTATCAGTGATCATGATCCTGCCAGGCTGGTGCTGGAGCTTACCGAACATTGCGTGGTGCCCGACTACGACGCACTGAGCAATGCCTTGGTACCCTATCGCACGGCTGGAGTGCGCCTGGCCATCGACGACGCCGGGGCCGGGTATGCCAGCATGCGCCATATCCTGCAACTGCGACCTGACATCATCAAGCTCGACATGGCCCTGACCCAGGGCATAGAGCACGACGCACAGCGGCGGGCGATGGCTTCCGCCCTGATTGCCTTCGCCCGGGAAACCGACACCAGCGTCGTCGCCGAAGGTGTGGAAACCACAGCCGACCTGCTCACGCTACGCCGTCTGGGCGCACACAGAGTCCAGGGCTACCTGACCGGCCGTCCGATGCCCCTGGTGCTGGCGGCCAACTGGCAGGTGCCGCGCCTGGCGGAGCTGTTCGAGCCACCTTCCGGCTGATCGCGGCACCCCAAACGGCAAGATGGCTTTTGCCGGGCCGTCTTTCGGTATAGCCTGCGCGCGCCTGTACAACTGCCAGCGAGCCCAGCGCTGGTGGGTGTATAGTGCTCACCGCACACATCAGCGCTTGCAGGTCTGCCTCATGTCACATATTTCCGAACGCTTGCTGGTCCAGGCCCACCTGGACGCTCGTCAGCCCGTTGCGCTCACCGCCGCCGAAGAGGCCGAATACCGCCGCGCCATTGCCGCCGAACTCAAGGCCCGGGACGCGGTGCTGGTCGCCCATTACTACTGCGATCCGGTCATCCAGGCCCTGGCGGAGGAAACCGGCGGCTGCGTGTCAGACTCCTTGGAGATGGCGCGTTTCGGAAACCAGCACAGCGCCAGCACGGTGCTGGTAGCCGGGGTGCGCTTCATGGGTGAAACCGCGAAGATCCTTAACCCGGAAAAGCGCGTGCTCATGCCTACGCTGGATGCTACCTGCTCCCTGGACCTTGGTTGCCCGGTGGAAGCCTTTTCCGCTTTCTGCGATCAGCATCCGGACCGCACCGTGGTGGTGTACGCCAATACTTCGGCGGCAGTGAAGGCTCGCGCGGATTGGGTAGTCACCTCCAGCTGCGCCGTGGAGATCGTGGAAAGCCTGATGGACAATGGGGAGAAGATCCTCTGGGCGCCGGATCGCCATCTGGGCAGCTACATCCAGAAGCACACCGGGGCAGATATGCTGCTTTGGGACGGTGCCTGCATCGTTCACGAGGAATTCAAGTCGCGTCAGCTCGAGGACCTCAAGGCACTCTATCCGGAGGCGGCCGTACTGGTGCACCCCGAGTCGCCAGAATCCGTGATCGCCCTGGCGGATGCGGTAGGCTCCACCAGCCAGCTCATCGCCGCGGCCCAGCGCATGTCCAACCCCATCTTCATCGTGGCCACTGACCGCGGCATCTTCTACAAGATGCAGCAGTTGTGCCCGGACAAGACCTTCATCGAAGCACCTACGGCGGGCAACGGCGCGGCCTGTCGTAGTTGCGCCCATTGCCCCTGGATGGCCATGAACACCTTGCAGCGCACCCTGGAGTGCCTGCGCGAGGGCAGCAACGAGATATTCGTCGACCCGGCGCTTATCCCCCAGGCGATCCGCCCACTCAAGCGGATGCTGGATTTCACCCAGGCAGCGCGCCTGCGCCTGGCCGGCAACGCCTGACGAGCTATCCGGCGGGCTACCAGAACGCCTTGCGCACCAGCGCCTCGTGCAGGGCGACGTCCTGCTCGGTCCAATACACCGGTTTGCCGCCAATCATCGCCGCGACGGGAATGCCATCGCGGTAGACCAGACGGTTGGCGGCCACGGAAGGCACCCGGGTTCCGGGTAGCAGCGTGCCCACCAGGTTCAGCGGGTCCGCCCCGCAGACACTGACCAGGCTGCCGTCCAGGGGCCTGCGGCGGACCTCTCGCAACAGAGGGATGGCTTCGGGCAGGGCGAACTGTTCGCCCGGCAAACCGGCGATGAAACGCCCCCCGCGAATCTCCCCCCGGGCCTCCAGCCGGTGCAGGGCGCGCAACAGCTCGCGCCAGCTGGGCAGCCAGTCGGCCTCGCGCTCCAGCAGGCGCCAGAACACGACGCCGTAGCGGCGCAGCAGGGTGCGCGCCAGATACTCCAGTTGCTCCGCGCGCTCGGGAGGCGTGCCGGGACGACGCAGCAGGGCCCAACGCCCGGCGTCCTGCATGCCGCCGATAAAAGCGCCCATGCCCCGGCGATGACTGCGTTGCTGGCGGCTCGAGGCTGGCGTCACCAAGGCCCGCAGGCCAGCGAAGCTGTCGGCGTTTACCCGTCCGCTGGCTACCAGCTCGGCCAAGGCATTTTCCAGTTCGCTGCGCAGCAGCCGTGCTTCGTCCAGCAGTTCATCGAAGAACAGGGCGCCGTGCTCGCGCAGTGCGTCCAGGACTCTCTGCGCCCGAGGGCCAGGCTCGGCCACCGGTACCTCCTCGGCCAAGGCTTGCCACAAGGCCAGTTGCGCCCTGGGCAGCAACATGATGGGGGTGGCCTTGAGGGTTGCGCTGCTTCCCTTGCCGCTCCCGGCCCGCCTCAGCCATAGGGTTTTCCCGGAGCGACAGGCTTCATCGAGCCAGGCTCCGCTGTACCCCTTCACCCGTGCCGGCAGCAAGTCGCTCTCCCAGGCGCTCACAGGCGCGCTATACCCTTCGAACTGAGTGATCACCTGGGTCAGGGCTGCGCTGCCCTGCATTCGTGTCTGTGTCGACAGGTGCTGCCAATCGAAAAGGAAACGGGTGAAATCCTGCAAGGATACCGGTTCGATTTCACGGCGCAGGCGCTTGACCGTGTAGCGATGAATGCGCGCCAGCAAGTGACGCTCGCACCACTGCATATCTTCCATATCGGATCGGAAGCGGCCTCGCATCACATAGCCCTGGCCTTCCAGGCGCGCCAGGGCCTGGTTCACACTGCTATCAGGCAGGCCGAGGGGCGCGGCGAGTTCCGCTGCAGACAAGGGACCGAAACCGGCGAGGCGGCAGCGAATCAGCTCCAGCCGGGCGTCTTCCTGTTCCCACGATTGCTCGAAGCCAGGCAGGTTGGCCAAGGCGGGGGCGATAGTCGCGTCGGGGTAGGCTGCACCTATGCAGGCCAGCCGCTCCCGGGGAAACCACAGCACCGTTTCCAGCCCCACAAGCACCTGGCCAGCCCGGCCGCTGGCGGCCAGGCGCGCCAGCCAGCCTGGCCAGTGTTCGTTGGCCTGAGCCTCGCTTGCCGTGATCACTGCCAAGGTCATCAAGGCCTCGTGCATTTCATCCTCGCCCCGGGGTCGCGGCCAGGCCTCTTCGCTCACGGCGGCGATGGCTTCAGGCGCCAGGGCGCCCATGTCGTCGACGCTGGCCGGGTCGTTCCAGCGGCGACTCAACACGGCCTGGGTACGTCGTTCCTCCAGTGGTGCATCGTCCAGGAACGCGTAGGGGCGGGCATTGAGAATGGCCGCGGCCAAGGGGGATGGCGCAGGCAGGTCCCTGCTGAGCAGACGCACCTGCCCGGCTTCGATCCGCTGCAACAGGCGGAGCCAGGCTTCACTGTCCAGGGCGTCGTGCAGACAGTCGTCGAGGGTTTGTCGCACCAGTGGGTGATCAGGGATTTCCCGTTCGCCCGCGAGGTTTTCCAGGCAAGCGATCTGGTCCGGAAAGACCTTGGCGATCAGGTCTTCACTTTTCATCCGCTGCAACTGGGGCGCCACCTTGCGACCACCGGCATAGCGGGGCAGGGCAAGGGCGGTTGCCGCGTTCCAGCGCCAGCGCACGCCGAACAGGGGGGCATCGAGCAACGCCTGGATCAGTACGGACTCCGCCGTTTCGCTATTCAGGTAATGCCATACCTCATCCAGGGCGAAGCTATGACTGGTGGATAGGGAAAGGACAATGGCGTCTTCGCTGGCCGCTGCCTGCAGTTCGAAGTTGAAGGTGCGGCAGAAGCGTTTGCGCAAGGCCAGCCCCCAGGCGCGGTTCACGCGGCTCCCGAAAGGGCTGTGTATGACCAGTTGCGTACCGCCGGATGCATCGAAGAAGCGTTCCATCACCAGGGTCTCCTGGGACGGTAGCGCGCCCAGCGCCTGGCGCGTGCGGGCGAGGTATTCCAGTATCTGCTCGGCGCTGGCGACGTCGAGCCTCACATCCGTGGTGAGCCAGGCCAGCACCGGTTCGAGCTGTCCTTGACTGACACCCAAGGCATGGTCGATGGCGCCTTGCAGTCGCCCTACCGAGCGAGACAGCTCATCGCTGCGCCCCGGTGTCTCGCCCAACCAGAACGGGATGTTGGGCGGCATGCCCTTGGCATCTTCCACCCGCACCCGGCCACTCTCCACGCGCAGGATGCGGTAGGCGGCATTGCCAAGCTGGAACACATCGCCGGCCAGGCTTTCCACGGCAAAGTCCTCGTTGACACTGCCGATGTTCAGCCCTTGCGGGTCGAGGATCACGCTGTAGTCGGCGTTGTCGGCGATGGTGCCGCCGCTTGTGACGGCAGTGAGCCTGCTTCCTCGTCGACCACGCAGCGTGCCGCTGACCGTATCCCGATGCAGGTAGGCGCCGCGGATCCCTTGGCGGGTGCTGTAGCCTTGGGCAAGTGTGGCCAGCAGCTCATGGTAGTCCGCTTCAGAGAGCTGTTCATACGGCATGGCCTGACGCATAAGGGCCAATAGGCTGGCTTCATGCCACTCCTGGCAACTCACTTCGGCGATGATCTGCTGCGCCAGCACATCCAGCGGTGCTTTCGGGATCATCACTTCGTCCAGTTCGCCACGCTGGACACAATCGAGCAGTGCCGCGCATTCGATCAGATCCTCCATCGAGGTGGGAAATAGCCGGCCTTTGGGGGTGCCCCCTACCTGATGGCCGGAACGGCCGACCCGTTGCAGGAAGGCGGCGATGGAACGTGGCGAGCCGATCTGGCAGACCAGCTCCACTTCACCGATATCGATGCCCAGCTCCAGCGATGCGGTGGCAACCAACACACGGAGCTCGCCGGCCTTTAGTCGCTGTTCTGCGCCCAGTCGCTGTTCTCGCGCCAGGCTGCCGTGATGGGCCGCCACCCGATCGCGTCCCAGGCGGTCGCTCAGGTGCCGGGTCACGCGTTCGGCCAGCCGTCGAGTGTTGACGAAAACCAGCGTGGTCCGGTGCTCCCGGGCGAGCACTGCGAGGCGCTCGTAGACCAGCTCCCATACGTCGTTGGCCATGACGGGGCCAAGGGGAACCGGCGGTACTTCCAGAGCCAGGTCGCGAGGGCGCGCATGGCCCACATCGACGATCGCGCAGGTACGTTGATGGCCCACCAGGAACCTGGCCACGCGCTCGATGGGCTTTTGCGTGGCGGATAGGCCAATGCGCCGCAGCGGCGCAGCAGTCAACGCCTGCAAGCGTTCAAGGCTCAAGGCCAGGTGGCTGCCGCGCTTGCTACCAGCCACGGCATGAATTTCATCGACGATCACGCTACTGACATTGCCCAGCAATTGCCGACCACCCTCGGAGCCCAGCAATACATAGAGCGATTCGGGAGTAGTGACCAGGATATGCGGCGGCGTTCGGCGCATGGCTGCGCGTTCTTTTTGTGGCGTATCGCCTGTGCGTACCGCGGTACGCAGGCGCAATGGCGGCGAGCCCATGGCTTCCAGCTGCTCGCTGATCCCGGCCAGGGGGCGTTGCAGGTTGATCTGGATGTCGTTGGACAATGCCTTCAACGGTGACACATAGACCACCTGGGTCTGCTCCGGCAGCCCTTCGGGGCCGAGCGCGCGGCGCACCAGTTCGTCCAGTACGGCCAAGAAGGCGGTAAGCGTCTTGCCCGAGCCGGTAGGCGCAGCCACCAGCACCGATTGCCCAGCCGCGATCAGCGGCCAGGCGGCCGCCTGGGCTGGCGTGATAGTGGGAAAACTCTGCCGAAACCAGCGCTGCACGGCAGGGTGGAAGGCATCGAGAATGAGGTCTGAAGGCGGCAGGTTCATGCCACCTTTATGGCGCCTCGAGGCAAGGCTTGCAAGGGCCGCTGGGCAGGGTAGGCTTCAGCGAACCGCGCTGACGCCATCCAGGGTGGCGAAGGACGTGTCCTTGGCCGTGAGCAGGAAATCCCGCATGAAGGGCGCATCGAGCATGTCCGTGCGGATGCCGGCATAGAGGGTGGCGAACAGGCCTTTCTCGCCCAGGCGCCGCGCCTTGACGTAGCCGCGTGAGCTGTATTCATGCAGTGCCCAATGAGGCATGCCGCAGACACCGCGCCCGCTGGCGACCAGCTGCATCATCATCACCGACAGTTCGGCGGTGCGCACGGCTGCCGGTTCAACCTCGGCCGGTTCAAGGAACCGGGTGAAGATATCCAGGCGATCGCGTTCCACCGGGTAAGTGATGAGCGTCTGATCTTCCAGGTCTTCCGGTTCGATCCAGGGCTTGCTTGCCAAGGGATGCTGGTTGGCCACGGCAAGCATGGCCTCGAACGTGAACAGCGGCACATAGGTGATGCCAGGCAGGTCCACGGGGTCGGAAGTGACCACCAGGTCCAGGTCGCCGCGGGCAAGGGCCGGCAAGGGCGCGAAGGCGAAACCGGAGGCCAGGTCCAGTTCCACTTCCGGCCAGGCGTCGCGGAACTGATCGATGGTAGGCATCAGCCACTGGAAGCAGCTGTGACACTCGATCGCCATGTGCAGTCGCCCGGCCGTACCTCCAGCCAGCCGGGCGATATCGCGCTCCGCGCCGCGCATGAGCGGCAGGGTAGCGTCGGCCAGTTGCAACAGCCGCAAGCCAGCGCTGGTGAAACGTACCGGCTTGGTCTTGCGAATGAAGAGGGCAAGGCCAAGTCGGTCCTCCAATTCCTTGAATTGATGGGAGAGGGCTGACTGCGTCAGGTGCAGCCGCTCGGCAGCTTCTACCAGGCTATCGGCTTCGCGCAGGGCATGAAGGGTTTTGAGATGACGTATTTCAAGCACATTGCACCGTGAAAAAAACTCCGCATGGCGGGAATCGAGTTGAGATTGCCTCATGATGGAGCCGATGTCGAGACTGCTATTCAACGGGCGCGGTGCTGGACATGGTTGCCAGGATCACCCCAGCGCCGAGCTGAACAAACGCTCTGCCAAGGGGCGACTGATTTCACCTCGCCAGATTGGCGCCTGTCCGGAGGCAGCGGCTCCCAGCCTGCGCTGGGCTGGGGTCTTCAGGTGAGCAACGACAAATTCTTCGAACGCGGACTGTTCCTGCCTGTAATGGAAGTGGGCATAGGACAATGGCCTGCCGCTACGGCTGTCCAGTACCTCGTATTCCTGCAGCCAGTTGCTTCTGCTCGCGGTACCGGAGCGCTGGCGCCCGCCGAGCTTGCGAATCCGCACCTCACCCTGCTCCGCCAGGTATTGGAGCTGCGCAGCGGTTGGCCTGGTTGAGGCCTTGCAAGTGTCGATCCGGGCTTGTCGGCCTTCGGCGCGGAGTTGCGCTGCCTGCTCGCGCGACTGCCGCACTAATGCGGCATAGCGCTGACTCTGGTCACTTTGGGCCAGTTGACTGGCTCGGAATTCCAGCTCTTGGCTTTCTCCAAGGAAAAGGTCTTCGAGGTCCGCGGGAAGCATTTGCTGGCGGGCGTAACGTTGCATTCTGTTGCGAAAGACGGGCAGTTGATCAAGCCGGTATTGGGCGATCCGCGCGATCTCGACCGGGGGCAGCACTGGCGGAGCCTCGGTGGCCGTTTCGGCGGGCTCATAGGTGTTATCGACGCGGCGTAGCCAGCGTTCGGTGCGGTTGTTGACGTTGTGCACGGCAAGCACGGATGGCTGGCCCTGCACTGGTTCACCGACCAGCAACAAGCCATCGCCTTCGAATACCTCGGCTTGAGGCTTATGAGGCTTATGAGGCTTATGAGGCTTGGCCTCGGCGACGGGTCTGTGGCCAAGCCCGTCACGAAGCCTGCCCAGCTCATCGAGCAGCCGCTCGGCATAGTCCGCATCGAACTGCTCCGGGTAACTGGCCAAGAGACGCCGAATGACCCTGATCAGGGCTTGGCTGTTTTCCCTGAGCTGAATTTTCAAGCGCTCGCGTTGCGGAAGTGGCAGGTTGAGCCTTCCTCCGTGGTAGCTGGCCTGGGCCACCCGGTCGAAACGAACCCGAGCCGGCGTATACAGCCTGCGCATATACAGCCACGAGGGATCAGCCAGGTTATCGTGCGGTGCCAGGTCCAGAAGAAGCCCGATCCGGGCCAAGGCCGTCGCAGCGGTATCGAAGACCTGGAACGAGGTCTCGTTATCGGTATGGAGCGCCCGTCGATGCTCCGCCAGGGTGATGCGACGTTGCCACTGGGTGAGGCGATCCAGTCCACGCTGGATAAGATCATATTGCGCGAGTATCTGGGCGATGGTCTGGCGGATAGCGCGCTGCCGCTCTAACAGGTCAGGGCCTACAGGTGTCAATGGGCCCTGTTCGCGATAGCGCTGGAGTATGGTTTCCTGGATCTCCCGCCGCTGCGCCTGAGCCAGTTCGCTGAGGCGATCGCTTTCCAGGAACGCGAGGTGGATCTGCAGGTTGGTTCGGGCAGCGAGGGTAGCGGCCGCGCGGCTTTGGTCGGTTCTGATTTCGCCTTGCCGCCGCCCTTGCAACAGGGGTCGATAACGTTCGAGGGTGTCGTAATAAAGGCTGACGGCTTCGATCACTCGATCGCACCCCTCGATAACCGGGCCCGCCGGGGCCTCCGCCCCCTGAGCACGGTAGCCTTCCAAGCGCTGCTGCAAGACAGCGTCGTGGCTCACAAAGGTTCTAAGCCGAGAATGCGCTTCGCTGGCCAGTTGCTGCTGGCGACGATATTGGGCATCGGTCCACCAGCGCGGGAGCAATCGCCGAAGGGCGTCAGGCCACAGGGGGTCGAGCCGATCGGCCAGATAACTTTGTACAGCACCGCCGCCGCGTAGCCCTCCATCCACTAGGGCGCCATAAAGGTGTCCGTGGGTTTGCCAGTTGCCGGCTTCGTCCAGGGCGACGGGCTGGCGGTAATGGCGGGTCTGGGTGGGTGACAGACGCCAGGTGTTCAGGCTGCTATCCCATTCCACGGCATACACGTAGCTACCGCGAGTGATAAAGGTCCCTTCCGCTTGCTGATGCACGTTACGCCAACGACCATCCGTACCAGGCGCGCCACGCAGAATCACCGGCCGCTCATAGCCATTGAAGGCTTCTTCGACACGCCGATGGCTCCAGGAGCACAGTTCCCTAAAACGACCATAGCCTCTTGGCGCCTGGCGCAGTTGGCGCGCTCGCGCCATGGCCATCAGGCTGGAGTGACTGGCAGCCAGCGCGCCAGGACCAAAGTCCATCATGGCGTCGACCAGGGACACCAGTACCGATTCGACGGCTTCCACGCCTGCGATACTTTCCCCTTGAGCGAACGCCTGCCCGGCGACGATGCCGGCTTCCAGCGCATCGACCATGGCCAGGACGCTACCGACGAAGGGCACGAACCCCAGCGCCATACGAATGTACCTCAGCACGTCACCGCGACTGTCTTGCGCGGCCTCGAACATCTTGTCCGCATTGGACGTGGAGCTGGCGCGATGGTCGCGCATGCGCAATCCCCAGTCGGCCAGGTATTGAACGCGGGCCAGGGAAAGATGGGCTGGCCAGGGGGCGCGTGCTTCGATGAACGTGCGAAAGCCTTTTGCCAAGCCTTGCCTCACCACGCTGTCCAGGTACTCGACATTCCCTTCAAGCGCCCGCTCGCACAGGTAACGACGCAAGCGATCATTGAGTAAAAGCCGCTCCACTGCCTCCACGGCCGTGGCCAGGTCAGGGTACTGGCTGAACCCATGGCCGTCGGGCGCGTCTGGCAGGTACAACAGCGTCGTGCCACTGGCCCGATCTTCGATGAAGCTGACGCCCGCAAGAATGCTGCCGCTGCTGTGGATCTTCTCATCGAACACTTTCAAGGCAGCCGGGCGTACAGTCAGGTCAAGGCCATCTGCTCCCCAGGCTTCGCTATGCGGGGCCTGGCGCGCCCGTTCAGCCATGCGCACCCCTGAAGGTTCCAACCGTCCCAAGGCTTGGGCTACCACGCCATGGAGCTGCAGCGCGAGGTCATAGGGGGCCAGGAGAGTCGCCGTGTCTTCGTCCGCGTTGGCTTCGAATCGGCCTGCCTGTAGATAGGCATCGGCCATCAGCCGTTCGTAGTTACCGGCCACATCCAGATGCTCTGCCATTTGGCGAATCCAGGCGGCGTCAATGCCTGTTTCCAGCCGTGTATGCGCGGGATGGTTCGAGGGGCTGATGTCGACCTTCAAGAATTGAAGCCGCTCGGCCATGGAATCGTCGACCTGTGTCAGGGCCAGGGCTTCCAGGGTAAGCCGCTGACGTTCCGCGCTTGGCCGGGCAACGCGCCTGACCGGCATGCCAGGCGCGCCGCTTCCCACGACCGGCTCGCGCACCCATTGCACAGACAAGGGAACGTCCAGGCGAACCCGACAGGGCTGGGTCAAGGCAAACTGGGTGCTCAAGTAGTCATGGACCCTGGCCGCGACATAGGCGTCCCGAACGGGGATGGCCCGGCGCAGCAAGCGCTCGCTGGCCACGAACGCTTCAGCGTACTGGACCAGCAATTGGGCCAGCCGCGCCAGCACAGGGCCCGACAGCCGAGCCATCCAGGGTCGGGCCGCCTCGCTCAAACGCAAGCTGCGCCAGGTTTCGTCAATGCTTGCGAAAGCGAGCGCGCGTGCCGGGTTGATAGGCACACTGAGTGCGCGCAGGGCTTCAAGCGTGAGGCGTTCACGCGCCTCCGGGCTATCCATGGAGCTACCGCTAGCCGCCTCGGTCAGTGTCACCAGGGCCAGGTCCATCAGGTCTATCAGGCGGGGCCAGCGGGCTTCTTGTGAGCTCACCGAGAAGGGCGACTGCGCGCCCAGCAGGTCCGCGAGTGAACGTTCGAGGGCGGGCATTGACGGATGGGATGTCCACCCCCCGTCCTCGCCAAAGCGATACAGCAGGAAAGCAGGAGGCGGGGCGTCGGGAAGTTCAGGGAGGGTACTGAGCGCGAACGCGCCTGGCCAGGTTGCCTGTTCGTCCGGGCCTCGCAGAACGAAGCTCCACAACCGGTAGGCCTGGCGCGGCTCGGCGTCGCTCAGCAGTGCCTGCGCACACTCGTTAATGGTTTCGAAGGCCTCCTGGGGCAAGCTGCCGAGCGCCTGTTGTACCTGAGCTTCAGCGACCAGGCCATTGAGGCAGGCCTGGCGGTAAGGAAGGTAAAGGTGTCCGATGGATCGCGGCAGCGTGAGCATCGCTGTCGCAATCAGTTCACGGCTTCGCTCATGCCAGTCCTGAAGCGTTCGCATCGCTTGGGCAAGCGCTACCCATGGCTGAGCCTGACCCTGCAGGGCATCGGTCAGGTGTCGCTCCATGGCGGCCTGGTAGTGCTGCACGTTGATCCATTGCAGCGCCTCCGGGGGGGCAGGGTATGGGGTTTCGGAATCGCCGAGGAAGCGGGGGAATGACAGCGAGGCGTCGAGCGTGTTGGCGTTAGGCATCCGGATGCCCTCCTGACTGAAGGAGAGCTCATTCAAGCCGACAGGCGAAGCACGGCGTCGCTATTTAACGCTGCCGGGCCAAGCATTACCCCGGCTGGCCTGTAAGCCGGTATTTCCTGACTTTATCGAAGAGCGTGGTCTTGGCCATGCCCAGTTCCTGGCTGGCCTGGCTCAGGTTGCCCCCGGTGCGGGCCAGTGCCTCCAGCAACAGGCCACGCTCGAAGACTTCCACCGCCTCGTTGAAGGTCGGGCGGGCGTGCTCGACACTTGAATCACCGAAGGGCGTCAGCCCCAAGGCGAATCGCTCCGCGACATTGCGCAGCTCACGCACATTGCCTGGCCAGGGGTGGCTCAGTAATCGGGCGCGTATGGTAGAGTCCAGCGCAGGCTGGGGGCGGTCGAATCGTGCGGACGCAACGGCAAGGAAATGCTCGAACAGGTCGAGGATGTCGTCGCGTCGATCCCGCAGGGGCGGAACCCGCAGTGTAACCACGTTCAGGCGATAGAAAAAATCGCTACGCATTCCCGCCGGCGGCGTCTGCGCGGCCTCGAGTGACTTGGTCGCGGCAATGACGCGTATGTCCACAGGCAAAGGCGAATTGGACCCTAGCCGCTCCAGGGTGCGCTCCTGCAGTACACGCAGCATCTTGATTTGCATGGGCTCGGGCAGGCTTTGCACTTCATCGAGAAAAAGCGTTCCGCCCTGGGCGTACTCTATCTTGCCAATACGCTGAGCATCCGCGCCGCTGAAGGCATGGGCTTCATGGCCGAAGATTTCATAATGGAATTCGCTGTCGGGCAGGGCGCCGCAATTGAGTGCAACGAAAGGCTGCGGCTGACGTCGGCTAAAGTCATGAAGGCAACGGGCAACCAGTTCCTTGCCGGTGCCCGTTTCGCCGATGATAAGCACATTGGCCGGCGTGTCCGCCACGTTGCGCAACGTTTCGCGCAACGTTTGCATGGCCCGGGATTGGCCCAGCAGACGTTCTTCCAGCAGGCCGCGCCCCGCCAGCTGGCGTCTCAGCGCCTGCACTTCCAAGGTCAGCGATCGCTGCGTCAGGGCCCGACGCACGACGTCGACGAGCTGCTCCGGCGAAAAGGGCTTTTCCATGAAGTCATAAGCGCCCTGGCGCATCGCGCTCACCGCCAGGGCAATGTCGCCATGCCCTGTGATGAGAATCACCGGCAGCGCCGGGTCAAGGGTCCGCAGATGGCTCAACAGGGTAAGCCCGTCCATGCCGGGAAGGCGGATATCACTGATCACGACGCCTGGAAAGCCCGCTTCGACGCGCGCCAGTGCCGCTTCCGCGCTGGCTACGCCTTCGCTGTGAATATCTTCCAGCGCCAGGGCTTGCTGGCAACCTAGCAGAACGTGTGGATCGTCTTCGATCACCAGCACAGGCAAGGATGACATCATGGGGAGGTGCTCCTGTTGCTGACGGCACTCAATGGCAAGGTAAGTAGAAAACTGGCCCCGCTGCCCGCCTGTTCATCAAGGCTCAGCTGACCCTTGGCCGCGGCTGCCAGTTGCGCTGAAAGGGTCAGGCCGAGCCCAAGTCCATGCCCGCCGAGTTTGGTGGTGAAAAAAGGCTCGAACAGACGCTGCCGCCCATGAGTGTCGATACCCGTGCCGTTGTCGGACACGCGAAGCCGATAACTGTCGTCGATTACCTGACCCCTCACTTCGATCACAGGCTGCGCGCTACTCTCGACGGCATCGAGGGCATTGCTCAGCAGATTCACCAGGATCTGCTCCAGGCGGGTCTGCTCGATCTCCACGCAGCCTGGCGTGACCTGGCAGTCCAGCCTGATCGGCCGGTTTTCGAATCGCTGTTGCAACACGCCGCGAGCCGCACCGAGCGCGCTGGCGACCTCCGCCTGGCCGCCGCGGTCGCCGCCCCGCGCGAAGGCACGCAAGGTCGCGATGATGCGGCCCATGCGGTCCACCAGATCATTGATGGTACGCAGATTGGTGTCAGCCACCTCGAGGTGGCCTCTTTCCAGGAAGCGTATCGTATTGCCCGAAAGGGTGCGCAGCGCAGCCAGTGGCTGATTCAACTCGTGGGCGATGCTGGTGGACATTTGTCCAATGGTCGCCAGCTTTTCGGCACGAACCAGTTCATCCTGGGCCTTGCGCAGCGTTTGCTCGGCTTGGCGCCGCTCGCGGATCTGGCTTTTCAATCGCTCGTTGCTGTTGCGAAGTGCCTTGGTACGGTCAGCGATGCGCTTCTCGAGCAGGTCATTGGCCGTTTCCAGGGCCTCTCGCGCCGCCAGGCGGGTAGCGACCACTTTGCGCCGCTCATTGCGGGCGATAAGCAAGAAAACCAGCAACGCGAATCCGAAGGCAACCAGCACCCCATGCACGATGGATTCCCTGCGTTGGTCCTTGAGCGGGGTGAGCAGTGTCAGATGCCAGGGCGTATCTGTCACCGCGAGGCTCTGGGCAAGGTAGCGAGCGGGGCGCCGATCGCCGTAGCCATCATCCTGGCCAAGGATAAGGCGTTCCGCCCCAGGCCCGACGGATTCACGCTGCGAAAATTGCAGCTCATCCAGGGGAAAGCCGTAGTACTGAAGGCTGCGAGCAAGGCGCGCACGGCTCTCTTCATCCAGTGGTTCGACGGATTTGAGGCGACGAGTCGCATCGCTGGAAAGAATGATGATGCCGTTCTCGTCCGAGACAAAGGCCTCCAGCCGTGCCTTCTGCCAACGAGCTTCCAGAGCGTCCAGGCGGACCTTGACCACCGCGACTCCGACTATCCTGCCTTCGGCTCGCAAACCGT
This sequence comes from Pseudomonas massiliensis, assembly GCF_000826105.1. Taxonomy (GTDB): domain Bacteria; phylum Pseudomonadota; class Gammaproteobacteria; order Pseudomonadales; family Pseudomonadaceae; genus Aquipseudomonas; species Aquipseudomonas massiliensis. Next base: position 626,862 of record NZ_CCYK01000006.1, on the reverse strand, counting down.
GGGCCAGGAAGTAGCCGGCCTCGCCGGTGGTAGTGCCCAGGCCATAGAAGCGTCCCGGCCGCCCTAGCAGGGCATCCTTGAAATAGGGCCTGAAGGCCAGGTCTTCGCCAATGAAGCTGTCAGGGTCTCGCCAGTTACTGCTGGCAAGCACATGACCGTTTACATCCATCAGGAAAATGGCGCGGCTGCCGCTGCGCTCGCGCAGGCCTTCCAAGTACTGGTTCACCGCGGCGATGGGCGCATCGCCCACGCCGGACAGCAACGTCTGCACGCTGCGTTCCAGTTCCAGCACGCTTGGCAGATAGGTGTACTTGTCCAGCTCGCTTTCCACTGCCCGGGTATGGAGTTCGAGCTGACGGGCTCCTGCGTCGGCTTGCGCTTTCAAGCCCAGGCGCTCGCTCAATGTATAGCCGACCAGCCCCAGGGCGAGTGTGACGCACAGTAGTAGGGCCGCGAGCAACCATTGACGCAGGGAGGGAGTGTTCACGGCGGGACGGGAAGGTTCGAAGCGCTAAGTGGGCACTATTTCAACACAGCGCTCGCGCTCGCCACAACCGCTACGACCGCCCGCCGGCGGTGCCGCTCAGGCCGCCTGTACCTTGCCCTTCTGTACGGTCTGACTTGGCAGGTAAGCCTCCAGCGCGCGTTGGCCCTCGCTGTCCAGGAACAGGCCCAGCTTGGTTCGGCGCCAGAGGACATCTTCGGCCGAGGCCACCCATTCGTTGTCGCGCAGGTAGTCGACTTCTCGCGCATAGAGGCCCGCGCCAAAATGCTGGCCAAGGTCTGCCAACTGTTGGCAACCTTCCAGCAGGCGCCATGCGCGGCTGCCATAGGTGACTGACCAACGCGTGGCCACCTCGGCTGGAAGCCAGGCAGCCCTGGCGACAAGCGCCTCGGCCAGCACCTTGGGCGTGGTCATGTCCTCGCCGCCAGGTAATGGCTGCTTCGCCGTCCAGCTCGGGCCCATGGCAGGGAAGAAGGGCGCCAGCTGACCCATGGCGGATTCCGCCAGCTTGCGGTAAGTGGTCAGCTTGCCCCCGAACACCGACAGCAGGGGCGCCTGGCCGGGCTCCTGGCTGAGTGCCAGGGTGTAGTCGCGGGTGATAGCCGACGGGTTATCCGATTCGTCGTTGCACAGCGGGCGCACACCAGAGTAGGTACGCAGTACATCCGCGCGGGTCAGTTGATGCTTGAAATGATCATTGACCACCTTGAGGATGTAATCTGTCTCCTGCTCAGTGATCGCCACCTTCGATGGGTCACCGGTATATTCCCGGTCCGTCGTCCCGATAATGGTGAACCGGTCAAGATAGGGAATGGCGAAGACGATGCGCTGGTCGGTGTTCTGCAGGATATAGGCGTGCTCGCCATCGTACAGGCGCGGCACGATCAAATGGCTGCCCTGGATCAGGCGAATGCCATAGGGTGACTGCAGCTTGAGGTCTTCACGGATGAACCTTGCCACCCACGGCCCCGCCGCGTTGACCAAGGCTTTTGCACGGATGCTGTATGGCTGGCCCTCGGCGTTCTCCAGGCTCAGCGTCCACACCCCCTCGGTACGCTCGGCGTGAACGCAACGGGTACGAGTGCGGATCTGAGCGCCATGTTCCCGGGCTGCCATGGCATTGAGCGCGACCAGTCGAGCATCGTCCACCCAGCAATCGGAATATTCGAAACCGCGCTTGAGCTCGGCCTTGAGCGGGTTGCGTGGGCCGAAGCGCAGGCTGCGCGAGGCAGGGAGCTTCTCGCGCTTGCCCAGGTGGTCATACAGGAACAGCCCGGCGCGAATCATCCAGGCCGGACGCAGGTGCGGCTGGTGGGGCAATACGAAGCGCATGGGCTTGACGATATGAGGCGCCTTGGCAAGCAGTACCTCGCGCTCGGCCAGGGCTTCGCGAACCAGGCGAAACTCGTAATGCTCAAGGTAACGCAGGCCGCCATGGATCAGCTTGCTGCTGGCTGAAGACGTGTGGCTGGCCAGGTCATCCTTTTCACAAAGGAACACCGACAGCCCACGCCCGGCGGCATCGGCCGCGATCCCCACGCCATTGATGCCACCACCGATGACTGCGATGTCATAGAGGGTATCGGGCGACTCTGGGATAGCGGGCATGTTGGCCTCCAATCGAACTCGAAAATGATTTCGAACATAGAATGTTCATTTTCGAAAATGGTAGCTCAACATCCCTAGCCATGCCAGCACGCTTCGATTGAATTTCTTCATCGAATGAACCGAAAAGAACAATTATGAAAATGCGCGGAACCTTTCAGCTTTCATATGGCCGCTTCAAACCACTTCCAGGCGTACCTTGTGCTGGTTCAGCTGTTGAATCAGCATCGGATCAGGCCCACGGTCGGTAACCAGGCAATCGATCAGCGCGATCGAACCCAGGCGGACCATGGCATTGCGGCCGAACTTGCTGGAGTCGGCAGCCAGTATCACCTGTCGCGCATTAGCGATGATGGCTTGGGAAACGCGCACTTCCTGATAGTCGAAATCGAGCAGGCTGCCGTCTTCCTCGTCGATACCGCTGATGCCCACCAGGGCGTAGTCCACCTTGAACTGGTTGATGAAGTCCACACAGGCCTGTCCGACCACGCCGCCGTCCCGGCGTACGTTGCCACCTGCCAGAAGCACTTCGAAATCTTCCTTGCCGCTCAGGATAGAGGCCACGTGCAGGTTGTTGGTGATGATCTTCAACTGGTTGTGGCCCAGCAGCGCACGAGCGATGGACTCGGTAGTAGTGCCGATATTTATGAATAGCGAGGCGTGGTCGGGGATCTGCGCGGCGATGGCTTCGGCGATGCGCTGTTTCTCATCGCGCATCTGGTCGGCGCGCATGGCGTACGCCGTGTTTTCAATGCTCGAGTCGTACGCGGCCCCGCCATGGTAGCGGCGTAGCAGGCCGCCTTCGGCAAGCTGATTGATGTCCCGGCGAATGGTCTGTGGCGTGACCACGAACAGCTGGGCCATTTCCTCGATACTGACGTAGCCTCGTTCACGCACCAGGTCGAGGATCTGCTGCTGACGGGGGGGCAGGTTCATTGGGCGTCCTTTGATGCTTTTATCAAGTTTTTCCCATGATGCCGCACCGATGCCGAGATTTGCTAGGTTCGAAGGGAAAAGCCGGGCATCATCGGCGGGTGGAGCGCGCCAAGGCGCCCCAGGCCGAGCATGCTCGGCGAGGCACCTGGGCACGGCGATTTACTGCGACCAGCCCCGGGTGCGCTCCACGGCCTTCTGCCATCCGGCGTAGGCCGCCTGGCGCTGCGCTTCATCGACCTGGGGCGTGAACTGCCGCTCGATTACCGCCTTGTCGCGCAGTTCGTCCAGGCTGCTCCAGAAACCGCTGGCAAGGCCGGCTAGGTAGGCAGCACCCAGGGCAGTGGTTTCACGCATCTGCGGGCGTTCCACAGGGGTGCCGAGGATGTCTGCCTGGAATTGCATGAGGAAGTTGTTGGCCACCGCCCCGCCATCCACTCGCAGGGTGCACAGGCGCTCGCCGGCGTCCTGTTGCATGGCATCGAGTACGTCGCGGGTCTGGTAGGCAATCGATTCCAGCGCTGCGCGGATGATATGGTCCACCTTGACGCCGCGGGTCAGTCCGAACAGGGCGCCACGGGCGTAAGGGTCCCAGTAGGGCGCGCCAAGGCCGGTGAAGGCCGGCACCAGGTAGACGCCGTTGCTGTCCTTCACCTTGTTGGCGAAGTACTCGGTATCCAGGGCATCGTTGACCACCTTGAGCTCGTCCCGCAGCCATTGCACGGTGGAGCCGCCATTGAACACCGCGCCTTCCAGCGCATAGGCGACTTCGCCGCGCGGCCCGCAGGCCAGCGTGGTCAGCAAGCCGTGACTGGAGGCTACGGCCTTGTCACCGGTGTTCATGAGCAGGAAGCAGCCGGTGCCGTAGGTGTTCTTGGCCTGGCCGGGAGCTACGCACATCTGGCCGAACAGGGCAGCCTGCTGGTCTCCGGCGATACCGGCAATGTCGATCCCGCTCTTGGTCTGGCCGTAGACCTCGGAGGAAGGGCGCACCTGGGGCAGCATCTGCTCGGGAATGTCGAGCACTTCCAGCATGCGCTTGTCCCACTGCAGGGTGTGGATGTTGAACAACAGGGTGCGCGAGGCGTTGGTGTAGTCGGTGACATGCACCTTGCCGCCGGTGAATTTCCAGATCAGCCAGCTATCGACCGTTCCGAACAGCAGCTCCCCGCGGCGGGCGCGTTCACGGCTCCCTTCGACGTGGTCGAGAATCCACTTCACCTTGGTGCCGGAGAAGTAGGGGTCGATGACCAGGCCGGTGGTTTCTCGAATGTAGTCCTCGAAACCGTCGCGCTTGAGCTGTTCGCAGATTTCCGTACTGCGTCGGCATTGCCAGACCACCGCGTTGTGGATGGGACGGCCGGAAGTCTTGTCCCAGACCACCACGGTTTCCCGTTGGTTGGTAATGCCGATGGCGGCCACCTGGGCATGGCTCAGGCCAGCCTGGGCCAAGGCCTCGACCATGGTTGCGCTCTGGGTCGCGAAGATCTCCATGGGGTCATGCTCGACCCAGCCCGGTTGCGGGTAGTGCTGGGCGAATTCGCGCTGTGCGGAACAGACCACGTTGGCGTCCCGGTCGAAAATGATGGCGCGGGAGCTGGTGGTGCCTTGGTCAAGGGCGATGATGTAATTTTTGTCGGTCATGGCGGCTGCCTTGAAGGTAGTGGTGGGGCAATGTCACGGGCGTTCAGGACGCACGCGCATCGGCCTCTTTATCAGGTGCTGCGTTTGAAGCTTGGGTATCCGCCAGGGGCAAGTGCCGGGCCAGCAGCAGGCGGTAGCTCGCCGCGCCGAAACAGGCGCCCAGGATAGGCGCGGCGATGGGGATAAGGAAATACGGTAGCTCACGCCCGCCGGTGAAGGCGACCTCGCCCCAGCCTGCGATGAAGGTCATCAGTTTGGGGCCAAAATCCCGCGCGGGGTTCATGGCGAATCCGGTGAGCGGGCCCATGGCGCTACCGATCACCGCGATCAGCAGGCCAATGAGCAACGGCGCCAGCGGGCCGCGAGGCAAGCCGTTGTTGTCATCGGTCAGCGCCATGATCACGGCCATGAGAATGGCGGTGATGACCGCTTCTACCAGAAAGGCCTGGCCGTCGCTCAAGGCGGCGTTCGGATAGGTAGAGAAGACGCTGGCAAGCTCCAGGCTGGCTTCGCTGCCACGGACCATCTGATGAAGCTGTTCGTATCCGAAAAACAGCGATGAATAGAGGGTGTAGACCAAGGCCGCGCCACAACAGGCGCCCGCCACCTGGGCAACGATATAGAAGGGCAGCTTGCGCCGCTCGAAACCGGCGAACAGCCACAACGCGATGCTGACAGCCGGATTCAGGTGCGCGCCGGAAATGCCTGCCGTGAGGTAGATGGCCATGCTGACCCCTACGCCCCAGATGATGCTGATTTCCCATAAGCCGAAGCTGGCGCCCGCGACCTTGAGAGCGGCGACGCAACCTGTACCGAAGAAGATGAAGAGGGCAGTCCCCAGGAACTCGGCCATGCACTGGCCGGACAACGTGGGTTTGCTCAAACCGTTTGACATCCTGTACCTCGTTTTTTTGTTGTTGTGCAGCGTGCCACCCTGCCACCGCTCAAGGCCCATGCAGCAGGGCGATTACGGACGCAATAGACGAATTTTTCAGGGAAAGGTTCGCCGGTGTATTCGCAAACGAAAAAATATAACCGCCAAACGCTGATGTAAAGATCGATTTCGAACGTTTTATTGCATAAGTACGCCAGCTTGACCCTTTTTGTCCTGTCCGGGTTGTCTTGGGTTCTTGCCCATGGCACATAGGCTGTGGTCCTGTTCTCAAAGAGGCTGTATAGCCGCCATGACGCCCGCTATCGATCTTCTGAAGAAACATCGTGCTCACTTCCAGGTGCATGCCTACGAGCACGATCCAAAGGCACCTTCCTATGGGATGGAGGCTGCCGAGAAGCTGAGCCTGCCAGCGGAGCGGGTATTCAAGACCCTGCTTGCGGCGACGGATAAACAGGAACTGCTGGTTGCCGTGGTACCGGTCATTGGAAGCCTGGACCTCAAGGCGCTGGCCCAGGCCGCAAAGGCTAAGCGATGCGAGATGGCAGACCCTGCGGCCGCGCAGCGAGCCACGGGTTATCTGCTTGGCGGCATCAGCCCCCTGGGGCAGAAACGGCGTCTGCGCACCTTTATCGACGAGTGTGCGCTGGGTTTTGAAACCATCTACGTAAGCGGCGGCCGACGCGGCCTCGAGGTGGAATTGTCCGCCAGGGTCCTGGCGGAGCTGGTCCAAGGGAGCTTTGCCGGGTTGGCCAAGGTCTGATGGGCAAAGGGGCACCATCGGATGCACGAGAGAGGGCCGGCCATGCAACTGGATTACCACCAGGTCGATGCGTTTTCAGATCGCCCTTTCGGCGGCAACCCCACCATCGTCTATCGACTCGAACGCTGGCTGCCCGATGATCTGCTCCAGCAGATCGCTACCGAACATAACCTTTCGCAGACGGTATTCATCGTCAAGGAAGGACCACGCTGGCGGATCCGCTGGTTCGCGCCTCGAGCAGAGGTGCCGCTCTGCGGGCACGGCACCCTGGCGGCCGCCCATGTACTGCAGCAGGTCTTTGCCGAGACCGCCGATACCGTAGAATTCATCAGTCGTGGCGGCCTGTTGACCGTCATGCGCGACCGAGAGCGCTTGTGGCTGAACCTGCCAGCCCAATACCCGGATGAGGAAGGGGTCAGTCTGGAGATCCAGCGCGCGCTCAATGTCGACATCATCGACGTGCTTGGGGCCAACGAGCTGTTCGTGGTAGTGGCGTCCGAGCAAGCGCTGCGGCAGTGTCAGCCAGACCCGCTGGCACTCGGGCGCTTGCTGTGGAGTGGGGTGGTGGTTACCGCGCGAGGCGAGCGCCATGATTTCGTTTCGCGGTTCTTCGCCCCTGGCCTCGGTATACCCGAAGATGGCGTGACGGCTTCGACCCATGCCAGCCTGGTACCCTACTGGGCGCGGCGTCTGGGCAAGACCAGCCTTAGCGCCTATCAATGTTCTGCCCGCGGCGGTGAACTGGCCTGTCGCCTGGTAGGGGACAGCGTACAGGTGGGTGGGCACATGACGCTGGTGGCTTCCGGGCGCCTGCTGGTCGGCCTGTAACGCCATCGCCATGAGGCGTTATGGTAGCTGCGCCGCCACGCTGCCGCTGGCTTCGAACAGCACCAGGTGCTCGGCCGCTACCGCGATGCCTACTTCTTCCCCCAGTGGGTAATCGCAATGGCTGGGAAATACGGCTTCAACCTGGCTTCCGGTGGCCAGCCGCAGTTGATACAGCGTAGAGGCACCTAGAAAGCTTTTGCCAATGATCCCCGCGCGCAGGGTGCTGGCCGGGGCCAGCACGATATCATCCGGGCGCAGCAGCACGTCCACGGCGGCCCCGTTGGGCCAGGGGTAAGTACCCTTGCCACGCAGTTCGCCCAGTTCGGTATGCACCGTGTTCGCGCCGGTCAATTCGCCGCGGATGAAATATCCCTGGCCGATGAAGCTGGCCACGAAAGGGGTGCGCGGTTGGTGATACAGGTTATAGGGGGTATCCCATTGTTCGAGCCGCCCTTGGCGGAACACGCCAACCTTGTCGCTGACCGCGAACGCCTCCTCCTGGTCGTGAGTTACCAGGATCGCGCTGATGCCTCGCCCCTTCAGGATGTCGCGCACCTCTCGACTCAAGCGGCGTCGCAGTTCCACGTCCAGGTTGGAGAAAGGCTCGTCCAGCAGTAGCAGCTGCGGCTCCGGGGCCAACGCCCGCGCCAGCGCCACCCGCTGTTGCTGTCCGCCGGACAGCTCATGGGGGTAGCGCTCGCCCAGCCCTTGCAGGTTCACCAACGCGAGCATTTCATCAACCACCCGAGCGGCATCGGCCCGTTTGCCCAGGCCGAAGGCCACGTTGCGCGCCACCGTCAGGTGAGGAAAAAGGGCATAGTCCTGGAAGACCATGCCAATGCGGCGCTTCTCCGGGGCCAGGGTGTAGCCGGGGCGGGAGATCACCTCCGCGTCCAGCTGGATTTTCCCCTCATGTACTGGCTCGAAGCCCGCGATGGCCCGCAGGGTGGTCGTCTTGCCACAGCCGGATGCGCCCAGAAGACAGCCGATTTCCCCAGGGGCCAGCTGCAGGTGAAGGTCGTGCACGACGCGCTGGTGGGCATAGCCACAACCCAGCGCTTTCAAACTTAGAAGTGCGGAAGAATTCATTCGGCTCGGTAGGCAGGTTTGACGAGGTATTCAAGCAGCGCCTTTTGCGCATGCAAGCGGTTTTCCGCCTGGGCCCAGGCCACGGATCGCGGGTCGTCGAGCAAGTCGTGGCTGATCTCTTCGCCGCGGTGGGCGGGCAGGCAGTGCATGAATACCACGTCCGGGGCCGCGAGATCGAGAAGTTCGCGCGTGACCTGGAAGGGCGCGAAGCGGGCCAGGCGCTGTTCGGCTTCGTCTTCCTGGCCCATGGACGTCCATACGTCGGTGCTGACCAGGTGCGCGCCCCGTACCGCCTCTCGTGGGTCGCGCAGCAGATGGACGCGATCGCCGGCCATGGCAAGGAAGCGGGCATCCGGCTCGTAACCCTCCGGGCAGGCCACCCGCAACTGGAAGTCGAACTGGATCGCCGCTTCCACGTAGCTGTTGCACATGTTGTTGCCGTCACCTATCCAGGCGACCGTCTTGCCGCGGATAGTGCCTCGGGTTTCCTCGTAGGTCTGCATGTCGGCCAACAGCTGGCAGGGGTGCAGGTCATCCGAAAGTCCGTTGATCACCGGCACCCGGGAATGAGCGGCGAACCGGGTCAGAGTATTGTGGGCGAACGTGCGGATCATCACCGCGTCGAGCATGCCGGACATCACCCGCGCGGCATCCTCGATGGGTTCGCCGCGCCCGAGCTGGGTATCCCTGGAAGAAAGGAAAACGGCCTGGCCACCGAGCTGGATCATGCCCGCCTCGAAGGACAGCCGCGTGCGGGTAGATGACTTCTCGAAGATCATGCCCAACACCCGGTTCTTCAGAGGCTCATGCAAGACCCCGCGATCACGCAGGCCCTTGAGCTCCATCCCTCGGCGGATCACCCCGCGCAACTCCTCAGGGGTCAGATCCATCAGGGAAAGAAAGTGCCTGGCATTCATTGTGGCTACCTTTGCAACGGGACGAAAAAGATCTGGGCCTTGCGGTCAGGCAAGGCATGTCCAGGGTAAAGGCCGCTTTGACGCGGCGAAACGAAGCGGAAAGACGCGATGTTATAAAAAAATGTCGCCTATTACCAATGCCTGTCAGAGATTTTGAACAGGGTCTGCCGGGCTGTTCCAGCGAGTGCCTTTCTTCGCCGCTCGGGTGAACCCGAGCAGCGGCGCGCAGTCCGTTTCTTGAAAGGCGTCACAGCAATGCCCGGCATTGCCGTAACGGCATTCCACAACGCTCTGCCGTGGGTGATAATGTGTCCCACGCGACACAGGGAGTCCCGAATGGAAGCGAAGGAAAAACAGCTGATGGAACTGCTCGGGTTGACTGCCCGGACACTGACCCATCTCACCGCGTCTATCACTACCATGTCGTTCGAGCTGCTGCGCAGCGAAGACAAGGTCGCCCGCGAAGCCGGCCGGCACATGATAGATCGCATGGCCACGATCAGCTCGGAACTCGACGCCCACTGGCAGATCATCGGTGAAATGACAGGTGTGCATGTGCCTCAGGACGAGGTGGAAACCATCACCGAGATCGAGATGCTCAGCCCACCCTCGGGCAACGCCATGCAGTGAGCGGGGAGGTCAAGCCCGAGCGCGCTGCTCGGCTTTCCGTTACAATGCACCCCACGTGTCGACACGCAGGTGTCGAGTAGCCAAAGCCTGAGGTGCCCATGGATATCATCGAAACCATCAAAGACCAGATCGCCAACAATACCGTTCTGCTGTACATGAAGGGTTCGCCCAATGCGCCGCAGTGCGGCTTCTCCGCCCGCGCCGTGCAGGCGATCATGGGCTGCGGCGAGAAGTTCGCCTACGTGGATATCCTGCAGAACCCGGAAATCCGCGCCAACCTGCCCAAGTACGCCAACTGGCCTACCTTCCCGCAGTTGTGGGTAGATGGCGAGCTGGTCGGCGGCAGTGACATCGTGCTGGAGATGTTTGAAAAGGGTGAGTTGCAAACCCTGATCAAGGGCGCCGTGGCCAAGACCGCGCAAGCTCAACCGGGCGCCTGAAGCACCGAGGGCCAGCGCGCTGCGCCACGGTACATAAGGCCAGGTCCTGTCAGGGGCCTGGCTTTTTTCATCCGTCGACAAGCTACGCCGACGTTCAATGAAGCACCCCGACCCACGTATTTCAGGCCAGGGTCTCGCTCAGTAGGCGCGAAGCCAGAGGCTCAGGCGTCTTCTTCACCCATGCCGGACTGCAGGTAGTTCTCGATCCCGATCTTGTCGATCAGCCCCAGTTGGGTCTCCAGCCAGTCGATATGTTCTTCCTCGGACTCAAGAATGTCTTCGAGCAGGTCTCGGCTGCCGTAGTCGCCCACCGACTCACAATGAGCGATGGCCGCGCGTAGATCCATCACACCTTTATGTTCCAGCTTGAGATCGCATTCGAGCATTTCCCGGGTGTGCTCGCCGATCAGCAGCTTGCCCAGCTCCTGCACGTTCGGGATGCCTTCCAGGAACAGGATGCGCTTGATCAGCTTGTCGGCGTGTTTCATCTCATCGATGGACTCGTCGTACTCATGCTTGCCAAGCCGGTTTAGCCCCCAGTCCTCGTACATGCGCGCATGGAGGAAATACTGGTTGATGGCGATGAGCTCGTTACCGAGAACACGGTTGAGATGCTGAATGACGCTGACGTCACCTTTCATGATAATGGCCTGTGCATGCTGCGGATGGCCAAAAGTGTGCGCGTGGGAAAAGGCACTGTCAAACAGGCATTTGCACGCGCCATCCATTGAAAATGGTAACGCGTACGGTTCAATCCAAGTAGACGGGGGAGATGCAGGTACGAATGCCTCTCAGGCCCATTCCTAAGCGGGAACGAACTCCACCGGGAAGGCTGCCGCTGCCTGGGCTCCGCGCAATTCAGCCAGGGTATCCCTGACCACTTCCTTGGCCAGGCAGGCGCATTTGCCGCATTGTGTGCCTACGCCAGTGGCCTGACGGACCTCCCGATAGCTGCAGCAGCCTTCATAGATGGCTTCACGGATCTGGCCGTCGGTAACACCTTGGCAAAGGCAGACATACATAAGGCGGGCACCCACTGCGGTAAGGCTGGAATGCCCGGATCTTAATGTTAATGAGAATGCTTGTCAAAACGCCGGCAAGAACCCTGTCAGGCAACCGATGAAAGGTCGGCTCGTTCGCTCAATCCGAGAAGTCGCGCCAGCCGCCCATCTGCTTCCAGCGGTTGACGATCCCGCAGAACAGCTCTGCGGTTTTCTCGGTGTCATAGCGGGCCGAATGTGCCTCGCGGCCATCGAAGTCGATATCGGCGCTCTGGCAGGCCTTGGCCAATACGGTCTGCCCATAGGCGAGGCCAGCCAGGGTAGCGGTGTCGAAGCTTGAGAAAGGATGGAAGGGGTTGCGTTTGAGGTCGTTGCGGGCAACAGCCGCATTAAGAAAGCCCAGGTCGAAACTGCTGTTGTGGCCGACCAGGATGGCGCGTTTGCAGCCATTGGCTTTAAGGGCCTTGCGTACGCCACGGAAGATATCTGTCAATGCGCTTTCTTCGCTGACCGCCATGCGTAACGGATGGTTGAGCTTGATCCCGGTGAACTCCAGCGCCGCCGGTTCGATATTGGCACCCTCGAAAGGCTCGATGCGGAAGAACCAGGTATGGTCCGGGAACACGAAGCCCTTTTCATCCATGCCGATAGTGGTCGCGGCAATTTCCAGCAAGGCGTCGGTGGCACTGTTGAAACCGCCGGTTTCAACATCCACCACTACTGGCAGATAGCCGCGGAACCGGGTAGCCATGGGATGGCGGCTGGCGGAAGAGGAGGGGCTGTCCAGCTCGTCGTCGAATTGATCGTCGCTCACGCCTGCTCCTCCAGCAAACGCCATTGCAGGCTTTCACCCGCGCGCAGGGGCGCGACCTCATGGTCGCCGAACGGCAGGGAGGCGGGGGCTAGCCAGGGGTCACGCACCAGGGTGACCTTTTCAGTATTGGTCGGCAAACCATAGAAACGAGGGCCATGCAGGCTGGCGAAGCCCTCGAGCCGATCCAGCGCCCCGGCGCGATCAAAGGCTTCGGCGTACAGCTCCAGCGCGGCGTAGGCCGTATAGCAGCCCGCGCAACCACAAGCCGCTTCCTTGGCATGCCGAGCATGGGGCGCGGAGTCGGTACCGAGGAAGAAACGCTCATTGCCGCTGATGGCCGCTTCGATCAAGGCATCCTGGTGAATGTTGCGCTTGAGGATGGGCAGGCAATAGAAGTGTGGGCGGATACCGCCTACCAACATGTGATTGCGGTTATAGAGCAGATGATGCGCCGTGATGGTGGCGCCCAGGTTACTGCCCGCGCTTTTGACGAAGGCCACCGCGTCGGCGGTGGTGATATGCTCGAACACCCCTTTCAGTGAGGGGAAGCGCGCCACGATCCGGCTCATGTGCTGGTCTATGAAGGCTTTCTCCCGGTCGAAGACATCCACCTCGGAATGGGTGACTTCACCATGAACCAGCAGCGGCAGGCCTACTTCGGCCATGACCTCCAGCACCGGGAACAGGTTGTCGATGGACGTTACGCCGGAGTCGGAGTTGGTGGTCGCGCCGGCAGGGTAGAGCTTGGCTGCGTGTACGAAGCCGCTGGCCCGAGCGACGCGAATGTCTTCAGCGGAAGTGCGGTCGGTCAGGTAGAGCACCATCAGCGGTTCGAAACGGCTGCCAGCCGGGCGGGCGGCAAGGATTCGCTGGCGGTAGGCATCGGCCTGTTCGGCATTGCGTACCGGTGGGACCAGGTTCGGCATGACGATCGCGCGCGCGAACGTGCGCGAAACATCGGCGACGGTTTGCGTCAGGGCAGCGCCATCGCGCAGGTGAATGTGCCAGTCGTCTGGGCGGAGCAGGGTAATGCGGTTGGACATGGAGAGTACCAGGCGGGTAGAACTCAAGGGGCGCCGGCAGCGAAGCGGGTTCTGCCGAACCGTGGCCCGGAGCCTGCGCAACGGCGTGCCGCGCGCTGGAAGACCCTGCCCACTGCCTGGTGACGGGCTAGGGCGAATCCTACCGGAAAAGGCGCTCGGCATCATCCGCTATCAAGTTTGCCGAGACGCGACCGATACGCCTTGGGTACGCTGACATCTTCGCCGGAGCTTGCCGTGGGCCTTCGTTATCTTGCCTGTCTTTCATTGGTTGCCTGCAGTCTGGCTGCGCTGCCGGCCATGGCGCTCACTTTTCAGACGCCACTGGAGGCCGTGCAGTGGAAGGTAGAGGGTGACGTCTTCGAATGCCGCCTGAGCCAGCCAATTGCGAATTTCGGGGAAGGCCAGTTCGTGCGCCGCGCCGGGGAAAAGCCGGTGTTTCGGCTTACGGCGCCTGGCGCCGCGCTCGGAACCGGCAGCGCCAACCTGTATGCCGCCGCCGCGCCCTGGCAGCCAGGCCGCGCGGATGTCAGCCTCGGCGCGGTCCGCCTGGGCGCGGGGCCAGTAGTGATGATCTCGAGCCAAGGGCAGGCCAGCGGCTTGCTCGGCGGTCTCCTGGAAGGCCGCAGTAGCGTTGTGCGCACCGTGTCGAGCGAGACCGGGCGAGGCCTGGAAGTGCGTGTACTGCCAATCAACTTCAACAAGGCCTGGGCCGAGTATCAGGCCTGCGCGGCCAGGCTGCTGCCGATGAACTACGACCAGGCGCGTCTGAGCCAGATTCCATTCCCCGGCGCGGGCATGGACCTGAGCAGCGCGGCGAAGGCTCGCTTGGATGCCCTGTTGGCCTTCATGAAGGCAGATCCTACCGTGAACCATATCGAACTGGACGGACACTCTGACAACAGCGGCAATCGTCTGACCAACAGGGAACTGTCACGCCGACGCGCGTTGGCCGTAGCGGACTATCTCAAGGCTCGCGGTGTTCCGGAAAACCAGATCGAAGTTCGCTTCCATGGGGAGCAGTATCCAGTGGTGCCCAATACATCCGCGGCCAATCGTGCCCGCAATCGCCGGGTGAACGTGGAGCTGGATCGCCGCCCCGGCAGCCCCGCGCCAGAGGCTCAACAGGTTACCTCTGAGCCGTCCGCTTCCGCTGCCAGTACCGCCGCGCCTGGCCCGGCCCCGGCGGCTACGCCACCGTCAGCACCGGTTGCCGCTCCGGCCGCAAGCCCGACGCCAGGCAAAAAGGAGGGCTGAAAACTGTCGCTTCACGGACAGTGGTTGTCGCGCTACTGTAAATCCTCGCTGGGCGGCGTTAGAATCTGCGGCTTTCAGTAAAACCCGTGGAGTGATGGCATGGCGGACGTAAAAAAGGTCGTTCTGGCATATTCCGGCGGCCTGGACACCTCGGTGATCCTCAAGTGGCTGCAGGATACCTACAATTGCGAAGTGGTGACCTTCACCGCTGACCTGGGCCAGGGCGAGGAAGTAGAACCGGCGCGCGCCAAGGCCCAGGCCATGGGCGTCAAGGAAGTCTATATCGACGACCTTCGCGAAGAATTCGTCCGTGATTTCGTATTCCCCATGTTCCGCGCCAACACCGTGTATGAAGGCGAGTACCTGTTGGGTACGTCCATCGCCCGGCCGCTGATCGCCAAAAGGCTGATCGAGATCGCCAATGAAACCGGTGCCGACGCCATCAGCCACGGCGCTACCGGCAAAGGTAATGACCAGGTGCGCTTCGAACTCGGCGCCTACGCGCTCAAGCCCGGCGTCAAGGTGATCGCTCCCTGGCGGGAATGGGACCTGCTCTCCCGCGAGAAACTCATGGACTATGCCGAGAAGCATGGCATTCCCATCGAGCGCCACGGCAAGAAGAAATCGCCCTATTCCATGGACGCCAATCTGCTGCACATCTCCTACGAGGGTGGCGTGCTCGAAGATACCTGGACCGAGCATGAAGAAGACATGTGGCGCTGGACGGTTTCGCCGGAAAAGGCGCCGGACACGCCTCGCTATATCGAGCTTACCTACCGTAACGGGGACATCGTCGCCATCGACGGTCTGGAAATGACTCCGGCCAACGTCCTGGCCGAGCTCAACCGCATCGGCGGCGAGAATGGCATCGGTCGTCTCGATATCGTGGAAAACCGCTATGTAGGCATGAAGTCCCGGGGCTGCTACGAAACTCCCGGCGGCACCATCATGCTCAAGGCTCACCGTGCCATCGAATCCATCACCCTGGACCGCGAAGTTGCGCATCTGAAAGACGAACTGATGCCACGCTACGCCAGCCTGATCTACACCGGCTACTGGTGGAGCCCGGAGCGCCTGATGTTGCAACAAATGATCGACGCTTCCCAGGTTCACGTTAATGGAGTGGTGCGCCTGAAGCTGTACAAGGGCAACGTGATCGTAGTGGGGCGCAAGTCCGACGATTCGCTGTTCGACGCGACCATCGCCACCTTCGAAGAAGACGGCGGCGCCTATAACCAGGCCGATGCCGCAGGCTTCATCAAGCTCAATGCATTGCGGATGCGTATTGCCGCCAACAAGGGGCGGCAGCTGGGGTGATCGCGTCCTGATAAGGCGACAGTCCTGTCGAACTAAACCGCGGCGAGCGCCGCGGTTTTTTTACGTCCGAGAAGCCTGCGGGGGGCAGTGCAGCATCGGGTGCGGCCTGCATCGCCTTTAGGCGCTCCCCGCGGACTCAAGTCTTGCGTCGTACCAGCAGCACATGGGTCGCGGGCCCGCCTTCGCTATGACATAGGGTCCGGGTGTGCTCGGCCCAGGCCTGGATCTGATCTTCGAAGCGGCCTGCTCCCTGGGCCGGCGGATAATCCAGCACATGGCAGTGAGCGCCGAGTGCCGTTGCCCTTGATAGCATGGCACATGGATCCGGCGAGGCGGCCAGTTGCTCTTCGGGCTTCGGGGCAGGCGTTCCAGCGTCGACGCGCGTGGCTTGCGACAGCGTCTGGCGAGCCGGACGGCAGCGCCGCTCTCGACCTTTCTGGACAGAGAAGGCTTGCCGGTTGAAGTTCAAGGTAATGAAGAACAACGCCGTCAGGAACGGCGGGAAGCCCACCAAAAACCAGACAAACACTGATTGGTTTTTAGGGTCCAGCAGGGGCAGGCTGGCCAGGGCTGAAGCTTCCGTGGTCGCCGCCAGGACGGCGATCAGGGCCAGTGGATTATTGATTGAGCGGTGACTAATGCTCATGTTCACTCCTCGTCGCACGCACGACTTGAACGGTGTCCGTCCAGAGCCTAGGAGGATGGCCTCCGACCACGGCACTAGATAACGCTGGCGCGCGTCTGAACGAAGTTAAACGCCTGTTTCCGAAGGAAGAATCTGTAACAGGTTGGCGAGCCAAGGAGGGTTACTTGTATTTGATGTTAAAGTCTCAGGCGTGTAACGTTCGTTCGATCTGTTGCATTAAGGCAATGCTTGCTCAGCTGCCCGAGGAGGTTTGTAGGATATTTCACTCAGATATGTAAGGAGAATCTTAGTCTGCACTTACCTGGAACTCCGGTAACACCTGCCGCCGGAAACTGGGCTATGTTCCTCGCTCTACAATAAATAGCAACAATCGGATTAGCTCATGAACAAAGTGCTCATCGTGGATGATCATCCCGTGATACGCCTGGCGGTACGTATGCTGATGGAGCGCCATGGTTATGATGTGGTCGGCGAAACCGACAACGGCGCGGATGCGCTGCAGCTGGCCCGCGAATCCACGCCCGATATTGTCATCCTTGACATCGGCATTCCCAAGCTGGACGGCCTCGAGGTCATCGCCCGGCTGACCGCGGGGTCCATTGCCCAGATGCGCGTGCTGGTATTGACGTCCCAGGCGCCCGGCCACTTTTCCATGCGCTGCATGCAGGCCGGTGCAGCGGGATATGTATGCAAGCAGCAGGATCTGACGGAGTTACTCAGTGCCATCAAGGCGGTACTTTCCGGCTACAGTTACTTTCCCAACCAGGCACTGCATCCTGTTCGCTCCCATATGGGCAATGTCAGCGAAAGGGAGCTGGTGGAACGGTTGTCCAGCCGCGAGATGATGGTGTTACAGCAGCTTGCGCTGGGTCGAACGAACAAGCAGATCGCCGAGGAAATGCTTCTCAGCAACAAGACGGTGAGTACGTACAAGACCCGCTTGTTGGCCAAGCTCAATGCCAAGTCGCTGGTAGACCTGGTCGAGGTTGCCCAGCGTAACGGCATCATCTGAGAGGAATACCCGGTATCGCAAGTCAGCCAGTTGGCGCTTTGCGCTATGGCCGGATTCTTTGGTCCTACGGGGGCCTACTGGGACCTACCGGGACCTACCGGAACCTACCGGGACCTACCGGAACCTACAAATCAAAGTCATAGTCCGCCAACTGCTTTTGCAATCGACGCTCCTCCAGGAGATTGTCGATGGTGCGTCGCTTGCTCAGGTTGCTTTTGGTCACCTCGATCACGGGCTCGACCTCATCACCCTCGATCGGGGCAAAATCCTCGTCCACTTCCAGTTCTTCTTTCTCGGTCGTCATTCATCCACTCCGGCCACCAGGGCCTCCACGGGGTGCTCTTCGCGCACCTTATATCGGCAAATCCCAGAGCGGTAAAAGAGATTTTTTCAATCAGGCAAATAAAGCCGTTACGCTTCTTCAATCGTCCGAGGTCTTGGCCTCATACTCGCAAAGGTCTTCGATACGGCAACTGCCACAGCGAGGTTTGCGAGCCTGGCATACGTAGCGACCGTGAAGGATAAGCCAATGGTGAGCGTCGAGCAGATAGGGCTTGGGTATATGCTTCAGCAACCCCTTTTCAACTTCGACGACATTCTTGCCTGGAGCGATGCGGGTACGGTTGCTGACCCTGAAGATGTGGGTGTCTACGGCCATGGTGAGCTGTCGAAACGCGGTGTTGAGCACCACATTGGCGGTTTTGCGTCCCACCCCTGGCAACGCCTCGAGTGCTTCACGGGTTTGCGGGACCACCCCGCCATGCTGCTCTACGAGACGGCGACAGGTCTCAATGACGTTCTTTGCCTTGCTGTTGTAGAGTCCAATGGTCTTGATGTATTCCGATAGGCCTTCCACCCCGAGCGCAAGGATGGCTTGCGGAGTGTTCGCCACCGGAAAAAGCCTGGCCGTGGCCTTGTTGACACCCACATCCGTGGACTGAGCGGAAAGGATTACCGCGATGAGCAATTCGAAGGCGTTGCTGTAGACCAGCTCTGTCTTCGGCTCCGGATTGTCTTCGTGGAAGCGGCGGAAGATTTCGAGACGCTTGGCTGCGTTCATGGTGATGCTCCTGGTGAAAGGCCGGCGAACCCTGCCGCGCTGGCTCAAGTCACCTCCAGGCCCTGACCCGGGCTTCGAGCGCCCGGGCCTGGACGGCCTGACGAGATTGCGCGGCCGTAGCCGCCTTACTTGATACGCTGGCCTGGACGAGCGCCCGCGTCCGGGCTGAGGAGGAAGATCTCCGAACCACCGGGCCCGGCGGCCAGGACCATGCCCTCGGATACGCCGAAACGCATCTTTCGTGGCTTGAGGTTGGCGATCATCATGGTCAGCCGACCTTCCAGCGCGGCGGGGTCGGGATAGGCGCTCTTGATGCCGGAGAAAACATTGCGTTGCTCGTCGCCCAGGTCCAGGGTCAGGCGCAGCAACTTGTCAGCGCCTTCCACAGCCTCGGCCCTGATGATCCGGGCCACCCGCAGGTCCATCGCGGCGAAGGCGTCGAAATCGATCTCCGCGGCCAGCGGGTCGGCCACCAGCTCGCCATTGCCGGCAGGCGCGGCGGGCGTGGCAGGAGCCAGGCTTTCCCGTGAGGCTTGCACCATGGCCTCGACATGGGCCGGATCGATACGGGTCATCAATGGCTTGAAGGGGTTGAGGCCGTGGTCCGCCAGTAGGGTCTTGTGATCGTCCCATTCCAGCGGAGGGACATTCAGGAAGGCTTCGGCATCGGCGGCCAGGTTCGGCAGTACCGGCTTGAGGAAAATGACCAGCAGGCGGAACAGGTTGACGCCCATCGCGCATACCGCCTGTACTTCTTCCTGCTTGCCGTCCTGCTTGGCCAGGGCCCAGGGCGCCTTGTCCGCTATCCAGGCGTTGGCGCGATCGGCCAGGGCCATGATCTCTCGCATCGCCTTGGCGAAATCGCGCTGCTCATACGCCTCGGCGATGCCTGGGGCAGCGGCCAGGAAGGCATCGGTCAGCTCCGGCGCGGCGTTGCCATTCACCAGTCGACCACCGTTGCCCTTGTGGATGAACCCGGCGCAGCGGCTGGCAATGTTGACGACCTTGCCGATCAGGTCCGAATTGACCTTTTGCACGAAGTCTTCGAGGTTCATGTCCAGATCATCGACGCCACGGCCGAGCTTGGATGCATAGTAGTAGCGCAGGTATTCCGGCGACAGGTGCTCCAGGTAAGTCCGTGCCTTGATGAAGGTGCCGCGCGATTTGGACATCTTCTGGCCGTTGACCGTGAGGTAGCCGTGGACGTTGATGGCGGTAGGCTTGCGCAGCCCGGCGCCTTCGAGCATGGCCGGCCAGAACAGCGCATGGAAGTTGACGATGTCCTTGCCGATGAAGTGATACAGCTCGGCGGTGGAATCCTTGGCCCAGAACGCGTCGAAGTCCAGCTCCGGCCGGCGGGCGCAGAGGTTCTTGAAGCTGGCCATGTAGCCGATGGGGGCGTCCAGCCAGACATAGAAATACTTGCCTGGCTCGTCCGGGATCTCGAAGCCGAAATAGGGCGCGTCGCGGGAAATGTCCCACTCCTGCAAGCCCGAGTCCAGCCATTCGGCCAGCTTGTTGGCCACCGGCTCCTGCAGGGTGCCGCTGCGGGTCCAACCCTTGAGCATGGTCTGGAAGTCGGGCAGCTTGAAGAAGAAGTGCTTGGAGTCGCGCAGTACCGGAGTGGCCCCGGAAATCGCCGATTTCGGGTCTTTCAGGTCAGTGGGGTCATAGGTGGCGCCGCACTTTTCGCAATTGTCGCCGTACTGATCCGGCGTGCCGCATTTCGGGCAGGTGCCCTTGATGAAGCGGTCGGCCAGGAACATCTGCTTTTCAAGGTCGAAGTACTGGGTCACCGAGCGGGTGGAGATATGGCCCGCCTCGCGCAGGCGCAGGTAGATTTCCCGGGACAGCTCGCGGTTCTCTTGCGAATGGGTGGAGTGGAAGTTGTCGAACGCAACCAGGAAATCGGCGAAGTCGGTGCTGTGCTCGGCCTTGACCGTGTCGATCAGCTGTTCGTTGGTGACCCCTTCCTTTTCCGCGCGCAACATGATCGCCGAGCCGTGGGCGTCGTCCGCGCATACATAGATGCATTGGTTGCCGCGCAGCTTCTGGAAACGCACCCAGATGTCGGTCTGGATGTACTCGACCATGTGGCCCAGGTGGATGGAACCGTTGGCATAGGGCAGGGCGCTGGTGACGAGAATCTTGCGGGGCTCGGACATGGGGCTCGGCTACTTGGTGTGGAACGAAGACCGACCACTATAAAGCGCCACGGTTTTTTTTTCATCAGCCTCGCCGAACGGGTAGCATAGCGGGCTAAACACCGAAGCCTTGGTCCCTGGAGTTGTCATGAGCCTTGTCACCCGCGCAGCCATTGAACACGTGCTGCGCCAGTACACCGACCCCTATCTCGAGCAGGATCCGGTCAGTGCCGGCTGCGTGGAAGCGATACATATCGACAGCGGGAAGGTCCAAGTGGACCTGTGCCTGGGGTATGCCGCCGACCTGTTCCGTGGTGGCTGGGCGCAGACCCTGCAGATGGGCTTGCAGGGCCTGGCCAGTGTCGAGGCGGCCAGCGTCCGGGTGCGCTCCGAAGTGCGGCCGTACAAGGCGCAGGCGCAGGTGCAAGCCCTGGCCAATGTGAAGAACATCATCGCCGTGGCCTCGGGCAAGGGCGGCGTGGGCAAGTCCACCACCGCTGCCAACCTGGCCCTGGCGCTGGCCAGGGAGGGGGCTCGAGTAGGGATACTCGATGCTGATATCTACGGTCCGAGCCAGGGGGTGATGTTCGGGATCGCCGAAGGCACCCGGCCCCAGGTGCGTGAGCAGAAGTGGTTCGTGCCCTTGCAGGCGCACGGCGTGGAAGTCATGTCCATGGCGTTCCTGACCGACGACAATACCCCGGTTGTGTGGCGTGGGCCCATGGTGTCCGGAGCGCTGATGCAACTGATCAACCAGACCGCCTGGAATGACCTGGACTACCTGGTCATCGACATGCCGCCCGGCACGGGCGATATCCAGCTGACCCTGGCGCAGAAGGTTCCGGTGGCCGGTTCGGTGATCGTCACCACCCCGCAGGACCTGGCGCTGCTGGACGCGAAGAAAGGCGTGGAGATGTTCCGCAAGGTACAGATCCCGGTGCTCGGCGTCGTGGAGAACATGGCCGTGCACCTGTGCTCCAATTGCGGCCATGCCGAGCATCTGTTCGGGGAGGGCGGCGGCGCGCGCCTGGCCGCGCAATATGGCGTGGAATTGCTCGCCTCACTGCCCTTGGCCATGGCAATCCGCGAACAGGCCGACAGTGGTCGCCCAACCGCCATCGCCGAGCCTGATAGCCCGATCGCGCTGATGTACCAGGAGCTGGCGCGCCGGGTGGGTGCGCGTATCGCCGTGGAAGCCGCCAGGGCGCAGCCGGTCCCCAGCATCACGGTCTCCGATGACTGATATCGAGCCTTAGGGTCTGGGGAGGCAGCGAAGCTGCCGAATGGCCTTGGGTTACGGATTCGCCAGCTTCGCTGGCTCCCACCGAAACTCCTGATAGCCGTTTACCGCTTGCGGACGACCGATCTCGGGGCTCAGGGCTGGTGGGAGGCAGCGAAGCTGCCGAATGGCCTTGGGTTACGGATTCGCCAGCTTCGCTGGCTCCCACCGAAACTCCTGATAGCCGTTTACCGCTTGCGGACGACCGCTCCCCGTGGCTCAGGGTCGGTGGGAGGCAGCGAAGCTGCCGAGGCCCTGGGTGGGTTGTGAGGTGCACCGCAAATCCTGACAGCTTTACCGCTCTACAGACGAAAAAAACCCCGCCGATGCGGGGTTCTTCCAAGCAGGCCTCGCCGAGGCGAGGGCCGGCTCAAGGCGTCATTCAGGCAATCTGAACTTCTTCAGCCTGCATGCCTTTCTGGCCGCGGGTAGCGACGAAAGTCACAGCCTGGCCTTCTTTCAGCGACTTGAAGCCGTCAGCCTGGATGGCCTTGAAGTGTACGAACAGGTCGTCACCCGACTGAGGGGTGATGAAGCCGTAACCTTTCTCGTCGTTGAACCACTTGACGGTACCGCTTTGACGATTGGACATGGAATGTCTCCTTGGACAAAGTTAACTGCGGCGCGGGAACAGCCCCGGCCGGAACTGAGTGCAAAGAGCATGAAAATTCTTCTTGATGTTGGACATCGTGCAGTAATTCTCGGTGACAAAAGCAGCACAGTGGCGCCACCTTAAACCTTTTTCATCAAGCTGCCAATGGCCTTTTCATCCCCGCTGTCAGGCGAGGCACCCGGTGACCCATCGGGCGCTGACCGCCGCCCCGCTTTGAACGTAAGCCGCTGGCCCGGTAAGATGCGCGCCATCTGTATCTTTCACCTCCAGGACGTCCCCATGAGCATCAAATCAGACAAGTGGATCCGCCGCATGGCGCAGGACCACGGCATGATCGAACCTTTCGTAGAGCGCCAGGTGCGCGGCGAAGGCGCCGACCGGGTGATTTCCTTCGGGGTATCGAGCTACGGCTACGACGTACGCTGCGCGGACGAATTCAAGGTATTCACCAATATCAACTCGGCCACGGTGGACCCCAAGAACTTCGATGCCAAGAGCTTTGTGGACATCAAGAGCGACGTCTGCATCATTCCACCGAATTCATTCGCCCTGGCGCGCACGGTCGAGTATTTCCGCATCCCGCGCAACGTGCTGACCATCTGCCTGGGCAAGAGTACCTACGCCCGCTGCGGGATCATCGTCAACGTCACCCCGCTAGAGCCTGAGTGGGAAGGTCATGTGACCCTCGAGTTTTCCAATACCACCACGCTGCCCGCGAAGATCTACGCCAACGAAGGGGTGGCGCAGATGCTGTTCCTGGAATCCGATGAGGAGTGCGAAGTGTCCTACAAGGACCGTGGCGGCAAGTACCAGGGCCAGCGTGGCGTGACCTTGCCGCGTACATGAAACCTGCTTCGGGCCGACGAACCGAGGGAATTTGCCTCGGTTCTGCCACTCTACCGTCAGAACTCCCCGATTCTGTATTTCGAAACGGGCCAACGCTCAGGAGTGCCTATGAAGATCGACCCGACCATCAGCGCAAAGCTGGCCTCGCTGCGACCGAATCACATCGGTATGCTTGCCTGGTCACTGCTCGCCAACCCGGCCGCCTTTCAGGCCGGCGGCGTGCCGGGACAGCCGGACCCTGACACACCCAATCAACCGACCGAGCCCGGTGAGCCGACGATCCCCGATCAGCCACCACCTACCCCCATGGCCTAGCCAAGCGGCATAAGCCCGACGCATGCGGCCAGGCGGGCCGCCATTTGTGAAACAAAGGCTGTGTCAGTCAGTTAATCTGCAAGGGCTTCCCATCGTTTCTCTGGTGGGAAGCCCTTCCAACATTCTGACAATAAAGGCCTGCCATGCGTGCTCAGCTTTCGCTCAAGCGGTTACTCGCCACCTGTGTCTTCGCCCTTGCGCTTTCCCCTTCTGCCTACGCCGAAGCCCCGGTGCCCAACCATCTCCAGGCTGTGCTCGACCGCGGCGTGCTGCGGGTGGGCACCACGGGGGACTATAAGCCCTTCAGTTACAAGACCAGGGACGGTGGCCAGTACATTGGCCTGGACCTGGAAATTGCCAAGGGCTTGGCCGATGCCCTGGGCGTGAAGCTGGAAGTGGTGCCGACCAGTTGGCCTAGCTTGATGGCTGACCTGGCTGCGGACAAGTACGATCTGGCGCTCTCCGGCGTTTCGGTGAACCTGGAGCGACAGAAGAAGGCGTTCTTCTCGGTGCCCTATCAGCGCGATGGCAAGACGCCTATCACCTTGTGCAAGAATCAGGAGCGCTTCCAGACGCTCGCGCAGATCGATCAGCCGCAGGTCAAGGCCATCGTCAACCCGGGCGGGACCAACGAGAAGTTCGCCCGCGCCAACCTCAAACAGGCTCAGATCGTCATGCATCAGGATAACGTGACGATCTTCGACCAGATCGTACAAGGCAAGGCTGACCTGATGATGACCGATGCCGTGGAAACGCGCCTGCAGCAGAAGCTCCACCCCGAGCTGTGCGCGGTGCATCCGGACGCGCCCTTCGATTTCTCCGAGAAGGCCGCGCTACTGCCCCAGGATGTTGCCCTGAAGGCCTACGTGGATCAATGGCTGCACCTGGACATGGCCAGCGGTCGCTTCGAGCAACGCATGCAGCACTGGCTGGACTATCCGTGGCAGCCCCGCTAGGGCTTGCTCTGGCTCAACAGCAGCGTCACCTAGCCTTCACTGGCCCCGACCGGCCATACCTGGTTGTCACCGACGACGAACAGCCGTACTCCAGGTTTGCGTTTGACAGCGAAGCCGCCAGTGAAAGCGCCGAACGCCGGTAGCACGGTAACTTGTCGACCCACGTGGAAACAGGGCAGGCGCAGCCGCTGGTGACCGCGGCCCTTGAGCAGGAATACCGGATGTAGATGGCCAGCCAGCACATGCCGTTCGGGGTGCGGATGCGGCTCGTGCTGCAGCGAGAAGGGGCCAAGCAGCCAGGGTTCAGGCACGACCTCGAAGCCCAGGTCGGCCGGCGGGTCCCCGGCGCGGTGATCGTGGTTCCCTCGGATCAGCAGGATACGCAGGTGCGGACGCGTGCGCCGCCACCCTCGCAGTTGATCCAGGGTTCCACTGGCATGGGAGCCGGGGCCATGGAGGAAGTCGCCTAGAAAGATCAACTGCTC
The DNA here is from genome assembly GCF_000826105.1 of Pseudomonas massiliensis. Lineage (GTDB taxonomy): Bacteria > Pseudomonadota > Gammaproteobacteria > Pseudomonadales > Pseudomonadaceae > Aquipseudomonas > Aquipseudomonas massiliensis. The sequence goes on along the minus strand of NZ_CCYK01000006.1, from coordinate 601,831 downwards.
GGCGGGATGACGCTCCAGTAGCTGCTCGAGACCTTCCAGGTTGGCCTGGGTAGTGCCATGGGGCACTGGCTGTCCCAGGCTTCGATAGGCCGCGGCCTTGCCAAAGTGTGCATCGGCGACCAACAAGGCTGCCTGGGCGGGCCACCAGATGGCTTTCTCGGCCAGCAGCCAAAGGCGTTCGCCGGCCAGTTCCAACTCATGCGCGCCCATCAGACCGTCGCCTCGGGCCCGGCGGCTTTTTCCAGGTCACTGACCATGCGGGCGATGCGGTCGGCCAGTTTCTCCGAACTCATGCTTTCGCGCATGCGCTCCACCAACAAGGGAAAGCTCAGTGGGGTGGGGCGCTTGACTTCGTGCATGTCCAGCTCACGCTCGCCTATCTGGATAAGCGTCTGTTCCAGGCGGGTGACGTCCAGCTCCTGGCGAAGCACCTCTTCCTGGGCCTGGGTCAACAGCAGATTGCCCGCGTCATACTGTTTGAAAACTTCGAAAAACAGACCGCTGGAAGCCTGCACCTGGCGCGTGCTCTTTTGCGCCCCTGGGTAACCGCCGAAGACCAGCCCTGAAATGCGAGCGATTTCCCGAAAGCGCCGCAAGGCCAGTTCGCCCGCGTTGAGGCTAGCCAGGATGTCTTCAAGCAGGCCGGTAGGAGACAGGGCGCCGTTGTTCAGGGCTTGAGGCCAATCGACTTCGGTGGGGCTCAGCAATTCCAGACCATAATCGTTGACCGCGATGGAAAAGCTGGTAGGGCGCTGTTGGCCCAACCGCCACGCCAGCAGGCTGGCCAGCCCCAGATGCACCAGCCGTCCAGCGAAGGGGAAAAGAAACAGGTGCCAGCCTTCCCGGGACTTGAGGCACTCGGCAAGCACCGTATGCCGGGTCGGCAGGGCAGACCACTGCTCCTGTACCTCCAGCAGCGGCTTCACTGCCCGCATGGGCGCACTGATGTAAAGGCCGTGGCTCGCTTCGTCCAGCCTGGCAACCAAGGCATCAGCCAGTTCGCTGGAAAGCGGCATGCGCCCACCGTTCCAGCGAGGCACTGAGGGCTTCTTGCCGCTGCCTCGCTTGACATAGGCAGTCATGTTCTCCACGCGCACCAGTTCCAGCACCTTGCCAGCGAACAGGAAAGCTTCGCCAGGGCGCAGGCGGGCGATGAACCCTTCTTCCACGCTGCCCAGGGAGCGCCCACCGCCGCCCTTGCTCCAGTATTTGAGGTGCAGGCTGGCGTCGCTGACGATCGTGCCGATGCTCATGCGGTGGCGTCGGCCCAGGCGGGCGTCCGGCACCCGCCACACGCCCTCGACGTCGGGCTCGACCCGACGGTAATCCGGATAGGCAGTAAGGCTGGCGCCGCCATGGCGAACGAATGCCAGGGCCCAGGCCCATTCATCTTCCGTCAGGTACCTGTAGGCCCAGGCGCTGCGTACCTCATGTAGCAGCGCGTCCGGAACAAAGCCACCGCCCAGCGCGATGGTCACCAGATGCTGCACCAGCACATCCAGCGGTTTCTCGGGGGACTGACGAGGCTCGACTCGCCGCGCGGCCAGGGCTTCCTGGGCCGCTGCCGCCTCCACCAACTCCAGGCTATGGGTAGGCACCAGCGTCACTCTGGAGGGTCGCCCTGGCGCATGGCCGGAGCGCCCCGCGCGCTGGATCAACCGGGCAATGCCCTTGGCCGAACCGATCTGCAGAACTCGCTCCACTGGCAGGAAATCCACGCCCAGGTCAAGACTGGACGTGCAGACCACGGCCTTGAGATGGCCTTCCTTCAGGGCCAGCTCAACCCACTCACGCACCTCCCTGGACAATGAACCGTGGTGCAGGGCAATAAGCCCGGCCCATTCCGGCCGTGCGTCCAGTATTGCCTGATACCACACCTCAGACTGCGCCCGGGTATTGGTAAACACAAGGCTGCTCTGGCTGCTGGCCAGTTGCGCGACTACCTGGTCCAGCATGCGCAAGCCCATATGGCCGGCCCAGGGAAAACGTTCGATGGCTTCAGGCAGCAGGGTGTCCACGGCGATCACCTTGTCGCCGCCGCCTTCGATGCGCACGCCGTCACCGTCAGGCAGCAGCACGCGCTGGGCATGCTCCAGGTTGCCAAGGGTGGCAGAGATGCCCCAAACGCGCAGCCCGGGATGCCATTGGCGCAGCCTGGCCAGGGCCAGTTGCAGTTGCACGCCGCGCTTGTTGCCCAACAGTTCGTGCCACTCGTCCACTACCACCATGCCAAGGTGACCGAGTTCTTCCCTGGACTGTTCCCGGGCCAGCATCAGGGTGAGGCTTTCCGGGGTGGTCACTAGCGCGCTAGGCAAGCGACGGCCCTGGCGTGCACGCTCCGCGCTGCTGGTATCGCCGGTTCGCAAGCCGACCGTCCAATTGATATCCAAAGCCTCGACGGGCGCCAGCAAGGCTCGCTGTGTATCCGCCGCCAGGGCGCGCATGGGTGTGATCCACAGCACGGTCAGCGGCGCGGCGGCCTTGCGCCTGGCACCCTTGGGAGGGGCTTTGGCGGCGAAGGCCTGGAGGGCGGCGAACCAGACGGCATAGGTTTTGCCAGCCCCTGTGCTGGCGTGAAGCAGGCCGGATTCACCTTTCGCGCTGGCAGCCCACAAGGCTTTCTGAAAGGGAAAGGGCTTCCAGCCGCGAGCGGTGAACCAGGCTTTGGCGTAGTCGGGAGGACGAGGCATGGGCGACGGCGGGGTTCCTATGGCTTTCTTCAGTGACCACGCCGATTGCCGATTCGTTTAGCCCTTACTTGAGGTTGCCGCTCAAAAACTGCTTGAGCCGTTCGCTTTTGGGCGAGCCCAGCACCTCGGCCGGCGCTCCGGCTTCCTCCACCAAGCCCTGATGAAGGAACATTACCTGGCTCGACACTTGGCGAGCGAAGGCCATTTCATGGGTCACCATGATCATGGTGCGACCTTCCTCGGCCAAGCCCTGGATCACTTTCAATACCTCGCCTACCAGTTCCGGGTCCAGTGCCGAGGTAGGCTCGTCGAACAGCATGACCTCCGGTTCCATGGCCAGGGCGCGGGCAATGGCCACGCGTTGTTGCTGGCCGCCGGACAGGAACGCCGGGTATTGGTCCGCGACCCTGGTCGGCAAGCCAACCTTGTCGAGATAGACCCGGGCGCGTGTTTCGGCATCCTGCTTGCTGACACCCAGCACCCGGCGCGGCGCCAGGGTGATGTTTTCCAGTACGGTCATGTGACTCCACAGGTTGAAATGCTGGAATACCATGGCCAGCCGGGTGCGCAGGCGCTGCAGTTCGGCGGGGTCGGCTACCTGTAGTCCCTGGCTGGTTTCATGCAGGCGTACGTCCTGGCCGTCCAGGGTCATGGTCCCGGCGTTCGGGGTTTCAAGGAAATTGATGCAGCGCAGGAAAGTGCTCTTGCCCGAGCCGCTGGCGCCGATCAGGCAAATCACATCGCCCGTCTTGGCCTTGAGCGAAACGCCTTTGAGCACTTCGTTGTCGCCGTAGCGCTTGTGCAGGCCGTCGATGGTCAGTTTGTACATGCGCATGGCGCCTCAAGGAGAAAGAAGATAGCCGCTGCGGTAGGCTTCGGCACCAGCGATCCTGGCGACCACCATGCCGGCGGTCGCCATGCGCCGCAGCGAGCGGGCATACACCAGGCCCGGCTTTTGGTTATGGATAGGGGTGACCTGATCGGTCAGCGGATCGATCACTTCGGCCACCAGTTGCCCCGCTTCCAGGTACTCGCCCGGCATGCAGCAGAACACCAGGATACCGCCCACCGGTGTGCTCACCGGCTCCACGCCAGCCAATGGAGTAGCAGGATAAAGCAGCTCTGGCTGGTCAGGCGGCGTGCTGTCGATAGCGCCGTACTGTTCCAGGTAGCTGATGATCGCCTGGGCGTCGCGGCTGGCCAGGGCATGGTTGACGTCCCCCTGACCACGCAGCTCAATGGTTACCGAGAAGCTGCCCATGGGAATCGGATAGCGCTCAGCGAAGCGCAGGCCCAGCTTGTGCCAGACCAGGCTGAAGCACTCGTCGAAGGATTGGCCGCCGGAATCGGTGGCCAGCAGGTTGGCCTGGGAGCCCAGGTAGCGCGCCAGGGGTTCGACCTTCGGCCAGGCGTCGGGTGTGGTGTACAGGTGTTCCACTGCTTCGAAGTCGCAGTGCAGGTCCAGTACCATCTCGGCATCGGCGGCGAGGCGCTGCAGCGTCAGCCGCTGGGATTGCAGCTGGGTAGTCGGGACCTGGGCGGCCAGGGCACGGCTCAGCGCTTCGCGGATCAATGCTGTGTTGCGCTCAGGGTCCTGGCTCAACGCGGCTTCGATGTCATCGCCCACCTGCTGGCTCAGGTCCACGAACCGACGATTGAAGTTCTCGCCGCTCTCCAGCTCGTAGCGCCCCAGCGGGGTGTCCATCAGTACCTGCTCCAGCCCTACCGGGTTGGCGACTGGCACCAACACCACCTGCAAGCGCAGGCGCCCGGCCTGCTCCAGCTCGGCCAGGCGCTGCTTGAGGTACCAGGCCACCAGCATGCCGGGAATTTCATCGGCGTGCAGCGAGGCCTGGATATAGACCTTGCCAGCGCCTTCGGGGCCGTAGTGGAAACTCTCGACAGCCCGGGCGGTGCCAGGTAGCGGCGCAAGCAATTCGTGGCGTTGTCGTTTCATCGAAGCTCCTTAACGTGCCGGGCCGAGGAAGGCCAGCCAGCGGCGTTCGGCGAGGCGGAACAGGCCGACAAGGGTGAAGGTGATGATCAGGTAAAGCAGCGCGGCGATGCCGAAGGACTCGAACGTCATGTAGGTCGCCGAGTTCGCGTCGCGGGCCACCTTGAGAATGTCCGGCACGGTAGCGGTGAAGGCCACCGTGGTGGAGTGCAGCATCAGGATCACTTCATTGCTGTAGAAGGGTAGTGATCGGCGCAATACCGATGGCATTATCACGTGGGCGTAGAGCTTGAAGCCGCTGAGGCCATAGGCCTTGGCCGCCTCGATCTCACCGTGGGCCATGCTGCGGATGGCACCGGCGAAAATCTCGGTGGTGTAGGCGCAGGTATTGAGCGCGAAGGCCAGGATGGTGCAGTTCATGGCATCGCGGAAGAAGGCGTTGAGCAGAGGCTGCTCACGCACGCCCTCCAGGCTGTAGATACCGGTGTAGCAGACCAGCAACTGGATATACAGCGGCGTACCACGGAAGACATAGGTATAGAACTGCACGGGCCAACGCACCCAGCGATGTGGCGATACCCGGGCGATGGACAGCGGTATGGATACCACGAAGCCGATGGCGATGGACGCGCTCAGCAGCCACAGGGTCATGGCCAGGCCGGTGACATTGACGCCGTCGCTGTAGAGGAAGGGACGCCAATATTCGCTCAGTAACTCGCCCAGGGGGCCAAGGGCTTCCAGCACATGCTCGATCATCGGATGGCCTCACGGGTGCCTGCGCTGAACCGCCGTTCCAGGCGACGCAACACGAAGTTCGACGCGCTGGTGATCAGCAGGTAGATGAACCCGGCCAACATCAGGAAATAGAACAGCTGGTAGGTGCTTTTGCCAGCATCCTGAGCTGCCTTGACCAGGTCCGCCAGCCCGATGATGGACACCAGCGCGGTGGCCTTCAGCATCACCATCCAGTTATTGCCGATGCCTGGCAAGGCGTAGCGCATCATCTGCGGAAACACGACGTAGCGGAAGCGCTGGCCGCGGCTCAGGCCATAGGCGGTGGCGGCTTCCTGCTGGCCCCGGGGAACCGCGAGTATGGCGCCGCGGAAGGTTTCGGTGAAATACGCGCCATAGATGAAGCCAAGGGTGATGACTCCGGCGGCGAAGGGGTCGATCTCGATGTAGTCCCACTCCATGGCGTCGGTGAACAGGGTGAGCCAGATCTGCAGGCTATAGAAAATCAATAGCATCAGCACCAGGTCCGGCACGCCGCGAATCAGTGTGGTGTACAGCTGGGCGCACCACCTAAAGGCAGTGATCCGGGAAAGTTTGGCGCTGGCCCCAAGCAGGCCAAGCAATACCGCCACCAGCAACGACAGCAGCGAGAGCTTGGCTGTCATCCAGGTGCCTTCGAGCAGCACGGGGCCGAAGCCCTTGAGGCTGAATGCCGAGAGCCCAAGGCTCTGCAACAGGTGTTCGAGCATGTAGCAACCCTTACAGTCGATAAAGGCGCCCGCCGCGCACCAGCACCCGGCATGAGGCCTGGGTGTCGGGCGCGGTCGGGAGTGTTACTTGCCGCTGTACAGGTTCAGGTCGCCGAAGTGTTTCTTCTGGATTTCAGCGTAGGTACCGTCTTTGTGCAGCGCTTCGATGCCCTTGTTGAGCAGGGCTTGCAGCTCCTTGTTGCCTTTTTTGATGCCGATGGCGGTCTTGGCCGGCAGGTATTCGCTATCGACCGGTTCGCTGATGGCGTAGCCAGCGCCCTGGGGCGACTTCAGGAAGCCCAGTTCGGCTTGCAGCATGTCCTGGATGGACGCATCCAGACGACCGGAGACCAGGTCCGCGTAAACCTGGTCCTGGTTCTGGTAGGCCTGGGTCTTCACGCCGGCCTTGTCCAGCACGGCCTTGGCATAGGCCTCCTGGATGGTGCCTTGTTCATAGCCGACAGTCTTGCCCTTGAGCGCTTCCAGGGTCAGGGTGGTGCCCTTCTTGCCCACGTAGGCGGTGGGGCCGGAGAAGAGTTCGTTGGAGAAATCGATGGCCTTTTCCCGCGCCGGAGTAACCGTCATGGAAGAGATGACACCGTCGAACTTGTTGGCCTTCAAGCCTGGGATCATTCCGTCGAAGTCACTTTCCACCCACTTGCAGGTGACCTTCAGTTCCTTGCAGATGGCGTTGCCCAGGTCGATGTCGAAGCCCACCAGGTTGCCGTCGGCGGCCTTGGATTCAAAGGGCGCGTAGGAAGGATCAACGCCGAAACGCAGCTCTTTGTAATCTTTGGCCAGGGCGCCGCCAGCCGAGAGGCAAAGCGCCAGGGCGGAAAGGGTCAGCCATGCTTTTTTCATTGTGCGGTCCTTAAAAGACGAAGGTTCTTGCCCGGTTGCGAGCGCAGGGTAGCCCACGGCGCCAGCCGTGGCGTCGCGGTCTGACCGCGTCGCAGCGGCCGGGGCCGTACAGCGTTACCGGCGGGTGCCAGACATCATTCTGATAGCAAACTTCGCACCATAGTGCCGGGAAGGTACCCCAGCGAGGCGCATGGTGATCCCTTTGCGTCGCAGATCTGACCGAAGCGGCGCCTCGGTACCCGGGTCAGCCCTGCTCCATAACGAGGCAGGCCATATGAATGGCGCTATTGTGGTGCGTGATGGGGTTCAACTCAACAGGTCCTGCAGGGTCGCGAGACTATCCGCCTCCTCGACCGGCTTGTCATGACGCCAGCGCAATATGCGCGGAAACCGCACTGCAATGCCGCTCTTGTGGCGTTTTGACAGGGCGATACCCTCGAAACCCAGCTCGAATACCAAGGTAGGGGTAACACTGCGCACAGGTCCGAATTTTTCCACGGTAGTGCGACGAATGATCGCATCCACCTGGCGCATTTCAGCATCGGTCAGCCCGGAATAGGCCTTGGCAAAGGGCACCAGCGTGCGCTCGCTACCGGGTGGGCCGTCCCAGACGGCGAAGGTGTAGTCGGTATACAGGCTGGCGCGCCGGCCATGGCCAGCCTGGGCATAGATCAGTACCGCGTCGACGCTGAACGGGTCTACCTTCCACTTCCACCACACGCCCATGTCCTTGGTGCGGCCCACGCCATAGAGCGCGTTGCGTGCCTTGAGCATCATGCCTTCCACGCCAAGGCGTCGGGACTGCTCGCGTTGCTGGGCCAAATCCGCCCAGCTGTTACCTTCCAGCACCGGTGACAACCGTAACACTGGGCTGTCCGCCTGGGCCGCTACCTGTTCCAGTTGCGCGCGGCGCTGGTCCTGCGGGCGATTGCGCCAGTCCTGGCCCCGCCATTCCAGCAGGTCGTACCCGAGCAGCACCACCGGGATGTCGTCCAGCAGTTTGCGGCTCAGCGTCTTGCGGCCAATGCGCTGTTGCAGCAAGGCGAAGGGTTGTACACCAGCGCCTTGGTCAGGATGCTCCTCGCTGGCTTTCCAGACCACGATCTCCCCATCGATCACGGTGCCGTCGGGCAGCGTGGCCAGGGCCTGTAACTCGGGAAAGCGATCCGTTACCAGCTCCTCTCCCCGAGACCAGACCCAGAGGTGACCGTCGCGCTTGACCACCTGAGCGCGGATGCCATCCCATTTCCACTCCACCTGCCATTGCTCGCACGGCCCCAGCAACGTGTCGAACTGTTCCACCGGCTGCTGCAGCGCGTGAGCCAGGAAGAACGGGTAGGGCTGGCCGCCGCGCTGGGCATGCTCATCATCACTTTCAGGGGTGATCAATTTCAGATAGCTGTCTGCCGTCGGCCGATGGGACAGGTCGGTATAGCCGACCAGGCGCTGTGCGACGCGTTTGCTGTCCAGCTCGGCAAGCTGCGCCAAGGCTCGGGTGACCAGCAACTTGGAAACACCCACCCGGAAGCTGCCGGTGATCAGTTTCAGGCATACCATCAGGCTTTGCCGGTCCAGCTTCAGCCATAACGGGGGCAGCCGTTGTGCCAGTACCTCCGGGGCAAGCCCGCGCAAGGGCAGCAGTTCGTGTTCCATCCACCAGGCCAGGCCGGCATCGCTGCTGTGCTCGGATTCAGGCAGCACCAAGGCAACGGTTTCCGCCAGGTCGCCTACGGCCTGGTAACTCTCTTCGAACAGCCATTCAGGCAACCCTGACAAGGCAATGGTCAGGTCTCGCAGCAGGCGGGTCGGAATCAGCTGGCGCGGCCTGCCGCCGGATAGAAAGTACACCGCCCAGGCGGCGTCCTCTGGGGCGGCCTGACTGAAATAACTCTGCAGCGCCGCCAGCTTGGCATTGCTTGAGGTGGTGGCGTCGAGTTCAGTGTAGAGATTGGCGAAGGCTTTCATTGCGACGCCTCCTGGGAGGCGGCTTCGTCCTCATCGCCGTATTCAGTGGTGAAACCCTGAGCGTCCAGGCCTTGCTCGCGCAGATAGCGTACCAGCACGTTGACCGAACCATGGGTGACCATCACCCGTTCGGCGCCCGTCTGGGCAATGGCCCAGAGCAGCCCGGGCCAGTCGGCATGGTCTGACAGCACGAAGCCCCGATCCACGCCGCGGCGTCGTCGGGTGCCGCGAAGGCGCATCCAGCCGCTGGCGAAGGCATCGCTGTACTCGCCGAAGCGGCGCATCCAGGTGCTGCCACCGGCTGAAGGCGGGGCGATGATCAAGGCCGAGCGCAGGGCCGGGTCGGTTTTCTTGAAATCCCCAGCGTATTGGGTAGCAGGGATGCGCACGCCGGCTTCCCGATACACTCGGTTAAGCGGTTCCACCGAGCCGTGGCTGAGAATCGGCCCGATGCTGTCGTCGATTCCATGCAGCAGGCGCTGCGCCTTGCCGAATGCGTAACTGAACAGCACGCTGGCCTTGCCGGCCGCTACGTTCTCCCGCCACCACTGATTGACCTCGGCGAAAATCTCCGCCTGCGGTTGCCAGCGGTAGATGGGCAAGCCGAAGGTGGACTCAGTGATGAAGGTGTGGCAACGCACGGGCTCGAAGGGCGCGCAGGTGCCGTCGGGCTCGACCTTGTAGTCTCCCGAGGCGACCCAGACTTGCCCCTGGTATTCCAGGCGTACCTGGGCCGAGCCCAGTACATGTCCAGCAGGATGGAAGCTCAAGGTTACCCCGTTGTGCACCAGGCGCTCTCCATAAGGCAACGTCTGTAGCTGGATATCCGCGCCCAGGCGTGCCCTGAGGATGCCTTCACTCAGGTTCGTGGCCAGGTAGTGACCATTGCCGGTGCGGGCATGGTCGCCATGGCCATGGGTAATGACCGACCGATGCACCGGACGCCAGGGGTCGATGTAGAAGTCCCCGGCGGTGCAGTACAGGCCTTCGGGGCGGGCAATGACAAGGTCCATGGGCGGCTACGCTGACAAGGGCTTGCTTGTTCAGAGCCGCCGGCTTCGCTGGAAGTTCTGTGCGCGCCGGCACCGGCCATGGAGCACCGGCGCCGGTCATGGAGGTCTACTTCTGCGGTGTCAGGGTCAGGCGTTGGGTGCCGTAGGCTTTGTCCAGGTTCTGCGGCTGCAGGGGGAAGGTCATGTATTGCCCCTTGAGCCAGTTCTGGATGCCATCGGCATAGTGGGGGCTGGCCGGGTTGCCAGACTGGCCCGTGCTGTTGAGGCCGATCATCGGCTCGGGCTGGCCGAAGTCCACCACGATACGCATGGCTGGAACCAGCCAGGCATCGAAGCTGCTGCCCCAATGCCAGGCCGCGGCGTTGAGCGTGCTGTGGTCGCCCCCGGCGGGGACCGGGCCGCGGTTGAGGTAACTGTCCAGGGCTGCCAGGCCGGCACGCTGGGTGGTGTCCAGCCAAGGCGCCAGCCTGCTGCCTTCGGTCGTCCAGCGGTACTGGTGCAAGGCGCCCCACTGCCACGGCTTGTGGTCCGCGCCGAGCAAGCGTTCGCCCGTGCTTACGGCCTCGGCCAGGCTGCGGGCCAGGATGGCGGGTTTGTCTTCCTGTTGGGGTGTGCGGACGTCATCCCAGAAGGGGCTGTCGTCGCGGCCCAGCAAGTGGTCCGCCTGAGCGGAATAGGACTGGTCCGCATTGGCGACCAGGGCCTTCCACGCTGGGCTGTCTTCCGGGCCCAGCTCGTCGAGGAAGGTCTGTCGCGTGCTCTGGTCAAGGAACAGCTCGTACAGCGCCGCGTCAGCGGAACCGGCGGACAGCTGGCCATTGAACGCCATGAGCCTGGCCAGGGCTTCCCGCGCCTTGGCGCGGTCCGATTCGGGCAAGGCATCGATGGCCTTTTTCAACGGCTGTGCCATGCCGGGCGCTTCGAACATGGCCTTTAGCTTGGCCGCGAAGGGGGTGGTCTGGTCGTATTGCCAGGCGATCATCGAGCGCGTGTCCTGCCTGCCGGTGGCGGCCAGCTGAGCGAGGCGCTCACTGCGCTCAGGGTAATACCAGGAGCTGGACAGCTGCATGCCATAGCCAGGCCGGGCGGTACGCTGGTTGGCGGTGCCTAGCCAGCCGCTGGCGGGCGCCTGGTCGTAAGGGTGCAGCATGGGGTCGGCATAGCCGTCCCAGTCATAGCGACTTTCCCAGCCGGGGGAGGGAACCAGGCCTTTGCCATCCTTGCGGTTGGGATAGCGCCCGGTCACTTGCCAGCCGATGTCGCCCGCGTCGGCGAAGACCATGTTCAGCGCAATGGCGCGAATGTCGCGGGCATAGTCGAAGGCCCGTTCCACGCTTGGCGCCCGGGACAGGTTGAAGAAAGCGTCCAGGGATCGGTCATCCTTCAAGTCCGGTGTTTGCAAGGCCAGACCGTAGCCGCTGGCGAAGGGGGCAGGCTGTATGCCGAGCTTGCGCTCGCCCAGTGCCGTGTTCAGCAGCGGCCCGTGACGGGTCTCATAGATGACCTCACGCACGGGACGCTGGCCCTTGACGAAGAAGGTCTCGTTTCGGGCAGTGGCACGCACCCACTTGCCGTCGGCCTGGTAGAGAAGCACGCCATTTTCTTTCTTGACACGCTCCAGGAACACATCCTGGTTGTCGCCCATGACCATGGTCATGCCCCAGGCCAGTTTACCGTTGAAGCCAGCGACGATAGCGGGCACGCCAGCCAGGGAAACCCCGGCGGCCTGGAACCTGGGCGCGCGGATCTGCACGAAATTCCAGGCGCTGGGCAAGGCCAGCGGCAGGTGCGTGTCGTTGGCGAACAGGCTCTTGCCGCTGCGGCTACGTTCAGGCGCCAGGGCCCAGTTGTTGGACGCGGCTACGCCCAGTTGCCCGAAGGCGCCGAGCTGTTCGTTGACCTTGGCCAGCCCTGGATATTGGCCAGCCAGAGCCAGGCCCTTGAGCTTAGCGGCCTCGTCGAAGGGCAGGGGTTCATCCGGGTAGATAGGCAACAGCCAGGCGAGTTTGTCTGCGCCCACTTTTTGCGCCAATACCAGGCTGTTGATTTCCTCCTGCAGGTTCATCTGCAGGCTGAAGTTCATGAGGCAGAACACCAGGGCCGAGTCTTCCCCTGTCCAGTATTCCGGCTTATAGCCTGATTGAGCCAGGTCCATGGGCAGCTTGTTCTGGTACCGGAACAGCCAGGCGTTGACGCCCCGGGCGTAGATCTCGAAAAAGTTGCGCAGGCGCGGCGAGGCGGCCGTGTAGAGGTCGTGGGCCTTGCGCTTGAGGTCCAGGGTACGCATCAGCCGGTCGCCGTCCAGTACCGCGGGCCCGACCATTTCCGCCAGTCGGCCCTGGGCCAGCAGGCGCATGCTGACCATCTGGCTGATACGGTCGCTGGCATGCACGTAGCCCAGCGCGAACAGCGCATCATGGAAGTTGCTGCTTTCGATCAGCGGCATGCCCAGGGTATTGCGCCGCACCGATACGTTCTGGCCCAGGCCTTTGAGGGCCTGGACCCCCATGGTTGGCGGCAGGCTTTCGCTGTTGCGGTCGTCCACCCAGGTCTGGCAACCGGCTAGCCCAAGTGCGCCGGCGATGGCCGTGGCAAGGCTGAAACGAGGCAAACGGTGGCGGAATGCAGACAACGCCATGGACAGGCTCCTGGGCAAGCATCGGAAAGGCGCTAAAGGTAGTGAGGGTTCGCACGCTCCGCAAGACAGCCCATCGGCTTTATTCCGGGCTGCTTTTTCACAGTGGGGCGCTTGGCTCGAAAACAGTCGGAACAACCCCGCCCGTAGCTCGGTCCATTATGGGCAGGCAAGCTGCCTGACATTCATCCATGGCCTGAGGGAGATACCGATGAAAAACTGGGAAATCACCTTCGTTGACCAGAAGGGTGTCCCGACCCGTTTGTCCTTGGCCTGTGCCGACCGGCCCAGTGACGAGGAGGCCGCCCGCGCCATTCGCGCCCATCTGTTCCCGGTCATTGAAAAGGTAGACCTGAACGACTTCCAGGATCGCGCCGAGGCGCCAACGGCCAAATGGCTGGAGGAGCAGAACGGCGTGAAGATCACCGCCATCGACGAGGTGGCTTGAGCGCGGACCTGGCTCCGGCAGATTCTCAAGCAAGCGTTCAGCAGGCGTCATGCAAGGGGCCGGCATCGCCGGCACCACGGAAAGTCTATCCATCGCTGTGAGGAGGACCCGCCATGAGCAATGCCCATCAGGAAGACATCAGCACCCTGCTACTGCGCAAGATGAAAGAGGGCGGTTTCGATTTCGCCAGCATTCACCCTATCGAGTTCTATGCCGTGTTCCCAGACGAAGACCGCGCTCGGGCAGCCGCCGGGCACTTTCGCGGCGAATCACTCAATGCCCAGATAAAGGAGCGGGAAGACGGGGCCTGGGACCTGGAATTGTCCAAACTGATGTATGCCACCCGGTTCGGTATCGGCGAATTCGAGCAGAATTTCGAGTCTGTCGTAGAACCCTTGGGCGGGGAAATCGAAGGCTGGGGCGTCAAGCACCGGCTGCCTCGCCACCAGGCCTGAGCCGCTCTCCAAAAAAAAGGCCACCGAAACGGTGGCCGAATGGGAAGCAGAGCGTCGGCACCCTGTGCCGTCATGGGAGTAGTTTGCCTGGGACGGCAGATGTGAAGAAATCGAGATTGACTATTCCCTTGATAGCGGCGTCCTAACTGGCCAGGCACTGCAGCGCCTTGCGGATGTGGCTGTTCCCCGGGCGAAGCGGGAAGCGCACCCTTCGAACGATACGGGCCCTCGAGCGAAGGCAACTGCGATCGTCAGCCGAACAAACGCCCCAGGTTCGGCAAGATCAATAACAGGGTGGTAGCCAGGACGATCAAGCTCGCCTGGCGAATCTTGGGATGTCTAAACATGAACAGTGCCTTTCTTCTTGTTGACCAGCGCCACCCCGCTGCCTGGGGCGGCTTCACTGCCTGTTGGCTGGTCGCGGTGCGCGGGCGAGCGGCCGGCGCGACCGGAACACTTGCTTAACTGTAGAAGCGAGGACGGCGGTGTCCAGCGCGAAATGTTTTAATCATCGAGAGTTTTACACCAAAAAGATCTGAAACTCTCTGCCGTATCGTTTCAGTGCGCTGACCTAGACAGCTTGCAGGGTCGTTTTATGCCAAACGACCGTTCGTCTGTCGACGCTATTGCTTTGCAAGGCATTAGGATGCACGCTGCGAGCAAGCAATCCCGCTTGTTTCGACCCGAGACCGATACCCATGTCGTTGCGCATCTGCATCCTCGAAACCGACCACATTCGCCCTGAGCTGGTCGAGCAGTTCACCGGTTATGGCGCGATGTTCAAAGAGCTGTTCAAGCGTCAGCCAGTGGCCGCGGAATTCGAGGTGTTCAATGTGGTGGAGGGTCACTATCCGCCTGAAGATGCAGCCTATGATGCTTACCTGGTGACCGGCAGCAAGGCGGATTCCTTCGGAAATGATCCATGGATTGAAACCTTGAAAGCGTTCCTGCTGGATCGCTACAAACGGGGCGACAAGTTGCTGGGTGTCTGCTTCGGCCATCAACTGCTGGCATTGCTGCTCGGTGGCCGGGCTCAGCGTGCCGAGCAAGGCTGGGGCCTGGGCAACCACAGTTATCAACTGCATGCCAAGGCGCCCTGGATGACCGCGCACGAAGGCGACCTTACCTTGCTGATCAGCCATCAGGATCAGGTCACCGAACTGCCGGAAGGGGCCACCGTGGTCGCCTCCAGCGAGTTCTGTCCTTATGCCGCATACCAGATCAACGACCAGGTGCTTTGCTTCCAAGGCCATCCCGAATTCGTTCATGACTATTCACGGGCGCTGCTGGACCTTCGCCAGCAGCATCTGGGTGAAGATGTGCGGCAGGCAGCGCTGGCCAGCCTGGCCCGGGACCATGATGGCGCGACTGTCGCCGAGTGGATGATGCGTTTCGTAGCCACGCCCCGCAGCTGATTCGTGCAGAAGCCCGGCGGAGCCGCGGGCGTACCGTCCGGGATCCAGCGTCAGCTGGAGAATAGGCATTGTAAACCTTGCGGTCGGGTCGCTTCGCTGCGTCCCGTCGGCCTGTATCAGAGCCAGCCCGAGCGCTTGAAGCTGGCGAAAAGCCCGGCGCAGCCAAGGCCAATGACCCCCAGCACGATGTAGTAGCCGTAATGCCAGGTCAGCTCGGGCATGTTTTCGAAATTCATACCGTAGATGCCTGCCACCGCCGTCGGAAAGGCCAGGATAGCGGCCCAGGCGGCGAATTTGCGCTGGGTGACGCTTTGCCGCGCCGATTCGAGGAGCATCCCGATCTCGATGGTCTGGCTGGCGATGTCGCGGATGCCGGTGAGGTCTTCCATCTGCCGGTTGACGTGAATCTGGACGTCTCTGAAATACGGCCGCATGTTCCGGTCGATGAAGGGGAAGTCTAGCCGCTGTAGTTCTTCGCTAATCTCCACCATAGGGGCGAGGTAGCGTCGCATCCTCAGCAGATCACGGCGCAGCCCGTGCAGGCAGTGGATGTCGCTTTCGTTCAACGCCTGGCTGAGCACGTTATGCTCCAGAGCCTCGATTTCCTGGTGAATGCTCTCTGTCACGGGCTGATAACACTCGGTGACGAAATCCAGGATGGCATAGAGCACGAAATCCTCGCCATGCTCCAGAAGAAGAGGGCGCGCCTCACAGCGCTGGCGCACCAGGGCGTAGGAAGCCGAATGCCCGTTACGGCAGGTGATGACATAGCCTTTGCCAGCGAAAATATGGGTTTCGATGAACTCCAGCTTGCCGTCCCGGCGAACCGGGGAGTAAGTGACGATGAAAAGCGCGTCGCCAAAGGTTTCCAGCTTGGGACGGCTGTGTCGTTCCAGCGCATCTTCCACGGCCAGGTCATGCAGCCCGAATTGCTCCTGGAGCAGCTTGAGCGTGGCGGCATCCGGTTCTTCCAGGCCGATCCAGACGAAATGCCCAGGCTGGCAGGCCCATTGGCGTCCTGCCTGCAACTCGATGTCGGTCACTTTCTTGCCTGCGCTGTAGACTGCCGCGGCTACCACTCGCCCCATGGTGTTTGGCTCTCTGCTGATCTCGCTGTTCAGAGTGACGCTTGCGCTTGCAGTTCAGTGCTGGCGGACAGTTCATCGATGCATGTCTGCATGGCGCCGTGACAGCGGGCCATCAGGTCAGGGATGTCCTTCGCGGTAAGCCCTGCGGTTGGAATCGGGGCCAGCGAACGAACCCGCAGCTCGCCGCTGTGGCGGCGATTGAAGTCCAACGACCCAAGGTAACGGTTGACGCATACAGGCACTATGGGCACCCCCGCGTCTACGGCCATCATGAACGCGCCTTTCTTGAAGGGCAGCAGGCGTTCGCCTGAGTTGCGGGTGCCTTCGGGAAAAATCCAGATGGAGGTTCGCTGGTCGCGCAGCACTCGGCTGGTCGTCTGCAGTGCGCGGCGCGCCTGGTAGGCATTGTCGCGGTTGAGCAGTACATTGCCTCCCAGCCAGAAGAGTTGGCCGAACAAAGGCACCCAGCCCAGGCTCTTCTTGCCGATGCAGGCCATGCGCCGTGGCACGATGGACGCCAGGAAGAACACATCGAAGTTGGATTGGTGGTTGGCGATGATCACGAAACCCGGCGGTTGGTCCTGAAGACTCTGGACCTCTGCCTCCACACGCAATCCCATGAGTGGCACGGCGGGCCAGCTGTACAGCCGCGCGAACAGGCGGTTGTTATCCGGGTTGAACGGCCGCACCACGCCCACGCACAGGCCCACCACGGCACCCAGAAGGAAGTTCAGGCCCAGCAAGGCCATGCGGACGAAATAGAGCATGCTGGCGACTCTCGTTGCGAAGGCCACGCAGTGTAAGGTCGCGGCCTTCCAGCGGCAAATGACATCGTGTCCGCGGCGAGCCGGCCTCAGGCGATCTTGAACTGGGCTCGATCTTCGGCGATGGCGGCATCCAGGGCCGACAGCAAGCCCTGGCGCACCTTCAGCTTGGTGTTGCGATGGGCCGAGGGGTTCAGGGACTTCAAGCGCTGCGCCGCGCGTTCCACCGCCTCGGGGAAACCTTGGGCAGGCACCACCTCGTCCAGGAAGCCCGCGCTCAGCGCACCTTGCGGATCGAACATTTCGGCGCAGATCACTGCCCGGTGGAAGGCCGAACGACGCAGGCGGTCGCGTGCGAGCTCGATGCCGGCCTGGTGCATGGTCATGCCGATCATTACCTCGTTGAGACCGATATGGAACGGCCCTTCGACACCGATGCGGTAATCGGCGGCCAATAGCAGGAACGCGCCCTTGGCCACCGCATGCCCGCTGCAAGCGACGATCACAGGCTGCGGATGCGACAGCAAACGGCGCGTCAGGGTAGAGCCGGCGGTGACCAGCTCCACCGCCTCCAGTGGGCCGGCTGTCATCACCTTGAGGTCATACCCCCCTGACAGAATGCCGGGCTGGCCGGCGATCACCACTAGGGCGCGATCCTGCTCGGCCTGGTCCAGCGCCCGGTTGAATGCTTCTATCATGGCCGGAGAGATAGCGTTGACCTTGCCATTGTTCAGGGTCAAGGTGGCTACGCCTTCTTCGAGGCGGTAGTCGATCAGGTCGGACATAAGCTGGCTCCATGAGGTTTGAGCGCAAACGTTACCTGGCACCATGGTTCCGGTAAAGCACGGCGGCTGACCTATGGGTCACGTCTGGATAGGCTTTCAAATCCAGAACGGCCGCGGCTCGCTGGAGCCAGAAAGGCCTGCGTTAAAGCGTGTTTCGCTTAACCGCATGAAAAGCATAAAAAAACGTTGCCATGGAAAAGGCTTTCGACTACATTAGCGCGCCTCGACACACTGAGCGTGTGAAGAGCTTCGGTGAGGTGTCCGAGTGGTTGAAGGAGCACGCCTGGAAAGTGTGTATACAGGAAACTGTATCAAGGGTTCGAATCCCTTCCTCACCGCCACACAAAGAAAGCCCTGCAGGCATCGCTTGCGGGGCTTTTTGCCGTGGGTCTTGCGCAGGCGTCAGCTTGTGCATCCGGTGTCGTCTCGGCTGAAAGCCATCGCCTAGCAGGCCCGCACAATCCGATAGCGCTGCAGCCGGCCGGCGACCTGTACGTCGATCTCTTCGCCTTCCGCCTGGCGCAATAGTGCCCGCCCCAGTGGGGCATTGTGTGTGATCACGGTGATCGACCTCTCCTGGTCCCGGACGCTCAGCCCCGCTGCGTCAGGGGCCAGGAACAGGCAGCGAAGGCTTCCGTCGGGTGTCTCCAGCTCTACATAGTCGCCGACCTGTATTCCCAGGTCTGACTGATGATCCCGAACAGGCATGTCCTTCAGGCGCGTCAACGCCTGCCTGATTTCGGCCATGCGCCGGGCCTGGCCTGTGGCCAGATAGGAGGCTTCGAGCCCGAGCGTGTCGTATTTGTTCTCGGCAATGTTTTCCTCATGGGTCGCCGCTTCGTAGGCTGTTTGCGCGGCCCGTTCCGCGATGGCCAGATCCCGTGCCAAGGCGGTGACTATGCAGGCCACCAGTTGTTCTTTGTTCATGGTGCGCAGAACCTTGCAATATTTTCCTGATTGTTGGGTGCCGGCGCGGTACGCGCTTGCTCGAGCCAGAATTGACATTTGGGGTTGTTAAGATTCGCCGGATTCGCCCGCGCGGCTTCCTCCAACTGACGAAGGTTCAATGCTTCAAGGTTGCGCTGGTATTGGTCAAACATTCCGTCGGGGCTCGGCGCCGCCGCGGGCATGGCACTGCTCGGTGCTGGAGGGGAGGCCGCAGGCCGCTGGCCAGCGGGCGCTGCCAGGTTGGCGGGTGGCGCAGCCGTAGCCACGACGGCCAGCGGGCCGACATCGGCCCAGCGGAGTATCAACCAGCCAGTCAGGCCGGCCATCAGCAAGCCCAGCCAAACGCCCAGGGCGATCAACAAGGTCAGGCGCAGGCCTGAGGCAGGTGCTCGGGATGGTGGATGCGAAGGCGGGGCAGGCATGGCCAGGCTCCTGTGATGACAAGACAACAGTGTGGCACAGGCGACAGGCTTTACGAGGATTGCAGCGGCCGCCACAATCGGCGGCTTTGTCTAGCGAGCGGAAGCGTCATGGCCCATCGATGGGATATTTTCTGCAAGGTCGTGGACAACTTCGGCGATGCTGGAGTGACCTGGCGCCTAGCCCGCCAATTGGTTCAGGAGCACGGTATCGAGGTGCGTCTGTGGATCGACGACCTCGCCGCGCTCGCCAGGCTATGTCCGGAACTCCGGCTCGGCCTCCCTGAGCAGACCATCGCTGGGGTTCACGTTTGCCATTGGCGCGAACCTTGGCCCGATACGTCAGTCGCCGAGGTCGTAATTGAAGCGTTCGGTTGCAAGCTGCCTACAGTCTATGAGCAGCGGCTCATGGGGCAGCGACCGGTGCCGGTGTGGGTAAACCTGGATTATCTGAGCGCCGAATCCTGGGTGGGCGGCTGTCATGGGCTGCCGTCGATGAAATCCGGCGGCGTGCGCAAGTTCTTCTTCTTTCCAGGGTTTCGGGAGGACACCGGGGGCCTGCTGCGTGAGGCGGGCCTGCTGGAGCGGCGTGTGGCATTCCAGGAAAGCGAGCCCGAGCGTCAGGCGTTCCTGGGCAGCCTGGGGATCAAGCCGGCCGAGGGCACAATGCTGCTTTCGCTCTTCGCCTACGAAAATCCGGGTATTGCCGGCTGGTTCGAACAGTTGGCGATTGGGCCTGGCCGCATCCAGGTAGTGGTTCCGGAGGGGCGCGCTCTGGCTGACGTACAGGCCTGGGCAGGCGAACCGTTGGCGGTCGGCAGCCTGTTGCAGCGAGGTCAGCTTAGCATCCAGGTGCTGCCATTCCTGTCTCAGCCTGACTATGACCGGCTACTCTGGGCCTGCGATTTCAACGCCGTGCGAGGCGAGGACTCTTTCGTGCGCGCCCAATGGGCCAGCCGGCCCATGCTGTGGCACATCTATCATCAGGATGATTACGCTCACTGGGAAAAGCTCGAAGCCTTCCTGAGCCTCTACACCGCGGCGATGCCTGAAGCGGCAGCCGATGCCTTGCGCACTGTATGGCGAGCCTGGAACATGGACGGGGACATGGCCAGTGGCTGGGCCGCGCTGGCGGCACACTGGCCGACATTGCGTCGTTATGCGCGACAGTGGTGCGAGGAGTTGGCCACCCGGCCGGACCTTGCCACGGCGCTGGTGCAGTTTTGCCGAAATTCGCTATGATACGCGGCTACGACACGTCTCCACCTTATTCGGAATTGCGTAATGAAAACTGGTAAAGAGCTCAAACCCGGTACCGTACTGCGGATCGACAACGATCCCTGGCTGGTGCAGAAGGCCGAATTCACCAAGTCCGGCCGTAACAGCGCGATCATGAAGACCAAGCTGAAGAATCTGCTGACCGGCTACAAGACCGAGACCGTGTACTTCGCCGATGACAAGCTGGATGACGTGATTCTCGATCGCAAGGAAGCCACGCTGTCCTACATCAGTGGCGACACCTACACCTTCATGGACACCACCGACTACACCATGTACGAGCTGAACGCCGAAGACATCGAGGCCGTTCTGCCCTACATCGAAGAAGGCATGGAAGACATCTGTGAAGCGGTATTCTTCGAAGGCCGCCTGGTGTCCGTCGAGCTGCCGACCACCATCAGCCGTCAGGTGGACTACACCGAGAACGCTGCCCGTGGCGATACCTCCGGCAAGGTCATGAAAACCGCCAAGCTGAAGAACGGCACCGAAATCCAGGTCGCGGATTTCGTGAACATCGACGACTTCATCGATATCGATACCCGCGACGGTTCCTTCAAGGGCCGCAGCAAGAAGTAAGGGCTTGGCCCATAAAAAAACCCGGCAATTTTTGTGCCGGGTTTTTTTATGGGCCGGTTTCTTACACCGCGACGTGCAAGCGAACGTCCACATTGCCCCGCGTTGCGTTGGAGTAGGGGCAGACCTGATGCGCCTTGGCCACCAGCGCCTCGGCATCGCTCTGATCCAGGCCAGGCAGGCTGATGCGCAGGTCGATGTCCAGGCCAAAACCACCTTCGATCTGTCCAATGCCTACTTCAGCGGTGATCGAGGTATTGGCTGGAAGAGTGCGCTTCTGCTGACCAGCCACGAACTTCAACGCGCCGATGAAGCACGCTGAATAACCTGCGGCGAACAGTTGTTCCGGATTGGTGCCGGTGCCCTCAGCGCCGCCCAGGGCCTTGGGCGTGGCGAGGGAAACGTCAAGGGCCCCATCGCTGGAGACTGAGCGGCCGTCACGGCCCCCGGTGGAAGTGGCGGAAGCGGTGTAGAGAGTTTGCATGGGAAGCTCCTTGTATTGTGCAGCGTTATTTTGCGTGCAAGATAATATGGAAGTGACATTAACTCGCTCGTGTCGGCTACGCAAGGAGGATGTTGGATAATTCGAGCCTGTGGAGACGGGCGGTAGAGCTACCGCCCGACGGGGATCAGACGTTGTCCTGTAGACGACCACGCAATTCCAGCAAGCGCTCCTGAAGGGCGCGTAGCTCCGGCGGGCTCAGCGCGACCGCGCCAAAAACGCAGGCCGGTATCTGCAAGGCGTCATCGCGTAGCTGCCGTCCGGCTTGAGTGAGGTTGACGATCACGACGCGCTCGTCTTCCTTGCTTCGGGTTCTGCTAAGAAGGCCCAGGCTTTCAAGTCTCTTGAGCAGCGGGGTCAAGGAACCGGGATCCGTCAACAGGCGAGTGCTGATCTCGCCCACCGTCATGCCGTCGCGCTCCCATAGCACCAGCATGGCCAAGTACTGAGGGTAGGTAAGGCCCAGCTTGCTGAGCAGCGGCTTGTAGACCTTGGTCATGAGCAATGAAGTGGAATAAAGGGCAAAGCAAAGCTGGTTATCCAGCAGCAAGTGATCGCCGGAGTCGGCCGCCTGTTTGGAAGAATGTTCGGCTTTCATGCTGATCCTTGATGTCGAATGACGATAAATTTGCGCTCGGTTATTTAGTGTGCCATTCAATCCCTGTCGGCTCTATCGCTACCGCGGCAAGCAACCTGAAAATTTCGAACCATGAAGCCAATCAGAAGTTCGTTAAATGTTCATTTGCCGTACGATGCGTTTTTTCGCGGAGGGTGGTCATGCTGGAGTGGGTAGGCTACGGGTTGTTCGGGGCGGTATTGGGTACGCTGGGTGGGCTGTTCGGCATTGGCGGCGGCTTGATCGCCATCCCCGCCCTGGGTCTGCTGTTCGGGCTTGACCAGCAACTGGCGCAGGGTACCGCCCTGGTGATGGTGGTGCCCAACGTTCTGCTGGCGCTATGGCGTTATCACCAGCGTAACCGCATCGATCCTCGAGATGCCTTGGCCCTTGGCTTGGCCGGGCTGGTATGTGCCTGGCTCGGGTCACTGTCGGCGGTCGGCCTGGATGCCGGCCTCATGCGCAAAGGTTTTATCGGGTTTCTGCTTTTCCTGGCACTGATGAACCTGGCTCGACTGTTCTGGCGACAAGCGACGCCGACGCAGCGCCGCGAGCATGGATGGCCAGCCCTGGGCCTGCTGGGCGGCGTGGCGGGCTTCATGGGCGGCCTGTTCGGGGTGGGTGGGGCGGTGGTCGTTACCCCTGCGCTGACTGCCGTGTTCGGCGCCTCCCAGGTCGTTGCCCAAGGGCTCTCCCTTGCACTGGCTGCGCCCAGCACCGGCATTACTTTGGTGACCTATGCACTTCATGACCATGTGAACTGGCCCATGGGCCTGGCCATGGCTGCGGGCGGGCTGCTGAGCATCAGTTGGGGCGTGCGTATTGCCTATGCGCTCCCGGAGCGCGCGTTGCGAGGGGCCTTCTGTGGCTTCCTGGTGGTCTGCGCGGTCATGCTGGCCCTGAAGGCCTGATCATAGGCGGAAACCCTCGACAATGAAGTCGGCGAGCGATTCGGTCATGGGTGATTGGGCATGGTTGGCCCGCAAGAGCATCACGTTGGCCAAGGGCAATTCCGGTAGGCCGTCGGCCTCGCCGAGGATGCGCATGTCCGCCGGGATCAGGCTGCGCAACTGGGCGGTGACGGCCAGGCCGGCGGTCACCACCGCCATGATGGCCGCCAGGCTCGGGCTGCTGTAGGCGATCCTGTAGGCTCTGCCTTGGGTATCCAAGGCGTTGCAGGCCCAGGCTCGACAGAAACAGTCGGTATTGAACATGGCCAGGGGGATAGGGTCCTTCTCGTGAGGCGAGTAACCGCTCGCTTCAGCCCAGACGAAGCGTTCCTGCCTGAGCAACTGCCCCAGTTCATGGCCGGGCTCACGAGTAATGATGGTCAGGTCCAGATCCTGCCGAGTGAGCAATTGTCGAGACGTCTCGCAGTGCACCTCCACTTGCACCAAGGGGTAAGCCTCGGCGAAGCGCGACAGGATGCCGGGCAGGAAACGCATGGCGTAGTCATCCGGCGTGCCTATCTTCACGGTGCCGACCATGTGCGGGGCGCGCAAGGTGTTGAATACTTCGCTATGCAGCTTGAGGATCCGCCGCGCGTATCCCAGCAACACCTGGCCTTCGGCCGTTAGCCGTACCTGCCGGCCGTCCCGTTCGAACAGCCGACGTTGCAGGATATCTTCCTCCAGGCGTTTCATCTGCATGCTCACCGCCGACTGGGTGCGATTGACCTGCTCGCCGGCTCGAGTGAAGCCGCCTTGGTCAGCGATGGCTACGAAGGTGCGCAGTACGTCCGAATCGATGCTGGGATAGGTCGCCATTCATCAAGCCCGCAGATGCCAGGGATAAGAAACATTCGTTAGATTGATCCTAACGCCAGGTAGACACTTTGCCTATCCAAAACGGAGGGTAACGTGATGAAAGGTCAGCGAGGATTCTTGCAGGTGTTTCCCCAGGCGTATCGCCCAAGGATTGAGACCGGCATGGCCAAGGGCATTCTGGCTCGTCTGGCCCGCTGGCGGGAGCTGGCGTGCCAGAGACGCCAGCTGGCCGCGCTCAGCGATAGTACGCTGCATGACCTGGGCCTGAGCCGAGCCGACGTGGCCGCCGAGGCGGAGCGTCCTTTCTGGGACGACCCCCTCGGCAAAGGCCGCTGAAGCTGGAAGCCTCAGTGGGTAGCGGGCCGTGGTGCCGGCTAGCGAGGGCTACGCAGGTGAGTGACAGGTGTCAGCCGCGCTGGCTTCCCCGGACCGCCTTCATGGTTTCAGCGATCATGAAGGCCAGCTCCAGCGATTGATCGGCATTGAGGCGAGGGTCGCAATGGGTATGGTAGCGGTCCGAGAGGCCATCTTCGGTGATGGGGCGTGAACCGCCGATGCATTCGGTGACATTCTGCCCGGTCATCTCGATATGAATACCACCGGCATAGGTGCCTTCGGCCTGGTGCACGGCGAAGAAATCCTTCACCTCGCCCAGGATCTGAGCGAAGTCCCGGGTCTTGTAGCCGCTACTGGCCTTGATGGTATTGCCATGCATGGGGTCGCAGCTCCATAGCACTTGCCGGCCCTCGTCCCGTACGGCACGCAGCAGGCGCGGCAGATGCTCGCCCACCTTGCCAGCGCCCATGCGGACGATCAGGTTCAATCGCCCTGGGTCATTGTCCGGATTGAGGATGTCGATCAGGCGCAGCAGGTCCTCGCTGTCCATGCTGGGCCCTACCTTGACGCCGATGGGGTTGTTCACGCCACGCAGGAATTCCACATGGGCGCCGTCTACCTGACGGGTGCGATCGCCGATCCAGAGCATGTGAGCCGAACAGTCGTACCAGTCGTTGGTCAGGCTGTCGCGCCGCACGAAGGCTTGCTCGTAATTGAGCAGCAAGGCCTCGTGAGCGGTGAAAAAACTGGTTTCCCGCAATTGCGGAAGGTTGTCCAGCCCGCAGGCGCGCATGAACCCCAGGGTCTCATCGATGCGGTCGGCCAGCCGGTGGTACTTGTCGGCCAGGGCAGAGTTGGCGATGAAATCCAGGTTCCAGCGATGTACCTGGTGCAGGTCGGCGAAGCCGCCCTGGGCGAAAGCGCGTAGCAGGTTCAGGCTGGCGGTGGATTGATGGTAGGCCTGCAGCAGCCGCTCCGGGTCCGGCGTGCGGCTGTGCTCGTCGAAACCGATGCCATTGACGATGTCGCCCCGGTAGGCAGGCAGCGTAACCTGGCCCTGGGTTTCGGTGTCGCCGGAGCGTGGCTTGGCGAACTGGCCGGCCATGCGGCCGATCTTGACCACGGGGCAACCGGCGGCGAAGGTCATTACCACTGCCATCTGCAACAGCACCTTGAAGGTGTCGCGGATCTTGGCGGCGGAAAATTCGGCGAAGCTTTCGGCGCAATCGCCGCCCTGGAGCAGAAACGCCCGGCCCTGGGTAACCTCGGCGAACTGGCGCCGCAGTTCCCGGGCCTCGCCAGCGAAGACCAGCGGCGGGAAGCTCCCCAGGGTTGCTTCGACCTTGGCCAGGTGGGCGGCATCGGGATAGCCGGGTTGTTGGCGGATGGGCAGTGTGCGCCAGCTGTCGGGACTCCAGGGGGCAGGCATGGGTGACCTCAGGTGTGGAGAAGCGGGGCAGGGATGTTACCAGATCGTCCAGGTGGGGTAGCGCTGGCGGTTCCGGTCGGGGTGGGGGACAATGGCGCTTTCCAGCCCGATGAACGAACCGCCGTGGATACGCCCGCTCCGCCCGCGTCCGAAGAACGCCTGCTTGCCGAAGTCCACGACCCGCACGGCATCATCAAGGTCTGGGAAGTAGGGGATTACCGCTTCCTGGAATTTGGCGAGGCCATTGAGCAGAGCTGCGTTTTCATGCCCGATCCCGCCTGGCTTGAATACGACTATACCCGCGCAATGCTGTTGGGGGCGCTTTGCCATGAGCGCCCTGAAACAGCCCTGTTCCTGGGCCTGGGGGGCGGGACCCTGACCCAGGCCTGTCTGGCCTTCCTGCCGCTCGAGGACGTGGAGTGCATCGAACTTCGCGAGGCGGTGCCGCGCCTGGCCATGGACTACCTGGGGCTGGCCGATGACCCACGGCTGTACATTCGGGTGGGCGACGCCCTGGAGTTGCTGCCAAGCGCCGAGCAGGCCGACCTGGTGTTCGTTGATCTCTACACTGACCAGGGGCCGGGTGTCGCGCACCTGGCCTGGCGGTTCCTGGAACAATGCCAGCAGCGGCTCAACCCGGGTGGCTGGCTGATCATCAACCAGTGGGCCACCGACGAAGGCAGGCCCTTGGGCGCGGCCTTGCTGCGCGGCTTGTACCATCGGCACTACTGGGAGCTGCCGGTCAAGGAAGGAAACGTCATTCTGATCGTGCCAGCGACGCTGGACCAGACCCTGGATGCCGCTTCCCTGCGCCTGCGCTGCGAGGCCCTGGCGCCGCGCCTGGGTTATCGGCTCGACGGGTTGCTCGACGCGCTGCGGCCAGCCTCCTGAGCCAAGCCTCGAGCAGACAGCGGGGCAGCGCTGTCTTGCCGACGAAAAAACTCACCCCGTGGCCAGCTTTTCGGGTATGATGCGCGCCGGCCTTTCAACGGGGCCACGTTTAGGTAGTTTCTCCGAAGACAGCTTCGGCTGACGTCCGCGCTAGCGGGCTCTCCCTGACGATTCATTCATCAATCGTTTTCGCAAATCCCCGCCGCCAAAGTTGCCAGGGTGACTCTCGAAGTCTTACGGCATGTGCAACTTTGGAGCATGGGTCTTTGCGGATGCACTTAGAGGCAGACCCATGACCCAGGAAACCGGCGGCTTCGCCGCGCTCGAACTCCATCCAAGCATCGTTGCCGCAGTCATCGCCACGGGGTATGAAGAACCCTCCGCGATCCAGCAGCAGTCGATTCCGATCATCCTCGCCGGTCACGACATGATCGGCCAGGCGCAGACCGGCACCGGCAAGACCGCCGCGTTCGCTCTGCCGATCCTGCACCGTATCGACCCGAGCAAGCGCGAGCCGCAAGCCCTGATCCTGGCGCCAACCCGCGAGTTGGCGCTGCAAGTGGCTACCGCGTTCGAAACCTATGCCAAGCAGATGCCTGGCGTGAACGTCGTAGCCGTATACGGCGGTGCCCCGATGGGCCCGCAACTCAAGGCCATTCGCAACGGCGCGCAGATCGTCGTGGCAACCCCCGGCCGGCTCTGCGACCACCTGCGTCGCGACGAGAAGGTACTGGCGACCGTCAACCACCTGGTGCTCGACGAAGCCGACGAAATGCTCAAGCTGGGCTTCATGGACGACCTCGAAGTGATCTTCGACGCCATGCCGGAAAGCCGCCAGACGGTATTGTTCTCGGCCACGCTGCCGGCGTCCATCCGTGCGATCGCCGAGCGTCACCTCAAAGAACCCAAGCACGTCAAGATCCAGAGCAAGACCCAGACCGTATCGGCCATCGACCAGGCTTACCTGCTGGTGCACGCCGACCAGAAGGTGCCGGCGGTGCTGCGCCTGCTGGAAGTCGAGGAATTCGACGCCCTGATCGCGTTCGTGCGCACCAAGCAGGCTACCCTGGACCTGGCCAGCGCCCTGGAAGCCAAGGGCTACAAGGCCGCGGCCCTGAACGGCGACATCGCGCAGAACCAGCGCGAGCGTGTCATCGACTCGCTCAAGGACGGCCGCCTGGATATCGTGGTAGCTACGGACGTTGCCGCCCGTGGCCTGGACGTACCGCGTATCACCCACGTGTTCAACGTGGATATGCCGTACGATCCGGAATCCTACGTGCACCGCATCGGCCGTACCGGCCGTGCCGGTCGCGATGGTCGTGCCCTGCTGCTGGTCACGCCACGTGAGCGCCGCATGCTTCAGGTGATCGAGCGCGTTACCGGCCAGAAAGTTGCCGAGGTACGCCTGCCCACGGCCCAGGCCGTGCTGGATGCGCGCATCAAGAAGTTGACCAACAGCCTGGCGCCACTGGTGGCCGATGCCGAGGCCAGCCATGGCGAGCTGCTCGACCGCCTGACCGCGGATATCGGTTGCAGCCCCCGCGCTCTGGCGGCCGCCCTGCTGAGCAAGGCGACCAACGGACAATCGCTGGACCTGGCCACGGTCGAGCGTGAGCAGCCGCTGGTGCCGACCGCCTCCGCCCAGCGCGAGCGTAGCGGTGAGCGCCACGAGCGCCGCGCCCCGATGCCACTGGCTGAAGGTCGCGTGCGTTGCCGCACCGCCCTGGGGGCCCGCGACGGTATCGCCGCCAAGAACCTGTTGGGTGCCATCCTCAACGAAGGCGGCCTGGTGCGTGAATCCATCGGGCGTATCCAGGTGCGTGACAGCTTCAGCCTGGTCGAGCTGCCGGAAGACGGTCTGGACCGTCTGCTGGCCAAGCTCAAGGACACACGAGTTGCCGGCAAGCAGCTGAAGCTGCGCCGTTACCGCGAAGACTAAGGCCGGACGCCTTCAAGAACCCTTGCTCTCGAGCAGGGGTTTTTGTTTTCAGGGGTAGCGCTTTTTTCGCACCTCAATCGAACCGGTACACGTCCATGCCCAAGGCACCCAGGGTGAACCCTTGATGGGCGATGCTGAAGACGCCGCCCGCACCCAGGGCAAAGTACAGGGGCAGCAGGTGCTCGTCGCTGGGGTGATTGCGCACTGCGTGGGGCGCAAGCTTTCGGTAATCCAGAAGGCTGTCCATGTCACCGGCGGCCAACCGCGCCACCATCCAGTCTCTGAAGGCCAGGGCCCAAGGCGTGGCTTGCTCGGCCTTAGCGGTTCGATCCAGCTCTCTGAGATTATGAGTGATGCTACCGGAACCGATCAAAAGTATGCCGTCGTCACGCAAGCCACCCAGCGCCCGGCCTACCGCGACCTGGAAAGCGGGGCCGTAGCTGCTGGGAAGCGAGATTTGCACAACCGGGATCCGGGCCTGCGGGTACATCAGCATCAGGGGCACCCAGGCGCCATGGTCCAGGGGACGTTGAGGGTCCGGTCGCGCGGGTAACCCATGTTCGACCAGGCGGTTGGCGATGGCCTCCGCCAGTTCAGGGGCGCCGGGCGCCGGATAGCGTTGAGCGTAGAGCTCGGCGGGAAAGCCGCTGAAATCGTGCCAGGTGGGCGGGGCCGGATGAGCCCCCACGGCCAGGTCGCCACTTTCCCAATGGGCAGACATCAGCACGATGGCGCTTGGCTGCGGCAAGGACGTGGCCAGCGCGCGTAGGGCAGGCCCGCTGGCGCCCGGCTCGAGCGCCAGCATGGGTGAACCATGAGAGATGAACAAGGAAGGGAGCATGAGGGGCCTCGAAACCGGACAGGCCTTTATCTTCGATGAGCCGGCGCGTACTGGTCCAACCGATTTTTTTGAGGACAATCATCGAAGCGACCAATGCCGATCAGAGGCCCTTTCCGCCTTCGCTAACGAAAACCCCCGCGAGTGCGGGGGCTTCTGGGCGACTGGCCGGGTTCAACCGCGCTGGCGCAGGGCGTCGATACGCTCTTCCAGCGGCGGGTGGCTCATGAACAGGCCAGCCAGGCCATGCTTGAGGCCACTGTTGATGCCGAAGGCATGCAAGGTGTCCGGCATGGTCACCGGTACGCCCTGTTCGGCACGCAGGCGTTGCAGGGCATTGATCATGGCGCCGGTGCCGGCCAGGCGTGCGCCGGCATCATCGGCCCGGAACTCACGACGACGGGAGAACCACATCACGATGATGCTGGCCAGGATGCCCAGCACCAGCTCGGCGAAGATGGTCGCGATGTAGTAGGCCATGCCCTGGCCTTCCTCGTTCTTGAAGATCACCTTGTCGACGAAGTTGCCGATGATCCGGGCGAAGAACATCACGAAGGTGTTCACCACGCCCTGGACCAGCGCCAGCGTGACCATGTCGCCGTTGGCCACGTGGCCGATCTCATGGGCCAGTACCGCGCGCACTTCGTCCGGCGAAAATCGCTCCAGAAGGCCCTGACTCACGGCGACCAGGGCGTCGTTGCGGTTCCAGCCGGTGGCGAAGGCGTTGGCCTCGTAGGCCGGGAAGATGCCCACCTCGGGCATCTTGATACCGGCTTCCCGAGACAACTGCTCGACGGTTTGCAACAGCCATTGCTCATGGCGGGTGCGCGGTTGGGTGATGATCTGGGTGCCAGTGCTCATCTTGGCCATCCATTTGGAAATGAACAGCGAGAACAGCGAGCCGGCGAAGCCGAAGACAGCGCAGAAGATCAGCAGCTGTTTGAGGTTGAGGTCCACCCCGTTTGCCGCCATGAAGCCGTTGAAGCCAAAGAGGCTCAGGGTAATGCTGGCTATCAGCACGACCGCAAGGTTGGTGGCCACGAACAGCAGAATGCGCATCATGGTGTCGAGTTACTCCTGACGAATAGATGTGAAGCGTTGTCGGGTATATAAGGCCCCGACCTCGGGGATTCAACAAGGCGACTATTTCAAACTATGTCGTCAGAAGTTTCCTACGTGCTGCGTCGAAGTCTTCGACACAGCACTTTAGCGCTACGGGCCGCGCTCCAGACACCTCGGTGCGGTGCTGGCTCGGCCCTCGGCCCGGTCACTGCCGGTAGCTGCGAAGGAAGCTGCCAATTCGGCCGATGGCCTGCTCCAGGTCATCTACCCGAGGCAGGGTCACCACGCGGAAGTGGTCAGGCCATGGCCAGTTGAACGCCGTGCCCTGAACGACCAGCAGCTTTTCCGAGAGCAGCAGGTCGAGCACGAACTTCTCGTCGTTGTAGATCGGGCAGACCTTCGGGTCGATCCGGGGGAAGGCATAGAGCGCGCCCATGGGTTTGACACAGCTCACCCCGGGAATGTCATTGAGCAGTTCCCAGGTGCGGTTGCGCTGTTCGAGCAGGCGCCCCGGTGGCAGTACCAGGTCGTTGATGCTCTGGTAGCCGCCCAGGGCGGTCTGGATGGCGTGCTGGCTCGGTACGTTGGCGCACAGGCGCATGTTAGCCAGGATGTCCAGGCCTTCGATATAGCTCTGGGCATGCTGCTTGGGACCGGAAATGGCCAGCCAGCCGGAACGGAAGCCAGCGACTCGATAGGACTTGGACAGCCCGTTGAAGGTCAGGCACAGCAGGTCGGGCGCCAGGGCCGCGCTGCTGATATGCACGGCTTCGTCGTAGAGGATCTTGTCGTAGATCTCGTCGGAGAACACCACCAGATTATGCTGGCGAGCCAACTCCAGCATGCCCAGCAGCACTTCCCGGGAGTACACCGCGCCGGTGGGGTTGTTCGGGTTGATGATGACCATGGCCTTGGTATTGGGCGTGATCTTGGCCTTCATGTCCTCGAGGTCGGGCCACCAGTTGGCCTGCTCGTCGCACAGGTAGTGCACCGCATGGCCGCCAGCCAGGCTTACCGCGGCCGTCCACAATGGGTAGTCCGGCGCCGGGATCAGCACCTCGTCGCCATTGTTGAGCAGCGCCTGCATGGACATGACGATAAGCTCGGAAACGCCGTTGCCCAGGTAGATGTCTTCGATGCCGACGCCTTCGACCTGCTTTTGCTGGTAGTACTGCATCACCGCCTTGCGCGCGCTGAAAAGGCCTTTCGAATCGCTATAGCCCTGGGCAGTGGGCAGGTTGCGGATCACGTCCTGGAGGATTTCCTCCGGCGCTTCGAAACCGAACGGCGCCGGGTTGCCGATGTTCAGCTTGAGGATGCGGTGACCTTCCTCTTCCAGGCGCTTGGCGTGTTTGAGTACCGGGCCGCGAATGTCATAGCAGACATTGGCGAGCTTGTTCGATTTGCTGAACTGCATGGTGAGGTCCCGAAGGGCGGCCGACAGACGCCGAAATTGGATTTGAACGAGCGATGCGCGGGTGACAGACTGGCAACGATTGATGGCGCAATCATACGTGCCACTCCCATGACGGAAAAGCCACTAGCCGGCGATTTTCCGTAGCCGAGGTGAAGCCATGCAGAAAATCGAAAAAACCCTTGAACAATGGCGCGAGATGCTCGACCCAGAGCAGTACCAGGTATGCCGTCTGGCCGGTACCGAGCGGCCGTTCACGGGCAAATACAACACGGTCAAGGCCGCGGGCATCTACCACTGCATCTGCTGCGACGCCCCGCTGTTCGATGCCAAGACCAAGTTCGATTCCGGCTGCGGCTGGCCCAGCTTCTACGAACCCATCGGCGAGCAGGCCATGGTCGAGCTGCGCGACACTACCCATGGCATGATTCGCACCGAAGTGCGCTGCGCCCAGTGCGACGCCCACCTGGGGCATGTATTTCCCGATGGCCCGCCGCCTACCGGCTTGCGGTATTGCATCAATTCGGTATGCCTGCAGCTGGTGACGCCCGAAGGGGAGCGCATCTGATGGCTGCCTCGCTGCTGGAGATCCGCTGCAGGCGGATCGACGGTAACGAAACGAGCCTGGCACAGATGCCGGCCCGAGCCTGGCTGGTGGTCAATACCGCCAGCAAGTGCGGGTTCACGCCCCAGTACCAGGGCCTGGAAACCCTCTGGCGGCGGTACCGCGATCAAGGATTGGTGGTGTTGGGTTTTCCCTGCAATCAGTTTGGCGGCCAGGAGCCGGGGGAAGAACAGGACATCGCGCATTTCTGCGAGCGGGATTTCGGGGTGAGTTTCCCGTTGTTCGCCAAGGTCAGGGTCAACGGGCCAGAGGCTCATCCCTTGTTCGCTGCTCTCAAGCAACGAGCACCTGGCCTGCTGGGAAGCCAGGGCATCAAGTGGAATTTCACCAAGTTTCTGGTGGATGCTTCTGGCCAGCGCGTAGAGCGTTTCGCGCCGACGACCCGTCCCCAGCAGCTGGAAGAGCGCATCGAGGCCCTGCTGCGCTGACTGGACTCCTCATTCAGGTGAGTGGGGCCGTCGGCGGATCGCCCGCTGTCCATTGGTCGATCAGGCCAATCAGCTCTTCCCGGCGGAACGGCTTGGCGAGGTAGTCACTCATGCCGGCGGCCTTGCAGCGCTCCCGCTCTTCGGGCATGGCATTGGCCGTAAGCGCGATGATAGGCAAGTGAGGCCAACGCCCGCTCTCACGGATGCGGCGGCTGGCCTCGTAGCCATCCATCACTGGCATGTTGCAGTCCATCAGAACCAGGTCAAAAGCCTCGCGCTCGAGAGCGGCGATACCTTCGGCACCATTGGTGGCCACCTCGACCTGGCAGCCGAGCTTGCCCAGCATGCCCTTGGCTACCAACTGGTTGACCGGGTTGTCCTCCACCAGAAGGATGCGGACGTGGCGGGCCGGAGGTACCTCCACCGGCGCTGGCTGCGGGATTGCGGGCTCCTGCTCATTGAGATGGTCGCGCAGGATGTCCACCAGCGCCGAGCGAGACAGCGGGCGCGCCACCTGCCGGACAGGCGCGAGGGCCTTGGCCTGCTCCGGAGACAGGAAGTTGCCGTAGGCAGTGACCAGCACCAGTGGTGCCGCGGTCAGGCCCCGGAGTGCTTCCAGGCAGGAGGGGCAGTCTGTGATCAGCAGCTCGGCGACCGGTAGGCCCTCGGCGGGAATGGTCTCCAGGTGCTGATAGGTCAGGCCCCAGCGAGACAGGTACTGATCCAGCAGCTCCGTCAATCCGCTTTGCGCCGCGCTGACTGCCAGAACCTTGCCTTGCAGGTGCGGAGGTGGAAGCGCCTCGCTGTGGACCGGCAAGGGCAGGTCGGCGTAGAAACGGCTGCCTTGGCCGGAGCGTGAACTGATGCTCAGACGTCCCTGCATTGCCGTGCACAGGTTGCTGGTCAGTGCCAACCCCAGTCCGGTGCCGCCGAATTGCCGGCTGATGTTGGCGCCGGCCTGG
This sequence comes from Pseudomonas massiliensis, assembly GCF_000826105.1. Classification (GTDB taxonomy): domain Bacteria; phylum Pseudomonadota; class Gammaproteobacteria; order Pseudomonadales; family Pseudomonadaceae; genus Aquipseudomonas; species Aquipseudomonas massiliensis. The sequence continues at coordinate 568,248 of NZ_CCYK01000006.1, read as the reverse complement.
GTGAACGGCCTGAATATCTTGCTCTGGGCATCGGCGGGGATGCCGATGCCGGTATCGCTCACTTCGATGCGCACCCGCTCGCCAACCTTGAGCAGGCGCAAGTCAACCCGACCCTGGCGGGTGAACTTGAGCGCGTTGGACAGCAGGTTGCTGACGATCTGGCGCACACGCATGGGGTCGCCTACCACCTCGGCAGGGAAGCCGGGCTCGACCAGGCAGGTCAGCTCAACGTCCGGCGCGGCATTCTGGGAAAACAGGCTCGCCGTTTCCTCGGCCAGCGCCGCCAGGTCAAAGGGCACCTGCTCCAGCTCGAGCTGGCCAGCATCGAACTTGGACAGGTCCAGGATATCGTTCAGCAGTTCAACCAGCACTTTGCCTGAATCATGGGCAATGGTCAGTTGCTGGCGCTGCTCATTGCTCAGGGGAGTATCCAGGGTCAGGCCGATCATGCCGAGCAGGCCGTTGAGGGGCGTGCGGATCTCATGGCTCATGTTGGCCAGAAACGCCGAGCGCGCCTGAGCCATGTCCAGGGCAGTGCGCCTGGCCTTGTCCAGCTCACGGTTGGATTGGCTCAGCCGCTGGTTGCTGGCCTCCAGCTCTTCGGTGCGGGCCGAGACGACGCCCTCGAGTTCGTCCAGGTAGGCGGTGAGGCGATCCTCGGCCGCCTGGCGCTGGTGGATCTCCGCGGCGGTTCGCTCAAGCTGCTCATTGGCAACATGTACCAGGACGCCGATCTCATCTTTCTCATGCCCCTTGGGGCAGGGCAGGTGGCGAGGGTCGGCCACGTCCAGGCTGACCCTACTCAGATGGCCCACCACGGTTACCAAGGGTTTGGTAAGCATGAAATAGAACATTACCAGCAGTATGGCGGTAAACACAGTGGTGCGCAGGAAGCCGCTGACCAAGGTAACCTCGCCCCGCTCGATGAAGCGCCCACCAACCGCCGCGGTGTCTACGGAGACGCTCAAGGTACCCAGCTTTTCTTCGGGAAGATGCGCGAGGAACAGCGTTATATCGACTTCAAGGCTGCGCCCGAACAGGAAATTGCTCAGGAATCGGTGAGGGGTTTCATTGCGCGGCCGCTCCACTTCGGCCAGGACCGTGCCCTCATTGTCGATCAGGCGGGCCCCGATGATGGATTCGGAGCGAAGCAACCCGCGGGTCAGCTCAAGGGCCAGCTCGCGGTCAATGTTGTAGGCGATGCGCGAGGCGGGGTTCTGGCTGATTTCCAGTAGCGAGGCGATCTGGCTTTTGAGCAGGTCACGGCTGCTGGCATAATCCAGGGAAATTTGCATCAGGCTCAGCAAGGTGCCCAGGATCAGGCCCAACACTACGGTCAGTCGTGCCTGTTTATACGACAACCGCTGGTTGAACTTGATGCCCATGGCCCTGGCGCTGTTTCGCTCGATGATGCACCCCCAGCTTAGACAGTGAGCCGCGCGGCGGCCTGACGCCCCCAAGGGCTCATCCTGCATCCTGTATAGCCCTTGCGCGGCCAGAGGTGAAGTTTTGGACACTCAATTGCAGCGATTTCTCGAACGGGCCGAAGCCGTACTGGCGCGTATCGAACCCATGTTGCCCGCACCAGTACCGGACATAGACTGGAATGACAGCCTGGCGGCCCGCTGGCAGCGGGGGCAGCACGGCGCTTACCTGCTGCCCCTGGAAGTGCGGCTGGACATTCACCTGCAAGACCTGCGCGGCATCGACAACCAGCGCCAGCAGCTGGAGCGCAATACCCGGCAATTCCTCGACGGCCTGCCTGCCAACCATGCCTTGCTCTGGGGCGCGCGCGGTACGGGCAAGTCCTCTCTGGTCCGGGCCCTGTTGGCTGGCTTCCATCGCCAGGGCCTGCGCCTGATCGAGATCGAGCGAGACCACCTGGCGGATCTGCCCCGGGTAGTGGAGCAATTGCGCCTGCTACCGCAGCGTTTCGTGCTGTTCTGCGATGACCTGTCCTTCGAGGCGGGGGAGGGGGACTACCGGGTGCTCAAGAGCGTGCTGGATGGCTCACTGGAGCAGGCGCCTGAGAATGTCCTGCTATATGCCACCTCCAATCGGCGTCACCTGGTACCGGAGAAACAGAGCGATAACGACAACTGGACCCACGTGGAAGGCGAGCTCCATCCCAGCGAGGCGGTGGAAGACAAGATCGCTTTGTCCGACCGGTTTGGCTTGTGGCTATCGTTCTACCCCTTCAGCCAGGCCCATTATCTGGATGTGGTGGAACACTGGGTCGGGCAACTGGCACGCAAGGCCGGGCTCGACTGGCAGCGCAATACTGAACTCGAGGTCATGGCGGTACGCTTTGCAACCTCGCGGGGCAACCGCAACGGGCGCTGCGCCTATCAATTCGCCCGCCAATGGGTGGGACTCAAAATGCTGGAGATTTCTCAATGATCGATCTGCAAGCCACGGGCGATGGCCTGGAGGGCTACGCTCTATTGGCCGCTCAATTGCAAGCCCTGCTGGCCGGCGAGCGTGATTTCATCGCCAATGCCGCCCAGCTGTCGGCATTCCTCTACAGCGAAGTGCCTGACCTGAACTGGGCCGGGTTCTACCTCAACCGCAACGAGGAGCTGGTGCTAGGCCCGTTCCAGGGCAAGGTCGCCTGCGTGCGTATCCCGTTCGGCAAGGGCGTGTGTGGCGCCGCGGCGCGCAGCCGGTCGACCCAGCGTGTAGAGGACGTACACGCCTTTGCGGGCCATATCGCCTGTGACAGCGCCTCGAACAGCGAGCTGGTGGTGCCTCTGGTCAAGGACGGGCGCCTGGTGGGGGTGCTGGACCTGGACAGTCCGCTGACAGGCCGCTTCACTGCCGAAGATCAGGTCGGCATCGAACAGCTGGTAGCAATATTCCTCGCCGCCACCGACCTTTGAACGAGCCGGGCCATCTCAGTCGTAGATGGCCTTTTTCTTCCACTCGGTTTCTTCTTCGGTTTCCTTCAGGCCGGCAGTCAACTCATTCACGTCATCGTCGTGGGCCTGGATCTTGTTCAACACCAACGCGTCCGCTCGCGCGACCATCTTCTGCGCGTAGGCCAGTTCCTCAGAATAGAGATTAGGGTCCGGCTGTTTTTTCAGGTACTGGACCGCGCGCTCATAAGCCAGGCGCGCATGGCCCGGGTCGCCATCCTGGAAGGCCTGCTGTCCCAGGTTGTTGAAAAACTCCAGATGCAACTTTACCAGCAAGCCGCGGATGACGTTGTTCCAGTGACGAGATTCGCCTGGCTTGAACAGGTTTTCCTGAGCGGCGCGCTGGATCTGGTGGTGCAGGCCCTCGATCAGGAAGCTTACTTCCTTGGCCTGGGCTTCGGTGGTGATAGGCGTGGAAGGGTTCTTGACTTCCACCTCTTCCTTGGCCATGTCCAGTTCCAGCTCGGCCAGGCGTTCCTTGAGTTCAGGGCTGGCCTTGTTGAGCGCCAATGCGCGCTTGACCACATTGTGCTCGAGTCGATGCATGAGCATCTTCACTTCCGGCGTCGTCAACTGCCCAGGGAAGCGCTCGTTGAGTTCGGCGCAGCGGCGCAGACGATCCTTGAGTTCATGACCCAGGCGGATCTTCTCTGCCTTGTTGGCTTCCACGGCGTTATTCAGAAAGCCAATGGCGATCAATATGGCTACACCCGCTATCACTATCGCGGCAATCATCATATGTGTCACGGGGCTAACCTCGTCCGTACCAATAGCTTGAGTGTAGTGGCTGACTTGCCAGGGGCATAGCACAGCCCATCGAGCCGCGTAATGCGGCGGCGGCCGATTATGCCCCTGGCCCGATGGCCGGCATAGCCCCAGGTGAGGCCTGCAAGACGGCGGTACGCTCGCTTCAAGATCGAAAGCCATTGATTTCAATAATTTTTGGCAGGGGGTTGACGGCCTCGGAAACCGCCCCTAGAATGCGCGCCACTTGCAGCGTAAAGCACTTCGCAAAGCGCAGCAGGGAGTGAATGTTGTAGCGTGTCCCCTTCGTCTAGTGGCCTAGGACACCGCCCTTTCACGGCGGTAACAGGGGTTCGAGTCCCCTAGGGGACGCCAATAAGCGGGAATAGCTCAGTTGGTAGAGCACGACCTTGCCAAGGTCGGGGTCGCGAGTTCGAGTCTCGTTTCCCGCTCCAGTTACTCAGGCTTCGCCTTTGGCGGTGCCAGTAAACCCGAGGCCTTCGTGGTCGCGGTTGCTGAAATGGCCGAGGTCATTTCGGGCAGTTGTCCCCTTCGTCTAGTGGCCTAGGACACCGCCCTTTCACGGCGGTAACAGGGGTTCGAGTCCCCTAGGGGACGCCATCAAGCGGGAATAGCTCAGTTGGTAGAGCACGACCTTGCCAAGGTCGGGGTCGCGAGTTCGAGTCTCGTTTCCCGCTCCAAATTGCAGGTTCGAGCGTGTATAACTCGCTTGGACCAAAAGAAGAAAGGACCTTCGGGTCCTTTTTCCGTTTTTGCCTCCCATGCACTTCAGGCCTTGCACAGGTCCCGCCCTTCGGTTCGCATCATTCCCGTGGGACCCAGCGTCAGCTGGGGAAGGCCACTGGAAATCTCTCCATCTGGTTACGGCCCTGGCGCAACCTTGTCAGTGCCTGGCATCGCTGTCGGGCAGGGCCAGCAATTGCTTTTCCCGAGTCCAATCGAACGGCTCGCCGTTCATTTCGGCTTCGTGCCGACGCTCTTCCAACTGTTGGTAGAGGTCGATCTCATCATCGGGCATGTAGTGCAAGCAGTCGCCGCCGAAGAACCAGAGCAGGTCCCGTGGCACCAGGTGAGCGATCTGGGGGTAGCGGGTAAATACCTGGCAAAGCAGGTCCTGGCCCAGATAGAAATTCTCCGGCGCTTCATCGGCCAGGGCAGCGATCAGCTCATCGAAACGCTCGACGAACAGATCATGGCTTTCCTCGGGCACTTGCTCGGCTTCGCCCAGGGCCACGAGGATCCCGCGCAGATGGCGCAGCAGCGCCAGATGATGCTCGATGATGGGGTTGGCCATGGAGTTCTCCTGATGAAAAAGCGCGGCAGTATAAGCGCCGCCGGGCCAATTGTCCCGGCCTGGGTCAACGCACCTGCCTATCGGCGCGGGCGAACCCTCCCGGAGCAGGTCATCGACGTCGATTCCCCTCGGCGCTGGCGCGGGACAGCCCAGCCTGGCGCGCCAATCCCGGCATCCGTTGAACGGTCCAGGTCCTACTGGGTAGGACAGGGGCATAGCGTGCCCTTGAGACGCCGGGGAAACTTAGCCCGCTGCTTTCCGGTCGGTGCTTAGGCAGCCCAGGCGCGCGCAATGGCCTGGGGCTGATAGTGACTATCGACACCCTCGACTGTACGCGCGCGTCTGGCCTGGTCAGCATCGGGCTCAGAGAAGCATTGAATTTCACCCTGGCGAGCCTTAAGTTTCCGGCCACCTTCTTATCGGTAATCAATCTGTGACCAATTCCGCACTGTCTATCCGGCAGCTAACCAAGACCTACGGCAACGGTTTCCAGGCGCTCAAGGGCATCGACCTCGATGTGGCCGAAGGCGATTTCTTTGCCCTGCTCGGCCCCAATGGGGCAGGCAAATCCACCACCATCGGCATCCTCTCTACCTTGGTGAACAAGACCAGCGGCAGTGTGAATGTGTTCGGCCATGATCTGGACCGTGACCCCGCGCGGCTGAAGCGTTCCATCGGCGTAGTGCCTCAGGAGTTCAACTTCAACCAGTTCGAGAAGACCTTCGACATCGTCGTCACCCAGGCCGGTTACTACGGCATACCTCCGAAGATCGCCAAGGCGCGCGCCGAGCAATACCTCACCCAGCTCGGCCTGTGGGAAAAACGTGACGTGCCGTCGCGGTCCTTGAGCGGCGGCATGAAGCGTCGCCTGATGATCGCCCGCGCACTGATCCACGAGCCGCGCCTGCTGATTCTCGATGAGCCCACCGCTGGCGTGGACATCGAGTTGCGCCGCTCGATGTGGTCGTTCCTGACGGAGCTGAACCGCAAGGGCATCACCATCATCCTGACCACTCACTACCTCGAGGAAGCCGAGCAGTTGTGCCGCAACATCGGCATCATCGATCACGGCACCATCGCCGAGAACACCAGCATGCGCGAGCTGCTGGGCAAGCTGAACGTGGAAACCTTCGTGCTCGACCTGCGCCAGGACCTGGCCTGCGCGCCGGAGCTGGCCGGGTACCCGTGCCGCCTGCTCGACCCCCACACCCTCGAGGTGCAGGTAGGCAAGCAGGCCGGTATCACCGAGCTGTTCGGCCAGCTGGCCGCCAGGAATATCGAGGTGCTGAGCCTGCGAAACAAAACCAACCGCCTGGAGGAGCTGTTCGTGTCCCTGGTTGAAAAGAACCTTTCGAAGGTGGCCCTATGAGCACGGAGTTTTCCCATAACCTGGTAGCGCTCAGGACCATCGTGTACCGCGAGATCCGGCGCTTCATGCGCATCTGGCCGCAAACCCTGTTGCCCCCGGCCATCACCATGGTCCTGTATTTCGTGATCTTCGGTAACCTGATCGGTCGCCAGATCGGCGACATGGGTGGCTTCAGCTACATGCAGTACATCGTACCCGGGCTGATCATGATGTCGGTGATCACCAACTCGTACGGCAACGTGGTTTCCAGTTTCTTCGGCGCCAAGTTCCAGCGTTCCATCGAAGAGTTGATGGTATCGCCGGTATCGGCGCACACCATCCTTATCGGCTATACCCTCGGCGGCGTGCTCCGTGGCCTGGCGGTCGGCGTCATCGTGACCTTGCTGTCGCTGTTCTTCACCCATCTGCAGGTCCATCATCTGGGCGTGACCCTGGTGGTGGTGTTGTTGACGGCGACCATTTTCTCCCTGCTGGGCTTCGTCAACGCTGTGTTCGCACGTAATTTCGACGATATCTCCATCATTCCGACCTTCGTGTTGACGCCCCTGACTTACCTGGGCGGGGTGTTCTATTCCATCAACCTGCTCCCGCCAATCTGGCAGACCATCTCCCTGGCCAACCCCGTGCTGCACATGGTCAACTCGTTCCGCTATGGCATCCTGGGTGTGTCCGATATCCGGATCGGCACCGCCCTGACCTTCATGGCCGTGGCTACGGTAGTGCTGTACTTCGTCTGCGCGCGCTTGCTGGTCAGCGGCCGCGGCATGCGCACCTGAGTTCCGTCGGCCTCATAGTCGGTAACAGGGCTACGCTTCCTCGGCGCTGCGCTCACCCTTAGGCTACCTAGGTAGTCATGGCTCACGGACGAGTCGAGGAGGGGAAGAGGTGGTTCGGGCGCTGCTGGCCTTGGCCTGTGGGATCCTCGCGGCACGTGCCTGGCCGGGGCCGCCATCGTCCTGGGTGGTCGCCTTGCTAGCCAGCGCTGCCCTGGCACTGTTGGCGCTAGCCTGGCGTCCGGCCCTGTGGCTTGGCCTGGGCTTGGCGGGCCTGGCCTGGGCCTTGGCCGCGGCCCTTCAGGTACAGGCTGACCAGTTGGCCGCCAGCCTGGAGAACAGAACCCTGTGGTTGGAAGGGCGAGTCGCCGGCTTGCCCAGCCGTGCCGGAGGGGTGACCCATTTCGAACTGGTACAGGCCCGATCCCGGCGCGCAGCGTTGCCTTCCCGCGTGCGGCTGCGCTGGCACGGTGCGCCCACCCTGCGCGAAGGCGAGCGCTGGCGTCTGGCAGCCACCCTTGCCCGGCCCCGGGGCCAGGTCAACCCCGGCGGGCTGGACTATGAAGCCTGGCTGCTCGTGGCATTGGGGCAACAGGCAGTGTGAAAGATGGCCATCGCCTCGAAACCCGTGCAAGCAGCCTGCGCGAACGGCTTCGCCAACGCTTGCTGGAGACTCAGGCGCATCCTTTGCTGTTGCCCCTGGTACTGGGCGATGGCTCCGGTCTGACCGAGCGACACTGGCGTGTGCTCCAGTCCACCGGCACGGTGCATCTGTTCGTGGTCTCCGGCCAGCATGTGGGCCTGGCCGCAGGGCTGGCCTACGGGCTGATCGCCGGGCTGTGGCGCCTGGGGCTGTGGCCCCGGCGCTGGCCGTGGCTGCCATGGGCGTGCGGTTGTGCGCTGCTGTTCGCCCTTGGCTACGGCCACATGGCCGGGTTCGGGGTGCCTGTCCAGCGTGCTTGCCTGATGATCGCCGTCGTCCTGCTCTGGCGCTTGCGCTTGCGTCAGCCAGGCGTGTTCACCCCGCTGCTGTTGGCCCTGGTCGCTGTTCTGGTGGCCAGCCCGCTGGTCATGCTCATGCCGGGTTTCTGGCTTTCCTTCACTGCCGTGGGCGTATTGCTTTTCGGCTTCGCCGGCCGACTCGGGCCCTGGCCCAGGTGGCGAGCCTGGGCGCGCGCGCAATGGCTGGTCGCCCTTGGACTGGCTCCCGTGCTGGCGCTGCTGGCCCTGCCCATCAGCCTGAGCGGGCCCTGGGTGAACCTGTTCGCCGGGCCCTGGATCAGCTTCATAGTGCTGCCCCTGGCTCTCCTGGGCAGCGTGGCGCTGGCGCTTTTGCCCTGGGGCGGGGAAGCGCTACTCTGGTTGGCTGGGCAAGGGCTGGAGGCATTATTGAAGGTGGCGGCGCCCATCGCCGACCTGGCGCCTGCCTGGCTGAGCCCGGACCTGCCCCTGTGGGGCGCCGTGCTCGCGCTGCTGGGCGCCTTGCTGCTGTTGCTGCCGATGGGCCTGCCGCTGCGCGTGCTGGGGCTGCCCTTGCTGCTTCAGCTCGGCTTTCCAAGCCTTGCGCGGCCACCCTGGGGCCAGGCCCAGGTAATGCAGCTGGACGTTGGCCAGGGCTTGGCAGTACTGGTACGCACGCGAGACCATGTCTTGCTGTTCGATGCCGGGCCACGTTATTCCAGCAATGACGCCGGAGAGCGTATCGTAGTGCCGAGCCTTCGCCGTCTGGGTATCTCACGTCTGGATACACTGATCATCAGTCATGACCATGCCGACCACAGCGGCGGCGCCCGGGCGGTACTGGAGTTCCTCAAACCAGCCCGGGTACTGGCAGGTGAGCCCTCGGCCGCCCCGGATGCATGGCGCGCGCAGCCCTGTGAAAACGCTGCCGGTTGGGAATGGAATGGCGTGCGCTTCCAGCCCTGGCGTTGGAGCGCGGCACAAGACAGCAACCCGTCTTCGTGCGTACTTCTAGTGGAAGCCGAAGGCGAACGCCTGCTATTGACTGGCGACATCGACGCCCGCGCCGAACGAGCCCTGGTATCAGCCTGGCCTGGCCTGCAAGCGCGCTGGCTGCAGGCGCCCCATCACGGCAGTCGCACCTCCAGCTCCGCGCTGTTGCTCGATAGCCTGCAGCCAGAGGCGGCGCTGATTTCCCGCGGCTGGAACAGCCGGTTCGGCCATCCCCACCCTGAGGTAGTCCGACGCCTGGACGAGCGGGGCATTGCCCGCTGGGACAGCGCATTGCACGGAGCGGTGGAACTGCGCCTGGGCGCGAGCCAGCCTGCCCAGGGCTGGCGGCAGCGGGCCAGGTTGTGGCGAGCGATGGCCGCCGACGAGGCGCAATAGGCGGCGGGCTCGCCTGTAGACGGTTGTGATAGAGTGGCGCAATTTGCTGGAGAGGGACTTCATTGTGTGGGAACTGGTCAAAGCCGGCGGTTGGATGATGCTGCCGATCATCATGAGCTCCATCGCAGCCCTTGCCATTGTGGCCGAGCGCTTGTGGAGCCTGCGAGCGAGCCGGGTCACTCCGCCAAACCTGGTCGCCCAGGTATGGAAATGGATCAAGGACAAGCAGCTCAACAATGAGAAGCTGAAGGAGCTGCGGGCCAATTCGCCCCTGGGGCAGATACTGGCGGCGGGCCTGGCCAACTCGCGTCATGGCCGCGACATCATGAAAGAGTGCATCGAGGAGTCGGCCAGCAGTGTCATCCATGAGCTGGAGCGCTATGTGGGCGCCCTGGGGACCATTGCCGCCATGGCGCCCCTGCTCGGCCTGCTGGGTACGGTGCTGGGCATGATCGATATCTTCAGCGCCTTCAATGCCAGCGGCAACACCACCAATGCGGCGATTCTCGCCGGCGGTATCTCCAAGGCACTCATCACCACGGCCTCCGGCCTGATCGTGGCGATCCCCGCCGTGTTCTTCCACCGCCTGCTGCAACGGCGCATCGACGAACTGGTCGTGCGCATGGAGCAGGACGCCGTCAAGCTCGTCGAAGTCGTGCACGGTGACCGCGAAGTGGATATCGAGGGAGGCCGAGCGTGAAGTTCCGCCGCAGCCGTCGCCGGCGCGAAGACATCGAGATCAACCTGACGTCCCTGATCGACGTCGTGTTCATCCTGCTGTTGTTCTTCGTGGTCACCACCACCTTCAAGCGGGAAAGCCAGCTGCAGGTCGACCTCCCCGAGGCGGTGAGCGGCGCGCCCGAAGACCACCCGCCCAAGCGGTTGGACATCGCCATCAGCGCCGATGGTGACTATGCCATCAATGACCATCGCTTGCCCAAGAGCGACCTGGATACGCTGCTCAGTGCCTTGCGTGCCGAATCCGGCGGCGATACCAGCCTGCCACTGTCGATCAGCGCCGATGGCAAGACGCCTCACCAGGCGGTGATCACGGCCATGGACGCGGCGGGCAAGCTGGGCTTCAGCCGCCTGAGCATGACTACGGTCGAGGCCCAGGGGACGCCCTGATGGGACTATCCGATCGTCTGCTGGCCGCCTGGTACCAGGGCCATCCAGCCCTGACCTTGTTGCGCCCGCTCGAGACGCTGTACAAAGGGGTCGCGCTAGGCCGCCGACGTGCCTTCCTGGAAGGGCGAAAGCCTGGCTGGAAAGCTCCCGTGCCGGTAATAGTGGTGGGCAATATCACTATTGGCGGCACCGGCAAGACCCCGACCATTCTTTGGCTGATCGAGCATTGTCGTCGTGCGGGCCTGCGCGTGGGGGTCATCAGCCGCGGCTATGGCGCCCGGCCGCCGCGCTTTCCCTGGCTGGTCAACGCTCAGGACGGTGCCAGCGTGGCGGGGGACGAGCCCCTGTTGCTGGTCCGTCGCTCCGGTGTGCCCCTGGCCATCGATCCTGACCGCGCCCAGGCCGCCCGGGCCTTGCTGGCGGCGCATCCCCTGGACCTGATCCTCTGCGACGATGGCCTGCAGCATTACCGGCTCGCCCGCGACCTGGAACTGGTGCTGATCGACGCGACCCGTGGCCTCGGCAACGGCCGTTGCCTACCGGCCGGTCCCCTGCGCGAACCGCCGCAGCGCCTGGCGGCGGTGGACGCAGTGCTTTGCAATGGCCAGTCAGGCGATACCGCTCTGGGCTATGGGATGACCCTGGCACCGGTGGCCCTCGTCAATCTGGTATCAGGCGAGCGCGTCGGCCTGGACCATTTCCCGGCCGGCCAGGCCCTGCACGCAGTGGCCGGCATCGGCAACCCGCAGCGTTTCTTCTCCACCTTGCAGGGGTTAAACTGGCGGCCGACCGAGCATGCCTTTGCCGACCATGCCCTGTACAGCGAAGCGCAATTGGCCTTCGAGCCCCCGCTGCCGTTGGTGATGACCGAAAAAGACGCGGTCAAGTGTCAGGCCTTCGCTGGTCCTGACTGGTGGTACCTGGCAGTGGACGCCCAACCGTCTCCCGCTTTCGTGGCCTGGTTCGACGCCCGCCTCGCACAATTGATGGCCGGCGCGCCTCCAGCCACCGGTTCTCCCTGACCCAAGGATTCCTATGGACACCAAACTGCTCGACATTCTCGCCTGCCCCATCTGCAAGGGCCCGCTCAAGCTCAGCGAAGACAAGACCGAACTGATCAGCAAGGGTGCTGGCCTGGCATACCCCATCCGCGATGGCATTCCGGTGATGCTGGAAAGCGAAGCCCGCACCCTCACCGATGACGAGCGCCTGGAAAAATGACTGTCGCGTTCACTGTGGTGATACCTGCCCGGTATGGCTCGACCCGCTTCCCGGGCAAGCCGCTGCAGGCCATTGCGGGCAAACCGATGATCCGCCACGTCTGGGAGCAGGCCCAGCGCAGCGCGGCCGCTCGGGTCGTGGTCGCGACCGATGATGAACGTATCGCCCAGGCCTGCCGGGAATTCGGCGCGGAGGTAGTAATGACCCGCGCGGACCATGAATCCGGGACCGATCGCCTGGCCGAGGTGGCGGCGGTCCTGGGCCTAGCCGACGATGCCATCGTGGTCAACGTTCAAGGCGACGAGCCTTTGATCCCGCCAGCGGTGATCGACCAGGTAGCCGCCAACCTGGCTGCCAATATCGAGGCCCGCATGGCCACCCTGAGCGAGCCGTTGCTCGAGGCCCGGCAACTGTTCAACCCTAACGTGGTGAAGGTGGCCACCGACATGGCCGGCCTGGCGCTGACCTTCAGCCGGGCGCCCTTGCCCTGGGCTCGTGACGCGTTCGCCCAGCGGCCCGGCGAGCTGCCCGAGGATGTGCCCTACCGTCGGCATATCGGCATCTACGCATACCGCGCCGGCTTCCTTGGCGATTTCGTGGCCTGGGGGCCGTGCTGGCTGGAGAAAACCGAGTCCCTGGAGCAGCTCCGCGCGCTTTGGCATGGGGTACGTATCCATGTGGCCGACGCCGTGGTAGCGCCTCCGCCAGGGGTGGACACGCCCGAAGACCTGGAGCGCGTGCGGCGCCTGCTGGAGGCCGAATGACCCTGGCGATCGGCCGGGGCGTGTCGCTCAAGCCCTACAACACGTTCGGCGTCGACGGGCAGGCGGAGTATTTCGCTGAGGTGGCCGATGAGCAGGCGCTGCGCGAAGCGCTCGCGTTCGCCGAGGCGAACCGGCTGGACGTCTCCCTGCTTGGCGGGGGCAGTAACCTGCTGCTGCTCGGTGATGTGCCCGGCCTGGTGATCCGCATGGTGGGGCAGGGCCGGCGCCTGCTGCGCGAGGAAGGCAGCAGGGTGCTGGTAGAGGCGGAGGCGGGCGAGCCCTGGCATCCTTTCGTCACCTGGACCCTCGGGCAAGGCTTGGGTGGGCTGGAAAACCTCAGTCTGATCCCCGGCACTGTTGGGGCGTCACCCATGCAGAACGTGGGTGCCTATGGGGTTGAGGTGAAAGACCTCTTCGCCGGCCTGACCGCGCTGGATCGCCAGACCGGCGAACTCTGTGAATTCGGCCTGGTCGATTGCCGTTTCGGCTATCGTGACAGCCTGTTCAAGCAGACCCCCGGTCGCTGGGTCATTCTGCGCGTGCGTTTCTGGCTGGACCGCCATGGCCCGCTGCGTCTGGACTATGGCCCTGTGCGCGATCGCCTGCGCGAGCAAGGGGTGACGGAGCCAACCTTCGCGACGGTAAGCGCAGCCATCACTTCCATCCGCCAGGAAAAGCTGCCTGATCCGGCCCGTCTGGGCAATGCCGGCAGTTTCTTCAAGAACCCGATCGTGGACGGCGCCATGGCGGCTGCCATCAAGGCGCGCTGGCCCGGTGTGGTGGTTTATCCGCAGCCGGGCGGGCAGGCCAAGCTCGCCGCCGGTTGGCTCATCGAACAAGCCGGCTGGAAGGGCTACCGCCGCGGTGATGTCGGCGTGCACAAGGACCAGGCCTTGGTGCTGGTCAACCACGGCAACGCTACGGGCGCCGAATTGCTGGCGCTGGCCCGAGACATTCAGGGCTCTGTCGAAGCACGTTTCGGTGTAGCGCTGGAAATGGAGCCCAACCTGCTGCCACGTCCCTGAACCCCAGCGCTTCGTTGCCGTCCGATGCTTGGAATTCCTGGCTGGCGAGACATGAAGGGGCAAGGGCATGAATAGCGTCGACCTCGGCGTTTTACAGGATGTGCGAACCTGGGCAGACGAGGGCCGACAGGTTGTCCTCTACACGGTAGTGCAGACCTGGGGCAGCGCGCCTCGTCCGCCTGGGGCCATGCTGGCCTTGCGCGACGATGGGGTGGTCAGCGGATCGGTGTCAGGTGGGTGTATCGAGGATGACCTGATTGCACGCCTGCACGATGGTCGTCTGCGCCAGGAAAAGGAGCGCGTGTCCATGGTCACCTACGGGCTGACGCTGGAGGAGGCCGCTCGTTTCGGCTTGCCCTGTGGCGGTACCCTGCGCCTGACCCAGGAACGAATCGAGGACGCGGCCTGGGTGGACGAACTGCTGCTTCGCTGCGCCAACCATCAGGTGGTGGTACGTGAGCTGGACCTGGCCACCGGAGCGGTACGTTTGGTCACCGCCGGTCGAGAAGCGATACATGAGTTCGACGGCCAATACCTGCGGACCGTTCATGGTCCCCGCTGGCGCCTGATGCTGATCGGGGCGGGGCAATTGTCCCGGTATGTGGCGGACCTGGCGACCATGCTCGATTTCGAGGTTCTGGTGTGCGACCCGCGCGATGAGTTCAGCCAAGGCTGGGAGAGCAACCACGGCCGTTTCGTCACTGGCATGCCCGATGATGCCGTGCTATCCATCGAACCGGACGAGCGCACCGCCATCGTGGCCTTGACCCATGATCCTCGTCTGGATGACATGGCCTTGCTCACCGCCCTGACTTCCCGCGCCTTCTATGTTGGCGCCCTCGGGTCGCGGATCAACAGTGAAAAGCGCCGCGCCAACCTCGCTACCCTGGGGCTTGCCCCGGAAACGCTGGCCCGGCTTCACGGCCCTGTTGGCTTGCCTATCGGTAGCCATACGCCCGCCGAGATCGCGCTTTCCTTGATGGCGGAAATCGTCGCCGTGAAGAACCGAGTTGCATGAAGTACCCCTGCGCTGTGGTACTGGCCGCTGGTTATGGTCGGCGCTTCCGAGCGCAGGGCGGCGCGGGGCCTCACAAGCTCCTCATGCCGTGCACCGGCCTGGATGGCAGCCTTCGTCCTGTCGTGGAACATGCCCTGGCGCCCTTGGACGACTGGCCTGGCGAGCGGTTGCTGATTATCCGTCAGGGAAGCGATGAGCGGGAGCGGTTAAGCGAGCTGGCTCGCCGGCACGGCGTCGAAACCCTCGCAGTGCCCTCCGCTGGCATGGGCGATAGCCTGAGCGCGGCCGTACGCGCCCGGGCGCAAGCCTGCGGCTGGCTGGTGCTGCTCGGCGACATGCCTTGGATCCGCCCGCAAACCCTGCACCAGGTGGTTGCTGCCCTGGCTCAGCATTCCCTCGCTGCGCCCCTGTACCAAGGCCGACGAGGACATCCGGTGGGTTTCGCAGCGGACCAGCGAGCCGGGCTGGAACAGCTTAGTGGGGACGTTGGCGCCCGTCAGTTGCTGTCTCAACCGGATGTAGCCTGGGTAGAGGTTAGCGACCCCGGCGTGGTGCATGATGTCGACATACCTGCCGACCTGGAGGGTGCGGGCCGGCGCTGATGCCCACGCTGAATCGCGACCAAGAAAAAGCCCCTGTCATCTTACGATGGCAGGGGCTTTTCTACGTCAGGCGCTTATGCCAGAGGCTTGGGCGTCTTGTTGGCTTCTTCGGCCTGCTCGGTCCCGGCAGCAGCTTCCTCGGCGGTCTTGACGTTTTCGTCAAGCGCCTGGGAAGGCTCGGCCTGTGCAGCTTCACCCTGCACAGCTTCGGCTTTTTCAACTTCGGCTTCTACCGCTTCGGCCTGGGTTGGCGCAGCCTGGGCGGGAGAGACCTCGATCGGCGCCTGCTGCACGGGCTCGGCCTGTGCATGTTCAGCTGCGGCGCGATGCTCGGCTGCTGCGCTCAGGGCCTCGGCGGCAGCCTCAGTGGCGACAGCCTGGTTAGGTTCAACCTCGACCGGGGCGGCCACTTCCGCCTGCACCGGTGCTTCGGCTTCGGCCAGGGCGGTGGCGCCGGCCAGGCGAGCGGCTTCCTCGGCTTCCCGCGCGGCAGCGGCGGCCAACTCGGCTTCACGCTTGCGGCGGCGGACTTCCCGCGGATCGTTCGGTGCGCGGCCGTTGCTGAGCATCACCGGCGCCGGAGCTGGCGCCTCGACGACAGGCGCCTCGGCGGCCGGGGTGGCTTCGGTGAAGCCTTCCTGCGGGGCTGGCGCGGCGGTTTCGCCTAGGCTGGCGGCTACAGGCGAGTCTGCCACCGGAGCAACGGGCTGTTCGGCGGCCGCGGTCGCGGCAGGCACTTCTACCTGTTGTACCGGCTGCTCCACTACTGGCGCTACGGCCACTTCGGGCAGAGGCTCAGGCGCAGGCTCGGCGGCTGCCGGGGCTTCGACCAGGCGCTCCAGAGGCGCTGGCACGATGGCGTGCGCCTGTTCGGCAGGGGTGGCCACGATCTCCGGCGCGGCGGTAACCTCGTCGGCGGGCTTGGTGGCTTGCTCAGCGGCAGGCAGGCTGGCGGTGGCGGCCTCGGCACGTTCGTGAGCCTGGGCTTCAGCGGCGGGGCTGATAGCGCCTTCCGCGGCCGCGGCGGTAGCGGCAAGGGCGGACAGCTCGGTGCCTTCCGCTTCCTCGCCTTCACCACCGATCAACTCGCCATTGGCGTCACGCTGACGCTCGCGGCGGTTGCTGCGGCGACGCTGGCCACGAGAGCGGCGGCGTGGACGTTCGCCTTCCTGACCTTCCTGGTTGTCGTGATTGTCGTCCAGCAACTCTTCATTGAGCGCGGCTTCCTCAGCGGTGGCCGACTCGGAGCTGGCAGCCTCCTCGCGGGCGGGACGCAGCTGGCGTTCCTCGCGTGGAGCGCGTTCCTCACGGGGGGCGCGCTCTTCACGCGGGGCCCGCTCTTCACGACCTTCCCGTGGAGCACGCTCTTCACGCAGCTCGCGCGGGGCACGCTCTTCACGAGTAGGGCGTTCGCTGCGCTCGGCACGGGCCGGGGCCTCGTCACGCGCCGGGGTGGCCGGAGCGTCCAAAGGTTCACGCAGCTCACGCACGGGGCGGTCTTCACGACCACGGCGGTCCTCACGGGGTGCGCGGCCTTCACGCGCCGGGCGGGGCGCGCGTTCCTCGCGAGCGACTGGCGCTTCCTCGCGGCCGACACGCTCTTCACGCGGAGCGCGGTCCTCACGCGGCGCACGCTCTTCACGCGGGGCACGTTCCTCACGCGGTGCGCGCTCCTCACGGCCTGCGCGCTCTTCGCGTGGCTTGCGCTCTTCGTCGCGACGGCCGTTGCGGTTGCGGCTCTGCTGGCGGCCGTTGCGGCGCTCTTCGTTGCGGCTGCTCCGCTCACTGGTCGGCTTGGGCGTGGCGGCGGTGGCCACGGGCGCCGGGGCGGCAGGGGTTTCCTTGCCGGCGAACAGGCTGACCAGCGACTTCACCAGGCCCTTGAACAGGCTAGGCTCGGCGGTAGCCGGCGCGGTGCTCGGCACTGGCTCAGGCTGGGCCTCTTCAGTCGCGGGCATCGGCGCGTTGGCGCGGGCCGGGGCGGTCTTGACCGCGGCTTCCTGGCGGACCAGGGTGCGGGTAGCGGCCACTGGCTGGACCTCCTCGGCCTCGGCCGCGGCGATTTCGTAGCTGGATTGGGCGTTCAGTACTTCGGGATTGTCGTCGCGCAGGCGCTGGACTTCGAAATGGGGGGTTTCCAGGTGGTCGTTGGGCAGGATGATGATGCGGGCCCGGGTGCGCAGTTCGATCTTGGTGATGGAGTTACGCTTTTCGTTGAGCAGGAAAGCAGCCACCGGGATAGGTACCTGGGCGCGTACTTCGGCGGTACGGTCCTTCAGGGCTTCTTCCTCGATCAGACGCAGGATGGCCAGGGACAGGGATTCCACGTCGCGGATGATCCCGGTACCGCTGCAGCGCGGGCAGACGATGCCGCTGCTTTCGCCCAGGGAGGGGCGCAGGCGCTGGCGGGACATTTCAAGCAGGCCGAAGCGGGAGATGCGTCCCACTTGCACGCGGGCACGATCAGCCTCCAGGCACTCACGCACACGCTCTTCCACGGCACGCTGGTTCTTGGCTGGGGTCATGTCGATGAAGTCAATGACGATCAGGCCGCCGATGTCGCGCAGGCGCAGCTGGCGGGCGATTTCCTCGGCCGCTTCCAGGTTGGTCTGCAAGGCGGTTTCTTCGATGTCGCTGCCTTTGGTGGCGCGCGCCGAGTTGATGTCGATGGACACCAGGGCTTCGGTCGGGTCGATCACGATGGAGCCGCCGGACGGTAGCTCGACCACGCGCTGGAAGGCGGTTTCGATCTGGCTTTCGATCTGGAAGCGGTTGAAGAGGGGGACGCTGTCTTCGTAGAGCTTGATCTTGCTGGCGTACTGCGGCATCACCTGGCGAATGAAGGTCAGGGCTTCTTCCTGGGCCTCCACGCTGTCGATCAGTACCTCGCCGATGTCCTGGCGCAGGTAGTCGCGGATGGCGCGGATGATGACGTTGCTTTCCTGATAGATCAGGAAAGGCGCAGCGCGGCCCACGGAGGCTTCCTTGATGGCCGTCCACAGCTGCAGAAGGTAGTCCAGGTCCCACTGCATCTCTTCGCTGCTGCGACCCAGGCCGGCGGTGCGAACGATCAGGCCCATGTCGGCCGGGGCGACCAGGCCGTTCAGGGCCTCGCGCAGTTCGTTGCGTTCCTCGCCTTCGATACGGCGTGAAATGCCCCCGGCGCGTGGGTTGTTCGGCATCAGCACCAGGTAGCGGCCAGCCAGGCTGATGAAGGTGGTCAGGGCGGCGCCCTTGTTGCCACGCTCTTCCTTCTCGACCTGAACGATGACTTCCTGGCCTTCGCTCAGTACTTCCTTGATGTTGACCCGGCCTTCCGGAGTCTTCTTGAAGTATTCGCGGGAAATTTCCTTCAACGGCAGGAAGCCGTGGCGCTCGGAGCCGAAGTCCACGAAGGCGGCTTCGAGGCTGGGCTCGATACGGGTGATGCGGCCCTTGTAGATGTTGGCTTTCTTCTGCTCGCGTGCGCCGGATTCGATATCCAGGTCATAGAGCCGCTGGCCATCTACCAGGGCGACACGCAACTCTTCGGGTTGAGTTGCGTTAATCAACATTCTTTTCATGTAGTACCGTCGGTTTCCGGGCTGCCGGAAACGGCGTTCGGCACACACGACTTCTCACGGTCGGTGTTCAGGTGCGAGGAAGGTAGCTCGCCTTCCTGCCAGGAACCAGGCTCTTTCCGGGCCCTACCTGGCGACGCGTCCTGCCTTTGTGTGGTGTCAAAAGCACTCAGTCAGGAGGAGGAATCAGACAGCGCGCCGCGGAAGCCTTCGAAGGCGTCTGTGCGGGGCCGGCCGTGCCGTGGTTCGATTGCTGGGGTGGCCGGAAGTACTTCGTTCGGTAAGGCCGGGTTGAACACAGGCCGCCAAACCACTCCATCTCCACCCAGGTCGATCCTGGCAGGGCTCGGTGCCACACGGCACGTTACCTGTGCATCTCCACCCTACACGTATCCCTGATAATTCGGGTGCTGCCGCGCGCTGAATCCGCAACGGGTTGGCATTTATCACGGCGCCGGTGGGCTGCCGCACGTAAAAAATCAAGGCTTGTATTTCCGAAGCCAACAGCTTGGGCCGGGCATGAACGGCTGGGCTCTTGTCATAGCCACAGGTTCGAACACCCAGGGCTGATAAGGCTACCCTGCTGGTATCGACTCGTTCTGCCAGGCCGCGCCCTTGGTGCGCCCCAGGGGGCACCGCGCGCTGAAAGCCCCGTCGGACGGCCTCGCGTCCTGTTTGACCAACTGGGTAAGCGGCGGTCGTTTACCGTCTGTCACTCCCCAGCCGCTTATGGCGGCGTTCGGGACTATAGCAGCAAACATTAAGTGCTTCAAATGGCTCAAAAATTGATATTATCCGCGCCATGACCACGACCTCTCCTCCAACTTCAGGCGTCCAGATGCTTGAAGTTGCGCCGGAACTTGCCGGCCAACGCATCGACAATTTCCTTATCACCGCGCTCAAGGGCATTCCCCGGACGCTGGTATATCGCATCCTGCGCAAGGGCGAGGTGCGGGTGAACAAGGGGCGGATCAAGCCCGAATACAAGTTGCAGGCTGGCGATATCATCCGCGTGCCGCCGATACGCCTGCCTGAGCGCGACGCGCCGGTCCCGGTCGCCCAGGGCCTGCTCGAACGGCTGGAGGCGGCCATCGTCCATGAAGACAAGGCGCTGATCATCCTCAACAAGCCCGCGGGCATCGCCGTTCACGGCGGCAGTGGCCTGAGCTTCGGGGTGATCGAGGCGTTCCGTCAACTGCGTCCCGATGCCAAGGAGCTGGAACTGGTCCATCGCCTGGACCGCGATACCTCCGGGCTGCTGATGATCGCCAAGAAGCGCAGCATGCTGCGGCATCTGCACGAGGCCCTGCGCGGGGATGGCGTGGACAAGCGCTACATGGCCCTGGTGAGAGGGCACTGGCCCACCGGCAAGAAACAGGTCAGCGCGTCCTTGCTCAAGAGCAACCTGCGCTCGGGCGAGCGGATGGTCGAGGTGAATCCGGAAGGCAAGGAGGCGTTGACACTGTTCAAGGTACTGCGCCGCTTCGGCGATTTCGCCACGCTGGTGGAGGCGCGCCCGGTCACCGGGCGCACTCATCAGATCCGCGTCCATGCCCTGCATGCCGGCCATTGCATCGCCGGCGATCCAAAATACGGCGACGAAGCCTTTACCCGCGAGCTTCGTGAGCTGGGTGGCAAGCGTCTGTTCCTGCACGCCTACGCTTTGTCGCTGACCCTGCCCGATGGCAGTCGGCTGGAAGTCAAGGCGCCGGTCGATGATACCTGGGCCTCGGCCGTGGAGCGCCTGGCCAGTGCCTGACTATGACCTGCTTGTCTTCGACTGGGACGGCACCCTGGCCGATTCCATCGCCCGCATCGTCGATGCCATGCAGCATGGCGCGCGGGCCATGGGCCTGGCGCCCAGGGATGCGACACAGATCAAGGGCATCATCGGGCTTGGCCTGCCCGAGGCCATCCAGGCCCTGTATCCTCTGCTGGACGAAGCGTCCATCCCCTTGTTCCGCGAACATTACGCCGAACGCTACATAGCGCTGGAGGCCACGCCCTCGCCCCTGTTCGAGGGCGTGGCCGAAGGGCTGGTCGCCTTTCGGCGGGCCGGTTACCAGCTGGCGGTCGCCACCGGCAAGGCGAGGCGCGGGCTTGACCGAGTACTTAAAGGCCACGACCTGGCCGATTTCTTCGATGTCACCCGCGCCGCGGATGAAACCCGCAGCAAGCCGGACCCTCTGATGCTCGAGCAGATCCTGGCCCATTGTGGCGTGCGTCCGCAGCGGGCCCTGATGATCGGTGACTCGGCCTTCGACCTGCAGATGGCGCGCAATGTCGGCATGCCGTGCGTGGCGGTAGGTTACGGCGCCATGGAATTGAGCGCGCTGATGGCCTACGAGCCGGTGCTGGCAATCGAGCATTTCTCCCAATTGACCGCCTGGTTGCAGCCGGGCGAACCCTTATCAGCCAAAGGTGAGTAGACGGATGTCGGATGAATGGAAAGCGCCTCCCGCCGCGGATGAGTCCGGTCGTGCAGGCGATGAACGCAGCTGGAAGCTGCTGGAGAAAACCCTTCTGGCCAGCGTGCAGGAACAGCGCCGCGCCCGTCGATGGGGAATCTTCTTCAAAAGCCTTACCTTCCTTTACCTGCTGGGCATGCTCTTCCTCTTTTCCCCCATTGGGAAGCTGGAAAAAAGCGCTGGCAAGGGCGACAGCTATACTGCGCTGATCGATGTGAAAGGTGTGATCGCCGACAAGGAAGATGCCAGCGCCGACAACATCGTGACCAGCCTGCGCCGGGCCTTCGATGATCCTCGGGTCAAGGGTGTGGTGCTGCGCATCAATAGTCCGGGCGGCAGTCCGGTGCAGTCCGGCTATGTGTATGACGAGATCAAACGTCTGCGCGCGTTGCATCCGGATATCAAGCTTTACGCGGTCATCGCGGACCTGGGCGCTTCGGGGGCTTACTACATCGCCAGCGCGGCGGACGAAATCTACGCCGACAAGGCCAGCCTGGTGGGGTCCATTGGCGTGACCGCCGCAGGCTATGGTTTCGTCGGCGCCATGGAAAAGCTTGGGGTCGAGCGTCGGCCCTACAGTTCAGGCGAGCACAAGGCCTTCCTCGATCCGTTCCAGCCAGTCAAGGAATCGGAAACCCGCTTCTGGCAGGGTGTGCTGGACACCACCCACAGGCAGTTCATTGCTCAGGTCAAGGCGGGCCGTGGCGAGCGCCTGAAGGACAAGGACCACCCCGAGCTGTTCTCCGGGTTGGTCTGGTCGGGCGAGCAGGCGCTTGCCCTGGGGCTGATCGACGGGCTCGGCAGCAGTAGCTACGTGGCCCGGGAACTGGTCGGTGCCAAGGATCTCGTCGACTTCACGGTCGAAGAATCCCCGCTCGATCGCTTCTCCAAGAAGCTGGGCGCCAGCGTTGCCAGCGAAATGGCCATGTGGCTTGGCTTCAATGGTCCCTCGCTGCGCTGAAGCCGGTCAGGGCACGGCGATACCTGCCGCGCCCAGCATCCCGACCAGGCGGATGAGTGGCAGGCCTACCAGGCTGGTGGCGTCCGCCCCCTCGGTGCGCTCGAACAGGCTCACCCCAAGGCCCTCGGCCTTGAAGCTGCCGGCGCAGTCATAGGGTTGCTCGGCCCTCAGGTAGCGCGCCAGGACGTTTTCCGGTAGCTGGCGCATGTGTACGGTGAACGGCACCACATCTACCTGGCATTGGCCGCTGTGGCTGTCCAGCAGGGCCAGGCCGGTGAGAAAGGTCACCACGCGTCCGCTGGCGGCGGTCAGTTGTTCCAGGGCCTTTTCGAAGCCGCCGGGCTTGCCCAGTACCTGGTCGCCCAGCACTGCCACTTGGTCTGAGCCGATGATCAGGTGGTTCGGGTAGCGCTTGGCCAATGCCCTGGCCTTGGTTTCAGCCAGGCGTGTGACCAGGGTGCTGGGCGTCTCGCCTGATTCGCGCCGTTCGTCCACGTCGGGCGCCTCGGCCTGGAAGGGCAGGCCCAGGCGGCTCAGCAGGGCGTGACGGTAGGCTGAGCTGGAAGCCAGAATCAATGGCCGCATCGGGGTCTCTCCTTGTAAGGGGGGCTTGATTCTACCCGGCCACCGTCGGGCTGCCGATGGCCGAATTTCCTTTGACACAGCCAGGGGGCATCCCTAGAATGTCGCGCCTATGTTGAATGACCCGATTCCACCTCACGTTGACCCGCGCAAACTGGCCGATCGTGGCGCTACCCTTGAAGGGAGCCTGCCGCTCGCCCAGTTGCAGAGACTTTGCGACCTGCTTTCCGATGATGTCGGTACAGTCCAGGGTAAATTCATCTTCGAACGAGACGAAGACCACACCGTGGTGATCCACAGTGATCTCGACGTCGAAGTGAAGATGGTTTGCCAGCGTTGTCTTGAGCTGGTCACCCTTCCCATCCACAGCGAATGTACATACGCGGTGGTGAAGGAGGGTGCGAATACCCAATCGTTGCCGAAAGGTTATGACGTGCTGGAACTGGGCGAGGATCCCTTGGATCTGCGGGCGATGGTCGAAGACGAGCTCCTGCTCGCGCTGCCGATCATCCCTGCTCATCATCCGGAAGAATGCCAGCAGCCGGCGGGCCTTCAAGAGCCCGAGCCGAGCGAGGACGAGGTAACGCGGTCCAACCCGTTCAGTGTATTGGCGCAGTTAAAGCGTGACCCAAACGTTTAGGAGTTAATCAGTTATGGCTGTTCAGCAGAACAAAAAATCCCGCTCTGCCCGCGACATGCGCCGTTCCCACGACGCCCTCGAGGCCAATGCGCTGTCCGTTGAAAAGAGCACCGGTGAAGTTCACCTGCGCCACCACGTTTCGCCAGAAGGCGTTTACCGTGGCCGTAAAGTGATCGACAAGGGCGCTGACGAGTAATCCTTGTCCGCTCAGATCATCGCGATCGACGCAATGGGCGGGGACTTCGGTCCCCGCGGCATTGTCCAGGCCTGTGTGGCCTGCCTGTCCGAACACCCCTCGCTGTACCTGGCCCTGGTCGGCCAACCTCAACTCCTTGAAAGCCTGCTTGCCGCCTACCCTGGCGTCGATCGCGCGCGCCTGCAGATTCTTCCCGCCAGCGAAGTCATCGCCATGACCGACAAGCCGTCCCAGGCCTTGCGAGGCAAGCCGGACGCCTCCATGCGCGTCGCGCTGCAAGCCCTGCGTGACGACAGGGTGCAGGCCGTGGTAAGCGCGGGCAACACCGGGGCGTTGATGGCGTTGTCGCGCCATGTGCTCAAGACGCTTCCGGGAGTGGATCGTCCCGCCATGGTGGCGGCCATACCGACCCGCTCCGGCCATTGCCAGTTGCTGGACCTTGGCGCCAACGTGGATTGCGACGCCGAGCATCTGCACCAGTTCGCCCGGATGGGTGCGGTGTTGGCCCAGGCCCAGGGCGTGGAACGACCACGGGTGGCCCTGCTCAACGTGGGCACCGAAGACATCAAGGGCAACCAGCAGGTTCGTGCCGCTGCGGCCTTGCTGCAGGACAGCGGGCTCAACTATGTGGGTTTCGTGGAAGGCGACGGGCTTTATCGCGGCGAAGCTGACGTGGTGGTATGCGATGGCTTCGTGGGCAATGTGCTGCTCAAGGCCAGCGAAGGGTTGGCCAGCATGATCGGCGAGCGCATCGAGGCCCAGTTCAACGCTAGCTGGGCTACGCGCCTCGCGGGCGCCGTGGCCTTGCCCTTGCTGAGGCGGCTGCGTGAAGAGTTGGTGCCGGCCCGTCACAACGGCGCAAGCTTCCTGGGCCTGCAAGGGATAGTGGTGAAAAGCCATGGCGCCGCGGGGGTCGAGGGCTTACGCGCGGCCATCGAGCGTGCCCGTCAGCAGGTGCAGGATGATCTGCCACGCCAGCTGGCCAAAGGGTTGGCGGCCTGGGGTGCGCCGGGGCAGGCTGGCGAGGGTAGAATGTGACCGGCCGGTTCCCACTATCATCCAACTCTGGGTTTATCGTTCCATGCCGTGGCCTGGAACATTTTCGACCACAGCATCAATAAGGGCGCATCAATGTCTGCATCCCTCGCATTCGTCTTTCCGGGGCAAGGCTCCCAGGCGGTTGGCATGTTGGCCGACCAGGCTGCGCAACACCCGCTGATCGGCGAGACCTTCAAGGAAGCGTCCGACGCGCTGGGTTATGACCTCTGGGCCTTGACCCAGCAAGGGCCGGCCGAAACGCTGAATCGCACCGACAAGACTCAGCCCGCCATTCTTACAGCCTCCGTTGCCTTGTGGCGCCTGTGGCAGGCCGAAGGCGGCGCCACGCCAGCCTATGTGGCGGGGCATAGCCTGGGTGAATACAGCGCGCTGGTCGCGGCCGGTAGCGTCGGTTTGGCCGACGCGGTTCGCCTGGTCGAGCGTCGTGGCCAACTCATGCAGGAAGCCGTGCCGGCAGGGCAGGGCGGCATGGCGGCCATTCTTGGTCTCAAGGATGAAGACGTGATCGCGGCTTGCGCCGAGGCAGCCGCGGGTGAAGTGGTGAGCGCGGTGAACTTCAATTCCCCGGGGCAAGTGGTCATCGCCGGCAGCGCCGAGGCAGTCAACCGCGCCATCGAAGCCTGCAAGGCCCGTGGTGCCAAGCGCGCCCTGCCATTGCCGGTCAGCGTGCCATCCCACTGCGCGCTGATGAAGCCGGCGGCCGAGCGTTTCGCCCAGTCCATCGAGGCCATTGACTGGCAACTGCCGAGCATTGCTCTGGTGCAGAACGTCACCGCCACGGTGCCGGCCAACCTGCAGGACCTGAAACAGAACCTGCTGGCGCAGTTGTACATGCCGGTGCGCTGGGTCGAATCCGTTGCCCTGCTGGCACAGCAAGGCGCGCGGCAGTTGGTGGAGTGCGGCCCGGGCAAGGTGCTGTCGGGGCTGAACAAGCGCTGCGCCGACGGCATCGAAACCTTCAATCTGGATACCCCCGATGCCATTGCCGCCGCTCGCGCGGCCCTGGCTTGATACAGGAGAAGCTGGCATGAGCCTGCAAGGTAAAGTGGCACTGGTGACCGGTGCGAGTCGTGGCATCGGCCAGGCGATTGCCCTGGAACTGGGCCGCCAGGGCGCGGTTGTGGTCGGTACCGCAACCAGCGCTTCCGGGGCCGAGCGCATCAGCGCCACCCTCAAGGAGCACGGCATCGAAGGTATCGGCCTTGAGCTGAACGTCTGCGATGACGCGTCCGTGGCCGCGGCCTTGGCCAGCATCACCGAGCGCTTCGGCGCGCCGGCGATTCTGGTCAACAACGCCGGTATCACCCGTGACAACCTGATGCTGCGCATGAAGGACGATGAATGGTTCGATGTCATCGACACCAACCTGAACAGCCTGTACCGGCTGTCCAAGGCGGTTCTGCGGGGCATGACCAAGGCGCGCTGGGGCCGTATCATCAGTATCGGCTCGGTGGTGGGTGCCATGGGCAACGCCGGCCAAGTAAACTACGCCGCGGCCAAGGCTGGCCTGGAAGGGTTCAGCCGCGCCCTGGCGCGTGAAGTGGGCTCGCGTGGGATCACCGTCAACTCGGTGACCCCAGGGTTCATCGACACGGACATGACCCGCGAGCTGCCGGAAGCGCAGCGCGAGGGGCTGTTGAGCCAGATCCCTCTGGGCCGCCTGGGCCAGGCCGAGGAAATCGCCAAGGTGGTGGGTTTCCTGGCTTCCGAGGGCGCCGCTTATGTCACCGGCGCGACCGTTCCGGTCAACGGCGGCATGTACATGTGATCCAGCTCAATCGGGCGTGGCGGAAAAAATGTCATACATAGCGCCCGAAAATCCGTTATAAAGCTGCATCCGATTATCGAGGTCGCTGGCCGGTGTTCAGCGGGGGCGCATTCAGCTTGAAATGCGGTCCCCTTCCTATAAACTTACACACCGGCCAGTTGCCAGACTATCCACTAGGAGTGAAAACTAGGTATGAGCACCATCGAAGAACGCGTCAAGAAAATCGTTGCCGAGCAACTGGGCGTCAAGGAAGAGGAAGTTGTCAACTCCGCCAGCTTCGTCGAAGACCTGGGTGCCGATTCTCTTGACACCGTCGAGCTGGTAATGGCCCTCGAAGAAGAATTCGAAACCGAAATTCCAGACGAAGAAGCCGAGAAGATCACCACCGTTCAGGCAGCCATCGACTACGTCAACGCCCATCAGGGCTGATTGTCGCACTCGACGCTTCTTGTCTTGGGAAAACCGCACTGCCTTCGTGGGCGTGCGGTTTTTTCATTAAATGAGGCAAGAAGGTGAAACAAAGTATTGAAGGAGAACCCTGTGTCGCGTAGACGCGTCGTGGTCACTGGAATGGGCATGCTGTCGCCATTGGGCGTCGACGTGCCAAGCACCTGGCAAGGCATTCTGGCCGGCCAAAGCGGCATCGGTCCTATCGAGCATACGGACCTCTCAGCGTTTTCCACCCGTTTTGGCGGTTCGGTCAAGGGTTTCGACGTTGCTCAATACCTTGCACCGAAAGAAGCGCGCAAGCTCGATCTCTTCATCCAGTACGGCCTCGCCGCCGGCTTTCAGGCCGTGCGCGATGCCGGGCTGGACATCACCGACGACAACCGTGAACGCATCGGCGTGGCCATGGGTTCCGGCATCGGTGGCCTGACCAACATCGAAGACACCAGCCGCACCTTGCATGATCAGGGGCCACGGCGGATATCGCCCTTCTTCGTGCCGGGCTCGATCATCAACATGATCTCAGGCTTCCTGTCCATCCACCTGGGTATCCAGGGGCCGAACTATGCCATCTCCACGGCATGCACCACGGGCACCCATTGCATTGGCATGGCCGCGCGCAACATCGCCTATGGCGAAGCGGACGTGATGATCGCCGGCGGTGCCGAGATGGCCGCCTGTGGCCTTGGCATGGGTGGCTTCGGCGCGGCACGGGCATTGTCCACGCGCAACGACGAGCCTACCCGGGCCAGCCGACCCTGGGACAAGGGCCGCGATGGCTTCGTGCTGTCCGATGGCGCAGGCGCCCTGGTGCTCGAGGAACTGGAACACGCCCGGGCCCGTGGCGCACGGATCTATGCCGAGTTGGTGGGCTTCGGTACCAGTGGCGATGCCTTCCACATGACCTCGCCGCCCGAGGATGGCGCCGGCGCTGCCCGCTGCATGGCCAATGCCCTGAAGGATGCCGGCCTGGCGCCGGAAGCCGTTCAGTACATCAATGCCCACGGAACCTCGACCTCGGCGGGTGACCTGGCCGAAGTACGCGCGATCAAGACAGTCTTCGGGGAGCATGCCCACAGGCTGGCGGTGAGCTCCACCAAATCCATGGTTGGCCATCTGCTGGGGGCCGCGGGCGCGGTGGAAGCCATCTTCAGCGTCCTGGCGATCCGCGATCAGGTGGCGCCACCCACCATCAACCTGGACGAGCCCGACGAAGACTGTGACCTGGACTTTGTGCCCCATGAGGCACGCAAGATGCCGATCGATGTGGTGTTGTCGAACTCGTTCGGCTTTGGTGGTACCAACGGCTCCCTGGTATTCCGCCGGTTCGTCGAGTGATGGAACCCTGGGTCGATGGCCAGCCGGCGTCCGACATAAACCTGGCCAATCGCGGCCTGGCCTATGGTGACGGACTGTTCGAAACCATCGGTGTGCGTGGCGGCCGGCCTAGCCTGCTGGAGCGCCACCTGGCTCGCCTGGCCCTGGGATGCCAGCGGCTGGGGTTGGCTTTCCACGAAGCGCTTATCCGCGCTGAGCTGCGGGCCTATGCTCTGAGGCTGGGGGAGGGTGTGCTCAAGCTTATCCTCACCCGGGGCGACAGCCCGCGTGGCTATGCGGCGGATGGCGCCGCCGCGCCCAGGCGCATCCTCCAGGGGGCGCCCTGGCCAGAGTATCCGGCGCAGCGGCAGCAGGAGGGCGTCGCGATCTTCCCGTGTCGCACACCGCTGGCGCTGCAACCGGCCCTAGCGGGCCTCAAGCATCTGAACCGGCTGGAACAGGTGTTGGCCCGCGCCGAGTGGCAGAGCCCGGACTACGCCGAGGGCCTGATGCTCGATACCGAGGGTCGGGTTATCGAAGGTGTGTTCAGCAACCTGTTTCTAGTGCATGAAAAGCGCTTGCTCACCCCGGACCTGCGCCGTTGTGGAGTGGCGGGTACACTGCGTGCCGAGCTGCTGGCCCTGTGCGCTGGCGAGGGCGAGCCTGTCGCGGTCGAGGACGTGTCCCTGACAAGACTCGGCGAGGCCAGTGAAGTGTTCATGTGCAATAGCCTCTATGGTATCTGGCCGGTGCGCCGTTGCGGCGGGCTGAGCTGGCCGGTAGGGCCGCGCACCCGTAAACTCCAGCAGATCGCCCGCGAACTTGTGGATACCTGATAGTGCTACGCAAACTTCTGCTGCTACTTGAAACCCTGGTGGTCATCGCGGGCATTGCCATCGGCCTGGCCGTCTGGCGGGTACAGGCAGTGTTGGACCAGTCACTGACCCTGCCTGGCGAGCAGTTGATCGATGTGCCCCAGGGCGCATCGCCGGGAGGCATGCTCAATCGGCTGGAAGAGCAGGGCGCACTCAGTGGCGCGTTCTGGGCGCGGCTGTACTGGCGCTTCAATCTGGATGGCCAGCCGCTGCATACCGGGGAATACCGGGTCGGCCCCGATACCCGGGTACATGAACTGCTCGGCCTGTGGCAGCGTGGCGAGGTGGTCCAGTACAGCCTGACCCTGGTGGAGGGCTGGACGTTCCATCAGGCACGCGCGTTGCTGGCGCGCCAGGAAAAGCTCAAGCAAACCCTCACCGGGCTCAGCGACGAACAGGTGATGGAAAAGCTGGGCCATCCCGGTGTGGTGCCGGAAGGGCGGTTTTTCCCGGATACCTATCGCTACGTCAAGGGGATGACCGATGCGCAACTCCTGGAGCTGGCGTTTACCCGCCTGGAGACGGTGCTCGCCCAGGAATGGCAGAACCGAGCGCAAGGCCTGCCCTACGGCGACCCATATCAGGCGCTGATCATGGCCTCGCTGGTGGAGAAGGAAACCGGCGTACCCCAGGAGCGCGGGGAGATCGCCGGTGTCTTCGTACGCCGCCTCGCCGCCGGCATGTTGCTGCAAACGGACCCGACCGTGATCTACGGCATGGGCGAGCGTTACACCGGTCGTATCACTCGCGCCGACTTGCGCGAGCCCAGCCCGTACAACACTTACCTGAATCCCGGCCTGCCGCCGACGCCGATTGCCCTGGCCGGGCGTGAGGCGATCCATGCCGCGCTCAATCCGACCGAAGGCAGCAGCTTGTATTTCGTCGCCAAGGGCGATGGCAGCCATGTGTTCTCCGATGACATCGAGGCGCACAACCAGGCCGTGCGCCAGTATCAGCTCAAGCGCCGAGCCGATTACCGCTCCAGCCCAGCGCCATTGCCTTCGACCAATTCCGACAGCCAGGGGCAGCCGGCCCCGGAGACGCCTGCCGAGGCGCCGTCACAACCATGAGGAATGTCTGCTTGAGCGGTTTGTTCATCACCCTGGAAGGCCCGGAAGGGGCCGGAAAAAGCACCAACCGCGAGTTCCTGGCCGCGCACTTGCGTGCCGCCGGGCTGGAAGTCCAGCTCACCCGCGAACCAGGTGGCACGCCCTTGGCCGAACGGATCCGCGAGCTATTGCTGGCACCGAGCGACGAGTCCATGGCCGTGGATACCGAATTGTTGCTGATGTTCGCCGCCCGCGCCCAGCACTTGGAGCAGGTGATACGGCCTGCCCTGGAGCGCGGCGCCATCGTGTTGTGCGATCGTTTTACCGATGCTACCTACGCCTACCAGGGCGGCGGCCGTGGCGTACCGCTGTCTCGCATCGCAGAGCTGGAAGCCTTCGTCCAAGGGCCGTTGCGCCCTGACCTGACCCTGGTGTTCGACCTGCCGGTTGAAGTGGGCCTGGCCAGGGCGGCGGCACGCGGGCAGCTGGATCGCTTCGAGCGCGAGGGGCAGGGCTTTTTCGAAGCAGTGCGTCAGGCCTACCTGGCCCGAGCCAAGGCTGACCCACAGCGTTATGAAGTCATCGACGCCAGCCAGTCCCTGGCCGAGGTTCAAAATCGCCTGCTGGCAGGCTTGCCGCGTTGGCTGGAGCGCGCCCGTGGCTGAACTCTACGCCTGGCAGGCTGCGCTCTGGGCTCAGCTCAGCGGCCGTCGGGAACACGCCCACGCGTATTTGTTGCAAGGGCCTTCCGGCATTGGCAAGCGCGCCCTGGCCGAACGTCTTGGGTCCTTGCTGCTGTGCCATTCACCGAAGGATGGGCAGGCGCGCAGCGCCTGTGGTGAGTGCAAAGGCTGCCGCTTGTTGGCCGCCGGGAGCCATCCCGACAGCTTCCTGCTTCAGCCCGAGGAAGCAGACAAGGCGATTCTTGTCGACCAGGTAAGGCGCCTGGTGGATTTCGTCGCCCAGACCGCCCAGCTAGGAGGGCGGAAGGTGGTACTGGTGGAGCCGGTGGAGGCCTTGAATCTGAACGCGGCCAACGCGCTGCTCAAGAGCCTCGAAGAGCCGTCTGGCGATACGGTAATGTTGCTGGTCAGCCATCAGCCCAGCCGCTTGCTACCGACCATTCGCAGCCGTTGCGTCCAGCAGGCCTGCCCATTGCCGAGCCCGAGCCAGGCCAATGAGTGGCTTGCCGATCGCTTGCCGGATGTAAGTGCGCAAGCGCGCCAGCAGTTGCTTGCCTTGGCGGCGGGCTCGCCCCTGGCCGCCTTCCAGTTGCAGGAGCAGTCCGTGCTCGACCAGCGCGCCCTGGTGGTAGAAGGGATAAAGCGTTTGCTCAAGCAGCAGCAAAGCCCTACGCAGTTGGCCGAAAGCTGGAATGGGGTGCCTCTGATCTGGCTGCTCGACTGGTTCTGTGACTGGTCCCAGCGTATCCTGCGCTATCAGCTGACCCAGGATCCGGAAGGCCTGGGCTTGAGCGACATGCACAAGGTACTGCAATATCTCGCCCAGAAAGCGCCAACTGGCAAAGTAGTGGCCATTCAGGATTGGTTGCTTCAACATCGCCAGAAGGTGTTGACCAAGGCGAACCTCAACCGTGTATTGCTACTCGAAACCTTACTCGTCTCCTGGCTGGGCTTGACCGGCCAGGCGTGAGCGCAGGTTTCCTCGTAGTAAGGAATCACCATGAACCAGCCCACCGCTTCCGGGCCGCGCAGCGGCATACTTTCTTTGACGATCAAGGACAAGGCGGTGCTGTATGCCGCGTACATGCCGTTCATCAAGAACGGCGGCCTGTTCATTCCCACGGCTAAAAGCTATCACCTGGGCGATGAGCTGTTCATGTTGCTCAACCTGATGGACGAACCGGAAAAGATCCCGGTCGCTGGCAAGGTCGTCTGGATCACTCCCCGTGGCGCTCAGGGAAACCGAGCGGCCGGGGTAGGTGTACAGTTCAACGAGGGAGACGATACCGCGCGCAACAAGATCGAAACCTACCTTGCCGGCGCGCTCAAGTCAGACCGCCCCACCCACACCATGTAGATGCCCATGACTGCCTGTGTTCCCATGCTTGTCGATTCCCACTGCCACCTTGACCGTCTTGACCTCAGTGCCCACAACGGCTCGCTGGAGGCCGCCCTCGATGCCGCCCGCTCGCGCGGCGTGGGGCACTTCCTCTGCATTGGCGTGAGCGCCGAGAATGCCGAGGCGGTGCGCAACCTGGCCGGACGCTACCCGGACGTGGACTGCTCGGTGGGCATTCATCCGCTGGACGTCGCGCCTACGGGAGTTCCAGACTTGCAGTGGCTGCTTGCCGAGCTGGACCATCCTCATGTGGTAGCCATTGGTGAAACCGGGCTGGATTATCACTACGAACCGGAAACCGCCGAGGTTCAGAAGGCTTCCTTCCAGTTGCATCTGGACGCTGCCAAGGTCACGGGCAAGCCGGTGATCGTACACACGCGCGCGGCCCAGGCGGACACTCTGGCCCTGCTAAAGGCTGCGGCGTTGCCCCAGGCCGGCGTGCTGCACTGCTTCACGGAAGACTGGGCAATGGCCGAGGCGGCCCTTGACCTGGGCTTCTACATTTCCCTGTCCGGCATCGTGACCTTCCGCAATGCGGAGGCGTTGCGAGAGGTGGCTCGCAAGGTTCCGGCGGATCGGCTGCTGGTGGAAACGGACTCGCCTTACCTGGCGCCCATTCCCTACCGGGGCAAGCCCAACCTTCCCCAGTATGTGTATGAAGTAGCCGCCTTCCTGGCGGATCTGCGCGGCGTGCCTTTCACGGAACTGGCCGCTCAGACCACCGAAAACTTCCGTCGGCTGTTTCCACTCTCCCGAGCGCGCTCAGCGTAACGGCGCCAGCCCGGCAAAAAAAACCCGGGTTCTGGGGGGGAATCCGGGTCAAGACCATTAGGAGTAAAACAAAGGTGCGCGGTCCGTCGACACCTTTATCGGCGTACCCTATGGGGGGTAGGGGTCGCCAACATCTTTAGTATCGGCGAGCTTTAGCCTTCGTCCACCGGCTAGTGATCATTTTTTAAACAGATTTGGAATGAAAAGCCGCGGTTTTGACACCTCAAGCGCTCAAACGACGCACTATCGACAGGGCCCGGTCGACCGTTTGCTCACTGGTATAGAAATGGGGCGAGAAGCGTACTCCTTTTCCGCGAGGAATACAGATTACGCCCTCGGCCATGAGTCGCTGCTGCAGGGCAATGCTGTCCTTGCCTTCCACGTTGAATGAAAAGATGCCAGCCCGCCGCTGCACGGCGAGAGGTGAGTGAATGCGTGCGCCCGGCAGGGCTTCGATGCCGGTGATCAGCTGATCGATCCGTTGTTGAATGGCGGACTGCACGTTTTCCATTCCGACTTCTTCCAGCAGGCCAAGGCTTGCCTCCAGCGCCATGGTGCCAAGGATGTTCGGGCTGCCGCATTCGAAGCGCCGGGCGCTCTCGGCTGGCGCCCAGCTGTCACGGCTGTAGTCGCCCATATGCTGCACCATGTGCCAGCCATACTCCTGCAGGCGCAAGCGCGGGCGTAGCTCGGCCCGGCAATAGAAAACCCCAAGGCCTTCAGGGCCAAGCATCCATTTATGGCCATCGGCCATGGCGAAATCGCACTCGTAGGCCTGCACGTCGAAAGGTGCGGCTCCAAGCTGCTGGATGGCATCGACGCAAAAGAGCACATCCAGTTCCTGGCAGCCACGGCCGAGCCGCGGCAGGTCCATTTTCAGGCCGCTGGCATATTGCACGGCGCTGATCGCCAGCAGGCGGGTGCGCGGACCACAGGCCGCGAGCAAGGCAGCTTCCGGATCAGGCTGGTTAAGGTCGACCTTGACCACCCGTACGCCCTGGGGCGCTAGCGCCTCCCAGACGATGCGGTTGGAAGGAAACTCCTCGGCACTGATGACAACCTCGTCGCCGTCCGCCCAATCCAGCCCGAACGCCACGAAGGACAGCGCCTCGGACGTATTCTTCACCAGTGCTATGTCATCGGTGGAAGGGGCGTTGAGCAGCCGAGACAAACGTTCGCGCAGGCGTTGCTCGACGGTGAGCCAGGCAGGGTAGTGGCGGGCGCCCTGTTGGACGTTTTCCTGGGCGAAACGGGCAACCGCCTCGGCGCTGCGACGGGGCCAGGGCGAAACTGCCGCATGGTTGAGATAAACAAGGCCCTCGGCCTGGGGAAATTCGTCGCTGAACCTGGACATAAATGGATGATCCGTGCAATTTGACGCCATATAGGCATAATACCCGCTTCGATTCAGCCCCGGTCCGTGTATGCAGAAAGAACCTCGAAAGGTCCGCGAATTCCGCCGAAGGGAACAGGAAATCCTCGACACGGCGCTCAAGCTGTTCCTTGAACAGGGCGAGGACAGCGTTACGGTGGAGATGATCGCCGATGCGGTGGGCATCGGCAAAGGGACCATCTACAAGCATTTCAAATCCAAGGCCGAGATCTACTTGCGGTTGATGCTCGACTACGAGCGCGACCTCAATAGCCTGCTCCAGTCAGCGGACGTGGATCGTGACAAGGAAGCCTTGTCCCGGGCGTATTTCGAGTTCCGCATGCGCGACCCGCAGCGCTACCGCCTGTTCGACCGGCTCGAGGAGAAGGTGGTCAAGGGCAGCCAGGTGCCCGACATGGTCAGCGAGCTGCACAGCATCCGTGCCTCGAACTTCGATCGCCTCACTCAGCTGATCAAGGGGCGCATCGATGAGGGCAAGCTCGAAAACGTGCCTCCCTATTTCCACTACTGTGCCTCATGGGCGCTTGTCCACGGCGCTGTGGCCCTCTATCACTCGCCGTTCTGGAGCAGTGTGCTGGAAGATCAGGAAGGCTTCTTCCAGTTTCTGATGGACATCGGCGTGCGCATGGGCAACAAGCGCAAGCGCGAGGGTGATACCGGCGGCGCCTGATCTTTCTCCGGGCGCCTATGCCGACGTGCTGATCCCCAGGGCAGTGCCCAGGGCCAACAGTGCCGCCGCGACGGACAACTGCCAGCGCATGGTCCGCGTATGGCCGGGCCTTGTGGCAACCTGAGCGTTGGCTATTTCCGGCAATCGCGCGAGGGTCACCCGGGCCCAGAGCGCGCCCGCGCCCAGGGTGGCGCCCAGTTGCCAATGAACGGGACGCGGCGCGGTTTCCAGGCCGGGAAAACGGGCGCGGAACCAGATCACCAGACACGCGACGGTCAAGGCCAGCGCGAGTCCTGCCAGGATGCAACCGCGACGAAGGGCCGCTTCGTGGCCCGAGCGGCAGGCGGCATACAGCAGCGCCGCGCAGCAAAGGGCGCTTGCCACGGCCAGGGCGATCTGGCTGTTGAAAAGAAAAGTTGTGGAGTTCATCGGGGTTTGGGTCGGCGGCCTGGGCAATAGCGGGTATGATAGCCTCCTTCCTCGAAATACTGATAATCCATACAGCCCTTCGGGCCGCACGTACCCATGCTCAGTACTGAATTGAAATCCACCATCCAGGGCGCCTACAGCCGCTTTCTCGAGGCCAAGGGCCTGAAGGCTCGCTATGGCCAGCGGCTGATGATCGCCGAAGTGGCCAAGGCCCTCGGGGCCGTGCCCGTGGATGAAGAAGGGCGTCGCGTGGGCGAGCCCGCCGTGGTCGCCGTGGAAGCAGGCACCGGTACCGGCAAGACGGTCGCCTACAGCCTGGCCGCCATCCCCGCCGCCAAGGCCGCTGGCAAACGCTTGGTCATCGCTACGGCCACCGTTGCCCTGCAAGAGCAGATCGTCCATAAAGACCTGCCCGATATCATGCGCAACGCCGGGCTGAACTTCAGCTTCGCCCTGGCCAAGGGACGCGGCCGTTATCTGTGCCTGTCCAAGCTCGACGCTCTGCTGCAGGAGGGCCAGGCGCAGAACGCCACCGCCCAGCTGTTCGAGGACGAAGGCTTTTCCATCGACGTGGACGAGGCCAGCCTCAAGCTGTTCACCAAAATGATAGAAAAGCTGGCGGGCAACCGTTGGGACGGTGACCGGGACAGCTGGCCGGAAGCCCTGGAGGATCCGGTATGGGCGCGCCTGACCACTGATCATAGCCAGTGCACCAACCGGCACTGCCCCAATTTCCAGCAGTGCACCTTCTTCAAGGCGCGGGAAGGCATGGGCAAGGTAGACGTGATCGTTACCAACCACGACATGGTCCTGGCAGACCTGGCCCTTGGCGGCGGCGCGGTATTGCCAGACCCGAAGGACACGCTCTACGTGTTCGACGAGGGCCATCACCTTCCCGACAAAGCCATCGGCCATTTCGCCCATTTCACCCGACTGCGCTCCACCGCCGACTGGCTGGAGCAGACGGCGCGCAACCTGACCAAGTTGCTGGCGCAACATCCTTTGCCTGGAGACCTGGGCAAACTCATCGAGCAGGTGCCTGAGCTGGCCCGCGAGCTCAAGGCGCAACTGCAGTTCATGTTCGGCGCGTGCGAGCAGCTGGCGGACTTTCGCCCCGGTGAAGACATGGAAGGCCGCGAACGCCCGCGCCATCGATTTGTCGGCGGGTTGGTGC
Source organism: Pseudomonas massiliensis (assembly GCF_000826105.1). GTDB lineage: Bacteria > Pseudomonadota > Gammaproteobacteria > Pseudomonadales > Pseudomonadaceae > Aquipseudomonas > Aquipseudomonas massiliensis. Next base: position 531,584 of record NZ_CCYK01000006.1, on the reverse strand, counting down.
CCGAGCATATACGGGAAATGGGGCTGGAACTGAAAAAAGGCTTCGCCCGCCTGACGGACCTGTACACCCGGCTGGCGGAATTGCTCAAGGAAGGGATGGAAGGCGAGGTGAATATCGGCATCGCCAGCCATCAGGCGGAGGAGTGGTACCCCTTGTTCGGCAGCCTGCTGGCCAGGGCCCAGGGCAGTTGGGAGCTTTGGGTGGCCTTCACCGCCGAAGATCCGGAAGGCAGCCCACCCATGGCCCGTTGGCTGACCCTGGTGGAAGCCGGCTCGTTCCATGACCTGGAGGTGAACGCCAGCCCCATCCTGGCGGCGGAAATGCTACGTCGCAACCTGTGGAACGTCGCCTTCGGCGCCCTGGTGACATCCGCCACCCTGACGGCCCTGGGGCGTTTCGATCGCTTCCGCATGCGCGCGGGCCTGCCACGGGACGCGGTCACCGCCGTGGTACCGAGCCCCTTCCACCATGCCGACGCCGGGCTGCTTCGCGTGCCGGACCTACGGGCGGACCCGCGAGATGCGGCGGCGCATACCGCCGCGATCATCCGGGAACTGCCCGGACTGGTGGAAGGCTCCCGGGGCTCGCTCGTGCTCTTTTCCTCGCGGCGGCAAATGCAGGACGTGTTCGACGGCCTGGACCGGGAGTGGCGGCGCCAGGTGTTCATCCAAGGCAACCTGTCAAAGCAGGAAACCTTGAACAAGCACAAGGCGCGGGTGGACGGCGGCGAAAGCAGCGTGCTTTTCGGCCTTGCCAGTTTCGCCGAAGGGGTGGATTTGCCCGGCGCCTACTGCGAGCACGTGGTCATCGCCAAGATTCCCTTCGCGGTACCCGACGACCCGGTAGAGGCGGCCCTGGCCGAATGGATCGAGGCGCGCGGCGGCAACCCCTTCATGGAGATCGCCGTGCCCGATGCTTCTCTGCGCCTGATCCAGGCCTGCGGCCGGTTGCTGCGAACCGAACAGGACCGGGGCATGATCACCCTGCTGGATCGCCGCGTAGTCACTCAACGGTATGGCAAGGCCATTCTCGATGCATTGCCGCCATTCCGCCGGGAGATAGCCTAGTGTTGGCTCGAGGGCGCTTCCCAAAGGCTTGAATCGCTGAAACAATGCGCAGCATTCAAATTCCTGCCTTTCCCGGAGCCTCCCGTGCTGATCAACGGCCATTATTCGCTGGAGTTCGAGCCCGTGCGCGAAGCCTTCGCCGCGCTGTTCGAAGACCATCAGGAGCGTGGGGCCGCGCTTTGCGTTCAAGTGAACGGCGAAACCGTGATCGACCTCTGGGCCGGCACCAGCGACAAGGACCGCGGCGAGGCTTGGCATAGCGATACCCTGGTCAACCTCTTTTCCTGTACCAAGACATTCACCGCGGTGGCAGTGCTTCAATTGGCCGCCGAAGGCAAGCTTGGCCTGGACAAGCCAGTAGCCGACTATTGGCCGGAGTTCGCCAGCAATGGAAAAGGTGCCATCACGGTGCGTCAGTTGCTCTGCCATCGTGCCGGCTTGCCGGCGCTGCGTGAACTGCTGCCAGCCGAGGCATTGTACGATTGGAACGCCATGACTCGCGCCCTGGCTGCCGAAGCGCCCTGGTGGGAGCCTGGCACCGCCCATGGCTACGCTGCCATTACCTATGGCTGGCTGCTGGGTGAGCTGATCCGCCGAGTGGACGGGCGTAGCCCTGGCCGCGCCATTGTCGAGCGGGTCGCGCGGCCCTTGCAGCTGGATTTCCATATCGGACTGGCTGATAGCGAATTTTACCGCGTGGCCCATGTAGCCCGAGGCAAAGGCAACCCTGGTGACGCGGCCGCCCAGCGGCTGTTGCAGGTCACTCTGCGTGAGCCCGAAGCCATGCCGACCCGAGCTTTCACCAATCCGCCGTCCATCCTCACCAGCACCAACAAGCCGGAATGGCGGCGGATGGAACAGCCCGCCGCCAATGGTCACGGCAATGCACGCAGCCTGGCCGGCTTCTATCAGGGGCTGCTCGAAGGCAGCCTGCTCGACAGCGAGTGGCTTGCCGAACTTACCCGGGAGCATAGCCAGGGTGAGGACCTGACCCTGCTGACGCCGACACGCTTCGGCCTGGGCTGCATGCTCGATCAACCGGGCCTGGCCAACGCTACCTTCGGCCTGGGTCCCTATGCCTTTGGCCATCCCGGAGCGGGCGGTTCTGTAGGCTTCGCCGACCCGCAACGGGGTGTGGCCTTCGGCTTCGTTACTCATACACTGGGGCCGTATATTCTCATGGACCCTCGTGCCCAGCGCCTTGCCCAGGCAGTGGCGCAGTGCCTGTGAATGCCATGCGACCGACGGTATTCCACCAGGCGCGGAATGTTCTACCATCCAATCAACGATTTATGTGGGTTTCTTAACCCAGTTTATTGACACCAAATTTCCGGACCGATCATGTACGCCAAGAAGACTCTCGCTTTTGCCCTGTGCCTGGCCATCACCGGGTGCGCCCATACCTCGCAGGACAACACTGGCGACGCTGGTGCGAGCTGGTGGCCCTTCGGTAAGGGGAAGGACGCTACCGCCGAAGTGGTCAAGGACGACAGCGTAGAGAAAGCCGTGCAGGATCGTGTCGCCAAGGCTGAAGCAGCCTCGGAGGCCAAGGCCGCCAGCGAAGGGCACTGGTGGTGGCCGTTCGGGGGCGACAGCAAGGCGGTGCCTGCCCAGGCTGCCGCTGGCAAGGGCGCGCCACCCGCGGCGATCGCCGCCGCCGCCAAGGTAGACCCGCAGGTGACCAAGGCCTGGCTGGATGCCTATGAGCCCAAGCTGCGTGAGGCGATCAAGGGCAGCAAGTTCCAGCTGGAGCGTCACGAAGACATGCTGGTGGTCACCGCTCCGGTCGATGGTTCCTTCAACCCGGACCGTCCCGCCATGTTGCTGCCCGTGTCCCTGGCACCGATCACCAACGTGGCCAAGGCCCTGGAAAACGATTCGAAGACCTCCGTGCTGATTCTCGGCCACGCCGACAGCTCGGGCACGGCGGATGTGAACAAGAAGGTGAGCCTGGAACGTGCCCAGTCCATCGCGGCCATTTTCCGTCTCAGCGGCCTGCAGCGTAACCGCCTGAGCACCCGTGGCCTGGGCGCGGTGGTGCCGCGCGCGGCCAATGACAGCCCGGCGGGCCGCGCCCTCAACCGTCGCGTGGAAATGCTGGTCACGCCTGAGAGCGGCATGGCCACGCTGATGGCCAAGTATGACCAGCCGACGCCCGTCGCAGCCGCCATAGTCGCGCTGCAGGACGTGAAAGCTGTGCCGGACGCGCCAAAGGCCGCGCCAGCCGCTCCGGCCAAGAAAGCCGCCAGCGGCAAGAAGGGCAGCGCCAAGCCTGCCGCGACCGCTGCCAAGAAAAAGGCTACCCCGGCCAAGAAAGTGACCACGGCGAAGAAAGCCGTCGCCGACCAGCAGGCGAAGAACTGAGCGAGCCGCGGCCATGAGCAAATCCCTGGCGGACATGCGCCGCGACTACACCCGCGACGGCCTGAGTGAAAGTCAGGCTCCCGCGAGCCCTTTCGAACTGTTCCGGCAATGGTTCAGCGAAGCTGTTGAAACCGAGCAATTGCCGGTCGAGGCCAATGCCATGTCCCTGGCCACGGTAGACAGCGAAGGCCGGCCCCATTGTCGGGTGTTGCTGCTCAAGGGCATGGATGAGCAGGGCTTCACCTTTTTCACCAACTACGAGAGCGCCAAGGGCCAGCACCTGGCCCTCAATGCGTTCGCGGCCATGACGTTCTTCTGGCCTACCCTCGAACGCCAGGTGCGGATCGAAGGGCGCGCCCTGAAGGTCAGCGCGGCAGAATCAGAGGCCTATTACCAGGTGCGACCGCTTGGTAGCCGTATCGGTGCGTGGGCGTCTCCGCAGAGCAGGCCGATCGCTGATCGCGCAGAGCTGGAGGCACTGCTGGCGGCTACGCATGAACGTTTTGGCGACACGCCTCCCAGTTGCCCGGACCACTGGGGCGGGTATCGCCTGGTGCCTGACCGTATCGAGTTCTGGCAAGGGCGTTCCAGCCGCCTGCACGACCGTTTGGACTACCGGCTGCATCAAGGCCGCTGGGAGCGCTGCCGCCTGGCCCCCTGATCGGCCCTTGCCTGGGAATACTTCAAAATCGCGCGGTTTCGTGACACCCTTCCGGTGACGGCGTCTAATTGCTGTCTGTCCTACGGAGCTAGATTCATGCGCAATTCTGTTGTTCTTGCCAGTTGTTTCACTGCCCTTACCGTATTGCTCAGCGGCTGTGCATCCAGCCTTACCGGCGATACCTATTCCCGTGACGAAGCTCGCCGTGTCCAGACCGTACGCATGGGCACCATCGAATCCCTGCGCCCGGTAAAAATCGAAGGCACCAAGACGCCTATCGGTGCCGGTGCTGGCGCTGTGGTAGGCGGTGTGGCCGGCAGCTCCGTGGGCGGCGGCCGTGGCAGCCTGGTGGCGGCGGTCATCGGTGCCGTCGCTGGCGGCTTGCTGGGCTCGGCGACTGAAGAGGGCATCACTCGCGCCCAGGGCGTGGAGATCACCGTTCGCGAAGACGACGGCAGCACTCGTGCCTACGTTCAGCAGGTACAGGAAAACGAAGTGTTCCGTGTCGGCGAGCGTGTACGCATCATGACCGTCGACGGCACCAGCCGCGTCAGTCACTAAGCCAGGGAAGGGCGGTTCGATCTCGACAACCCGACCCCTTCAGTAGGGCGCGGCGCCAGGAAAGGGGTGCTAGCAGGAGCTAGCGAATGGCAGTGAGCTGACCATTCGCCAGCTCCGCTGGCTCGATCCACTCCTCCAGCGTGGGCTAGTCCCTAGGCGACGCGATCTTCATGATCAGATAACCGATGATCGCCGCGAGGAAAGACCCCACCAGAATGCCCATGCGATCCTGGCCCGCATAAGGGCTGCTCCCCGCGTCGAAGGCCAGCGAGCCCACGAAGATGCTCATGGTGAAGCCAATGCCACAAAGCACCGCGACCCCCAGCAGCTGACCCCAGTTTGCTCCTGTCGGAAGGGCGGCAAGCCCGCATTTGACCGCTAGCCAGGTCAATCCGAACACGCCCAGCGTCTTGCCCGCCAACAACCCCAGGGTGATACCCAGCGGCACCGAGTGGGTGAAGCTGTCCAGGCTCATGCCGGTCAAGGGCACCCCTGCGTTGGCGAAAGCGAACAAAGGCACGATGCAGAACGCGACCCACGGGTGGAGTGCATGCTCCAGGCGCAACAGTGGGGGAGTGGCCGGCGCAGCGCCTGCCCGCAACGGAATGAACATGGCCAGGGCCACCCCTGCAAGGGTGGCATGCACACCGCTTTTGAGAACGCAGACCCAGAGCACCACGCCGATGATCAAGTAGGGCGCCAGATGGCGCACGCCGCCGCGGTTGAGCCCCAGCAATGCGACCAGGCAGGCGAGGGCGCCAGCCAGGGCCGCGCCGGACAAAGCACCAGAATAGAAGAGCGCTATGATCACGATAGCGCCCAGGTCATCGATGATCGCCAACGTCATCAGGAACAGCTTCAGCGAAGCAGGTACTCGCTTGCCCAGCAAGGCCAGTACACCGAGCGCGAATGCGATATCCGTGGCCGTGGGAATGGCCCATCCGCTCACCGCCGCTGGGTCGTGACGGTTCAAGCTCCAGTAGATCAGCGCCGGCAAGACCATGCCGCCCACTGCCGCCGCGCCAGGTAAGATCACTTGCGCGGGCTTGGCCAGGTGCCCCTGTAGCATTTCACGCTTCACCTCCAGGCCGATGAGCAGGAAGAACAGGGCCATGAGGCCGTCGTTTATCCAGAGCAACAGGGGCTTGGCCAGCTCCAGCGAGCCGATGCGCAACCACACCGGTGTGTCCAGGAATCCCTGATACCAGGACGATGCCCCGGAGTTGTTGACCATCAACGCGATCACCGCCGCCAGTATCAATAGCAGGCCGCCCGTGGCCTCCATGGCGAAGAACTTGCGCAGTGACAGGCGTACGGACATGGGCCCTCCGAGCTAGAAAATGAAGGAGGCGGTACCCTAACCCGTGCTGGCCGCCAGACAAACAAAAAGTATAAGCTCATAACCCTTTGGAAAACGGCCAAGCCCGCGCCAGCCGGGCGTTTCCAGAATCTTCACCATTCAATTTCCGAATATGTCCGAGCGCAGCCCCAAGGCCGCGGCTCCGCTTTTGAAGGGCTCAGCATGACCGACCGCCATTGGGCACTGGACGCCATCCGCCTGATCGAGGCTGATTTCCAACGCAGCGCCGACACCCACCTGATCCCCTTCGCCTTGCCAGGTTTCCCGGGTATCGACCTGTATTTCAAGGATGAGTCCAGCCACCCTACCGGTAGCCTGAAGCACCGGCTCGCCCGCTCGCTGTTCCTTTACGCGCTCTGTAATGGTTGGCTCAAGCCAGGCAAGCCTGTCATCGAGGCGTCGAGCGGTTCTACCGCGATTTCCGAGGCCTACTTCGCTCGCTTGCTGGGTCTGCCTTTCATCGCGGTCATGCCCGCGTCCACGTCCCAGGTGAAGATAGAACAGATCGCCTTCTATGGCGGGCAGAGCCATCTGGTGGACGATCCCACGCAGATCCATGCCGCCTCGCTGGCCCTGGCCGAGCGCACCGGCGGACATTTCATGGACCAGTTTCTCTATGCCGAACGGGCGACGGATTGGCGGGCGAACAACAATATTGCCGAGTCCATCTTTCAGCAGATGCGACTGGAGCGGCATCCCGAGCCGGATTGGCTGGTCTCCAGTCCTGGAACGGGCGGAACGGTCGCTACCCTTGGGCGCTACGTGCGCTACCGCCAGCACCGCAGCCGCGTGCTCTGCGCCGATGCCGAGCGCTCAGTGTTCTTCGATGCCTACCGCGGTGGGGACCGCGGGCTTACCCTGGCCCATGGCTCGCGTATCGAGGGGATCGGCCGGCCGCGTGTGGAGCCCTCGTTCATGCCGGGGGTGATCGACGCCATGATCAAGGTGCCAGACGCCCTGTCATTGGCTGCCATGCATTATGTCAGCGGCCGCCTCGGCCGCCGGGTTGGAGCGTCCAGCGGGACCAATCTGGTCGGTGCCCTGGCCGCCGCGACCACCATGCGCGAGGAAGGCCGCCACGGTTCGATCGTGACCTTGCTGTGCGACAGCGGCGAGCGTTACCTGAGCACCTACTATGACCCGCAGTGGCTCCAGACCAATGGCTTCGATCTCGAGCCCTCGCTGTCGGACATTCGCCGCTGTGTCGAACAGGGCGTCGAACTACCGGCCTCTGTGCTGTCGCATCGTGGTTGAGGCCTTAGAGCCCTAGCAGGCTCTTGGCCACGGCCTCGGCCACGCGGATGCCATCCACGCCAGCGGAAAGAATGCCGCCAGCATAGCCAGCGCCTTCCCCCGCCGGGAAAAGGCCTTTGAGGTTCAAGCTCTGGAAGCTGTCGTCCCGGGTGATACGCAGCGGTGAGGATGTTCGAGTCTCGATGCCCGTGAGCACCGCGTCGTGCATGCTGTAGCCCTTGATCTGGCGGTCGAAGGCCGGTAGCGCTTCACGGATGGCTTCGATGGCGAAGGCGGGCAGGGAAGGCGCCAGGTCCACCAGGGTAACGCCAGGCTTATAGGACGGTTCTACCGAGCCCAGGGCAGTGGTGGCGCGTCCGGCGATGAAATCGCCCACCAACTGCCCGGGTGCCTGATAATTGCTGCCACCCAGAAGGTAGGCGGCCGATTCGAGCTTTTCCTGCAGTTCGATACCCGCCAGCGGGCCGCCAGGGTAGTCCTGTTCCGGCGAGATGCCGACCACCAGGCCCGAGTTGGCGTTGCGCTCGTTGCGCGAATACTGGCTCATGCCATTGGTGACCACGCGCCCGGGTTCGCTGGTGGCGGCGACCACGGTGCCGCCCGGGCACATACAGAAGCTGTATACGGAGCGGCCGTTGCTGGCGTGATAGACCAGCTTGTAGTCCGCCGCGCCCAGTTTTGGATGCCCGGCGTACTTGCCCAGGCGGGCCTTGTCGATCACCGACTGGGGATGTTCGATACGGAAACCGATGGAAAATGGCTTGGCTTCCATGAACACGCCGCGGGCGTGCAGCATGCGGAAGGTGTCCCGAGCGCTGTGCCCCAGGGCCAGTACCACATGCCGGGACATGAGTTGTTCGCCACTGGCCAGCTGCACGCCTTGCAGCTGGCCATCCTCCATCAGCAGGTCCGTTACCTTGGACTCGAAACGAATTTCCCCACCTAGGGCGATGATTTCCTGCCGCATGTTTTCCACCATTCCGGTAAGGCGGAACGTACCAATGTGGGGTTTATTCACGTACAGGATTTCTTCAGGCGCGCCGGCCTTGACGAACTCTTCCAATACCTTGCGGCCGTGATGCTGTGGGTCGCGGATCTGGCTGTAGAGCTTGCCGTCCGAGAACGTGCCCGCACCGCCTTCGCCGAACTGCACGTTGGAATCGGGGTTGAGCTGCGCCTTGCGCCACAAGCCCCAGGTATCCTTGGTGCGCTGGCGAACTTCCTTGCCACGTTCCAGCACGACCGGGCGGAAACCCATCTGTGCCAGTACCAGCGCGGCGAAGATGCCGCAGGGGCCGAAGCCGACCACCAAGGGGCGCGATCGGACCTCGCTGGGTGCCTGTCCCACGAAGCGATAGGCCATGTCTGGCGTAGGCCCGAGGTTATGGTCATCGGCAAACCGCTCGAGCACCACGGCCTCGTTGGCCAGGGTGACGTCCACGGCGTAGATGAACAGTAGCTCGGTATTCTTTTTCCGGGCATCGTAGCTGCGTTTGAAAATGCTGAAATTCAGCAGGTCTTGGTCGCTGATGCCCAGGCGCTGGACGATGGCCTGGCGCAAGGCCTCGTCGGCGTGATCCAGGGGAAGCTTGAGTTCGGTAATTCGTAGCATGGGGGGTCCAATGGTCGGCCGCGATGCTGCGGCGCAGATGCAAGCCGGCCATTATACCCGCTCCCGGAGCGCCCGGCAGTGGCCCTCCGACGGCCTCAGTTTCCCTGGGTGCCGCCCGGATAGCCACAGCCGCGCTGCACCTTGTCCGCTATACGCAATTCGGCGCTAAGGAAGCTGACCCGGGACTCCTCAATGCAACGCTGGGGGGCAAGCCAGACTTCGATGCGCTGGTGATCCACTTCACTGCTCAGGCTTGTCCCGCCGCCAGGGAGTTGCTCTTGCACATAAGGCACGGCCAGGTCGGGCTGGCCTTCGCGCTCGAGCCTCATTCCCTGTGCATTGGAGCGCAGGCTCCAGCCCGGCCCCTGGGCCACGTAGCCGCTGAGCTTGAAGTTGGGGTCTGCGCAGGCACCGGTGCCCCGCTCGAGTCGGTAGAGGGTTTGCAGGTTCAGTGTGCCTGCCTTGCCTTCGACGCTGTTACCGTCGAAACGGCCTTTCAGGTCGGCGAACAGGGGGCTGGCATCCGTCGCCAGGCCGGCGGCTTCCTGGGCGATGCCCGTTTGGCCTTGGTCGTCCACGACGAAAGTGCGCGGCGAATCACAGGGGGTAAATACCCATTGGCCAGCATTCTGGCTGAGCGTGCCCTGCATGCGGCTCTGCCCGGAAAGGGTTGGCGGGGTATCGCTGCCAAGGCCGTCAAGTAGCTGACAACCGGCGAACAGTGGCAGGAAAGTGGCGAGCGATAACGTGCGAACCAGGTGCATCGTGGGCCTCCAACACAGGGGAGGGCCACGTTACCACGGCCAGGGCAGTGAATGGGTGACATTGCCGCCGGTCAGCCCCGGTCGCCCGGGGCCGCTGGGTCAGCCCCCCAGGTAGGCGTCGCGCACCTTGGGGTCGGTAAGCAGGTCATGGCCGCTGCCGGTCATGACCACCCGGCCGTTTTCCAGGACATAAGCCCGGTCGGCTACCTTCAAAGCCTGGTTGGCGTTCTGCTCAACCAGAAAGACGGTCACCCCATCGCGACGCAGTTGCTCGATGATGTCGAAGATCTGCTGGATGATGATAGGCGCCAGGCCCAGGGAAGGTTCGTCCAGCAACAGCAGCTTGGGCTTGCTCATCAGGGCGCGGCCGATGGCGAGCATTTGCTGTTCCCCCCCGGACATGGTGCCGCCTCGCTGGCTGAAGCGCTCCTTGAGCCGGGGAAACAGCTCGAGTACCTTCTCCAACTGGGCCTGGTAATCCTCCTTCTCGGTGAAGAAGCCCCCCATGGCAAGGTTTTCCTCTACCGTGAGCCGGGCGAAAACCCGACGCCCTTCCGGCACGACGGCGATGCTCTTGCGCATGATCTGGGCCGGTTCCAGGCCCACCAGCTCCTCGCCCAGGTAGCGAATGCTGCCGGATTGCGCACGGGGCGCCCCGCACAAAGTCATGAGCAGCGTGGACTTCCCGGCGCCATTGGCGCCGATCAGGGTGACGATCTCACCCTGCCGGATCTCCACGTTCACACCATGCAGCGCCTGGATCTTGCCGTAGAAGGTCGATACGTTTTCGAACTGCAGCATCTCAGGCTTCCCCCAGGTAGGCTTTGATCACGTCGGGGTTGTCCCGGATCTGTTCGGGCGTACCGTCGGCCAGTGGCGTGCCCTGGTTGATCACCACGATATGGTCGGAGATGGTCATCACCAGCTTCATGTCATGCTCGATCAACAGCACGGTGGCGTTGTACTGCTCGCGCAGCACGCCGATCAAGGCCTTGAGTTCCTCGGTTTCCCGTGGGTTCAGGCCGGCCGCGGGCTCGTCCAGCATGAGGATGCGTGGGCGCGTCATCATGCAGCGAGCGATCTCGAGTCGACGTTGCTGGCCATAGGCGAGCGTGCCCGCCGGGCGGTTGGCCACGTCACGCAGGTTCACCCGCTCCAGCCAGTGCTCGGCGTATTCCATGGCCTCGCGCTCGCTCCGGCGGAAGGCCGGGGTCTTGAACAGGCCGGCCAGGAAGTTCGTGTTCAGGTGACGATGCTGGGCGATCAGCAGGTTCTCGATGGCGGTCATGTCCTTGAACAGGCGCACGTTCTGGAAGGTGCGTACCACGCCCTTGCGGGCGATCTTGTGGCCGGGAAGCCCTTGCACCTGCTCGCCATCGAGCATGATGGTACCGCCGGTCGGGCGATAGAAGCCGGTCAGGCAATTGAACACGGTGGTCTTGCCGGCGCCATTGGGGCCGATCAGCGACACCACCTGTTTTTCCTTGACGGTCAGGGCCACGCCATTGACCGCCAGCAGGCCGCCGAAACGCATCGACAGGTCCTTGACTTGCAGAATTTCGCGGCTCATCGACGCAGCTCCATGTGGGGACGTTGCATGGGCAGCAGGCCCTGCGGGCGCCACACCATCATCAGCACCATCAAGGCACCGAACATCAACATGCGGTAGTCACTGAACTCGCGCATCAATTCAGGCAGCAGGATCATCACGATCGCCGCCAGGATCACGCCCAGCTGCGAGCCCATGCCCCCCAGCACCACGATGGCGAGAATGATCGCCGACTCGATGAAGGTGAAAGACTCAGGAGTCACCAGGCCCTGGCGGGCGGCGAAGAAGCTGCCGGCGAAGCCCGCGAAGGCTGCGCCCAGGGTGAAGGCCGAGAGTTTGATGACCGTAGGGTTCAGGCCAAGTGCGCGGCAGGCGATTTCATCCTCGCGCAGGGCTTCCCACGCGCGGCCGATAGGCATGCGCAGCAAGCGGTTGATGACGAACAGGGCCACCAGGGCCAGCAGCAGGGCGATCAAGTAGAGGAAGATCACCTTGTCGGCGGCGTTGTAGTCCAGGCCGAAGAACTGGTGGAAGGTCTGCGCGCCCTCGGCAGCGCGGCGTTCGAAGCTGAGCCCGAACAGCGTCGGCTTATCGATGTTGCCGATACCGTTGGGCCCACCGGTGATGCTGGTGAGGTTGCGCAGGAAGATGCGGATGATCTCGCCGAAGCCCAGGGTAACGATGGCCAGATAGTCTCCACGCAGGCGCAGCACCGGGAAACCCAGCACGAAGCCGAAGAGCGCGGCCAGCAGGCCCGCCAGCGGCAGGCATTCCCAGAAGCTCAGCCCCAGGTAGTGGGAAAGCAGGGCATAGCTGTAGGCACCGACGGCATAGAAACCAACGTAGCCCAGGTCCAGCAGGCCGGCCAGGCCGACCACGATATTGAGCCCCAGCCCGAGCATGACGTAGATCAGCACCAGAGTGGCGATATCCACCGCGCCCCGGGAGCCGAAGAAGGGCCAGATGAACGCCAGCACAATCAAGGCGGCCAGCCCCCAGCGTTGGGTGCCCGGCAGGGTAAGCCAGTTGCTGAAGCTTGCAGGCACCCAGGCCCGGCGTTCAACGGGCTGTCCGCCGCGCCTGCTGGCGACCCATACCCGTACGAACATCGCAATGGAGCACAACGCAATGATAAGGATAGTCGTGGTGTCGGCGCCCTGCACTTGCAGGTTGACCCCGGCGAACACTAATTTCAGGCCAAAGACCGGGTAGGCCACGGCCCACACCAGCAGCGCGCTGAAGAGCGCGGTCTTGATCGACTTGCTCATACCTTTTCAACCTCAGGACGGCCCAGGATCCCGGTGGGGCGGAACAGCAGCACCAACACCAGCAGGCCAAACGCGACCACGTCCTTGTATTGATCACCGAAAATGTCAGCGCCGAAGGCTTCGGCTACGCCCAGCACGAGGCCGCCCAGCATGGCGCCCGGGATGCTGCCGATGCCGCCCAGCACGGCCGAGGTGAAGGCCTTGAGGCCGACCAGGAAGCCGGCGCTGGGGTTGATGACGCCGTATTGCATGCTCAGCAACATGGCTGCCACCGCTGCCAGGGCTGCACCGATCACGAACGTCAGCGCAATCACGCCGTTGGTATTGATGCCCAGCAGGCTGGCCATTTTCATGTCTTCGGCGCAGGCGCGGCAGGCGCGACCCATGCGGGAGCGGGAAATGAACAGGGTCAGCCCATACATGGTGGCCACGGTGACCACGAATACCAGGATCTGCATGTAGGAAATCAGGACTTCCTCAGCGCCGCCGGGGCCGAAGCTAATGCTGCCCGGTAGCAGGTTCGGAATGGCGAAGTTGCCGGAGCCTTGGGAAAGCTGCACGGCGTTCTGCAGGAAAATCGACATGCCGATGGCGGAAATCAGCGGTATGAGCCGGTTGCTGTTACGCAACGGTCGGTAAGCCACACGCTCGATGCTGTAGCCATAGGCACTGGTGACCAGGATAGCCGCGGCGAAACCGGCGATCATCAGTACGGGCAGGCTGTGGATGCCCATCATGGCAAGGCCCGCCAGCACCATGAAGGCTACGTAGGAACCGATCATGTAAACCTCGCCGTGGGCGAAGTTGATCATGCCGATGATGCCGTACACCATGGTGTAGCCAATGGCGATCAAGGCATAGGTGCTGCCAACGGTCAGGCCGTTAACCAGCTGTTGCAGGTAGTGAAAAATCTCGGGCATTTTTGCCGCGCTCCTAAAAACCTGTCTGCATTTCTCCGGCGAGCCGGGCGGGGTGGGCGCTCTCGGGGCGCCTTGGGCCTGGGCGGGTCCGGTGAACCGCGTGTAACGGTTTTAAGATTTTCAGGGAAAGCCGTCGCCGGATCGCGGCTTGGGCTCGTACTTTCTTAAGACAAAGCCCACTGCAAAAGCGCAGTGGGCTTCGAAGGACCAGTACTCGATGATTACTTCGCTTCGGTCTTGGGCTTGCCGAAGTGCCATTCGTAGACCACGAACTGGAAGTTCTTCAGGTCACCCTTCTCGTCGTAGCTCAGCTCGCCCATGGGGGTCTTGAAGGTGCCAGCGTGAATGGCGGTGGCGACCTTTTCGGCGTCCTCGCTCTTCGCGGCCTGGATGCCATCGGTGATGATCTGCACGGCGGTGTAGGACGGGTACACGAACGGGCCGCTCGGGTCTTCCTTCTTGTCCTTGAAGGCCTGGGTCAGGGCCTGGTTGGCCGGATCCTGGTCGAAGGACTTGGGCAGGGTCACCAGCAAGCCTTCGGAGGCTTCGCCTGCGATCTGGGAAATGGAGTCGTTGCCTACGCCCTCGGGCCCCATGAACCTGGCGTTCAGGCCCTTCTCCTTGGACTGCCGCAGGATCTGGCCCAGCTCCGGGTGGTAGCCGCCGTAGTAGACGAAGTCCACATTGGCCTGCTTGAGCTTGGCGATCAGGGAAGAGAAGTCCTTGTCACCGGCATTGATGCCTTCGAACACGGCAACCTTGACACCCTTGCCTTCGAGGGTCTGCTTGACGGCGGTGGCGATGCCTTCGCCGTACTGCTGCTTGTCGTGAACGACCGCGACGATCTTGGGCTTGATGTGGTCGGCGATGAAGTTGCCCGCCGCCGGGCCCTGGGCACTGTCGAGACCGATGGTGCGGAACACCAGCTTGTAGCCGCGGCTGGTGATGTCCGGGCTGGTGGCCGCTGGGGTGATCATCAGGACGCCTTCGTCTTCGTAGATGTCGGAAGCAGGCTGGGTGGAGCTGGAGCAGAGGTGGCCGACCACGAACTTCACGCCATCGTTGACCACCTTGTTGGCCACGGCAACGGCTTGCTTGGGATCGCAGGCGTCGTCGTACTCGACGGCTTCAAGCTTCTTGCCGTCGACTCCGCCCTTGGCGTTGATCTGTTCGATGGCCATCTTGGCGCCGCGGAACTGCATGGCGCCGTATTCGGCGACAGGGCCGGTTTTCGGGCCGGCGATACCGATCCTGATGGTGTCGGCTGCGAAGGAGTAGCTGGTGGCTCCAGCCAGTACCATGGCGGCGAACAGCTTGGACAGCTTGATAGCGTTGTGCATAGTGCTCCACTCTCGTGTTTTAGTTTTTATAGTCCGTGCGGCTGGGGCCGTTGGACCGGTATCGCTGCCTGCTCCGGCAGGCTGCACCAGAATCGAGCCGCTGCCCAGCCCTCCGCGGTATCACTGGCGCAGTGTAGATTGCCCCTCGATCCGTTGAAAAGCTGGCCAGTTGCCGACTATTGATGCTGTGTCGCTTTTATGAAAGTTTCTTATAGATACGAGGCCATGGCTTGCCATTCATCGCTGCCAGGGCCCGTGATTGCGGGCTTTTCAGACGCGGCGCACATATTGAAACCGGGTTTTGCAAGCACGGCGGCCTCGTTATCATCACCGCCTTTCATTTGGACAGGTTCATCATGACCCAACAGACAAGCACCCTCTATGCCAAATTGCTTGGGGAAACGGCAAGAATTCATTGGGAAGAGTTGCAGCCATTCTTCGCCCGAGGCGCACTGTTGTGGGTCGCCGAAGAACTCGACCTGATAGCCGTGGCCGAGGCCATGGCCAGCAACGATACCGAGCGTGTAAGGGCTTGGCTTGAGGGCGGAGAGGTAGCGAAGGTAGGCGAGGCGAAGGCAGCCGATCTGGTCGAGCGTAAGCCTGAACTCTGGGCTGTAGTGGTTTCTCCCTGGGTTTTGTTCCAGGAGAGGGCAAGCAATTGAGGTGCCGCGCCAATTCGGTGCGGTATCGAGGGTGATAGGCGGCGAGCAGCCTCGATGGCTCGCCGCCTGTTGTCAACCGGCTACCAGTACTCTGATCGCTTCCAACCGCAGCGCGGCCTTGGCGAGCATGGCCAAGCCCTGCTCTCGCTGGTCGCGTAGGGCCTGGATCTCGCTCTCCCGCACACTGGGGTTGATGGCGCGCAAGGCAGTGAGGCGGGCGACCTCTTCGTCCAACTCAGCGGCAAGGCGCTGCTGGGCTTGCGCGACCCGCTCGGCATGGCGGGGCGCCACCTTGGCTTCGGCACCGTTGATCCTCGGTGCCAAGGCGTCACGCTGGGCCTGGATAAACTTGTTGGCGCTGCCCTTGGGCACGCTTTCGAGTTGCTCGTTGAGGGTTTCGAACGCCACGCGAGGCGCCAGGTCGTTACCGTTTCCGTCCAACAGGCAGCGCAGCGCCATGGGTGGAAGGAACCGGCCCAGTTGCAGGGCGCGAGGCGCCACGGCTTCGCTCACGTACAGCAATTCAAGCAGCACGGTGCCCGGCTTGAGCGCCTTGTTCTTGATCAGGGCAACCGCGGTGTTGCCCATGGAGCCGGAGAGCACCAGGTCCATGCCACCCTGCACCATGGGATGTTCCCAGGTCAGAAACTGCATGTCCTCGCGAGACAAGGCCTGCTGACGGTCGTAGGTGATGGTCACGCCTTCGTCGTCGCCCAGGGGGAAGCTGGCGTCGAGCATCTTTTCGCTGGGCTTGAGTACCAGCGCGTTCTCGGAGTGATCTTCGCTGTCGATGCCAAAGGCATCGAACAGGGTTTCCATATAGATAGGCAAGGCGAACTGGTCGTCCTGCTCCTCGATGGCCTCCACCAGCGCCTGGCCTTCCCCGGCGCCGCCGGAGTTCAGTTCCAGCAGTCGATCGCGGCCGGCATGCAGCTCCGCTTCCAGCCGCTCGCGCTCGGCCCTGGCCTCCAGGATCAGTGCTTCGAAGGCTTCGTCATCTCTTTCCTCCAGTTGCGCCTGCAAGCGTTCGGCGAAACGCTGCTGAAGGGTATTGCCCGTGGGGCAGGTATTGAGGAAGGCATTGAGCGCTTCGTGGTACCAGCGGAAAAGGCGTTGTTGCGCCGTTTCGGCCAGGTAGGGCACGTGCAGCTGGATGACGTGCTTCTGACCGATGCGGTCCAGGCGGCCGATGCGCTGTTCGAGCAGATCAGGGTGAGCGGGCAGGTCGAACAGTACCAGATGGTGGGCGAACTGGAAGTTGCGCCCTTCGGAACCGATTTCGGAGCAGATGAGCACCTGCGCGCCGTATTCTTCATCCGCGAAATAGGCCGCCGCGCGGTCCCGCTCGAGGATGCTCATGCCCTCATGAAAGGTCGTGGCGGCGATACCGGAACGCACCCGCAGGGCGTCTTCCAGGTCCATGGCGGTTTCGGCCTTGGCGCAGATCACCAGCACCTTGACCTTCTTCAAGGCCTTGAGTGTGTCGATCAGCCAGCCTACCCGTGGGTCGAAGCGCCACCAGCGGTTTTCGTCGTCTGCGGTCTGGCTGCGTTGAAGGCTGGTTTCAGGCTGCAGGGCCTCGCTGGCACCGAGGCCGGCGTATTGCTCGGGCGTAGGCAGGGCATAGTCATGCAGCTCGCGCTCGGGGAAGCCCTGGATGGCCGCCCGGGTGTTGCGGAACAGCACGCGGCCGGTGCCGTGGCGGTCCAGCAGCTCACGGATAAGGCGAGCGCTGGCCTGGGTGTCGCCGTCTTGTACCGCCCCCAGCAGCGCCTCGCCTTCGGCGCCGAGGAAGTCATGGATGGTCTTGTGGGCCGCTTCGGAGAGCCGGCCCTGGTCGAGCAACTCCTGCACGGCTTCCGCCACTGGCCGGTAATGCTCGCTTTCCTGGCGGAACGCCTGCAAGTCATGGAAGCGGTTCGGGTCCAGCAGGCGCAGGCGGGCGAAGTGGCTGTCAAGGCCCAGTTGCTCTGGGGTGGCGGTCAGCAGCAGCACGCCCGGTATCACCTGGGCCAGCTGTTCGACCAGCGCGTATTCAGCGCTGACCCGGTCCGGATGCCAGACCAGATGATGAGCCTCGTCCACCACCAGCAGGTCCCAGCCGGCGGCAAAGAGCGCGTCCTGAGCCTTTTCCGAGTGGGTCAGCCACTCCAGGGAGACCAGGGCCAGTTGAGCGTCGTCGAAGGGGTTGCTGGCGTCACTTTCCAGGAAGCGCTCGGCGTCGAACAGGGCAACCTCGAGGTTGAAGCGACGGCGCATTTCCACGAGCCACTGGTGCTGCAGGTTCTCCGGCACAAGGATCAGCACGCGACTGGCCCGGCCGCTGAGCAGCTGACGGTGAATCACCAGGCCCGCTTCGATGGTCTTGCCCAGGCCCACTTCGTCCGCCAGCAGAACACGGGGCGCGATCCGGTCAGCCACTTCCCGGGCGATATGCAATTGGTGTGCGATGGGTTGGGCACGTACCCCGCCCAGGCCCCACAGGGGCGACTGGATGACACGGCTGCTGTGCTGCAGGGTGTTGTAGCGCAGGGAGAACCATTGGAGAGGGTCGATCTGCCCGGCGAACAGGCGGTCGCTGGGCAGGCGGAACTGGATGAAATTGGACAGTTGGGTTTCCGGCAGAGTACGCGGCTGGTGCTGAGCATCGAAGCCGTGGTACACCAGCAGGCCGTCGACGTCTTCAACCTCGCGTACCGTGAGCTTCCACCCTTCGAAATGCGTGATGCTGTCACCAGGGGAGAAGCGCACCCGCGTCAATGGCGCGTTACGCAAGGCGTATTGCCGGGTATCCCCGGTGGAGGGGTAGAGCACCGTCAGCAGGCGACCGTCCTGGGCAATGATGGTACCCAGGCCAAGCTCCGCTTCGCTGTCGCTGATCCAGCGTTGTCCTGGTTGATACTGCTGCGCCATGCCTTACTCCGCCTGCAAAAACCGGGGATTCTAACGGATCGTCTGGAGAGAACCAAAGTCGGTGACATCTTTGGCCGCTGCCCTATGTCGCATCCGCCCGACGAATAGCCTCAAGTCTAGCACCGGCTGGCCGATGACCCGGTCAGCCAGTACTTCGCCTGCCGATCAGGTAGGCGCACCCTCCATCATGCTGGCCGGAGGCGAAACATGATTCCACCCGTGACACTGCAACCTTTCGTGCCGGTGAACCCACAATTGGACCCGGTCAAACCAACGCCCGAGATACCGCCCGTGGCCGCGCCCCAGGCGCCCTCCGCCGATACAGACATCGACCTGCGCAATCGCGAACGGGAAGAAGCTGCGTTGCTGCTGCGCGAGCATGAGCAACGGCGACAACGCCAGCGCCGGGAAGGCGAGCCGGAAGAAGCTCTGGTAGTACCGGGTGATGTGCTCAACGCCGATAACACCGTGCCGGCGGTGCCTTTGATGGATGCCCCGCCGCGCCGGGGATTATGGGTAGATCTGGAAGTGTGACTGGCAAGCGGCCTGGAGGCAGGCCATGATAGTCTTTCTCTTTTCATAGACCGGCCTGATCATGAGCCAAGACGACAACCTATTCGACTTCGCCGCTGAACGCGCCCGCCGCCAACACGACCTCAACGACAAGCGTCTGGCTGACATGCGCCGCGCGTTCGAGCAGGCCATGCCCATGGCGGGCAAGAAAAAAACGAAGAAAAAACCGAAGAAGCGTTGATCTCGGTCAGTACAGTACGTCTCGCCACGCGGGATGATCGGCTCGCGAGGCAGTGGTACCCCTACTGTCCTCGGGCACGCAAGGCATATTCAGGCGACTTCGGTCGCCTTTTTTTCGTTCCGGGGAACCTGCGACAGGGCGCGCGGCATGAGCAGGTCTTGCTTGAAGCCGCGGCCAGCATCCTGCTCCTCTCAACCGATGGCTATGTCCGGCAGAGTGGCCAGGGTGACGCTCTGGGATTTGCGCGGGGCGAGGATTTCAGCTTCGCCATCGACTACCAGCTCATCGGCCTGATTGAAGACCCGTGTGGCAATGCGCACCTTGAACTTGGGCAGCTTCTCGAGGATTTCCAGGCGCACGGTCAGGGTGTCGCCAGGCTTGACCGGCTTGACGAAGCTCATCTGCTGGCCCAGGTAGATGGTGCCGGGGCCGGGCAACTCGCACGCCACCGCCGCGCTGATCAGCGCGCCGGTGATCATGCCGTGGGCGATGCGCTCGCGGAAGATGGTCTTGGCGGCGAATTCGTCATCCAGGTGAACCGGGTTGCGATCACCGGACAGCGCGGCGAACAGCTGGATCTCCCGGTCGGTGACCTGCCGGGTGTAGCTGGCGGTCTGGCCGACTTCGAGCGTTTCATAAGGGGTGTTGGTGCTTTGGGTCATGCGGGATGTCCGGTTCGCGAGAAAGCCTCTAGTGTATCGTCATGTGGCTTCGGCCAATCAATTCAGGATGTAAATAACGCCCCCTTTGCGGATGCCTCCCAGGGAAGCAACTGCTACTTTCGGCTCAAGGCTGCGTGAGCATGAAGCCCGCGCTTCAAGCAGGGGAAAACAACAATGCAACCCGACTTCTGGCAGGACAAGCGCCCCCAGGGCGTACCTTCGGTAATCGACTTCAACGCCTGGCAATCAGTGGTTGACGTCTTCCAGCACGCCTGTCGCCGCTTCGCCGACAAGCCCGCCTTCAGCAACATGGGCCGCACCCTGACCTATGCAGAGCTGGAGCGAGAGGCGCTGGGCTTCGCTTCATGGTTGCAGCAGCACACGAACCTGCTGCCTGGCGACCGCATCGCGGTGCAACTGCCCAATGTTTCCCAATACCCTATCGCCGTGTTCGGCGCCCTGTGCGCCGGCTTGATCGTGGTGAACACCAATCCCTTGTACACCGTTCGGGAAATGCGCCATCAGTTCAAGGATTCCGGCGCGCGGGCGCTGGTGTACCTGAATCTCTTCGGCGACCGGGTGCAAGAGGTGGTCAAGGACACGCCCATCGATTACCTGATCGAGGCGCGCATGGGCGACCTGCTGCCTCCCGCCAAGGGCTGGCTGGTCAACCTGGCGGTAGCGCGCTTCAAGAAAATGGTGCCCGAATATCGCCTCCCGCGGGCGGTCCGCTTCAACGAGGCCTTGCGTGTCGGGCGCAAGGGCGCCGTCACGCCGGTACCCTTGCAGCGCGGCGACATCGCCGTGCTGCAGTACACCGGCGGCACCACAGGGCAGGCCAAGGGCGCCATGCTGACCCACGGCAACCTGTTGGCGAACATGCAGCAGATGCACGCATGGTTTCGCCAGCTGGGGCCCGACGGGCGCCCCCTGGTGGGCGAGGGAGAGGAAATCGCCATCGCACCCTTGCCGCTCTATCACATCTATGCGTTCACCGCCCACTGCCTGTGCATGATGGTGGCTGGCAACCATAACGTCCTCGTCACCAATCCACGAGACATTCCGGCCTTCATCAAGGAACTGGGGCGTTGGCGCTTCACGTCCTTCGTGGGCCTCAATACGCTGTTCGTGGCCCTTATGGATCATCCCGGGTTTGCCAGCCTCGATTTTTCCGGGCTCAAGGTGACCAATTCAGGCGGCACCGCGCTGGTCAGGGCCACCGCCGAGCGCTGGGAAGCCCTGACCGGTTGCCGCATCGCCGAGGGCTATGGCCTGACCGAAACCTCGCCAGTGGTATGCACTAACCCTTATGGCGCGGCCGCTCGCCTTGGCACGGTGGGCTTGCCCCTGGTCGGCACGGCTCTGAAAGTGGTGGACGAGCAGGGCAATGAATTGCCTCTTGGTGAGTCTGGCGAGCTTTGTGTGCAAGGCCCCCAGGTCATGAAAGGCTATTGGCAGCAGCCTGAGGCCACGGCTCAGGCGCTGGACGCGGACGGCTGGCTGCGCACCGGCGATATGGCGGTGATCGAAGCCGATGGTTTCGTGCGCATCGTCGATCGCAAGAAAGACATGATCATCGTTTCCGGCTTCAACGTTTATCCCAATGAGGTGGAAGACGTGGTGATGGCGCATCCTCAGGTACTCAACTGCGCTGCCATTGGCGTTCCGGATCCGCGTACGGGTGAAGCCGTACGGCTGTACGTCGTGCCCCGCGAAGGCGGCTGCGACGAAGCCAGCCTTCAGGCCTGGTGCAGGGAAAACCTGGCCGCCTACAAAGTGCCCCGTCAGGTGATAGTCCGCCAGAGCCTACCCATGACACCGGTAGGCAAGATCCTTCGACGTGCCCTGCGCGACGAAGCTCTCGCCGCGGAAGTCTCGAACCAGGCGGCCGGCAAGGTTTAGAGCAATTACTCTAAACGTGACCAAAGCTTCGCGGTGGGTTTTCAATATGACTTGATAGCCTGCCGTGGCTCTAGGCGGTATCTGGCAAAACTGCTAATCTCGGCGCGCTTTTGACATATCTATAAAAACCGCATCGAATGCGCTGATCTCGCTGCACGAGGAGCAGGGTTCCATGGCCGACAATTTCTGGACAGACAAGTACCCTCAAGGCATTCCGGCCGAGATCGATCCAGACGCCTATCCCAACATCCAGGCGGTGCTGCGAGCGTCGTGCCAGCGCTTCGCCGACAAGCCAGCTTTCAGCAACCTGGGCAAGACACTGACCTATGGCGAGCTGTATGAACTGTCCGGGGCATTCGCGGCCTGGCTGCAGCGACATACGGACCTGGTTCCTGGCGACCGCATCGCCGTACAGCTGCCCAACGTCCTTCAATACCCGGTGGCGGTGTTTGGTGCCATCCGCGCCGGCTTGATCGTGGTCAACACCAATCCCCTGTACACCGCGCGGGAAATGGAGCACCAGTTCAAGGATTCGGGCGCCAAGGCCCTCGTATGCCTGGCCAACATGGCTCACCTGGCGCAGGCCGTGGTTCCGCGTACTTCGGTGCGCCATGTGATCATCACCGAGGTGGCCGACCTGCTGCCGCCGGTCAAGCGCCTGCTGGTGAACAGCGTGGTGCGCTATGTTAAAAAGATGGTGCCGCCTTACCACATCCCGGATGCCGTGCCTTTCAACCAGGCCCTGGCCCTGGGGCGCGGCATTGCGGTAACCGAAGCCAACCCGCCCTCCGGGGATGTGGCCGTGCTGCAGTACACTGGCGGCACCACCGGGGTTGCCAAGGGCGCGATGCTGACCCATCGCAACCTGGTAGCCAACATGTTGCAGTGCAAGGCGCTGATGGGTTCCAACCTGGCCGAGGGATGCGAGATCCTCATCACCCCGCTGCCGCTCTACCATATCTACGCCTTTACCTTCCATTGCATGGCCATGATGCTCATGGGCAACCACAACGTGCTCATCAGTAACCCCCGCGACCTGTCGGCCATGGTCAAAGAGTTGGGCAAGTGGAAATTCACCGGTTTCGTAGGCCTCAATACGCTGTTCGTGGCCTTGTGCAATAACGCCGAATTCCGCCGACTGGACTTCTCGCCCCTCAAGCTCACGCTTTCGGGCGGCATGGCCCTGCAGGTGGCAGTGGCCGACCGTTGGCAGGAAGTCACTGGCTGCTCCATCTGCGAAGGCTACGGGATGACCGAAACCAGCCCGGTCGCTACCGTAAACCCCAAGCAGGCGGTGCAAATCGGCACCATCGGCATTCCAGTGCCTTCCACCTTGTGCCGGGTCATCGATGACACTGGCCGTGAACTCGGCCTTGGTGAAACAGGCGAACTCTGCGTAAAGGGCCCGCAGGTAATGAAAGGCTACTGGGAACGCCCGGACGCTACCGCTGAAATGCTCGATGAAGCCGGCTGGCTCAAGACCGGCGATATTGCGATCATTCAACCGGATGGCTATATCCGCATCGTCGACCGCAAGAAGGATATGATCCTGGTCTCCGGTTTCAACGTCTATCCCAACGAGCTGGAAGATGTCCTGGTAACCCTGCCAGGCGTGTTCCAGTGCGCGGCCATCGGCATCCCCGATGAAAAATCCGGCGAGGCCATCAAGGTATTCGTGGTGATCAAGCCGGGCATGAGCCTGACCAAGGATCAGGTTCTGGACCACATGCGCGCCAATGTCACTGGCTACAAGGTGCCGAAGGCCGTGGAGTTCCGTGACAGCCTGCCCACTACCAACGTAGGGAAGATCCTGCGCCGCGAACTGCGTGACGCAGAGCTCAAGAAGCTGGGCCTGAAGAAAACCGCCTGAGCTCCCGCAGCAGCGATTCCCCAGCTTGCGCTGGGTCCCACAGGTTTCCGGTTGGCTTAGGGTTCAGTTCATCCTGTGGGAGGCAGCGGCAGCTGCCGAATGATCGCAAGGGTCTGGCAGCGATTCCCCAGCTGGCGCTGGGTCCTACAGGTTTCCGGTTGGCTCAGGGGTTCAGTTCATCCTGTGGGAGGCAGCGGCAGCTGCCGAATGATCGCGCAGGTTTTGCAGCGGTTCCCCACCTGCCGCTGGGTCCAGCAGGTTTCGGGCTAGCGCAGCTTTTCCAGCATCTGGTAATACCACATGCCTGCCGCGAGCAAGGGATTGCCCAGCAGCCTCCCGGCCGGTACCCGGACGTGACGGCACTGGGCAAAGGTGTCGAAGCGGTTGAGGGTACCGCTGACCGCTTCGGCCATGATTTCTCCCATGATGTGACTGGTAGCGATGCCGTGGCCCGAATAGCCTTGGCAATACCAGACATTCTCGGACAGCTTGCCCAATTGCGGAATCCGGTTGACCACGATGCCCATGGCGCAGCTCCACTGGAAGTCGATGGGCACGCCCTTGAGGCGGGGGAAGGTGCGCTCGATGCAGGGCCTCAGTTCCCCGGCGATATCCCGCGAATCCCTGCCTGAATAGTTGGCACCACCGCCGAACAGTAGGCGGCCGTCGGCGGTGAACCGGTAATAGTCCAGCACGAAGCGGCAGTCGTATACCGCCAGGTTCTGGGGATTGAGCTCCCGGGCCAGCTCGCCCAGCGGCGCCGTGGCGACGATGCTGCCCATGGCCGGGAAGATCTTGCCGCCCAGCCGGGCGGGCTCCAGCCGATGATAAACGTCACCGGCCAGCACCACCTGGGCTGCGTCGATGCGCCCATGGGCGGTCACCAGGGCCGGGCGTGGGCCGTGAACGATCTCCACGACCTCGCTGTTCTCGAACACCCGTGCGCCCAGGCCATGGGCGGCCCGGGCTTCGCCCAGGCACAGGTTCAAGGGATGCAGGTGCAGGTTGCGGGTATTTTTCAGCGCGCCTATGTAAAGGTCGCTTTGCAGGTGGTCCCGCACGCCGGCGCGGTCCAGTAACGTGACCCTGTCGCCCATGCCGCGGGTTTGGGCTTCGCTCAGGCTGGCGCGCAATTCGTCCATATGGGCCGGCTTGAGGGCGGCATGCAGGTGGCCATGGCGCAGGTCGCAGTCGATGGCATAACGCGTCACCCTTTGCTCGATGATGTCGTGACCGCGCCAGCGCAACGCCCAGATGAAGTCATCCACCTGTCCGCCCAGGCGGACGCGCATCTGCTTGCGCATCGCCTGATCTCCGGAGAGGCTGCCGGTGACCTGGCCACCGTTGCGCCCGCTGGCGCCCCAGCCGACCTTGTTCTGCTCGACGATGGCCACGCGGTAGCCGCGCTCGGCCAGTTCCACGGCCGTGGCGACGCCGGTGAAGCCGCCGCCGATGATGGCCACGTCCACTTCATAGGTGCCTTGGCAGACGGGGTAATCGCTCTCCTGGCCAATGGTCGCGGTGTAATAGGAAGGGCTACGAGGGGTCATGCTCTTTACTCCGGATGCAGGCTCAGGCTTGGGTCAGATACCAGCGCCAGTCTTGCTCGCTGACTTCGGCCATGAATTGTCGATATTCGGCGCGCTTTACCGCCAGGTACACCCGCCGGAAGCCATCGCCGAACGCCTCACGCACCCACGGCGACGCCTCGAAGGCGTTCAAGGCGCTCAGCCAGTCCGTGGGCAGGAAGGTGGTGGCCTGGGCATAGCCGTTGCCTTGCACGGGCGCACCAGGGTCGAGCTGGCGGCGGATGCCATCTTCGATAGCGGCCAGTATTGCCGCTGCCGCGAGGTAAGGGTTGGCATCAGCGCCACAGACGCGGTGTTCAATATGCCGGCTGGAAGCGGGGCCGCCCGGTACGCGCAGGCTGACGGTGCGGTTGTCCACGCCCCAGGTGGGCGCCAGGGGGGCATAGCTGTTGGCCTGGAAGCGGCGATAGGAGTTGGCGTTGGGGCAGAACAGCAACAGGCTGTCGAGCAGGTGTTCGAGCATGCCGCCGACCGCCTGGCCTAGCAGAGGCGTGCCGGCTTTGTCTTCGCTGGCGAACAGGTTGCGGCCTCGGTCATCCGCCAGGCTTACATGCATGTGCATCCCCGTGCCGGCCAGGTGGCCGAAGGGTTTGGCCATGAAGCAGGCTTGCATGCCATGACGGTGGGCCACGCCCCTGACCAGGCGCTTGTAGCGCACGGCCTGGTCCATGGCCTGCAAGGCCGGACCATGCTCCAGGGTGATCTCTACCTGACCAGGCGCGTATTCGGAGATGGCCGTGCGCGCCGGTATCCCCTGCAGCCTGCAGGCGCTGTACAGGTCGGCCAGGAAGGGCTCGATCTGTTCCAGCTCGCGCAGGCCATAGACCTGGGTGGCTCGAGGCCGGCCGCCATCGGCATCCAGTGCCGGTTGCGGTCGGCCCTGGCCGTCGCGTTGCTGGTCGAGCAGGTAGAATTCCAGCTCGCATGCCATCACCGGATGTAAGCCGATGGCTTCCAGCCGCTGGATCGCCCCGGCCAGAAGGTGGCGAGGGTCGGCGACCGTGGCAGGCATGCCCTCTACCGGGTGCATGCTTACCTGCAGCGCTGCCGTGGGAATCTGTCGCCAGGGCAGCGGAACCAGACTTCCCGGCAGGGGATAGGCGCGGCAGTCGATATCGCCCACGTCCCAGACGAGGCCGGAGCCTTCCACATCTTCGCCCTGCAGCGTCAGGCCCAGCATGGTGCTGGGCAACGGCCGGCCGCTACGGTAGGTGTCCAGCAATTCCTCCCGGTGCAGCAGCTTGCCCCGGGGCACGCCACTGGCGTCGAGAATGAAAAGCTCGAACAGCTCGATGTCGGGCTGTTCCTGCAGGAACAGCCGCGCTTCTACTTCGTTGGCAAACATGGCTCACTCGCTCGCGCCGTCCAGGCGCACGGTTTCACAGCCGTGCCGCGGCGGCACGGGTTATGGGGAAGCCTTAAGCGAGGGTGTCCGGCGGGCGAGCATGGCGGCAATGCCACAGGGCCCAGAAGGCGAGAATGACGTTGAACAGTGGATTCTGCCCAGGATGCTCGCCGCGCTTCGCGAAGGAAGGGCCGGTAGCGTTGCGCGAGAGGAGGGCAGTAGCGGTCATGCCCGGATACTCACACGGCTTCGTTGTCCACTTCAACGGGCATTCGACGATCTTCACTGAGCTGCCGACTAAACATCGAGCGGCCCTTGAGAGCCCCTAAGGGGGCGCAAATCTGCGACAATCGGCCCTACTTTTTCCTGCCGTGCCCCTTCGGGCCTGACTGATGACCGAATCGACGCCTTCCTTCGATACCCTGCTGCGCAACCTCGACCAAGCCCAGACCGCCGACCGCCACCGCCTGCGCCGCCAGCTCCAGGAGCTGCGCAAGACACCTGACGAAGCCAAGCTGGCGCGTTGGCTGGAGCGCTATCGTGCTTCCTGCGCGGCCGTGGAGGCGCGTCGCGCGAGCGTGCCGCGCATCGCTTATGACGACCAACTGCCCATCGCCGCCAAGCGGGACGAGATCAAGGCCCTGATCGCCGAACACCAGGTGGTGGTGATCGCCGGCGAGACGGGCTCGGGCAAGACCACCCAGTTGCCCAAGATCTGCCTTGAGCTGGGCCGCGGCCAGGCGGGCTTGATCGCCCATACCCAGCCCCGGCGGATCGCCGCCCGCAGCGTGGCCACCCGGGTGGCCGAGGAGCTGGGCACGCCCCTGGGTGGCCTGGTCGGCTACCAGGTGCGTTTCGAGGATCAGACCGGCCCCAGCAGCCTGGTCAAGCTGATGACCGACGGTATCCTGCTGGCGGAAACCCAGCATGACCGCTTCCTCGAACGCTACGACACCATCATCGTCGACGAAGCCCACGAGCGCAGCCTGAACATCGATTTCCTGCTGGGCTACCTGAAAACCCTGCTGCCACGCCGGCCAGACCTCAAGGTCATCATCACCTCGGCGACCATCGACCTGGAGCGGTTCTCCAAGCATTTCGATGGCGCGCCCGTAATCGAGGTGTCCGGGCGTACTTACCCGGTGGACCTCTGGTACCGCCCCTTGGTGGGCGAGCAGGACGAAGACGGCAATCCGGTGGAGGAGGACCTCACCGTGGATCAGGGCATCCTGGCCGCGCTTGAGGAACTGGCCGAGCTGGAGCGCCGCGAACGCAAGACCCCCGGCGATGTGCTGGTGTTCCTGCCGGGCGAGCGCGAGATCCGCGATGCCGCGGACTATCTGCGCAAGGCCCAGCTACGCCATACGGAAATCCTGCCACTGTATGCGCGCTTGTCGCCCGCCGAGCAGCAGCGCATCTTCCAGGCCCATCCCGGCCGCCGGGTGGTGCTGGCTACCAACGTGGCGGAAACCTCACTGACGGTACCGGGCATTCGCTATGTGATCGACACCGGCACCGCGCGGGTCAGCCGCTACAGCTACCGGGCCAAGGTCCAGCGCCTTCCGATCGAGGCGGTGTCCCAGGCCAGCGCCAACCAGCGCAAGGGGCGCTGTGGTCGGGTCGAGCCCGGGCTGTGCATCCGCCTCTACAGCGAAGAAGACTTCAACGCTCGCCCTGCATTCACCGACCCGGAAATCCTGCGCACCAACCTGGCGGCGGTGATCCTGCAGATGCTGCATCTGCGCCTGGGTGCCATCGATGCCTTCCCGTTCATCGAGCCGCCGGACGGCAAGGCGGTGAGCGATGGCTTCAATTTGTTGCAGGAACTGCGCGCCGTTGACCGGGACAACCGGCTCACGCCGCTGGGGCGGCAGTTGGCCAGGCTGCCCGTAGACCCGCGCCTGGGGCGGATGTTGCTGGAGGGCGCGGAGCAGGGCAGCCTCGCCGAGGTGCTGATCGTGGCCAGCGCCCTGTCCGTGCAGGACCCGCGCGAGCGGCCGCCTGAGCGGCAGCAGGCTGCCGACCAGGCCCACGCCCAATGGAAGGACGTGGACTCGGACTTCACCGCCCTGGTCAACCTGTGGAAC
This sequence comes from Pseudomonas massiliensis, assembly GCF_000826105.1. Taxonomy (GTDB): domain Bacteria; phylum Pseudomonadota; class Gammaproteobacteria; order Pseudomonadales; family Pseudomonadaceae; genus Aquipseudomonas; species Aquipseudomonas massiliensis. The sequence continues at coordinate 503,080 of NZ_CCYK01000006.1, read as the reverse complement.
GGCTTCGAGGCCCAGCGCCAGGCGTTGGGCTCCAACCCGCTGCGCAACTGGTGTCGCAAGCAATTCCTCAACTATCTGCGCTTGCGCGAATGGCGAGACGCTCACCGCCAGCTCGCTTTGATCTGTCGGGAGCTGCAACTGCCGGTCAACCCTGAACCCTGCGACTACGCCAAGCTGCACAAGGCCATTCTGTCCGGGCTGCTCAGCCAGATCGGGCAGAAATCCGAGGAAGGGGACTACCTGGGGGCTCGGCAGCGGCGATTCTGGGTTCACCCTTCCAGCGGAATCGGCCGCAAGCGGCCTCAATGGCTGATGGCCGCCGAGCTGGTGGAAACCACCAAGCTGTATGCCCGCATGGTGGCCAAGATCGACAATCAGTGGCTCGAGCCCCTGGCCGAGCATTTGACCAAGCGCAACCACTTCGAACCCCATTGGGAAAAGAAGCGCGGCCAGGTGGTGGCCTACGAGCAGGTCACGCTCTATGGTCTGATCATCGTCGGCCGCCGGCCGGTGCATTTCGGCCCCATCGACCCGGTGGCCTCGCGGGAGCTGTTCATTCGCGAAGGCCTGGTGCGTGGCGAGATCCAGTCCAAGGCCCGCTGCCTGGGTGCCAATCGCGCTCTGCTGGAGCGGCTCGACGAACTGGAGGCCAAGGCCCGCCGACGGGATATCCTGGCCGATGAAGAAACCCTGTACGCCTTCTACGAAGCGCGGCTTCCTGAACACATTTACCAGACCGCCACCTTCGACAGCTGGTATCGCGCCCAGAGCCAGAAAGACCCCGACCTGCTGATCATGCGCGAGGAGGACGTGCTGGCCCGGGAGGCCACCGAGGTCACCGCCGCGCTCTATCCCGACACCCTCAGGCTGGGCGAATTGGCGTTGCCGTTGACCTACCACTTCGAACCTGGCGACCCGCGCGATGGCGTTACTGTTCGGGTACCGGCACCGCTGCTCCCAAGCCTGCCCGCCGAGCGCCTGGCCTGGCTGGTGCCAGGGTTGATCGAAGCCCGCTGCGTCGCCTTGATCCGCAACCTGCCCAAGGCCGTGCGCAAGAACTTCGTGCCCGTGCCTGACTTCGTCAAGGCGGCCCTGGCGCGAATGGTCTTTGGTCAGGGCGCGCTGCCCCAGGCTCTGGGGGCCGAGCTGACCCGCATGACGGGCGCCCGGGTAAGCGACGAGGAGTGGGGCGAAGCGGAGCGTGCCCTGGAAGGGCACTTGAGGATGAACATCGAGGTGGTGGATGCCAGCGGCAAGTTCCTTGGCGAGGGGCGTGACCTGGATACCCTGGCGGCCCGCTTCTCCGAAGCCGGACAGGCCGCCCTGGCCTTGCCGACTGCCAGCAAGGCGCCGGAGCCTGTGCAGTCCAAGGGGTTCTCCGCCGTAGCCCAGACGGCGCGGCAAAACGTGGCCGGGCTGCAGCTCACGGTGTACCCGGCCTTGGTGGAAGAGCAGGGCGAAGTCCGCGAAGGCCGTTTCTCAACCGCCGCCGAAGCGGATTACCAGCACCGTCGCGCCTTGCAGCGCCTGTTGCTGCAACAGCTGGCCGAGCCCGCCCGCTTCCTGCGCGGCAAGCTCCCGGGGCAGACCCAGATGGGCCTCTTGTACCGCGAATTGGGCCGCATCGAGGCGCTGGTCGAAGACATCCTGCTGGCCAGCCTGGACGCCTGCATACTCGAAGGCGAAGCCAGCCTGCCCCGTGATGGCGCCGGCCTGGCCAGCCTGGCCGAGCGCAAGCGTGGCGCCTGGGCCGAGCACGCCGAACGCCTGGCGCGGCTGGTACTGGAAATCCTGACCCTTTGGCATGGCCTGCAGAAGCGCTTCAAGGGCCGTATCGACCTTGCCCAGGCGGTATCGCTCAATGATGTCAAGCAGCAGCTGGCCGCCCTGATCTATGCTGGTTTCGTACGGGAAACCCCCGTCCACTGGCTCAAGGAGCTACCACGCTACCTCAGAGCAGTGGAGTTGCGGCTCGACAAGCTGGGTGCCCAGGTCCAGCGTGACCGGGTGTGGAGCGCGGAGCTGGGCGGGCTGTGGGCCCAATACCAGGCGCGGGCGACCAAGCACGCCCAGGAGGGCAGGCGCGACCCCGAACTGGTCACTTACCGCTGGTGGCTGGAGGAATACCGGGTATCGCTTTTCGCCCAGCAGCTGGGCACCCGCGTGCCCATTTCGGACAAGCGTCTGGCCAAGCAGTGGGCGCTGGTCGAACCCTGATAGCGCCCCTGGGACACTGGGCAAAACCAGCACGTTCGTCCCAGGTGTGGCAAAATCCGCCTCCGTCGCCTGCGAGGCGCTCCAACATTCAGAGGAACGAGCGTGTATAACGTCGTGATAAGTGGCACCGGGCTGTTCACGCCGCCCTACAGCATCAGCAACGAAGAGCTGGTGGAGTCGTTCAATACCTGGGTACAGCAGGAAAACGCCGCCCATGCCGAGGCTATCGCCCGCGGCGAACGCGAGCCGCTGCCCGAGTCCAACGCCGCCTTCATCGAAAAGGCCAGCGGCATCAAGAGCCGCTACGTGATGGACAAGGCCGGCATTCTCGACCCCCTGCGCATGGTGCCGCGCCTGCCGGAGCGCAGTAACGACGAGCCTTCCATCCTGTGCGAGATGGCGGTGGCCGCCGCGCGCCAGGCCCTGGAACGCGCCGGCCGCACGGCCGCCGACGTGGACGCGGTGATCGTCGCCTGCTCCAACCTGCAGCGGCCCTACCCGGCGGTGGCCATCGAAGTGCAACAGGCCCTGGGTATCCAGGGGTTCGGCTTCGACATGAACGTGGCCTGTTCCTCGGCCACCTTCGGCATCCAGATGGCCTGCAACGCGGTGCAGCTGGGGCAGGCCCGGGCTGTGCTGGTGGTGGACCCGGAAATCTGCACCGGGCACCTGAATTTCCGTGACCGCGACAGCCACTTCATTTTCGGTGACGCGGCAACCGCCGTGCTGCTCGAGCGTGCCGACCTGGCCAGCTCGCCTTACCAGTTCGAGGTACTCAGTACCAAGCTGCTCACTCAGTTCTCCAACAACATTCGCAACAACTTCGGCTTCCTCAATCGGGCGGCGGAAGAGGGCGTCGGTGGCGATGACAAGCTGTTCGTGCAGGAAGGGCGCAAGGTCTTCCGTGAGGTCTGCCCCATGGTGGCCGAGCTTATCGGCAAGCATCTGGAAGAGAACGATATCCAGGTCAGTCGGGTTTCGCGCTTCTGGCTGCACCAGGCCAACCTGAGCATGAACCAGCTGATCGTGAAGAAGCTTCTGGGTCGCGATGCCAGCGCCGAGGAAGCACCGGTAATCCTCGATACCTATGCCAATACCAGTTCCGCGGGTTCGGTGATTGCCCTGCACAAGCACCAGGACGACTTGCCCAGTGGCGCTCTCGGGGTGCTGAGTTCGTTTGGCGCGGGCTACTCGATCGGCAGTGTGATTCTGCGCAAGCGGTAAGCGCCAGCACGGCTTCCCCAGCTGGCGCTGGGTCCCACCGAGGTCCAGCCAGTGAAGGCTTAGCTCAGGTTAGCCCGGTAGGAGGCAGCGAAGCTGCCGAATAGGCGGATCTCGGAGGGTAGATTCCCCAGCTGGCGCTGGGTCCCACCGGGGTCCAGCCAGTGAAGGCTTAGCTCAGGTTCGCCCGGTAGGAGGCAGCGAAGCTGCCGAATAGGCGGATCTCGGAGGGTACATTCCCCGGCTGGTGCTGGGTCCCACCGAGTGGTCGAACAGATGGGGTTCGGTTCAGGTTGAACGAAGCCGCGCCGACGCCTGCCAGGGGTGGATGAGGTCCCTGAGAGGCGCCGGCGCGGCTGGCGAACGGTATTGCCGGTGAATCAGAACTTCGCTTCCACGTCCACCTGCAGGGTGTCTACGTCGGCGTTGGTCTTGTTGGTCACGTAGGTATCAGACTCGGCCATGAAGTAGGTCGCGCCCAGAGCAAAGTTCTTGTCGATGTCGTAGGACACCTTCAGCTTGTGCCCGCGAGCGCCGGTGTAGCCGCCGCCGAAGTCCGAATCGGTGAAGGCACCGACCACCGCGTTACGCTGCACGTCACGATAGTTGTAGTCCAGGCCCCACTTGTCGAATACCTTGGTCTTGGCGCCTACCAGCCAGGCGGTGTCGTGGTCGTCGCTGGCGTCGGCGTTCTTCACGAACTGACCATAAACGGCGAGAGGGATGGCCAGACCGCTAACGTCCATCTGGGCGAAGCCTTCATACAACTTGAATTCTTCGTTGCGGGTGTTGCCGTTGATCGACAGGGTGGTCGCGGTATCTTCGCCTTCGCCGTCGAACCCGTACACGCTGCCGCCCACGGTCAGCTTCAGATTGTCGGTCAGACCGAAGCGGCCACCGAGTTGGCCAGCGTACATCTTCATATCGTGGCGGAACTGCACGCCTTCGCCGTCGACGTTGTCCTTGAGGTTGTAATAGCCAGCGCTGCCGAACAGTTCGTTCTTGCCGCCAAGGGAGTGCTTGTAGGTCGCGGTCAGGCCTTCGGGGTTGATGTCCCCGTCCCAGATCACGTCGCCCATGTTTACCCACGGTTGCAGCATCTTGCCACCGATCAGATGCAGGTTAGGCAAGGCGGTAGGATGGTAGTCCAGGTAGGCCAGGTCGACCCAGGAACTCTTCTTGACGAAGTAGTTGTCCAGGTTTTCGTTGGTGGAACGGGCGTCGCTGCTGCTGCCAGTGGCCAGGCGGATGCCGGCGTCCACTTGCGGGTTGATCTCGCTGTACACACCGAAACGGGCGCGAACCCGTTGGCGGTCGGTGTCACGAGCAGCACCGCCATCGGCGTTCTGGTCTTCGTAACGAAGACGAACGTCACCTTTGATCTGGGTCTTGGCGGCCCAGGCCACCTTTTGCTCGAAGGCAGACAGTTCCTGCTTTTTCGCTTCCTGCGCTGCAGCGATCTGTTGCGCCTGCGCTTGCTTGTCACGCGCCAGCTCGCCTTGGAGTTCGGCGTATTGGCCGGCGCTGATCGAACCGTTGGCGCGGAGCATTTCCAGCAGTTTTTCGTCCACGGCAGCGTGGGCAGGCACGGTGGCAGCCAGCAGCATGGCGGCGCAAACACCCGCTCCGGTTCGTGTTGAAACAAGACGCATAAGGTTCTCCCTGGTTATTAAAGCGGGATGAATTCACCCCAAGGACAGGTCCGGAAGGACGGCATCGCGGGGTTGCGCCTGGGCTGCCCCGTCTTCGAAATCTGGCGCAAGTATTGCGGCGGCCTATGACAGGTTAGTGGCGAAAAGATGGCAGTTTCATGACAAGCGAAGCGGTACAAATAGCTCTGGCCCAAGGATTTTTCGCAATATATAGGCAAAGTGCCTTTATCTGGCGGTTCGGCATCCAGATAGGCTCGATCTATTGATAAAGAAACCGCGCGCCGCGGGTGAGATGAATGCTCCTCTCAGACCATCGGTATTGAAACCGAGAACTGCCGCAGGCTTTTACGCGATACTGCCTCTACGTCGAACTGAGGGGCGCATGATGAACATGCAGATCGTGAATCGCCTGGCCGAGGTGCCTGCCGCCTGCTGGGATGCCTTGTTGCCCCACGAGCAGCCCTTCCTGCGCCACGCCTTCCTGAGCAGTCTGGAAGACAGTGGCAGCCTTGGACCTGGTAGCGGTTGGCGGGCTGAACACTTGCTGGCCTGGGAGGGCGATGAGTTACGCGCCGCGCTGCCGGCCTACCGCAAGCGGCATTCGTATGGAGAGTATGTGTTCGATCACGGTTGGGCGGATGCCTGCCGGCGCGCGGGGCTGCGGTATTACCCAAAGTTGTTGTGCGCCGTGCCGTTCAGCCCGGTGACCGGGCCGCGGTTACTGGCGCCGGACCTGGAGCATGGCATGGACCTGATCCGGGCCCTGCCTGAACACTTGCTCGCTCAAGGGTACTCGGGAGCACATATCAATTTCACCGAGCCCGACCTGAACGAAAAAATGGCCACCGAGGCGCACTGGCTGGAGCGCTGGGGCTGCCAGTACCACTGGCATAACCGTGATTATCGGGATTTTCAGGATTTCCTCGACACCTTGAGCTCGCGCAAGCGCAAGCAGATGCGCAAGGAGCGTGAGCAGGTAGCGGCCCAGGGTTTCGAGTTCGAATGGATGTGCGGCGCAGAGCTGAGCGAGGCCCATTGGGACTTCGTCTATGCCTGTTATGCCAATACCTATGAGGTGCGCGGCCAGGCGCCTTACCTGGAACGTGCCTTCTTCAGCCTGCTGGCCGAGCGCATGCCCGAGGCGCTACGCGTGGTGTTCGCCCGTCAGCGGGGGCGGCCGGTAGCCATGGCGTTCTGCCTGATGGACAAGGGCACCCTGTATGGGCGCTACTGGGGGGGGCTGGCCGAATTCGATCGGCTGCACTTTGAAACCTGCTTCTACCAGGGCATGGACCAGGCCATCACCCTGGGGCTGACTCGGTTCGACGCAGGCGCCCAGGGCGAGCATAAACTGATTCGAGGATTCGAACCGGTGATCACCCGTTCCTGGCATTACCTGGCGCACCCTGGCCTGAGGGCGGCGGTGGCGGAGTTCCTCGAGCAGGAGCGCGCCGGCATTGCCCAATACGCGCTCGAAGCACGGCAAGCGCTGCCCTACCGACAAGGGTAGGGCAGGGCCGTCACTGACCCAGCTGGTTGGCGAACTGGCCGACCGCGCTGACCACTTTCTGCGCGCCGTCCTGGATCTCCACGATCACATCCCCGGCTTGCCCCGCCAGTTCCAGACCACTCTCAGCCTGCTGCTTGCCGGTAGCGATGACCGTCACCGCATCGGATGCCAGCTTCTGGTTCTGCTGCACCACGCCAGCGATCTCAGCGGTTGCCTGGGTGGTGCGGGAAGCCAATTGACGCACCTCGTCGGCAACCACGGCGAACCCACGACCCTGCTCGCCGGCCCGGGCCGCTTCGATGGCCGCGTTGAGCGCCAGCAGGTTGGTTTGCTCGGCGATGCCACTGATGGTCTTGATGATGGTGCTGATGACCTGGCTTTGCTGATCCAGTGCCTCGATGCCCTCGGCGGCGTCCTGCATGTGCTTGGCCAGGTCGCGCATCACCGCCACGGTTTCCTGGACCACATTGGCGCCGCGCTGCGCGCTGCTGTCCGTTTGCACCGAAGTGCTATAGGCAATGGTCGCGGCTTCCGCCACAGCCTGCTCACGATTTACCTGGTCGGTGATGACGGTCGCGAACTTCACTACCTTGATCAGCCGGTCGTTGGCGTCCAGCACCGGGTTATAGGAAGCTTCCAGCCATACCGGACGCCCATGGGCATCGACGCGTTCGAAACGTTGGGCCACGTATTCGCCACGGCGCAGACGCTCCCAGAAAGCCTGGTATTCAGACGAATTGTATTCATCGGGTCGGCAGAACAGGCGGTGATGCTTGCCTTTGATCTGCTCCAGGCGATAGCCCATGCCGTGCAGGAATTGCTCGTTGGCCGTGAGCACATGGCCTTGCAGGTCGAACTCGATGAAGGCCGTCGAGCGCATCAAGGCCTTGATCAGGCCTTCCTGTTCACGGGACGTTTCGATGGTACGGGTCAGATCGCTGGCATAGATGCAAAACTCATCGATTACCCCGTTCGGGTTGCGCATCGGCACCATCAGGCCACGAAGCCAGGCTTCCTTGCCGTTGCCGCGCGACAGGCGCAAGGCGCCGGCGAACGATTCACCTTTGTCGCAAGCATTGCGCACGCGCTGATGGAAAGGGTCATTCTTCACATGGGCGGGCACGATGTCATCGAGACGGCGGCCGATTAGATCCTGGCGGCGGTAGCACATCTCCTGCTCGAAGTTGGCGTTTACATCCAGAATGTGGCCCTGGGTATCCAGGCGCAGGACGATCATGTCCGCATTGAGTCCGTCACGGATCTGTTTAACGGCGGCCAGCTCTTCCCGGAGCGCGGCTAATTCAGCTTTGAGTTTGTTGTTGAACACGGCGGCACCCGACAAGAACAGAGGGAGGTTGCCATATCATCGGCCGGGAATGACTGACCTTTAACGGCTTTGTACCTAACCTCTACAAAAGTGCCATGGCTGGCCGACAGGCTGAATCGATTACCCCTGCACAGCGAAGCGGCGCGGCGCGTCCGTTGGTCGGCGAGCCCCCCATGGCTGTGTCCCAAGGGTTGATAAAAGCTGTACAGCTCAGCTTTCCCTGGTCGGCTGGAACAGCGCAGGGGACTCGGCCGTCGCCAGCAACTGTTCCAGGGATGCCTGGTCCACGGGCCGGCTCAGGAAATAGCCTTGCACTTCATGGCACTGATCGATGGTCAGGGCGCTGAGCTGCTGCTCGGTTTCCACGCCTTCGGCAGTCACCGTCATGCCCATGGCTTTGCCCAGGCTGATGATCGCCCTCACCACCGCCCGGTCGCCTTCCGAGGCGGTGCTGCCATTGAGCGCCGCGATGAAGCGGCGGTCGATCTTGATGCTGTCGAAGGGGTAGGCGCGCAGGTAGCCGAGGGACGAATAGCCCGTGCCAAAGTCGTCCATATTCAGGCGCACTCCCAGCTCCTTGAGGGCGATCATGGTAGCCAGGGCATTGTCGATAGCCGTGAGCATCACGTTCTCGGTGATCTCCAGTTCCAGTCGCTGCGCGGGCAGGCCGCTGGCGATCAGGGCGTCCCGCACATCCTTGACCACGTCGCTGCGAGCGAACTGAGCGGGCGAAAGGTTGACCGACACCATCAAGGGCGCAGGCCACTGACAGGCCGTGCGGCAGGCTTCGTACAGCACCCAGCGCCCCAAGGGCACGATCAGCTCCGATTGCTCGGCCAAGGGAATAAAGGTGTCCGGGCCGATCAGGCCTTCGATAGGGTGGTTCCAGCGCACCAGGGCCTCCACCGAGACAATGCTCAGCCCATTCACCTGATACCGGGGCTGATAGTGCAGCACCAGTTCTTCGTTGCGGATGGCCAGGCGCAGCTCACTTTCCAGGCGCCGACGATGCTGGATCTGCTCACTCATTTGTTCGGAGAAGTAACGCCAGGTGTTCTTGCCGCCGGCCTTGGCCTCGTACAGCGCAATATCCGCGCAGCGGATCAATTCATGGCCGTCATACCCCTGCAGGCGACTCTGAGCAATACCCAGGCTGGCCCCCACATGCAGGCTGTGTTCGCCATGCACAACTGGATGTTGCAGGCTGTCGATCAGGCGCTGGCAGAAGCGATCGATCTCGAAACGGTTTTCCGGGCCACACAGGATCAGCACGAACTCGTCGCCGCCCAGCCGGGCCACCAGGTCGAGGTCGCGGGTACTGGCCTTCAGACGCTTGGCGATTTCCCGCAACACGACGTCGCCCGCCGGATGTCCAAGGCTGTCGTTGATCGGCTTGAAGTTGCCCAGGTCGATGAGGATCAGTGTCAGGGGTGGCCCTTCCCCTCGAGTTGTCAGGGCTTCCTCCAGGTAACGTCCCAGCAGGTTACGGTTCGGCAGGCCGGTCAGCGGGTCGTGCAAGGACAGATGCTGGATCTGGGCCTGGGCCGCGACTTCGTCGGTAATGTCGGTGGCGGTGCCCCTGAAGCCGACGGCCTGGCCGCTGTCCATGATAGGGCGCGCGGAAACGCGACAGTGGCGGCGGTCGCCATTGTTGTCCCGGTAACCGCAGCGCAGTGTCGAGGTCGCGTTGGGGTGTTCCGGAAGCGAGGCCAGCCAGGGCGCGATGGGGGTGGTCTCGCAGCTGAGCAACTGGTCGACGGAAACGCCCATCAGGCTCTGGATGTCATAACCGGTCACCTGGGCGAAACGGGCCGAAAGATAGGTGAGGCGACCGCGGCCGTCGGTTTCCCAGATCCAGTCCGAGGCGGCTTCAGCCACGGCACGGAAGCGCTCTTCACTGGCTTCCAGGGCCCGGTTGCTGGCCTTGAGCACTTGCAGATGCTCATCGATGCGGCGTGATGCACGCATGGCGAAATAGAAGAAATAGGCCAACAGCAAGGCCAGAATGACCCCGATGGTGACCAGGGCTGGCAATACACTCCATAACAGCTCGCGCCCGGGCTGGGCCTGGTTCCAGGTGAGTTCGAAGCTGGTGCCATCCAGGGGCATGTGGGCCCTTGGCCCGGGCTGCCGGTCCACGCTAAGGTTTTTCAGGCCGAAGCTTTCGCCCATCAGCGCGAGTTTTTCAGGAGTCAGTTGATCGACGAAAACCAGCACGGGCAGCGTCTGGATCTCCTGCGCCGGCAGCGGCCGTTCAGGCTGAAGGACAGCGGCCACCAGCAGGGCGGGCCAACCGTTGAACAGCACATAGCGGCTGATGCCACGCTTTTGCGCGCCGGCTTCCCTGGCCGCGTCGACGATCTGCGCCTGGCCATGGTCGATGAACGAAGCGAAGGGCGCGTCGCTCAGCTGCCCTTTGTAAAGGGCGTAGCGGGTCTGTCGGCGATCAATGACGAACACCGCTTCGTAACCGGTGGTGGTATAGAGGGTGCTGCCCATATTGCGTTCTTCGAAGGCCCAGTGCCGGTTCAAGGGCTGGGCGGCCAAGGCATTGTAGGCTTCGTCCCACACGGCGTTGGTCAGCAACATGGCCATGTTGCCGGCGATCCTGGCGTCCAGAGCTCGCTGGGTGAAGAAACGGCTTTGCTCGATCTCAGTGCTGTCCAGCCGGTTGGCCAGGGCGAAGAGCGTCGCCAGCGCAGCGGCGAACGTAATGGCGAACAAGGCACCGACGATCAGCAAGAACCTGCGGGTGCGCAGGAATTGGGGCTTGCTGCCTGACGCGGACACGTTCGTTTCCATTGATCGGCAGGTTCCTTGTGCAAGGCCGCGGAGTTCGCCACGCTCTGCCTGACGCGAGCGGCGACGTGGCCTCCTTGCAAGCCACGGGTCCTGCGCGCCAGGGCTTATGATATCTCGACGAACCAGGGCGGCGGAGGTTCCAGAAAGCGTAGACCGACCGTCAGCGGCCCGGCGCTGTCTTCATGCAAGAGCAGGGCGGCCTCTGTATGCTGAACGGCCACAGCCCCCTTGCCACACGCGCTGGAGGTCAAGTGAAACTAAATGTTGCGATGGGAGTGATGTTACTGATGGCTTCGCCTGTCTTGCACGCTGACCAGCAGCCCACGGACCTGCCTCATTCTCGCCAGGAGGATGGGCGTTACCAGAACCTCACCGCGCTTCCCAAGGACGGGGTATGGAAGAAGCTGCGCATCGGTTTCAAGTACCTTTTGTTGCGCAAGCCTCCCCAGACGCGCCCCGGCGCGCCCTTGCCTGTTCAGCAGCTCTCTACCCAGGCGCTACTTGAAGCGCCTGACAACAGCCTGTGGCGGCTGGGGCATTCCACCGTGCTGATCAAGACGGCTGGCCGTTTCTTCCTTACCGACCCGGTATTCTCCGAGCGCGCCTCCCCGGTGCAATGGGCGGGGCCACGACGCTTCCATGCGCCTCCCATAGCCCTGGCCGACCTGCCGCCCTTGGCGGCGGTGGTGCTATCGCATGATCACTACGATCACCTGGACCATGACAGTGTCATGGCCCTGGCGGCACGTACCGAGCTGTTCCTGGCGCCGCTGGGGGTGGGGGATATCCTGGTGAAGTGGGGCATCGCTCCAGACAAGGTTCGCCAGCTGGACTGGTGGCAGGAAACCGAAGCCGCGGGGGCGCGCTTCGCCGCCACGCCCACGCAGCATTTTTCCGGGCGAGGGCTGTTCGACAGCAACCATACGCTATGGGCCTCCTGGGTGATGATCACGCCCGGCTGGCGACTGTTCTTCAGCGGAGACTCCGGTTACTTCGACGGCTTCAAGCGCATCGGTGAACGCTACGGCCCGTTCGACCTGGCCATGGTGGAGACCGGCGCCTACAACCTGGCCTGGCCCAACGTGCACATGCAGCCCGAGCAGAGCCTCAAGGCCGCCCAGGACGTTGGCGCCCGCTGGATGCTGCCGATCCACAATGGCACCTTCGACCTGTCCATCCACGCCTGGCAGGAGCCGTTCGAACGCATCACCCGGCTGGCCCAGGCAGCGGGCATGCCTCTGGCCACGCCTCGCCTGGGAGAGCGCCTGGACCTGCTGTCGCCCAAGCCTGGCGACCAGTGGTGGCGTGAGCTGGCCGACGGGCAGTCGGCAACCGGCGAGAGCGAGGTAGCCTACCGGCCCTGATCAGGGCCGGGGTGGGTAGAGGCGTCGCTGCGAATCTGCGCGTGGCTGATCAGCGCGAAGATGCAGCTGCCGCCGATGATATTGCCCGCCAGGGTCGGGCCGGCGAAGCCCAGCCAGAAGTCATGCCAGGACAACTCGCCTGCCCAGACCAGGTAAGAAGTTTCCGCCGCGCCTACCACGATATGGGTGAAATCCCCCAGGGCCATCAGGTAGGTGACCATGATGATCATCCAGATCCGGGCATTGTCCAGGCCGGCGATCATCCAGACCAGGGTCGCGATCATCCAGCCCGAGACGATCCCCTTGGAGAACATTTGGGTGGTGCTGTTTTCCATCACCTTGCGGCCGATCTCCAGGAAGGCGGCGTCAGTGGGTGCGTTGAAAATAGGCAGGCGCAGCATTACCCAGGACACCAGCAGGGTGCCGACCAGGTTACCGCCCAGCACCACACCCCATAGCCGCAGCAGGCGACCGAAGTTCGCCAGGGTAGGGTGTGTCATCACCGGTAATACTGCCGTAATGGTGTTTTCGGTGAACAGCTGCTGACGGGCCAGGATCACCGCGAGGAACCCTGCGGAGTAGCCGAAGCTGGCGATCACGTGGCTGGCCTCTCCTTGGGGCAGGCGCGCGTTGAGCAGCCCCATGGCCATCAGTGACAGGCCCATGGTCAGGCCGGCGGCCAGGGCTGACCAGAACAGCGCCGCCACGCTGCGCTCCAGTTCATGGTCGCCCTGGCTGCGGATGATCTCGTGCAGCACCGCCGGCCGGGGCGGCGCCTTTTCATCCACCTCCTGACGTTCATCGCTGGACAGGCCAGGGGTTTCTTGGTGATGGGAGTGATTGGGCTCGGTCATGGTGTTCGCTCCGGAAGATGAGCTACTGACTACGGGCCGCTGCGTTAGGTTCTGTATGAAAATTTACAATCTGAGGCTTACCGGGTCGCGTTGGCAGGGCGCCAGCTCGGCCATCGATTCCGAACAGCTTCTGCAACGCCTGCGCATATTGCTGGCTGCCCAGGGTCATGGCGTTGAGGTGAGTGGCGCCAGGCACCAGCAATAGCCGCTTGGGCTCGGCGGCGGCGGCATACAGCTGACGACTGAAGCGGTCTGGCACGTATTTGTCCGCGGTGCCGTGCACAATCAGGACTGGCACCTTGATCTTGCCGATCTTGTCGATGGAAGCGAACTTCTCGGACAGCACCCAGCGCAGCGGCAGCGAGGTATCCATCACCGCCTGGGCAGCGTCCGCCATGTCAGTGAAGGTGGACTCGACGATCAGCCCCGCCGCCGCTGGCACTTCACCCTCGGCGGCGCGCTTGGCCAACTCCACGGCAATGGCACCGCCCAGGGAGTGACCATAGATGAAGCGCTGGCTGGGTTCGGGCTGCAGGTCCGCCAGGCGAGCCCAGCCGGCCTGGGCGTCCTCGTACACGCTGCGCTCGGAAGGAAGCGCGCCAGGGCTTTGCCCAAAGCCCCGATAATCGATAGCCAGCACGGAAAAGCCCAGCGCTCGCAGTTGGGTGATTCGCCGGACCTGAGCGGTGAGGTTCCAGCGAGTACCGTGTAGGTAGAGCGCGGCTGGCGCACCTTTGCGAGCCGCTGGCCACCACCAGGCATGCACGTACTGACGCGGACTCGCCGGGTTCGCCGCCAGCGGGATGTCCATCTCCGCGACACCGGCCGGCAGCCCGCCGAACCAGCTCGCCGGGCCCGGCTCGATGTTGAAGATCAGCTCCCGTTCCTTATAGGCCAGGCGAGAGCAGCCATAAGGCAGCGCCACCCCCAGCAGGAGGAAGACGGCCGCCAGGAAGAGCCAGCGGCGATGAGGTAGATGGGGCAGTGGCATGGGTGGGCCTGGGTTGCGCGTCGGCAGCGCGTACAGAGGCTAGGACAGCCGAGCATTGCCTGGGTTGCAGCCTCGTCCGGGTTGCCACCCGCTGGCCTGAGGCATCAGCGCCGGCCTGCAACCCACTACCTCAAAGCGCAAACCGCCCCATCATGCGCTTCAGTTCGCCAGCCAGGTCTTCCAGGGATTCGCTGGCGGCGCGGGTATTGGAGGCGCCGCTGGCGGTTTGCAGGGAGAGGTCACGGATGCGCACCAGGGTACTGTCGACGCTGCGCGAGGCTTGCGCCTGCTCGGCGGCGGCGCGGGCGATGACCTGGTTGCGGCTGTCGATCCCGGCGACCGACTCGTAGATGGTGCCAAGGGTGTTGCGGGCGGTTTGAGCTCGTACGCGGGTACGCCCGGCCTGAGTGGCGCTTTCGCTGAGGGCGCTCACGGCCAGGTCGGTGCCGCTGCGGATTTCGCTCATCATCTGCTCGATTTCGCGCGTGGAAGCGCCAGTGCGATGTGCCAAGCCACGGACTTCATCGGCCACGACCGCGAACCCTCTGCCCACTTCACCCGCGCGCGCCGCTTCGATGGCGGCGTTGAGGGCCAGCAGGTTGGTTTGTTCTGCAACGTTACGGATCACGTCCAGTACCTTGTGGATGTTCTGGGTCTGGCTGGCCAGCTGTCGCGCCTGGCTGGCGGCGCTTTCCACCTGGCTGGCCAGTTGGTCGATATCACCCATGGCGGCGTCCAGTTGGGCTTGTCCATCGTGGGCGGCGCTGGCCGAATCCCGCGACGCGTCGGAAGTGGAGAGCGCGTTGGCGGCCACGGCTTCTACCGCGCTGCTCATCTGACTCACCGCGGTGGCGGCCTGCTCGATTTCGTTGTATTGAACGCGCAGGTCCTCGGCACTGCCTTGCATCACGCTACCCATGTCATGAGCCGCGGCATTGAGGCGGTCCACGCTGGCGCCCAGTTGGCTGAGCAGGCCGTGCAACTGGTCGCGCATATGACCCAGCATGGTCAGCAATTGCGCGCTTTCGTCCTTGCCTTCGCTTTGTACAGACTCGCGCAGGTCGCCATTGGCCACGGCCCGGGCAACCTGCACGGCCTGGCGCAGGGGCGTGGTGATGCTGATGGTCAGGCGCCATGCAAGCACCAGCATCACCAGCAGGGCCGCGCCTATGGCGGCGGGGACAATCAATTGCGTTTGCCGCGCGGCGGCGGCCGCCTGTTGCACGGCTTCGGCGGAGCGCTGCTTGTTCAACTCGCGTAGCAGCTGCACTTGCATGTCCATCAGGCCACCTTGAAGCCCCAGGGCGTCGCTGGCCTTTTGCACCCCTTCGGCCGGGCGCTGCTGGTCGATCAGGGCCACGGCCTCCTTGAGCGAGGCCAGGAAAGGATCGTAGGCGGCGCGCAGTAGCTGTACGGATTCCTGTTCGGTGCCAGGCTGCAGGCTGGCCAGGTAGGCGTCGAAACCCGGTTGCAGGCTGCTGGCCAGCTGTTCGATGGCGATGCGACGGTTGACCATCTCGCCAGGGTCATTGGCGGAGCTCATCAACAAGGCGGCCTCGGTACGCAGCTTGCCCAGGTCCAGGGCAATGGCATCGGCTTGAGCGATGCTGCTCAAGGGGCCGCGCTCGATCACTTCCGCCTGGTGGCGAACCGCGTGTATCTCTACCAAGGAAAACGCCCCGACGCCCGCCAGAAGTAGCGCGCACAGGCTGAAACCCGCGAATAGACGCAGGCCGATGCTGAGCCTGCGCAATATCAAGGGAAAGCGGAAAGACCGGAAACGACGAAGGATCGACACGAGAAACAGCCTGCGCAAGGAAAAGACAGGCGGGTTGTAGCAGAGCAAGATGATGGCTTTATGACAGCCTCGCAGGTAGCAGGTTTACAGCAATAGATATTGACAGGCGTTCGAATGTGCGTAGAATGCCGCGCCACAGCAGGCACATAGCTCAGTTGGTTAGAGCACCACCTTGACATGGTGGGGGTCGTTGGTTCGAGTCCAATTGTGCCTACCAAACCAAGCCCCGGACATCCGGGCACAGAAAAGGCGATCCGCAAGGGTCGCCTTTTTTCGTTCCTGGCGGGGTGTTGCGCCGGCGTCAGCTGGCCAATGGTCTCGAAGCCTCCATTCGCCAGCCTCCCAGGGCCTACGCCTACTTGCCGAGAATACGTTGCACCATGGCGTCGTGACCGCTGCGGTCGGCTTCGCGGGAGATGACCTGTACCACCGCCATTCGCTTGCCTTCGGCGACGATGAAATAAGTGGTCAGGGTTTTGCCGCCACCGATGCTGGCGGTAGCGTCCAGACGCTGGGCGGGCAGGCCGTTGAGAATCACCTGAGCTTCTCCCGTCTTGTGAAAGTCTGGCAATGCCTGCGCCTGTTGCGTAACGAACCCTTCGCTGATACCCGCCAGGAACACCTCGTCGGCACCCGCCGCGCCGGCATCGTTCTGTAGCGGGAGTTGGGTTGCGACCACGATGCGCTTCTGGCTGTCATTCATATAAAGCGTGCCCTCGGCGTCAGCAGTGCCCTTGGCGGCGTCGCCATGAGGCAGGGGCGCGGCCTGGTAGCCTGCGGGCAAAATGAAGTGAAGCTTGCCGCCCAACAGTGAAACGGCTGTGCCGGTGCTCAGCGTGCTGGCGGCCGCGGCGGGACGAGCGGCCTGGGCCTGGCCCAGAGGCAGGGCGGCGCAGAGTACGGCCAGGCAGAGCGCGGGCGCGAACAGACGGGGCAGGGGCATCGGGACTCCAGCGATGGCTTCGAGAAAGAAACCGGATTCTCTCACATAAGAAGCACCGTGGTTGTCCAGCCAGGGACAGCTTCCTTGGTCAAGGTAGATCAATGCGCTTTTAGTCAATACACAAGCATTTAGCGCCATCCGTCCCCCTGCTCAGGGTGCTCCTGAACTGGCCCAATGCAGTCCTGTTCAACATTCCTGTAACAGGGCGCTAGCTCGGTTTGCTTTACCTTGCCGCTGGGAGAGCCGTTAGTCATGACAACACATATCGTCCACTTCACCTCGTCTATCAACTCCACTTCAACCGGCGAGCTGATTGAAAAGTGTTCCCAGGCCGTGCACAAAGGCGCCTCGGAAATCATCATCAAGATCGCCACCATGGGCGGCGAGTGCAGCTACGGTTTCTCTCTCTACAACTTCCTGATCGCCCTGCCCATCCCCGTGCATACCCACAACCTGGGCACGGTGGAATCCATGGGCAACATCATTTTCCTGGCTGGTGACCGCCGTACCGCCTGCAAGCACAGCAAGTTCCTGTTCCACCCCTTCCATTGGAACCTCCACGGGTCGGTGGACCACGCGCGCATGTCCGAGTACGCCATGAGTCTGGACTACGACCTGGAACTGTACTCGCGCATCGTCGACGAGCGCACCTATGGCGCCGCCGTGCCTCTGGATGTCTCTCGCTGCCTGATCGCTTCGCCGCGTATTCTCAACGCCGAAGAGGCACTGGCCGCCTCGGTGATCCATGCCGTGGATGAAGTGCCGATGCCCGCTGATGCGGTGTGCTACAGCGTGCACGGTTAGCTGCCCCGGTCGACCAGGCGCAGCTGCATATGGGTGGTTTGCCAGACGGGGTCCGGATCGACCTGAAGCAACTCGAAGCCTTGTCGTTGCCAGAAGTCGATAGCGCCTGCCAGGAAGGGATGGGTATGCAGGTACAGCACCTGCTGGCCGTTGGCCTTGGCGTGTTCCAGCAGGGCCAGCCAGAGTGAGCGGGCCACGCCCCCACGCCTGTGCCCGGGCGCGACGAACAGGCGGACCACTTCCACAGTCCGCAAACCTGGATAAGCAATGTTGGCGAAGCGCCCATCGTAGGGAAGATATCCGATGGTGCCGACGAGCTTGCCGTCCTGGCGCGCCAGCAACAGACAACTTGAGTTCTGTTGGTAAACGCTTTGTAGCTGTGCAAGGTCCGTGGGCAGGGGGCTGCCTTCCAGCTTGGGGAACATCATCCCGCGCGCGCCCATTAGAAAGGGCAGAACGTCAACCAGATCAGTGTATTGCAGCGGGGCGATGTGCAGAGGGGGCATGGGGCCTCGGTTGGTCAGGCGGGGCTGCCTTGGGTCAGCCAGTCGATGAACAGAGCGAACAGCTCGGCCTGTGAGCTGATCGCCAGCTTGGTGTAGAGGTTCTTGCGGTGCATGCGCACCGTCTCCGGAGAAATGCTCAGCGCCTTGGCGGTGGATTTCACCGAGTGGCCACGCAGGATCAACTGGCTGATTTCCCGCTCGCGCTCGGTCAGGGCGTCGCTACCGAAACGCTCGAATGCCCGAGTCAGGTCCTGATGAAGCGGTGAGGAAAACGGGCTCTTCATCCTCAGGGCGCCGAAGCCGGCCAGGCCACCCTGGCGGGAGAACTGGCGAAACAGCTCCAGCACCAACGGCGCCACCGCCCGGAACAGCGCTTGCTGGGCGGGGCTGACGCTTCCCTGGCTAAGACCCTGGAACAGGCACAGCGATACCTTTGTGCTGGCGTCGATGTCGATGATGAAGTAGCAGTCATCGGTGACGCCGCACTTGAGGTAGTAGGTCTTGTAGTACTCGCTGCTGAAGAAATCGTCCGGGGCGATTTCGGAAAGATGGTAGAAGCCTTCGCTCAGGCCACTCTCCACCGCAAGGCAGAACGGGTCCAGCAGGTAGCCCGCGGTGAAGTAGCGATTGACGATCTCGTCGCGAAACGGCGCTAGCAAGCCTTGGGCGTGAATCAGTTCCGGCGCCTGGCTTTTGCGTTCCAGGCACACCACCAGGGTTTCCGCGCCAAGGGCTACCAAGGCATCGCACAGACGAGGAACGAAGGTTTCATCCCCCACGGCCGCCAATGCACGGGCCAATCGGGCGTGCCACTGGCAAAGCATGGGCGTGGGGGGCAAGACGGGCTCGGGTATCATGGCCGTCAGTCTAACCGGACCGGCATGTAAAGTCCTCAGGCGCCGGTATAGTGGCCACTGGCGGTAAGTGCCGTGGCGGCGTCCAGGATAGCCTCGCGCAGGGTCGTCACCACCTCGTCCACTTGGGCCCTGGTGATTACCAGGGGTGGAGACATGATGTTCAAGTGCGCGATGGGGCGAACGAGCAAGCCCTTGGCCTGGGCGCGGCTGTGGATCTGCTCGGCGATGTTCACTTCGTCGGGGAACAGGGCCTTGCTGCGTTTATCGGCCACGAATTCAATACAGGCCATCAACCGCTTGCAGCGGACTTCCCCGACCAGGGGCAGCTCGGCCAGGGTCGCCAGCCGGGCTTCAAGGTAGCGGCCTACATCCTCCACGTGGGCCAGCAAGCCTTCGCGTTCGATGATCTCGATGTTCTTGAGGGCCGCCACGCAACTGACCGGATGCCCGCTGTAGGTAAAGCCGTGGGCGAAGCAGCGACCCTGCCCAGGCTCGCTGATCAGGTTCCAGATGCGCGAAGAAAAGATGCAGGCACCCAGCGGCAAGTAGCCGGAGGTCAGCCCCTTGGCGGTGGTGATGATGTCTGGCTGGACATCGAACACGTCGGCAGAGGCGAAGAAGTGGCCGAGACGACCGAAGGAGGTGACCACTTCATCGGCCACATAAAGAATGTCGTAGCGCTGGCACAGCTCCCACAGGCGACGATGGTAGCCAGCTGGCGGAATGATCACCCCGCCGGAGCCCATGATGGGTTCGGCGAAAAAGGCGGCGACCCGTTCCGGCCCCAGTTCGAGCACCTTGGCCTCGAACTCGCTGACCAGATGCTCGAGAAAATCCGCTTCGGTCATCCCCGCCGGCGCCCTGTAGTAGCCGGGGCAGGAGAGATGATGGAACAGGTCGTTCTGGAAATCAAACTCCGGTGCGCGGTCACCGGCCTTGTTACCGATGTTCATCGTCAGGGTGGTAGAGCCATGGTACGAGTTGATGCGTGAGAGGATGTGCTTCTTTTCCGGTTTGCCGCGGGCGTTCTGGTAGAACTGCACCAGCCGGTAGGCCGTGTCCACGGCGGTGGAGCCGCCTGTGGTAAGGAATACATGGTTGAGGTCGCCTGGCGCCAGGCTGGCCAGTTTTTCGCACAGCTCGATGGCTGGCACGTTGGCCATGTCCGCGAAGGGGTTGGCATAGGCCAGGGCGCGTACCTGGGCAGCGATGGCATCGGCCATTTCCTCGCGGCCTAAACCGATGTTGGTGCACCACATGCCGCCCACCGCGTCCAGGTAGCGGTTGCCCAGGGTGTCGTAGATATAGGCGCCCTGGCCAGCGGCAATGTTCAGGGAGCCCTGTTCGCGGTGCTCGTCGAACATATGAAAGCCGTGAAGGTAATGGGCCTTGTCGGCGGCCACCAGTTTGGCCTGGTCGAAGGTATCGAAGAACGTGGGGGCGAGGGTGGTCATGGCAGCCTTCCTGGTGCGAAATGGAAACGTCGGCGCGCACTGTCGCCCGACGATGCCACTCAGACCATTCCCCGAATGGGTAGGTAGGCCAGCGCGCCGATAGCCCAACGTAAAAAAGAAGCGATGCCGTTCGTAAGCAGCGTACGGCATGGGCTTGTACAAAGCCGGTACTGGCGCCATGCTGGCGCGCCTTCGGGTGCAAGCCAGCCTTCCGAACCACCTCCCTGTCGTTTAGAGATTTCGACCATGCCGAGCCTTCGATATCCACTGCTATGCCGAGGTGGCCGTTGAGCGTGCCAAGCATTGAAGCGCTGCAAGCTGAGAACACCCGGCTGCGCGGCATGCTCACCTCCGCCGGGCTGGACCCCGATGCGCCGACCTGCCCGCCAGCGCCCCTCGATCGAGGCATGGGTGGGCAGCCCTGGCGCGCGCTGACCGCCCATCCTTTCAGTGAAGCCGTGCGCGCCAGCAGTGATGTGGTATGGAACTGGGACATCCTCAGTGGCCATGTGCTGCGCAGCCAGGCCCTGGAGATCAGCTATGGCTACGCCCCCGCCGAGATCGACAGCACGGCGGCCTGGTGGCTGGCGCACATTCACCCGGCCGACCGCGACCGCGTCTGGGCCTCGGTAGAAGCAGCGGTGAAGGGCGCGGAGCGGGCCTGGGTGCAGGAATACCGTTTTCGTCGAGCTGACGGCTCTTACGCCGAAGTGCTCGATCGAGGCCATTTGTCTCGTGACGCAACGGGTAGGCCGGTACAGATGATCGGCGCCATGCTGGACCTGACCCGCATCCGCATTGCCGAGACGGCCCTGCGCCAGAGCGAGGAGCGTTTCAGGACCATCCTGGAAACCGTCGACGCCGCTTTCGCCATCGTTCAGGTGATCTTCGACGAGCAGGACGAACCCATCGACTACCGTTTCCTGGAGGCGAATCCGGCGTTCGAGCGCCAGGCCGGGGTCGACCTGCGCGGCAAGCGAGTCAAGGAATTCGCGCCGGAACTGGAGCGCTTCTGGTTCGAAACCTATGGCCACGTAGCCAAGACCGGCGAGCCGGCCACTTTCGAGAATTACGCCAATACCTTCGAACGCTGGTTCGACGTGCGTGCCGTACGCGTGGGCAACCCGGCGCAGCGGCAGATCGCCATTCTGTTCAGTGATGTCACGGAGCGACGCGCGGCACAGGAGCGACTGCGTGTCAGCGAAGCCCTGGCGCGGGAAAACGTGGAGCGAGTACAGCTGGCCCTGGCCGCCGGGGCAATCATCGGCACCTGGCATTGGGACCTGCCCACGGATCGCTTTTCCGTGGATGAGGCCTTCGCCCGCGCGTTCGGGCTCGACCCGGCCCTCGGCCTGAAGGGGCTGAGCCTGAGCCAGGTGACCGCCACTGTTCATCCGGATGATCGCGCCTCGCTGAGCGCGGCGATCAACCAGGTGATCGCCCAAGGCGGTGCCTACGCGCACCAGTACCGGGTACGCCGCGCCGACGGCAACTATTACTGGCTCGAAGCCAACGGCCGGGTGGATCGGGGTGAAGATGGCACCCCGTTGAGCTTCCCCGGCGTGTTGATCGACGTGCAGGAGCGACGGGCGATCGAAGCCGAGCGTGACCGTGCCCTGGCCGCCTTGCGGGCGCTCAATGAAACCCTCGAGCAACGAGTCGCGGAACGCAGCACTGAACTGATGCATGCTGAAGAGAAGCTGCGCCAGTCCCAGAAAATGGAAGCCGTGGGCCAGCTCACCGGCGGCCTGGCCCACGACTTCAATAACCTGCTGGCCGGGATCTCCGGTGCCCTGGAGTTGCTTGGGTCGCGGATCGCTCAAGGTCGCGCGGCCGAGGCCGGCAGGTACATCGAGGCGGCTCAGGGCGCTACCCGTCGCGCCGCGGCCTTGACCCACCGCCTGCTGGCCTTTTCCCGGCGGCAGACGTTGGATCCGCGCCCCACCGACGTCCGCGCGCTGATCGAGGGCATGATCGATTTGGTGCAGCGCACCGTGGGCCCCGGTATTGTGGTTCAAGCCAGCGGAGCGCCGGATCTGTGGCCGGCCCTGGTGGATGCCAGTCAGCTGGAAAACGCACTGCTGAACCTGTGCCTGAATGCGCGGGATGCCATGCCCGACGGTGGGCGCATCGTCATCGAAACCGCCAATGTCTGCCTCGATACCCAGACGGCTCGGGGGCTCGATACCCCCGAAGGGCAATACCTTAGCCTATGTGTGACCGACAATGGGGCCGGCATGACACCGGGGGTAATGGCCAAGGCGTTCGACCCTTTCTTCACCACCAAGCCCATCGGCCAGGGCACCGGGCTGGGCCTGTCGATGATCTACGGCTTCGCCCGGCAGTCCGGGGGGCAGGTGCGCATCTATTCCAACCTGGGCGAAGGCACGCGCGTGCAGATCCACTTGCCGCGCTACCAGGGCCAGACGGGCCCTACCTTGACCAGGGTCGAGCCTGTCCCGCGAGTGGGCGACCAGCCCGGGCACAGCATTCTGATCGTGGACGACGAACCCACGGTCCGTCTGTTGCTGGCAGACCTGCTGGGCGAACTGGGCTACAGCCTGCTGGAAGCCGCGGACAGCGCGGCCGGCCTGTCGCTGTTGCGCTCTTCGGCGCGGATTGACCTGCTGATCACCGACGTCGGCCTGCCCGGTGGCATGAACGGTCGCCAGATGGCCGACGCCGGACGGGAACTGCGGCCAGGGCTCAGAACGCTGTTCATCACCGGCTATGCGGAAAATGCCGCCATGGCAGGCGCGAGCCTGGGAGCAGGCATGGCGGTACTGACCAAACCGTTCACGGTGGAGCAGTTGACCACCAGGGTGCGGGAGCTGCTGGCCAGCTAGCCCAGGCACGGTTGGCGCGGCATCGGCGATTTGCGTACCCTTGGTGCCCCGTCGCCCTGCGGGCGCCCGTCCGTCGTTGGAAGCCTCCATGCTGCTTGCTCTCTATCTCGTTGCGATCACCGCCGAAGCCATGACTGGCGCCCTGTCCGCAGGGCGCCGGGGCATGGACTGGTTCGGCGTGGTGTTCGTGGCCTGCGCCACAGCCTTGGGTGGAGGGTCCGTCCGGGATATGCTACTGGGCCATTACCCCCTGGCCTGGGTGAAGCATCCGGAATACCTGATGCTGACTACGTCGGCTGCCATCCTTACCATCTTCATCGCCCCTCTGATGCGGCGGCTGCGCCAGCTATTTCTGGTACTCGATGCGCTGGGGCTGATGGCGTTCACCCTGATCGGCTGCATGACGGCGCGGGAGATGGGCCTGGGCTGGCTGGTGGTAGCGGTGAGTGGGGTGATCACCGGAGTATTCGGCGGCATCCTGCGGGACATCTTCTGCAATGACATCCCCTTGGTGTTCCGCCGCGAAATCTATGCCAGCGCCTCGTTGGCAGCGGCCCTGTGCTTTCTGCTATGCCTGGAGCTGGGGATGCCGGTGGAGCAGGCCACCTTGCTGACGCTGTCCGCCGGGCTGCTACTGCGGCTGCTGGCGATCAGGTACCACTGGAGCATGCCCAAGTTCGTCTACCAGGAGCGACAGTAGCTTCAGGGCCCAACACGCGGACGCGTCAGGCTTGTGATTGAAGTAGCGCGAGGATAGGGCGACGGACCTCCCGCTCGCTGATCTCCTCCGGGCGGAACCACTGGCAGGCCTCGATTTCATTGCAGGGGCGCGGGACGGCCTGTTCCTTGAACTCGGCCTCGAACACGTAATGAATGACCCCCATTTCGTAGTGATGAGTGACGAAGCGCAGGTTGGCCAAGGCCAGGCCGGTTTCCTCGGCCATTTCCCGCAGCGCCGCCTGCAGGGGCGTTTCATGGGCTTCTACCCGCCCGCCAGGCAGGTTCCACTTGGCGTTGCGCTTGCGTACGAACAACACTTCGCCGTTCTGGCGATACACCACGGTAGCGCGGTGCTTGACGCCTTTGGGTTTGCGCTCAGGAGGGGTAGGTACGTTCATGACATGCAGGACCTTGACGACAGTGAGCCAGCGCGCGCTGTGCCGAAGCTGGCGCCTACCTTCCTTATCGGCGGCGCCGCGCATTGCATGAGAGCGGCTCGTCGGGAGCCCGCAGTTCCCTACGGACCTAGCGCAGGGGCAAAGCGCTGGCGCGCTCGTCGGCTACCTTGGCGGCCGTGCCGCTGCCAGGCATTTTGCTGTACCCGGTGGGGTTGGCCCGTTGCCAATGCCAGGCGTCGCGCAACATGGTATCCAGGTCGCGCCGGGCCACCCAGCCTAGCTCTTCCCTGGCCCGGGTTGCGTCGGCCCAGCACTTGGCTACATCGCCAGGACGGCGTTCGCGCATGTCCAGCGGCACGCTGATGCCGCTTATGCGTTCGAAGGCGTGCACCAGTTCCAGTACCGAATAGCCCAGGCCGGTGCCCAGGTTCCAGGCGCGAATGCCGCTGCTGCGACGCAGGTAGGCGAGGGTATCCAGATGACCGGCAACCAGGTCCAGCACATGGATGTAGTCCCGTACGCCGGTCCCGTCCGGGGTGGGATAGTCGTTGCCGAACACCGGAAGCGCTGGCAATTGCCCTCCAGCCACCCGCAGCAGGTAGGGCAACAGATTGCTGGGGACGGCTTTGGGTGATTCGCCCAACAGGCCCGACGGGTGCGCGCCAACCGGATTGAAGTAGCGCAGCACGCCGATGCTCCAACGGTCGTCCGCCTGGGCCAGGCTGGCCAGTACCTGTTCGGTCATCAGCTTGGACTGGCCATAGGGGTTGGTCGGGTGACCGCAGGCGGTCTGCTCATCGATGGGCATTCGCTGGCAATCCCCATAGACCGTCGCCGAAGAGCTGAACACCAGGGTGAACACGCCGGCATAGGCCATCGCCTGGCACAGGTTGATGCTGCCGCCGACGTTGGTATCGTAATAGCGCAACGGTTGTCGCACGCTTTCACCCACGGCCTTCAGACCCGCGAAGTGCATCACTGCATCGACAGGAAAGCGCTTGAACAGGTCATCGAGCACCGACCGGTTGCGGACATCGCCTACCACCAAAGCTGGCTTGCGCCGGCTGATGCGCCTTACCCGTCTGAGCGCTTCAGGACTGCTATTGGCGAAGTTGTCCAGCACTACCACCTCTTCACCCGCTTCCAGCAGCGCAAGTACTGCGTGCGCCCCGAGATACCCCGCTCCACCTGTTACCAGAATCATCGGCCGTCCCTTTCCCAAGCGTTCGTGATCGGTGGCCGGGCGTGCCAATGAGCACACGCACAGCTTGCGTATTGAATTACGGAAGCGAGACAGGGCAAGACAGTTCAACCTAAAACGCGAGCGGTCGTGTCGTTCGTCGCTTCGCATGACGGCGGTGCTGAACGACGAAGGGGAGCAGGGCATCCATACCTGTGCTTACGTCGGCTCGAGATCCTTCGGGAACGTAGTGGAGTCGCCCTACCTGCTGACAACACAAGGAAGCTCTGGTCATGAACGTCCCGTCCCAGCAACCTTTAGCCGCGGTCGCCGAAACACGCGCCCCTGGTCTGGCTCCGAACCCCACCGCGCGACCGCTGCTGGTCTGCCTTTCCCATCTACGTTGGGGATTCGTGTATCAACGGCCCCAGCACCTGATGTCGCGCATGGCCCGTCGCTTCGACGTGCTGTTCTTCGAAGAGCCCATACCCGTCGACACCGATACGCCGTACCTGGAGGTCTATCCACAGGGCAACGGTGTGACCGTAGTCACGCCTCGGGTACCGCATGGGCTGGACTTTGCCGCCACCGAGGCCGCGCTGCGCGAGGTGCTCGATGGCTACCTGCGGGACAACCCTCACCCTGAGTTGCTGCTGTGGTATTTCACCCCCATGAGCCTGGGTTTCAGCGACCATCTGCGGCCCAAGGTCACCATCTACGACTGCATGGACGAGTTGTCTGCGTTCAAGGGCGCGCCGCCCGAGTTGCTGGAGCGCGAAAAGCAACTGCTGGCCCGCGCAGGCGTGGTCTTCACCGGGGGCGTGAGCATCTGGGAAGCCAAGCGCAGCCAGCATGCCAATGCCCACGCCATGCCTAGCAGCGTGGACATCGCACACTTCGGCGCGGCCCGTGAGGGTCTGGCCGAGCCGGCGGACCAGGCTGGCATTGCCCGCCCGCGCCTGGGCTTTTTCGGGGTCATCGACGAACGCTTCGATGTGCCTCTGGTGGAAGCCGTGGCACGTCAGCGCCCCGACTGGCAGATCGTGCTGGTGGGGCCGGTGGTGAAGATCGACCCCGCCAGCCTGCCGCGCTTGCCCAATATCCACTACCTGGGTGGCAAGGGGTATGACGAGCTGCCGGCCTACCTGGCTGGCTGGGACGTGGCGCTGATGCCCTTCGCGCGGAACGAGGCCACCCGTTTCATCAGCCCCACTAAGACCCCCGAATACCTGGCCGGCGGTTGCCCGGTGGTGTCCACCCCCATCACCGATGTGGTGCGTACCTACGGTGAGAGTGCCGTGGTGCATATCGCCGAAACGCCAGAACAGTTCATCGCGGCCGTGGAGCGCGCCCTGGTCCAGGGTCAGGATCGCGCCGAACTGCTACGCCACGCCGACCAAGCCCTGCGGGGCATGTCCTGGGACAACACCTGGAATGCCATGATGGAGCAGATCCAATGCCTGCGATAAGCCTGGAACAAGCGCTTGAGCGTGCCAACACGCCGGCCATTCATGGGGGCGCCCATGGTGAGCCGCAAGGCACCCCTTTCTACGACTACCTGATCGTGGGAGCGGGCTTCGCCGGTAGCGTACTGGCCGAGCGGTTGGCCGCCGGGCTGGGCAAGCGTGTGCTGTTGGTCGACCGCCGCGCGCATATCGGTGGCAACGCCTACGATCATCTGGACGAGAGCGGCGTGCTGGTGCATCGCTATGGCCCCCACATCTTCCATACCAACGCCCAACGCATCGTCGACTACCTCTCTCGCTTCACCGAGTGGCGGCCTTATGAGCACCGGGTGCTGGCCGAGGTGCGCGGCCAGCAAGTGCCGGTGCCCATCAACCTCACTACCCTGAACACGCTCTACGGCCTGGAGCTGGACGAAGCCGGCGCCCAGGCCTTCCTGGCCGAGCGCGCCGAGCCGGTGGACCCTGTCCGCACTTCCGAAGATGTGGTGGTCAGCCAGGTAGGCCGTGAGCTGTATGAGCTGTTCTTCCGCGGCTACACCCGCAAGCAATGGGGGCGGGACCCTTCCGAACTGGATCGCTCCGTGACGGCGCGGGTGCCTACCCGCACCAACACGGACGACCGCTATTTCGGGGATACCTTCCAGATCATGCCGAAGAACGGCTACAGCGCGATGTTCGAACGCATGCTCGACCATCCCAATATCGACATCCTGCTGGGCACCGACTTCGCCGTGGTCGACCAGCGCCTGCCCCGTGGGCACCTGGTGTACTGCGGGCCGGTGGATGAGTATTTCGGCTTCAAGCTGGGCAAGCTGCCTTACCGTTCCCTGCGCTTCGAGCACCGCAGCCTGCCCCAGGCTCGGTTCCAGGCTGTGTCGGTGGTCAACTACCCCAGCGAGGAAGTGCCCTATACGCGGATCACCGAGTATAAGCACCTTACCGGCCAGGAACATCCTCATACCAGCATCACCTACGAATACCCCAGCGCTGAAGGGGACCCTTACTACCCCGTGCCTGCCGCCGAGAACGCCGAGCTGTATCAGCGCTATAAGGCGCTGGCTGATCGCACCCCGGGGGTGACCTTCCTCGGCAGGCTGGGCACCTACAAGTACTACAACATGGACCAGGTCGTAGGGCAGGCATTGGCGCTGTACCAGCGCATCGAAGAAGCGGAGCAGGGCGGTTCGGCGGAGGCCCCCTATGCACAGGCCTGAGCTGCTGGCCAGCTTCGTCATGGGCGGGTTCGAGTGCTCCAGTTGCCGCCGCGCCGATGGGCGCAGGCTCGACCTGCTGGCCAGTACCGGCCATGCCCGGCACGCTGAGGCGGACTACCTGGCTCTGCGGACGGAAGGCATCGCCACGGTGCGTGACGGCCTGCGCTGGCACCTGATCGAACAGCGCCCCGGCCTGTACGACTGGAGCAGTTTCGACCTGTTGCTCGACGCGGCCGAGCGTACGGGCACCCAGGTGATCTGGGACATCTGCCACTACGGCTACCCTGATGACCTGGACATCTGGCAGCCGGCCTTCGTCGAACGCTTCGCCCGTTTTGCCGGCGCGGCTGCCCAGCATGTGCGCGAGCGTAGCGATAGCGTGCCGTTCTACTGCCCGATCAACGAAATCTCTTTCTGGGCCTGGGCCGGGGGCGACGTCTCGTACTTCAACCCCAGCCGCGAGCGGCGCGGCATGGAGCTCAAGCATCAGCTCGTGCGCGCCAGCATCGCGGCCATCGAAGCGATTCGCGCCGTGGACCCTCGGGCGCGCTTTGTTCAGGCCGACCCGCTGATCAACGTGGTGCCTGCGCCTGATCGACCGCAGGATGGCGAGGGTGCGGAAAACTATCGCCAGGCGCAGTTCGAGGCCTGGGATCTACTCAGCGGTCGCGCATGGCCAGGCCTGGGCGGGCGCGAAGAGTACTTGGATATCCTCGGGCTGAATTTCTACCCGCATAACCAGTGGTACCTGGGTGGAGCACAGATCCCGCGCGGACACCCGGACTACCGACCCTTTCTGGCAATGCTCAAGGAAGCGCACTTGCGCTATGGTCGGCCCATGATCATCACCGAAACCGGGGCCGAAGGCGACGGCCGTGAACCCTGGCTGGACTACATGGGCGAGCAGGTGGACCAGGCCTTGGCCGCCGGGGTGCCGCTGGAGGGGCTGTGTCTTTATCCGGTACTAGATTACCCCGGCTGGGACGACGACCGCCATTGCCACACCGGTTTGCTGGGCTTCCCTGACGCCCAGGGCTGCCGCCCGGTCCATGCCGGCACGCGGCAAGCCCTGAAACGGTTGGCCGAACGTATCGGGGACCGCCTGCCAGCCGGGCTGCACGGTCAGCGGGTATCGGCATGAAATCGGCGGGTGGCAGTACAACGCCCCCGCCCACCGCCGCCGGCTTCCTCTGGTCTTATGTGCGAAGACGCCCTGGCGCCTATGCCGGAGTAGCCAGCTTTATCATCGGCGGGGCCAGCTGCGCGGTGGCTGTGCAATACGGCATGAAGCTGCTGGTGGACAGCATGAACGACAATCACCGTGGCGATGCTGGTGTGTGGCTGCCGTTCTTCCTGTTCATTGCCTTGATCGCCGTGGAAAACGTGTTCTGGCGCCTGGGCGGCTGGCTGGGTTGCCGCACGGTGGTAGCCAGTTGCGCGGACATGCGGGTGGACCTGTTCAGCCACCTGACCGGCCACCCCATGCGCTATTTCACGGAGCACTATGCTGGCGCCCTCGGAGCACGGATCTCGGCCACAGGCTCGGCCGCCGGTGCCGTGTACGGCGCGCTGATCTGGAAGATCACGCCACCGTGCGTGGACTTCATCGGCGCGGTGGTGGTGCTGGCCACGGTGCGCCTGGAAATGGCCGCGGCGCTGGTGGTTTCGGTGGCAATGGTGGCAGCCATCATCACTTTCTTCGGTATCCGCGGGCGTAGCAAGCACCAGCACTTCGCGGCCCAGGCCGCCGTGGTTGGCGGCGAACTGGTGGATCTGGTCAACAATGTCTGGACCATCAAGGCATTTTCCGCCAGGGAGCGTGAGCGACGCCGGCTGGATGAAAAAATTCAGGCCGAAGCCCAGGCCCAGCGGCGCAGCTGGCTGTACCTGGAAAAAGCCAGGGTGTTGCATGACCTTTGCCTGGCGCTGATGGCCGGCGGCATGCTCGCATGGGCCATCGCCTTGTGGACCCAGGGTGGCGTAACTGCGGGCGATGTGGTCATGGTCAGCGCGCTGACTTTCCGTATTCTGCACGGCTCTCGCGACCTGGCCCTGGCATTGGTCGACACCAGCCAGCACATGGGGGCCATCGGTGAAACCCTGCAGATCATCGCTCAGCCTCACGCCTTGCCTGACCATGACGCGGACTGGCCTGTGCAACAGGGTGCCATCGAGGTGTCCCAGGTCACCTACACCTATCAGGGCGGAGGGACGGTGCTGCGCCAGTTGGATCTACGCATCGAGCCTGGCCAGCGGGTAGGTATCGTCGGCCCCTCCGGAGCGGGCAAATCCACCTTGATCGGATTGCTGCAGCGGCTCGATGACGTAACCGAGGGCGCGATCCGCATTGACGGCCGAGACGTGCGCGAAATCAGCCAGGACAGCCTGCGCCGGCAGATCGCCGTGGTACCCCAGGAACCGGCGCTGTTCAATCGCACCATATACGAAAACATTCTTTACGGCCGTCCCGAGGCCACCCGCGAGGAAGTGATCGCCGCCGCGCGCAGCGCCTATTGCCATGATTTCATCGAACAGCTGCCCAAGGGCTATGACACTCAGGTAGGGGAACGGGGCGTGATGTTGTCTGGGGGGCAGCGCCAGCGCCTGGGCATCGCTCGGGCATTCTTGAAGAACGCCCGCATCCTGATTCTCGACGAAGCCACCGCCGCCCTGGATTCGCGCTCCGAAGCGGTGATCCAGGCCGCGTTGAACGACCTGATGCAAGGCCGGACCGTGCTCGCGGTCGCCCACCGCTTGGCCACCATCGCCAGTTTCGACCGTGTGCTGGTGATGCAGGACGGCAGCGTGGTCGAAGACGGCCCCCCGGATGAGCTACGCAGCGCTGGCGGCCTCTATGAAAGCCTGTGGCGCGCACAGGCGATGCCTCAGCTGTAGGCAGGGCGCATTCGTCGCCGTGGGGCCCAGCGCCAACCGGGGAACGGGCGTTTACAGACCCTGCCATTCGACAGCTTCGCTACCTCCAACGGGACTTTGCATGCCCTGTGGGACCCAGCGCCAGCTGGGGAACAGGCGTTATAGAGGCTGATAGTAGAAGGTCAGGGTTGCGGTACCGGGACTGTACGTAGCTGCAAGCTATGCTCGCTATCTATCAGGGTACGCGCCAGGCGTTGCAGGCTCGCCAGCGAAACATGCTCGCTCAAGGCCGTCTGCGTACTCAGGTAGCGCGGATCGCCGTACTGTCTTTCCGATAGCTGCAAGCGGGCCAGTTGGGTGGCGGGGTCAGCCCTGCGGGCTCGCTCATCCTGGGCCAACTGGGCGCGTAGGCGCCTGGCCGTCTCTTCTTCAAGGCTTAGTGGCAATTCCCGGAGGGTCTGTTCGGCCAGGGCCACCAGTTCGTCTAGTTGCTTGGGCGCGGTGCGCAGGCTGAGTTGGCTGTGCACGTGGTCCGCGCCTGGGGTCAGGGTGCTGGAAAACTCCACGCTATACACGCCCCGGGCTTCATCACGCAATCGTGACTTGAGCTGGCGGCGGGCCAGGTCGCTGAGCAGGGCGATCTGGGCGGCATCTTCGGGCGCCCAGCGCAGCGGATGGTAGCTGGCCCACTTCAGGTCCCCACGGGGCTCGATGCCGATGGGGAGCGTCTTCACAGCGCGGGCGGGCAGTGGGGACGCCGTGGCGCTGGCCAGGGCCTCGCCACGAGCCAGGCTGGCCAGCTCCTGGCGCACCAGTGCCTCCAGTTCGTGTTCAGGCAGCAGGCCCATGACATAGTAAGTGACCGGCACCGCGGCCTGTTGGCGCCAAGGGGTCACGATAGCGATGGGGGTCAGGTCCGCTGGCGCTGTTGGCCCGGTGGTGGCCTGTTCCAGGCTAAGCCAGGCTGCGGCCTGTTGGCGGCTCACGCTGTCCGGACGCTGCCCTTGGCGCTGCATGGCTTCGCGCGTGCTTTGTAGAAGTGCAGGGTGCAGATCCTGGTTGGCTTGCTGATGGTGATAGAACCTGAGCAGGTCGGCCACGTGGGCAACTGGCGCGCTGGCCTGGAACTCCATGCGCCCTGGCCCGACCAGCCAGCTCGATTGCAGCGCGCGTTTGGTTTTCCAGGCCTGAGTACGGGGTTCGTCCCAGCCTGGGAGCACGCGGCTCATCAGCTCTAGGCTCAGTTGCGCCGGCCTCGGGTTGGTGGCCATGGCGGCGCTGCTGGGGCTGTCTATCCGCAGTGCGATGCGTCCATCGGGGCCAGGTCGCTTGAGCCAGACCAGCCGGTCGCCATTGCTTAACCGCCAATGTTCAACCTGCTCCTTGGCGAAGGTCTGGCGCTCCACGATGCGGCCCTCGGTTGTGCTCGGTGTCAGATCCGGGTCTTCGGCCATGGCCGTTTCAGCGACAAGCTTCGTGGCCGACAGGGGACTGTCTCGCCACTGGGCGCGCCATTTGGCGATCCGCTCCGGGCTCGGCAGCGTTACGGCCAGGGCCGTTGGGGCGGTGATCTGCACGACCTGATCCTTTGCGTCGGTCCACGCCCGCAAGCGAGCCTGCAGGGTAGGCGGGTCGATGCTGTCCAGCGCTTGCAAGCTCAGCCGCGCGCGCTGTTCGCGAGTAGTCAGTGGCAAGTGCTGGCGCTCGGCTTCGTCCAACTGAATCAGCCATTCGCGAAGGTCCTTGTCCCTTTCGTTGCCTTGCATGGCCAAGGCTACCTGGCGGATGTCGCGCTTGAGTTCATCCACCAGCGCCTTGGGAAAACCATGACGCCTGATCCGCTCGATTTCCCCCAACAGCCGGCGCAAGGCCTCTGGGTGCTGTGCGCCACGAGGGGTGGCGGCAAAACCGACTACGGTACTGTCGCGGCCGATGCGCATCTTTTGCAGGCTGTAGGCGCTCAGATGTTCGCCGCGGGGTGCCTGTTGCAGCAGGCGAAGCGTGGCTTTGGCGGTCAGCCGGTCGATCAAGCGTTCACGCAGACCATCGGCAGTGGCTGCGCTACTGGCCGGGGTGCGCAAACGGTAGAGCAGCGTGACCTGGTTGCTGCCGCTTTGGCTGTCCTGCAGGCGGTAGACCTTGAGCTGGTCATCCAGGGCCAGTTCACGCTCGCCCTTCGCGGGTAGCGCAGCCCTGGGCAGTGCGCCGAAGTGCCGCTCGAAAGCGGCGATCGCTATCTCCGGGGATAGATCCCCCACGAGTGTGATGAGCATGTTATTGGGGTGGTACCAGCGTCGTTGATAGTCGTACAGCGAGGCCAGCCTGGCGGTCTGGATCGCCTTTTCGTTACCGATGGTGGGGTGGTGGGGATAAGCCGAGCCGCCGCGCTGGCTGGCGATGCGTTGATCGTTCATGCGTTGGAAGGTGCCCAGGCCTTCGCGCCACTCTGCCAGCACCACGGGGCGTTCGCTGGCCAGGTCCGTCTCGCTGAAGGTGGCGGGGCCGGCCAACTGCGCCAGAGTCTCCAGGGCCAGGTCCAGCTGAACATTGCCTTGGGGTGGGCTGAGGCGGTATTGGGTACGTTCGTAATTGGTCACGGCATTGAAGTGGCTGCCCTGTTTCCACCCCGCACCGAGCAGTCGCTCGCGTACAGTCTGCCCGCGCGAGTCGCGGTTGTAGAAGGCCAGGTGTTCGACCAGGTGCGCCACCCCGATTTCGCTTGCGGTTTCATCCAGGGAGCCGGCACGCACCGTCAGGTGCACCTCTATCCGGCCGCCGGCCTTGGGCAGTGGCACCAGACGGTACTGCAGGCCGTTGCTCAGTTCACCTGCGACTATGCGCTTGTCCCATTCCAGGGCCTGGCCGTGGGCAGAAAGACACAGGGCACCTGCTAGCGTGGCGAGCAGCCAGCAACTCATCATCTTCATCATGCCAGGGGTTCTCAGAAGCGGTAGCCGACTTCCAGCCAATATTGCCGGCCGGTTTCATAGGTGGTGGCGCCAGAGGTGGCGCTGACGATGCGGTTCACCTTGTCAGTGAGATTGGTGATGTCGAGGGTGACGAACACGGCTTCGTCCTTGCGCAAGGGCAGTTCCCAGGCCACTTGGGTATCCCAGGTGAAGGCACCCGGCACGCGGGCCTTCTCATAAAGGGCATACTCGATGCCGTCCAGGGCAATGTCATCGCCGGTGTCCACGATCTGGTCATAGCTGCCGCGATAGCGGAAGAAGTTGCTCCAGTCCAGGTTCAGCGCCGGGATATCGGTGATGGTGGTCAGGCGCAGTGTCCAAGGGCGATTGAAGTTGCGCGCCGGAAGCTCGCTCCAGCGGGTGAGCTTGCCGTCATAGACCACGTCACCATCGGCATACTCGTTGGCATCGAGCACGCTTTCGTAGTCGGTGTACGCGTCCTTCGTGCGGGTCCAGTTCGCCGCCAGCTGGGCGCTGGTCTGGGTGCCCAACCAGTCGAGACGCTGCCGGGGTGTCACGGTCAGGGTGAGGCTGTCCGTTTCGCTGCGGCCAGCGTTGGTCCAGGTGTAGTAGTTGGTAACGTAGCTACTGCCGTCGCCGCTTTCCAACTGCTGTGTCTTGGCGGTGCTGCGAGTGATCTTGTCACGGCCGAAGCGGTGTACGTACTTGAAGTCGACATCCGTGCCAAGCCATTGCTGCTGGATACCTGCCATCAGTTCATCGTCGTAGGGCACGTCCAGGCTGCTGTAGCGGGTCGTATTGACCTGGCGCGTGGCGGTCCAGGCGCCGTTGTAAGTGCGGCGAGTATAGGTAGTGTTCAATGCCTGGCGGCCATCGGACAGGGCGTATTTGTACAGGTTGCGGCCGTAATAGCGGTTCGCACCCGCCACTAGTACGGTTGAGCGATCGCCGAAGAGGTCATAGTCCATGGCCAGGCGCGGGGCCAGGGTGGTCTGGGTGGAATAGCTGTCGTAGTCCAGGCGCAGGCCCGGGCGTACGCTGTAGCGGCCCAATACGATCTGGTCTTCGAGAAAGACGCCCAACTGGTTCTGTTGGGTTTCCAGGCGCCCCGCGGCATAGCGCGTGTAGGTCGTCGCGTACTGGCGGTTGCTGCCGTTGAGCAGGGTGCCGTTGGAGCACAGGGCATCACCGCTCAGGCAGGCGCCGTTGTCTCGGCCCAGGCCAGTGGCCGCCTGGGCATCATCGGCCCGCTCCCAGGTGGCCCGAGTATGGGCCCATTCCAGGCCCGCGCCGACGCGGTGCTCGCTGGCGCCGAGCGATACGGGCAACCACTGCCCCTTGAGCTTGTAGCTGACGCCTCGCTGGGTTTGCTCCAGGTCGCCGAAACTGCCTTCGGCGCTGCGCGACGTGTTGCCGTTCAGGCGCCCCCAGTTCTTGGTGCTGGAATAATACCAGTTCACATAATCGTCGCTTTCCGCGTCCCTGGAGCTGTGCAGGTCGGTCAGCGCCAAGGTATGCGTCCAGGTTGTCCGGTCGGCGAGCCAGGTGGCCTTGATCGAGGCCTGGTAGCCACCATTCTGGGTGGTGAACCCGGAGTCCTTGCGGTTGGCCACGAAGTAGTAGCTGTCTTGGGGCGCGTAGGTAAAGGACGTGTCCAGCAACAGCTGCTCGTTGACCTGCCAGTAGGTCTTGAGCAGGTAATTGTCCAGTTCGCGAGTCTGGTCCTTGGTCTGGCTGCTGTAGCCATCGCTATAGGCATGCAGGGGAATGGTCGAACGCTTGCGGGAAAAATTGAGCAGGGCGCCAAAGTTTTCGGTGAGGTGGCCTTCGAGGGTTCCGCGTACGGTCGTCTTGACGAATTCAGGTTGGTATTGCTCGTCCGAGGCGGTTTCGAAGTCGCCGCGGTCTGCTTCGCTGATGTGGTAGCGGGTCCATTCCGAACGGGTCATGGCCGCGGACAGCTTGCCATGCAACGCCTGGCTGGGCGCGCGGGTGATGGCGTCGACCACGCCACCATTGAAGCCGCCATATTCGGCTGGCACGTTGCTGTCGTACACCCGTACTTCCTGCAGCAGGTCCGCGTCCAAGGCGATGCCGTGGGCACGGCTGGGAGTAGAGTCGAACTGACGTATCTCGTTGTAGCTGTTGGCCCCTGGGTCCAGGTCATTGTTGATTCCGACGCCGTCGATCATGAAGCTGTTCTGGTAGTACTTGGCGCCATTGATACTGATGTTGGCGGGCTCGATCTCGCCGGGGCTGTTGGACCCTTTCTGAGCATTGTCGAAGCTCACCAAGGGGTGCATCTGTAGCAGGGTGGTGATATCGCCATTGGCGCCAGGAAACGCTTGGATCGAACGGCGGTCGATGACAGTGGCACCTGCATAGGCATTCTCCACCTCGCCCAGCACCAGCGTGGGTGCCAGTTCCACCGGCGGCGCGGGTGTCTTCAGCAGGTTCAGGGCCGCACCGGTGACACCGCTTGGCGCCAGGCTGAAGGTCAGCATGTTGTGCGGGTCTACCGACCAGGCGATTCCTGAGTCGCGAAGCAGCTGGTCCAAGGCGGCCGCCTTGCTCATATGGCCCATGAGGGGGGCGGACCGGCGACCGGCCAGCAAGGCGTCATCAATGGTCAGTTGCAGGCCGCTTTGCTGAGCAAACGCTAACAGGGCCGCCCCCAAGGGCTGGGCAGGGACGTCGAAATCCTGGACCTGACCGGCATCGTACAAGGGGGCGGCCATCGATACTTGCCCGGGATGGGCAACGAACAGGCTTGCCAATAGGGCAGTGGCCAGCCATGAAGGTCGGCGCTCGCTGTGGATGAAGTAACGCATCTGTCTCCCGAGCAGGTTAAAACCTGCGAATGAGTCTCATTAGTCGGGGGAATGACGCGCTGCAGAAAGAAATCTTCAGAATTTGTGAAATTATTTTTCTTCGACGACGTAAATGTAGGGCGCAAGCTGGCGAAGCCGTGCTGACCATGGCTGTAGCACCGAGCGCAGGGCCTGCTCCGGCTGGTCAATGTCATATAGCCCGGTCACTTTGCGCTGGCCGAGCTCATCGTTCGGCATCAGCACCGTCCCGGGAAGGTAACGGTCTATTTCCCTGACCACTTCGGCCACGGACTGGCCGTTGACCGCCAGGCGTCCGTTTCGCCAGGGCGCTATTTGAACAGCGGTGAGGGGGGCCTTGTGCATGCCGCTGGCATCGGCGCGCAGGCTATCCCCGGCCTTGAGCACT
Source organism: Pseudomonas massiliensis (assembly GCF_000826105.1). Taxonomy (GTDB): domain Bacteria; phylum Pseudomonadota; class Gammaproteobacteria; order Pseudomonadales; family Pseudomonadaceae; genus Aquipseudomonas; species Aquipseudomonas massiliensis. Next base: position 465,915 of record NZ_CCYK01000006.1, on the reverse strand, counting down.
TCGACCGATGCGTCAGGCATGGCGACCTGCACCGAGCCTTGCGCTACCTCTACGTGTGCGCCATCTGGGCCAGTCCCAACCTCGAAGGCTGTGCCGGTGACCGTGACGGTGATGGGACCAGCGTCCACCAGGAAGGGGCGACTGGCGTTGTGAGTGACCTTGAAGAAGGCCTGCCCGCGCAGCAATTCTACATGGCGCCCACCTACCTCGAAGCGCACCGTCACGGCACTGTCAGTATCCAGTTGCACCTGGCTGCCATCGGCCAGTTCAACGGTCTTGCGTTCGCCCACGCCGGTACGGTAGTCGGCACCTGGCAACCAGTGTTGATAAGCCCCTAGCGCAATCAGCACGGCCGCCGCCGCGCTGCTGAGCCAGGCCAGTCGGTGTCGCTGCCGAGGACGTGTCTGGGCACTTACGGGCAAAGCCCGCGCCTCTGCTGCCGCTGGTGCCGCTCGCGGGGCAAGACCCCCCGCCAGGGCCCAGGCTCTTTGAGCCTTGGCGTAGGCCTTGGGGTGGGATTCGTGCTCGTTCAGCCATTGGGCCAGTTGTTCGGGCAGGTCCACGTCTTCGGGGGAGGCCTGGATACGCAATAGCCAGTCCGCCGCCTGCCGGTTGGCGGAGCGGACCAGTGATTCCGGGGGAGCGCCGCCCGAAAGGGGATGCTCAGTCATCGTCCAACGCCTCCATGCAATGTACCAACGCCTCGCGAACCAATTGATGGGCCAGTCCCGCGGAGATTCCAAGGGCTTCGGCGATGGCCTGGTAGCTCAGGCCACCGAGCCGATGCAACTCGAATGCCCGACGGGTTCTGGCCGGCAGTTTACACAAGGCATGTTCCAGCTGACGCAACTCGTAATGACCGTGCAACTGACGTTCGGGTGAGGAGAGGTCGCAGCTGAGCCCGTCCAGGGCGTGTTCGTCACTTGCCCATGGCTGGCGTTCGTACCGCCTTTGCGTATCCAGGGCCAGGTTGCGCACGATGCGATAGAGATAGGGCAGGGGGCGCTCGATATCGCTGAGGCGCTCATTGGCGAAGCGCAGCCAGGCGTCCTGTACCACGTCCTCGGCCTGTGCCGTGCCTCCTACCATGGAGGCGACGTAGCGCACCAGCGAACGCCGGTGTTCCAGGTACAGCCTGAGTCTGCTGGCCGCGTCCATTGTGCTGCTCGGAACAGGAAAGGCGGCGAGGATACCGCTATTGAGAAGCGTTATCAATGACGGCCCGGGCTGCCTTTGGGACGCTGCTGCTCTGCTCGGAAACCATGGCGCGACATAAACAAGATTTCATCGAATTCCTTCCATAGGGCCGGGACTAATCATCATCCGAGCAAAACGCGCTGCGCCAAGGAGCAAGTCATGAGTACGTTGCACCACGCAACCAAGATCAACGCGCCACGGCAGCGCGTCTACAAAGCCTTGACCGAGCGGGACGAAATGGCGCGCTGGCACCTTGGAACGGTGGAAGGCAAGATCACTCCCGGAGCTGTGTTGACCCTCACTCCGAAACCAGGTTTGCGTTTCAGCTGGCGCACCGATTCCCTCGAGCCGGACGTGGGCATTCGTCAGACCTGCATTGAGGGCGCTGGCACCTCTCCTGGCAAGACCTTGTCGTTCAGGCTGGCCGACGCGGGGGATGGGCTTACCGTGGTAAGCCTACGTGATGATGGCTGGGCTGACGACGATCCCCATATGCCGTTTTGCAACACCCATTGGGGCGATGTGCTTAACCGTCTCAAACACTATGTGGAACAGCAGTGAGGAGTGGCTGAGCATGCCCCAGAAACGACCTTCCTCATACCAGGTCATAGAGCCCGGCCAGCCCCATCCCCAGGGGTGGAAGGTGCCAGCCGTGAACGACCTGCGTTCAGCCATCGAGTTGCTCAAGACGCTGCCGGGACAGTACATCGAGACCGACCGCGAAACCGACCCCAAGGATGAGCTGGCTGGCGTGTATCGCTACATAGGGGCGGGTGGCACTGTAATGCGGCCGACGCGCACTGGGCCGGCCATGACGTTCAACCGCATCAAGGGATTTCCCGACGCCCGCGTACTTGTCGGGTTGATGGCGAGTCGTGAGCGGGTCAGCGCGCTGCTGGGCGCACCGGTGCGGGAGTTGGGCGTGCAGATGGCCCAGGCACGCAGGAACGTGGTGCCGCCCGTTGTGGTCAGCGCGGACCAGGCGCCCTGCCAGGAAATAGTGCACCACGCCGATGATCCCGGGTTCGACCTCAGAACGCTGCTGCCGGCCCCTACCAACACGGCTGAAGATGCCGGGCCCTACTTCTGCCTGGGGCTGGTGTTGGGCAGCGACCCGGATGATCGCCACAATGTGGATGTGACCATTCACCGGCTCTGCGTGCAGAGCAGGAACGAGCTATCGATCTTCTTTGCGCCCGGGCGCCATATCGATGCATTTCGCCAGAAAGCGGAAGCCGCGGGAAATCCTTTGCCGGTATCGATCAACATGGGCCTGGACCCGGCCATTCCCATAGGCGCTACCTTTGAAGCACCCACCACTGCGTTTGGCTTCAACGAGCTGTGCGTGGCCGGCGGCCTACGTGGGCGCCCGGTAGAGCTGGTGGAATGTCTGAGCGTACCGCAGTACGCCATTGCCCGGGCCGAAATCGTGATCGAGGGAGAGATTCTGCCAAACGTGCGCGTAGCCGAGGACCAGAACACCCGTACCGGTAAAGCGATGCCGGAGTTCCCAGGCTATACCGGCGAGGCCAACCCGGCCCTGCCAGTGATCCGGGTCAAGGCAGTGACCACACGCACGCGGCCAATTCTGCAGACATTGGTCGGCCCAGGCGAAGAGCATGTCAGCCTCGCTGGCATCCCGACCGAAGCCAGCATTCACCTGGAATGCGAGGATGCCTTGCCCGGCCTGGTGAAGAACGTCTATGCGCACAGCGCCGGCGGCGGCAAGTTCCTGGCTATTGTGCAGGTGGCCAAGCGTAATGCCGGTGACGATGGCATGGCCAGGCAAGCCGCGGTGATTGCCCTAGGGGTGTACCGGGAACTCAAGAATGTGATTCTCGTGGACGAGGACGTGGACCTGTTCGATAGCGATGATGTGCTTTGGGCGATGCAGACCCGCTACAGCGGAGACCTGGATACCGTCTTCATCCCAGGGTTGGCCGGGCACGTGCTCGACCCTTCGCAAACCCCCGAATACGACCCGCGCGTCAATGCCAAGGGTACAACGACCAAGACCATCTTCGATTGCACGGTGCCTTTCAAGCTCAAGCCGCATTTCGTGCGGGCGCAATTCAAGGAAGTGGACCCGAGTCTGTGGGCGCCCGAGCTGTTTCCCAAATCGACCTGACGTGCTGGCGCAGTGAATGAACATTCGAGACGACAAGCCAGAGGTTAAGGACCACCTGGCACTCAGGAGCAGGATGATCGAGCGTTTCACCTGGCCCCGTTCGTAACGAAGGATGGCTACAAATGGAGATGCCCGGCTAGTGGCGGAGCTGCCTGCGCCTGAAGTCAGGGTCAGGGGGGCATTTCATGGCTTGGCAGCCCCTTTAAATAACGCTCCACAATCAGCCTCAGGCTACCGTCAGCACGAAGACGCTCCACTGCCTCCTTGAGTTTCAAGACCATCTGCGGATCGCAGCGTCTGGAACAGGCCAGGTACAGATCCGAACTCATGATCACGGGGCTCATGGTGAGCGGTCGATCCGACACCTCTTTCCAGATGTATCGGGTTTCGGCGATACCGTTGAACCAGGCGTCCACTCTGCCCAGGAGCAGCATTCTTGCAGGGTTTTCCCCAATCTTGAGGGAGTAGATCTGGCTGTCGCTGAAGCCTTCATCACGAAGTTTCTGCTCCTGGGCGCTACCCATGCCGACGGCGATCCGCCGATAGGTTTCGCGTGCCTGGGCAAAGGTCTCGACCCCTTTGCCGAGGGTGAAAAAGGCGCGATCCATCCTGATCACAGGCGCTATCCAGGTGTAACGCTCTTCCCGGTCCGGTGTACGAGACAAGGGTATGATCAGCAGATTTTCCCCCGTGGGTACGATGCGTTGCGAGCGGGGCCAGGGCAATGAAACGGGGCGTAGGCTGTAGCCCGCCAGGGCGGCGGCCTGCACCGTTACCTCACCGACGATCCCACCGACGCCTGTAGAATCCAGGGTGCTCAAGGGAGGCGCGGGAGCCAGGTAAAGCTCGACCATATTCAATGGCTCTGCATGACTCAGCCGGGCGAGGAGGGTGAAAAGCGCGGCACAAAGCGGTCGCAGCGCTTGTTTGCCGGGTTGGCCGGAAGGCCGCGGCGAGATGGGCATGGTGTGGAACCGAAGTGGCCTGAGCATGGGGTAAGTGAAACAAAAGCTACACAGGTAGCCAGCCCGCTTGGCGTGATTCGGACGATAGGTCTTGACGGTTCACGCTACCGCCCGACCGTAGAGTGGGGCTGGCCTGCTTGCCAACCCCAGGTCGCTGACCAGGCCCTATCACTCTCGATGAGGCAGGAACCAGTTCAGCAGCAACGCGCAGATACCACCGGTGGCAACCCCGGACTCCAGCACGCTGCGCAGGGCCGCAGGCATGTGGGCGAGGAACTCGGGCACCTGGGCCACGCCCAGGCCCAGCGCCAGGGAGACGGCGATGATCAGCAGGGCGCGTCGGTCCAGGTCGATGCCTGCCAGAATGTTGATGCCGCTGGCGGCAACCGCGCCGAACATCACCATGGCAGCACCGCCTAGCACAGGTTCCGGCACAGCCTGGATCACCCCGGCCACGGTCGGGAACAGGCCGAGCACGATCAGCATGAGCGCGATCCAGCCACCGATGCGGCGGCTGGCGATGCCGGTGAGCTGGATCACGCCGTTGTTCTGGGCAAAGATCGAGCTTGGGAAGGTGTTGAACACCCCGGCCAGCAGCGAGTTCACGCCGTTGACCAGTACGCCGCCCTTGATGCGCTGCATCCACAGCGGGCCTTCCACTGGCTGCTGCGATACTTTGCTGGTGGCGGTCACGTCACCGATGGCTTCAAGGGAGGTCACCAGGTAGATCACCAGCATGGGGATGAACAGGCTCCAGGAGAAGCCCAGGCCGAAGTGCAAGGGGGTCGGTACCTGGAACAGTGGGGCCTGGTGCATGCCGGTGAAGTCCAGCCGGCCAAGGTAGCCAGCCAGGGCATAACCCACCAGCAAGGCGATGACGATGGCGCAGCTGCGCATCCACACCAGCGGGATGCGGTTGAGCACCACGATCACCGCCAGCACCACGCCGGAAAGCAGCAGGTTTTCGCCGTTGGCGAAGGTGCCGTTGGCCATGGCGCCGAAGCCACCACCCATGCTCACCAGGCCGACCTTGATCAGGGTCAGGCCGATCATCAGCACCACGATGCCTGTGACCAGCGGGGTAATGAGCTTCTTCACGAAAGGCAGGATGCGCGAGATGCCGATCTCCACGAAGGAACCGGCGATCACTACGCCGAAGATCGCCGCCATCACGGCTTCTACCGGCGTGCCTTGCTTGACCATGACCGCGCCGCCGGCGATCAGCGGGCCGACGAAGTTGAAGCTGGTGCCCTGGACAATCAGCAACCCGGCTCCCAATGGGCCGAAGCGGCGGCACTGAACGTAGGTGGCGATACCCGACACGATCAGGCTCAGGGACACGATCAGGTTGGTATCTCTAGGTGATACCCCTAGCGCCTGGCAGATCAGCAGCGCCGGAGTGACGATGGGCACGATGATCGCCAACAGATGCTGGAGCGCGGCAAGGATTGCCACCATGGGCCGTGGCCGATCCTCGAGACCATAGATCAGCTCGCCAGGCGAGGCAGGCTTGGAAGGGGAATGTGCTGGTTGCATGGGAAAGGCCCCGGGCCGGAAAAAGGGCGGATTCTACAGAGGGGTTGGGAGAGTTCTCAAATTGAACGATCGGTGGCTTAGCCTAGCCCGCCTTCTGCAGAAGGTCGCCAGCCCTGTGGATGCGGCGAAACCTCCGAATGAGCTGGTGCCGGTATGCCGTCGAACGCCTTCGCGAGCTGCGGCTGCGCCCGGCTCCTACAATCGCAGCGGTGCCGAAGCCCTCACCACTTGTAATTGACACTCGCCAGCACGTTACGGCGGTCGCCGTAGTAGCAGTAGAACCCATCGCAGGTGGAGAGGTATTCCTTGTCGAACAGGTTGTTGGCGTCGACCAAGCTTTCCGAGCAATACCCCTAACAATGGTAATGCCGAAGTGCCACTATTCGGCTACAATGGGATCCGGCCGATAGACGGCCGAGCCAATGATGGCGATATGGAGCGGTAGCAGAATGAACGTTGGGAAGTTCGGGGCAGTAGCAGCCTTGGTAGCGACTTTGGGGCTGAGCGGTTGCGCCAGTATCTTGGGAGAATCGAAGTATCCCGTCACCGTAACCAGCGCGCCTCCTGGAGCTGCATTCGAGGTAACAGATAAGAACGGGCAAGTGGTCCATTCCGGAAACACACCAAGCACCGTGACATTGAAATCCGGCAAGGGATATTTCTCCGGTCAAACCTACACGCTCCGGTTCAAGAAACCAGGGTATGCGGATAAAACCGTTACGCTGGATTCCAGCCTCAGCGGCTGGTATTGGGGCAATATCCTGTTCGGCGGCTTGATCGGCATGCTGATCGTAGATCCTGCCACCGGCGCGATGTTCAAGCTTCCCGAATATGCGTCAGCTGACATGGGCGCACCCGTAGCTTCAGCGCAAGCTGGCGATTTGAAAATCGTTACTATCGACAACCTGAGCGACGCCCAGCGTGAGCGCCTGGTGCCTTTGAATTGATGTAAAGGCGTGGGCTGCGAACCTGGATTTTTCCTAGCGTGGCTTCCTCTGCAGGACAGAACTCTCTCTAGTGCAAGCCAGCTGAATGGCAGTCGGCCTAAAGGCCAGGCTGCCAGCGCTTAAAACCAAATGCCGCCAGAATTATTCTGGCGGCATTGGCGTTTCATCTGGCCGCTATTGAAGCGGCGCGGAAGTCCTCACCACTTGTAATTGACACTCGCCAGCACGTTACGACGGTCGCCGTAGTAGCAGTAGAACCCGTCGCAGGTGGAGAGGTATTCCTTGTCGAACAGGTTGTTGGCGTTGACCGAGACGCTGGCGCCCTTGAGGCTGGCGTTGAGCTTGCCCAGGTCATAGTGCACGGCGGCATCGTAGAGGGTGTAGTCGCTGGTATGGCCGTCGGATTCATCCCGGACATAAGCCAGGCTGCCAATGGCCACGTTGTCCGTGGCGCCTACGTAGCGCACGCCGAAGCCCAGGCCGAAGCCATCCAGCAAGCCCTGGTGCCAGGTGTAGTCAGCCCAGGCCGACGCCTGGTTTTCCGGAGTCAGCGGCAATGGGCGGTTCTTGTCCAGGGTGTTGGTGGTCTTGGTCATCTTGCTGTTGGCGTAGGTGTAGGAGGCCGTCAGCTTGAGGTTTTCGTTCACATTGCCAGTGGCTTCCAGCTCGAAGCCACGCACCTTGACTTCCCCCACGGGTGCGCTGATGCCGTTGTTGCTGGTGACCACGATGTTTTCCCGGGTCAGGTCGTAGGCCGCCGCGGTGAACAGCATGTCGCTGCCAGGCGGCTGGTACTTCACCCCGGCTTCGTATTGCTTGCCGGTGCTGGGCTTGTAGGCCGCGCCAGCCGCGCCGCCGGCTTCAGGCTGGAAAGACTCGGCATAGGAGAGGTAAGGCGTGATGCCGTTGTCGAACACATAGCTCAAGGCTGCGTTGCCGGTGAAGGCGTTGTCCCGGCGGGTGTCTTTGGCATTGCCAGCGTTATAGAACACCGAATCGACCCGGGAGAAGTCCTCTCGTCCGCCCAGGGTCAGACGCCAGTTGTCCAGGGCGATCTGGTCCTGCAGGTACACGCCCACGTCATCGGTTTTCTGGTTGTAGTCGTTGTAGGCGGTGTAAACCACATTGCTGAAGTCCTGCCCGTAGACCGGGCGGATGATATTGCTGGTAGGCGCATTGCCATACAGCCACTGGTAATTATGGTTGATATGCTGATAGTCCAGGCCCAACAGCAGGGTATGGTCCAGGTTCCCCGTGCTGAAGTCGCCTTGCAGGTTGTTGTCCACGGCGAATTGGCTGATGTCCTCGTTGACCACGTTGGCGCCTCGGGCCACGGTGCCGTCGTCCTGCACCGCGCCGTAATAACCACCGGCAGTAATGCTCTGGAACGACAGGTCGCTCTTGGTGTAGCGCAGGTTCTGGCGGAACTGCCAGGTATCGTTGAAACGGTGTTCGAAGGCATAGCCCAGGGCGTAATAGGTCTTGTCGTAGAACTCCCAGTCCGGGTCCCCGAGGTTTTCGTGGTACTTGACCGAGCCCGCCGCACTGGCCAGCTTGGTGCCCTGCAGCGGAAGGAATTGGCTGGTGATGCCGGTATCGTCCCGGGTGAACTGGCTGAGGAAGGTCAGCCGGGTGTCCGGCTCGATGTTCCAGGTCAGGCTGGGCGCCAGGTTATAGCGCTTGTCTTCGATGTGGTCTACCGAGGTATTGGCATCACGCACCACGCCGCTGACCCGGTAAAGGAAAGTCCCTTGCTCGTCGAGCGGGCCGGTACTGTCGAAGCTGACCTGCTTGCGCTCGTAGCTTCCCACCTGCACTTGCACTTCATGGCTGGGGCTTTCCTCAGGTCGCCGGCTTACCATGTCTAGCAATCCGCCGGGAGGGGTTTGCCCATACACGGAGGAGGCCGGGCCGCGCAGCAATGCGACGCGCTCCAGGTCCCAGGTCTCGGCCTTGGGCATCACATAGGCCCCCTTGGGGAGGGGCAGGCCGTCGAGGAACTGTGTCGGTTCGAAGCCACGGACTTTCAGCCAGTCAGCCCGAGAATCGCTGCCATAGCTGCTGGCGATCACGCCCGGCATGTAGCGCAGGGCATCGTCCAGGTTCTGCACGGCGCGGTCTGCCATCTGTGCGCGGGTGGCCACGGAGATCGAGCGCGGTACTTCTGCCAGGGCGGTGTCGGTCTTGGTCCCGGCCGCCGTGCGGTTGGCTCGGTAGCCGGACACCGCGCCCCAGGCGCTTTCACTGTCTGCCCTGGAGTTGACCTCGATGGCTGGCAGCGCCAGGGTACCTTCGGGGACCTGAGCCAAGGTATAGGTGCCACTGCCGCTCTGCTGGAGTTGCAGCCCGGTGCCGCTAAGCGCGGCGTCGAGGGCGCCGGTGCCGCTGTATTGGCCGTTCACGGGGGCAGACGTCTTGCCAGCCACCAGTGACGGGCTTACCGCCAGAGTAAGGCCCGCCTGGCTGGGGATCTGGTTGAGCGCGGCGGCCAGCGGAGAGGCAGGCACCTGATAAGCGCGCAAGGCGCTGGCCTGGTCGGCGGCAACCGCCGGGTTGACGGTTGGCGCGAGGGCCATGGCGATGGCGACAGCCACCAGGCTGGGGCGAAGCAGGGCGTTGAAGGGGCGGAACATGCGGGCTCTCCGGGAGGAAACGAGGCGTGGTTGCCTGAAAGCCGCATGAGTGCGAAAAAGTGATAGGGCTTGTGAAATATTTTTTTACGCTTGACCGGGCATCAGCCCTCCCGAGGCCCGATCCGCGTCCACCAGGGGCTGTGCTGCGTGAGGGTGATCGGCAGGATAGGCAGCATCGCGCGCAATGCCCGGTCCGTGTCGGTGAGCGGGAAACTGCCGGTGATGCGCAGGTTGGCGACCTCTGGGGTCACGCTCAGGTAACCGGGGCGGTAGCGATCAAGTTCGTTGACCAGATCGGCGAGGCGGGTGTTGTCAGCCACCAGCATGCCGTGGGTCCAGGCATCGGCGCTGGGAGGAAGGGCGCTGACGCTGGTGATGCCTTCGCTGTTCATCAGCAGCTGTTGGCCGTGTGACACGACGCGCTCATCCAAGGCTTGCCGGGGCTTGGCCGCCACCGACGCCTGTAGCACGCCCAGCAAGGTTCCCTGTGTAAGGCTTCGCACCATGAAGCGGGTACCCAGCGGGCGTAGCGTACCGTCGCGGGTTTGCACGATGAAGGGACGCGACTCGCCGGGGCGGTGCCCAGTGTCCACGAGGATTTCCCCCTCGCGCAACAGGATCAACCGCTGCCGGGTGTCGAAGCGGATGTCGATGGCGCTGTGGGTATTGAGGTTGATACGGGTACCGTCCGCCAGCTGAACCAGGCGCTGTTCACCGGTCTGGGTGCGTTCGTCGGCCAGCCAATAGTCCACCGGCAACACTTGCCGGCCAACCACGGCCAGGCCAATGGCCATGGCCACGCCCGCCAGGCCCCGGCCCAAGGTGCGCAGCTGGCGGCGCAGCCCGTCTCGCGGCGTGCGCAGCGCCGCGCGCGCCGGTACCGATGTGGCATTGATCCGCAAGTCGATGAGGTTGAGGCGATGCCAAGCCCGCGCATGTTCTTCATCTGCAGCCAGCCAGCGTTCGAATTCACGCCGCGCCTGCTCGTTGCCCTTGTCTTCGAGGGTAAGCTGCCAGGCAATGGCATCGTCCAGCGCCCGGGAGGAAACCGAAGGGTTCAAGCAGGCTCACCATAAAGGGCCACGTAGCATTGACGCATGCCTTGGGCCAGGTACTGGCGCACCCGCGGCACCGAGACACCCAGGCGCTCGGCGATTTCGGCGTGGCCCAGGCCATCGAGGCGGCTGTGCAGGAAGGCGGCGCGCGCCTTGGCGGAAAGCTTGCCTAGCAGGCGGTCGATCAATTGCAGCTCCTCGAGTATCAACTGCCGCTGTTCCGGCGATGGCTGTTCGCTTTCAGGCATGTCCTTCAATGCGTCCAGGTAGGCCCGTTCCAGGGCCGCCCGGCGGAAATGATCGAACAACAAGCCTTTGGCCACCGTCAGCAGAAATGCCCGAGGCTCGCGCGGTGGGGCCAGGCGTTCACGGCCGAGCAACCGTACGAAGGTATCCTGGCTCAGGTCTTCGGCCCGGTGGTGGCAGGCAATATTACGCCGCAACCAGGTCAATAGCCATGCGCGATGATCACGGTACAGCGCTCCAACGAGCTCGCCGTTTGGGCTGTGGACAGAAGGCAAGGGAATACCCCGAGAGGGCGAATAACGAGAATTATTCGCGATTGTGGCAGAGTCATATCACTGCCGCAATCACCCAGACAGGCTTACCCGATGCGCTGCTCTTTTCCGCGCTCAAGCCTCGAGGAAGTCACGTAGGCACTGCCTCATGGCGTCCAGCGCGAAGGGCTTGGTGAGGATCCGGGCGTTGCGCCCGAGCCGCTCGGGCAAGGTACTGGCCTGGTCTGTATAGCCGGTGATGAACAGTACCTTCAGGCCCTTGCGTTGGTCCTGGCACCGCGAAACCATATCCAGTCCGTTGCAGCCTCCAGGCAAGCCGATGTCGGTGATCAGCAGGTCGATAGGCACGTCCGACTCCAGGATGCGGGTACCGGCCACGCTATCGCTGGCCTCGATGACCGCGTATCCCAGGTCTTGGACAACTTCGGTCAGGAGCATGCGGGCCGCGGCGTCGTCTTCCACGATCAGCACGGTCACGTCCTTGCGGCTGGCCAGCAGTGGGCACAGTGCCGCGGTCACGGCCTCGGCGGGAGGAAGCTGACCTTCGTAGCGCGGCAGATAAAGGGAGACTCGGGTTCCGCGTCCCACTTCGGAGGCGATCTGGACCTGACCTCCGGACTGCCGGGCGAAGCCATACACCATGGACAATCCCAGGCCTGTGCCTTCCCCCAAGGGCTTGGTGGTAAAGAAGGGTTCGAATACCTTCTGCAGCAGTTCAGCGCTCATGCCCACCCCGGTGTCCTTCACGCTGATACGTAGATACTCGGCCGCAGGCAGGTCCAGTTGCCTGGCCTGGCCCTCGTCCACCGTCTCGTTGGCTGCTTCCAGCGTAATCCGCCCGCCATTGGGCATTGCATCCCGGGCATTGATGCACAGGTTCAGCAGCGCGTTCTCCAGCTGGCCGGGGTCGATCAAGGCCGGCCATAGCCCTGAAGCATTGCGGGTTTGCAGTTCTACACTGGGGCCGACGGCGCGGCGCACCAGTTCCTCCATCTCGATGATGAGGGCATTGACGTCCGTAGGCTTGGGGGCCAATACCTGCCGCCGGGAAAAGGCCAGCAGCCGATGGGTGAGAGAGGTACCGCGCTGCACCGCGCCCAGGGCCACGGTAAGGTAGCGCTCCAGTTCGTCGAAGCGGCCTTGCTCCATCCGGGCGCGCATCATTTCCAGGCAGCCGGAAATGCCTCCCAACAGGTTGTTGAAATCGTGGGCGATGCCGCCCGTGAGCTGGCCCACTGCTTCCATTTTCTGGGATTGCCGCAAGGCTTCCTGGGCCTGCTCCCGTTCCTGGATCACCTCACGTACCCGCTGTTCCAGGGTGGTATTGAGTTCCAGCACCGCCGCTTCAGCGTTCTTGCGGTCCGTCACGTCGATCGAGGAGCCGATCAGGCCGATCACCTGGCCGGCATCGTCGAACAGCGGGGCCTTGGTCGACAACCAGACGCTGACCGTGCCATCAGGCAGACTGACCTGTTCCTCGATGGTTTCGCCCACCCCGGCGTTCATGATGCGCTGGTCCGTCTCGGTGATGATCCGGGCCTGCTCCGCGTTCTGCAGAAACTCCTTGTCGGTTTTGCCCAGGTATTCTTCCGGCGGTTTGCCGATCAGCGCCGTGGTGCCGCGATTGGCCACCAGCATGCGACCTTGACGGTCCTTGGCGTAGACCACGCCAGGAACGGCCTCGGTGAACATACGCAACAGCGCGTTGGCCCGGTCGCGTTCCGTTTCAGCGGCTCGCCTGGCGTCGATGTCCAGCAGGATGCCCGGAAAGCGGACCGGGGTACCGTTGTCGTCCGTCTCCACCCGGCCGGACGCCTCGATCCAGCGGTAGTGACCATCGGTGCCGCGGATGCGGTATTCGCATCGGTACAGCCCACGACTATCCAGGGCCTGCTCGATGGTCTGGAACACTCGAGGCAAGTCTTCGGGATGAATGGAGCGGGTCGTCTGATTCAATGCCAGCCCAGCCTGGCACAGCTCGGCCGGTATGCCGAAGGAGCGGGAAAAGCGTTCGTCGGCGGTGACGCGGTCAGCCTGGATATCCCAGATCCAGGTGCCGATGATGGCTCCGGCGTCCAAGGCCAGGCGTAGCCTGTCGAAGGCCTCGTTGGTCAATGCGGTCGCCTTGTCTTCAGCGGACCCCAGGGGCGGGAAACTGCTCATTTACCGTTATCCAGGCGTAAGAAAAGTCCAGCGGAGCTTGCACGGAAACTGGCACAGTGCCGCTCGCCAGGTTCCGGCAAGCCGGTGCGCTGGAAGGTACAGGCTGCGGCTGGGTGCGTATAGATACCGTTTAGCAGCTTTCCACGGGTTTTGGGAAGCGGCGGCTTGCCTTCAGGCCACCACCGTCAATGGCGGGTAAGCCTGGTCACGCCCGGCGCGCTTGGCCTGATACAGGGCCTCGTCGGCGCTGCGCAGAAGCAGGGAGCCGGCGTTGTCAGCAATCGGCATCACCGCTGCCACACCGATGCTCAGGGTCACGCGACCCACTTCCGAGCCGGCATGGGCAATGGCCAAGCCTGCCACCGCTGTCCTGATATTGGCCGCCATCTGACAAGCGCCGTCGAGATCGGTGTCTGGCAACAAGGCCACGAATTCCTCGCCGCCGTAGCGGAAGGCGGCGTCCGCCGGCCGTTTCAGGCAGGAGGCAATGGCCTGGGCGACGTCCCTGAGGCAGAGGTCACCGGCCTGATGTCCGTAATGGTCGTTATATTTCTTGAAGTGATCGATGTCCATCATCAACACCGCCACGGCGGTGCGCTGGCGCCGCGCCCTGGCGGTTTCCCGGTGCAGGAGCGCATCCAGCTGGCGTCGGTTGGGTAGGCCGGTCAGAGCATCTTCCATGGCCAACCGCTCAAGCACGGCCTGGGTTTCCCTCAGTTCCTGCTCGATGCTGACGCCGAAGCGCAGCTGTCGCAGCAAGGCACAGCTCAGGAAAAGAATTACCGATACAATGGCCAGTACGAAAAGGGCAGCGCGGAACACCTCTTCCCGCCAGGGTTTGAGAATGGACTCCACTGATAGCCCCGCCTGGACCACCAGCGGGTAACGTTCCAGTTGCCGGTAACTGTTGATACGCTCCACGCTATCGACGATGGACGTGATGCGAGCGGTACCGATAGGCGCGTACGGCAGGTATTTGGTGTAGATCTCGCCCTTGGCCAGGCTGGAGCCGATGACCTGCTCATTGAAGGGCCGGCGGGCCAGCACGGTACCGTCGCGCAAGGCGACGACGAAAATGCCGTTGTGGTCCAGGTGGAAGCCGGCATAAAAATCGTTGAAATACTCGACGAAGATCGTGACCAGGAACACCCCCGCGAAGCTGCCGTCAGGGTTGTTCAGCCGACGGGAAAGCGGTATCACCCAATCGCCGGTGCTGCGGCTGCGTACGGCTGGCCCCAGGTGCATGCCGGTGTCCTCAGGATGCTGGCGGTGCCAGGCAAAATACTCTCGGTCAGCATTGTTCAGGTTGGCCGGGTAGTTGTCCTTGTCGGTAAGCAGCCAGTCGCCATCCTGGTCGTAGACGAACACACCATGGATCTGCCGCATCACCGCGCGCTGGTTTTTGAATATCTTGCGCAGGCGTTCTTTATTGGCTCCGGCGATACCGTCGTGCTGCACCCGCTCGACCATCCCGGCGGAAAAGGCGTCCAGCTCCTTGATAGCGTCATCGGCGTGCTGCGCAGCGGCTCGGGCCAGATTGGCCGAGTTGATCTCACCGCGATGCAGGTGTTCGAAATAGCCCTGGGTATTCTCTACCACGGCCATGCCCACGATGGCAGCGATCACCAGCACCACCAATAGCGAAGCGAGGCGGTGAATGAACCGATACTGGATCCTGGGCTTGTTGGTCGGGTTGGCCATGGCAGGCTTCAAATGGAAAAAAGTATTCCAGGCCATCGACCGCGGCGAGGGATTCTTGAGGCATTGTGGAAGGCGAAAGAGCGGGTGCACACCGTGTTTTGGCCACATCTGGCCTAACCTTGGAGTACCAGCCCGTTCAATCGGAACCTTGTAGGAAGCTTAGTGCCGACGCTATCGCCAGGTCACTTCTTAATATCCTTCGATGGCCGACTTCATGAACCTCGCAAAGTCTCCCCGTATCCCAGCGCGCCAAGAGCGCATGGGCATCGGCGATAGGGATTTCCTTGTCTTCTGGATCATGCAGAAGCAGGGCAGGGTGGTCGAATCCTACGCTGAGCGCATCCAGCTCCATGCTGTCCAGTGAGGCCTGGGCCTTGGCTTCGAAAGCGGCCTTCAGGTCAGCCAGGTCCTCAACGGAGAGGCCGGCGAGCGCGGCGGCTCGCTCGATCACTCCGACCAGGGACGCAGGCCCGGCGATGTGGACGCTAGTGGCGGCCCGTAGCCCATGGGCAAAGGCGTAGAGGCTTGCGGCAGACCCCATGGAGTGGCCGATCACGCTGTGAAACGGGCCCAGCTGACGGCCTAGCTCGAGCACGGCCCGTCCGGCCTGGACCACAGTGGTCGAATGGCCGCCTGAACGGCCATGGGCGGGAAGGTCCATAGAGGTGACCCGGTAGCCAGCCTGCAGCAAGGCATCGATCCAGCGATGCCAATGCGCGCTTTGGCTTTCCCAGCCATGGACGAGCAGTACCTGAGGGCCGCTAGCGTCCCATTGGTAGGTCATCAAGTGGCTACCTTCGAAAGCGCACGCCAGAGGCCGCGCGCGTTCGAACACTGGAGCGGCTGGCTCCCCTGCAGGCGCTGACCTGGGCAGGGTCAAGGCGCGAAACACCGAGTGCCATGGCCGACCGGCCTTTTCCGGACGCTGGGAGAAAGCTTCAGCCATTGATGGACCCCTCACACATGGAATGAAGCCAGGGCGCATGAAACCGCACTGAAACTGGCTTGGGTCGAATCATTGTATTACGAATGTAATTCAAAGCAAGCGCCCAGCGTATTCCTCTCCCGTGCCTGGCTTGAGCGGTAGCCAAAGGCCCATGTCTGGCCACAAAGGGTTCAGTCAGCCTGCGCCTGCTGTAGGGTGCCCAAGGCATCCGGCGTTCCGCCGAGAATCACCAGGTAGCGCCTCAAGGCTGGGGCCTCGTTCTGGACGATCTGGCGTAGCGGCCCGACGGCATTGACGATGGCCGACCCCGCCGGATTGGTCACGAATCCGGCAAGCGGCAGCAGCGCACCGCTGCCGTTGGGATGATCAGCCAGCGCCAGGGTATACGGCTGTTTGGGCGCCAGGCCGGTCACCGCGGCTTGAAGCACCTGGGTCAGGCCCTGGCTGAACAGAGTGACACTGGTGGCTGGCTGCGATGCGCCAGCGGCCTTCAGGACCAGGTGGCTGGCTTGCCCGGCAATCCCAAGGGGTTTCAGGTTGGCGGTGCCGTCGCCCTCGGCCACTGCCTGAGGTACATAGGCCACGGCCTGGGGCGCCTGGCCGATCGGAACAGTGGCGATCACAGCATTGGTCAGCGTGTCGATCACGGCGAAGGCATCGGCGTTCTCCAGGCCGACATATACTCGGCTGCCGTCACCGGAAGGCCATATGCCGTGAGGCAGCTTGCCCACCGCGATGGTGGCGACCTGCTCGAAGGTGTCAGTGCGGTAGACCTTCACTTCATTGCTGCCGCCTACGGTGATGTAGGCGAACAGGCCATGGGCGTTATGCACCAGGTTCACATGGTTGGCGATAGGCCCGACGTCCAGGGTTTTCAGCAGCCTGAACGGCGGAGTTGCCTCGAACACCTGCGCCTTGCCCACGTCCTTGAGGGTGAACCAGACCTGTTTGCCGTCCGGGGACGCCGCGATGTTGGGGCAGAAGGGGCTGGCCTGCGGCACATGCCCGACAACCGTGTGGGTGGCTACCGAGACCACTACGGTCTCGGGATTGAACGAAGAGCAGATGTAGCCGTACTGGCCATCGGGCGAGAAGATCTGCATGCCTGGGCCGCCTGGGGTCTTGATTCTGAGCTTCTCGGCAAAGGTAGTGGTGTCGATCACCGAAACATAGTCTTCGCCTCGCACGGTAACCCATACTTCCTTGCCGTCGGGTGTGTAGAAAGCTTCATGGGGTGCGCGGCCAACGTAGGTCTTGTGCTTGACGGTGTTGCTCTGGGTGTCGATGAAAGACACCGAGTTGGTACCGATGGAGACCACGGCCAAGGTCTTATGGTCTGGAGAGAAACCCATGCCATGCACCAGCACTTCGCCCTTGTACAGTGGGCTGAGGTTACCCGGCTGCGGGTCGCCCAGGGGAATGATACCCAGCAGGTGATTGTCGACCGGATCCGTTACCGACACAGTGTTGGAGAACTGTTCAGCGGCGTAGACCCGGTCTTGATGGGTAATGGGAATATCGGGTGCTGAAAGCTTGCCCGGGATCTGTCCGGCCCAACTGGTAACGGATGCGCTCAGGGTAGCCAAGGCCAGCGCTACCCTTGCCACGTAAGTGCTTTTCATAGGGTTTCCTCGAGACGTAGGGACGTGTCAGTTGCGCGATACCGGCATCTGGGTCGGTGCCTCGGTGCGGGGCGGCAGCGGTTGGCCCAACGCAAGACGCATGGCGGCGATCTCCTGTTGCTGGTCCACGATGATTTCCTGGGCGATGCGCTTGAGCTGTTCGTCGTGTCCGTACTTGAGCATGGCCACCGCCATGTCGATCGCACCCTGATGATGCGCGGTCATGGCCTGGACAAAGTCCTGATCAACGTTGCCCGTGGAAGGCGCGTCCATGCCCTGCATCATTCTGTCCATGGCCGCGGCGTTGTCATGGGTGTAAGCCGCGAGGGAGGCGGACGGTGCGGCCTCCGCCGCTGGCGCCCTGTCATGCATGGAGGCCATGCCAGTGTCGGCCAGGACGGGGCTCAACCAGGCCATGGCGATCGCCAAGACCAGTGTTCGCGCCTTGGGTGAAGCGTAACCTTTGCTCGCCATTGTGAGAGATCCTAAAGCGTGGGCACCTGAGGCAGACGCGTTGCAGCGGCGCTTATTCCCGGTCAGCCAGGAAGTGGCGCGGCGCTAAGGCTTGCGACTAGTGGCGAGGCCCAAGACCGCTCGCGTCCTTGAGCGCCTGGTCTGGCCTTTCGCAAGTTCGCCAGGACAGGCGCCTGGCGGTCAGTGATGTAGCCGCTCGAAGAGCCCACACCCCATCAGTTGAGGTGCGCTCGGAGTTCCGCTCCCGCTTGACGCATGGCGGCCTGGACCTCAGGCACCTGCGCCAGCGGGTTGAGCAGGCCGTAGTCATGGATCATGCCGTTGTAGCGCACGGCGGTGACCGGTACCCCCGCCGCGTCGAGTTTCCGAGCGTAGGCTTCTGCTTCGTCACGCAGCACATCCAGGCCCGCGGTTTGTACGAGCGCAGGAGGCAGGCCCTTGAGCTGCTCGGTGTCGGCTCTGAGGGGGGAGGCGTATATCTGCGCCCGCTCGGCCGGATTGGTGGTGTAGTTGTCCCAGAACCAGGTCATCATGTTTCGGGTAAGGAAGTGGCCTTCGGCGTACTGCTTGTAGGAATCGGTATCGAAACTGGCATCGGTGACAGGCCACAGCAGGAGCTGGAAGCGGAGCTTGGGCGCTGTCTTTTCCTTTGCCATCAGGCTGACTACAGCGGCCATGTTGCCGCCAACGCTGTTCCCTGCCACAGCGAGCCTTTGACCATCGACATTGATCTCCTGGCCATGTTTGGCCACCCATCGAGTGGCCGCGTACGCCTGGTTGATGGCCGTGGGGTAATGCGCTTCAGGCGAGGGGGTGTAGTCCACGTACACGGCTACGGCGCCAGAGGCTACCACCAGGTCACGGATCAGACGCGCATGGGTGGGGTAATCGCCCAGCACCCAACCGCCGCCGTGGAAGAACATGAAGGCCGGCAGTTCTCCCTTGGCCTTTTCCGGTCGCACTACCGTCAGCTTGATGGGCTTGCCCTCGACGGAGATGGTCCTGTGGCTCACTTCGATACCTGACATATCGACCTGGACCGACGTCTGGGCTCCCGTCAATACCGCACGCCCCTCGCGCGGGCTCAGTTGCTCCAAGGGCTTGCCGCCCCCGGCGGCGAGGGCATCGAGGAGCGCCTGGGTCTGATGTTCAGGCACGGGGCTACTTGCCATGGCGGAGCCTACGCAGAGTGCGATCATCGTTGGCACCGCCTTGATTACTGTGGTCATCTTCATTCCTTGCGGGTGATGTAGAGGGTGTTCATGAACGCTGGACGTACCCGGCGCTCACACCAGTGGCGAGCCGCCGTCCACATTGAGGGTGGCGCCATTCATGAAGCCGTTGCTCATCAGGAAAACCACCCCCGCGCCCACTTCTTCGGGACGACCGAGCCGATGCAGCGGTAGCTTCTGTTCAAGGGCGGCGACATAGCCGTCCCGGTCCTGGCCCAGGGTCTTGGCCAAGATCGGGGTATTGGTCGGCCCGGGGGAAAGCGCATTGACCCTGATGGGCGCCAGTTCCAGGGCCAGGCCGCGGGCCAGGGCCTCCATGGCCGCCGAGGCCGCCGCCAGTACCGAAGTTCCAAACGCGTTGGGCCTGTCAGCCAGGGCACCGGAGATCAAAGTCACGGAACCCTTGTTGGAGATGCGATTGCCAAGCGCCCTGAGGGCATGGATAGCGCCCCAGACACGTTCTTCGAACGCACGTTGCAGATAGGCAAGGTCCGCTTCGAGGGTTTTACCGGCGACGAAGGTGCCTGCCAAGAGCACCAAGTGATCGACCCGCTCCAGATCTTGCAAAGCAGCGTGCACCGACTCGCCTTTGGTGATGTCAGCTGCGCGCCAACCTGCAAAGCCCTGCTCGGCGGCAACCTGTTCAGCCCGGGCCGCTTCATATCCGACGACAATAACCTGGCCGCCGGCCTGTTTCGCCTGGATCGCCGCGGCCAGGCCAATGCCTGAAGTTCCACCGAAGATAACAATGGTCTTGCCTTCCAATGCAACCTCAATACTAGATGGTGATGTAATGCTCATGATTTTTCCTCGTTTGTTGTGGCGGAATGAACAAGCGTGCTCTGTCTGGAACATGGGTGACTAAGTTTCAGGCGGGTCGCGCAGCCATTCGGCGACGGCTATCGCGAAAGCGTCTACATCGGCGCCAGACCCGGTAATGATCCATTTAAGGGCTACAACGTCTTCGGGAACGAAGATCACCCCAAAACCCTTGAGACGCGGATGCAGATAGTCGGCATCTTTGGTTGCCGCCTCCTTGCCCAGCAATAACCCGGCGCGAGCAAGTGCCAAGTTCCCCAGGCCTATGCCTGATATAAGCTTGCGGGCCTCATCGAATGTTTGAAGGGTGGCGATGACATCAGCGTTTTCACCTATAAGGTCTATGCTTCCGTTACCGTCCATGACCGCGACCGCATCGAAGCAATGGCTGTCCAGGGCGCTCAATTGCTCGATACTGGTTGTGTCACCGCTTGCGGTAGTCTCCAGGCAAGGGCCTACGGAATAGACGCTTAGTTTTAGTTCCTTCCGCCATATCCGCATGCAGGACGATAGCGTGGCGGCGTTCAAACGCCGTGGCGGTATGATGATCGCCAGATTCTTCATAAATATGTCCTGGCCGCGTCGCCTGTTTCGGGCAGCGCTGATGAAAGAAGTTAACCCCGTCATTCATTGCCTGCAGGGTTTGAAATAGCATTGACGAGTAATTGCATCAGATACAGCCCGCAGGGGCATTAGCACCTGAACAGCAGCGATTTAGATGGCCCGAAGCCGCGTATGCATTGGCCTGAAGGTATTTACGCTCTATTTGTTCAGCTCTTGAGCTCTGGCAGGTACTTCTCTTCATCCGAGTAGGGAAATAGGATCTGCGCTGGATGAGCATCGATGTGTAGGCCTGTCCGGCTAGTCAATGCTCAAGCCCACAACGCGTTGCGAAGAACGGCCAAAGGCGTTACGTGAGGTAATGTATGAAAAGGGCAGTGAACAGTGTCGGGCAGCACGCCAGTTATAGTCAGATAGACGTTCGCTTTCGTGCCGCGCCGCCGTTAGTGTGCGAGGAAGTAAAGGGGATTATTGAACAGCTGGCATCGATGCCAGGATGTTCGGACTATGCGCTTACATCTATCGCTCATGGCGCTTTCCATTGGTCTGCGTTCGGCCTCTGGATCGACGACGAAGCGCGCGCTCGCCATTATGCTAGCGAGGCGCTACAGAGCCTTTTCGCCTGTCTTGTTCAGCGCCATGCGAGTTTTATCCTGTGTTCTGAAGGAGCCTGTCCAGCCACGCCTACAGCGACTTGGGCGTCGCGGCGGTAGCCACGATTTCGTCCCAGGGCGTGATTGCGGGAAACACCTCTTGCAGGAATTCCAGAAACGCCTTCACATTCGGGCTGCCTCGCCGGCTTTCGGGCCAAAGGGCAGTGATGACGAATCGGTCCACGGCATACTCAGGGAATACCGGCACCAATTCCCCTCGCTCTACATAGGGCGCGGCCACATAGGTGGGCGAAATGCCGATACCGCCGCCAGCGGCCAATACGGCCGCGACCGCGTCACTGACGTCTATGGTCATGCTGGCATTGGGCGTGATTTCCAACAGGCGATGACCCACCTGGAAGGGCCAGCGCAGCGCCTGCCCCGTGCTCTGGTAGCGAAAATTGATGCAGTCGTGCTCGGCGAGGTCCTCAAGGGTTTCCGGCTTTCCCCTCCGGGCCAGGTAATCGGGTGAGGCGAAAGTACAGATTCGGTGGGGCGCCAGGGGCCTGGAAACCAGGCGGGAATCGGCCAGGTTGCCAACGCGAATGGCTACGTCTATCCCTTGCTCGATGATGTCTGAAAATTGGTCTCCCAGGCGCAGATCCACCGTCAGCTTGGGGTAGCGTTGCCGGAAGGCCGGCAAGGCCTTCGCCAGGATATTCACCCCGATGGGCAAGGGGGCTGTCACTTTCAGGGTGCCTGAAGGCTCCCCGCGCGACGCCACGGCGGCTTGCTCGATCTCCTCCACCTCCCGAATCACTCGCAACGCCCGTTCGTAGATTTCCCGACCTTCCGGCGTGAGCGTCAGAGAACGCGTGGTTCGGCTGAAGAGACGCAAGCCGAAGTGTTCTTCCAGGCGCTGCACGCTTTTGCTGACTGCTGAAGGCGATACAGACAGGTCCCGGGCGGCGGCGGTATAGCTGCCGAGGGAGGCGGTGCGTGCGAAAGCAATGAGGCCCGTGAGCCGTTCCAGTCCAATTTGTTCTTTCATGGCACAAGAGTAACCACCTGGAGCCCTATTATCAACCCGGGGCTGTAGACGTACTCTGTTTTCACACCAGCCACTTCGGCCTTCAAGGAAATGACCATGAGCCAGCTTTCGCAAACTCCGCAGCAGACCCTGTCCTCGCTACAAGGCACCACCACCGTCGTGATTGGCGGTACCTCGGGAATCGGCCTGTCCGCCGCCGTCCAGGCCAAGGCCGCGGGTTCGCGGGTGATTGTCGTCGGCTCGAACGCGGACCGGGCACGGCAGGCAGCGGCAACCCATGGTCTGGATGGCTGGCGCGCGGCGGATGTCACCAAGCCCGCCGAGCTCTATAGCGCCCTGGAGGACATCCCTCAGGTGGATCACTTGGTACTGCTGGCTGGCACCTTCGTAGCGGGAAAAACCCTCGAAGCTGACCTTGGCTACCTCGCCCGGGCCTTCGATGAGCGCATCTGGGCGTCCATCCATGCTCTCAGGGCCCTGGGGAACAGGCTGTCCAGCACCGGCTCGGTGACCTTCATCTCGGGTTCCCTGGCAGACCGGCCCAATGCATACGGCACGGCGGTACTGGCCGCTGCCTCGGCGGCGATGGAAGCCCTCGCTCGCGGCCTGGCCCTGGAGCTGGCACCCGTTCGGGTCAACACCTTGTCCCCGGGGCCGATCGATACGCCCATCCTGGCCAAGGCGTTGGGTGACGCCAAGGATGGGTTCGTCGCGTCCGTCGAGGCCTCGCTTCCCCTGCATCGACTCGGCACGGCCGAGCAGGCCGGCGCCGCGGTGGTGTTCCTGATGAGCAACGGTTTCATGAATGGCGCCACCCTCAACGTGGACGGTGGCGCCCGCCTCGTATAACCCCCTCTCGCTTCGACGTCACTTCAAAGGAGTGCAAGACATGACAACGCTGTTCGACTCACTGCAACTCGGCAACCTGACGCTGCCCAACCGTATCCTGATGGCGCCGATGACCCGCGCCAGGGGCACCCGCGAGCACGTGCCAACGCCCATGATGGCGCAGTACTACGCCCAGCGGGCCTCGGCCGGCCTGATCATCAGCGAGGCCATTGGCATCACCCAGCAGGGGCTAGGATGGGCCTATGCGACGGGATTGTGGTCCGCGGAACAGATCCGCGGATGGAAGCAGGTCACCGATGCGGTGCATGCCGCGGGCGGGCGCATCATTGCTCAGCTATGGCACATGGGGCGCGTAGTGCATCCGAGCTTTCTCGATGGCGCCCAGCCTATCGGGCCATCGGTCACCACCGCCCCCGGCCTGGCGCATACCTATGCCGGCAAGCAACCCTATTCCCAGGCGCGCGCCCTGCCTATCGAGGAAATCCCGGCGCTGCTGGCGGATTTCAGGCAGGCGGCCCGCAACGCTCTGGAAGCCGGCTTCGATGGCGTGCAGGTTCATGCTGCCAATGGCTATCTGATTGACCAGTTTCTTCGCGACAGCGGCAATTTCCGCACCGACGCCTACGGGGGTTCCATAGAAAACCGGGTGCGGCTGTTGCGCGAAGTCACTGAAACCGTGGCCTCGGTGGTCGGCAAGGAGCGGGTAGGGGTCAGGCTGACGCCGAGCAGCCATGACCAAGGGGTGCGTGACAGTGATCCGCTGCCCCTGTTTACCCACGCCGCCGAGGTATTGTCCCAGATCGGCATCGCTCATCTGGAACTGCGCGAGCCTCCGGCCGATGGCACCTTCGGCGTCTCGGAGTATCCCCCCAGCGCGGCGCTTATGCGCGAAGCGTTCAAGGGCGTGCTGATTCTCAACTCCGACTATGACCTCGCCCGAGCCGAGGCCGCCCTGGCCAGCGGGCTGGCCGATGCCATTGCCTTTGGCCGGCCCTTTATCGCCAACCCTCAATTGCCTGCCGCGCTGCAACGGGGCTTGCCACTACGCCCCGAAGACAGGGCCACCTGGTTTACCCAGGGCGCGGAGGGGTACATCGATTACCCAGGGCTGTCTGCCTGAAGCGGGACCCCGAATGCCCTGGCTCGTAGCCTGCCAAATAGGGGCTCGCTGGCTAAGCTCGATTCATGCCATGCTGGCAGCAGTGTTTTTCCATTGGGCTATGTTTTGGCGGTCGGGGTTACACCCTAAGGTGGCGCTGCACGATCGCCGAAGGCCTCGACACCGGGGCCGTTTCAAGGGCAGGAATAAAAAGCGTCCTCTGCCGTTTTACATGGGCTGCTGCGTACAACCTTCGTGGATACCATGCAAAGGGTGCTTGGTGGATGATCAGAATCAACGACCTGGATATTTTTGTGCGCGTCGCAACCGTGGACAGCTTTTCTACCGTGGCGCGGGAGTTGGATCTGTTTCCAGCCCAGATCAGCGCCGCGATCAAGCGGTTGGAATGCGAGCTGGATACCCGTTTGTTTGCCCGCTCCACCAGGAGTCTGAGACTGACCGCCGAGGGCGAGCACTACCTGCCTTACGCCCGGGACGTGCTGAACACCCTCAGCGAGGGCAAGGCAGGCTTGCAGGCCAGCGACCCGACCTTGCGCGGCGTACTACAGGTGGCAAGCGCGTCCGACTTCGGCCGCAACGTTTTGCTTCCCTGGCTGATCGATTTCCGGCGCACGAACCCCGGCGTTACGCTCAGGGTCTCGCTTTCCGACCATGTTTCCGACATCTTCAAAGCGCCGGTAGACGTGGCGGTGCGCTATGGCACCGTTCA
This sequence comes from Pseudomonas massiliensis, assembly GCF_000826105.1. Taxonomy (GTDB): domain Bacteria; phylum Pseudomonadota; class Gammaproteobacteria; order Pseudomonadales; family Pseudomonadaceae; genus Aquipseudomonas; species Aquipseudomonas massiliensis. The sequence continues at coordinate 441,096 of NZ_CCYK01000006.1, read as the reverse complement.
GAACGCCGACTTCGTTTCCTTGCCCCTGGTGCCGCTCAACCGACGGGTGCTGGCGGCTTCGCCTGCCTATCTGGAGCAGCATGGGCGGCCCACCTGCATCGAGGAGCTCTCCTTCCATGCTTGCCTGCGCTTCCACCTCAACGGAAAGCTTTATGATCGGTGGCTGTTTCCCAATGACAAGGAGCCGGACTGTGTGGTCGTGGACGGGCCAGTGCTCAGCGATGACGCCGACGTGATCCGGCGCTGTGCAATCGCTGGCGAGGGCATACTGTACAAATCCTGGCTGGATGTATGCCAGGACGTACGCGCGGGCCACTTGGAGGTGATATTGCCGGAGGTGACCGGCGAGCCGTACCCACTTAACTTCGTATGCCCCCATCGCAAGCAGTTCACGCCGGCGATACGGTCGCTGTACAGCTATCTGAAGATTCGCTGCGAAACCTTGCTGGCTGCGGACGTGGCTCAGGTACAGGCCTGTGCAGCTCCTTGCGCCAGCTGCGCAACCGAAACTGGAGAGGGTAATGTCTGAACTCAAAGTGGCTGTGGCGCAGTGGCCCGACGGATTGCGCCCCGGCGGCAGCACCTGGAAAAGCATTGCCGCCGAAGTGGCTGCCCAGGCTCCGGACGTGCTCGTCACCAACGAAATGCCCTTTGGACGCTGGCTGGCTGAAGCCGGGCGCTATGATCCTGAGCTGATTCCGGCAGGCTTGAAATAGCAAGGAAGTCAAAGGTAGGGCTGTGATGCCTTACCGGTTTCACTTCCAAGCTCGTTCAGGACCGGCAATAACCTTCCCCGGGCTGGACGATCAGGCAGGTTTTCTTGTCGGCCAACCATTTCAAGCCTGTGGCTTCGCCATCCCCCGCGCGCAATGAATGCGGCCCATCCTCGCGGTTGAACACGATGCCTTCAGGGCTTGCCTGCCCTTTGAATGTGCCAGCCTGGGCGGTGTTCAGGCCGTATTGCATGTGAAGGATATAGTGGCCGGGCCCCGAGGCTGGATCGGCGCTGATGGTCAGGTTCAACCCCTCGACACCGGTCCATTTCCCGAGCCACTGGTCCGTCGCCCCGAAGTCGACGGGTTGGGAGGCCGTCTCGACTTTCGGTACCGGTGTGCGAGGTGCCTTGGGGGATTGTTCCTTATCGCAGCCAGCGAGCAGGATGGCTGCGGTGGCGAGTACAGCGAGCGCTTTATTCATGGTTCATCACAGTGGCAGTGCTGGTCTAGGTTCATTTACGCCAGGAGCCGCGTTCAAGCAAGAAGAACCGAAGCGTCCTTGGTGCTGGCTATTTGCTGCTGTCAGCTCGCCAATCACTTTGATCTTGAAGTCAAACCCCGCTCGGCAGGTGATGCCAGCGCTGTAACGGAGAGTCCGACGCGCCCTTCGTCGCTGTAGTCAGGAAAACATTGGAGTTAGCGGCGGCCAGGCCGATAGAGCGTGCATTCCATTACTGTCTCACGCGCCACCCGAGGTAACCTGATGAATCCTTCCCCTTCATTACGCCTGCGCGACCTGTCCATCGCCAAGAAACTTGGCCTGGGCTTCGCCTTTGTCCTGGGCATGGTCGTCCTGGTGTCCATCCTGGGCTACCTTACGGCCAATACCTTTATCGGCCGGGTGAACAAAACAGCCTACAGCGGTAGCCTGCAGGCCGCGCTTATCGAACTTCGCCTCGGTGAAAGCGAATACATGCGCAGCCCCAGCTCGCAGGAAAGCGCCGAGCAGAACACTCGCCTGGCCAACCTGGACCGGGACGTTGAGAAGGGTCTGGCTCTGTTGTCCAAGCCTCGGAACGTGGTCAAGCTCAAGGAAATTCAGCAAGAGCTGCGCGTGCACAAAGCGGGCTTCGACACCCTGGTCAAGGCGAATGAAACCAGCGCTGCCACTCAGGGCCAGTTGAGCGCCGTATCGGACAGGGTCAGCAAGACCTTCGAGAAAATGTTCGAGACCGCCTTCAGCGACGGTGATCTGTCGGCTGCGCAGCTTAAGGCCGTAGCTGAACTGCGTGCCCAGATCGTCGCGGCGCGCCTGGCCAACCGGCGTTACCTGGGGCAGCCCGATGAAGAAAAGGGCGTCGCGGCCTTGAAGGCCATCGACACTCTGACTCAGATGCTGCAGGCCAGCCAACCTCATGAGGATGCCGAAATCGCGGCCCAGATGACCGGTGCCGCCCAGGATGTGGTCCAGTACCGCAACTTCTTCCAGGGTATCATCGAGCAGACCCGCGCTGCCCAGGATGCTGAGGCCAAGCTGGCCCAGCATAGCCAGAAACTGGCGCAACTGGTGAACGACCTGATCGAAGGGCAGGCGGTTACGGCCCTGGAGGAACGCAGCAGTGTGATGGTTCAACTGCTGGTAGCCGTGGCGTTCGCCCTCCTGATCGGCATCGCGGCCGCCATCGTCATCACCCGACAGGTCACGGTACCGCTGCGTGAAACCAGCGCTATCGTCAAGCGTGTGGCCGGTGGTGACCTGCAGGTAGAGGTCAAGGTCGATCGCCAGGATGAAATGGGCGAACTCCAGGCCACCATGCAGCAGATGGTCGGCAACCTGCGACAGCTGGTAGGCGGTGTGTCCAGCGGCATCACCCAGATCGCCACGGCTGCTGAAGAACTTTCCGCCGTAAGCGAGCAGACCAGTGCGGGCGTCAACGCGCAGCGCGCCGAGATCGACCAGGTTGCTACCGCCCTCAACGAGATGGCGGCCACCGTGCAGGACGTAGCCCGCAATACCGCCACGGCCTCCGGCTCGGCGAGCCTGGCCGAGAGCAAGGCCCAGCATGGCAGCGAAACCGTCAAGCGCGCCGCCGCGGAAATCACCCTGGCGGCCAGCGAAGTGGATGCACTCGGTGAAGCCATGGAGCGCCTTGGCCAGTCCAGCGCCCAGATCGGCAGCGTCATTGACGTGATCAAGGCGATCGCCGAGCAAACCAACCTGCTGGCCCTCAACGCGGCGATCGAAGCGGCGCGCGCCGGGGAACAAGGCCGCGGCTTCGCGGTGGTCGCCGACGAGGTGCGCTCGTTGGCTCAGCGCACACAGGAATCGACCAAGGAAATCAGCGCACTGATCACGGCATTGCAGGAGGGCACCCGCACCGCCAGCGACATGATGACGTCCAGCCGGGAACGCACCCTGGGTACGGTACGCCTGGCGCAGGAAGCGGAAACGGCCCTGGACGCCATCTACCAGGCCGTTGCCGACATTCAGCAGCTCAACCAGCAGATCGCTACCGCGGTGGAAGAGCAAAGCGCGGTGACCGACGAGGTGAACCGCAGCATCGTCAACGTGCGGGACGTGGCTGAGCAGTCCGCCTCAGCCTCCGAGGAGGCGTCCGCTTCCACGGCGGAGCTGGCCCGCCTGGGTAACGACCTGCAACGTACCATCGCCTCGTTCAGAGTATGAGGCAGCCGGGCGTGGGAGATCTCCTCTTCTACGCCCACGCTTTCTTGGGCGGCGCTGCCATAAGGTAGCGCTGCCAGGAGTAAGGTTCGGTTGCTGCCCTTCGATGAACCTCTGGATTGGCCGGCGCTTCGTCAATGGCGCCGTCCTTTTTGCTGGCTTGAACCATACTGGACGAATGGGCCGTAGAACCCTGGACAGGGTGTTCGAATTCGACGATAGCCATCGATTTTGCAGTCCAGTGGCCCTGAGCGCTGGCAGCCCGCTCGAATCCCGCGGTGCTGCGCACAGCTTCACGCCTGGACTGACCCGTGCCACCACTGGGTAAGCAGGCCAACCTGAGCATGCGGACCTTACCGATATGAGCATTTTGCGCGATACCCCGCTATCCCAACGGTTGCTGATGGCGTTTCTGGCCTGCGCTCTGATAACCCTGGCCGTTGGCCTTACTGGATGGTCAGGCATGGGTACCCTGGGTCGCAACCTGGACGCCATCGTCTCCAACAACCTCGTGTCCATCTACAAGGCCAGCAACGCGCGCGCCAATAGCGTGGCGCATTACCGCGACTTGCACCGCGCCCTGCTGTTCAAGTACATGGCGACAAGCGCCAACGGGTATAGCGAGGCAGTGGCATCCATGAAGGATAACCAGGCGGAGGTGGAGCAGCTCTTCAAGGAATATTTGCAAACGCCGCAAGCGGATGATGAGCGCCTGGCCAGCGAACAGTTCGAGAAGGCGTGGCCTGTCTACATCCGACTGGCCAATGAGGTGATCGCTCAGGTCGAGGCCGGCGACCTGAGCGGTGCCACCCGTTTGTTCGAACAGCAGGTGGCCCAAGCGTACAAAGCCGTCAACGATGCGCTCAAGATAATAGTGGCGTCCAATAATCGGCAAAGTGGTGAAGCGGCTCAACGTGCGGACTCGGATTCGTTCAACGCCAACCTGACCCTTATCTGCGGGGTGGTTATCGCATTCCTTGCCGCCATCGGACTGGGCCTGATCATTACCCGCTCGATCACCCGCCCGCTCGCCAGGGCGGTGGAGAGTGCCAACCGGGTGGCTGCCGGTGACCTTTCCCGGCCGATGGAAAGCGGCGGGAAGGATGAAATAGGTTCGCTGCTCAAGGCCATGGATGTCATGCAGAGTAATCTCAAGACCACGGTGCGAAACATTGCCCAGGCGGCTGACCAGTTGGCGTCTGCTTCAGAAGAGCTCAATGCGGTTACCGAGGAAAGCTCACGGGCACTGGTAAGACAGAATGACGAGATCCAACAGGCTGCCACGGCGGTCACTGAGATGACCTCGGCCGTGGAGGAAGTGGCACGTAATGCCGCCAGCACCTCGCAAGCTTCCGAGCAAACCAGCCGTAGCGCCGCCCAGGGCCGTGATCAGGTACGCAATGCGGTGGCCTCAGTAAGCGCCATGGCAGACGAGATCACCCAGTCCACCGACAAGGTGGAAGTGCTCGCGTCCAGGGTCGAGGACATCACCAAAACCCTTGAAGTGATCCGCGCGATTGCGGAGCAGACCAACCTGTTGGCCCTCAATGCCGCCATCGAGGCCGCGCGGGCCGGCGAGCAGGGGCGGGGCTTTGCTGTGGTGGCCGATGAAGTCAGGGCCCTTGCCCACCGCACCCAGGCCTCCACCGCCGAGATCGAAAACATGATGAACCTGATGCGCGCCGGCGCTGAGGAAGCCGTCACCGCGATGACCAGGAGTAGAAACCTGGCCTCCACGACTCGGGTGCAGGCCGTCCAGGCGGAGGAAGCCCTGGATGAAATCACCGAGGGGGTATCGGTCATCAATGAAAAGAACCTGGTGATCGCCTCGGCCGCTGAGGAACAGGCTCAGGTGACCCGTGAAGTGGACCGTAATCTGTCCACCATCCAGGAGCTTTCCTCACAGACCGCAACCGGGGCTCATCAGACCAACGCCTCCAGTACGGAGCTATCGAAGCTGGCGGCGTCTTTCAATGTCCTCGTGGCCAGGTTCAAGGTATGAACGGACCGGCAAGCGAGCGGCTTCAGTTTTTCTTGCGCAACAGCTTGTTCAGGTGGTAATTCAGGCTCAGCAAGTCCTTGGGCCGCGGCTTGTAGTGCGTCTTGTTTCTTTGCGACGGGTCTGCCGCGGTCATGCCCGAGGTGTAGTAATAGAGCGCGATAGACCTGCGGGTCACATGCTCGGGCGTGGTCAGGGGCTCCGGGTGCCCATGGTTGCTGTCTTTGTCGGTATTGAAAATGACGCAGCGGTTGTAGATCGGCAGGATCTTCTTCAGGCAGGTTTTCATGTCGGGGCTCCACAATTCCAGGTTGCCGCCGTATTCCTCCCGCCAGTCTTGATTGAGGTAGATGATGATGTTGATCCTGCGCTCGATCTTCAGCTTCTTGTTCAGCCTGAAATCCGAGTGCACGCCGAGGAAGCCACCGCTTTTGGTTTCATGCAGCCCACCGCCAGTGAAATAAGGGTCCGGGATCAACCCCTGGATGCCGGTGAGGCTTTCCAGGAAAAGCAGCATGGGGGCCGAATTGAACGCGTTGAACACGGCTTTCAGATGGGCATCGCATTCCAGCGGGCTGATCTGCCGCTTGCTTTGCCCTTTGTAGCCGCGCTCATAGAGCATCTCGTTGTGGGTAGGCTCTACCGGGAAGTGCGCACAGAGGCTGGCGATCAGATCCTCGTGCAGGAAGTTGTCCAACACGATATGCGGAAAGGGCGTTGCTTCGTTGTAGCGCTGGCTCAATGAATGGCCCCAGGCGGTGGCGGCGTTGTGATCGAAATCAAGCGCTGGGAGCGTGAGCGGTAAGGCTTGTTCGGTAGGCTGCATCGGGGCTCCGGTAGGCGGACTGAACGCCAACGGAGGAAGGCCGCCGTTGGGCCGTGGGCTGAGCAGGCGATTCTAGCGGTTGGCGTGAGGCGGGCTCAAGGTGTGGCTCTGGCGGCTCCGGCCAGTTTGAGGCGGCCAGGTGTCGAAGGCTGGTGCCCGGCCGTCCTCGGTGCCCTGGATGATATGCCTTCGCGGCGCTCCGGCTTCTGATCCCTGGCTGTCGCCGCTGTGGCGCCTACCACAACGGCTTCCGGAACCGGTCGTCTCAGGGTTTGGCGTTCAAGCCCAGGGTCGGGGTTTCATTGAAGAAGTTCCAGGGCTTGAGCAGCACGTGCACCCATTCCGTCGGCATGATGGGCCACTCCTCGGCACGCGCGACATGGGTGGTGCCAGTGGTCAGCCATACGACGTCATCAGCGTTTTCGATCGACTGATTGTCAGCCGTGTACAGCCCCAGGCCTGCGTCCTTGGCCGAACGGTTCGGGTATTGGCCTTCAGGGTAGCGCTCCTCGGGACTGTAGCGAGTCACCCAGATCTGTTTGTCCATGAAGTTGAGGCGGTGATACAGCCACTCATCGCTACCGAAGTTCGCTCCCTTGGCCACCGGATGGGTGCCTCCGGCATAGGGAATCAGTTGGTAGGAAACCGGGTAGCCCATCTTGTTTTCCTTGCCTGGGTTGCTGAGCAGCCGAATGGTCGAAGGGTCGAATTTCTGTGCGGCCTGGCGTTCGGTGCTCACGACCTGCTGATCGATCTGCATGGTGCTGGTACGGGGGCCTTCACGGTCGTTCTTGGCCACTATCGGGTTGAGTTCAACCAAAGAGTTGTTTTCGCCGTCCACGTCCATGTCCAGGCGGAAGTTGTAGATGTGTTGGTGGGTGGTGCCGACGATGTTGTGGTCGATCAGCGTGCCGTAGCGGGTATCCTCCTTGGCGGTAGCATCGTGGATGGTCGTGGACTTTACGCCCTTGACCGCTTCGATTCCGGTGGCGCCGGCATCGATGCCAATCACACCGTTTTCCTGGAAGACCCAGTCGAAGATGTAGTCATAGTTGCCTACCGTGCTGATCCAGCGCACCACGAGTTCCCGGCGCTCGGTGCTGATGTTGGGCCGGCCCATTTCCTGATGCTTGTATTCAGGCCCAGCGTAGCGCTCGAAGATGGCCATGGCGCGAGGAATCCGTGTCGGCGCCCCTGTGTAGTCGGCGATGGTGGCGTCCAGCAGCACGGCGTTCTGTGGCGCGTCCTTGCCCGGCTCGATGGGGGAGGTCAAGGTGCCCATGCCATAGTCGCCCGAGTCCAGGTAGGCCTTAAAATACCAGCCCACGTCCGGGTCGCCGTAGGGAACGATCATGCCGCCAAGGTTGCCTTCATACATGATCTTCCGTTTCTTGCCCAGGTCATTGTAGGTCACGGTCGAGATCATCGGGCCTACCCGGGAATCAAGGCGCAGATGCATGTCCCAGTTCCGCCAATGGATGCTATTGCCTGTAATGGTGTAGTTCTTTCCTTCCGGCTCGATGATCTCCAAGGGTTTGAGCGGGGTGCCCTTGCGGTTGCGACCGTCATAGGGAGTAGGCGTCATAGGAACGGGAAGGGTACCTGCGTCCTCGATCTTGAGAATTGACTTGGTCTCCAGGTCTACCACCGCTACCAGGTTTTCGATGGGGTGCGCCCAGTAGTTGCCATCGCCGACGTCCAGGTAACTCACGACCTTGAGCAGGCGCTTGTCCTGGGTCAGGCCATCCTTGCCATTGAAATAGCCCACCGTAAGGGGCGTGGCGATGACTTTCCCGGTGTCGGTGATGCCGCGCCTGGATAAAGCCTGGGCGTATTCCGGGCTGCGCTCGATCACGCTCTGCACGGTAGCGAAGTCGTCGAGCAAGACCATGCCATGGGCATCCTTGATGGGCTGCCAAGTCAGAACTTTTTTGCTTGCCAGGTCGACATCGGCTTCGATGACCTGCTTGCCATCCAGCATGACCACGGTCGCTTGTCGCGCCTGGCTAACGGCGTGGCCGGTATAGACGAAGTTCCAGACTTCGCTCTTGCTCGGCTCGCGCAGGGAAATCGCGGTGTAGCGCAGGTTTTTCTTGGCATGGTCCGAGGCCCGGATAGCGCTAACGGCTGCTGTTATCTCGTCCGCGCTCAGGGGGTTCAGCGGGTGTGGTCGCGTTTCGACCACGAAGGTCTTATCCAGCCCCGATTGGAAGACTTCGTTTATGAAGTCATGGGACATATAGGCAGTATGCTCCCTGAATACAACCGGCACACTCAATTCAAAGCGTTTTCCATTGAGTACCGCAGTCTTGCTGTCAGGCTTCACTCTGACATAGGCCCCATCCTTGGATATCACGAAGATGTTGGCGTATTCATCATACTTGACCGTAGCTCCGAAACTTTCCAAGGTACTCTGCAAGGGGACCATTTCAGCCGCGCCGCCGTGGGCCCGGGCCTGTGGCATGCCTGCCGCCAGCGTTAGCGCCAGGGCCAGGGGAGCAGTGACGAAGCGGGGGAATCTGCGAAGGTTACCCATGGTCGGTCCTCAAGTATCAAATCATTTGAAGTAATGTCTTTCCGGGCAATGTAGAAAGCGTCGCTGTTTCAACCCTGCCGAGAGATATGTCGTGCGTGCCAGTTTCCTTGCCTGGGCGCCGCGGCTGGAATGACTTTACGAGCCTGTCAACGCTGGGCATTAACACAAAGTGGCAATTGATGAAGGTGGAGATCGCATACCAGGCATCTGTCCCAGAGCGGTGCACGAAGTTGGTAAAAATGAGACAAAACAGGGCGTAACTACAACTAAGTGGGGCTTGAAGCACGCTGGAGTCTCCGGCACAGCAGTTGCAAAAGACTTTGGCTAGTTCCAGCGCGTTCCTAGCGCGCCTACATCGAGCCTTCTTATGCGCCTTTCGTTACACACCACCGATGTTTTCGAGCACGCCAATGCCTTGCCAGGTTGGCGCCAGCAATATGATCAGCTCAGCAGCGGGCCGCTCGAGGGTCGGCTGGAAGTCACGGACCTGACTGGCATCCAAGTGTTTCGTGAGCGCCTCAATCAGCAGGTCATTCAGCGCATAGGCTTTCCATGCGACGCCATCCATATACTGTTGACTCTGGCTTGGCCTCAGTTGGACAGCTCAGGTCTGATCGCAGAGCGCTGCGTCACGCTGCTGCCGGGCAGCGGCGAATGCGAATACCGAGTGGTGACGCCGGCTGGCATGGATGTACTGTGCCTGTCAGTGCCCAGGGCCAGCCTGTGCGGCTTGGTGGATGAAGAAATACTTGAGCGCCTGAGGACGACTGTTACCCCGGAGCGGCTACGCCTGCCAGCCGCCGTGTTAGCCGAGGATATCCGGCTGGTTCAACGACTCTTGAAAGAGGGTGGCAGCGAGCACGGCCTCGAGCTTCAACGCAGGCTGACCATGCGGGTCGCTGAATGGCTGGAGCAGACGATCGACGCCCGGTGCGATCTGCCCAGGCCGAGCACCCGCGAATATATCGTCGAGCGCTGCCACCAATGGTTAATCGAGGCGCCTGATGCGTCGCCCAGCGTCATTGAGCTGTGCAAGCGGTTGAAGGTGTCACGACGTACCTTGCAGTACAGCTTTCAGTCGGTCGCTGGCATGACACCCGTGCAGTATTTGCGGGCAGTGCGCTTGAATGGCGCGCGGCGCGCCTTGAAGCAGAACCCGGGCGCGAATATCGCCGAAGTGGCGGAGCGGTGGGGCATCGGGCATTCCAGTTATTTCTCCCTTGAATATCAGAAGCTGTTCGCCGAGTTACCGTCTGCCTTGTCCAGGAAGTTTAAATCGCTCCCGGTTTCCTAGCCGCTCTCAAAAAAGACACCGCGTACTTTGCCAAGGCGTGCGGCTGGTTTCAGTTTCCAGGTAGCGGCCTACGCTGCACGGTCGGGTGATCGATGACCCGGCCGGCGTCTACCTGGCGCAGCCTCACCGGAGCGCCTTTTGCTTATCCGTAGAGGTTCGAGTGAAGCTTCATTCACCATGTGGCTCAAGCTTGACGATGGAATCCCAAGCCGCCCGTGCAAGCAGGTCTCGATAGCGCTTCGGGCTGTTTTCCACTCGCTTCGACAGCCAGGCCCTCGAATAGCTTTCCGATTGACCGATTATCAAGGAAGGTAAAAGCTCTGTGGGAATATGAGCAAGTTCACTGGCCCCGCCCCGTTCGGTCATCCACATGAACAGCTTTTTGTTACGCTGCCTGTTCCTCAAGGCCAGCTCATCCTTGAGCGCCCCCGTGGACACCACGGACCGTGCTTGCAATACGAATTGGGCCCAGCCTGGTTGCTCATCCACCCAATCGACATAGCTGTGCACCAGGGCTATGACACCGGCCTCTACCGTCACTGCCTCGCTGAGGTATTCATCCCGAAGGCGTTCCTGATCATCCAGGGCGGCATAGAAAAGCGCCGCGACCAGTCCTTCCTTGCTTTGGAAGTGGTGATAGATCGCTCCTACACTCGCCCCGCATTCGGACCGAATGTCCTCGATCGTAGTGGCCTCGATGCCTGTCACGTTGAACGAATGCAAGGCTTGCCTAAGGATGGCTCGCTTCAAATCGCTGCGCCTACCAGGAAAAACGCGGTCAAGCAGGTCGGGAGAGTTCATCAGATCACGCCAAAAACTCACATAGTAGGCTTCGAATTCGGCGTGCGGAAGTGATTGACACCTGAACGTTTCCAGAATAATGTTCTTAAACCGAATGATATTCTGTTAACAATGGGAAGGTGATCGTATGAGTCAGGCTCTGAGCATGTTCCAAAGCGTGGGTTCTTCTGCCTTTAGCAATATGGTCTGCCAGATGGCGCCCTATTTCAGTACGATCGCGCCCGAGATCGTTGAGTTGAGGCCAACTCACGCGGTAGTGATGGTGCCCTTCCGTAAGGAGATCACGAATCATCTGGCGTCGGTACATGCCATAGCGCTATGCAACGCTGCTGAACTGGCCGGTGGAATGATGACCGATGCCTCGGTTCCAGAAGGCGCCAAGTGGATTCCGAAGGGAATGACAGTGGAATACTTGGCGAAGGCCAAGACCGGCATTCGCGCGGTTGCCAATGGCGGCGATATAGATTGGAGTACAACGGGAGACAAGATGGTTTCGGTAGATATCTACGATGAAAACGAAGTGAAAGTTTTCACGGCCAAAATCACGATGGCCGTGAGGCTTGGCTGACACGGCCTCAGGAGAGGCCGGCATACTCACGCGTGGATACGCTGAAATACCCGGCCAAAGGCCTTTAAAGCTTGAATTTCACCTGAATCGAGCTTGTCGGTGAAGTGCGATCAACGCGGATGGCGTCATTGCCGTAGCCTGAATAGCTTTTTACCAGGCGCATTCCAAGTCCGGTACCGCTAGGCTTCGGATAAGTATCAGGGAACCCGTCCCCCTCGTCGTTGACCGTGAGTAACGCATGGTCCGCGGCGGTTTCAAGGCTGACGGTAATGCCCCCCTTGCCATATTTCAGCGCATTGATGATCAGCTCGGAGATTACCAGGCCCAGCGGCGCGAGCCGATCAACGGGCAGCTCCACCGAGGCTACATGTAGGCGGATTGGACGGTCAGCAAAGGTGCTTCCAATGTCGTCGAGCAGAGCCTTGAGGTAGTCCTGGACGTTTACGGTTTCGCTTTCAGCCTTTTGGTAGAGCCGCTCATGGACCTTTGCAATGGTAACCACTCGGCCTGCAGCCGCCTGGAGCTGGTTCTTGACCGCTTCGTCCGATGCCAGATTGGCTTGCAGGAGCAACAGGGTATTAACCAGATGCAGGCTGTTGCTGACACGGTGATGCATCTCTTCGATGTGTAGACCGCTGTCGCTAAGCTGCTGGTTTTGCGCTTCGATGAGCGCAGCCAGCGCTACTTCATGGTTGTGACGCTCGGTGATGTCCCTGGACACTGCAATGATTTTAGCGATGGTTCCCGATTCACCTGGGATCGGCGCTGCCGTAACGTCCCACCACTTTGGCTCCCCCTTGGCGGTTGGACAGAAGGATTCAAACCGTACAGATTCCCCTTCGGCTACACGCGCTACCGCATCCAGAACTGTGCCTTTGGATGAATCGGGCCATAGCTCGACCCACGGTTTGCCATACACCTGGTGCGTGCTGTCGATCTGCATCAGGCACATGCCGGCCTGGTTGAAGAACTCGACTACGCCTTCAGGGGACAGGATTTTCACGCAGTCAGGGCTTGCATTGAGCACACTCTCGGAATACAGCTCGGGGACGTCGTGCTGCGGTTCCTTTTGTAGTGTCGAGCGCTCCAGGGCCATGGCAATGATGTTGGCAATGCCCTCCATGAACACGATATCGCTTTCGATGAAGTCTTCGTCGTCTCCACTGTCTGCCTCGAGTACGCCCAAGATGTGCGAAGCGCCCCGGATAGGCACATTGATCGCACGCTCAATGCCGTACTTCTTGAGCAATGAGGGGGTTCGGAACCGATGCTCCATGCCCAGGTGATTGGAGATGATGGGGCGGTTGTTGGCGAATGCGTAACCGGCGGGGCTTTCATCATCACTCCCCACCGTTGCAGTGCCAATGTCGGAAGCGTCCCAGCCGATGCCGTGCGTGAGGAGAAAGCATTTGCTTTCATTTTTAGGGCGAAGCACCTTGGCAAACCGCGTCTTCATGCCCCCGGTGACAACTTTGCAGGCAAGCGTCAGCAGGCTATCGATATCTGACTGCTTGAGCGACTGAACACCAAACTCGACGATCAGCTCATGCTGCCTGCGCAAGCGGGCATGGCAGAGCTGCAACGCTGAGCGGATCATTTCTTCAGGAGAGGTTTCAGTCATCGAGAGGCCAGGGTGCAAAATGAAAGAGAAAAGGGGTGGTGCTTGCTCACCCCGCCCCTCTGTTTTGATCAGCCGGCGGGTGAACGCATCGATGCGCTGCGGGAGGTTAGATCCTACGGCTCGGAATCTGGCTCACGTTTGAGGCTTTCGGCGCACGGTGCATCAAACCGCTGATGTTCGATGATTTTCCCATGGGCTGCCATCACTCGCTGCGGAGGTTGTGCAGGATGGGCCTCCTCGCTCATCAGTCGAAGCGTATCGGGACCAAACACCGGCGTATCACAGGGCTGCGCACCGTATAGCTTTGTGAAATCCTCATTGCCAGGAGGTAGGTATACGTATAGCTCTCCTGAAGCCATCTCCAACGCCACGACAAACAAGGAAGCAGTGCCAAATCCACGATCGTGCTCAAGGCGAAGCATGCGCAGTTCGCGCAACTCTTGGAACACAGCCGGGCTCTGTCCAATGCGTTTACGATGCCAAGTATTCATATAAATTGGAAATGCGCAGACACATCACTACGACAGGCTTCCGATGATGTGTAATGTCGGTAGCGTCGCCAAAATACCAGTGCGCTAATAAAAGCCAAGTACCGTCCGGCTAATGGCTTATCGAGCCCCTTACCTAGGAGGCCAGGGGCTTGAAAGGCCATGGTTGGCGCAGTTCCAGGCATGGAAGGCCTAGCACAGCCAGCGGGCCGCCTGGGGGGAGATGATAGGCCACTCGCCGTTCCGATCGAAGATAATGAGGCGGCCCATAGATCAGGAAACCGCGCATTGCGAGGGTTTCAGAACTCCAGCCGGACAACCTTCCTTTTTCTGATGACTAAACTCGAGCTCCGCGGTGTTTCTTTGGGGCGGGTACGATACCGACCTGCATGCCAAAAGGCTTGAATACGCTATTCAACGTCTGAAGCGTGGGGTTGGCCTGGTCGTGTTCAAGCTTGCGCAGTGCCCTGGTCGAAAGCTTGCACAGGCTGGCGAACCTCTCCTGGTCCAGGCCTGTGAACTCCTTGCGGAGTTTCTGGATGGCCTTTCCAATTGTCAGTTCGCCTGTCGCCAATTTTTCCTGCACTTCGGTGAGGAGCTTTGCGCGCTCTGCCATTTCCATCAGTTCAGGCCCCGGGCACTGAACCATTGCGGAAGGTTTCGCAAGGCTATCATTGGATGGTTCAGCGTGACCTCGGGCACACCGAAGCCGCTCAACAGATCAGGTAGCGCCAGCAGTCGCCGGGCGTTTGCCTTGAGCCGTTCGAACTGTTCGCCGGGATTCGTCCATTCGGCCAGCGCCTGACAGGCCTGCAGCCAGTCCACCTGGCCCAGGTGTTCGATAGGCGCAGCCCACTTCGTGGAGCGGGTAGCGCCCTCACTGTCCATGACCATGGGCGCCAGGTCATAGATAGGGGCGAGCTTGACCCCGGCGGGTGTACGCAGGATCGACATGTTTCGACAATGATTATCCGAATTACCCAGAATCTGGTTCAAAAGATCTCTCATCAGGTATTCGGCGATCAGATCATCCACCTGATCTGCCTGTCCGACGCTCTGCCACAATTCAACCAGGCACCTGATCACCTCGGTGTGTTCCATGTAGGCGCCGGGCTCGATAATACCGGCCAGGGAGTAGATGGACTCCACCGCGGTGCGCTCGATACCGGCGTCTGTCACCGCGCGGTCGAATCGCTGCATCCACAAGCTGGGTTTTGCCCCGGATTCGAGTGCCAGGCCCGCGACAGGAACAGTGTCGAGGCCGATGGCATGGGCAGCACGGTAGTAGCAGAACTCGCTGGTGAGTACGTCGAGATCACGCTGGAGGCCCTGATTGCGCGCGAACTTTCCCAGGCACCGGCCTGGTACGTCTGGATGGTCAGTCTATGTGGCGGGTGAGACATGCGGGAAACCCCAGAACACAGCGGAAATGCCTAGTAGGTATTTTAATGCCGAAAGGGCGCGGAGATTTATGGATTATAGGCACTTTAATACCGTTACGCCTCTCCTGCGGGGGCAGATCGGTAGTAAAGTGCCGAATAGGCTAGACGCAGCTTCACGCGATGCCGTGCCCTGTCAACCCCGCGTCTTTAAGCTAGGCTCAATGCAACAATCAGCGCAACGGCGGGCGGGCCTGTGGGCGAAGTGTTTGTACGATCATCGCGCAACCGTTTCATGGCAGGCTTCATCGGCTTGCTGCGGATGCCTTTCCTTCAGACGCTGGTGCTGGTTGTCGAGAGCGAAGGCGTGCACGTCAACCTGCCCGCTGGAGGAGCCGGTTCACCTGTTCAGCGAAGACGATGCCGCATTGCCGCATTTGCGGGATTACAGCCCAGGCGTTGTGGAAGCTGGACTGGCAGCGGCAGCGGCAGCGGGCTAGGGAGCGGGCAGTGCGCGAGCACGGCGGTGCTAGCGCTTGCCGGTATACGCTTGTCGTGTCTCGAGCGTTTGGCCGGTCAGGCAGCCATACGCTGAAATGACCTTCCAGGCAGGTTTCCAGCAAGCCTAAAGAACCCCGCTGGCCGCCGGCAACCCGCCGGTCACTCACTCAATCCCAACTCAAGGCCCCGCCGGTCTGATACTCGATCACGCGGGTCTCGAAGAAGTTCTTCTCTTTCTTCAAGTCCATGATCTCACTCATCCACGGGAAGGGATTGCTGGTGCCCGGGTATTCTTCCTTCAGGCCGATCTGGGACAGGCGGCGGTTGGCGATGAACTTGAGGTAGTCCTCCATCATGGCCGCGTTCATGCCCAGCACGCCGCGCGGCATGGTGTCGCGCGCATATTCGATTTCCAGCTGGGTACCCTGGAGAATCATCTGGGTGGCTTCTTCCTTGAGTTCGGCATCCCACAGGTGCGGGTTCTCGATCTTGATCTGGTTGATCACGTCGATACCGAAGTTCAGGTGCATGGATTCGTCGCGCAGGATGTACTGGAACTGCTCGGCCACGCCGGTCATCTTGTTGCGGCGGCCCATGGAAAGGATCTGGGTGAAGCCGCAGTAGAAGAAGATGCCTTCGAGCACGCAGTAATAGGCGATCAGGTTGCGCAGCAGTTCCTTGTCCGTTTCCGGGGTGCCGGTGTTGAACTGCGGGTCGGAGATGGCGCGGGTGTACTTCAGGCCCCAGGCGGCTTTCTTCGCCACCGAAGGGATCTCATGGTACATGTTGAAGATCTCGCCTTCGTCCATGCCCAGCGACTCGATGCAGTACTGGTAGGCGTGGGTGTGGATCGCTTCCTCGAAGGCCTGGCGCAGGATGTACTGGCGGCACTCGGGGTTGGTGATCAGGCGGTACACGGCCAGGGCCAGGTTGTTGGCCACCAGGGAATCGGCGGTGGAGAAGAAGCCCAGATTGCGCATCACGATGCGGCGCTCGTCGTCGGTCAGGCCTTCCGGGCTTTTCCAGAGGGCGATGTCCGCGGTCATGTTGACCTCTTGCGGCATCCAGTGGTTGGCGCAGCCGTCCAGGTATTTCTGCCAGGCCCAGTCGTATTTGAAAGGCACCAGCTGGTTGAGGTCGGCGCGGCAGTTGATCATGCGCTTCTCATCGACCTTCACCCGGGCGGCGGAACCTTCCAGCTCGGCCAGGCCCTCGGCGATGTCCAGGCTGTTGAGCGCGGCCTTGGCCCGGGCCACCGCCGCGCTGTCGTTGGCGCTCACTTCGCGGGCTTCATGGGCGGCGGCGTCACCGGCGCTGTCGAGTTTGTCCAGTGCGCTGGCGGTAGCGGTGGCAGTGCCGGCAGCCTGTGGCGCGTTGGCATCATCGTCTTTGTCGAATTCGTCCCAGCTCAGCATGGGGAAAGCTCCTGTTCAAGGCCGCGCGAAGCGGCGGTTGAAGTTGATAAAGCGGCAAGCCAGGCGTTGGGCCTGGCTCGCGGAATGGGTATGTCTGCCACGGTGGGCTATAGAACGCCTTCAGCCGGTGTGGTTAACCGCTGTCTCGGTGCGCATGGTCAGCTTGTTGGGAGCCGGGATTATACGGAAATGCATTCCCGAATGCGCGGCCCGAGAGCAGATTTGTGCGCTGGTCCAGCCCGGCGGAAGCGAACTATATACCCAATATCTAGTGCCAGATATTGAGGTATAGCACAGTATGATGTGTTTTTGCGCGGGGTGACGGGCGGGGCTTCGCTGCGATGGGGTTGTTGGCATAAGCCCTGGGAAGGCCGTTGGCCGCGAGCCGCTCGTCGAAATCTGCCCTTGGGCCGAGGCTGAGCCGAAGCCCTGTGGGCGCTAGCGGCAGCTGGGGAGCCGTTCGGCAGCTGACGCTGCCTCCCACAGGGTGAACTGAGCCCTATTCAATGGACAGTGAGGTAATCACGGTGGGAGCTAGCGGCAGCTAGCGAGAAAGGCTTTCTTATCGAGCACAACTCGCCAGCTTCGCTGGCTCCACAGGCTGAGCTGAGCCCCTGACGTTGGACACCAGCTTCTGCAGGCTAGAGCGTGACGGCCAGCTCGTGGTATGCCCGGTTGAAATAGATCAGGCTGCCAGCCGAGTCGCTCAGATGAATGGCCTGCACCTCGCAGAACATCACGTCATGGGTGCCTATTTCGGTGCGTTGCCGCAGCCGGCATTCGAAGGAAACACTGGCCCCTTCCAGCACCGGGCAGCCTGAGCTGCCCGTTGTCCAGTTCACCGCGGCGAACCGCTCGGCCATTGGAATCTTGCCACCGAAACAGTTGGAGACGTGCTGGTGCCCGGCCCCCAGCACGTTGACGCAGAGTACGGCGTTGTCCCGGAAAGCCCCGTACACGGACGCGCCACGGTTCAGACATACCAGCAGGGTAGGGGGCTCGTCGGTCACGCTGCATACCGCCGAGGCCGTGAAGCCTGCCAGGCCGCCGGGGCCGTCGGTGGTGACCACGTTCACCGCGGCCCCGAGCAGGGCCATGGCATTGCGAAACTCAGCCTTGTCGACCGCACAGATCACAGGCTCGCTGATGGATGCACACATTGGCTTTCTCCTTTCAAGACTGGATTTGGCGGGTCAGGAACCCCAGCAGCGCCTCGTTGAAGGCTTCAGGCGCAGTGACGTTATGGGCATGGCCGCCGTGGGGCTGGAGGTGTAGGAGGCTGCCCGCAATGGCCTTGGCCAGCCGTTCGGAGCAGGTTGCCGGCACCAGCACGTCGTCGAGCGCGCTGGACACCCATACCGGCAAGTCTATTTCGGCCAGGCGCTCGCTGACATCGAAGCGACGCAGTGCGCCGATGCGCGCCTTCATGATGTCCGCGCCAGGGAAGTGTTCCAGTGCATGCTCGACTTCCTCCTGAACGCGCTGAGCCTGGGCGGCTGCCCAGCTGGCCGGGTAGAGAAAGATTGGCTGCGCCTCCACGTAGGCGCGTGGACCGGCGTGGTCCAGCAAGGCCAGGCGCGCGTCGAAACAGCGGGCCGAGTGCGGGTTGGGCGCTGCCCAGGCATTGATCAGCGAAAGGCTGACCAAGCGCCCCGGCTGATCCAGCGCCAGTTGCAGCCCTACCAGCCCGCCGAGGGCATGGCCCACGAAGTGGCATCGGCTGACGTCCTCTGCCCGCAAAATCTCGAGCACATCCTCGGCCATGTGCTCGATGCGATAATCGGCGGGCAACGGCTGGCGGCTGCGGCCGGTGCCCCGTTGGTCATAGGTGATCACCCGATAGCCCGCTTCCAGCAGCGCGGGCAGCTGGGCGCCCCAGTAGCCGGCCGAGCCCCCCAGGCCTGAACAGAGCAACACCACTTCGGCGCCCGGCTGGCTCTGGGGCTTGACCTGAACCTGGGTGTGCAGCGCGGCCGTCATGACCGTTTTCCCGTATGGGCGATACTGGCGATTTCCACCAGGGCCTCAGGTTTCACCAGCCCCACCTGCACGCAATAGCGCGCCGGTTTCTCCCCCGGGAAATATTCGGCATAGACGGCGTTGATAGCCGCGTAGTCTTCCCAGCGCGTAAGGAATACGTGATTGAAGGTCACATCCTCCAAAGTGCCCCCGGCAGCTTCGATCACGCCCTTGATGGTTTCCAGTACATGGCGGGTTTGCGCCCCCGCGTCACCCACATGCACCACGTTATTGTCACTATCGAAGGGCAGCGTGCCGGCGACATAGACGATGCCGTCAGCCTGGGTACCTGGTACGAAGGGGCCGATAGGCGTGGCGGTACCTGGCGGGATGATGACTTGTTTTGGCATGGGGACCCCTTCTTAACGTTGAGTGCTCAGGAGGTTGACGAAGGCTTCGACATTGGAAACCCAGCCGAAGAAGGTTTCGATGTTGTAGACCGCCGCGGCCTGTATCGCCGGGCCGCCCAGCTCGTGGGTGGCGTCCTCGAGCAGCACGCCGAAATACTCTAGGTGGAAGGCATCGCGCAGGGTGGACTCGACGCATACATTGGTGGCGATGCCGCTGAATACCAGGTTGCGGATGCCGCGGGCGCGCAGGGTACTGTCCAGGGTGCTGTTGAAAAAACCGCTGTAGCGGGTTTTCGGCACCAGGATGTCCCCCGCTTGGGGGGCCAACGCCTCGACCAGCGCGTAGTCCCAGCCGCCCTTGGCCAGGAAGCGCCCTTGCAGTTCAGGAAACTTGCGCATGGTCTTGAGCGCGTTGGATTTGTGCCAATTCGGCGATCCCGGCCCGCCGGCTTCCACATACTGGCTATCCCAGCCGTTCTGCAGGTACACCACCGTCACGCCGGCGGCACGGGCGGCCTCGATGGCACTGGCGATACGGGCGATCACACCCTGGGCACCGGAAATGTCGAAGCCGGCCGAATCCACATAGCCGCCGACCGAAGCGTAGGCGTTCTGCATGTCCACCACCACGAGGGCGGTGTTCGAAGGGTGTAGGTACAGCGGCTCGGGGCGTGCCGGCAATGCCCAGGCAGCCTGGCCGTTCACCGCGGGGAGGCCGGCCGGCGTGGTGGCGCTGAGGGTAACCTTTTGTCCAACCTCCATACGTCAGGCCTCCAGCGCTTCAGGGGTGTCGCTGGCCACCGCGCTGCGGCGCGGACCTGCTTGGGAGGGAACGGGGGAGGCTACCTCGATACGGCTGTTCATCAGAGGCTGGATGCGCGTGCCGAAGGCTTCCACGCCTTCCACGAAATGGTCGAAGGTCAACAGCACGCCTTCGGTGCCTTCCACCTCGGCGACTTCATCGAGCATGCGAGCGATGGAAGCGTACGAGCCCACCAGCGTGCCCATGTTGATATTCACCGCCGAGGTGGGATCGGCCATCTGCCGCACGTTAGTGTCCGCCCCGGAGGTTTTGTCCGCCCCGCCTTGCACGCCCAGCCAAGCCACCGCTTGCTCATCGACCCCCGCCTTGTAGTGTTCCCACTTGGCCCAGGCGGCTTCGTCCGTTTCATCGGCGATCACCATCATCAGCACGTAGGTACTGACGTTGCGCCCAGTGACTTGCGTTGCTTCGATCAGCTTTTGCGAAGCCGGGGCGAACGCCTTGGGGGTGTTCACGCCCTTGCCGAAGCAGAAGTTGTAGTCGGCATACTGGGCCGAGAACGCCATGCCGGCGTCGCTCTGGCCAGCGCAGATGACTTTCATGTCCGCGCTGGGCCGCGGGCTCATGCGGCAGTCGTCCATGGTGAAGTGCGCGCCCTTGAAGTCCGAGCGGCCATGCTCCCAGAGGTCGCGCAGCACCTGGATGTACTCGGAAAGGTAGGCATAGCGGGTACTGAAGAATTCGTCACCGGGCCAGAGGCCCATCTGAGAATACTCGGGACGCTGCCAGCCCGTCACCAGGTTCACCCCGAAGCGGCCATTGGAAATGGAGTCGATGGTGGAGGCCATGCGCGCCACTATGGCGGGCGGCAAGGCCAGGGACGGCGCCGTGGCGAAGAGCTTGATCTTGCTGGTCACCGCAGCCAGACCCGCCATAAGGGTGAGGGATTCCAGGTTATGGTCCCAGAACTCGGTTTTGCCACCGAAGCCCCTGAGCTTGATCATCGACAGTAGAAAGTCCAGCCCATAGGTTTCGGCCCGTTGGGCGATCTGCTTGTTCAGCTCGAAGCTCGGCTTGTACTGGGGAGCGTTTTCCGAAATCAACCAGCCGTTGTTACCGATGGGGATAAAGATACCAACTTTCATGGGCGCCTCCGGTTGAATCGTCGACCTGGGTGGCGACGTTGGAAGGGCTTGAGCACGAGCTGTGCCAGCTTTCGTTTTTCCTGTTTTATCAATGGCCTACTTAAACTCCAAGATTTTGAGTAGACCAAATGGTCCAAAAAAGACCGTTTGGATGGGCTGTCGCTGCACAGTGGTGAAGCGGCACGGGCCGTTTCAGTGCACGGCTGCAACGGCATCCGTAGTGGCTGTTACAATGCGGGCCCCATTCCAGTTCGGAAAGCTTCGTGAACGATAAGACGTCAGAGGCCAGTTCTTCCCCAGGGCGACGCCCTGGGCGCACGATCAGCGAGAAGGCCCGAAACCGGCGTTCGCTGATGGTGGAGAACAAGCGTGCCTCGATCATCCAGGCCGCGCTCGGGCTGTTTTCTCAATATGGGCTGCACGGCACCAGCCTCGATCAGGTGGCCAGCAGCGCGGACGTTTCCAAGACCAACCTGCTGTATTACTTCGGCAGCAAGGAAGACCTCTACGTCAGCGTGCTCGAGCAGGTGCTCGATACCTGGCTGGCGCCGCTTCGGGGGTTCAGCGCGGATCAGGACCCTTTGCAGGCCATTGGCCAATACCTGCGGGCGAAGCTGGAATTGTCGCGGGACCACAGCGCCGAGTCGAAGCTGTTCTGCATGGAAATCATGCAGGGCGCACCCTTGATCGGCGGCCAGCTCAGTCAAGCCTTGCGCGAGTTGGTGGCGAGCAAGGTCGAGGTGATAGGGCAGTGGGTAGAGGCCGGCAGGTTGGCGCCGGTCGACCCCTACCATCTGATCTTCAGCTTGTGGAGCACTACTCAGCATTACGCCGATTTTGGTGCCCAGGTACGCGCCATCGCCGGCAAGGACCTGTCCGATCCGGCCTTCTTCGAGGCCACCTTGGCCAGCCTTCAGGCGCTGTTGCTCGATGGCCTCAAGCCCAGGCCCTGACCAGGGCGGCACCGAAGCTACCTCGGGGCTGCTTCCACGCTTAGCGCTGCGGGCTGGTCAAGCCTGCGCCGGTTGAGTAGCTGGTTAAGCAGGATGGCGCCGAAGGTGGCGGTTCCCAGCCCGCCCAGTGCAAAGCTGCCAAGATGCAGGGTGAAGTCACCCGTACCCAGCACGAGGGGAATGGCAGCGACCAACAGGTTGCGGCTATCGGAGAAATCCACCCGGTTCTCTACCCAGATGCGCGCGCCGGCGATGGCGATCAGGCCGAACACCACGATGGATACACCGCCCATCACCGGTACCGGAATGCAATGCACGACAGCGCCGAATTTCGGTGAAAGCCCAAGCAGTATCGCCACCACCCCCGCCACTATGAAGAGCGCAGTCGAATACACCTTGGTGGCCGCCATTACGCCGATGTTTTCCGCGTAGGTCGTCATCCCGGTGCCGCCCACGCTGCCGCTGAGCACGGTGGCGATGCCATCGCCGATGAAGGCGCGACCGATGGACTGGTCAAGGTTCTGTCCGGTGATCGAGGCGATCGCCTTGATGTGCCCAAGGTTCTCGGCGATCAGGATCACCACCACCGGGACGATCAGCAACGCCGCCGACACCGTGAACACCGGCGCCTGGAAGGCCGGCATGCCGAACCAGGGCGCGGCCGCGATGGGGCTCGGGTCGATGGCCTTGCCCAACCCAAGCAGGTTGGCCAGCACGAAGTAGATGACAGTCGCGGCAATCAGCCCCACCAGAAGCAACATGCGCCGCAACAGCCCGCCAGTGTAGACCGCGATACACGCAATGCAAACGAAGGTGACCAGTTGCATCCAGGTATCGAAACCGGAAGATGCCATGGTCTTGATAGGGACGCTGGCCAGGTTGAGGCCGATCACCGCTACCACGGTACCGGTGACTACCGGGGGCGTGATGCGCTCAATCCAGCCCACTCCCGCCGCCTGCACCACGATGCCGATGGCGACGTATACCAGCCCGCACAGCACCACTCCGCCCAAGGCCAAGGGGATGTTCAGGTTGGGGCCGCTTCCCGCATAGGCGGTGGCGGCGCTGACCGCGCCTATGAAGGCGAAGCTGGAGCCGAGAAAACTGGGGATCTTCCCGCGCGTGACCAGGAAGAAGATCAACGTCCCCAGGCCGCTCATCATGATCGCCACATTCGGATCGAAACCCATGAGCAAGGGCGCCAGCAAGGTCGCGCCAAACATGGCGAATACATGCTGTATGCCCAGGGCAAGGGTCTGCGGCCAGGGCAGGCGTTCATGGGGGGCAACGATATCGCCCAGATCGGCTTTTACAGACCAGGAAAACGGGTTGTTCATAGAGTCCGCCCTTCGTTGGTGGGAGTGTCCCAGTGGCTCGCCCCTGCATTCGCTTGATCATGAGGCGGTAGCGGGTCAGCGGAGCAGAATGCATGCCAGCGGGAAAATCCTGAGCACCAAGAACGCTTTAAGATAAAGCGAGAAGTGAATCCAGACCTTTTGGTCCACTTCGGAGCACTCGCTCAGTGCAAGGCTGTTCGGTACTGGTGCAGTCTGGCGGTGCGCAGACGAAAAAGCCCCCGCCTTTCAAGGGCGGGGGCTTTTTGCGGCCTGCGGCCTGGCGGCTACAGGCAGGGGCGGGGCATTACTGGCAGGCTTCGCAATCCGGCTCGTCAATCGCGCAAGCCTTGGGCACCGGTGCCGGGCCGGCCGGTGCCGACTCGGCAGCCTGGGGCGCGGCGTGCAGGGCGCCGTCGCCACCGCTGGACACCGCGTTGAGCTTGCCGGTGTTGATGGTGGACTTCTCGGTGCTGGTGGCGGCCAAGGCACGGAGATAGTAGGTGGTCTTCAGGCCACGGAACCACGCCATGCGGTAGGTCACGTCCAGCTTCTTGCCCGAGGCGCCGGCAATGTACAGGTTCAGGGACTGGGCCTGGTCGATCCACTTCTGGCGACGGCTGGCCGCCTCCACGATCCACTTGGTGTCCACTTCGAAGGCCGTGGCGTAGAGGTCCTTGAGCTCCTGAGGAATGCGCTCGATCTGCTGCACCGAACCGTCATAGTACTTGAGGTCGTTGATCATGACCGGGTCCCACAGGTCGCGCGCCTTGAGGTCGCGTACCAGGTAGGGGTTGATCACGGTGAACTCGCCCGACAGGTTCGATTTCACGTACAGGTTCTGGTAGGTCGGCTCGATGGACTGCGACACGCCGGTGATGTTGGCGATGGTCGCGGTCGGTGCGATGGCCATGATGTTCGAGTTGCGAATGCCTTTCTGAACCCGCGCGCGCACGGGTGCCCAGTCGAGGGTCTCGTTACGGTCGACTTCGATGTACTTGGCGCCACGCTGCTCGATCAGGGTTTCCAGCGAGTCCAGCGGTAGCACGCCCTTGGACCAGAGCGAGCCCTGGAAGGTCTCGTAGGCGCCACGCTCGTCCGCCAGGTCGCACGACGCCTGGATGGCATAGTAGCTCACAGCTTCCATGGACAGGTCGGCGAACTTGACCGCCTCGTCCGAGCCATAAGGGATGTGCTGCAGGTAGAGCGCATCCTGGAAGCCCATGATGCCCAGGCCCACCGGGCGGTGCTTGAGGTTGGAGTTGCGCGCCTGGGGCACCGAGTAGTAGTTGATGTCGATCACGTTGTCGAGCATGCGCACGGCCGTCTTGATGGTGCGCGACAGCTTCTCGGTGTCCAGCTTGCCGTCCACGATGTGGTTCGGCAGGTTGATCGAGCCCAGGTTGCAGACGGCGATCTCATCCTTGTTGGTGTTCAGGGTGATCTCGGTGCACAGGTTCGAGCTATGGACAACGCCCACGTGCTGCTGCGGGCTGCGCAGGTTGCACGGGTCCTTGAAGGTCAGCCACGGGTGACCAGTCTCGAACAGCATCGAGAGCATCTTGCGCCACAGGTCCTTGGCCTGCAGGGTTTTGTAGACCTTGATCTTGCCGTATTCGATCAGGGCTTCGTAGTACTCGTAGCGTTCCTCGAACGCCTTGCCGGTGAGGTCGTGCAGGTCCGGGGTTTCGGACGGGGAGAACAGGGTCCACTTGCCGTCTTCGAATACCCGCTTCATGAACAGGTCCGGAATCCAGTTGGCGGTGTTCATGTCGTGGGTGCGGCGACGGTCGTCACCGGTGTTCTTGCGCAGCTCGAGGAATTCCTCGATGTCCAGGTGCCAGGTTTCCAGGTAGGCGCAGACCGCGCCCTTGCGCTTGCCGCCCTGGTTGACCGCCACGGCGGTATCGTTGACCACCTTCAGGAAGGGAACGACCCCCTGGGACTTGCCGTTGGTGCCCTTGATGTACGAGCCCAGCGCCCGGACCGGCGTCCAGTCGTTGCCCAGGCCGCCCGCGAACTTGGACAGCATGGCGTTATCGTGGATGGCGCCGTAGATCCCGGAGAGGTCGTCCGGCACGGTGGTCAGGTAGCACGAGCTCAACTGCGGGCGCAGGGTGCCGGCGTTGAACAGGGTCGGGGTGGAGGCCATGTAGTCGAACGACGACAGCAGGCGGTAGAACTCGATGGCGCGCTCGTCACGGTTCTTCTCTTCGATGGCCAGGCCCATGGCCACGCGCATGAAGAATACCTGCGGCAGTTCGAAGCGCACGCCATCCTTGTGGATGAAGTAACGGTCGTACAGGGTTTGCAGGCCCAGGTAGGTGAACTGCTGGTCGCGCTCGTGATCGATGGCCGCGCCCAGCTTGGCCAGGTCGAAGCGGGCCAGTTCCGGGTTGAGCAGTTCGAATTCCACGCCCTTGGCCACGTAGGCCGGCAGGGCCTTGGCGTACAGCTCGGCCATCTCGTGGTGGGTGGCGCTTTCGGCGACGCCCAGGAACCCCAGGCCTTCGGCGCGCAGGGTATCCATCAGCAGGCGGGCGGTGACGAAGGAGTAGTTCGGCTCACGCTCCACCAGGGTACGGGCGGTCATCACCAGGGCGGTGTTCACATCCTTCAGGGCCACGCCGTCGTACAGGTTCTTCAGGGTTTCGCGCTGGATCAGCCCACCGTCCACTTCGGCCAGCCCTTCGCAGGCTTCGGAAATGATGGTGTTCAGGCGGCCCATGTCCAGCGGTTCGAGGGTACCGTCGGCGCGGGCCACGCGGAT
Source organism: Pseudomonas massiliensis (assembly GCF_000826105.1). Taxonomy (GTDB): domain Bacteria; phylum Pseudomonadota; class Gammaproteobacteria; order Pseudomonadales; family Pseudomonadaceae; genus Aquipseudomonas; species Aquipseudomonas massiliensis. Next base: position 414,935 of record NZ_CCYK01000006.1, on the reverse strand, counting down.
GCTCGGATGGGGCTGCGCGGGCTGGCTGGCGTCGTTACGGCTGGCGCGCTCCTTGGCCCGCTGGTCACGGTAGATCACGTAGTCGCGGGCAACCTTGTGCTCGCCGGCGCGCATCAGGGCCAGTTCGACCTGATCCTGGATCTCTTCGATGTGGATGGTGCCACCCGACGGCATGCGCCGACGGAAAGTGGCCGACACCTGCTCGGTCAGGCGCGCGACCGTATCGTGGATGCGCGAGGACGCGGCGGCGCTGCCGCCTTCCACTGCGAGGAACGCCTTGGTGATGGCCACGGTGATCTTGTCGTCGGTATAGGGAACGACAGTACCGTTACGCTTGATCACACGCAGTTGGCCGGGTGCGGTGGCGCTCAGCTCCTGGTTGGAGCCCGCGCCCTGAGGCGCCTGGCCTGTCGGGTTCTCGCGAGTGGTGTCGGTGTGCATGGGGGTCTCCACGATCTCTAATGTTTAGTTGGGCGCGGCAGGGGTGGCTGCCGTTCCATGTGAAGCACGACAACCGACGAGCGACCAGGGCCCATGAGGCACTCGCCAGCTTCGCCGGTATACAGCGACTTCTTGATCAAATAAGGGGCGCTTTTGACGCCTCCCTGGCAAAACGAAGCTTGCAGGCCCAGACAGTCTGGCAGGCATGCCAGCAGGCCTGTACCGCAACCGAAAAATCAGCCTTCAGGGGCTTGAATTCTTTTATAGCGTAGTGTTGACGCAGGACGCCAAAACCCAAGATGTAGTGGTCTGGCGCGAAGGGGATACAAGATAATGCGCTTGGGTAGCCTTTGCAACATCAGGAAATGTGGATAACTTGTGGGAAAAATGTGGGATAGCCGCTGCGCGCCCTTTGCCCCAAGGGCTGTAGGAAAACGCGTCGATAAACGCCATTCGTCACGTTAGGCCGGGACGCAAACAAGGCTAAGCAATCGCCCGTCTCGCAGGTTGAACTGGCCCGCCAGTTGCACGCCGGCGCGCCAGTCCGGGCTCAGGTCAGTGAGCAGGCTCAGGCGCGCCTGGCCGTCCTCGGACCAGTCCAGAAGTGACGCCGCCTCGAAATAGAAGCGCTGGCCGACGAGCGGGTAAAGCGCCTTGAACAGGCTTTCCTTGAGAGAGAAGGTCAGCGTCACGACCAGCGCGGCCTGTTGTGGATCTTCCGGCAGGCGCTCCAGCTCTGCCGCCGTAAGGATTTCGGCCGCCAGGCGCAGCGCGCGTTCCGGGGCCAGTAGGCTTTCCACGTCCAGGCCAAGCCCGCGGCAGCGATCGGTCGGGGCTGCGATAGCCGCCGCCCAACCGTCGCCATGAGTGATAGCACCACAGAATCCCGTAGGCCAGCCCGGGGCACGGTCTGTCCCGATGGGCAGGTCACAGCCTGGCAGGCCGAGCCGACCCAGTGCCGCTCGCGCGCACAGGCGCCCGGCCAGGAACTCGGCCTGGCGCTTGGCGACCGAGCGTTCGATGGACGGCGGGCGAATGATGCCGGCGCGCTGGAAGTCATCAGCGGCCAGATGCGACGGCTGGAAACCGCAGTTGGCGAACGCCGCGCCCGTCGGAACGGGCAGTGGACAATCCCAGGTCACAGGCGAACAACAGGCGGGCAGGGGAGCAGTCATGTTCATAAGCCAGATTGTGCCCCCTGTCGGTTGAAGCTGCCACTGGCGGGACCGATGGCCAAGGACGCGCCAGCGACTACGGGCTTCGCTCTTAGAAGAACACCTTCACCAGCAGGCTGGCAGTGTTCTGGTCGGTATCGAAGTAAGCGGTGTCCTTGATGCCGTACTTGTCTTTCCAGTAATCGTATTCGATCCCCACGTACAGCTGGCGCTCGGTCAGGCTCAGCGCCTTGCCCAGGTCGTACTTGATCTGCGGGTTGAAGTGCAGGTTGGCATGGTAGTCGCCGCGGTTGTTGCTGTCGTTACCGACCACCCAGTCTATGAAGCCGTCGATCAATACATCGGACTTGCCTACCGGAATCGTATAGGACCATACCGGCGTGATCTGCCACACATTATCGCCGGCGCGCGGGCCGTCAGTGACCCGCTTGTAGAAGTTGAGCTGGAAATAGTCGAAGCCGGGCACGTCAAAATCGAAGCCAGGGCCGAACAGGTAGGACTCGTTATCGCCCTCGCCGAACTCGTAGGTCAGTGCCAGCAGCACATCCTTGACCGGGCCGAAGGCCACCGGCTGGCCGAGGATCTTGCCAGCGGAAAGCCGTGGGCTGAACTCACCATACAGAGTGCTATTGCCAGCGCTGGATGAAGCCTTGCCGTTGTAGAAGATCTTGTCGACGAACAGGAAGTTATCGCCGTATTTCCAGGAGTCAGCGTGTTCGAAGGTAAAGGTTTGCTGGATCTGCGGGTCGACCGTGAAGTCCCGCCCGTTGAGGTAGGTCAGGCTGTTGCTCTGCCACTGTAGCCACTCGCCCGCGGCCTGGGCGTCACTGGCAGCCAAGGCGGTGCCAGCCAGCACTAGGCTGGAAAGAGTACGATTCATTGAAAGCTCCTTGGTGATAACGGCAGCGCTGCATTGGCGCTGCCTCGATAAGAGTCGTCTGATCAGCCGGCTTGTTTCGTTGCCATACACCCCTTGCAAGTGCCTTGCCAGACCATGGCCTTATCACGAAGCAAACTCGGCAGGGCGGTCAGGCTTGCGGGGCATTGCTCGAGGAGCGGCGGAAGAGGGCGCGCCAGCTAAAGGGCGCGCAGCATAATGAGGCATATTCTGAAAGGCAATCACCGGCGATAACCCGTGGTCCTGCCTCCGCCTCGGGTACGGCACGGGCGTAAGTATCTACTGCGTCACCACAGGTCCGTCTGCTCAGACTGCTGCTTTCCGCTAAGGAGTGCAGTCGTGAATCCCCTTGATAGCTTACTGGAGACCCCGGTCCAACCCTTGCTCCCATCGGTGGCAAGCCAGCAACGGGACGGAGCCCGAGGCATCCTGGCCGCCGGGCAGTTACTGGCTGACGCGCCGGTCGATTGGCTACATCGCGTCGCGGATACCTTGGCCGCCAAGGCCGCCGGCCAGGCTGACTGGTCCTCCAGCCTGCCGCAAGACCTGCGGGCCATGGCCTCGAGCATGGCCGAAGAGCAAGCGGCCGAGGCCTGGCAGGTAGCGGTGGACGAAGCCCTCAGGCAACAGGCAGACGCCTTTGTCTATCTGCTGGAGCTTGGGAGCCAGCCGGCCGATTATCCGCGCCTTCTCAACAGAAGCCGCCAAGCGGCGCACCGGGCCCGCCTGTTGGCCCGCTTCGGCGAGGAAGCGCCCGCCCTGGCGGACCTGTCGGCCTATCAGGCTGCGTTTCGAGCCCGCCATCAGGCCCAGGCGAAGTCCGCGGCGATCATGGGAACGGCCGCGGCGTTTTCCGCGCCGAACGACTTGAGCGCCGACCTGAGCCAGTTGCTGGAGCAGGCCATTGTCGCCGAGTTGCGTCTGCGGGCCGAGGAAGGAGCACTGGAACCTGGTATTGCGGCGATGCTCGATGCGCCTGACGGCCCCGGCGGTTGGCAGTGGCTGGCGGTCACCTGGAACGGCGCTACCCTGGCGGGGGCCTGGGTACTGACGCTGCCGCAGGCGTGGGGCTCGCGCGTCACTGGCCTGCCTTTGCTGCTATGGGTGCAAGGGGAAAGCGGGGGGCTCGCTCATTTCGAGGACCTGGCCTCTTTGTACCACGCCATCGCCGCGGACGTTCAGGCCCCATTGCCCACCGCCCTGGCCAGGCAGGCGCAGGACGCGCCAGCGCAAGGAGATGGAGCTGCCCTGGTGCCGCTGGCAGCAGGCGGGGCCACGGCCATCCAGGCATTGCTACAACCCTGGGTGCAACGGTTCGCCGCCTTGGCGGAAGGGAACTGGCCCTGGCCCGAGCTCGATCAGGCGCTTGCCCAAGAGCGGATGCTGGATGAAGCTCGCAGCGCCCTGGCGATTCCGATGGATAGCCAGCGCCGCCTGGCATTGACTGAGGTCGAACGTCAGTGGCAGGCCGACGCGCTGCTGGAGCACTTGCCCACCTGGTTGCTCAGCCGGCCCCTGGAACAGCGGGAGGGCTTCGCCCAGCGCCTGTTGGCCTACCATGAGGCCGCCAGCCAGCTGGAAGCCTGGCTCAGCGAGCAGGTGCCCGACTTCGCCGTGTTCGCCGGGCGCTTGCTGGCCGAGCGCATCGAGCATGACTTGGGCCTTGAAATCAAGCCCGACACCGTGGTGGCGAGCCGGCCGACGCATATGACCTTTGAGTGGTTCGGTAATGGCACGAACCTGGAACCACCGCCGGAGGGCCTGTTTCCACGCCCTCCGGTCAATGAGCATGGCCCCGGCGGCCTTCGCTGGGTCCCCAGCGATACATGGGAACAGGTGACATTGGCCGAACTGGCGATGGAAAACCTCGATGCCGACGAGGCGGCCGAAACCGAACGGCTCAAGGCCGCGCACTGGCTAGTTCCCGGCCTCACGGCCGGTTACCTGATAGAAATCCTGCCCGTACTGGACCCGCTGAAGCAGTACGATGCCCATGTGCGTCGTAGCCTGGACCCGGCTCGGGCGCCGATGCCTGAACGGCTGCGCCGACCGTTCGAGCTGGAACTCCAACTCTTGGCCCAGGTGATGCACTGGTCGCGTCGGCTGAGCACCCGCGGCCAGACAATGCTGCAAGCGGCCGCCACGGAACAGGATCCTGCTCGCCTGGCTGAGCAGGGGCTACGGCTCCACTGGCTGGTGATCCACATGGATCAGGAGCTGGGACAGACGGTTCAAGGCTGCTGCGCGCTGGTCCACGCGGAGGATGGCCATACCTTGCTGCACCTGCCAGGGGCGCCTGACGGATTCGAGCTGATCGAACATCGGAGCCTGAGCCATGCTTTGGATACGCTCCGACGGGGCATCGCCAGTCAATCAACACTGGCCGAATACGTAGCGCAGCGCCTGGGCGGCGATCCGAAGATATCGCTGGCTTACTTCCGGCAAGCCGCGCTACATCACTACGACGATTATCTTCGCGCCCCGGCATCCCTGGACCAGACCCTTGTCTGCCTACAGCTGGACGATCGCTGTTTCTGGCTACGAGCCAGAGCCGCGGCACAAGGGCGAAGCCAGCGCGGCATCCATGTTGCCCGCCACCTGGCGCTTCAGGAGCGTTATCTGGGTTACCTGCGCGCGGCCATGGCCATGATGCCCGGCGTGGGTACCCTGGTCGGCCTGCAGACCCTCTATGAAAGCGCCTCGATGGTGCGCTCCGGGTGGCGTCAGCAGGACGCCGACCTGGTCGGCGTGGGCGTGGTTGGGGTTCTGGGCGGGATTCTGGACGTGCTGCTCAGCAGCCTGCCCGTGGCTTCCAGCCTGGCCAGCGTGCGCCAGGCGGTGAGGGCCCAGGCTGTTCTGAGACAGGCGCGGCAGCCCTTGGCGGGCTACGAGGCCCGGCTCCGGCTGCCCGGCGCCACGGCGCTCGCAGGAGCGGACGCCGGTACCTGGCTGCACGATGGTCAACGCTATATCTGCCAGGATGGACGAGCCTATGCGGTCTACCGTCGCCCCGGTGAAACGACCCTGCGCTTGCGCGCCACGGCAACGCGCCGATATGAGGCGCCCGTTCGGCGTGAGGGCGAGCGTTGGGTCACCCATGCCGATGTGGGGCTGCGTGGCGGCGGGGGCAAGTTGACCCTGGCCGAGAATGTCTTCGCTACCTGGGGGCCTGGTAGCCGTCATGAACCCTTTACCGGCGCCACGCGGACAAGGGCGTTGGCCCAAGGCCGACGGCTATTGAATCAATACAGCTTTCCAAACGCGACCCTGGAGGCAGAATTCGCCTTTGCCTACCTGGCCGACGGAATCCCGCCCGCCTGGGCGCTGCGCTATCGGACAGGTCCAGGCGCCGCGGTTGTGGTCGCGCCAGTGACTGATGCGTGGCAGGCCGTGCGCTGGACCCCGGCGGGCAGTGATGACTTCACTCCTAGCGGCCGCGGCGGCCTGGTTCACCTTGCCCCGCGCGGTCAAGGCCAGCCGACGGAAATGGTAAGGTTGCGAGGCCATTATTATCCACTGCTGAGGGGGGGCGGCCAGGAAGCGGAGCGCTTCATTGCCCCAGCGGGCCCGGCGCCTGCCAGCCTGGCGGAACTCGACGAGCTGATTCTTCAAGGGCTGGGCCCGGTGCGAGTGCGTCTGGGCGCCACGCCTGCTGAGGCACCGACCCTCATCGGGCCTTATACACAAACATTCGCCGAACGTCTGGGCGAGCGCTTCCCTCACCTGGCTCCCGCTGCGCGACGGGCCTGGGCGGAGATAGTCTACCGCAGGGCATCGCAATCCGCGCAGGGGCTGACCCAGCAACGTTTGCGGGCTATCGAACGCCTGATCGCGGACGATACCGCGGAACCCCTCCGGGCGCTTTTCCCGAGGATGATCGACAGCCTGGTGACCGAGCTGGCGAGACGGGACCTGGCTGACAGCTTCTCCCAGGTACACTGGTCCCTTACGACGGCTGAGCGAACGGCCCTGCAACAGGCCCTGGCCGGGCAGGGCGCAGAAGAGCTTCGCATGATGATGAATGGCTTCCTGGTCGGACGAGGCTACAGCGTACTCTTCGATCATGCGATCGCGGGCCGCTACCTGAGCGTGTTCCGTCGCCCGGGCCGTCCGGAAATCTACGTGCTGGTGCAGCTGGACAGGCTTGGCGCGGTCAACCTGTATGGGAATCATGGCGCCAGCCTGCTGACCCAGCCCTGGCTGGATATGGTCATCCCGCGCATTTCCAATGTCGAGGCAGCTGCCGTGGTCCGCGCAGCCCGGTACCGCGGCGAACTGGTGCCAGTGCTGGGAGGCGCCACGGCGCCGAGCGCGGCATCCGTGGAAATCATCTGGGAGCGCGTATTCCTGCTTGCGGATATACCAGGAGCGCCGCTCGCGGTGCGTAGCTGGCGCAGCGCCCTGCGGCCGATCCAGCCTGGCGACGTGGAAAGCGCGCCCGGTTCAGGGATGTTTCGAAATGCTGACACTGGCTTGATCGAAGGCGCGCGCGTTCATGGGCAATGGTTGCCCGTGTTTCCGGTTGCCGATGACACGCGCCTGCTGCTCTCGCGCCCAGCCGACTTGCCCACGCCACTCACGTTCGATGCGTTGAACCGATGCATTCGCGAGCGGTTCGCCGAACAGCCCTGGCTGGTTGCACGCGAGGGCACCGAATGGTCGGTACGCCGTCATCTATTCCTAGCGCCCCTGGATCGGCAGCTTGGTCGGACGCGACCGGGCCTTACCCCTCCAAGCGCTTTCAGCGTTGCCGAGGCGGCCTTCGCTCGCGCGCAGGGCAGTGACCATGCCAGGCTTCTGCATCTGGAGCATGTATTGTCCAGTTGGGTGCACAATAGCCACGCTCAAGGCGACCTGGCTGACCCTCTGCTGCTGCTTTCAACGCTGAGTCCGGAGCGCTTGGAGGGAGGCCTGAACTGGCGGCTCGCGCTGCCGCCGGATATCGCAACCCCGGCGCCTGGCGTGCTGTATCTGCGGCCCGTGGAGCAATACACCCAGGGCCTGCTGGAAACCGTGCGGCGGCCCCGTATGCGCCATCATGCCTTCAATCTGGCCGATGATCTTCTGGTCCGCTATGGGCTTATCCAGGAGCATCGAGTGGGCCGCTTCGCCCAATACCGGCAACCCTCGACTGGCCGCGTCTACGTGGTCGCCGTCCAGATAGCCGAGGCCGATCAAGTGCTCGTGGCAGCGGATGAGGGCCTGGAGGCACTCTCTTCGACCTGGATCGCTCGTTGGCGGGAGCGCTTGGCGCCGCGCCAGGCCGAAGCCTTGGCGCAAGCCGTCGACCAAGGGCGCCTGGTCAGGTTGCTGGCTGCCCTGCGTCTGGATGCACCCGCGGAGCAAGGGGTACTGGCGCTGATTCGACTGAGCGAGTTCTGACTCAGCGCGACCCCCAGAGCGCGCCCGCGCCAGCGGCGGCGAACAGCGCGGCGCTGGCGCGATTGAACCAGCGCCGACCCTGGCCGCTTCGCAAGTAGCGGCCAGCCCCTTGGGCAAGCAGGCCATAGCCAAGCTTGCAACCCAGGTCGATCAGTGCCCAGCTCAGGCTCATGACCAGTAACTGCGGGCCCAGGGGGGCATCGGCCTGGATGAACTGCGGCAGAAAGGCTGCGAAGAACAGCAGGTCCTTTGGGTTGCTGGCGCCCAGGAGGAAGGCCTGGCGAAAGAGCGCTGGGACGCCGCGCTCCGACGCCAGCGTACCGCCCTCCTGCTCAGGCAACTGCCTGGCATGCCGCCAGCTATTCCAGGCCAGATAGAACAGATAGAGCGCTCCGGCCAGCTTCAGTGCCTCGAACCCCTGCGCCGAGGCCGTCAGAAGCGCGCCCAGGCCAAGGGCGGAGGCCATCAGCAAACACAGGGAAGCGCTCATTCCACCCAGGAAAGCCGGCCAGGATCGACGCACGCCCAGCTGCAAGCTATTGCTGACCATGAGCAGCGACAGCGGCCCCGGGATCACAATGACCACGAAGGCGGCGGCACAGAAAAGTATCCAGGTGTCCAGGGGCATGTTTTTCGCCAGGGTAGGAGAGAGGGGACGATTATCGCCCAGGCCAGGGCATCAGTCGCGGGCGAGCTCTGCTGCTGATGCCACGGCATCTCGTTGATGCACCTCTTGGCCCATGGCGAAGGTATGCGCGACCACCCTATCGTCGCCCAGGGTCATGAGCACGAACAGCGTTTCGGCGATGGAGCGGCTTTGGCTCAGGCGGTACTCCAGCAGGGGCGTGGCCTTGAGGTCGAGCACCACGAAATCCGCCTCATGGCCGGGCTGCAGGCTGCCGATACGGTCTGCCAGGTCCAGCGCCCGCGCGCCGCCGAGGGTGGCCAGGTACAAGGATTTGAAGGGGTTCAGGCGTGCCCCTTGCAGTTGCATGACCTTATAGGCCTCGTTGAGGGTCTGCAGGATGGAAAAACTGGTGCCAGCGCCCACGTCGGTACCCAGGCCCACCTTCACCTTGTGACGTTCGGCCATGGGCAGGTTGAACAGCCCGCTGCCGAGGAAAAGGTTGGAGGTGGGGCAGAACGCCACGGCGGCCCCCGCCTGACCCAGCCGGGCGCATTCGTCTTCACAAAGGTGCACGCCATGGGCGAACACCGACCGCGGCCCGACCAGCCCATGGTGGTCATACACATCCAGGTATCCCTCGCGCTCCGGAAACAACTGTTTGACCCACTGGATTTCCTCGCGGTTTTCACTCAGGTGAGTATGCAGGTAAAGCCCGTCGTGCTCTCGCAACAGGCGCCCGGCCGAGGCCAATTGCTCAGGCGTGCTGGTGGGGGCGAAGCGGGGTGTCACCGCATAGTGCAGCCGGCCCCGGCCGTGCCAGCGCTCGATCAGCGCCTTGCTCTGGGCGTAACCGCTCTGTGCAGTGTCGGTGAGGTAGTCGGGAGCGTTGCGGTCCATCATCACTTTGCCGGCGATCAAGCGAAGGTTCAGCCGTAGCGCGGCTTCGAACAGGGCATCGACAGACTCGGGATGAACGGAGCCGAACACCAGGGCGGTGGTGGTGCCATTGCGTAGCAGCTCGGCAAGGAAGCGGCCGGCCACGTCTTCGGCGTGTGTCGCGTCCTGGAACTGCCGCTCGCAGGGGAAGGTGTAGGTGTTCAACCAGTCGAGCAATTGCTCCCCGTAAGCGCCGATCATGCCGGTTTGCGGGTAATGGATATGGGTGTCGATGAAACCTGGGGTGATCAGGGTATCCTCGAAGTGCCGCACCGGCACCCCGGGGGCCAGGTCGGGCAGCAGCGCGCTGGCCGGGCCCATGGCCAGGATCTTCCCACCCTCTACAACGAGGAGTCCGTCGGCGATGTATTCATAGGAAGCGTGTTCGCCCAGTTCGGCAGGATCACCCAGGCTGTGCAAAAGACTGGCGCGGTAGGCTTTGCGGGTATCACTCATGAGCGGGCCTTCGAAGGTTCAGGTGCGGCGGTTGCTTGATAGCCAGTTTACCTTGCATCGCCGCCACGCCAACCCGGCAGGGCCTCGCTTGAGCCGAGACGACCGGTATCAGGGTGAGCTCCGTGGGGGCTTCGGATAGGACAAGCCTACAGCAAGCCTACAGCAAGCCTTCGCCCAAGGGTGGCCGCCTGCCTGCCATCTCCGCTTCAGCGCGCCAGCATTTGCGTTACAATCGCCGCCCCGCGCACCTATTGGAACTCCCATCAATCATGACCTTCAAGGCCCTGGACAGCCTCGCCGAGCAGATTGCCCGCCATCTGGCCGACCGTATCGTGAGAGGCGAAATACGCCCTGGTGAGCGGATCCAGGAGCAGAAGGTGACCCAGGCCCTGGACGTGAGCCGTGGCTCGGTGCGCGAAGCGTTGCTGATCCTCGAGCGCAGGCACCTGGTAGTGATTTCCCCGCGCCGCGGGGCCCAGGTGAGTGAACTCAACGCTCATCACGCGCGCAGCCTCTGCACCTTGATGAGCGAACTGTACATTCTGCTCGGCTGCGCCGTGGCGCAGCAATGGCGCGGCGAGGAAGACCTCGGTCCCTTTCTGGCCTTGCAGCAGCGTTTGCGCCAGAGCGCCGCGGCCAATGACATCCAGACGTTCGTCGATGACAGCTTCAATGTGATGCGCGCGGCCTATCCGTTCGCGGACAATCCCTACCTGAGCCAGACGGTGGAAAACCTGCAGCCGGCGATGAACCGCAATTACTATCTGGCACTGGAGCAGCGCAAGGCGGCGATGGCCGAGTACCTGGCCCTGTTCGACGGTTTGCTGACCGCCGTCAGGGATCGCGACCTGAACACCATTCGCACCCAGCTCAAGGCCTACGGCGAGTTGAGCTGCCAACTGGTGCTCGCCGCCCTGGGCGCTCGCTGAAGATGCGCCTCAAGTGCATCCGCCTGGCGGGATTCAAGTCCTTCGTCGATCCGACCACGGTCAACTTCCCCAGCAACATGGCGGCCGTGGTCGGGCCCAACGGCTGTGGCAAATCCAACATCATCGACGCGGTACGCTGGGTCATGGGCGAAAGTTCGGCCAAGAACCTGCGCGGCGAGTCCATGACGGACGTGATCTTCAATGGCTCTACCAGCCGCAAGCCGGTCAGCCAGGCCAGCATCGAGCTGGTGTTCGACAATAGCGAGACCACCCTGGTCGGAGAGTATGCCGCCTATGCGGAGATCTCCATTCGCCGCAAGGTGACCCGCGACGGCCAGAACACCTATTTCCTCAATGGCACCAAGTGCCGTCGGCGCGACATCACCGATATCTTCCTGGGCACCGGCCTGGGCGCGCGCAGCTACTCGATCATCGAGCAGGGCATGATCTCGCGCCTGATCGAAGCCCGGCCTGAAGAGCTGCGCAACTTCATCGAGGAAGCCGCGGGCATTTCCAAGTACAAGGAGCGGCGCCGGGAAACCGAAACCCGCATCCGCCGCACCCAGGAAAACCTCGAGCGCCTGACGGACCTGCGCGAAGAACTGGAGCGTCAGCTCGAACGCCTGCACCGACAGGCCCAGGCGGCAGAGAAATACCAGGAATACAAGGCTCAGGAGCGCCAGCTCAAGGCACAGCTGTCGGCCCTGCGTTGGCGCGCCCTGGACGAGCAGGTGGCGCAGCGCGAAGGCATCATCGGCGAGCAGGAAGTGGGCTTCGAGGCCCTGGTGGCCGATCAGCGCAACGCCGATGCCAGCATCGAGCGCCTGCGCGATGGCCATCATGAACTCTCCGAGCGCTTCAACCAGGTGCAGGCCCGCTTCTATGCGGTAGGCGGAGATATCGCCCGGGTCGAGCAAAGCATCCAGCACGGCCAGCAGCGGCTGCGCCAACTGCAGGACGACCTGCGCGAAGCGGAGCGCGCTCGCCTGGAGACCGAGTCCCATCTGGGGCACGACCAGACCCTGCTCGCCACCCTGGCCGAAGAACTGGCCATGCTCGAACCCGAGCATGAGATCGCCGCCGCCGCGGCCGAGGAAAGCGCCGCCGCCCTGGAAATCGCCGAGTCGGCCATGCAGGGGTGGCAGGAGCGCTGGGATACCTTCAATACCCGCTCCGCCGAGCCACGGCGCCAGGCGGAAGTGCAACAGGCGCGCCTGCAGCAGCTGGAGCAGTCCCTGGAACGCCTGGCCGAGCGCCAGCGGCGGCTGGCCGAAGAGCTGGCCGGCCTGGTGGCGGACCCGGAAAGCGCCGCTTTGCTGGAACTGGACGAGCAACTGGCCGCCGCGCAAACCCTCATTGAAGATCTTCAGGCCGAGGAGGCGGAGCAGGCCGAGCAGCTCGAAGCCCTGCGCGAAAGCTTGCAAGGCCTCGGTCAGCGCCAGCAGGCCGGGCAAGCCGAGCTGCAGCGCCTCGGTGGCCGCCTGGCCTCGCTGGAAGCGCTGCAGCAGGCTGCCTTGAATCCGGCCGGCGGAGCCAGCGACTGGCTCCAGGCACAAGGGCTGCAAGGCCGGCCGCGGCTGGCCGAGGGGCTGCGGGTCGAGCCGGGCTGGGAGCAGGCGGTCGAGGCTGTGCTAGGGGCGGACCTGCAGGCGGTGCTGCTCGATGATCTGGCCGCGCCAGGCTTGTCAGCCTTCGAAGGCGGCGAATTACGCCTGGCCCAGGCAGTTCCCGCGCCCAGCCTGGGCGACAGCCTGTTGAGCAAGGTCAGCGGCCCGCTGGACCTTTCCGCCTGGCTGGGGCAAGTGCGCCCGGTGGACACCCTCGAAGCGGCCCTGGCGCTGCGCGCCGAGCTGGGGCCTGGAGAAAGCCTGGCGACCCGTGATGGCTACTGGGTAGGACGGCACTTCCTCCGGGTACGTCGCGGCGACGATACCCAGAGCGGAGTACTGGCGCGGGCGCAGGAGCTGGAGGGCTTGAGCGCTACCCAAAAGGCGGCCGAGGCTGCCCAGCAAGAGCTCGAGCAAGCGTTGGAAGCAGCGCGCGAAGCCCAGCGCTCGGCAGAGCAGGCGCGTGAGCAGGTTCGCCGCCGCTTGCAGGAAGAGGCCCGCCAGTTGGGCGAACTCAAGGCCCAGCGCTCCGCCAGCCAGGCGCGCGCCGAACAGTTGAGCCTGCGGCGGCGGCGTCTGGAGGAAGAAACCCGGGAATTGAGCGAGCAGCGTGCTCTGGAAACCGAGGCCATAGGCGAATGCCGCCTGCTGCTGCAGGAAGCGCTCGACCTGATGGCCGATGACAGCGGCCAGCGTGAAGTGCTTGTAGAGGCTCGCGAGCAGTTGCGCCAGGCGGTGGAGCGAACTCGCCTGGAGGCTCGCCAGCACAAGGACAGCGCGCATCAATTGGCCTTGCGCCTGGGCTCGCTGCAGGCTCAGCACAAATCTACCGCCCAGGCCCTGGAGCGTCTGGAACTGCAATCGGCGCGACTGGCCGAGCGGCAGGAGCAGTTGACCCTGAACCTGGAAGAAGGCGAAGCGCCGCTCGAAGAGCTGCGGCTCAAGCTCGAGGCCCTGCTGGAGCAACGGCTGGCCGCCGACGAAGAAATGCGCATGGCCCGAGCCGCCCTGGACGACGCGGACCGTGAATTGCGTGAGGCCGAGAAGCGGCGCACCCAGGCCGAGCAGCAGTCGCAACTGCTGCGCGGGCAGATGGAACAGCATCGGCTGGAATGGCAGGCCCTGAACGTGCGTCGCAAGGCCTTGCAAGAGCAGCTACAGGCCGACGGCTATGATTTGCATGGGGTGCTGCAAACCCTGGAAGCCGACGCCAGCGAAGCGGCGGCCGAAGAAGCGTTGCAGTTGCTCGACGCACGCATCCAGCGCCTGGGCGCGATCAACCTGGCGGCCATCGAGGAATACCGCCAGCAGTCCGAGCGCAAGCGCTATCTGGACGCCCAGGATGCGGACCTGATGGAGGCGCTCGGCACGCTGGAAAGCGTCATCGGCAAGATCGACCGTGAGACCCGCAACCGTTTCAAGGACACCTTCGACCAGGTCAACAACGGGTTGCAGGCCCTGTTCCCGAAAGTCTTCGGTGGCGGTAGCGCTTATTTGGAACTGACTGGCGAAGATCTACTCGATACTGGGGTCACGATCATGGCCCGGCCGCCGGGCAAGAAGAACAGCACCATCCATTTGTTGTCCGGTGGTGAAAAGGCACTGACCGCGTTGGCACTGGTGTTTTCCATCTTCCAGCTCAACCCCGCGCCCTTCTGCATGCTCGATGAAGTGGACGCGCCGCTGGACGATGCCAACGTAGGACGTTACGCACGCTTGGTGAAGGAAATGTCGCAAACTGTGCAGTTCATTTATATCACTCACAACAAGATCGCCATGGAGATGGCCGACCAGTTGATGGGCGTTACCATGCATGAACCCGGGTGTTCGCGGCTGGTTGCCGTGGATGTGGAGGAAGCCCTGGCGATGGTCGATGCCTGAGGCGAACGCTTGCGTTCTGCCGTGAAACACATGCGGCGAACGGTGTAAAGTTGCCTTTGGTCATGCTAGTTTATCGTTCATATATTGTGTGCTTGAGAAAAGACCAGCCAGAACATAGGCTTGGGCTCACGTTTTAAAGGGTTTCTTGACCCATTTTAATTTTTCGACATTTTTTTCGAGGCACTGGACTCCATGGAAATCGGTCTGCGCGAGTGGCTGATCGTTATCGGCATCATCGTGATCGCCGGCATTCTCTTCGATGGCTGGCGCCGCATGCGTGGCGGCAAAGGCAAGCTCAAGTTCAGGCTGGATCGCAGCCTCTCCAATCTTCCCGATGAAGATGGGCCCACTGAAGTACTGGGTCCACCCCGGGTGCTGGATACCCATCAGGAACCGCAGCTGGATGAAGCCGACCTGCCGAGCATGACCGCGCCCAGCCGTGAAACCGCGCGCGAAGGCGGCCGGCGCAAGCGCCAGGAAACCCCTCGCGCGGTGGAGCTGGTGGTGGACGAGCCGCGCCTGTCCGGCCGGGACGAATTTGAAATGGACGACGAAGGGGCCGGCTCGCTGGACGACGGCACGCCTGTGGAAGAAGTACTGGTGATCAATGTGATTTCCCGCGATCCCTCAGGCTTCAAGGGCCCGGCGCTGCTGCAGAACATCCTCGAAAGCGGCCTGCGCTTCGGCGAAATGGACATCTTCCACCGCCATGAAAGCATGGCCGGCAATGGCGAGGTGCTGTTCTCCATGGCCAACGCGGTCAAGCCCGGCGTGTTCGACCTGGATGATATCGATCACTTCACCACCCGCGCGGTGAGCTTCTTCCTGGGCCTGCCTGGCCCGCGTCACCCCAAGCAGGCGTTCGAAGTGATGGTCGCCGCCGCGCGCAAGCTCGCCCACGAACTGGATGGCGAACTCAAGGATGATCAGCGCAGCGTATTGACTGCCCAGACCATCGAGCACTATCGCCAGCGGATCGTGGAATTCGAGCGCCGCGCGCTCACCCAGAAACGCTGAAGCGCCTGATGATGTCCAAAGCCAGCCCCGTTCATGGCGGGGCTGGCTTTTTACTTTATGTGATTGGTGCAGGCCCTGGCCTGCATGCCCGCCGGACCCGACTATGACCACTGCCTCGACCCGAATCCTGGAACTGCGCGCCGAACTGGACGAACACAACTACCGGTACTACGTGCTGGACGAGCCCAGCATTCCGGATGCCGAATATGACCGCCTTTTCCGCGAGCTCCAGGCGCTGGAGGGCGAGCATCCTGAACTGGTGACGGCGGATTCGCCTACCCAACGTGTCGGAGGCAGCGCCCAGACGGCGTTCAGCCAGGTCCGCCATGAGATTCCCATGCTCAGCCTGGGCAACGCCTTCGAGGAGAGCGACCTGCGGGATTTTGATCGTCGTGTGGCCGATGGCCTGGACCTGGCCCGAGGCGAAGTGATGGAGTACAGCTGCGAGCCCAAGCTCGACGGGCTGGCGGTGAGCCTGCTGTACGTGGACGGCCAGTTGCAGCGTGGCGCCACCCGGGGTGATGGCACTACGGGCGAGGACATCAGCGCCAACGTGCGTACCGTGCGCAATATCCCCCTCAAACTCAAGGGCAGCGGCTGGCCCGCCACTCTGGAGGTGCGCGGCGAGGTGTACATGAGCAAGGTCGGCTTCGAGCGCCTTAACGCCGCCCAGGCCGAGGCGGGTGGGAAAACCTTCGCCAATCCGCGCAACGCCGCCGCCGGGAGCCTCCGTCAACTGGATGCTCGCATCACCGCCAGCCGGCCCCTGGAATTTTGCTGCTATGGCATCGGCCAGGTCAGCCATGACATCGCCGACACTCACATCGGCAACCTGGAGCAGCTGCGGCAATGGGGCTTGCCGATCAGCCGGGAACTGAAGCTCGCCCGGGGCGCCGAAGCCTGTTTGGACTACTACCGGGACGTTGGCGAGCGGCGCAACAGCCTGGCCTATGAAATCGACGGGGTGGTGTTCAAGGTGAACAGCATCGCGGCGCAGCGTGAGCTGGGCTTCCGTTCGCGCGAGCCCCGATGGGCCCTGGCTCACAAGTTTCCAGCCTCCGAAGAGCTTACCGAGTTGCTGGACGTGGAATTCCAGGTAGGGCGCACAGGGGCGGTAACCCCGGTGGCCCGCCTCCGGCCGGTGAAGGTGGCCGGAGTGACGGTGGCCAACGCCACCTTGCACAACATGGACGAAGTGAACCGCCTGGGCGTGATGATCGGCGACACTGTGATCATTCGCCGCGCCGGGGACGTGATCCCGCAGGTGATGCAGGTGGTCAGCGAGCGGCGCCCGGCCGATGCCCGTCCGGTGATGGTGCCCACTCACTGCCCGGTGTGCGGTTCGGAGGTGGAGCGCACCCAATTGATCAAGCGTGGCAAGGGCAAGCAGACGGTCAGCGAGGGCGCGGTGTACCGCTGTGTAGGCCGCCTGGCCTGTGCCGCCCAGCTCAAGCAGGCGATCATCCATTTCGTATCCCGCCGCGCCATGGACATCGACGGGCTGGGCGACAAGATCGTCGAGCAATTGGTGGACACGGGCCTGGTGCGCTCGCCCGCCGACCTGTATCACCTGACCCAGGAGCAGGTATTGGGCCTGGAGGGCTTCGCCGAGGTTTCCAGCCGCAACCTCATCGCCGCCATCGACGCCAGCCGCACGCCCAGCCTGGCGCGCTTTATCTTCGCCCTCGGCATTCCCGACGTGGGCGAGGAGACCGCCAAGGGCCTGGCTCGTGCCCTTGGCAGCCTGGCGCGGATCATGGCCGCCCAGCCCAAGGTACTGACCTACCTGCCGGACATCGGCCACGAAGTGGCCTATGAGATCGCTCACTTCTTCGAGGAAGAACATAACCGCACGGTGATCGCTCAGTTGCTGGAGCGGGGCGTGGTGCTACAAGGGGAGGGGGAGGTGCATGCTGAATTCGCCGCCGTGGCCAGCTTTGAATCTTTGGTGGAGAAGCTGGGTATCCCCTATGTGGGCCCAGGCGCCGCGCAAAAACTGGCCCAGCGCTTCGGCTCCCTGGAAGCCCTCGCGGCCGCGGATTGGCTCGACCTGCGTCAGGTGGTGGCCGAGCGCACCGCCAAGGCCGTACGCGATTATTTCGATTTACCTGCCCAGCGCGCCGAGGCCCTGGCCGCCGAAGCCCAGCTACGGGACTTCGGCATGCACTGGACCAGTGTGCGCCGTGGCGATGGAGAGGGGCTGCCCCTGGCCGGGCAAACCTGGGTGCTGACCGGCACCCTGGAAAGCATGAGCCGGGACCAGGCCAAGGAAAAGCTCGAAGCCCTGGGCGCCAAGGTGGCCGGCTCGGTCTCCGCCAAGACCCACACCGTAGTGGCCGGGCCTGGGGCGGGGAGCAAGCTGGCCAAGGCCCAGCAGTTGGGGGTGGCGGTGATGGACGAAGCCCAGTGGCTAGCGTTTCTGGAGCGGCAGGTCGACGGGCGCTAAGACGCTGACGGCCTTGGTTTTTTTTGGAGCGGCAGGTTGTATCCCGCGGCCAAGCCTGTACAATGACGCACGCTTGCCGGGCAACCCGGCCAGCGTGCGTCATGGTGGCCCCACCGGTCCCCTCGCAATGATTACCCGTCAACCTGGTCAGATCCGGAAGGAAGCAGCCATAGCGGGAACATCGTGTGCCGGGGTGTGGCTGGTGGGGCTGCCACCTACCTATCCCTTCTTTGTCCCTTTGATTCCAGCTCTCGGCCACTGCTTCGGCGATCAGGCTTGCGCATGCCTGCATGGCACGCGCGTGCTCGTTACTGATAGGTCAAGGTGAATTCGAGCATGCCCTCGACGGTGCCGGCGGTGACCTGATCAGCGGGCGCGGTCTGGATGATCTGCGCGGCGAATGTCAGGTCCAGGTTGCCGCTTGGGGGCAGTTGGCTGACAGGGATGATGGTATTAAGCGGCATCGGACTCAGATCGGCCTTGAGCAAGCGTATCGCCACGCCCTTGGCGGTAGCGCCGTTACCGAGGGAGATCACACCCTCGGCCGGGTCACCCACTACCTGGCTGCCATCTTTCGGGGTGAAGTGGGCATGTACCGTGGCTACACCATTGTTGGGATCGTCGAGGCAATTGTGCAGCGCCAGGGTCACGGGGACAGCGGTGGTTACAGTGCCTGGGGCAGTGAAATGGCTCTGGTCCCAGCGCAGCAAGTCCACTTCCACCGGAGCGTTGGAGCCCACGGAGCACTGCGCCACAATGATCGTGCCTTCCGTGGCGAAGGTGAACGCATCGGGGATATCGGTGAAATTGCCGCGGTAGAGCGTCCGAGGCGTTACCTGAAGGGGGCCGGCCGGCAAGGCGCCAGTCTTCACCACGGTAAACCAAGCGTTTCCACCAGCGTATTCATGGAACGTCGGGGCATTGCCATAGCGCATCTCCCCATGCTGAGGGGCGATGGCGGGCCCTCCATCGGCACTACGAAGCCAGGTTCCGGCGCTATAGCCAATGGACTGGTCGTATTCGATCTGGACAGCGATCCCCGGCACGTTGGTTTCCAGCAAGCGCTGAGGGTCGTAGCTACCCCCAGGGTTGGCGGGTGGTGATGCCATGGGCACGACAGGCGTCGAGGTGAATTCCGGGGCCGGTTTCCCCCCGGCCTGGTCCCACCAGCACTGAACGGTCGCATTATTGCCTTCCCGATTAAGAAACGCACGGGACTTTTCAGTCCCTATCACGGCGCCGATGGGTGCATCCCTGGGTACATAGAGCGTGCCGAACCGGTGAATGAAGGTCATGGGGCCCGGCGCGAAACCGGGTTTCCATCTGCAGCCATGGTCGTCTGCCAGTGCGCCGCCGGAGAGGGGAAGCCACAGGGCCACCGCCAGGGGCGCCCAACGTCGAGCCTTGTTCATAGGAGCTCCTGGATAAGATAGGTTCAACCGCACTGGAATGTTCCCTGGCGCAGGCCGTCGCGTTCCGGCAAGTCATCAGGATCCAGCATGAGCTGGCAGCGGCCGTCGTCGGTATCGGCCCAGACCACCTCCAGCGACATGGGCGCCAGGTCCGTGGCCACCAGCAACTGACCGCCCTGGCCCAGGATGCCAAGCAATCGGCCTTGTGCGTCCCGGGCTTGCGCGCCGAAAGGCAGAGGGGTTCCGTCCCGCCGCTGCAGGGTCAGCACTAGGCGGGTAATACGTCGGGCGGCGTAGCGTGCCTTGACGATCGCGCCACGTTGCGGCACGACCTGCAGGGCACCGTTATCGAATTCCACCTCGGCGCCAAGTTGCTCGGTGGTCAGCTCGAGGGTATTGACCCGGTAGGGCTGCAGGTGAGGGGCCACCATATAGCCCTTGTGGTCGGTGCGGGCGGCGCCGCCGTTACGAAGCCCGACGCCTTCAATGTCAGGGACCTCCACCAGCGCTACGGTTTCACCCAGCATGGGGGAAAGGGTGATACCGCCTCCGTGGGCCAGCAGCGAGCCGTTAGCGCTGGCGTTGACGCTTCGGTAGTCACTGCCTTGGCTCAAACCCAGGCTGTAGCTACCGTAGGGCCCCTGCCAGGCACTACTGACCGTCCCGGTGCGGTTGCCAGTCGGCCCTTGGGCGAGTGCCGCGTAATAGCTCAGTCCCTTTTCCGAGGAGTAGCCGTTGACGCTTGCCTGCTGGCTCCAGCGGTTCTGGCTGCGGTGAGCGTCGAAACCGACTCGTGACCATCCCCCTATGTCCAGCGGCAACGAAACGCTCAGGCCCAACTGGCGGTCATGCTGGGCACCCATGCGATGTTCGGTGAGCGATTGTGAGGCGAAAAGGTTGAACTGCGCTTGTCGCCACCCTGTGCTCCAGTTCAGTTGGAACTGCCGCCGGGATGGGCGGGTGCCCCAGTAATCGTCTTGGGATAAGCGCAGGCTCAGGGATGAACCCCTTGGCAGGGTTTGACTGATAGAGGCCTCCAGGCGGCTACGACGGTTGCCGCTGAAGGCCGAGGGCTGGCTACGTTCGCGCAGGGCTTCGCCGAAGTCGCGATAGCCTTCGGTGGAATAGCGGTACCCCGCGAAACGCAGGTAGGTATTGGTGGCAAAGGCCTTGCCATAGCGCACGGCGTAGCTGTTGCCTTGATGCTCTCCGGTCAGGCCCCCGTCGCTGCGGGCATGGGTCAGGTCGGCAGCCGCCGCGCCGAGAATCCCCAAGTCTTTGCCGAGGCCGACGGTAGCAGCCTGGTAGTGCTCGGCGCTGCGGGCGCCCCCGTAGAGAGTCAGGCCTCCTGCGAGGCCGTGCGCCATGCTCGCCTGGGCGAGCAGCGGCTGTTCAGCCGCAGTCCACGCCGAATTGTAGCGCCCGACCGAGGCTTCGTAGCGCCAGACACCCTGACGTAGCAGGTTGCCCAGGGTGGCGAATGCTTGGGTAAAGCGGCGAACCTGGCCGTCGGCCTCGATGAGTGTGACTTCCAGCTCGCCCGTGCCACTGGCATTGAGGTCATCGATCACGAAGGGGCCAGGGCTGACATAACTGGTATGGAGCAGGTAGCCGTTCTGGCGGATTTCCAGCTTGGCCCGGCTGAGGGCCACGCCACTGACCACGGGCGCGTAGTTGAGCATCCCATCCGGAAACATGCCGGGGTCGCTGGCGAGCACCATTCCTGTGATGGGCTCGCTGCTGAACACTTCACCGCCGGTCCGGGTTTCGCCAAGGGTCAGGTTCGCTCGCCATGCGGGAAGGTCTCGCTGCACATAGGTTGCCTGACGCTGCCATTTGCGCTGGTATTGAGTGTGCTGAAAACTTTGCTGGCTACGTATCCGCCAGGGTCCGAGGTTGACGCCGGTGTTGAGCAGCAGATCGCCGCTCCCCTGGTGTCCCGTTCGGCCGCTGCCGTGCCCCAGGGTAGCCTGATAGTTGACGAACGCAGCCCGGATGCCAGGGTCCCAGCGAGAAGGGTCGACGTAGCCCAGGCGTGCCCGCTTGAGCGCGATCTGCGGCAAGGAGAGGATTACTTTCAGCGCCTTGGCGTCGAATTGTACCGCGGCGCCCTCCACCTTATTGACCAGGTCCAGGCAAGTTTCCCCAGACAGGTCTGGGTCGTTGAGGATGTTCCGACGCAAACCGATGCTTTCCAGCCAGCTTAGGGGCAGGCAGGGGCGCAGGTTGTCGGCGTCGTCAGCCTCGATTGCCAGGCTGTGTTGACCAATGTCCTCGTAATTCAGCATGACCTGTACAGGGTAACGGCCCGGAGCGAGGCTCTGGCCCTGTTCCAGATCGCGCAGCGCCTGTGCCGCCGCGCTGCCCGAGTGCAGGAAGGCCGGGTTGAAGACAACGGACGAGGCGACGGCGGGCAGGGCGGACACGCAGCCGCCTGCCAGCAGGAGCGCCCACACGCCCCTGCTCAGCGAAAAGGGATAAGTCATGAGGTTGCCGTATCAGGGTTAAGGTAAAGTCTGCGCCTTGAGCAGGGCACTTTTACCGCCGTAGTCGTTGATGGCGCTGAAGCTGACTGTCCAGGGGGTAGCCAGTGACTGGGGGAGGCTGTAGCGCTGTTCCGAAAAGGGCGCGACCATCGGCCGCTGGGTGATGCGCAGCGTGTCGCTCCCTGAGCTGGCCTCCAGATCGCTGAAGGTGAAGTGGTACGGGCTGGGGTTATTGACAACCAGGGTGCGCCCGTCGTCCTCGCTACGCCACCGTAGCTCGGTTAGGTGCCGATGGGGTTCGCCCGCGATGGCTTTGGGCCGGTAGAACAGCTTGATCCGAGTGCGCAGGGCCAGGGTCAAGCGGTTGCCGCCGCCGTCACTGTGCCTGACCTCCGGGATTTCCTGCACGTTGAAGAAGAACAGGCTTTCTCGATCCTGCGGCAGGTCATTAGGCAGGCCGGTAATGCGCACCAGCTGCTGCGCGCCAGGATCCAGCCGGAACAGGGGCGGGCCGGGAATGAATGGCACCGGTGTGGTGGTATCGTCCGCCTCGGTATTGACCCACGCCTGGGCGGCATAGGTGAGCTGAGAGGGGTTGCGCACCATCACGGTGGTGCTGCGGGCATCGCCCGCATACACGATGCGGGTGGCGCCGATGGTCAGGGCGCTGTGTGCGGGTTGGGTGATCAAGGCCACGACCATGCCGACGGCCAGAGCCCAGGATAAGGGACGTAACATCGGTCAACTCCTCAGGGGAAGGGGGGCGCCTTTGCAGGCGCCCCGGGCTCAAGGAATGTTGACGAGGAAAGAAACATCCGCCGCCACCGCCCCTGGCGTCACCGTTGCGTCGGTGCTGACCAGTGCGGCGTTGAAATTGATCTGAAGATCTGAGCTGGCGCCGACAGGGTAGGTGGGGCTCGGGACGCCGGGTTTGATCACCACCTGCTTTGGGTCTGTGATGGCCAAGGCTACCTTGGTGGCGGTGCCAGTGCCTTCCTTGATTAGGTAATTGGCAGCGTCCTCGCCGTCTTGCCCTTGGAAGGTCACGCTCACTGTGTCTCCTGCTGAGAGTCCGCAGGTTTTAATATCACGAATCCACAGCCCGAAAGGGCGTGTAGGGGTTCGCTGACCGGTCGCGGTGAAGTATTCGCTGTCGTAAGCCCCCAGGTTGATGACGGGGGTAGGCACGCCCGGGGCTACCGGGTCAACGATATCGACGCGGCAGGTAGCGCTGGTGATCTGGCCACGGAACTGGATGGTGCCTGTGTTGGCGAATGTCGAGCCGCTGGCCAAAACCAGCGCCGCAGTGGCGATAAGGCGTTTCATGGGGAACTCCTGTAAAGGCTGGCGCCACGCCACATGGACGGACGCAAGGTAAGCCCGCCAGCGCGGCTGGGGAAAGCCGACGGGGCGTGGCGGGCTTGAACTTATCGGTCTCTCGACTAAATGTTTAGGTTGAAGATTCTCAAATTCTCGCGCAACGCCTAATAGACCTGCCTATAGCCAGCCGGGTCTTTGACGCCTCGGATGCCTTGCAGGTATTTCGGCGGCATCACCGATGGCCATTTACCAACCGACGCGACTCCGACGTTAGGCGACTTGGGCGGAGCAGCACTGGCTGCCTGGCTAATCGGTGCCTCAGGCGGCGTGGGTGAAGGCCCGCGAGTCGAGGGCGGGCTTGGCCGCGGGGAAGCGGGCCTCAGAGGGTACGTGAAGTCCTCCTCGAACATTACGAATTTATTTGATTTAGCTAATCGAATGCTTGCTCTGGCTTGCGCATTGGATGCCTGCATATTGTCGTCCAATACTGAAAGATTGAACTTGGGCATCGGTAGTAACTTTGTGGTGGGGGTGACCCTAGCGGTCTGGGGTATGTTAAGGATCGACGTACTCGCCGCTTCACCCGTCGCGGCTTTGAGCCCTTTGGCCACTGCCTTGCGTCCCAGTGCTCCGGCCATGCCGCTGATCACCAAATCCCCGAGCATCAGCAGGGTCCCCACTATGCCGTCATCTTCCACGACGTCGGCCGCCACCAACAGGTTGTAGGTGAGCACGGCAGAGCTCGTCAAGGCAGAGACAATGAAGGCAGCTAGGCCAATCACCGATGGAGGTGCAATGACCATACCCACCACTAGCATCACGGCGGATATGGCGACCGGCAGCCAACGCTCCCAGAAGCCCCGTTGCGGTTGCTCGATGGGAGGGCGGTAGTCGGGGCCTATGATGGTACTGGTATAGTGCCCGGTGGGGTCTCGGTAGGTGACGGGGTTGCCGCTGGCATAGGCATAGGGATTCACGCCGCCGACCCCGAAGGGGCTTTCCGAGTCGGGCGCGTTGAAACGACCCAGATGCGGGAAATAGATGCGATAGCCTTGGCCCAGCGGGTACCCCGCCAACAACGCATCCCGCCGTTCCCCGTTGAAGCCCCGGCTGCCCAGCAAGGCGGGGTTGGCTTGGCCATAGGCGTCATAATGGATCGGCTGATAGTGCCCGGTCATTGACTCGCCCCGCACGGTTCCCGCCAGGTCGCTGCCCTGCCGGAGTACCCGGCCGTCCGGCAGTCTTTCCGCCACAGGCTCCCCGGTGATGTCCGTCAGGTACTGGCGGCTTCCTGTGGCATCCTGGCTATGATTCGGCGCCAAGCCCTCGTAAAACCAGCGAACCTGCTCGCCATGCTCATCGGAAGTCGCGACCAATGCATCGTGGGGGTCGTAATGATATTGCGTAGTCGCGCCTTGGCTGTCCGCGACCTTGACCAGGCGACGATACCCATCGTGGGTCAGGGTGCGGCCGCGCCCGTCGGTGAGCAGGCAGCCGTTGTCGTCATAGTCGAGGTGTTCCGCCGGTGCATAGTCTGCGGGGCTATAGGTGATGCCCATAAGCCGGCAAGGGTTGTCATCGGCGTAGCTATAGAGGGCGATCACGGCATCACCGTCGGCCACCTCGGTAACGGTCATGAGGACGTTGTCTAGCGCGTCGAACGAGAAGGACTGGCTAATGATAGGGCGGCCCAGCCGATCCTGCGGGAACCAGCCCGGCTCACCCTCATAGCGGCATTCGTACAGCCTGCCCCGCTCGTCATAGCGAAAATATTCCGAGAATACGAGCGCTCCGTCGACGTGGTAGTCACGCCGATAGGGCATGTCGTCGTCGCTCCACGACTGCTGGATAGAGATTGGCTTGCCACCTGGAAGAGACACGGTGCGCTTGCATTCGCGGCCATGGATATCGTACTCCCGGCTGCAATCCGACTGGCCATCGGGCCCTTGGGTCAGGGTTCGCTCCACTTGCCCCCACGCATCGTACTCACATTCGGTGGCCAGGCTGTCCTGGTTGATCGCCTTGGAGCGACCGAAACGATCATAGACATGCGTGCTGGCCTGCGCGCCATCATCTTCGCGCTTCGTGCGGCGGCCCTGCCGGCTATAGGACAGGTGGGTGGCATGCGCTTTTCCACCGGGAGGGGTCGATGCGATCGTGATCGCCTCGCCAAGCGCGTTATAAGTGAATTCGGTACGCTCGCCGCCCTCGCTCACCGCCGAGGTGACCGCCCCGGTGGCCGGGTCGTAGTCGAAATCGCGAACCTGGCTTGGGCTTTCGATCCGCGTAGGTGTGTCGGCCAACTCGGGCGCGTAGCTGTAAGTCCCCAGATAACCGGAGGGTTGTCGATACTGATAAGGCCGGCTTTCGCCGCCTCGATAGGAAAAGCTTTCTGTAAGAGTCCCGACTGAACGCTCGGTCAGCCGGCCCAGACCATCGAACGCTTGCTCACCCACCAAGACTTTAAGCTCTTGGTTAGGGTCGTAGACACCTTTGCTGACCGGTAACGTCGCTGCCGAATGCTCCGCGAACGTTTGGTAAATTTCGCTCTGGTCGTCGTAAGCGGTAGCGATCAGCCGGTCGAATGCATCGTAGCGATAGCTGACCACGCGGGTGAACGACGATTTCGAAGCCAGGGCTCGATCCGGTGGTTCTCGCAGTGTCTGTGTTTTGGAGATACAGCGGCCAAGGCCGTCATAGGCGTAGTCGATTCGACCGATCAAAGCAGGCGGTTGATTATCACCCGCGTCAGGGGCCTGCCTGGCTGCTTCCAGTCGCGCCTCGTAACCAGGCTTGCCGAAGGCGTTGAACCGAGTGACCCTCCACTGGCACCGCTGCCCGGGGTGGTCGGGATGCTCCAGCCAGGTTTGCAACTCGGCGGCACCGTGCTCAGGAATAGGGTCGATACGGGTCACACTGATCAGCCCGGAGGGATCTGTGGTGCTGTAGAGGTTACCCCAGGCATCGTAGCGGTAATGCGTGGTCAGCACCGACACCTTACACGCCTCGAAATCGTCGAAGGTTTGCGCCGATAGGCGCTGGCCGAGCCCATTGTATTGCGTGGCCGAGAGCTGGAGGGTAGCGCTGTCTTCGGTGAGCTGCCGCCACTGGGCTACCTCTCGGCCGAGACCATCCGTGACCTGGATGTGGCGCACACCCTTCACGTCGGTGAGTGTTTGTCTATTGCCCCGTTCACTGTCCTGCTGTGCGACAGCCTGCATCGAAGGAGGGCCAGCGAATTCATAGTTGAAGCGTCGGGTAGCGCGATGGGCTCCGTCGGCGCCCTCCACGGACTCCTCGATAACCCGTTGCAAGGCGTCATGGACGAAGCGCACCGTTACCCCGTCGGCATCGACGCTTGCCACTTCCAGGCCTGATAGCGTGGCGACCGAGCGCTTGGATCGGCTCTGGGTCTTGTCGAAGCCGGTAAGGGTGATGGTAGTGTCCAGCGTGCTGTCAGACAGCGACGTGCCGCCCTTGGCATATTGGAAGCTCATGCAGCTTCGCTTGCCGCCCAGAAGGTCCTCCTGCCGCTGAACGCGCCCGTGGGCCACGGGGTCGCTGGCCTGCCCACGCCCTCTGTTCGCCGCAGAGGAGGCCTGTGATTCGGGTACCGGTTCGGGTCCCGGTTCGGGCTCTCCATAGTAGTGATAGGTAGACACCCGCAGAGGATCCTCCTGGTTTTCCAGGCATAAGGCCTCTTCTTTTATCAGTACTTGGCCCGCGCCCTGGCTGCCGGCCAGGGCAGGAATCCCTACATAGCGATAACGCGTCACCCGGACAGGAGCGCCCGCCTCGTGCGTGCTGGCGGGCGTAACGGTTTTGCTCTTAATGTAGTGCGTAAAGCCGTAGGGGTCGGGCGGGCATTCACCCGCCACGCCTTCCGGGGGATAGTACTCATAGCTGAGCGTGACGCCGTCCGGGCCCGTTTCGCTCAGCGGGTTGCCCTGAAGATCGAACGTTTGCGTCAGGGTTTCCAGGCGGGTGCCGTGGCCATCGAGCTGCCAGCGTGTTTCGGTGGTCTTGGGCAACTGACAGTAGCGTGGCTGATCCTGGAAAGGTTTGCCCGCTTCCATATGGTACTCGACGGTGCGGATGAGTTTGTGGCCATCCTCATCCGTAGTCTCTTCCACCAGTTGATGGAAACGATTGTAACGGCGCTGGATGTCGCGTACTTGGGCCTGACCGTCATAAACCTTGGCGGTGCTACCATAGCGGAAGTTATCATCGGCAGCTTTATAGAGCTGATCGCTGCCATCGTTGGTCCAGCGGCTCAGGGCCCCATTGCCGAGATAATTCTGTGAGGTGTATTCCCAGCGCGTTTCGAGCAAGGGTTGTCCAAGCCCTGGGTCCTGTCTGTGCCGAGTGACGCGGGGTAGGGCAGGTGGCCTGTTGGCCAGGTCGTCGCTAGGCCAGGGGAATTGATGCCCCTGGTCGTTGTATTCCAGGTCTTCGACGCCACCCTGGGGCGTTTCGATGCGTTTAAGGCAAGCGTAACCGCGAATGGTCTGGTACTCGAGCGTCCATCGACCTCGTTCGACGTCTACCAAGGTCACGCTGTCCAATTGCCCGCCCGTTCGGGCGAAGGCCATGGACAGACCCGGTTGCGGGGCGTCAGGCGCCAGCGTGACCGTGGTCAGTTGGTCCTGATAGTCGATGCGCAATAAAACCGTTTGGCCGTCATGGTCCAGCACCTTGCTCAACACCGTGACATTACGGTAAGTCTCGTACTCGAGATGAAGGGTATGACCCAGCGGGCCGATCAGTCGGTCTGTCAGGGCGACCCTCCGGCCGTTCTCGTCATGCAGGCTCATTTCCTCGATCAGCCCTCCACGGTGGACCAATCGATAAGGACCCGTGCCGAGGTTGTCGGCGTAGAACCGAAACGCCTCCAGCTTCTGCTCGGGGATCGTGGCCGGTTTCTGCATGCCATTGGCGGCCGTGACCTTGAAGGTTTCACCGCTGGCGGTGCTCAGCATGCCCTGGTTGTCCGGGCTGAAGCGGGTCAGGTTCAGCATCCAGCCACGACCGAAGCCATGATCCAGCGGGTTGAGCAGGTTATAGCTCAGCGCCAGGGACGGGCTGGGCCCGGCCAGCTCGCCACTTTGAAAGCTCGGCAAGCGCAGGCTGACGGCAAAGTGTCCAGTACGCGGATCAACGCCTTGGGTAAAGAAGTCGCCAAAGTTGAAGGCATTGGATTGAACATTCGTCTCGACTGTCATGAGAAAGCTTCCTTATTGCTTTACCGTGGCGCAACGTACATGGCTCGGCAGCGGCGTGGAGGTAGGCCGCAGCCCGGCAATGGCCTTGCCGTCTAGGCAACTGGCGCTGCCCCCGCTTTCGGATCGCCAGTCGTCCTCGGGCTCCACGGCCAAAGGGGCCTTGCCAAGGCGGGGCTCAGCGCACTCGTAGGCGTCCTTGCTGGCGCCCGTAAGTACCTTGCCATGGGGGCACATCACCCATCTTCCGGTGCTGCCTTTCAGGGTTTCGGAGTTTTTCATCTGCAATTCAGCGGTTTTCGCACATTGGTATTCGTAGGCACCAGCGCGGTTTACGAAAGCGCTAAGCGCGCCCTCTGCGCAGGTGGCCTTGTCAGCGCCTGGGCGCTGGACCATGTCCGCCAGTGGAAGCGGCGTGTCGAACGCGGGTTCACCCGGCAAGCGCGACAATTGCACGCGCATGCAGGAAAGCGTCTTGCGAGTCGGGTTGCCGCGAAGCGCGTTCAGGCGCAATCCTTGCCCAACGGGAAAGCCTAGGTCGTTGGCGCCCAGGTCCGACAGGTTGACCCAGGGAAGGCTGGCACCTTCTTTCCAACTGGTAAGGGTAATGGCGTAGTTGCCCTGATCGGGGCGGCAAAGCTCATCGTCGGTCAGTACGATGCGCGTGGCTGAAGGAATGCCGCTTAAAGCGATCTTGGCAATCTGGTCGTTCGGCACAGGGCTGCCCCAGTTACGGAATTCGTAGCGCTGGTCGCTGCCGAATTGTCCAAGACCGATGCTGTAGTCTTTACCCTTGTCGTCCACGAAGTGAACCTGGCCGGTGGGGGCTAACGAAGCGGATTTCGCTGCCGAGGCGGATGGGTAGCCGTGGACCGTCCCGCACAGGTACCAGGTTTCTCCTTCGGGAAGATAGCCGCTGTATTTGCCTTTTCGTCCGATCAACACTTGACCATCCGGACAACTGAAGCGGCTGTCTCCCTCCTTGAAGGGCCCATGCCAGGTTGGCGAGGGAGTAATCACCAGTGGATTTTCGCGCTCATCCAGGAGCTGTCGGCACTCAAGCCGATACCAAGCTGCGGGCAGCGCTGCGGTTGAAGTAAAGGTCCAAACCGCGGTGTGGGCCGGGCAGATATCGTAGCCGTCCCTATAGGGAGTTTTGGGCCGCTCCGGCGCTTTCGGCCCGCCGCGCAAGCCCGCGGCCAGAGGTAGACAGCGATGCTCGTAAGTACCAGTTTCAGTGTCGACGGACCGGCCCGTGATCGCAGGCGCGCCTTCAGCGCATAAGTTCGTTTCGGTCCGGTCCCCGCTGCGCCATGTTCCAGGAGGAAGGGGCATCGGCACCATTGGCACGGCCTGGCCGGGCAGACGCGAGGTGGTCATGCGAACACAGGCCAAGCCCTCCAGGGAGGCGCCTGGCTTGCGATAGCTGGCTTTGACCCTGAAACCATTATGGATAGTGTCCTGCCCCAGGGACATCAACTGACTGATCGGCAGTACGCTCGCATCTCCGTCCCCGGTGGGGTAGGTAGCGTTTTCACGAACGCTGGTCAGTTCGATCCAGAAGTCTTGATCCTGGCTCTGTTCACAAAATTCACCGCTGCTCAGCACCAGGGTGCTGGCCGAAGGAATGTTGACGAACCGCAGGTAGCGGACCTTCCCGGCCTGCACGGGCCTATCGGCTGTCTTGAGCGTGTATTGATTGCTCCAACCCCAGGCCGGGTTGAGTTTAAGGTTATCGCCGTCGCCGGTGTGTTCGTTCCACAGAATGACGGTGCCGGGTGGGGATTGTATTGCCTTGGTCGGATTCTGCTGCGGCGCGCTAGTCGCCTGGGCCAACGCGGTCAGGCTACAGCCGAGCCCGAGCCACGCCAGCCACTGATGCGGGCGGCGAAGGAAAGAGAAAGTCATGGTCTGCTCCAGAAAAAGCAGGCACGCGCCGGATGCGTGCCCTTTGGACGGTCAGAAAAACAGTGCGCATTCCAGATAGGTCGGCCCGTTCTCATCCGCGAAATGTGCCCGTCCAACCACTGCCATAGGCTCTGGGCATTTCAGGTCGGATGAAGATTGGAAGCCAAGCATCAAGTGCCGCTGGCGAGGTACCATGTCCTTGCCCCAGGCATCGATCAAGGTCTGGCAGGTGTAGGTCGTGGGGCCATTTTCGTCGCCCTTGTGCGAGCGGGCGACAAGGACGCTGTTGTCCGGGCAGGCTACTTCGGCGATGCTTTCTTTATCCTCCGTAAGTCTGTAGCCCTGGGATTCATTCTCCTTTGTAATTGTCCAATTCTTCTGGTCTTCGCCGGAAAATACCAGCACATCACCGCCTTGCTTGAGCGTGGCGCAGCCGATAGTGGTGTCGGCATTCTCATCGCCGTCGTGGGTTTCACTGATGATGACGCCCGCCACCGCTTTTCCATCCTTTTGCGTGCAGTCGAACGAAGCCGCGCTTTCCTTCTGCGTGATGAACCATTGTTGGTCATAGACAGCCTGTTCGGCCTGCGCCGTAGCGCCGATAGCCGTCAGGCCTGCCGTTATCAGGAAAAGGCTGGTCAGTCGAAAGGGTTTCATTACGCCTCCAGTATCAATGCGTTGGGCATGTATTGATTACGTCGTTATGACGATCGGTGCCATTCAAGGAGCAAACGCCGACCCTGCCTAGCTGGCAGGTTTGTCAGTACCTTGCGTTGGTTCGAGAGGGTATGTAGCAGCATTCCCTACGTGCCTGAGGTGCCCATATGAAGCAGAAACTTTCCCCACCCAGCCGGGATGCGCTGGTGGCCTGGATGAAGACACATGACATGATGCTGGGATGGAATGCGGTGATTGCCTATGACCGCCTTATGGTGAACCGGCTGCTACGTCAGCAATGGCTGGAAAAATATGACAACGGCGAGCGCCTGCCCCCGGCCAAGGGCAGGTTCGAGGAGCAAGCCCCTGGTGAATACAGGTGGCTGGGGGGCGTTAGCTACGATCGTGTCCCGGGAAGTGGTGTAACTGAACCAGCCGAGAGCGCCCAAGGGCGAAAGAGGAGGGTCATCGTGGTTCTTGGCTAACGTTGAGTTTGCGAAGACCAAACGAGCACCAGGAAAACCACGATGACCAAGCCACTATCGCATTGACCGAGTTGGTTGAGAAAGGGGCAGACGCTGATCTGCTCAAGCAAATGATCCAGTTCGTTGCCCAGCGCATGATGGAGTTCGACGTCGAAGGCCTGTGCGGCGCCGGTTTCGACGTCAAAAGCCCAGACCGGACAAACAGTCGCAATGGCTACCGTGATCGCCTTTGGCAGACCCGCGCTGGCGATGTTGATCTGAAGATCCCCAAGCTGCGCCAGGGCAGCTATTTCCCGGGCTTTCTTGAGCCACGGCGCACCGCCGAAAAGGCCATGGCGGCGGTGATCCAGGAAGCCTATATCCAAGGTGTTTCTACGCGCTCGGTTGACGAGCTGGTCAAGGCCATGGGCATGACCGGGATCTCGAAAAGCCTGTTTCAAAACCAGGCGCCAGTAGCGCTGGAACAACTGAGCCTGGCCGGACCACTGGCATCGTTCGGCCAGGTCAGCCCAGGGAAAACACGTTACTGGATCAAGGTTCATCATCAAGGCAATGAAAGCGATGTAGTTGCAGCCGGCACCTGCATCGATCTCGCTATCATGGACGCTGACGCTGCGCTCAAAAGCGTGAGCTGGGAGATCGCCGGGCAGGGCGACTCCCATTGCCAGTCCAGCCTTGGCGTTGTCCACGGAAGTGGTACTCAATTCCGCTATCAAGCGCCTTCCGCCACGAGCTTGCATAGCCGTACCCTGCAGGTACGACTTACCGCTAGCGCGACCTTTTCCGATAGCACCAGCTGGCGTGGCCAGGTGCTGATTACGGTCCTTCGTGACGCGGTGCAAGTTTCGCCGCAGGTGTGCCTGCTGGAGCACGGGCAGCGGTTTCAGTTAACCGCGGATGCCGTGCAAGGCTCAGTCACGGCTTCGGTACAGGGAAGGGGGACGGTCGTCAACGAGCGTATTGAGCAGCGCCCGAGCGAAGACGGATATGACTGGGAGTACCAGGCGCCCAGTGGCACCGACGCGCTCGAGGGGAACGAGCCGGCCATTCCCGGCAAGCCCTTGCAGGGCTACGTAGTGGTGGAGGTTCGCGTGTTTCGAAGCGACCTTTCCCGGGCGATGATCACTGCGCCACCGAAACCCGCCGACTTCGTGGGCGTACGATTGTTCCCGGTTCCCTGGGTGGAAATAGACATGCCCGAATGATGTGTCCGCTGGGGTGATGTAGTGTTGTGATAGCGGTGCTACCTGACAGTTCTGCCAGTACCGCCGCTTGATTCGCAGACGTATAACTTGGCCATGGTTGTCCACTCGATGGAGTTTTCATGGTCCTGAATCACCCCCGGCGCGACCTTGTCTCGCCACGCTCCTCACTGCCTCCGGCGCCACAGGTTCCTGTCATGCGGGGGCAGGTCATCCTGCTCGAAGACGTCGGTAACGAGGGTCTGCAGACCTTTATCCGGCATCCCGATCTGAAAGTGGGCGATAGTCTTACGGTGCATTGGCGTGGGCGTACCCTGGACGGTATCCCTGTCGATGCTCCCGACAGTGAAGTCCCGGTGCTCGACCCGCCGCCAGACGACGGGTTGCGTATCGATATCCCGATCGAGTTCCTCACTCGGATCCGCGGCGGAGAGGCTTTCTATTCCTATGGCTGGATAGACGGTGCCTCTGGCCAGGAGATGGAGTCGGAGCGACTGATCTGTTACATCGACCGCTCTGCACAGGCTGCCCCTGAATTGCCGGTAGCCCAGATATTCGAAGCCCATGACCTGCATATCGACTATGCAAGCTTTCCCAGCAAGGGCAGCGTAATGATCGCGCCCTACGAGGCAATGGCCGTGGGCGACGTTGTCACCTATGCCTGGCAAGGCTATCGCGGTTCCCTCGCGCTGCCTGTCAGGAAGGGTTCCATTACCCTGGATGAAAGCCACCTGGGGAAAGCACTGACTCTAGACTTGGCAAGGTCCTCTTTGGCGGGGAACGATGCCGGAGAGCTCTCCTACACCGTAGCGTACAAGTCTACGAGTGTTACCAGCCAATCGCCGCTCCAATATTACAAGGTTGGCTCCTCCGCCAAGGTCGAACTGCCCCCGGTGACCATCGAAGGTCATTCGGGAGGGCCGCTGGATCCTGCTCAGTTTCCTGGTGGGATTCCGGTTCGCTGCCCTGTCTATCCCGGGATGCTGACCGGTGACCGACTGTGGGTACGTTGGCAGGGCGCAAAGGAAGCCGCCACGCTGCAGCGTTATGTAGACGTTTCGATCGCCGAGAGCCAGCGGCTGTTGTTCGTCATACCGTCCGACACGGCACGTCAGCTAGGCAGCGGTACCCTGACGTGGCATTTCAGCCGGCCGGGCAAGGCGTTGCGCAGCGAGCCGCTGCAAGTGGACCTTCAGGTGGCGTTGAATCTGCCCGCGCCGGTGGTCAGCGGCGTGACTCACGAGTCAGACGTAGATAACCGAGGCTATCTCCGACCTGAAGCGATCGCCAGCGCCGGCGGGGTGACTCTGACCATTCCGCCGACCGCGGAGTACCCGGGGGCGACCGTGGCCATGCACTGGGTCGGCCACGAACCAGAGGGTTCTACCATTATCAGCCGGCCGGTGTCGGAAACGACGCCCCGGGTATTCCAAGTGGGGCGCCAGTTCATCGCCGCCAACATGGGGGAAGATGAGGCCAAGCGCGTCCAGGTGTTTTACCGCGCCACGCTTGCCGGTCAGAGCCAGGATTCGGCCGTTTACCGGCTAAAGATCAAAGCGCCTGAGCTGGCTCACCTGAGCACGCTGATTTGCGAACCGGCGCAGGGCGGCACTTTGTCCAAAAAGGGGCTACCCAGCGACGTGAAGTTCACCTTGCCTGAATGGCTGTTCATGGCCGCCGGGCAAATCATCTATGTGACCGGCTATGGCACTGATCTGGACGGCTATCCCGTTGAGGGGCCGCTGACGCCTTCGAGCGGGTACCAGGTGACAGGGCCAGACGTAGCCAGCCAGGCCGCTTCGTTTTCCAAGGCACGCAGATGGTTTTCCGACCTCAAGGACGATTCGACGCTGGAGTGCGAGGTCAACGTCAGCTTCGACGGCGGGCGCACTCGAATTCCGTTCCCCACGCTCAGTTTGCACGTCATTGCCTGACGTTCATCATTAAGAGGATATTCTCATGCCAAGCACCACTGGCCAAGAAACCGTGGAAAAGCTCATCGAATGGATGAAGCAGCCTTCCACTAACTACACCCAGGATTGGAGCGCAGTCGCCGCTTATGATCGGGAAAAAGCCAATCTCCTGTTGCAGCAGGAATATATCGAGCGTTACGACAGCGGCGAATTCATCAAGCCCTCCACGGGTCGCTTCGAGGAAGTGGACCCTAACGAAAAAACCTATCTTTCCGGGGTAACCTTCGATCCACCGCGCTTGAGCTTTGAAAATTCTACGCTCCAGTCCAGCAGGGCCACCTTGACCTGGAAAGCGGTGGACGGTGCAACGGTCAATCTATCGAGCCTTGTGCATGGTGACTCCAGAACATGGAGGGTCGTTGAACTCAATTATCAAATAGGGTTGGCCAGCTCAAAGCTGATCCAGACAATCGAGCTTGAAACCACCAGCGGTGGAGCAGAGGGCGGTGAAGTCTACCTAGATATTCTCAAGTCCGGCTCATCGGTAGAGCCGCGCTATACCGCGGTGTCAATCCGCTCACGGCAGGTGAAGGCCGCCCGCGAGCTACATGCTTTGCTTGCCAATACGCCAGGGCAGCAGACGCGTTTTGTGTTGAATACGATCAAGTCTGACCCGCAGGCGTTTTTCGATCCCACGCGCTTTGGCGTGCGTGTGCATCCCAGCGAGGAAAGCACGAAGGATGCGTCAGGCGCGGCGCAGGGCGCTGTTCTGGTATTTATCAGCAGTCACAACCAGGACATCGGCAGCTTTCCTAACCCCGACAACTATAAGTTTATGATTCCGCAAGGCTATACGGCCACGCTCGCCGTGGCCAGGAAGTTCATGCTGCGTCGTTTCATAGAGCTTTTTCTCAAGGAGCTGGATTCCAATGCGGAAGTCACTTTTACCCCTCATACCGGTGTTCCTGAGCTAGCTGAAGTCAGAGCAGGCAAGCTTCCTACGGAAAATTTGACCTCGACAATGAACCTTGCCGGTCGCGAGATAGAGTTCAAGGTTTTGAAACGTCAGCTGGACTTCATGGGAACCGATCCGGTTTCGCAACCTTTGACCGTAAAATTCACCGAGCCTGACGATGGCGCTATCGGCTTGCAGGTCGCTTGGAAAGGTAGTCAAAGATTTGAATACTATAGTGGAACCAAGGGCTACGGCAGCAATTGGATGGATAGTGAATACCGTTGGGATTATACCTGGAACTATGCCATCGAACTGGTCGGCAACGATCTCGAAATCAAGGAATTGCCCCATTCTTCCCGCCACAAATTCGTGCCGAAGACGGTCGAGGTCTATTGGAAGGATCACGTAGCGGAAGTGGTCGCCCACTTGGAAAATGAGATATTCGACAAACAGGTGCGCGCGCTGGTCACCGATGCGTTGCGAGCGGGGTTGGGCCCGCTCAATACACTACGCCTCAATCAAATGCTGTTCCGCAGCGAGGCGCCAGTGGCACTGGAAGACCTGCACATGGCCCAGGCGCCTGTCGTATTCGGCCAGGTATCGCCGGCACGAACCCGCTTTTGGCTCAAGCTTGCAGGTTTTGGCGATGAGGGGGACGGCGTACAAGCGGGGAGCAGCCTGCCGCTGACGATCGAGGACGCCATGGGCGTGCCTACCTCGGTGACCTGGTCCATCGAAACCATCTTCGGCCTTTCCGAAACCAAGGGTGAGGTTACGGGCACAGGCCTTCAATATAGCTACAAGGCGCCTTCGCGCGAGAGCCTGGTGGGCGGGTATGCCATGGTACGGCTGAGCGCGACGGCGACGTTCCCCGGCGACGAAAAAAAATACACCTCCAGTACGCTTATAAAGGTGTACGCCAACCATCTGTACGTTTCTCCACAAGTTCGGCTATTGGCACCGAATCAGAGTATTGATTTGAAAGTGGAGGGCCTAGGTGGAGGTAAATACAACGGCCGCATCGACAAGGGCCCGGATGATGGCGCCAGCCAAACCGAGGTATTGGCCGAGCGTGATGACGGCGATGGCTACAACTTCAGATACACGAGCCCTAATACGACCACCGACAAGGAGCCCGGCAACAGTACCAAGCCCAAGACGATCGAATATCGTCGGCTTGCGTTCAGCCAAGAAGGAGCGGACGGCGAGAGTGATAGCTATGTGGTAGTCCCTTACCACGGCGAAGAGTTCGCCATCACGGTGCTGAAGGTGACGGAACAGGGTGGCAAGACCCAGGTTGAGCTGCGGGCCTATTGGAGTGATGGCGAAGCACTCGAATCCGGGTATGACCCCGTATGGTCGGTACCCATCGGGGTAGGCGAGATCGAGGGCAAACCCGACGGTACCGCCGTACTTACGCTTCCCACGGAACCCGTCCAGGGCTTTTCGGTGGTGGAGGTCAGAGTCCTCTACGAAAACACTTACGCCGTTTCCTCGGGCAAAAGCCGCCCGCCTGTGAACGAGGCGTCGAGCGATGTTCTCGCGCCGCCAAAAGCAAACCCGGATTACGTAGGCGTAAGAATTTTCCCCGCCCCATGGTTCGACGTTCCAGACCCGAAAAGTGGCAGCAAGAACGATGACGCGCCCGTGGTGCAGGGATGACCTGATCAGCGCGAACACCGTGCAGCGGGCGGGCTTGTTCCCGTCCGCCTGACGGCAAGACGCCTGGGAGTTAAAAAATGGCAATGACAACCGAAGACCTTACCCGCTACTTGCAACAAAATACCGTCACGCTTGGCTGGGCCAGCGTTACCGTAATTGAACTTGAAGCCGCCGCGACGAGGCTCAGCGAACTGTTCCGCTTGCGCCCCATGAGCCATTTGGCCTTCAAGCCGTTCGACATTCCGGCGTTCGACACGTCGCCCAACGAGACGGTGCGCTTGAAGGACGTGCGGCTAGGTACGCCGCGGCTCAGACCTGCGGTAGATACCAGTGGCGCGCTACCGGCGGGCGAGATGGTGCTGTTCATTCCCCTGGTGGGAGGTGTTTATAGCGTGACCGCCGTGGCGAATTCCGTAGAGTATCTCTATGAGCATATCGTGCTGGCTGAGCCTCTAGGCTATGGATTGAGCGTGCGTTTGCCCCTGGCTGCCGTGAAGGGCCGGGTGACGGAGGGACGGGTCCATTGGCAATGGTCATTCGATGATATCAAAGCCGTCGAGGGCAACTTGGGGACTGTCCCGGCGACGTGTCAAAAGATCGCCGATAAGCTGCTGCCCTACGCTCGAAAAATGGGCCTGCTAAGCAGCCCGGTTTACACCCATTCCCTGCCGGAGGGCGTCGAGGGGCCACTAAGCCCGGTCAGCGTGTTCATGAGCGTAACCCCCTCCGGCGAGGGCGATGATGTCTACGCTCTCAATCTGTTCGCCAGCACCACGCTCCAGCCGCAGGAAGGTTCCCTCCCGGGCCCGAGTTCTCCTTTTCTGCTTCCAAAGAAAGCGGCTGGCCAGGGTTATGAGGCCAATATCGGCGTATACGCCAAATCGGTACTTTCCCCTTTCCTGGAGCACCGTGCCCCGGGGGCGACCGACGCCCTGCTGAGCCTGATTACCTACGCCCCACTATTTGACCTGGCGAGCTCGAAGGAAGTCGAGCAGGCCCTCGATAAAGCTTACTGGGCCCAGCTGCCTACCCTCGAAGCTCAGCCGGAAACCGGGCAGCCGCGATTGGCGCCAGCCATCGCAACGCGCCTGCTTGGTTCGGCGGCCGATCCTGCCGCGGATCATGAGGCTACCCTTGTCGCAGCCGCACCTATCACCTTTCGAGCATGCGGGCTGGGTTCGCCCTTGACTTGGAATTTAAGCGTCTGGGCAGCTGAGCGGCAAGCTCCACACCCGGAGCCGATCGCCGAGCTGATACCTTCGGTCACCGGTACTAGCGCCACGTTGCAATTAGCTCAAGACGTAACGAGCGGCCATTTCCAGCTACGCATCCAGGCCAGGGATGCTCGTGGCGAAACAGCGCTAGCCGACCTGATCCTGCGGCCGGCCTCCCCAAGTGCACGGGTGGCGCCGCCCTTGGCATCCCTGAATGCCGATGGCCAGGCTTTCTTCGAGGTATTTTCCATTCTGCCCAATCTACAGGTGCTGGGCGGGGAAGCCCAAGGCCAGGCCGAGTTGACCGAAGAAGGATTTGTCTTCAGCGCGGCGGACGCGGCGGAGGAGGGCGCCGCCGTGGTGCTGGCCGATTCGGCTCGGTCGATGCCCGACCAGGCGCTGGCGCCAAGCACCCGTTATGGCCTAGGGGTAGTCGATTTGACGCCGCCGGCGCGCACGCGTTCGCGCTGGACCGAGCT
This sequence comes from Pseudomonas massiliensis, assembly GCF_000826105.1. Taxonomy (GTDB): domain Bacteria; phylum Pseudomonadota; class Gammaproteobacteria; order Pseudomonadales; family Pseudomonadaceae; genus Aquipseudomonas; species Aquipseudomonas massiliensis. Next base: position 376,227 of record NZ_CCYK01000006.1, on the reverse strand, counting down.
GGACATGTTCGAACTGGAAGCGAGCCAGGGTGATCGTGTGTATGCCAACGGCCGTCAACAGTTGGAGGTGACCATCACCGTCGGAACCAAAGCCGTGAACGGGCGTTATGTCCCGCTCAGCCAAGCGGAGATGAACAGCCTGCAATTGTTCATCAAGGACACGTCAATCAGCCCTATCGAGTTTCTGCCACCAGGAGAGGAAGAGATCCGAGCGGAGATGGGTTTGAATTACGCCCAGACCCTTAAGCATAACGGTGCATACCGATTCTACCCTGGTGGCGCGGCCACACTGACGGATCCATCCGCTGACGATGGAAAGACCACGGCGCGCCTTTACCTGATGACGCGTACCGCGGGGAAACTGACCCTGATAGCACGATTTACGAGTGATACAGGTGAGGTGTTCAGCTCCAACGTCGTCGATGCCGATAAAGGGGAAATCAGCGTTCGAGGCGTGGCACCGCCTACGTTTACCGCCGGTACTTACAGGTTCCAGCCCGAGGTTGTCGGCTCACCTTTCCCAGGCACCTGTGTGGTGAACGGAAGCGATGTCGGCAACTGCTTGCGCTCGGTCACCTATTGGAAGTTGGCATACCAGGACAGTAGCGTTACCCAGGTGCCTTTCGTTCGTTTGATGTTCGATAAGAATCCTCCAGGCGATGCCGAGTCGCAGCTCTTTCCTACTCAGTCCCTGATGCGTTGGGAAAGCGATCGCATGGCCGAGGTAATGTTTAGCTATACCGGCTATGCCTTCGCGCCCCGCAGGGTGGATGGCGGGAAGGAAAGCGCGTTCGACCCGGCCACGATGTACTACGACCCGCTGCTGGAGTGGTTCATGGACCACCGCGACCCCGCCTCCCTCGACCATGGGGTGAAAACCGCCGCCGGCACGCCCACCCGAGTAGACGCGGGACAGCTCTGGATCGGCCTGTTCCGTACTGACAGCACTCTTTACTGGAGTGACATCGACAGCGAAACCGATGAGGACAAAGCCTTGAGGCGGCACCCGTTCGCGACATTCAGCGCGCATATGGACGGCGTGGGGCTGAACGTCAACCTCATCGACCAGGACGGCAATCTGCATCCTCTTTCAATCCAGTTCAATGGCGCCAAGGGCGTAGGAGGCCACCGCGATGCATTGCGCGTCGAGGTGCGTGGCCTGTCTGATAAGTGAGAAATCGGTAATGAACATGTCAAAGCTCGCAGCGGCTGACCGCTTGCATTCCAACGCCTTCAACTTCGCCAGCTTCGTGCAGGGAGGCATGGACCCACGTACTGGCCTGTACGGCATCATGGTTAGCTTGCCAGAGGTCAAGGCCAATGCCATGGCCGGTCCGGTGCTTCCGCTGCGCCTTAGCTACAGCCCCGCCAGTCGGGAGAACCATGGTTTTGGCGAAGGTTGGGCACTGAACCTTACCCGCTACCATGCAACTGCCGCAGGCAATTTCATATTGAGCTTGCATGGTGGGGAGAGTTATCGGGTCACTGGCAGCGGTACTGAACCCGATATTGAAGAGCGCAAGCTTGAGCATTTCCATTTCTATGCCGATGGAGACAACAAGTGGCGGGTAGTCCACCACGACGGCCTGGTGGAATACCTGCAACTATTTGGCGACGTCGCTTACCCTGTGCGCTGGGAAGCGCCCTCTGGGCACGGGGTCGACCTGAACTATGGGGAAAAGGATCGTCTCGAATCCCTGCGCGATGATCTTGGCAGCGAAATCCTGCGGATCACCTACACCGCTAACCTGGTCACGATCAGCGCCTACCCTACGACCTCGCTTCCAGCCAGTTTTGAAATGGACCTGGTCGCTAACGAGGTCCGGGAAATTCGCTTGCCGGTGGAGGAGAACGCTCGCTGGGCCTTCACCTATCAACAGCGCAACGGGTATCGTTTCGTTACCCAGGTGCGAACCCCACTGGGCGCGCTGGAACGGCTGGATTATGAGGACACCGGCCACCCGTTCCCGGACAACCGTGCTGCCCGGTTGCCTCGGGTGACCAGGCACCGTGTCGATCCGGGGCGCGGCCAGGCTGAAATGGATACCCATTACGAGTACACCGCTAACAACTTCCTCGGCGCCAATTCAAACATCTCTTGGGCCGATGATGGCCGGGACAACCTTTACAAGGCCTCCCCGGACTATACCTACGGCAGTACCGCCAGGCACTACCTGGATGGGCGCGAAGTGCGCACCGTGGAGCGACGCTATACCAGCTTCCATCTGCTTGCCAAGGAAATCACAACCCAGGGCAAAAGCGTCTTGGAGGTGACTACCGACTATCATGTGGAGCCGAACAAGCCTTTCGCCGACCAGCCGCCGTTTTGCCAGTTGCCCAAGCGTGAAGCGCGGCGTTGGCAGAATCAGGACGGGGCCACCCGTGTCGAGGTTCGCACCACCAAGTATGACCAGCATGGCCAGGTACGTGAAGAAGTGGACGCTGCCGGCATTCGTACAGTAACAGATTATTATCCCGCCGTCGGCGAGCCGGAGCGTTGCCCCGCCGACCCCTACGGTTTCGCCCGACACTTGGCAACCCGTACCGTATCACCGGCGTCCTCCGCTGCACCCGGCGCCCCCACTCTGGTCACGCGCTACACCTATAGGGCCCTGCCTGTTCTCGCGAGCGCCAGGGCTGGTGGTGAGTGGGTAACGGTCTGCACCGAGACTCTTGAGCACGAGAGCGCGCCTGACGTGTCTCTGCGAACCCTCAACCATAGTTGGCTGAATCAGCCCCACGACGTCTTGCAACATGGTCGCCTGCAAGAGCAAGTGACCAAGATGGGCGGCTTCGACACGGTTCAAAATTTTGCCTATGCCCTCAAAGACAGCGCCTGGCTGCCTCAGAGTGTGCTGCATACCACCATTACCTTCACCGGCGTAGCGGATGTCGAGGATCCGGACGGGCCGGAAGGGCCGGAAGGCGATGGCACCCTGGCAGGCGCCAAGGTGAGTCGTGTCATCAATCAGGAGCACTCGATCCTCACGGGCCAGGTGATGCTGGAGCGGGACGACAACGACGTGGAAATCCGCTACCACTATGATGCGCTGCAGCGGGTAACCCAGGAAACCATTGCCCCTGGCACTGAATATGAAGCCTCCAGGCACTTCAGCTATGGCCTGTCCGCGGGCGAAGGCAGCGCTGCCTGGCAGATCGAGGAAGACGTGCAAGGTGTGCAGATGCTTACCTACTCCGATGGGCTTGGCCGTGCCGTGGAGCAATGGCGTAGCGAACCCGGCGACGCGCACTTGCGCTCGCTTGGCCGGGTAACCGAACCCAGGGGTTTGAAAGTGTTTGCCGCGAACTTTGATGCGCTAGGTCAGCAGACCGATCAAACGGTCTTCGATGACAGTGGCGAAAAGGGCGCCTTGCAGGCGCTGACGACGACCTACCACTATGACGACTGGGGCCAGCGGTGCGCTGAGCAAGGCCCGGACGGGGTGTATCAGGCGCAGGTCACCGATCCGGTGGGGGATGGTCAGGGGCCGACCATCACCGAGTGGCAACGCAGCCAGGACCAAACCTTGGCCAGTGCCAAGAGAGTCACTCATCTGAACCTGTTCGACCAGCCCTGGAAAATTACCCGGTATCTGACGGAAACGGATAAGGACGGTAAGCCGGTCAGCTACGACGAGCTGCTTTGTGACTACGATGGGCTCGGGCGCAAGGTGTCCGAAGACCGGGCATGGGATGGAACCAGCCGACGCAGGACAGCCTTCGCTTACGATGCGTTCGACAGGGAAGTCACCCGCACCCTCGATGACGGCGCTGTGGTTACCCGCCGCTATTCCCCGCACAGCAGCGAAGACCTGCCCGTTCACATCGACCTGGACGGCCAGGTATTGGGCACCCAGGCCTTCGATGGCCTCGACCGAATGATTCGCGCGACCACAGGCGGTCGTCTGCGCAGCTTTTTCTATGAGGATAGCCAGACGCGCCCGAGCAAGGTCATTACGCCTAAGAAAGCGGAGATCCGGTATACCTACCAGCCTCGCCTGGGCGAAGCGCCCATCGAGCGCAGGGCACCGAACCAGGGGCAGGAGCGCTATGACTACGATGGCAGAACCGCGCGCTTGCTGGCGTGTCATCAAGCGGAAGAGGAGGTGCTGACCAGGACCTACTTCACCAACGGCCAGCTTAAGCATGAAAGCCGCCGGCTCGATGGTATTGGCTACTCGATGAGCTACGGCTATAGCGTGGGCGGTAGGCTACTCGGCTACACCGACGTCAACGGCGAGGAGCAGACTTACAGCTATGACGCTGCCGGACGCATGAGCCAAATGCTTGTGGGCTCGGCATTGAGCACGGACTTGACCTATGACGGACTGGGGCGCACAAAGTCCATCCTTACCAAGGACCTTGTCGAAGGAAGCAGCCTTACCACGACGCTCAGTTACGACGAACTGGGCCGAGAGATCAAACGCTGCTTTGACTATGGCGATAGCGTAGATACCTTGGAACAGACCTATGACGAAGCGGACTGCATCACGCAGAAAAAGTTGCTCACGGGCGAAACGCTCTTACGCAAGGAGACCTTCATCTATGACGAGCTAGGACATTTGGCCGAATATACCTGCGAGGGGCCGGAGTGCCCTGTGGATCCTTACGGCAACACCCTGTCCGGTCAGGTGTTCATCTGCGACGCGCTGGACAATCACGTCATGGTGATCAGCACCTTCAGCGAAGCGGCCACCCGTCGTGTCAGGGATGCTTATGGGCACTGGCGCCAGATGCGCTCCAGCTTGGCCGACCTGGCCAAGGCTTGCCTGGCCGAGGAAACCGACATCGCTGAGTATCGCTACGAAAACCCGGCGGACCCTGCCCAATTGACCTCTATCGTGCGCTCGAATCCGTTGCCGGGTTACCCCGCGGAAATCCTCCTGCCCTATGACGAAGACGGCAACCTGCTGAGCGATGACGCTGGTCGGGAATTCAACTACGACGCCTTGGGCCGGTTGGTGTCTGTTCGCGGCAAGGACGAAGAAGGTGGCAGCACTTACCGCTACGATCCTACCGATATCATCAGTGGGCGTAGCGAAGATAAGGGCACGGAGCATCGCTTCTACCGCGCTGGAGAGCTGACCACCTTGGTGCAAGGCGAACGAAGCACTCAGATCGTACGTGCCGGCGAGCACTTGGTGGCGGAACGAGAGGGCGAGGGAGGCTGGCATCGGCGCGCCGGCTGAACCGCGCCCGAAAGCGGACTGACGCTTGGGCTGCCGCGGTTTGAGCCCTGTACCCCGCAGGGCTCGAACCGTTGGGTTGCACGGCCAAGGCGTACTGCCATGGCCAGGCCGCATCTTCCTGAACTCAATGGATGCTACAAGCGTGACCGCGCATTTACAAACCACTGGAGCCTACTTCATATTTCAGCCTTGCTGATCATGTAGACGTAACGGAGTAGCCCCACGTGGAACAGTCGCTCAACCTGCCGTTGGAGACGGTGTATATCCAGCGCATAGATGGCACCCGCCTCGGCCCCTTCGAGGCGCGGCTGGAACCAAGCAAGGCGTTGATCTGGGAAGTGACCCTCAATGCCGGCGCCGGCGATACCCTGGAGCATCACCGGCCCGGGGGGGGCGTGGTTCGCCACCTACTCACCAATACCCATTTCCAGCCCCGGATGACGGGCGTCGAGGCGCACTACACCTTGCGCTGGCGTTCGGAGTAGGGCTCAGTCGGCCAAAGGATAGGCCGCGAGCCAATGTCCAACATCGAAGCACGGGCAGGCTTTGATGAATTCGTCGGGGGTAATGCGACCGTCGCCATTGCGATCCGGGGAGAAGTCCCGATGGCCTTGGATGCGTGCCTTAGGGTAACGGGCCTTGAGCTCACCGAGCAATGCGTGGAGGCTGGCGAACTGCGCTGTCGTGAAGTTGTTCTCTGGCCTGCCCTTGGCGTCGACCCCGCCAATCAGGCAAATGCCCAGGGAAACCTGGTTGAATCCGCGTACGTGGGCACCAACGGCCGCCTCGGGCCGGCCCGGTTCAACCACGCCATCGCGGCCGATCACATAGTGGTAGCCGATGTCCGACCAGCCCTTGGCCAGGTGCCAGCGCCTGATGTCAGAGGCGCGTACCTGCGCATCAGGGGAGGTGGCGGCGCAGTGCACGACCAGCCAGTCGGTACGGGATCGCTGCTTGAAAGTCACGTTCGTCATGGACTGCCTCCTTAGCAGTGCGTGAGGAGGCGTCCAGCAAAGCCTGTCGGCCGCCGGTGTTTAAGCCGGAAAGCCTGCCCTTCAACCGATGGGGTGCCACGACGGATGCTTTTTAAGCCCTGCTCGGCTACGATTGGCGGTCACTTGCTTCAGGTTGCGACGGTTTTCATGGGTTATCAGGTTCTTGCACGTAAATGGCGGCCGCGCTCGTTTCGCGAAATGGTCGGGCAGGGCCATGTGCTCAAGGCCCTGATCAATGCGCTGGACAACCAGCGCCTGCACCACGCCTACCTGTTCACCGGCACCCGCGGCGTGGGCAAGACCACCATCGCCCGAATCATTGCCAAGTGCCTGAATTGCGAAACGGGGATTACCTCGACGCCCTGTGGTACCTGTTCGGTGTGCCGCGAGGTAGACGAGGGCCGCTTCGTGGACCTGATCGAGATCGACGCCGCCAGCCGCACCAAGGTGGAGGACACCCGCGAACTGCTCGACAATGTGCAGTACGCGCCCAGCCGGGGCCGCTTCAAGGTCTACCTGATCGACGAAGTGCACATGCTGTCGTCGCATTCGTTCAACGCCCTGCTCAAGACCCTTGAAGAGCCACCGCCCTACGTCAAGTTCATCCTGGCCACCACGGATCCGCAGAAGCTGCCAGCGACCATCCTGTCCCGCTGCCTGCAGTTCGCCCTCAAGAACATGACCCCCGAGCGCGTGGTGGAGCACTTGAGCCACGTACTCGGTGCCGAGGGCATCCCTTTCGAGGAGGATGCGCTCTGGCTGCTCGGCCGCGCCGCCGACGGCTCCATGCGCGACGCCATGAGCCTGACCGACCAGGCCATCGCCTTTGGCGAGGGGCGCGTGCAGGCGGCGGACGTTCGCGCCATGCTCGGCACCCTGGATCACGGCCAGGTGTTCGACGTGCTTCAGGCCCTGCTCGAGGGTGACGCCAAGGGGTTGTTGGCGGCCGTTGGCCACTTGGCCGAGCAGGGGCCTGACTGGGGCGGTGTACTGGCCGAGATGCTCAACGTATTGCATCGGGTGGCCGTGGCCCAGGCGCTGCCCGAGGCCGTGGACAACGGCCATGGCGACCGCGAGCGGGTGCTGGCCCTGGCCCAGGCGCTGCCCGCCGAAGACGTGCAGTTCTATTATCAGATGGGCCTGATCGGCCGACGGGACCTACCCCTTGCGCCCGAGCCCCGTGGCGGCTTCGAGATGGTGCTGCTGCGCATGCTCGCTTTCCGCCCCGCGGGTGAAAGCGCGCCACCGGCGCAGCTAAAGCCGGCGGGGATCAGCCAGGCCACGGCTGATTCCCCCAAGGCGGTGGCCGATATCGTAGCCACAGCGCCTGTGGCCCCGTCTGTGCCAATCGGGTTGCCAGCGGTGCAAGCCAAGCCCATCTTCGCGCCAGCTGCCAAGTCTGAGCCGGAATCCAAGCCCGAGCCGCTGCCGGAGCGCACCTCGCAAACCCTGGCCGCCGATGACCCGGATCTGCCCTGGAACACGCCAGCGGCCCCGGAGCCGGAGGTGCCCGTGCAGGCACCGGCTCCCGCGCCTGAAGCCATTTTGGATACCCGTGCCGAGCCGCCGCCGCTGCCACCCATGCCAGGGCCGACCCCGGCCAGCGCCGTGCCGCCCGCGCCAGAGGTGGATACCGAGGTGGATGACAACGGCGGCGCACCCATCGAGTACCAGCCCGCTGGCATGCTACGCGACGACGACCCCCCGGCCGACGACGAGTATTATCCCGCGGAGGCGGATTCCAGTGGCTACGGCTTCCTGGATGATCTGGCCAGCCACGCCGCCGAGCCTGTGACCCCGGCGCCGCCGCGCTTGGCCGCCGAGCCGGCGACCGGGCTGGCCCTCCGGTGGCTGGAACTGTATCCCAAGTTGCCGGTGTCTGGCCTGACCGGCAGCATCGCCGCCAACTGTAGCCTGGTGGCGGTGGAGGACGGCACCTGGCTGCTGCACCTGGACCCGGACCAGGGCGCGCTCTTCAACGCGACTCAACAGCGGCGCCTGAACGAGGCGTTGAACCAACACCTGGGCGAAGCGATCACCTTGAAGATCGAGCTGATCCGCCCCAGCCAGGAAACCCCGGCCCAGGCTGCCGCCCGCCGCCGCGCCGAGCGCCAGCAGGATGCGGAGCAGGCCATTGCCCAGGACCCATTCATCCGCCAGTTGGCGGAGCGGTTTGGCGCCACGGTACGCAGCGATACCATCGAACCCTTGGACACCCTGGCCAACCAGGGTGAATGAAACAGAACGAATGTGGAGATTCGACCCATGATGAAAGGTGGAATGGCAGGCCTGATGAAGCAGGCCCAGCAAATGCAGGAAAAAATGGCCAAGATGCAGGAAGAGCTGGCCAACGCCGAGGTCACCGGCCAGTCCGGCGCGGGCCTGGTCAGCGTGGTGATGACCGGCCGTCACGACGTCAAGCGCATCACCCTGGACGACAGTCTGATGCAGGAAGACAAGGAAGTGCTCGAAGACCTGATCGCCGCCGCCGTCAATGACGCGGTCCGCAAGATCGAGCAGAACAGCCAGGACAAAATGTCGGGCATGACAGCCGGGATGCAGCTGCCGCCTGGTTTCAAGATGCCGTTCTGACAAGAACGCAGGCGGGCCGGCGCGGTCTTCCTTGAATCGTCCCTGATTGAAGGAGCTGCGCCCCATGGCCACCCCCGTCGAGAATCACCGCTTCGTTCTGGCGTCCCGCCCGAAGGGCAAGCCTGTCACTGAAAATTTCCGCTACGAAACTGAGCAATTGCCGCCGCTCGAGGAGGGGCAGTTGCTGTTGCGCACGCTCTGGCTGTCCCTTGACCCCTACATGCGAGGGCGGATGAGTGACGCGCCTTCGTATGCTCCTCCCGTGAATATTGACGAGGTGATGACCGGCGGCACGGTCAGCCGGGTCGAAGCCTCCCGCCATCCGAAATTCAACGAAGGCGATCTGGTGGTCGGTGTCACTGGCTGGCAGACCCACGCCATCTCCGATGGGACGGGCTTGCTGCCCCTGCCGGCGGGCATACCGCAACCGTCCATGGCTCTGGGTGTATTAGGGATGCCGGGAATGACCGCCTTCATGGGCCTGACCCATATTGGCCAACCCAAGGCGGGGGAGACCCTGGTGGTCGCCGCCGCGTCTGGCGCGGTGGGTTCGGTGGTGGGCCAGGTTGCCAAGCTCAAGGGCCTGAGGGTGGTAGGCGTGGCCGGCGGGTCGGAAAAATGCCGTTATGTGGTGGATGAGCTGGGTTTCGATGCCTGCCTGGATCATCGAGCCGACAGCTTCGCCGACGACCTGGCCAAGGCCTGCCCTGAAGGCATCGATGTCTATTTCGAGAACGTCGGCGGCAAGGTCTTCGACGCCGTCTTGCCGCTACTCAACCCTCATGCGCGGATTCCGCTCTGCGGCTTGATCGCCCATTACAACGCCGAAGACCTGCCCGAGGGCAAGGATCGTTTCAGCCTGCTACCCCGTGTATTGCTGACCAAGCGCGTGCGCATGCAAGGGTTTATCGTGATGGATGACTTCAAGGACCGCCACGCCGAGTTCTTCTCCGCCATGGTGCCCTGGGTGCGCGACGGCAAGGTCAAGTTCCGCGAGGACGTGGTCGAGGGGCTGGACAAAGCCCCTGAGGCATTCTTCGGACTGTTGGAGGGCAAGAACTTCGGCAAGCTGGTGGTCAAGGTCAGCGACTGACCGGCCGCCGTTGACCCAGCCCGGGGGCGCGGGTATAACCCGCGTCTTTCCGTTTCATGTCAGGTTGTATCTAAATGAGTTTCAGCCCACTGATCCGCCAACTGATCGACGCCCTGCGCATCCTCCCGGGCGTGGGCCAGAAAACCGCCCAGCGCATGGCCTTGCAGTTGTTGGAGCGAGACCGCAGCGGCGGCGCGCGTCTATCCCAGGCACTGGCTCACGCCATGGAGGGGGTAGGGCATTGCCGGCAATGTCGCACGCTGACCGAAGAACAGCTATGTCCTCAATGTGCCGACCCTCGGCGCGACGACAGCCTGCTGTGCGTCGTGGAAGGGCCGATGGACGTCTACGCTGTGGAGCAGACGGGCTACCGCGGCCGCTATTTCGTGCTCAAGGGCCACCTGTCACCCCTCGATGGTCTGGGGCCGGAGGCGATCGGCATTCCCCAGCTCATGAGCCGTATCGAGGCCGAGCCCGGCTTGGCCGAGGTGATCCTGGCCACCAACCCGACCGTCGAGGGCGAAGCCACGGCCCACTACATTGCGCAATTGCTGATGGAAAAGGGCCTGGTAGTGTCGCGCATCGCCCATGGCGTACCCCTGGGCGGCGAGCTGGAAATGGTCGACGGCGGCACCCTGGCCCATTCCTTCGCCGGCCGCAAGCCCATGGCGCTCTAGACGCTGGAAGGCAACCTCATGTAGGAGGTAGCAAAACTGCCGAATACCAGGCTATCGTTGATGCCCATTCCCCAGCTGGCGCTGGGTCCCACCGCCTGGAATGCAGCCTCCTGCACGGCCATGTCGCTTACGGCATCCGCCCATCAGGTGGGAGGTAGCGAAGCTGCCGAATACCAGGCTCTGGTTGATGCCCAGTCCTCAACTGGAGCTGGGTCCCACCGGCTGGGATGCAACCTCCCGGTGGTAGCCCCGCTGAATCACATTTCGTCGAGCGAGAAGGCGGTCAGGCTGAACACCGGTACGCCGGCTTCGGTCAGGCGCTGGCCGCCGCCGAGCTCAGGCAGGTCGATGATGGCCGCGGCCTCGTGCACATGGGCGCCCATGCGGCGGGTCAGGTTCACCGCGGCGAGCAGCGTGCCACCGGTGGCGATCAGGTCATCGAACAGCACCAGCGAATCACCTTCGCAGAGACTGTCGCTGTGCACTTCCAGGAAAGCTTCGCCGTATTCGGTCTGGTAGCCCTCGCTGATCACGTCAGCCGGAAGCTTGCCCTGTTTGCGGAACAGGATCAGCGGCTTGTTGAGCTCGTGGGCCACTACCGCGCCGATCAGGAACCCTCGGGCGTCCATGGCGCCGATGTGGGTGACGTTCTGCTCCACATAGCGTTCGACGAAATGATCGATCACCGTGCGCATGGCCTTGGGTGACTGGAACAGCGGAGTGATGTCGCGGAAGACCACGCCGGGCTTGGGGAAGTCCACCACCGGACGGATCAGGGACTTGAGGGCGGAATCGTCGAAAAGCATGGGGCATGTCTCGGCAGGCACAAAGGCGGTGATTATAACCGCCTCGGCGCCGTCGTGCTCAGTCCTGCATCGTCCCGCCCGCCAGGGCACACAGGCGCTCGGGCTGAAGGATGCACACTTCCTTGCCTTCGACCTTCACCAGGCCGCTTTGCTGGAAGCGGGTGAACACCCTGGACACGGTCTCTACCGCCAGACCGAGGAAGTTGCCGATGTCACTCCGGGACATGCTCAGACGGAACTGGTCCGGAGAGTAACCACGGGCTTCGAAACGCGCCGATAGGTTGATCAGAAAGGTGGCGATGCGCTCATCGGCGGTTTTCCTCGAGAGCAGCAACATCATTTGCTGATCCTCACGGATCTCTCGCCCCATGATTCGCAGCAGTTGGCGGCGCAGTTGCGGAAGCTGGCCGGCGAGGTCTTCCAAACGCTGGAAAGGAATTTCGCACACATTGGTGGTTTCCAGGGCCAAGGCCGATACGGGGTAGTGGTCGCTGTCCAAGGCGCAAAGCCCGATCACTTCGCTGGGCAAGTGGAAGCCGGTGATCTGTTCCTGGCCCTCATCGCTGAGGCTGAAGGTACGCACCGTGCCTGAGCGCACGGCGTAGAGCGCGCCGAACGGGTCACCCTGGCGGAACAGGAATTCCCCTTTTTTCAACGGGCGCCCGCGCTTGACGATGGCGTCCAGGGCGTCCATGTCTTGCAGGTCCAGCGACAACGGCAGGCAGAGCGGGGCCAGGCTGCAGTCCTTGCAGTTGGCCTGGTGGCGCGGCCCCGATTTGAGTGGCTCGGACATGAGGTCAGTTCCCTTGCGCATGAATTCACGGGCAAGGGTAACTGATTTTTTCACGGCGGGGCCAACCCGAGCCCTTGCCCCGCCTGGCTCTCAGCCGTCGCGCCGTGCCCGTGGGCGTGATGCAGGCCGGGCAAACCCTGGTGCGGTGTTGCCAGCAAGGTCCAGGCTGGATGCAGGATGCGGGGATGGCGCTTTCAAGTCCTCTGAGGCACAGTCCGGCTTTTGCCCGGAGGCAAACGATGGCAAGCGAATGGGCCGAACGCATGAAGGAAAACGGCTGGCTATGGGACAGTACCTCGGACCAGGCCGGCGATGAGGGCCGCACCTGCCTGATTCTGGCTCATGGCGCCGGCGCCCCGATGGACAGCCCCTTCATGAACAGCATCGCCAGCCTGATTGCCCGCGGCGGAGTGGACGTACTGCGGTTCGAGTTTCCGTACATGGCGCAGCGCCGGCTGGAGGGTGGCAGGCGGCCCCCCAACCCGCAGGCGCGCCTGTTGGAAAAGTGGCGGGAAGTCCATGCCCTGGCCCGGACCCAGGTCACGGGGAAGTTGGCCATCGGCGGCAAATCCATGGGCGGGCGCATGGCCAGCCTGCTGGCCAATGAGCTGGGGGCCGATGCCCTGGTCTGCCTGGGCTATCCCTTCCATGCCGCCGGCAAGCCGGAAAAGCCACGGGTCGAGCACTTGACGGAACTGCAAGTGCCTACCCTCATCATCCAGGGCGAGCGCGATGCCTTGGGAGACCGGGCCACCGTGGAGCGCTATACCCTGGCGGCGGCCGTGGAGCTGTACTGGATGCCGGCTGCGGACCACGATCTCAAACCGCTCAAGGTGTCAGGTTTCACCCATGACCAACATCTGGAGGCCGCCGCGGATCGCGTCTGTGCCTTCTTGCAATAGGAGCCTGCTGCGGATCAGCGGTTGAAGCGTTCCACCAGCGAGTACTGACTATCCGCCGTCTGGGTCAGGGCTTCGCTCAGCAGGGCGCTGCTCTGGGCCTTGCCGGCAGTCTGGTCAGCCAGTTCAGCGATGGTGGTGATATTGCGACTGACTTCTTCGGCCACCGAGCTTTGTTCTTCGGTGGCGGCGGCAATCTGGGTGGTCATGTCGGTGATGTTAGCCACCGCGTCGCTGATGCCGGCCAGGGCGTTGTCGGCCTCCAGTACTCGCGCCACACCTTCCTGGGCCTGACGATGGCCGGCTTCCATGGTCTGCACCGCCGCATTGGCGGTCTGCTGCAGCTTGGCAATCAGGCCGTGGATCTGTCCGGTGGATTCGGCGGTGCGCTGGGCCAGTTGGCGAACCTCGTCGGCCACCACGGCGAAGCCACGGCCCATTTCACCGGCACGGGCGGCTTCGATGGCCGCGTTCAGCGCCAGCAGGTTGGTCTGGTCAGCGATGCCCTTGATCACATCCACCACGCCGCCGATTTCATCACTGTCCTTGGCCAGGCGGGTAACCGTCTGCCCGGTCTCGCCCACCGAGGTGGACAGACGTTCGATCGCCTCGCGGGTTTCCCCGGCAATGTCACGCCCGCGACGGGTCAGTTGGTTGGCCTGCTGGGTAGCGTCGGCGGCGCGCTGTACATGGCTGGCCACTTCCTGAGTGGTGGCGGCCATCTCGTTCACGGCGGCGGCCACTTGCTCGGTTTCCGCTTTCTGCCGGTCCAGCCCCTCGGAGCTTTCATGGGCCAGGCGGTCTGCCTGCCGGGCCTGGCCGTTGAGCTGCTCGGCGGTATCCTGCAGGCGGGTCAGGCAGGTTTTCAGCCGGGCTTCCTGGCTGAGCATGGACATTTCCAGGCGGCCTTGCACGCCACGGCTGTCGGTAAACATCTGCGCGATCAGCGGGTCGGAGGTGGTTTGCTCGGCCAGGTGCAACAGGCGTTTCAGGCCGCGCTGCTGCCAGCTCAGGCCCAGCAGGCCCAGCGGAACCGAGAGCACGGCGGCAAAGATGAAGCCCCAGCCCGCGCTCAGCCATAAGGCAATGAGGAAGCCCACCTGGCTGACCAGGATGAAGGGCAGCCAATCCCGCATCACCGGCAGCCAACGCTCCAGCGCGGTGATTGGCGACTTCCCGGCGTTGAGCCGGGCATACAGGGCCTGGGCGCGGCGTACCTGTTCAGCAGTGGGCTTGACCCGCACCGATTCGTAGCCCACCACCTGGCCGCGCTCGAGCACGGGCGTGACGTAGGCGTTGACCCAATAGTAGTCACCGTTCTGGCAGCGGTTCTTGACGATACCCATCCAAGGCTTGCCGCCCTTGAGGGTTTCCCACATGTGGGCGAACACCGCCGCAGGGACATCCGGGTGGCGTACCAGGTTATGTGGGGCGCGAATCAGCTCTTCGCGGCTGTAGCCGCTGATGTCCACGAACGCGTCGTTGCAGTAGGTGATCATCCCCTTGGTGTCGGTGGTGGAGATCAACCGCTGCTGGTCGGGGAAGGTCCGTTCGCGTTGGGTGACGGGCTGATTGTTGCGCATGGTAAACAGGTTCCGCTGAGGGCTTTGGCAGGATGTCGGCGCCATGGGCGGATAGTTTAGTGAAAGCGGTAAGTTTTTCCCCTTGGAAGATAGAGGTTTACACCATTCCGGGGGTTGGCCCGGAGATCCCCGGGCACTGATCGCGCTCGCCAACCGTTGTTGGGCACACAAGGCTGGCGAATGCGCTAGGCGGAAATGGGTTGTCAGGCCGCGATCAGCTGCCTGAGCACGTAGTGCAAGATCCCCCCCGCCTTGAAGTATTCCACCTCGTTCAGGGTGTCGATCCGGCACAGCAGCACCACCTCCTCTCGCTCGCCGGTGGGCCGGGTAATGACCAGGGTCAGGCTCATATGAGGGCTAAGGGCGGTGCCATTCAAGCCGAGGATGTCGAAGCGTTCGCGCCCGGTCAGTCCCAGGGACTTGCGGTTCTGCCCGGCCTGGAACTGCAGCGGCAGCACGCCCATGCCCACCAGGTTGGAACGGTGGATACGCTCGAAGCTTTCCGCGATCACCGCCTTCACGCCGAGGAGGTTGGTCCCCTTGGCCGCCCAGTCACGGCTTGAGCCGGTGCCGTACTCTTGCCCGGCGATGATCACCAGGGGCGTGCCGCTTTCCTTGTAGCGCATGGCGGCGTCATAGATGGCGAGCCTGTCCCCGGTGGGAATGTGCAGGGTATTGCCACCTTCCTCGCCACCCAGCATTTCGTTGCGAATGCGGATGTTGGCGAAGGTGCCGCGCATCATCACTTCGTGGTTGCCGCGCCGGGAGCCGTAGGAATTGAAGTCCTTGGGCTCGACGCCTTGTTCGCGCAGGTAGCGTCCGGCGGGGCTGTCGGCCTTGATATTGCCGGCAGGGGAAATATGGTCCGTGGTGACCGAATCCCCCAGCAACGCCAGGGCATAGGCGCCTTTGACGTCAGCGACGGTGGGCAGTGGTCCGGCGATGCCTTCGAAGAACGGGGGGTGGCGGATATAGGTGGACTGGTCATCCCACACATAGGTCGCTGCCTCGGGCACTTGGATGGCCTGCCAGCTGGCATCGCCGGCGAACACTTCGGCATACTCCTTGTGGAACATGGCGGTATCCACCTGCGCCACGGCAGCGGCGATCTCACGCTGGCTGGGCCAGATGTCCCGCAGATACACCGGCTGGCCATCCGGGCCGGCGCCCAGGGGCTGGTTGGCGATGTCGATCCGCACGTTGCCGGCCAGGGCATAAGCCACCACCAGCGGCGGCGAGGCCAGCCAGTTGGTTTTTACCAGCGGGTGCACGCGGCCTTCGAAGTTGCGGTTGCCTGACAGCACCGAGGCGACGGTCAGGTCGGACTGCTGGATGGCCTGTTCAATAGGCGCATCCAACGGGCCGGAGTTGCCGATGCAGGTGGTGCAGCCATAGCCGACCAGGTCGAAACCGAGCTGTTCGAGATAAGGCAGCAGTCCAGGGGCCTTGTAGTAGTCGGTGACCACTTTCGAACCGGGAGCCAGGGACGTCTTTACCCAGGGCTTGCGTGTCAGGCCTTTTTCCACGGCTTTCTTGGCCAGCAGCCCGGCGGCCATCATGACGCTGGGGTTGGACGTATTGGTGCAGGAGGTAATGGCGGCGATCACCACCGCCCCATGCTTGAGGGTGTGGGTCTGGCCATCGAGCGTGTATTGGGCCTCGCCGGTCTGCTCACTGTTAGCCACCTCGGCCGCGGGGCTGGGCTGGCTATCGGAGTCCTGAGGCGCCGGCTTGAGCTGCAGGCCGATGAAATCGTTGAACGCCTGGCTCACCTGGCTTAGCGGTACCCGATCCTGGGGACGCTTGGGGCCGGCGAGACTCGATTCCACGCTGCCCATATCCAGTTCCAGGGTGGCGCTGAAGGCGGGCTCGTCTCCGGGCGAGCGCCACAGGCCCTGGGCCTTGCAGTAGGCTTCCACCAATTGCACCTGTTCCTCGGGGCGGCCGGACAGGCGCAGGTAGCCCAGGGTGATCTCGTCCACCGGGAAGAAGCCGCAAGTAGCGCCATATTCCGGCGCCATGTTGGCGATGGTGGCGCGGTCTGCCAGCGGCAGGTCGGCCAGGCCGTCGCCGTAGAATTCGACGAACTTGCCTACCACCCCCTTCTTGCGCAGCATCTGGGTAACGGTCAGTACCAGGTCGGTAGCGGTGATGCCTTCGCGCAGCTTGCCGGTGAGCTTGAAACCGACCACCTCGGGAATCAGCATCGACACCGGCTGCCCAAGCATGGCCGCCTCGGCTTCGATGCCGCCCACGCCCCAGCCCAGCACGCCCAGACCGTTGATCATGGTGGTGTGCGAGTCGGTACCGACGAGGGTGTCCGGGAAGGCGTAGGTACGCCCGTCTTCTTCCCGGGTCCAAACGGTGCGGCCCAGGTATTCCAGGTTTACCTGGTGGCAGATGCCCGTTCCCGGCGGCACCACGCTGAAGTTGTCGAAGGCGTTCTGGCCCCAGCGCAGGAAGGCGTAGCGCTCGCCGTTGCGCTGCATCTCGATGTCCACGTTCTGAGCGAAGGCCGCGTCAGTGCCGTAGCGGTCCACCATCACCGAATGGTCGATGACCAGGTCTACCGTGGAGAGCGGGTTGATCCGCTGAGGATCCCCACCGGCCTGGGCCACGGCGGCGCGCATGGCGGCCAGGTCGACCACCGCCGGTACGCCGGTGAAATCCTGCATCAGCACCCGGGCCGGGCGGTACTGGATTTCCCGGTCCGAGCGCCGCTGCTCCAGCCAGGCGGCCAGCGCCCTAAGGTCGGCCACTGTCACGGTGCCGCCGTCTTCCCAGCGCAGAAGATTTTCCAGCAGCACCTTCAAGGACATGGGCAGGACCTTGAGGTCGCCTAGCTGGTCAGCCGCAGCGGCCAGGCTGAAATAATGGTATTGGCGATCCGCCACGGTCAGCGTTCGCAGGGTTTTCAGGCTATCGAGGGAAGGCATGCGAGTTCTCCTGGGCGGCCCGCACGGTACGGGCCCACGGCTCACGTTCTCTGCACTGGACTTTCCTGGCGGGTACGCGGTTCCCGTTTTTTGCCTGTTTGGGCCAGGGTGCTCGGCCCACCGTACAGCTGCTGGCTGCTATCATGCGGCTTCTGGCGCGCGGGTATCGCGTCGTCCTGTGCCTGACAGCGCCAGTGCAACCCTTCGCGTGTAGAGGAAGCCCATGACTCAGCCCTCCGAACCCCATACGGCCGACGCCGTGCTCGATGCCAGCGGGCTCAACTGCCCGGAACCGGTGATGATGCTGCATCAGTATGTGCGAGACCTGGCGGCCGGCGGGCTCTTGAAGGTCATCGCCACCGACCCCTCCACCCGTCGCGACATCCCCAAGTTCTGTGCTTTCCTGGACCATCAGCTGGTCGACCAGCAGGAGCGGGAAGGCACCTACCTCTACTGGATTCGCAAGAAGGCGCAGTGAGCGCCCATAGGCTTAGTCATGCTGATCGTGGTCGATGAAAACATTCCCCTGGCCGAAGCGTTCTTCGAGGGCTTCGGTCAGGTGCGCCGCGTACCCGGCCGTACCCTGTCCGCCGAGGCCGTGCGTGACGCCGACGCGCTGCTGGTGCGCTCGGTGACCCGGGTCAACCCGGCCCTGCTCGAGGGTAGCGCGGTGCGCTTCGTCGGTACCTGCACCATCGGCACCGATCACCTGGACCTGCCCTGGCTGGAAAGCGCCGGCATCCGCTGGGCCAGCGCGCCAGGCTGCAATGCGCGCGGGGTGGTGGACTATGTCCTGGGGAGCCTGTTCACCCTGGCCGAACTGGACGGTGTCGCCCTGCCGGGCCGCCGCTACGGCATCGTCGGCGCGGGCCAGGTAGGTGGGCGGCTGGCCCGTGTACTTCGCGGGCTTGGCTGGGACGTACGGGTGTGCGACCCACCAAGGCAGGCGCTCGAGGAGGGCGACTATTGCAGCCTGGAAGAGATCATCGAGCAGTGTGACGTGATCAGCCTGCATACACCGCTCACCCGAACGGGCCCGCAGGCAACCTGGCACCTGTTCGACCGCCAGCGGCTGGAGCGCCTGCGGACAGGCGCCTGGCTCATCAACGCCGCCCGCGGGCCGGTGATCGACAACCAGGCGCTCAAGGCAGTACTCAACCAGCGCGACGACCTTCAGGCCGTGCTTGACGTCTGGGAGGAAGAGCCTCGCGTGGACCTGGACCTGGCCCGGCTGTGCGTGATCGCGACGCCACATATCGCCGGTTACAGCCTCGATGGTCGGCAACGGGGCACCGAGGCGATCTACCAGGCTTTCTGCGCCTGGCAGGGGCAACGCCCATCGCTGTCGCTGGAAACCCTGCTGCCGGCGCCCTGGCTGGCTCGGGTCGACATGCATGGCGATGCCGACCCGGCCTGGGCCCTGGCCATGCTGTGTCGTGGAGTCTATGACCCTCGTCGGGACGATGCCGACTTCAGGCGTAGCCTGGACGTTGACGAAACCCGGCAACGCGCCGCCTTTGATGCGCTGCGCAAGGCCTACCCGGTGCGCCGGGAAATCACTGGCCTGAAGGTAAGGGTCGAAGGGCAGGCACCGCTGCTGCGGCGCTATGTGCAGGGCCTTGGCGCCACCCTGCTCGATTGAGGCATGAGAACGGGGCAGGCGTCTGGCGCGCCTGCTCCCGTTTTAGCGGTATTCGCAGAGGTAGGCGGTTTCGCTGGCCACTTCCAGTTGGAACTTGCTGTTGGCAGGCACTTGGAACTGACTTCCGGCCTCGAAGGTTTCCCACTGGTCGCTTTCAGGCAGCTTCACTTTCAGCGCGCCCGAGACCACATGCATGATTTCCCGCTGCGCGGTGCCGAATTCATAATTGCCCGCAGCCATGACACCAATGGTGGCCGGGCCTTCGGCCGTTTCGAAGGCAATGGATTTGACGGTACCGTCGAAGTATTCGTTGACCTTGAACATTGCGATTCCTCTCGCTTGGGCTGAAAACGGTGTGCCAGTATGCCCAAGGGCGTAGGGGGCGTCATCCGCTTTTGTACTGTTCAGGTAATGCGAGGGGGAGCAGGCGCGCCGTATTGCGGGCATCTTCCAGCGCTCGATGCTGGTGTCCTTGAAAGTGCAGGCCAGCCAGCTGCAGGGCACCGTTGAGGCCGGCCGGGCGGGGCAACTGGCGTGCCTTGGCGAAGCGCTGCTTGAGGTTGACGTGAGGCAGTTCGGCCAGTTGGCTGCTCAAGCCATGCTCCCGCCACGCCAGCAGGAACTGCTGGCGATCATAATCGCCCCAGCTGACCCAGCCGGCCAGGGGGCTGGGCAGGTGCCCCAGCCAGCGTTCGAATTGTGCCCAAACCAGGGGCAGGGCTTGCGCGGCGTCGATGTCGGCCTGCCCGATATGGGTCAGGCTTTTGCAGAACGAGGTCAATAGCGGCCGCCGCTGGGGACGCACGAAGCGCTGGAAGTGATCCAGCTCACGGCCGTCGCGGTTGACCAGGCAGGCGCCGATCTCGATGATCTCCATTTCCTCGACCGGCCAGCCACCTTCGTCGGTAGTGGCTTCCAGATCGATGACCAGCCAGTTTGGCATTGTGTCTTCCTTGCGAATCCTGTCTGCTAGAGCCTAGCAAGCTTATAAGGTTCCAGCGCGGCCGCCTCGGCGTCGGCATGCGAGGTTGTTGGCTTGGGTAAAACCGCCTAGCTTAAAGAGCATGTTCAAGCGGAGCCTTTGCCTTGTCCTCCAAGCCCTCGCGCCTGGCCCTCGGGGTCGCCGTCACCGTCGCCATGCTGGGCAACCCGCGTCCTGCAGGGGCGCAGGAGCTGGTGCGGGTCGCGGCCGTGCATTTTCCGCCCTACGTACTAGAGCCAGAGGCGGGTGCCGACGCGGGCCTGCTGCCCGAGCTTCTGGCGGCCTTGAACCGGATGCAGGACCGCTATCAATTCAAGGTCGTCCCCACGTCCTTGCCCAGGCGGTTCCAAGACCTGCGTCAAGGTCGGGTGGACGTCGCCATGTTCGAAAATCCGCGTTGGGGATGGGATACGATTTCCTATACGGCCGTGGACATGGGGATCGAAGACGCGGAAGTGTTCGTGGCCAGGCACCTGGAAGGCCGGGACGAACGCTATTTCAGTCGGCTGACCGACAAACGCCTGGCCCTCTACAGCGGCTATCACTATGCCTTCGCGTCCTTCAACGCCGACCCGGCCTACCTGGCCAGCCACTACAAGGCTACCCTGACGTACTCCCATGATAGCAACCTGCTGATGGTGGCACGCAACCGGGCCGATCTGGCCTTGGTGACCCGGTCATACCTGAACCGCTTCTTCAAGGAAAACCCCGAGCTGAAGGATCGCCTCATGGTGTCCAGGCGAACCGACCAGCTTTATCATCACTACGCGATGGTGCGGCCCGATTCTCCCCTGGCCGGAAAGGCACTGGCGAGCCTGTTCGAGCAACTGCATGCCAACGGTGAGCTGAGCCGGATCTTCGCGCCCTACGGGATCACCGTTCTGCCCCAGGTGGATGGCACGGCCGTCATCGAGCACCGTGCCCCTTGATCCAGCCTCAGCCGAGTTCGAAAGCTTCCAGGCGCGCGCCCTGGCGGTCCCATTCCAGCACCCAGCCCTGGCGGTCCCAGTCACCCAGCACGATACGCCGCGCTGGCGCGGTACCCACTTCCAGCTTGTGCACGGCCGGGCGGTGGGTATGGCCATGGATAAGCGTCTGGACTCCGGCGCGGTCCATCACCTGAGGTACCTCCTCGGTGGTCACGTCCACGATGAAGCTGGCCTTGTTGCGCGTATGGGCGCGGCTCTCGTTGCGCAGGCGGCGTGCCAGGCGCTGGCGCCAGGCCACTGGCAGGTGCCTTAGCAGCCACAGCGTAGCCGGATGGCGCAGTACCCGCCTCAGCTTGAGGTAGCCCTCGTCCCGGGTGCACAGCAGGTCACCGTGCATAAGCAGTACCTGTTCACCGTCCAGGCTGATGACGCTCGGATCCGGTAGCAGGGTGCAGCCCGCAGCGCGACAGAAGGCCTGGCCGATGAGAAAGTCCCGGTTGCCATGCATCAGGAACACGTCGGTGCCGCTGTCGGCCAGCGCGCGCAGGGCCGAGCAGATGCTGGCCTGGTAGGCCGTCATGGCATCGTCGCCGATCCAGGCTTCGAAGAAGTCGCCCAGGATATACAGCGCCTTGGCGCTTCGGGCCCGCCCTTCAAGAAAGTGCAAAAACGCCCGGGTGATGTCCGGGCGCTCTTCTTGCAAGTGCAGATCGGAGATCAGCAGTATCACTCGATGATCTCGGCGTTCTCGATGATCACGTCTTCCTTGGGCACGTCCTGGTGGCCGGCCTTCGAGCCGGTGGCAACGCCCTTGATCTTGTCGACCACGTCCTGGCCTTCGAGTACTTCACCGAATACGGCGTAGCCCCAGCCCTGGGTGGTGGGCGAGGTATGGTTGAGGAAGCTGTTGTCCGCCACGTTGATGAAGAACTGGGCGGAGGCAGAGTGCGGGTCCATGGTGCGGGCCATGGCTACGCTGTATTTCTTGTTCGGCAGGCCGTTATTGGCTTCGTTCTTGATGGGCGCGCGCTTGTCGGTTTTTTCCTTCATGCCCGGCTCGAAACCACCGCCCTGGATCATGAAGTTGCCGATCACGCGATGGAAGATAGTGTTCTGGTAGTGGCCGGCCTTGACGTACTCGATGAAGTTGGCCACGGTGACCGGGGCCTTGTCGGCGTCGAGTTGCAGCACGATGTCGCCATGGTTGGTGGACAATTTGACCTTGGACATAGAATTCGCTCTTTTCAGACTTTCAAGTAACGCCACGGTTTTACGGTGACGGCCTGTCGGTGGGTTGACAGCTTCAGCTATGATACGGGCTTTGTTTTAGGCTTTGCACGAAAAGTGGCCGCGCTGCCGACCTTTACTGTAAACCCTAGCTGGCCTTATAGCGTATTTGAAGGATTCCATGACCAAGCCTACCGCCGATAATGCTCCGAACGCCGCCGCCAAGGCCGAGCCCGTGGTTCCGGCCAACTTCCTGCGACCGATCATGCGCGCCGACCTGGACGCCGGCAAGCACGCCGCCATTGTCACGCGCTTTCCGCCAGAGCCCAACGGTTACCTGCATATCGGCCATGCCAAGTCCATCTGCGTGAACTTCGGCCTGGCCGAAGAGTTCGGCGGTAGCTGCCACCTGCGTTTCGACGACACCAACCCGGCCAAGGAAGACCAGGAATACATCGACGCCATCATGGCCGACGTCAAGTGGCTGGGTTTCCAGTGGGCCGGCGAAGTGCGCTACGCCTCCCATTATTTCGACCAGTTGCATGACTGGGCGGTGGAGCTGATCAAGGCCGGCAAGGCCTATGTGGACGATCTCACTCCCGAGCAGGCCCGCGAATACCGCGGCAGTCTCACGGAGCCAGGCAAGAACAGCCCGTTCCGTGACCGTAGCGTCGAGGAAAACCTGGACCTGTTCGCGCGCATGAAAGCCGGCGAGTTCAAGGACGGCGAGCGCGTGCTGCGCGCCAGGATCGACATGGCATCGCCGAACATGAACCTGCGCGATCCCATCCTGTACCGCATTCGCCATGCCCATCACCATCAGACCGGCGATGCCTGGTGCATCTACCCCAACTACGACTTTACCCATGGCCAGTCCGATGCCATCGAAGGCATCACCCACTCCATCTGCACCCTGGAGTTCGAAGGCCATCGCCCACTGTACGAGTGGTTCCTCGACAACCTGCCGGTGCCTAGCAAGCCGCGCCAGTACGAGTTCTCGCGCCTGAACCTGAACTACACCATCACCAGCAAGCGCAAGCTCAAGCAGTTGGTGGACGAGCAGCACGTACGTGGCTGGGACGACCCGCGCATGTCCACGCTGCAGGGCTATCGCCGCCGCGGCTACACCCCGCGGGCCATTCGCAACTTCTGCGAGATGATTGGGACCAACCGTTCCGACGGCGTGGTGGACATGGGCATGCTCGAGTTCGCCATCCGTGAGGACCTGGATCGCACCGCGCCGCGGGCCATGTGCGTGCTGCGCCCGCTCAAGGTGACCATCACCAACTATCCGGAAAGCGAGCAGCAGGTGCTGGAACTGGCGCGCCATCCCAAGGAAGACATGGGCATGCGCCAGCTGCCCTTCGCCCGCGAGCTGTACATCGACCGTGACGATTTCATGGAGAACCCGCCCAAGGGCTACAAGCGCCTGGAGCCAGGCGGCGAGGTGCGCTTGCGCGGGGCCTACGTGATCCGTGCGGACGAAGCGATCAAGGATGCCGAAGGCAATGTCGTGGAGCTGCGCTGCTCCTACGACCCGGACACCCTGGGCAAGAACCCTGAGGGGCGCAAGGTCAAGGGCGTCGTCCACTGGGTGCCGGCCGAGGCCAGCGTGGAATGCGAGGTTCGCCTGTACGACCGGCTGTTCCGCTCGGCGAACCCCGAGAAATCGGAGGAGGGCGGCAGCTTCCTGGACAACATCAATCCGGATTCCCTGCAGGTGCTTACCGGCTGCCGCGCCGAGCCGTCCCTGGCCCAGGCCCAGCCCGAGGACCGCTTCCAGTTCGAGCGCGAGGGGTACTTCTGCGCGGACCTGAAAGATACCCGGCCAGGCAAGCCTGTGTTCAACCGTACCGTGACCCTGCGTGACTCCTGGAGCTGATGCCGCCGTGCTGACCATCTACAACACCCTGACCAAAGCCAAGGAACCCTTCAAGCCATTGGATGGCAACAAGGTGCGCATGTACGTCTGCGGCATGACGGTGTACGACTACTGCCACCTGGGCCACGGCCGCAGCATGGTCGCCTTCGACCTGATCACCCGCTGGTTGCGCCATAGCGGCTATGACCTGACCTATGTGCGCAACATCACGGATGTCGAGGACAAGATCATCAATCGCGCTCGCGAGAACGGCGAGCCCATCGACGCCCTCACCGCTCGCATGATCGATGCCATGCACGAGGACGAGCGACGGTTGAATATCCTGCCGCCGGACCAGGAACCGCGGGCCACCGATCATATCGCCGGCATGCAGGCGATGATCCAGCAACTGATCGACAAGGGCTATGCCTATGCGCCGGGCAATGGCGACGTGTATTACCGCGTCGGCAAGTTCCAGGGCTACGGCAAGCTGTCGCGCAAGCGTATCGAAGACCTGCGCATCGGCGCCCGCATCGAGGTGGAAGAAGCCAAGCAGGATCCGCTCGACTTCGTGTTGTGGAAGGCCGCCAAGCCGGGGGAGCCGAGCTGGGAGTCTCCGTGGGGGCCGGGTCGGCCGGGCTGGCACATCGAATGCTCGGTGATGTCCACCTGCTGCCTGGGCGAAACCTTCGACATCCATGGCGGCGGCAGCGACCTGGAATTCCCGCACCATGAGAACGAGATCGCCCAGAGCGAGGCGGCCACGGGCAAGCCCTACGCCAACGCCTGGATGCACTGCGGGATGATCCGCATCAATGGCGAGAAGATGTCCAAGTCGTTGAACAACTTCTTCACCATCCGCGATGTGCTGGAAAAGTACCATCCCGAGGTGGTTCGCTACCTGCTGGTGGCCAGCCATTACCGCAGCGCCATCAACTATTCCGAAGACAGCCTGCGTGATGCCAAGGGTGCCCTGGATCGTTTCTACCACGCGCTCAAGGGCCTGCCCCTGAGCGAACCGGCGGGCGGCGAAGCCTTCGTGGAGCGCTTCGCCGCGGCCATGAACGACGACTTCAACACCGCTGAAGCCTGCGCGGTGCTGTTCGACCTGGTGCGCGAGATCAACCGCCTGCGCGATACCGATGCCCAGGCGGCCGCTGGCCTGGCCGGGCGCTTGCGTGAACTGGGCGGCCTGCTCGGCGTTCTCCAGCTCGACGCCGAAGCTTTCCTGCGCGCCGGCGCCGAGCATCGGGTCAACGCTGGCGAGGTGGATGCACTCATTCAGGCACGTTTGCAGGCACGGTCAGACAAGGACTGGGCGGCATCCGATCGTATCCGCGATCAGCTGACCGCCATGGGCGTGGTGCTGGAGGATGGCAAAGGCGGCACCACCTGGCGCCTGGCGGACTAGCGGACAGCGGTTCCCCAGCTGGCGCTGGGTCCCACAGGTGGGAGGCAGCGCCAGCTGCCCAATGGCTCTCAAGGCCAGCGCGGCACTAGCTGGCGCCTGGCGGACTGGCGGACAGCCATTCCCCAGCTGGCGCTGGGTCCCACAAGTGGGAGGCAGTGCCAGCTGCCGAATGGTTCTCAAGGCCAGCGCGGCACCAGCTGGCGCCTGGCCGACTAGCGGACAGCCATTCCCCAGCTGGCGCTGGGTCCCACAAGTGGGAGGCAGTGCCAGCTGCCGAATGGTTCTCAAGGCCAGCGCGGCACTAGCTGGCGCCTGGCGGACTGGCGGACAGCGGTTCCCCAGCTGGCGCTGGGTTCCACAGGTGGGAGGCAGTGCCAGCTGCCGAATGGTTCTCAAGGCCAGCGCGGCACTAGCTGGCGCCTGGCGACTGGCGGACAGCGGTTCCCCAGCTGGCGCTGGGTCCTACAAGTGGGAGGCAGTGCCAGCTGCCCAATGGCTCTCAAGGCCAGCGCGGCACCAGCTGGCGCCTGGCGGACTGGCGGACAGCGGTTCCCCAGCTGGCGCTGGGTTCCACAGGTGGGAGGCAGCACCAGCTGCCGAATGGCTCTCAAGGCCAGCGCCTATTCGGCCGTTTCGCTGGCGCTTACCCGGCATTCATTTCCCGCAACCGCTTGTAGACCGTGTTGCGGCTTACGCCAAGCCGTCGGGCTACCTGGGAGATGTTGCCGTCCGTGGCGCGCAGCAGGGCGTTGATGTCCTGGGCAGGTACTTCCATCATCCGGGCAGGTAGCGCCTGTGGTGGCGACCAGGTCGCGCCAGGGTGGTCCGCGATTGCCAGCAGTTCTTCCGGCAAGTGCTCCAACTCGATCAGCGCGTCGTCCGCCAGGGCGAGGGCGACCTGGATCACGCTGTTGAGTTGACGCAGGTTGCCGGGCCAGGGATGAGTCATCAGAGCCTGGAGGGCCGCCTCGCTGAAACCTGCGTCCTGCTCCGGCTGGCGGTGTCGCTCCCATATGGCCTGGATCAGTTCACGGCGATCGCTGCGCGCTCTCAAGGGGGGCAAGGTCAGGGTGAAACCGGCGATTCGGTAGTACAGGTCTTCGCGGAATCGTCCCTCGGTCACGGCCTCGCGCAGGTCACGGTGAGTCGCGCAAAGGATCCGGACATCCACCGGCACCGGATCGCCGCTGCCCAATGGCTGGATCGCCCGTTCCTGCAATACCCGCAGCAGCCGGGCCTGGGTGCCTAACGGCATGTCGCCGATTTCATCGAAGAACAGCACGCCCTTGTCAGCCTTGCGGATCAAGCCGAGGTTGCCCTTCTGGTTGGCCCCGGTGAAGGCCCCGCGCTCGTAGCCGAAGAGCTCGGACTCGACCAGCTCCATCGGGATGGCTGCGCAGTTCACTGCAACCAGGGGCTGGTGGGCCCTTGAGCTGGCCGCATGCAGCGCCTTGACCAGAACCTCTTTGCCCGAGCCGGTCTCGCCGCGGATCAATACCGGGATATCCCGCTCCAGCAGGCGCAGGCCCTTATGCACAAGCGTCGCTTGTTCTCTTTGCCCGAGCCGGTCTCGCCGCGGATCAATACCGGGATATCCCGCTCCAGCAGGCGCAGGCCCTTATGCACAAGCGTCGCTTGTTCGTTGGGCAAGGGCACCTTGGCCTGGGCGGGGCGGGCGGGGGCCTGCAACAGGCATTGCAAGCGACTGCGTCCCGCCGCCAGCAAGGGGAAAGGTGGCTGACCGGCGCGCCCGAGCAACTCGGCCAGGCCGAGCTTGAACACGCTGTCCAGATTGGCGCCTCGTGGGTCCTTGCCCAACAGGGTGTCGGCGCGACGGTTCGCGGCAACGACCTGTCCGTCCGGGCGGAACACCACCACCCCAGCCCAGGGGCTGTCGAGGTTGTTATGCGCAGTGTTGAACACCAGCCGGTAGTGATGATCGCGCAGGCGTGCCTCCAGCAGCGCATTTTCCAAGGCCTGGGCCATCATCTTCACGGTGCCGAGGGTATGAGACGGCGGCAGGAAGCTGTCGCTGGACAAGGCGAGCGCGCCCACCAATCGACGATCGGCATCATGGACAGGGGCGGCCGAGCCGCTCATGAAGCGGTTGGCGGCGAGGAAGTGTTCGTCATGCTCCACATGGACCGCCTGGCCCGCGGCAAGCGCGGTGCCCAGGGCATTGCAACCGACCCGCGCCTCGCTCCAGTCGGCCCCTGGGAGGAAACCATGGGCCTGGCCAGGAGCGAAGCGCGGCGAGCCCCAGCTGCGCAGCAGCTTGCCGTGCTCATCGGCCAGCAACAACAGGGCCTGGATAGGGGCCAAGACCTGGGCGTACGTGGGCACCAGGCAGGTATCGGCAATGTGCAGCACCTCAGCGCGCCTTGCTTGCCAGTGGGCTACTGTGGAAGCCTCCGGCTTGCCATGGTCGGGCGCCGCCTGGGCATCGAGGCCTGCCGCTGTGGAACGTGCCCAGGCTTCGCGAATGGCCTGCTCATGAACGATGGCGCTGGTGCTCGCGGACATGCTGCTGCCCTTATGGTTATTTTTGTCCTCCCAGTGTTGTTCAAAGCTGAACATTGTCAACACTCGAAGTGTTCAATTGTTCAGCGCTCCGTGTTCATTTCTGTTCACTTCTGAATGCGTCGTGCCACCGACCCGCTCTGGCAACATGTTCTTCGCCGCTTGGCACGCTTGTGGCTATGCACTAGTCACTACAACAA
Organism: Pseudomonas massiliensis; assembly: GCF_000826105.1. GTDB lineage: Bacteria > Pseudomonadota > Gammaproteobacteria > Pseudomonadales > Pseudomonadaceae > Aquipseudomonas > Aquipseudomonas massiliensis. The sequence goes on along the minus strand of NZ_CCYK01000006.1, from coordinate 347,892 downwards.
GAAGGGCGCCGCCATGGCATTGGAACTGCGCAACGTGAGCCGGATCGTGGACGGGCAGCGCTGGGTCGACGCTGCCAACCTGCGCTTCGAAGCCGGCTCTTTCAACGTATTGCTCGGCCGGACCCTGGCCGGCAAGACCAGCCTCATGCGCTTGATGGCCGGGCTGGACCGTCCCGACGGCGGCCAGATACTGATGCACGGCAAGGACGTCACTGGAGTTCCCGTACGGGAGCGCAAGGTCTCGATGGTCTACCAGCAATTCATCAACTACCCCAACCTCACCGTCTACGAAAACATCGCTTCGCCCTTGCGTCAGGCGCGACTGGCGGCAGACGAAATCGATCATCGTGTACGCACCACGGCCCGGATGCTGCGCATCGAGCCCTTCCTGGGGCGGCATCCGCTGGCACTTTCCGGGGGGCAGCAACAGCGCACGGCCATGGCAAGGGCCTTGGTCAAGGACGCCGAGCTGGTACTGTTCGATGAGCCCCTGGTCAACCTGGACTACAAACTGCGCGAAGAACTGCGCCTGGAAATGCGTGAGCTGTTCGCCACTCGCCATACCATCGCCGTCTACGCCACCACCGAGCCCAACGAGGCCCTGGCCTTGGGCGGTACCACCACCCTGGTGCACGAGGGGCGGATCATCCAGAGCGGCGACACCGCCCAGGTGTACCAGCGGCCGAGTGAAGTGCTGGCGGCCGAGCTCTTCTCCGAGCCACCGCTGAACCTGCTGCCGGGCCGTATTCGGGGTGGGGAGACCAGCTTTGCCGACTTCGCTCATTTCCCCCTGAACGCCGACCTGCAAGGTCTCGGCGAGGGGGATTTCCGTTTCGGGGTGCGCCCCAGCCATATCAGCCTAGTGCCGTCGAATGATGACGACCTGGAGCTGGCGGTGACCGTGGAGCTGGCGGAAATCAGTGGCTCGGAAACCTTCCTGCATGTGCGCAACGATCAGTGGCGGCTGGTGGCGCACCTGCCCGGTGTTCACGAGTTTCCCGTGGATGCGCCTATCAAGGTGTACATCCCCACCCACAAACTGTTCGTGTTCGAGCCCCAGGGTCGCCTTGTCCAAGCGCCCGGCCGACGCATGGCGAGGGTCGCCTGATGGCTGAGATCCGTCTGCAACAATTGGCACATAGCTATGTTCGCGAGCCCGGCGCGCCTGAAGACTACGCGCTGCGCCAGCTGGACCACATCTGGGAGCAGGGTGGCGCCTATGCGCTGCTGGGGCCATCCGGATGTGGCAAGTCCACCTTGCTCAATATCATCTCCGGCTTGCTCAATCCCTCCGAGGGGCAGGTGCTGTTCGATGGCAGGCGCGTGAACGAGCTGACGCCGGAACAGCGCAACATTGCCCAGGTTTTTCAGTTTCCCGTGGTGTACGACACCATGACCGTGTTCGACAACCTGGCCTTTCCCCTGCGTAACCAGGGCATGGCTGCCGATCGGATACAGCGCAAGGTCGAGGAAATCGCCGAGGTGCTCGAGCTCACCCCGGTGCTGGGCAAGAAGGCTCGCAACCTGAGCGCCGATGAAAAGCAGAAGGTGTCCATGGGGCGCGGGCTGGTGCGCGATGACGTCTCGGCCATTCTCTTCGACGAGCCCCTGACCGTGATCGACCCGCACCTGAAGTGGAAGCTGCGGCGCAAGCTCAAGCAGATCCACGAGCAGTTCAACATCACCATGGTGTATGTCACCCACGACCAGCTCGAGGCCTCCACCTTCGCTGACAAAATCGCCGTGATGTATGGCGGGCAGATCGTCCAGTTCGGCACCCCGAGAGAGCTGTTCGAGCGGCCGCGCCACAGCTTCGTGGGCTACTTCATCGGTAGCCCGGGCATGAACCTGATAGACGTTACCGAGCAGGACGGTTTCCTGACCTTCGGCGACGTGCGTGTACCGGTGCCGGTGGGCTTGGAGAGCCAGCTCCCCAGGTTGGGCGGGCAGCGCCTGCAACTGGGTATCCGCCCAGAGTTCGTGCGCATCTGGGACACGCCTTCCGAGCACACCCTGGCGGCGCGTCTGCGTCATGTGGAAGACCTTGGTACCTACCGGATCATTACCCTGGAACTGGGCGGCAAGCGCCTCATGGCACGCCTGCCCGAAGACCGGCAATTGCCGGAGGGGGAGATCCCTGTCAGTTTCCCGGCCCCCTGGCTGATGCTCTATGCCGATGAAAAGCTGGTGGAGGCAGGCCAATGAACAAAGTCCCCAACAACAAGGCCTGGTGGCTGGTGATGCCAGTGTTCATCCTGGTGGCGTTCAGCGCTATCGTGCCGATGATGACGGTGGTCAACTATTCGGTGCAGGATATCTTCGACGTCAATAGTCGGTTCTTCGTCGGCGCCGATTGGTACCGGCAGGTGCTGCAGGATCCGCGTCTGCATGATTCCCTGCTGCGGCAGTTCATCTATTCGGCCTGTGTGCTGGCCATCGAGATCCCCCTGGGCATCGCCATCGCCCTGTGCATGCCGAGCAAGGGGCGTCGTGCCTCGCTCTGCCTGATCGTCATGGCGATTCCGCTGCTGATTCCGTGGAACGTGGTCGGCACCATCTGGCAGATCTTCGGCCGGGGCGACATCGGCCTGATGGGCTGGGCCCTCAATGCCATGGGCATGGACTACAACTACGCCGCCCATACCCGCGATGCCTGGGGTACGGTGCTGGTGATGGACGTGTGGCACTGGACGTCGCTCGTGGCCCTGCTGTGCTACTCGGGTCTGCGCGCCATCCCTGACGTGTACTACCAGGCCGCGCGCATTGACCGCGCTTCGCCTTGGGCGGTGTTTCGCTACATCCAGCTGCCCAAGCTGAAAAGCGTATTGCTGATCGCGGTCATGCTGCGGTTCATGGACAGCTTCATGATCTATACCGAGCCCTTCGTGCTCACGGGTGGCGGGCCCGGCAACGCCACCACCTTCCTGAGCCAGACCTTGACCCAGATGGCGGTGGGGCAGTTCGACCTGGGCCCGGCGGCCGCGTTTTCGCTGGTGTATTTCCTGATCATCCTGTTGGTGTCCTGGGTGTTCTACACCGCCATGACCCATTCGGACCGGGCTTGAGGGCCATGACCATGCGCAAACCCATCGCCTTGACCCTGTTTCTCACCTTCCTGCTGGTGCCTATCTACTGGTTGGTGAACATGTCGTTCAAGACCAATACCGAAATCCTCGGCGGCTTAACCCTCTGGCCCAAGGATTTCACCCTCGCCAACTATCAGGTGATCTTTACCGACCCAAGCTGGTACCAGGGTTACCTCAACTCCCTGACTTATGTAAGCCTCAACACCCTGATTTCGCTGCTGGTGGCGCTGCCGGCAGCCTATGCCTTCTCCCGCTACCGGTTCCTGGGCGACAAGCATCTGTTCTTCTGGCTGCTCACCAACCGCATGGCGCCCCCGGCGGTGTTCCTGCTGCCCTTCTTCCAGCTGTATTCCTCTATCGGCCTGTTCGATACCCCTTATGCCGTAGCCTTGGCTCATTGCCTGTTCAACGTGCCATTGGCGGTATGGATTCTCGAAGGGTTCATGTCGGGCGTGCCCAAGGAAATCGACGAAACCGCCTACATCGATGGCTATGGATTCTGGAAATTCTTCTTGCGCATCTTCATTCCTTTGATCGGCTCGGGCATCGGTGTCACCGCGTTCTTCTGCTTCATGTTCTCCTGGGTGGAACTGCTGCTGGCGCGCACCCTGACCAGCGTCAGCGCCAAGCCCATCGCCGCGGTCATGACCCGGACCGTCTCGGCGGCGGGAATCGACTGGGGTGTGCTGGCGGCTGCCGGCGTGCTGACCATCGTGCCGGGTGTGCTGGTGATCTGGTTCGTTCGCAACCATGTGGCCAAGGGCTTCGCCCTTGGGCGCGTCTAAGGAGGCGCCCATGAACTGGATGGCCTGGACTCTACCCACTGCCGTGTTCTTCATCACCATCGCGGTGCTGCTGGCCGGCATGACCACCTACGAGCTGCGGCGGCCCGGCGCCGAGCGGCGTGGTTTCCTGCCGATTGCGACGACCCGTGGTGATCGGCTGTTCATCGGCCTTCTCGGTAGCGCTTATCTTCACCTGCTGGTGATAGGCGTTACCGACTGGAGCATCTGGGTGGCCTCGGCGCTGGCCCTGGTGTGGTTGGCAGTAGTGATGCGCTGGGGCTGATCGCCCCTTGCTAGACGGGCGCTGGCCGCTGGGCGCGGCGCGTATATCCATTCGGGAGGTTCCCCATGCTGGACAACAAGAACAACAGGCGACAGGGCTTCACGCTGGCCGCGCTGCTGGTGCTCACCGCCTATGGCTCGCTGGCCCACGCCGACCAGTACGAAGACGCGGCGAAAAAGTGGATCGATAGCGAGTTCAAGCCCTCGACCCTAAGCTCCGAGCAGCAGATGGCCGAGCTCAAGTGGTTCATCGAAGCGGCCAAGCCGTTCCGTGGCATGAGCATCAAGGTGGTGTCTGAAACCCTGACCACCCATGAGTACGAGTCCAAGGTACTGGCCAAGGCTTTTACCGAAATCACCGGCATCAAGCTCACCCACGACCTGGTGCAGGAAGGCGATGTGGTAGAGAAGCTGCAGACCCAGATGCAGTCGGACGAAAACATCTATGACGGCTGGGTGAACGACTCCGACCTGATCGGCACTCACTTCCGTTACGGCAAGGCCGAATCGATCACCGATATGATGGCCAACGAAGGCAAGGCCTATACCTCGCCGACCCTCGACCTGCAAGACTTCATCGGCATCTCCTTTACCACTGCGCCCGATGGCAAGATCTACCAGCTGCCCGACCAGCAGTTCGCCAACCTGTACTGGTTCCGCGCCGACTGGTTCGAGCGGCCTGACCTGAAAGAGAAATTCAAGGCCAAATACGGCTACGAACTGGGCGTGCCGGTGAACTGGTCGGCTTATGAGGATATTGCCAAGTTCTTCAGCGAAGACGTCAAGGAAATCGACGGCAAGCGCGTCTATGGCCACATGGACTACGGCAAGAAAGACCCGTCCCTGGGATGGCGCTTCACCGATGCCTGGTTCTCCATGGCCGGTGGCGGTGACAAGGGGTTGCCTAACGGGCTACCGGTGGACGAGTGGGGGATCCGGGTGGAGGATTGCCGCCCGGTAGGTTCCAGCGTGACCCGTGGTGGGGATACCAACGGCCCGGCGGCCGTCTACGCGACACAAAAGTACATCGACTGGCTCAAGGCCTATGCGCCACCCCAGGCCGCGGGCATGACCTTCTCCGAGGCAGGCCCGGTGCCTGCGCAGGGCGCGGTCGCCCAGCAGATCTTCTGGTACACCGCCTTCACCGCGGACATGACCAAGCCGGGCCTGCCTGTGGTGAACAGCGATGGCACGCCCAAGTGGCGGATGGCACCGTCACCCAAGGGGCCGTACTGGGAAGAGGGTATGAAGCTGGGCTACCAGGACACCGGTTCCTGGACCTTCTTCAAGTCCACCCCGGAGAAACAGCGCCTGGCGGCCTGGCTGTACGCGCAATTCGTGACGGCCAAGTCGGTTTCGCTGAAGAAGACCATCGTGGGCCTGACGCCGATTCGTGAATCGGATATCAACTCCCAGGCCATGACCGACCTGGCGCCCAAGCTGGGCGGGTTGGTGGAGTTCTACCGCAGCCCGGCGCGAGTGCAGTGGACGCCGACCGGAACCAACGTGCCGGATTATCCGAAGCTGGCCCAGTTGTGGTGGAAGCACGTGTCGGACGCGGTCAGCGGCGAGAAAACCGCGCAGCAGGCGCTGGATGGGCTGGCGCTGGACCAGGACAACATGCTCAAGCGCCTGGAGCGGGCGCAGGCCAGCTCCAAGTGCGGGCCGAAGCTCAATGAAGAGAAGACTGCCCAGTACTGGTTCGACCAGCCCGGCGCACCCAAGCCGAAGCTGGCCAATGAGAAACCCCAGGGGCAGACCGTCAGCTACAACGAGCTGTTGAAGTCCTGGGAAGCGGCGAAGAAATAGCGGCTCGCCCGGCGCGGCTGGCGAATCTGGCCTGGAGCCCAGGCCTGTTCGCCAGCGGTAAAACCCCGGTTACGGGTGGAGTGTCTCCGCCGCGTAGAGGGTATTTTCCAGCAGGCAGGCCCGGGTCATCGGGCCGACGCCGCCTGGCACCGGGGTGATCCACCCGGCACGGGGCAGGGCGGTCTCATAGACCACATCCCCTACCAGCTTGCCGTCATCCTGACGGTTGATGCCAACGTCGATCACGATGGCGCCAGGCTTGATCCATTCCCCTTTCACCAGCCCCGGCTTGCCCGCCGCGACCACCAGCAGGTCGGCGCGAGCGACGTGATCGGCCAGGTCCCGGGTGAACCTGTGGGTCACGGTGACGGTGCAGCCACCGAGCAGCAACTCCATGGCCATGGGGCGGCCGACGATGTTCGAGGCCCCGACCACTACTGCGTTCATGCCGTACAGATCCTGCCCGGTACTTTCCAGCAGCGTCATGATGCCCTTGGGCGTGCAAGGACGCAGCAGCGGAATGCGCTGGGCCAGGCGGCCGACGTTGTAAGGGTGGAAGCCGTCCACGTCCTTGTCCGGGCGAATGCGCTCCAGCAGGCCGGAAGCATCCAGCCCCTGAGGCAGGGGCAGTTGCAGCAGGATGCCGTCGATGGCCGGGTCAGCGTTCAGCTCGTCGATGAGCGATTCCAGCTCCTGCTGGCGGGTACTGGCTGGAAGGTCGTAGGCCTGGGACAGGAAGCCGACTTCCTCGCAATCCTTGCGCTTGTGGGAAACGTAGACCTGCGAAGCCGGGTCGGTACCTACCAGGATGACGGCCAGGCCGGGTACGCGCAGCCCCTGCGCCTTGCGATCGGCCACGCGCTGGGCGATCCGTTGGCGCAGGTTGGCGGCAATAGCCTTGCCATCGATAAGTTGTGCTGTCATGACGCGCGATAAACCATGGAAGGTGAGAAAAAGGTGCTCGTATTCTCGCACGGTGGGCGGCCAGGTCAAAGGCGCGGCAAGCGGAGAAAACGCTAAGCCCTTTAAATCCATGAATTTTTTTCGAAAAAAGAGTTGACGCCCTTCAGGGCCATCTATAAGATTCGTCGCACTTGTCGGGCAGGGCCTAAACGCTGGCGCAAGTGACCGCTAAAACCTGTTTTGTTTCATGAAGTTGGCAGGCAGTTGGTGGTGGCGGCTTTTTCACTTCAGCCCTGAAGTTGAATACCGAGCGCCCGTAGCTCAGCTGGATAGAGCATCCGCCTTCTAAGCGGATGGTCGCAGGTTCGAGTCCTGCCGGGCGCGCCATTAGGCTGCGTTGGGACTCGCTTGGTTGGGCAAGTGATGCAATATGGTGGGCGTAGCTCAGTTGGTAGAGCGCTGGATTGTGATTCCAGTTGTCGTGGGTTCGATTCCCATCGTCCACCCCATATTCGTGGAAAGGCGCCTTACGAAAGTCTGGCGCATTTGCTTTAATAGCTTCAAGCGGACGTGGTGAAATTGGTAGACACACTGGATTTAGGTTCCAGCGGCGCAAGCTGTAAGAGTTCGAGTCTCTTCGTCCGCACCACTTAGTAGAAAAAGCCGCCCCTGGGGCGGCTTTTTCTTTTCCAGTAGCTCCTTCCAATATTTCTCCCACGTCAGCGGCCAGAGACCTACCAGGGTCGCAATAGGGCTGAGGAGGGGGTATGTGGCTGGATGATGTTGAGCGGTACCTGCAAGCCAGTCTCGAAGGGCTGATGGCGATCTATCTCTTCGGTAGCCACGCCAATGGAACCGCTGGGCCTGCAAGTGACGTTGATCTCGCCGTCCTGATCCAGGGCAAGCTCGAGCCATTGCGATTGTGGGCGTTGTCTGGCGAGTTGGCTGATATCACTGGCTGTCCCGTCGACCTTCTTGATCTGCGCCAAGCCAGCACCGTAATGCAGTACCAGATCATCACGCAAGGAAAGCGATTATGGGCAGGTGGAGTGGAAGCTGGGCTTTACGAAGCTTTCATTCTCCAGGAAAAGACGGAGCTCGATACTGCCCGAGCCAGGTTGCTGGAAGATATCGGTAAAACAGGAGTTATCCATGATCGATGACGTGCTCGTTAACAAGGCGGCGACCATCGAGCGATGCGTTGGCAGAGCCCGGGAAGAGTATGCCAAAGGGGCGAAGGACTTTCTGTCGGACTATACGCGACAAGACGCTGCCATTCTGAACGTCCAGCGAGCCTGCGAGGCCGCCTTGGATATGGGGCAGCACTTGGTGCGGCGAGAAAGGCTCGGTGTGCCGCAGAGTTCCCGAGATGTTTTCGAGTTGTTGCACCGAGGCGGCTGGTTGAGTGCCGGTCTAGCCTCTTCGATGAAGGCCATGGTCGGTTTTCGCAATATCGCTGTCCATGATTACCAGGCCATGCATATCCCCATCCTTGTCTCGATCATCACCAGCAACCTCGACGACATGATTGCCTTCAGTTCGGCCATCCTGCGGCGAGACGTCCAGCAGGCTGGCCCTATCACCTGAGGCGCCATTTTGTAGCCGGCCGGCTAGTGGATGTCGCGCATCCATCGCTCGAATGTCTGAAATCCTGCGCGAGCGGCCTGGGCCGCGGTGTCGATCGCTTCAGGCGTGGTCACGTCCGTGGCCAGGTGCGCCAGGAATGTCTTCCAGAGCGGGCCGGTCTGCGCGCCATAACCTCGCAGCCAGCGCAGCGGCATCGGCGCCAGGGCAGGGGAAAGGCGCTTGTAAAGGTAGGCGCCCCCCAGGGTTGCGCCCTCGCAGACGTAAGCCAGGCCGTAGGCTCCGGCCAGGTCTTGCGGTCGGGGTGTGTAAGGGCAGTCTGGCGGGCTTGCGTCGACGCCCAGGTCCTCGAGCAACCACCCGCTTTTGCTTGCGCGCGCATCCATGTGCAGGTCGGCGGGCCAAGGCAGGCCGGCTGCCTGGAGGTGCCGTTCCACTGGGCGCATCCAGCCCAGCACACGTCGGGCATAGGCCAGGTAGGCCTCGCCGTCGAAACCCGGCGTGGTCAGCGGTGAAGCGGCATCCAGGGCGGCGTGCAGATCCCGGGTAGCGTCGCGCAAGGCGGCGAGGGCGGGTGAGATGTCCGAGGCGATGACCAGGCACTCCAGAAATAAGGTGACGCCCTAGCGTACCAGTTGCAGTCCAGGCTCGCCTAACGGCGGTGATGGTTGGATCGCTCTGGCCTGGGGCGTCAAACGCTGCCGCCCGGCCCGGTGGTGGCTTCGCCTTTCGCCGCCGTTCGGGTGGCGTGACTTCTGCCAATCGAATCACTAGAATGCTTGCCCTTGATCTGGAGTCGGGAATCGCCGGCTATCGTCTGTGCAACGAGGAATATCCATGCAAGTTTCTGTTGAAAACACTTCGGCGCTCGAACGCCGCATGACCATCGGCGTGCCCGCCGAGCGCATCGAGACCGAAGTCAACAAGCGTCTGCAGCAGACTGCCCGTCGGGCCAAGGTGCCTGGCTTCCGTCCTGGCAAGGTGCCAATGAGCGTGATCCGCCAGCGTTACGAAGCCGCCGCGCGTCAGGAAGCCCTGGGCGACCTGATCCAGGCGACCTTCTACGAAGCCGTGATGGAGCAGAAGCTCAATCCCGCCGGCCAGCCTTCCGTCGAGCCCAAGGTGTTCGAAAAGGGCAAGGACCTGGAATACGTCGCTACCTTCGAAGTGTTCCCCGAATTCTCCGTGGCCGGCTTCGAATCCATCGCCGTCGAGCGCCAGAGCGCCGAGGTGACCGACGCCGACGTGGATAACATGCTCGACATCCTGCGCAAGCAGAACGTGCGCTACGAAGTCGCGGAGCGCGAAGCGCAGAACGAAGACCAGCTCAACATCGATTTCGCCGGCAAGATCGACGGCGAAGCCTTCGCGGGCGGCTCGGCCACCGGTACCCAGCTGGTGCTGGGCTCGGGGCGCATGATCCCCGGCTTCGAAGACGGCCTGGTCGGCGCCAAGGCCGGTGAAGAGCGCGTGCTGAACGTGACCTTCCCCGAGGACTACCAGAACCTGGACCTGGCCGGCAAGGCCGCCGAGTTCAGCGTCAAGGTCAACAGCGTTTCCGCGCCTACCCTGCCTGAGCTGAACGACGAATTCTTCGCCCAGTTCGGCATCAAGGAAGGCGGCCTGGAAGGCTTCCGCGCCGAAGTGCGCAAGAACATGGAGCGCGAGCTGCGCCAGGCGATCAAGGCCAAGGTCAAGAACCAGGTCATGGACGGCCTGCTGGCCAGCAACCCCATCGAAGCGCCGAAGGCCCTGCTGGCCAACGAAGTGGACCGCCTGCGCGTCCAGGCCGTCCAGCAGTTCGGTGGCAACATCAAGCCTGACCAGCTGCCGGCCGAGCTGTTCGAAGAACAAGCCAAGCGTCGCGTGGTTCTGGGCCTGATCGTCGCCGAAGTGGTCAAGCAGTTCGAACTCAAGCCGGACGACGCTCGCGTGCGTGAGCTGATCCAGGAAATGGCCTCGGCCTACCAGGAGCCGGAGCAGGTCGTGAGCTGGTACTACAAGAACGACCAGCAGATGAACGAAGTCCGTTCGGTTGTGCTGGAAGAGCAAGTTGTGGATACTGTCCTGCAGAAAGCTAGTGTGACTGATAAAGCGGTCTCGTACGAAGAAGCGGTAAAGCCGGCCCAGGCGGCGCCTGAAGCCGCGTAAACCGGCCCCGCTTCGGAAAAACCATAAGCCAGCCTTCGCGCTGGCTTATGCGTATCTAAGGCATGACTAATTGGGAGTGAGTGCAGGCATGTCCCGCAATTCTTATATTCAGAGCTCTGACATCCAGGCCGCTGGTGGCCTGGTCCCGATGGTTATCGAGCAGTCCGCGCGCGGCGAACGCGCCTATGACATCTACTCACGCCTGCTCAAGGAGCGAGTGATTTTCCTGATCGGCCCGGTCGAAGACTACATGGCCAACCTGGTAGCGGCGCAGCTGCTGTTCCTGGAAGCGGAGAATCCTGACAAGGACATCCACCTTTACATCAACTCTCCAGGCGGCTCGGTGACTGCGGGCATGTCCATCTACGACACCATGCAGTTCATCAAGCCGGATGTCTCCACCATCTGCATCGGCCAGGCCTGCAGCATGGGCGCCTTCCTGCTCGCCGGCGGGGCCAAGGGCAAGCGTTACTGCCTGCCCAACTCGCGGATGATGATCCACCAGCCCTTGGGCGGCTTCCAGGGCCAGGCGTCGGATATCGACATCCATGCCCGGGAGATCCTCTCGATCCGCGCGCGACTGAACGAACTGCTGGCTTTCCACACGGGTCAGAGTATCGAGACCATCGAGCAGGACACCAACCGCGACAACTTCATGAGCGCGGCTCGCGCTGCCGAGTATGGTCTGGTGGATTCGGTGCTCGACAAGCGGCAGATGCCGGCGTAATAGGCGTGAATCCTGTGCGGCGGGATTCTCCCGCCGTCCGCGGGCTTGAAAAAGCCTGCAATTGCCTTCATCTTGTGTTTCAAGCCTACAGGATTGGATAGATCGAATGACTGACACCCGCAACGGCGAGGACAACGGCAAACTGCTCTATTGCTCCTTCTGCGGCAAAAGCCAGCATGAAGTACGCAAATTGATTGCCGGCCCCTCTGTCTTCATCTGTGACGAGTGCGTCGACCTGTGCAACGACATCATCCGCGAGGAGGTGCAAGAGGCACAGGCCGAAAGCAGCGCTCACAAGTTGCCGTCACCCAAGGAAATCAGTGGCATCCTGGACCAGTACGTCATTGGTCAGCAGCGTGCCAAGAAGGTCCTTGCGGTCGCTGTGTACAACCACTACAAGCGGTTGAACCAGCGCGACAAGAAGAACGACGATGTCGAGCTGGGCAAGAGCAACATCCTGCTCATCGGGCCTACCGGCTCAGGCAAGACCCTGCTCGCCGAAACCCTTGCCCGCCTGCTGAACGTGCCTTTCACCATCGCCGACGCCACCACGCTGACCGAGGCGGGGTATGTGGGCGAGGACGTTGAGAACATCATTCAGAAGTTGTTGCAGAAGTGCGACTACGATGTCGAGAAAGCCCAGATGGGTATCGTCTACATCGACGAGATCGACAAGATTTCCCGCAAGTCCGACAACCCATCCATTACCCGAGATGTTTCGGGCGAGGGTGTGCAGCAGGCTTTGCTCAAGCTGATCGAAGGTACCGTTGCCTCGGTTCCGCCTCAGGGTGGCCGCAAGCATCCCCAGCAGGAGTTCCTGCAGGTGGACACGCGCAACATTCTCTTCATCTGTGGTGGCGCCTTCTCCGGTCTTGAAAAGGTCATCCAGAACCGCTCCACCAAGGGCGGCATTGGCTTCAACGCGGAAGTACGCAGCCGCGAGGAAGGCAAGAAAGTGGGCGAATCCCTGCGCGAGGTAGAGCCGGACGACCTGGTGAAATTCGGGCTGATCCCGGAATTCGTCGGCCGCTTACCGGTTTTGGCTACCCTGGACGAGCTCGACGAGGCGGCCCTGGTACAAATCCTGACCGAGCCGAAGAATGCGCTGTCCAAGCAGTATGGCAAGCTGTTCGAAATGGAAGGCGTGGATCTGGAATTCCGCAGCGAGGCCCTCAAGTCGGTCGCCCGCAAGGCGCTGGAACGCAAGACGGGCGCTCGTGGGTTGCGCTCCATCCTCGAAGGCGTGTTGCTCGACACCATGTACGAAATACCTTCCCAGAAGGACGTCAGCAAGGTGGTGATCGACGAAAGCGTGATCGAGGGAACATCCAAACCCCTGCTCATCTACGAGAACAGCGAGCCGCCTGCCAAGGCAGCACCCGATGCGTGATTGCGCATTGCCGGCTAATTGAGGCTGAGCGATAGCAGAAAGGGCCTTCGGGCCCTTTCTTTGTTCAGGCACTCTGCTTGTTTTTTTCCGAGGCTACCCCAAGATTAGCCTCAGGCTTATTTCATCTGTGAGCGGCGCCAGGCCGCTGAAGAGGCGAAACCATGAAGACGACCATCGAATTGCCTCTCCTGCCATTGCGTGACGTGGTGGTCTATCCGCATATGGTGATCCCACTGTTCGTGGGACGCGAGAAGTCCATCGAGGCCCTCGAGGCCGCGATGGCGGGCGAGAAGCAGATTCTTCTGCTGGCCCAACGTAATCCCGGCGACGACGACCCCGGCAAGGATGGGTTGTACCGGGTAGGTACCGTAGCCACCGTATTGCAATTGCTCAAGCTGCCCGACGGCACGGTCAAGGTGCTGGTCGAGGGCGAGCAGCGCGGCGCTGTCGAGCGTTTCACCGAGGTCGAGGGCCATGTTCGCGCCCAGGTCGGCCTGATCGACGAAAGCACTGTGGCCGATCGTGAAGCCGAGGTGTTCGTGCGTAGCCTGCTTTCCCAGTTCGAGCAGTATGTTCAGCTGGGCAAGAAGGTCCCGGCCGAGGTGTTGTCCTCGCTCAACAGCATCGATGAGCCAGGGCGCCTGGTCGACACCATGGCCGCGCATATGGCCCTGAAGATCGAGCAAAAGCAGGAGATCCTCGAAATTGTCGACCTGGGAACACGGGTCGAGCGTGTGCTGGCCCTGCTCGATGCGGAAATTGACCTGCTCCAGGTCGAGAAGCGCATCCGTGGCCGGGTCAAGAAGCAGATGGAGCGCAGCCAGCGCGAGTACTACCTCAACGAGCAGATGAAGGCCATCCAGAAAGAGCTGGGGGATGGCGACGAGGGGCATAACGAGGTCGAGGAGCTCAAGAAACGTATCGAGGCGGCGGGCCTGCCCAAGGAAGCCCTGGCCAAGGCCAATGCCGAGCTCAACAAGCTCAAGCAGATGTCGCCCATGTCCGCCGAAGCCACGGTGGTGCGCTCCTACATCGACTGGCTGGCCCAGGTGCCGTGGAAAGCCCAGAGCAAGGTTCGCCTGGACCTGGCCCGGGCCGAACAGATTCTCGATGCTGACCATTACGGGCTGGAAGAGGTCAAGGAACGTATCCTTGAATACCTCGCCGTGCAAAAGCGTGTGAAAAAGATTCGCGGGCCAGTGCTCTGCCTGGTTGGGCCGCCTGGCGTGGGCAAGACGTCCCTGGCCGAATCCATTGCCAATGCCACCAACCGCAAGTTCGTGCGCATGGCCCTGGGCGGTGTTCGCGATGAAGCGGAAATCCGTGGCCACCGGCGTACCTACATCGGCTCCATGCCGGGGCGCCTGATCCAGAAGATGACCAAGGTCGGCGTGCGCAACCCCCTGTTCCTGCTCGACGAAATCGACAAGATGGGCAGCGACATGCGTGGCGACCCAGCGTCGGCGCTGCTGGAGGTGCTCGACCCGGAGCAGAATCACAGCTTCAACGACCATTACCTGGAGGTCGACTACGATCTTTCCGACGTGATGTTCCTGTGCACGTCCAACTCGATGAACATCCCGCCGGCACTGCTTGACCGGATGGAAGTCATTCGGCTGCCCGGCTATACCGAGGACGAGAAGATCAACATCGCGACCCGCTACCTGATTCCCAAGCAGGTAACGGCCAACGGTTTGAAGGCGACCGAGCTGGAAATCGACACCCAGGCCATCCGCGACATCATCCGTTACTACACCCGGGAAGCCGGCGTGCGCAGTCTTGAGCGCCAGGTCGCCAAGATCTGCCGCAAGGTGGTCAAGGATCACGCCCAGGCCAGGAAGGTTGCGGTGAAGGTGACGCCCGAGTCGCTGGAAGCGCTGCTGGGCGTGCGCAAGTTCCGCTATGGCCTGGCGGAGCAGGAAGACCAGGTCGGCCAGGTCACCGGCCTCGCCTGGACCCAGGTCGGTGGTGAACTGCTGACTATCGAAGCCGCCGTGGTGCCCGGCAAGGGCCACCTGATCAAGACCGGGTCCCTGGGCGACGTGATGGGCGAGTCCATCACCGCCGCGCTCACCGTGGTGCGCAGCCGCGCCAAGAGCCTGGGCATAGCGCTGGACTTCCATGAGAAGCGCGATACCCATATCCACATGCCGGAAGGGGCTACCCCCAAGGACGGCCCAAGCGCGGGTATCGGCATGTGCACCGCCGTGGTGTCGGCGCTTACGGGAATTCCGGTACGTGCGGATGTGGCCATGACCGGGGAGATTACCCTGCGTGGCCAAGTGCTGGCCATTGGCGGGCTGAAGGAAAAACTGCTGGCCGCTCACCGGGGCGGAATCAAGACCGTGATCATTCCTGAGGAAAACGTGCGCGACCTCAAGGAAATTCCCGATAACATCAAGCAGGATCTGCAGATCAAGCCTGTCAAATGGATTGACGAGGTCCTCCAAATTGCGCTGCAATACGCCCCGGAGCCCTTGCCCGACGTGGCTCCCGAGATAGTTGCAAAGGATGACAAGCGCGACGCTGAGGCCAAGGAGCGCGTCAGCACGCATTAAGGCTTGTACAGGATTGCGGTAAGCTCGCTGGCCCACTCCAGGAAGCCGTGTTGGCCACTCGTGGGGTGAGGCTCATTGACAGGATTCCGGGCCGTTGGGGTCAACGGCTCTTTTTGGTCGGCGGCGTGTCCGGCACCCGTTTCAGCCCGGGTCTCGTTGGTACGAGACCCGGAAGAATTATTCAGAAATAACCAAAATAGACAGACATAAGGGGACTTAGATTGAACAAGTCGGAACTGATCGATGCCATCGCCGCATCCGCGGATATCCCGAAAGCCGTTGCAGGTCGCGCACTGGACGCTGTGATCGAGTCCGTCACTGGCGCTCTGAAGAATGGCGATCCCGTGGTGCTGGTAGGGTTCGGTACCTTCCAGGTCAAGGAGCGCGCCGAGCGTACCGGGCGCAACCCCCAGACTGGCAAGGCCATCAAGATCAGCGCGGCGAAAATCCCTGGCTTCAAGCCGGGCAAGAACCTCAAGGACGCGGTCAACTGACCGGCGTCAGGCAGGGCCGGGCCTGACCTGGGGTCTCGCCCGATCAGCACTGTTGTTGCGCAGGTAACGAGAAGGCGCATCCTCGGATGCGCCTTTTTCATATGGAGTTCTGGGCGGTCGAGTGGTAACTGGCCGTTGCTGGGGGAAGCATGCTTCAAAACATCAGGGACAATTCACAAGGGTGGATTGCCAAGACGATCATCGGCGTCATTGTCGTGCTCATGGCATTGACGGGGTTCGACGCGATCTTCCGCGCGACCAGCCATAGCCAGGATGCCGCCAAGGTCAACGGTGACACCATCACCCAGGCCGAGCTGGGTCAGGCCGTGGAAACGCAGCGCCGGCAGTTGATGGAGCAATTGGGGCGGGAATTCGACCCGTCGTTGCTCGATGAAAAGATGCTGCGCGAGGCTGCCCTCAAGGGCCTGGTCGACCGCAAGCTGCTTCTGCAGGGTGCCCGTGACGCGGGCTTCGCCTTCTCCGAGCAAGCAGTGGACCAGCAGATACTGCTCGCGCCTCAGTTCCAGCAGGACGGTAAGTTCAGCGCCGAACGTTTCGATCAGTACATCCGTCAGCTAGGCTTCTCCCGCCTGCAATTCCGCCAGGTGCTGGCAGAGGAAATGCTTATCACGCAGATGCGCGCCGGCCTGGCTGCCAGCAGCTTCGTCACTGACGACCAGGTGTCCGCCTATGCGCAGCTCACGAAGCAGACCCGGGATTTCGCCAGCCTCACGCTCAAGGCCGACCCAAGCGCCATCAAGGTCAGCGATGATGACGTGAAGGCTTACTACGATGCACATGCCAAGGAGTTCATGAGTCCCGACCAAGTGGTCATCGACTACATCGAGCTCAAGAAGTCGGCCTTCTTCGACCAGGTCAAGGTCAGCGATGCCGATCTCCAGGCCCAGTATCAGAGAGCGATCGGCAACCTGGCCGAGCAGCGTCGCGCTGCCCATATCCTGGTCGAGGTCAATGACAAGGTCAGTGACGAGCAGGCGAAGGCGCGCATCACCGAAATCCAGCAGCGCCTGGCCAAGGGCGAGGACTTCGCCAAGGTGGCCAAGGAAACGTCCCAGGACCCCGGTTCGGCTGCCAATGGCGGTGACCTGGGCTATGCTGGCAAGGGTGTCTACGACGAGGCCTTCGAGGGCGCGCTCTATGCACTCAAGCCTGATGAAGTCTCACAGCCGGTGCGCACCCAGTTCGGCTACCACCTGATCAAGCTGCTCGGTGTGGAAGCCCCGCAGGTGCCGACCTTCGCCAGCATGAAGGACAGGCTCACCCAGGAACTCAAGAGCAGTCAGGTCGAGCAGCGCTATGTGGAAGCCAGCAAGAAGCTGGAGGATTCCGCTTTCGAAGCGTCCGACCTTGGCCAGCCGGCCCAGGACCTTGGCCTGACCGTACAGACTTCCGAACCCTTCGGTCGCGAGGGCGGGCCACAGGGCATCACCGCCAACCGTGCGGTGGTCCAGGGGGCTTTCAGCCCGGAAGTGCTCGAGGAGGGCGCCAACAGCAGCGCTATCGAGCTGGATCCGGACACCACGGTGGTGGTTCGCGTCAAGGAACACCGCAAGCCCACCCAACTGGCCCTGGAGGCGGTAGCCAATCCCATTCGCCAGGAACTGGCCCGTGAGCGGGCGGCCGAAGCGGTGAAAACCCAGGGTGACGCGCTCGTCGCTAGCCTGCGTGATGGCAAGGCAGCCCCGACCGCGCCACAGAACGGCCAGACGTGGAAAACCGTCGAAGCGGCCAACCGTACCCAGGATGGCATCGACCCTACCGTGCTCAATGCGGTATTCCAGATGCCCAAGCCCGCGGACAAGGGCAAGCCGACCTTTGCTAGCGTCGCCTTGCGTGACGGTAGCCTGGTAGTACTGCGCCTCAATGGGGTGAACGAAGGCGCCGCGCCGACCGACGAGGAAAAGGCGACTTTCCGTCGCGCGCTGGCGTCTCGCCAGGGCCAGATGGACTTCGCGGCCTATCGGGCCTTGTTGCAGGAAAAGGCCGAGGTGAAGCGGTACTGAGCCAGGCGTCAGGGGTGACGCGCAGGCGTCACTCCATCGTTCCAGACGATGTCCGCCGCCTCAGAATGATCCGCTCTCGGTACAGTTGCAAAAAAGGCCGCTTTCGCGGCCTTTTTCGTGAGCGTCTGTCCGTTACTCGGTCAGGTCACCCATGGCTGTGGTGTTGAAGCCGCCGTCCACGTACATGATCTCGCCGCTGACGCCAGAGGCCAGGTCCGAGCAGAGGAAGGCGCCCGCGTTGCCCACTTCCTCGATGGTTACGTTGCGGCGCAGAGGGGTCTGGGCTTCGTTGGCATCGAGCATCTTGCGGAAGTTCTTGATGCCGGACGCGGCCAGGGTGCGGATAGGGCCGGCGGAGATGGCGTTGACGCGGATGCCTTCCGGGCCCAGGCTGCGCGCCAGATAGCGCACGCCCGCTTCCAGGCTGGCCTTGGCCATGCCCATCACGTTGTAGTTAGGCATCGTGCGCTCGGCGCCCAGGTACGACAGGGTCAGCAGGCTGCCGTTACGGCCTTGCATCATCTCCCGGCCAGCCTTGGCCAGCGCCACGAAGCTGTAGGCGGAAATGTCATGGGCGATCCGGAAGCCTTCGCGGGTGGTGGCGCTGGTGAAGTCGCCGTCCAGTTGGTCGCCGGGAGCGAAACCGACCGAATGCACGATGCAATCCAGGCCATCCCATTTCTGGGCCAGGGCTTCGAATACCTTGGCGATCTCTTCGTCGTTCGCCACGTCGCAAGGGAAGCACAGTTCAGGGTTGGAGCCCCAGCCCGTGGCGAATTCCTCGACGCGCCCCTTGAGCTTTTCATTCTGGTAGGTGAAAGCCAGCTCCGCACCTTCGCGGTGCATGGCTGCGGCAATGCCCGATGCGATGGACAACTTGCTCGCGACACCGACGATCAATACGCGCTTACCGGCGAGAAAACCCATGTGTTCGTTCCTCTTCTCATTAATCGACAGTCGCCGGGGCCAGGAAGGCTGCTTCCAGCAACTGTTGGGTATAGGGGTGTTTCGGCGCGGCGAAGATCGCCGCTGCCTCCCCTTGTTCTACGACCCGGCCCTGCTTCATGACCACCAACTGATGGCTCAGGGCCTTGACCACGGCCAGGTCGTGGCTGATGAACAAATACGTCAGGCCGTGCCTGGCCTGCAACGAACGTAGCAATTCCACAACCTGCCGCTGCACCGTACGGTCCAGCGCGGAGGTGGGCTCATCCAGCACGATGAGCGCCGGGTGCAACACCAGGGCCCGGGCAATGGCGATCCGCTGCCGTTGGCCCCCGGAAAACTCGTGAGGGTAACGGTGACGCGTTTCCGGGTCCAGGCCCACTTCCTTGAGCACGGCGATAATGGCTGCCTGCTGCTCCTCGGCCGTGCCGAGGCCGTGTATCCGCAGCCCCTCGCCGATGATCTGGCCGATGCTCATGCGCGGGCTGAGGCTGCCGAACGGATCCTGAAAGACCACTTGCAGCTCTCGCCGCAGCGGCCGTACCTCCCGGCGAGCCAGCCCTTGCAGCTCAGTGCCGTGAAAGCGAATGCTCCCCTGGCTCTGGATCAAGCGCAGTATCGCCAGGCCAAGAGTGGACTTGCCCGACCCACTTTCGCCTACCACCCCCAGGGTCTGCCCCTTGGGCAGGGAAAAGCCGATACCATCCACGGCCTTGATGTGGTCCGTGGTACGTTTGAGGATACCCTTTCGCACCGGGAACCAGACCTTAAGGTCACGAACTTCCAGCAAAGGCGTCGCCGCGAGGCTGTCAGCCGGGCGCCCCACAGGTTCCGCGGCGAGCAATTCCCGGGTATATGGGTGGCTCGGCTGTCGGAACAATTGCTCACACGTTGCCTGTTCGACGATCCGACCGCGCTGCATGACACATACCTGGGTGGCAATTCTTCTGACCAGGTTGAGGTCATGGCTGATAAGGAGCATGGCCATGCCCAATCGGGCCTGAAGGTCCTTCAGCAGATCGAGGATCTTCAATTGCACGGTGACATCCAGCGCCGTGGTGGGCTCGTCGGCAATCAGCAAGTCGGGCTCGTTGGCCAGAGCCATGGCGATCATCACTCGCTGTCGTTGGCCCCCCGAGAGCTCATGAGGCAGGGCGCGCAGACGCCGCGCCGGCTCTGGAATTCCCACCAGCGCAAGCAACTCCAGGATGCGTGACCGCGCCGCTTCGCCGACCAACCCTTTGTGCAGCGCCAGGACTTCAGCGATCTGCTTCTCGATAGGCTGCAAGGGGTTGAGGGACGTCATCGGCTCCTGGAAGATCATTGCGATACGGTTGCCTCGGATGCGCTGCAACTGGCGTTCCGAGCTATGAAGCAGGTCCTGCCCACGGTAGAGGATACGCCCCTGGGGGTGGCTGGCGATGGGATAGGGCAACAGGCGCAGGATCGAGTGTGCCGTGACCGACTTGCCGGAGCCGCTTTCCCCCACCAGGGCGAGGGTTTCACCAGGGGCGATCCTGAAGCTGACATCGCTGACGACGCGCTGCGACTGTTGACCATCGTGGAAATCCACCGCCAGGTCGCGAATTTCGAGAAGGGTAGGTGCGTCCATGCTATTTCCTTGGGTCGAACGCATCACGCGCCGCCTCACCGATGAACACCAGCAGGCTCAGCATCAGGGCCAGCACGGCGAACGCGCTAAGGCCCAGCCACGGTGCTTGCAGATTGGACTTGGCCTGGCCGACCAGTTCGCCTAGGGAAGGCGATCCGGCGGGCAGGCCAAAGCCGAGGAAATCCAGCGCGGTCAGTGTGCCAATCGCCCCGGTGAGAATGAACGGCAGGTAGGTCATGGTCGACACCATGGCGTTGGGCAGGATGTGGTGGAACATGATGGCGCCGTCTCCCATGCCCAGGGCGCGCGCGGCGCGAACGTATTCCAGGTTGCGTCCACGCAGGAACTCGGCACGTACCACGTCCACCAGACTCATCCAGGAAAACAGCAACATGATGCCCAGCAGCCACCAGAAGTTGGGCTGTACGAAGCTGGCCAGGATGATCAGCAGGTAGAGCACTGGCAATCCGGACCAGATCTCAATGAAACGCTGGCCGGCCAGATCGACCCAGCCCCCATAGAACCCTTGGAGCGCGCCGGCGAGTATGCCCACCACCGAGCTGAGCAGGGTAAGGGTAAGCGCGAAGAGCACGGAAATCCGGAAACCGTAGATGACCCTCGCCAACACATCGCGGCCCTGGTCGTCGGTACCCAGCCAGTTTTGTCGGGAAGGCGGCGCAGGGGCGGGGACCTTCAGATCATAGTTGATGCTCTGGTAGCTGAAGGGGATGGGCGCCCATAGGGCCCAGGCGTCCTGGCGCTCGAGCAGCTCACGCACATAGGGGCTCTTGTAGTTGGGCTCCAGGGGAAACTCGCCGCCGAATGCTGTTTCCGGATAGCGCTTGAAGGCGGGGAAGTACCAGGCGTCGTTCATATGAATGACCAGAGGCTTGTCGTTGGCGATGAATTCGGCGCCCAGGCTGAGCACGAACAGCGCGCTGAACAGCCACAGCGACCACCAGCCGCGCTTGTGCGCCTTGAAACGCTGCAGCCTTCGCCGGTTTAGGGGAGAGAGGGCCATCAGTGTTTCCTGCCTTCGAAGTCGATACGGGGGTCTACCAGGGTGTAGGTGAGGTCGCCGATGAGCTTCACTACCAGCCCTAGCAGGGTAAAGATGAACAGGGTGCCGAAGACCACCGGGTAGTCCCGGTTGATGGCCGCTTCGAAACTCATCAGGCCCAGGCCGTCCAGGGAGAAGATCACTTCGATCAACAGCGAGCCGGTGAAGAAGATGCCGATGAAGGCCGAAGGGAACCCGGCCACCACCAGCAGCATGGCATTGCGAAAGACATGCCCGTAGAGCACTCGACGCCGGCTCAGCCCCTTGGCCCGGGCAGTGACGACGTACTGCTTGCCGATTTCATCGAGGAAGCTGTTCTTGGTCAGCAGGGTCATGGTAGCGAAATGGCCAATGACCAGCGCGGTGATGGGTAGGGCCAGGTGCCAGAAATAGTCGAGTACCTTGCCGCCCAGGGTCAACTGGTCAAAGTCATTGGACGTAAGCCCGCGCAGTGGAAACCAATGGAAATAGCTGCCGCCGGCAAAGACCACGATCAGCAGGATGGCGAACAGGAATGCTGGCACGGCGTAACCGATCACAATGGCCGAGCTGGTCCACAGGTCGAAGGCCGAGCCGTGACGGGTGGCCTTGGCGATACCGAGCGGTATCGACACCAGGTACATGATCAGGGTGCTCCACAGGCCCAGCGAAATGGAGACGGGCATTTTCTCAAGGATCAGATCCGTGACCTTGGCGTCGCGGAAGAAGCTTTCGCCGAAATCCAGCCGGGCGTAGTTCTTGATCATGATCCACAGCCGCTCCGGCGCTGACTTGTCGAACCCATACATGCGCTGGATTTCGGCGATCAGTGCTGGGTCTAGCCCTTGAGCCCCCCGGTAATTGGAGCCGGCCACGGACACTTCGGCGCCGCCGCCAGCGACCCGGCTGGTGGCTCCGTCGAGGCCTTCAAGCTTGGCGATCATTTGCTCTACCGGACCTCCCGGCGCGGCCTGGATGATCACGAAATTGAGGATGAGAATGCCGAACAGGGTCGGCACGATGAGCAACAGCCGGCGCAGAACGTAGGCGAGCATCATTTGGCCCCCTCGGGCTTGGTCCACCAGGTATTAACCCCGATGTCATACCGTGGAGGCGTGGCCGGATGGGCAAAACGGTTCCAGTAAGCCACGCGCCAGGTATCGATGTACCAATTGGGGATCAGGATCGCGTTCCACTGCAGCACTCTATCCAGGGCGCGCGCGTGAGTCACCAGGCTGGCGCGCGAATCCGCGTTGATCAGGCCGTCCACCAGGCGATCGACAGCGGGGTCCCTGAGCCCCATGAAATTGCGGCTGCCCGGATTGTCCGCGGCCTCGCTGGTCCAGTAGCCTCGCTGCTCGTTACCTGGAGAGGGCGACTGTGGGAAACCCGCCACGATCATGTCGAAATCCCGGGAGCGCAGCCGATTGACATACTGGGACATGTCTACCCGACGCAGCACCAGGTCGATGCCCAAGTCCTTGAGGTTGCGCTTGTAAGGCAACAGTACTCGTTCGAAATCCGGTTGCACGATAAGGAACTCGATCTGCGCGGGCTTGCCTTCGGCATCGAGCATGCGGTCGCCTTCGATCCGCCATCCCGCCTCCTGAAGCAAGCGGTAGGCCTCACGCTGCTGGTCGCGAACCACGCCGCTGGCATCGGTGACCGGGTTGCGCCACTGCTCGGTGAACACCTGGACAGGGAGCTGGGCCCGTAGCGGTTCGAGTATCTTCAGCTCAGCGGCATCAGGCAGCCCCTGGGCAGCCATTTCCGAGTTTTCGAAGAAACTGGCGTTGCGCTTGTACGCCCCGTAGAACAACTGCTTGTTGGTCCATTCGAAGTCCAGCAGCAGCGAGAGCGCCCGACGCACCCGTACGTCCTGGAAAATGGAGCGCCGCTGGTTGAAGACAAAACCCTGCATGCCCGTGGGGCTGCCATTGGGGATTTCCTCGCGTACCAGACGGCCTTCTTTTACCGCGGGAATGTCATAGGCCGTGGCCCAGTTCTTGGCCACCATCTCCTGCCAGTAGTCGAATTGTCCCGCCTTGAAGGCTTCCAGGGCTACGGTTGAGTCCCGGTAGTAGTCATATACCAGATTGTCGAAATTGTACTGGCCCCGGTTCACGGGAAGGTCTTTTGCCCAATAGTCCGCGACACGCTCCAGGCGAACGGATCGTCCCGCCTGCACCGCGGCCACGCGGTACGGCCCGCTGCCCAATGGGATATCAAGGTTGCCGCGCTGGAAGTCCTTGCCCTCCCAGGCATGCTTGGGCAGTACCGGCAATTGCCCCAGGATCAAAGGCAACTCCCGGTTATCGCCATTCTTGAACCTGAACAGCACACGCAGGGGCGTTTCGACCACGACCTGGGCAACGTCGGCATAGTAGCTACGGTAGAAAGGCGCGCCCTGGTTAGTCAGGGTATCGAACGAAAACGCCACGTCTTCCGCACGCAGGGGATGGCCGTCGTGGAACTGGGCCTCGGGCCTGAGGTAAAAGCGAACCCAGGTATTGTCGGGTGCTTTCTCGATGCGCTCGGCTACCAGGCCGTATTCAGTCATGGGCTCGTCGAGGCTTTGCACCATCAGGGTGTCGTATATCTGCTCAAGGCCACTGGCGGGTACGCCCCTGTTTGTGGAGGGGGTTGGGGCTGTCAAACGCCGATGGCCGCGCGGCGGAAGGTACCGCCCTTGGGGGGTCCGGGTTGACGTACGGGAATGACTGGAAATTGCGGCGCGCAAGGTCGCGCGGGGAATGCCATCTCCGGAGGTCTGGGGTAGGCTGAAAGGCTCGCTGAAGAGTCCGGGTGGCAAGCGTTCCTGCCAAGGCGTCAGCAGCGCCCGCTCCATGGGAGCTGAGCGTCTGGGTGAGGGTCATCAGTACCATGTCGAAATCGAATTGATCCAGGCGCTGCTTGTACTGAGCACGGTCCACGGTTCGCAGGCGGGCATCGACGCCAATACGGACCAGTGTTTCCCTGTAGGGCTCAAGTATGCGTTCAAGGGCCGGGTTGACCAATAGCAGCTCCAGCTGCAATGGCTGGCCGGCATGGTTGCGTAACTGGCCGTCGCGGTAATCCCAGCCGGCTTCGGCCAGCAAGCCCATGGCGGCGCGCAAGGTCGCGCGGGGAATGCCATCTCCGGAGGTCTGGGGTAGGCTGAAAGGCTCGCTGAAGAGTCCGGGTGGCAAGCGTTCCTGCCAAGGCGTCAGCAGCGCCCGCTCCATGGGAGCAGGCAACCCGCTGGCGCTGAAGTCGCTGTTGGGAAAGTAGCTCAGGGCACGTCGATAGGCGCCACTGAACAGGGTGCGGTTGGTCCACTCAAAATCGAACAGCATGCCCAGGGCCTGGCGTACCCGTAAATCGCTGAAGCGCGCGCGGCGAGTATTGAAGAACAGGCCCTGGGTCTGCGTGGGGATCCGGTGGGCAATCTCCCGTTTGATCACGCGACCCTCGGCCACGGCGGGAAAATGGTAGCCGTTGCTCCAGTTCTTGGCCTGGTGCTCGATGTAGATGTCGAATTCACCTGCCTTGAAGGCTTCGAACGCGACCTTGCTGTCCCGGTAGAACTCTACCTCTACTCGATCGAAGTTGTATTTGCCACGGTTGACCGGCAAATCACGGCCCCACCACTGGCGTACGCGTTCGAATACCAGGCGGCGGCCCGGCACGACCTGGACGATCCTGTAGGGCCCGCTGGTGACCGGTGGGTCGAAGGTGGTGGCTTGGAAATCACGGTGGCGCCAATAGTGGCGGGCAAGCACCGGCATTTCACCCAGGCGCAGGATCAGCAGAGGATTACCCCGGCGTTTGAAGACGAAGCGTACGCGGTAGGGGCCAAGGCGGTCGACCCGTTGTACTTCCTGCAAGCTGGTGCGGTATTGCGGATGGCCCTGCCTGAGCAGCGTCTCGTAGGAAAAAATCACATCGCTTGCCGTGACAGGCTGGCCGTCACTGAACCGGGCTTCGGGCCGCAGGTTGAACACGACCCAACTGCGGTCGTCCGCATACTCCACGGAACGCGCGATCAAGCCGTAGCTGGAGGTGGGTTCGTCACCGGAAGGCGAGTAGGAACCGGTACCGACCATCAGCGGCTCGCTCAGCTCGCTGATGCCGTATTGCAGGAAGTTGCCGGTGGAAGCAGGGCTGGTGCCCTTCAGGGTATAGGGGTTAAGAGTGTCGAAGGTGCCCTCGGCCATGATGCGCAAGGTGCCCCCCTTCGGGGCTTCAGGGTTGGCCCAGTCGAAATGGGTGAAGCTGGGCGGATATTTCAATGCGCCGAATTGCGCGTAGCCATGGCTCTCTATACGCATGGCCAGGGCGGGGCCCGAGCAGGCCAGGCCAAGAAGAAGGAAGGGTAGGACGCGCATCAGGTCACGGGTTCACAAGTGGCCAGGCGGTACATTAACAGAGTCTGCAGAGCCTCGACAGAAATCGCTCGCTAGTGGTCAGCCGCTGCGATCAGGAGCGCCGGGGATCAGCGATCGACGTAGACGGTAAGCGTTTGCCCTGGACGCAGGGCCTTGCCCAGCCGAGGGTTCCAGCGCTTGAGGTGCTGGGGCTGTACCTTGAACCGCTTGGCGACCAGATAGTAGGAATCTCCCTTGCGCACCGTATAGCGGGTGCTACGACGGGATGCATCCCCACTGGTGGCGGAGTTGCCGCCAGCGCCGCCCTGCAGGACCAGCAGTTGCCCGGGCTTCAGATGCTTGCCGGTCAGCTTGTTCCAGCGCTGCAGGTCGCTCACGCTGACCTTGTTGGCCCTGGCGATGGTGCCGAGGTTGTCGCCGCGGCGCACCTTGTAACTGCGCCGCGGGCTGGGCGCCGCGCTCGCGACCTGTTCGAAGACCACTTGCCTGGGGCGCAGGCTGAGCAACTCTTCGGGTTTCATGGACGAAAGGCTGTCGGCCAGCAACTTGGCCTTGGCCGTGGGCACCAGTAGATGTTGCGGGCGATCGAGCGTGATGCGTTTCTTGAAGGCGGGATTGAGCTGATAGAGCTCGTCCTCGTCGATGTCGGCCAGGGCGGCGACCCGGGCCAGGTCGAGGCGCTGGTTGATTTCCACGATCTTGAAATAGGGCTGGTTCGCAATAGGCTCCAGCGCGACGCCATAGGCTTCGGGCGAGGAGACCACCTCCGACAGGGCCAGCAACTTGGGCACGTAATCCCGAGTTTCCTGGGGCAGCGGCAGGTTCCAGTAGTCGGTGGGCAGGCCCAGTCTTTCATTGCGTTCTATGGCGCGGCTGACCGTGCCTTCGCCCGCGTTGTAGGCAGCCAGGGCCAGTAGCCAGTCGCCGTTGAACATGTCATGGAGCTTGCCGAGATAGTCCAGCGCCGCATTGGTGGAGGCGGTGACATCCTGGCGACCGTCGTAGAGGTTGGTCTGCCGCAGGTTGAAGTAGCGCCCCGTGGAAGGGATGAACTGCCACAACCCGACCGCATTGGCTCGGGAAAGCGCCATGGGGTTGTACGCGCTTTCGATGACCGGCAGCAATGCCAGCTCCAGCGGCATGTTGCGCTCTTCCAGACGCTCGACGATGTAGTGCAGGTACAGGCTGCCCCGGTCGGCGGAAGTCAGCAGGAAATCCGGGTTGCTGACGAACCACAGCCGCTGCTGCTCCACCCGCGGGTTGACGTCGATCCCTTCCTGCAGCTGGAAGCCATCGCGCATGCGGGCCCAGAGGTCCTGGGGCTGGCGCTTGTCGTGCTCCACCTGGAAGATCGGCTTGGGCTTGGCTCGCTTCAAGGTTGCCGTGGCAGGAGCCGGCGCCGGGCCGCTGTCCACCTGTGCCGCGCTCTGGCAGCCCACCAGCGCGGCCGTCATGGCCAGGGCGATGGCCTGGCCCAATCGGGTAAGGGCGCGAGGGCGGAACGGGGTAGCGGGGCTGTAGGGCGACATTGGCGGCGAGGTTATCCGGGCAAAAATGTGCGGCGATTCTAGAAAGGGGGGGTAGGCCGGTCAACCTCTGTGAACATTCCATTACTGCAAGATCGTGCTCAGAAGTGATCCTTCCATGCCCTGATCGCCGCGAATACCGCGGTTTCGCTGTCTAACACGGCGCCAGCACGCTCCTGCATTTTTTCTTTAATTAATGTTTCACCGGCCCTTAGGAAGGGATTGGTTGCTCTCTCCATCGCCAGGTTGCTGGGCACGGTGATCGCGTTTCTATTGCGCAGCGCAGTGACTTCGGCGAAGCGGGTCGCCAGGGCGTCGTTGGTTGGTTCCACTTCCCGGGCGAAGCGCAGGTTGCTCAGGGTATATTCATGGGCGCAATAGACGAGGGTTTCGTCGGTCAGGGCGGCGAGCCGGGCCAGGGACCGGTGCATCTGCTCCGGCGTGCCTTCGAACAGGCGCCCGCAGCCCCCGGCGAACAGGGTATCGCCCGAGAACACCAGGGGCTGGTCAGGGGCGTCGTGAACATAGGCGATGTGCCCGGCTGTATGACCAGGCACCAGCAGCACACGCAGCTCCAGGCCCAGTACGTCGAGGCGGCTTTCGTCCTCGAGGGCGGTGTCCAGCGCCGGGATGGTTTCGGTGGCTGGGCCATATACCCTGGCCCCTGTCCTGGCCTTGAGCGCGGCCACGCCGCCTGTATGATCATGATGATGGTGGGTCACCAGGATATCGCTCAGGGTCCAGGCCGGGTTGGCGTCGAGCCAGCGCTCCACCGGGGCGGCATCGCCAGGGTCCACCACGGCGCAGCGGCGGTGTTGCTCGTCCCGCAGCAGCCAGATGTAGTTGTCGGAGAAGGCGGGAAGGGCGGTGATCTGTATCATGGGGTGTTCGCCAGGCGGTAAGTTGAACCCATAGTAGGCCCGGACAAGCCTGGTTGAAACCGGGAGGAGCGACAATGACAGACAAGCCGTTCGCGCAGGCGGATCAGCAATGGGTCGAACTTATCGCCCAGGCCCGGGAGTGGTTCGCCAGCCCGGTGGGGCAGTTGTTGCTGCGCGAGGAGCATGCCGTGCTCTGCGCCGAGCTGGAGAAGTTCTTCGGCGGCTACCTGGTGCATTATGGGCCGCATGCCGATGCGCCCCCGGTGGCGGCGCGAATCCAGCACCACGTCAGGCTGGGAGCACCCTTGCCAGGTGTGCAGATCGTCTGCGAGGAGCAAGCCTGGCCCCTGGGCGAACATGCCGCGGACCTGGTGGTGCTTCAACATGGGCTGGATTTCTGTCTGTCTCCCCATGGGCTCTTGCGCGAAGCGGCCCAGGCGGTACGGCCTGGGGGACATCTGGTCATTGTCGGCATCAACCCCTGGAGCCCCTGGGGCGCGCGCCGTCTGTTCGCCAAGGGGGCGTTGCGCAAGGCTCGTTGCATCTCTGCTTCTCGGGTTGGCGACTGGCTGAACCTGCTGGGCTTCGCGCTGGAGAAGAAGCGTTTCGGATGCTATTGTCCGCCGCTGGCCTCGCCAGCCTGGCAAGCGCGCATGGCCGGTTGGGAGCAGCTTGCCGGGCGCTGGCAAAGCGCGGGCGGTGGGTTCTACGTGCTGGTGGCGCGCAAGCTGGTGGTGGGCCTGCGACCGCTGCGCCAGGCGCGGCGCGAACCGATGGGCAAGCTGCTGCCGTTGCCGCTGGCCAAGCTCAATCGGCGTGACGGAGGCCAGTGAAGCTTCCCAAGTGAGTACAGGCTGAACAATGAACGATGTTGTCGAAGTGTTTACCGATGGTGCCTGCAAGGGTAACCCCGGCCCCGGCGGCTGGGGCGCCCTGCTGGTGTACAAAGGTGTCGAGAAAGAACTCTGGGGCGGTGAAACCGCAACGACCAACAACCGGATGGAGCTGACCGCGGCCATCCGTGCCTTGGAAGAGCTCAAGCGTGCCTGCCAGGTGACTCTGGTTACCGATTCGGAGTACGTGATGAAGGGGATCCAGCAGTGGATGCCCAACTGGAAGAAGCGCGGTTGGAAAACCGCGGCCAAGGAACCGGTGAAGAATGCCGACCTCTGGCAAGCGCTGGACGCCCAGGTGGCTCGGCACGTCGTGACCTGGCAATGGGTACGTGGGCACAACGGCCATCATGGCAACGAGCGCGCCGATGCCCTGGCCAACCGCGGCGTGGAGGACGTGCGCCGGCTCGCCCGGTGAACCCCTGGCTGTGTTACCTTGTGCCGCTGTAATTCCTGTAAAGATCAAGGCAAATGGCTGACGAAAGAGCTTCCAGCAGAATCGTGGTGCTCGACACCGAAACCACCGGCATGCCCGTGACCGATGGCCATCGGGTGCTGGAGATCGGCTGCGTCGAAGTAGTGGGGCGGCGGTTGACCGGACGCAATTTCCACATCTACCTGCAACCGGATCGCGAAAGCGACGAGGGGGCCATTGCCGTCCACGGCATCACTTCGGAATTCCTTCGGGACAAGCCACGTTTCGCCGACGTGGCGGACGAATTCTACGAATACATTCAGGGCGCGACCCTGGTCATCCATAACGCGGCCTTCGACGTCGGCTTCCTGAACAACGAGTTCGCGCTGCTTGGCCAGGCGGATCGCGCCGACCTCAGCCAGTACTGTACCATCGTCGACTCCCTCGGCCTGGCGCGAGCCCGCCATCCGGGACAGCGGAACAACCTGGACGCGCTCTGCAAGCGCTACGGGATCGACCTGAGCGAGCGTACGCTGCACGGCGCCTTGCTCGACGCCGAACTGCTGGCCGATGTGTACCTGGCCATGACGGGAGGGCAGACCAGCCTGTCCCTGGCGGGCAACGCTGATGACGGGGATGGTGGGCAAGCGCAGGGAAGCCCAGTCCGCCGCCTGTCGGCCAGTCGCGCACCAGGGAGGGTTATCCTGGCGACAGAAGCCGAACTGCAGGCGCACATGGCTCATCTGGAGCGGATCGCCAAGGCGGCTGGCGCGCCGGCGCTATGGCCTCAGGAGGCCTAGGAGGCCGCCCATGGAAGGCGGGCGAGCTAGGGAGGCGCCATGGAGGCGCCATGAAGGCCAGGCTGGAGTCTTCGGCTTCGCTATCCCGCCATGTGCGTTTCAGGGAATACGAACGATCTCGATGCCGCTCTGCACCAGCATGAAACGGTTATCGCCCAGGTAGTTGACCCGGTCTCCAATAGCGAGCCGGTAAGTTACCAGCGGGCCCTGTGCATGGCCATCGTTCGCCAGTACCGACGCTTCCTGAAATTCATGGACCGGATACACCCGCCCTTCGGCGTCCCGCGCGTGAAACTGGGCCACCAATTCTGCTGCCATGGTTACATCCTCCGAGCGGTGCGGCACAACTGAGTCAAGCATAGACCCTCGGAGTGCTTCCGAGTTTACATCCGGTAAAAATTTTGTAGTTCATCAAAGTGCCCGCACCTTGTGCGTCGGTCGTGTCGGCGCCCTGAGTCAGTGCATTGGCGCCGAGTTTTCGGTATTCTGCACGCCCTTTCCAGCTGCCCCACAAGGGCGGCTCGAAAGCATCTGCCATACCCGGTAGTTTCTTCCCCTCGACCCTGCGGGAATTCCCCTTCCTTCGTTCGTCTGCAGTATGGTCTCGCTAAATGAAAGTGCTTAAAAGCCAGGACATCCTGGCACTTGGTTTCATGACATTCGCACTCTTTGTGGGTGCTGGCAACATCATCTTCCCTCCCATTGTCGGCCTACAGTCCGGCCCGGACGTCTGGCTGGCGGCCCTGGGTTTCCTGGTTACCGCGGTAGGCCTTCCCGTACTGACCGTGATCGCCCTGGCGAAGGTCGGCGGCAGCATCGATGTGCTGAGCTCGCCTCTTGGGCGCGCCGCGGGCATTGCCCTGGCCGTGGTGTGCTACCTGGCCGTGGGGCCCCTGTTCGCAACGCCACGCACTGCCACGGTGTCCTTCACCGTCGGGTTGGCGCCGCTCACCGGAGACAGCCCCTGGGCGCTCTTCGTCTATAGCCTCGTCTATTTCGCCGTTGTCGCCCTGGTTTCGCTCTACCCGGGTCGCCTACTGGATACGGTCGGTCGATTCCTGGCGCCGCTGAAGATCATCGCCCTGGCCATCCTTGGCATCGCCGCCTTCGTGCTGCCGGCCGGGCCAGTGGGCGAGGCGACGGTCGAGTACCAGAACGCGCCCTTCTCCCTGGGCTTCATCAACGGCTACCTGACGATGGATACCCTTGGGGCGCTGGTGTTCGGCATCGTGATCGTCAATGCCATCCGTTCCCGGGGTATCGAGTCCCCGCGCCTGGTGACCCGCTACGCGGTCATTGCCGGCCTGATCGCCGGCCTGGGCCTGATCCTGGTCTACGTCAGTCTGTTCCGCCTGGGCGCAGGTAGCCATTCCATCGCCGCCGGCGCGAGCAACGGCGCGGTGGTGCTGCATGCCTATGTGCAGAACACCTTCGGCGATCTGGGCAGCCTGTTCCTGGCGGTACTGATCTCCCTGGCCTGCCTGGTCACGGCCGTGGGGCTGACTTGCGCCTGCGCCGAGTATTTCAGCGGCCTGCTGCCACTGTCCTATCGGACGCTGGTACTGCTGCTGGCGGCGTTCTCGCTCCTGGTTTCCAACCTCGGGCTGACCAAGCTGATCCAGGTGTCAATCCCGATTCTCACCGCCATCTATCCGCCTTGCATCGTGCTGGTGGTGCTCAGCTTCGTGCAGAATCTCTGGCGCTCGCCCATGGCGGTGGTCGCGCCCGTGACCCTGGTAGCGTTTTTGTTCGGTTGCATCGATGCCTTCAAAGCCACGCCCTGGGCTGCCCAGCTTCCGCCGGTGCTGGCTGACTTGCCCCTGAGCCAGCAGAACCTGGCCTGGCTGATCCCCTCGGTGGCAGTCCTGGCGATCGCCGTCGCTTGCGACCGCCTGTTCAATGGCGCCACGGTGCGCTCCGAGAGCTGAGCCCTGCGTCGGGGCCTTACCCCGGCACCGCGCGAGTGCTACCCTCCCTGGCAATCCGGCCATAGCCGGCGCCAGGGAGGTGCAATGCAAGACGCCATCGGTGGTTTTTTCCAGCTCGAAACCCCGCCACCCCGCGCGCTGTACGACGCGGCCCTCGGATATAACAGCGCCCGCTATGCTTTCGAGGCATTGTTGCGGCACGTCCATATTCGCCGCCTGCACCTGCCTTGGTACACCTGCGCAACCATGGTCGATGCCGCGCAGCGCAGCGGGGTGGAGCTGTATCGCTATGGCCTCGATGATCAACTGCAGCCTCGGGAGATACCGACGCTGGAGGCCGACGAGCGGCTGCTGTATGTCGACTATTTCGGCTACAAGGCGACCACCATGCATGCATTGGCCTCTACTCTGGGGGCCAGCCTGATCGCGGATCACGCCCAGGCCTTGTTCAGCTCCCCACTGGCGGGGGTGCCCACGCTCTATTCACCGCGCAAGTTTCTTGGCGTGCCCGATGGCGGCTGGCTGGTCAATCCGCCGTCGGGGTTGGCGCCGCTTCAGGCAGGTCGCAGCCAGGAACGCTTAAGAGCCTTGGCCGGACGTCTGGAAGATGGCCCGGAAGCCTGGTACAGCAGCTATGTAGAGGTTGAACGGGGCATTCGCGAAGAGGGGATGACCGGTATGTCGCCCTTGACCGAGCGTCTGCTCGGCGCGGTCGATTACGCGACGGTAGCCGATCGCCGACGGGCCAACCTGCGCCTGTTGCAGGCAGCCTTCGAGTCGTTGAACAGGTTCACAATTGCGCCGGATTTCGATGGCGCACCACTGTGCTACCCGCTATTGCTAGGCGACGCGGCGCAGACTGACGTTGTCCGGGCAAGGTTGGCGCGGCAGCGTATCTACGTCGCTACCTATTGGCGGGATGTACTGGAAGCCCAGGGAGCCTGCGCGACGGCTGTCGATTGGGCGCGCTGCCTTCTGCCATTGCCGCTGGACCAGCGCTACGGGGCAGAGGAGATGGGGCGGTTGATCGAGGCGGTGTACCTTGCTCTGGATTGACGCCCGGCCCAGGTAGGAACCTAGGAGCCGGGCGTGGCAGGGCAGGCCGGGGAAAAGCGGCTTATTGCTTTTGAGTCGCTTCAGGGGCTGGCGCGTTGCCGTTGGCCGGGGTGCTTTCCTGAATCGCTTTCTGCTGGGCTTCAGCGGCGTCCTGGTTGGCCTTGGCGTTTTCCTTGGCAGCGTCGTTAGCGTGCTCCTGAGCCTTTTCCATCTGCTGCTGAGCGTTCTCCTTATGCTCCTGGGCATCCTTGGCCTTGTCCGAAGCGTTGTCGCAGGCGGCCAGGCCGAGGGTGGCAGCCAGCATCAAGGCGTAGGCGAAAGTCTTTTGCATGGGGTGTTTCTCCTTATGGATGATCATCACGTGGCTTCGAGCGCAGCGGAACAGGTTAAGTTCCTCCGACGCTTGGGGAGGTCCTTTGCCGTCAAGGGTTTGCCGGAACCGGCTCGCTGACTTGAAATTCCTCGCGCTGCCCCCATCTGCTGCACATCCCGCCCGCTGGCTGGGCAGTTCGCGCCGCCTCGCGGCTTGTGCAACCCGTATCGGAGTTCGAATAGATGAGTGTGGAAACTCAAAAGGAAACCCTGGGCTTCCAGACCGAGGTGAAACAACTGTTGCACCTCATGATTCATTCCCTGTATTCCAACAAGGAAATCTTCCTGCGGGAACTGATTTCCAACGCGTCCGACGCCGCCGACAAGCTGCGTTTCGAAGCCCTGTCCAAGCCCGAGCTGCTGGAAGGCGGCGCGGACCTGCGCATTCGCGTGACCTTCGACAAGGACGCCAGGACCGTCACCATCGATGACAACGGCATCGGCATGAGCCGTGACGAAGTGATCGCTCACCTGGGTACCATTGCCAAGTCCGGTACCGCTGACTTCATGAAGAACCTGACCGGCGACCAGAAGAAGGACTCGCACCTGATCGGTCAGTTCGGTGTCGGTTTCTACTCGGCCTTCATCGTCGCTGACCAGGTCGAGGTATTTACCCGCCGCGCTGGCGTGCCCGCCAGCGAAGGCGTGCATTGGTCCTCTCGGGGCGAGGGTGAGTTCGAAGTCGCCACCGTGGAAAAAGCCGAGCGCGGAACCCGCATCGTGCTCCACCTGAAGGCTGACGAAAGCGACTTCGCCGACGGCTGGCGCCTGCGCAACGTGATCAAGAAATACTCCGATCACATTGCCCTGCCCATCGAGCTGCCTCAGGAGAAGGCCGCCGCCGAAGGCGAGGAGGCCTCCGAACCGGCCTGGGAAACGGTCAACCGCGCCAGCGCCCTGTGGACTCGTCCACGTACTGAGATCAAGGACGAGGAATACCAGGAGTTCTACAAGCACATCGCTCATGACTTCGAGAACCCGCTGAGCTGGAGCCACAACAAGGTCGAAGGCAAGCTGGAATACAACTCGCTGCTGTATGTGCCGGCCCGCGCCCCATTCGACCTTTACCACCGTGAGGCCCCGCGCGGCCTGAAGCTTTACGTGCAGCGTGTGTTCATCATGGACCAGGCGGAGTCCTTCCTGCCGCTGTACCTGCGCTTCATCAAGGGTGTGGTGGATTCCAATGACCTGTCCCTGAACGTCTCCCGGGAAATCCTGCAGAAAGACCCGGTAATCGATTCCATGAAGTCGGCCCTGACCAAACGCGTGTTGGACATGCTGGAGAAGCTGGCCAAGAACGAGCCTGAGCAGTACAAGGCCTTCTGGAAGAACTTTGGCCAGGTCCTCAAGGAAGGCCCGGCCGAAGACTTCGCCAACAAGGAAAAGATCGCCGGTCTGCTACGTTTCGCCTCTACCCACGACGACAGTGGCGAGCAGTCGGTTTCCCTGGCCGATTACCTGGCGCGGGCCAAGGAAGGGCAGGACAAGATCTACTACCTCACCGGCGAAAGCCATGCCCAGGTCAAGAACAGCCCGCACCTGGAGGTCTTCCGCAAGAAAGGCATCGAGGTCTTGTTGCTGACCGATCGCATCGACGAGTGGCTGATGAGCTACCTGACCGAGTTCGACGGCAAGGCCCTGGTAGACGTCGCCCGGGGCGACCTGGATCTTGGCAAGCTCGACAGCGAGGAAGACAAGCAGGCCCAGGAAGCCATCGCCAAGGACAAGGAGGGCCTGGTAGAGCGCCTGAAGACTGCCCTGGGTGATAGCGTCAGCGAGGTGCGTGTTTCCCATCGCCTGACCGACTCGCCGGCGATCCTGGCCATCGGCGAGAACGACATGGGCCTGCAGATGCGCCAGATTCTGGAGGCAAGCGGGCAGAAAGTACCGGATACCAAGCCGATCTTCGAGTTCAACCCCAGCCACCCGCTGGTGGACAAGCTCGACCACGAGCCGGACGAAGACCGCTTCGCCGACTTCGCGCATATTCTTTTCGACCAGGCCGCGCTGTCCGCTGGGGATAGCCTCAAGGATCCGGCTGCCTACGTGCGTCGTTTGAACAAGCTGCTGATCGAGTTGTCAGCTTAACGCTTGTATGTGTGAGGCCCGCCTACGGCGGGCTTCTTTTTTGGGGCAACCAGGAGCCATCCATGAGCAACATCACTGTTGAGTCGTTGGTTTACTCGATAGACAAGGTCGCCTTCGAAAGCCGCCTGGTTTTCGACGCCGATATCAAGTCCCCGCGTCCGGGCCTGGTCATGGCGCCGAACTGGATGGGCGTCAGCGAAGGCGCCGAACGTATTGCCCACGCTGTGGCGTCCCAGGGTTATGTCGTGCTGCTGGCCGACCTGTATGGCCAGGCGGTGCGTCCTCAGGACGCCGATCAGGCCCTTGCGGCCATGATGCCCTTGAAGAATGATCGCGGTCTGTTGCGTACACGTATGCAGGCGGCGCTCGAGCAACTGACCTCGCAAAGCTTCGCGACCGTGGACAAGGCGAGCCTGGCCAGCTTTGGCTTCTGCTTCGGCGGCTGCTGTGCACTGGAACTGGCCCGCGATGGCGCGCCGCTGAAAGCGGCAGTGTCCTTCCATGGCACCCTGGATACCCCGAACCCGGCGGACGCCAACGACATTCAGGGCGCGGTATTGGTCATGCACGGCGACGCCGACCCGCTGGTGCCCAAGGAACAGTTGCCAGCGTTCGTCGAAGAAATGAATGCGGCCAAGGTAGACTGGCAGTTGATCAGCTACGGCGGCGCGTACCATTCGTTCACTGACCCAGAGGCCAACAACCCGGGCAAGCAGATGTACGACAAGAAGATCTCCGACAGGGCCTTCCAGGCGATGTACAACCTGTTCGCCGAAGTCTTCCAGCCGCAGCTTTAATCGCGGCGGCCAGGGCCGGGCAGCTCGATGCGCCCGGCTTCTCCCGGTACCTGCGGCCAGTCTCCCACGGCCCAGCGAGCGCGTGCTTCCTCGATCAGGGTAGTGTCGCTGGCTACGAAATTCCAGTTCATCCGCCTTGGACCATCCAGCGGGGCGCCCCCAATCAGCGCGAGGCGTGCGCCAATCGGGCTGGCCAGGCTGCTCTCCACGCCTTCCTCCAGTACCGTCAGGCTATGGGCCTGCAACGGTTCACTGCCTAGACGAGCATCGCCCTCCAACAGGAAAACCGCGCGCTGGGCGTGTTCATCCGGTATCAGCAGCGTGCTTCCCGGCGCCATGTCGACAATGGCGTACAGGGTAGGGGAGAGCACGGGCACTGGAGAGATAAGCCGAAAACCGTGTCCAGCGACCATGGTCAGGCGCACGCCGTCTTCTTCCCGGCTGGGAAGTTCGTCCGCTTCGAAATAGTAATAGCTCGGCGTCCCTTTCTCCTTGGCCTTAGGCATTGCCAGCCATACTTGTAGACCGTGCAGGGTGCTTCCCGACTGGACCAGATCATCCGGGGTCCGCTCCACGTGGGCTATGCCCCTTCCGGCGGTCATCCAGCTGACCTCGCCGGGCCTGACGCGCTCCTCCGAGCCCAGGCTGTCCTTGTGCAACAACTCGCCTTCGAAAAGATAGGTGAGGGTGGACAGTCCGATATGTGGATGCTGGGCGATGTTCATCCCGCTTCCCGGTGCATAGGGGTGCGGCAGTATGTAGTCGAAGAATACGAATGGGCCGACGCTGCGGCACTGGGCAGAGGGCAGGGGGCGCAGAATCGGCTGGCCGCCGACGCTTTCCTGCCGAGGGGCGATTACCTGGGCGATGGACATACAGGCTCCACGGAGGTTCGAGGGGCCGTAGTGTAGCCTAAAAGACAAGCGGCGCCCCTCGGGGCGCCGCTGTCGTTTCCAGCCTGCAGGCGATGCTTGCGGCCTACTTGCCTTCCCAGCGCTTGAGCACCAGGGTAGCGTTGGTGCCACCGAAACCGAAGCTGTTGCTCATGACGGTGTTGATCTGCACGTTCTCGCGAGTTTCCCGCAGGATCGGCATGTCGGCTACTTCCGGGTCGAGCTCGTCGATATTGGCCGAGCCGGCGATGAAGTTGCCTTCCATCATCAGCATGCAGTAGATCGCCTCGTGCACGCCCGCCGCGCCCAGGGAGTGACCCGAAAGGCTCTTGGTGGAGCTGATGGCGGGCGCCTTGTCCTTGAACACTTCGCGAACGCCGCGGATCTCCGCCACGTCCCCCACTGGCGTGGAAGTGCCATGGGTGTTGAGGTAGTCGATGGGGGTATCGACCGTAGCCAAGGCCTGCTGCATGCAGCGGATGGCGCCTTCGCCGCTGGGGGCGACCATGTCGTAGCCGTCGGAGGTAGCGCCATAGCCGACGATCTCGGCGTAGATCTTGGCGCCACGGGCAAGGGCGTGTTCCAGCTCCTCGACCACCACCATCCCGCCGCCGCCGGCGATCACGAAGCCGTCGCGCTGGGCATCGTAGGCGCGCGAGGCTTTATCCGGCGTCTCGTTGTACTTGGACGAGAGCGCGCCCATGGCGTCGAAGAGGAACGACTGGGTCCAGTGTTCCTCTTCACCGCCGCCGGCGAAGACCACGTCCTGCTTGCCCAGCTGGATCTGCTCCATGGCCGCGCCGATGCAATGGGCGCTGGTGGCGCAGGCCGAGGCAATCGAGTAGTTCAGCCCCTTGATCTTGAAGGGGGTGGCCAGGCAGGCCGACACCGTGCTGCTCATGGTGCGCGTCACCCGGTAGGGTCCTACCCGCTTGACGCCCTTCTCGCGAAGGATGTCCAGGGCTTCCATCTGGTTCAGGGTGGAAGCGCCACCGGAGCCGGCGATCAGGCCGGTACGCGGATTGGAGACCTGTTCCTCGGACAGCCCGGAGTCCTTGATGGCCTGTTCCATGGCCAGGTAGGCGTAGGCCGCGGCGTGGCCGACGAAACGGAATACCTTGCGGTCGATCAGCTCTTCGAGGTTCAGATCGACCGAGCCGGAGACCTGGCTACGCAGCCCCATTTCGGCGTATTCCGGGTTGAAGCGGATGCCGGGGCGGTTTGCGCGCAGGTTGGCGGATACGGTGTCTTTGTCATTGCCCAGGCACGAAACGATGCCTAGACCCGTGATAACGACGCGGCGCATGCAAGTAACCCTTAGAAATTGTCAGTGGACGTGAAGACGCCGACCCGAAGGCCCTCGGCGGTGTAGATCTCGCGACCGTCGACGCTGACCGAACCGTCGGCGATGGCCATGTTCAGCTTGCCCTTGAGGACGCGTTTGATATGAATGTTATAGGTAACCTTGCTGGCGGTGGGCAGAACCTGACCGAAGAACTTCACTTCGCCCGAGCCCAGCGCGCGGCCACGGCCTTGCAGGCCTTGCCAGCCGAGGAAGAAACCGACCAGCTGCCACATGGCGTCCAGGCCCAGGCAGCCAGGCATCACCGGGTCGCCTTCGAAGTGGCAGGCAAAGAACCACAGGTCCGGATTGATGTCCAGCTCGGCGACCAATTCACCTTTGCCGTACTTGCCGCCTTCGTCGCTGATGTGGGTAATGCGGTCCACCATCAGCATGTTGGGGGCGGGCAATTGCGCGTTACCTGGGCCGAAGAGCTCGCCGCGACTGCAGCGCAGCAGATCTTCCCGGGTAAAGGCGTGTTGTTTGGTCATGCGAGCTCCTCAATGGTCCCTGC
Organism: Pseudomonas massiliensis; assembly: GCF_000826105.1. GTDB lineage: Bacteria > Pseudomonadota > Gammaproteobacteria > Pseudomonadales > Pseudomonadaceae > Aquipseudomonas > Aquipseudomonas massiliensis. The sequence goes on along the minus strand of NZ_CCYK01000006.1, from coordinate 308,631 downwards.
CGGGCAGGGGTAAATCGTCCCGGCCGGCGGTGAAGGGGCATGTTCCCCTGGCCGGCAGCCTAGTCATAGACTAAAGCGTCGTGGTTAAAGTCACAGGGGGCGACCCGATGTCGCCCTCCCGGTCGAATCCATGGCTGGCCATATAGACCGTTGCCCGCGTCCGTGGGCAGCCGGAAGGCGCCCGGGTGCCGCGAAGCTGGCGCACTGTACCACCGATGGGCACTGCTTTGCAGGGCAACCGGGCCGCGCCGCTCAGGCCAGCCAGCGCTGTAGCAGCTGCTGCAGGTCGGTGCGCTTGAACGGCTTGGCCAGGTAGTCGTCCATGCCGGCTTCCAGGCAGGCTTCGCGATCCCCCAGCAACGCATTGGCGGTCAGCGCAATGATGGGCAGGCCGTGCCGCTCTGGCAAGCGGCGGATGCGCCGCGTGCTTTCGTAGCCATCCACCACGGGCAGGCGGCAATCCATCAGTACGGCGTCGAATGTCTGGTCGCGCACCCGGTCGACCGCCTGTGCCCCATCGCCCACCACGCTCACTTCATAGCCGAGGCTACGCAGCATGGCCTCGATGACCGTCTGGTTGACCGGGTTGTCCTCGACGAGCAATACATGATGGTTCTGACCTTCGAGCGTGGCATTGGTTCGGCCCTCCGGGGCTTGCGCGCCCTTGGCCTGGGCCGGCTTGAGGTTCAACGCCAGTGGCATCTCCAGTGTGAACACTGAGCCCCTGCCATCGCCACTGCGGGCCTTTAGGGTGCCACCCATGCGCTCTGCCAGGTTGCGTGCTATCGGCAGGCCCAGGCCGGTTCCGCCGTAACGGCGCGAGATCGAACTGTCGGCTTGCTGGAAGGCCACGAACATACGCTCCAGCTCCTGAGGGTCTATGCCGATGCCGGTGTCCTTGACCTCGCAGGTAAGCCAGATCAGACGATCGTCCAGAACCTGGCACTGGGGCTCGATACGGACGCCGCCTTCCTCGGTGAACTTCAGGGCATTGCCGATCAGGTTCACCAGGATCTGGCGAATCCGGGTGGGGTCGCCCTGGACTTCCCAGCGCGCGAAGCCCTCCGGCGCCAGGAGTTCCAGGGACAGACCGCTGCTCACGGCGCTGTGCTGGAAGGAATGCACGCATTCGTTGAACAACTCGCCCAGGTTGAAGGGGATGTGTTCCAGTTCCAGTCCGGTGCGCTCGATCCGAGAGAAATCCAGGATGTCGTTGATCACCTTCAGCAGGTGCTCGGTGGACTGGGTCGCCAGAGCAGCATATTCACGCTGTTCTTCGCTCAGGGAGGTGGTTTCCAACAGCTGCAGCATGCCCAGGACACCGTTCATCGGCGTGCGCAGCTCGTGACTCATCATTGCCAGGAACTCAGTCTTGGCGCTGTTGGCGCGTTCAGCCTCTTCACGAGTCTGGATCAACTGCTGCATGGCCTCCCGCTGCTCGCGACTGGCTTGCTCCAGGCCTTGCGCCAGGTCATTGATATGTTGCGCCAGGGCTCCGAGCTCGCTGTCCCGCTCCACGGGCAGGGTGGCCTTGAAATCGCCCTGGCGGATAGCCTTGACCGCCGCGCCCATGTCACGAATGGGCTGCGAAAGACCCCGCGACAGTCGTCGCGCCATCAGGAAGGTGACGGCAAGGGTAAACAGGGCCAGTACCCCGGCCTTGACCACTATCTCCTGCTGGCGTTCGTTGAAGGCGTCGTCCGACATGCCCACCACGACGCGCCCCAGATACTCGTCTTCCGGTTCCCCGCCCACGCTGCGTTTGCGTTCGCCGCCTCCCGCGAAGCGCTGCAGGCGAATCGGCGCCTGGAACACCTGCACAGGCGTGGCTGAAGCGTTGCCCACGCTGGGCTGCTCCAGGTAGATAACGATGTTGTCATCACGGTCCTGCACTTCGAGGAAACGCACGTGAGGAATGCCCAGGGTGGCCCTTAGCAGCCCGTCGAGCACCTCGGTATTGTTCGCCAGTACCCCGTATTCAGCCGCCGGGGCCAGCTGATTGGCGATCAACTGCCCCGTGTGGGTCATTTCCTGGCGCAGATCCTGGATCCGCACGAAGGTGAAGAAACAGATCAGCAGCAGCGTTAGCAGAAGGGCGGGGCCCAGGCTGATGATCTGAGTTCTGGCATGGATGTCGCCGCTCCATCTAAGGTTCATGGGCGACTTGCTCGGCAGGAATACGACATGCTGATCGCTTTTTAATGGCATCGGCTCGGGAAGCGGGCATCTTACCCAGGATCCTGAACATTTCCAGGGCCGCGACATCCTTCCTGGCACGCGGCGATAGTCGGTGGTGCCTGAGGCACTGGGGCTGGTTCTGCAAGTATCGCTCCGTATAATGACGAACCGCCTAACAAGGTTCCAAGGAAGTCTTTATGTCTGAACAGCAACCGATCGCGGTCCTGGGCGGCGGCAGCTTCGGCACCGCGGTGGCGAACCTGCTTGGGGAAAACGGCCATCGGGTTCGCCAGTGGATGCGCGACGCGGCGCAGGCCGAGGCGATGCGCACGGAGCGCGAGAATCCCCGTTACCTGAAGGGCATAAAGTTGCACCCTGCCGTGGAGCCGACGGTCGACCTCGAGGCGGTATTGGCGGGCAGCGAGCTCTTGTTCGTGGCGTTGCCCTCGAGCGCACTGCGGGCGGTGCTCGCGCCGCACGCGCAAAAGCTGGCCGGAAAGATGCTGGTCAGCCTGACCAAAGGCATCGAGGCGGACACCTTTCTGCTGATGAGCGAGATCCTGGCCCAGATCGCACCGGCAGCGCGCCTCGGCGTGCTTTCAGGCCCCAACCTGGCGCGGGAGATCGCCGAGCACGAGCTTACCGCCACCGTGGTCGCCAGTAGTGATGCCGCGCTGTGCCAGGCGGTACAGGCGTCCCTGCATGGGCGCCGCTTCCGCGTCTACGCGAGCAGTGATCGCTTCGGCGTGGAGATGGGGGGCGCGCTCAAGAACGTCTATGCCATCATCGCCGGCCTGGCCGCCGCCTTGAACATGGGTGAAAACACCCGCAGCATGCTGATCACCCGCGCGCTGGCGGAAATGACCCGCTTCGCCGTGAGCCAGGGTGCCCGGCCCACGACCTTCCTTGGCCTGGCCGGGGTGGGAGATCTGCTGGTGACCTGCTCGTCGCCCAAGAGCCGCAACTACCAGGTCGGGTATGCGCTGGGCCAGGGGTTGAGCCTCGAGCAGGCGGTGACTCGCCTTGGCGAGGTGGCGGAAGGGGTGAATACCCTGAAGGTACTGAGGGCCCGTGCCCAGCAGTTGCAGGTTTACATGCCGCTGGTGGCGGGCCTGCATGCCATCCTCTTCGAGGGTCGGACGCTCGAGCAGGTCATCGAGCTGCTGATGCGCGCCGAACCCAAGACGGATGTCGATTTCATTCCCGATAGCGGCTTCAACGAGGAACTGCCATGAGCGCCCCCCGCTTCCAACCCGAGCAAGAGTCCATCGCCCTGCGTGTTGTCTGGATGCTGCTGTTCCTGCTGGTCTGGCAAGGGGCGCAGCTGTTGCTGGCCGCCGTGGTGCTGCTGCAGTTGTTGTGTCGGCTACTCAATGGCGTACCGCATGAAGGCCTGATGACCTTCGGTGACAGCCTGGGCCGCTACCTGGCGCAGATTGCGCGGTTCGGCAGCTTCCACAGCGAGCAGAAGCCCTGGCCCTTCGCCGACTGGCCAGCGGCACGGCCCGGAGACTTTCCGCCGGTGGTCACTACACCCGCCGCGCCAGCGCCGGCACCTTCGTCGGCGCAGGGCGAGGAGCCACCGCTATGAGCGAGCCTGTCCTGCGTACCCTATGGATACTGCGCCATGGCGAGGCCGTGGGTGCCGCCCGCGTGGATGCCGAGCGAGCGCTGACGTCGGCTGGTCGGGAAGAAGTGGCGCGCAGCGCGAGACACCTTCTGGGCGAGCCCTTGCAGCTTATTCTGGTCAGCCCTTACCTTCGCGCCCAGCAAACCGCCGAGGTGGTCTGCGCTGTGCTGGCTGAACCGCCGGCCCTGCGGACGGTGGACTGGCTCACGCCGGACAGCGACCCGGAACAGGTCATGGCGGAACTGGACAGGCTTGGGCTCGACCAGCTCTTATTGGTCAGCCACCAGCCCCTGGTCGGCACCCTGCTCGGTTTGTTGGACCGGGGCGAGCGCGCCAGCCCCCATGCCATGGGCACCGCCAGCCTGGCGCGGCTTGAAGGCGTCGCTCCCTTGCCGGGCCTGATGACCCTGCGCAGCCTGCGGCATTCCCATTGACAAGGCCCTCGGGCAAGGACAACCCCATGACCCTTTGGCATTCCACTCCCGACCTGGACGTCTTGAACGCTAGCCAGCGGGACACCATCGGCGGTTTGCTGGACATCCGCTTCGAGGCGGTCGGGGAGGATTTCCTCACCGCGAGCATGCCGGTGGACGCCCGTACACACCAGCCCTATGGCCTGCTTCACGGGGGCGCCTCGGTGGTGCTGGCCGAAAGCGTGGGGTCGGTGGCCAGCATGCTGTGCGTGGACCGTACCCGCTTCTATTGCGTTGGCCTGGAAGTCAACGCCAACCACCTCAGAGGCGTGCGCAGCGGCCGGGTAACCGCGACCGCGCGGCCAGTGCATATTGGCCGTAGCACCCATGTATGGGACATCCGCCTGGTCGATCAGCAAGGCAGGCCCAGCTGCATTTCGCGGCTGACGGTAGCGGTGATGCCTTTGGACAAATCCGCCGCCGCCGGCTGAGTTGCCCTGTCCGATGGCCGATTCGCGCGTTGTGGCCGCTCGGGCCGATGAGCACAATTCGAGTGTCGGTTTCACTGAGCTCGATACCATGTCGGACATTGTCTTCTTCGCCCATGCCAACGGTTTCCCGTCGGCCACCTATGGCAAGCTGTTCGCGGCCCTGGAGCCGGAGTTCGTCGTGCGCAGCCTGCCGCAGCATGGCCATGACCCTCGGTTCCCCGTGGAGGACAACTGGCAGTCTCTGGTCGATGAGCTGCTGCATCATGTGCGGGCGCAAGCCAGGCCTGTCTGGGGCGTTGGTCATTCACTGGGAGGCGTCCTGCACCTGCATGCCGCCTTGCGCCAGCCGGCACTCTACCGGGGCGTGATCATGCTCGATTCACCTCTACTGAGCAGCACCGACCGGTGGCTGATCCGCGCCGCCAAGCGCATGGGGTTAATCGACCGCCTCACGCCCGCTGGCCGAACCCTGGGGCGACGCGAGCGGTTCGCCGATCGGGCCAGTGCCCGCGAATATTTTCTGAGCAAGGCCCTGTTCAAGGACTTCGACCCCGATTGCCTCGAGGCCTATCTGGACCATGGTCTGAAGACGGACGAAGCGGCCGAGGCACGGGGCGGTGCAGGGCTGCGCCTGGCCTTCGATCCAGACACGGAGATCCGCATCTACCGCAGCGTTCCGCATGTCAGCCCCGGACGCCCTGCCGACCTGGCGCTGCCCGTGGCGGTCATCGGCGGCGAGCGCAGCCGGGTCGTGCTGCCGCATCATGGTCGTAACGCCCGGCGCCTGCCGCGTGGTGAGTTCCATCGCCTGCCTGGCGGCCATATGTTTCCCTTCGAACGTCCGCTGATGACCGCCCAGCTCGTGCGCGAACTGCTGCATCGCTGGCAACTCGAGGGCCAGGCGCGATGAATGACCCTGCGGAGCCGATTCGCTTCAGCTTGTCCCATATCGAGCTGGCCGGCCTGCGGCAGGGGCCGCGCGCCGCGCCGCCAGTGATCGCGCTGCATGGCTGGCTCGACAATGCCAATAGCTTCGCACGGCTACGACCGCGCTTGCCTGGCTTGCATCTGCTATGCCTCGACCTGGCCGGGCATGGGCTGTCGGGCCATCGCCCGCCGGGCAGTCTTTACCCCCATTGGGAATACACACGGGACATCCTCGAGGTGGCCGGGCAACTGCAATGGCCGAGGTTTTCCCTGGTCGGCCATTCCATGGGCGCGATCATTGCGGCGCAGTTGGCCGCCGCCATGCCCGAACGCATCGAGCGCCTGGTGCTCATCGAAGGCCTGGTACCGCCGGACGGCTCCCCGACGGACCCAGCCCAGCGCCTTGGGCAGGCCCTTCGCGAGCAGCTGGCCCATCCAGAGCGACGCAAGCCGCTTTATCCTGATCGGGCCCAGGCAGTGCGGGCCCGTTGCCTGAGCCGGCTGCCAGTGAGTGAAAGCGCGTCCAGCCTGCTGGCCGAGCGGGGGCTGATGGCGGTGGAAGGAGGTTTCACCTGGCGCAGCGACAATCGACTGACCCTGACCACCCCGGTGCGCATGGAGCCTGCCCAGGCCTGGGCCATGGTTCAGGCTATCCAGTGCCCGACCTTGCTGTTGCTGGGCAAGCAGGGCTTACTTGCGCAGCGCCAGGTGCCACTGGAATCGTTGCCCTTTAAGCGCAAGTGGCTGCCGGGCCGGCATCATCTGCATCTGGATGACGACGTGGGCGCTGAGCTTGTAGCAGGCTGTATCAATAGTTTCATTCTCGCGCCTTGACTTGACGGCGGTGACTGCCGACCCTTGATCGGTTCCGAGGGAGTCTGCCATGCCGTATCCGCTGCGCCGTTTTCGCCCGTGGCTTAGTGCCCGCCATTGCCCGCTGCCGTTGATACTGGCCCTTTCCCTGTCTGCTCCGGTTCTAGCTGCCAGCTCGCCCGAAGCCTTCCTGGAGAAGCTGGGCCCGGAGCAGGGCCGCTTGCTGGAGCAGCGCGGACTCCAGGTGGTGGAACGCCTGTATCCGTTGGGCAGCCTGCGGCGCATTGGCAGCACGCTGCGCATGGAGGGGCGCGTGGAGCAGCGTGGCGATCTCGCCTCGATGACCTGGGAGCTGCCGGCCGAGCACAGCGCGGCGCAGGCCTTCAAGGTCGCTCGCCAGGCCCTGCGCGCAAGGGGTGCCCAATTCGTGTTCTGGTGCGAGGGCAGGGAGTGCGGTGACAGCAACCTGTGGGCCAATGACATCTTCGCCAGCCGGTACCTGCTCGGTAACGATGATCAACAAGCCTTTCTGCTCGCCCGTGAAGCGGCAGGCGATCCGGGCCAACTGGTTGCGATCTACGCCGTGGTGCGGGGCAATCGAACCGCCGCGCTCCTGGCCGAAACCTTCCAGCCCGCCCAGCCGCTGGGGCCATTGCTGCCTACTCCCGGGACCTTGCTACGTGAATTGCGCGAGGCAGGGCGGCTGGGCTTGAGCGAGCTCTCCGGGCCCCCGAGCGAAGCCTGGGTTGCTCTGCTCGCCCGTACCCTGAACCTTGACAGCACCTTGCAGGTCCGACTGGTCGGCACCCAGGCGTTGGCCTGGCGGAGCGCGCTGGTCGTGTCCGGTGTTCGTGCCAGCCGGCTTGGTCTTGGCGAATCCGCGTCCGAAGGCCTGATCCTGGAGGTTGTGCGATGATCAGTACCGACCGCCTGCTCATGCAGATCGCGCTGCTCCTGCTGCTGGTCGCCTGTGTCTGGGTGATGCTGCCTTTCGTGTCGGCGTTGCTCTGGGGCGCGATCCTCGCTTACGCGAGCTGGCCGTTGATGCGGCGACTCACGGTATGGCTTGGGGGCCGCCCCACCCTTGCCGCTGCCCTCCTGACCGGCGGCTGGGTGTTGCTGGTGCTCCTGCCCCTGGTCTGGCTGGGCTTCAACCTGGCTGACCATGTCCGCGATGCGGTGGCTCTCGTGCGGGACGTCCAGGTCGAGGGCCTGCCGCCACCGCCAGGCTGGCTGGCCAACCTGCCGATGTTCGGCGATCGTCTCACACGCCTCTGGGCGTCCATGGATGCTCAGGGCGCGGCGCTTTTCCAAGGGCTCAAACCACATCTGGGACAGGTCGGCAACTGGCTGCTGGCACGCACCGCGCGGCTGGGCGGCGGGCTGGTCGAACTGACACTGGCACTGGTGTTCACCTTCTTCTTCTACCGGGACGGCCCGCGGATTTCCGCCTTCGTACTGCGCCTGCTCGAGCGGCTCATGGGCGAGCGCGGCAGCTATTACCTGACCCTGGTAGGCGATACGGTACAGCGTGTGGTGAACGGCGTGATCGGCACGGCCGCCGCCCAGGCCCTGCTGGCGCTCATCGGCTTCCTGATTGCCGGCATCCCGGGCGCGCTCGTCCTGTGCATCGTCACCTTCCTGCTGAGCCTGATCCCGATGGGGCCGCCGCTGGCCTGGGTGCCTGCGGTGGGCTGGCTGATCTGGCAGGAGCACTACGGCATGGCGGTGTTCCTCGGGCTATGGGGCACGTTCGTGATCAGTGGGGTTGATAACGTGCTCAAGCCTTACCTGATCAGTCGGGGCGGCGACCTGCCCCTGGTCATCGTGTTGCTGGGCGTATTCGGCGGGCTGCTGGCCTTCGGCTTCATCGGCCTGTTCCTCGGGCCGACGCTGCTGGCAGTGGGGTACCGGCTGGTCACCGACTGGGCGCGAGCGTCTTAGCTTTTCGCGCCCAGCGGCGGGCACCGGGCCAAGGAGCCCAGGCGCCGGTTCAGGCGGCGGTGCTCAGCGTGCTTCCCAGGCTGCTGCCGCTGTCCAGGCCGTACTGGCGGGCCAGGGTGGCGATCATCCGGTCGAGCGTCTCGGTGCTGTCGCTCGAAGCGCTCCCAGCGTTCTGGGTAGCGTCGCCGGCCTCGCTGCTCGTCCATTCTTGCGGGGGTGGAGGAGGCGTGAGGGCCGCGGTCATCTCGTCAGTATCCACCACGCCGTCGCCATCGCTGTCCAGCGCGGTGAAGAGCTGGCTGCCGTCGCTGTCGCTGTCCATGGCGGCGCTCAGCTCGTCGCTGCTCAGTACGCCGTCTTCATCGCTGTCCAGGCTGGAGATCAGGTCTTCAGCCTGCTCGCTGGGGTTCATGCTGGCAGGCGGTGGTGATGGCTTCAAGGTAGCAAGTTCGTCAAGGTCCAGGGCCTCATCGCTGTCGCTGTCCAGGTCGCCGAATGATTGGCTCAGGCTGACCAGCACACCTGCCTTGCCCGGATCATCGCTGGTTTGCGCGCTGGCGAGGGCTGATTGCAGTTCATCGCTGCTGACCTTGCCGTCTTCGTCGGCATCCAGGCTGGTAAGCAGGGCCTGTTGGAAACTGGTGTCTGTACTGCTGCTCTTGCGCGAGTTTGCCGTGTAATAGTAACTGGAACTACTGACGCCACTGATCATGGACATGCTCCGTTGAGTAAGGCCGGTGCGTTTCACCGGCGCTTACACAATTGCAACGGATGATGTCCAGGGTGTGTGGGCTCTGTATCGCCGCGGATTCATTCCCGCGGCAAGCGCACCACGGCTGTGAGGCCGCCCCCCGGGGTGTCCTCAAGGACCAGGCTGCCACCGAGGCGCAACGCCGCTTCCCGGGCGATGGTCATCCCCAGGCCCACGCCACCGGAGTTGCGATTGCGTGACCCTTCCAGGCGGAAGAAAGGTTCGAACACCGCCTCGCGCTTTTCGGCGCTGATGCCGGGACCATGGTCGATGACCCTGATGACCACGGCGGCCGGGCCGTCCACCATCTCGATGATCGTATGCCCGGCATAACGCAGTGCATTGTCCAGCAGGTTGCTCAGGCAGGAACGCAGCGCCATGGGCTGGGTCTTGATGGGCGCGCAGCTACCCCGGGACTCGGCGGGCAAGCTGTTGTCCTGGGCGTTCTCGCACAGAGATTCCACCAGCGCCTGCACGTCGTACCACTGCAAGGCCTCGCTGGTGCGTCTTTCGTGCAGGTAGGTCAGGGTCGCGTCGAGCATGCCGATCATGTCATCCAGGTCCTGGCGCATCTGGCCCTGCAACTTCTCATCGTCCACCTGCTCCAGGCGCAGCTTGAGGCGCGACAGTGGCGTGCGCAGGTCGTGGGATACCGCTCCCAGCATGCGCGCCCGCTGCTGGACTTGTTCACGAATCCGTTGCTGCATCTGGTTGAAGGTATGGGCGGCGGTGCGCGCTTCGATCGGGCCGGTTTCTTCCATGGGCGGGCTGTCGAGGTCTTCGCTCAAGCGTTCGGCCGCTTCGCTGAGGCGCCGGATCGGCCGGGAGAGGTAACGCGCGCCCCACCAGGCCGCGACTACCAGGGTGATGAGCTGGAACACCAGCGGTACCGTCGGCCCTTCGAAAAAGTGCCGCTCGTGCGGCGCCGGCCCCATCGGACCATGCGGCCCCGGTGGTCCCGGACGTTCGGCCGGTGCCCCAGCCGAAACGCCCCGGTCGTTCAGTCCTGGCGGGGGCGCCATGGGTTGTGCCATGGGCGCAGGAGGAGGGCCGGGCGGGCCCTCGGGGAAGCCATAGTAGTGGAACCACAGCAATGCCAGCAGGTGGGCCAGGACGATGGCGATCACCGAGACGCCGAACAGTCGGGCGAACAGCGTGTCGGCCTGGCGCATCAGCCGATGTCCCGCGCGTCGAACAGGTAGCCTTCACCGCGGACGGTCTTGATCAACTGCGGGGCCTTGGGATCGTCGCCGAGCTTCTGCCGCAGGCGTGACACCAGCAAGTCGATGCTGCGGTCGAACGCTTCTATGGAGCGGCCACGCGCGGCGTCGAGCAATTGCTCGCGGCTCAGTACCCGACGGGGCCGCTCCAGGAAGACCCAAAGCAGGCGAAACTCGGCATTGGACAATGGCACCACCAGACCTTCGGCCGAGGTCAACTGGCGCAGCACGCTGTTCAACCGCCAGTTATCGAAGCGCACATTGCCGCGTTGTTCTGTGCGGTCGTCGCGCACGCGGCGCAGGATGGTCTGGATGCGTGCCACCAGTTCACGCGGCTCGAACGGCTTGGCCATGTAGTCGTCAGCGCCCAGTTCAAGGCCGATGATCCGGTCAGTGGGCTCGCAGCGGGCGGTAAGCATGAGAATCGGGATGTCCGATTCGGCGCGCAGGTGGCGGCACAGGGAAAGGCCGTCTTCGCCAGGCAACATCAGGTCCAGCACCACCACGTCATAGGCGTCGTTTTTCATGGCCTGACGCATGGCCTCGCCGTCACTCACACCGTGGCCGAGAATGCCGAAACGAGCAAGATAATCGACCAGCAGTTCACGGATAGGCACGTCGTCATCGACGATAAGCGCGCGGGTATTCCAACGTTTGTCGTCTTCAACGGGCGAGCACTTGTCTCGATCCATCGCGGGGCTCAGGGGTGTATTCATGCTGGGGTCGTCTGCCTGGATAACTGCCCGGTAGGGCTGGCGGTCTAGCGGAAGGCCGCGCTCTTGTCGCGCAAGGGTAGCGGGCCACGCCGATACGGAGGCGGCCACCTTAGGGGGCACGCATGTCGTCACGGTTTCCTAAATGTATCGGCGCCGATACAAAGGGCTTGAGTGAGTCATTAGCCGACGGACGGCAGGCAGGGTAAGGGAGGCTTGGATCGCTGTCCACCGATTACCGGCCAGTAGTCATGGCGCCGTCGGGCCCCTATCCTTGCACCCCTGACTTATCTTTCACTCCGGTTACCCGAACCCTGCCATCATGCCCAACCCTGTTACCGTATTGATCGTGGATGACGAGCCACAGATACGCACTTTTCTGCGCATCAGCTTGCAGGCCCAAGGCTACCGTGTGCTAGAGGCTGCCACTGGCGCCACCGGCCTGGAGCAGGCGGCCCTGGGCCAACCGCAGTTGGTGGTGCTGGACCTGGGGCTGCCTGACATGGACGGCCACGCAGTGTTGGCCGGCCTTCGCGCCTGGTCGACCGTGCCGGTGCTGGTGTTGTCGGTCCGCGCGGATGAGGGAGAAAAGGTTCGTGCCCTGGACAGCGGTGCCAACGACTATGTCACCAAGCCCTTCGGCATCCAGGAGTTCCTGGCTCGCGTGCGGACGCTGCTGCGCCAACCCAGCCAGGCGTCTGCTGAGCCGGCGAGAGTTTGCCAGGGAGCGCTTACCGTAGACCTGGCCCGTCGCCAGGTATGGTTGGGCGAGGACCTGCTGGGCCTGACCCGCAAGGAATACGCCGTGCTGGCGGCGCTCGCCCGCCATCCAGGCCGGGTCGTCACCCAACGCCAGCTGCTTCTTGATATCTGGGGGCCTAGCCATGGCGAGGATACCCATTACTTGCGCGTGGTCATCGGCCATCTGCGGCAGAAGATGGCGGACGACCCTACAAACCCACGCTACATCCAGACCGAAGCGGGCGTGGGCTATCGGCTGCTTCAAGGGGAGCCTCAGCCGGGCCTGCCCTCGTAGCGGTCGAAGGCTTCGCGGGCGATCCGCCGTCCCAGGGCGATCAACTCGGGCGCCTTGTAGAACTCGAAGAAGCGGCACACTCGCTTGGGCACTTCGATCAGGACGTCCGGCGGATAGCCGGCAATCTTGTACTGGGCCAGGGAGGTCTGCATGACTTCAAAGCTTTGGTTGATCAGGTCCAACAGTGAGGCAGGTCCGACCGCGTCCACGACCACCGAACCGTTGGCCGAGGCGGGTGCCGTTTCGTCGGGATCGACGCGCCGCCGCTGCTTGGGCCGCACCCGCACCACTTCTTCCACGAATTCGCCAAAGCTTTCCCGCACCTGGGCCGCCCCTTCGGCAGGCGGCTCGCATAGGTCCTCAGGAAACCAGGCACCGGCGCCCCCGCTGGCGGGGCCGAGAATGTTGCGCTCCATCTGCAGGATGGCCTCGGCCTGCTTGCGCCTTTGCGGCATGCGCGAACCCAGCGCGTCGAGCAATCGATCGAAGCGGGCGCGGAAGGCGGCGGGTCGTGCCACCTCGGGCATTTCGTAAGGAAGGGTGCTGGTGCCGTTGAGGTTCACCGCCACTACCAGGTCGCAATGACTGGCCACGACCGGCACGATAGGCAAGGGGTTGAGCAGGCCACCATCGACCAGCACGCGATTGCCCTTCATCACGGGCGTGAACAGGCTTGGAATGGCCGCCGAGGCGCGCATGGCCTGGTGCAGGCAGCCTTCCTGGAACCAGACTTCTTTCTGGTGAGTCAGGTCAGCCGCCACGGCCGTGAACGGGATGGGAAGGTCCTCGATGTTGAGATCGCCGACCAGGCGCTGGATGTGCCCGAACACCTTGTCGCCGCGGATGGCGCCCATGCGAAAGCTGACGTCCACCAGACGCAGTACGTCCAGGTAATCCAGGCTTTCGATCCAGCGTCGGTAAGCGTCCAGCCTGCCGGCTGCATAGATGCCTCCGACCACCGCTCCCATGGAGCAGCCGGCGATACAGCCCACCTGATAACCGCGGCGCTCGATCTCCTCGATCGCGCCGATATGCGCATACCCGCGGGCGCCGCCTGAGCCAAGCACCAATGCCACGGTTTTCTTCATCGCCTGCCTCTACGTATTCTTATCGCCCAGGGTGTGTTAACAATGCGCCGTTCGTCGGGGGTGGGCAAGGCGCCAGGCGCGCCTGCGTCGGCACTTTTGTCACACCCCACCGTCTTATCTGCACAATGCAAGAATTCTGGAGTGTTCGAATCGATGAAAGCTTGGGTCTGCCTGCCGTTGCTGGCCGTATTACTGGCCGGGTGTGCCGGTAAAACCGCTTACCGTGATACCTGCGCCACCGAGCTGGACGCCGCCTGGCGTGAGCTGGATCTGGCCAAGGCCGAGGGGTTCGCCGGTACCGTAAGTTATTCAAAGGCGCTGTCGCTGTTGACCGGCGCCAAGACCCAGCAGCAGTTCGAAGCCTTCGAAGGGTGCACCACCAAGGCCCAGAAGGCGCGTTTCTACATCCGCGAGTCGCGGGCGGGGCGCTAGTCGAGCTTGGGCAGCCTGGCGCGGCTGCCTACCCAGAGGCCCGAGGCGCAGGGTGAAGCAAGTGGTCGCGGTGGCCATTAAAAGGAGGTTTTCATGGTCGATCCACTGCAGGCGTGCTTGGGCGCCATCAACCAGATACTCCTTGGCAAGCAGGTTCAGGTGCGTCTGGCGCTGGCCTGCCTGCTCGCCGATGGGCACCTGCTGATCGAAGACCTGCCAGGCATGGGCAAGACGACCCTGAGCCATACATTGGCCAAGGTCCTAGGGCTGGAGTTCCAGCGCATCCAGTTCACCTCCGACCTGCTGCCAGGAGACATTCTCGGTACCTCGGTGTTCGACAAGGACAGCGGCAGGTTCGTCTTTCATCCGGGGCCGATCTTCGCCGAGCTGGTCCTGGCCGACGAAATCAACCGAGCCACCCCCAAGAGCCAGAGCGCATTGCTCGAAGCCATGGAAGAAGGCCAGGTCACCATCGAGGGCGCCACTCGCCCCTTGCCCCAACCTTTCTTCGTAATCGCGACCCAGAATCCGACCACCCAGGGCGGTACCTTTCCTTTGCCGGAATCCCAACTGGATCGCTTCCTGATGCGACTCTCCCTCGGCTACCCCGCCCATGCGGCGGAGCGCGCGCTGCTGATGGGCGAGGCCCGACGGGACCTGCTGCCACGGCTGGCGCCGGTGCTCGATCATGGTCAGTTGGCCGCCGCCCAGGCCCGTGCCAAGGGGGTCAAGGTCAGCGAAGCGGTGGTCGATTATGTGCTGCGCCTGGTGGAAGCCACACGGACCCAGCCTCAGTTCGGCAGCGCGCTGTCTCCACGTGGCAGCCTGGCGCTGCTGGCGGCGGCCCGCGCCTGGGCCCTGCTGGACGCACGGGACTACGTAATCCCCGAAGACATCCAGGCGGTGTTGCCAGCGGTAGCGAGTCACCGGTTGCGCGAGCGCGCCGAGACAGCCGGGCAGGGCGGCGGGGCCTTGGTGCAGTGGCTGCTACGTGAGGTCCCTGTGCTGTGAACACCGCCTGGGGGCAGCGTGTGGCCGCCTGGCAGGCTCGGCGCGCGCCGCCTTCGCCACGGGTGCGCCTGGATCACCGCCGCATCTACATCCTGCCCAGCGCGGCCGGCTATGGGTTTCTGCTCACCGTGGTGCTGATTCTACTCGCTGCCATCAACTACCAGAACAGCATGGCCTATGCCCTGGCGTTCACCCTAGGCGCGCTGTTCGTGGTCGCCATATTGCACACCTATCGCAACCTGGGTGGACTGCTGATCCTCGCCGAGGCTCCAGCGCCTGTGTTCGCGGGCGAGCCGGCTTGCGTAGCGGTGGGTTTGCAAAGCCAAGGGCGTGAGTACCACGCGCTCCACCTGGGATGGTCCGCCGCAGAGCTGCAGCGGTTCGACCTGGAGGGCGACGGCGCCTTGCGTCAGGAGCTGCGTCTGGATACTCACCAGCGAGGCTGGCAGCGCGTACCGCGACTGCGCCTGGAAACCCGGTTTCCCCTGGGCCTGCTTCGCGCCTGGAGCTGGGTCGATCTCGGCCAGCGCGTGCTGGTGTACCCGCGGCCCCTGGCCGGCCCATTACCGGCTGGCAATGGCCAGGCGCGGGACGCCGAAGCCCATGATTGGCAGGTGCTCGGCACCGGTGTGGATGATTTCCAGGGGCTCCAGGAGTATCGCCCTGGCGATTCCTGGCGGCGCCTGCACTGGAAAGCCTTTTCCAAGGGCCAGGCCTTGCTGATCAAGGCCTTCGCCGAAGTCCACGGCCGTGATCCGGCACTGTCCCTGGAGCAGCTGGACGGCCCCTTGGAGACGCGGCTTTCGCTGCTTTGCTTCTGGGTACTGGAGCTGAGCCGCCAAGGCCAGGCTTTTTCCTTGCAGGTGCCCGGCGCGACCCTGGCCGCCGCCTCCGGCGATGACCACCGCCAAGCCTGCCTGCGCGCCTTGGCCCTGGTCGAGACATGGCCATGAAGGCCGCCACGACACCGCTGCCGGTCCGTACCCTGGCCTGGGCACTGGTCGCGCAGGCACTGACCCTGGTGCCGCTTTGCCTTGAAGTGCCGTCATGGCTCGTGGGCTTGTGGCTGGCTTGCATGGCGTGGCGTTGGCGGTTGGCCCGTTCTGGTCGCAGGGGGCCACGGCCATGGTTCAAAACGCTAGTGATGGCCGCCACCCTGGCAGGGCTGTATTTTTCGGTAGGCACGGTACTCGGGCTTGAATTCGCCGCCGCCCTGCTGGTAGCGGCTGCGGTGCTCAAGCTGCTGGAAGTGCAAGGGCCGCGGGATGTGCGCGTGCTGGTGATGCTGGGTTTCTTCTGCCTGGCGGTAGGCTACCTCTTCGATGCCAGCCTGGCCTGGGCACTCTATAGCCTCCTGCCCCTGGTAACGCTGCTGGCGACACTGATCGTCCTTGAGCTGCCGGCCGAGGCAGCCAGGAACTGGACGCCCTTGCGCCGGGCAGGGGCAATGCTCGGCCAGAGCCTCCCCTTGCTGGTGGTGCTGTTCGTGGCCTTCCCGCGCATGGGGCCCCTGTGGTCGTTGCCCATGCCTGGCAACCAGGCGCGAACCGGGCTGAGCGATACCGTGGCCCCGGGGGATATCGCCGAGCTGGCCCAGTCCGCCGATCTGGCCTTCCGCGTCGCCTTCCAGGGCGCCGCGCCGCCGCGCCAGGCGCTTTACTGGCGCGCCTTGACTCTGGACAGGTTCGACGGTCGGCGCTGGACCCAGAGCGATCCGGGCGCGGTACGCCAGGGTGCGAGCTGGCAACCCCAGGGCAACGCCTTTCGCTACCAGGTGATCCAGGAACCCTCCGGTCAGCCCTGGCTGTTCGTGCTCGACACCGGCAAGGTGGACAGCACCGTGGCCAGGCCGGGCTATGACCTGCGCTGGCAGCGCCCTCGGGTGATCGACCAGAGTCTGACCTATAGCGCGCAAAGCTGGCCGCAAGCCGTGCGCGAACCCACCCTTGGCGACGCCAGCCGGCGCCAGGCCCTGGCCTTGCCCAGCCAAGGCAACCCTCGCAGCCGTGCATTGGCCGCGCGTGTCGCCAGTGCTCACAGCGAACCGGCCAGCCGTGTCAACGCCTTGTTGCGCATGTTCAACGAGCAAGACTTTCACTACACCTTACGCCCGCCTGCGCTTGGCGCGGACAGCATCGACGGCTTTCTCCTCGACAGCCGGCGGGGGTTCTGCCTTCATTACGCAGGTGCGCTGACTTTCCTGCTCAGAGCCATGGACATTCCGGCACGGGTAGTCATCGGCTACCAGGGTGGGGAATTCAACCCCCGCGGCCAATACTGGAGCGTTCGCCAGTATGACGCTCACGCCTGGGTCGAATATTGGGTCGCCGGGCGTGGCTGGATCAGCGCCGACCCTACTGCCGCGGTGGCACCGCAACGAGTCGAGGCCGGGCTGGCGGAGGCGCTGGCGGCCGATGAGCCCTTCCTGGCGGGCTCTCCCTTCTCGGCGCTGCGTTACCGGCAGTTTTCGTGGCTCAATGATCTGCGCCTGGGCTGGGAAAACCTCAATTACGGCTGGGAGCGCTGGGTGCTTGGCTACCAGGAAAGCCAGCAGCGCCAATGGCTCAGCCGCTGGTTCGCTGATTACGCCGGGTGGGTCCTCCCGCTGGGCGGCCCCTTGGTACTGGTTGGCTTGGCCTTGTTCGTGCTGCGGCCATGGCGCCAGCGTCAGGCTGATCCACAGCTGCGCCAGTATGCCGCGTTCGAGCGGCTGCTGTTCCGGGAGGGCCTTATCCGCGCGCCGGGGGAGGGCGCACGCGATTTCGCCTTAAGAGCCAGCCAGGCGCTGCCCAGCGCGGCTGCTGAAATCGAAGCCTTCACCTGGGCTTTCAGCCGAGCGCGCTACGGCACCGACAGCGCGGCCCAGGGCGATATCGCGCCAGCGCTCAGGCGGCTCAGGCGCCAACTGCGCCCCCGGACCATGGCGGGCATGGCACGGAGGCATGGATGAGCGACACCCTGGATTCAGTGATCGAGCGCTTGATCCACATACAGGTGCGCTTGCTGCATTGCCAGGCCCGATTGGCCGCCGGAACGGATCAGCGCGCACTACAGGACGTGCATAGGGCCCTGCGTCGCCTGCGCAGCCTGTTGCGACCGCTACGAGGGCTGCCTGGTATCGAGCGCCTTGAGGATGCGGCTCGTGCCTTGCGACGCGCTGCGTCAATCGAGCATGACAAGGAGCGCTTGCCAGCCCCCTCGTGCGCGGCGCAGGTGGACCCATTGCACACCTATGCGCGCTTCGCCCAGAACGAGCCTTTTTTACAGTTGTTGCGCCTTTTGGACACCCTCGTACCCTTGCTGCGCACGAATGCCCACTATGGTGTCATGGGAAATTTGGACAGGCGCATCCGCAGAGTGCTGGACAGGCGAGCCCGCCACTTACGCCGAGCCCTGGCTTCGTCGGGCAGCGGGCGGCAGCGGCTACGCCTGCTTATCAGAGGCCTTCACTATGCGATAAAGGCTTATCCAAAGCAGGTTTCAAGGAGTCGCGAGCTGTCCCGGGCACTCAAGCGCGCTCAGGCTGCCCTTGCCCAGTGGCACGCTCGCCAGCAGAGAGTGAATCTGGCCAAGCGAGACCCGGCTCTTGCGGCGCAAGCTGGGCAATGGCAGGCAGAGCTGCAACAGGCCGAGCATTTGGCCGATCAGGCCCTTGCCCGGTTAAGGGCAGTCATGGGAAAACCCGGGTCACTCAACGCGCGGAAGCACTGACATGGATTTTCACACTCTGCTGGCGGCCCTGGGCAATGGTGACCAGCCCGTATCCATTTCCTCGGATTGGTCCCAGGGCCGTGCCGGCTTCGGTGGACTGATGGCTGCCTTACTCTATGAAGCCATGCGCCGTCGCCTGGCCGAGCAAGGCCTGGAAGGCCGGCCAGTCCGGTCGCTGGCGATCAGTTTCGTGGCGCCCGCGGCCCTTCAAGTGCCTACCCTTTTTGAAGTCGAGGTACTTCGGTCTGGCAAATCAGTAGTCTTGGTGCTCGGTCGCGCGCTCCAGAACGGCGAGGTCGTCACCCTGATGCAGGGGAGCTTCGGCGCGGCGCGCTCCTCGCGCGTCGGCTTGACGGCCATGCCGGCGCCTGAGGTGCAACCGCCCGGTCAGTGCTTCAAGGTCGGTTACCGCGAGGGCGTCACGCCAGAATACTTGCGACATCTGGCGCTGGCCTGGGGCATTGGCGGGTTGCCCTACAGCGATACTCCATCTCCAGCCATTGGCGGCTGGGTGCGCCTGGAGGGCGAGGGGCAGATAGCCGCGCTGGACGAAGCCCGGGTCCTGGCCCTGGTCGATGCGTGGCCACCGGCGCTGTTACCGCACCTGGCGGCACCCGCGGCGGGGAGTACCTTGAGCTGGACCATCGAGTTCGTGCAGCCAATGCCGACATTGCCAGGGGATGCCTGGTACAAGTACCGGGCAAGCATTGAGCACGCCGCCGACGGCTATGGGCATACCTCGGCGGCCTTATGGACCGCTGATGACCAACTGCTGGCCATCAGTCGACAAACCGTTACCGTGTTCGGCTAATGTTGCCTGCCTGGCTTGTAAACAGGGTTCAGCGTCAAAGGCCGCTGGGCTTGCTCAAGGCAGCGACCAGGCAGATGCCGCCTATCACGACTTCCAGGGCGTTGGCCGTGGCAACGCCCAGCCCGATCAGGGCAACCGCGATGCCCAGCAGTGGCAGGGTGAACATTGATGTCGAAGCCTCCCCCGTGGTGGGGAACCCCGCAGGCACGCGGCCCGCGGTACGACAAGCGAGGCGTCTAAGCATGATAGAAGCTCCAATGAGGATGCGAATGATTCATGGTTGAAGGTTAATCCAACCTCGCCTTCACGGCGAATCGTCCTTCCCTATTGGGCCCATAGCACCGGGCTAAGTTTCATCGGCATGGCTATGACCCGGTAGCATGCCAGTGTAGACGCTGGGCGGTACTCGCGCTTGCTGCAAGGTCAGCAAAGGGCAGCCGTACTGACAGACTGCCAGCTAGCGCCACGGGCCGCTTCCATGGCAATTCTAGCGTTTCGTCAACGGTCAAGAGGAGGCTGTGATGAATGCTGCGTCGGCGACAAGATTCATTCAGTCCGATATATCAGGCCGCTCGTTGAGATTCCTGGAAATTTATGGGTGGCCTGACAAGGAAGGCATATATTTTTCCGGCGTTCGATGGGAGGCGGGAACTGAATTATATCTGCTCGGAAACGGGCATCGGGCTTATTGCCCCTTGGTAAGAAAATTCATGCAACCTGATCCGCTCAGCCCTTTCGGAGAGGGCGGCTTGAACAGTCATGCCTATTGCTTGAATGACCCGATAAACATGCAGGATCCTTCAGGTGGCACGCCAAGATTGCTTAAGCTCATAGGAGTGGTCGGCAAGTCCGGGAACCGGGGAGTGCGGCAGCTTTTGGAATCAGTTAATCGGACGCTGATACCGACCATGCCTGCGCCCTCTTTGGTAAACAGCATGTCAAACAGATTGGCTAGGGAGCTCTCCTTGTATCAGTCTTCGCCCAAAGTTTTTGGCAAGATTGCCAGGTCCGCCGATTCTGGTTTCATGTCTAGATTGCATATGAAGCGAGACTATAAATTCATAATGGACGGGGGTGGCGAAATAATTGCCAGCCCTTGGATCAAAGAGCGTCATGTGCCTAGCCATGCCGTACTGGCTGACTTGACGCCGGTTGATCGTGTCATCGCGGCTGGCCATATCAGGAAGAACAAAGGGTTGATCGAGCTTACCAATCGATCGGGGCATTATATGCCTCCCGTGGAATCCCTGGCTGTGCCCGCGCTTTATTTTTCCAGTCGAGGTTATAGAGTCGATCTGGGCCGGTTGATGTGATCGCATGGCCGTCTGTCTTCTGCAAAAAGCTGATTGCTCCCTTACTCCTGGCGGTTTACAACACAGGCAAGCCAAAAAACGCCCGCGCGCAGGCCGTGGTATGCGCTGCCAGTTCCGGTTCCGTCTCGCCTCGATGTCGAGCGACTTCGCGTAGTACCTCGGTCAGGAACGCAGGTTCGTTGCGGCCGTTCTTCGGCCGTGGTCGAAGCGTGCGGGGGAGCAGCCAGGGCGCGTCGCTTTCCAGCATCAGGCGGCCTTGGGGAATGCTCGACATCAACGGATGCAGATGGCTGCCGCGGCGCTCGTCGCAGATCCAGCCCGTGATGCCGATATGCAGGTCCAGATCCAGATAGGCGAAAAGTTCGGTGCGGTCGGCGGTGAAGCAGTGGACCAGGCCGTGGCTGAGACGGTCGCGCCATTCCCGCAGGATCGCCAGCAAACGCGGGGCAGCGTCGCGTTCATGGAGAAATACCGGTAGCTGGTGCTCGGCCGCCAGGGCGAGTTGTTCTTCCAGCGCCCGCTCCTGGTCGGGGCGCGGTGAGAAGTCGCGGTTGAAATCCAGCCCGCATTCGCCCACCGCGCGTACACGGGCATGGCCGAGCAAGGCCTTGATGCGTCGCTGGCTGTCGTTGTTCCACTGGCTGGCTTCGTGGGGATGGACACCGGCCGTCGTGAACAGCCGCTCCCCGGCCGGGTCAAGGCGTTCAGCCAGGGCAAGCGCCTGTTCGCTCACCTCGCCGCTGGTGCCGGTCAGCACCAGTTGCACAACCCCTGCATCGAAGGCGCGCTGCAGAAGATCACCGTGCTGCTCGTCGAAAGCCGGGTTGGTCAGGTTGACGCCGATGTCGATGAGTTGCATGGTGGCTCCTTTCAGGCTGAGGCCGGAAAGCATACCAAAGCTTCACCCTTATAAATAAAACCCGACGCTCCCGTCATGAGCGCGGTTTTGGTAGCCCCTGGCAGTATGCCAGCGGGGCGGGCTTTTAACCTCGGAGCACAGATGAAAGGTCCCGTTGCTGGCCGGGGTTTGACCCTGGCTACACTCGCGCTTTTCGCCTTCACTTGTACCGTTGCGCTCGCTGAGCCTCGGATAGCCGAAACGCACCGGCCCGCCAAGGCCGCGCGCGACCTGAACCAGATTCGCCAGGCCAAGGTATTGCGCGTGGTGGTCAATCAGAGTCGCAACAGTTCCGCCACCCTGGGTGGCGCGCCCGTGGGCGCCGAAGACCGCCGCCTGAAGGCGTTTGAAGCCTTCCTCAATGCGCAGAAGGGCAGCCATGGGGCGATTCGCTTGCAAGCGGTGCCGCGACCCAAAGGCCAGTTGCTGGCCGCGCTGCAGCACGGGGAAGCGGACCTGGCTGCTCCAGGCGAGGCCCTGGCACCCGTGGGCAACCTGCGTTCGGTGGCGGCCACCGCCGCCGTGGCCAATAGCGACCTGGTACTGGTGCATCCGCGCAAGCACCGCGCCTTTGACAACCTGGATCAACTGGCTGGCAAGCACCTGGTGCTGGTGGCCGGCAGCGCGGCCGAGGAAGCGGTCAACCGCGCCAATGCACAGTTGATAGCGCGTCACAAGCGACCCATGGTGATCGAATGGGCAGATGCCAGCCTCGGTGTCGAGGATGTACTGGACATGGTCAGCGCCGGGGTGTACGCCATGACGCTGGTGGAGCAGCCCATCGCCGAGCGTTGGGTCAAGCTGATGCCAGACCTGCGGGTGGAGCGGCGGCTGGCCTTCCAGGCGCCAACGCCGATCAGCTGGTACGTTCGCCAGGACGCGCCACAGTTGAGCGAAAGCGTTCGCGCCTTCATCAGTCAGTACAAGCCCGCCGCCAATCAGGACAAGGCGTTGCTCGAGGGCTGCCGCGACCTCTACCAGACCCGAAACCCACTGGACCGCGACGACCGGGCACGCCTGGAGGCACTGCGCCCGGTATTGCAGCGCAACGCTCGGGAACAGGGCCTGGACTGGCTGGACCTGGCTGCGCTGGCGTACAAGGAGTCGGACCTGACACCTGATGCCCGGGGCGGCAGCGGTGCCAGCGGGCCCTTGCAGATCACACCGGCCGCCGCCCGGCGGGTCGGCGTCAGACAGATGGATGACGTGGATGACAGCGTTCGGGCGGCGGCGCGTTACCTGGCGTTGATTCGCCGTAACTTCTTCAACAGTAAGCACATGGATGAACGCGAGCGCATGGCCTTCGTGCTGGCGGCCTACAACCTAGGCCCTGAGCGCGTGCAGCGGTTGCGAGCCCAGGCGCGCCAGCGAGGGTTGGACCCCAATCGCTGGTTTTTCCAGGTAGAGCGGGTAGCCATGGAGAGCCTGGGCCTGGCCCCGGTACGCTACGTCAATAACGTGAACAAGTACTACCTGGCCTTCAATCGCGCCCGGGACAGCCTGGAACCTTGATCCGCTGGCGGGCTGGCCATCGGTTGACACTGCCTCCTGCCGCCACTAGGATCTTCATGCGCCGATTTAGACAGCTACTTGCGGGGCGCCAGGGCTCATTCCAGAGCCAGAAATACCGCTAAAACGCTGGCTCGGTGTTGCCTCACACCTGCCCGGCGCAAACCGTGAGGCAGAGCAGCAGCCATAAAGAGTACCGAGCCATGAGTTGTCCCCGCGCCCTTGTTTGCCTGGCCCCGCTGCCAGGGTCCGTTCTGAAATCCCATACT
Source organism: Pseudomonas massiliensis (assembly GCF_000826105.1). Classification (GTDB taxonomy): domain Bacteria; phylum Pseudomonadota; class Gammaproteobacteria; order Pseudomonadales; family Pseudomonadaceae; genus Aquipseudomonas; species Aquipseudomonas massiliensis. The sequence continues at coordinate 285,473 of NZ_CCYK01000006.1, read as the reverse complement.
CCAAGCATTCTGCTGGTCGGTCGTCATCAGCCGGCCTTGCTGCGTTGCCTCGATGGCTGGCCGCGACGCAACGGCAAATCAGCGCCGTTTTCGGTCCAGTTCCTCAATCCCGGCCAGTCCCTGACGCACCTTCCGGACAACCGCTTCGACCTGGCCGTGGTCCAGAGCCCGAGCGCCGAAGAGGCACCGGCGCTGATCGCCCAGTTGACCCGGGTCGCGCGCCAGGGGTTGCTGACCCTTCGCTGAGAATGGCAGGCAGCGTGTCTGGCCTAGATGACCGGCGCGGTACTGAGAAACTGCTTGAACGCGGTGGCGGCCGGGCTGAAGTCTGCACCTGGTGCCCAGACCAGGCCTAGCTCCAGCGGCGGGATGCCTTCGGACAGTGGCCTTGCCTCGACCTTGCGACCCTCAAGGGACCAGGGGCGGTAGACCATGTCGGAGAGGATGGTCACGCCGAAGCCATGGGCTACCAGCCCGCGTACCGATTCGATGGACGAGGTCCGGAACACCACTCTGGGCGTCAGGCCTGCTGCGTTCCAGTAACGCAGCGTCGAGGCCTCGCCTTCATCGACGGTGGCGAGGATGTAGGGATGTTGGGCCACATCCGCCAGGCTCAGGCTTCGCATACCCAGCAAGGAATGCCCGCTGGGCAGCCAGAGTTGCCGAGGTGAACGCATCAGCAAGCGTCTTTCCAGCGGCAGGGCCGGGTCCAGGTTGGAAATGAGCGTCAGGCCTAGCTCGATCGAGCCGTCCAGCATGCCAGCCTCGAGACTGACACGGTCCATTTCGACCAGATCCACCTCAACGCTGGGGTAGCTGCGCTTGAACCTTGCCAGCAGGTTGGGCAGATAGTAGCCGAGTACCGTATAGGACGCGCCCACGCGCACGCTGCCAGTCAGGCCATGGCTATGGAACAGCGGCTGGCTCACTGCATCGTTCAAGGTGTCCAGGATATGCCGGGCATGGTGGTAGAACTGGTGTCCCTCGGCGGTCAGCTTCACCCCATGGGGAAGGCGCTCGAACAACCGGACTCCGAGCCGGTGCTCCAGCTGGCTCACCGCCGTGGTGATCGCCGACTGCGAAACATGTACAGCCGTGGCGGCAACGGAGAATTGATTGTGCTCTGCGGCGGCCACGAAATAGCGCAGCTGACGCATGGAAATATCGGTCCGGTGTGCCATTCGATTCTCAAATACCTGGGTTCTTATTTTATAAATTTACGATACCGCTTTTCTGCTCCTATGCTCCAGACAAACCGAGCCGTGCTCATGCTCGGCAGGGCTAAAGCCCCATGACATCACCATACCAATGACAATTACAGGTGGACCATGACGTATCCCAGCTTGAATTTCGCCCTTGGCGAAAGCCTCGACATATTGCGCGACCAGGTACACGCCCTGGTGGCCAGCGAACTCGCGCCACGGGCCAGCGAGATCGATCAGAGCAACAGCTTCCCGGCGGACATGTGGCGAAGGTTTGGTGAGATGGGCCTGCTGGGAATCACGGTCGAGGAAGAGTATGGCGGTGCCGGGATGGGGTACCTGGCCCACGTGATCGCGATGGAAGAGATCAGCCGGGGCTCCGGTTCGGTAGCGCTGTCCTATGGAGCGCACTCCAATCTGTGCGTCAATCAGATCAAGCGAAACGGTAGCGCGGCGCAGAAAGCGCGCTACCTGCCCAAGCTGGTCAGCGGCGAACATGTGGGCGCCCTGGCCATGAGCGAGCCCAATGCCGGTTCTGACGTAGTGTCCATGCGCCTGCGCGCCGAGCGCCAGGGTGACCGCTACCTGCTCAATGGCAGCAAGACCTGGATCACCAACGGCCCGGATGCCAATACCTATGTGATCTACGCCAAGACGGACCCTTCCCGGGCCGCCCATGGCATTACCGCGTTCATCGTAGAGCGAGACTGGAAAGGCTTCAGCCGTAGCCAGAAGTTCGACAAGCTGGGCATGCGCGGTTCCAATACTTGCGAATTGTTCTTCGACAACGTGGAAGTCCCGGAAGAAAACATCCTCGGGGTCGAAAACGATGGCGTGCGGGTGCTGATGAGCGGGCTGGACTACGAACGCGTAGTGCTCTCCGGCGGCCCGGTGGGCATCATGCAGGCGTGCATGGACGTGGTAGTCCCTTACATTCATGACCGCAAGCAGTTCGGCCAGAGCATTGGCGAGTTTCAGCTGGTGCAGGGCAAGGTCGCCGACATGTACACCCAGCTCAATGCCAGCCGCGCCTATCTCTACGCCGTGGCCCAGGCCTGTGACCGTGGGGAGACCACACGCAAGGACGCCGCCGGGGTGATCCTCTATACCGCCGAGCGCGCTACCCAGATGGCCTTGGACGCCATCCAGATCCTCGGTGGCAATGGCTACATCAACGAATTTCCCACCGGTCGCTTCCTGCGCGACGCCAAACTCTACGAAATCGGCGCCGGCACCAGCGAGATCCGTCGGATGCTCATTGGTCGCGAACTGTTCAACGAAACCCGTTGAAACCTGGGTCGCTGCCCTTGGCAATGGTGGGATTCAGAAAGGAGGCTCGTTGATGGCCAGGCTACACACACAGCTCAATACCAGATCGCCGGAATTCGCCCGTAATGCGGGAGCGATGGAGCAGCAGGTCGCCCGCCTGCGCGAACTGCTGGCCAGCATCGCTCAGGGGGGCGGTGTCACGGCGCAGCAACGCCACCTCGCGCGGGGCAAGCTGCTACCCCGGCAGCGCATCGACCAATTGCTGGACCTGGGTTCGCCGTTTCTTGAAGTAGGCCAATTGGCCGCCCACGAGGTGTATGACGAGGCTGTGCCCGCTGCCGGCGTCATCGCGGGCATCGGCTCGGTGGCGGGAGTGCAATGCATGATCGTGGCCAATGACGCCACGGTCAAAGGCGGAAGCTACTACCCGCTGACCGTGAAGAAGCACCTGCGTGCCCAGGCCATTGCCCAGCAGAACCGCCTGCCATGCATTTACCTGGTGGACTCTGGCGGTGCCAATCTGCCACGGCAGGAGGAGGTGTTCCCCGACCGTGAACATTTCGGTCGCATATTCTTCAACCAGGCCAACATGAGCGCTCAAGGCATTCCCCAGATCGCCGTGGTCATGGGTTCCTGTACCGCGGGTGGCGCCTATGTGCCGGCCATGAGCGACGAAACCATCATGGTGCGCAACCAGGCCACGGTCTTCCTGGCCGGCCCGCCCCTGGTCAAGGCGGCCACTGGCGAGGTGGTAAGCGCCGAGGAGCTTGGTGGCGCCGACGTCCATTGTCGTACGTCCGGGGTAGCCGACCATTACGCCGAGAACGACGAGCATGCCCTGGCCCTGGCGCGGCGCTGCATCGCCAACCTGAACTGGCGCAAGCAGGGCAGGCTGGAGCTGCGAACGCCACAACCGCCTCTGTACCCCGCGCAGGAACTCTATGGTGTGGTCCCGGCGGACCCCAAGCAGCCTTTCGACGTGCGGGAAATCATTGCCCGCCTGGTCGACGGCAGCGAGCTGGATGAGTTCAAGGCGCTGTTCGGCACCACCCTGGTGTGCGGCTTCGCTCATTTGCAGGGTCACCCGGTGGCGATACTGGCCAACAACGGCATTCTCTTTGCCGAAGCCGCCCAAAAGGGCGCCCACTTTATCGAACTGGCCTGCCAGCGGGGCATTCCCCTGGTGTTCTTGCAAAACATCACCGGCTTCATGGTGGGCAAGAAGTACGAAGAAGGCGGCATCGCCAAGCATGGGGCCAAGCTGGTCACCGCCGTGTCCTGCGCGCGCGTACCCAAGTTCACCGTAATCATCGGCGGCAGCTTCGGCGCGGGCAACTACGGCATGTGCGGTCGCGCCTTCGACCCGCGCTTCCTCTGGATGTGGCCGAACGCGCGCATAGGGGTGATGGGGGCCGAACAGGCGGCCGGGGTGTTGGTGCAGGTCAAGCGCGAGCAGGCCGCCCGGGCTGGCCAGCCCTTCGATGACGCCGAGGCCGAGCGGATCAAACAGCCCATAGTCGCGCAGTACGAGCAGCAGGCCCACGCCTTTTATTCCAGCGCAAGGCTGTGGGATGACGGCGTGATCGATCCGGCGCAGACCCGTGACCTGCTGACCCTGGCTCTTTCGGCCAGCCTCAATGCCCCTATCGAACCCAGCCAGTTTGGCGTCTTCCGGATGTGAGCCATGACCACTGTGCACAGCGTGAACATGGAGCGGGACCCACGCGGTTTCGCTACCCTCTGGCTCGACAGGGCCGAGAAAAACAATGCCTTCGATGCGCCGATGATCACCGAACTGACCCAGGCCGTTGCCCAGGTCGAGGCCGAGCCCGGCCTGCGCTTCATTTTGCTGCGTGGGCGCGGCAGGCACTTCAGCGCTGGTGCTGACCTGGCCTGGATGCGGGCCAGCGCTCAGCTAAGCCGCCAGGCCAACCTGGATGACGCCCAGGCGTTGGCCGAGCTGATGTACCGCTTCGCCGGGCTGCCCATTCCTACCCTGGCGGTGGTACAGGGCGCGGCCTTCGGTGGCGCGGTAGGGCTGGTCAGTTGCTGTGACATGGCCATAGGCGCCGAGGATGCGCTTTTCTCGCTCTCCGAGGTGCGCATCGGCCTGATTCCCGCCGTGATCAGCCCCTTCGTGGTCAAGGCCCTCGGCGAACGCCAGGCGCGCCGCTACATGCTCTCGGCCGAACGTTTTTCCGGCACCGACGCGCTGGCCCTGGGTTTGCTCCATGAGGTGGTGCCCGCCGCCGAGCTGGACGCCCTGGTCGAGCGCTGGGTGAGCAACCTGTTGCAGAACAGTCCAGCCGCCCTGCGTGCCTGCAAGGGGTTGCTGGCCGAGGTGGGCGGCGGGCTGCCCGCCGCGCAGGTGCGCTGCTACACCGAGGGCGCCATAGCAGACATCCGCATCAGTGCCGAAGGCCAGGAGGGGCTCGCTGCCTTCCTGGAAAAACGCAGCCCCGCCTGGCAGGAGACCACCCCATGACCCTGCATACCCTGCTCATCGCCAACCGTGGTGAGATTGCCTGCCGCATCATGCGCACCGCCCGAGCCCTGGGCATACGAACTGTCGCCGTGCACAGTGACATCGACGCCCGAGCCCGACACGTCCGGGAGGCCGACCTGGCTGTCAGCCTCGGCGGCGCCAAGCCGGCCCAGAGCTATCTGGTCATCGACAAGATCATGGCCGCCGCCAAGGCTAGCGGCGCGCAGGCCATTCACCCGGGATATGGATTTCTTTCGGAAAACGCCGCCTTCGCTAGGGCGGTGGAGGCGGCCGGCCTCCTGTTCATAGGCCCCCCCGCTGGCACCATCGAGGCCATGGGCAGCAAATCCGCAGCCAAGACGCTGATGGACGCGGCTGGGGTGCCTCTGGTACCTGGCTACCATGGGCAAGATCAAAGCCTGGCCACCTTTCAGAAAGCCGCTGCGGATATCGGCTATCCGGTATTACTCAAGGCGGCCGCGGGCGGGGGCGGCAAGGGCATGAAGGTGGTCGAGCACCAGGGTGAGCTGGAGCAGGCCCTGGCGTCGGCCCAACGCGAGGCGCAATCGGCCTTCGGTGATAGCCGCATGCTGCTGGAAAAGTACGTGCTGGAGCCACGTCACGTGGAAATCCAGGTGTTCGCCGACCGCCACGGACACTGCTTGTACCTCAACGAGCGGGACTGCTCCATCCAGCGCCGTCACCAGAAGGTGGTGGAAGAAGCACCGGCGCCCGGCCTGTCATCGGCGTTGCGCCAGGGCATGGGGGAAGCGGCGGTCAAGGCCGCGCAGGCCATCGGTTATGTCGGGGCCGGCACGGTGGAGTTTCTCCTGGATGCCCGGGGCGAGTTTTTCTTCATGGAGATGAACACGCGCTTGCAGGTGGAGCATCCGGTGACCGAGGCCATTACCGGTCTGGATCTGGTAGCCTGGCAACTGCGGGTCGCTGCCGGAGAGCCGTTACCCATCACCCAGGCCGAGGTGCCGCTCGAAGGCCATGCGATCGAGGTGCGCCTTTATGCTGAAGACACTGACAACGACTTCCTGCCCGCGGCCGGGCATCTGGCATTGTACAAGGAGGCGTCGGCCGGCGAGGGACGCCGGGTGGACAGCGGTGTAACCGAAGGGGATGACATCTCACCGTTCTACGACCCCATGCTGGCCAAGGTCATTGCCTGGGGCGAAACCCGTGAAGAGGCACGCAAGCGGTTGCTGGCCATGCTCGGAGAAACGGCCGTGGCAGGCTTTGCCACCAATCTGGGCTTCCTGCGTCGCCTACTGGCGCATCCCGCCTTCGCCCAGGCCCAGGTACATACCGGCTTTATCGCGCAGTATCAGGCTGAGCTGTTGCCCGCGGTGGAAAATCAGTTGCCTCCTGGGTTCTGGGTCGTGGCAGCCACAGCCTGGTGGGCCCTGAGTCCTGATTGTCAGCCGAAGGGCGGTGTCGAACCCTGGGCCAGCGGCAATGGCTGGCGCCTGGGCGGCCCCGCCGAGCGGTCGATCGACCTGCAATGTGGGCAGCAGCGCCAGCGGGTAAGCCCGGCGCCCTTGGACGCCGCCGTGCTCAGCGAAGGCCGGCTATGGTTGACCCAGGAGAGCTTGCGTCAGGGGCACGCGGTCTTCTGGCGTGAAAACAGGCTGTTCCTGGAATGGGAGGGTCGCTGGCTGGAAGTAGGGCGGGTGGATCCTCTGGCCCAGGCGCAAGGCCAACATGCTGCCAAGGGAGGGCTGACCGCGCCGATGAACGCCAGCGTGGTCGCCATCATGGCCAAGCCTGGCCAGGTCGTGGAGGCTGGCGAGACCTTGCTCGTGGTAGAGGCCATGAAGATGGAGCACAGCATCAAGGCACCTCATGGGGGGACTGTCCAGCAGCTGTTCTGCGCGGTAGGTGATCTGGTTGCCGAAGGCACTCCGCTCATCGAACTGCAGGCGCCAGAACCCTCCATGCCGAAGAGTCCCGAGGGAAGCGCGCCATGAACCATTATCCAGGACAGGTTCGCCTGGTCGAGGTGGGCCCTCGGGATGGATTACAGAACGAAAAACAGGCCATCAGTGTCGCCGACAGGATCGCCCTCTGCGATGCCCTGACCGATGCCGGCCTTCCTTATGTCGAGGTGGGCAGTTTCGTTTCTCCCAAGTGGGTACCCCAGATGGCCGGGACCGCCGAAGTCCTGGCCGGGATTCGGCAGAGGCCGGGAGTAACCTACGGTGTGCTCGTGCCCAACCTCCAGGGTTTCGAGGCCGCGGTCGCGACGGGAGCACGGGAGATTGCTGTGTTCGCCGCCGCGTCGGAAACCTTTTCCCAGCGCAATATCAACTGTTCCATCGGCCAGAGCCTGGAGCGCTTCGCGCCAGTGATCGAGGCCGCCCGGCTGCGGGGCGTGCAGGTGCGTGGTTATGTATCCTGCGTGCTCGGCTGCCCCTACGAAGGCGAGATCAGTCCGGACCAGGTCGCCCAGGTGGCCGAAGCGTTGAGTGACCTGGGCTGCTACGAAATTTCCCTTGGCGATACCATCGGCCGCGGTACCCCGGGCAAGGTCCGAGCGCTCTGGAATCGCCTGGCTCGACGCCTGCCCAGAAGCAGCCTGGCGGGCCATTTCCACGACACCTACGGCCAGGCCCTGGCTAACGTCTACGCCAGTCTGCAAGAGGGCATCGCCGTATTCGACAGCTCCGTGGCCGGGCTTGGGGGTTGCCCTTATGCCAAGGGCGCGTCGGGCAATGTCGCGACCGAGGATGTGCTGTACCTGCTTCATGGTATGGACATCGAGACGGGGGTAGACCTGGCGCGGGTGGCCGAGGCGGGCAATGGCATTTGCGCGGTGCTAGGCCGGGAAACCGGGTCCCGGGTAGGCAAGGCAATGGCCACAAGGGCTGCGCGAAGGGAATAACGCTGCCACTGAAGCGTCCTGCTGCTGACTCAATTCAGCCTGGAGCTTCCATGGCCACCCCCGCCCCACACTCGCTTCAACCACCGCCGCTGACCGCTGGCGCTACCCTGGTCCGGTTCGGCCTGATTGCCCTGCCGGTGGTGGCCCTGGCTGCCGGCATGGCCTATGTCCATGGCTGGCTGGACCCTGCCCGTCTGACGCCGGGCAGGATCGTCGATACGCTGCAGGCCAACGCTGGGGAGTATCCCGGTTACAGGCGCAACCATGCCAAGGGGGTCTGCGTCACCGGCTGGTTCGACAGCAACGGGCAATTGGCGCAGGCCTCGAGGGCCGCTGTGTTCGCCCCTGGACGAACCCCGGTGGTGGGCCGATTTGCCCTGCCCGGGGGTAACCCTTATGCGCCAGACAACAGCGTACCCATTCGCAGTCTGGCGCTGCGTTTTACCCAGGCCGACGGCCAGCAATGGCGAACCGGGATGAACAGCATGCCGGTGTTCCCGGTGGGTACGCCTGAGGCATTCTTCGACAGCTTGCAAGCCAGCCGCCCCGACCCTGTCACGGGCAAGCCGAACCCCGCCGCCCAGCAAGCGTTCTTTGCCAGCCATCCGGAAACCGCCGCTTTCCTGGCCTGGGTGAAAACAGCCAAGCCCTCGGCCAGCTATGCCACAGAGCGCTACGACGGTCTCAATGCGTTCTACCTGGTCGCCACGAACGGCAGCCGCCAGGCTGTGCGCTGGCATCTGCTGCCTGTGCAGACGAGCCGTACCGACAGCAACGGGGAAAGCGGCGACTATCTGATGCGTGACCTGCAACAGCGGCTGGCTGTCGGGCCTCTTCGCTGGACCCTCGAGATGACCTTTGCCAATCCCGATGACCCGGTAAACGATGCCAGCAAGGCCTGGCCCCAGGACAGGCGTACGGTGGCGGCCGGAACGCTGGTGCTCGACCGCGCCCTGGCACAGAACGCAGGTCCCTGCCGGGACATCAATTACGACCCCACCGTGCTGCCGGATGGTATTCAGATTTCGGCCGACCCCTTGCTACCCGCCCGGTCGGCGGCCTATGCCGATTCTTATCTGCGCCGTACCGGCGAGGTCCATCAACTATCCGCCGCGCAGGAGCCGCGCCCATGAGCGAGCTACGAAAGCATTTCGCGCCCCTGGCGCGCTGGTTGCACTGGAGCATGGCGCTGGGGCTGTTGGCCATGCTGTTCATCGGCGCCGGCATGGTCGCCTCGGTGTCGACCCGTCATGAGCAACTGATTCAGCTGCATAAGCCGCTGGGCATTGCACTACTGGCCCTGGCGGTGGTTCGCCTGGGTGTGCGTTTCGCCACTCGCCAACCGCCCTTGCCGGCAGACCTGCCCAGGGTCCAGGCCCTGGCGGCCAAAGTGTCCCATTGGCTGCTCTATGGGCTGATGCTGAGCCTGCCGTTGTTGGGGTGGGCCATGCTGTCCGCGGCCGGCAACCCTATCGATCTGGGCGCCGGGCTGCGCCTGCCGCCACTGCTGAACCCGGACGCGGCCACCTTCGCCCTGCTTCGCAGGGCCCATGGCTACCTGGCCTACCTGCTGTTCCTGACCGTTCTGGCGCACCTTGCGGCCGCGCTTTATCACGGCCTGATCCGCCGCGACGGAGTGCTGCGCAGCATGACGAGGGGAGGGTGAGCCGGGTGAAGGCTCAGGCGGGATCGTCGGTGCTCACCGCCTCGTCCGTAGCCAATACACCGAAATTCAGCAGATCGTGAAACACACCGTTTTTCAAGAAGGCCTGCCGGCTGCAGCCTTCGCTTTCGAACCCGGCGTTAAGTAGCACCCTGGCCGATGCCGCGTTGGTCGCCAGGCAGGAAGTATGAATGCGACGCAGCCCCAGGGTTTCTAAGCCATAGGTCATGACCCGCTTCACTGCCTCAGTCATATACCCCTGCCCGCGATAAGGCGCACCCATCCAGTAGCCCAGATGGCCGCTGTGGTGCCGTGGGTTCAGGCGCAGGTTGATGATGCCGGTCAAGGCTCCGGCGCGAAGGTGAATACCGAAGACAAGATCGTCTCCCTTCTCGCCAGCCTCGAGGGAGCGTTCAACGAAGGCTCGGGCATCTTTGAGCGTATAAGGTGAAGGCATGTTGGCGGTGAAGGCCGCGATTACCGGATCCGAGCCCAGCTCGGCGATTCGGGGTGCGTCGTCAGGGCAGAGGGGCAGCAAGCGTAAGCGAGGGGTGGAGAGTTCGGGTAGGTTCATAGGCCTTGCCTGGAAAAAGACTCATGCTGCCGCTGCGCTGTTGCAAGGGTATGAAAGCGTAACGGGCGTGACCTTTTCATCGCGTCAGCGCAGCGGGGCTGTTTCGCCCGCGAAAGTTCCATTGCGCGTGGCGACGACGATCGCCCCGACGGCCACCGCCAGCAAGGCCAGGGAAACCCAGAGCACCATCGACCATCCATACAGGCTCAGCAGGCCACCCGAGGAGAACGACCCCACCGCCATCAGGCTGAACACAATGAAATCATTGAGCGATTGCACCCTGTTTTTCTCTGCGGGGTCATGGCATTCCAGCACCAAGGCGGAAGCACCGAGGAAGCCAAGGTTCCAGCCCAGCCCTAGCAATACCAGGAGGCCATGGAAATGCGCGACGTCGCTGCCAGCCAGGCCCACCACGGCCGACAGTCCTGTCAACACCAGGCCCACCAGGGCAACCCGGCTAGCACCGAAGCGGGTGATCAGGTGGCCGGTGAAGAAGCTGGGCGCGTACATGGCGATGACATGCCATTGCAGGCCCCAGTTGGCCTGAGCCTGGGCGTGTCCGGCCATATGCATGGCCAGGGGCGCGGCCGTCATGAGGAAATTCATCAGCATATAGGCCACCGAGCCGGAGACCACTGCGGCGATGAAGCGCTTTTGCCGGATGATCTCCTTCAGGGCGCGGCCTTCATACCCCTGCCCGGCTTGCGGACGGGGTAGGCGCACGCCAAGCAGGATGAGCGCGGCGAACAGCGCTACCAGCGCTTGAGCCACAAAGGTATAGGTAAAGGCCGGCGCGGTGCCGAGATTCATGGTCAAGGTCACCAGCTGCGGGCCGACCACCCCGGCCGCGACGCCGCCGGCCATTACCAGCGAGAGCGCTCTGGCCCGCCGTTGCGGGGCTACGCCATCGGCGGCGGCGAAGCGGAAGGACAGCACGACGGCCGCGTAGGCGCCGCCAAAAGCCGTAGCCAGGCAAAACAGCCAGAACGAGCCCAGCGAGACCGCCAGCGCGGCCAACAGGCCGGCCAGCACGCCTGCGCCTGAGCCAAGCAGGAAGGCCGCGCGGCGTCCCTGACGCTGGGCATAGCTACCCATCGGCAGGATGCAAGCCGCCATGCCCATGACGAACAAGGAGATGGGCAGTGTCGCCAGTAGTGGGGAGGGGGCCAGGTGATCACCGACGAGAGCGCCGGTGGCATAGACTACGACACCGTTGGCGCCAGCGAGGGCCTGGGCCAGGGAAAGGCGCCAGATGTTCCCACGTTGGGCTGACTCGGGCAGTGGCTTGTGCGTAACGTCCATCGATGGCCCTTCAACGGATAGGGAGGCCTGAGCCGAGACGGCGCGGCATTCGAGCGTCTTTGCCTGGCCGGGGCTGGCAAGCTTTCAAAGGCCAGGCTCTGATGGTCGTTCGGATGGCGCACGCTGGCAAACGAGATAAAGTAATGGCGCGCCCGAGAAATGATTGATTGCCATGGCCGGATGTTCACCACTGTGGTCAGGATCAGCCACCGCTGGCCCGGCTCAAGCTCGCCTCCTGTTCCCTGGCCTCATGTGCCTGCACCGCCTGTGTCAAGTCTTCCGTCATGCGCAGCTCCACCCCCGTGGGGGAATACTGGGCCGCCGCCGCGAAGGGTGCCGAGGCCACGGGCACGGGATGGGCATGGCGTCGCCAGACGAAAAACATCACCAGGCCCAGGTTGAGCACGGCGAAGGCCCAGAACAGGCCGGATGGCCCGGCCCACCCCATGATGGGCGAAATGGCTAGCGGACTGATGGCCGACCCCAGGGAATTGATCAGCAAAAGGCCCTGGATCATGCGCACCAAGGCGCCGGACGGCGCGCTGTCGGCGGCATGGCTGACAGCCACTGGATAGATGGCGAACACGCCGCCCCCGAGCAGGAACATCACAGCGACCATCGGCCATCCTGACGGCGGCAACAGCAAGGCCAGTCCGGACAGGGCTGCACAGGCTGCCCCAAGGGCAATCAATACGGTTTGCCGATCCCGCCGGTCGGACCAGCGCCCCATGGGGTACTGCAGCACCATGGCACCGAAGATGACGGCCGCCATCATGTGACCCACTTCGCTTACGCTCAGCCCTACCCGCTGCAGGTAAAGCGGCAGCAAGGTATAGACCGCGGCGATGGCCAGGCCCGAGCCGAAGCAGCCCATCACCCCGGTGGGCGTGATGCGGATCAGCTCGCGGGCCGGCAAGGGTTCAGCCCGTTCCACCAGTGGTGTCACCTTGGGCAACATCACGATAGGCACCAGTGAGAAGGACGCCAGCATGGCTGCAAGGGTGAAGGGCACCGTGTCCCCGGCCGCGACTATCGCGCCCAGGCCTAGTTGGCCCAGCAGGCCGGCGCCGTAAAGCGCGATCATGTAGAGGGCCAGCAGGCGGCCCCGGATTTTTGGCTCAGCCACCAGCAGCAGCCAGCTTTCCACCACCAGGTACACACCAACGCTGGCCCAGCCACTGATCAGGCGCAAGCCGAACCAGACCCAGGGGTCGCTGCTGAGCCCTTGCAGGGAAATGCTTACCGCAATGAGCGCGGCGAAGGCGCTATAGGCCCGTATATGCCCGATACGGGCAATGATACGTTCGTTGAATACCGAGCCCAGAGCCAGGCCAATGAAATAGGCCGATGACACTACCCCGACCAAGGTAGCGGAAAAGCCCATGGCATCCAGGCGCAAGGTGGTGACCGAGGACATGAGCGCGCTGCCGATACTGATGATGAACAGGCCCATGAGCGGCGCCAGCGCCATGGCCAGCAATTGCACAGACATAAGGATCTCGGGAAAACGAAGGGGAGGGGGCGCTGATGCAGGCATGGAGAGCAGCGTCGGGCGCGCATGCTAGCGGCCCGGCGGCCGGACTTGAAGGGGGCGAGGCAAATTTTCTACAGGCGGCGGCGGTCAGCCCGTCGCCGGCAGCGAAGCTGTCGACTCAGCGCTGGCCGCAGCCTCTTTCGCCAGCATCGCCGTCTTCAGCAAGACGACCCTGGAAGCCGGAATGGCGGTTCAGCTTTCATATTGGACCTCGGCCACGTACCACATGGCCTCGCCCCTGGGCGTCTGTACCACCACTTCGTCGCCCTCTTGTTTCTTGAGCAGGGCCCGGGCCATGGGCGAGTCGATGGAAATGTAGTCGTTACGCCCGTAGATCTCGTCGTAACCGACGATGCGGAATCGCTTGCTCTGGCCTTCATCGTTCTCGATGGTCACCCAGGCGCCGAAGAACACCCTGCCTTCCTGTTCGGGCGCGTAATCGACCACCCGGATATCTTCCAGGCGCTTGCGCAGGTAGCGAACCCGCCGGTCGATCTCGCGCAGCAGTTTCTTGTTGTACTGGTAATCGGCGTTCTCGCTCCGGTCCCCCAGGGACGCGGCCCAGGCCACCTTCTGGGTGATCTCCGGACGGTGTCGGCTCCAGAGGTAGTCCAGCTCTTCCTTGAGCTTGTCGTGACCCTGGCGGGTAATGATGTTGGTGGGCATCGTCTATGAATCCTGCATATCCAGAAAGGCGTGTGCTCAGCCTTCGCGCAGTACCCGCAGCGGGCTGGCGCCGAGGGCCCGGCGGGTGCCGAAGACCCCGGCCATGCCCACGACCAGCGCGCCTATGATCGGCAACGCCAGCAACCATGGATGCGGATGCCAGGCCAGCTTGAGCGCGAAGCGATACAGGGCCCAGCTCGCGGCTTCGGCGGCCACGGCCGCCAGTACGCCGCTGGCGATGCCCAGTACCGCAAATTCGATCCGCCGGGCCTCGACCAGCAGCCGGCGACTGGCGCCAAGTGCCCGCAGCAGGGCGCCTTGATGTATGCGCTCGTCCAGCGTTGCCTGCAGCCCGGAAAACAACACCGCGAAACCCGCGGCCAGAACGAACAGGAGCACATACTGAACGGCCAGGGTCACTTGGGCCAGGATACTGCGCAGCTGTTCGAGCAAGGCCTGGACCTGTAGCAAGGTCATGGCCGGGAAGGCCCGGGCCAGGGTCACGATCTGGGCATCGTGGCCGGGTGGCAGATAGAAACTGGTGAGGTAGGTCACCGGAAAGTCCTTGAGCGTGCCCGGCTCGAAGATCATGAAGAAGTTTGGCTGGAAGTTGTCCCAGCTGACGCTGCGCAGGCTGGCGACCCGGGTATCTCGGGTCACTCCGCCCACGTTGAAGGTAAGGGTGTCGCCCACGACCACGCCCAGGCTTTCGGCCAGGCGTTGCTCCACTGATACGCCCGGAAGCTCGCCAGGGTTAGTGCCCCACCATTGCCCGGCCAGCAGGCGGTTGCCGTCGGGCAGTTGCGCCGCCCAGGTGAGGTTCAGGTCTCGCTGGGTAGCGCGCTGACCCTGGCTGTCCTCGGTGACCACTTCGCCCACCGGGTGGCCGTTGATGGCCGTCAGGCGCCCGGGCACGATGGGATAGAGGGGAGCCGTGGTGGCGCCGATGGCCTTGAGCTGTGCGGCGAAGGCATCCTGCTCGGCCGGCAGGATATTCAAGGCGAAATAGTTGGGCGCGTCGGCTGGCAGTTGCCGTTGCCAGGTATCCAGCAACTCGGTGCGCAGCAGCGCTACCAGGGCCATGGCGAAGAGAATGAGGCCGAAGGCCAGGGCCTGGCCGGCAGCGGCCAGCGGATGGCGCAGCAGCTGGCCCACGCCCAGGCGCCAGGGCAACGAGGCAGTTGCCAGCGCCTGACGCAGCCGATGCAGGGCCAGCACCAGAAGGCTCCCCAGCACCAACGCGGCGAGCAGGCCCGCACCCAACAGTGCGAGCGTGAGGATAGGGTCCAGGCTCAGCCGCCACATGATCAGGCCCAAGGCAACCAGCGCGCTGCCATAGAGTAGCCAGGTGGCGGTGGCTGGGGGCAGCAGGTCGCCGCGCAGCACCCGCAGGGGCGGCACTCGCCCGAGCGCGGCCAGTGGAGGGAGCGCGAAGCCGGCCAGCGCGACCATGCCGGTGGCCATGCCGGCGACGGCCGGCCAAGGGCCGCCTGGCGGCACAACGCCAGGCAGCAGCCCTTGCAGCAGGGCGAAGATGCCGAACTGGGCCAGCCAACCCAGCAGCGCGCCCAGGGCCGAGGCGGCCAGCCCCAGTAACACCAGCTGCAGGGTGAACACCCACAGCACTTCACGGCGGCTCAGGCCCAGGCAGCGCAGCAAGGCGCTGGCATCGTAGCGTCGACTGGCGAACCGGCTCGCCGAAAGCGCCACGGCGACACCCGCCAGGATGATAGCCACCAGGCTTGCCATGTTCAGGTAGCGCTCGGCCTTGCCCAGGGCGCCGCCGACCTGGCGATTGCTGTCACGGGCATCGCGCAGGCTCTGGTTGGCGTCCAGCCCCACCTCGATGAGTTCGCGGTATTGGCGCAATCGTTCCGGCGTACCGCGCCAAAGGTCCCGGAAGATTACCCGGCTGCCGGGTTGAACGACCCCGGTGGCGGGCAAATCGGCCAGGTTGATCATCACTCTGGGGGTGAGGCTGTAGAAGTTGCCGGCACGGTCTGGTTCGTAGGTCAGCACGCGGGCCAGTCGCAGGCGCTTGAGGCCGATGTCCACGCTGTCGCCGATGCGCAGGCTCAAGGCATTGAGCAGCCGGGCTTCCACCCAGGCTTCACCCGGGGCCGGGGCACCACCCTCGGTTTCTTCAGCGTAGGGCTGCGCGGCGCTGCGCAGTCGCCCGCGCAAGGGATAGGCGCTGTCCACCGCCTTGATGCTGGATAGCTCGATCGCCTGCTCGGTGGCCACCACGCTGCTGAATTCCACCACCTGCGCGTGATCCAGGCCCAGCTCCCGGCCTATGCGCAGTTGTTCCAGGCGAGCCGGCGTGCTGCCCTGCAAGACGAGGTCAGCCCCGAGGAACTCCGTGGCGCGCAGTTGCATGGCGCCGTTGAGGCGAGCGCCGAAGTAGCCGATGGCGGTACTGGCGACCACGGCGACCAGCAGGGAGAAGAAGAGTACCCGCAACTCGCCGGCATGGAATTCTCGCCCGAGTTGCCGTAGCGCCAGTTGCCAAAGGCGGGACAGGCCCCGCGCCGCTGCCATCAGTGAGTCCCCGAGGCGACCAGGTGCCCGGCCTCGAGGCGGATCCACCGGTGGCAACGCTCGGCCAGCCGCTGCTCATGGGTGACCAGGACCAGGGTAGTACCGCGCTCACGGTTCAATGTAAACAGAAGCTCGGTGATCTTCTCGCCGGTATGAGTATCCAGATTGCCAGTAGGCTCATCGGCGAAAAGCACGCTGGGCTCGGCGGCAAAGGCTCGGGCAATGGCCACCCGCTGCTGCTCGCCTCCCGATAGCTGGCGGGGCCAGTGCTTCAGGCGCGCGCCCAGGCCGACCCGGGCCAGCAGTTCCGTGGCCTGGGCACGAGCGTCGGCCCGGCCGTGCAGTTCCATGGGCAGCATCACGTTTTCCAGGGCGGTCAGGCTGTCGAGCAACTGAAAGGATTGGAACACGAAGCCTACATGGTCTGCCCTGACCTGGGCGCGCTGGTCTTCGTCGAGCTGCCCCAGGGCATGCCCGGCGAGGATGACTTCGCCGTCGCTGGGCTGGTCCAGGCCGGCGAGCAAGCCAAGCAGGGTGGATTTGCCGGAGCCTGACGCGCCGATGATGGCCAGACTGTCGCCGGCCTGTACATCCAGGGTCAGAGCCTGAAGAATGTGTAGATCGCCTTCCGTGCCGGAAACCACTTTGCTAAGGTTTCGCGCGGTGAGAATGCTTGCGCCCATGGAGAATCCGATGCGAATGTGGAAATGCGCCGCCGCGCTCTGGCTTGCCTGCATGGCTCAGACAGCGGGGGCCGGGACCTTGCTCGTGCTGGGCGATAGTATCAGCGCCGGTTTCGGCCTGGATACCTCCCGAGGCTGGGTCGCCCTGCTGCAACAACGTCTGCGCGCCGAGGGTTATGCCGACACGGTAGTGAACGCCTCCATCACCGGAGACACCAGCGCCAATGCCCGGGCCCGCCTGCAGCCGCTGCTGGCGCAGACCCGGCCGGACCTGGTCATCGTGGAACTGGGTGGCAATGATGGCCTGCGTGGCCAGCCACCGGCGCAATTGCAACAAAACCTTACGTGGATCATCGACCAGGCCAAGGGGCAGGGTGCCAAGGTCCTGTTGTTGGGGGTGCCTCTGCCGCCCAACTATGGCGCGCCTTACATCAATGCGTTCAGCCGCGTCTTCCAGGAGGTCGCCAGCGACCAACAGGTGCCGCTGGTGCCTTCGCTCTTGGAAGGTGTAGGGGGTGTCCCGGAGTTGATGCAGGCCGACGGCATCCACCCCAGGGTCGAGGCGCAGCCCCGCTTGCTGGAAAATGTGTGGCCGGCCCTGAAACCGCTGCTCTGACGCTTTTCTCCAGGCAGGCTTTGAGCTAAGGTTGCGCCCCCTTCCGGAGCCCCTGATGCCACGTCCTGCCTGGTCCCTGTTCGCCTACCAATTGATCGAGCCCGATGAACAGCTTGACCTGTTCGCTTGCCAGGAAGTGCGTGTGCATGTCGCAGCCCGGCAACTTGAGCTCGGCGGCTCGGTGGACCGTACCCTCTGCGGCGGCCTGCTGCCGGCTCAGCCTCGCTGGCAGACGGTGGGGCGGGAGATCTTCCGCGATACGCGTCTGTGCCCGTTATGCCGGGCCATACTGTTCGCTCAACGCAAAGGCACTCGGCCGGTGTGGCCGGGTCTACAGAATGAGTACGATTGAGCCCGTCGTTCGGGTGACGATGATTCCGGCGGCCCCAGCCCGGGTGTACACTTGCCGGTTTGTGCCTTGGTCCACTGCATTTAAGGATTGACCGGATGTTGCCGCGTTTCCCTGTCCTCAGTCGTTGCCTCGCCCTGGCCGCAGCGCTTGCTGCGGCGCCGGCCGTGGCGCTGGAGTTTCCGCTACCCCCGCCCGGGGAAGACATCGTTGGCCAGGTGCAGACCATCAGCGCCAAGTATGAAGACACCTTCGCCGATCTCGCCCAGGCCTATGATCTTGGCTACAACGAAATGCTGGCGGCCAACCCAGGTGTGGATGCCTGGCTGCCCAAGGCGGGCACGGAAATCGTGCTGCCCACGCGCTTCATCCTGCCCCCCGGCCCTCGGGAAGGTATCGTGATCAACCTCGCGGAGTATCGCCTGTACTACTACCCCAAGGGGCAGGACGTCGTGCGTACCTATCCGCTGGGGATCGGGCGAGAAGGCTGGGGCTCTCCGGTGGCCAACACCAAGATCATCGCCAAGACCGCCAACCCTTCCTGGACGCCCCCGGCTTCAGTGAAGGCTGAGCATGCCGCCGACGGTGATCCGCTGCCGAACGTGGTTCCGCCGGGGCCGGACAACCCCCTGGGGCCGTTCAAGTTCACCCTGGGCCTGCCTGGCTACCTGATCCATGGCTCGAACAAGAAATTCGGAATTGGCACGCGCACCAGTCATGGCTGCTTCCGCATGTACAACGAGAACGTTCTCGAGTTGTCGACCATGGTCCCGGTCGGCACGCCGGTGCGGATCATCAACGAGCCCTACAAGTTCGGGGTCGGCGGTGGCCAGGTGTACCTCGAGGCGCATACGCCCCTGGATGCCCAGGGCGACCCATCGATGGTGGACAAGCACACCGCGGTGATCAATGCGCTGCTCAGCCGCAAGGACCTGTCCGCGCAGATGACGGTGGACTGGGATAGGGTCCGGGACGTGATCGGGGCCGAAGACGGTATCCCGGTGGTGATCAACTCGGCCGGGACCGCCATGTCCGCGGCTCCTGAGGCTCCGCTCTGAGCGTGCCGCCTGCGCCAGGGTTTTTGCAGGCCCGACGCCCATAAAAAAGCCGGCCCCGTCAGGGGCCGGCTTTTTTGCGCCAGTGTCCCGAAGGATTACTTGCGGCTAGCCTTGTCGAGCATGCGCAGGGCGCGCTCATTGGCTTCGTCGGCGGTCTGCTGGGCTTTCTGAGCGGCGGCCAGAGCTTCGTCAGCCTTGCGATACGCTTCGTCGGCACGGGATTGCGCGCGAGCTGCAGCGTCTTCGGTAGCGGTCAGGCGAGCTTCGGATTCTTTGGACGCGCTGCTGCAGCCGGTAGCCAGAACGGCAGCCAGAGCCAGAGCAGAGAATTTCAGAACGTTGTTCATCGTGTTCCCCTTCAAAGGACTTTCTATTTAGTAGCCATCTCTCGAAGTGAGAAAATAGCCGGCGTACATAGTACTCATTACTTGTAGTAAGTAAACTGAGGTTGTGCAAGAACCGTTAAAAAATCTTCCTTCGCGAGGCGCATGGATAGCGACCTCCAGAGCGTTGGCAACAGAGTCAAGGGCGCGGCGATGTTGGGCTGGGCGGTGGTCAGTGCATAACTAAGCCCAAGTTGCTCTTAGTTGTGAACTTGCTGTGACTTCGATTGTCTTTGAGCGTCTACCCTGGCACGCCCGGCGGCGCGTTTCGCTACTTGGCCAGTCGCCAGCGAGACTTGCCGCCCTAAACGAAACTCCGCGCTTCGAGCGCGGATCCAACACAAGAGCATGCTGACGGAAGAGTTCCAACGGCGGTCAAACAGCGGTATGGTAGGGGTCTAATTCCAAGACCCGCGAGGATTCGATATGAGCGAGGCGTTGTCCATCCATCACGACCAGGCTGGTCACCAGTTCGAAACCAGCGTGGACGGTCATCGTGCCTACCTGACGTACATGGACCTGGGCAAGCAGACGCTGGATATCTACCGCACCTTCGTGCCCAATGCGCTCCGCGGGCGGGGGATTGCCGCCGCGTTGACTGAAAAGGCGCTGGAGTATGCCGACAGCATGGGCTACACGGTGATTCCGTCGTGTTCCTATGTAGAGCGCTACATGGAGCGCCACCAGCGTCGAATCCCCAAGGTCTGATACAACGGACAATGAAAAAACGCCGGGCTACCCCGGCGTTTTTTCAGTGCTGTACGGACTCAGGGGCGAACCCGGTTCGCCAGCAGTGGCTTGAGCTTGTCACGCATGGCGCGGATGCTGGCCTCGGTGGTTTCCCAGCCGATGCAGCCGTCGGTGACCGAAACGCCATACTGAAGCTCGGAAAGATCCTTGGGAATGGCCTGAGCGCCGCCATTGATATGGCTTTCCACCATCAGCCCGATGATCGACCGGTTGCCCTCTACGATCTGGTTCGCCACGTTCTCCATGACCAGAGGCTGCAAGGCCGGGTCCTTGTTGGAGTTGGCATGGCTGCAATCGATCATGATGTTCGGACGGATGCCGGCCTTTTCCAGGGCCTGCTCGCACAGAGCCACGCTGACCGAGTCATAGTTGGGTTTGCCATTGCCGCCACGCAGTACTACATGACCGTAGGCATTGCCCTTGGTGGTCACGATGGACACGCCGCCCTCGGGATTGATACCCAGGAAACGATGAGGCTTGGACACCGACTGCAAGGCATTGATGGCAACGGTGAGGCCGCCGTCGGTCCCGTTCTTGAAGCCTACGGCCGACGATAGGCCGGACGCCATTTCACGGTGGGTCTGGGACTCGGTAGTGCGCGCCCCGATGGCTGACCAGCTGATGAGGTCCTGCAGGTACTGTGGGGAAATAGGGTCCAGAGCCTCGGTGGCCGTGGGCAGGCCCATCTCGGCCAGATCCAGCAACAGCTGACGACCGATGTGCAGCCCGTCGGCGATCTTGAAAGAGTCATCCAGGTAAGGGTCGTTGATCAGGCCCTTCCAGCCTACAGTGGTGCGGGGCTTTTCGAAGTACACCCGCATCACCAGATAAAGGGTGTCGGACACTTCCTCGGCGAGTGCCTTGAGACGGCGGGCGTAGTCGTGGGCCGCGTCGATGTCATGGATGGAGCAGGGGCCGATGACCACGAACACACGGTGGTCCTTGCCGTCGAGAATGTTGCGGATCACTTCCCGGCCCTTGGCGACGGTTTCACCGGCCGCTTCGCTCAGAGGGATATCACGCTTGAGCTGGTCTGGGGTGATCAGGGTCTCGTTCGACGCGACGTTAAGGTCGTTGATCGGTAAATCGGCCATGGGGTACTCGTTCATCAGGCGGTTCGGCGCGACCGGGCGATGGTCAGCGCGGGGGTGCGGAACCTTAGCGCGTTCTGCGGTGGTTCGACAATGGTCCCGGCGGCTGCTGGTGCCTGGGCAGCGTCCGCGCTTTGCCGCGCCGCTGCTAGACTTTCCCTGTCGTCGTCGACTTGGGCGGCGCGGGAGTGCTAATGATCCGTTCGATGCTGTACGCCACCGACCTGGGCGCCTATGCGCCATTCGTCCTGCAGCATGCCTTGGTATTGGCGCGCAGGTTCAGCGCCGAGCTTCATGTCATCCATGCCGTGGAGCCGATGGGCAGTTTCGCTGAGTCTGTCCTGCAAAGCTACCTTGATGCTCCGGCGTTGGAAGAGCTTCACCTAAGCGGTGTCAGCACCATGATGGCCAGCATCGAGAAACGGGTGCTGGACACTTTCAGCGAAGAGTTGGCCGATGGTGAGGCAGACCTGGCCCTGATTCGCGCCGTAAGGGTTCGCCAAGGTGACCCGGCCGAGGTCATCCTGGATCAGGCGCGGCGGCTACGGGTGGACCTGGTAGTATTGGGCAGTCACAGTCGAGTCGGCGAAGCCGAGGTGCCGCTAGGCCGCACCGCCGCGCGAGTATTGCAGCTAGCGCAGGCGCCTGTGTATCTGGTACCGCTGACCCAGGCCCCGGGGCGGCGGAAATCCTGACCTATCTTGCAAAAAGTTCTAGATTCTGGCGAAAACCATCAATATAGTTATATCCGTTGCCGCTAGCCTGCCAGGCAAGAGCCGGCGCGGCGTTTTGACCTTGGGGGGTCGCAATGAAGCTTCAACAACTGCGCTATATCTGGGAAGTCGCTCACCATGACTTGAACGTTTCCGCCACTGCGCAGAGCCTTTACACCTCCCAACCCGGCATCAGCAAGCAGATCCGCCTGCTCGAGGACGAACTGGGCGTGGAGGTCTTCGCTCGCAGTGGCAAGCACCTGACCCGGGTCACTCCGGCGGGTGAGCGCATCATCACCACGGCCGGGGAAATCCTGCGCAAGGTCGAAAGCATCAAGCAGATCGCCCAGGAGTTCTCCAACGAGAAGAAGGGCACCCTGTCCATCGCGACCACGCACACCCAGGCTCGCTACGCCTTGCCTCCAGTGATCAGCGCGTTCATCAAGCAGTATCCGGAAGTAGCGCTGCACATGCATCAGGGTTCGCCCATGCAGATCGCCGAAATGGCCGCCGATGGCACTGTCGACTTCGCCATCGCCACCGAGGCCCTGGAGTTGTTCGGTGATCTGATCATGATGCCGTGCTACCGCTGGAATCGTTGCGTGGTAGTGCCCCAGGGGCACCCCCTGACCAAGCTGCCGAAGCTGACCCTGGAAGTGCTGGCCGAGCACCCTATTGTCACCTACGTGTTCGGTTTCACCGGCCGCTCGAAGCTGGACGAAGCCTTCAGCCACCGCGGCCTGACGCCCAAGGTGGTATTCACCGCCGCCGACGCCGACGTGATCAAGACCTATGTGCGCCTGGGCCTGGGCGTGGGCATCGTCGCCCACATGGCGGTAGACCCCAAGCTGGACAACGATCTGGTAGTGCTCGACGCCGACCACCTGTTCGAGGCGAGCGTGACCAAGATCGGCTTCCGTCGCGGCACCTTCCTGCGGGGGTTCATGTGCGACTTCATCGAGCGTTTCGCTCCGCACCTGACCCGGGACGTCATGACCCAGGCCATGGCTTGTCATAACAGGCAGGAGCTCGAAGAACTGTTCGACGGTGTCGAGCTGCCGGTGCACTGACAGGGTGGGAAGGGATGGCCTCAGGCCTTGGCGATCAGGTTGCCGGCGTGCAGGCCACACTCCTTCTGGGTCGCTTCCTCCCACCACCAGCGGCCTTCGCGTTCATGCTGATTCGGCAGCACCGGGCGCGTGCAGGGTTCGCAGCCAATGCTGATGAAGCCGCGTTCGTGGAGGCTGTTGTAGGGCAGCTCCAGCATGCGGATATATCCCCAGACTTCTTCGCTGGTCATCTGTGCCAGGGGGTTGAACTTGTACAGGGTGTGCTCGGGCGTGGAGAAAGCACTGTCGATCTCCATGGTGGCTACCTGGCTGCGGGTGCCGGGGCTCTGGTCGCGGCGCTGGCCTGTGGCCCACGCCTTGACCGTTGACAGCTTGCGCCGTAGCGGGGCGATCTTGCGGATGCCGCAGCATTCGCCATGGCCGTCCCGGTAGAAGCTGAACAGGCCCTTTTCCTTGACCATGGCTTCCAACGGTTCACGTTCAGGCGTCAGGATGTCGATGGCGATGCTGTAGTGATCCCGTACCTGCTCGATGAACCGGTAGGTTTCAGGGTGAAGCCGGCCGGTATCGAGGGTAAAGACCTTGACCTGTTTATTCAGCTTCCAGGCCATGTCCAGCAGTACAACATCCTCGGCGCCACTGAAGGACACCCAGAGGTCGTCGCCGAAGTGTTCAAAAGCGAACTTGAGGATCTCCTGGGGAGATTTGCTCGCATAGGTAGCCGCCGCTTCGGCGACATCAAAGAGGTGGTTCATCAGGCTAGTCCAATATGGCAGGCGCTTGTCACGCTCGAATGTCCACAGGTTACCAAATTGTGCCAAGTGATGCTGGCCCCAGGGCTCAAAGGGCTTCCAGGGTGCGCATCAGCGTATTCACCTTGATCAGTGACTCCTGGTATTCAGCCTCGGCCTCCGAATCCAGCACGACCGCGCCACCGCCCCAGCAGGCGATGCGGCCCTCTTGGACAAGCAGGGTGCGAATGGCGATGGAGCTGTCCATCCGTCCTCGCACGTCCAGGTAAAGCAGAGAGCCGCAGTAGATGTCCCGGCGGCTGCGTTCTAGTTCGTCGATGATTTGCATGGCGCGGATCTTGGGCGCGCCTGTCACCGAGCCCCCGGGAAAACTGCTGGCCAGCAGGTCCAGGGGGTCCTTGCCTGGCGCCAGCTGCCCGACCACGCGGCTGACCAGATGGTGGACGTTCGGATAGGACTCCAAGGCGAACAGCGCTGGCACCCGAACGCTGCCGAGGGCGCAAGCGCGGCCCAGGTCGTTGCGCAGCAGATCGACGATCATCAGGTTTTCGGCCCGGTCCTTGTCGCTGCTCAGGAGCTCGGCGGCCTGGGCGGCGTCTTCGCTGGGGTCTTCCCGCCGCGGCCGGGTGCCCTTGATGGGCCGGGTTTCCACCGCGCCGTCCGCGGCGTGAAGGAAGCGTTCAGGCGAATGGCTGAGAATGTGGGTGCGCGCGTCTACACGCAGGAACCCGGAGAAGGGCGTAGGGCAGGCGGCGCGCAGGGCAAGGTAAGCCGCCCAGGGGTCGCCTTCGCAACGCCCGGCGAACCGGCGCGTCAGGTTGATCTGGTAGGTGTCGCCAGCGCGGATATAGGCTTGTACCTGGTCGAAGGCGGCCTGGTAGGCGGGTGCCTCGACCTCATTGGCGAAAGGCTGGGTGATCTGGAAGCCTGGCGTTGACAGGGTCGACGGTCGCTCGAAGCGCTCAATCAGTTGCCGCTCTCGGATGGCGGGCACGCTGGGATGGAACATCAGCCAGCACCGCTCGGCCTGGTGGTCGCTGATCAGTGCCCAGTCGTACAGGCCCAGTTGTGCGTCAGGCAGGTGGAAATCGCTGCCTGGCCCGGTTGGCAGCCGTTCCAGGCGGCGGCCGAAATCATAGGCCAGGTAGCCGATGAGCCCGCCAGCGAAGGGCAAGTCGCTACCTTCGGGCAGTTGGGCAGTGCCCAGCCTGGCCAGCCCAGCTCGCAAGCGCGCAATGAACGTCTGGCCCGGCTCGCCGGCTTGTGGCGCGAGACTTTCCAGGGGCCAGGCGCTCAGCAGGTCGTAGCGCCCTCGGGTGGCCATTGGCCGTGCGCTGTCGAGCAAGACGGCACCGGGCGCGTCCTTTATCTGCGCAAAATAGGCAGTGGCGTCGGCCAGGTAGGGAAGGGGATGCAGGCGGCAGAGTGTCATGGGGCAGGGGCTGTGGTCACTGGGGGGCGAATTGTAGTGGCAAGCGGCGAAGCCCTCCAGGCGTCAGCGACCCACGTGCCCGAACGCCGCCTGAGCGAAGCTTGCCCGCTCGGCCGGGGTTTCGCTGCGGCCTTCCTCCGCCAGCCGCCGCAAGTGCGCCTCGATCGTCTCGGTGCGGTGGGCCAGGCCGCAGTTGTTGGCGATCTGGATGTTCAGGCCCGGACGGGCATTGAGCTCGAGGATCAGCGGGCCCTTGTCCTGGTCGAGCACCATGTCCACGCCGATGTAGCCTAGCCCGCACAATTCGTAGCAGCCCGCCGCGAGCTTCATGAAGCCGTCCCAGTACGGCAGTTGTACGTCCTGCACGTCATTGGTCGTATCCGGGTGCTTCTGGATGATGTTGTTCAGCCAGGTGCCCTGCAGGGTGATGCCGGTCGCCAGGTCCACGCCCACGCCGATGGCGCCCTGGTGCAGGTTCGCCTTGCCGCTCGACTGGCGCGTGGGCAGGCGCACCATCGCCATCACCGGATAGCCCATCAGCACGATGATGCGGATGTCCGGCACGCCTTCATAGCTGATGCTCTTGAAGATCGGGTCGGGCGTGACGCGGTATTCGATCAGCGCCCGATCACGGTGGCCCCCCAGGGAATACAGACCGGTCAGGATGCTGGAAATCTGGTATTCAATCTCCGCCCGGCTGACGATCTTGCCGGACACCGTGCGAAAACGATGTTCGAAGCGGTCGCTGATCACCAGGATGCCGTCGCCGCCGGCCCCCTGGGCCGGCTTGATGACGAAGTCGGCGCGCTCGCCGATGATGCGGTCCAGCTGCTCGATTTCCTTTTCGGTGGAGATGACCCCGTACAGTTCCGGCACCTGGATGCCCGCGGCAATGGCGCGCTCCTTGGTGATGATCTTGTCATCCACTACCGGATAGAGTCGCCGATCGTTGTACTTGAGCACGTAGTCGGCGTTGCGACGGTTGATGCCCATGATTCCCTGGGCCCTCAGGGCTTTCCAGGTCTTGATCAAGCCGAGCATCAGGCGCCTTTCTCCTGTTCCTTGACGAATGCCTTGAAGCGCAGCAGTTCGGTAAGGCGATAGCCGCGGTAGCGGCCCATGGCAAGCATGAAGGCCACCAATATGAAAAGCACGGCGGGGAAGGTGAAGACGAAGTACACCAGTTCCGGAACGGTCATCAGAATGTGTGCCAGGGAAGCGGCGAACAGAGTGCCGACCGCGACCTTCATGGCGTGGCCGCCACCGCGCTCTTCCCAGCTGATGGACAGCCGTTCGATGGTCATGGTCAGGATCACCATGGGGAACAGGGCTACTGAAAGCCCGCGCTCCAGGCCCAGCTTGTGACTGAGCAGGCTGATGGCGGCGATCAGCACCACCACGAAGGTGAGCACGACCGATAGCCGTGGCAGCATCTGCAGCTTCAGGTGCTCCAGGTAGGAGCGCAGCGACAAGCCCAGCGCGGTGATGAGGGTAAAGAGGACGATACCGTAGCCCAGCTGGGTTTCGCGGAACGCCAGGGCGATCAATACGGGCGTGAAGGTGCCGAGGGTCTGCAGGCCGATCAGGTTGCGCAGGATCAGGATCACCAGCACCCCGATCGGAATCATCACCATGACCATGAAGGTCTGCTGGGTTTGCAGGGGCAGGCCGTACAACGAATAGGCGAGGAAGTCCGCATCGGTGTTCTCGTCCGTCAGCTTGGCCAGGCGGATGGCGTTCATCTCGCTGTTGTTGAGGGTGAAGGTGACATTGATCTTCTTGCCGCCTTCGAGGGTGATCAGCGGCTCATCCCCGGTCCACCACAGCAGGCGGTCGGTCGGCAGGCCCTGCTCGCCGGTGTCGGGGTTGAAGTAAAGCCACTTGGTGCCGTTGAAGCTGCGCAACCAAAGCTCGGGCATCTGTGGCTGATCGGCCTCCAGGCGAAGGGTATGGGCCAGTTCCATGGGCACGTGGGCGATGGAAAGCAGCAGGTCCACTACCCGAGCCTTGTGCGGCGAGGAGGTGTCGCCCCCCAGGAGCAGCTTGACGTTGTCGTCGCCAAGGTTGTTGACCCGCTTGATGGTTTCGCTGATGAAGGTTTCCACGTCGGCCGAATGACGCCGGATGGGCGCAAGCAAGGCTTCGGCGGCGATCTTCTCCGGCCCTTCGAGCACCAGGCTGTCGCGGAATGTCGGGCCCTTGGGCTTGGGCTTGTCGTTGCTGTAGCGCTTGGTCAATACCAGGCGGTAGTACAGCGTCTGGTTGCCCGAGGCGCGGCGCGACGACCAGGTGACCTTGCGGTTGCCGTCGATGCGGTTGACGCTCACGCCGTAGTTGTTGGAAATGAAGCTCTCGTTGAGGCTGACATAATCGCTGGTCAGTGGCGGCACGAACATCTGCACCTTCACCGGGGTTTTCGGCGTGGGCACGAACTCGATCTTGGCGTCGATGTTCCAGAGGTCGTCG
Source organism: Pseudomonas massiliensis (assembly GCF_000826105.1). Lineage (GTDB taxonomy): Bacteria > Pseudomonadota > Gammaproteobacteria > Pseudomonadales > Pseudomonadaceae > Aquipseudomonas > Aquipseudomonas massiliensis. Next base: position 257,984 of record NZ_CCYK01000006.1, on the reverse strand, counting down.
GTTTCGTCTTCGGTTACCGGAATGCCTAGCGCGAAGATCTGGTAGCCCGTGATACCGCCCCCCAGCAGTACGAGGGTCAGGATCAGCAACTTCAGGTGAAGGGTGAGGGAACGCATTCAGGCTACTCGGCGTTGGAAGCTTGGAGGCCGCAGGCAGGTTTGCCGGCGGTGTATTTCAGGGCAGGGTCCACCAGCGCATCGAACCGCTTCAAGGCCTCGGAGCCTACCAGCAGGGGATACTGAAAGGCACTGCGGTCGGTGAGGTTGACCTCGATGCGCCGACGCGCCTTACCCAGGCACACGTTCAAGGCTATCACCGGGCGGGCCGTGTAGCGCTCACCTGCTTCCGGATCATAGTCGCCGGCGCGGCGCTTGATCCGGCTGATCCGCTCCAGCGGGCGCTCGATGGGATGCTGGTGCGCCTCGTCGATAGCCAGATAGAAGCGCACCCAGGACTCTCCGTCGCGCTTGAAGCGCTTGATGTCCCGTGCGCTGAGCGAGGCAGTGATGGCGCCGGTATCCAGCTTGGCGGCGACTTCGAGGTCGAGCTCATCGAGCCGGGCGTATTCGTTCAGCCCGTAGACAGTCTTTTCGGCGGCCAGGCCCAGGCCGGGAACCAGCAGCAGGCCGAGCAGGGAAGGAAGGCTAGGTGTTCGCATGGGACCTGGGCTATGGCGGAAAGACGGAAGCGACATGGCCGCGGGAGCCAGAAAAGCGGCGCATTCTACCATGGTGGTTCGATGGCGCCAGCGCAAGCAGCTTGCCACTATGCGGCGAATCGTCAGGGATACTACCCGAACTGTCGACAATTATATTGACTGGGCAGGCGTAAGCCGGGTAGAACGTAGCCATAACGCCAAGAGTGTCGACAATATGCAAGAGGCCGCCTCGCTGCTTGAGCTTGATTCTGAAACCATCGCCGAGTCGGTTTTCCGCCGTATACAAGGGGCCATCGTGCGCGGCGAAATTGCCCCAGGCAGCAAGATCTCCGAGCCTGAACTGGCCCGTACCTATGGGGTAAGCCGAGGCCCGCTGCGCGAAGCCATTCATCGGCTGGAAGGGCAGCGCCTGCTGGTGCGGGTGCCTCATGTGGGCGCGCGGGTAGTATCCCTGAGCCAGGCGGAACTGATCGAGCTGTACGACATCCGCGAATCCCTCGAAGGCATGGCCTGCCGCCTCGCCGCGACACGCATGAGCGTTGCCGAGGTGGATGAACTGAGGCGCGTACTGGACACCCATGAGCGCGACCCAGGGTTCCAGGCCGGGGTGGGCTATTACCAGCAGGAAGGCGACTTCGACTTTCACTATCGGATCATCCAGGGCAGCGGTAACCGAACCCTGGCCCAACTGCTGTGCGGCGAGTTGTACCAGCTGGTGCGCATGTACCGTATCCGCTTCTCCACCACGCCCAACCGGCCGCGACATGCCTTCGCTGAACATCATCGGATTCTCGACGCCATCGCCGAGCGGGATGGCGAACTGGCCGAGCTGCTCATGCGCCGGCACATCGCCGGTTCCCGCCGCAATGTCGAGCGCCAACTCGCCCAAGCGGGCTGCGAACAATTCCAAAGAGGTGACTCATGACCGTGCATACCACTCCCGGCCAGCGCTTTCGCGATGCCGTCGCCAACGAGCGGCCCTTGCAGGTGGTTGGCGCCATCAATGCCAATCACGCGCTCCTGGCCCAGCGCGCCGGGTTCAAGGCCATCTACCTGTCCGGAGGCGGCGTGGCGGCGGGCTCCCTGGGCCTGCCTGACCTTGGCATCAGCAACCTGGACGACGTCCTGACCGATGTACGTCGCATCACGGACGTGTGCGACCTGCCGTTGCTGGTGGACGTGGATACCGGCTTCGGTGCCTCGGCTTTCAACGTCGCCCGCACCGTCCGCTCGATGATCAAGTTCGGCGCGGCCGCCATCCACATCGAAGACCAGGTCGGCGCAAAGCGTTGTGGGCATAGGCCAAACAAGGAAATCGTCTCCCTGGCTGAGATGGTCGACCGGATCAAGGCCGCGGTAGATGCCCGTACCGACCCCAGCTTCGTGATCATGGCGCGCACCGATGCCCTGGCAGTGGAAGGTCTGGAGGCGGCCCTGGAGCGGGCCCAGGCCTGTGTCGAGGCCGGCGCGGACATGGTGTTCCCCGAAGCCATTACCGAACTGGGCATGTACAAGACCTTTGCCGATCGGGTGCGAGCTCCCATTCTGGCCAATATCACCGAATTCGGCGCCACGCCGCTGTTCAGTACTGATGAACTCGGCAGCGTGGACGTTTCCCTGGTGTTGTATCCGCTGTCGGCCTTCCGGGCGATGAACAGGGCCGCGGAAAACGTCTACACCGCCATACGCCGGGACGGTACTCAGAAGAATGTGGTGGACAGCATGCAGACCCGCATGGAGCTGTATGACGCCATCGGCTACCACGATTACGAGCAGCGGCTCGATGCGCTTTTCGCACGCCAGCGCTGAGCCTGCTGGCCTATCTCAGAATAATTTCAAGAAGGAGAGAACCTCATGGCAGAAGCAAAGATACTCAGCGGCGCGGGATTGCGGGGCCAGGTCGCGGGGCAGACGGCCCTGTCCACCGTGGGCCAGGCCGGCGCCGGGCTTACCTACCGCGGCTATGACGTGCGCGAGCTGGCAGCCCATGCCGGGTTCGAGGAGGTCGCCTACCTGCTGCTCGAAGGCGAGCTACCCAACCGGGAACAGTTGGTGGTCTACCAGCAGCGGCTGGCGGGCATGCGCGACCTGCCCCAGCCGCTGAAGGACGTGCTCGAGCGCCTGCCGGCCAGTACTCACCCGATGGATGTGATGCGCACCGGGGCCTCCGTGCTGGGCACCCTGGAACCGGAACAGGATTTCGGCCAGCAGCGCCAGGTGACCGAGCGTTTGCTGGCTACCTTCCCGGCGATCATGTGCTACTGGTACCACTTCGCCCATGGCGGCAAGCGTATCGCCTGTACCAGTGATGAGCCCACCCTGGGCGGTCACTTCCTGCACCTGCTGCACGGCAAGGCGCCCAGTGAATTGCATCGCAAGGTCATGGACGTCTCGCTGATTCTCTACGCCGAACATGAGTTCAACGCCTCGACCTTTACCGCCCGGGTATGCGCCTCGACCCTGTCGGACCTGTATTCCTGCGTGACGGCGGCTATCGGCGCCTTGCGCGGGCCCCTGCACGGCGGCGCCAACGAGGCGGCCATGGCGATGATCGAGCGCTTCGACTCCCCCGACGTCGCCATGGCCGGGACCCTGGAGATGCTGGCGCGCAAGGACAAGATCATGGGCTTCGGTCATGCCATCTACAAAGAGTCCGATCCGCGCAACGAGGTGATCAAGCAGTGGTCGCGCAAGCTGGCCGATGAGGTGGGCGACCAAGTGCTTTACCCGGTGTCCGAAGCTATCGATAAGGTGATGTGGGAACAGAAGAAGCTCTTCCCCAACGCCGATTTCTATCACGCTTCGGCCTATCACTTCATGGGCATTCCCACGCCGCTGTTCACGCCCATCTTCGTCTGTTCGCGGGTGACCGGCTGGGCGGCCCATGTGTTCGAGCAGCGCGCCAACAACCGCATCATCCGCCCCAGCGCCGAATATATCGGCGTGGAAGAGCGCGCCTACATCCCTCTGGAACAGCGCTGACCGCAAGGAAGGGCCTGGCCCTTCCTTGGCCCCTGACCGTGATCGAGCCCGAGCCGCCATGAATACGAACCACCGCAAGCCCCTTCCCGGCACCGACCTGGATTATTACGACGCCCGCGCGGCCGTGGAGGCCATCGAGCCTGGCGCTTATGCACGCCTGCCGTACACTTCTCGGGTACTGGCGGAAAACCTGGTCCGCCGCTGCGACCCGGCCATGTTGCGGCCTTCCCTGGAGCAGTTGATCGAGCGCAAGCGCGACCTGGACTTCCCCTGGTTTCCCGCCCGAGTGGTCTGTCATGACATCCTCGGGCAAACGGCCCTGGTGGACCTGGCTGGCCTGCGCGACGCCATCGCCGAGCGCGGCGGCGACCCGGCCAAGGTGAACCCGGTGGTGCCCACCCAATTGATCGTCGATCATTCACTGGCGGTGGAATGCGGAGGCTACGACCCGGACGCCTTCGCCAAGAACCGCGCCATCGAAGATCGCCGGAACGAGGACCGCTTCCATTTCATCGACTGGACCAAGCGTGCGTTCAAGAATGTGGACGTCATCCCGCCGGGCAATGGCATCCTGCATCAGATCAACCTGGAGCGGATGTCGCCAGTGATCCAGGCAAGCGATGGAGTCGCGTTCCCGGATACCCTCGTAGGCACGGATTCGCACACGCCAATGGTGGATGCGCTTGGCGTGATCGCCATTGGCGTAGGTGGCCTGGAAGCGGAGAGCGTGATGCTGGGGCGAGCGTCCTGGATGCGCCTGCCGGAAATCGTTGGCGTCGAGCTCAGTGGCCGGCCGGGGCCGGGGATCACCGCTACCGACGTAGTCCTGAGCCTGACCGAATTCCTGCGCCAGCAAAAGGTGGTCGGCGCCTACCTGGAGTTCCATGGCGCCGGCGCGCGCAACCTGACCCTGGGCGACCGTGCCACCATCGCCAACATGGCACCTGAATACGGCGCCACTGCCGCCATGTTCGCCATCGACGAGCAGACCATCAGCTACCTGCGCCTGACCGGCCGGGAAGATGAGCAGGTTCGCCTGGTGGAAACCTATGCCCGTACCGCGGGACTCTGGGCCGATGACCTGGACAGCGCCGAATACGAGCGCGTGCTGCACTTTAACCTGGATTCGGTGGTGCGCACCCTGGCCGGGCCGTCCAACCCCCACCGCCGCCTGCCCGTCAGTGAACTGGCCAGCCAAGGCGTGGCTGGCGTCGTGGAAAACACGCCTGGCCAGTTGCCCGATGGCGCTGTGATCATTGCCGCCATCACCAGCTGTACCAATACCAACAACCCTCGCAACATGATCGCCGCTGGCCTGCTGGCCCGTAACGCCAACCGCCTGGGGCTGCGGCGCAAGCCCTGGGTCAAGACCTCCCTGGCGCCGGGGTCCAGGACGGTGGCGCTTTATCTGGAGGAAGGCGGGCTGTTGCCGGAGCTGGAACAGTTGGGCTTCGGAGTGGTGGCCTTCGCCTGCACCACCTGCAACGGCATGTCCGGTGCCCTGGATCCGGTGATCCAGCAGGAAATCATCGAGCGCGACCTGTATGCCACCGCCGTGCTGTCGGGCAACCGTAACTTCGACGGGCGCATTCACCCCTATGCTCGCCAAGCCTTCCTGGCATCGCCGCCTCTGGTGGTGGCCTACGCCATCGCCGGGACCATCCGCTTCGATATCGAGAAGGACATACTCGGATACGCGGCTGATGGCACCGCCATCCGGCTCAAGGATATCTGGCCCGGCGACGAAGAGATCGACGCCGTGGTGCAGGCGTCGGTCAAGCCGGAGCAGTTCCGCCGCGTCTATATCCCCATGTTCGCCGCCCAGCCGGGCAGCGCCGAAAGTGTCAGTCCGCTCTACCCGTGGCGGCCAGCCAGTACCTATATTCGCCGACCACCCTATTGGGAAGGTGCCCTGGCCGGTGAGCGCGGCCTTGCCGGCATGCGGCCGCTGGCGATCCTGGGCGATAACATCACCACGGATCACCTGTCGCCTTCCAACGCCATCCTGGCGGACTCGGCGGCCGGCGAATACCTGGCGCGCATGGGCTTGCCCGAAGAAGACTTCAACTCCTACGCGACCCACCGAGGCGATCATCTTACGGCCCAGCGGGCCACCTTCGCCAACCCCAAGCTGTTCAACGAGATGGTCCTGGACGCGACCGGCCAGTTGCGGCAAGGCTCGTTGGCGCGGGTAGAGCCTGAGGGGCGGGTGATGCGCATGTGGGAAGCCATTGAAACCTATATGCAGCGCAAGCAGCCGCTGATCATCATCGCCGGTGCCGACTATGGCCAGGGCTCGTCCCGGGACTGGGCGGCCAAGGGCGTGCGCCTGGCCGGTGTCGAGGTCATAGTCGCCGAAGGGTTCGAACGCATCCACCGTACCAACCTCATCGGCATGGGCGTATTACCGCTGGAGTTCCTCCGGGGTACAGACCGCAAAACCCTGGCGCTGGACGGTACTGAAACCTACGACGTGACCGGCGAGCGTACCCCACGGTCCATGCTGACCCTGGTCATCCACCGCCGTGATGGCGAGCGGCTGGAAGTGCCCGTGACCTGTCGCCTGGACACCGCCGAGGAAGTATCCATCTATGAAGCCGGTGGCGTACTGCAGCGCTTCGCCGACGATTTTCTCGATTCCAAGATCGCAGCCGCTTGAGGACACAGTCATGGCTCATCCAGGGCAACTCCGTATTCCTGCGACCTACATGCGTGGCGGCACCAGCAAAGGGGTGTTCTTTCGCCTGGAGGACCTGCCGCTGGCGGCCCAGGTGCCTGGCCCAGCCCGAGACGCCTTGCTGTTGCGGGTGATCGGCAGCCCCGACCCCTATGGAAAGCACACCGATGGCATGGGCGGCGCCACTTCCAGCACCAGCAAGGTCGTGATCCTGGCGCCCAGCAGTCGCCCTGACCACGACGTGGACTACCTGTTTGGCCAGGTGTCCATCGACGCTCCCTTCGTGGATTGGAGCGGCAACTGCGGCAACCTCTCCGCGGCCGTTGGTGCCTTCGCCATCAGCAGCGGCCTGGTTTCGACCGCGCGGGTACCTCGGGACGGTACTGCCGTGGTGCGGGTATGGCAGGCCAACATCGCCAAGACGATCATCAGTCACGTGCCCATGACCGCCGGCGCGGTACAGGAAACCGGTGACTTCGAACTCGACGGCGTGACCTTTCCCGCGGCCGAAGTGCGCCTGGAATTTCTTGACCCGGCAGACGAAGGGGAGGGGGAAGGCGGTGCCATGTTCCCCACCGGCCAACTGATCGACGAACTGGAGGTGCCTGGCGAAGGCAGCTTCAAGGCCACGTTGATCAACGCGGGTATCCCGACGATCTTCCTCGATGCCGCTGACCTGGGATATACCGGCACCGAGCTGCAGGAAGCGATCAATGGCGACCCGGCCGCCCTGGCGCGCTTCGAACGCATCCGCACCGCCGGCGCGCTGCGCATGGGCCTGATCCGCGAGGCGGCAGAGGCGGCGACCCGGCAGCATACCCCCAAGGTCGCGTTCGTGGCGCCGCCAGCCGCCTATACCGCGTCGAGCGGCAAGGCGATCGCCGCGACGGAGGTGGACCTGCTCGTACGCGCCCTGTCCATGGGCAAGCTGCACCACGCCATGATGGGTACCGCCGCGGTGGCCATCGCCACGGCTGCCGCGGTGCCGGGCACTCTGGTCAACCTGGCGGCCGGTGGCGGCGAGCGACAGTCGGTTCGCTTCGGCCATCCATCGGGTGTGTTGCGGGTCGGGGCCGAGGCACGCCAGGTGAACGGTGAATGGACAGTGACCCGGGCAATCATGAGTCGCAGCGCGCGGGTGTTGATGGAAGGATGGGTGAGGGTGCCGCCCATTGCCGGTCTGCCCGCCGGATAACTCCACGGCCAACTCCACGGCCACCCAGGCGGCGCTACTTGAAGCGCCGCTCCACGCCCATTTCCACCAGGATCTTGGCCGAGATCTCCTCTACTGAGAAATGGGTGGAATTGATGTGCGGGATGTTTTCCCGGCGGAACAGGTTTTCCACTTCCCGGACCTCGAACTCGCACTGCGCGAAGCTCGCATAGCGGCTGTTGGGCTTGCGCTCGTGGCGGATGGCGGTGAGCCGATCCGGGTCGATGGTCAGGCCGAACAGCTTGTGACTATGGGCACGCAAGGCGGCGGGCAGTTGCAGACGCTCCATGTCCTCTTCGGTGAGAGGGTAGTTGGCCGCGCGGATACCGAACTGCATCGCCATGTACAGGCACGTCGGCGTCTTGCCTGAGCGCGACACGCCTACCAGGATCAGGTCGGCCTTGTCGTAGTAATGGGTGCGCGCGCCGTCGTCGTTGTCCAGGGCGAAATTCACCGCTTCGATCCGGTCCATGTAGTTGGAGTTGCGCGCGATGGAATGGGATTTGCCGACCGAATAGGACGAATGTGAGCCCAGCTCCAGCTCCAGTGGGGCCAGGAACGTGGAAAAGATGTCGATCATGAAGCCATTGGACGTGGCCAGGATATCCCGGATGTCCTGGTTGACGATGGTGTCGAAGATGATCGGGCGTACCCCGTCGCGCTCGGCCGCGGCGTTGATCTGCTGCACCATGGCACGCGCTTTTTCCATGCTGTCGATATAGGGGCGCGTGAACTTGTTGAACGTTATGGTTTCGAATTGCGCGAGCAGACTCTGGCCGAGGGTTTCGGCCGTGATGCCGGTGCCGTCGGAAATGAAGAAAGCCGATCGTTTCATGTGCGCCCCGGGCCTTAGGCTTAAGGAAGGATCCTGAGATATGATAGGCCCGCTTCGCTGGCCGCCGAGTCTCGCATTCTCCTGCATTTCGAAGGCCTGAGCCACCCGTGCCCCCGGGGTCGCCGCCGCGCCCCGCCCTGAGCGTTCCAACCCTTTTGTGGAGAGATCACCTTGGTAGAGTACGTAGTTTCCCTCGATAAGCTCGGCGTCCACGATGTAGAGCACGTGGGGGGCAAAAACGCATCCCTGGGCGAGATGATCAGCAACCTCGCCGGTGCCGGTGTTTCGGTTCCGGGCGGCTTCGCCACTACGGCCCAGGCCTATCGGGACTTCCTCGAGCAGAGCGGCCTCAACGCGCAGATCCACGCCGCGCTGGATGCCCTGGACGTCGATGACGTGAACGCGCTGGCCCGTACCGGCGCCCAGATCCGCCAGTGGGTGATGGAGGCCGAATTCCCCGAAGCCCTGAATGCCCAGATCCGCGAACATTTCGCCCGACTCTCCGAGGGCAACCCGGACATCGCCGTGGCCGTGCGTTCCTCGGCCACTGCCGAAGACCTGCCCGATGCGTCCTTTGCCGGTCAGCAGGAGACCTTCCTGAACATCCGTGGCGTGGACAACGTGATCCGCGCCGCCAAGGAAGTGTTCGCCTCCCTGTTCAATGACCGCGCCATCGCCTATCGCGTTCACCAGGGTTTCGACCACAAGCTGGTGGCGCTGTCGGCGGGCGTGCAGCGCATGGTGCGCTCGGAAACGGGCACCGCCGGCGTAATGTTCACCCTGGATACCGAATCGGGCTTCCGCGACGTAGTGTTCATCACTGGTGCCTACGGCCTGGGCGAAACCGTTGTCCAGGGCGCGGTCAACCCGGACGAATTCTACGTCCACAAGGGCACTCTCGAAGCGGGGCGCCCGGCCATCCTGCGCCGTAACTTGGGGAGCAAGGCCATCAAGATGGTCTATGGCGACGAAGCCAAGGCGGGTCGCTCGGTGAAGACAGTCGAGGTGGACAAGGCCGAGCGGGCCCGCTTCTGCCTTACCGATGCCGAGGTCAGCGAGCTGGCCAAGCAGGCGATGATCATCGAGAACCACTATGGCCGCCCCATGGACATCGAATGGGCCAAGGACGGTGACGATGGCAAGCTGTACATCGTGCAGGCGCGTCCGGAAACGGTGAAAAGCCGCGCCAGCGCCAACGTGATGGAGCGCTACCTGCTCAAGGAAAAGGGCACGGTACTGGTCGAAGGCCGGGCCATCGGCCAGCGCATCGGCGCGGGCAAGGTGCGCATCATCCGCGACGTCAGCGAGATGGACCGCGTACAGCCTGGCGACGTATTGGTGTCGGACATGACCGATCCGGACTGGGAGCCGGTGATGAAGCGCGCCAGCGCTATCGTCACCAACCGTGGCGGGCGTACCTGCCATGCGGCGATCATCGCCCGTGAGCTCGGCATCCCGGCGGTCGTCGGCTGCGGCAACGCGACCCAGCTGCTCAAGGACGGCCAGGGCGTGACCGTGTCCTGCGCCGAAGGGGACACGGGTTACATCTTCGAAGGCGAGCTGGGCTTCGATGTGAAGCAGAACTCCGTGGACGCCATGCCCGAGCTTCCCTTCAAGATCATGATGAACGTGGGCAACCCGGACCGCGCCTTCGACTTTGCCCAGCTGCCCAATGCCGGCGTGGGCCTGGCCCGCCTGGAATTCATCATCAACCGCATGATCGGCGTACACCCCAAGGCCCTGCTCAACTATGCCGATCTGCCGGCCGAGCTCAAGGAAAGCGTGGACAAGCGCATCGCCGGCTATGATGATCCGGTCGGCTTCTACGTGGAGAAACTGGTCGAGGGCATCAGTACCCTGGCAGCGGCCTTCTACCCCAAGAAAGTCATCGTGCGCCTGTCGGACTTCAAGTCCAACGAATATGCCAACCTCATCGGCGGCAAGCTGTACGAGCCGGAGGAAGAGAACCCGATGCTGGGCTTCCGCGGCGCCTCGCGCTATATCAGCGAATCCTTCCGAGACTGTTTCGAGCTCGAGTGCCGTGCCCTCAAGCGGGTGCGCGAGGACATGGGTCTGGACAACGTCGAGATCATGGTGCCCTTCGTGCGCACCCTGGGCGAAGCCAGCCAGGTGGTGGACCTGCTCGCCAGCAATGGCCTCAAGCGCGGCGAGAACGGCCTGCGCGTGATCATGATGTGCGAGCTGCCGTCCAACGCGCTCCTGGCCGATGAGTTCCTGGAGTACTTCGATGGCTTCTCCATCGGTTCCAACGACCTGACCCAGCTTACCCTCGGGCTGGACCGGGACTCGGGCATCATCGCGCACCTGTTCGACGAGCGTAACCCCGCTGTCAAGAAGCTCCTGGCCAATGCCATCGCCGCCTGCAACAAGGCCGGCAAGTACATCGGCATTTGCGGCCAGGGCCCCTCGGACCACCCGGACCTGGCCAAGTGGCTGATGGAGCAGGGTATCGAGAGTGTCTCCCTGAACCCGGATTCCGTGCTGGAAACCTGGTTCTTCCTGGCCGAGACCGAGGCTTGAGGGGATAATCCCCGCCCCCCGGGCCCGTGGCCGGGGGGTGCCCCTTTCATTCAAAGCCTGGAATCATGCAAAGCAGCAGCCGTTTATTTCCTGTCGCATTGCTTCGCGCGGAGCGCTGCGGCGACCTCAGCGAAGACGTCTACCGTATCAAGGCCGGCAATAGCCCCGACCCCACCGTGGAGCTGGCCGTCACCCGGCTCGGCCTGGCCGATCGGACCCAGGATCAGGCCCGGCGTGGCGCGCCTGTGGTACTCCTGCATGGCAGCTTCTCCAATCGACGCTTCTGGTATTCGCCCAAGGGCGTAGGCCTGGGCGCTACCCTGGCACGCGCGGGTTTCGATGTGTGGATTCCCGAAATGCGCGGCCACGGGCTCTCGCCGCGCAACCAGCAGTACCGCCATAACGACGTGGCCGCCTACGCCCGTTACGACCTTCCAGTGATCAACGCTTTTGTCGCCGAGCTCAGCGGGCAGCGGCCGTACTGGCTCGGACACTCCCTGGGCGGCATCAGCCTGGCCGTCGCACTGGGCAGCGGTGCGCTGACCGCCGATAGCCTGGCTGGGCTGGCCCTGTTCGGCAGCCAGGTCAGCCGGGCGCCCTGGCCGTTGCGGGTTGCGCCCATGAACTGGGCAGCGCGGGGGGTGCTGCGTCGGCTCGGACATATTCCAGGCCCACGGCTCAAGCGTGGTCCTGAGGATGAACCGGCGGGAGTGGCATTGGAAATGCTCCGTTGGCATGGCTTGCGTCGACGGCTAGGGCGGGCCCGAGGCGACTGGCGTACTGGGCTGGCCCAGGCGCGCCTGCCACTGCTGGTGGTGGCCGGCGGCGGTGATCATCAGGATCCGCCCTGGGCTTGCGAACAGTTGTTCGAGCGCTTCGGCAGCGAGCACGGCCAGTTCCTGGTATTGGGGCAGGCCCAGGGGTTCAGCCAGGATTTCGGCCATGTGGACATGCTGGTCAGCAAGGCGGCCCAGAGCGAAGTGTGGCCGCTGGTCCAGCGCTGGCTGAGCGCGCCCGGTCGTGTCCTGCCCCAGGCGAGCCTGGGCGAGGGGCTGACGATGCCAGCGGAGCAGGTTAAGCTCTGAATCATCGGAAGAGGAGGGCCGCACGTGTTCATCAGCCTCGAGCGTCTGGTCAACCTGGATGAAGGCTACAAGCGTGCCTTCAGCGTGGCGGGGCGACAGCTGTTGCTGATCGTCGACCAGGGCCAGCACCTGCTGTTCGAAAACCGCTGCCCCCATCAGGGCGCGCCTCTGCACGACGGCACCCTGGCCAATGGGGTGCTGCGCTGCCGAAGACACGGCATCGAATTCGACGTGCACAGTGGCCGGCCCCGCCAGGGCCACTGTGGTTCACTGATCCGCTGGCCCGTGGCCTATGATGGGGACCGGCTGGGCCTCGATGTCTGACAAAGTGACGCTTCATCCACAACAGCCGCTTTCCGGAAAAAGGAGTTCATCATGCAGCACTACCTTACCCCCGACCTTTGCGACGCCTACCCTGAGCAGGTGCAGGTGCTCGAGCCGATGTTCAGCAATTTCGGCGGTCGTGATTCCTTTGGTGGGCAGATCGTCACCATCAAGTGCCATGAGGACAATTCCCTGGTCAAGGAGCAGCTGGATACCGACGGCACCGGCAAGGTGCTGGTGGTCGATGGCGGGGGGTCCCTGCGTCGGGCCTTGCTGGGCGACCAACTGGCCGAAAAGGCAGCGCGCAACGGCTGGGAAGGTGTGCTGGTATATGGCTGCATCCGTGATGTGGATGTCATCGCTCAGACCAACCTGGGTGTGCAAGCCCTGGCCACGCACCCGCTGAAAACCGAAAAGCGCGGCATTGGCGACCTGAATGTGCCAGTGACCTTCGCCGGCGTGACCTTGCGTCCCGGTGACTATCTGTACGCCGACAACAACGGCGTGCTGCTTTCCCACGTACCTTTGAGCATGCCTGAGTGACATTGGCTGAACGAACGCCGCTTCACCCGCCGCTGATGCTGGAAAACGACAATGCCGACTGGGGGCTGGTCCACGCCCTGGTTCTGGATGGCCAGGGCGGCGCCCGCGCTGTGGCCCGGGCCGACCTGGTCCACCTTCAACTGGCCGAGCATGAAAGCCTCTGGTTGCATTGGGATCGTGGCCAGGTGCGTACCCATGCCTGGCTCCGTGAAGAAAGCGGGCTGAACGCTTTCAGCTGCGACCTGTTGCTGGAAGAAAATACCCGTCCGCGGCTTGTGCCCCTGCCCAATGCCCGTTTTCTTCTCTTCCTGCGCGGGATCAATCTCAACCCCGGCGCCCAGCCCGAAGACATGGTGTCGGTGCGCATTTTCGCCGAGGAGCGCCGTGTCATCTCCTTGCGCCTGCGTTCGCTGCGCGCGACCGAGGACCTGGTCGCCCGCCTGGCCGCCGGCGAAGGGCCGCGCAACGCCGCCGACCTGGTGCTGTACCTGGCCGAGCGCCTGACCGAGCGCATCCAGGCGGTGGTCGACCAGCTGACCGAGACCCTGGATACCGAAGAAGAACGGGTCGACAGCGAGGATGGGTATGCCCCGGAGCATTCCAGCCTGTTGCACCTGCGTCGCCGCTCAGCGGGCCTGCGACGATTCCTCGCCCCCCAGCGGGACCTGTTCGCTCTGCTGGCGCGCAACTGTCCCGGCTGGTTTTCCAACGAGCACAGCCATTACTGGAACGAGTTGAACAACAGCCTTACCCGCTATCTCGAGGAGCTGGAACTGAACCGCGAACGGGTCGCGCTGTTGATCGAAGCCGAGCAGCGCCAGCTGAGCGAGCGCATGAACCGCACCATGTACCGCTTTGGCGTGGTCACGGGCATCTTCCTTCCGATCACTTTCATCACCGGGCTGCTGGGCATGAACGTGGGTGGTTTGCCCGGGGCCGACAACTCGGCGGGGTTCCTCATTACCTGCGGGGTCACCCTGGCCGTGGCGGTGGGGCAATGGCTGCTGTATCGGCAGCTGCGCTGGTTGTGAGTGCGGATGTGACCTGGTGTCGCGGGCTGTCGTCTTTGAGTCAATTTCGTGAGGTGATCATGCACGATCCATTCGAACAGTCCCTGCGGGACATGCTCAACGCCGCGCCGGCCGGGCGTGATGACGATGCCTGCCTGGACCGTGTCCTGAAGACCGCCAACCGCCAGGTAGGTGCTCAGGACCTGTTCGGCCTGATCGGCCGCTGTTTCCAGGCGGGCATGATCGCCGTAAGCAAGGGGGCGCCGCACCTGTCGCCGACGCCTCGCCCTACCCAGGCCGCGCAGCGCGCGGATAAGGCTGATTGAAAATGGAACTGGACCTGTGGACCCAAAGCCTGGTCACGGCGATGACCGCCTTGTGGACCAAAGTCGCTAACTTCATCCCCAATCTGTTCGGCGCGCTGGTTGTGGTCCTGCTGGGCTTCGTGGTGGCCAAGCTGCTTGATGCCCTGCTGTCGCGCCTGCTGGCCAAGCTCGGGCTGGATCGGCTCATGGCCGGCACCGGTCTGACCAAGCTGATGGGGCGGGCCGGTATCCGGGTGCCCATCTCCACGCTGGTGGGCAAGATCGTCTACTGGTTCGTGCTGTTGATCTTCCTGGTGTCCGCCGCCGAGTCCCTGGGGCTTCAGCGCGTCTCGGCGACCCTGGACGTGCTGGCGCTGTATCTGCCCAAGGTGTTCGGCGCCGTGCTGGTGTTGCTGGTGGGCGTACTGCTGGCGCAGCTGGTCAATGGCATCGTACGCGGCGCCGCCGAAGGGGTCGGCATCGAGTACGCCGGCGGCCTTGGACGAGTAGCCCAGTGGCTGGTCATCGTCATCTCCATTTCCGTGGCCATCAGCCAGCTGGAGATCAAGACAGACTTGCTCAACCATGTGATCGTGATCGCCCTGATTACCGTTGGTCTGGCCGTGGCCCTGGCCATGGGCCTGGGCAGTCGGGACATCGCCGGCCAGATTCTGGCTGGCATCTATGTACGTGAGCTCTACCAGGTGGGCCAGCATGTGCAAGTCGGCGAGGTAGAGGGGTACATAGAAGAAATTGGCACCGTGAAGACGACGGTGATGACTGACGAGGGTGAGCTTGTTTCGCTGTCGAACCGGGTCCTGCTCGCGGAGAAGGTCAGTAGTCGCTAGGCGTGCATATTCTGGTAGTATGCCCGCCGCGAAAAAGCCAGCCCCATCGGGGCGCTGGCGGAACTGACCTGACCTGCGGCCCGAACCGTTGACTAAAGTGCAAACGCCTTCATTGCGATACGACCCACGAGCACTGTCCGATGAGGAACTGGTTGCCCGTTCGCATGAGGAGCTGTTTCATGTTACACGCGCTTACGAAGAGCTGATGCGCCGCTACCAGCGCACGCTGTTCAACGTATGTTCAAGGTATCTGGGGAACGATCGCGACGCCGATGATGTCTGTCAGGAAGTGATGCTCAAGGTGCTGTACGGCCTGAAGAACTTCGAGGGAAAGTCCAAGTTCAAGACGTGGCTATATAGCATTACCTACAATGAATGTATCACGCAGTATAGAAAGGAGAGGCGCAAGCGCAGGTTGATGGATGCGCTGAGCCTCGACCCGGTTGAGGAGGCTTCGGAGGAAAAGGCGCCGAAGCCTGAGGAGCGCGGCGGTCTTGACCGCTGGCTGGTGCATGTGAACCCGATCGACCGCGAAATCCTGGTATTGCGCTTTGTCGCCGAACTGGAATTTCAGGAGATCGCTGACATCATGCATATGGGTCTGAGCGCGACCAAAATGCGCTACAAACGCGCGCTTGACAAGCTGCGCGAGAAATTCGCCAACGTTCTGGAAACTTAACGTCTAGCGAATCTCTCTAACTGGCGTGCAAGTTCTGCTAGAATTGCCGCCGAGTTGTCCCACGCATTCCTGGTGGGATCGCTTAACAATCACCAGATGGGGATTTAACGGATGAAACTGAAAAACACCTTGGGCCTGGCCATTGGCTCTCTTGTTGCCGCAACCTCTTTCGGCGTATTGGCACAAGGCCAAGGCGCAGTCGAGGGTGAGCTGTTCACCAAGAAGTACTACACCGACAGTTCTCGCGACCTGGACGACGCCAACCTGTACGGCGGTTCGATCGGTTACTTCCTGACTGACGACGTCGAGCTGCGCCTGGGCTACGACGGCATCCACAACATTCGTTCGAACAACGGTACCGGCAACCAGAAAATCCACGGTGGCAACGCTGCCCTGGACGCCGTCTACCACTTCGGCACCCCAGGTGTAGGCCTGCGTCCGTACGTCTCCGCCGGTTTCTCGCATCAGAGCATCAGCAACGTGGAAGCCAACGGCCACAGCGGTCGTGACCACTCCACCTTCTTCAATGCTGGTGGCGGCGCCAAGTACTACTTCACCGAAAACGTCTACGCCCGTGCCGGCGTGGAAGCCATGTACAACATCGACCGCGGCGAAACCGAGTGGGCTCCGAGCGTTGGTGTTGGCGTGAACTTCGGTGGCGGTGCCAAGCAGCAGGAACAAGTAGCTGCCGCCCCCGCGCCGGTTGCCGACGTCTGCTCCGATGCCGACAACGATGGCGTTTGCGACAACGTCGACAAGTGCCCGAATACCCCTGCCAACACCACCGTTGACGCCGATGGCTGCCCAGCCGTTGCTGAAACCGTACGTGTTGAGCTGGACGTGAAGTTCGACTTCAACAAGTCGGTCGTCAAGCCTAACAGCTACGCTGACATCAAGAACCTCGCTGACTTCATGAAGCAGTACCCATCCACCACCACTACCGTTGAAGGTCACACCGACTCCGTCGGTACCGACGCTTACAACCAGAAGCTGTCCGAGCGCCGCGCCGCTGCCGTTCGTAACGTTCTGGTCAACCAGTACGGTGTTGAAGGTACCCGCGTGAACTCCGTTGGTTACGGTGAAAGCCGTCCGGTTGCTGACAACGCTACCGACGCTGGCCGTGCGATCAACCGTCGCGTAGAAGCCGAAGTTGAAGCCCAGGCCAAGTAATTGAGCTGAGCTTCACGAAAGCCCGGGCATTGCCCGGGCTTTTTTTGTTCAGGATTCGGGACATCGGCCGGTGGGGCTATCCATGCAGCCAGGCCAGTATCATGGCCAGGTTGAGCGCCAGTGAGACCAGCGCCACCGCCCGCCAGGTCTTGAGCGGTTCGCGTTCGAAGAGTGGTCGGGGCGCACCCGCACCCTCTTCAAGCTCACCGCGGCGTACGCTCAAAAGCCATTGTTCCGCAGTCTCGAAACGCTTGGCCGGGTCGACCTCCAGGCTTTTCAACAGCAGGGCATCAAGCCAGTCAGGTACCTCCGGGCGATAGCGACTTGGCGGCGCGGGCGGCTGGAACCGTGGACGCTGGAAAGGCTCCGGTTCCCCATGTGGCAAGACGCCGGTAAGGGCCTGGTAGAGCAGGACGCCGGCTGCGAATAGGTCCTGGCTCGGCGTAGGCGGCGCACCCTGGTAAGCCTCGGGGGCGATGTAGCCTGGCGTGCCGGCTACCTGCTCCCCAGGCGGCTGGGACAGTCCCGGGCAGTAGGCCAGGCCAAAGTCCAGCACTTTCAGCTCCCCATCCACGCACAGCAGCAGGTTTTCCGGTTTCAAGTCTCGATGGACCATATGGCGGCGATGCAGAAGACCGAGTGCGATGAGCAGGCGCTCGGCCAGGTCTCGCCATGTCGCCAATGGCAACGGACCCTGCCGCAGGCGCTCGGCCAAGGTGACACCTTCGTAGCAGCGCATGGCGTAGTAGAGGAATTGACGCTGGCTGCCGCCGTGGACTTCCGGAAACGGCCTGGCGGCGACCCGACGGAGAAACCATTCTTCCATGAGCAGGCGTTGCTGCGCCTGCTCATCCTGGGCGTACGCCTTGGGCAATGTCTTGAGCAGCCAGGGCTCTCCGTCCGCATCCGTGGCCTGGTAGACCAGAGACTGGCGACTTTGCCCGACAAGGGTCCCAATTCGCCAGCCTTCGAAACGCTGGCCTGGCTTGAGGGCGGGTGGCAGCGGCCATTGGCGCCCTTGGGCGAAGCTATCGGCCAAAGAGGGAGAACCTGGGCTGTGCACCTGCACCAGCACCGCGCTGGCATTGTCTTCACCGCCAGCGATATGGGCCATGCGCACCAGGGTGTCTACCGCGACTTGAGCATCGACAGCCTCCGTCAGTACCCGACTGATTTCGGTTTCCTGTACCACGCCCCAGACACCGTCGCTGAGGATCAGGAAGATGTCCCCGGCGGCGAGGTCGCCCTCCTTGTAGTCCACCAGCAGGTGCTGGTCCAGGCCGAGCGCCCGCTTGAGCACGTGCCGCATCTGCGGCTGGTCCCATACATGGTCTTCGCTGAGCCGCTCCAGGCCAGACGCGCTCCAGCGGTATGTCCGGCAATCGCCTACATGAGCGAGGGTGAAGCGGCTGCCGCGTAGCACCAGCGCGCTCAGGGTCGTCAGCAGGGGCTGCCCTTGGCCGTTGGCTCTCAACCAGCGATTCTGGGCGCAAAGCAATGCATCGAGCGCGCGGGTCACCGGCCAGGTTTCCGGCGTGGCGTAGTAATCAAGCGCCAGGGCCTGCAAGCTGGCGCGGGCCGCCAGCCCGCCGTCCAGGCACTGGCTGACGCCATCGGCCAGGCCGAACAGGTAGCCTTTGCTGGCGGCCAATGCTGGCACTGGGGTGACCATGCGCACGGCGTCCTGGTTTTCCGGTCGAGGCCCGGCCGCGCTGGCGCAGGCCGCGGTAAGCTCCAGCCTGGCGTTCACACCCGTGCCGCGGTGACTGCCGCCGCGCCCCAGGTGGTGCGCCAGCGCCGCTTGACGCTATGCAGGCCAAACCAGGCCACGACGGCGAGCAAGGCGAACGTCCAGAGCGCCAGTTGGTAGCTGCCGGTCTGCTGCTTGATGGCGCCCAGGCCAGCTGCCAGGAGGAAGCCGCCAATGCCGCCTGCCATGCCGATAAGACCGGTCATGACGCCGATCTCCTGACGGAAGCGTTGGGGCACGAGCTGGAAGACAGCACCGTTGCCGGCGCCCAGGCCCAGCATGCACACCACGAACAGCGCCAGGGCCGCTACGGAACTGGGCAGGTTGAAACCCACGGCGGCAATGCACAAGGCCGCTACTGTGTACATGCACAGCAGGGCGCGGATCCCGCCGAAGCGGTCGGCAAGGGCACCGCCCAGGGGGCGCATCAGGCTTCCGCCAAAGACGCAGGCCGCAGTGTAGTAGCCGGCAGTGACCGGGCTGAGGCCGTATTGGTCGTTGAAATAACCGGGCAAGGCGCTGGCCAGGCCAATGAAGCCCCCGAAGGTAATGGCGTAGAAGAACATGAACCACCAGCTGTCCTTGTCTGCCAGGGCCTTGCTGTAGTCGGCCAGGGTCTTGGCCTTGGGGCGATTCGGTGCATTGCGCGCTGCCAGGGCGAAGATAGCCAGGGTAGCGACCAGCGGGATCAGGGCAAAGCCAAACACATTCACCCAGCCGAATCCCGCTGCCAGCGCGGGCGCGAAGAGCGCGGCGAACACCGTACCCGAATTCCCGGCCCCGGCGATGCCCATGGCCTTGCCTTGATGCTCGGCGGGATACCATTGCGACGCCAGGGGCAGGGATACCGCGAAGGATGCCCCGGCCACGCCTAGTCCTACGCCCAGCAATAGTGCCTGGGTAAAGCTATGGATGCCCAGCTGCCAGGCCAGCGCCAGGGAGATGATGACCACGCACTGACCGATGATGCCGGCGGTTTTCGGGGACAGGCGATCGGCCAGCCAGCCCATGACCACGCGGAACACCGCCCCGGCCAGGATGGGGGTGGCGACCAGCAGCCCGCGCTCTTGTGTGGTCAGGTGAAGGTCCGCGGCGATCTGAATGGCCAGCGGGCCAAGCAGGTACCAGACCATGAAACTCAGATCGAAATATAAAAAGGCCGCGAACAGGGTAGGGGCGTGGCCGGCTTTCCAGAAACTCGTATTCATCGAATACCTCAACGGGGAGTGGGCGCGTCGGCGCCCTGGCTTCGGGGAACTGAAACGCAAAAGACGCCGCTGCCCGACTCGCCTGAGCGAGCGGAAAGCGACGTCTTCGTCGTTGGCCCGGCAGCCGCCGTTGGCTGCCCGAGCAGGGTAGGTGTTACAAGTAGCAATGAGCTGATAGCAATTAGCGGGCCAGCCAGCGCCTGCTAGCCCAGCATCTCGCTCATGGCAATGATCTGCTCGGCGACCTGGATCAATTTCTGTTGACGGCTCATGGCCTGGCGCCGCATGAGGGAATAGGCGGCGGCTTCGTCGATGTTCTTGAGCTTCATCAGCAACCCCTTGGCCTGTTCGACGCGCTTGCGTTCGGCCAGTTGAAGGTCACGGGCGTTGAGCTCAGCGCGCAACGCCTGGTCGCTTTCGAAGCGGGCCATGGCCACATCCAGAATCGGCTGCAGGCGTTGGCCCTGTATGCCTTCGACAATATAGGCGCTGACCCCGGCACGGATGGCCTGGCGCATCACAGCGGGGTCGTGCTCGTCGGTGAACAGTACGATGGGGCTGGGACGGTCCCGGTTGACCAGGATCACTTGCTCCATGACATCACGGCCCGGGGAGTCGGTATCGATGAGAATGACATCCGGGCGCAGGCGTTCCACCTCGGCGGGCAGATCCACGGTCATTCCGCCAGCCTCCATCACCTCAAAGCCTGCCCCGGTCAGGGCGGCGCGTAGGCGACCGAGCTTCCTGGCGGTGTCGTCGATCAACAGGATTCTGAGCATGATTCAGGCGCTCCCAGGGCAGCCGATGGGGAAGCCCAAGGCATAGCTCTCGGGGTCCTGGCCATTCCAGCAAGTGCCATCGGCCAACTGACTGCTGCGATGGTCGGCCGGATCGCAGACGATGCCCAGCGCCTGTGCGGCTTCCCGATAGCGGTCGAGTTGCTGCACCTGGGTGGCGACAGCAAGGTAATCCGGCGCCTCGCGCAGCAGGCCCCAGCGGCGGAATTGGGTCATGAACCAGATACCGTCGGACAGATAGGGGAGGTTGACGCGACCTTCATCGAAGAAACGCAGCGGGTGCGGATCCAGCCAGGCGTGTCCGAGACCGTCTTCATAGCGGCCATGCAGACGGTGGGAAATGCGCTCTACCGGGGCGTTCAGGTACTGATGAGCACTGAGCAGGTGCGCCGTGGCGTCCAGGTCCTGCTCTACAAAACGGCTAGCTTCGATGATCGCCATGGTCAACGCCCTGGCGGTGTTGGGATAAGCCTCGACGAAAGCGCGGGTACAGGCCAGCACCTTCTCCGGATGGTCCGGCCAGATGGCTTGGCTGGTACTCAAGGTTACCGCCAGGCCTTCGGTCACCGCGCTGTCGGCCCAGGGCTCGCCCACACAGAAACCATCGATGCGGCCAGCACGCAGATGGTCAAGCATGGCAGGCGGCGGAACGACAACGCTCTGGACCTGGGTCAAGGGGTCGATCCCCAGGCTTGCCAGCCAGTAGTTGAGCCACATGGCATGGGTGCCGGTTGGAAAGGTCTGGGCCAGGGTGAGCCGTCTGCCGCCGGCCTTGACCCAGGCGGCCAGGCGCTGTGGCGAGTCGATGCCCTCGGCGGCGAGCGCACTGGAAAGGTTCAGGCTCTGCCCGTTGCGGTTGAGCCCCATGAGAACAGCCATGTCCTGGCGCGGCGCGGCGCTCAGGCCCAGCTGCACGGCATAGACTAGGCCATAGAGGGCATGGGCCGCATCCAGTTCTCCACTGGCCAGCTTGGCCTGCAGCCCTGCCCAGGAGTGCTGCCGATGGAGGTTGATGCGCAAGCCATAGGGCTGGGCGAAGCCCTGGGTGGCGGCGACCACCACCGAGGCGCAATCGGTCAGCGCCATGTAGCCCAGTTCAACGCAGGTTTTTTCCGGCCCATCGCTTCCCGCTACCCAGGCGGTACGGGGGTCCAGTGAGGTGTGGGTCATGATCACGCCTTGTCAGAGTCGCAGAAGTGTTCGCACCGTAAAGGGAGGCGACGACGTCACTGTCGACGGTTGTGCAGTCTCGGCGCGGTGGTCGCGCCTGGTTAAGGCAATGGTCAGCAATCGTTATGCCAGTGCCGACAAACCCAGGCAGGGCCTATATACTGCCCGCTGTTTTCGACCCATGCCGAGCAAGCCGACCATGTACGACCTGGCCCGCCAGTTCCTCTTCAAATTGTCCGCGGAAACTTCCCACGACCTGTCCCTGGACCTCATCGGTGCCGGTGGACGGCTGGGCCTGAATCGCCTTCTGGCCAAACCCGCGGCGCGCCTGCCGGTAAGCGTGATGGGCCTGACGTTCGACAACCCGGTAGGCCTGGCCGCGGGGCTGGACAAGAACGGCGCGGCCATCGATGGGTTCGCTCAGCTGGGTTTCGGTTTCGTCGAAATCGGCACGGTCACTCCCCGCGCGCAACCCGGCAACCCACGGCCGCGGCTGTTCCGCCTGCCCGAGGCCACGGCGATCATCAATCGCATGGGCTTCAACAACCTGGGCGTGGACCATCTGGTGCAGCGCGTGAAAGCCGCTCGTTATCGTGGCGTGCTGGGTATCAATATCGGCAAGAACTTCGATACGCCAGTGGAGCGGGCCCAGGATGACTACCTGTTGTGCCTGGAGAAGGTACATGCCCATGCCAGCTATGTGACCGTCAATGTAAGCTCGCCCAACACCCCGGGCCTGCGCAGCCTCCAGTTCGGGGACCAGCTCAAGACCTTGCTGGACGCCCTGGCGACGCGTCGCGAGGCACTGGCACTTGCCAGCGGCCGGCGAGTGCCGTTGGCCATAAAGATCGCGCCCGACATGACCGACGAGGAAACCGCTGAGGTAGCCGCGGCCCTTTTGGCCACGGGCATGGACGCGGTGATCGCCACCAACACCACGCTTTCCCGCGAGGGCGTTCAAGGCCTGCCTCATGGCGATGAAGCCGGCGGCCTGTCCGGCGCCCCCGTGCGGGAAAAAAGCACCCAGGTGGTACGAGTGCTGGCCGGCGAGCTGAAAGGGGCAATACCGATCATCGCGGCGGGGGGGATCACCGAGGGGCGGCATGCCGCCGAGAAAATCGAGGCAGGGGCCAGCTTGGTGCAGGTCTACTCCGGATTCATCTATCGGGGGCCGGCGCTGATTCGTGAGGCAGTGGATGCGATCGCAGCGCTGGAGCTTCAGCGTTCCGCCGGTTCGGCCACGACAGATTAGCGCCTCGCTGGCCCGGCCACCGAAGTGGCCCGGGCCGCCGCCGGGGATGGCGGCATTGGAAAGGTTTGAAGATTCGGGTCTAGCCGACCGCGTGAAGTTCGTTGAGCCTATGAAGCCCGGCCGCGCCGGTCATGCCATCCCAGTTGTCGCCGCGCCCCTCTCGCCAGCCATTGATCCAGGCTTGGCGCACCGAGGGCAGAGTGAAGGGGCAAAGCTCCCGGGATTTGCCGCTGAGGCCGTTTTGATAGCCGCGAAGAAATGCTCGTTCCAACGGATCACGCTTGAGTCTTCTCATAGGGTGTAGCCCTCGTTTGTTGACTGATGTCCCGTCGGCCACTGCTGGGCCGGGCAGAAAGCTGCCGGTGATAAGACCCGCTGCCGGCGTGGCGGGCCAGGAACCGTACCGTTGCGATACGCTTCACGGGGTTAGTTCTAAACAACCTGCGCGTCCGATGGAATGAACGATTTGTAATAAGATGTTCATGTTTAGTGCTTCGAGCCATAAGCCTTTACTACCGGCGTATGGAAAAAACAGGCTCAAGCCCCTGAAATAACGGGATTCAGCAGATTTCAACGGGGCATGGGCCGCTTCGGAAATATCGGTATCGCATTGTCATCGACGCGCGACGAGAGGTCGTGTCAGCGGCATGCCAACCGCTCTTCAACGCTGCCCGGGTGTCTTAACCTTTTTACGCAAGGGGCACTCCAGTGGCCGGCACAGGTGGTGCCAATCAGTGGCGCTGGCGGAAACAGCGCTCGATCAACCGACCCGGTGGATGCGTTCCCCGGGTACATGCAAAGGCGTGAATGATGTCTGATGTGTTCGATCTGTACCTGACCTGCCCCAAGGGCCTGGAAGGCCTGCTGGCCGAGGAAGCGCGCGGGCTGGGCCTGTTGGAGGTCCGTGAGCAAACCGCCGCGGTCCGCGGCCAGGCCACCCTTGAGACGGCTTACCGCTTGTGCTTGTGGTCTCGCTTGGCCAACCGGGTGTTGCTGGTGCTCAAGCGGTTTACCATGGCCAATGCCGATGACCTGTATCTAGGCGTGCGTGATCTGGATTGGGCGGAACATCTCGAGCCCACCGGCACCCTGGCGGTGGAGTTCAGTGGTCATGGTTCGGGCATCGACAATACCCACTTCGGCGCCCTCAAGGTCAAGGATGCCATCGTCGATAGCCTGCGCACGCCTGATGGGCAGCGTCCCGGCATCGATAAGCTTAACCCGGACCTACGCATCCATCTGCGCCTGGAGCGAGGCGAGGCCATTCTTTCGCTGGACCTGTCCGGGCACAGCCTGCACCAGCGTGGCTACCGCCTGCAGCAAGGCGCCGCGCCTTTGAAGGAGAACCTGGCGGCGGCGATCCTGCTGCGTGCCGGCTGGCCGCGGATCGCCGCCGAGGGCGGTGCCCTGGCGGACCCCATGTGCGGAGTCGGTACCTTCCTGGTGGAAGCGGCCATGATGGCGGCGGACCTGGCTCCCAATCTGCGTCGGGAGCGCTGGGGTTTCAGCGCCTGGCTGGGTCATGTGCCGGCCCTGTGGCGCAAGCTGCATGATGAGGCCAGCGAGCGTGCCCGCGTTGGGTTGGCGCGCAAGCCGGCCTGGATTCGCGGCTACGAGGCCGATCCTCGGCTTATCCAGCCGGCGCGCAATAACATCGAGCGGGCGGGCCTGAGCGACTGGGTGAAGATCTATCAGGGTGAACTGGCTACCTTCGAGCCACGCCCGGACCAGAACCAGAAGGGGCTGGTGGTGTGCAACCCGCCCTATGGCGAACGGCTGGGCGACGAGGCCAGCCTGGTCTATCTCTACCAGAACCTGGGGGAGCGCTTGCGCCAGGCCTGCCTGAATTGGCAGGCGGCGATCTTTACCGCCGCGCCGGACCTGGGCAAGCGCATGGGCATCCGCAGTCACAAACAGTATGCATTCTGGAACGGCGCCTTACCGTGCAAGCTGTTACTGCTGGATGTGCAACCACAGCAATTCGTAGTGGGCGAGCGTCGTCCGACGACGGCTGCTACCGTTTCCCAGGCCACCCCTGAGCTACCTGCCGCGCCGCAGGCCCTGGCCGAGGCGGCCCGGTTGAGCGAAGGCGGGCAGATGTTCGCCAATCGGCTACAGAAGAATCTGCGCCAGCTGGGTAAATGGGCTCGTCGTGACGGTGTATCCTGCTACCGGGTCTATGACGCGGACATGCCGGAATATGCTTTCGCCGTTGACCTGTACCAGGACTGGGTTCACGTGCAGGAGTACGCCGCGCCCAAGTCGGTGGATCCGCAGAAGGCCCAGGCTCGGCTGTTCGACGCCCTGGCGGCTATTCCGGTTGCGCTGCAGGCAGACCCGCGCAAGGTGGTGCTCAAGCGCCGCGAGCGCCAGACCGGTACGCGGCAGTATGAGCGGCAGGGGGCCGAGGGCGGCTTCATGGAGGTCAACGAGGCCGGGGTGCGCCTCCTGGTCAACCTTACCGATTACCTGGACACCGGGCTGTTCCTCGATCATCGCCCCATGCGCGCCCGCTTGCAGCGTGAGGCAGAGGGCAAGCGGTTCCTCAACCTGTTCTGCTACACCGCCACTGCCACGGTACATGCCGCCAAGGGTGGGGCCCGCGCGACCACCAGCGTGGACCTTTCGCGCACCTACCTGGACTGGGCCCGGCGCAACCTGGCGCTCAACGGTTTCTCCGAGCGGCACCAGCTGATGCACAGCGATGTCATGGCCTGGCTGGAGCAGGACCGGGGCGAATACGAACTCATCTTCATAGACCCGCCGACCTTCTCCAACTCAAAACGCATGGAAGGGGTGTTCGACGTCCAGCGCGACCACGTACGCTTGCTGGACCTGGCCATGGCCCGCCTGGCCGAGGGCGGGACCCTGTACTTCTCCAACAACTTCCGTCGCTTCCGCCTAGATGAAACTGTCGCGGCCCGCTATGCCGTCGAGGACATCACTCGCCAGACCCTGGACCCGGACTTCGCGCGTAATGAGAAGATCCACCAGGCCTGGCGCATTCAGGCCCGCTAAAGGGCGTCGAGGCCAGCACAGCTGCCCGGGTCAGGGCAGGGCGGCGGTGTTGGCGATGCGGGGCTGGTTGTAGAGGTCCAGCAGCACCTGGTCCAGCACCGAGCGGGCGCCCCAGGGCTTGGGATCGTTCAGGATGGCGACCACGGCCCAGGTATTGCCGTTCACATCCCGGCTGAACCCGGCGATCGCCCTGACGGTGTTCAGGGTCCCGGTCTTGATGTGCCCTTCGCCGGTCATGGCGGTGCGCTTCAGGCGCTTGCGCATGGTGCCGTCCATGCCCACCAGGGGCATGGAGCTCATGAATTCCGCAGCGTAGGGGCTGCGCCAGGCGGCTTGCAGCAGAGCCGCCATTTCCCGGGCGCTTACCCGTTCGGCCCGGGACAGGCCGCTGCCGTTTTCCATCACCAGATGGGGCGCTACCATGCCTTTCTTCGCCAGCCATTGCCGGATCACCCGCTGGGCCGCCTTGGCGTCGTCTTCATCCGCAGCGGTACGGTTCAAGGCGCCTATGGTCAGGAACAACTGCTGGGCCATGGTGTTGTTGCTGTATTTGTTGATGTCGCGGATGACCTCGACCAAGTCAGGCGAAAACGCCCGGGCCAGCAGGCGCGCATTGCGAGGCACACTGCCGTCACGGTCCACACCATTGATGGTGCCGCCCAATTCGCCCCAGATCGCCCGGATTGCCCCGGCCGAGTAAGCGAAGTGGTCAAGCAGTGAAAGGTATGTCTGGGAGTTGCATCCGTCTGCGAGTTGACCGCTGACAATGACATTGATGCCGTCTGGCTGGGGCACCGCGTTATAACGCACGTCGCCTACGCATTTGCTACCCGAAGCCGCCTTTACCTGATTGTCCAACCGGATGGTGCGGATCGGCGGTTCCGCGGCGACCGTGACCTTGCCACCATCGTTGCGCGCGACGAAACGCAGCGCCTTGAGGTTGATCATCAAGGCGTCCGGGCGCACCAGGAAAGGCGCGTTCTCGTCATTGCCGTCGTCATTGAATGCCGGCAACTGCGGTTGTTTGAAGAAACTGCGGTCCAGGATCAGGTCGCCAGTAACCTGTTGTACGCCGTTGGCGCGCAGGTCCCGCATCAGCAGCCAGAGCTTTTCCATGTTCAGCTTGGGGTCGCCTCCGCCTTTTACATAGAGGTTTCCATGCAGTACGCCGCCGCTCAAGGTGCCGTCCGTATAGAACTCGGTTTTCCACTGGAAGGTGGGGCCGAGCAGTTCCAGGGCGGCGAAGGTGGTGACCAGCTTCATGGTGGAGGCAGGATTGACCGACACATCCGCATTGAACAAGGTGCTGGAACCCTGGCCGTTGAGGGGTATCAGGGCGAGGGAAAGCGCGTTGTCGGTAAGCTTGCTGGCCTTGAGCGCCTGGGTCACCTTGGGAGTAAGGTCGCCTGGCGCGGCATGAAGGGAGGTAGCGGCGGCCATTAGCAGGCCAGTGATAAACAGCGAACGTAGTGGTTTGATCATGGAGACGAAGCTCTTTGGCGCGCGAAGACACGGGAGCGAGAAGAGATGAAGGCTCCCCCTGAAAGCGGCCATTATGCACAAGCCCACCTGCGCTGTGGGCGTCAGCTTCAGGAAGGAGGACATTTGCCTGATTGGCCACATGCCTGTTCAGCGCCAGGCGCGGCCGCTGCGGTATTGTCCGCGCGGCAGATGCCAGGCAAGAAAAAGCCACCTCAGGGGTGGCCTTTCCAGCGAGCGAGCCAGGCGACGGCCTGGCCGAGACCGCTTCAGCTAGGGCTGTTGATTGGCTTCTCGGGATACCAGGCGTCGACCAGTGGGCTGACTTCGACCTTGGTCAATTCACTGCGCCCCTTGAGCCAGGCTTCGACGGTGGCACGCTGCTCTTCGCTGACGGAGCCCCGCTTGGCCGAGCAAACCAGGCCGAAGTCATCGCCGCCTACGTAGTCCAGGCCATTGGCATCCATGGCCTGGGTAAGAAACGCGTCGAGGAACGCGTCTATGGCTTCCTCCGACAGGTCTTCCTTGAATTCCAGGTTGAGCTCGAAGCCCAGTTCCTGGAATTCGTCCACACAGAGTTTCTTGCGCAGACGGCGGGAGCGGTTGGTAGCCATGAAAAAATCCTCTTGGTGATTGCGGGCCGCAGTCTAGCAGCTTAACCATGACAGCGCTTGCTCGGCTGCAGAGCTTGTTCGGCGAAACCCGAGCCGTCATCAGACCAGGGCATTGCGCTTGGCGATTTCCAGGAGTTCGACCAGTGACCGCGCTTGGAGCTTCTGCATCAAGCGTTTCTTGTAGGTGCTGACCGTTTTGTTGCTAAGGAACATGCCTTCGGCGATTTCCCGGTTGGTGCGCCCTTGGGCGAATTGCTGCAGGACCATCAGCTCGCGGTCATTGACCTGCCCGAAGCGGCGCAGCTCCGCGCTGCGTTCAGGATCCTCAGGGTTGGCCAGGGCCTGGCTGGGGAAATAGTTATAGCCGGCGAATACGGCGCGTACCGCGCTGATCAGCTCGGTGAGCTCCTCGCGCTTGCACACATAGCCCGCGGCGCCTAGCTGCATGCAGCGCATCGCGAACAACTGGGCGGATTGAGCGGTGAACACCAGGACCCGATAGGGCATGCCCATGGCGTGCAGCCGGGCCAGGATCTCCAGGCCATCGAGACGAGGCAGGCTGATATCGAGCACCACCAGGTGCGGATCGTACTCGCGCAACAGGCGCATCCCGTCCACGCCATTGTCGGTTTCGCCAATGACCTCGTATCCCTCGTTCTCCAGCAACATTCGTATCGCCAGACGAATCACTGGATGATCTTCAATGATAAAAACCGAGCCCATGCCTGTTTCCTTACTGCGATCGGAGCGCGACCTTAGCTCAGTTGAGGGGCGTGAGGGCGGGCGCGATGGCCAACCGCGCCAATATCAGAGCTTTACCCGGATCGCTCAGAGCGGAATGGCGCGTCCAGTCATTTCGCTGGCCATTTCGGTGGCGTAGCTGTCGGTCATGCCGGCGATGAAGTCGATCATGCGCATGAAGGCCGTGTGCAAGGGCCACGACGGGTCAGGCGCGTTACTGCCCATCAGGTCCAGGATGCGCCGGTTCTTGAAGGACAGCCGCCGCCCGCCGTGCTGCTCCAGGGCAGCGCCACAGAAGGCGTTGAGCAAGACTTCCAGCGTGGTGTAGGCGCCTATTTCATGCAGGGTCTTGCGCTTGTCATGAAAGATCTTTTCCCGGGCGATATCCTTGGCACCTTGCACGCAGCGCTTGGCCGGGCCGGCCATGTGCTCCACAAGGTCATCGGCCAAGGCCCCCGCCAGCAGCGCGGGCTGTTGTTCGACGAAAGCCCTCGCCGCGGCATTGGTGAGGTGTTCGATGGCCTTACCACGCAAGATGGCCAGCTTGCGCCGCCTGGATGCGCCCGGCCCAAGCAGGCGGTAGGTTTCGGGCAGGTCGTCCCCGACCAGGTCCAGCAGCAAGCCCTCGACCTCGGCGTAGTCCAGCAGCTCCATCTCCAGGCCGTCTTCCAGATCGATCAGGGCATAGCAGATGTCGTCCGCCGCCTCCATGAGGTAGACCAGGGGATGACGTGCCCAGCGCTGGGTTTCCAGCAACGGCAGGCCTAGGCGCTGGGCAATCTGTTCCAGCAGTGGCAGCTCGCTCTGGTAGCAGCCGAACTTGTGTTTCTTGTAACCCAGGGAGTCGGCATGTCGGGCCGTCCAGGGGTACTTGAGGTAGGTACCCAGGGTGGCGTAGGTCAGGCGCATGCCGCCTTCGAACTGATGATATTCCAGTTGCGTCAGTACCCGCAGGCCCTGGGCGTTGCCCTCGAAATTGAGGAAGTCCAGCCGCTCGGCATCGCTCATGCTGTCGAGCCAGCCCCGGCCCGCGGCCTGCTGGAACCAATAGCGGATGGCGTCCTCTCCGGAATGCCCGAAGGGTGGGTTGCCGATGTCATGGGCCAGGCAGGCCGACTGCACCACCATGCCCAGGTCCGCGGCGTCGCACCAATCGGGCAGTTCCGCGCGCAGGGTTTCACCTACCCTCATCCCAAGGGAGCGACCCACGCAGCTGACTTCCAGGGAATGGGTAAGGCGGGTATGGATGTGATCGTTGCTGCTGACGGGGTGGACCTGGGTCTTGCGACCGAGTCGGCGAAACGCGCCGGAAAAAATGATCCGGTCATGATCCTTGTGAAAGGGCGTGCGGCCAAGCTCTTCGGAGCTTTGCAGCGGCTTGCCCAGGCGTTCGCGGTTAAGCAGAGTTTCCCAATCCAAAGCGCGTCTCCATGATCGAGCCAGATGCCACTCCGCCATTGGCCGCCACGAAGAAGGCTGCCGACTGGCGGCAGGGCCAGCCGGCCGGCCTGGCTCTGTCGCCAGCCGCGTCTCAGCGTCGGGACGCGCCTTGCAGGAGCTTGACCAGCGGTACCAGGCTGACCACCAGTTTGGTAAGACGTGTCGCAGCGGTCAGGCCACCCTTGCGGGCACCCTTGCCGGAGAGGAAGCCCAGCAAGCTTACCAGACCCACGCCCCAGAGCGGGGCATGCCTGACCTTCAGGCTTTTGTTCAACCCTTGCCCCATGTTGCGAAAGCGCGAGAGCGGGTTGACGAACTGGCGGGCTTCCTGGCGGATCTCCTGGCGATGCATCTCCATGCGCAGGCGAATCAACGCCTTGCGCATTTCCCGGCGGGTCGCGCCGTTGGGCACAGTGTGTCGGGTCATGGCAGCAAACGCTCCCGGTCATTGGCCAGTTCTTCGAGGGTCGCATGGAACGGGGAGGACTCGTCGAAGATCGCGGCTTTCAAGCGCAAGGCGCAGAAGGCACCGGCCAGTACATAGAAGGCGCAGAGCCCGATCATGCCTGGAATGCGATAGTTGTCCCACAGCAGGATCAGGATCAGGCCGGACAGTGCCACCAGGGCGAGCAGGGCGAACACCAGTGCCAGGCCCGCGAACAACAGCAGGCTCAGGGTACGTGCCTTCTGTTCCTGCAATTCGATGCCCAGCAGCTCGATATGGCTGTGCAGCCACCCAAGCAAGGCGCCACCGAGCCGCCGTCCATGAGAGCCGGTAGGTTCCCCGGTTGGCGGTGGCAGTGAGGATTCGCTGTCCCGGTTCATGATCAGCGCCTTGTAGCCAGCAGGCCTACCAGGAAGCCTACCCCGGCTGCGATACCGATGGCGGGCAATGGGTTGGCTTGAACGTAGTCTTCGGCGGCTACCAGGGCCGCGGCGCCCTGTTCGCGCAGCTGCAGTTCGGTTTCCTTCAGCGACACTCGCGCCTTGGCCAGGCTGTCCTTGATTTGCCGACGAAGTTCCTCGGCCTGTTCGCCAGCCAGGCCGGCGGTGTGCTCCAGCAGCTTCTCGGTGTCCCGGATCAGTGTCTGGAAGTCAGTGGTCAACACGTCTTGCGCGGTGTTCAGGGTATCGCGAGTCATGGCGTCCTCCTTATATGGCCTTGACGTTCGAGTGCCGTTTCGTCGCCAAGGTTCAGCGCCGTAGTGGTACATTTTTTGCTGCCCATTGGTGCGCACTGTTAGTCGGCTGCGCCGTTAGCGTGCGGTCGGGCTCAGGATGGGAGCCCCGCAGCGCTGACAAATCAAGGCGGCGCCTCACACCAGGCGACTCGGGTTCGGCTTCGTGCATCGCGCTGGTGCGTCCGTTGCGTCGATGAACCAGGAGGGGGCAGTTGGGAGTGTCCGCATGTTGTCTTGCTTAGTTTTTCAGGGCCTGCCTCTCGCTATGGATAATCTGCAAACCGCCGTGGATACCCTCGTCCACGGCTCCAATACGCTGTTCCTGCTCTGTGGCGCCGTCATGGTGCTAGCCATGCACGCCGGTTTCGCTTTCCTGGAGGTTGGCACAGTCAGGCAGAAAAACCAGGTTAACGCGCTATCGAAGATTCTCAGCGATTTCGCGGTGTCGACCCTGGCCTACTTTTTCGTAGGCTACTGGCTGGCCTACGGGGTGACTTTCCTGGCGCCCGCCTCGCAATTGGCAGCCGATCACGGCTATGGCCTGGTCAAGTTCTTCTTCCTGCTCACCTTCGCCGCCGCCATTCCAGCCATCATTTCCGGAGGCATCGCCGAACGCGCCCGCTTCGTACCGCAGTTGTGCGCCACGCTAATGATCGTGGCCTTCATCTACCCTTTCTTCGAAGGCCTGGCATGGAACGGCAACCTGGGCCTGCAGGCCTGGTTGCACAGCCGGTTCGGCGCACCCTTCCATGATTTCGCCGGATCCGTGGTGGTGCACGCCATGGGTGGCTGGATCGCCCTGGTCGCGGTACTGCTGCTCGGCGCTCGTCGTGGTCGATACCGGGACGGGCGGGTCGTGGCCATGGCTCCGTCCAACATTCCTTTCTTGGCCCTGGGCTCGTGGATCCTGATCGTCGGCTGGTTCGGTTTCAACGTCATGAGCGCTCAGACCTTGCAAGGCGCCAGTGGGCTGGTGGCGGTCAACTCCCTGATGGCCATGGTCGGCGGCACCATCGCCGCGCTCCTGATCGGACGCAATGACCCCGGCTTTCTACATAACGGCCCGCTGGCCGGGCTGGTGGCCGTCTGCGCAGGCTCAGACCTGATGCATCCGCTGGGGGCCTTGATCACGGGCGCGGTGGCTGGAGCGCTGTTCGTAGGTTGCTTCATCGCAGCTCAAGGCAAATGGAAGATCGACGACGTGCTCGGGGTCTGGCCTTTGCACGGTGTGTGCGGCGCCTGGGGCGGGTTGGCCTGTGGGTTGTTCGGGCAAACCTGGCTGGGCGGGCTGGGCGGCGTCTCGCTTGCCAGTCAGGCGCTGGGAACGGCCTTGGGCATCGGCGTGGCCCTGTTCGGGGGCGCTGTGGTCTACGGCGGGCTGCGCCGGGTGGTGGGCATCCGTCTGACCCCTGAGCAGGAGTTCGAAGGGGCCGACCTGGCATTGCACCGCATCGGCGCGGTCAATCCGGAGTAACGTGGCTGGTGTGCCGGGGCGGGTCTAGACTTTCAACTCTGTCACGCCTGGCGCCCTGAGTTCAGGCGCCATGCCGAAGGTGAGCCGGACCATGTGCCCCGAATGCCAGCTATTCGTGATCCTCAATTGTCCCCGCTGCGCCCTGGCCGAGGCGGCGCTGCTGCCCATGGTGGAGCACGGCCTTTGGGTGGAGTTGATCGACCTGCGGGAAGCGGGCGGCGTTCCGGCCAGCTACGAGGCGCGCGCGCCCCTGCTGCGTCGTGTCGATACAGGCGCTACCCTGGCCTGGCCGTTCAGCCAGGAGCAAATCGTTCATTTCCTGAAATAACCTGTTCGCTACCCTGGGTTCGGGGCTGTTGCACAATGCGACGCGAAAGGATTTGCGCTAGCCGGCCGGACGAGCGTTCGTTGCCTTCGAGGCCAGGTGTTTATATGCTGTATAAAAATACAGTGGGCCCAGGCTTGCGCCAGCACACAAGGATAGCGACGTGATCAATATTCAACAGCTCAAGAGCACCATCAACCAGATGGCGCCGGAAACCGTGTTCGAGGCCGTGCGGGACTTGCGCCTCGATGGCCTGGTCGTGGAAGGCAAGACGCCCTTTGGTCGCCTGCATTTCAATACCTGTTTTGCCGAGATCGAAGCCCTGTTCCAGCGCGCCGGTTACCACCAGCGCCTGGATGTGGTGGGTTTCCAGGGCCAGGCCTATGCATTGTTCGACCCGGCTCGCTGGGAGGCCGTGGATGTGCTGCGCTGGCTCCAGGCTGAGGCGAAGGCCGTCGCCGCTGACCACACGCAGAGCGTGGTGCTTTGATCCGCGAGCCATAGCGAAGATAATGCGGCCCCCCAAGCTGGAGCCCGCCAATGTCTTCGTCGACCTTCGACCCTGCCGTCACCCAGGCCAGCACCGTCTGCCTCCCGGCGGGGCATTGGGCCACCGTACTGGATTGCCTCGTCGAGCGCTTTCCAGGCGTGGGCCGAGTCGAGTGGGAAAGCCGCTTCGGCCGGCAGCGGGTGCTGGACGCGGCTGGTCAGCCTCTTTCGATATTCACCCCTTACCGGCCTGGCTTGCGTGTCCACTATTATCGGGAGGTGCAGGACGAACCTCTTATTCCGGTGACCGAGCAGGTGCTGTTCCAGGACGACCACCTTCTGGTCGCTGACAAGCCACATTTCCTGCCCGTAACCCCAGCGGGTGCCTTCGTTGAGCAAACCCTGCTGCGCCGGCTTATCCGCAGCACCGGCAACGCGGACCTGGTGCCCTTGCATCGCATTGACCGTCACACCGCCGGGTTGGTCCTGTTCTCCACCAATCCCGCCACTCGGGGTGCCTATCAGCAGCTCTTCCCGACACGCCGGATCGACAAGACCTACGAGGCACTGGCGCCAGCGCTCGAGGGCATGGCCTTTCCCTTGGTGCATACAAGCCGGATCGTGCGGGGCGAGCCTTTTTTCCGCCAGCAGGAGGTCGAAGGCGTACCTAATAGTGAAACCCGTATAGGGGTCATCGCACGCTCGGCTCACACCTGGCACTACCGGCTGTTTCCTGTTACGGGACGTACTCACCAGCTGCGTGTGCATATGGCGAGCCTGGGCGCGCCCATCTGCAATGACCCTTTCTACCCTCGGGTAACACCAGCCGACCAGCCGGATGACCTTGCAAGGCCCCTGCAACTGCTCGCCCGGGAACTGCGGTTCCATGATCCCCTTAGCGGTCGTCTACGGCACTTCGAAAGCGAGCTGCGGCTCCAAGCCTTGTAACCAGAGATTGGCACGACTGTACCGCTGGTCGTGATCGGGCATTTTCACCAGTACTCGCGCGCATAAAAGCGCGACGGGTATGGGTCCTAACCCTGTGTTGACGGTACGGCGTTGGCCAAGAGGAATACATGTTTGACGTTGATGACCTGTCTCACCTGTCGAGGGAAGCCTTGGAAGCCGAAGTGCTGCGCTGGCGTCGGTACGGCAATGCGGCTGGGAATGCCGGTAGCGAAGCTGTGTGGCAGCGGGCGATGTTCAGGAGTGCGCTGGACTTCGCAATGATCATTACGGACAGGGCGGGCATGGTCACCGACTGGAACCTGGGTGCTGAACGTATGCTGGGCTGGGCAGCCACACAGATGATAGGGCAGCCCGCGGAGCTGTTCTTTACCCCGGAAGATCGGGCCAATGGCCGAGTGGCCGAGGAAATGCGCGAAGCGCTGCGCGATGGCAAGGCCGCGGATGAGCGCTGGCATGTGCGCAAGAGCGGCCAGCGTTTCTGGGCGTCAGGGCAGATGTCCCCACTGTTCGGTGACGAAGGCGAGCACCTGGGGTATTTGAAGATCCTGCGTGATCGTACCGAGGAACACCTACAGGGTGAGGCGCTCAAGGACACCCAGGAGCGCTACCGCCTGGCCGCCAAGGCTACCACCGACGCAGTATGGGACTGGGACCTGCTCACCCAGCATGTGCTGTGGAACGATGCCCTGCGAGAGGCCTATGGCTACGCGCCCGAGGACGTACAGCCCACCGGTCACTGGTGGCTGGCACACATTCACCCGGATGATCGTTCCCGCATCGATGCGTCCATCCATGCCGTGATTGACAGTAGAGATACGGCCTGGGCGGACGAATACCGCTTCCTCCGGGCCGATGGCACGCACGCACAGGTGCTGGACCGCGGCCACGTGATCAGAGACGCCGACGGCAAGGCGCTGCGCATGATCGGCGCCATGCTCGATGTCAGCCAGATGCATGCGGCCCGGGAAGCGCTACGGGAAAGCGAAGAGCGGTTCAGAACCATCCTGGGTACGATCGAGGCAGCCTTCGCTATCGTCGAAGTGAAGTTCGACGAGCGGGATGAGCCTGTCGATTATCGTTTCCTTGAGGTCAACCCGGCCTTTGAGCGCCAGTCGGGAGTAGACCTCAAGGGCAAGTGGGTGACCGAGTTCGCCCCGGACCTGGAGCAGTTCTGGTTCCAGACCTATGGCCGAGTGGCCAAGACGGGCGAACCTGCTAATTTCGAAAGCTATGCGGCCGCCTTCAGCCGATGGTTCGACGTGCGTGCGGTGAAGGTGGGCAGCCCTCAGCAGCGACAGATCGCCATCCTGTTCAACGATGTGACGGAGCGTCGAACCGCCCAGGAGCGGTTACGTATCAGCGAAGCCCTGGCGCGCCAGAACATTGAACGCGTGCAGCTCGCCCTGGCGGCCGGCGCGATCGTGGGCACCTGGCACTGGGACTTGCTCACCGACGAGGTGACGGTGGACGATGCCTTCGCTGAAGTGTTCGGCCTTGATCCTGTCCTTGGCCAGGGCGGGCTGCGCCAGGAGCAGCTCCTGCGCCGGGTGCATCCTGACGACCGGGCCGGGCTGGAAGCCGCCCTCGCCGGTGTGATCCAGGGTGGGGCCACGTTCAGCCATCAGTACCGGGTCAGTCGGCCGGGCGGGGCATACGCCTGGATCGAAGCGAACGGTCGGGTCAACCGCGCTGACGACGGCACTGCGATGAGTCTGCCAGGTGTGCTTATCGACCTGGAGGAGCGCCGCTCGGTCGAAGCGGAGCGGGACCGCGCGACCGCCGCCTTACGGGCCTTGAACGAGACACTGGAACTGCGCGTGGAGCAGCGCACCACGGCACTGATGCAGGCCGAGGAAAAGCTGCGGCAGTCGCAGAAAATGGAAGCCGTGGGGCAGCTCACCGGAGGCCTGGCCCATGATTTCAACAACCTGCTGGCGGGGATCTCGGGCGCCCTGGAACTCATGAGCACGCGTATTTCACAAGGGCGGCTCAACGACCTGGGCAAGTACATGGCGGCCGCCCAGGGCGCTGCCAGGCGCGCGGCTGCCCTGACGCATCGCTTGCTGGCCTTCTCGCGGCGGCAGACCCTCGATCCGCGACCAACCGATGTGAACGGGCTGATCGATGGCATGGTGGAGCTCATCCAGCGTACCGTGGGGCCCAGCATTCGTGTAGAGATGCAAGGCGAAAGCAGCCTGTGGCCTGCCATGGTGGACCCGAGCCAGCTGGAAAACGGCCTGCTGAACCTGTGTATCAATGCGCGCGACGCCATGCCCGATGGTGGCCGCATCACCATTGCCACCGGCAACCATACTTTTGATCAGGCGACGGCCTCGGGGCAGGACCTGCAGCCTGGGGACTATCTTTCCCTTTGCGTCACCGATACGGGCACAGGCATGACCCCCGACGTGGTCGCCAATGCCTTCGACCTCTTCTTCACGACCAAGCCCATTGGCCAGGGTACCGGCCTGGGCCTGTCGATGATCTACGGCTTCGCCAAGCAGTCTGGCGGGCAGGTGCGGATCGATTCCAAGCTGGGAGAGGGCACCACCATCTGCATTCATCTGCCTCGTTATCGCGGCAGCGCCCACCAGGAAGCGGGCGTGTCCCAAGAGTCGGCGACGCCGGTGCCGGCCGGTGGAGAAACCCTGCTGATCGTGGAAGACGATGCCACTGTGCGCATGCTGCTCAAGGATGCCCTGGGAGACCTCGGCTACAACCTGATAGAAGCAGCCGATAGCGTCGCCGGCCTGAACGTGTTGCGATCCGACGCAGCGGTGCATTTGCTGATTACCGATGTCGGCCTGCCGGGTGGCATGAACGGTCGCCAGATGGCCGAGGCAGGGCTGGAACTGCGCCCAGAGCTGAAGGTGCTGTTCATTACCGGCTATGCCGAAAACGCAGCCTTTGGGCATCATTACCTCGGGCCGGGCATGCAGGTGCTGAGCAAGCCGTTCGTGATAGACAGCCTTTTGAGCCGGGTGCAGGCGCTGCTGGCTTAGCGCGGGTAGACACCGGTAGCTGTGGTCATTGGCAAGCTGCAGGCATCGCTGGCAGGAACACTCAGGATCACGTCGGCATGCTGTCATGGTACCGGTCGGCGTCCCTTGCGGTTCAATGCTGGAGCAACCTGAACTTTGTGACTGATAGCGACTCTGCTTGCCCTGGTTTGCCCACTCCGTTCAGCTTGCCGTCGAGCGGTTGCCCTTCGACTCCCGGCGTTCAAAGGAACGGTCTACCATGGCGACAATCTTCAATGTGCTTGACTTCGGCGCCAAGGGCGACGGCATCAATGACGACACTCATGCGATCCAACTAGCGATCAACGCAGCATTCAAGGCTGGAGGCGGCGAGGTTTACCTGCTCCAAGGTATCTTTATCATCAGTGGCGCCAGTGCTGACGGCGGCTGCCTCACTCTCAAGAGCAACGTCACCCTTGCCGGCGCAGGCCAGAACCTCACCACCTTGAAACTCAAGGACGGCAGTAGTGGTGATATCGACGGGATGGTGCGCACCTCTAGTGTTCACAATACCGACGGGGCCGCCCTCAACCGGCTCACGCTCGACGGTAACCAAGCCAATACAGATGGGACCGTGAACGGTTTCGTAACCGGGGCCGACGAAGGTTCGGCAGCCCATGCCAAGGACATCACCGTCAGCCAAGTGACCTTCACCAACCTGAGCGGCGATGGCGTGCACGCTTTGGCACAAACCGCCGGCTTGACCGTCCAGGACAGTCTCGCGGTCGACAACCTCGGAGACGGGTTCGCCACCCGCTTCGATGACAAGGGCTCTGCCAGCTTCTACGACAACGAAGCGGCCAATAATGATGGGGATGGCTTTGACCTGCAGTACTCGGCCTACAGCGCTGATACCGACCGCACCTACCTGAAGGATCTGGACCTGAACGCCAACGGGCACCGCTTCGAAATCGGGCTCAGTGGTAACCTGACCAATGCCATTGACGCGGGCAGTTTCGTATTCGCCGATGCGGCAGCACCTGAGGTGACCCTTCTGGCTGCGGCCCGCGGCGCGGATCACGCCATAGGGTAGACCACTATTATCAGAGTCCTTGCGCCTGCAAGGGTAAGGGGCAGTGGTCGGCAGGCTCGAGGCGGACACAAGAAAGAAGGAGATACGGCCAGAAACAGAAAAGCCCGCACGGGGCGGGCTTTCAGAGCGTTTCGTAGGCTGGTGGAGGCAGCTCGAACCAGCTCGAAACTGTGATTTGGTCGGAGAGACAGGATTCGAACCTGCGGCCTTCTCGTCCCGAACGAGACGCGCTACCTGGCTGCGCTACACTCCGATGGGGAAAGCATATCGCTGCTCAGCAGCCTCTGCAACCCCTTGAAACCGTACAAGTTACGCTTATCCCGCAGCCTGGTCACAGCTCCTTGACAGTGCGAACCTGGTCCTTGTTGATACGCGTCTGCTTGCCATCCAGCTGTTCGATTTCATAGAAGCCGGTGTCTTCGTCGAACTTGGGCGTATCCACGGCCTGGATCTCACGGCCATCGTTGAGTGTGATCACCGTGGGAGTGGAGCATCCCGCCAGCGCGGCCAGGCCGGCAGCGAGCATAAGGGCGGGGAAGATCCTTCTGGACATTGCAAGTCTCCGAAAAAAGGCTGGTTCACCCCTCAGACGCGGGACCGTTGCGCAAGTTCCTCAAACCGGTACGTCAGTTCCGGATTCGGGGGCGGGCTGGTTCTGAATCAGTTCGAGGGTGTTGAGGTTACCCAGGCGGGCATCGCCGGCAGGGCAATCCAGAGCGAGGGTTCCAAGCGCTTGAAGCACCCGTCGCGGGCTGCGCTCACCTTGTCTCCAGGCCATTTCGAATGCCTCCCGGGCAGAGCAGGGTAGCACGCACAGCAAGGGCTCCCAATGGCCGCCCTGACGTAGTGCCAGCGGTACCCCGGGCACCTGCGCCTGTTGGGCCAGCATCTGCAACACGAGTGCCTGGTCCATGCCCGGGACGTCGCAGGGCAGCACCAGTATCCGGCTATGTCGTGCCAGGGCCAACCCGGCGCACAGGCCAGCCATGGGGCCAGGGAAGCCGGGCTGTTCATCCGTGGCCAGGCGGTCGGCCCACCGAGTGTAGATTTCGGCGTTGCGGTTGCAGGAAATGATCAGATCGTCCGTCAGCGCGCGTACCTGCTGATGCAGATGCGCTACCATGGGACGGCCGCGCCAGGGCAGCAGGCCCTTGTCTTGTCCATTCACCCGCGCGCCCCTGCCTCCGGCGAGGATAAGCACCGAGGTGGACGGCAAAACGGACAAAGCGGTCATGGCGGCTCTACGGCAGGGAATAGGCCCTGTGATATAACATTCCGGTTTTCATTCAACAACTGGAACGCGCCATGTCATCCAAGGCCGATGCCCCCTTCGTCCCGCTCAACATCGCCGTGCTTACTGTCAGCGATACCCGTACCCGGGAAACCGATACTTCCGGCCAACTGTTCGTGGATCGGCTTACCGCGGCCGGCCATCGCCTGGCCACGCGCGTGTTGCTCAAGGACGACCTCTATAAGATCCGTGCCCAGGTCGCTGGATGGATCGCCGATGATGAAGTCCAGGTGGTGCTGATCACCGGCGGCACCGGCTTCACCGGGCGCGATAGCACGCCCGAAGCCGTGGCTTGCCTGCTGGACAAGCATATCGACGGTTTCGGCGAGCTGTTCCGGCAGCTATCCGTGGCTGATATCGGTACCTCCACCGTGCAGTCCAGGGCCTTGGCGGGGCTGGCCAACGGTACACTGGTGTGCTGCCTCCCCGGCTCGACCAATGCCTGCCGCACAGGCTGGGACGGCATCCTTGCGCAGCAGTTGGATAACCGCCATCGACCGTGCAACTTCGTTCCGCACCTGAAGAAGGCCGCGCCCTGTGAAAGCCGTGGATAAGGGTGGCAGCATGACGCTCATGCCGCTGGGTGAAGCGCTGCAACGCCTGCTGGCATTGGCTGAAGCCGAACCCCTCGATGGTGTCGAGACCCTGCTGCTGGAAGCACTCGATGGGCGGGTGCTGGCCGAGCCACTGCAAGCCGTCACCGATCTTCCCCCCTGGCCGAACAGCGCCATGGATGGTTACGCCCTGGCCAGCGCGGATTGGCAAGGGCAGCCCTTGGAGGTCACGCAGCGGATCTTCGCCGGGCATGCGCCTTCGGCCCTGGAGCCTGGTACCTGCGCTCGCATCTTTACCGGCGCGCCCTTGCCCCAGGGCGCTGACTGCGTGCAGATGCAGGAGAACGCGCACTTGGATGCCGAGGGCCGCGTGAGCTTTAGCGCGCCGCCACGCCCGGGCCTGAACGTCCGACCGCGTGCGCAGGAGTGTCATGCCGGGGAAGTGGTAATGCAAGCCGGGACGCGCCTGGGACCCATCGAGCTGGGCCTGGCCGCGACCCTGGGCATAGCCAGCCTGCCGGTGCGCCGCAAGGCCCGCGTGGCGGTATTGTCCACCGGCGACGAGTTGGTAGAGCCGGGCCAGCCACTGGGGCCTGGGCAGATCTACAACAGCAATCGACGATTACTCTGCAGCTGGCTGGAGCGTACCGGCTGCGAGGTCGTGGACGCCGGCATCGTCACCGATGACCTGGCCAGGACCCGCGAGGCGCTGGCCGCGCTGCACGGTCTGGATTTGATCCTGACCACCGGGGGGGTGTCCGTGGGCGACGCCGACTGCCTCGGCCAAGCGCTGCGCGAGGGGGGCGAACTGGCGCTGTGGAAACTGGCGATCAAGCCAGGCAAGCCACTGACCGTGGGACGTTACCAGGGCACCCTGGTGATCGGTCTGCCTGGGAACCCGGCCTCTACCCTGGTGACCTTCGCTCTGTTGGCGCGGCCTTATCTGCTGCGGCGAATGGGCGCGTCCCGGGTAACCCCTCGCGGGCACATGGCCGCCGCTGCGTTCGCCTGGCCAAGTGGCAGCCGGCGGGAATTTCTCAGGGCACGCATCGAAGACGGGCAGGCCGTGCTGTATCCCAACCAGAGCTCAGGCGTGCTGCGCAGCGCCGCCTGGGCCGACGGGCTGGTAGAAGTGCCCGAAGGGCACGCGGTAAGGCCGGGCGATCAGGTGCGCTTCATTCCCATGACAGAACTCTTGTCCTGATTCCCACGAAGCGTGGCGCCATTTTGCCCTGGCCGTGGTCATATGAACCTGAGTCGCTTGGGTTAGGGGAGCTAGGCACATGGGCAAGGCGTGGTTGATCCTGCATGGTAAGCAGGCGCTGAACGAAGATGTCCGCGCGGCGGTAATGGCGCGACGCAAATCCGGCTGGGACATTGCGGTACGCCTGACCTGGGAGGGTGGAGATGCCGCCAGGCTGGTAGAAGAGGGTCTCTGCGCGGGCTACCGTACCTTGATCGCGGGGGGCGGCGATGGCACCCTCCGTGACGTGGCCGAGGCCTTGGCGCTGCATCCGGCCGCCGGGGAGGCGAGCCTGGCATTGCTGCCACTGGGTACGGCCAACGACTTCGCCAGGGCAGCCGGCGTGCCGCTCGAACCCGCCGAAGCGCTTGCCTTGCTGGATACCCCGGCACGGCCCGTGGACTTGGGAGAAGTGGGTGGCCAGCTGTTCCTCAACATGGCGACCGGCGGTTTCGGCAGTCAGGTAACCGCCAACACGTCCGAAGACCTGAAGAAGGTATTGGGCGGGGCGGCCTATCTGTTCACTGGCCTGACCCGCTTCAGCGAATTGCGGGCTGCCTCCGGTGTGCTCAAGGGACCGGGCTTCGCCTGGGAAGGTGACCTCCTGGCCTTGGGCATCGGCAATGGCCGGCAGGCCGGTGGTGGGCATCTGTTGTGTCCCGAGGCAACGGTGGACGATGGCCTGCTGGACGTGAGCATCCTGCCGGCCCCGACCGAGGTGGTGTCCACGCTCAAGGACTTGTTGGCCGGTGGGCTGGGCCTGGATACGCTGTTCGTTCGCGCGCGTTTGCCATGGGTGGAAATCCAGGGCGCCCAGGGGCTGGATATCAACCTGGACGGCGAGCCGCTGCAAGGCACCGACCTGCGCTTTTGTGCACGGCCCGGCGCGGTGCGACTGCATTTGCCCCGGGGATGCCAACTGCTCAGTCGTCCAGGCTGATGATACGTTCGCGTACCGCATAAAGGACCAGGCCTGGAACATCGAAGATCTGCAGGCGCTTCATGATCTGAGCGCGGTGGGTTTCTACCGTCTTGATGCTCAGGCCCAGGCCCTCGGCGATGCCCCGGGTCGAAGTGCCGCGTACGATCAACCGCAGAATCTCCATCTGGCGGCCGGTCAGCGTTGGTGCCTCGATGGCAGGACGTGCCATGCGTTGGGCCAGTACGGCCTGATCGATGACCGCGTGGGTGACGCCCGGGCTGAGATAGCGTTCACCGTGGCGCAGTGCCTGCAAAGCCTGCTCTAGCTCGTTGGCCGTGGCATCCTTGAGAAGGTAGCCATCAGCCCCGGCTTGCAGGGCGTGGAGTATGGTTTCCGATTCATGGTGCATGGACAGTACCAGCACGCGGCAGGCCGGCCCCCCGCGACGCAACTGACGAAGGGCTTCCAGGCCCCCGGTGCCCTTCATGGCCAGGTCCAGGAGCACGATGTCCGCCCGGCTGCGCCGAACCAGCTCCGAAAGCTGCCAACCGTCGCCGGCTTCGCCTACCACGGTATAGCCTGGAATGTCCGCCACCAGCGCCTTGACCCCGGCGCGAATCAGCGCGTGGTCATCGACCAGCACCAGCCTGCAGGTCACGATCGGGCCTTGGCGGCCCGGCGGCTGGCCCGGCCGGGCCATGGCAGCAGCGCTTCGACCCGCGTGCCTTCGCCCGGCGCGCTATAGACCTTCAGGTGCCCGCGCAGGGCCTGGGTGCGTTCAGCCATGCCGGCCAGGCCCCGACCCGGCGGGACGGCGGCGGTATCGAAGCCTTCGCCATCGTCGGCGATGCGAATCCACAACCCCTGTTTTTCACGGGCGACTTCTACCCAGAGGTTTCGCGCTCGGGCGTGGCGCAGCAGGTTGGTCACGCCTTCCTGGATGATCCGAAAGGCCGCGACCTGAATGTCCGCCGGCAGGCCGTCCAGCCGCTGGCGACAGTCCAGGCTCCAGTCCAGGTCCGTCTCGGCCAGGGCTTTGCGCAGGTGGTTGCGCAGGCATAGTT
Source organism: Pseudomonas massiliensis (assembly GCF_000826105.1). Classification (GTDB taxonomy): domain Bacteria; phylum Pseudomonadota; class Gammaproteobacteria; order Pseudomonadales; family Pseudomonadaceae; genus Aquipseudomonas; species Aquipseudomonas massiliensis. The sequence goes on along the minus strand of NZ_CCYK01000006.1, from coordinate 214,080 downwards.
CCAGGCCCAGGCTGGCCAGTTGATGGGGGCTGAGCAGCGTGGACATGTCGCGTACAGTACCCAGGCAGTCCGCCAAGGTCGCGCGCAGGGTGGCTACCGATTCTGCCAGTTCCGCGGGCAGTCGCCGGTCAAGCCAGTCCACTTGCAGACGGGCAGCGGTCAGCAGCTGGCCAATCTCGTCATGAAGGTCGCGGCCAAGACGTTCACGCTCGCCTTCACGGGCTCGGCTCATGTGCCCAGCCAGCTCCTCCGGGCGCAGTGCGATAGCCCCTTCCGGTGCCTGGCGCACATGGGCCAGCGCGAACAGCGCGATGATCAAGGCCGCGTTGGCGAACAACAGGGAACCGTTGAAGGGCGCCTGGTCGAGCCAGGCGAAACCGTCCAGGGCAAGGCAACCCAGGGTAACGCCAGCTACGGTCAGACGGCGGGCCAGGGGTTGGGTATATAGCCCGGACGAGAGTGCGGAGGTAGGCGTAGTGGCAGGCATCATCGCAGACGTAGTGCGCAAGAGGGCGTATGACGCCGCATGTTAGCACCTCGCATCCGATCGGTCGCTCGTTCTTCCTAGGCAGCGCCGGCGGTCGCCCCGTGGGGTATGCGCGCGCAGCATTCAGCCAGGCGTGCCAGGAGCTCGGCCTGTTCAGCATCGTCCATGTGGGGGTCGTTCAATTCCACCTGCCAGCCCAGCAGGTCAAGGCAGGCCTTGCATGCCATCAGCGCCGGTCCCTGCAAGCCTTGCTCGGCGTACAATAGTCGGCCGAGCGCCAGGGCCATGCGTTCGGCAAAGGTTGCAAGTGAACCGTCACCTTCCTGAAAAAGGGCAGCCAGGCGGAAAAGATTGTCGTGCAGCGCCTGGGATGCGTCCCGGTCGCTCTCGAGCAGGCTCAGATGCTCCATGCAGTCCAGGAGTCGGCCCATCAGCTTGGCGGACTCAGCCCCCTCACACATGACGAGTGCCTGGGCTGAGGGGGTACGGAGCAAGTGCAAGGTTCATGGTGGGGCTCCATTCTTCCGAGAATGAAGCCACGTTAAGGGTTGGCCAGTGTTTCGAACATCAGGCGTGCCCGCAGGGTTCCTAAGGGTTTCCCTGATGCTCCTTTTCAACGGCGCCGGGCATCGCATGTAACCGGGCGCCGCCAGCAGGCCGTATGCCTTGACCCCTTGTCGCCTCTGCTCAAGTTCACCCGGGCAGCGCCGATAGCCAGAACATGCTTCCATCTCACCGCCGGGGACTCTCATGGCTGGCATTCTCGATAGCGTCGATCAACGCACCCAACTAGTGGGTGAAAACCGCCTTGAAATCCTCATGTTTCGCCTGGCAGGCCGCCAGCTGTTCGCGATAAACGTGTTCAAGGTTCAAGAAGTCCTGCAACTGCCGAAGCTGACCCTGATGCCCCAGCGCCATGCTTTCGTCTGCGGCGTGGTCAACCTGCGCGGGCAAACGCTGCCGGTGATCGACCTTTCCCAGGCCATCGGCATGCGTCCGCTGCAGCCGGGGCCTGACAGTACGATCATCGTCACCGAATACAACCGTTCCGTACAGGCGTTCCTGGTGGGTGGGGTCGACCGGATCATCAACATGAACTGGGAGTCCATCCTGCCACCCCCGACAAGCGCCGGGCGCCAGCATTACCTGACGGCGATCACCCGTGTCGAAGACAAGCTGGTGGAAGTGATCGACGTGGAGAAGGTGCTTGCCGAGATCGTGCCCTACAATGCGCGGGTATCCAAGGAGAAACTCGAGGACGCGATGCTGGCCAATGCTCGCGGTCGTGAGATTCTCCTGGTGGATGACTCCACCGTGGCGCTGTCACAGTTGCGCGATACCTTGTCCCAGCTTGGCTGTGTATTGCATGTGGCCAGTGATGGCCTGAAGGCACTGCGCATGCTTCAAGGCTGGGCGAACGCGGGCGAGGACGTGTGCAGCAAGCTGCTCATGGTGTTCACCGATGCGGAAATGCCTGAAATGGATGGCTATCGTCTGACCACGGAAATACGCCAGGATCCGCGCCTGCGTGAACTCTATGTAGTGCTGCATACCTCGCTGTCGGGTAGCTTCAACGAGTCCATGGTCAAGAAGGTAGGCTGCGATAACTTCCTGTCCAAGTTCCAGCCCGACCGTTTGGTGGAAGTGGTACGTCAGCGCCTGGAAATGCAGCACGGCTGAGTCGAACCGCGGCTGGGCTTCGTTTATGCTAGGGCGCCTACCTTTTGGAGTCGCCGGATGCGCCTCAGTGCCCTGTACCGTTACGCGGTCAAGTCCGCCCAGGCCGAGCCCTTGCAGGCCAGCCCCGTGGGTGCCCTGGGGTTGCTCGGGGATCGACGCTGGATGCTGGTGGACGAAGCCAGCGGGCGTTTTCTGACTCAGCGTACGCTGCCAATCCTGGGGAGTCTGGTGGCTCGGTACCGAGACGACGGCGGCCTCGATTTGAACGCGCCTGGGCAAGCCCCGCTGACGGTGCCCCTTCCAGAACCGGATGGGAACCTGCGCGGCGTGGTGATCTGGAAGGATGCCTTGCGCGTGCCCGACGCCGGAGACGCCGCTGCCCATTGGGTAAGCGAGTTGATCGGCCAGTCAGCCCGCTTGGTGCAGGTCCCTGCCCATCGGGCCCGCCAGGTGGGCGACGGGCATGACCGCGTGGCGTTCGCCGATGGTTTCCCCCTTCTGTTGATCAATCAGGCATCGGTCGATGATCTGTCCACTCGAGTCGGTCGCAACATGGCCATGTTGCGCTTTCGCCCTAACCTGGTCATTGAAGGCGCGCCGGCCTATGCAGACGACGGATGGAAGCGATTGCGGATAGGAAACGTCGATTTCCGAATCGCCAGCCCCTGCGCCCGTTGCATCCTGACCACCATCGATCCGCGCACCCATCAGCGGGAAAGTGATCGGGAGCCTCTGAATACGCTCAAGGGCTATCGGATGGGGGAGGGCGGCATCATGTTCGGGCAGAACCTCATCGCCGAAGGGGAAGGCCTGCTCGAGGTAGGTATGGAAGTGACGGTGCTGGAGTAGCTGGCGCGAGGCTGGCGAAAGCGTGTCGCCAGCGCGCCGGGGGATGCCATTGGGGCCAGCTTCGCCAGCCCGTGCCTTCAGATATCGTCGAAGAAGCGTTCGTGCCAGTCCACTATGGGCTGAGGCGTGTTGAGCTTGGCCCCATAGATGACCGCGTACGACAGCACGTTCTGAACGTACTGTCGGGTTTCGTCGAAGGGAATCGACTCTACCCACACGTCGAAGCTCAGATGGTTGGCGCCGCGCAACCATTGCCGCACGCGCCCCGCCCCGGCGTTGTACGCGGCCGACGCCAGTACCCGGTTGCCGTTGAACTGCCCATGCACCACGCTCAGGTAAGCGGCGCCCAGCTGGATGTTCTTGTCCGGATCGAGCGCCTGCTGGGGCGTGGCCAGGGGGATGCTGAACTTTCGAGCCGTTTCCTTGGCGGTGGCGGGCATCAGTTGCATCAGCCCCATGGCCCCCACGGGGGAGCGGGCGTCTTCCATGAAGGCGCTCTCCTGCCGGGTGATCGCGAACACCCAGCTGGCATGCAGCCCACGCAGGCGCGCTTCGCGCAGCAGGGCGTCCCGGTGCGCCATGGGGAAGCGAATGTTCAGGTCATCCCAATACTGGGCCTGGCTGATGGTGCGAATGGCCGGGAAGTACCAGCCCATGTCATACGCCAGCCTGGCCTGGGCGACCATCTGGTCGCGGTCGAAATGCCGGGATACGTAGTACCACTCGCGACGCCCGTCCACTACCTCGCCACGCTGGTAGAACTCCAGTGCCCGGCGAATCCCGGGCGCGTTGCGCACGCTGTTCAACTGGGCCTGGGTCAAGGGCAGCGGGCGGTTGGTCAACTGGTAAGGCACCTGGGCCCGGTCGGCCGCCAGAAAGCCATAGAAATCACGCTCCTTGGCGACGTTCCTGTAGAGGGCGGGCACCTGGGGGTCGTTCGGTCGCGCCAGTTCCAGGGCCCGAGCTTCCCAGTATCTCCAGCGGTTGGTCTGCGCCAGGCTCGCTGGCAGGCGCCGGGTCAGTTCATAGGCATCCTGCCAGCGGCCCAGGCGCAGCAGCAGGCGCAGGCGCCACTCGCTTACAGTGTCATCGCGCAGGTCCGGATCGTAGCGAGTCATGAGGTCCAGCGCGCGGCCGTCATAACGACGGGCCAGGGCCAGGCCGATATCCTTGGCGATGGCCACTTTCTCGTCCGCGGAGAAGCGCATGCTCGCCGCATAGGTGTCCAGCAGGCCAAGGGCCTTTTCCGGATCCTGGCGGGCGAGCCGGCGCAGGCCCAGGCCGACCGCATCGGCCATGGCCTCGTCGGCGGGCTGGAACAGTTCCGGCTGGTCCAGCAGGTCCGGTTTCTGCGCCACGTCGATCAGGCGCTTGCCCTGCACTTGCATGGTGGGCAGCCCGTCGACCATGCGCCTGGCCAGGGCATAGTTGCGTGCCTGGGCCGCCAGCCTGGCCCGCTGCCAGCGCTTGTGTTCGGTCAACTGACCCTCGGCGGCCCAGCGGCCGAAGAGCGGGTCGCAGGCCGCCGGCCGGTCCTTGCCGCTGAGCCAGAGGCGCTCGGCATTGGCGTAACCTTCGGCGCGTAGATCCGGGCGGGTGAGCTGGTACTGGCCGTACAGGCAGTCGAGCTCGGTGAAGTTGAGCTTGCTGTCGTAGTAGCGGACAAAGGTGGCCCAGTCGCCGCGATCAGCCAGCATGCGCAGCCAGCGCAACTTGAGCCAGTTGATCTTCGGCAGATCGCCGTGGGCGGCGATGAAGGCCTCGATTTCCTCGTCGCTGGCGCCCGGTAGGCGAGCCGTAAGCTCGTCATAGGCCAGGTAGGGCTCCAGGGGGTAGTCGGCCAGCATCGACTTGTACTGGAAGTACGGCGCGCTGTTGCCCTTGGCCAGGGCTGCCTTGGCCTGGTTGTAATACTGCCTTTGCAGGGTAAGGTCACCGGCATGGGCCACGGAACTGATGGAAAGGACGCCGAGCAGCAAGGCGGGGACGAGGCGGGACAGTCGACTGCGCATGAGACTTCCGTAGAGCGTGCAGATTGGCGGCTAGCTTAGCTTGTTGGCCCCAGGCCCGAAAGCGCGCCGAGTGTTTCAAGGCGTGCCATCCGGCGCTTGCTGTACCAGGCTGGTACATAAGGTAGAATGCGCGCCGGCTTTTCCGGAGAATCCCATGACCCTGCTCAAACTGAGCGATGTTTCCCTCGCCTATGGCGCCATGCCCCTGCTCGACAAGGTTTCCTGGCAGATCGCCCGCGGTGAGCGGGTATGTATCATCGGCCGCAATGGCACTGGCAAGTCCAGCATGCTGCGCCTGGTGCGTGGCGACCAGAAGCCCGACGACGGCGACATCTGGCGCGCGCCGGGGTTGAAGATCGGCGAATTGCCGCAAGAATTGCCTCGGGCCGATGATCGCACCGTATTCGACGTGGTCGCCGAAGGGCTCTCTGGAGTCGGCGAGCTGCTGGCCCGGTTTCACCACCTCAGCCAGAACATCGTCACCGACGCGGATCTCGACGCGCTGACCGACGTCCAGCAGGAGCTCGAGGCCCGGGATGGCTGGCGACTGCAGCAGTTGGTCGAAAGTACCCTGAGCCGGCTGCAACTGCCAGCGGACAAGACCCTGGCCGAGCTGTCGGGCGGCTGGCGTCGGCGCGTGCTCCTGGCCCAGGCGCTGGTGTCGGAGCCGGACCTGCTGTTGCTGGACGAGCCCACCAACCACCTGGACATCGGCGCCATTGCCTGGCTGGAAGAAGCGTTGGCCGGGTTCGGCGGGGCGGTGCTGTTCATCACCCACGACCGCGCCTTCCTGCAGAACCTGGCAACCCGGATCCTCGAGCTGGACCGTGGCCGTTTGATCGACTGGAACGGCGACTACGCCAGCTTCCTGGTGCACAAGGAAGCGGAGCTGGCTGCTGAAGAGACCGCTAACGCGCTCTTCGACAAGCGACTGGCCCAGGAAGAGGTGTGGATTCGCCAGGGCATCAAGGCGCGGCGTACCCGCAATGAAGGTCGAGTGCGCGCCCTCAAGGCGCTGCGTGTTGAACGTGGTGAACGGCGCGAGCGCCAGGGCAAGGCCAATATCCAGCTGGACGTAGCCGACAAGTCGGGCAAGCAGGTGATCGTGTTGGAGAATGTCAGCTACGCGCATCCCGGCGGGCCCTTCCTGGTGAAGGACTTTTCCCTGGTATTGCAGCGTGAAGACCGTATCGGGCTGCTCGGTGCCAACGGCAGCGGCAAGACCACCTTGCTCAAGCTCATGCTCGGCGACCTGCAGCCCACCACCGGCACGGTGACACGCGGTACCAAGCTGGAGGTGGCCTACTTCGACCAGCTGCGCCTGCAACTGGACCTGGAAAAGACCGTGATCGACAACCTGGCCGAAGGCCGGGACTTCATCGAAATCGACGGCCAGAGCCGACATGTGCTCAGCTACCTGGGCGATTTCCTGTTCAGCCCTCAGCGGGCCCGGACACCGGTCAAGGCCCTGTCAGGGGGCGAGCGTGCCCGCCTGCTGCTGGCCAAGCTGTTCAGCAAGCCGGCCAATCTGCTAGTGCTGGACGAACCGACCAATGACCTGGACGTGGAAACCCTGGAGCTGCTCGAAGAAGTGCTTTCCAGCTTCAAGGGTACCGTACTGATGGTCAGCCACGACCGGGCCTTCCTCGATAACGTGGTCACCAGCACCCTGGTATTCGAGGGCGATGGCCTGGTACAGGAGTACGTCGGCGGCTACCAGGACTGGATTCGCCAAGGCGGCTCGGCAAAGTTGCTGGGTGTCAAGGAGGCCAGGCCGGCCAAGGCCGAACCGGCGGCGGTTACGGCCGCTCCCGCTCCCGTTACCAGCCCGACGGTGGCGGTGCCCAAGAAAAAGCTCAGCTACAAGTTGCAGCGCGAACTGGAAGCGTTGCCGGGGCAGATTGACGAGATGGAAGCGCAGATCGCCGCCCTTGAGCAGGAAATGGCCGCGCCTGGTTTCTACCAGCGCCCGGCCGCCGAAACGGCCACGGTGCTCGCTCAGTTGGAGTCCAGTCAGGCGCAGCTCGATACCCTCCTCGAGCGCTGGGCCGAGCTGGACGACTGAGCGCCAGCGAATCGGGGTTCGGCCTGGCCCGGATTCTACGGGTCAAGGCTTCGCCAGCTTCACTACAGCCTACAGGCCGGAATTCGGTCAGGCTGCGCAAGCGGGCGAGGCTGGCGGCTCTCCAGGGTGTCAGGCCTTCTCGGCCGGCTTGGCGCGCTCCAGGCGAACGGCAAGCACGTCGCATGGCGCGCCATGCAGTACATCATTGGAGGTCGAGCCCAGCAGCAGGCCCAGTCCGTGGCGGCCATGGCTGCCCACGATGATCAGGTCGTAACCTTTCTCCTTGGCCAGCTTGTGGATTTCCTGCCGTGGCTGGCCGTAGGTGAGATGGCAAAACTCTTCGGCGACGTCCGGAAACTTCACGCGAAGCGCGCGCATGCGCTCCTTGGCCTGGTCGAACTGCTGCTGTTGCAGCTGCGACAGGTCCATGGGCACATCGCCCCCGAAGGCCATGGCCATGGGCTCAACAATATGCACCAGCGACAGCGTGGCCCCTGTACCTTCGGCCAGGGCGCGAGCGCGTTTGATGACCGGGTCGCATTCCTCGGTCAAGTCCACTGCCGCGAGGATGTGTTGGTAGGTCATGGCGGGTTGCTCCAACGAAAGTGTTAGCTTGATTATGGCCCTTTCATGGAAAACTCGCAGGTAGCACGGTTCCCCAAGGGGTGGTTTGTCGTTCGCGGAAGAGTTCTATGACGGTCTGGATAGTGGTGTCAATCCTCTTGGTGGTTCTGAGTCCCTTGGCGTGGCTGCGCCCGTCGCGCCAGCAGAGTGGGCGCATGGCTTGTCGCATGCGGGCGCGCAGCCTTGGCCTGGGCATGCAGCTGGCCCCGCAGCAATGGCCGCATTGGATGCCGGCGGGCTTGCCCAGCACGGCCGCCGAATACCATCGGCCTTGCCTCGACGCCGAGGGGCCGGCCTGGGAGTGGTGGCAGCCCGCGCCTGGGCACTGGGTCAACCGCTGGCAGGAGCCCTGCGAGGATCCCGAACTCCTGGCCCGGCTCGTCCAGTTGCCTGGCGACGTCTGGGCGCTGCGAGCGGAGCGACGGATGGTCTGTGCAGTCTGGGGCGAGCGGAGCGGGGCGGAGCAGGCTGCGCTGGTCGATAGAATCCTGCGCGAACTGAGCGCCTGATCAACCGCCAATCCAGGCAGTGAATTCGGCTTCATTCATCCAGGCGTCTCTTGGTGACGGCATAATCGAGGCGGCATGTTTCGGTCAGGGCTGTCTACGCTGAGACAGCCGTTTGACGTGACTGATCGGTCGCAAACGGGTGCCTTTCGGGGACGATTGACAATCCCCGGCTTTTCGCTGAAGGTGTGCACACCCGAATCAAACGGGCGTATGAATCGAGCGTTTGGCGCGACCTTCATGCACTCGAACGCGTGCTGGCGGGTGGGCCTCAAGGCCGCTCCAGCACGTAACGTTCAGCTTCCATTCCTGGAGATCAGTTGATGATTTACGAAGGTAAAGCCATCACGGTTAAGGCTCTTGAAAGTGGCATCGTCGAACTGAATTTCGACCTCAAGGGTGAGTCCGTCAACAAGTTCAACCGTTTGACCCTCAGCGAGCTGCGCGAGGCGGTCGACGCGCTCAAGGCCGACGCCTCGGTCAAGGGGCTGGTAGTTACCAGTGGCAAGGACGTGTTCATCGTCGGTGCCGACATCACCGAGTTCGTCGATAACTTCAAGCTCCCGGATGCCGAACTGACCGCAGGCAACCTCGAAGCCAACCGTATCTTCAGTGATTTCGAAGACCTTCCCTTCCCGACAGTGGTCGCCATCAATGGCATTGCCCTAGGTGGCGGCCTGGAAATGGCCCTGGCAGCGGATTTCCGAGTCATGTCCACGGCCGCGAAGATCGGCCTGCCTGAAGTCAAGCTTGGTATCTATCCCGGCTTCGGTGGCACTGTCCGTCTGCCTCGATTGATCGGCGCCGACAACGCCATCGAGTGGATTGCCTCCGGCAAGGAGCAACGCCCCGACGACGCCCTGAAAGTCCGTGCCGTCGATGTGGTGGTGGCCCCTGAGCAACTGCGCGACGCCGCGCTGGATCTGGTCGCCCGCGCGGCCAGTGGCGAGATCGACCACCTGGCGCGACGCAAGCCCAAGCTGGAAAAGCTCAAGCTCAACGCTATCGAGCAGATGATGGCCTTCGAAACGGCCAAGGGCTTCGTTGCCGGCCAGGCGGGGCCGAACTATCCCGCCCCGGTGGAAGCTATCAAGTCCATCCAGAAGGCAGCCAATTTCGGTCGCGACAAGGCGCTGGAAATCGAGGCCGCCGGCTTCGTGAAGATGGCCAAGACCTCGGCCGCCGAAAGCCTGATCGGCCTGTTCCTCAATGACCAGGAGCTCAAGCGCAAGGCCAAGGTGTATGACCAGAAGGCTCACGAGGTCAAGCAGGCGGCCGTGCTGGGCGCTGGCATCATGGGTGGTGGCATTGCCTACCAGTCGGCCTACAAGGGCACCCCCATCCTAATGAAGGACATCAACGAGAAGGGTATCGAGCAGGGCCTGAATGAAGCGTCCAAGCTGCTGGGCAAGCAGGTGGAGAAAGGCCGTCTGACTCCGGCGAAGATGGCCGATGCGCTCAATGCCATCCGGCCGACGCTGTCCTATGGTGATTTTGGCCAGGTCGATATCGTGGTCGAAGCCGTGGTGGAAAATCCCAAGGTCAAGCAGGCCGTACTGGCCGAGGTGGAAAGCCAGGTCAGGGAAAACGCCATTCTTGCCTCCAACACCTCCACCATTTCCATCAGCCTGCTGGCCAAGGCGCTCAAGCGTCCCGAGAACTTCGTGGGCATGCATTTCTTCAACCCGGTGCACATGATGCCCCTGGTGGAAGTGATTCGCGGTGAAAAGTCCAGCGAAGAAGCCGTGGCGACCACGGTGGCCTACGCCAAGAAGATGGGCAAGAATCCAATCGTGGTCAATGACTGCCCGGGCTTCCTGGTCAACCGGGTGCTGTTCCCGTATTTCGGCGGTTTCGCCAACCTGGTCAGCGCCGGCGTGGATTTCGTCCGCATCGACAAGGTGATGGAAAAGTTCGGCTGGCCCATGGGCCCGGCCTACCTGATGGACGTTGTGGGCATCGATACCGGCCACCACGGCCGTGATGTCATGGCCGAAGGCTTCCCGGATCGCATGAAGGACGACCGCCGCACGGCCATCGACGCGCTGTACGATGCCAACCGCCTGGGCCAGAAGAATGGCAAGGGCTTCTACGCCTACGAAACCGACAAGCGCGGCAAGCCCAAGAAAGTGGCCGATGCCTCGGTGCTTGAAGTGCTCAAGCCGGTGATCTACGAACAGCGCGAGGTCAGCGACGAAGACATCATCAATTGGATGATGGTCCCGCTCTGCCTGGAAACCGTTCGCTGCCTTGAAGACGGTATCGTCGAGACCGCCGCCGAGGCCGACATGGGCCTGGTGTATGGCATCGGCTTCCCTCCCTTCCGCGGCGGCGCGCTGCGCTACATCGATTCGATCGGCGTGGCTGAGTTCGTGGCGATCGCTGACCGCTACGCCGAGCTGGGCCCGCTGTACCAGCCGACCGAGAAACTGCGTGAGATGGCCCGCGCCGGCCAGCGTTTCTTCGGTTGAGCCGCCCGACAACAGAGCGAGATTTGCACTTATGAGCCTGAATCCAAGAGATGTGGTGATTGTCGACTTCGGTCGTACTCCCATGGGCCGCTCCAAGGGCGGCATGCATCGCAACACCCGTGCCGAGAATATGTCGGCCTACCTGATCGACCAGCTGCTGGCGCGTAATCCTGGCGTGGACCCGAACGAAGTGGAGGACGTGATCTGGGGCTGCGTGAACCAGACCCTGGAGCAGGGCTGGAACATCGCCCGGATGGCCTCGCTGATGACGCGCATTCCGCATACCTCGGCGGCGCAGACAGTCAGTCGCCTGTGCGGCTCTTCCATGAGCGCGCTACATACCGCGGCACAGGCGATCCAGACCGGCAACGGCGATGTCTTCGTCATCGGTGGGGTAGAGCACATGGGCCACGTCAGCATGATGCATGGCGTGGACCCTAACCCGCAGATGTCGCTACATGCGGCCAAGGCTGCCGGCATGATGGGCCTGACTGCCGAGCTGCTGGGCAAGATGCACGGCATCACCCGTGAACAGCAGGACGCCTTTGGCGTGCGCTCCCACCAGCTGGCGCACAAGGCCACCGTGGAAGGGCTGTTCAAGGACGAAATCATCCCGATGGAAGGCTATGACGAGAACGGCTTCCTGAAGGTATTCGACTATGACGAGACCATCCGTCCCGATACCACCCTCGAAGGCCTGGCTTCCTTGAAGCCTGCGTTCAACCCCAAGGGCGGTACCGTAACCGCCGGCACCTCGTCGCAGATCACCGATGGCGCCTCCTGCATGATCGTGATGTCGGCGCAGCGGGCCAAGGACCTGGGCCTGCAGCCCATGGCCGTGATCCGCGCCATGGCCGTGGCCGGGGTAGACCCATCGATCATGGGCTACGGGCCGGTGCCCGCTACCCAGAAGGCACTCAAGCGCGCCGGCCTTACCGTGGCGGACATTGACTGCTTCGAACTTAACGAAGCCTTCGCCGCCCAGGCGCTGCCGGTGCTCAAGGACCTGAAGGTGCTGGACAAGATGGATGAAAAGGTCAACCTTCACGGTGGCGCGATCGCTTTGGGGCATCCTTTCGGTTGCTCAGGCGCGCGGATTTCCGGCACTCTGCTCAATGTCATGAAGCAAAAGGGTGCTACCCTCGGGGTCGCCACCATGTGCATCGGGCTTGGCCAAGGCATTACCACGGTGTTCGAGCGGGTCTGACGTCGCGTGTGGCAACGACCGGGGCCTGGTGCCCCGGTTTTTGTTTTTCAGGGTTTTAACAAGGGAGGCCGCAAATGCTGTTACAACCTGGTATCTACCGGCACTACAAAGGGCCGGAGTACCGTGTCCTGGGTGTCGCGCGCCATTCCGAAACCGAGCAGCAGGTGGTTTGCTACCAGGCCCTGTATGGGGAATTCGGCTTATGGGTGCGGCCACTCGAGATGTTCCTGGAGTCTGTCGTGGTTGACGGCGAGCAGGTCCCGCGCTTTGCTTTGGTGCGAGCCGAACCTGGCGTGTTCGAGCGCGGCGAGGAAGCAGGGCGATAGCCGCCACGCTTGACCTCGCCCAGTTGCCACTATATATAGCGGGGCCTCGAAAGGCGTCGTTGCCTTCTACACCTGTTTTTTAGGAATCTTCCGATCCATGGGAAAATCGCTGGTCATTGTGGAATCCCCGGCCAAGGCCAAGACGATCAACAAGTACCTGGGCAACCAGTACGTGGTGAAGTCCAGTATCGGCCATATCCGTGACCTGCCCACCAGCGGTTCGTCCACGCCCAAGGAACCCGCCGCTCGCAAGGGCAAGGCCGCGGGGGAAGCGCCAGCCCTGTCACCTCGCGAGAAAGCCCGGCGGCAGCTGGTAGCGCGCATGGGGGTGGACCCGGACCATGGATGGAAGGCCAAGTACGAGATCCTTCCTGGCAAGGAAAAGGTGATCGAGGAGCTGCGCAAGCTTGCCAAGGATGCCGACACCATCTATCTCGCAACCGACCTTGACAGGGAAGGGGAGGCCATCGCCTGGCATCTGCGCGAGGCCATCGGTGGAGACGAGTCCCGCTTCAAGCGCGTGGTGTTCAATGAAATCACCAAGAAAGCCATTCAGGAAGCCTTCTCGCAGCCAGGCGAGCTGGACATCGCCCGCGTCAATGCGCAACAGGCCCGACGCTTCCTTGATCGCGTCGTGGGCTACATGGTGTCGCCACTGCTTTGGCAGAAGATTGCCCGTGGACTGTCCGCTGGTCGCGTGCAATCCGTGGCGGTGAAGCTGGTAGCCGAGCGCGAGCGCGAGATCCGCGCGTTCATCCCCCAGGAGTACTGGGAGCTGCATGCGGACCTGGCCAGCGACAAGGCCAAGGTGCGCTTCGAGGTCGCCCGCGAGAACGGCGAAGCCTTCAAGCCGCTGAACGAAGTCCAGGCCATGGCCGCCGTGGAAAAACTCAAGGCCTCCAGCTACCGGGTAGCGAGGCGCGAGGACAAGCCTACCAGCAGCAAGCCCTCGGCCCCGTTCATCACGTCCACCCTGCAACAGGCGGCGAGCAACCGCCTGGGCTTCGGGGTCAAGAAAACCATGATGATGGCCCAGCGGTTGTACGAAGCGGGTTACATCACCTACATGCGTACGGACTCCACCAACCTGTCGGTGGATGCTCTGGACATGGCGCGCAGCTACATCGAAGGCAACTTCGGCAAGCAATACCTGCCCGCCACGCCTAATGTCTACGGCAGCAAGGAGGGCGCCCAGGAAGCCCACGAAGCCATTCGCCCATCGGACGTCAACCTCCATCCTTCCCAGCTCAATGGCATGGAGCGCGACGCCGAGCGACTGTACGAGCTGATCTGGCGGCAATTCCTGGCTTGCCAGATGCCACCGGCGCAATACCTGTCCACCACCCTGACCGTGGTGGCTGGTAGCTTCGAGTTGCGTGCCAAGGGCCGTATCCTCAAGTTCGACGGTTACACCCGTGTGCTGCCTCAGGTCAGCAAGCCCGGGGAAGACGATGTGCTTCCCGAGATGGCCGAAGGCCTGGCCCTGCGGTTGGTCGACCTGGACCCGACCCAGCACTTCACCAAGCCACCGGCCCGCTATTCCGAAGCCAGCCTGGTCAAGGAAATGGAGAAGCGCGGCATTGGCCGCCCATCCACTTACGCCGCGATCATTTCCACCATCCAGGATCGGGGTTACGTCACCCTGCACAACCGTCGCTTCTATTCCGAGAAGATGGGCGACATCGTGACCGAGCGCCTGGGCGAAAGCTTCGCCAACCTGATGGACTACGGCTTCACCGCCGGGATGGAAGAGCATCTGGACGACGTCGCCCACGGTGAACGTGACTGGAAGAACGTGCTGGACGAGTTCTATCAGGACTTCAAGGCCAAACTGGAGGCTGCCGAGGCTCCTGATCAGGGCATGCGGGCGAACCAGCCCACGCTGACGGACATTCCATGCAAGGAGTGCGGTCGGCCAATGATGATCCGCACGGCATCGACTGGCGTGTTCCTCGGTTGCTCGGGCTATAGCCTGCCGCCAAAGGAACGCTGCAAGGCGACCCTCAATCTGGTACCGGGCGATGAAATCGCCGCCGATGACGAGGGCGAGTCCGAGTCCCGTGTCCTGCTCAACAAGCATCGTTGCCGGGTCTGTGATACGGCAATGGATGCCTACCTGCTGGATGAAAAACGCAAGCTGCACATCTGCGGCAACAATCCGGATTGCCCTGGGTATGAGATCGAGGAAGGCAGCTTCCGCATCAAGGGGTATGAAGGGCCGAGTATCCAGTGCGACAAGTGCGGCAGCGAGATGCAGCTCAAGACCGGGCGCTTCGGCAAGTTCTTCGGCTGCACCAATTCCAGCTGCAAGAACACCCGCAAGCTGCTGAAGAACGGCGAAGCGGCGCCGCCCAAGATGGATGCGGTACCGATGCCCGAACTCAAATGCGAAAAGGTGGATGACACCTATGTGCTGCGCGACGGTGCGTCCGGGTTGTTCCTGGCGGCAAGCCAGTTCCCCAAGAATCGGGAAACACGGGCACCGCTGGTAAGCGAACTGCTTCCACACAAGCAAGAGATCGATCCCAAGTACCATTTCCTGTTCGATGCGCCGGTGAAGGATCCGGATGGGCGCCACGCGGTGATACGCTACAGCCGTAAGACCAAGGAGCAATACGTCCAGACCGAAGTCGATGGCAAGCCTACCGGCTGGCGTGCCTTCTTCGATGGCAAGGCCTGGAAGGTCGAAGACAAGCGTTGAAAGCAGGGAGCATAGTGCGGCAGCCAGCCAGTTGGTGAAGGGGCGCGAAGGCGCGGTACATTCGTCAGCTTGACTGGCTCCTGCATCCCATCAGGTTTCAGGAGGGTTGCCATGGCTCACGAACTCTACACACGTACGAACCAGAAGCTGTATTTTGCGGGCCTGGCCCTTGAAGCCCTGGGCAAGGCGGAGCGGGGCGGTGCCATGAATGCTGCAGCACTGGCGCAAGCGGAGCGCGAAGCAGTGCTGTTTCATCTTTACGGCGCTCTGTTGGGGCTTTGTCATGAAATAGCCGGCTACTACCGGCTAGCCAATCCCGAAGCCCCTGATGCCCAGGCGTTTCTCACGCCCGAAGCGCTGGCGGCCGCACCCAATCCGCAGCTCGGCGAGCTGGTCGAGCTGGCGAGCAATCCTGATACCTGGCTGTCTCAATTGTTACGGGAATATCGAGTGCTGTGGCTGCCGCCCCGGACGCCCCGCAAAGTCAAGCAAGACGTTACTCAGCCGTTGATCCAGGCGATATCCCTGGATGAAGAGGCGCCTGCCGTCCTTGGCTGTGACACCCTGGAAAGCTGGCGGCAAGCTCTCAAGACGTTGGCTATCCGGTTTCGCGACGGGCTTAGTGAGTGCTGAAGGAAACACTCGCTGTTACAATGCCCGCCTTTTCTGGAGAGTCACGCCTTTATGTCTACGTCTTTTCTTGAAATCGTCGAGCTGCCAGACGGTAGGATCGAGCTGCGCCGTGCCGAAGACGAAGGCTCCCTGGTAACGCTGAACTTTTCGGAAGATGCCAAGGCTTTTCTTCAGGGGCAACACGTGGAAGTCGCCAAGGCGATGCTGAGCGTGGGAGTGCAGATGGCAGGCAAATTGGTCGAAGGCGAATTCGAGCAGGACGAGGGAACGCGCGTCCTGCATTGAGCTGAGTTTCACCCCAAACGAATGTTCAGGCTCTGTGCCTCGCCCTGAAGGGCAGCGCTGATCAGCTGTTGACGTCCATGGCTGCTCAAGGGGTTCGCCCAGCTCACCACCGTATGGCTTCTGCCCAGGCGAAGTGCTTCGCACGCCAGCTGCAACGATGTCTGATTGGCCTTGGGTTGCAACAGAAGGATACGTTCGCGATTGAGACCTGCCTCACGCAACCAGCTTTGCGTCAGGCTGGCCGGGGGCGCCACCAGGGTCAGCCAACGCATGTGCTCAACGTCGCTGAGCTCTCTGAGCATGGGTGCAAGTAGGCTCAGGCAGTTCTCCGGGGCGCCCCTGAAGCTCAGTTCGCTGAATGCTTCCGGGGCCTCGGCACGCCAGGTATCGGCCGGGGGCTTTTGAAATACCTGGTTGACCGGCGCGATGAACGCCTCGAACAGCGACAGTTGGGGGTGCTGGACACTGCTCGCTGTAATCGGGGAAAACTGCATGGTCACCTCCTGTTTAGCGGCGGATAACGCCAACGCTGAGCCCTTCGATGACCAGATCCTGCTCCCTGAGGTCGACCTCTATGGGCGCGAAATCCGGATTTTCCGCTAGCAGTTGCACAATATGGCCTGAACGCTGGAAGCGCTTGACGGTGACTTCCTCACCGATTCGGGCGACCACGATCTGACCGTTACGGGCCTCACGGCATGTATGTACGGCCAGCAGGTCGCCATCCATGATGCCGGCGTTCTTCATGCTCATGCCGTGGACACGCAGTAGATAGTCCGCCTTTGGGTGGAAGAAGGCAGGGTTGATGTTGCAGGCGTCCTCGATGTGTTGCTCGGCCAGGATGGGAGCGCCCGCGGCGACGCGGCCGATGACGGGAAGGCTGCTGTCATCGTTGGCTCGAGGTTCGGCCCCGGGAATGCGAATACCGCGGGACGCACCTGGCGTCATCTCGATGGCGCCCTTGCGTGCGAGGGCCTTGAGATGTTCCTCGGCGGCATTGGGTGATTTGAAGCCCAGCTCCTGCGCGATCTCCGCGCGGGTAGGAGGGAAGCCGTTGTCGTCGAGGCAACGCTTGATGAAAGCGAGGATTTCGGCCTGGCGTGGCGTAAGTTTCTGCATGGCGTTGGCTCTGGCTTTTTATACAGTGACTGGGATTATATACAGTATCGCGAGCTTGGCAATCCCTCTTCGGCAAGCTCAGAGCTCTTGAAGCGGTAGCCGCCAGGCTGGAAAATGACCGGCCCGGCTTGACAAACGTCTGAATGCAAACGTATGTTTCAAACACTTGTTTGTCAGCTGGAGCAATCATGGCACAGTCGGAAACCGTTGAGCGTATCCTCGATGCCGCGGAACAATTGTTCGCGGAAAAGGGCTTCGCTGAAACGTCCCTGCGCCTGATCACTGGCAAGGCAGGTGTCAACCTGGCGGCGGTGAATTATCATTTCGGCTCCAAGAAGGCGCTGATCCAGGCAGTGTTTTCCCGCTTTCTTGGCCCTTTCTGCGCCAGCCTCGATCGTGAACTGGAGCGCCGCGCCGCCAATCCCGGCCATAAGGCCAGCCTGGAAGAGCTGCTGGAAATTCTCGTAGACCAGGCGCTTTCCGTTCAGCCGCGCAGCAACAACGACCTGTCCATCTTCATGCGCTTGCTGGGTCTGGCCTTCAGCGAGAGTCAGGGCCACCTGCGGCGCTACCTTGAAGACATGTATGGCAAGGTGTTCCGGCGCTATATGTTACTGCTTAACGAGGCCGCACCGCGCATTCCGGCGCTGGAATTGTTCTGGCGCGTGCATTTCATGCTAGGGGCGGCGGCTTTCAGCATGTCGGGGATCAAGGCCTTGCGCGCCATCGCCGAGAATGACTTCGGCGTCGATACCTCCATCGAGCAGGTGATGCGCCTGATGGTGCCTTTCCTGGCCGCGGGGATGCGTGCAGACAGCGGCGTCAGCGACCCGGCCATGTCCAGTGCTCAGTTGCGGCCTCGCATCAAGCAGCCGGTCAAGGCCTGAGCCGCCGAGACAGCCCCGCTGGTATTGGGTAAAGTAGCGCCCCCCGCTTGCTCCCAAGGATTTCCCATGAGCGCCAGCCTGCAAGGCTCTCTGATGGTCGATGTCGCCGGTACCTGGCTAACCGCCGAAGACCGTCACCTGCTCCGCCAACCTCAGGTCGGCGGGTTGATTCTCTTCGCTCGAAACATCGAGCATCCCCGTCAGGTCCGTGACCTGTGCAACAGTATCCGGGCACTACGCCCGGACATCATCCTGGCTGTGGATCAGGAAGGCGGTCGCGTCCAGCGTCTGCGCCAGGGGTTCGTGCGCCTGCCAGCCATGGGGCGGATCGTCGAGGCTGCGTCGGGCGCCGACGCCCAGGCACTGGCAAAGGCTTGTGGCTGGGTCATGGCCACGGAGGTCCTGGCTGCCGGGCTGGACCTGAGCTTCGCCCCCGTGCTGGACCTGAACTACGGACGCAGCGCGGTGATAGGCGCGCGCTCGTTCGGCGGTGAGCCTAATGTCGTCACCGAACTGGCTGGTGCCTTCATGGAGGGTATGAATCAGGCCGGCATGGCCGCCTGTGGCAAACATTTCCCCGGACACGGTTGGGCCGAAGCCGACTCCCATGTGGCCATTCCACTGGATGAGCGGGACCTGGCCACGTTGCGCGCGACGGACATGCAGCCCTTTATCCGCTTGGGTTCGCGGCTGGACGCGGTCATGCCGGCCCACGTGATCTATCCGGCCGTTGACACCCAGCCGGCAGGGTTTTCCCGGCGCTGGCTGCAAGACATCCTCCGTGGCGAGCTGGGCTTCGACGGGGTCATCTTCAGCGATGACCTGTCCATGGCTGGTGCTCACGTGGCCGGTGATGCGGCCGCCCGCATCGAGGCGGCCCTGAGCGCCGGCTGCGATATGGGCCTGGTATGCAACGACCGCGCTGCCGCCGAACTGGCCCTGAGCGCCGCCCAGCGCCTGGGTGTCATAGCGCCCGAGCGGCTGAAGCGCATGGCCCGCCGTAATTGCCCCACCCCCGAATACCGACAGCAACCTGTCTGGCTGGAGGCCCTTGGCGCCCTCCGCCAGGCCGGGTTGCTCGAAGCTGGAGCCTGATCATGACCATTCTTGCAATCATTGGCGGGACCGGCCTGACCCAACTCGAAGGCCTGGACATTCGCCGCTCCGTTGATGTCGAGACCCCTTATGGCACGCCTTCGGCACCAGTGCTGGTAGGCGACTATGCCGGGCGTGAAGTGTTGTTCCTGGCTCGTCACGGCCATCCACACCGCTACCCGCCACACAAGGTCAACTACCGGGCCAACCTGTGGGCCCTCAAGCAGGCGGGCGCCGAGGCAATCATTGCGGTGAACGCCGTTGGCGGCATCCATCCCGCCATGGGCACCGGGCACCTGTGCGTTCCGCATCAGTTGGTGGACTACACCAGTGGGCGTGACCACACCTTCTTCGCCGACGATCTGGAGCAAGTTACCCATATCGACTTCAGCTACCCCTACAGCGAGTCATTGCGGCAGCAGTTGATCTCGGCCCTCGCGGCCCAAGGAGAGGCCTACAGCGACTTCGGTGTCTACGGCTGCACCCAGGGTCCGCGTCTGGAAACCGTGGCGGAAATCGCGCGGCTGGAGCGTGACGGTTGCGACATCGTGGGCATGACCGGCATGCCGGAAGCCGCTCTGGCACGCGAGATCGACCTGGCCTACGCCTGCCTGGCCCTGGTAGTGAACCCAGCGGCTGGGAAGAGCGCTGACGTGATCACCATGGCGGAGATCGAAGCGGCGTTGCATGAAGGGATTGGCAGGGTGCGTGCCGTGCTGGCGAAGGTATTGGTGGGCTGATTCGTAAGCAAAAAAGCCAGGCGTTGCAGTGTCGGATGCTGTGGGGCTCGTTGATCCACGAGCCCTTTTTAGCGCCTACTATTAATATCGAAAACCAGACAAGATTTGTGGATGCGCCGGGGGTAGAGGCTACAAGCGCCCACTTGAACTGCCTTGCGCCGGTGGGTCAGCGCTCAATTAGCGTATGATAAACAACGACCACCGCTAGCAGTAATAGTATTTCTATGACGAAAAGACTAAGCAGGAGTCGCCTCGCCCGAGTGGGAAAGCGTTTGACCTCATCCAGGTCGATAATTCCTCGGCGTGTGAGTAGCTGTGGTACGGCTAACACCATAGTAATCATCCCTGTTCGCAACAGCTTGCCGGGAAGTCCTGCATGTGCGAGATTTTTTTTATTGTCCGTCACGAAGGTGCAATTTGGAAGAAATGATTCGAAATAATCGGTGTGCTTATGAGCAATATAGGTCTGTACAATCATCGCGATCCAGATAGATGCAATTATAAAGAATTCGATAAAAGCAATATGGAGGTTGTTCACTCGGACACGCCTTGGTAAATGATTTCCCCAAAA
The DNA here is from genome assembly GCF_000826105.1 of Pseudomonas massiliensis. GTDB lineage: Bacteria > Pseudomonadota > Gammaproteobacteria > Pseudomonadales > Pseudomonadaceae > Aquipseudomonas > Aquipseudomonas massiliensis. The sequence continues at coordinate 193,822 of NZ_CCYK01000006.1, read as the reverse complement.
TCCTCACCTACACCGCTAGCATAATCCCCAAATATCTTACCCGTTACTGCTCCTGTAACGACAGCGCATGCTAATCCTCCCGTCCCTGCTGTGCCCAACCCTATAGCAGCACAAACGGTTGGCGCTACCATACTGCCAATGTACCCTCCAGCGGCGCTACCTCCTAAGCCACCTATCAAAGCCGAGCCTTCAACGTACTTGGCACGGCGACATTCTTCTTCGCGGCCCGTTGCACAGGCGTTATAAATAGCCAGCCCCGCGGATGCCACATCCAGCGCTATACCAATGTACGCCCCTTTCTTAGCCAAGCTCGCGGCTCTGGCAACACCAAAAACCTTGTCGGCGTAGCCTGCTATTTCGCCGTGGTGGAGAAAGCTTCGAGTTGAAATGCCCAGCGCTCGCTTGATTTTTCCTTTTTTACGCAGGCCTGATCCGTAGGCTGCGATGCTGCTTAATTGCGCTTCCAGTTTCATGAACAGTGCCGTTCGTTTTGCATAGAACGCGTCGCGCCCAGTGCGGCCGGAACCCAGATAGTCGCGGTGCGCTTTCAGGATTTCCTCAAGGGTTGACTTGATATTGTTAAGGTGTCTGCTCCATCCATCACTGGCCGCGCCTGCGCCTATGGACGCGTGGGACAGCATATTCTGCAATAGCTCGAAGTTCTCCAGAAAGAAGTCATCGTCGTCCATCCCGCTGGCCAGCAGGCTGGAGCGCACGTAAGCCGCCTGGCCCATCAGGAAGGCTTCGTGGCTAGTGCAGGAGGGGGTGCTCGGGTCGCCGATGATTACCAGCTCCCCGGCCAAGGCCACCCTATTGACGATGTGGCCATTGAGAACATCGAACTTCCCTCGGGCATGTCCCGACATGGGTGTGCTGGCTTTCAAAGCGTGGTAGGACTGGGTTCTGGGGTTGATGAAGGTGCGTGGTCCGGGCATCGTCCTACCTCAGGCGTACTTCTTGTTGTTTATCCGGTCCCAGCCTCCGGTTACATTGCCGCCAGCGCTACCATCGGATCGCTTCTGCCGTATGTAGGTGGTCTTGATGCGTCCGTAGTTCAGCTGAACGGTTTCGATAGGCACCCCCGAGCTGGCGTTCTGCGCATAGTCGGCGATGATCACTTCTTCCAGTACAACTTCGTAATACTTTAGTTTGTCTGTGCCTGCGCGGCAAAGCGCGAGTTTTACCTCTTTCAGATGCTGGCCTGCGCAGCAGGCCTCCAACAACTTGCAACTGGCGTTGTCGAGAAATTTTGTAAAGGTAAAGTCTGTCAGGGTCGTACGGCCTGATGACGCCCCACCAGCGGAACTGGCGGTAGCAGACGTGCTTTGGTTAGCGCTGAAGTTGTAGCTCAGGATCTCGATCCAGTTGGTGTACTTTTCATCCAGCGCTTCGCCAGTAATATCGTCAATCAGCATGTAGGCATCGAAAGCCACTTCGCTACTCCTTGTAAGGCTGAGGTAATTCTCGGGGCCAGGAACCTTATCAATGAAACCTGTCCCAGACGTTGATCTCGGTCAAGATTAATTTCGAGGTCAGGTAAGTCTTCGTTCAGTTGGCCTGCGTAGCCGCGCTGACTCTCTTATATGTTCAAGGATTTCATCCTTGCATGAGGGAATGAAGGTGTCCATTGGGTGAGTGCGGTGGTTTGCAACTTGAAGTTTCGGTTGCCAGTGCAACCGTGCGTCAAGGCGTTAATATCAAAGGGCTCTTAAGTGTATGGTGAGCTGCCGTAACAACGTCTTTCAGGTGCCTGGCTTCAGCTCTCTGAAGCTGATGGTTGTCGATAACCGGTCCCAAGCTCGAGCCCATATAGACGCTTTAACAGTGTCTCATGAGCGCTTGGCAGGTAACGGCTCAAGGAGCGCCTCGATATCTTCCGGCGCCCAGCGCCAGTCCGCCGCGCGGCGGCCGTCCAGAACGCCCGAAGCCAGGGCGGTTTTTTCGCGCTGAAGCTGAGCGATTTTTTCCTCCACCGTGCCCTGGGTGATCAGTTTGAACACGAACACCGGCTTGTCCTGGCCGATGCGGTAGGCGCGGTCGGTCGCTTGCTGTTCGGCGGCCGGGTTCCACCAGGGATCGTAGTGGATCACGGTGTCGGCCGCGGTCAGGTTCAGGCCCACGCCCCCGGCCCTGAGGCTGATAAGGAAGATGCGCTTTCGGCCCTGCTGGAAGTCCTCCACCGGCGCCCGGCGATCGCGGCTGGCACCGGTCAGCAGCGCGTAGTCCAGGCCGCGCTGCGCCAGCTCGGCCTCGATCAGTTCCAGCATGGAGGTGAACTGGGAGAACACCAGCACACGGCGGTCTTCGCTCATCAAGCGATCCAGCATCTCCATCAGCGATTCCAGCTTGCCGGAGCTGCCGCCTGGGGCGTAGCTGCGGGTCGCGTCGACCAGGCGCAGATCGCAACAGACCTGACGCAGTTTGAGGAGCGCTTCGAGGATTATGATCTGGCTGCCAGCCATGCCCTTGCGGCTGATTTCCGCGCGAACCTTGCTGTCCATGGCCAAACGCACGGTTTCGTAGAGGTCACGCTGGGTATCGTTGAGTTCCACCCACTGGATGATGTCCGTCTTGGCGGGTAGCTCGGTCGCTACCTGCTCCTTGGTGCGACGCAGCAGGAAGGGCTTGATCCGGGCATTGAGGTGCTCGAGGCGCTCGTGATTGTCGTGCCGCTCGATGGGTATACGGTATTCGGCATTGAACGTCTTGCTGTCGCCCAGCCAGCCGGGCATCAGGAAGTGGAACAGTGACCACAGCTCCCCGAGGTGGTTCTCCAGAGGCGTTCCGCTCAGGCACAGACGCTGGCGTGCTTCGAACCGGCGAGCAGCCTGGGCGGCCTTGCTTCCTGGAGTCTTGATATATTGGGCTTCATCAAGAATCAGCAGGTGCAGCTTGAGGTGGCCGATACGCTCGACATCCTTTGGCAGCAGCGCGTAGGTGGTCAGTATCAGGTCGTAGTCCTGCAGGTGCTCGAAATGCTTCCGGCGCCCGACCCCTTGAAGCGTTAGCACCCGCAGGTCGGGAGTGAAGCGGTGAGCCTCATCCTGCCAGTTGGGAATCAAGCTGGTAGGCATCACTACCATTGCGGGGCGGTCCAGGCGCCCGGCGTTTTTCTCGGTCAGTACATGGGCGAGGGCCTGGAGGGTTTTGCCCAGCCCCATGTCATCAGCCAAAATGCCACCCACCTCCAGTTCGCGCAGGTTCTGCATCCAGCTCAGGCCTTCGAGTTGATAACCGCGAAGGCTGGCTTCAAGGCCGGCTGGGGCTTCGCTGGGGCCACTGTGCAAATCCCGCAGGCGCCCGGCCAGGTGACGCAGGCGCTCGCCTCCCTGCCAGCGCATGGGCAGGCCTTGCAGCGCGTTGAGCCGCGCCGCGTCGGGTGTAGCCAAGCGAAGGCGCGTGGCGCCTGCCTCATGCTGGTAGACATCGCCCAGGGTGGCCAGCACCGGCTTGAGGCGGCCGAAGGGGAGGGCGACCTGCAGGCTCTTGCGGGCAGGGCCACCGGCCGGTAGGTTCACCACCAGCAGTTCGTCGTCCCGACGTCGCGCCAGAGCACCGGGTCTGAGGGTTTCCGGATGCTGACGCACCAGGTTGATCAGGATCGGCAACAGGCTGCGGGCTTCGCCATTGACCACGATGCCCAGTTCCAGGTCGAACCAATCGTGGTCGGCGGTTTCTTCCACCAGGGCATACCAGTCGTCCACCGGAGTGAGCTGGAAGCTGAAGTGCTCGCCGTATTCTATCTCCCAGCCTTGCTCGCGCAGGCCCGGCAGGTCGTTGAGCACGAAACGCAACCAGGCGGCGTCCGACGACAGCTCATAGAGCTCACCGGCACTCTCAGGCAGGGCCTTGCTTTGTCGGGTAGCGATGCGAAAGCCCAGCTTGGACAAAAGCTCCCGCGCCTGGCGCTCGCTCGTCAGGTCCCGCGACAAGGGCGCGTCGCTGCCCCGCGGTGGGGCAGCTGGCGATACGTATCGTCCGGCATAAGCAAAGGCCAGCGCCGCCCGGTGCTGCACATGCCGCTGCATGCGGCCATTGCGGGGCTCGAAAGCGCTGAACTCGACGCTCCCCAGCCATAGCCTGGGCGTGGGCGCGGTCGGCGTGGCTAGTTCCGGACGCATGGCGGCCAGGCCAGGTAAACGCTAGCGCCTGCCATTGGCATCGCTGGCCTTGGCCAGCTGCTCCAGAAGGCTTTCGACAGTGTTGAATCGCTCATCAGGCCGCTCCATCGGAACCTGAAACTTGAACAGGGTGGCCCCTTCGAACTTATAGCGCTTGGGCTGGCTCTGGATCAGCTTGATCAGCACCAGTGGGTCTACCGGCGTTTCGGCAGCGAACTCGATACGCCCGCCCTGGGGCCCACCATCGATTTTCAGGATGCCCAGTTTTTCGGCCTGCAGCTTGAGCAGCGTCAGACGAATCAGGTTCTTGGTCGGCTCCGGCAGCAAGCCGAAACGGTCGATCATTTCCACCTGCAGGTCTTTCAGGCCCTCTTCGTCCACCGCCGAAGCGATGCGTTTGTAGAGAATCAGGCGAGCGTGCACGTCGGGCAGGTAGTCTTCTGGAATAAGTGCCGGAAGGCGCAGGTTGATTTCCGGACCGCCGCCCAAGGGTTTGTCCAGATCGGGTTGCTCGCCTTTCTGGATGGACTTGACCGCCCGCTCCAGCATCTCCATGTACAGGGTAAAGCCAACCGCCTGGATCTGGCCGCTCTGGCCTTCGCCGAGCAGTTCGCCCGCGCCGCGGATCTCCAGGTCATTGGTGGCCAGCACGAAGCCGGCGCCCAGGTCCTGGGTATTGGCGATGGCTTCCAGGCGCTTTTCCGCGTCCGGCGTGATTTGCTGACGCGAGGGGGTCAGCAGGTAGGCATAGGCCTGGTGATGGCTGCGGCCCACCCGGCCACGAAGCTGATGCAGCTGGGCCAGGCCGAACTTGTCCGCCCGCTCGATGATGATGGTGTTGGCGCTGGGCACGTCAATGCCGGTCTCGATGATGGTCGAGGCCACCAGCACATTGAAGCGTTTGTGGTAGAAATCGCTCATCACCTGCTCGAGCTCGCGCTCGCGCATCTGGCCATGGCCGATACCGATGCGGGCCTCGGGCACCAGCTCGGCCAGGTCCGCGGCGCACTTCTCGATGGTCTTGACGTCGTTGTGCAGGTAGTACACCTGGCCACCGCGCAGCAGTTCGCGCAGCAAGGCCTCCTTGACCGTGCTCTTGTTCTGCTCCATCACGAAGGTGCGTACTGACAGACGCCGGGCCGGTGGGGTGGCGATGATGGAGAGGTCGCGCATGCCGGACATGGCCATGTTCAGCGTGCGCGGGATAGGGGTGGCCGTGAGGGTGAGGATATCGACCTCGCTGCGAAGCGCCTTGAGCGCTTCCTTCTGGCGCACGCCGAAGCGGTGTTCCTCATCGATGATCACCAGCCCCAGGTTCTTGATCTTCACATCATCCTGCAGCAGCTTGTGGGTGCCGATGACGATATCGATCTTGCCTTCGGCCAGTTCGGCCACTGCCTGGGCCACATCCTTGGCGGACTTGAACCGGCTCATCACTTCCACGCGCACGGGCCAGTCGGCGAAGCGGTCCCGGAAGCTGTTGTAGTGCTGCTGAGCCAGCAAGGTAGTGGGCACCAGCAGCGCAACCTGACGGCCGCCATGGACGGCAATGAAGGCCGCGCGCATGGCCACCTCGGTCTTGCCGAAGCCTACGTCGCCGCAGACCAGGCGATCCATGGGGCGTGGCGCGAGCATGTCCGCGCGCACCGCCTCGATGGCCGACTGTTGATCCGGGGTCTCTTCGAACGGAAAGCCGGCGCTGAAGGTCTCGTAATCCAGCGCGGGGTCGCTGAAGGCATAGCCTTTGCGCGCGGCTCGTCGGGCATAGATGTCAAGCAGCTCGGCGGCCACGTCGCGCACCTGCTCGGCAGCCTTGCGCTTGGCTTTCTGCCAGGCTTCGGAGCCCAGTCGATGCAGGGGCGCCAGGGCATCGTCGCTACCGGTATAACGGGCGATCAGGTGCAGGTTGGCCACGGGCACGTATAGCTTGGCGTTCTCGGCGTATTCAAGCGTGAGGAATTCCGCCACCTGATTGTCGATTTCCAGGGTGGCAAGCCCCAGATAGCGCCCCACGCCGTGGTCGATATGAACCACGGGTGCGCCTTCGCGCAACTCAGTGAGGTTCTTGATCACCGCATCGCTGCTGCCTTCGCTGCGCTTGTCACGCCGCCGGCGCTGCATCACCCGCTGGCCGAACAGAGGGCTTTCGGCGATCAGCGCCAGGGCAGGGTCGTCCAGTTGCAGACCTTCATCCAGCGGAGCGATGGTGATGGCCAGGCGCGCGTCACTGGCAACGAAGCCTGGCCAGCCTTCCACTGCCTGAGGCCGTAGCTGGAAGCGCGCGAGCATGTCGAGCAACACTTCCCGGCGGCCGGCGGATTCTGCGGTGAACAGCACCCGGCCCGGGAAGCGATCCAGGTAGTCGGCGAGGGCCGCCATGGGTTGGCTGGCCTTGGCTTCGATGGCTAGGTTCGGCAGGGGGCTGGCGGGGAAACGCTCGCGTCCGGCGCCACTGCCCGGGTCTTCGCTGCCGGCCACTACCCGCGGCCAACTCTTGAGGCGAGCGAAGCAGTCCTCCACCGGCAGGAAGAGTTCGGCAGGCGGTAGCAAGGGCCGAAGCGGGTCGATGCGACGCTCCTCGTAGCGGTTGCGAACGTCGTTCCAGAATTGCTCGGCGGCTTGTTCGATGCCGGGCAGCGAGAATACCTGGGTGTCCTCGGGCAGATAGTCGAAGAGCGTGGAAGTGTCTTCGAAGAACAGCGGCAGGTAGTACTCGATGCCCGCCGGGGTAATGCCGCTGTTGAGATCCTGGAAAATGGGGCTGCGGCGGAAGTCCAGGTCGAAGCGCTCGCGGAAGCGGGCCTTGAAACGGACCACAGCCTCCTTTTGCAGCGGAAATTCCCGGGCCGGCAGCAGGCGTACCGACTCTACCTTGTCGATGGACCGCTGGGTCTCGGGGTCGAATGTGCGCAGGGTTTCGATTTCGTCATCGAACAGGTCGATCCGGTAAGGCAGCCTGCTGCCCATGGGGAAAAGGTCGATGAGCGCGCCGCGCACGGTGAATTCACCGTGTTCGTAGACCGTGTCCACATAACGGTACCCTGCCGCCTCCAGCCGGGTGCGAGTGGTTTCCACATCCAGGCGTTGGCCGATATCCAGCACCAGGCTGCTGCCCAGCAGGAACTTGGTGGGCGCCAGCCGGTGTAGGGCGGTGGTGATCGGCACTACCAGAATGCCGTGGTTGAGTTCGGGCAGACGGTAGAGACTGGCAATCCTCTGGGAAACGATGTCCTGATGAGGAGAGAACAGGTCGTAGGGGAGGGTTTCCCAATCGGGGAAATGCAGTACGGGCAAGTCCGGCGCGAAGAAGCGAAGTTCCTGTTCCAGACGGTCCGCGGCCTGGCTGTCAGGGGTCAGCAATAGCGTGAAGCGGCGCGCGGTGCTGGCGGCTTCGGCGATGGCCAGGCTCAAGGCGGCACCGGGCAGGTTGCCCCACGTCTGTTTGACCGGCGACGCTGAGCTCGCCATGGAGGGTAACGGCGGAAGGCGCAGGACTGGCACGTTTAGGCAAGGCTCCGAAAGCATGGGAAGGCCCTGATTGTAGCGGTGCAGCGGGGGGCTGTCAGTGCCACGGGGTGCAAAAGAAGCCGCTCGCCGGCCAGAACTTCGAATGCGCGAAAGTGTCTATGCAGCCGTTATGACGCGAGCGCATTGCTTTGCCGCAACGGCCGAAGCCATAATGTAGCTCCTTTTTTCTCCCCCTACATGTGGAAGGTTCCCGTGACTCAGAAGCCCGACCAGTGTCTTGGTGAATGGATCGATCGTGAAGCGCTTGCCGAGGCGATGATCCCGTTGATCGGTCAGCTTTACCGCAACAATAACGTGGTGACCTCGATCTATGGCCGTAGCCTGATCAACCGCTCCGTGATTGCGATCCTCAAGGCCCATCGCTTCGCCCGCCATCGCCAGGCGGATGAAAGCGAGCTGTCGGTCCACGAGACTTTCCCCCTGCTTCAGGCCATGAGCCAATTGAAGCTGGGCGCCGCTTCGGTCGATCTGGGCAAGCTGGCGGTCAAGTTCAAGGCCGAAGGCAATGGCCGTAGCGCCGAAGCTTTCGTGCGCGACGAACTGGCCGAAGTGGTCGGCAAGCAGACCACCGAAGCCGGCCATCGCAAGGGGCAGGACGTGGTGCTCTACGGGTTCGGCCGCATCGGCCGCCTGCTGGCGCGCATCATGATCGAGAAGACCGGTGGTGGCGATGGCCTGCGATTGCGTGCCATCGTGGTCCGCAAGGGCTCCAGCGACGATCTCAACAAGCGGGCCAGCCTGCTGCGTCGTGACTCGGTACATGGCTCGTTCGACGGCACCATCATGGTGGACGAAGAACACAATACCCTGAACATCAACGGCAACCTGGTCCAGGTCATCTACGCCAAGGCCCCCAACGAGGTCGACTACACCCAGTATGGCATCCAGAACGCCTTGCTGGTTGACAACACCGGTGTATGGCGCGACGCCGAGGGCCTGGGCCAGCACCTGGCATGCCCCGGCATCGACCGCGTGATCCTGACCGCGCCCGGCAAGGGCAAGCTGAAGAACATCGTGCACGGCATCAACCACGAGCTGATCACCCCGGAAGACAAGATCGTCTCGGCCGCGTCCTGCACCACCAACGCCATCGTGCCGGTGCTCAAGGCGATCAACGACAAGTTCGGCATTGCCAACGGGCATGTCGAAACGGTTCACTCGTACACCAACGACCAGAACCTGATCGATAACTTCCACAAGGGCGAGCGGCGGGGCCGCAGCGCCGCGCTGAACATGGTGATCACCGAGACCGGTGCCGCCACCGCCGCGGCCAAGGCCCTGCCGGAGCTGGCTGGCAAGCTCACCGGCAACGCCATTCGCGTGCCCACGCCGAACGTTTCCATGGCCATCCTGAACCTGAACCTGGAGAAGTCCACCAGCCGCGAGGAAGTGAACGAATACCTGCGCTACGTGGCGCTGCATTCGGACCTGTCCCGCCAGATCGACTTCGTCACTTCCACCGAAGTGGTGTCCACTGACTTCGTGGGCTCGCGCTATGCCGGTGTGGTCGATGCCGAAGCTACCATCTGCAACGACAACCGTGTGGTGCTCTACGTCTGGTACGACAACGAGTTCGGTTACAGCTGCCAGGTGATCCGCGTAATGGAAGACATGGCCGGGGTGAACCCGCCGGCTTTCCCGCACTGATCGCTGCTTGAAACGAAGAGCCCCGGCCCGAAAAGGTCGGGGCTTTTTGTTGCCTACCGTCTTGTTCGCACCAATGGCCGTGGTTCGGTTACGGCTGTCGCGCCCGGCCCAGGCTGGCTGGCATGGCCCGGTATCACATGCAGGGCAGATGATGACCCGCTATGCCGCCTCTGCCATCCGCAGCCGGGCGTCTTTGTTGCGGAACAGCACCAAGGTAGCGATCAATCCCATCGCCGCCGCGCCACTGAGCCACAGCCCAGGCGCTGCCTGGTTGCCCAGGGCATGGATGAGCCAGGTGCAGGCCGCTGGCGTAAAGCCGCCGAAGGTAGCCGTTGCTAGGCTATAGGCCAGGGAGAACCCGGTAGTGCGTACTTCCTTGGGCATGATTTCGGTCAGCGCCACGACCATGGCGCCGTTATAGGCGCCATAGAGGAACGACAGCCACAGGCCCACCAGCAGCAAGTGAGCGAAGCTTGGAGCGCTGACCAGCCAGGACAGCAAGGGGTAGGCCGTGAGCATGGCCAGCACGGTGGTAGATACCAGCAAGGGTTTGCGACCGAGGCGATCGGACAGCGCGCCCATCACAGGCAGCCAGATGAAGTTGGACAGGCCGATGCACATGGTGACAAGCAGGGCATCGAACTCGGACAGGTGCAGTTCGGCTTTGCCAAAGGTAGGCGTGTAGGCTGTGATCAGGTAGAAGGACACCGTGGTCATCACCACCATGGCCATGCCAGCGATGATCAGTCCGAAATTCTGGCCGATGGAAGTCAGCACCTGGCGCAGGTTCGGCCGGTGGGTGCGCGCTTGGAATTCGGGTGTTTCTTCCAGCGAGCGGCGGATAAGGAAGATCACCGGTACGATCAGGCAACCGATCAGGAAGGGCACTCGCCAGCCCCATTGGCTCATCTGTTCTGGCGAGAGCACCTGGTGCAGGATCACCCCGAGCAGCCCAGCGAAGATGACTGCCACTTGCTGGCTTGCCGACTGCCAACTGACGAAAAATCCCTTACGCCCGGGAGTTGCGATTTCCGCTAGGTAAACCGACACGCCGCCCAGTTCAACACCGGCGGAAAAGCCCTGGAGCAGGCGCCCGATAAGTACCAGCACAGGCGCCAGTACGCCGATGCTGGCATAACCGGGCACGAGCGCGATCAACAAGGTACCCATCGCCATCAATCCAAGCGTCACGATCAATCCCTGGCGACGGCCATGCCGATCAATGTAGGCGCCCAGCACAATAGCTCCAAGGGGCCGCATCAGGAAGCCGGCGCCAAAGGTGGCGAGCGAGAGCATCAGCGAGGCGAAGGCGCTGTCGGTGGGAAAGAAGGTGGCGGCAATGGCCGTGGCGTAGAAGCCGTACACCATGAAATCGAACATTTCGAGGAAATTGCCACTGACAACGCGAAAAATCGCCTTGCCCTTGCCAGGAGAAGAAGCCATGGAGGTACCCGATCATCGTTTGGTGTAAGGGGAATTCCTGATTCAGATAGGCGCATTACAGACGACCTATCCCTACTGTCATCCGTGGGCGGATTTGTAACCATATGTGTATCGAATGGACAGGGGCAAATGAAATCCGTTCGCCTGCTTCGATTCCTCATGCGGCAAGCCAAGGCGATTATTACGGTTCCAGTAACTACAATTGTCGTGCGGCCGAGATAGCCAAGTGTCCGACTAAGGGGTAATGTTCGCGCCGTGCAGGCTGGCTAGGCCTTGTACGAAAGACGGCAGCCATCGAAGCTGGCCGGCTTTCGTACAAAGCCTGGGTTGCATAACGATTCGATGCCGGACCGGGCATCCCGAGCCGTGGGCCGATCGCGCCGCGGCCTGTTCTAAAGGAGTACGCATGGCTGTCTACAACTACGATGTAGTGGTGCTGGGCTCGGGCCCGGCGGGCGAGGGGGCGGCCATGAACGCCGCCAAGGCGGGGCGCAAGGTAGCGATGGTGGACAACCGTCGGCAGGTGGGCGGTAACTGCACCCACCTGGGCACCATTCCATCCAAGGCGCTGAGGCACTCGGTCAAACAGATCATCCAGTTCAATACCAACGAAATGTTCCGGGCCATCGGCGAGCCGCGCTGGTTCTCCTTCCCGGACGTACTCAAGAGCGCCGAGCGGGTGATCGCCAAGCAGGTGGCCTCGCGCACCAGCTACTATGCACGCAACCGCGTCGACGTCTTCTTCGGTAGCGGCAGCTTCTCCGACGAGCAGACCATTCAGGTCATCTGCCCCAACGGCGCCCAGGAAAAGCTGGTGGCCAAGCAGGTGATCATCGCCACCGGGTCGCGGCCGTATCGTCCGGCGGACATCGATTTCAACCACCCACGTATCTACGATAGCGACACCATCCTCAGCCTCACGCACACGCCCCGCAAATTGATCATCTATGGCGCGGGCGTCATCGGTTGTGAATACGCGTCCATCTTCAGCGGCCTCGGCGTTCTGGTGGAGTTGGTGGACAACCGCCAACAGTTGCTGAGTTTCCTCGACTCGGAAATCTCCCAGGGCCTGAGCTATCACTTCAGCAACAACAATGTGATGGTGCGGCACCAGGAAGAATACGAACGGGTCGAAGGCATCGAAACCGGTGTGATCCTCCACTTGAAATCCGGCAAGAAGATCAAGGCCGACGCCTTGCTATGGTGCAACGGCCGAACCGGTAATACCGATCGCCTTGGCCTGGAAAATATCGGCATCAAGGTCAACAGCCGTGGCCAGATCGAGGTCGATGAGAACTATCGCACCAGCGTGCCGACCATCTACGGCGCCGGAGATGTGATCGGCTGGCCCAGCCTGGCCAGCGCGGCCTATGACCAGGGCCGCTCGGCGGCGGGAAGCATTGTGGAGAACGGCAGCTGGCGGTTCGTCAACGATGTGCCTACCGGGATCTACACCATCCCTGAAATCAGTTCCATCGGCCGTACCGAACAGGAGCTGACCGCCGAGAAGATCCCCTACGAGGTTGGCAAGGCGTTCTTCAAGGGCATGGCTCGGGCGCAGATCTCCGGTGAGCCAGTGGGCATGCTGAAGATCCTTTTCCACCGGGAAACCCTGGCCGTGCTGGGTGTGCATTGCTTCGGCGACCAGGCCTCGGAAATCGTCCATATCGGCCAGGCAATCATGAACCAACCCGGTGAAATGAATACGCTCAAGTATTTCGTCAACACCACCTTCAACTATCCGACCATGGCCGAAGCCTACCGGGTAGCGGCCTACGACGGGCTGAACCGGCTTTTTTGAGCGGCTCCGGCCGGTGGCCCGAGCCGGCCGGGGCGCAGGCCTTCAGCGATTCTCGAGGGTGGCGCTGGCCAAACCGGGAAAGTCTGTGATCAGGCTGTCCACGCCGAAGTCGGCGAGCCGACGCATCAGCGCCGGCTCGTTCACCGTCCATACCGACACATGCAACCCCTGGCGCTGCGCCTTGAGCAGGCGCTCCGGGGTGCACAGCGTCCAGTTCAGGGCCAGGAACCGGCAGCCGTAGTTCTGGGCCACCTTGAGCGGGTCCAGCCAGGCGTATTCGGCCACCAGCCCGCGCGAGATATCCGGCACCAGGTCCGTGGCCGCGCGCAGCACTTCCCGCGAGCTGGACGTGATGGTGATCCTGTCCAGCAACCCGTAGCGCTGGGCCAGCTCCCGGATGCCCAGGACCGTGGTCGCGGCGCGGGTGCGTGAAGCGCTTTTTACCTCCAGTTGCCAGTGCTCGAAAGGGCATTTCTCGAACAATGTTTCCAGCCGGGGGATGGGGCAGGGGCGTGGCCAGGCTGGGCCGCCACGTCGGGCATCGAGCGCGGTCAGCTCCTGGGCGCTGTAGTCCACTACCTTGCCGCGGCGATCCGTGGTGCGCTTCAAGGTGGGATCATGGATCACCATCAGTTCGCCGTCGCTGGACAGATGCAGGTCCAGCTCGCAGCGCTTGACGCCATGTTCGAGGCAGGCCTGGAAGCTGGCCAGGGTGTTTTCGGGGGCTTCGCCTTTAGCGCCGCGGTGGCCGTAGATCAGGGTCACAGCTGGTTCCTTGTAGAGAGAGGGTCAGACCGCGTCCAGAGCCTGGTCGCGGGCCTGGCGACGTTCCATCGCCTGCTTCTGCAGAACGTAACGGGCCAGCAACTGACGCTGGGCATCCGTGCTGCCTTCGAATTCCACGCCGATGGCGAAGCCGCCATCGGCCAGTGGATCGCAGTGCACCACCCGAGCGCGCAGCATCATGCCCAGCGCCTGGGGCATGAAGGCCATTTTCAGGTCCAGGCGGGTGCCTGGGGCGTAGGGGGTGTCATGCTGGAAGTCCAGCCCGGCTTCAGACATCACTACAGGGCGTGGCTCGCCCAGCGAGCCCATCAGCATCTGGGCGACCACCTGGCTGAGCAGGTCGATGCGTTTGTTCTGGGCCTTGAGGAAGCCGCCCAGAGCACGGTGGGTGTCGCCCAACTGGCGCAGCAGATGCTGGGATTCGAACTCGCTCAGGTGCAATTCGCTGAGCAGGTTGAACAGCGGGGAGCCCTCGTCGGCCGGGTCATCGCCAGCGTTCAAGGGGGTTATTTCAAGTGCGATGCGATCCTCGATACGGTAGTATTCGCGGCGCTCTGCTTCATCTGGTGTCGGCATGGCGAACCCAAGTTGGCGGTTGTGGTCCGAGTGTACGACCGCCAGGGCGGCCTCGCCACACGGATGTTCCTTTCACTCGAACAAGCACTTACATGTTCAGACCTCTTTTTGCCTTCATTGGCGCGCGCTATACACGCGCCAAGCGTCGGAATCACTTCGTTTCATTCATTTCCCTGACTTCCATGACCGGCCTGGCGCTCGGCGTGATCGTGATGATCGTAGTCTTGTCGGTGATGAACGGCTTCGATCGGGAAATGCGCAATCGCGTGCTGGGCATGGTGCCGCACGCGACCATCGAGGCAGGTCAGCCCATAGATGCCTGGCCGACCCTGGCCCGAAAGGCGGAACGCTTCCCGGGCGTGGCTGCCGTGGCGCCTTTCACTCAACTGCAAGGGTTGCTCACCCATGACGGCAAGGTGCAGAAGGTCTTGCTCAACGGTATCGACCCGGCTCAGGAAAACAAGGTTTCCATCATCGACGGCTTCCTGCGTCAGGGCCAGCTCAGCGACCTGGCCAGCGGCGGCTTCGGCGTGATGTTGGGGGACAAGGCGGCAGCCAGGCTAGGGGTGAAGGTGGGCGACAAAGTCACCTTCGTGGCCCCCGAAGTGACGGTCACCCCGGCAGGCATGTTCCCCCGGATGAAGCGGTTCACGGTCAGCGGTATTTTCCATGTCGGCGCCGGGGAAATCGACGGCTACCTCGGGCTGGCGAACCTCGAAGACCTCGGCCGCCTGCACCGTTGGAAGCCAGGGCAGGTACAGGGGTTGCGGTTGAAATTCGATGATCTGTTCGAGGCACCGCGCGGTGCCTACCAGCTGGCCCATGAGCTGGGAGACGACTACTACACCCGGGACTGGACCCGTACTCACGGCAACCTGTATCAGGCCATACGCATGGAAAAGAACATGATCGGCCTCCTGTTGCTGCTGATCGTGGCGGTGGCGGCGTTCAACATCATTTCGACCCTGGTCATGGTGGTCAACGACAAGCGCGGTGACATCGCCATCTTGCGTACCCTGGGCATGACACCACGGCAGATCATGGCTGTATTCATGGTCCAGGGCACCATCATCGGTGTGATCGGGACCTTGGTCGGCGGCGTGCTGGGCATGCTGGGCGCGCTCAACGTCAGCCGGGCCATCGCCGGGCTGGAAAGCCTGATCGGGCATAAATTCCTCAACCCGGACGTCTATTTCATCGATTACATCCCCTCCCAGTTGATGGCCGAGGACGTGGTGCTGGTCTGCGGCGCGGCCCTGGCCCTGAGCTTCCTTGCCACCTTGTACCCGGCCTGGCGCGCGGCGCGTACCCAGCCCGCGGAGGCGCTACGTTATGAGTGATCTGGCCATGAGTGATAAAGCCGTATTGAGCTGCCGCAACCTGGGCAAGGCCTATGAAGAAGGCCCGGAGTCCGTGGTGGTGCTTTCCAACCTGGAGCTGGAGCTGCATGCCGGCGAGCGGGTGGCCATCGTGGGCACCTCGGGGTCGGGCAAGAGCACTTTGCTCAACCTGCTCGGCGGCCTCGACACGCCCAGCCAAGGCAGTGTCTGGCTGGCCGGCGAGCAATTATCCGCGCTGAACGAGCGCGACCGCGGCCTGCTGCGCAATCGCGCCCTGGGCTTCGTGTATCAGTTCCATCACCTGTTGGCCGAATTCACCGCGCTGGAAAACGTGTGCATGCCATTGCTGATCGGCCGCACGCCGATTCCCGAAGCGCGCCAGCGCGCCACTGAATTGCTCGAGCGGGTCGGTCTCGGGCATCGCCTCGCGCACAAGCCCGCCGAATTGTCCGGTGGCGAACGTCAACGCGTGGCCATCGCCCGGGCGCTGGTCAATCGTCCGGGCCTGGTCATGCTCGACGAACCCACTGGCAACCTGGACCAGCACACTGCCCAGGGTATTCAGGACCTGATGCTCGAGTTGAGCCGTTCCCTGCGTACCGCGTTCCTGGTGGTCACCCATGATCCCAACCTGGCACGGCAGATGGACCGCGTACTCAAGCTGGACGGGGGCCGCCTGGTCCCTCTGTAACTCCCGGAGGCGCGCCGCGCCTCCTATTTCCTTGCATACGGTGCGCCCATGTTCAGACCCTTGCCCCTTTTTATCGGCGCTCGCTATACCCGGGCCAAGCGCCGCAACCATTTCATCTCCTTCATTTCCATGACCTCCATGATCGGCCTGGGCCTTGGGGTATTGGCCATGATCGTGGTGCTGTCGGTCATGAATGGCTTCCAGAGGGAAATGAGTAATCGCATTCTCGGCATGGTGCCCCACGCTACCGTGGTAGGTAATACGCCCATCGACGATTGGCGTCCGGTGGCCGAAGCGGCCTTGCGCAACCCGGAAGTGATGGCCGCCGCGCCCTTTACTGAACTCGACGGCATGCTTTCCTACAAAGGTGCGATGCAGCCCATTCAGTTGAGCGGGGTAGACCCGGCCGAAGAGGGCAAGGTATCCATAGTTGCCAGTCATGTTACCCAGGGCAGTCTGGGGGCGCTGGCGCCGGGCGAATTCGGGGTGGTGATCGGCGATATCACGGCTCGCCGTTTCCGCCTGGGAGTAGGGGACAAGCTTACGTTGATCGTGCCGGAGCTCAGCGGGGCCCCGGGAGGAATTACCCCGCGCATGCAGCGGTTGAAGGTCGTCGGTATCTTCAAGGTGGGGGCCGAGATCGATGGCTCGCTGGCGCTCATCCATATGGCCGACGCCGCGCAGTTGCAAAAGTGGTCGCCGGGCCAGGTGCAGAGCGTGCGCTTGAAAGTCCGTGACCTCTGGGCCGCGCCCCAGGTGGCAAGCGCCGTGGCCGGGTCGCTGGGGCAGGGCTACCATGCGGATGACTGGACCCACACCCAGGGCAGCCTGTTCAGCGCCATGAAGATGGAAAAGACCATGATCGGGCTATTGCTGCTGATGATCGTGGCGGTGGCCGCCTTCAACATCATCGCGACCCTGGTGATGGTGGTGAACGAGAAGGGTAACGACATCGCCATCCTGCGCACCATTGGCGCCACGCCCCGGCAGATCATGGGCACCTTCATGGTCCAGGGCAGCATCATCGGCGTGATTGGCACCCTGGTAGGCAGCGTGCTGGGGATCATCCTGGCCCTGAACGTCAGCCAGGTGGTGGGCTGGCTGGAGCGCCTGACCGGGCAGCATATCTTTACCTCGGACGTCTATTTCATCAGCAACCTGCCTTCACAGTTGCAATGGCAAGACGTACTGCTGGTGAGTGGCGCAGGCCTGGTGCTGAGCTTCCTGGCTACTCTCTACCCGGCATGGCGAGCGTCGCAGATCCAGCCTGCCATCGCGCTTCGGGAATAGGTGTCGGCTTCGCTGGCGCCCTCGGGGCGCAGGCATCATTCGCCCCGAATGTATTGCTCCAGCTGCCGGATCAGGCTGGCCTGCTCGGCGATGGCTTCCTTGACCAGGTCGCCGATGGACAGCAGGCCCAGTAGCTGGCCGTTTTCCACTACCGGCAAATGACGAAGATGGCTTTCGGTCATGATGCTCATGCAGGCTTCGATGCCTTCGCTCGGCCCCACCGTTACCACCGGAGCGCTCATGATGGCTCGCACAGGCGTGCCGGCGGAAGAACGCCCGGCCAGAACCATCTTGCGCGCATAGTCTCGCTCACTGACGACGCCAACCACGGTTCCGCCTTCAACCACGGGCAGGGCGCCGACGTTCTTTTCCGCCATCAGCTTCAAGGCATCGAGGACTATCTGGTCCGGGCCTATGGTGAACACGTCCTGGTGGGCTTTGAGCTTGAGCAATTGCGCTACGGTTTTCATGGTCGGCCTCGGTCGATCGGGTTGACTAATGTTGCACTGCAAGTCAGCAAGCATCGTTCACGAACCGTCAGGTCACAAGTCCAGAACCGACATGGCCTCGATGCAAAATCTCGATTGACGGCGGCCGACGTGGCTGGCGCAGCCATGTTCAGCGGGTAGAATGGTGGCTTCCCCGTTCTAAGGTTCTGTCGATGCACCCCGCTGCCGAAGATTCACCACTGGGCAAAGCCAGCCAGTACGTTTCGAGCTACACGCCCAGCCTGCTGTTTCCCATCCCCCGCGCTGCCAAGTGGGCCGAGCTGGGCCTCACCGCCAGCACCCTGCCTTATACAGGGGTGGATCTCTGGAACTGCTATGAGCTGTCCTGGCTGTTGCCGTCCGGCAAGCCCGTCGTGGCCATTGGTGAGTTCGCGATCCCGGCCGACTCGCCCAACATCATCGAGTCCAAGTCGTTCAAGCTTTATCTGAATTCCTTGAACCAGACCGTATTCGCTTCGGTGGACGCCTTGCAGGCTTGCCTGGAGGCCGACCTCTCCACGGCAGCCGGAAGGCCGGTGGGGGTACGCGTGCGGCCCTTGACCGAGATCGAGGCCGAAGGGCTGGGGGTCTTGCCGGGCCTGTGCGTGGACGGACTGGATATCTCAGTGCAGGACTACAGCCACCCGCGTCCCGAATTGTTGCGCTGCGAGCCTGGACGCATTGTCGAAGAAAGCCTGCATAGCCATTTGCTGAAGTCCAACTGCCCGGTCACGAGCCAGCCGGATTGGGGCAGCCTGGCCGTCACCTACAAGGGCCCCGCGCTCGACCACGCCAGTTTCCTGGCCTACGTCGTCAGTTTTCGCGAACATTCGGACTTCCACGAGCAGTGCGTCGAACGCATCTTCCTGGACCTTCTGCAGTTGCTGGAACCAGAGCGCCTGACGGTCTTCGCTCGCTATGTGCGCCGCGGCGGACTGGACATCAACCCTTACCGCAGCACCCATGAAACCGCGTTCGACAATCGCCGACTGGCGCGGCAGTAACTCGCGTTTCAGATCCCGATATTGCCAAGTGTTTGCATGATGTTGCGCAGCGCTCCGGCCAGGCCGGGGTGCTCCACTTCGAAACGCTCGGCGGCCAGGTTCACTCCGTCTACGAGACTGTCGCTTTGCGTGGCATCTTCGAGCTGCATGCGCGCCTCGATCTGCTGCATCAGGTCATTGAGCTCTGCGCGCTCCTCCAGCGTAGCGGGCGGGTTGCGCTCGAGTTCTTCGCGTAGCGCAGCCAGTTGATTCTGTAATTCGCGGGCTGGCATAGGGGGTCTCCTTTGAGGTCAGCACAGCCATTGACCGTGGCGAACGGTCAAAAATCCCCGTTGTCATCATAAGCTTAGGTCAGCGCCTTGCTCGCGCGCCTGCGCGGTGGCCGCTTAGGCCTTATACTGCTCGGGTTTTGCCATGGGCGGGCGCGGGTCGCACGCCTTTATCCATGAGGAATCGATTATGCGTGTCAAGGGTAGCGCCCTGCTTCACCGTTTCGCCGGCACTTGCCTCGCCGCCGGGCTGGCCATGGTGCCCGCCCTGGGCCTGGCTGCCGAGGAGGACCCTTGGGAAGGGGTCAACCGAGCCATCTTCCGTTTCAACGATACGCTGGACACCTACACCCTCAAGCCCCTCGCCAAGGGCTATCAGGCGGTGACTCCGCAGTTCCTCGAGGACGGCATCCACAACATGTTCAGCAACGTGGGTGATGTCACCAACCTGGTCAACAATGTGCTGCAGGCCAAGCCAGCGGACGCGGGCAAGGATACGGCGCGCATAATCTTCAATACCACCTTCGGCCTGCTGGGCTTTTTCGACGTGGGTACCCGCATGGGCCTGCAGCGCAGCGACGAGGACTTCGGGCAGACGCTGGGGTACTGGGGCGTGCCGAGCGGGCCCTATGTGATGCTGCCGTTCTTCGGCCCGAGCACGGTGCGTGATACTGTTGGCAAGTACCCTGATACCTACGCCCGGCCGTACCGCTACATCGATCACGTGCCGACCCGCAATACCCTGTTGGGGGTCGATATTGTCGATACCCGCGCCAGCCTGCTGTCTGCTGAAAAGCTGATCAACGGTGACAAGTACCTGTTCCTGCGCAATGCGTACCTGCAGAACCGGGAGTTCAAGGTCAAGGACGGGCAGGTCGAGGACGATTTCTGACCTGAATCAAAAAAGGGGCCGTTGCAGGCCCCTTCGTTTCAGTGCTTGATGACGCTCAACCCCAGTATCCGCTCGCCGTTGGGCAAGTCCTCTACGCGTACTACTTCGGTCATGGCGTCGTAGTCGGCCAGGTCCTTCGAGTGTGAGGGCAGGTGCACCTGCACGCGGTCGCCCAGTTGCCATTGGCATCGGGCCCGCAACTGGATGCCGTTGCCCGACAGGTCGTGGCATACCGCCTGGATGCGCTCACCGTGCGCCGTGGCCGTGACTTCCGCATCCACGGTCATGCGGATGAAATCCCGTTTCTCGCTGTACTGCTGGTCCAGCTGGCCCATGTTCTCTTCCTTCGATGGGGGGAAAAACTTTCACGGTTTTATAACGCTGCCTCAATTAAGGTGTAAAGGGGCCTTGCGACCATCGGTGCCCGCTTGAATCCCCAGGCGGATGGGAGTACCGTCTGCGCCTTACCAGGCACCTCCAATATTTGCCGTGCAGGTCAGTTTGGCCTACACCATAGCTGAGGGGCCAGAAAAGAAAACCAGTGATGCCGTTCTGCCCCGGCCGAGCCTTCCTGATGCCAACCCATTTCTGGCGCCGTTTGCCCAAATGCAAAACTCCAGTGCAACGCTGCTCATAATCGACGATGACGATGTAGTGCGGGCCAGCCTTGCCGCCTACCTCGAAGACAGCGGCTTCCACGTCCTGCAGGCGAACAATGGCCTGCGCGGCCTGGAGATGTTCGAGCAAGCCCAGCCGGATCTGGTCATCTGCGACCTGCGCATGCCCCAGGTCGGTGGCCTCGACATTATTCGCCAGATAGGCGAGCGCGGTGCCGGGGTGCCGGTGATCGTGGTCTCCGGGGCAGGGGTGATGAGCGATGCGGTGGAGGCCTTGCGCCTGGGTGCGGCGGATTATCTGATCAAGCCCCTGGAAGACCTGGCCGTGCTGGAGCATTCCGTGCATCGCGCCCTGGACCGGTCCCGGCTGATGCGGGAAAACCAGCGCTACCGCGAAAAGCTCGAAACCGCCAACCGCGAGCTGGAAGCGAGCCTGCATCTGCTCCAGGAGGACCAGAACGCCGGCCGCCAGGTGCAGATGAACATGTTGCCGGTCAACCCCTGGGTCACGGGGGCCTTTCGGTTCGAGCACCAGATCATCCCCTCGCTGTACCTCTCTGGGGACTTCGTTGATTGTTTCCGGGTCGATGAGCAACGGGTGGCCTTCTATCTGGCGGACGTATCCGGGCATGGCGCTTCGTCGGCTTTCGTTACGGTGCTCTTGAAATTCATGACCACGCGCCTGATGTTCGAATCCAGGCGCAACGGATTGATGCCGCAGTTTCGGCCTTCGGATGTGCTCTCGCATATCAACCGCGGGCTGATCAACTGCAAGCTGGGCAAGCATGTGACCATGGTCGGGGGGGTCATCGACGAACAGAGTGGCGCTCTGACCTACAGCATCGGCGGTCACTTGCCGCTCCCCGTGCTGTTCGATGGCACCCAGTCGCGTTACCTGGAAGGGCGTGGGCTGCCTGTGGGGCTGTTCGATGAGGCAAGCTACAGCAACCACGAAATCGCTCTTCCGGAGCGCTTCAGCCTTACCCTGTTCTCCGATGGCATTCTGGATCTTTTGCCTGGGGACACGCTCAAAGACAAAGAAGCTGCCTTGCCGGAAATCGTCAAGGCCGCGGGCGGGAGCCTGGACGGCTTGCGTCAGAAGTTCGGATTGGCCACCCTTGGAGAGATGCCGGACGACATCGCCATGTTGGTGCTTAGCAGGAATTTTGAATGAGTACCGGTAGAATCCAGTTCGCCGAACAGAGTGGCACCTTTGTCCTCAAGTTCGTCGGGGAAGTGCGCCTTACCCTTTGTTCGGCCCTGGATGCCACCATCGAGCGGATCTTCTCCGCCCTGGACTTCTCTGCCATCGTGATCGACCTCACCGAGACCCGGAGCATTGACAGCACCACGCTTGGCCTGCTGGCCAAGCTGTCCATTCTGTCACGGCAAAAGGTCGGGCTGTTGCCAACCGTGGTCACCACCCATGAGGACATCACGCGGCTGCTGAGCTCCATGGGTTTCGATCAGGTCTTCAATATCGTGGACCGGCCCATCCCCTGTCCGGAATGCCTGACCGACCTGCCATCGCAGGATCAATCCGAGGACGTCGTACGCTCCAAGGTGCTGGAAGCCCACAAGATCCTGATGGGCTTGAACGACTCCAACCGTGAAGCCTTCCATGACCTCGTCAACGCGCTGGAGCGTAGCTGACCTAAGCGTCAGGCCTTGGCGGTTTACTGGTAGGAACCAGCGCGGCTGGCGAATGGAGCATCAAGCCCATCCGCCGGCCGGCCCTTGTAGGCTTAGCCCTTGTATTCGCGAATGAGCGTCTCGAGCTTTTCCTGGTCGCGCGCAAACTGGCGGATGCCTTCGGCCAACTTTTCCGTGGCCATGGCGTCTTCGTTGGACAACCAGCGGAACTTGGCTTCGTCCAATTGCAGCTTGGCCTCACCGGTGTTGCCGGGGTTCAGCTTGCGTTCCAGGCTGCCTTGGTCCTGTTGGAGCTTGTCCAGCAGGTCAGGGCTGATGGTCAGCCGATCGCAACCCGCCAGCTGTTCGATCTGGCTGGTATTGCGGAAGCTGGCGCCCATGACCACGGTGTTGTAGCCATTGGCCTTGTAGTAGTTGTAGATGCGCGTCACAGACTGCACGCCCGGGTCTTCGGCACCGGTGTAGTCGGTGTTGTTCGCCTTCTTGTACCAATCGTAGATACGACCGACGAAGGGCGAGATCAGGAATACCCCGGCGTCAGCGCAAGCGGCCGCCTGGGCGAAAGAGAAGAGCAGGGTAAGGTTGCACTGGATACCCTCCTTCTCAAGCTGCTCGGCGGCGCGGATGCCTTCCCAGGTGGAAGCGAGCTTGATCAGAACGCGGTCCTTGCTTACGCCGGCCTTTTCATACAGTTCGATCAGGTGGTTGGCTTTGCTCAACATGGCCTGGGTGTCGAAGGACAGGCGCGCGTCCACTTCCGTGGAAATACGGCCCTCGATGGCCTTGAGGATTTCCCCGCCCACTGCCACGGAAAGCGCATCGGCGGCCACGCCTACATCACCCTTGGCTTCGCTGATGGTTTTCTTCAGCACTTCGGCATAGCCCGGCAGGCTCGCGGCCTTGAGCAGCAGAGAGGGGTTGGTGGTGGCGTCCTGGGGCTTGAGGCGCTTGATGGCGTCCAGGTCACCGGTATCAGCCACGATGGTGGTGAATTGTTTCAGTTGTTCCAGCTTGGAAGTCATGAGCGTTCTCTGTCCTTTAGGTTTGACGACATTACCCCAGCGCCGACGGCCTCTCAACGGGCCCAGGCACTAAAAGATACGACCCTTCGAGTGCGACCGCCGCCATGGGTTCCGGATCACCGTCCCTCGAGCAGGGCGGCGGCTTGATCCAGCAGCGCCAGCGGGTCGGCGGCCTTGTGGATGTCTACCGACAACAGCTGGCGGAAGCGCCGGGCACCCGGGAAGCCCTGGGCCAGACCCAGCATGTGTCGGGTCACGTGGTGCATGGCGCCGCCACTGCCGACATGGGCGGCAATGTAGGGCCGCATCCGCGCCAGTGCCTCGCTGCGGCTGATTACCGGTGCGTCCCTGCCGAACAGGCGCTGATCTACCTCGGCGAGCAGGTAAGGGTTATGGTACGCCTCCCGGCCCAGCATTACGCCGTCGAACGTCTGCAAATGCGTCGCGCACTCTTCCAGCGTCTTGATCCCGCCATTGAGGATGATCTCCAGTTGCGGAAAATCCCGCTTTAGCTGCGCGACCACTTCGTAGCGCAGCGGTGGAATGTCTCGGTTCTCCTTGGGGGATAATCCTTCGAGGATGGCGATGCGGGCATGCACGGTGAAACTGTTGCAGCCCGTTTGTGCAATCTTTCCAACGAAGTCACAGAGTTGCGGGTAACTGTCGCGGCCATTGATGCCTATTCGATGCTTGACCGTAACGGGAATGCTAACCGAATCCTGCATGGCCGCGATGCACTCGGCGACCAGCTCCGGGTGAGCCATGAGGCAGGCGCCGATCAGGTTGTTCTGCACCCGGTCGCTGGGACAGCCCACGTTAAGATTGACTTCATTGTAACCGGCGGCCTCCGCCAGCCTGGCACAGGCGGCCAGGTCCGCCGGGACGCTGCCGCCGAGCTGTAGGGCAAGCGGGTATTCGGCCGCGTCATGCTGCAGAAAACGAGCGGTATCGCCGTTGAGCAAGGCGCCCGTGGTGACCATTTCAGTGTAGAGCAGGGCGTGGCGTGATAGCTGGCGAAGGAAGAACCGGCAGTGTCTATCAGTCCAATCCATCATGGGGGCAACGGAAAAGCGCCGGGAGAGCGCAGGATGCGTGGGGGCTGGGGTTGGAGAAAGGTTTGAGGTCATTTTGAAATGTCTGGTAATGGCTGATTCGAAACCGCTTGCGCCGGTTTTGAGGGGCCGTTGGTACGTAGTGACGCCGGCCTCAAGCTACCAGTGCTTGTGGCATCGATCAGGAAGCGAAACGTAGCAACGGCCCTTATGGGTGCACTGCCCAAGTTCGGCTGTTTCGAGCTGGTGACCCAGTTTATCAGGAAAGCCGAGCCTTCAATGCACTCCACTACAGGCCAGGGTAGGACCCCATCTCAAGCCGCCGCGCTCCGCTGGTTATGCAAGTCCGCGAATTCTTCGGGAGCGACAGGATCGGCATCAGCAAGCCATTCCAGCCCTGGTTGATCAAGCTGAGGCTCGAAGCCCAGCCGCACATAGGCCCGCTCCCCCTGTACGAAGAAATCGCCGCCCCACAACGATATGCTCCCGGGACCGATTCCCAAGGCTTGCCAGGTCGGGTCGGCATCTATGCGTGCCGGGCAGTGTTGCTGCCATATATCCAGCAGACGTTCATGCTTATCTTGAATGGTGCTCGGCGTCAGCAGCCTGAGGTTCGTGGGAATGCGTGCCCGCAAGCGTAACGTCCGTGCGCCATAGCGGTCCGCGCGGCGCCAGTGGCGATCCAGTTCGACGCCGCCGACCAACTGTATGCCGCCGATGAAGCGCCCCTGCAACCAAGTAAAGGACACGGGCGTGCCGCGCAACAGATGGCCGAGGCGTTGTTTGGCATTTTCGAAGCCGGCGACCTTGGCTTCCCATTCCCGGATGGCCTGAACGATTCCGCTATCACTCGTAACCCGACAGGTCCGATAGGCCGTCTTGTCGGGGGCGCCGCAAGCAGAGGTCAATGTCCAGCTATTGAGGTCAACGTGCATGTGTGTACTCCTTTATCAGAAGGGCGGCGCTATCTCTAGCGTTCGCATCAGCTCCGCACCCAGGGGAACGCCGTAGGCCATGACGAAGATCAGGCTCGCCATGGCCAGCGCTTCGACGAAGATGACGATAAGTGCGCGCCCGAGGCGCTTTCTGGCGTGCATGGGGCCTCCTTGCACAAGGAACGGGCCTTGGCATCCTGTTCATTCAAGCGAGGTGTCTGGAACGAGGGTCAGTCCGGCGCGGACGTCTCCACGGATGCCCGGTGGAATTCGGCCAATGGAGCGCAACCGGTCCGGGCTCGATCCTTTCGCGCATCGGGCCCGGCGCGCTCCGGGACGGCAGCCCGACAGCGGCTTGCCCTTGGCAACTGAATATCAGGACGCGGCATCGCTGACGGGCTGAGCTCGTGGGTCATTTCGAATTGGGCGCGGCAGGCCCATCCACAGCCTTCGTTCATACATTGCAAGTAGGCGATGCGCAGGAACACATGGGTGCCTTCGCTAGTGCGTATGCGCATTTTTTCCTGGCAATGAGGGCAAACCAGCTTATACACGCTCATGATGGGTGGCCGCCGTAGAGGCGGCCGAAGGATCGGCGCGGTGCCTCACTTGGATTCCAGGCCGCCGCGCCCCGGACCATGCGGCTGGCGGATTCCGTAATACGGTGAACGAACTCTGTGATCAGGAAGGGGTGGGCAGTCCGAATGCGCGGACCGGTGCCTGTCTGTACTTGCTCCGGGTAAGGGCTCATAGCATATTCCGCTTATGGATGTGGTATGCATTGGATAGACGGTATTCAACGTATGTTGAATCGTCAAGAGTCGAGGTATTCGTTTTGTTGAAAATAGGTGATCGGCTCAAGGAAGAAAGGCAACGCTTGGGTTTTAGCCAAGCCGACTTTGCCGCATTGGCCGGGGTTGCCAAAACCAGCCAGTTCAATTACGAAAAGGGTGATCGCAGCCCGGATGCTGAATACCTGGCGAAGGTGCTGGGGGCCGGGGCTGACGTGCTTTACATCATTAGCGGTGGGCGAGCTGCCAGCAGCGTCGAGCTTGCCCCGCAAGAGGCGCTTTTGCTCAGCCGCTACCGCGATGTCAGTATTCGGGATCGAGAAACCCTGGACCATATCCTGGAGCGCATGCTGGCCGCCCGGTAGATAACCGGCTTGGGACGTTCACGTTTGTTTCTCAGACTTTTCTCGGCAGCTGCGGCGAGTCGCCAAGGGTCAATCTTGTGCCTCCCCTCAGGAATAGGTACATGCCCGAGCAGTTTGAAAAGAGCCCCACGGTCGAATCCCAGTTCAACAAAACGGAACGCACGCTGATAAGGTTGTACAGGCTTCTACCCCGGCGTGATCGACAGCACTTGCACCGGGTGCTGTTCATTCTGGTCAAGGCTGCGCTCAAACGGCGCTGAGGCCGTCGCCGTTGCTTCTGAGGCGTGCAGTCTCGTTTTAACTGCAGACCGGATCCGCGCCAATGGCCCGGGGGCCGACTCATGGAGGACCTACATGCCTTCCAAGCAGACGCAGCGTGAGGGCACGAATCGCCTCTACTCCCAGTAAACCGACCAAACCTCCCACGAAGGGCGCGGCGCTGTCGGCGATGTCCAGCAGCGCCAGTCCTGAACTCGCCGCCAAGGTCAGGGCAGCGCACAGCAAGGCTTCAACGAGCGTGCGACGCAGGCTTCCCCGGCGATAGATCACCCTCAGCGCAGAAATGGTCCCGGCCAGCAGGGCGGCATACACGACAGGCCAATGCTGGCCCACCCAAGCCAAAAGGCATGCGCAAGTGTTTGCTTTGTCAGGCATGATGCCGGTCCTCATGATGGATAGGAAAGGGCGCTTCGGGCCTGGTCTGGCTCAGGCTTGCTCGAGCAGCATGCAGACGGCTCGATTGCGACTGCGCTGGTAGTCGGTCGCAGTCACGCGGCATTGTCTGGCCCAGCGCGGGCATAGCGAGGCGCCAACCTGACAATAGAGCGCCCGTCGGTAAAGGCTTGACAGGGCACCCGCCGGCTCGGAGGGAGCGATCGGGACCTGCTCGACGGTGATGTAGCCCTGGGCGCGACTACGTTGCTTGAAAGTGCGCAACAGGCAGTTGAGCTCAGCCATGGCATCGAGCACCCCTTGTTCGAGGCGTGCGGTCGGCACATGCTCCAACGCCAGGGCAGTGGCTATGGAATGCAAGGCGATGTCCGGCCAGAACCCGTCGTTGTCGATAGTACCGCCGATAGTGGTCTTGATTGATCCGTTCACTTGCAATGCCCTCCGTGTTGGCTGTCATGGCCCATGTTCGGGCGGCAGCGCCAGTGGGGCAATCGGCATGGCTTGTACGGGTCTTTCCTACAAACACGGGTGTGCCAAGATCGCTCCCGAGGGGCCAAGCGATGTGGGCGGCCACGGGCAGGCGTCGTTGGCGGCATGCGCAACCATCGCGAATGTCACTGCCAGCCATGGGCAGACGCGATTGGTCGAGGACGCACCGGCCGCATAGGGTTAGCCCGCGCGCCGTTGCGCTCATTACAGAGACAGCATCATGACTGCCGAAGCCTTTACCCTTGCCGATGAGCTCATTGCCTTGGAACATGAACGCGCCCGCGCGCTCATGAGCGAAGACCACGAGAGCATCGCCCGACTATTCGCCGATGATCTGGTGTACGTACACACCACCGGGCTGGTCCAGAACAAGGTCCAGTACCAGGAATACGCCCGCAGCGCCGTGCGGTACCTGTCCGTGGAGCGGGGCGTCTTGCAGGTTCGACCCCTGGCCGAAGGCGTCGCCCTGATGAACGGCACCCAGGTCAATGTGCTGCAGAAGGCAGGCGGCGGCGAGCCGGTGCGTGCCGAGGGTTTCGTTACCCAGCTGTGGGTCAAGGGGAGTGGTGGCTGGCAAATGGTAGCGTTCCAAGGCACCCGCGCCTCCTGAAAGCGCGGGCTTACCTCATCGTACGCCCATTGCCTTATGGGCGTACTGACGGATCGAGGTCATTGGGTAGCGACAAACCCTTCAGGACTGCAACTGCTGAGCCAATCCCTTGAGGTAGTCGCTGAAGCCGCCCTGCGCCCGGCAGTCGAAGCGGGCACTGGTAATGACGCGGTTCAGGTGAGTCCATACGATGCGAGCGCCGCTGCGCTCCAGGTCCTCGACCAGGTGCACGTCCTCATGGGCGCTGAGCGGGCGGAACCCACCCACGCGACGGTAGGCCTTGGCGCACACGCCCAGGTTGGCGCCATGGATATGCCGGTGGCCATCCCGGTCCTGGTAGCTGGCCGTGTAAAGTGCCTGCACGTCTTCCGAATGCCCCGTCCAGTCCTGCACGTGCACGGTGCCGCAGACAGCCTCGGCATTGAAGGCCAACTGATTGAACAGCCAGTCCTCACCAACCAGGGAGTCGGCATCGGTACATGCCAGCCAGCGCGCGCCGCGGCCCAGCAGGTAGCTGGCGCCCACACTGCGGGCATGACCAACGTTGCGGCTGTTGACAGTCAAGGTATGCACGCCCAAGGCCATGGCAATGGCTTCGGAGCGGTCCGTGCATGCATCGAGCACCACCAGTACCTCGACAGGTTCGCCTTCCAGGCCTGGGTGACGCGCGGCGTCGAGCACTGAGCTCAAGCAGGCGCCTATCAACTGCTCTTCGTTATGAACCGGGACCAAGACACCAATCATTCGACCACCTCGCTCAAATCGAAGCCCGCCGGTTGGCGGCCCCATAGTTCTAGAATGAAGTCGTTTTCAATGTGATGAACCAGCGACTCGAGCTCCAGCGAGTCGGCCAGAACACGATGCACCTCGCGGCCTGTCATGGCGCATCCCTCGATCGGATGCAGCCAATGGCAGGCCAGCAGCGTGCCGCCGGAACTGAGGCTTGCCCCAGCCTGCCGGGCCACCGCCTGCCACTGCGCAGGGGCAAGGTAATAGCCCACTTCGCTGAACACGATCAGATCGAACTCACCCGTCGGCCACTGCTCGTCCAGCGACCCTTGTCGCACTTCCACGCCCTGATGGCCGGCCAGGCGCCGTTGCGCCAGCTCTACCGCCTGGGTGTTAAGGTCGGTGCACAGAAGGCGGTCGCAGCGCAGGGCCAAAGCCGCGCTCAACTCGCCATTGGAGCAGCCGGGCTCGAACCCTCGCCGGTAACGCTGGCGGGGCAGGCAGGCGAGGGTCAGGTCGCGCTTGCGCTTCTCGTACCAGCGACGTCGATAGGCCCAGGGATCCGGGTTACCGTCGTACAGTTCGTCGAAATAGTCTTCGGAGTCGCTCATACGAATACCAGTTCGAAGGGTTGCAACCATCGGCTGAGCGCTTCGGCACTCAGTACCGGCGGCGCGCCTGTGCTAGCGTCCGGTGCCAGTTGGCTGTGATGGGCTTCGATGGCTGCGCGCTTGCGGGCCAGATGTTCGTCGGACAAGGGCAGGCGCCGGGCGCGCTCCCAAGGCAAGCGCTGGTCTTCAGGCGCGGCCCAGTGCCAGGCCCATACCGGAATCTCCACCACCTGAGCGTCGACCGTTGTGGCTGCATCGAGGCAGGCCTGGCCGACCGCTTCATGGTCGCAATGGCCATCATGCCGCCAGGTGGTAAGTACCCGGTCGCCCGGACGCAGCAGCGCGGCAATGGCCCTGGTAAGCCCGGCCTGATCGCGTCCGGCCTGGCTGTCCGGAGCGTGCAGGCGGTGCCAGGTCAACTTTTCTTCCGCCAGGCCCAAGGCACTGAGCGCAGCCCGGCTTTCCTCCAGTCGAGTCTGTTTGAGCCGCTCCGGTGGCCAGACAGCAGACCCGGGATGACTACCTTCGCCGTCGGTCACCGAGACCAGCACCAGTTCTCGTTCGCTGCCGGCCAAGGCGGCGAGCAGTCCGCCACATGCCAGTACTTCATCGTCGGGATGGGGCGCTACTACCACGACTCGGCCATGACTCGGCGTGAGTGTATCCAGATCGATTTCCGCAACCTGTGCCAGGCGCTGGGAGCCTTGCCACGCGCTCAAGGGGGTACCGTCGGTTCGTATAAGATTTTCGCCGTCGCTCATGCCCATGGGCCTCCTTTCAGCGAGACCGAAACGTCCGTGACCTGAAATGCGGCCATGGGTAGACAACGGGAAGCGAGTGCCGTGGGGGGCATAATAATGGCAGGACGCTTTTCCGTCGGCAGCCGGTCATGAAGTGGCGTTAGGCGAGGCGAGGCAAGCGAGCTCATCGAGGGGTCCTGAAGCTGACATGATGTATAAGACGTGGACAACTTACGGCGGTTCACGGCATTTCGTCCGCTGCGTTCCCGACGGGGCGCCATTGTCGCCGGTGGTCGGCCTGTCGAGGCCGCTTGCCAACTTCTAACATTCTGCCCGGTCCACGATGGACCTACCTGGGACAAAAGGAGTACGGCGATGCACCTCGATGAGAAGAAGATTCAGGAGCGGGCACATCAGCTGTGGGAACGGGAAGGGCGCCCGGAAGGCGCGGCGCAGTCGCATTGGAAGCAGGCGGCGGAGGAAATTCGCTCCGAAGCCGAAACGGCGACCGAGGCCGATACCCCACGGGCCGTTTCCGGCGGCGTGGAAAGCGGCGTTGCCCAGCCGATGCCCAAGCCCTAGGCGCAGGCCCCGGGCGGTGCCCTTGCAACGGCGCCGCCTGCGGCCAGAGCAGAAATGAGCGCCCAGTGGCCATGCTCCTGGCTGAGGCTCGCTCGCGCCAGCCGGATGACGTGCCCTGGAGGAAGGCTCAGGATGGACGGCGCGGCCGCGATACTACAGATTCGATATTCTTGCGCCCGATCAATGGCGCCCCCCCGGCCGGTGGCTCTGCCGGCCCAAGCCATTTGAACATCACCAGGCAGTCCACAAGCCCGTCACGCCCATGCCTATAGGCCTTGGGTAGCCGACCGACCACCTCGAACCCCAGCTTCTGCCAGAGCGCCACGGCGACATGATTGCTGGTGACCACGGAATTGAACTGCATGGCGAGGAAGCCCAGCTCCCGAGCCACTCGCTGGGAGTGCTCGCACATTGCCCGGGCCACACCACGGCCTCGCGCCGTTTCGCTGACCATGTAGCCACAGTTGCTGACGTGGTTGCCGGGCCCGGCGGCATTGGCCTTGAGGTAATAACTGCCGAGCAAGGCGCCGTTCTCTTCCGCAACGAAGGTGCGCAAAGGGGCGTCCAGCCATAGTGCCTGGGCTTGGGCCTGGGACATCCCAGGGTCATAGGCGTAGGTATCCTGGCTGGCGATGACTCCCTGGAATGTAGGCCAGAAAGCAGTGAAGTCCACAGTCGTCATGGGGCGGATCTGGATCATGGTGTGCGTTCCGAAAAAGCGAAAGCGGCGCCGACCGGGGGCGCCGAAAAGTCTTACTGCACTACGCGGTAGCAAGGCACATAGGCCTCGCCGCCGGGCAGCTTCATGCGATGCTGGTCCACGAAGGCTCGCAGGAGTTTATCCAATGGCTGAAGGATCCCCGGATCGCCATGGATCTGGTAAGGGCCGTGGGCTTCGATCAGGCGGATGCCGTGTTCCTTGACGTTGCCAGCCACGATGCCGGAAAACGCCCGGCGCAGGTTCGCGGCCAGCTGGTGCGGGGGCACGTCCCGGCTCAGTTGCAGCGCTGCCATGTTCTCATGGGTGGGATCGAAGGGGCGCTGGAAGCTTTCCTCGATGCGCAGCAGCCAGTTGAAATGGAATGCATCGTTGCGCTCGCGACGGAACTGCTTCACATCCTTCAGGCCCTGGGCCATCTGCCGGGCGACCTCGGCCGGGTCGTCGACGATGATGCGGTACAGAGATTGAGCGTGCGCTCCGAGGGTAGCCCCGATGAAGTCATGCAGTTGCTCGAAGTAGGGCGCCGCGCTAAGGGGCCCGGTAAGCAGCAGCGGGAAGGGCAATTCGCGGTTGTCCGGATGCATCAGGATGCCCAGCAGGTACAGCAATTCCTCCGCGGTGCCGGCTCCTCCGGGGAAGACGATGATTCCATGCCCTACACGTACGAAGGCTTCCAGGCGCTTTTCGATGTCAGGCAGGATTACCAGCTCATTGACGATCGGGTTGGGCGCCTCGGCGGCGATGATCCCCGGCTCCGTCAGGCCCAGGTAACGGCCGCCGGTCAGGCGTTGCTTGGCGTGGGCAATGGTGGCGCCCTTCATGGGGCCTTTCATCACGCCCGGGCCACAACCGGTGCAGATGTCCAGTTTGCGCAGGCCCAGCTCGTGCCCGACCTTCTTGGTGTACTTGTACTCTTCGGTATTGATGGAGTGCCCGCCCCAGCACACCACCATCTTCGGCTCCACTCCGGCGCGCAGGGTACGAGCATTGCGCAACAGGTGGAATACATAGTCGGTAATGCCCTGGGAATCGCTCAGGTCGATTCTCTGGCTGTCCAGTTCGCTCTTGGTATAGACGATGTCGCGCAGCGCGCTGAACAGCATTTCCCGAGTGCTGGCGATCATCTCGCCATCAACGAAGGCATCGGCCGGCGCGTTGAGTAGCTCCAGGCGCACGCCCCGGTCCTGCTGATGGATACGGACCTCGAAGGCCTTGTAGGCGTCCAGGATGGTCTTGGCGTTGTCGACATGCGCGCCGGTGTTGAGGATGGCCAGGGCGCACTGGCGGAAGAGGGTATAGATGCTGCCCGACCCGGCTTCGCTCAACTGTTGCACTTCGCGCTGGGAAAGGGTTTCGAGGCTGCCTTTGGGGCTGATGGAAGCGTTGATTACGGCTCGTGCGGTCATACGGGGTTTCCTTGCAGCGTCCGGGCCGGAGGCGCCGGGCATCCATTGATCTGCCCTCGAGGCAGTACCACTGATGCGCATTGTTCAGGGGCTGCGTCAGGAAAGCAAACCCTGGCAGCGGTGTCGGCCTGCTGTCGGCTGAATATGCCATTGAGCCGGATGTTACGGTCAAACACTGGTCAGTGGCCGAACGGCGGCCTATCGTCGGCCAAGCGCTGTCAACCATCGGCCGGCCCGTCGGCCCGGGAGTGTCCATGGGAAGACTGTTAGTACGTTGCTGCCCCTTGGTGTGGCTGACACTGATGGCTTTTGCCGAAGCGCAGTCCTTGCAGCTGGCGGGCGACCGCTGGCCCCCGTATGTCGACACCACCTTGCCTGGCGATGGGCTGGCTACCGCGATCGTCCGCTCGGCCCTGTCCCGGGCTGGATACAGCACCGAGTTTTCCCAGGTCCCCTGGGCAAGAGCGGTTCGAGGCGTCGCCGAAGGCCGCTACGATGTATTGGTCACGGTCTGGTACAACGAGGAGCGTAATGGCTTCGGTCAGCATTCCTCAGGCTACCTGACCAACCGTATCCTGTTCTGGCGCAAGCAGGGTTCAGCCATCGAGTTCAATCGCGACCTTTCCGCGCTCAAGGATTACCCCATCGCGGTCAGTCGCGGCTATGCCTATAGTCCCGCCTTTGTCAGCGCGAAGAATCTGCTCAAGGTGCCGGTGCGCAACTTCGCCATGGCCGCCGAGATGCTGGTAGTGGGGCGGGTCGCGCTTGCGCTGGAAGACGAGCGGGTAGGGCGCCAAGTGCTGAGCCAGTCCCCGCGGCCCATGCAGGATCAGGTAGAACCACTGGATACGCCCCTGGCTGAACCGGACCTGCGTATTCTGGTAAGTCTCAAGAGGCCGGATCACGACGCCATCATCCGCGGATTCGACAAGGCCATCGCCAGCATGAGGGCAGATGGCACACTCCAGGCCCTGCTTGGGCAACGGCCTGCCAGACCTGCTCCGGCCCCCTGACCAGGCGCAGCCTCTGACCCCTGTGGTGGTCACGCGCCGGCTGGCAAATCAGCGCGCTTTTCTGCCGTCCTTACCTATGCTTTGACTTCGAGCGGCCAATTGAAGGTCAGGGCGAGGCGGGCTGATCGCCGGCCTCGGTCCGGCCTGTAACCCGATTACAGTCGGCCGAGTCTTGGTTTTCCGCGGGGCCTCGGGTCGTCGCGTTCATGGGAAGCACTTGATGAAGATCAAACAGAAGCTGGTTCTAGCCTTCGCGACCATCGCGGCCCTTCCGGTGATCCTGGTAGCCGCGGTCGTGGTATACAACCTGCGCAGCGAGGCCCAGACAGGGTTCGAAACCACCAGTAGCCGCGAGATCCGCCAAGTGGAGAACGCCATGCAACTGTTCTTCGAAGGCATCGACCAGAACGTGGCTTTCCTGGCGAACAGCCCGGTGCTGCAAAACCTTCCCGGGCATTTGACGCGCTACATGGCCAACGGCGGAGGGCCAGGCGATCGTGACGCTCAGGTACTGGGTGTTCTCGACCTTTTGCTCAAGACGCACCCCGCCTATGCCTATGTATCCGTTGGCGCCGCGGACGGTGGCTACGCCTCCAAGCCGGACTCCGAGCTCGGTGACTATGACCCACGCAAGCGCCCCTGGTATCAGGCGGCTCTGGCCAAGCCGGGGCAGACCTTGCGCACCGCGCCCTATTACTGGGCCGCGGACAAGGTAGTGCTGGTCAGTACGGTGCGGACCCTGCCCGGTCAGGACGGCAGCCCCGCCGCGGTCGTCAACATCGATGTGTCCCTGCGTCAGCTGACCGACCTGATCCAGCAGATCAAGCTCGGAGACAACGGCTATGTCATCCTGGCAAACAACGACGGTACCATCCTGGTCGACCCCAAGCAGCCGGAACACAATTTCAAGAACCTTTCCGAACTGGGCCAGGCCTATGTCAGCCTGGGCCAAGCCGAGCGGGGGCTGGCCCAGGTCACCCTCGACGACCAGGCCTACCTGGCCAATATATGGCCTTCGGACAAGCTGGGCTGGCGCTTCATTGGCCTGGTGCCCAAGGCTGAAGTCATGCACAGCGCCGTGAACCTCACATGGTTGATCGTGGTGATCGCCGCCGTTTTCGCCCTGGCTTTCGCTGGAGCCGGGAGTCTCTTCGCCGGACTCCTGGTGCGGCCCATCCATGCCGTCGCCACAGGGCTGGAGGGCATTGCCCAGGGCGAAGGCGATCTGTCCGCTCGTCTGGAGGTTCGCGGCAAGGACGAAACCGCTCAGTTGGCAGGCTGGTTCAACCGCTTCCTGGGCGCTATCGGCAGCATGATCCAGCGCATCGGCCAGGCCTCGGGACACATCCACCAATCATCCCGGGAATCGATTCAGGTGGCCGAGGAGTTGGCGCAGACCGCCGAGCGCCAGCGCACGGCGGTGGATATGGTTTCCACGGCGTTCCATGAAATGGTGGCCACCTCCAACGAAGTGGCGCGTTCCTGCAGCCAGGCCGCGGAGTCAGCCGACAGTGGCCAGCGCCAGGCCCGTGAAGGGCAATTGCAAGTCGACCAGGCAGTGGAGCGGGTCGGGCGGCTGAGTTCTGAAATCGAGGTGTCCGCCGAGGCGATGCGCCAGCTTCGTCAGGAGAGCAGCGATATCCAGTCGATTCTGAGCACCATCAGCTCTATTGCAGAGCAAACCAACCTGTTGGCACTCAACGCTGCCATCGAAGCCGCACGAGCCGGCGACCAGGGGCGAGGCTTCGCTGTCGTCGCCGATGAAGTGCGCGCGCTGGCGCGACGGACGGCCGATTCCACGGGCGAGATCGATACCCTCCTGGGCAACCTGGCACGCCGGACCCAAGCCATGGGCGAGCAGATGGAGGCCAGCCTGCGCATGTCCAGGGATACGGTGCAGGCCATCAGTGAAGCCCGCGGCAGCTTCGAGCGCATCCGTGAATCGGTGGATGTAATCAGAGACATGAGTACGCAGATCGCAACGGCGGCGGAAGAGCAGCACCACGTGGCGGAAGACATCAACCGCAATATCGGAGACATCCATGGGGATGCTCAGCGGGTTTCCGAGTTGGCGGAGGCGACACGCAATGAGGCCACGCACCTGACCGCGCTTTCTGAAGAGCTCAACGACCTGGTAGGACGGTTCCGGACTTGATGGCAGGCGGGGCGCCAGCCTGGCAGGCTGGCCTCCCCGCGGCGGTGCTTAGCGGTCTTTGAAAGGCGTATTGCGTTCAGCCGAAGCGGCAGCGCCGATCGGTTGGTTCTGGCGCGTTTCCTGGACGTCCACGTCAGTGCGACGTACCTTGTCGCGCACGGTTTCGGTGTGCTCGGTAGCCTTCTTGCCTACGCTGATTTCCTCGACCACGCGAGCGGACTTATCCACGACCACTTCCTGAGCGGTTTCCTGGATTTCCACGCTGCCTCCCTTGAACGCTTGCAGGTCAGCGGCGGTAGCGGCGCGGTCGACGGGGCGGCGCTGGATGCTGGCGTGCTCTTCACGCAAGCTGACGGTTTCTTCCACCGGACGCTCGGTCACGCGGGTGACCACACGTACTTTGCCTGTATTGATGTCGCGTTTGCCCACACGGAGCTCTTCCTCGATCACCGGAATGGCGGTACGGCCAGAGAGGTCAGCGGTGGTGGCGGTGGTATCCGTGGCGGTGATGCCCTGATGAGTGCCTGCCAGATGGGAAACCTCACCGGCACGGGCAGTCATGGGCGCGCCGTCGGTCCAGCTGGCGCTGCGCTCGTCGATATCGATAGCCCTTTGCTCTTCGAGCAGGGATTCGATGCGCTCGGCTTCCTCATCGGTGGCTGCAGTGACGGTCACCAGGGTTGCGCCACGGCGATAGGCCTCGGGGTAGGCGGAGGCGTAGCGATGAGGCTGGCCATCGTCGTCGCTGCCGAACAGCGAATGGAAGAAGTGACTGATCTTGCCGCCCATGGAGTCGTCATGACGGTCGCCATGTACCGAGCCGGTGGCCATGGTGCTTCCCATGGTAGTGCCGGTTTCAGTCTGAGGCGCCGACAGCGTGATGTTGCTGTCGGAAATGTTGAGGGCCAGCAGCTTGGCTTTGGCCGCCTGTGCGGTGGTCAGGTCATCGAAGGCAGCAACCAATGTATGTTTCATATATACCTCGCAAGTATGTCAGGAATAATTCAGAGCTCAGTTTTTCGATCAGGCGACGTTCGCGTTGATCCGAGAGCCTCGGAAACTTCACTTCTATTCACGACCACCTCTTCCTTTCTCAGGGCGATGGTGTGAGTTTCGACAACTTCGCTGACGCTGTGCCGAACATGCAGTTCTTCCTTGAGGATAAGGCGCTTTTCAATGAAGAGCATTTCTTCCAGAACAGGGATGATGGTCACGCCATTTTCAGTCCTGACCTGGGGTGGTGATACAGGGTCCACCACCGTGCCAACAGGAACCCGCTCTACGACGGCCTCTTCACGACGAAGCGGCTCCGAGATCGTCTGGGTCTGAACGTCGACGGTCTTCTCCAGCCGAACGTGCCCGGTAGGCACTGTCCGCTTGGAGACCGTAGCGACTTCTTCCAATATCGGAAGTGTCATGGAAGCTTCGAGCGTGGGTTTTTCATCCATCTTCAAAGTATTACCTGTCAGCACTTATCCGCGACTGCTATGTACTTGAGTGATGCGGCTTGGCTTGAGTTCAACCGGATTGGGCAGAGATTGAAAACATTGACGAACGGTTCGTGTCGCCGGCTGGATTCATGGAGCGGCCGGTTATGTCGCGACAATATTTAGCGCTCCAGACGTATCGGTACTCGAAATGCGATGGTCACCACAGCAAGGGTTCAAGCCTTGCGCCATCGAGCCGATAACTTCGCACATGCTCCCGCTTCCTATCGAGACCCTTCATGGACAGCCTGTCCGACACCGACCGTGCCTACGTGCTGCAGCACGCCACGAAGCAATTCTGGAAGCACATCGTGCCTATCGTAGTGATGGCGTTCATCATCCACGTCCTGTTGTTGGTGGCGTTCGCTGCGTTGGGGGTCGTGCCGTTGTTGGTCGGCAACAGCTTCAGCGTGCTGGCTTACCTGTTCTGTCTCAAGGCAATCAGGCAGGGCTCCTTCGAGATGGCCGGATTGGTCATGAGCGTTGAGATCATCTTGCACGCGATACTGGCGACCTGGGTACTGGGGTGGGCCAGTAACTTTTATTTCTACCTGTTCTGTGTTGTGCCCATCATCGCCTTCTCCTTCCAGGCTGCCCCGGTCAAGCGCGGGCTCTTGAGTTCGTCCATCGTGCTAGTGGCCCTTGTCGGCTTCGCTTGGCGGGATTCATGGGGCCAAGGCGCGGCTGCGCTTTCCTCCGTTTCACTGGAGGCTTTCGGCATGGTCAATGTGGTCATCGCCATTGGCCTGCTGCTGCAGGCAACCACCTTGAGCGAACGCTATGCCCTGGCCATGCAACTGCATCTGTTCCACAGCGCGAACCGTGACAGCCTGACCAATCTCTACACACGGCGCCGGGTGACACAGGCCGCGCGTCACCTGCCATCGCAGGGGGCGGTAAGCCTGCTGCTGCTGGATATAGACCATTTCAAGCAGATCAATGATCGCCACGGCCATGAGATCGGTGATCGAGTGCTGCAACAGGTGGCGAAGGTACTTGAGGAGACGATAGGGGAGAGGGGCATGGCTGCGCGCTGGGGTGGCGAAGAGTTCGTGCTGTTGATGTTCGATACCCCGCTGGCCCAGGCAAAGGAGGCCGCCGAGCATATTCGCAAGCATCTGAGGCGGATCAGTGCCGAGCTGGATTTCTCGGTGACGGCTACCTTTGCCGTGGCCGAGTTCGGCGATCGCGAGGCGTTGGCCAGGGTCTTACAGCGCGTAGACCAGGCGCTGTACCAAGGCAAGCTGCAAGGCCGCGACCGGGTCATGCTGGCTCGCTAGCCAGGTGAATGCCAGGGGGCATGCGATGCAGTAAGCTGGCGGCTTTCTCCATCGAACGACGCTCATGACCCAGAAAGACCCGCTCCATGGCATCACGTTGCAACAGCTGCTGACCGAACTGGTGGCTCACTACGGCTGGTCGGGGTTGGCCAAGGAGGTAGATGTGCGCTGCTTCAAGAACGATCCGAGCATCAAATCGAGCCTGGCGTTCCTGCGCAAGACCCCCTGGGCACGTGAAAAGGTCGAGGCGCTCTACGTGCGGCTATGCCGGCGCGACTGATCCGCGCAGTCGGGTCAAGACAGCTCGCGTCCAGGAGCTTCGGGCGCTACCCTCAGGACTCGACTTGAACGGGAGCGGTTATGACATTCACCAAGCTAGGTTCCACCGGGCTGGACATCTCGCGGCTTTGCCTGGGCTGCATGACTTTTGGCGAGCCGGGGGCCGGCACTCATTCCTGGACCCTGGGCGAGGCAGATAGCCGCCCCATCATCCGCCATGCAGTGGAGCAGGGGATCAATTTCTTCGATACCGCCAACAGCTATTCGGCGGGAACCTCGGAATCGATCCTCGGCAAGGTCTTGAAGGAATTCACTCACCGCGACGAAATCGTGGTGGCTACCAAGGTATTCTTTTCCCCGAGCATGCTCGGTGGCTCGAACCGGCCGAACGAGCAAGGGCTTTCGCGCAAAGCCATCATGGCGAACATCGACGCCAGCCTGACACGTCTCGGGATGGACTATGTGGATCTGTACCAGATTCATCGCTGGGACTACCACACGCCTATCGAGGAAACCATGGAGGCGCTCTACGATGTGGTAAAGGCTGGCAAGGCCAGGTATCTGGGCGCCTCTTCCATGTACGCCTGGCAGTTCGCCAAGGCCCAGCAGGTGGCCAAGGAAAACGGCTGGTCCCGCTTTGTGTCCATGCAGAACCACCTGAACCTGTTGTACCGGGAAGAAGAGCGCGAAATGATTCCGCTGTGCCTGGACCAGGGCGTAGGGCTGATGCCGTGGAGCCCGCTGGCGCGCGGTCGGCTCACCCGGCCGGCGGGCCAGGAAACCGAGCGTACTCGTACCGACCTTTCCGGTCAGTCATTCTACAAGGCCAGCGAGGCCCTGGACGTGCCGGTGATCGACGCCGTGGAGCAGATTGCCAGGGAGCGAGGCGTTCCCATGGCCCAGGTCGCTTTGGCCTGGGTACTGGGCAAGCAAGGCGTATCGGCACCGATCGTGGGAGCTTCCCGGGCAAGCCAGCTGGACGACGCCATCGCGGCGTTGAACCTGGAGCTGACCGCCGAGGAGCAACGACGGCTGGAGGCGCGGTACGTGCCTCATGCAGTAAGTGGCTTTAGCTGACTTCAGTGGGCGAAGTAAACAGCGGCAGGAAGCCGCTTCCAACCTGTCGGTGCCAACCTGGGCTGTAGGCAGGCGACAAGGTGAAGCGTTCTGTAAAATAAATTGTAACTTCTTTAAGGTTGGAGGATTTATCTGCCCTGGGGTAAGTTTTGCGGGCTCTCCTGATTTAACGGCTTCTTGATTGAAGCAGGGTGGGCAGGTGTAAGGAGTATTCAAATAAGGTTAACTTCGTAGAGTAATGGCTTTTATCATCTCGTCTCGGGCAAGCGTAGATAATTCTGAAAATCTTCGCAGAGACGGCCGCTGCGGTAGCGTCCCAAGCCAGATGCAATAGCATCCGCGCGCATGCTGGAGCGCTATGGCAGAGCCGTCCAGGGCTGCTCGACCGTGGACGTACCAGGTGTCTGTCTGCTCACTTGGGCTCGAAGGCCACCACTTGAATCAAACAAGCAGTCGTTGCGTGCTCCAGTTCAATTCATCGTCTCTCTCCAAATCCCTCAGGTTCGCGACCCATAGACTAACGGAGGCGCAAACTTCAGAGTCGCAGGTGCATCACCTTGTATTCGGCATCGATGCCAATTACTTCGAGCATGCCTGGGTCACGCTAACGACAGTACTGCGCAACCAGCCAAAGGGCCAATGTCACTTTCACTTCATTACGGCAGACGACCTCAAAGGAAAATTCTCACGTCTGGAAGGGTTCATGGCGTCCCTGGACTGCGCTATCAGTTTGCACGAAGTCGAATTGAAGGCGCTCAAGCAGTTGCCCGCGTCTCATGTCTTT
Source organism: Pseudomonas massiliensis (assembly GCF_000826105.1). Lineage (GTDB taxonomy): Bacteria > Pseudomonadota > Gammaproteobacteria > Pseudomonadales > Pseudomonadaceae > Aquipseudomonas > Aquipseudomonas massiliensis. The sequence goes on along the minus strand of NZ_CCYK01000006.1, from coordinate 152,876 downwards.
CCTGTCTCGATCTATCTTCGGCTTCTCGCGCCCTATGTGCTTCATGGCGAGGCCCAGGCGCTTTACCTGGATGCCGACGTGGTGTGCCTAAAGCCCTTGTCCGCTCTGTGGAGCACCTTCGACGGCAAGGATGCCTTGCTTGCCGCGGTCGAAGACAAGCCCCTGGCGGTCGCCGAGCGCGTCCAAGCGCTGAATCTGCAGGCCGGGCGATACTTCAATTCAGGCGTATTGCTCATGCCTTTGGCGCGTTGGCGCGAGCAGCGGGTTACTGAAAAAGTACTGACCTGTATCGGCACGCACCACCACCAGCTCAAGTACCCGGATCAGGACGCGCTCAACATTGTACTGGAGGGCGCTGTTCACTACCTCGCACCGGCTTTCAACACCCAATGCCAGCTGGTGTAAGCCAGGCGCTAGTTCCCCAGGACACCGTGCTGCTCCATTACACCGGCGTGGACAAGCCATGGCAGGTCTGGAGCGATCAGCCTCAGGCCTGTCATTACCGTGCCGCCCGGGCACTGCTGCCCTGGGGCAGCGAGCCTTACGAGCCGCCCCGGCGGCTGAGGCAATTCAAGTCCATGTCCCGCTACTGCGCCCGCCACGGTAAGCGGGTCGCCAGTTGTTTCTGGCTTGCGAAGTACCGTATCTACCGCCTGTACAACAAGGTCTTTTCCAATGAATGACGCCTTCCCGTCGTCTGCCGCGCGGGTATCCGTGGTGATGCCCTGCTACAACACCGCTTCCTATGTCGAGGCGGCGTTGAAGTCCGTATACGAGCAGACCCACCCGCCGTATGAGGTCATAGTGGTGGACGACGGCTCTACAGATGAGACCTTCCAGGTGCTGGAAACGTTACAGCGCCGGTGGGGCTTCACCTTGCTTCAGCAAGCGAATCAGGGTGTCAGCGCAGCGCTCAATCTCGGATTAAGCGTGGCGAGGGGCGACTATGTCATCACCCCGGATTCGGATGACGTATTGCTGCCGGAGGCCATTGCGGTGCGCTCGACCTATCTAGATCAGCACCCTGGGGTGGGATTGGTAGGCGGGAAAGTGATCTACACCAATGCCCAGGGTGCTGAAATCAAACGAGAGGCATGCCAGGGCATCGAAACCTATCGATTCTGCGATGTGATGGCTCAGGCCCTGGCCGTGGGCGCGCCGGTAGCGATGTACCGCATGGCGGCGCTGCGCGCAGTGGACTTCTACGACCCGGCCATTCGCATCCAGGACTTCCAGATCACCCTGCGCCTGGCTCACGCCGGCTACGGCATCGCCTGCTTGCCCGCGTACATCACCCGTTACCGCCGACATTCGGCGAGTCTGTCGCGCAAGTATCGCCAGCAGCTGGACCACGATCTGGCGGCCATCGAGCCCTATCGGGACCATCCTCAGTGGCCCGCTGCGCGCATGGCCGTCATCAACAAGGCCCTCAAGTATGGCGTTCGCCAGGACCCGCAAATGAGCTGGCAACTGTTGCGTGGGGTGCCATTGCGCCAATGGAACCGCGTGACCGTCAAGCGGGCCAAGGGGTTGATCAACGGTGCGCTCAAGCGTGGTATCCATCGCGGCCTGGGCGGAAAAGGAGACAGCCAGGGTCAAGCCTGACGAGTGAAGCCAGAAGACGCTTGGCGCTGATCTGGCGAAGGTAACCACGTCAGCGCGCCTATCCGGTGGCCACTAGTCGGCCAAGCCTCCGAACCGGCGGAAAAAACTCTCCATCGGCCCAGGGACCGGGCCATCCGCGGTTTCCAGGGCTTGGCTCAACCATTGTTCGGCGCCTGGGCAGAGCACGCGGTACAGGTTGCGGCACAGCTGCCGCGCCGCCCGACCTTCCCAGCCGCTGGGCAGCAGCGCCTCCGGCAATTCAGGGTCGCGCAGCACGAGCTTGCGATACTCATGGATGAGCAAGAGCCTTGCTAGGAAGCACTCCTGGGGTGACAGTTCGACCGCTTCCCTGATGGCCGCCCAAAGCGGCCGGAACAGGCTCAGGAATTCCTCATAGTGCTGGCCCAGGGCATCGAGGTTCCAGCTTTCCCGTACCTGCACGCGAAGTGCCTTGGCCGCCAGGGTGTCGAGGGCTTCGGTACGGAATACGATGGCTTCGTCTTCCACGCCTTGCTCGCGCAAGGTGGCCAGAAGGTCCGTGCGTTCGGCGCGCGGACTGGCCATGACGCCCTGGGCCAGCAGGCCATAACCCTGCCACTCCAGCTCCTCGCGTACCTGCCTGCGTTTTTCCGGAGTCGCCCTGGGCAGCATCACCAGATGCCAGCTGCCGTCCCAGGCAGGCGACCCAGCGCTATAGACCTTGCGAAAGGCCGTTTCGAAACGGCGACGGCCGACGCCGGTCAGGCTGTAGTAACTGCGCCTCCCGACCTTCTCGGCGGTCAGCCACTGCTCCTTGGCGAGGCGGAATACCGAGGTGCGCACCAGGCGTTCATTGATCCCCATTGGCTCCAGCAAGGCGGCCAGGCTGCCCAGCCATGCGGTGCCGCCATGGGGCTCGATGGCGTCACCGTACAAGGTGATGATCAGGGAGCTGGCGCGCAGTGGCGTCTGTTGCGCGAATCGCTGCATCAAGGCAGTGAGTGGGGCGAAAGTGCTCATGCTGTTCCTGAGGCCTACCGGGGGCCGCACTATAACAGCTGGCGCCTCGGCCGATGCCAACCCGGTATCGAACCGGTCGCTCATGCGCTGCCCTCAGGCTTGGGGCGAAAACCGCTATCCCCCGGGCGCGGCCGCTCGGCCTCGACTGCGGTCAAGGGTTCGCAGGGCACCAGGCTGGCCAGGCAGCGGCGGGCCAGCGCCTGGTATTCCTCGGTACCGCGCGCTTTCCAGGCCAGCTCCCCGTCGCCCAGCGAGCGCTTGACCACCGCTGGCGCGCCCATGATCAAGCTTTGCGGCGCGCATTCGAATCCCGCTTTCACGAAGGCTGTGGCCGCCACGATGCAGCGCTCCGCTATCCGAGCGTTGTCCATCACCACCGCATTCATGCCCACCAGGCTATCGGCTCCGATGCGGCATCCATGGAGCACCGCGCCATGGCCTACATGGCCGTTGCGTTCCACCACGGTGTCGCTGTCGGGAAAGCCATGCATCACGCAGGTGTCCTGTAGGTTCGCGCCTTCCTCCAGCACGATCCGTCCAAAGTCGCCGCGCAGGGAGGCCAAGGGGCCCACATAGCAGCCAGGACCGATGATCACGTCGCCGATCAGTACGGCGGTTGGGTGGACGTAGGCGGTGGGATCAACCACCGGCCGCAGGCCATCGAGGCTATAGCAAGGCATTGGACGCTCCTGGTAGGGATAGGTGTCTTATAGACCGATTTATGGCCAATAAGAAAGAATTTTGTATCGGTTCTTGGGGGCCGGTTCTTGGCTAAAAACTCCGGGTCTCCCGGAGACGGTGATATCTGATAATCGATCAATAGATACAAATAAATAAATTTATATTGAAATTCCGTATCACGTCTGGCAACGTTGATCGCAATCGGGGCCGCGGTAACGCTCCGGCATAATTCCAATGACGGGCCCAAGCCGCCCGAAGCCAGGAGGTCCCATGCCTCACCCACTGCTGGTCGATAATCCACGCCCCGGTGTCCGCCTGCTTACGCTGCACCGGCCAGAAGCCCTGAATGCGCTGGATGACGCCCTGTTGAAGGCATTGGCCGATGCCATGGAAGAGGCAGCCAGGGATCCTGAGGTCCGTGTCTTGGTCATCGCTGGTTCGGCCCGTGCCTTCGCGGCAGGCGCTGACATTCACGAAATGGCCGGGCGGGACATGCTAGGCATGCTCGAGGACCCTCGCGTCGGCCATTGGCAGCGCATCGCGAGCTGCCCCAAGCCTCTGATTGCCGCGGTCAACGGCCTGGCCCTCGGTGCCGGTTGCGAGTTGGCCATGCACGCCGATGTCATCATCGCCGGGCATAGCGCCCGCTTCGGGCAGCCGGAAATCAACCTGGGCATCATCCCAGGCGCCGGTGGCACTCAACGCCTGATGCGGGTAGTGGGCAAATCCCTGGCCATGCAAATGGTGCTTACCGGCCAGCCTATCGATGCTCGTCAGGCCCTGGCCGCGGGGCTGGTCAGCGAGATCACCCAGGCAGAGCTGACTGTCGAGCGTGCCCTGGAGATGGCCCGGACCATCGCCGCCAAGGCCCCGGTTGCAGTTCGCCTGGCCAAGGAAGCCCTGCTCAAGGCCATGGACATGGACCTGGCCAGTGGCCTTCGCTTTGAACGCCAGGCCTTTGCCTTGCTGGCCGGCACCGTCGACCGTACAGAAGGCATCCGCGCCTTCCAGGAAAAACGCCCGGCTGTCTTCAACGGCCGCTGATAAGGACGTCACGCCATGACTTACCAGCATATCCTGTTCAGTATCGAGGGCGGGGTCGCCCACCTGAGCTTGAACCGTCCCGACCAGCTCAACAGCTTCAATAGTCGCATGCAGGACGAGGTGCTCGATGCCCTGGCCCGGCTGCGCCGAGACAGCAGCCTACGCGTTCTACTCCTGACCGCCGAAGGCCGTGGCTTCTGCGCGGGCCAGGACCTGGCCGAGCGCGCGGTCGCGCCCGACGCCGAGGTGCCTGATCTGGGAGCTTCCATCGAGCGCTTCTACAACCCTCTGGCGCGTACGCTCACCGAACTGCCCGTGCCTGTGATATGTGCCGTCAACGGCGTAGCAGCCGGAGCGGGCGCCAATATTCCCCTGGCCTGCGATCTGGTCCTGGCGGGGCGTTCAGCCAGTTTCATCCAGGCGTTCTGCAAGATTGGCCTGATCCCCGATTCGGGCGGTACCTGGATGCTGCCTCGTTTGGTAGGCATGGCACGAGCGAAGGCTTTGACCTTGCTCGGTGAGCGCTTGAGCGCGGAAGACGCCCAAGGCCTGGGGCTGATCTACAAGGTCGTCGATGACCAGGTGCTGCGAGACGAAGCCATGGCCCTGGCCCGCCATCTGGCGACCCAGCCCACCCATGGTCTGGGCCTGATCAAGCGCGCCCTGCATGCCAGCCTGGACAACGACTTCCAGACACAGCTGAGCCTGGAAAGGGACCTGCAGCGACTGGCGGGGCGCAGCGAGGATTACCGAGAAGGCGTCAGCGCTTTCATGGCCAAGCGCACGCCCACCTTCAAGGGGTGCTGACATGACGTGGATCACGGAAGACATCTTAGTCGCGGTCGTAGGGGCAGGGGCCATGGGGGCTGGTATCGCCCAGGTCGCCGCCCAGGCGGGCCATCGGGTGCTACTGCATGACATGCGCCCGGAAGCTGCCAGCCAAGCCATCGCCAGCATTGCCGCACAGCTGGAGCGGCAAGTGGCGAAAGGGCGGCTCAGCGCCGAGGCGCAAAACCAGGCGTTGTCCCGCTTGCAGGCGGTAACCACGCTGGAGCAGGTAGCCGATGCCAGTCTGGTAATCGAAGCCATTGTCGAAGACCTGGCCGCCAAGCAGGGGTTGTTCACCGAGCTGGAGCGGATATGCAAGGCGGGTGCCGTCCTGGCCAGTAACACCTCTTCCATTTCGATCAGCGCCCTGGCCGCGCCCCTGCGGCACCCTGAGCGGGTCGCCGGGCTGCACTTCTTCAATCCGGCGCCGGTCATGGCGCTTGTCGAGGTAGTCTCTGGCCTGGCCACGGCGCCATGCGTGGCCGAGGCGCTTCATGCCATGGCTGCGCGCTGGGGCAAAAAACCCGTCCATGCCAGGTCCACGCCGGGTTTCATCGTGAACCGGGTTGCCCGGCCCTTCTATGCCGAAAGCCTGCGCCTGCTTCAGGAAGGGGCGGCCAGCTGCGTCACCCTCGACGCCTTGCTTCGGCAGGCGGGGGGCTTTCCCATGGGGCCTTGCGAGCTGATGGATTTCATCGGCCACGATGTCAACTACGCGGTGACTTGCTCGGTGTTCAGCGCCTTCTACGGCGACCCGCGGTTCCAACCGTCGATGTTGCAGAAAGAGCTGGTGGACGCCGGTCGCCTTGGGCGCAAGTCCGGCCAAGGCTTTTATGTCTATGGCGATGCGACAGAAGTGCCGGCGCCGGGGTGGGCGCAGGCGAGCGAGCCACAGGTCGAATGCGTGCTGGAGGGCCATCTGGGGCCGGCCCAACCGTTGGTGGCCCGTTTGCGTCAGCAGGGTGTGCAGATAGAGGAGCGCCCTGGGGCAGGGGTATTGCGCGTCGGCGAGGCGGCGCTGGTATTGGCCGATGGCCGCCTGGCCTGGGAGCGGGCCGAGGCTGAGGGGCTGGCCAACCTTGCAACCTTCGACCTGGCGCTTGACTACAGCAAGGCCGGCGCCTTGGGAATAAGTTTCGGCCCGATGAGCGAGCAGGGGCGCATGCAGATTATAGGCGTGCTGCAGCAGGCAGGCTTCGATGTGGCGGTGCTGGCTGATACGCCCGGGCTGGCCGTGCTGCGGACCATCGCGATGCTCATCAACGAAGCGGCGGATACGGTGCTCCAGGGGGTCGCCTCGGCCGCCGATATCGACACGGCCATGCGCGCTGGCGTCAATTACCCCCAGGGCCCACTGGCCTGGGCCGATGCCCTTGGGCTGCCGTTCGTGCTCAGGGTGCTGGAAAACCTGCAAAAGGCTTATGGCGAGAGCCGCTACCGGCCCTCGCTTCTGCTCAGGCGCCTGAGTGCGATGGGTGAGCGATTCCATACCGTACCTTCAATCCTGTGGGAATGACTCAGGCGGCCATTCAGCTCTCCGGTTACCAACAAGAACAACAGGGTAAGCCATGAACCTGTACCTCGATGCCAATCGCCCGCTGCTGGACCCTCTGGAAACCGCCAGCGTCGACGAACTGCGCGCCCATCAGCTCAGGCGCCTGCGCTGGTCCCTGCAACATGCCTACGACAATGTGGCCTTGTATCGTCAACGCTTCGCTGAGCGTGGCGTACTTCCCCAGGACTTGAAAAGCCTGGCGGACCTGGCGCTGTTCCCCTTTACCGTCAAAAGCGATTTAAGGGAGCACTATCCCTTCGGAATGTTCGCCGTGCCCCAGAGCGAGATCGTGCGCCTGCATGCCTCCAGCGGGACCACTGGCAAGCCAACGGTGGTGGGCTACACCCAGGCGGATATCGACAACTGGGCCAGCCTGGTTGCCCGGTCCATCCGCGCTGGCGGCGGGCGCAAGGGTGACAAGGTCCATGTCGCCTACGGCTACGGGCTGTTCACCGGCGGCCTGGGCGCTCATTACGGTGCCGAGCGATTGGGCTGCACGGTCATTCCCATGTCTGGCGGACAGACGGAAAAGCAGGTTCAGCTGATTCGTGACCTGCAACCAGACATCATCATGGTTACGCCGTCGTACATGCTCAACCTGGCCGATGAAATCGAACGCCAGGGCATCGACCCCCGTGGCCTGGCCCTGCGCCTTGGGATCTTCGGCGCTGAACCCTGGACCGATCAGCTGCGCCACGCCGTACAGGAACGGCTGGGCATAGTCGCCCTGGATATCTATGGACTCTCGGAGATCATGGGCCCCGGCGTGGCCATGGAGTGCCTGGAGACCCGGGACGGCCCGACGGTCTGGGAAGATCACTTCTACCCGGAGATCATCGATCCGATCAGCGGCGAGGTACTCCCGGACGGCCAATACGGCGAACTGGTGTTCACGTCCTTGAGCAAGGAAGCGCTGCCTATGGTGCGCTACCGCACGCGCGATCTCACCCGCTTGCTTCCTGGCACGGCGCGGCCCATGCGGCGCATCGACAAGATCACCGGGCGCAGCGACGACATGTTGATCGTGCGCGGGGTCAACGTCTTTCCAACTCAATTCGAAGAACTGGTGCTTAAAACGACACAGTTTTCGCCTCATTATGAGCTGCATTTGTACCGCAATGGTAACCTCGATCATCTGGACCTGCATGTGGAGTTGCGTCCGGACAACCTCCACCTGGACGGCGAGACCCAGCAGCGCCTTGCAATGGAGCTGGTGCGACAGGTCAAGAGCCATATCGGTATTTCAGTGAACGTGAAGGTGCTCATGCCCCATGCGCTCAAGCGATCCGAAGGTAAGGCCTGCCACGTGCATGACCGTCGCGAGCGCAGATGATAGGGGTGTAAAGTGATACATAAATGCTGTGTTTGATTAGCGATGATGTATCTTTTAATAATGGTTCACGCCATGAGCCTGGAGACTTCCATGTACGCACAACTGGTGGACACCGGCGTCAAGCGCCTGAAAAGCCTGGAAGAGATGGACCCGCAAGAGCGGGCTTTCCAGGAAAAGATCGATGCGGAAATCAAGATCGAAGCCAAGAACTGGATGCCGGAGGCCTATCGCCAGACGCTGATCCGGCAGATTTCCCAGCACGCGCATTCAGAGATCGTGGGCATGCTGCCTGAAGGCAACTGGATCGCCCGGGCGCCCACGCTCAAGCGCAAGCTGCAACTGATGGCCAAGGTTCAGGACGAAGCCGGCCATGGCCTGTACCTCTATAGCGCCATGGAAACCCTCGGTGCCGACCGCGACCAGGAGATTGCCAAGCTGCATGCCGGCAAGGCCAAGTATTCGAGCATCTTCAATTACCCCACTCTGACCTGGGCGGACATGGGCGCCATCGGCTGGCTGGTGGACGGCGCGGCCATCGTCAATCAGGTGGTATTGCAGCGCACCTCTTACGGCCCTTATGCCCGGGCAATGATCCGTATCTGCAAGGAAGAAAGCTTCCATCAGCGGCAGGGCTACGAATTGCTCCTGACCATGATGCGCGAAGGCACCGAGGCCCAGAAGGCCATGGTCCAGGACGCGATCGATCGCTTCTGGTGGCCTTCGCTGATGATGTTCGGGCCCAGCGATGCCGATTCACCCAACAGCGCTCAGTCCATGGCATGGAAGATCAAGCGGCAGAGCAACGACGAGCTGCGCCAGCGTTTCATCGACCAGACAGTGCCGCAACTGGAGTTGCTGGGCTGTACCGCGCCGGACCCGGAATTGAAGTGGAACGCCGAACGTGGCCATTACGATTTCGGGGAAATCCAGTGGGAGGAGTTCTACCAAGTGCTCAAGGGCAATGGCCCTTGCAATCGGGAACGGCTGGAGACCCGCCGCAATGCCTACGCGGAGGGCGCCTGGGTGCGTGAAGCCGCGGCGGCCCATGCCCGTAAACATCAAAACCAGACCGCAGCCTGAAGGCAGGGAGAACGACATGGCTGAGTGGACCCTTTTCGAGGTTTTCGTGCGTAGCAAGCACGGCCTGAATCACAAGCATGTTGGCAGCGTACATGCCGCCGATGCCCGCATGGCTTTGGAAAACGCCCGTGAGCTGTACACCCGTCGCAGTGAAGGGGTCAGCCTGTGGGTGGTGCCATCGGCGTTGATCACGGCGTCTTCGCCGGACGAAAAAGACCCGCTGTTCGACCCGGCGGACGACAAGATCTACCGGCATGCCAGCTTCTATGAGCTGCCGGCCGAAGTCGGCCATATGTGAGGGTGCCATGGAGAACCGTGAAGACCTTATCGAGTGGCTGCTTCACCTGGGCGACAGTGCCTTGATCCAGGGCCAGCGCCTCTGCGAATGGTGTGGCCATGCCCCTGCGCTGGAAGAGGAACTCGCGCTGATGAACGTAGGGCTGGACTTGGTCGGCCAGGCACGCAACTGGTACGCCTATGTCGCTGACCTTTCGGCCGAAGAGCTCACTCCTGACGACCTGGCGTTTCGTCGGGACGAGCGCGCGTTCCGTAACCTCCTGCTGGTCGAGCAGCCCAACGGCGATTACGGCGTGACCATGGCCAAGCAGTTCTTCTACGACGCCTGGCATCACACCGTGCTAGCCGCCTTGAGTGACAGCCAGGACGCCCGCATCGCCGGTATCGCCGCCAAGGCGCTCAAGGAGGTCACTTATCATCTGACCCGTTCCGGAGAGTGGATGGTCCGGCTCGGCGACGGTACCGAGGAAAGCCACCGGCGAATGCTTGCCGCGGTGGATCAACTCTGGCGCTTCACCTTCGAGCTGACCGAAGCGACGCCGACCGAGCTTCGCCTGGCCGAGGCGGGCGTCGTCGGCGACCCGGCCCGGCGCGCGGCAGCATGGCAGGCCCAGGTCGAGCGGGTAATGGCGCAGGCCACCTTGCCGTTGCCCGCGCCAGCGGTGCCCAACTTCCTGAGTGGCCAGCGCGGCCTGCACAGCGAACACCTTGGGCCGCTGTTGGCTCAGATGCAGTACCTGCAACGGGCCTATCCCGATGCGACCTGGTGAACTGATCGCCAGCGAGCACGGCGCCCGGGCTGGCGGCGCAACGGACCTGGTCCGCGCCTGGGCCGTGCTGGAAACGGTAATGGACCCCGAGGTCCCCGTAGTCAGCGTGGTGCAACTGGGTATTGTGCGTGACCTTGGCTGGGCTGACGGTCACCTGTGGGTGCTGCTCACCCCCACCTATTCCGGCTGCCCGGCCACCGAGGTGATCGAGCAAGACATTCGCCGCGCGCTGGAGACGGCTGGCTTTGTCGCACCGCGGCTGGAGCTGCGCCTGGCCCCGGCCTGGACCACCGACTGGATCAGCGAGTCCGGCCGCCAGGCCTTGCGCGCCTACGGCATCGCGCCGCCCGAAGGCAGTGCCAGCAAGCGCAGCCTCTTCGGCCAGGCGCCCGTCATCGCTTGCCCACACTGTGGCAGCTCGCACACCGAGCGTCTGAGCGAATTCGGTTCCACCGCCTGCAAGGCGCTCTACCGCTGCCTGGAATGCCGCGAACCCTTCGACTATTTCAAATGCCTCTGAACGGCCTCGCTAACGGAGAACAATAATGAGCCGATTCCACAGCCTGCGGATCCGTGAGGTACGTCCGGAAACCCGCGACGCCGTGTCCATTGCCTTCGAGATCCCCGATCATCTGGCTGGGCAGTTCCGCTTCAGCCATGGCCAGCACTTGGTCGTGCGCACGGAGTTGGCAGGCGAGGCGGTGCTGCGGTCCTATTCCATCTGCAGCGGCGTCAACGATGGCGAATTGCGGGTAGCGGTCAAGCGCGTCGCCGGCGGCCTGTTCTCGGCCTATGCCAACGAAGCCCTGCGCCCAGGGCACAGCCTTGAAGTGATGGCGCCGGCCGGGCAGTTCGGTCGCCCGCTGGATGCTTCACGGCATGGCCGTTACCTGGCGGTGGCGGCAGGTAGCGGCATCACCCCCATCCTGTCCATCGTCAAGTCTACCCTGGAGGGCGAGCCCCACAGTCAGATCACCCTGCTGTATGGCAATCGGTCCAGTGGCTCGGCCATGTTCAGGGACGCGCTGGAAGACCTGAAGAATCGTTACCTGGGCCGCCTGAACCTGATCTTCGTCTTCAGCCGTGAGCAGCAGGACATCGACCTGTACAACGGACGCATCGACGCCGATAAGTGCGGCCAGTTCTTTTCCCGCTGGCTGGATGTCCCCGGACTGGATGCGGCCTTCATCTGCGGGCCCCAGGCCATGACGGAAACCGTGCGCGACCAGCTACGCGTCCATGGCATGGCACCGGAGCGCATTCATTTCGAGCTCTTCGCTGCCCGAGGCGACGACAGCAAGCGCCAGGTACGTCAGGCCCGCTCTGTGGAAGCGGTGCCGGAGCTGTGCGACGTCACGGTTATCAGCGACGGTCGCGCCCAGGCCTTCGCCATGGCTCGCAACCAACAGAGCATTCTTGACGCCGGCAATGCCCAGGGCGCCGAACTGCCTTATTCCTGCCGGGCCGGGGTCTGTTCCACCTGCAAATGCAGAGTGATCGAAGGGGAGGTGGAGATGGATGCCAACTTCGCCCTCGAGGATTACGAAGTGGCCGCTGGCTATGTGCTGTCCTGCCAAAGCTACCCCTTATCGCCCAAGGTCGTACTTGACTTCGACCAGCTTTGATGACCCTTTTCAGGAGAACTGTCATGCCCGAAGCGCCCGTTCTGCAAAGCCTGATCGCCAACCGCTGGCAGGGTCAGCGCCCGGCCCAGGCGTTGCGCAGCGCACTGGATGGCCGGCCCGTTGCCTACGCCCACGAAGAGGTGCCTGACTTTGCCGAGGCGCTAAGGCATGCTCGGAGCCAAGGCGCTCAAGGCTTGCTCGCCCTGGACTTCCAGCAGCGCGCCGCCCGGCTCAAAGCCCTTGCGCTATACCTTAACGAGCACAAGGAACAGCTTTACCGGCTTTCCCGGCAGTCGGGCGCGACCCGGGCCGACAGCTGGGTGGATATCGAAGGCGGCACCGCGACCCTGTTCAGCTACGCCGGGCTCGGCGCTCGCGAGCTGCCCTCCGGCAACTTGCTCCATGAAGGTCCTGCCATGCCGCTGGGCAAGCAGAACCGTTTCGCCGGTACCCATATCCTGGTGCCGCGGGGCGGGGTGGCGGTGCACATCAACGCTTTCAACTTTCCCGTCTGGGGCATGCTGGAGAAGTTCGCCCCTACCTTCCTCGCGGGCATGCCCTGCATCATCAAGCCGGCCACGGCCACCAGCTATCTCACCGAGGCCGCGGTGCGCCTGATGCTGGCCTCCGGTGCCTTGCCGGACGGTTGCCTGCAACTGATCATCGGCAGCACGGGCGACCTGCTCGACCTGCTCGACGGCCAGGACCTGGTGACCTTCACTGGCTCGGCCGACACCGCGGCCAGGCTGCGGGTCAATCCGAACCTGGTGGCCAATGCCGTACCCTTCAATGCCGAAGCCGACTCGCTCAACTGCGCCATCCTCGCTCCGGATATCGGGCCGGACGATCCGGCTTTCGATCTCTTCGTCAAAGAGGTGGCCCGGGAAATGACGGCCAAGGCCGGGCAAAAATGTACCGCCATTCGTCGCGCCATCGTCCCGCAGCGACATCTGGAGGCGGTTGCCGAACGGTTGATCCAGCGCCTGGCCAAGGTGGTGATCGGCGATCCGGCCCTGGAGGGGGTGAAGATGGGAGCGCTGGCCTCCCATGCGCAGCAAGCGGATGTGCGTGCCCGGGTCGAGCAGCTACGCCAGAGCAGTGAATTGTTGTATGGCGATGGTCAGGGCTTCGAGCCGCTGGGGGAGGGCGTGGCGGAGGGCGCATTCTTCCAGCCGACCCTGTTGCGCAGCCACGACCCCCATGCCCCGGGCGGCGCCCATGACATCGAAGCGTTTGGCCCGGTGAGCACCCTTATGGGGTATCACGACCTGGACGAAGCCATCGCCCTGGCTGCCCGGGGCAAGGGTAGCCTGGTCGCCACCCTGGTGACCGAAAGCCTGGCCACGGCGGCGAAGGTGGTGCCAGCGGCAGCGCGGCTCCATGGGCGGCTGCACATCCTCGATACCGAAGCGGCCGAGGAATCCACCGGCCACGGTTCACCCCTGCCCATGCTCAAGCATGGCGGCCCGGGGCGGGCTGGCGGCGGCGAGGAGCTGGGCGGCCTGCGCGCCGTCAAGCACTACTTGCAGCGGGCCGCGGTGCAGGGCTCGCCCAGCATGCTCATGGCGGTGACGGGCGAGTATGTGCGGGGAGCGCAGGTACTCGAAACCGAGGTGCACCCGTTCCGCCGACACTTCGAAGACCTGACCGTGGGTGAATCCCTGTTGACCCATAGGCGCACGGTCACCGAGGCGGATATCGTCAATTTCGGATGCTTGTCAGGTGATCATTTCTACATGCATTTCGACGAACTAGCCGCTCGGGATTCCCAATTCGGCCAACGCATTGCCCATGGGTATTTCGTGCTGTCCGCGGCGGCGGGCCTGTTCGTTTCGCCGGGGCCGGGGCCGGTGTTGGCCAACTACGGCCTGGACGGGTTGCGGTTCATCGAGCCGGTGGCCATCGGCGACACCATTCAGGCCCGACTCACCTGCAAGCGCAAGATCGACCAGGGCAAGCGCAGCCCCAAGAGCGAGCCACAGGGAGTGGTGGCGTGGGACGTGGCGGTGAGCAACCAGCAGGGTAAGCTGGTGGCCAGCTACGACATCCTCACGCTGGTGCGCAAGCGCGAGGCACCAGCCGGCCAGTGACGGTCATAGCGCCTGGCCCAACCCTGGCCCCACGCATCAAGCCTGGCTTAGCCGATAGAAGCGCCGGGCGTTCTCCCAGAGAACCGCCCTGGCGCCCGCGTCGCCAAGGGTGTCGCCTATGAGCTGAAGGTCCGCCGCCTGGAAGGCCCGTGGCGCACGGGTGGAGGGCAGGTCTGTGCCGAACATCAGCGCCTCGGGGTTGGCGCGATATAGCTGGGCCAGCGCGGGACCGACCGGAAAATCAACGCGGCCGAAGCCGCAGGCCTTGACCTTCGCGCCCGCTTCCACCAACCGCAGCAAGGCCGGCAAGCCATCGCCGCTCAGCCCCAGGTGATCGATACTCAGGGCTGGCAACCTGATCAGCCGTGACGCCAAGTCTTCAAGGTCGCGGCTGTCCACGTACAGTTCCACATGCCAGCCGAAGCGTTCGTGAACCCGCGCGGCCATCTGTTCCAGATCATCGAGCGGCGCCGAGCCGCCGCGTCGCAGATTGAAGCGCAGCGCGCGAACGCCTTGGGCGTGTAGCGCGGCCAGGGCCTCGTCGCTGATCGAGGCAGGCACCTGGGTGACTCCTACGTAGCCCTCTCCAAGTTGCGCCAGAGCATCGACCAGGTAGGTTTGATCGAACCCTTGAAAGGACCCTGACACCACGGCACCGCCTCGGATACCCAAGGGCCGGGCCAGGGCCAGGTAGGCATGCGCATCGAAGGCCGGCGGCAGGTAGCCCTGGTTCGGAACCAGTGGAAAGCGCGGATCGATGATATGCAGGTGAGCATCGAAAATCATCGGGTTTTACTCCCTGACCAGGGTGCCTGTGCCGTCCAGGATCACTTCGAGCGCCGCCTGGGCTTCGTCCAGATCAGCCAGGGCATCGGCAAGGTTCACCCGGATCACCGCGGCGCTGAAAGGCGCTTCGGCATCCGCGGGCAGCTCTACCCAGAGACGCTCGGCGCCCAGGGTCACTTTAAGCCCGCGCACGCCTATGGCCTGTTCGTCCCAGACCAGTTCCACTTCGTCTTCGTCCGGGGCTCGAGACAGCAACAGCATTTCGCCTTCAGTGCCCTGGCAGCACAGCAGGGCCAGGTCGTCTTCTTCTTCGTCGCAAGGGTTGCCCATCAGCAGGGCCGCATTCATGTGCATTGGCTATCGTCACCGGGAAAAATGAGGCCGGTATTGTCGCATGTCGCTCCGTAGCCAGACAGGGCTCAAGCCTGGAGCGGCGTGAGGCTGCATGTCTTGCCAGGCGAAGCAGGTGAGAGAGAGGACGCAGAGCCGAAGCGCTGGCGATAATCCAGAGGGCTGACCCCGAGGCGCTTGCTGAACAGCCGGCGCAGGCTGTCGGCGCTTTCGACGCCACAGCGCCGGGCAATGTCGGCGATGCTCAGCTCGGTATTTTCAAGGAGGTCGCGCGCGGCGTCGATGCGCGCCTCGCTGACGAAGGCCATCGGCGTGGTGCCTAACTGCTTGCTAAACAGTCGGGTAAGGTTGCGCGGGCTCATGTGTACCCGGCTGGCGAGGCTGGCAAGGCTGTGCGGCGCGTCGAGATGGGCCAGGACATAGTCGCGCAGCGCCTGGACCTGCCCGTCCGCGGCCGGCCGGCGACTGACCAGTGGCTGGAACTGCCCCTGGGCGCCTGGGCGCTCCAGATACACGAGCAGGTATTTGGCCACCTTGCGGGCCACCGTTCGACCGAAATCTTCCTCGATCAACAACAAGGCCAGGTCGATGGAAGCGCTGGCCCCGGCGCTGGTGTAGAGCCTGCCGTCCTTGAAGCAGATGGCGTCCGGACGTAGCCGTGCCCTGGGATAGGCTGCGCGTAGCCTGGGCACATCGGCCCAATGGCTGGTCACCTGGCGCCGCTCGATCAGCCCTGCGCCGCCGAGGACAAAGACCCCGTTGCAGATGGCAGCCAATCGTCTCCAGCGGGCAACATGGCCGCCGAGCCAGTCTGTCAGGGTTCGGTCTTCGTACACGTCAAATACCCCGGCGCCGCCGGGCACGATCAGCGTATCGAGCGTAGGGCAGGGTTCGAAAATATGGTGGTCGGCGATGACCGCCAGGCCACAGGCAGAACGCAACGACAGCCGGGTCGTGGCGATGGTGACTATCTCGTAGGGATGTTCACCCTGCAGCTGAACCTGGCCGAAGGCGTTGCGCGGCCCGGCAATGTCGAGCAGCTGGAAACCGGGGTAAAGCAGAATGCCAATGACGATCTTGCGCATGGGATAAATCTCGCCGGGCGTGGCCGGTGCCGGTCTGCGGCGGGAACTGCGCGTGGATCACCGCCTGGAAGTGTCGCCTGAAGGCCTAGCAAGAATCACGCTAGACGAAGCGGAGTATGGCCAGCCCCGGTGAAAGGCCTGTGACAGTGCCGCGCCGGAGCTGCCGCTGCGGCGAACCGGATCAGGCTAATGTGCCAGCGAGGTGCGCCCTGGCCACGAAGCGCACCAGGCTGAAGCGATTATCCGGCCCCTAGAGGGTTGCGCCAGGTGCAACCTGAGCCTGACTGAATATGTCGCGCCAAGGCAAGATGCGCAGCGCCGAGTGTCGCTAAGCTGATGTGTCTGTCCAGGCGCTGCCTGCTGAACCCTTGCCGGCCCTGGCAAACGAAGCTTCATCACCCTCGCGGCTTGCGCCTGGAGTCATGGTCGACAAGCCAGGTGAGGGATACACGCTACGCTTCAATCAAATACAAAGCCCGAGCGGAGTACCACAGATGGCGTTTTTCACCGCGGCCAGCAAAGCCGACTTCCAGCATCAACTGCAGGCGGTCCTGGCCCAGCACGTTGACGAACATGCCCTGCCACAAGTAGCCCTGTTCGCCGATCAGTTCTTCGGCATCATTTCCCTGGACGAACTTACCCAGCGTCGGCTGTCCGACCTGGCCGGCTGCACCCTGTCGGCCTGGCGCCTGCTGCAGCGCTTCGAGCCGGCCGAGCCCCAGGTGCGGGTGTACAACCCGGACTACGAGCGGCACGGCTGGCAGTCGACCCATACGGTGGTGGAAGTGCTGCACCAGGACCTGCCGTTCCTGGTGGACTCGGTGCGTACCGAGCTCAATCGTCGTGGCTATAGCATCCATACGTTGCAGACCGCGGTGCTGAGCGTGCGTCGGGGTACGGCGGGCGAATTGCTGGAGGTGCTGCCCAAGAACAGCCAGGGCGAGGGCGTGGCCCAGGAATCCCTGATGTACCTGGAGATCAACCGCTGTGCCACTACCGCCGGCCTGGCGGGCCTGGCCAGTGCGCTGCTGGAGGTGCTTGGTGAGGTGCGCGCCGTCGTGGCCGACTTCGAACCCATGAAGTCGCGTGTCGCCGACATGCTGGCCCTGGTGGACACCAGCCCGTGGCCGGCCGATCCCGCCGAGAAGGCCGAAGTGAAAACCTTCCTCCAATGGCTGGTGGACAACCACTTCACCTTCCTTGGCTATGAAGAGTTCGTGGTCCAGGAAGATGCGCAGGGCGCGCACCTGGTCTACGACGATGCCTCCTTCCTGGGCCTGCCGCGCCTGCTGCGTGCCGGGCTGGGCGCCGACGACCTGCGGATCGAAGACTACGCCGTCAATTATCTGCGCGAGCCGGTACTGCTCTCGTTCGCCAAGGCCGCTCAGCCCAGTCGGGTCCATCGCCCCGGCTATCCCGACTATGTTTCCATCCGCCAGATCGACGCCAGCGGCAAGGTCGTCAAGGAGTGCCGCTTCATGGGCCTCTACACCTCCGCCGTCTACGGTACCAGCGTGCAGCAGATTCCCTACGTGCGCAGCAAGGTGGCGGAAGTCGAGCGTCGCTCGGGCTTCGACCTGCGCGCCCACCTGGGCAAGGAGCTGAGCCAGGTCATCGAGGTGCTGCCGCGTGACGATCTGTTCCAGACCCCGGTGGACGAACTGTTCAACACCGTGATGTCCATCGTGCAGATCCAGGAACGGGCCAAGATCCGCGTCTTCCTGCGCAAGGACCCCTACGGGCGCTTCTGCTACTGCCTGGCCTACGTGCCGCGTGACGTCTACTCCACCGAAGTGCGGCAGAAGATCCAGCAGGTACTGATGGATCGTCTCAAGGCCAGCGACTGCGAGTTCTGGACCTTCTTCTCCGAATCCGTGCTGGCACGGGTACAGTTGATTCTGCGGGTAGACCCGAAGAGCCGCCTGGACATCGATCCTCAGCAACTGGAACGCGAAGTGGTCCAGGCCTGCCGTTCCTGGCAGGACGACTATCACGCTCTGACCATCGAGAACTTCGGCGAAGCCCAGGGCACCAACCTGCTGGCCGAATTCCCCAAGGGCTTCCCCGCTGGCTATCGCGAACGCTTCGCCGCCCATTCGGCGGTGGTCGATATGCAGCACTTGCAGGCGCTTTCCGATGCCAGGCCGCTGGTAATGAGCTTCTACCAGCCATTGGCCCAGGGCGGCGAGCGGCAGTTGCATTGCAAGCTCTATCACGCCGACGTGCCCCTGGCGCTTTCCGATGTGCTGCCGATTCTCGAAAACCTGGGCCTGCGGGTGCTTGGGGAATTCCCCTACCAGTTGCGCAATCGCAACGGGCGGGCGTACTGGATTCACGACTTCGCCTTCACCTATGCCGAAGGGCTGGACCTGGACCTGCAGCAACTCAACGACACCCTGCAGGATGCGTTCGTGCATATCGTCAACGGCGAGGCCGAGAACGATGCGTTCAACCGCCTGGTGCTGACCGCCGGCCTGCCGTGGCGTGACGTAGCGCTGTTGCGCGCCTATGCCCGTTATCTCAAGCAGATCCGCCTGGGCTTCGACCTGGGCTATATCGCCGCCGCGCTGAACAACCACACCGAGATTGCCCGGGAACTGACCCGACTGTTCAAGACGCGCTTCTACCTGGCCCGCAAGCTGAGCGGCGACGACCTGGACGACAAGCAGTTGCGCCTGGAACAAGCCATCCTCAGCGCCCTGGATGACGTCCAGGTGCTCAACGAGGACCGCATCCTGCGTCGCTACCTGGACCTGATCAAGGCGACTCAGCGCACCAACTTCTACCAGCCGGACGCCAACGGCCAGCCCAAGCGCTACTTCAGCTTCAAGTTCAACCCGTCGCTGATCCCGGAGCTGCCCAAGCCGGTACCCAAGTTCGAGATCTTCGTCTATTCGCCACGGGTGGAGGGGGTGCACCTGCGCTTTGGCAATGTGGCCCGTGGTGGCCTGCGCTGGTCCGACCGCGAGGAAGACTACCGCACCGAAGTACTCGGCCTGGTGAAGGCCCAGCAGGTGAAGAACTCGGTCATCGTGCCCCTGGGCGCCAAGGGCGGTTTCATCCCGCGTCGCCTACCGCTCGGCGGCAGTCGCGACGAGGTGCAGAACGAGGCCATCGCCTGCTACCGCATCTTCATTTCCGGCCTGCTCGACATCACCGACAACCTCAAGGAAGGCGAGGTAGTGCCGCCAGCGAATGTGGTACGCCACGACGCGGACGATCCCTACCTGGTGGTGGCGGCCGACAAAGGCACCGCGACCTTCTCCGATATCGCCAATGGCATTGCCCTGAGCTACGGGTTCTGGCTGGGCGATGCGTTCGCTTCCGGCGGCTCGGCCGGCTATGACCACAAGGGCATGGGCATCACTGCCCGCGGCGCCTGGGTAGGCGTGCAGCGGCACTTCCGCGAACGTGGCATCAATGTGCAGAAGGACAGCATCACGGTCATCGGCATTGGTGACATGGCTGGCGACGTCTTCGGTAACGGCCTGCTGATGTCCGACACGCTGCAGCTGGTGGCCGCGTTCAACCACCTGCATATCTTCGTTGACCCGAACCCGGATCCAGCCGTGAGCTTCGCCGAGCGGCAGCGCCTGTTCAACCTGCCGCGCTCGGCCTGGACCGACTACGACAGCTCGCTGATCTCCGCCGGTGGCGGCATCTTCCAGCGTAGCGCCAAGAGCATCGCTATCAGCCCGGAAATGAAGGCGCGCTTTGACATCACGGCCGACCGTCTGACCCCGACCGAGCTGCTGAACGCGTTGCTCAAGGCTCCGGTGGACCTGCTCTGGAACGGTGGTATCGGCACCTACGTCAAATCCAGCGAAGAAAGCCACGCCGATGTGGGCGACAAGGCCAACGACGCCTTGCGCGTGAACGGCAACGAGCTTCGCTGCAAGGTCGTGGGCGAGGGCGGCAACCTGGGCATGACCCAGCTCGGTCGGGTGGAATTCGGGCTGCATGGCGGCGCCACCAACACCGACTTCATCGACAATGCCGGTGGCGTCGACTGCTCGGACCACGAGGTCAACATCAAGATCCTCATCAACGAGGCCGTGGCCGCCGGTGATCTGACCGAGAAGCAGCGCAACGAGCTTCTGGGCAGCATGACCGACGAAGTGGCCCAGCTGGTGCTGGGCAACAACTACAAGCAGACCCAGGCGCTTTCCATCGCTGCCCGCCGCGCCAACGATCGCCTGGCCGAATACAAGCGGCTGATGACCGACCTGGAAGGTCGCGGCAAGCTGGACCGGGCGATCGAGTTCCTGCCCAGCGAAGAACGTCTGGCCGAGCGCGCCTCCGCTCGCCAGGGGCTGACCCGTGCTGAGCTGTGCGTGCTGATTTCATACAGCAAGATCGACCTGAAGGAGACCCTGCTCAAGTCCAGCGTGCCGGACGACGACTACCTCACCCGGGACATGGAAACCGCCTTCCCGCCAAGCCTGGTGGCCAAGTACGGCCCGGCCATGCGCCGCCATCGCCTCAAGCGGGAAATCGTCAGCACCCAGATCGCCAACGACCTGGTCAATCACATGGGCATCACCTTCGTGCAGCGGCTGAAGGAGTCCACCGGCATGAGCGCCGCGGACGTGGCGGGTGCCTACGTTGTGGTGCGGGACATTTTCCATTTGCCGCACTGGTTCCGACAGATCGAGGCCCTGGATTACCAGGTGTCTGCGGACATTCAGCTCAGCCTGATGGAAGAGCTGATGCGCCTGGGGCGGCGCGCCACCCGCTGGTTCCTGCGTAACCGTCGCAATGACCAGGACGCGGGCCGCGATGTGGCACACTTCGGGCCACATATCACCGCCCTGGGGCTGAAGCTGAACGAGCTGCTGCAGGGGCCGACCCAGCGCTTGTGGGAAGCGCGTTACCAGACCTACGTCGAAGCCGGCGTGCCGGAATTGCTGGCGCGCATGGTGGCGGGTACCACCTACCTGTACAACCTGCTGCCCATCATCGAGGCATCGGACGTGACCGGGCAACCGGCCGCCAGCGTGGCCAAGGCGTTCTTCGCCAGCGGCAGCGCCCTTGACCTGAACTGGTACCTTCAGCAGATCAGCAGCCTGCCGGTGGAAAGCAACTGGCAAGCCCTCGCGCGGGAGGCCTTCCGCGATGACCTGGACCTGCAGCAACGGGCCATTACCATTTCCGTGTTGCAGATGCCCGACGCGCCGGAAGAGGTCGACGCCCGGGTGGCCTTGTGGCTCGAGCAGCATCGCGGCAGCGTTGAACGGTGGCGCGCCATCCTCGACGACCTGCGCGCCGCTACCACGACGGACTATGCCATGTACGCCGTGGCCAACCGGGAACTGGCGGACCTGGCGCTCAGTGGCAGCAAGCAGGCCTGAGGCGCGACCTGGCGTGCAAACCTTGGTGGAGCCGGCACAGCCGGCGACCACCCGGGCAGGTAAACGTCCCAACGCCCGTTGATAAAAAAACCCGCTGAGGCGGGTTTTTTTATTCGGTCAACTTAAGCTCATCGCTTCATTCGGGGTCGGGCAAGCAGCGCACGATCCTGATGTGTGGGGGTTTGCGAGCGGGTCGCAGCATTGCACGGGCCTGCCTTGCCGCCGGGCTGCGCGCCTCGCTCAGCCAGCGTTGGCTAGGCCGAGAAGAAATAGCGAGTGAAATGGAAGAACACTGGCGCGGAGAAACAGATTGAATCCATACGGTCGAGCATGCCGCCGTGGCCTTTGATCATGGTGCCCCAATCCTTGGCGCTGAGGCTGCGCTTGATAGCCGACATTACCAGGCCGCCCATGAAGCCCATGCAGACGATCACGAACGACATGCCCAGAGACTCCCAGAAGGTGAAGGGCGTCATCCAGTACATGCAGCCGCCGATGAGTGTCGCTGATAGTCCGCCGCCGACAAGGCCTTCCACGGTTTTCGAGGGGCTGACCAGCGGCGCGACCTTGCGTTTGCCGAGCAACTTGCCGAATACGTATTGCAGGACATCGCTGAGCTGCACCACGAAGACCAGGTAGAACAGCAAGAGCGAGTTCTGTCCGCTGAACCCCTTCAGCTCGAGCAGCATCAGGGCTGGCGCGTGGCTGATGCAGTAGACGCAGATCATCACACCCCACTGGATTTTCGCGGTTCGCTCCAGGAAGGCACTGGTGTCCTGGCTCAATACGGCGATGGCCGGCAGGAGCAGGAAGGCGTACACCGGTATCAGCAGGGTGAACATGGAATACCATTGCATGCCGATCAGGCTGTACTGCAGCGGAATGAGGATGAAGAACGCTGCGAAAAGAGCGTTGTGGTCGCCGCGGATAGTAGGGGCGAGGGTGATGAACTCCCTGAGCGCGAACAGGGAAATGAAGCCGTACAACACAACGGTGGCCATCGGCCCCATCAGCCAGGACAACACCAGGATGATCACCATGCCCCACCAGGCATTCACTCGCTGGTTGAGGTTGTCCACGGTCGCCGTGGCGCTTTCGCTCCTGGCCTTGCGCGACAGCACATAGCCGATGAGCGAGGCCACCGCCAGCAGTGTGACAATGCCGGCGAAAAACCAGAGGCTCTTTTGTTCAACAGTCATTGCGCCAGCCTCACTATCGCGTTGCGCGCTCGTTCCAGGAAGGCGGTCTTGTCTTCGCCGTCGATGCGCTCGATGGGCTGCCCGATGCGAATGGTGCACAGGATGGGCAGGGGGACATGCTTGCCCTTGGGCATGGACCGATGAAGGTTCTCCAGGTAAACCGGCACGAGATCGACACCAGGAAACGCCTCGGCCAAACGGAACAACCCGGACTTGAACGGGCCGGGAAGCGCCTGGCAGCCGCGCGTGCCCTCGGGGAAGATGATGATCGAATGGCCTGCCTCGACCACACCCATGATGGGTGCCAGCACGTTTTGGCCGGCCTGGGGCGTGCGATCGATCAGCACCGCATTGAGGCCTCGCTGGGCGATATAAGCCAGAAACCGGTTCTTGCCCCAGTAATCCCTGGCCGCGACGGGTTTGACATTGAGTCGTGCCTGCGCCGGTAGGGCGGCCATGATCGCCAAGGTATCCATGTGGCTTGTGTGGTTGGCGAAGTAGATACGCTGGCGGCTGAGGTCCGGCTCGTTCTCCCAGCGAGCGGTCACCCCGATCAGCAGGCGCAGTACCGAGATAAGAGCGCTACTGATCCACATGCGCGCCACCCTCGGGTTGGGAGTACAACGTCTGGGCAGGTTCGGTAGGGTGCGAGGCCTGGATGTCCCGAGCCAGCCGCAGGCTGCGGGTAACACAGGTGATCGCTGAGCCGATCCCGATGATCCATAGCCCGACAGCCAGGCAGTGATGGGTGCCGAACAACAGCGACTCCAAGGCATTGAGCGCCAGGCTGCCGGTCATTACCGCCATGCGATGTTGCTTGGCCATGGGCCCGCTGAAGCGCTGGGGCAAGCCGATGGAACCGCCGAACACCCGGACGTACGCCGTCAGCGCCGCGGCCAGGGCGGCGAACCATCCAAGGGCCGGTAAGCCGCAGGCATAACCCAGCGAAACGATCAGCAGGCTGTCGGCGAGACGGTCGGGGAATTCGTTGTATAGGCTGCCCAAGGCGGACTGCCTGCCACCTTCGATGGCCACCATGCCGTCGAAGAGGTTGCACAGTAACCTGAGCTGGATGGCCAGGATACACACCAGGGAAGACCAGAACCCGGTATCTGCCAGCAGCGCAAGGGCGCCCAGGCCAGCGAAGCCGACGCTGGCTGTTGAAATCTGGTTGGGGGTGATGTCGCGCTCGACCAGGCGCGCGGTGATGGTCGCTGCCCAGCGCGTGGAGCGCGCCTGGATGGGCCTTCGGTTGTCGCTCATGGGTGGGCTGTTCCTTCTGCAAGATGGCGCTCGACGCATCCACTGCGCCGGGCGCTGAAGGATAGAACATCGCGTCCCCAGGGTCATCTGCGGGAAGAGCGCTCATGAAAAACCCGCCACTAGGGCGGGTATTTCATTACGGCTTGCAGTGTGCGGCTTGGATCACGCCTGCACGACCGGGATCTTGGCCTTTTCCGCGGCTTCACGGAAATCGGCGATCTGGTCGAAGCTCAGGTAGCGATACACGTCGGCAGCCATGCTGTCGATGTTCTGAGCGTACTGCATGTACTCTTCCACGGTTGGCAGCTTGCCCAGGATCGAGGCGACAGCGGCCAGTTCCGCCGAGGCCAGGTACACATTGGCACCGTCGCCGAGGCGGTTGGGGAAGTTACGGGTGGAGGTAGATACCACCGTGGAGTTGGCGGCTACCCGTGCCTGGTTACCCATGCACAGCGAGCAGCCTGGCATTTCCATGCGCGCGCCCGCCTTGCCGTAGATGCCGTAGTAGCCTTCCTCGGTGAGCTGGTGGGCGTCCATCTTGGTGGGCGGAGACAGCCAGAGGCGCGTCGGGATGGCACCCTTGACCTTGTCCAGCAGCTTGCCGGCGGCGCGGAAGTGCCCGATGTTGGTCATGCAGGAGCCGATGAACACTTCGTCGATCTTCTCGCCGGCCACGGTAGAGAGCAGGCGGGCGTCGTCCGGGTCGTTCGGGGCGCAGAGCACGGGCTCCTTGACCTCGGCCAGGTCGATCTCGATGACCTCGGCGTACTCGGCGTCGGCGTCGGCTTCCATCAGCTGCGGATCGGCCAGCCAGGCTTCCATCGCCTGGGCGCGGCGCTCCAGCGTGCGGGCATCGCCGTAGCCTTCGCTGATCATCCAGCGCAGCAGGGTGATGTTGGATTTCAGGTACTCGGCGATGGCCGCTTCCGGCAGTTTGATGGTGCAACCGGCAGCGGAGCGCTCGGCCGAGGCGTCCGACAGCTCGAAGGCCTGTTCGACGGTCAGGTCGTTGAGGCCTTCGATCTCCAGGATGCGGCCGGAGAAGATGTTCTTCTTGCCTTTTTTCTCGACGGTCAGCAGGCCTTTCTGGATGGCGTGGTACGGAATCGCGTGTACCAGGTCGCGCAGGGTGATGCCAGGCTGCATCTTGCCCTTGAAGCGCACCAGCACCGACTCGGGCATGTCCAGCGGCATCACGCCGGTGGCAGCGGCGAAGGCCACCAGGCCGGAACCGGCCGGGAAGGAAATACCGATCGGGAAGCGGGTGTGAGAGTCACCACCGGTGCCGACGGTGTCCGGCAGCAGCATGCGGTTCAGCCAGCTGTGGATGATGCCGTCGCCAGGACGCAGGGATACGCCGCCACGGGTGCGGATGAAATCCGGCAGGGTGTGGTGGGTGGTGACGTCGATGGGCTTGGGGTAGGCCGCGGTGTGGCAGAAGGACTGCATCACCAGGTCGGCGGAGAAGCCCAGGCAGGCCAGGTCCTTGAGTTCGTCCCGGGTCATCGGGCCGGTGGTGTCCTGGGAGCCCACGGTGGTCATCTTCGGTTCGCAGTAGGTGCCAGGGCGAACACCGGTCACGCCGCAGGCCTTGCCCACCATCTTCTGCGCCAGGGTGTAGCCCTTGCCGGTATCGACCGGGGCTTCCGGCAGCTTGAACAGGTCGGTGCCGCCCAGGCCCAGCTCGGCGCGCGCCTTGTCGGTCAGGCCACGACCCACGATCAGCGGGATACGGCCGCCGGCGCGGACTTCGTCCAGCAGCACGGGGGTCTTGAGTCCGAAGGTAGCCAGCACTTCATCGGTGCCATGCTTGCACACCTTGCCAGCGTGCGGGTACACGTCGATCACGTCGCCCATGTTCAGGTTCGATACGTCGAACTCGATCGGCAGGGCACCGGCGTCTTCCATGGTGTTGTAGAAGATCGGGGCGATCTTGGTACCGAAGCAGAAGCCACCGGCGCGCTTGTTGGGCACGTAGGGGATGTCGTCGCCGAAGAACCAGAGTACCGAGTTGGTCGCCGACTTGCGGGAAGAACCGGTACCGACCACGTCGCCGACGTAGGCTACGGGGAAGCCCTTGGCCTTGACTTCCTCGATCTGCTTGAGCGGGCCGATCGAACCGGGCTGCTCGGGCACGATGCCTTCGCGGGCCATTTTCAGCATGGCCAGGGCGTGCAGCGGGATGTCGGGGCGGGACCAGGCGTCCGGCGCCGGGGAAAGGTCGTCGGTGTTGGTTTCGCCAGGCACCTTGAACACGGTCAGGGTGTACTTCTCGGCAATGGCCGGCTTCTTGGTGAACCACTCGCCGGCGGCCCAGGATTCCAGGACGGCCTTGGCGTGGGCATTGCCAGCCTTGGCTTTCTCGGCCACGTCGTGGAAGGCGTCGAACATCAGCAGGGTATGCTTGAGCTGTTCGGCGGCCACGCTGCCCAGCTCGGCGTCATCCAGCAGCTCGACCAGGGTATGGATGTTGTAGCCGCCCTGCATGGTGCCCAGCAGCTCGGTGGCGCGCTTCTTGTCGATCAGCGGGGAGGTCGCTTCACCCTTGGCCAGCGCGGACAGGAAACCGGCCTTGACGTAGGCGGCTTCGTCCACCCCTGGCGGTACGCGGTTGGTGATCAGGTCGACGAGCAAGGCTTCTTCGCCAGCGGGCGGGTTCTTCAGCAGCTCGACCAGGCCTGCGGTTTGTTCGGCGTTCAGCGGCTGGGGCACGATACCCTGGGCGGCACGCTCTTCGGAGTGTTTGCGATAGGCTTCAAGCACAGTTATTACCCTCATCAGTGGTCCCGCGTAGGGACGCTTATCCAGCGGCGCTCCCGTACACCCGGGCCATGCGACTTTGGGAGCCGGCTGACCGGTGTAGCGATGAGTGCCAGGCAGAAGCTGCTTTCAAAGTTTTACGCCGCAGAATGGCTGGGCTGATGAGGGGTGGCACGGTGAGGGGAGGCCGCGCCAACGCCATTCTGACGGATCGACTGTGCTCGTGACGCTTTGAAAACAGCTTCTAGATGGACATTGGTGCCTTCAAGCAGGCTGGATGATTCTACGGCAAAAATTTCCCGAAGGTAAGTTGCCCGTTCGTAGCGAAGGGGTGAAAGCGCTACGACGAAGGGCTAAGATGGCCGGCCTACCGCTTCGTCGATGCTGCTTTGACCATGGCCAAATCCCCGATCAAAACCCCCTGTGTAGGCCTCTGTTCCACCGTGTACGGGGACCTGGTATGCCGTGGCTGCAAGCGTTTCCACCACGAAGTGATCCACTGGAACAGCTATGACGAGGCGCAGAAGCGGGCGGTGTGGCTGCGCCTGGAGCAGTTGCTGGTGCAGGTGATGGTGGCCAAGCTGGAGGTCTACGAGCCCGCGCGCCTGCGTGGGCAACTCGAGCAGCGACAGATCCGCTTCCAGCCGCAGCAGTCCGAATACTGCTGGGCCTACCAGCTCATCGCCCGAGGCGCGCGGGTTATTTCTAACCTGGACGCCTACGGTATCGCGCTCATGCCGGAATTTCGCGACTGGGATCTGCCCGCGCTGCGCGATGCCATCGATCGGGAATTCTTCCTGCTGTCCGAGGCGCACTACCAGCGTTATATCGCACCGGCTTTCTTGCGCGAGGCCATGGGGTAGGGCAGGGCCAGCGGGTATACTGCGCCGTTTTCCCCTGCACGAGACGGCGCATGCTGCCTGAAATCCACGAATTCCTTGGTTGCCGCACGCCCCAGGCCTGGGTCGAGGCGGCCCTGGCGGACCAGGAAACCTTGCTGATCGACCACAAGAACTGCGAGTTCAAAGCCGCTTCCACGGCCCTGAGCCTGATCGCCAAGTACAACAGCCATGCGGACTTGATCCATTTCATGTCCCGCCTGGCGCGGGAAGAGTTGGTGCACCATGAACAAGTGCTGCGCTGGATGAAAAAGCGCGGTGTGCCGCTGCGCCCGCTGAACGCCGGCCGCTATGCTTCGGGCCTGCGCAAGCTGGTGCGCGCTCATGAGCCGGTGAAGCTGGTGGACACCCTGGTGGTCGGTGCATTCATCGAAGCGCGCAGCTGCGAGCGATTCGAAGCCTTGGTGCCTCACCTGGATGCCGACCTCGGCGGCTTCTATCACGGCCTGCTCAAAAGCGAGGCCCGGCATTTCCAGGGTTACCTGCGCCTGGCTTACCAGTACGGGGACGCCGAGGACATTGCTCACACCATCGACAAGGTGCGGGAGGCTGAAGTCCTGCTGATCCAGAGTCCGGACGAAGAGCTGCGCTTTCACAGCGGCGTGCCTGCGCTGGCCCACTGAAGAAAAGTCGTAGGAGTTGGGCCGGCAGGTAGATGCCTTGACATTATCTGCCTAGGCAGTAATATCTCGAAACATTCTCTGCCTGGGCAGTCATTGTTTCTCCTCATGAGCCATTTCACTCCCGAGAACTTTTTCGACAGCCAGCTGGGCATGCTGCTTGGTCGCACGGCCAGTCTGAAGGACCGTATTCTGGACCAGTACCTGGAGGTCCACAGCGTCACAGCGGCGCAGTTCAAGGTGCTGATCATAGTGGCGGAGTGGGGGCTGGACAGCCCGGGGGATCTGTGTCGCCACCTGTCTCTGGACAGCGGCTCGATGACCCGGATGCTGGATCGCCTGGAACAGAAAGGGTTGATCCGCCGTGCCCGTAGCGAGGCGGACCGTCGGCAGATCTGTATCACCCTGACCCCCGATGGCCAGCAACTGGTAGCGCGCCTGCCGCATATCGGCGCCGATGCCATGAACCGGCTGGTCGGCGTGCTGGATACCGCCGAGCTGGCGGAGCTGGAGCGCCTGTTGAAAAAAATCCTTCTCAATGCCGGCGACCCTGTGGCCTGCTGGCGCATGGGTAAAAAATGAACGCCCGATTGCCTTTCTTCAAATGCTTGCCACTGGTACTGGCCCTGGCCGTGGCAGGCTGCGCCAACGACCATGGCCTCAAGCCGAACGCCGATCTGGCTGAGGCTGAAGGCCTGGGTGCCCAGGCCAGCCTGACGGATGTCGCGATCAGCCCCGCGGCCTGGCCATCGCCCACCTGGTGGACAAGCCTCGGAGATCGCCAGCTCGATGCCCTGGTCGATGAAGCGCTGCGTGACAGTCCGGACCTTCAAGTCGCCGCTGCTCGCGCGCACCAGGCCATGGCGGCGGCCAATGCCGCTGACGCCGATCGTCAACCCTACGTGGCGGCTGATGCCAGCGTGTCCCGCTCGCGCCTGGCCAAGGTGCAAGACCCCCTGCTGACCGGCGATCGCTATTCCACCCTGCGCAGCGCCGAAGTGACCTTCGACTACAGCTTCGATCTTTGGGGTGGTGAGCGGGCCGCCTGGGAAGCGGCCCTGGGCCGGGCCCGCGCGGCCGAGGTGGACCAGCAGGCAGCACGGCTGACCCTGGCGGTGGACGTCGCGCGGGCCTATAGCGACCTGGGCCATGCCTATATCAGCGCGGACCTGGCCCGGGAAGATCTCGAGCGCACGCGGCAGATGCTTCAGCTAGGGCGTCAGCGCCTGGCCGCAGGCATCGATAGCCAGTACCAGTTGCAACAGACCGAAAGCCTGGAAGCCAGCGCTCAGGAACAGGCGCTCAACGCTGACAAGCAGTTGCGCAGCGCTCGTATCGCGCTGGCGGTGCTCCTTGGCAAGGGGCCTGACCGCGCCGGAGATATCGAGCGGCCGCGGATCCTTCAACCCGCCGCTGTGGCCTTGCCTTCCCGGTTGCCGGCCGACCTGCTGGGCCGGCGACCGGACCTGGTGGCTGCCCGGTGGCGGGTGGAAGCGGCCAGCCGGGATATCGACGTGAGCAAGACACGTTTCTACCCCAACCTGAACCTGACCGCCGCCGCCGGGACCCAGTCCATGCTCGGCGATGCGTTGTTTGGCAGCGCCAGTCGCTTCTTCAATGTGGCGCCAGCCGTCTCGTTGCCGTTGTTCGATGGCGGTCGCCTGCGCGCGGGCCTGGACGCCCGTGACGCGGACTACGAACTCGCCGTGGCCCAGTACAACAAGACACTGGTAGGTGCGCTCGGAGAAGTGGCCGATGCCATCAACCGGCTGCAGGCCCTGGGCAACCAGGTCGCTGCCAAACAGCACGCGGTGGACGTGGTGCGCCAGTCCTACGACACGGTTACCCAGCGGTACGGCTCGGGCATCGGCAACTACCTGGATGTACTGACCCTGGAGCAACAGTTGCTTGGTGCCCAGCAGCAATTGGCTGCGCTCAATGCCGAGCGCATCGACGTCTCGATTCAACTCATGCAGGCCCTCGGTGGCGGCTATCAGGGGCTAGCCCTGGCCAGCACCCAGGCCCCACGCGATTAACCAAGGTACCTTTCCATGGCCACTGCCAATTCCCAAGCTCACGGCGACCAGGCTGGAAATGCCCAGCCCCAGGGCAACCCGCGCAAGCGCAAGCTGATGCTTTTCCTTTTGCTGCTGCTGGTGGTCGCCGCCGGGGTGGCGGTATTCGCCTGGCACGAGCTGCATGGACGCTTCTATGAAGAGACTGACGATGCCTACGTCAACGGTAACGTCGTAGAGGTCACCCCATTGATCGCCGGCACTGTCGTCAGCATTGGCGCCGATGATGGTGACCTGGTACATGAAGGTCAGACGCTGATCACCTTTGACCCGGCCGATGCGCGCATCGCCCTGGAAAACGCCCAGGCCAATCTCGCCCGTACGGTTCGCCAGGTGCGCGGGATGTACAGCAACGTAGACAGCCAGCGCGCCCAGACCAACGCTCGCCGCGTCGAATTGCAAAAAGCCCAAGAAAACTACAACCGCCGCAAGACCCTGGCCGCTACCGGCGCCATTTCCCAGGAGGAGCTATCGCACGCTCGCGATGACCTGGCCGCCGCCCAGGCCGCGCTTGGAACGGCCCAGCAGCAACTGGCCGGCACCGTCGCGTTGGTGGACGATACGGTGATTTCCTCGCACCCGGACGTGCAGGCCGCCGCCGCGCAACTGCGCGACGCCTACCTGGCCCGGGCGCGCACCACCCTGGTGGCGCCGGTTACCGGCTATGTGGCCAAGCGCACCGTGCAATTGGGCCAACGCGTGCAGCCCGGCACGCCAACCATGGCGGTAATTCCGCTGGATCAGGTGTGGGTAGACGCCAACTTCAAGGAAACCCAGCTGCACGATATGCGCATCGGCCAGCCAGTGACCCTGACCTCGGACCTGTATGGCGACGATGTCAGCTATCACGGTACGGTGCAGAGCATTGGCGCGGGTACCGGCAGCGCCTTCTCCTTGTTGCCGGCGCAGAACGCCACCGGTAACTGGATCAAGATCGTGCAGCGCGTGCCGGTGCGCATCGAGCTCGATCCCGAGCCACTCAAGGCGCATCCGCTGCGCATCGGCCTGTCCACCGTGGCGACCGTGGACCTGCATGACCAGAGCGGCGCGATGCTGACTCAGCAAGCGACCCAGCAGGCGGTGTTTTCCACCGCCGTCTACGAGCAGCAGCTCAGCGAAGCCGATGACATGATCGCCCGGCTGATCCACGACAACAGCGCCCAAGGCAAGACGGCCCAGCGCTGAGCCCAGTCGCGCCCCCGCACGGGGCGCCCTCCGTTTGCAGGATACCGCGATGAGTTCCAACGCGTCCTTTACGCCGCCGAGCCTGGTGCTGAGCACCATCGGCTTGTCCCTGGCGACCTTCATGCAGGTGTTGGATACCACCATCGCCAACGTCGCCCTGCCGACCATCTCCGGCAACCTGGGCGTGAGCGCGGAGCAAGGCACCTGGGTGATCACTTCCTTCGCCGTGAGCAACGCCGTGGCGCTGCCGCTGACCGGCTGGCTGAGCCGCCGCTTCGGTGAGGTAAAGCTGTTTATCTGGGCTACCTTGCTGTTTGTATTGGCCTCCTTCCTCTGCGGTATTTCCACGTCCATGCCCGAGCTGGTGGGCTTTCGCGTGTTGCAGGGCCTGGTCGCCGGGCCACTGTACCCCATGACGCAGACCCTGCTGATTGCCGTGTACCCGCCGGCGAAGCGAGGCATGGCGTTGGCGCTCCTGGCCATGGTCACGGTGGTCGCGCCCATCGCGGGCCCTATTCTGGGTGGCTGGATCACGGACAGCTATAGCTGGCCATGGATCTTCTTCATCAATATACCGGTGGGGTTGTTCGCTGCGGCCGTGGTGCGCCAGCAGTTGGCCAAACGCCCGGTGCAAACCAGCCGCCAGCCCATGGACTACATCGGCCTGCTGACCTTGATCATCGGCGTGGGCGCGCTGCAGGTGGTGCTGGACAAGGGCAACGACCTGGACTGGTTCGAGTCCCGCTTCATCATCATCGGCACCGTGATCGCCGTGATCGCACTGGCCGTTTTCGTGATCTGGGAGATGACCGATGCACACCCGGTGGTGAACTTGCGGCTGTTCGCCTTCCGAAACTTCCGGGTAGGCACTGCCGTGCTGGTATTCGGCTATGCCGGCTTTTTCGGTATCAACCTGATATTGCCGCAGTGGCTGCAGACCCAGCTGGGCTATACGGCCACCTGGGCCGGGTTTGCCGTCGCACCGCTGGGTATCCTGCCAGTGCTGATGTCGCCCTTCGTCGGCAAGTACGCGCACAAGTTCGACTTGCGGATCCTCGCCGGTGGCGCCTTCACCGCCATTGGCCTGAGCTGCTTCATGCGTGCCCAGTTCAACACTGAAGTGGACTTCCTTCACGTGGCCCTGGTACAGCTGTTCATGGGTATTGGCGTGGCGCTGTTCTTCATGCCTACCCTGAGCATCCTTCTCTCGGACCTGCCGCCTCAGCAGATTGCCGACGGGTCCGGGCTGGCAACCTTCCTGCGGACCCTGGGAGGCAGTTTCGCCGCCTCCCTGACCACCTGGATCTGGAGCCGCCGGGCCATCGAGCATCATGCCTACCTGAGCGAGAACATCAGCACACTGGACCTTGCCACCCAACAGATGCTCCAGCAACTGGGCGGCGCCAACGACAAGAGCTACGCCCAGCTCGAACAGATGGTCAATGCCCAGGCTTATATGTTCTCCACGGTGGATTACTTCACCCTGCTGGGCTGGATCTTCGCCGCGCTCATTCTGCTGGTGTGCCTGGCCAAACCACCATTCACGGCCAAGGCAGGGCCGGCTTCGGGTGGTCACTGACGCCTGGCCAGGGCCGCCGGGCATCATGGGGCATGTCAGCCGGGTGCGCTCCAGGCGTGCCCAGGCCTGCGCTCATGGCCGCCTAATGCAGGCTTAATCAGGTCGGCGTACGCTAGACACCTGTCAGCAACCATCGAAACGCCTATGCACCTCTTACTCTGTGAAGACCACGACCTCATCGCCAGCGGCATCGTTGCCGGGCTCGGTGCCCAGGGCGCGGTGGTAGACCGGGTGGACACCGCTCGCGCCGCCGAGGCATTGCTCAAGGTCGCTCGGTTCGATGCCATGATCCTGGACCTTGGCTTGCCGGACGAAGACGGGCTAAAGCTGCTCAAGCGGCTGCGCCAGCAGGGCCAGGCGCTGCCTGTGCTGGTCTTGACCGCCCGTGATGCCATCACCGACCGGGTAGCGGGCCTCGAAGCCGGGGCCGATGATTATCTACTCAAGCCCTTCGACCTGCGCGAGCTCAATGCCAGGCTGCACACTCTGCTGCGCCGAATGGCCGGACGGGCTCAGAACCGCATCGAGCACGGTGCCCTTTGTCATGACCCCAGCAGCCGGGAAACCTGGCTGGGCGGCGAGCCTGTGGACCTTTCCCGGCGCGAGCAAGCGTTGTTGCATGCTTTGCTGCAGAACAAGGGTCGGGTGTTGAGCGCCGAGCAACTCAAGGACTGCGTCTATGGTTTTGGCGACGAAGTGGAAAGCAATGCCTTGAACGTGCATATCCATCATCTACGCCGCAAGCTCGGCAACAATATCGTCGAAACCGTTCGAGGGCTGGGCTATCGCCTAGGGCCGGCCGGCAGTGACCAACGGGAGCGTGCATGAGCCTGCGCTTGCGCCTGATCCTGATCCTCGGTGGTGCCTTCGTGCTCATCTGGGCCTTGGCCGCCGCCTGGATGTTCCGCGACCTGCGCGGGCAGATGATGTTTTCCCTGGATCAACGCCTGGTAGCCTCGGCGCGCATGGTGGCCGGGCTGGTGCAGCAGTTGCCGCACCCCCTTGGCGCTCAGGCGGAGGGTGCGCGTATTGCCGCGGACCAGGCCAGCTTGCCGGATGGCATGGCCTGCAAGGTAAGCTCGCTGCGTGGCGAGATTCTGGCTACCAGCCAGCAGGGCGTTGAATCGGTCCTTGGTCAAGAAGGTAATGGCTTCCATGACCAGCTCATCGATGATGAGCACTGGCGCAGCTTCACCCTGGTTCACGCGGATGTGCGCATCACCACGGCCGACCGTCAGCAGGAGCGCGAAGCCCTTAACCAGTCGGTGTTGTTGGCGGCGTCCGCGCCTGTGCTGATGGCGCTATTGGGCAGCCTCGGTGTGCTCTGGCTGGGCGTGGGGCAGGGGCTGGCCCCGCTCAATCGCATCCGCGACGCGCTGACCCGACGCAGCCCTGATGCCCTTGAGCCGCTGCAGGTTCACCCGTTGCCCAGCGAGTTGCGCCCCCTGGTCGACACCCAGAACCAGCTGTTCCAGCGCATCGCCCAGGCCATCGAGCGAGAGCGGCGGCTCACCGACGATGCCGCCCATGAATTGCGCAGCCCCCTGACCGCGATCAAGACCCACCTGCAAGTCGCCAGGTTGACCGAGGGCACCGCGCACGCTCAGGCGCTTGGCTGCGCGGAGGAGGGGGCCGATCGGCTGCACCGCACCTTGGAGCAATTGCTGTTGCTGGCGAGGGTGGAAGGGCGTTTGGCCTTCGAGCAAGAAGGCGGTTGCGCGGTTGCCGAAGTCGCACGGCTGGCGATCAACGACACGCCAGCCGATGAAGCTCCACGCATTCAGGCCGAGCTGGGCGAGGACAGTGCGCAGGCCCCGCTGGATGTACCTCTGACCCTGGCGGTGGCGGCCTTGCGCAACTTGTTGGACAACGCCCTGTGCCATGGCGCGCCTGAAGCACCAGTGGCGTTGGCGGTCAGTCGTGAACACGATCAGGCCCTCTTCCGCGTGCGTAACCACGGGCCAGACCTGGCGCCTGGTGCAATGCTCCACATGACCGAACGTTTCTGGCGCTCCAGCCGGAGCCAGGGCTGCGGGCTTGGGTTGGCCATCGTGCAGGCTATCGTGCAGCGCTGCCAGGGTCGCCTGGAGTTTCACCCCCGGCCGGATGGGCTGGAGGTCGAGCTGCGCCTGCCATTGCAGGCGCAGCGGGAGCAGGTGCCTGACCGATAGCGGAGCCGAGTTGCCGGCCGCCTGGGCAATCGTCTATTATGTTTGACATTGATCACCCTTCACCTTCGGATGCGCCCTGTATCCGGCCATCTCCGAAGCAAGATGATTGAAATGTTTTACAACTGACCAGCCTCGGCGGTGCTTCGTGAAAAGCGTAACTACAAAAAGCCGGTCCAAACCGGTCGTCCTCATGACCATGGGCGTGCAGGAACGGAAAGGCCACCTCTATCAGGTGATGACCCATAAATACATTACGCCTCTGGTGGATATCGCCGACTGCGTTCCGGTACTGGCCCCTACCTGCTGCGGTATCGAGGACCTGGAGCGTTACCTGGACATGGCCGACGGGGTGTACCTGACGGGGGCGGGCTCCAACATCGACCCTAGCCTTTATGGGCAGGAGAACCTTACCCCTGAGAAAACCCAGGACCCGGACCGGGACAATTTCGATATTCCGCTGATCCGCGCCGCCCTGGATCGGGGCATGCCCATCTTCGCCATCTGCCGCGGCATGCAGGAAATCAACGTGGCACTGGGTGGCAACATTCATCAGAAGCTCTACACCGTGCCAGGTGTCATGGATCACCGCGAAAACCCTGAAGACCCGGTAGACAAGCAATATGCCGATAGTCACGGTGTAGCGCTCCAGGCCCAGAGCTGGCTGGCAGAAGCCGTAGGCCGTCAGGACATCCAGGTCAACTCCCTGCACGGCCAGGGCATCGACCGCCTCGCCGAAGGCCTGGAAGTGCTTGGGCGCGCGCCGGATGGCACCATCGAGGCCTTCCACGCGCCAGCCATTTCCCCGTTCATGGTAGGGGTGCAATGGCACCCGGAATGGCAAGCCATGAAGAATCCTGTATCCATCAAGCTGTTCGAGGCGTTCGGCGACGCCTGCAGGCGTTTCGCCAAGGCCTGAACGGATTCGCCGCAGCACAAATGGGGCGCAGCCGGATGCGCTCGCCCCTTTGGTCGAAGCCCCGGTCGAGGAATACTCAGGTCCTGCTCATTGAGCAGCGGGCCTGCGTCGAAACAGGGTCTTGAAACCTACCCAGGATACCGCCAGGGCGAAAGCGCGCCGGAGTATCCTGCCTCCTTTGAAGTCTCCTTGAGCTCCGTATCCGCCAGCCTTCACGCTAGGGTGAAACTGTAGCGGGAGGCGACATTACGGCGGGCCATGAAAAAGCCCGCTGATCACAGCGGGCTCTTGCGCTTCAAGAGTGGCTCAGCGCTGTGGCGCCGGGTTGAAGTCCATCTTCTCGCCCCGGTGGGCAGAGAATTGTGGCAGCAGCGAACCGACGATCATGCCCAGGGCGCTGCACAGCAGGCCGGCCAACTGAGGCGGCCAGAAAGCATCGGGTTGTTGGGTAAGCTCCAGCGAGCCCCACACTGCCACGCCCATGAACATGGCCAGGAAGGCGCCCTGGGTGGTGGCCCTTTTCCAGAACAGCCCGAAAAACAAGGGCACCACGGCGGCGACCAGCGTCACCTTGTAGGCGTTGCCGACCATTTCATAGATGCTGGAATCCGAGTGCAGGGCAAAGGTAATGGTGGCGGCGGTCATGCCCAGCACGCTGCAGCGCATGGCCAACAGCGCCTGCTTGTCGGTCATGTTCGGCAGCATTGGACGCAGGATATTCTCGGTGAAGGTCACCGAGGGGGCCAGCAGGGTGCCCGAAGCCGTAGACATGATGGCCGAAAGCACCGCCCCGAAGAACATTACCTGGGCGAACAGCGGGGTGCGCTCCAGGACCAGGCGCGGGAGGATCAACTGCGAATCGCCGGCCAGCAGTTCCTGGACCATGGCCGGGTCGATGAGCTTGGCCGAGTAGATCAGGAAGATGGGCAACATGCAGAAGCACAGGTAGAAGCAGGCGCCGGTCATCGCGGCGCGGGAGGCGACGGTCTCGTTCTTGGCCGACATGACCCGAGCGTAGACGTCCTGCTGCGGAATAGAGCCGAACATCATGGTGACGGCCGCGCCTATGAAGGCCACGATGTCCTTGGCCGAGGTGCCTTCGAGGAAGTGGAACTTGCCTTCGGCCGCGGCATGGCCGATCACCACCGAAGGGCCACCGGCCATGCCGCCGATCAGCCAGGTCAGGTAG
Organism: Pseudomonas massiliensis; assembly: GCF_000826105.1. Taxonomy (GTDB): domain Bacteria; phylum Pseudomonadota; class Gammaproteobacteria; order Pseudomonadales; family Pseudomonadaceae; genus Aquipseudomonas; species Aquipseudomonas massiliensis. The sequence continues at coordinate 115,540 of NZ_CCYK01000006.1, read as the reverse complement.
AACAGGCCCGCGACTATGATGATCATCTGCAGGAAGTCGGTCAGGGCGACCGACCACATGCCCCCGAACAAGGTATGCAGCAGCACGATCAGGGTGCCCAGCAGCATGCCTTGGGTCAGCGTGAGGCCGCCGTCGGAAAGAGCGTTGAAGATCACCCCCAGGGCGGTCAATTGGGCAGCCACCCAGCCCAGGTAGGAGGCAATGATCACCAGGCTGGTCAGTAGCTCGACCTGACGGCCGAAGCGCTTGCGGAAGAAGTCGCCGATGGTCATCAGGTTGAGACGATAGAGCGGGCGGGCAAACACCAGGCCCACCAGCATCAGGCAACCGAAGGAACCGAACGGGTCTTCGACGATGCCGGCAAAGCCTTCCTCGAGGAACGTCGCTGGAATGCCCAGAATGGCCTCGGAACCGAACCAGGTGGCGAACACCATGGCGACCACCAGCGGGAACGACATGCTGCGCCCCCCGGAAGCGAAGTCCCCGGCATTCTTGACCCGGGTCGATGCGTAGAAGCCTACGAAGACGGTGATAAGCAGGTAGATCGCGACAAACCAGATCAGCATGTGTTTGTTCCGTGTGTTCGGCCGGTGCAACTGGCCGAGGCCGGTGCACCGCGAATGGCTGTTTATTTTTGTTGGCACGCGGCGAGGCTTGCGAGGCACTGGCGGCACGGAACGGAAGTCTGCCAACCCTGTAAAATATGTCAAACGATATTCGGTAACACAGCTTAAAAAAATAGACAGCCAGGGAGGGGTTCGCTGCCTTGGCCTATGACGACACAGGTGGACGAACAGCGCGAGCGGGGACATGTCCTGACGTCAGGTCACGTCGTCCATCGCAATATTGTTATCCTTCGCGCTTTTGCATCGCCACACGGACGTGGGCCTGATACGAGACCGCCATCGCCATGTTCCCAAGCAGCGCAAGTCCCACCTCGCTCACCCGCGCCGATCACAAGACTCTGGCCCTGGCGGCGCTGGGCGGCGCGCTTGAGATCTACGATTTCATCATCTTCGTATTTTTCATGCTGACCCTGTCGACCCTGTTCTTTCCTCCCGAAATGCCCGAGTGGCTGCGGGTGTTGCAGAGCTTCGGCATTTTCGCCACCGGCTACCTGGCCCGCCCTCTGGGTGGCCTGGTCATGGCCCACTATGCCGATCGCCTCGGGCGCAAGCGGATGTTCAGCCTCAGTATCCTGATGATGGCCGTGCCCTGCCTTTTGGTCGGGATCATGCCGGTCTATGCCGACATCGGCTACCTGGCGCCGTTGGCCTTGCTGGCGTTGCGAGTGTTGCAGGGGGCGGCCGTGGGCGGCGAGGTGCCCAGCGCCTGGGTATTCGTTGCCGAGCATGTCCCCGTCGAGCGCCGAGGCTATGCCCGGGCTTCCTGCAGGCTGGATTGACCTTCGGCTACCTGCTCGGAGCCTTGGTCGCCACGGCCCTGGCACGCTCGCTTACAGCCGAGCAGATGCTCGATTACGGCTGGCGCCTGCCGTTCCTGCTGGGCGGCCTGTTCGGCGTGCTGGGCGTGTGGTTGCGACGCCTGCTCAGCGAAACCCCGGTGTTCCTGGCCATGCGCGAGCGCCGTGAGGCCATGGCCGGGCTGCCCTTGGCCCAGGTGCTGCGGGGGCATCGGGCGAGCCTCCTGCCTGCTGTTCTGTTGACCTGCGTACTGACCACCGCGGTGGTGATTCTTGTGGTGCTGACGCCCACCTTGATGCAGCAGCGCTTCGGCCTGGCGGCGGCGGATACCTTCGCCTTGAGCAGCCTGGGCATTGTCTTTCTGAACATCGGCTGCGTCCTGGCCGGCCTGCTGGTGGACCGGGTCGGGCCGCGCCGTGCGCTGCTGCTCTACAGCTTGTTGCTGCCGCTAGGCACTCTGGCCCTCTATGGCGACCTGATCCTGGATTGGGGCTTGACCGGGCCGGCCTATGCATTGGCCGGTTTGTGCAGCGGGGTGGTGGGGGTGGTGCCGTCGGTGATGGTAGGCCTGTTCCCCGCGCAAGTGCGGGTATCCGGTATTTCTCTGACCTACAACCTGGCCTATGCGCTTTGGGCGAGCCTGACGCCCCTGGCTGTCTTGGCGTTGGTACCCGACAGCGCCTGGGTACTGCCGGGCTACAGCCTGCTCATGGGACTCGTAGGGATCGCCTGCGCCCTGGCCTGGCGCAGCGCCATACTCCCCCAGGCTGAGTTTCAATGAGGCCAGCCGTCGCTGACCAGGAACAACCGTTGAGCCTCGTAGGCGAACTCTCCTTCCGGAACCATGCGAACGAGGAGCTGGGCGGGCGCGTCGGCGGGTAGTGCCTCCAGCCAATGCTGAAGGCTGAACGCATCGGTCAATTGGGCGGTAGGGCAGCGCGCCGGCGCCAGCCAACTGGCCCGAGGGAGCGGCTGCCAGTATCCCCTTGCGGTAGCCGCCACCGCTGGCCACTGGCAGCGGTGCAGCCACTCTCCACGCGCATGCTGCGCATTGGCCCCAGCGGGCGGTTCGCCATGGGCATGCCAGGGGTAGAACAGGTAGCCACCCAGCCAGAGCCAGGGCTGCGGCGCATCCAGGCCGAGACTGTGCAAGCGCTGGCGGGCGGCCGGATGCCTGGAAAGCGTCAGTTGATGGCTGCTCAGGTGCAGCAGCTTGCGGTCCAGGCGATCATCGCGTCCAGGGCCGAGCCAGTGCCAGGTGTCTTCGCCGCTGGCATCGTCGCGGCCCAGGTAGAACTTGACCGCCAGCTCGAGGTGGTGAACCCCGTCGCGGTCGCGCAACAGGGCATCCATCTCCCCGAGGGTCTGGTTGCCGTTGCGCACGGGCAGATTGGCCGCCAACAGCTCCACCCCGGGGGCTTCGCGCAAGGCGAACTGCCAGAGGCGTTCGTAATAGACGCCGAGCCGGTGCGTCGAACTCAGCGCCAGCCAGTCACTCAAAAGCCTGTCGTCGTTGTCCAGCAGGCACACCCAGTGGGCCAGCCGTTCAGGGTCGCGCGCCCAGTCACTGCCCTGCAGCGGGTGGCGTTGGGCCCAGGGAGCCTGGCTGAGTATCGCTGGCGACGTCAGCACCCAGGCCAGGTCCCGTACGGCGGGCCGACGCAGGGCGCGAGGCAAGTGGGCGAGTTCGGAAAAAGGGTTCATTCGGGCAGCATAGCCGCTCGAGCCGGGTTTATCCGCCTCGTCGCTTTTTGTCTGGGATGCCGCTTTGGCTCATAATCGAGGCCTTTGCCTCACCTGAAAGCCCGGGAGCCCCATGGAGCAGTTTCGAAATATCGGTATCATCGGCCGTCTCGGTAGTACTCAGGTGCTGGACACCATTCGGCGCCTGAAGAAATTCCTCGTCGAACGGCATTTGCATGTGATCCTGGAAGACACCATCGCCGAGGTGTTGCCCGGCCATGGCTTGCAGACCTCCACGCGCAAGATGCTGGGGGAGGTGTGCGACCTGGTCATCGTGGTAGGCGGCGATGGCAGCCTGCTGGGCGCGGCCAGGGCGCTGGCGCGGCATCATATCCCGGTGCTGGGGGTCAACCGCGGCAGCCTCGGCTTCCTTACCGATATCCGCCCGGACGAGCTGGAAACCAAGGTGGCGGAGGTTCTGGCCGGGCACTATCTGGTGGAAAGCCGTTTCCTGCTCGAGGCCGAGGTGCGCCGTCACGGCGAAGGCATCGGCCAGGGTGATGCGCTCAATGATGTGGTGCTGCACCCGGGTAAATCCACTCGCATGATCGAGTTCGAAATCTACATCGATGGCCAGTTCGTATGCAGCCAGAAGGCTGACGGCCTGATCGTCGCGACTCCCACCGGCTCCACCGCCTATGCGCTCTCCGCTGGAGGGCCGATCATGCATCCCAAGCTCGATGCGATCGTGATCGTACCCATGTATCCCCATACCCTGTCCGGGCGGCCCATCGTGGTCGATGGCAACAGCGAGCTCAAGATCGTGGTGGCCAAGGACATGACCATCTATCCCCAGGTGTCCTGCGATGGCCAGAACCATTTCACCTGCGCGCCGGGCGACACTGTCACGGTCAGGAAAAAGCCGCAGAAGCTGCGCCTGATCCACCCTCTGGACCACAACTACTACGAGGTCTGCCGCACCAAGCTGGGTTGGGGTAGCCGGCTCGGCGGCGGGGGCGAGTGATGCTCGACCCGTCCCGAAGTTACGACCTGATCGGCGACGTGCATGGCTGCGCCCGCACACTGGAGCATCTGCTCGACACCCTGGGCTACCGGCGCCAGGGTGGGGTATGGCGCCATGCACAGCGTCAGGCGGTTTTCCTGGGCGATATCATCGACCGCGGGCCGCGTATCCGCGAGGCGCTGCACATCGTGCATGACATGGTCGAGGCGGGACAGGCGTGGTGCATCATGGGTAACCACGAATTCAACGCCCTGGGCTGGATCACCCCGGCCCTTCCGGGCTCGGGCAAGGATTACGTGCGTGAGCACACACCTCGCCACCAGCGCCTGATCCAGGAAACACTGGACCAGTTTGCCCAGCACCCGCGGGACTGGGAAGACTTTCTCGAGTGGTTCTATCAGTTGCCGTTGTTCGTGGATGCGGGCCGCTTCCGCCTGGTCCACGCCTGCTGGGATGGCGACCTGATCGCATCGCTGCGCCAGGCGTTTCCGGATGGCCGGGTAGACCCTCATTTCATCCAGGCCTCCAGCGTGGCGGCGAGCTTCGCAGCCAGATGTTTCGACCGGCTGCTGCGCGGCACCGACATGCGCTTGCCGGGCGGGCAGGCCATCGTCGGGCGTGACGGCCTGAGCCGGTCGTTGTTTCGTACCAAATTCTGGGAAGACGACCCGCAAACCTATGGCGATGTAGTCTTCCAGCCGGACGGCTTGCCCGAGGACGTCGCCAGGTTGCCCCTGAGCCCCAGCGAGAAGCAGGCCTTGCTGCGCTACCGGCCAGACGAGCCACTGTTGTTCGTAGGGCATTACTGGCGCAGTGGCCGCCCCGCCCCCATACGTCCCAACCTGGCCTGCCTGGACTACAGCGCGGTGCTGTACGGGAAGCTAGTGGCCTATCGGCTGGATGACGAGACGGTGCTGGACCCGGCCAAGTTCGTGTGGGTGGATGTGGGTCGCCCGGAGCATGGGCAATGAAGCCCACCGCGGCATTACGGCTTCCGGTGGCCGAAAACCTGGCAGGCTTCGTCAAGCTGTTGCGTCGCTTGCAGGTGCCGCACCGTGTCACCGAGGAAGGGCCGGAACAGGTGCTCTGGGTGCCCACCCCACAATTGGCCGAGCAGGTGCGAGCACTGCACCAGCGATATCCGGAAGGGGACAACACCCCAGGCATGGCGCCCGCGGCGCTTCCCGCTCCCCGCCAACCATCCGGCTTGTGGCGGCAATTGCGAGCGAGCCCGGTGACTGCCGTGGTATTGCTGGCGTGCCTGCTGGTGGGCGGTATCAGCCTGCTGGGGGACAACCTGGCGCCGCTGCACTGGCTGACCTTCGTGGATTTCCACCTCGAAGGCGACTACGCCTGGTTCGTGCCCTGGTTGCCGACTCTGGAGGCAGGGCAATGGTGGCGCCTGGTCACGCCGATGTTCATCCATTTCGGGGTCCTGCACCTGGTGATGAACGGGCTCTGGTACTGGGAGCTGGGCCGCCGGATCGAATGGCGCCAGGGGTCGCTGGTCCTGGCCGGGCTCACCTTGCTCTTCGCGACCGTCTCCAATCTCACGCAATACCTGTGGAGTGGCCCTGCCTTGTTCGGCGGGCTCTCCGGAGTGCTCTATGCGCTGTTGGGCCATCTCTGGCTTTTCAACTGGCTCGCGCCCTCGCCTCTGTACCGAATGCCCAAGGGCGTGCTGATCATGATGCTGGCCTGGCTGGGCCTCTGCCTGCTGGGTGCCGCCAGTGCGCTGGGCTTTGGCGAGATCGCCAATGGGGCGCACCTGGGCGGGCTATTGATCGGTTCTATCACTGGGCTCTTGGGTGGGGCGCTCGCGCGCCGTAAAATGGGCTGACTTTCCAATCGCCGGATGCCTCGATGACCACCTTCGCTGACATGATCGAAAACATTACGCCTGAAATCTACGAAAGCCTAAAACTGGCCGTGGAGATCGGAAAATGGTCCGATGGGCGCAAGCTGACCCAGGAACAGAAGGAACTGTCGCTACAGGCGGTGATCGCCTGGGAAGCGCAGAACCTTCCTGAAGAACAGCGCACCGGCTACATGGGGCCGCAGGAGTGCAGCTCCAAATCCGTGCCCGTGGCCAATATCCTGTTCAAGTCGGATGCCATCCATTGATCGAGCTCGGACGTGGTTCCGTCAGCAAAATGGCCGTTCGCATCGAGAACGAGCAGGCCTGCTATGACCTGCGCCTGGGCGAGACGCGGGTGCCCCTCAACCCGCTGATCGGCCGCACGCTCAAGCTGGAGTATCTGGGCGCCATCCATTGCAGTCACTGTGGCAAGCGCACCAAGAGCAGCTACAGCCAGGGGTATTGCTACCCCTGCATGATCAAGCTCGCCGCCTGTGACCTGTGCATCATGAGCCCGGAGCGCTGTCACTACGAGCATGGCACCTGCAGAGAGCCATCCTGGGGCGAGCAATTCTGCATGACCGACCATATCGTCTATCTTGCCAATAGCTCAGGTGTAAAGGTAGGCATTACCCGCGCCACCCAGGTGCCCACCCGCTGGCTTGACCAGGGAGCCAGCCAGGCGCTGCCGATCCTGCGAGTGGCCACCCGGCAGCAATCGGGCCTGGTGGAAGATCTGTTCCGCACCCAGGTGCCGGACCGCACCAACTGGCGCGCGCTGCTCAAGGGCGATGCCGAGGCCGTGGACCTGCCCGCTTTGCGCGAGCAACTGTTCGACAGTTGCGCCGCGGGTATCAGCCTGTTGCAGGAGCGTTTCGGCCTGCAGGCGATCCAGCCGATCCCGGACGCCGAAGTGGTGAACATCCGCTATCCGGTGCAGGCATATCCGGGCAAGATCACCAGCTTCAACCTGGACAAGGCCCCGGTGGCCGAAGGCACGCTGACCGGCATCAAGGGTCAATACCTGATATTCGACACCGGCGTGATCAACATTCGCAAATACACGGCCTACCAGCTCGCCGTGCACCAGTAGAAGGACGAGGCCATGCGCACCGAACAGCCAAAGACGATCTACCTGAAGGACTATCGGGCCCCCGACTACCTGATCGACGAAACCCACCTGACCTTCGAGCTTCACGAAGATCACACCCTGGTACATGCCCAGTTGGTGATGCGGCGCAACCCCGCGGCCGGTCCGGGCCTGCCACCCCTGGTGCTGGACGGCCAGGAACTGGAGCTGCTGGCCTTGAAGCTCGATGACCGGGACCTGGGCAGCGACGAATATCAGCTCGACGACGCACACCTGACCTTGCATCCCAGGGCCGAGAACTTCGTGGTGGACAGCAGCGTGCGCATCCATCCGGAAACCAATACCGCCCTGGAAGGGCTGTACAAATCCGGCAAGATGTTCTGCACCCAGTGCGAAGCGGAAGGCTTCCGCAAGATCACCTGGTACTTGGACCGCCCTGACGTGATGAGCCGGTTCACCACCAGCCTGAGCGCGGACAAGCAGCGTTACCCCATCCTGCTTTCCAACGGTAACCCTATCGCCAGCGGGGAGGGCGAGGACGGCCGTCACTGGGCCACCTGGGAAGACCCTTTCAAAAAGCCCGCCTACCTTTTCGCTCTGGTGGCCGGAGACCTTTGGTGCGTGGAAGACAGCTTCACCCGCGCCTCCGGACGGGACGTGACCCTGCGCATCTATGTCGAACCGGAGAACATCGACAAGTGCCAGCACGCCATGACCAGCCTCAAGAAATCCATGCGCTGGGATGAAGAGGTGTATGGCCGCGAGTACGACCTGGACATCTTCATGATCGTGGCGGTCAACGACTTCAACATGGGCGCCATGGAAAACAAGGGGTTGAACATCTTCAACTCCAGTTGCGTCCTGGCGCGGGCCGAGACCGCCACCGATGCCGCCCACCAGCGCGTGGAGGCGGTGGTTGCCCACGAATATTTCCATAACTGGACTGGCAACCGGGTAACCTGCCGTGACTGGTTCCAGCTATCCCTGAAAGAGGGCTTCACGGTTTACCGCGACGCCGCGTTTTCCGCCGACATGAACTCGGCCACGGTGAAACGCATCGAGGATGTCGCCTACCTGCGCACTCACCAGTTCGCCGAAGATGCCGGCCCCATGGCCCATCCGGTGCGCCCGGCCAGCTACATGGAAATTTCCAACTTCTACACCCTTACCGTGTACGAGAAAGGGTCGGAAGTGGTCGGAATGATTCGGACCCTGCTGGGCGCCGAGGGCTTCCGCAAGGGTAGCGACCTGTTCTTCGAGCGCCATGATGGCCAGGCAGTCACCTGCGATGATTTCGTAAAGGCCATGGAAGACGCCAATGGCGCCGACCTCACCCAGTTCAAGCGCTGGTACAGCCAGGCGGGTACCCCGCGCCTGACGGTAAGCGAAGCCTACGACCAGGCCGCGCAAACCTACACCCTGACTTTCCGCCAAAGCTGCCCGGCCACCCCGGAAAGCGCCGAGAAGCTGCCGTTCGTCATTCCTGTCGCGCTCGGATTGCTGGACGCCCAAGGCCGCGATCTGGAGTTGCGCCTGCAAGGCGAGGCCGTGGCCACCGGCACCGAACGCGTGCTGGCAGTGACGGAAGCCGAGCAGTCCTTCACCTTCGAGGGCGTGACCGCCAAGCCTTTGCCGTCCTTGCTGCGCGGATTCAGCGCGCCGGTGAAGCTGAGCTTCCCGTACGACCGTGACCAGTTGATGTTCCTCATGCAGCACGACAGCGATGGTTTCAATCGCTGGGACGCCGGCCAGCGACTGGCGGTACAGGTGCTTCAGGAGCTTGTGGGCCAGCACCAGGCTCATCAGCCCCTGAACATGGACGAGCGCTTGATCACGGCGCTGGGCACGGTATTGGCCGATACGAGCCTGGATCAGGCCATGGTCGCCGAAATGCTGTCCTTGCCTGGCGAAGCCTACCTGATGGAGCTCAGTGAAGTGGCCGATGTGCAGGCCATTCATGCCGCTCGCGAATTCGCCCGCCAGCGCATTGCCGAGGCCCTGTTCGACGGGCTCTGGAAGCGCTACAGCGCCAACCGGGAGGTTTCACGGGGCACTGTCTACGAAGCCAGTGCCGCGCATTTCGCCCGCCGCAGCCTGCAGAACATCGCCCTGTCCTACCTGATGCTCAGCGGGCGCCCTGAAGTGCTGCAGGCTACCCTCGAGCAGTACGACCATTGTGACAACATGACCGAGCGCCTGGCTGCCCTGGCCGTGCTGGTCAATTCCCCGTTCGAGGCAGAGCGGGCCAAGGCTTTGGAGGCTTTCGCCGAGCATTTCAAGGACAATCCGCTGGTCATGGATCAGTGGTTCAGCGTGCAGGCGGCCAGCACGCTGCCCGGTGGCCTGGAGCGCGTCAAGGCCCTCATGCAGCACCCGGCCTTCAGCCTGCGCAACCCCAACAAGGTACGCGCCCTGGTCGGCGCCTTCGCCGGGCAGAACCACATCAACTTCCATGCACCGGATGGTAGCGGCTATCGTTTCCTGGCAGACCTGGTGATCCAGCTCAATGCCTTGAACCCGCAGATTGCCGCCCGCCAACTGACGCCACTGACCCGCTGGCGCAAGTTCGGTGGCGCCAGCCAGGCGTTGATGAAAGGTGAACTGGAGCGCATCAAGGCCAGCGGGCCGCTCTCCAGCGATGTGTTCGAAGTGGTGAGCAAGAGCCTGGCCTGACGCAGGCAGGCGCCCCGGCGCCTGTCGGACCCTCGAGGGGCACCAGACGCCATGCGATGGGCCACACCTGCTTCATTGCTGGCGTGAATGGGGCCTCCCATGGCCCCTGACTTCGCTATAACCTCTCTCCAGCAGCCACCGATAACAACACAACAAGGGAAGGCTCCATGGGGAAACCCCTTTTTCTTGCCCTGGCACTGCTCGCAGCCTGCGCCTTGCCAATGTGGCCCGCGCAGGCCGAGCTGGCTCCTACAGCAGCGCAGCGCGCGCTGCGGAGCCTATTGGTAGACGTAGCCACGGCGGGCAACCGCCTGGTAGCCGTAGGTGCCCGCGGGCAAATCCTGTATTCCGATGACCAGGGACGGAACTGGCAGTTGGCGGATTCGCCTACCCAGGTCTTGTTGACGGCGGTGTTCTTTGCCGACCCTCAGCATGGCTGGGCCGTCGGCCACGACGCCCAGGTTCTCGCCACTGTCGACGGCGGCAGCCACTGGACGCTTCAGCGGCAGGCACCAGAGCGCGAGGCGCCCTTGCTGGATGTCTGGTTCGCCAATGCCCAGCGTGGCATCGCGATCGGTGCCTATGGAGAACTGCTGGCTACCGAAGACGGTGGAGCACATTGGGAAGAGGCCGGGGCTCGACTCGACAATCCCGATCAGTTGCACCTCAACGCCATCTCCGCCAGTGGCGATGGCAACCTGTTCATCGTGGGCGAGCAGGGCGGATTGTTTCGCTCGCGTGATCAAGGTCTGACCTGGGAACGGCTGGATAGCCCCTATCAGGGGTCGTTCTTCGGCGTACTGGCGACCCATGCTCCTGGCACCCTGCTGGTGTACGGGCTGCGGGGCAATGTGCTGCGCTCGACCGACAGCGGCGACTCCTGGCAGGCGGTGACCATCGTAGGCGGCCAAGGGGCCCTGGACAGTGGCCTGGCGGGAGGGGCGCTGCTGGCTGACGGGGCCTTGGTGATTGTCGGCAACGGCGGCACGGTGCTCTACAGCCAGGATGACGGCGCTACCTTCAGCAGCCGCACTCGACCGGACCGCCAGGCGCTGGCCGCGGTAGCCCAGGCACCAGGTGGCAACCTTTGGCTGGTCGGGCAGGGCGGCGCCCGTCAGGCCCAGCCCACAGAGCTTACGGAGCGCATGCGATGAACCAGGCCCTGGTACCACCCCCGGCGGAGTCGCAGCGTGTCGGTGTGCTCGAGCGCTTGATCTTCAATCACCGCCCCGCGGTCATCGGGCTGTGCCTGCTGACCAGCCTGCTGTTGTTCTGGCAGGCGCTGCAGATCCGGCCGTCGACCAGTTTCGAAAAGATGATCCCCCTGAGTCATCCCTACATCCAGAACATGCTCGCTCACCGCAACGACCTGGCGAACCTGGGAAACAGCCTGCGAATTGCGGTGGAAAGCACGGAAGGGGATATTTTCCAGGCGGGATACATGGAGACCCTGCGCCAGATCAACGACGAACTGTTCTACCTGCCAGGTGTGGACCGGGCCGGGCTCAAGTCATTGTGGAGTCCCAGCGTACGCTGGACCGAGGTCACCGAGGAAGGGTTCGCGGGGGGTGAAATCATCCCGCCAGGGTATGATGGCTCGGCCGCAAGCCTGGCGAGGTTGCATGACAACGTACTGAAGTCGGGCCTGGTCGGGCGGATGGTAGCCAATGATTTTCGCTCCAGCATCATCGAGGTACCTTTGCTGGAACGCTATGCCGACCCGCAAGATCCCGGCTCGGTGACACAGCTGGATTACCGCGCGCTGTCCCATGCCCTGGAAGCCCAGGTACGCGAGAAGTACCAGGCCCAAAACCCGCAGGTTCGCATCCACATGGTGGGCTTTGCGAAAAAAGTGGGCGACCTCATCGATGGCCTGGTCATGGTGGTGATGTTCTTCGCCATAGTGCTGGTGGTCACCCTGGTACTGCTGTTGGGGTTTACCCGCTGCCTGCGAGGCACCCTCGCGGTGCTGTTGGCGACCCTGGTCGCAGTGGTCTGGCAACTGGGCCTGATGCATGTGCTTGGTTTTGGGCTGGACCCGTATTCCATGCTGGTGCCGTTTTTGATCTTTGCCATTGGCATCTCCCATGGCGTTCAGAAAATCAATGGCATCGCCTTGCAGTCCGGTGAGGCCGACAATGCGCTGACGGCTGCCCGGCGCACCTTCAGGCAGCTCTTCCTGCCCGGGATGATCGCCATCCTCGCGGACGCGGTAGGCTTCATCACCTTGCTGGTGATCGATATCGGCGTCATCCGCGAGCTGGCCATCGGTGCCTCGGTGGGAGTGGCGGTGATCGTGTTCACCAACCTCATTCTGCTTCCGGTAGCGATCTCCTACGTTGGCATCAGTCCTAGCGCCGTGGCACGCAGCCGGCGGGACGCCCATCGTGAGCATCGTTTCTGGCGCCTGTTGTCGACGTTCGCCAGCCCGAAGGTAGCGCCGGTTTCGCTGCTGCTGGCATTGATCGCCTTCGGGGTCGGCCTGTGGTACAGCCAGCGCCTTCAAATCGGTGACCTGGACCAGGGCGCGCCGGAGCTGCGGGCGGACTCACGTTACAACCAGGACAACGCCTTCATCATCGGGCATTACTCCACCAGCTCGGACGTACTGGTGGTGATGGTCAAGACCGGTGCAGAGCAATGCTCCAGCTACCCGGTGATGGCGGCCATCGATGAGCTGAGCTGGGCCTTGGAGGGCACGCCGGGGGTGCAATCGGCGGTGTCCCTGGTTACCGTTTCCAAGCAGGTGATCAAGGGCATGAACGAGGGTAGCCTCAAGTGGGAGGCCTTGTCGCGCAACCAGGATGTGCTCAACAACTCCATTGCCCGGGCCGACAGTCTGTATAACGCCAACTGCTCCCTGGCCCCGGTACTGGTGTTCCTCAATGACCATAAAGCCGAGACCCTAAAGGCGGTCACCGCGGCGGTGCAGGCTTTCGCCGCCGATCACGACCGGGACAACCTCAAGTTCCTGCTGGCGGCCGGCAATGCCGGGGTCGAGGCAGCTACCAACGAGGTGATCGCCTCGGCTGAGCGGACCATTCTCGCGCTGGTGTACCTCTGCGTGGCCGTGATGTGCTTCATTACCTTCCGCTCGGTGGCGGCCACGCTCTGTATCGTGTTGCCTCTGGTGCTCACTTCCGTGCTGGGCAATGCCCTGATGGCGGCCATGGGCATCGGTGTGAAGGTGGCGACCTTGCCGGTGATCGCGCTAGGGGTAGGCATCGGGGTGGACTATGGGATCTACATCTACAGCCGATTGTCCACTTTCCTGAAAGCCGGTCTGCCGCTACAGCAGGCCTACTATGAAACCCTACGTTCCACCGGCAAGGCCGTGCTCTTCACTGGCCTGTGCCTGGCGATAGGAGTGGCGACCTGGATGTTCTCGGCCATCAAGTTCCAGGCAGACATGGGGCTGATGCTGACCTTCATGTTGCTTTGGAACATGTTCGGCGCCCTGTGGCTGTTGCCAGCGCTGGCCCGTTTCCTGGTAGCCCGAAGGTCTGAACTTCGGTAGGCCCTTGCCATGCTACCCAGCGCAAGCTGGGTATCCTTGCCGATCACCTAATGATCGAGCCGGGTATCGCTCCTGCCAGGCTCGCCCGCAGTGGGGGGATGGGCAAGGCCGAGCTGTTGGCCCAGCACCACGTTCAGCGCTGTGCGGGCATCGTCCAGTTGAACAAGGGCCGCATGCTGGGCGCCAAGGGGGTCGCGGTTTTCGATGGCGGTGAGAATCGCCTTGTGTCGAGGCAGGGCCAGCTCGTGAAGGTTCGGGCGCTGGTTGGAGTGACGCAGGGCCTCGCGCAAGGCCATGGCCAGCATGTCGCACAGGTGAGCGAGCAGAGGGTTGTGGGTGGCATCGGCGATGCGGCTATGAAAGTCCAGATCCGGCTGCAGCACCGCATCGGGTGTCCTGGCCGCCTCCATGCGCTGATAGGCCTCGCTGATGCCCGTCACATCCTCGTCCGTGGCGTTCTGCGCCGCCAGGGCCGCCGCCGCCGGCTCGATGATGGCCCGTACGCTGGTGAGCAGGGCGAAAAATTCGTTCTGTGGCGTGGTCTGCATCACCCAGTGCAGAACGTCCGGGTCCAGCAGGTGCCATTCCTTGCGCGGCTTGACCACGGTGCCAACCCTGGGGCGCGAGTACACCAGCCCCTTGGCCACCAGCACTCGGGTGGCTTCCCGGAGCACCGGCCGGCTGACGGCGTATTCCTCGCACAGGGTCGCTTCAGGCGGCAGCTTCTGATCCGGTGGAAACCGGCCAGACACAATATGCATGCCCAGTTCCTGGACGATTCGGGCATGCATGCTCTTGCGATCTGAAGGTTTGCGGTAATCCATGGGGTGGGGCGAGACCTGAAACGGGCGAAGCCAGCATGATAGCGCAAGCGGCTTGAGGGCTGTACCAGGGTTTGCCTTGATGTCCAAGCGCTTCGCTGTTCAAACTTCCCGATCGAATACTGAAAGCCATGTAGGCACTGGGAGGCTAAGTATGGAGCATTGTTAACGTCGCCCGTGACCTTCTAAACTTTCGGCCAATCAGCCGCTGCCAACAATAGCGGTAGAAAGTATGCTCGACCCATTTCGAAGTATCTCGATAACGTGTGAACAGGCTGAAATGGCCCACCACATTGTCAAAGCAACTCAGCGCCTGGGTACCCTCATTGCGGAGTGCGTCGTAACGGGTGTCCAGCAGAAAAAGCCCAGTAACCCTTCATGACGGGTTCTGCGCAGGCTGGCATAGCTGACCACTTGGCAGTTGAATCCAGCAGGCGGTAGATGTCTTCACAACTTTCCCTGGCCCCGAGCATCCGTTGAATTTCACGGTTGGCGACCAGTTGGGCTAGTGCCTTGTCCTTCAGGGACGAAGAAGTATTTTCAAGATATATTATTGAATCGCCCCCGGTTTTCTAGACAGCCTCCAAGCTCAGAAAATGGCGTTTCTCATACTCTACCGGCGACAGCTTCATAGCGCTGCCGTGTCGGCGTTTAGGGTTATAGAACATTTCGATGTAATCGAAGATATCACTCCGGGCCTCGTCACGAGTCGCGTAGATTCTTCGTCGGATTCGCTCCCGTTTCAAAAGCTGGAAAAAGCTTTCGGCTACCGCATTGTCATGACAGTTTCCGCGTCGGCTCATGCTGCTGATCACATTGTTGGCCTTAAGGAAGCTTTGCCAATCTGAGCTACTGAACTGACTGCCTTGGACGCCCTTCTAAGCGTCAAGTGGATATCGCGTTTTGATTGATGATGCAATTGCGCCTTTGGATGATGTCGTACACCTCGCGCGCAATGTAGCGCTTGAGGCACCAGATAACCTCCCGCTTCGAATGCCCTTCAGCGATACGTCGGCTGACATAAGCCTGCGTACGGGCGTCTGTCCGAATACGTCCTATGGCGATGATATGCAAAGGACTGTTCGCGGCACGGTCACCACCTCGATTCAAACGGTGTCGCGTTACCTTTCCTGAAGAGGCCTGGACCGGACTCACGCCACAAAGGGCCGCGAAGCTTGACTCTGAGCGAAAACGATCGCTGTTGTCCCCCGCCGTCAACAGAAGCTGGGCAGCTGTCTCGTAACCAATGGCATTGCGGGAAACCAACTCTGGTGCGAGCTCGTCAACCAAGCCAGCAATCATCACATCCAGGTCTGCGATCTCGTCATGCAATTCAAGATAACGTCGACCCAGCGTCTTTAAAGCGATCCGATAGGCAGGTGCAACCTGACGATAGCTTGATAAATCTGGACGCCAGGCTGCCAGTGTGCGGATTAATTGCATACGCGTCAGTTTGCGTAGCGGCTCACGAACCTCATCAGGTGCGCTGACAATGATGTTCTGGATGAGTTGCAACGCAACGCGGCGAGCTTGTATGGCGGTCTTGCGGCAAACCTTGAGCACACGCAGCGATTCGACCATTCCATCTCGCTTTTTGGGAGTCACCGTACGAATACCTGCAAAGGCCGCATGTGCAGCATTCCCGGCATCCAATGTGTCGTCTTTGCCGCGTTTACGCCTATCGCTTTTATCAGGCGCGGTCACTTCGAGAACAGTGATGCCGGCCTGCTCCAGGTAGCGCAGCAGGCCGGCGCCGTACGTTCCGGTACATTCGATGCCAACGCGCGTCAGCTCACCAAACGAGCGCATCCACGTCAGCATTTGCTTGTAACCTTGACGGGTGGTGGCAAAGCTTTCACTGGCCAGGATACGATCCTGTTCGTCCACAACTGCGGCCACGTGCAGATCTTTGTGGGTATCCACACCGCCTACGATTTTCGTCGAAGTATTGCCGGTCTTGACGTCGCCCATGGTTGGTCGCTCCGGTTCTGTAGTCACAGATTGATTCGCTCGAACCGAATACCTGGACAAGACAGTAAAGTGACGTGGCGTCAGGCCCTTCTTGAGTCACACGTATCGGCGAGGCGGTCACCTCAACGTGCAGTGTTCCCGGTTGGCCGACAGATCCAAGGAAAGACACAGAGTCGATCAGAGTGTGGGTCAGACCAGCCGAGACACTTCACGACCAGATCATCCATCATTGGTCCATCGCTGTGTGAGTCAGACCATCCGGAAACACTGGCCATGACATTCTTACTATCTGAGTGAATCATCACTTGCTGCTGAGGCTTGCGTCGCCAAACGGCCATCAACATCGCGTCGATCGCCAGGTCACTGCACATCCTGGGCTTCATTGACCAACCAATCACTTGGCGGGAGAACAGATCCAGCACGACTGCCAGGTACAGCCAGCCTTCATAGCTGCGGACATAGGTGATATCGGTTACCCAGACCTTATTCGGCTCACTGACCTTGAACTGCCGCGCAAGGTGGTTGGGCGAGGCTACTGTTTGTTTTCCGCCGTAAAACCCTGGGCGCCGTCGATAGCCCGTTTGCGAACGCAGCCCCTGCGCCTGCATCAAGCGCCCGACCCGATTTCGCCCACAGGCCTCTCCCAGCTCACGCAGGTCATCGTGAATTTTGCGGTAGCCGTACACGCCTCCGCTTTCCAGCCAAGCATGTTTGATCAAGCCAAGCAGGCGCTGATCTTCCTTTTCGCGGGGCAGATTGAGGCTCGGCCAGCCAGGCGTAGTAGCCGCTGGGGTGCACCCTGAGGGCTTGGCAAAGGCGCCGAACTGGGTAATCAATCGAGTGCTTCTTGATGAAGGCGTACTTCAGCCGCACTCCTTGGCAAAGTACGCGGCGGCCTTTTTTAAGATATCTCGCTCTTCGGTCACGCGCTCGAGTTCAGCGCGAAGCTGACGCAGCTCGGCTTGCTGGTCATCGTTTTGCTGACGCTGCTCCTGGGGCTTGCTATAGCGCTTGATCCAGGCGTAGAGGCTGTGAACGGACATGCCTAGGCGCTGGGCCACATCGGCGACAGGTCTGCCTTTCTCGGTCACTTGCTTGACCGCTTCGATCTTGAATTCTTCGGTATAACGCTGACGACTCATGGCGCCTCCTTTTGGACCTCATTATGAGGCTTGGAGGTGTCTATGAAACCAGGGGCGATTCAGGCCGCTTATCGAACTGGTTGAGCCACAGCTGAGTTTTGTCCTGTTCCCGAAGAGGGGGCTGCATCATCCTGATCCCTTAAATTGCTGGGTGCGTTGGTCAAGCAGGGCTTTGCGCGCCCTAGCATACGCCAACGGCATCGGACTGGTATGAGTTGGCCGTTCTGGTGACAGGAAGAGTTCTGTGATGGCACATTGCAATTTTTGGCAGAGGGCTTAATCTCGGAATCTCTGCGTGCCACGGACAGCCCTTGTGATTGAGAATCTGCTCATACGCGGCGTATCAAGCTATTCGCCTAACGCCCCGACCCTCATCGGCCCTCTAAAGCGTGTGAGCATGCTTTATGGGCAAAATGGCACCGGTAAGAGCACGATTGGCAACTACCTGCAAATGCCAGGCAAGGCGTGCTACCAGAGTTGCAGCATGGCGCCTGCTGACCCCGAACGCGAAATTCTGGTCTACAACCACACCTTCATGGAGATGAATTTCCATGAAGACGTAGCGCAGCCCGGGGTGTTTACACTCAACGCAGGCAACATCGAGGCCGAGAATGCTCTGAATGCTGCGCAGGCCGAAATCAAGTTGCTGTCGACCCAGCAAGAAGAGGAGATGGCCAAGGGCAAGGCGAGTAAGGCGGCCCGAGACACTGAGAAGCAGGCATTGAAAGACGGCCTGTGGAAGCTCAAAACACCATTCGATGGCTCGCCCTTGGCTTACTGCCTTCAAGGTGTGAACACCAAAGAGCGCCTGCTGGATAGGATCCAGGCCACCTCTGAAGTGTCGGATATTGTTACCACTGCCGAATTGATGGCGGAGGCCACTGAGCTTCAGGCGGCAACGGACGCGCAGTTGCCCTCTATTTCGCTTGTCGGATTCCCAAGCTCCGAGCTTGAGCCCAACCCTATTTTCAGGGAGATCATCACGGGCACAGACAACTCCTACTTGGCAGGTCTCATCCACGCGCTCGGCCATTCGGACTGGGTTCAGCATGCGCTGACATTCCCCCCCATAGACGATGATTTATGCCCCTTCTGTCAGCAGCCGTTACCGGAAGGTTTTCATGGCGAGATTGCTAAGATCTTCGATAAGACCTACGAACAGCGCATACGTGACCTAACGAACCTGCAACGCCGTTACGTCGGAGCTGTTGAGCAAACGCTGCAGCGCCTGCGTAGTCCGAGCTATCAGCAACCTTCGTTTCAACTGGCCATCTCAAACCTAACTGCAGCGCTTCAGCGCAACATTCAGACTATCGAGAAAAAGATAGCTAGCCCGTCGATCGTGGTTGAGCTTGAGTCCAGCGCAGGGTTGTTTGAAGCCTTGAATGAGTGCATTGCGGTCGAACAGGAAAAAATCGACGCCTTCAACCTCAAGGTCAAAAACAAGCAGGTTCATCTGGCCCGGATCAAGGATCGATTCTGGAGCGTGCTCAGAACTTCAGCTGGTGCATTGCTGGATCATTATGCTCAAGTGGATCAGGAACTTGCCGAGGCTCAGCAAAAAGCCAGGGACACCATTGAGGCGCTACGGGTCAAGGCCAGGGCTCAACGCGAAATCATCGACCATTCCAGGGCAGCCATAACGAATATTGACCAGTCGGTTGAAAGCATCAACCGCTGGTTGCGCGTCCTCGGCCTCAAAGGTTTTGAGCTGACCAAGGAGGAAGCAGATGTCCCTCAATACAGGTTGCAGCGCCCCGAGCAACGCGCGGGTGTCTTCGAGACGTTGAGTGAGGGTGAGAAAACGCTCATCTCCTTTTTGTACTTTCTGGAAGTCTGTAATGGGGAGCTGAACGCGACTGCGGGAAGGTTGATCAGCGACCGCATCATCGTGATCGATGATCCTATCTCAAGCTTGTCCCACAATTACGTGTATGACATTGCCTCCCTGATCAAGCGCCATGTGATTAGCCCGAGTACCCGCTTCAAGCAGGTGATCATCCTGACCCACAACCTGTTTTTCTTTCACGAGATGGTCAAGCTCATGAATGAAGACGGAGGGCGTGGCCGGGGGAGCGGTGGTCAGCAGGAAGGCCAGTTGGCCCTATTCCGAATCACCAAGTCCGATTTCAGCGCAGTGGTCGCGATGCAACCCAAGGAGATCCAGAACGACTACCAGGCTTTCTGGCAGGCCATCAAGGACGCCTTGAGTGGACGCACATCGGCCACCGTCATCCCGAACATGATGCGAAATATCCTGGAGTACTACTTCACGTTCGTGCACCGCCAGGACAGGCTCGCCAAAGCGCTCGAAGACCTGAGCGATGAAGATCCCCAGTTCCGCTCGTTGTACCGCTACATCAACCGCGAGTCCCATGCTGATGCTGTGAACATCACCGATTTTGGTGAGATCGATCCGGCGGTGTACATCGAGCGCTTCCGCCAGGTTTTTGTCAGAACGGAATTTCAGGAGCATTACGACAAGATGATGGGGTAGCGCTCGCATGCATCCTGATCTAGGGCATGGGAACGACGTGCGTGGCCCCTTGCAGCGGTTTTTTTAGATCGACAGCTGATCCAAGGGCTCATTTGCTGAGAATGCGCCGAGAGTGCATCGTTTTACCCTTTCGCTTGGCTTTCCAGGCCGAGGTTGCACTGATAGCATTGCGCCTGCAGCTACCACCAAGGACTGTCCTTCCTGCCTGTCATTCATCTGCTCGCTTTGCACGTGATGTAAAGGCTATCAGCGGCCCGCTGAGATCAGATGGAGAATACGCCATGAACAATCATGGAAAAGTTGTCCTGGTTCGCCAGTACAACCGGTTCCGGTTCGGGCAGTGGGAGACCGTGTGCATGCACATGCGATCCCTTCCGCGCCGTTAATTTGAACGTACCTAGGTGGTAGCTGCACCGCCCATTCTCATCTCTTCATTGCCAGGTTGCAGCTACGTCAGTCCACACCTACCGCTGCAGCAGGTAGGTGGTGTTGGGGCAGGTTATGGCATGGACTTGCCCCTACCAAACCGGACACCAATTCCCCGTTAAATTGATGCTGCTGCCAAGCGCCTAAATTCTCTCGGCGACCGATATTTCAGAGCGCTGTGCGGATGCTGCTCGTTGTAATGTTCGAAGGCAATCGTCAGATTGCGCAGCGCCGTTTCTCGATCCGGTTTGGGTATGTGCGCCACGTAATCACGCTTGATCGTCTTCACGAAGCTCTCTGCCATGCCGTTGCTCTGCGGACTGCGCACCGGTGTAGTCACCGGCTGCAAGCCGATCTGGCGAGCAAACAGACGCGTCTGCTCGGCGACATAGGCCGAGCCGTTATCACTCAACCATTGCACTGGCGTGCTCGGTAGTAGATTGCCAAAACGCTTCTCCACGCTTTCCAACATCAAGTCTCGAATGTCATCGCCGCTGTAGCCTGTCGGGCTGGCAACCCAGCCGATGGCTTCATCGGTCGCAGCAGTCCAGGGCAAAAGTCACGCTCAACTTTGCACCATCGTCGCAGCGGAACTCGAAGCCATCAGAGCACCAGCGGGTATCGCTGGTGGTAACGGCGATGCGGCCCTCGTGGCGGCGTGGTACGCCCGGTTGCTTGATGCGTCGCGCCAACAGCAGGTTGTGGTCGCGCATCACTCGATAAACCCGCTTCACATTGATCGGGGCCAGCGACTGGACTTCCCGCTCGCGGCGCAGCAAACCCCAGACGCGACGGTAACCATAGCTCGGCAACTCGCTGACCTGTTGCTTGATCTCTGCGACCAATTCTGTATCGTTCACGAGCCGGCGGCGCCGTGCCTTGGGCGATACCGATTGCTTGATTCGAACCGTTAATTGCGAGCGCGACACACCGAGACATTTGCTGACCAGTTTCACTGGTCGTCCCCTTACCGGGCCTCCCCGGCAACAAGGGTGAGTGCGCAATCCATTTTCGCGAGCGAGCGATCTCCACGGCCTCTTTGAGGACTTCCGCTTCCATCGTTTTCTTGCCTAGCATGCGTTGCAATTCGCGGATCTGCTTGAGCGCATCGTTCAGTTCAGATGCCGGTACCACGGCCTCACCAGCACTGACCGCCGACAGGCTTCCATCCTGGTACAGCTTGCGCCACAGGAACAGCTGGTTGGCGTTGATGCCGTTGCGCCGGGCCACCACGGAAACGCTTTGTCCGGGCTCAAGGCTCTCGCGAACCATGGCCAGCTTCTGGTCGGTGCTCCAGCGGCGACGGCGTTCATGGCCGAGCAGCTCACCACCCTTATCGTTGCTGTTAGTCATAAACATACCCGTTTGCCTATCCCTTATCTTAAGGGGGGAACGGTGTCCTGTCTTTCATGGGGCTCGTTCATGGCAACCGACTGCATTCCCTAGCGACTTTCGCTCAGCTCCTCTCGATGATCACCGAGCTCCGGCTTCACGATAGCGCGAATTTGGTAGAGCTTGAGACTCACCTCATGAAGCTTGCTGATGAACTTGTCCAAGAGTTCATTTGTGACGTCGAAGTATCGATTTTTCTCGTCCAGTCGACGGTGCAGTATTTGCTGGTTGGCATCGTCGGTGATGGGGTAGGCATGCACGATGTCTGATCGCCTGGTGTTCAGCGCCTGGAACATGTCGGCGGCGACCCTGCCAATGGGCCCCACCGCCGGCAGTGTTTTTTTGGCTTTTTTAAGGCTAGCGCGGAAACCGTCTAATATGTGGCCGCCGGTTTTCGCTTGAAGCTCCGTACGATCTACGCACGGATCCATATGGTGGGCGACCTCGGCCATGAAGCTGCTCAGCGAAGCGAAACCATACAGCGCGACACCCAGTCGGTAAATGTATCCATCGTCAGCAGGTAGCGCGAGACGGGTGAGCCCTCTGATGCTGTGAATGTTAAGCTCGGTTGTCATGGTCGTATTTCAACTGCCTGATCAGGTACGGTAGAAGCCGGGTTCGGTGCTGCGAGCTCGGACTGTGTATTGCCGGCGGACGACGGGAGTTATTTGAGCTTACTGCGCAGCCAGCTCATCACATCGATCAAGATTTTCAGCTTGCGGTAGAAGTTGTCCGCGTCGATCAGGAAACCCAGCTCCTTGCGAAGCTGCGCTATCTCGCTCATTAAGGCCTTATGCGTATCGGTACCAGCCTGGCCTGCGGCAACCATCTCCTGATCAACCTCGCACAGCCGACGATGCCAGGCAATATCGACTGCGTGGCGCTCGAAATAGCGGCGGTTCAATACCCGGTGCTTGCCGAGCAAAAATAGGTAGGCCCCCAAGCCTGCCAGAAAGACCTGCAGCGTACTGATTTCAAGCCCTTGACCGTTCAGGAACTGGGCGATCTGTGGCGTTTGCCAGCAGCCGACCGCGAACAGCACTGGCCATATGGCAATGGCGAACAGGGCTTCGTTCGTGTGTGGGAAACGTGTAGGTTGACTGGGAATGAATCGGATATGGGTCATAGCAACTCCTGTTGGAAGGCTGTCCTAGCCGAGGGGCCAGGACTCACTCAAGCTTCCGGTTTTGTGTGGGGGCGTTGCAACTCCTGTCGTTGCAGTTGCTACTAACCTCACTCCTGGCTTCTGCTGGTGTGACGATGAAAAAGGGGCGTTCGTGAAATCAGCCGCCTAGACCCCTATTTGGAAGGACTGGAGGACTGGCAGCGGCAGGAGCTGACTGACCAGGGGCTTTGCTTCGAGGTGTTATTTGGTGGATGTGCAACTCCACTCGCCTGACTTGAAGGCTTTTAAGGGGTTGCGACCGGTGGAAAACAGCGATAGGTGCCCCGGAAGAACGGCCTACTATGGCCGTCTGGGGGGCGGCGGCCTTGCAGCCTAGATGGCAGAAAATCAAGGAGTTTCGTCAGGGCTTGAGCAAGGTCACATAAAATGCTCTGGGTACATGATTTTGTTCAACAAATTATCCACTTCGATGTAGAAGAAGTCCTCGTATGATACTCGTCCACCGCTCATCAGTCCAAAGCTGTGGTCAGTTAGTATCTTCTGAAAACACTGAACAACACCTATCAGTTCATAGATGCTTACAGGGTAATCTTCGTCCAGTTTATCCCTGTTCAGAAAATATTGCTTATCGGAATGCGCTAAGAATTTATCCCGGCGTACAGTGATCCGCTTTATGATCTCTTGTTTTTCAGTGATAAGCTCATTGTGTTTCGTTGTTAACTCTGCCGGAATGTTTCCGGTTTTCCACTTTATCGCTAGGCGGTTGCTGTCACTAAAATTAATAAATTTAATAATGTTTCTGTCGGATCGGTTGCCGTCCAGTAGTTTTGCCATGAGCAAAAGGGTGTCGACTTCTAGTGACTGTATTGCGTATACGAGGATGCCGGCTTTGTCGAGAAAGACCTCGTTGTTCTCTTCGTATTTCTTACATAATGAATGGTAAAGAGCAAGTTTGGGAGTCAGGTCGTCGAAGACAATTTGCTGATAACCTTTCAATAAGCTTTCGTACGTCTCTTGCACATCCATGGGTTAGCCTTAATTTTGCAATTTCCCGGTTTCGGAGTCCATCCCGTCTACCTCCCAATGCGGTGTAGGTCGGGCCTAGCCTTTCTATGGATTGAAATGATGGGATGGGTCGAGCCGTACTATGAAGATCGCTGTAATCCCGCGAGCTTCGCCAGATACCAAGTCGGTACTGGGTGACGGTGCAACCTTGCTGAAGGTGCAATTAATACTTCCCAGGGAGTGCCATGCCAAGAAAAATCTTCGGGAAGCGCGGCCTTTTCAGGTGCCTTCAGAGATGCTTCCAGCTCCTCAGCTGACGATGGCTGAAAGCCGGTAAGGCCTCGTGATATCCCAACACCATTCACGTAAGCATCGGAGCAAACCAATGTCTCCAGCGCTCTTTGGGGGTACCAGCGCTCCTTGGTCACACCTTCCAATCTCGGGATGATCTCGTCAGACAGCTGGGTGAGGCTGTCCTGATCACCCAGCACGGCTGCCATGGTTCCTAGCATTGGCACGAGCGTCGTGGTTTTGAAGAATCGTGCCTTGTCAGGCTCCTTTCCGTAGTACAACGCCAATGCGTCTTCCAGGTCATCAGTGTCTACAGGCATGACTCTGTTCTGCCTTAGAGCTGTGTCGAAGCGATCTATGCATTCCTGAAGCATAGAGCGTGCGCTGGTGTGGTCACCAGTTGCCAGGATCGCCCCCATAGCAAGCGAGAGATCGATGGCCTGTCCGTCATAGGCCGGCAGGAGACAGCCATTGTGTTCGTTGACGAGGGACACCAAACAACCATGCGCGGCCACTACGATTTTCCGATCGGACTTCAGAGTTAAGAGCAAAAGAATCGTGGTGCCCAACCGGCCCAGCTCTTCGCAGATCAAGTCCAAATAGAGCACATGATCAGGGCGGTACCGGAGGATGTTCCGGCGGTTGAGAAGTGACGGCATTACGCGTTCGTAGTACCGCAGCAGGGCATCGGCGTGGAGCTGGGCAAGCGTTTCAAATCTCTTGGTGAATTGAGCCTCATTTTGCACCCCCAGCTTGACCGATTCGCCCCACAGGCGGAGTAAGAGGTATTCACCGGCGAGAACACCTGGCTTTTGGTTGCCTTCGCTCTCGCCCCAAACCAGCAGCACTGCCCATCCCACCGCCGCCGCAGCCGCCCGTTTATAGAAGCGGTTCCGACGAGAATTGCCGGATACGTCTTGGTCATCTTCCTTGGCGCTCAAGCAATCATCGACGAACCGCACGAACCTGGAGAATGAGGCCTGCGTGTCTTCTAGGCCTGCCAGTGCTGCTCGGAGGTCAGATTTACCTTTTTCGAGCAGCAGTGCATCGTCAAAGAGGTACTTCTCAATGAACGGGCTCAGCTGATCCATACCCCAAAAATCCAGCGAACACAGGGGGGCCATCTCGGTTACTTGGGTCGACAGGGAGGCATAATCCGACTGGGCATCCTGTTTCAGAACACCGTTTGAGACAAGGACGATCCGCTTCTTGAAACCGCGCAACGCTTCGGGCAATCGGTTCCGGAGGTACTCGGTCGATGCCTGGAGGATGGACGGAAGGATTGCTTGCTGACTACCGTAGAAGTCACCTCGGCTTACGTTCCCAAATTTGATGACAAACATGAAGACTTCCGTGTCACCCTCTTCATTTTCCTTGGTGGACATCACGTCAACCCCGCCTTGGTTCACACCAACTTGGGCGCGGCTCAGCACCGAGTGGCCCATCGCCTGAAGCAAATCCGGGAGGAGGGCGTCTAACTCGTCGCGTTCGCGAAGCCCTGAAAGGTAATGGGATAAAACCAGTTGGATACTCATTGGCCGGCCACCTCCCACAGATCCGCCACCATGTGTCCATAAAGGAGAGGATCGGCGATCCAGGTCTGGGGCAGTTCCACACTCATCTCATGAGTGAACATGGGGATCATGGTCTCTACCTTTTGCTGATTGTTGTGGTGTTCCACTGCGACTTGGTTGGCGTATTTGAAATGCTCCGAAAGCATAAACATGTCGGCGAGGAAGGAATCGCCTTGCGCTCGCTCGGTGACCGCTCGTCTTTCATTTCGGCGCAGGTAGCGGAAGCTCCGGCGCATTTCCGATGACATCCGGAGCTCGACCAACTGGGGCAGCGCTTCCAAGGCATCGAGTTCAGTGGCAAGCCTTCCTGCTAGTTGCTGGGCAACCTGCGAGTCAGCAAACGGCGATGACTTTGAATCCAGAAGGCGTTTACAGGTTGCCGGGTGTTCCGTGGCTAGGAAATTGGTGACCTTGGCTATGGTGCTCGCAATCAGTTGGCTCGGAGGTAGGTCTTCGCTGATGCTCAGCGCCCATCCGAGTGAGACTGCTACCGGGACATCCAGCGCACACAACCTACGGGCTACGGTAGTGGCGCATTCTTCGGTGGTCTCGGATAGCGCAAATTTCAGTAACTCAGGCTGTTGCAGGTAGTGGACGCTAACCTCGTGGGCCAGTGCCTTGCCGAGCTTGAAATGACCCTTTGTCCCGATCCACTCACAGGCAGCCAATAAGAACAAATCCTTGGCCACGATTCGCTGAAGGACGCCCTTGGCTTCTTCGCGGAGAAACTCTGCGTCCACGCCCGAATTTTCCGCTTCCCGCCAGAGGGTGTAGAAATCCTCCAAGATGGCCGGGCCGTCCTGCTTGGCGTCGCCCTTGTACAGGCGGAGATAGAAATCGTTGAACCGCATCATGTCCATCAAAATTGGCTCCGGGGGGGCGTCGCTCGGCGGCTGTTGGCTGGCGGCTGGGTGGCTACGTAGGTGAGCAAGGGGGCGGCCAGGGAGGGCAGGTAACAGAGGGCTACTAAGATAGTAGTAGGATTGGGAGTATTTCTACTATTTTAGGGTTCAGGCTTTGCAGGGGTTGTCGGCCTGATAGTAGTTTTAGTGCGGTGCTTGCGGTGAACCGTTGCGCTGATGGAAAGGATGTTCTCCAGCCTGAATAGTCGCAGTCGGGCCGAACACAACGACGGCGAGCAAACAAGATCGTTGGTTCATTCGTGCACTAAAGAATGAGTGAAATGGAAAACGAGATTCCAGGGCGCAAGGGGCTTGCTCAGGCTGCCTTCGGGCAAGATTACCTGGGCAGGCAACGGCAGTTCACCCGCAAGAAAAAGCCGGAGAGCTGGCCGGGCTGGCGCAAGAAGGTCAAGCGCGCCGTGCGGGACGCGGAGCAGGGCATCCGCACGGCGCCGACGCCAGCACCCACCCCAACGCCGGGCGCCGAAGGCGCATCGGAGGCCAGCAGCGCCCTGCAGCCCTATGCCAGCCCGAACGGCAACAGCGGGGTGGTGGCTTATCGCATCGACGGGGACAGCATCACGCTGCGCTTTGTCGACCGCTCGACCCTTTACCTTTACGACGCCAACCGCCCGGGGCTGGCAGCGGTGTACGAGATGCAGCGCCTGGCCAAGCGGGGTACTGGCTTGACCACCTATATCAACCGGCACGTCCGTAACAACTACGCCCTGAAGTTCGGTTGAGGCAGCTACTGCCTCAGTGCGAGTGCCGCGGCACCTCTGATCCCCGGCAGCCTACCAGGAAATCGAAGTCACAGCCTTGGTCGGCCTGCATGACATGGTCGATGTAGAGCTGACGGTAGCCGCCGGGGATTAGGTTGCTTGTCGCCGGCTGCCAGTCCGCCAGCCGAGCGGCGAGCTCTTCATCGCTGATGTCCAGATGCAAGCGGCCGCTGGCGCAATCGAGCTCGATCCAGTCGCCCTCGCGCACAGCCGCCAGGGGCCCGCCTGCGGCCGCTTCGGGAGCCACATGCAAGACCACAGTGCCATAGGCCGTGCCACTCATGCGGGCGTCTGAAATGCGCACCATGTCGGTCACGCCCTTGGCCAGCAGCTTGGCGGGCAGGCCCATGTTGCCCACCTCGGCCATGCCGGGGTAACCCTTGGGCCCGCAATTCTTCATCACCAGGATGGAATCGGCGTCCACATCCAGATCCGGGTCGTTGATCCGCGCCTTGTACATCTCGAAGTTTTCGAAAACCACGGCGCGCCCACGGTGTTGCATCAGCGCCGGCGTGGCCGCCGAAGGCTTGAGCACCGCGCCATTGGGAGCCAGGTTTCCACGTAGCACGCAAATGCCGCCGTCAGCGACCAAGGGATTATCGATGGCCCGGATCACTTCATCCTGGCCATAGATAGGCGCGGCTTTCACATTCTCCCAGAGCGACCTGCCATTGACGGTCAGGGCGTCGGGGTGGGGCAGCAGATTATGCTCGCCGAGGCGGCGCAGCACCGCGGGCAGCCCGCCGGCATAGTAGAACTCTTCCATCAGGAAGCGGCCCGAGGGCTGCAAGTCCACCAGGGTGGGGGTACCTCGACCGATACGCGTCCAATCGTCCAGTTCCAGATCCACGCCCATGCGTCCGGCAATGGCTTTAAGATGGATGACCGCATTGGTGGAGCCGCCAATGGCGGCATTGATGCGGATGGCGTTTTCGAAAGCCTCCCGGGTCAGAACCTTCGACAAGCGCAAGTCTTCCTTGACCATTTCCACGGCGCGCATGCCGGACATATGCGCCAGTACATAGCGCCGCGAGTCCACCGCGGGAATGGCGGCGTTATGAGGCAGGGAAACCCCCAGGGACTCGGCCATGCAGGCCATGGTCGAGGCGGTGCCCATGGTGTTGCAGGTACCCGCCGAGCGGGACATGCCGGCCTCGGCGGAAAGAAACTCATCCAGGCCGATGAGGCCGCCCTTGTAGGCTTCGTGCATCTGCCAGACGATGGTGCCGGCGCCGATGTCCCGGCCATTGTGCTTGCCGTTGAGCATAGGCCCGCCGGTGACCACTATGGCCGGCACGTCGCAACTGGCGGCGCCCATCAATAGGGCAGGGGTGGTCTTGTCGCAACCGGTGAGCAGCACCACGCCGTCGACCGGATTGCCGCGAATGGCTTCCTCTACGTCCATGCTTGCCAGGTTACGGGTGAGCATGGCGGTGGGGCGCAGGTTCGACTCGCCATTGGAAAACACCGGAAACTCGACCGGAAAGCCGCCGGCCTCGAGCACGCCGCGCTTCACATGCTCGGCGATCTGACGGAAGTGGGCATTGCAGGGAGTGAGCTCGGACCAGGTATTGCAGATGCCGATGATAGGCTTGCCATGGAACTGGTGATCGGCAATGCCCTGATTCTTCATCCAGCTGCGGTACATGAAGCCGTTCTTGTCGTTGGTCCCGAACCATTGGGCCGAGCGCAGGGTGGGTTTTTTGTCAGGCGTATCAGACATGGCGGGCTCTCTTATTGTAAGACTAATGATGGCGCGTGCATCTAAAATAGGCGCAGTCACGGCTAATTGGAAGATCTTGTTGCTCAAATAGTAATACTATATAGTCCAGCGACATCTAAGAGGGGCGTTGGCCATGGCTTCCGGCCGAAGCCCCGCCCTAGACAGGTTCATAACAACAACAGACCTGGAGACCGCCTCATGAGCCAGGAACTCGGGCTTATACGCCGCATCACCTTCAAGCTGATTCCGTTCCTTGTCCTGCTGTACCTGATTGCCTACGTGGACCGCTCCGCGGTGGGCTTCGCCAAGCTCCACATGGGGGCAGACGTCGGCATCGGGGATGCCGCCTATGGCATGGGTGCCGGGCTGTTCTTCATCGGTTACTTCCTGCTGGAAATTCCGAGCAACCTGATGCTGGAGCGCTTCGGCGCGCGTCGCTGGTTCGCCCGAATCATGCTTACGTGGGGCGCCATCACCATCGGCATGGCGTTCATCCAGGGGCCGACCAGCTTCTATGTCATGCGCTTCCTGCTCGGCGCCGCCGAGGCAGGGTTCTTCCCTGGCGTGCTCTATTACATTACCCAATGGTTTCCGGTCCGCCACCGCGGCAAGATCCTGGGGCTGTTCATCCTTTCCCAGCCTATCGCCATGATGATCACCGGCCCGGTTTCCGGCGGCCTGTTGGGGCTGGACGGGGTGCTGGGCCTGCATGGCTGGCAGTGGCTGTTCATCGTCATCGGCTTACCGGCGATCCTGCTGACTTGGCCGGTATTGCGTTGGCTGCCGGACGGCCCAGGGCAGGTGACCTGGCTCAGCGACGCTGAGAAGGCCTGGCTGGCGGCCGAACTGGACAAGGATCTGCGCGAGTTCGGACAAACCCGCCACGGCAACCCCTTGCATGCGCTCAAGGACTTCCGGGTACTGCTGCTAGCGCTGTTCTACCTGCCGGTTACGCTGAGTATCTACGGCCTGGGCCTGTGGTTGCCCACCTTGATCAAGCAGTTCGGCGGCAGTGACCTGACAACGGGCTTCATTTCGGCGGTGCCCTATGTGTTCGGCATCATTGGCCTGCTGATCGTGCCGCGCAGCTCGGACCGCCTCAATGATCGCTATGGCCATCTCGCCGTGCTTTATGTGCTCGGGGCCGCCGGCCTGTTCGGCGCGGCCTGGCTGGCCGGCCCGGCCCTGCAACTGGCGGCCCTGTGCCTGGTGGCGTTCTCGCTGTTCTCCTGCACGGCCGTGTTCTGGACATTGCCGGGTCGCTTCTTCGCTGGCGCCAGCGCCGCGGCAGGCATTGCCTTGATCAACTCGGTCGGCAACCTGGGCGGCTACCTGGGCCCCTTCGTGGTGGGCGCGCTGAAAGAGGCCACCGGCCAACTCGCCAGCGGCCTTTATTTCCTCACCGGCGTCATGCTGTTTGGCCTGGCGCTGACGTTCATCGTGTACCGGGTGCTGGAGAAGCGCCATGCCTTGCCCGCGGAAAAATTCGCCGCCAGCGCCCGTTCCTGACCTGCCAGAGAGAGCCTCACCATGCGTCTAGTACAAGTGCAAACCGCTGATGGCAACCGCCACGTCGGCCTGGTCGAAGAACAACAGGTCCAGTTGCTGCTGGGCGTCGCCAGCACCCGCGAGCTGGCCTTGCAGGCTATCGACGAGGGACGTGACCTGGCAACCCAGGTTGACCGCTACCGTCGAGGCGAACGGCTGGACTACCGGGAACTGCTCGAAGAGCAGCGTATCCTGTCGCCCCTGGATCATCCTGACACTGCCCACGTGCTGGTGACCGGTACCGGACTGACTCACCTGGGCAGTGCCTCCACCCGGGACAAGATGCACCAGCAAGCTCAGGACGACAGCGCCATCACCGACAGCATGAAGGTGTTCAAGTGGGGCGTGGAGGGCGGCAAGCCGCCGGCGGGCCAGGCAGGCGTGCAGCCGGAATGGTTCTACAAGGGTGACGGCAGCATTTTGGTACGCCCGGGCGCTGCCTTCCCGCTTCCGCCCTTCGCCGAGGACGCTGGCGAGGAACCGGAATTGGCCGGTCTGTACGTGATCGGCCCGGACCACCGGCCGTATCGCCTGGGTTACGCGTTGGGCAACGAGTTCTCCGATCATGTGATGGAGCGCAAGAACTACCTCTACCTGGCCCATTCGAAGCTGCGCGCCTGCTCGTTCGGCCCCGAGCTGCGCGTTGGCCCGCTACCCGAGCATCTGGCCGGGACCAGTCGCATTCACCGGGACGGCAAGGTGCTATGGGAGAAAGAGTTTCTCAGCGGCGCGGCCAATATGTGCCACAGCTTCGAGAATCTGGAATATCACCACTTCAAGTACGCGCAGTTCCTCAGGCCAGGCGACGTGCATGTGCACTTCTTCGGCACGGCAACGCTATCCTTCGCTGACGGCATCGCCGCGCGCCCCGGTGACCGCTTCGAAATCGACCTGGATGCCTTCGGCGCGCCCCTGGTCAATGGGATCGTCCCGGCCGAGGCCGTGTTCCACCCAGGCGGCGTGAAGGTTTTGTAACTCGCCGGCACCACGGGGGTAGAATGCCGCCTTTTACCTCTGTGGAGCTTCCATGAGCCTATCCCTGGCCCAAGCGCTGGAAAGCGCTGACATGCTCGTCATCGACGAGCTCTACTGTTTCGAATTCGGCCTGGCCGATGACGGGCTCAGCTTGCTGTGCATGGACGGGCGAACGGAACGGCGCTGGCATTTCGACCTCCAAGCGGTTGCCGCCGCAAGCTTCGACGGTGAACAGGACTGCTGGAAGATTGCCGCGGCAGGTGTCGAACACCGGCTGCGCTTGCTCAGTGCCTTTTCCGCCGACGAAGATGATGACCAAGAATAAGATTCGCTAGCCGTCTGGGCTTCAACTTTTGCGCGCGTGTACGGTCTTCACGAGAGGATTAATTCATGCTGCGAGTACTGATGTCGCTTACCCTTGCCGGCGCCGCCCTGGGCGCCCCACTGGCCCAGGCCAGCTCCTATGACCTCCTGGTTGGAACCTATACCCAAGGCGCGAGCCAAGGCCTTTACCGCCTGACCTTCGACAGTGACAGTGGCCAGATAGCCAGGGCACCCGCGCAGGTGGTAAAGGCAGACAACCCGTCCTGGCTGACACTCAACAAGGCTCAGGACCGACTGTACGTGGTCAATGAAAATGGACCCGGGCAGAAAGACACGATAGGCCGGGTCAGCAGCTACCGTATTGACCCGGCCACCCATGAACTGACCTTGATCAACCAGGTCGAGACCCGTGGGGAGGAGCCGACCCACTCCAGCCTCAGCGCGGACGAGCGTTTTCTCTTCGTTTCCAACTATGCGGTACAGCCGAACCCCGGCGGCAGCCTGGCGGTGCTACCCGTGGAGCGAGACGGGCGGCTGGGCGAGGTGGTCCAGCAGCTCAGCCACGCTCCCAGCAAGGTGAACGCCGAGCGCCAGGCCAGTGGGCATGTGCATTCGGTCGTCAGCAACCAGGGTTTTGTCTACGCCAACGATCTGGGCGCCGACAAGGTTTTCATCTATCGCTACCAGCCTGACGCCAAGGTGCCCCTGAGCCCCGCCAGCCCAGCGGCTGTTACCTTGCCGCCTGGCAGTGGTCCGCGCCACCTGCTGTTCGACCGCAGTGGCGAACGTGCCTGGCTCACCCTGGAGATGCCCGCTCAGGTAGCAAGCTTCAGTTGGCAGGCCGGCAACCTGGTGCGCACGCAGTTGCAAGACCTGGCTCCCGGGGTGACCCCCGCGATCGGTGCGGGGGCCGGCCTTCACTTGTCAGCGGATGGCAAGTTCCTCTATGTCAGCAACCGCGGCAGTGTCAACGAGCTGGTGGTTTATGCCGTGGACCAGGCCGGTGGGCTAAAGCCCATCCAGCGGCGGTCAGTGGAAGGGGACCACCCGCGGGAGTTCAGCCTCGATCCGACCGGCCGTTTCGTGCTGATCGCCAACCAGAAAAGCAATGAAATCGTGGTGGTGGCCCGAGACGTCCGTACGGGGCAATTGTTGGCTACCGTGCAGCGTTACGCCATCGATGCGCCTTCGGACGTGAAATTCATTGGGGCTTCGCATCAATCCCGGTAATAACCGCTAATGGCCCAATGAATTTCAGCGGGCCCGCTTCGGGGAGTAAGTTGGCTTCACAGTCACTTACTTCCCGGAGGAACGCCATCATGAACTTCAATCTTTTCTCTGTTATCGCCGCATCCGCTATCTCCGCTTCGGTCGCCTTGCCAGCCGGCGCCAGCGGCCAAGCCGACAAGAACGGAGCGTCCACCCAGAGCTATACCCAGCAGTACTTGCGCAAAAGCGCCCATTTCTACGCTGCCCTCAGTCACAAGGTCGGCGACGCTCAGTAAACCCCGGGGGGGCCCTGCAGGCGTCAGCGACGCTGCAACGCTGCCCTGATCGCGAGCCGAGCGGCGGGCGCCTGAGTGGCAGCCGCCGTTCAGGGCACCACCCGTACCTCGCTCAAGCCATTACCCTGACGCTGCACCTGAATCTGCACCGGGATGCGCTCGTGCATTTCCTGCACGTGGGAAATGACCGCCACCTTGCGACCTTGGGCTTGCAGGTTATCGAGGGCGTCCATGGCCAATTGCAGTGATTCGGGGTCCAGACTGCCGAAGCCCTCGTCGATGAACAAGGATTCGATCTTCAAGCTGCTCGATGCCATGGAGGCCAGGCCCAGCGCCAGTGCCAGGGAAACCAGGAAGGTTTCGCCGCCACTCAGGGAATGGACCGAACGCACTTCATCCCCCATTTCGGTATCTACCACGAGTAGCCCGAGTGCACTGCCGCCACGCTTGAGCCGGTAGCGACGGGCCAGTTGCAGCAGCTGCGCGTTGGCGTGGCGGACAAGCAAGTCAAGGTTGTAGGCCTGGGCGATCTTGCGTAGCCGATCACCTTCGGCCGAACCGATCAGGGCCGATAGGCGCGCCCAGCGCGTATGTTCAGCCTGGGCGTGGGCAAGCTGCGCGGCGAGCGCATCCCGGGCCTGTCGGCGCTGATCGTCTTCCAATTGCGCGGCACGCAACTCGGCGCATTGTTGCTCCTGCAACTGGCAGGTGCTTTCGATTTCAACGAGTGCCGCGGCCAAGTCTTCGGCGGGCCGGCTGGCCGTGGGCGCCTGCCCTTGATGCGCCTGGACGCGCGCCTGGCGCTCGGCAAGCACAGCCTGAGCCTGTTCCAGCGACCGCTGGGCCTGGCCCAGCCTTGCCTGCATGGCCTCGATGTCGGCTTCGCCCAATGTCAGTAAATGCGCCAGGGTCGAATCGTCCAGGGTTGGATGCCCGGCGCGCCAGCTTGCCAGCCGCTGGGTCAGCTCCGCGTATTCGGCTTCGTTGGCGGTCAGTTGCTCTTCGAGGCTTCGCGCCTGGGCCTGGGCTTGCAGAGCTTGGTCGCGCGCCAGTTGCAGCGCTTGATTGGCCTGCGCCTGGGCATCCCGTGCCTGAGTCACGGCTGTGTCCAGCTGCGCCTGCCAGGCCGTCACGCTCGCATGAGGCGCCAGCTGCTCGGCCAGCGTCTTGCGCAGCGCTTCCAGGCGCTTCTGGGCCTGGTCAACGGCGATGCGCTGTTCCCGCGCCTGCTCGCCCAGCAGGACGAGCTGGGCCTGCGCCACCTGGATATGCTGGGCTCGTTGGCTTTGACTAAGGCTCTGTGCCTGATGCTGTTCTTCCAGGCTCAAGCGTTCAGCCAGGGTACGTTCCAGCGTCTCGCGCGCTTGAACCGGCTCTGCCCTCAGGGCCGCAAGGGTAGCGGCCGGAAGCAGGCTACCGAACCCGTCCAGCTCATCCTCGAAGCGTTGCCGCTCACGCTCGAGCGATGCCTGGTGCTCACGCCACTGTGCAGCCGCCTCGTCGCTGCGCTGCTGCGCCTGGCGCAGCTGTTGCTGCAGCTGCGTTGCGTCGGCCTGGGCGGCGAGCAACGCTTGGAGTTGCTCTTCATCGCGGGAAATCTGTTCGCGCAACCGGGCTACGGCGTCGTTGAGCCAGGCCTGGCGCCGGGGCTCGGGTATCGCCAGCAGTTCGTCCTGGCGCGCAAGCGTTCCCAAGGCATCCAGCGCGGCGGTCAGTTGAGCCTGCTCGCGCTGTTGCTGCTCATGCAAGGCTTTCAGCCGGTCGTTGAGGCCGCGCACCTCGGCACGCAGCTCGGCCAGCTGTTCGGCAAGCGCATTGACCCGCGCCTGGGCCGTTTCGATTTCGGCCAGGTCCTGTGCTTCCAGCGTCTGCAGCGCGACTTCGGCGCTGGTTGCCGTCTCGCCGGGGTGATCCTCGCTGCCGCACACTGGGCAGGGTGCGCCCGGCAGGAGACCGGCGCGAAGCCGTGCCAGATGCTGCCGCTCCAGTACCTGCGTGGTCACGTCCAGGGCCTGGCTGGCTCTTTCGTGTTCCGCCTTGGCAGCCTGGCCTTGCTCGATGCAAGTCTGGCGCTTCCTGGTCAAATCCTGCTGTTGCGCCGCCAGGTCCGCCAGCCGCTCTTGCGCCTGGGCACAGCGGCGCCAATGCTCATCCAGCGAGGTCAGGGCATGCAGGCCGTCGCGGTCGTCGCGTAGCAGATCGGTCAATAGCTTGAGTCGCTCGCCCAGGTCCTCGGTGCCGCCGAGCCGGGCCGCCAGTTCGTGCAAGCGAGCCTGGAGGTCAGCCTGGACCTGGCTCGCCCGTTCCGCGTCCTGCTTCAGCGGCGAGGCTTTGGCCTGGAGTTCGCTGACCCGCTGGGCTGCCTCCACGGCCTGGCGCAGCCGCGGCTGGTAGGCGGTCCAGGCACTGGCCAGGCGGGCCAGCCCGGCGCTTGCCTCCAGGCGCGCCTGTACCGCATGCAGCACCGTATCTCCCTTGGCCTGTGCCTGTTCTAGCGCGGTCAGCGCCGTGCGCCCGGCCTCGAAATCCCGCTCCACCTGGGCCCATTGCGTCTGGCGCGGCGCAAGCTCCTGTTCCAATAGCTGCAGGGTGGCTTGCAGGTCCTGGGCCTGGCGCAAGGCGGGCGCGGCCTCGGCCTGAGCCTCGGTCGCCCGCTGCAAGCGAGCCGTGGCTTCGGCGGCCTTTCCCTGCTCGGCTTCACTGGCCTGCTCGGCGGCAGCCCTGGCTGTCAGGGCCTCGTTGCGCGCCTCGGCCAGTTTCTGGTGATGTACACCCAAGCGACGGCTTTGCTCGAGCACGGCTCTTTGGGGCGCCAGAGCCTGCAGCAGCGCGAGCGTTTGACGCTCCCCCTCCTGCTGTTGCCATTGATGCTGGGCTTGAGCCACGGCCTCGGTGGCGGCATGGGCCTGCGCCAGCAACAGCTCGGTCTCCAACTGGTGCTGTCGCTGGACCTGAAGCATTCGCCGCTCTTCCTGACAGCCGCTCAGGGTTGTCCGGGCCATGACGAGGCGCTCGTCCAGGTCCCGGCGACTGTGTTCATCCAGGGCTTGGATCGCGCCATTCTGAGCCTGCAGGTTTTCCAATTGCTGGCGCGCACTCCGTGCCTTGTCGTAGGCACGGCGGCCAAGGCGGCTGTAGAGCGCGGTGTCGGTAAGCTTCTCCAGCAGTTCACTGCGCTCGTTGTCATTGGCCTTGAGGAAAGCGCTGAACTCGCTCTGGGCCAACAGCACGGCGCGGGTGAACTGCTCGAAATTCAGCCCCAGGCGCGCTTCCAGCAGTGGTCGGTACTCGTTCTTCTGGGTCGCCAGCAGGCGGTCGCTGTCGAGGTCCAACAGGCTTTGCCGGCTCGGCTGCAGCTTGGCTCCAGCCTTGTCCCGGGCGCGGTTGGCTTCCCAACGGGCCCGGTAGCGCACCCCGTCCACCCCAAGGAAGTCCACTTCGGCAAAGCCTGCGCCGGCCCCGCGGCGCAGCAGGTTGCGCGCATCCCAGATGGCAATTTCGCCGTCGGCGTCGGGTACCTTGGCGTCCCGGGCAGTGGCCCCGAGCCGGGGCACCGCGCCGAACAACGCCAGGCAGAGGGCATCCAGCAGGGTGCTCTTGCCCGCGCCGGTGGGGCCAGTGATCGCGAACAGACCGGCGCTGGCCAGGGGTTCGGTGGTGAAATCAAGAACTACGGGCCCGGCCAGGGAAGCCAGATTCCGCAGTCGAATGGCAAGAATCTTCAAGGCTGGTGCTCCGTCTGCTCTTCCTGCAGCAAAGTCAGGAAGTCTGCCAGGGTGGCGTCATCCACCTGGCTTGCGTATTGCTCTTCCCAGGCGCGGCTGAATACCTGCTCCGGGCTGAGCTGTTCCAACTGCTCCAGGGGGCCTTCGGAACCGCCAGCGCTCCGGCCCTGGTACTCGACCGCGATGCGCACCAGGCGCGCGGCCTTGCCATTCAACGCCGCCTCTACCCGGGCGCGCAGTTCGGGCTGGGGTTCATTCAGGGTTACCCGCACTTCCAGCCAGGGATGTTGCACCACCTCGGCGAGCAGGTCAGGCTGGGGTAGCGCGGCCAGCCGCGCCAGTACTTCATCGAGCGGGGCCGGGCCGACCCGTAGCAGGTCCACCGCCCGTGGAACCCGGTGCGGCTGTACCTGCTCCAGGCGGTCGCCGACGAAATCCACCTGCAGCACCTGATGGGGGTAGTCCACTTCTGAGAAAGACAATGGAATGGGCGAACCACTGTAGCGCAGTCGCTGCTCGCCGTTGACCTGCTGCGGCTTGTGCAGGTGCCCCAGGGCAACGTAATTCACGCTGTCGTCGAACAGGTTGGCCGGCAGCGCTTCGGCGTGGCCAATGACCAGGCTGCGCTCGGAGTCCAGGGAAACCGCGCCGCCAGCCATGTGTGCATGGCTGATCGCAATCAGCGGCTGGCCGGGGGCGCGGCGTGCATTGGCCGCGGCGATAAGGCGCCGGTGCACCAGGGCGATGCCGCTCAGGTAGTTCTCACCCAGATGAGGCCCGGTGACCTCCGCCGGGCGCAGGAAGGGCAGCGCCAGGCACCAGCCGGCGATAGCGCCATTGGCACCTGGCAAGGGGATGAGCAACCGTTCGCAATCGAGCTGGCCATCGTCCAGCCAGAGCACGCGTCCCAGGGCGTGGGTGCGCAGGCGACGCATGAGCGGGGCGGGCAATTCGATGCGCGAGCCAGAATCATGATTGCCGGCGATCATCACGATGGTCAGGGAGGGCAGGGCCTCGTGGGCGCTGACGATGAAGTCGTAGAGCCGCTCCTGGGCCTTGAGCGGCGGGTTCACGGTATCGAAGATGTCGCCGGCGATCAGCAGGGCGTCTGGTACCAGCGCCTGGATGCGAGCCAGTAGCCAGCGCAGAAAGGCCTGGTGTTCATAGTCGCGGTCCTGGCCATGGAGGCTCTGCCCCAGGTGCCAGTCGGAAGTGTGCAGCAAGCGCATTGGCGGGCCTCGAGAAACTATTTGGGGTAGAGCGGCGGCAGGCTTTCCTCGGCCCCTGCGGGGCGGCCACCATTGGGTAGGCTACTGACGGCCTGCCACAGGCGCCGGCCTTGCCAGTAGCGCCCGGCTTCGCTGTAGAGCGCGCCGTTGAGGCCATCAAGCGCATCGGACAGCGGCGGATGGCGCACGGCCATCTGCGCCAGGGTCTCGGACTGTTGACGCGCCCAGGCATCCAGCGCCTGGCGCGACGACTGCGGATCATTGTTCAGGCAGGCTCGCTTGAGGTCGTCGAGCAGGCCGCGAGCGCTGGGGCCGGCGGCTGCAAGCCGAGCCACCGCCGGCCGGGAGCGGGCCCGCCACCACAGGCCGAAGCCGAGCAGCGTGGTGAGCGACAATAGCGCGGTTGCCAGTTGCCACGGCCACAACGGGCCCGGCAGGGCGCGCCCCGGCAGCGAAGTAACGCTGGCTGGCTCGGCCGCCGGCTGGACTTCGAACGCACGGGCGGGGAGGCTGGTATGCTCCAGATGATCTTCCCGGGTATTCCACCAGACGATGTCCACGGCAGGCAGCTCGCTGCGGCCAGGCCGGCTGGGCACCAGGGCCTCGCGCTCCTGTCGGCTTCCCACCAGTCCGCGCTCGGTGTGCTGGTCGTCCAGCCGCGGCTGGTCGGGGTAGCGACGCATTGCATCCACGGCGCCATCGGGCAGCGGTGGAAGCTGCGCGCTGGAGAGCCCGTCGGCCTCGAGCGTCAGGGTGCGCGTCAGGGATTGCCCCACCGAGGCCGTCTCCGGAGCAGGGTTCCAGGTTTCGCTCAGGCTCAGGCTGCGGGCCGGCAGCCAGGCCGCGTCGGCCGGGTAAAGGCCGGGCTTGGGCAACACCTTCAGGCTCAGGCTCGCCGAAGCGACCCGCACCTGAGTGCCAGGGCGAGGACGCCCATTGTCATCGCTGGCCACCGTGGTGGCAGTGAACATCAACGCGGGCAGGACAAGCTCCCCACTGCGTTGCGGATAAAGGGCATAGCGGGTTTCGATGACCCCATGGCGCACCCCATTGATTACCTTCTCGTAGGTGCGCCGTGGGCCCAGCGGCTCTACCCGGGCGTCACTGAGTTCAGGCGGGGCGAACAGGCTGTCATCGTACAGGGCCACGCTGTGATAGACACGCAGGGTCAGAACCGCCTGGGCCTGCACATACACCTGCTCCTGGTCCAGGCTGGCCTCGATGAATACCGGAGCAGCACTGGCTGAGGTGGCCGCCGGGGCGTCCAACACCTGCACCACGATAGGCTGGCTGCGCAGCTCGCCGACCTGCAGCGCCGGAATGGTCAGGGTCCCACTGCCAAGCGCGACCAGGGAAACGATCCAGCGGGTACTGGCAGCCCGGTCGTCGGCAATGCTGGCTGGTCGGTTTACCTGGCGAACATCGCCAACGTGAAAGTCCGCTTCCAGGGGCGCGGTGTCCGGCCGGCCGAACAGGGTCACGTCACCGGTTTCAAGGCTTAGCTCGAAGGATTCGCCCACCGCCAGGCGAGCGCGGTCCACGCTGGCGACCAGTACCGCAGCCACTGCCGGGAGCGGCAGCGCCAGCGCTAGCACGCTTAGAAGAAAGGCGTAGAGCCGACTCATCACTATTGTTCCTGCCGTTGTCGCTGTTCATACCAGAATTTGCGCCGGAGCAATTCTGACGGATCGTCCGGTATCTGTCGCAGCCATTGCTCCAGCGATTGCCGGGCTTCGTCTTCCGGGTAGCGCTCCAGCACCGGGCCGTTGTTCTGGGATGCGCTCGCCTCTAGAGCGCCAGTGTGGTTGCCAAGGTGGTCGTCTTTATTGCCATCGACGGTGGCACTGGGCGCTGGGGAGGTAGCAGTCGAGGCTGGGCTGTCCGTGGTCGTCGTGGCTGGGTGAGCTGACGGCATGGCCGCCGATGGAACGCCCGGACCCGGTGACGGCCCACTGGGAGAGCTAGAGGCAGCCGGTGGTTCTTTCGCTGGCGCCGAAGGGGCGGAGGGCGGTGTACCAGGTACCGACGCCTGCCGCGCTTGCAGCATGGACCTGACCAGGGCCTGGTTGTCACGGGCGATGGACAGGGCGGGGTCGCGTTCCAGTGCCTGCTCGTAAGCATCGAGCGCGCTTTCCAGCTTCCCGGACAGCGCCAGTGCGTTGCCACGGTTGTAATGGTCGGCTGCGCTGTCGCCCTGGGCGAAGCGCTTGGCCGCCTCGGCGTATTGTTGGGCCCGATAGAGGGCCACGCCCTGCCAGCGAGGGTCGCTGAACCGCGCGGCCGCTTCGTCTGGCGCTCGAGTGAGCAGACGCTGGCCCTGCTGGTCCGGACGCAACCAGAAGTCGGCCAGGCTGAAGGCATAGACCGGCGAAGGCGCTGCGCCCAAGGCCAGCCAGAGGGGTAGGCACAGCAGCCAGCCACGTCGTCCGGCCAGAGCGGCGAGCCCCAGCAAGGGCAAGAGCAGCCAATACCCCTGGTCGGCCCAACGGTCCGATGGGCTTGCCAGTGCCGCGTCGGCACCGAACGAACTGTGACCGCCATCGAGCATGCCCAGGGCGTGCAGGTCATGGCTGTCGATCCGCGCTGTCTCATAGCGGCCATGGGCACTGGCCGCGGTGGCCGTCAAGGCATCCACGTCGAGGCGGGCGAGGGCGATACCACCACGGGGGTCCTTGAGCAGTTCACCGTTTTCCTGCGGCACCACGGCACCTTCCGGGGTGCCGACACCCAGTATGAGCAGAGGCGGCGCCCGTCGGCCCAGCCAATGATCGATGCCGGCACGCTCCTCGTCGTTCAGGCTGGAAGCGATCAACAGCAGGCGGCCCGGCCCCTGGCCGGCCTGGGCCAGCAGGTCCAGGCCCTGGCGCACGGCCAGGTCGGCGCGCTGCCCGGGTTCAGGCATGAGGGAAGGCTTCAAGGCCTCGAGCAGGTTGGCGCTGGTGGCCTGATCATCGGACAGCGGCACCAGGGTATGCGCACTGCCGGCATAGACGACGATGGCCGTCTGCGCCTCGGCGCGACGCTGCAGCACATCCAGTATCTTGCGTCGCGCCTGGCTCAGGCGGTCTGGCGAGACGTCCCGGGCGAGCATGTCGGGCGTCAGCGCAAGCAGGATCACCAAGGGATCGTCAGGGCGCTGGCTCAGTGGCTGGTCCCGCTGCCAGCCCGGCCCCGCGAGGGCCAGCCCTGCCAACACGGCCGCCATGGCGAGCAGTACCCGCGGCCAGTGCTGAGCCCGAGCCTGGCTGCCGCGCAAAAGCGTGCCGTGAAAAGCCCGCGGCAATAGCGCCTGCCAGCGCCCGCTGCGGCGTCTGCGCAGCCACAGGCCCCAGCACAGCCAGGCAAGCAGCGGCCAGGCAAAGAACCAGCCTGGCCGTGACCAGTGCGGCAAGCATGCAAGCAAGGCGTCGATCATGGGCGGCGCCTCAGCCGATCCAGGCGAGCGCGAAGGGCGGCCAAGGCGGGCAACAGGGGCGCGACCCAGGGCAGGCGTCGGGCGAGGGGGAGCAGCCGTTGGATCATCAAGGCGGCGGTAGCCAGCACGGCCGCTGCCAGGGGCCAGTGATACAGTTCCTGGATAGGTCGTACTCGGGTGGGCTGCTGGTTGACCGGCTCCAGTCGGTCAAGGGCCTGGCCGATGGCATCGAGTTCGCGTCCGTCGCGAGCGCGGAAATACTCGCCGCCCGTAGCGCTGGCGATCGCCTGCAACGCGGCTTCGTCCAGATCATTCCGCGGGCTGACGCCCAGCGGCGGGCCAGCCGCCGCTGCCGTCGGGTCCGCGCCGATGCCGATGGCATGGATGCGCACCTGCTCGGCGGCGGCCAGGCGGGCGGGGGGGCGGGGGGGAAAATGGCCCCCCGTTTTTTCCCCCCCCGGGGGCCCCCCCCCCCCCCGGCCGGCCGCCCGCCCGGGCCCCCCGCGGCTCAATTCTCCCGGGGGGTGGCCCCCGGGGGGGGGCCCGCCCGCCGCTGCGGTGGGGCCCGCGCCGAGGCCGAGGGCAGGGATGCGCCCCTGCGCGGCGGCGGCGGGGGGGGCGGGGGTCGGGGGCAAAATGTGCCCGCCGTTGTTTGCCCCGTCGGTGACCAGCACCAGCACGCGGCTGTCAGCCGGCCGGGCCCGCAGGCGCTTGATCGCCAGCCCGATGGCGTCACCGACGGCGGTAGTCTGGCCGGCGATGCCCACCTGGGCTTCGTCGAGCCAGGTGCGTACCGTGCGCCGGTCGAAGGTGAGCGGTGCTTGCAGGTAAGCCTGGGTGCCGAAGAGAATCAAGCCCACCCGGTCCCCTTGGCGTGCTTCAAGGAAATCGCCAAGAAGATGCTTGACCAGGCTCAGGCGGCTTACGCTTTCCCCATGCCATTGCATGTCGGGGTAATCCATGGAGCCGGAAACATCCACTGCCACCATCAGGTCGCGTCCCGTGGCCGGCATGGGCAACGGTGGCCCCAGCCACTGAGGGCGGGCGCACGCGAACACCAGGCAGAACCACACCAGCGCGTAGGGCAGTTGCTGACGCCAGCCGGGCAGGCCACGGCTGACGCGGCCCTGGCTGAGAGCGGCCAGTTCGTCAAGGAAACCGACCTGCAGCACCTGCTCGCCGGTTTCCGCTGGCGGCAAGGCTCGCCGTAGCACCCAGGGCAGTGGCAGCAGCAGGAAGATCAGCGGCCAGGCGAACTCAAGCATGCTTGCGAATCCAAGTATCCACGGCCTGGTAGAGACCCTGGATCGCCTTGTCATCGAGCCTGCATTCGGGCCGGTAGACCCCCTCCACCAGGATCATCCAGCGTGTAAGGCCTGCTGCCGGGCAGCGATTGTCCAGGAACGCCAGCCAGGTCCGACCGTTGAGGGTATGGCTGTTGGCGTTGGGGTAGTGGTTGCGGCAGATGCGTTTGAGCAGGGCGTTGAGCTGGGCCAGCCAGGCACCGGCTGGGGCGCCGTCATAGGGACGCGGCATCAGCGCCAGCTCGGCCAAGGCTTCCAGGCGCACCGGGTCGATGCCCGGGTCGTTGAGGGGGGCCGGCTGGGCGGGCTCATCCACTGCCGGGGCGGGGCGACGGTACCAACGCAGGGCGGCGGCCAGGGTCAACAGCAACGCGACCGCGAGCAGCCACCAACCGGGCGCTGGGGGCCAGAAGGGCACCGGCGCCGGCTCGATCAAGGGATGCAGGCGGTCCAGGGGGGTCATGGGGCAGTCCCGGCCCAGGCACCCGGGCGTGGGCGGCTACTGGTGTATTCACGCAATTGATCGACCGGGTCGGCCTGGGTGCTGAGCGGCAGCACCAGAACGCCAAGCTTCTGCGCCAGCCGCTGCCAGCGGCCGCGTCGGCGTTGTGCCGAGGCCTTGTAGACGCGCAGCAGCTCAGCGTCATTGGTGTCCACTTCCAGCTGCGCGCTGCCCAGACCGAAGCGCAACAAGCCGGCGGCTGGCAAGGCGTGGTCCATGGGATCGCTGATCGGCAACAGCACCAGGTCGCAGTGTCGTGACAGCAGGCTCAACTGCTGCTCGGCCGCGTCGCTCAGCGCTCGTTCATCGCAGATCACGATGGCTAGGCT
The DNA here is from genome assembly GCF_000826105.1 of Pseudomonas massiliensis. Lineage (GTDB taxonomy): Bacteria > Pseudomonadota > Gammaproteobacteria > Pseudomonadales > Pseudomonadaceae > Aquipseudomonas > Aquipseudomonas massiliensis. The sequence goes on along the minus strand of NZ_CCYK01000006.1, from coordinate 71,763 downwards.
GCCAGGGCGCAGCACTTCCCGGGCCCGGCGCAACGCGCTGCCCAAGGGGTCCGAAGCGGGGCGGGCATCGGTGGTGAGCGCGGCATTGACTCGAACCAGGCGGTTGAGCAGTTGCAACAGGCTTTGCTTGCTGCGCCGTGGCTTGATTTCGTAGTGATCCAGGTCTCCGAACACCAGCCCGCCTACCCGGTCGTTATGCTCCAGGGTCGCCCAGCCGAACAGGGCGGCAATCTGCGCGGCCAGGGTGGACTTGAAAGCTCGGGCCGAGCCGAAGAACAACTGCCGGCTCTGCTCTACCAGAATGAAGATCGGCCGCTCACGCTCTTCATGGAACAGTTTGGTGTGAGGCTCCTGGGTGCGCGCGGTGACGCGCCAGTCGATGTTGCGTACATCGTCCCCGGCCTGGTAGACCCGCACCTGATCGAAATCCACCCCGCGGCCGCGCAGCTTGGAGTGGTGCAGGCCGATCAGCGGGCTGCGCTGGCCAGGGCGCGAAAACAGCTGGACCTCGCGCACCCGGTGACGCATTTCGATCAGTTCGGCCAGGCTTACGGCGATGGTGGGCGCGGCCCGGGCAAGGCTCTTCATGGGGCTGACCCTAGGCCACGGCCACGACGTCGAGGATGCGCTGGATGACCCGATCCTGGTCGACCCCCGCGGCCTCGGCCTCGAAGGACAGGATGATGCGATGACGCAGCACGTCGAAGATCATGGCCTGGATGTCCTCGGGGCTGACGAAGTCGCGCCCGGCCAGCCAGGCATGGGCCCGGGCGCAGCGGTCCAGGGATATCGAGCCGCGCGGGCTGGCGCCGTAGGCCAGCCATTCGGCCAGCTCGGCGTCATATTTGGCCGGCGCGCGCGTGGCCATCACCAGCTGGACCAGGTATTCCTCCACGGCATCGGCCATGTACAAGCCGAGTATCTCCTTGCGTGCTGCGAAGATCGCCTGCTGGCTCACCCGGCGTTCCGGCTTGGCTTCGCCGTGAAGCGCCTCGCCACGGGCCTGCTGGAGGATCTTGCGCTCCACCGAAGCGTCCGGGAAGCCAATCTTCACGTGCATCAGGAAACGATCGAGCTGCGCTTCGGGCAAAGGGTAGGTGCCTTCCTGCTCGATGGGGTTCTGGGTAGCCATCACCAGGAACAGCGGGGACAGGTCATACGTACTGCGGCCCACGCTCACCTGCCGCTCCGCCATGGCCTCCAGCAGCGCCGACTGTACCTTGGCCGGAGCCCGGTTGATTTCATCTGCCAGCACCAGGTTGTGGAAGATCGGCCCTTGCTGGAACACGAAGCTGCCGGTTTCGGGTCGGTAGATTTCCGTGCCGGTGATGTCCGCCGGAAGCAGGTCGGGAGTGAACTGGATGCGATGGAACTGCGCCTCGACGCCCTCGGCCAGCTCCTTGATCGCCTTGGTCTTGGCCAACCCGGGCGCGCCTTCCACCAGCATGTGGCCGTCAGCCAGGAGCACGATCAACAACCGGTCGATGAGTTTGTCCTGGCCGAGAATCTGGGTGGAGAGAAAGCTGCGCAGCGCGATGAGCGCTTCACGATGTTCCATCGATGAGTACCTGGGTGGCCGCCGGAAAAGCTGGCGTAACGGGCGAGGCCTTGGCCTCGAGGGCCACTATTTTAATGCATGGCGCGGGGGAAAGGTATTCCGTTGCGCTTGCCGGGCAGCGCTCTGCGGGGCTCAGCCGCCGGTCATGTTCATGAAGCGCACTACCTGTACCTGGTCATCCAGCCTGAAATCATGCCGTGCCGGCTTGATCGCCATGGCCTCGATGATGGCGCGTTCCAAACGCTCCGGCTGGCCGGGATGGGCACGGAGCATGGCCTTCAGGTCGACCGAGTGTTCGTTGCCCAGGCAGAGTAGCAGACGGCCTTCCACGGTGAGGCGGACACGGTTGCAGGTGGCACAGAAGTTGTGGCTGTGTGGCGAGATGAAGCCGATCCGGATATCCGGGGCCTGGGCCAGGCGCCAATAGCGGGATGGGCCATGGGTGGTGTCCGTTGCAGGCACCAGGGTGTAGCGTTCGGCGATGCGCTCGCGCACCTGCTCGCTGGAAAAAAAGGCTTCGGCCCGGCTGTGCTCGGTGATCACGCCCAGGGGCATTTCCTCGATGAAGCTGATATCCAGCCCGCGGTCGATGGCGAAGGCGACCAGGTCGTTGATTTCGTCATCGTTGCGCCCTTTCATCACCACGCAGTTGAGCTTCGTATGGGTGAAGCCCGCCGCGTTCGCCGCGTCTATACCGGCGACCACCTGGGCCAGGTCGCCAGTGCGGGTGAGCTGCCGGAAACGCTCCGGGTTCAGGCTGTCCAGGCTGATATTGAGGCGGGCGAGGCCGGCTTCGCGCAAGGGGGCGGCCAGGCGCGCCAGCTGCGAACCGTTGGTGGTCATGCACAGTTCTTCGAGGCCGGGGAGGGCGGCGATTCGTGCGCAAAGGTCGACCACCCCCGCGCGTACCAGCGGCTCGCCTCCCGTAAGGCGGATCTTGCGCGTGCCCAGAGCCACGAAGGCCCGCGCCATCTCATGCAGCTCTTCGAGGGTGAGGATGCGCTGGCGCGGCAGGAAGGTCATGTCTTCGGCCATGCAGTACACGCAGCGGAAATCGCAGCGGTCGGTCACTGACATCCGCAGATAGTCGACCCGTCTCGCAAAACCGTCGGTCAGATGCCGCTGCGCCATTGAGGCCTCATGAATGATGTTTCGGTTGCGCTGGCTTGACAGGCTGCCCGTAAGGTACTCCCTGACAAGCCGGAAAGATGCCCAGCCACGATGTCACGGTCAGGCCCGCGCCAGACCGTCTGTGGACCTCAGGCACGTTAAGACCGATACCGCTTACCGTCCAATCGCTTGTAGCGATCATCTCATAGACCTTATCAATGGAAGCCGGTTCGTCTTTGCTGAGCCCGGCCATCAAGGCTGGCTCGGTATAGTCGCACGCCATGGATTTTGATACGCATGGCACATGGTTCCGCCTAGCGATTCGTGCTTAACTCGCGACTTCTGTTAAACCGATAGAAGGAATCGCTCCATGGCTCAAGTGACCCTCAAAGGCAACCCGGTCCGCATCGACGGCCAGCTTCCGCAGCCAGGCAACACCGCGCCCGCTTTCTCCCTGGTTGGCGGTGACCTGAGCGACAAGTCCCTTGAGAGCTTCGCCGGCAAGCGCAAGGTACTGAACATCTTCCCCAGCGTGGATACCCCTACCTGTGCCACCTCCGTGCGCAAGTTCAATGCTGAGGCCAGCAAGCTCAGCGATACGGTGGTGCTATGCATCTCGGCGGACTTGCCCTTCGCCCAGAGCCGCTTCTGCGGCGCCGAGGGCTTGGAGAACGTAGTCAACCTGTCCACATTGCGCGGCCGCGAGTTCATCGAAGCCTATGGGGTGGCCATTGCCGAGGGCCCGCTCAAGGGGCTGACCGCCCGCGCCGTGGTGGTGCTGGACGAGCAGAACAAGGTCCTGCACAGCGAACTGGTGTCGGAAATCGGTCAGGAGCCCAACTACGACGCGGCTCTGGCGGTATTGAAGTAAGCTTTTCCTCCGGCGCGCCGCGGTCGTGGTGCGCCCTTCCCTCGGTGTCATCTGAAGTGTGTCGGTTTGGTAACACCCTGTTGCCAATACGTAAAAGACCGGTAAATGCGCTTTGCGAATGGCGCCGCAGTGCTTATCGTTCAGCCTCCCGAAGGAAAGCTGAGCCGCGCCATGGTCGATCGTTCGCATAAATCCCGTTCCCCACTGTTTAGTCGTGGGGCAATCGCTGTCGTACTCCTGGTCGCCATTGGCGCTGCGGCCTGGTACTGGACGCACCGCGGCGCCAACAAGGGCGCTACCGGCGAGCCGGCAGCGGCCAACGGGCAGAGCCATGCGCGCCGGCCGGGCGCCAACCCCATGCGCCCGGGTTGGGGCGATGCTGGCGGGCCCACTCCGGTGCGGGTGGAGGAGGTAGTGCTGGGGGATTTCCCGGTTTACCTGAAGGCCCTGGGTACGGTGACCGCATTGAACACGGTCAACGTTCGCCCCCGGGTGGCCGGCGAGCTGGTCAAGGTGAGTTTCCGCGAGGGCCAGGCCGTCAAGGCCGGTGATCTGCTGGCGCAGATCGACCCGCGCAGCTACCGCATCGCCCTGGAGCAGGCCCAGGGGACCTTGGGCGAAAACCAGGCCCAGCTCAGGAACGCCCAGGTCGATCTGAAGCGCTATCGTGAGCTCTTCGCCCAGGATTCCATCGCCCGGCAGACCCTCGACACTCAGGAAGCCCTGGTCGCCCAGTACCAGGCGACCGTCAAGACCAACACCGCGGCCGTTGAAGACGCGCGTCTGAATCTGCAGTTCACCGATATCCGCGCCCCCATTTCCGGTCGGGTCGGCCTGCGCCAGCTCGACGCGGGCAACCTGCTGTCCGCCAATGACACCACGGCGGTAGCGGTGGTGACCCAGACCCAACCGATCAGCGTGGCCTTCACCCTGCCGGAAACCCAGATCGACCCTGTGCTGGCCCAGTATCGCCAGGGACGCAGCCTGGTGGTCGAAGCCTGGGACCGCGCCGACCGCGAGCAGGTGGCGCAGGGCGTACTCGCCAGTCCCGACAACCAGATCGACACGGCCACCGGTACGCTGAAGTTCAAGGCGCGCTTCGAGAACCGGGATGAGCGTCTGTTCCCCAACCAGTTCGTCAACGTGCGCCTGCTGGTGGATACGCTCCGCCAAGCCGTGCTGGCCCCCGCCCCGGCGATCCAGTTCGGCGCCGAGGGCACCTTCGTCTATGTGCTCGAAGGCGCGAGCAAGGTTCGGGTGCGGCAGGTGAAGGTGGGCCCCAGCGACGGGCAGCGCACGGTTATCGAAAGCGGGCTCGCCCAGGGCGATCGCATCGTGCTCGAGGGCACCGATCGCCTGCGCGATGGTGGTGAGGTGGAAGTGGTCAAGGACAACCGCGCCTTGCCGTCCGGCGCCGGCGAGCAACTGCAAGGCACCCCGGCCAGCGAAGTCGCGCCTGGCGCCAAGGCTGGCGCATGAACCTGTCGCGGCTGTTCATCCTTCGCCCGGTCGCCACCACCCTAAGCATGCTGGCGATCGTGCTGGCCGGCCTCATCGGCTGGCGGCTGATGCCCGTCTCGGCATTGCCCCAGGTGGACTACCCCACCATAAGGGTGATGACTCTTTACCCCGGAGCAAGCCCGCAGGTGATGACCAGCGCCGTGACCGCGCCCCTGGAACGTCAGTTCGGCCAGATGCCCGGCCTGGCCCAGATGACCTCCACCAGCTCCGGCGGCGCCTCGGTGATTACCTTGAGGTTCAGCCTGGCCCTGGACATGGACGTGGCCGAACAGGAAGTGCAGGCCGCCATCAACGCGGCCAACAACCTGTTGCCCAACGACTTGCCCGCGCCCCCGGTGTACAACAAGGTGAACCCGGCCGATACGCCGGTGCTGACCATCGCCATCAGTTCCAAGACCCTGCCCCTGCCCAAGGTGAACGACCTGGTGGACACCCGGATGGCCCAGAAGATCGCGCAGATCGGCGGCGTCGGCATGGTCAGCATCGCCGGCGGCCAGCGCCATGCGGTGCGCATCAAGGTCAACCCCCAGGCATTGGCAGCGGCGGGCCTGAACCTGGCGGACGTGCGCAGCCTGATCGGCGCCTCCAACGTCAACCAGCCCAAGGGCAACTTCGATGGCCCCACCCGGGTGTCGATGCTCGATGCCAACGACCAGCTACGCTCCCCTGAGGAATACGCCAACCTTATTCTTACCTACAAGAATGGCGCGCCCCTGCGCCTGCGCGATGTGGCCGAGATCGTCGACGGTGCCGAGAACGAGCGCCTGGCTGCCTGGGCCAACCGAAGCCAGGCTGTGCTGCTCAATGTCCAGCGCCAGCCGGGCGCCAACGTGATCGAGGTGGTGGACAGGGTCAAGGCCGTGCTGCCTGGCCTGACCGCCAGCATGCCAGCCGGGCTGGACGTGACCATCCTGAGCGATCGCACCCAGACCATCCGGGCCTCGGTGCGCGATGTGCAGAAGGAGTTGCTCTTCGCCATTGCCCTGGTGGTGATGGTCACCTTCCTGTTCTTGCGGCGGCTGAGCGCGACCCTGATTCCTTCCATCACTGTTCCGCTGTCGCTGATCGGTACCTTCGGCGTCATGTACCTGGCCGGCTTTTCGGTCAACAACCTAACGCTCATGGCGCTGACCATCGCCACGGGGTTCGTGGTCGACGACGCCATCGTGATGCTGGAGAACATCGCCCGCCATATAGAAGAAGGTCAGACGCCATTCCAGGCGGCCATCCAGGGCGCCCGGCAAATCGGCTTCACCCTCATTTCGCTGACCTTCTCCCTGATCGCGGTGCTCATTCCGCTGCTGTTCATGGGAGATGTGGTCGGCCGTCTGTTCCGGGAATTCGCCATTACCCTGGCAGTGGCCATCCTGATTTCCCTGGTGGTGTCCCTGACCCTGACGCCCATGATGTGCGCCCGGATGCTCAAGCGCGAGCCGGCCGAAACCGAGCAGTCTCGCTTCTACCGCGCCAGCGGCGCCTGGCTGGACTGGCTGGTGGCGCGCTATTCAACAGGGCTGGGCTGGGTGCTGCGTCACCAGCCGCTGACCCTGCTGGTGGCGGTGGCGACCCTGGCGTTGACAGTGGTGATGTACCTGTTGGTGCCCAAGGGCTTCTTCCCCGTGCAAGACACCGGCTTCATCCAGGCGGTGTCCGAGGCACCCCAGGCGGTGTCCTTCCAGGCCATGAGTGAACGCCAGCAGGCGCTGGCCGAGATCATCCTGCGCGACCCCGCCGTGGAAAGCCTGTCATCGTACATTGGCGTGGATGGCGACAATGCCACCCTCAACAGCGGCCGCTTGCTGATCAACCTCAAGCCCCACGGGCAACGTGACCTGAGCGCCGCCGAGGTGATCGACCGCCTGCAACCCCAGGTGGATCATCTGGTAGGGGTGCGTTTGTTCATGCAGCCGGTCCAGGACCTGACCATCGAGGACAGGGTCAGCCGTACCCAGTACCAGTTCAGCCTGGCCTCGCCAGACGGGGAACTGCTGGCAGAATGGTCCGGCAGGCTGGTCGATGCCCTGCGCCAGCGCCCGGAGTTGCGCGACGTGGCCAGTGACCTTCAGGACAAAGGCCTGCAGGTGTACCTGGATATCGACCGCGATGCGGCCATGCGCCTGGGGGTGAAGGTTACAGATATCACCAACGCGCTCTATGACGCTTTCGGCCAGCGGCAGATTTCGACCATCTATACCCAGGCCAACCAGTACCGGGTGGTGTTGCAGTCCGCGGACGGCGGGCGCATCGGCCCCCAGGCGCTGGAGCAGTTGTATGTGAAGGTCAGCGCCGCCGGCTCGACCAGCAGCGACAGCGGTACCTCGCTGAGCAGCGGTACCGGGTCGGCGGCCAACGGCAGCACCGATGACACTGCGATCACCGCGGCTACCCAGGTACGTCTGTCCAGCCTGGCGCGGATCGAGCAACGCCAGGCCCAGCTGGCCATTTCGCACCTGGGCCAGTTCCCGGCCGTCACCCTGTCCTTCAACCTCGGCGAAGGCGTAGCGCTCGGCGAGGCGGTAAAGGTGATCGAGCAGGTGCAGCAGGACATCGGCATGCCGCTGGGCGTGCAGACGTCGTTCCAGGGCGCGGCGGCGGCTTTTCAGGCCTCTTTGTCAAGTACCCTGCTGCTGGTGCTGGCGGCCGTGGTTACCATGTATATCGTGCTTGGCGTGCTGTATGAGAGCTACATCCACCCCATCACCATTCTCTCGACCCTGCCTTCGGCAGCGGTGGGGGCGCTGCTTGCATTGCTGCTCAGCGGCAAGGACCTGGGCATGATCGCCATCATCGGGATCATCCTGCTCATCGGGATCGTCAAGAAGAACGCCATCATGATGATCGACTTTGCCCTTGAAGCCGAGCGAGGCCGAGGCCTGGCGCCCGAAGCCGCTATCTACGAAGCCGCCTTGCTGCGCTTCCGTCCGATCCTGATGACCACCCTGGCCGCGCTCTTCGGCGCCTTGCCATTGATGTTCGCCAGCGGCTCTGGCGCCGAGCTGCGCCAGCCCCTGGGGCTAGTGATGGTAGGCGGCCTGTTGGTCAGCCAGTTGCTGACTCTGTTCACTACCCCGGTCATCTACCTGTGGTTCGACCGTGTGAGCCGCCGCTTCGCCCGCCAAGCACCGGCCCGGGTACAAGCATGAACCTCTCAGGCCCGTTCATCCGGCGACCGGTAGCGACCATGCTGTTGAGCCTGGCGATCATGCTCCTGGGCGGGATCAGCTTCGGCCAGTTGGCGGTGGCCCCGTTGCCGCAGATGGACTTTCCGGTGATCGTGGTCAGTGCCAACCTGGCCGGGGCCAGCCCGGAAGTCATGGCCTCGTCGGTCGCCACGCCACTGGAGCGCGCCTTCGGCGCCATCGCCGGGGTGACCAGCATGAACAGCCGTTCCAGCCAGGGCTCGACACGAGTGATTCTGCAGTTCGAGCAGGGGCGGGACATCAACGGCGCGGCCAGGGAAGTGCAGGCGGCCATCAACGCCTCCCGCAACCTGTTGCCCAGCGGCATGAAAAGCATGCCTACCTACAGGAAGATCAACCCGTCCCAGGCGCCGGTCATGGTGCTGGCGCTGACCTCGCCCTACCTGGATAAAGGACGCCTGTATGACCTGGCTTCGACCATTCTCTCTCCGACCCTGGCCCAGGTCAGCGGGGTGGGGGAGGTGCAGATCGGCGGCAGCTCGCTGCCGGCGGTGCGCATCGAGCTGGAGCCGGCCCGGCTGAACCAGTACGGTATCGCCCTGGATGACGTGCGCAGCGCCATCGATGGCGCCAATGTGCGCCAACCCAAGGGCTTCGTCGAGGACGCCCAGCATGCCTGGCAGGTCCAGGCCAATGACCAGCTGGAGCAGGCCAAGGACTATCGACCACTGATCATCCGTCAGCAGGATGGGGCCATCCTGCGCCTGGGCGATGTGGCCAAGGTCAGCGACGCCGTGGAGGACCGTTACAACAGCGGATTCTATAACCGCCAGGACGCCGTGCTGCTGGTGATCAATCGGCAGGCCGGAGCCAACATCATCGAGACGGTGGAAGCCATCAAGGGGCATCTGCCGGCCTTGCGCTCGCTGCTGCCGGCCAACGTGGCACTGGACGTGGCCATGGACCGCACCACGGTGATCAAGGCTACGCTGCACGAGGCCGAGCAGACCCTTCTGGTCGCGGTAGTGCTGGTGGTGCTGGTGGTGTTCCTGTTCTTGGCCAATGCCCGGGCGGCGCTGATTCCTACCCTGGCGGTGCCGGTGTCGCTGATCGGTACCTTCGCGGTGATGTACCTGTATGGCTTTTCCCTGAACAACCTGTCGCTCATGGCGCTGATTCTCGCCACCGGCCTGGTGGTGGACGATGCGATCGTGGTACTGGAAAACATCGCCCGGCATATCGACGATGGCGTGGCGCCGGTCGAGGCTGCCTACCGGGGCGCCCGCGAAGTAGGCTTCACCCTCCTGGCCATGAACCTGTCATTGGTAACCGTTTTCCTGTCGATCCTGTTCATGGGCGGAATTATTCAGAACCTGTTCCGGGAGTTTTCCATCACGCTCGCGGCCGCGGTGCTGGTGTCCCTGCTGGTTTCGCTCACGCTCACTCCCATGCTGTGCTCGCGGTGGCTCAAGGCCCGGCAGCCCGGCCAGCCCAACCGCCTGGAGCGTTGGAGCGAGGCGGCCAATCAGCGGTTGATGGCCGGATACGACCGCACCCTCGGCTGGGTGCTACGCCACCCGGTACTGACGCTCCTGTCGCTGCTGGCGACCATCGTGCTCAACGTGGCGCTCTACGTTGTGGTGCCCAAGACCTTCATGCCGCAACAGGATACCGGCCAACTGATGGGCTACATCCGAGGCGACGATGGGCTGTCCTTCACCGTCATGCAGCCCAAGATGCATCAGTTCCGCGACGCCATCCTGGCCGACCCGGCGGTGGCCAGCGTGGCAGCAACCCTGGGCGGCAACAACGGCACCAACAACGCGACCATCCTGGTGCGGCTCAAGCCCCTGGCCGAGCGCAAGGTGTCGGCCCAGCAGGTGATCGAGCGGCTACGTCGCAGCGTGCCGAAAATCCCTGGCGGCCGCCTGATGCTGTTCGCGGACCAGGACCTGCAATTCGGCGGCGCCCGGGACAACGCCAGCTCCCAGTATCAGTACGTGATCCAGAGCGGCGATCTGGCTACCTTGCGGACCTGGTTCCCCAAGGTGGTCGCCCTGTTCCGTGGCCTGCCCGAACTGGCCGCCATCGATGCCCGGGATGGCGCCGGCACCGCGCAGGTCACCCTGGTGGTGGATCGCGACCAGGCCAAGCGCCTGGGGGTGGATATGGATACCGTGATGACCGTACTGAACAACGCCTACAGCCAGCGGCAGATTTCCACCATCTACGACACCCTCAACCAGTACCAGGTGGTCATGGAGGTGGACCCTCGCTATGCCCAGGACCCGATCACCCTGGACCAGGTCCAGGTGATCACCTCCTCCGGCAAGCGAATCCCGCTGGCCAGCATTGCACGCTACGAGAACAGCCTGGCCGACGATACCGTCAGCCACGATGGCCAGTTCGCCTCCGAGGCCATTTCCTTCGACCTGGCGCCGGGCGTGCCCTTGGACCGGGCCACCGCCGCCATCGAGCGTGGCCTGGCGGGCCTGGGCATCCCCGATGCGTTGATCGTCAAGGCCGGTGGCAACGCCAACGCCTTCATGGATGCCCAGAAGAGCCAGCCGTGGATGATCCTGGGCGCGCTGGTGGGCGTCTATCTGATCCTGGGGATTCTTTATGAAAGCTACATCCATCCGCTGACCATTCTCTCTACACTGCCCTCGGCAGGCGTGGGGGCGTTGTTGGCGATTTACCTGACCGGGGGGGAGTTCAGCCTGATATCGCTGCTTGGGCTGTTCCTGTTGATCGGGGTGGTCAAGAAAAATGCCATCCTGATGATCGACCTGGCCCTGCAGTTGGAGCGAGAGCGGGCCCTGCCACCACTGGAGTCGATCCGTCAGGCATGCCTGCTGCGCCTGCGCCCCATTCTGATGACGACCCTGGCCGCGGTGCTGGGCGCGCTGCCCTTGTTGCTTGGCACGGGAGATGGCGCCGAGATGCGCCGGCCCCTGGGGCTAGCGATCATCGGCGGATTGCTGTTGAGCCAGATTCTGACCCTCTATACCACCCCTGTGGTGTACCTCGCCCTGGACCGCCTGCGCCATCGCTATAACCGCTGGCGCGGCGTGCGTACCGATGCCGCCTTGGAAACCTCCCTATGACCCTGCCGCCCCTGTATCGCGTTTCCCGCCTGGCTTTAAAGCCCTTGCTGCTGGCCTGCTGCGCTGGCTGGCTGGCCGGTTGCGCGGTGGGCCCCGACTACCAGCGCCCGGCCGTGGCCACCCCGGTGCAATTCAAGCAGGCCGAGGGATGGCGTCAGGCAGCGCCCGCCGATGAGCTCGAGCGCGGGCAGTGGTGGGCGCTGTACCGGGACGCCCAGCTCGATGCGCTGGTCGCCCGCCTCGATGCCGGTAACCAGACGGTAGCCCAATACGAAGCCCAGTACCGCCAGGCCCAGGCTTTGGTGCGAAGCGCCCGGGGCGCCTTCTTCCCCAGCCTGGGCCTCAACGTGGGCAAGACCCGGGCCGCCCAGGGCAGTGGCAGCAGCGGCTCGAGCCTGAGCAATGCCAGCAGCGGCATTCGCGATACCTATAACGCCCAACTTGGCGTGAGCTGGGAAGCCGACCTCTGGGGCAAGCTGCGCCGTGGGTTGGAAGCCGATACCGCCAACGCTGGGGCAAGCCAGGCGGACCTGGCCGCCATGCGCCTGAGCCTGCAGTCCCAGTTGGTGCAGAATTACTTACAGCTGCGGGTGCTCGATGCGCAGAAGCGACTGTTGCAGGCCACGGTCGACACCTATCGCCGCTCGCTGACCCTGACGGAGAATCAATACCGGGCCGGCGTGGCAGGCAGCGATGCCATTGCCCAGGCGCGCACCCAGCTAAAGACCACCGAGGCCGAGCTGGTCGACCTTCAGTGGCAGCGCGCTCAGCTGGAGAACGCCATTGCCGTACTGGTAGGGGTACCGCCGGCGGATTTCAGCCTGGCGGAAGCTGCCGACGTACCGGCGCTGCCGGCCGTGCCGGTGCAGGTGCCTTCCCATTGGCTGGAGCGGCGCCCGGACATCGCCGCGGCGGAGCGTACCGTGATCGCCGCCAACGCCCAGATCGGCGTGGCCAAGGCTGCCTATTACCCGGATTTCACCCTGAGCCTCAGCGGTGGCTACAGTTCGAGCACCTCAGCGCGCTGGCTCAGCCTGCCGAACCGCTACTGGTCGGTGGGGCCGCAACTGGCCTTGACCCTGTTCGATGGCGGACAACGCTCGGCCGAGGTGCAGCGCACCGAAGCGGCCTATGACCAGACCGTGGCCCAGTATCGGCAAACGGTTCTCGATGGCATGCGCGAGGTGGAGGACTACCTCAGCCAACTGAAGGTGTATGAGGATGAAGCGCTGCTCAGGGATGAGGCGCTGGCCGCGGCGCGGGAATCGTTGCGTCTGACCACCAATCAATACCGGGCCGGCCTGATCGGTTACCTGGATGTGGTCAATGTCCAGGCCACCGCGCTGAGCAATGAGCGCAACGTGCTGGACCTACTGCAGAATCGGCTGGTGGCCAGCGTCAACCTGATCGTGGCGCTGGGCGGGGGCTGGCGCCCTGAGTGAAGGGTAGGCAAACGAAAGCCGGCGGCTGCACGAGGCAGCGAGCCGGCTGAGTGACCTGCGGCCAAGGGTTAGCCTCCCGAGCCGCCACCGCCGGAGCCACCGCCGGAGCCGCCCGCGCCGCTGCCACCGCCACTGGAGCCGCCGCCGTCACCCGCGCCGCCACCATCCGCGCCACCGCCTGTGCCATTGCTCATGCCGCCGGTGCCTGTTCCCGGGGTGCCGGGGGTGCTTTGGCCCATGCCAGCGGCATCGTGGCCGTTGCCACCACCGGTAGTGGAGGGGTTGGTGGTGTTACCGCTCGAAGGCGGGGTGGTGGTGGTCGATTCCGCCGCGACGGCGCCCACCGAGGCCACGCCCAGCAGGCTGGCGAAGACCAGGCCAGCAATCTTGTTCATGTTCATGGGTAAATCTCCGAAGGTGGGGATTACCTTTCATTGGTGTCGCGGCTGCGCTGTAGGTGCCAGGGCGGCGACGGACGGTCCGCCCGCCGCTGCGCTGGCTCTTCTACACAGGACCTGGCGTTGGCCAGCCGCCACCAAGCGCTTTATACAGGCGCACTCGGTCAAGGGCACTCTGGGTTGCGCTAGAGACATGGGCGCTTTGGGTATCCAGCAGGGCGCGCTGCACGTTGAGCACGTTGAGGAAATCGATGGCGCCTTCACGATAACGCTGGCGCGCGGCCGCCAGGGCCAGGTCGTTCTGGTGCACCGCTTCGGCCAGGGCCTGCTGATGGCGCTGTTCGGCGGCGTAGTCGCTCAGTGCGTCATCGACCTCATGCCAGGCATTGAGCACGGTACGCCTATAGTCCAGGGCGGCCGCTTGCTGCTGGTGCTCGCGCAGGGCCAGGGTTCCGCTCAGGCGACCGCCTTGGAACAAGGGCAGGTACAGGCTCGGGCCGTAGGACCAGTCGCGGGCGCCCCAGCTGTCCAGCTGGCTACCTTCCAGCGCCTCGGCACCGAAGCGGGCGCCAAGGGTCACCCGAGGATAGAAGTCGGCCTGGGCTACCCCGACCGCCGCGGTGGAGCGGTGCAGGGCCGCCTCGCTGCGCAGGATGTCCGGGCGGCGGCGCGCCAGCTCCGACGGTAGACCCAACGGGGCCTCGTCCTCGGCTCGAGGCAGCGGCCGCGCAGCGATAAGCTCCTCGCGCAAGGCCCTGGGCGCCAGGCCAAGCAGCGCGCTCAAGGCATTGATCAGACGGGCCTGCTCGGCTTCGAGCACGGGCAGGCGAGCGCTTACCGTGGCCACCTGGGCGGCGGCGTTGGCCACATCCAGTTGAGTGGTCACCCCATTGTCGAAGCGCGCCTGGGTCAACTGCTGGCTTTGCCGCGCGATCTCCAGGTTTTGGCGGGTTACCGCCAGTTGCGCCTGTACCCCACGCAGTTGCAGATAGTCGCTGGCAGTCTCAGCGGCGAGGCTGAGCAACAGGCCATCGCGCTCGGCGCGGCTGATCTGCACCTGTGCGTCGGCAGCCTCTACCTCACGGCGTACCCGGCCCCAAAGGTCCAATTCCCAACTGGCATCGGCGGCCAGGCTCCACATTTCGAACGGTGCCTTGCCTTCGCGCCCGGAAGGGTCGCTCAGGCCTTCGCCACTGTTGCGCTCGCGGGCATAACTTCCAGTGGCCGCCAGGGATGGAAGCTGATCCCCGCTGCTGATAGCCAGTAGCAGACGGCTCTGCTCCAGGCGATTGGCGGCGATCCGGGCATCCAGGTTGGCGCCGGCGGCGCGCTCTACCAGGCTCGCCAGTTGCGGATCGCCCAGGCGCTGCCACCATTGGCTGTCCAGCGTACCCGGGCTGGTACCAGCTTCCCACTGCTCGGGCAACTCGGGTTGCGGTGGCTGAAAGTCTGGCCCGACGCTGCAGCCCGCCAGCATGGCGGCCAATAGCAGGAGAGCCGGGATGCGGCGGCTCATTGGCCACCTCCGCTGACATCCACATCCACCACCACCGACATGCCCACCCGCAGATGCTGTAGAGCGTCCTGGTTATCATCGAAACGAATCTTGACAGGGATACGCTGCACCACCTTGGTGAAATTGCCGGTGGCATTGTCCGGGGCGATAGCAGAGAAGCTCAGCCCGGTGGCTGGTGCCAGGCTTTCCAGATGGCCATGGAAGGGCACATCCGGATGGCTGTCTACCCGGATGCTCACCGGCTGGTCGGCGGTCATGCGGGCCAGCTGGGTTTCCCGGAAGTTGGCGACGACGTAGAGATCATCCACAGGTACCACCGCCATCAGCGGTGTGCCCAGCGCCACGTAGGCGCCGACACGGGCCGAACGCTGGCCGATCATGCCGTCCTGGGGCGCGACTATGCGCGTCCAGGAGAGGTTCAGGTCGGCCTGACGCAGCTCGGCACGGGCGCTGTCCAGGGTCGCCTGGGCCATTTCACGCTGCGCCTTGAGCACGTCCAGGCTACGCGCAGCCGCGACCTGGGCGGCAGCGTCGCGCTCCCGGGCGGCTTGGGCCCCGAGCAGCTCAGCCTCCGAGCGCTGACGCTCCTGTTGAGTTCCCGCGCCGCTATTGGACAGGTTCAGGTAACGCTGGGCATTGGCCTGGGCGTATTTCAAAGACGCCTCGGTCGCACGCAGGGTAGCGCCGGCTTGAGTAATGATAGCCGCCTGGCGCTGGATGCCCGCTTCCAGGTTTTTCAGCTCGGCCAGCGCTCCGGCGACCTTGGCCTGGGCCGCGGCCTGGGCGGCGAGGAACTCGCTGTCGTCCAGCCGGGCCAGGAGCTGGCCTGCCTTGACTTTCTGGTTGTCCTGCACGGCCACTTCGACGATCTGCCCAGCCAGGCGCGGCGCCACCAGCACCGAGTCGGCACGGATGTAGGCGTCGTCAGTGCGTTCTAGGTCACCGGTGGCAGTCAGGCGCCAGCCAGCGTAGGCGACACAGGCTACGATGGCCAGAAAAGCGAGGAGCAGGGCGGTTCTATGTTTCATGGCGTTACCGGGGGTTGCGGTGGATAGGCGCGCACGGGCAGCAGCCAAAGGATCAGCGCCAGCCCGAGGGCAATGGCGACCAGGGCGAGCCAGGCATCGGCGAAGGTTAAGGTGAAAGCTTGCTGGCGTACGCGTTCGGCCAATCCGGCCAGGTCCGCCTGGGGTAACTGGGGCGCGCGCAGGGCCACCTGGTCAAGCAGGTGATTGGAATGCATGTGCTCCCGATGGGTGACGAAGTTCTCCAGTGCCACGCCGGCCAGCACCGAGGCCAGCCCGCGCAGGCTGTTCACCATGGCGGAAGCGAAGGGCCCCTCCAGTGGATGGATCACACCGGTGGCGAGCATCAGCAGGGGCACGACCACCATGGGTTGGCCGAAGGTATGCAGCAACTGCAGGGCGTAGAAATCGTCGCGGATCCAGACACCGGTGACCTGTGAGGCCAACACGGTTGCGCTGGTCAGCAGGGCCAGACCCAGGGCAATGACGTAGCGGGCGTCGACCCAGTTGCGATTGATGACGAAAGCTACCAGCGGGGCGACCACCAGTTGGGGAAGCGCGACGGTCATTGCCAGGGGCATGGTTTGCAGCGGTCGATAACCCTGGACCGTGGCCAGGTAGGCCGAAGGGAGGGCGCTACCGGCCAGGCCGAGGAACATGAACAGCATCAGCGTGGCGATGCCGAACGCGAAATTGCGCCGGGCGAGCAACTGCAGCTTGAACAAAGGCAAAGGGTGAAACCACTCATTGAGCACGAACAGCGGCAAGCACACCGCGGCGCTCAGCAGCAGGCCGGCCACCAGCGGAGAGGCGAACCAGTCCAGGCGTTCGCCCTGGGTCAGGCCAATGACCAGCGAACCCAAGCCAGCGACGCCCAGCAGGGCGCCACGCCAGTCGAACTGGCGCCAGCGCTCCAGGCGCAGCGGGTCTTGCGGCAGGCCATAGGCGATGAGCGCGCCACCGACCAGACAGGACGGGACGATCTGCCACATCAGTAAACGCCAGTCAGCGTTCTCGCTCCACAGCGCCGCCAGAGGCAGCGCCAGGTTTGGCCCGAAGGTGGCGGTCAGCGCATAGGCGGAGAGGCCATACAGTTTGATGTGCCAAGGGAGAAAACGCAGGGCCGCGGTCATCAGCAGGGGTGGCAGGGCGCCGCCCGCCACACCCTGGAGCACCCGCAGCAGTAACAAGCTGGACAGGTTCGGGGCCAGGGGCACAAGCATCCCCAGCAAGCCGAAAGCCAAGGTGGCTGTCACGGCGAAGCGGCGCAGGGAGAATGTCACCGCGAACCAGGGCGCCAGGAGCATGGCGCACACCTCGGCGGCGGCATACAGCGACGTGAACCAGCTTCCTTCGTCATGACCGAGGCCGTAGGCTCCGAGCAGGTCCGCCAGGGCGATATCGGTGACACGGTCGTTGATGCCCGAGGTCAGGGCGGCGATCAGAACGCCCACCAGGCCCAGGGCGAGTCGGGGCTGGAGGGTGGGGCTTGCAGTCACGGAACGTCCTTTACAAATGAACCGGCTTTGCAAAGAAACCGGCAGGTAGCATCAAATTTCGGTACAGTGTACCGTTCAGCAATACAGGGAGCAAATAGCGATGAGTCTTTCCGACGCAGAGCGCGGCGGTATCCAGGTAATTTCCCGCGCAGCGGCGATTCTGCGCTGTCTGGAAGCCGAGCCTCAGGGCCTGAGCCTTGGCGCCATCGCCAAGCGAATCGAGCTGCCTCGCTCGACGGTGCAACGACTGGTCGACGCTTTGGCCGTGGAACAGCTGGTGGAGATCGGTGCCGGCGCGGGGGTTCGCCTGGGCCCGGCGTTGATGCGCCTGGCCACGCGCAGCCATTTCGACCTGACGGCCCGGGCCCGCCCGCACCTTGAGGCCTTGTCTCAGCGCACCGGGGAGACGGCCGTGCTGGCCCATGCCAGCGGCTTGGAACTCATGATCCTGCACTGTGTGGTCTCGAGTCAGGAGCTGCGGGTGGCACCTGGTGTCAACAGCCTGTTGAGCATTTATGCCACCTCCTGCGGCAAGGTCATCCTGGCGCAGATGCCCGAGCGCAGCGTGCGCGAGTTACTGGAAGGCAAGATGCGTCAGCTCACCCCCAATACCCGGACCCTGGCGCAGTTGCTCGAAGAACTCGAGGACGTCCGCGCTCAGGGTTTTTCCTGTGATTATGAGGAGCACATGCCTGGAGTAGGGGCCATGGCGGTAGCACTCGCCACGGCCCAGGGAGTGTATGGACTGAGTCTGGTGGGCCCCGCGGCCCGCATCCGTGCTCAGGAAGCGGCGCACAAGGTGGCCTTGCTCGACTGCCAGGCTGCGATCACGCAAGGGTTGTAGGAACCCGCGAAGCGAGCGGTGCCAGGCCTGTCGATGAGTCCTACCCAAAGCCACTGCGACAAATCACCCCTCATCCTGCCCTTTTCACCAGCGACAACTAAGCTGACCCGGACAATTCCTTTGCAGGGGAGTCGCCATGACTACCACCAAGAAGATGGGCGTGGTGCAGCTTACGCTCTTGACGGCCGTGAACATGCTGGGCTCAGGCATCGTCATGTTGGAAGCAGGCATGCCTTCGCGCCATACCCATAGTGTCCCCAGGATCTAAGGAGCTTCCATGTACGAAAGCAAACACAAGTTGGGGATGCTGGCCCTGCTGGTCAGCAGCGCGCCGGACAAGCGCACCGTGTTCGGCCGGGCGTTGAATCAGCTGATCGCAGGCGTGGAGGAGCGCAGTATCAGTGTCTTGCTGTCCGAGGTACTGGAAGATGCCCGCGCGATCATCCGCACGGACCCGGCCATCCAGTGCCTGCTGCTGAACTGGGGCATCGACGACAGCGAAGGCAACCAACGCTGCATCGAACTGCTCAAGGACCTGAGGGAGCGCAACACCCGCGTGCCGGTTTTCCTGATCAGCGATCGCAGCACCGCGACCAACATTCCGCTGATCGTGATGCAACACGCTGATGATTTCATCTGGTTGCCCGAAGACACCAGCGCCTTTTTGAGTGGGCGCATACTGGCAGCCATCGAGCACTATCGACAAGCGGTGCTGCCGCCGATGTTCAGCGCGTTGCTGCGCTTCTCCCGTGAATACGAATACTCCTGGCATACCCCGGGTCACGCCGGCGGCACGGCGTTCCTCAAGAGCACGGCCGGGCGCGCTTTCTACGAATACTTCGGGGAAAACCTGCTGCGCTCGGACCTGTCGATTTCCGTCGGCGAGCTCGGTTCGCTGCTGGACCACAGTGGGCCGATCGGGCAGGGGGAGCGTTACGCGGCCAAGGTGTTCGGGGCCCACCGCACCTATTACGTGACCAACGGGTCGTCCATGTCCAACCGGGTGATCCTCATGGCCAGCGTGACCCGGGACCAGGTCGCTTTGTGCGATCGTAACTGCCACAAGTCGGCCGAGCATGCGATGACCCTGTCCGGGGCGATCCCTACCTACCTGCTGCCCATCCGCAACCGCTACGGCATCATCGGGCCCATTCCCGCCGCGGCGCTGACGCCGGAGGCGGTCAAGGCCTCCATCGCCAACAACCCGCTGGTATGCGAAGGGCTGGACCCGACTCCGGTGCACGCCATCATCACCAATTCAACCTACGACGGGCTGTGCTACAACGTCGCCCGGGTCGAGGACCTGCTCGGCCGCAGCGTAGACCGACTGCATTTCGACGAAGCCTGGTACGGCTACGCGCGCTTCAACCCGCTGTACCGGGAGCGCTTCGCCATGCATGGCGAGCCGGACCCCGCGGACGAGAGCCGGCCTACGGTATTCGCTACCCAGTCCACCCACAAACTGCTCGCAGCGTTGTCCCAGGCGTCGATGATCCATGTTCGCGATGGTCGCAATGCCATCAGTCATGGGCGCTTCAACGAATCCTTCATGATGCATGCGTCCACCTCGCCCAACTATGCGGTGCTGGCCTCCTGTGATGTGAGCGCGGCCATGATGGAGGCGCCAAGCGGTCAGATTCTCACCAACGAATCCATCGAGGAGGCGATCGCGTTCCGTCAGGTGATCAGCCGGATGCATGCTGATTTCGCCAGCCGGGGGGAATGGTTCTTCACCTGCTGGCAGCCCGAGCAGGTGGAGACAGAGGGCGGCCCCGTGCCCTTCTACGCGGCCGAGCCTGCCCAGCTCAAGAGCGACCCCCGACATTGGGTGTTGCGACCCAACGAGGCCTGGCACGGCTTCGGAGATCTTGAAGATGGCTATTGCATGCTGGACCCGATCAAGGTCTCAGTGCTGACGCCGGGCATGAGCGAGGCGGGGACCTTGGAAGCGTTCGGGATACCGGCGTATGTCCTGACCGCCTACTTGAGCCAGCAGGGCATAGTGGTGGAAAAAACCACGGACTTTACCTTGCTGTTCCTGTTTTCCATCGGTATCACGAAGGGCAAATGGGGCACGCTGGTCAATGCTCTGCTCGACTTCAAGAAGGATTTCGACCAGAACATGGCCCTGGAGAGCTGCCTGCCAGAATTCGTCCAGAGCGCCGAGCGCTACCGCAGCATGGGTTTGCGGGATTTGTGCGAGGAGATCTTCACGGCCATGACCGGCTTCGGCACTACCGCCGCCATGGCCAGGGCCTTCAGCCAACTGCCCCGGGCCGAGCATAGCCCCGTGGAGGCCTACGAGAAGCTTGTGCGCAATGAAGTGGAGTTGCTGACGCTGGAAGAGGCAGCAGGCCGTACGGCGGCCACCGGGATCGTGCCCTATCCGCCTGGCATTCCTCTGATCATGCCCGGGGAGAACCTGGGAGCGCTGGACGGGCCCTTCCTTGAATACCTGATGGCCCTGCAAGCCTTCGACCGGGCGTTTCCTGCGTTCGCCCATGACACCCATGGCATCGAAGTCCAGGAGGGTGTCTACCGCTTGCTGTGCCTCAAGTGAGCGCCTGGCTCAGGTCTGCCGCCCCCTCCGGGGCGGCAGAGGACCGCTCAGAGCCCGTTACGCACCAGCTCCCTGGCAATCAGCATGCGCTGGATCTCGCTGGAGCCCTCGTAGATCTGTGTAATGCGAGCATCGCGGTAGTATTTCTCTACCGGGTAGTCTTCCAGGTAACCGTATCCGCCGTGTACCTGTATGGCCTTGGAGCAGACCCACTCGGCCATCTCCGAGGCGAACAGCTTGGCCTGGGAGGCTTCGGACAGGCAGGGCAGGCCGGCGCTGCGCAGGCGGGCCGCATGCAGTACGAGCAGCCGCGCGGCATTGACCCGGGTGTGCATGTCCGCCAGCAGGTTGGCCACGCTCTGGTGCTCGGCGATAGGCTGGCCGAATTGCACCCGTTCACGGGCATAATCCAG
This sequence comes from Pseudomonas massiliensis, assembly GCF_000826105.1. Classification (GTDB taxonomy): domain Bacteria; phylum Pseudomonadota; class Gammaproteobacteria; order Pseudomonadales; family Pseudomonadaceae; genus Aquipseudomonas; species Aquipseudomonas massiliensis. The sequence goes on along the minus strand of NZ_CCYK01000006.1, from coordinate 50,759 downwards.
CGCGGCTTCCAGGGCGGCCCGAGCTACGCCCACTGCCTGGGCGGCGATGCCGATTCTTCCGCCTTCCAGGTTCGACAAAGCGATGCTCAGGCCCTTGCCTTGCTCGCCCAGCAGGTTCGCCACTGGCACCCGGCAATCGCTCAGGGTAATGGCGCAAGTGTCGGAGGCGCGGATACCCAGCTTGTGTTCGCTGCGATCCACCACAAAACCGGGCGTGGATGTGGGTACCAGGAAGGCGGAAAGGCCTTTCTTGCCCAGCAGCGGGTCGGTGACGGCGAAGACGATGGCCAGTTCGGCCCTGCGCCCGTTGGTGACGAACTGCTTGGCACCGTTGAGTACCCACTCATCACCCTGGCGTTCGGCGCGAGTGCGCAGGTTATGGGCTTCGGAACCGGCATGGGGCTCGGTCAGGCAGAAACAGCCGATGGCCTGGCCGCTGGCCAGGCGAGGCAGCCAGGCATCCTGCTGGGCCGAAGTGCCGAACTTGAGGATCGGGCCGCAACCCACCGAATTGTGCACGCTCATCATGGCGCCCACGGCGGCGTCGGCGGCGGAGATCTCTTCGACGGCCAGCGCGTAGGCGACGTAGTCCAGGTAGCTGCCGCCCCATTGCTCGGGCACCACCATGCCGAGCAGGCCCAGCTCGCCCATCTGGGCCACCACGCTGTCGTCGATCCAGCCGGCCTGTTCCCAGGCCTGGGCATGAGGCGCGATCTGCCCTTGGGCAAACTGCCGCGCCATGTCCCGGAACATTACCTGCTCTTCGCTCAGCTCGAGGTCTTGCATCGTCCACTCCTTTGAAGACCTCAGCGCCGGAGGCGACGAGGCTAGAGGCCTTCGAACAGTTCTTGTAATTGTCGTGGGCCGGGGGCAGGTTTCCACCGCGGCCGTTTGTCCTTGTCTACCAGCATGGCGCGTACCCCTTCAAGCAGGTCGCCACGCTCGAACCATTGGTTGGCCAGGTGCAGTTCCATCTGGAAGCAGCGCTCCAGATTCAACTGCCGACCGAACAGGATGATTTCGCGGGTGACCGCCATCGCCAAGGGCGAACGCGAAGCCATTTCATCGGCGGTGCGCAACGCCCAGTCGCGGCTGTCGGCCACGTTCACCTGACGTAGCTGCTCAATAGTGCTGGATACCTCCGGTTGGTTGAAAAAATGATCGATGGCCGGCCGCAGTCGGTCCAGGGGCGGCTCGGGCAGCACCTGGGCACCCAGTTTGGCAAGGATGTTCTGAATGTCCTTGAGCGGCATGGGTGACCAGTCGGTGCGGTCCAGTCGCTCCTCGAACTGGGCCAGGCGGTCGTGTTCCACGTACCAGTCCGCCAAGCCGCAATACAGGGCGTCGGCGGCCTGCAGCCGCGCGCCGGTGATTCCCAGGTAGAGACCGATAGCCCCAGGCAGCCGGGAAAGAAAATAAGTCGCGCCCACATCCGGGAAAAACCCGATAGCCGTTTCAGGCATGCCCAGCCAACTGCGTTCGGTGACCACGCGTAGCTCCGCCGCCTGCGCCAGGCCCATGCCACCGCCAAGGGTGAAGCCGTCCATCAAGGCCACTACCGGCTTGCGGTAAAGGTGCAGCAGCAGGTCAAGCTGGTACTCCTCCCTGAAGAAGTTCTTATGCACGGTGTCGTGGCGTTTGTGGCTATCACAAAGGGCCCGGACATCGCCGCCGGCGCAGAAGCCTTTTTCACCCGCTCCGCGTAATACCACTGCAAGCACTTCGGGATCGTCAGCCCACTCGGTCAGACACCGGTGCAATTCGCGCACCATGCTCAAGGTCAACGCGTTGACCCCGGCGGGACGGTTCAGCGTGAGGTAACCCACGCGGTTGCGTACCTGGCTTAGTATCAGGTCATTGAACAGTTCGGCTTCCTGGCCGCGTGCGGAAATAGCCTGTGCAGACATTCGCATAGTCCCTGCTTATTGTTGATGCGGGCCCGCAAAGCATGCCATGACTGGGATGAGGGCATCCTGACAGCCACGACCCTGGGCTTCAACGGGCATCCATGCAGCCTTGGCCTGCGTTTTTGCCAAGACTGGGCCAAACAGTTGGTCAACCTTATCAGACAGGATCCCACTGCCTTGGTTCGGCCTGTCTTCAGCCCAGCATAGGCGGGATGCGACGGCTACGCTTTTTCCGCTGGCGCTTCGCTGGGTGGGTCGCCAATGGCCGGGGCCTGGCCGGGCAGCCCAGGGCTGGGCGTGGGGTCTTGCGAGGGCGTTTCCGGCAGTGCCGGATCGTCGATGTTCGGGTCCGGGATATCCAAGGGTTCAGGAACTGGCAAAGACATGGCGACGCTCCTATGGCATGGGTGAGGTACATAAGAAGACCCTGGCATCGCTTAAAGGCTCCCATCAGTTCAACGGCACTGCCTAGGACACCTTCGCGCCGTCCTGGGCCAGGCCGGAGCGTTCATGAGGCCTCCTTTACAACTTGAACTTTCATTTGGCGCCAGCCTCCGAATTCAAAGGTCGCGGTCAGCGAGTGTCAGCAGCCGCGTCTAGACTGCACATCCTCCACACGGCGCCCGCCGGGGCGCCCCCCAAGGTAGGGAGCGAAGCTCGATGACGGTGGAACAAACCTTTGAAACAGGACCAGGCGCCCCCCAGGCCGAATCTTCGGAACATCGTTTGAATGTCGCCGAGGCACTCCTGTTGCCTCGCATCGCGATCGAAGACGTGTCGCCGATACTCGACGGCGGCGCCTGGGCGATCAAGTCTCTGCCAGGGCGTACGCTGACTGTCGATGCCAAGGTGTTCACCGATGGCCACGATAAACTGGCAGTGCTGTTGCGCTGGCATCGGGTCGGCAGTGAAGACTGGCAGAGCCAAGACATGCGCGAGCTTGGCAACGACAGCTGGCAGGCCGAGGTTACCTTTGACGAGGTCGGTCGGCATGCGTTCGTCATCGAGGCCTGGCGAGACGAATACGCCAGCTATCGCTATGAGCTGGAAAAGAAATACGCGGCCGGCGTGAACATCGATCTGGAACTGGAAGAGGGCCGCTTGCACCTGGCCCACGCCGTGGGCCGCAGCGAGGGTGAGCTGCGCCAGCGCTTGCAGCAGGTACATGACCAACTGGCCGGGCTGGATCGCGACGCACGGGTGCGGCTGCTGCTTGAGCCCGCTACCGCTCGCGACATGCGCGAGGCGGACAACCGCCCGTTCCTCAGCCGCAGCCCGGAGTACCCCGTAGAGGTGGAGCGCAAGCTGGCCGAATTCGCCAGCTGGTACGAGCTGTTCCCCAGGTCGATCACCGATGACCCGAAACGCCATGGCACCTTCAACGATGTGCACACTCGGCTGCCGATGATTCGCGACATGGGCTTCGACGTTCTCTATTTCACGCCCATTCACCCTATTGGCCGGGCCCACCGCAAGGGCCGCAACAATTCCCTGGAAGCCGGCCCAGACGATGTCGGCAGCCCCTATGCCATCGGCAGCCCGGAGGGTGGCCATGAGGCCATCCACCCGCAACTGGGCACTCGTGAGGATTTCCGCCGTCTGGTGAAAGCGGCCGCGGACCATGGCCTGGAGATCGCCCTGGACTTCGCCGTCCAGTGCTCTCAGGACCACCCCTGGCTCAAGCAGCATCCGGGCTGGTTCTCCTGGCGGCCGGACGGCACCATCCGCTACGCGGAAAACCCGCCGAAGAAATACCAGGACATCGTCAATGTGGACTTCTATGCCGCCGAGGCTGTGCCGTCGCTCTGGCTGGAGCTGTGCGAGATCGTCTGGGGCTGGGTCCAGGAAGGCGTGAAGATCTTCCGGGTGGACAACCCCCATACCAAGCCCTTGCCGTTCTGGCAGTGGCTGATCGAGGAAATACGCAGTCGAGACCCGGACGTGATGTTCCTCGCCGAGGCCTTTACCAAGCCGGCCATGATGGCCCGCCTGGGCAAGGTGGGCTATAGCCAGAGCTACACTTATTTCACCTGGCGCAATACCAAGGCCGAGCTGGCGAAGTATTTCACCGAGTTGAACCAGCCGCCGTGGTCCCTGTGCTACCGGCCGAACTTTTTCGTCAACACGCCGGACATCAACCCGTTCTTCCTGCATGAAAGCGGCCGTCCCGGCTTCCTTATTCGCGCCGCCCTGGCCACCATGGGGTCCGGCCTGTGGGGTATGTACTCAGGCTTCGAGCTCTGCGAATCGGCGCCCATCCCTGGCAAGGAAGAATACCTGGATTCCGAAAAGTACGAGATTCGAGTACGGGACTTCACCCAGCCAGGGAACATCATCGCCGAGATTGCCCAGCTCAACCGCATCCGGCGCCAGAACCCGGCCTTGCAAACCCATCTGGGCGTACAGTTCTACAACGCCTGGAACGACAACATCCTGTACTTCGGCAAGCGCACCCCCGACAAGAGCAATTTCATCCTGGTCGCCGTGAACCTGGACCCGCATAACGCTCAGGAAGCGCATTTCGAACTGCCGTTGTGGGAGCTGGGGCTGGATGACAATGCGGCGGTCATGGGTGAAGACCTGATGACCGGGCACCACTGGACCTGGTACGGGAAAAACCAATTCACTCGCCTGGAGCCGCATATGCCATTCGGGATCTGGCGCTTGAAAAAAGCCAACTGACGGACGCATTCAATGGCCAAAAGATCGCGCGAAGCCTTTCTGAACGACCCGCTCTGGTACAAGGACGCGGTGATTTACCAGGTGCACGTCAAGTCGTTCCATGATTCCAACAACGATGGCATCGGAGATTTTCCAGGGCTGATCGCCAAGCTCGACTACATTGCCGAGCTTGGGGTCAACACCATCTGGCTATTGCCGTTCTACCCGTCGCCTCGGCGGGATGACGGCTACGACATTTCCGAATACAAGGCGGTGCACCCGGACTACGGCACCTTGGCGGACGTGCGGCGTTTCATCGCCGAGGCGCACAAGCGCAACCTGCGGATCATCACCGAACTGGTCATCAACCATACGTCCGACCAGCACCCCTGGTTCCAGCGAGCCCGCCGGGCCAAGAAAGGCTCGCGCGCCCGCGATTTCTATGTGTGGTCCGATGACGACAGGAAATACGACGGCACGCGGATCATCTTCCTGGACACGGAGAAGTCCAACTGGACCTGGGACCCGGTCGCCGGGCAATACTTCTGGCATCGGTTCTATTCCCATCAACCCGACCTCAACTTCGACAACCCTCAGGTAATGAAGGCGGTGCTCGGGGTGATGCGCTTCTGGCTGGACCTGGGCATCGATGGCCTGCGGCTGGATGCCATCCCGTATCTCATCGAGCGCGACGGCACCAACAACGAGAACCTGGCCGAAACCCATCAGGTGCTCAAGGCCATCCGTGCCGAAATCGACGCCAACTATCCGGACCGCATGCTGCTGGCAGAGGCCAACCAGTGGCCCGAAGACACCCAGATGTATTTCGGCGAGCGCAAGGGTGACCATGGGGATGAATGCCACATGGCCTTTCACTTCCCCCTGATGCCGCGGATGTACATGGCCCTGGCCCAGGAAGACCGCTTCCCGATCACCGACATCCTGCGGCAGACGCCGGAGATCCCGCCCAATTGTCAGTGGGCGATCTTCCTGCGCAACCATGATGAACTGACCCTGGAAATGGTCACCGACCGTGAGCGGGACTACCTCTGGAACCACTACGCCGCGGATCGCCGGGCCCGTATCAATCTGGGCATCCGGCGTCGCCTTGCGCCTTTGCTCGAGCGCGACCGGCGCCGTATCGAACTGCTGACCAGCCTTCTGCTGTCCATGCCGGGAACGCCGACGCTTTACTACGGCGACGAAATCGGCATGGGCGACAACATCTATCTGGGCGACCGTGACGGCGTGCGTACGCCCATGCAATGGTCGGTGGACCGCAACGGCGGTTTTTCCCGGGCCAACCCTGCCAGCCTGGTGCTGCCGCCGATCCAGGATCCCTTGTACGGTTACCAGGCGGTGAACGTGGAAACCCAGGCGGGCGACCCCCATTCGCTGCTCAACTGGACCCGTCGCTTGCTGGCAGTGCGCAAGCAGCAGCAGGCCTTCGGCCGCGGCACCCTGAAGATGCTCACCCCAAGCAACCGGCGGATCCTGGCCTACCTGCGCGAATATACCGATGCCACGGGCCGGGTCGAGCAGGTGCTGTGCGTGGCCAACGTTTCCCGGGCCGCCCAGGCCGCGGAACTGGACCTTTCCTTGTATGCGGGGATGGTGCCGGTAGAGATGCTCGGCGGCAGTGCTTTCCCACCTATCGGCCAACTGCCGTTCTTACTGACCCTACCGCCCTATGGTTTCTACTGGTTCCTACTGGCTCCGGAAAACCAAATGCCCAGCTGGCACGTGGAGGCCGCGCAACCCATGCCCGATTACGAAACCCTGGTGGTCAAACAAAGGATGCAGGACCTGCTCGACGCGCCGGCGCGCGACGCCCTGGAGCAGCGCATCCTGCCTCAGTATCTGCCCAAGCGGCGCTGGTTCGCCGGCAAGGGCAGCAGCATTGACAACATCCGTCTGGCGTACGGGGTCCGCTTCAGCGACCTGCCCAATCCGGTGCTGCTCAGCGAAATAGAAGTCAGCAGCGGTGGGGTGGTCAGTCGCTACCAGTTCCCCTTCGGCTTCCTGTCGGAAGACCAGAGCGCGAATTCCGGCGCGTTGCCCTCGCAACTTGCGCTGTCCAAGGTGCGCCGCAACAATCGGGTAGGCCTGCTTACCGACGCCTTTGTGCTGGAAAGCTTTATTCGCGCTGTAGTGCGGGGGCTTAAGGCCGACACGGTGCTGCCGTGCGCTGAAGGCGAGCTTCGCTTCACCCACACGGTGCAGATGGAAGCCCTCAACCTGCCGGATGAGCCCGAAATCCGTTACCTGTCCGCCGAACAGTCGAACAGTTCGGTAGTGGTTGGCGGCAATATGGTTCTGAAGATGATCCGCCGAGTCAACGGTGGCATCCATCCGGAACTGGAGATGGGCGCGTTCCTGACCAATGCCGGCTACCAGAACATTTCACCGTTGATGGGCGCCGTGCAGCGCGTCGAGGAAAGCGGGACCGCAAACCTGCTGATGATCGCTCAAGGCTACCTGAACAACCAGGGCGATGCCTGGGAATGGACCCAGAACAGCCTGGAAAGAGCTGTGCGTGATGAACTGGACGCCGCCCAGTCCCAGCAGGCGCAGCACTATAACGCCCTCGAGGAACTCAAGGCCTTCGCCGGCATGCTCGGCCAGCGCCTGGGCGAGATGCATGTGGCCCTGGCCGGTGAAACGGAGAACCAGGATTTCCAGGCTCGGGTCAGCGACGAAAAAGATGTCCAGACATGGAGCAAAAGCATTACCGCACAGGTCGAACACGCGCTGCATCTGCTCGAACAACACAAGGACAGCTTCACGGATGACACTCGACCCAAGGTGGATGAGCTTCTGGCCCAGCGGGAAACCTTGCTGGCCCATGTGGCCAAGCTGGCCCAGGCCGCCAAGGGCGGACTGGTGATGAGAGTCCATGGCGACCTTCACCTCGGCCAGGTGCTGGTGGTACAGGGTGATGCCTACCTGATCGACTTCGAGGGCGAGCCTGCCCGTCCGCTGGACGAACGTCGAGGCAAGTACAGCCCCTACAAGGATGTCAGCGGGGTGATGCGCTCGTTCGACTATGCGGCCGCCATGGCGGTGCGCAACGCACAGGCAGTGGACACCTCCAGCGAAGCCGGTGCCGCTCGCGAGCGCGTGGCCGAGCGTTATCTGAGCGAAGCGCGCCAGGCCTTCATCGAAGCTTACGGCCTGGCCAGTGCCACACTGGCCCACGCGTGGGAAGACCCCGACGGGGAACGCGCCGCGCTTGAACTGTTCAGCCTGGAAAAGGCTGCCTACGAAATTGCATACGAAGCCGAAAACCGACCTGCCTGGCTGGCCGTGCCTTTGCATGGGCTGGTGGGGCTTTTGGCGACCAATGGAGAGCATTCATGAGTGCGCAACAAGGAGAGGCCCGCGCCCAGGGCGTGTTTCCGCCTGACGCGGATATACAGGCATTGGTGCAAGCCGTGCACGGTGACCCCTTCGCGGTATTGGGGCCGCACTCCGACGGTGCGGGCGGCCGCCACGTGCGTGCCTATCTGCCCCATGCCATGAGAGTGGAACTACTCGGCTACCAGCATGATGACAGCCTGGGCCAGCTTGAAGAGCACCCAAGCGTGCCGGGCATGTTCGCCGGCCGTCTCGACGCGGACCAAGGCTATCGCTTGAAGATCCATTGGGCCACCGGAGTGCAGGTGACCCACGACCCCTACAGCTTCGGCGAGCAACTGGGGGAAATGGATATCTATCTGTTCTCCGAGGGCAACCATCGCAACCTGAGCGATGCCATGGGCTCCCAGGTGATCAATGTGGGCGGGGTGGAAGGCGTCCGCTTCTCGGTATGGGCACCCAACGCTCGCCGCGTCTCGGTCGTGGGCCACTTCAACGGTTGGGATGGCCGCCGGCACCCGATGCGCCTGCGCAAGCCCAGCGGTGTGTGGGAGATCTTCATCCCCGGCCTGCAGGCGGGGGAGGTGTACAAATACGAAGTACTCGGCCATCACGGCGTGCTGCCGCTCAAGGCCGACCCCTTGGCCCGCTGGACAGAGCTGCCGCCGGCGACCGGCTCTCGAGTGGCGACTCGTCTGCGCCATCAATGGGCGGACCAGGACTGGATGGAACACCGGGCGCAGCGCACCGGCCTTGACAAGCCGCTGTCGATCTACGAGCTGCACGCTGGTTCCTGGCAAGTGGAAACCGACGAAGCAGGGGAATTCAGCCGTCACTACAACTGGAGCGAACTGGCCGACCGGCTCATTCCCTATGTCCAGGAACTGGGCTTCACCCATATCGAACTGATGCCAGTGATGGAGCACCCCTTCGGTGGCTCCTGGGGCTATCAGCCGCTATCCCAGTTCGCCCCCTCGGCCAGGTATGGCGAGCCTGACGAATTCGCCGCCTTCATCGACCGCTGCCACCAGGCGGGAATCGGCGTGATCCTGGACTGGGTACCAGCGCACTTCCCCACGGACACTCACGGCCTGGCTCGCTTCGATGGCACCGCCCTGTACGAGTACGACAACCCTCTGGAGGGCTTTCACCAGGACTGGAACACCCTGATCTACAACCTGGGGCGCACCGAGGTCCATGGGTTCATGATCGCGTCGGCGCTGCACTGGCTCAAGCACTACCATATCGACGGCCTGCGGGTAGATGCCGTGGCGTCCATGCTTTACCGGGACTATTCACGCAAGCACGGCGAGTGGATCCCCAACCGCTACGGTGGCCGCGAGAACCTGGAAGCCATCGACTTCCTGCGTCACCTCAATGATGTGGTCAGTCAGGAAACCCCCGGCGCCATGGTGATCGCCGAGGAGTCCACCGCCTGGCCAGGCGTGAGCCAGGGTACTCAGGCAGGCGGCCTCGGCTTCTCCTACAAGTGGAACATGGGCTGGATGCACGACACTCTGCACTACGTGCAGAATGACCCCATCCACCGCCAGCATCATCACAACGAACTCAGCTTCGGCCTGGTGTATGCCTATTCCGAAAAGTTCGTGTTGCCGATTTCCCATGACGAGGTAGTGCATGGCAAGAAGTCGCTGATCGACAAGATGCCAGGGGACCGTTGGCAGAAGTTCGCCAACCTTCGCGCCTACCTGGCGTTCATGTGGACTCACCCGGGCAAGAAACTGTTGTTCATGGGCTGCGAGTTCGGTCAGTGGCGGGAATGGAACCATGATCATCAACTGGACTGGTACCTGACCCAGTACTCCGAGCATAAGGGCGTTCAACAGGGTGTCAGCGACCTGAACCGCCTCTACCGCAGCGAGCCAGCCCCGCACGAACAGGACTGCGTGCCCATGGGGTAAACTGTTTTTCGGGGGCGGCGAGTTGGGTCAGGGGGGGGAATGAAACCATGATCATCAACTGGACTGGTCCCTGCCCCAGTCCCCCGAGCATAAGGGCGTTCAACAGGTTGTCAGCGACCTGAACCGCCTCTACCGCAGCGAGCCAGCCCTGCACGAACAGGACTGCGTGCCCATGGGCTTCCAGTGGGTGATCGGTGACGATGCCGTCAACAGCGTGTTCGCCTGGTTGCGCTGGAGTCGCCAGGGCGAGCCATTGCTGGTGGTCGCCAACTTCACCCCAGTACCACGGGAGGAGTACCGCATCGGTGTGCCGGTGCCGGGGCTGTGGCACGAGGTCTTCAACAGTGACTCGGAAACCTATGCCGGGTCCAATGTCGGTAATGGCGGTGGGGTGGCGGCCGAGGAGATTCCAGGCCACGGACAGAGCTTCTCGGTCAACCTCAAGTTGCCGCCGCTGGGTGTGCTCATTCTGAAGCCGGAAAGCCTGCCGCGTCCTTCGCTAGGGCAGGACGAGCATACCGGCCAGGGTTAGCGGCTAGCGCTCAGTGTGTCGGCAACGCCTGGCGGTGTTGCCGACACTCAACTCCCAACCCACTGACTACCGATTTGCCTACCGGTCTATCTACAGGTGGATTTCCACCGCCAGGGGCAGGTGATCCGACAGATGCGTCCAGGGCCGCGTCCCCAGAATACGGGGATCGTGGCTGCTCGCGTTGCGCAGGTAAATGCGGTCAAGGCGCAGCAGCGGGAAGCGCGCCGGGTAGGTCTTGGGCAGGCTGCCCAAGTTGTGCTCGAAGGCTTCGTGAAGGTCGCCATAGCGAGCGAGGGTGGCATTGCCCTTGAGCTGCCAATCGTTGAAATCCCCCGCGATGATGACCGGCGCGTGGGCGGGCAGGGAATCAAGCAATTGCCTGAGCAGCGCCAGCTGCTGTTGCCGATGGTGCTCCATCAAGGACAAGTGCACGCAGATCGCATGCACGCCATCGTCATGCCCCGGCACCTGAAGCACGCAATGCAGAAACCCCCGGCGCTCAGGCCCAGTGATGGACACATCGAGGTTGCGGTAGTGCATGATCGGATATTTCGACAGCAAGGCATTGCCATGGTGGCCATCAGGGTAGACCGCGTTGCGGCCGTAGGCGAATTCCGGCCACATGCTGTCGGCGAGGAACTCATATTGAGACATCTGTGGCCAATTGGCGAACCGGGTAGCGTGTCGGTCGTGCCCGCCCAGGACTTCCTGGAGGAAAACGATGTCAGCGCTGGTGCTGCGGACGGCCTCGCGAAGCTCTGGAAGGATGAAGCGGCGATTGAAAGCGGTGAAGCCCTTGTGGGTGTTGACCGTCAGTACCCGGATTCGGTGCACGTCACGGTCACGTTTGGCGTCCCCATGGGGCTGGCTGGCACCCTCGGCTGGATCGGCGTACACGGCGGCTCCTCAAAACTAATACAGTCCTGATTTAAGACTGGCCGTCTGGAGGGCAGTTCCGAGCGGGGTGAATGCGGGTGTCGCGTCTGGGAATTCGCTTGCTTGGCAAGCTCCCACAGGTGGCGGCCGAAGCTTGCTCGGTTTACCTGTGGGAGCCAATAGAGCTGGCGGAAGCGGACTCAGTCTTCTTTTTCGCGATGAGCCTCGAACAACAGGAACGATCGGCCGGTAACCATGAATTCGCTACCGAAGGCGATCGCCTCGTGTTCATTGAGATCAGGGCGATTGGTATCTACCAGGCAGACCCAGTGCTTGCCTTGGGGTACTTCCGGCAAGCGGAAGTTGACCACGTCATGGTGCGCGTTGACGATGATCAGCAGGGTAGCGTCGTCACCGCGCTTGCGGATACCGGTGGGCTGCGCGCGGCCGTCCAGCAACATGGCCAGGGCACGGCCGTGGGGCTCTTCCCACTGCTGAGGGCTCATTTCGTTGCCTTGGGGGTCGAGCCAGGTGACGTCCTTGACGCCGAGCTCCTCGTTGTAGGTGCCCACAAGGAAGCGATTGCGGCGCAGCATCGGGTAGGTCAGGCGCAATCTGGTCAACCGGCGGACGAATTTGAGCAACTGCTTGCCGTCTTCGTCCAGGTCCCAGTTCACCCAGCCGATCTCGCTGTCCTGGCAATAAGCATTGTTGTTGCCGTTCTGAGTGCGCGCGAACTCATCGCCGGCCACCAACATCGGTGTGCCTTGGGAGAAGAGCAGGGTGGAGAAGAAGTTGCGCATCTGCCGCAGGCGCAGTTCGATGATGTTGCGATCGTCCGTCGGACCTTCTGCCCCATGGTTCCAGGACATGTTGTTGCTGGTGCCGTCCTGGTTGTTCTCGTCATTCTCTTCGTTGTGCTTCTCGTTGTAGGACACCAGGTCCTTCATGGTGAAGCCGTCATGTGCGGTGATGAAGTTCACCGAGCTGAACGGGCGACGACCTCGCTGGTTGAACAGTTCCCCGGAGCCGGTCATGCGCGCGGCGAAGTCCGCCAACTTGCCGTCATCGCCTTTCCAGAAGGATCTCACGGTGTCGCGGAAACGATCGTTCCACTCAGCCCAGCCTGGCGCGAAGCCACCAACCTGGTAGCCACCCGGGCCGCAGTCCCAGGGTTCGGCGATCAGCTTCACGGAGCGCAGCACCGGGTCTTGGCGACAGGCGACGAGGAAGCTGTGGCGTTCGCTGAAACCCTCGTGGTAACGGCCGAGAATGGTAGCAAGGTCGAAGCGGAAGCCGTCCACATGCATTTCACTGGCCCAGTACCGCAGCGAGTCGGTCACCATCTGCAACACGCAGGGATGGCTGAGGTCCAGGGTATTGCCGGTGCCGGAGTCGTTGATGTAGTAACGCTTGTTATCCGGCATGAGGCGGTAGTAGGACGCGTTGTCGATACCCCGCATGGACAGGGTAGGGCCGCGTTCGTTGCCTTCGGCGGTGTGGTTGTAGACCACGTCGAGGATCACTTCGAGGCCGGCATCGTGCAGGTGTGCGACCATTTCCTTGAACTCGGCGATCTTGCCGCTGGCCAGGTAGCGGGCATGGGGCGCAAAGAACGCGATGGTGTTGTAGCCCCAATAGTTGTTCAGGCCCTTTTGCAGCAGGTGCTGATCATTGACGAAGCCGTGGATGGGCAGCAGCTCGATGGATGAAACGCCCAGTTTCTTCAGATGGTCGATGACATCAGGGTTGCTCAGCCCGGCGAAGGTTCCGCGTACAGGTTCCGGCACTGAAGGGTGACGCATGGTCAGGCCGCGCACATGGGCTTCATAGATAACCGTCTTGTCCCAGGGTACCCGCACGGGCTGGTCCTGGCCCCAGGTATAGGCCGGGTCCACCACTTTGCACTTGGGCACGAAAGGCGCGCTGTCGCGCTCGTCGAAGCTGAGATCGTCGTCAGGATGGCCGATGGTGTAGCCGAAGAGGGCTTCGGACCATTTGAGCTCTCCCACCAGTTGCTTGGCGTAAGGGTCGATCAACAGCTTGTTATGGTTGAAGCGATGGCCATTCTGCGGATCGTAAGGGCCATAGACCCGATAACCGTAGATCAGGCCGGGGTGCGCGTCAGGCAGGTAGCCGTGGAAGATCTCATCCGTATACTCGGGCAGTTCGATCCGGGCGATTTCCTGCTCGCCCGCCGAATCGAAGATACAAAGTTCGACCTTGGTGGCGTTGGCTGAGAACAGGGCGAAGTTCACCCCCAGGCCATCCCAGGTCGCTCCCAGGGGGAAAGGAAGGCCTTCGCGGATGCGGGTCGGGTCGATCAAGGAGGTAGTGGCGGATGCTTCGGGTGCTTGAGCTTTCTTTTGCCGGCTCATGGGGAGTCCTTCACGTAGGTACGCTAGAGTAAAGTTAGGTCAGAGATCGAGAGAGGGAGGTACCGCGAAGAGGGCAAACCCTGAACTGCCACGCGGCCGGCCTGGCTCACGCTATTGGCCCGACGGAAACCGACCGGGCCATGAGCGCTGCAGCTGTGTTCAGCTGGCGGCGGGCTTGCTGCGGCTAGCGCGGGGCTTCTTCTCGGCGGTGGCCGCCTTCGGTGCCGCTTTGCTTGTGGAAGCCGGCTCCTGCGCGGCCTTGCTGGTGGCTGCCTTGGGCGCAGGCTTGGCGGCCTTGGCCCGAGGCGCCGCAGGCTCCTTGACGGCAGCGGCTGGCGCGTCGTCCTTCGGCTTTTTCGGAGCCTTGCGGGGCAGGCGTGCCGGGGCCTGGTCCTCAGCCTCCGCCAACTTGCGAGCCTTCTCCCAGTGTTCCTTGTCCTTGCCATCGGGGCGCCCTTCGGATTCCCACAGATAGTAGGCAAATTCCTCGATGCGCTTATCGCTTACGCTCATATCCATTGCTCCTGATCACGAGTCACTTTGTAGATAGAGATTGACGGGGAACTCCTGTAGCGCCGCGCTCATCCGCAAGTCCTTGTCCAATGTGACTGCCTGAGCTGAAAAAAGTCCCTTAAATCTGTGCTGCGCAAGATGTTCAGGCAACAGAACAGCGGTGTCGCCCCATTTATCCGCGGGGACCAGCAGCTCGCCACCTTCGAGCAGCTCGCTGCACACCCTTGGCACCACCACTATGGCGTGGCGGCCTTCGTGCTGGCGGGCGAATGCCAACACCCGGTGCGCCTGTTCACCCTGAACCTGCAGCGGCAGGTAGTCTCCCTGCAGGAACAGTGCCGGTTCGCTGGCCCGGGCGTGGAGCAGGGCCGCGATCAAGGCTTGCTTGACGCGGCCATCGCGCCAGTCCGCCAGCAGGGCGGCAGGTGAATCCAGATGGGCCAGCGCTTCGCTTCGGGCAGTGTAGTCCACCGGGCGGCGGTTATCAGGGTCCACGAGGCTGAAGTCCCAGCGATCCGTGCCCTGATATAGGTCGGGAATCCCCGGAACCGTCGCCTTGAGCGTGCACTGCACCAGACTGTTCAAGGCACCGCCGGGTGCAAGGCTATGTACGGCGCAGACGATGGATTGACGCAAGGCAAGGGCGGACTCACCGGTAAGCAGGCCTTGGAGGAAATCGCGACAAGCGCTTTCATAGGCTTCGTTGGGCGCGCTCCAACTGCTGACCAGTTTCGCTTCGCGCAGGGCCTTCTGTTGCCATTGCCACATACGCTCGGCATAGGCCTGTAACCCTGCGCTATCGTCAGCCTCCAATTCGAGCGGCCAGCTACCGAGCAAGGCCTGGTAGAGCATGGCCTCATCACCACCCGCAGGCGCGGGGCCGTCACCGAAGGTACCGCGCAGTGGGCTGGCCAGGGCCTGCCAGTGGGTAACAAGGGCACCGTACCAGGTACTGCGCTCACTGATCACTGCCAGCCGCGCCCGAGTGTCCTCGCCGCGTTTATGATCATGGGTGGCCGTGGCGAGCAGGTTGCGTGGGAACGCCTGGGCCCTGACCCGGCAGGCTTCATGGAAGGCTTCCACCGAAGCGCTGAACACCTCAGGGTCGAAGCCAACGTCATTACGCGACAACAGTACCGCGCTGCGGTAGAAAGCGGTGTCTTCCATGGCCTTGGCGGCGGTAGGGGAAGTCAGTTGCTGGAAGCGTATGCAGGCCTGGCGCAGGTTCTGGCGTCGACGGCCGACTGGCAGGCTACGCCATGGCTCCCCACCGAGCCAACGGATCAGGAAGTCCAGTACCGGCCAGTCTCCCTCGCTCAGGTCTGCGCGCGCGCCTTCCACCGCTTGCTTGAAGAACGGCTCGTCCTCCGCAGGTCGGCCACACGGCGTGATGTAGGTGCGGTAGACGGTGTAATGCACGATCAGGGCTTCGAGGGCGCGGCGAATTGCGCCCAGAGTGAAGTCCCGG
Organism: Pseudomonas massiliensis; assembly: GCF_000826105.1. GTDB lineage: Bacteria > Pseudomonadota > Gammaproteobacteria > Pseudomonadales > Pseudomonadaceae > Aquipseudomonas > Aquipseudomonas massiliensis. The sequence goes on along the minus strand of NZ_CCYK01000006.1, from coordinate 35,145 downwards.
CTCATCAGGTCGCCACGGGCGACCTGCAACAGTGCTTGAGCCACAGATTCGAAGTCGCCGGCCAGGGTGCCGTGCAGCACGAAGCGACGCCCCGCGCGAACCTCTTCCATGAAATCCGGAGTGCGCCCGCTCAAGCGCACCCACAGGTCGGTCAGTGATTGCTGGCCACGTCCGTCGTGCTGTAGCAGCGATACCTGGTTCATGAATTCGTAGCCGGTGGTGCCGTCCACCTGCCAGTCACGGTGCAACTGTTCGCCGTTGCCCAGGATCTTCTCGACATAGATCGGGAAATGATCCAGCTGAGTGGCCGCTGGCCGCTGCGCCAGCAGGCCCTGCACACGACGACGCAGGCGGCGGCAGTAGGCCCTTGGGTTGGCCAGGCCGTCGACATGGTCTATGCGCAGGCCGTCGACCAGCCCCTCGGCTACCAGCTCAAAGATCTTGGCATGGGTGGCTTCGAAGACATCGCCGCGCTCCACCTTCAAGCCGCCCAGTTCGTTGATGTCGAAGAACCGCCGCCAGTTGATGTCGTCCGCCGCGGTACGCCAGCTGGCCAGCCGATAATGCTGGCGCTCGAGCAGGCGGTGCAGCCGTTCGAAGCCCTCCGGTGTAGTGGAGTCATACAGCTTGAGGACGGTTTCCAGCGCGCGGAACGCCGGGCCCTCGGCCGCTACGTTGGCCAACTCGCTACGCAGACCTTGCGCCGCGCTGTAGGCGTCTGGACCATGGGACAGCTTGCCGAACCGCTCGCCCAATGCCTCGAGGCGGTTGTCCACCGCAATGCTGAGAATACTGGCGTAGTCCGGCGGGCTGATAGGGAAACGGTGCTCGTAGTGCTCGACGTAGAAACTGCCCGTCTCGGCGTCGAAGCGCAGCGGGATTTCGCCCTTCTGCAGCGCACTGCCATAATCGCTGCCCAGGAAAGGAATCAACAGTTGCCCTTCGAGCAGCGGGTCGGGGGAGTTCCACTGAATATCGAAGAAGTTGGCATAAGGACTGCGCCGTCCCCACTCGAGCAGGTCCAGCCACCAGGGGTTGCTGGCCCCGCCCACCGCCATATGGTTGGAGACGATATCCAGGATCAGGCCCATGCCGTGCTCGCGCAGGGCGGCGACCAGCCGCCGCAGGGCCGGCTCGCCGCCGAGTTCCGGATTGATCCGGGCAGGGTCGACCACATCGTAGCCATGCATGGAGCCGGCCCGGGCGGTCAGCAGGGGCGAGGCATAGACATGACTGATCCCCATCTTCTCGAAATAGGGAACCAGGGCCACGGCGTGGTCCAGGGTAAAGTCCTTATGGAACTGCAGGCGGATACTGGCGGTAAATGGCTTCATCGGTCGCGCTCGTGGGCTTGTCGGCGGGCTACGGCAAGGAGTTCCAGACGCCGCGCCGGGTCGGGCTGGTCCAGCAGGTCGGCAGCGTCGGGGCTCAGACGGCGCCGCCAGTTCGGGTGTTCGTTGACGGTGCCAGGCAGGTTGGGCTGCTCGACCACGCCCAGGGCGTCCTCCAACGGCAGCAGCACCAAAGGTGCCCGGGTATGCCCGAGGAAACGGACGCTGGCGTCGATCACCCGGTCCGCCAGGTCTTCGGCCCGCTGCTCGTCGCTGAAGTTTTCGGGATCCTGACGCAGGATGTGCTCAAGACCGTTCTTCTCATGCACACGGGTCTGCCGCCATTCCTCTTCGGTCTGCGCGTCGATCAGTTCCAGCCGTCGCGTCCAGTCGATCTCGTTGGCGCGCCACCAGCCCTTCAGCGGCGGCAGGTCATGAGTGCTGGTCGTGGCCAGGGCATTGTCCGGGTAGTCGAGCAAGGGCTTGAAGGCACCAGTATGATGCTGTTCGAACAGCAGCACTCGCATGCCAAGGATGTCCCGGGCAGCCAGCTTCTCGCGCAGGCCGTCGGGCACCGTACCCAGGTCCTCGCCCAGCACGATCGCCTTGTGCCGATGGGACTCGAGCGCCAACAGGCGCAGCAGGTCGTCCAGAGGGAACTGCAGGTAGGCCCCATGGGTAGGTTTTTCGCCCTGGGGGATCACCCACAACCGGTTGAGCCCCAGCACGTGGTCGATGCGCAGGCCCCCGGCATGGGCGAAATTGGCCCTGAGCATCTCGATGAAGGCGCGGAAACCGTTGCGCTTGAGCCCTTCGGGTGAAAATGCCGAAATGCCCCAGCTTTGCCCGGAGCGGTTGAGGATGTCGGGCGGGGCGCCGACCGTGACCGCGGCCAGCAACTCGTCCTGGCGGCTCCAGGCCTGGCTGCCAGCGCCGTCGGCACCCACGGCCAGGTCGGCGATCACGCCAATGGCCATGCCCGCGTCACGGGCGGCCTGCTGGACACGGTCGAGGCTGCGCGCGATCAGCCATTGGCCGAAGGCATAGAACTCGATTTCCTCACGGTGGGCCTCGGCGAATCGCGCGACCTCAGGGCTGCGCGGGTGGCGCAGGGCCTCCGGCCACTGGCGCCAATCCTGAGATTCGCCCAGGCGCGCGCGTTCGGCCTGCAGGGCTTCGAAGCAGCAATGATCGGCCAGCGCTTCCCCACCGGCATGGCGGAAGTCGCGGAAATTGCCCGCCAGGGGATGGTCGCCGCCGCTGAAGGCTGAATGAAGCTGACGAAGGAGCTTGAGCTTGGCTTCAGCGGCGCGGGGCCAATCCACCAGCTCCAGCCGGGCGAGCTCTTGCAGACCGGGCTTGAGGTTGGCCGCTTCGATGGCCGTGTCTACCGCGTTGGCACCCAGCACCTGGGCTGGAGAGGCATAAAGCACATTGAAGAACAGCCGGCTGGACGGCGAATAAGGGCTGTAGCGTGAAGTGTCACTGCTGAACATGGCATGCATCGGGCTGATGGCCACGGCATCGGCGCCTCGCTCCCCGGCCGCCTTGACGAAACTTTCCAGGGCCTGGGTATCGCCGAAGCCTTCGTCTTGAGGCCGCCGCAGGGAATACAACTGCACGCCCAGGCCCCAGGCGCGAGCCGCCGGGGTGCCAAGCGCGTCGGCCACGTTGTAGCAGCGGGCAGGCGCCACCGCCACGGTGAAATGACGGTCGCCGATCTGCAACTGCTGATAGCCTACCGGTAGCAGGCCCGGCAGCGCGCCATCCGCATCAAGCCTAAGCTCCATTCGCTCGCCGCTTTCCAGCGAGGCCACGCAGGGAGCACCCGGGCTGAACCAGTCTTTGAGCGCAAGCGACTTCCCTTGGTCGATCGTCAGCAGGGGCGGCAGTGCTTCGCCACCTTCTTGCTGGAACGCTGCCAGGCTTCGCTCTGCCTGGGCCTGATCGTTGGCGGGGTGGCCCAGGGCGCTCAGTACCTTGCGCAGAACTTCTTCTGATACCCGCTGTGGGCGGTTGTTGGCATCGTTCCAGTCGATGGCGATGCCGACGTGCCGGGCAAGCGCCTCCAGGGTTTGATCCAGTTTCTCGGTCATACCCCTGCCTCCGTCACGTCAGCCGGGATCAGGCTCACCAGCGCGGTATAGCCAGGCAGCTCCCCGACACGTTCGAAGCGTGCGTTCGGACCACGACTGTCGAACAGCCAGTGGCGCTCGAAGGGCAATTGCGCCGCAACGGGCTGCTCGGCCAGGTTCAGGTCGATCTGCCAGATGCTGCCGTCGCCGAGCCTCCAGCGTGCTGATACGGCTTTGTCCCCCAGAACAGTCACGCCCTTGGCCACGCTCCCCGGGAGCCTGGGCCAGAGGTCACGCCGACGCATGCTCAACAGATGCACGTAGAGTTCGACCCAGGGCCCACGCTGGTGTGCCTCGAAATGGTCGAAGGCCGGGCGAGAGGCATCGAAAGTGGATTCAGCGTTAGGGTCGGGAATCCTTTCGCGCCGCTCGGGGTCCTGGAAGGCGCTGAATGCCTCGAATTCGGCGCGACGGCCTTTGCGAACAGCCTCGGCCAGCTCACCATGGAAGCTGGTGAAGAACTGGAAGGGCTCGGCTGCGGCCCATTCGTCCCCCATGAACATCAGGGGGATCATCGGCGAGGCCAGCAAGAGCGTAGTCGCGGCCCGCAGAGCCGGTTCGGGGGCAAGCTGGCTCAGGCGCTCGCCGAAGGCGCGGTTGCCGATCTGGTCGTGGTTCTGCAGGAAGAGCACGAAAGACGTTGGGTTCAGGTGGCCGCTGGGCTCGCCGCGGGCTACTCCATGGCGGTTGGTGTGCCCCTGATAGACGAAGCCCTCGCCGAGGCAACGAGCAAGCTTGCCCGTGGTATCTTCGGCATAGTCCTGATAATAGGCCTCGGTTTCGCCAGTGAGCAGCACATGCAGGGCGTTATGGCCGTCGTCGTTCCATTGGGCGTCATAGCCTTTCTGCAGCAGATGCGCCTCGTTATGCTCGTTTTCCAGATTCAGCCAAACGTGGCGCCCGGCTGGAATGGCCTTGCGGATACGCCGCGCCATTTCTTCGAGGAAGTCAGGATCTTCGATGGCATGGACCGCGTCGAAGCGCAGGCCGTCGAAGCGGTAGTCCAGCAGCCACATCAGTGCATTGCCGATGAAGAATTCACGTACCTGCGGGCGGCGAAAATCGATGGCGGCGCCCCAGGGCGTATGCTTGTCTTCGCGGAAGAAGCTCTTGGCATAGCTGTTGAGGAAATTGCCGTCCGGCCCGAAGTGGTTGTAGACCACGTCCAGGATGACCATCAGGCCATGCTCATGGGCCGAGTCGATCAGCGCCTTGAGCTGGTCGGGGCTGCCGTAGCTGTGTTCAGGCGCATAGGGCAGCACGCCATCGTAGCCCCAGTTACGGTCGCCTGGGAACTCGGCGATAGGCATCAATTCGATGGCGGTAATGCCCAGGGCGGCCAGGCGGGGCAGGTGCTTGGCCACCCCCTCGAAACCACCCATCAGGCCTACATGCACTTCGTAGATCACCGCTTCGTGCCAGGGCCGACCCTGCCATTGACGGCGCCACTGATAAGCAGCGGGGTCAACCACTACGCTGGCTGAATGAACATCGCTTTGCTGGGCTCGGGAGGCCGGATCCGGGACTTCCAGTTCACCATCGATTCGATAGCGATAGGCTGTGCCCGCCGCGCAATTGGCCTGGCTCACGAACCAGCCATCTTCTTCGGCGGTCATCGACAGGGACTCGCCATCGTCGAACACCACCTCGACGGCGTTCGCATCAGGCGCCCACAGGGAAAAGCGAGTCAGGTCGTCGCCCACGAGGACAGCCCCGTGGGCCCTGGTAACAGGTTGCAGGTCAGCCATTGCGGCGCTCCTTGATGATCAGTAGTGCCGCCCGGCACGTCCATGTGAGCGGTTCACCAGCTTGGTGTACAGCTCGGCATAGGGTTCCACCGCTTGCGACCAGTTGAAGGGCTGTGTCATGGCCCGGCAGCGCATGGCATTGAGTAGTTCCGGCTTGCTGAAGGCGTAGAAGGCGCGCTGCAGAGCCGCTTCGTAGGCTGCGACCGAGGGCTCGTCGAACAGGAAGCCGGTCACGCCGTCCTCGATGGTATCGGCCAGCCCGCCCGTGCGTCGTGCCACCGGCAGGGAGCCAAAGCGTTGCGCGTACATCTGGCTCAGGCCGCACGGTTCATAGCGCGAAGGCATCAGCAGGAAATCACTGCCGGCGAACATGCGACGGGCGTCGGTCTCGTTGAAGCCGATGCGCGCTGACACCTGCCCGGGGTAGCGCTTGGCCAGGTCGCGCATGGCCTGTTCTTCTTCCGGCTCGCCACGGCCAATGATCGCGATCTGGCCGCCGTTGCGGACGATGTAGTCGGTGACGCCTTCGGTCAGGTCCAGTCCTTTCTGGTAGACCAGGCGGGACACCACGGCGAACAGAGGCCCCTGTGAAGGCGCCAGCTCGAAGAGCTTGCGCACATGGTCGGCGTTCACTGTCTTGCCTTCCCAGTCGTTCAGGCTGAACGGGCATACCAGGTGGGCGTCGGTGGCTGAGTCCCAGCTTTCATCGATGCCGTTGGGTATGCCGCTGAGCAGACCTTGCTGCGCCTTGCTGCTGAGGAAACCATCCAGGCCACAGCCAAAATCAGGGGTGGTGATTTCCTGGGCATAGGTCGCGCTCACGGTGGTGATATGGCTGGCGTAGGCCATGCCGGCCTTCAGGAACGACAGCTTGCCGTAGAATTCCATGCCTTCCTGCTGAAGCGCATGTTCCGGAATGCCCAGCTCGGGGCAGCACGCCAGGCTGACCACGCCCTGGTAGGCCAGGTTGTGGATGGTGAACAGGGTCGGTACCTTCACACCACGCCAGTGCATGTACGCGGGGGCCAGGCCGCTGGGCCAGTCATGGGCATGGACCAGGTCCGGCTTCCAGTGAACCATGCCGTGGCCGGCAGCGATGTCACAGGCGGCCATGCCAAGGCGGGCGAAACGGATATGGTTGTCTGGCCAGTCACGGCCGTTGATGGCGCCATAGGGGTTGCCATCGCGCTCATAGAGCTCAGGGCAGATCAAAACGTAGATCACCAGGCCGTCGGCGGTATCCATGCGGCCGACCTTGCAGGGGGGCAGCGCCGCGTAGCCGCTGAGCTCCCCTACGATGTGAATGGGGTTGTCGCTTTCCAATACCTGGGGGTAGCCAGGAATCAGGATACGTACGTCATGCAGATGGCTCATGGCGCGGGGCAGGGCGGCGGACACGTCACCCAGGCCGCCGGCCTTGATCAGGTCAGCCATTTCCGAAGTGACGAACAGTACTTTCTTGCGATTGGGATTCGCAATATGTTCGGGCTGCAGCACCTTGCTGGTCGAAGTAATGGCTGGCAGCGAGGTGACCTCGCTGACTTGCTGGTTGAAACGCTCTCCGTGGGTTTCGACAGCGGCACTGATCATCAAACTCTCTCCCGTCGCGTAAAGGACTACTGGCAGACTTCTAATGTTTTCTAATCCATTCCCCAAGCCGACATCCGTCGGCCAACCGGTATGAAAACCGGGGTATCACACGCTCCTGGAGGGGTGGGCGAGGGTCGCTGTGAATAGGCGCGCCGCTCACTGTTAAGCTGACCCGGTGGTGCGGTAGAAGTTTCGGATTTCTTTGCTAAACCAGCGGCTAGCGCATGAAGAAGTGTAGGAAGCTTTGCGGACTTCGCTATGCGCAAGCGAAGCGGTACAGGATTACCGCATCGCGTGGAAGCTCAGGCGGTGACATAGGCGTTTTCCACCATCGCGGAGCGCGCTCCATGTCGCAACCTTCCAGCCTGTTTCAAATGCTCAGTGATAACGCCTCCCTTAGCGGTGAGGCCATGCAGCGATTCAAGGATCAGCCAACCCTGGAGGATACCGCCGCGCAGTTGGTTGCTCAGGTGCTGAGCCGGCTTACACCGCCCCTCGAGCAAGGTCCCTGGGACATTGCGCTTGGCTGGCCCATCGAGACATCCACCACCGGCGAACCTGAGCACCTGCGCCTCCCCAGGCTGCTCATCCAGCTGTTTGTCAGCCAGACGCCTTTGACCGTAGTCCCGGGTTACCAAATGGCGCTACAGAAGCAGGGTGACCGGTGGGTGCCTTTGTCCATGAACCTGCAACGCTTCGCCGAGGAGCTGGATGCTGTACGGCCATGGCTCATGCAGGCGCATTGGGAGGCCTTGTGCCGCTACTGGAGCGAATTCGACGGGCATGGCGCCACGCCCTGGCAGTGGATGGCCGATTATCTACGACGCGCCTACCGGAGGGAGCTGGACCTGGCTCATGCGCAGCACCGTATCACCCATGAGGCCATCGAGGTGGCGCTGAGCCTGGTTGGCGATGTCGAAGGTGACCTGCCAGCGGGCGCGGCTCCGGCACGCGGGTTACTCATGCACATCATGAATGGCTCGCAGGCGATGCCTTACGATGTGCGCCTGGATCCCCACCTATTGGTCATCCTGCCAATGTCGGACAGCAGGGAAAGCTATCTGCTGTTTTCGCCAAACGCTGGCCTTCGTTATTTCTTGCAGGCCCATGGCCTGAAAGCCTTTCTCGACGCGCGCCTGGCGGAGGATGGGATACTGGAGCGCGTCCGCTTTCAAGTGCTGGAGCCCGAAGGCGACCTCTTCGTCGCCCTGGCCAGAACGCTACTTCAGACCCAACTGTTGCAACTCGACAGCGTGACCGAACGGGTGCGCGCCAGCGTATCGGCCGGAGCTCCGGAATGGCTTGAGTGGAGCAGTGATGCGCTTACCGGTTTTTTCCAACTCGATGGCCATGCCCAGGCCGCGCAGGTTCGTCGCTTGCAAGCAATGCTGCCCGACTGGCTGCGGCGGGCTCGGCTGGCCGATCGTTGGCGTTACGGCAAAGCGTTGCTGCAACTGACCCAAGCGGACATTCTCAGCGGACACGCCTGGTTCCTTGAAGGCATACCGACGATCGAAGCCTATGCGCTTGATCGGCTGCGTACCGTCGCTGCCAGAGCGTATCCAGGACAGCAATCGCTCGAGCCGGAAAACATTCGGCTGAGCCTGGAGCATGTGGTGCCAGACCCGACTGCCGTCGCGGGAGGGCCAGCTCGCACGGAAATCATTACAGAGCCTCTGGCGCTTACCGCGCTGCTGATCGACAACCTGGCTGCGCACAGCGGCGCATGGTTACAGGTCAGCGCCAAGCCGGGCACCACCTTGCCTGCCTGGCTGAATGGCGACGTGATGCGCGACCTGGTACAGCGGGCCGATGTCGGCGGCCAGTATCCTAAATTGCTACGTGAAAGCCTGCTCGAGGGACCGGGAGCGGCGAAGCGGAAAGCTGCATTCGTGGACCAGATCAGATTGCAGTTACCATTACTGGCCCAGGAACTTGTCTTGCGTCAGGCCTGTGACATGGACAACGATGGCGCTCACCTGGTGTTTTCCGGCCTGGATATGGATCCAGCCAGCAACCCCGGACGCATGATGAGACTGGGCGTTACCGCGGGCGACGCTTATGGCGTGGACGCCATCGCGGTTACCTATGTGTTCGTAGCGACTGAACAGAGCGGTGGGCCTTGCGTGCTGTATAGGCCCTTGCATGCTCAGCCGCTACGTCAATTCTGTTCGCTGGATGCCTTGCTGGAAGACCTTGCCGCCCCCGGCGAGGTTCAGGATGACGCGTTGCGCTGGATGACTGACCTGGGACGTGCCCGATACAGCCATGGGGGGGTCCGCGAGCCCCGGGTAGCGCGCTTCGGCCAGGGCAGTGAATTCGCTCCCGTGGAAACCGGCGCGCCGGCGCGCCTGGTTCTGACCCCCATGGCGCCTCCTGTCCTGGACTCGCTCTATGCGCAGGTGGTAGAGGCACTGATCAGCGTGGCGGAGCAGCGATCGGTTTCCAATGCCGAGAACTTCTGGATCTCGCTTTCCCAATTGGGCTGGACCCTTTTCAATGGGCTGTTGCCCATTATGAACGGCCCCTTGGCCACGGCCGGTTGGCTGTTCCAGCTCAGTGAAGCCTTTGTCCGCTTTCTGGAGGCCGAAGCCAAGCCTACCTCGGAGCGCGACGGCGCGCGACGCGACCTGCTGCTCACGGTCGTCATGCTTCTGCTCAGCGAAGCCATTCGCTGGCCCGGGGACGAAGAGCTCGGCGCGGTCGGTGACGAGCCGGGGACCTCGGCGCCTCGGGAGGAAACCGATGACACTCAAGAGGTACCAGGCCTACAGGAGGTGCCGGCTCCGAGCGTGGAGCAGACGTTCTTCGAGCCGGGACCGTTGCCACGGCTGAGTGAGCTCGCCGTGTCCGAAACGGTCGGTGTACCGACGGCCATGGGCTTCGAGCTGGGCTGGGCGTCTCCTGAGCTGAGCTTGAGCGCAACCCAGCGGCAGGCATTGCGCCGACTGCGGGTAACCGCGTCCATTGGTACGCCTGCCCTGGTGCCCCACGGGCCGACCAAGGACCTCTACCTGTCTTCCGACCGCCTCCTGGTGAAATGGGGGCAGGATTTCTTTACGGTCAACTTCGACCCTGAACCCCGAATCGTTGGGCCACAGGGGGAACCTGGGCCTTACCTGCGGCGCGACGAGGCGGGGCGCTGGATATTGGATACGCGCCTGCATCTGCGGGGTGGCGGCCCGAAAAGACGGATCGAGGCCCGCCGCCAGCAGAACATGCAGGTCCGTCTCGCGGGCGAGCAACTGTATCACCAGGCTGTGGAGGAGTTCGACAGCTTGCTGGAGATGACCAATCCGCTGGCCAACGAGCTGGATAACCGTACCGAGGCAGGAGAGGCTTTAGTAGAAGAGCGGGAAAAGCTTCATGCTCTCTTCGACGAGGGTTATCGCCGCATGGAGGCCCGCCTCAAGGAATACAAGGGCCTTCAGGAACAGACCCCATTGCCAGACTTCGCCGACCGCGCATGTGGGCTGCTTGGAAGGCTACTAAGTACGTCCAAGGCCATTACCAACAACCTTTCCGAGCTAAACCGCGCCTATGTTCTCAGCTCTCCTTTCGTACGTGCCCAAGAGGAGGAATTGAACCGTGTTATCGATGAGGACCTTCCGGCCTGGCAGCAATTTCTTGAGCGCCAGGCCGAAAACAGTCAACGTGAACTGGACTATGTCCTGGCTCATCAGGAAACCATCGCTGAAATAAAAACGTTTCCGGGACTTGGGGCCAGAGCGCTCAAGCAAAATGAGGGCATAGTGCCGCTGGAACATTCAGCGCTCGACCTCTACGCCAACCAGGTCTATTGCCGGATCGGGATCATTATCGAACCTGTGCGTGGATTACCTGATCTTTCCAGGCAGATGCAGGATGCCTTGGAACCTGCCCTCATTTGCGCCGAGTCCCATTCGCGGGTCGTCGACCGCCCTGAGGTCAGCCGGGAGGAAAGCATCCAGGTATTCGACACTGCGATCAGCGAGTATCAGCGCGCAGAGGACGCACTTGCGCTCTTGGAGCAAACTCTGGAGCCTCAATTCCAATCCTCAGCCATGGGCAAGCTCAGAAACACCCTTGCTGCCTTGGTGAGCGATGCGGAAAGCCGACTGGGCGACTTGTTGCGCGAAACCATGGTCGACATGCCCCAAGGTAATGACAGTCATCTACAGGGCGCCGCCAGGGTTCCGCAGGCCATCAGGCCCACCTCCTCTAGGCGCAGGAAGGGCAAACAGCCTTCACGCCCGCCGAAAGGGGCCGGAAAGAGCAAGGGGCAGGCCGGTTCCGCCGCCACGCAGTTGCAGGTGATACATACCGTCGATGGTCAGGCCCTGATGGCTGAAGTGCGTACCGATATACAAAGCGGTACGCGCACCGCCAGCGTCACCTCCAATAACCAGGTAGTCGCCACCTGGCACCCTGACCCCGAGACCGGGCTTTGGGCCAAACCCGTGCGGCGAAAGCCGGTTGCACCGGAGCGCGTCGAGCAGCTCGGCACTTGTATGCGCGAGGCCGAGCGTGCTTTGGCGACGGCTCGTAAAGAAATCGTTCAGATCAACCGTCTCAAGAGAGTCACTCGCATACCTGCTGACCTGGAAGACCAGTTCCACAACCGTGCCCGCCAGCTTGAAGAAGCGGCCGAACATATCGACCGGGCCTTGACCCGGTTGAATGAGACTGATGCAGCAATCGACAGGCAATCGGCTGAACTGAAGGCACGTCAGCTGCGTGAAGAAGCCAGGCGCGCGCGCAGCCTTGGCACCGAAGCAAGAATCGAGCTGACCCTGAACCTGCCGCCAACCCCTGGCCGGTTGCAGTTTCTGGTGAATCAGGGGCGCGCGACCATTCATCGTCTCGGTAAGCGGGTACCACTGAAGCGAGCAGGGCGCCGGGATTTCGTCCAGGAATACGAGATTCGCGACAGTACAGGCCACTCGTTGTGGTATGCGCATTTCCATTACGACACCATGACCGCTCCGGCCGATGGTTACACGGCGGCGCACTTGAAAACCCCCACCCAGCGTTTCGATGGCTACCACAAGCAACTTGAACAAGCGAGAAACGATCAGGAGGTGGTCAGCATCTACCGCAGTCGAATCGAGCCTAACCTGGCCCGGACGCTGTTTTTATCGCTACTGTGAGGACCACTAGGCCAACCCGGGCGTAGTACAGGGTTACCGCCCCTGGCTCGTATCGCAGGGCAAAGATGAAGACTTCTTTGCACAGGAGCCTTCATCTTGACTCTCTCCCATACGTCATCGCAGCAACAAGTTTCGCCAGGCCAGGTAAGCCAGCGTCTGGCGAAGCGGCCGCGTATCGCCAGCGTCGCCCTTGAGTTCTTGCATGGCCCGCTGGCGGCCATTCGCTTGCCTGCGTTATCCACTGCCAGCCTGGCGACCGGCATTTGGCGCCGGGTCGATCAGCAGTTCGGTTTCACCGGATATGCACTGCGCCCGCTGGCCTATGCCGTTTACCAGCGGTATCTGACGGATAAACCCGTTGATCTTGCCGAAGAGTTCAGCTTCCTGACGCTTCATCCCGGCAGCGAATATCCGCAGCGGGCACAGGTTGACCAGTCTGCCCTGGCGAGCGAAATCGATCTGGCTGGCGCGGGCCTGATCGATGCCTGGTGTGAGCGCTTGACCCGCTATTGGTCAGAGCCCCAGGAAGACGGAACGAGTTTCTGGGCTTGGCTGGCCCAGTACTTGCGACAACAGATCACGCGAGCGCGCCAAGCCGCCCTGACCCAAGGTCTGATAAGCCTGCGAGAAGCAGAGTGGGTTGCTAGCGCTTTAGCGCTCGCTGCGTCAGAGACTTCCGTTCCTGGTATGGGTCGACAGGCGACCGCTAGGGTATTGCTTGAAGATGCCTCTCCTGTCCCGCGCTTGGCGATCAGCGTCGGGCGGCCGGACAGCGGTTGGCTGCTGTATTCGCCTTTTGACGGGTTTTCTCGTTTCGACAGTCTGGCTGACCTCGAAGCGCACCTTGTCCGGCCTTTGGGAAGTGCCGAACGCGAGCCAGTGACAAACGCTCATGACCTATTCCACCGCTGGGCTTATGGCATTCTCGATCGGCATCTCAGCCACTTGCGGGCGCTGGCCGTCACCCTGCGCCAGCAACATGCCGAGCCAGCGCTGTTCGAGTCGCGGATGAATGAAATGCCGGCGGCTACGCTATTGGACCACGCTAACCAGGTGTGGCGCAGCGAAGCCATGCGTCGGCATCTACCAGACTGGCTTCGCCAGGCTAATGAGGCCCAGCGCCTGTGCTACGCCGATGGGCTAAAGGCGCTCATCCAGGCCCAGGCCAGTCGCCGCGATGCCCCGTTGCTCGGAGACATCCCCACCGCCAGTCAATTCGCTAGCAAGCGCTTGATCGCGGAAACGGCTCGCCTGCATCCCGAGGCCCCCCTGACCAACCCTGAGGATGTGGTCATTCATATCCACCGTCGGGACGACGAAGCGCTCCTTTCCATCGCAGGTGGCGGGGCCACCATCACCTTCACTGAGCAACGGATCAGCTTGGTGGACTTCAGCCTGGTCAATGTCGGCGGTCGTCCCCGCGGATGGATGAGTGTTGGCTCCCGACCGGGCAAGGGGCTGCCCGGTTGGCTGGACGAAGACGCAGCCACAGCCCTGGTCGTCCAGAGCAACGTGGGCGCCACCTACCTGTCCTTTCTCAGGGAACATCTGGCGGGGGGCGGCGACGCTGACAAGCGTCGTCAAACTTACCGCACGCTGGCGGCTGCCCAATTGCCGCTGCTAGCCCTTGAACTCCACTTGCGCAGGCAAAACGACTTCGACGAGCGAGGCGTAGACCTGGTGCGACGCATATTCAGCCGGAGCGAGCCGGCGGGAACTGCGGCGGTTACTCAGTTGGCCTTGCGGGCGGAGGCTGATCTGCCACCCGATCCGATCGCCGGCGTCTTCATTCTTTCCGACCTGCCCGTCAGCGATGTCCTGGTGCTCTATTCGCCGCTGGGTCTGGAGCCCTTGCGGCAATTTTCCAGCCGCAGGGTATTACACGATTGCATCCTTTCCGAACCGCCCTTGCGGCAGGCAGTGCTCAATGGGCTGAGCGATACCGCCAGGGACCGCTACACCCATGGCGGCCTGGAAGCCCCGCGTTGGGCGCGCTTCGGGATTGGCGACGAATTCGCGCCGCTGCCTGCACCGCGCCCGGCGCAGCTGGCTGAGTTGCCGATCGGCAGCGCACCGCTGGATGCTTTCTATGACAGCGTGGTAGAAGTCATCACCCGCACCGCTGATCGCCAGACCGTTTCCAATTGGGAGAGCTTCTGGATGTCGGCGCAGCAAGTCAGCTGGCTAGCATTCAACCAATTGTTGCCGCTGTTCAGTGGCGTGGGCGCCACCGCGGCCTGGCTGATCCAGTTGAGTTACGAGATCGACGCACATTACAACGATGCGCAGGCGCGGGCTCCGCAGCCTCCGGATGAAATCGATAGCGGGCAGGTGTTGCTAGACCTGATGCTGGCCTTGGTCAGCGAAGGTTTTCATTTGACCGTAGGCAAGAGCGCTGCGCTCGAAGGTTCCGAATTGCCGAAGGGCACTTCGTGGCACCAAATTAGCGCCTTGCCACTATCGGACTTGCGCTGGTCGACACCAGAGGCTGAGCTGACGCCCGCCATGCGGGAACAATTGAACGGGCTGGCGGTAGCCGCGCCTGTGTCGCCGCCCGTGGCGGCGACCGAGGGTGTGCACCAAGGGCTGTATTTGGTGGAAGGGCAGTGGCTGGCGCCGGTGGGCGACCACTGGTTCCGCGTGCACGTGATCAATGGCGACATCCGGGTGGTCGACCCGACAGGGGCTGAACGCTCAGGCCCCTGGCTGCGCCCGGTAAGCGGCGGCCAGTGGCAGGTGGATCTTCGCTTGCGTCTACGCGGCGGTGGGCCGAAGAGACGCATCGATAAGCAGCGTGAGGAGAACCAGCGGCTGCGGGCCGAAGCCAGCCAGCACCTGACGGAGATCGAACGCGTATATCGAAAGCTCCAGCAGGTTGGAGGGCCGGTCGAAGCACAAATAAAAGCCGACCTCGACGCAGGCAACGCAGCCGAAGCCAAAGCTCGGCATTTGGCGGAACTGGAGCGTGTAGAGCATGCCTACGCCGATTTACAACAAGCCTGCCAGGGTTATGAGGCCATACATGCCAAGGTCGCCCTGGCGGACTATCACGAACGACTGTCCATGGCGCTTGCCGCCGAGATCAACACCTGTGGCTACTACCTGAGCCTCAACCGCCAAGCGCTCAAGTTCTTTCTCGCCGAGCATCCAGCGTTTTCCGAAATCCTGCGGGACGGGTTACCCATGAGCCTGGAGCAAAGAACCATCTGGTTCGAGTTCCTTCGTGACTATGTGCATACAGTGGAAGCAGGTGTGTCCTGGCGCAGCCGCCTGGAGGATCACGTGCGTCGATTGGAAGAAGTCCCCATCCATGGCGCGCGCTGGCTGGACCGCTTGAAGCCGAAATTCGCGAGCTATCGTCCATTGATCGAATATCAGGCCTTGCGCTTGTATACCCAGCTGAGCGTGCTTGACGCCCCCATGGTGGAGGACGAGGCAAACCTTCAGCTTTTCCATCAGGCCATGAAGCCCTTGGTATTGGCGCTCAATACCCATAAGCAAATGATTCTGGACCCTGATCTCGGGGTGGTGGCCGCAAAGGAACTGCTCGATGGAGTGGTCAATGCCTATCAGGGCGGTGAGGAAATGGTACAGGTGCTCAAGCACTCCCTGCGCCCTGAATATGTTACGCCGGGTATGGACCGCCTGCGGGAGATCATCAGTGAGCAACGAATAGCAGCCGAAAACTGGCTTGGCCGATTGTTGGTGGACGCTCAAGCCCAGGCCCCGGAAGTCGTGAAGGTCGCGCCTATCAAAGATCCGAGGCAAAGAGTGATTCGAACCCGTAATCGGGGCCCCCTGGTTGCGCGGGTGCGTAAAAAGCCGGGGCACCCTGGCACGGAGATCGCTGAGGTCATTTCCCCTCTGGACGACAGGGTGGTTGCCAGGTTCGAGCCAGACGAAGCAGGGGGCGATTGGGTTGAGCGCGCGGTCCCGGCGCCGCCGCGCAAAACTGAACATGGCGACATCAACCGGCTTGCCCAGGAGGCTGACCGCCGCTTGGCCGATGCCGCTCGCCAACTGGCCCAGGCGCCGCGCTTGGCACAAGCCACTCATATTCCCATCGAGCTTGAGGAACTGCTCTTGGGTACGGCCCATGACCTGAACGCCCTCGCGGAAAAGATCGAGCGCAGCCTCACGCAAATGAATGAGACGGACGTGGCCGTGGAGGGGGTTCAGAGCGCTGAAGGCAAGGTGCGCTCGCTCAGAACCATGGCCGCTAGCATCAAGCGGGAAGCGCGCGCGCTGCGAGTTCGCCTGACCAAGATGGCACTGCCCACGGTCGCGCGTGTTCGCTATCTGGTCGAGGAGGGCGAGGCGCATATCCGTCGTCTTGGTGGGCGCGTGGCGCTCAAGGGGCAGGGCAAACGCAAGGACCTGGTGCAGGAGTATGTAGTGGAAGAGCCTGGCGGCACCCCCCTATGGTATGCCCACTTCCATTACGCCAACGCAGGCGTCGGGGATCAGGACTACCTGGCCGCGCATTTAAAGACGGTGAGCCAACGATTCGTAGGCTTGAGCCAGCAAATGGCTCAGGCGGCCGACAATGCCGAGGTGGTGAAGGTCTATCGCAGCCGGATCGACTTGCAGAGCGCGCGGGCGCTGTTCCTGAACCAGCCCTAGACGCAAAAAAGCCAGGCATGAGGGGCATGCCTGGCTTTTCAAGTGTTCAGTGGGCCGATCAGGCGAGGCGAGCAACCGGTGCGAAGTCCAGGGCGCCGTGGGTAGCCTGGCTCAGCATGGCTGACAGTTGGGCAACCTTGCGCTTGAGCTGGTCGCGCTCTGCCTTGATGTCGTGCAGTTCGTCACGGCGGATGGTGACATACAGCGTTTGCGGTTGTTTTGCGACGACTACGTTGCCCATGGCGCACCTCGAGATGGTGGATCACTACGTTAAGGATGTACCGTAAGGGCTGTTCCCCGCCGGGTTACTTCCTTGATCGGCTCCGATTCTGAATTCTTTAAATCGATTTGGGAACTTTTTTATTTGAGGTTGTCGCCGATGTCGGCAGGTAAATGGCGCCAAACCCCCGTCGCACGTGGCTTTGAGCCACCTTGCCGCTGGTCGGGAACTTTTAGCGTGGTGCCGGAAACCTTCCCATTGCGCTTCGGACTAACCTTCAGCGGCGGCCTGCTATAAGCTGTAACGGCTTTTCTTACATTTTTTGGAGTTACCGGCATGCAATTGGGAATCGTGGGACTGGGTCGCATGGGTGGGAATATTTCTAGACGCCTCATGCGCAACGGCCATGACACGGTGGTATATGACCGTAACGAGCAGGCAGTGCAGGCGCTGGCGCCGGAAGGCGCAAAGGGCGCCGCAAGCCTGGCCGACCTCGTCGCCTCACTCGATCGCCCACGGGCGGTATGGGTCATGCTACCTGCCGGAGCGCCCACTGAAGATACCATCAACGAGCTCGCCGCCTTGCTCGAGCCGGATGATGTGATCATCGATGGCGGTAACACGTTCTACAAGGACGACGCCCGTCGCGCCAAGGCATTGCTGGACAAGCAACTACATTACGTGGACGTAGGTACTTCCGGAGGTGTCTGGGGTCTGGACCGCGGATACTGCATGATGATCGGCGCAGAGACGTCCATCTTCGAGCGCCTGGAGCCTTTATTCGAAACCCTGGCGCCAGGTGTGGGAGAGATCCCTCGCACCAAGGGGCGCGAAGCCGAGTACAGCCGCGCCGAGAGGGGCTATATCCACGCTGGTCCGGCTGGCGCGGGCCATTTCGTGAAGATGATCCACAACGGTATCGAATACGGAATGATGCAAGCTTTCGCGGAAGGTTTCGACATTCTCAAGACCAAGAACTCTACTCAGTTGCCAGAGGATCAGCGGTACGATCTGAACCTGGCGGATATCGCCGAGGTGTGGCGTCGTGGCAGCGTGGTCTCCTCCTGGCTGCTGGACCTGACCGCTGACGCCCTCGTCGCCGACCCTGACCTGGCCGGTTATTCCGGTTCGGTTTCAGACAGTGGTGAAGGCCGCTGGACCATCGACGCCGCAGTTGAGCAGGCGGTTCCGGTGCCGGTGTTGGCCAGCTCGCTGTTCGCCCGATTCCGCTCGCGTCAGGAGGCCACCTACGGCGACAAAATGCTGTCGGCCATGCGCTTCGGCTTCGGTGGTCACGTGGAAGTGAAGAAGTAAGCCCTGCCACCATGGCCCTGGCGGCGCGCCGGGGCCATGGTGTAATGACGTTGCCCGCGCCATCCGGCCGCGCAGCGCCTGCCCATGACTGGAGACAGCTGCATGAAGCGAGGCAAGACCAAGGCCGAGCCGGCTCCGCCGGCAACCCTCTTTCTGTTCGGCGCCCATGGCGATCTCGTCAAGCGACTGCTGATGCCGGCGGTGTACAACCTGGCCCGTGACGGCTTGTTAGACCCGAACCTGCATATCGTGGGCGTCGACCATAATGAGGTGGGCGATGCCGAGTTCGCCCAGCGCCTCAGGGCTTTCATCCTCGACCAGGCCCGCGCCAAGCAGCCGGACCAGGTTCTGGACGAAGCCAGCGTGATCGACCCCGCGGTATGGGGCCCCCTCGCTGAACGAATCAGCTATGTGACCGGGGATTTCACCAGCGACGATACTTACCAGGCCATCGCCCGCACACTGCAGGCCAATGGCACCGGTAATGCGGTGTTCTACCTAGCCACGTCGCCTCGTTTCTTTACTGAAGTGGCCTTGCGGCTCAATCGTGCCGGCTTGCTGACCGAGCATGCCAACGGGTTCCGTCGAGTGGTCGTGGAAAAACCGTTCGGCTCCGACCTGGCCAGCGCCGAAGCCTTGAATCATCAGCTCCTGGAATTGATGAGCGAGCGGCAGATCTACCGCATCGACCATTACCTGGGCAAGGAGACGGTCCAGAACATTCTGGTCAACCGGTTCTCCAATGGGATCTTCGAAGCCTTCTGGAACAACCATTACATCGACCATGTGCAGATCACGGCCGCCGAAGCCGTGGGCGTGGAAACCCGTGGCAATTTCTATGACCAGATAGGCGCGTTGCGCGACATGGTTCCCAATCATCTCTTCCAACTGCTGGCCATGGTCGCCATGGAACCGCCCGCGGCCTTCGGCGCCGACGCTGTGCGTAGCGAGAAGGCCAAGGTGGTCGGCGCAATCCGGCCCTGGACACCCGAAGAGGCGCTGGCCAACTCGGTGCGTGCCCAATACGTGGCGAGTTCCGAGGGCACCAAGGGCTATCGGGAAGAGGACCGGGTGGACCCGGACAGTGAAACGGAAACCTACGTGGCCCTTAAGGTGATGATCGACAATTGGCGCTGGATGGGCGTGCCGTTCTACCTGCGTACCGGCAAGCGGCTGACGGTGCGTGACACCCAGATCGCCATTTGCTTCAAGCCGGCGCCCTATGCCCAGTTCCGTGACACCAGCGTGGACGACATCAAGCCCAATTTCCTCAACATCCAGATCCAGCCGGACGAAGGCATGTGGTTCGATCTGCAGGCCAAGCGCCCCGGGCCTGCCTTGGTCATCGATAATGTGAAGCTTGGCTTCGCCTATAAGGATTTCTTCCAGATGCAGCCCTCCACCGGCTACGAGACGCTGCTCTACGACTGCTTCATCGGCGACCAGACCCTGTTCCAGCGCGCCGACAATATCGAGAACGGCTGGCGCGCGGTGCAACCTTTCCTCGATGCCTGGAAAGAGCAGCGGGCGTCGCTGGCCCAATACTCGGCCGGGAGCGACGGGCCGACCGAGGCCGATGAACTGCTGACGCGTGATGGTCGCGCCTGGCATACCCTGGGATGAGCGCGCCTATCAGGTTTGCCTTGAGCGACATGGACGGCACCTTGCTGCGGCCAGACCACCAGTTGGCGGGGCCAGTCATCGAGGCGGTCCAGCGGCTGCAGGCTGCGGGCGTCCGTTTCAGCCTCGCCAGTAGCCGGCCGCCCCGTGCCATGCTGGAGCAAGCGCGCCTGCTCGGCATCAGCGCGCCTATCGCGGGCTTCAACGGCGGGCGGCTGGTATATCCGGATGGTCGCCTGCTGGAGGCCTATCCCCTGGCCCCGACGGCAGCCCGGGCGGCATTGACCTTCCTGGCCAGGCACACGGTCGATATCTGGGTGTTCGCTGACGAGCAATGGCTACTCAAGGACTTCTCGGCGGCCCACGTGCCGACCGAGCGACATGCCTTGGGTTTCGACGGTACCTTGGTGGTCGACTTCGACCCCTATCTTGACCGGGTGGACAAGATAGTCGCTACCACTGACGATCATGCCTTGCTCGCCCGCCTGGAGGCCGAGTTGCAGCCTCGGCTCGTCGATCAGGCCCATGCCGCGCGATCCCAACCGTATTACCTGGATATCACCTCCATCGAAGCTGACAAGGGCAAGGCTTTGACCCGGCTGGCCCGACATCTCGATGTGCCATTGAGTCAGACCGCCGCACTGGGCGACAGCCATAACGACATGGCGATGTTCGCGGTGGCTGGCCTGGCCATAGCCATGGGCCAGGCCAGCGCCGAGGTCAGGGCGGCAGCTGATGTGGTCACCGTCAGCAATGCCGAGGATGGCGTCGCTTTCGCCATCGAGCGATACCTGCTTTCCAGTGACGCGCTATGACCGCACCAGCGCCGGTTGCTATAGTCCTGGTTCATAACGACAGAGAGCAGGCGATGAGTTCATACAGCGCGTTTCTCATGGAGCGGCGGGGCAGCGTGGCCCATGTGCAGATCAACCGGCCGGAAAAGCGCAACGCCATGAACGCGGCCTTCTGGCTCGAAGTTCAGGCCCTCTTCACAGAGCTGGATGCTGACGAGAGTGTGCGCGCGATCGTGCTCAGCGGCGCCGGCGCCCACTTCAGCGCCGGTATCGATCTGGCGATGCTCGCTCAGGTAGCCAGCGAGCTCGGACCGGACGTGGGTCGAAACGCGCGCTTGCTGCGCCGCAAGATACTGGCTCTGCAGGAGGCGCTGAGCTGTATCGAACGCTGCGCCAAGCCGGTGCTGGTGGCGGTGCAGGGCTACTGCATCGGAGGCGCGGTGGACTTGATCGCCACCTGCGATATGCGCTATTGCAGTGCCGATGCCAGGTTTTCCATCAAGGAAGTAGACATGGGCATGGCCGCCGACGTGGGCACCCTTCAAAGACTGCCTCGGCTGATCGGCGATGGCTTGCTTCGTGAGCTGGCTTACACGGGGCGGGAAGTGGATGCGACCGAAGCGCTGCGCGTGGGCTTGGTAAACCGGGTATTCGACAGTCCGGAGGCACTGCTGGAGGGTGTGTTCGAACTGGCTACCCAGATCGCCGACAAATCCCCGCTGGCGGTCAGCGGCACCAAGCGCATGCTCGGCTATATGCGTGACCATTCGGTGGCCGACGGCCTGGAATACATTGCTACCTGGAACGCGGCCATGCTGCAGGCGCCGGACCTGCGCATCGCTCTCGCGGCCGCCATGAGCAAACAGACGCCGCGTTTCGAAGACTAACGCGGCCTTGCCAAGCAGGGATCGAGAAATGCCTCACCAGTGGATCGCCGCCGTACTGGATACCGCGACAACCGGGGGCTGGGCGATCGCCCGCAGCCCGCAAGGCTTCATGTACGACAGCCAGGGCGTGCTCTTCGCCCGGGATTGGCTCAAAGGCCTGGGCTTGCCGATCCTGTTCGAACATGGCATTGGTCGGCTTGACGGACAGCCGGTCTACCTGATCGAGCTAGAAGGGCCGGTGACCCTTGAAAACTGTCAATGGCAGGGGCTGCGCCAGTTCATGCTGCAGGCCGACTTCGAGCATTACCGGATGCTGGCCTACGCCGCGCAGGTCGGCACCTGGGCGCGGGAGCACCGATTCTGTGGTAGCTGTGGTAAAGCCATGGTGCAGGTGCCAGGTGAGCGGGCGATGCACTGCGACCGCTGTGACCTGCGCAACTACCCGCGGATTTCGCCGAGCATGATTGTGCTTATCACCCGCGGTGACGAGGTATTGCTGGCGCGCTCGCCACGCTTCGTCAGCGGCATGTATAGCACCCTGGCCGGTTTTGCCGAGCCGGGCGAGTCCGCTGAAGAGTGCGTGGTCCGGGAAGTCCGTGAGGAAGTTAGCCTGGAAGTGCGCAACATCCAGTACAGGGGTAGCCAATGCTGGCCGTTTCCCCATTCCATGATGCTGGGCTTTCATGCTGAGTACGCCAGCGGCGAGATCGTTCCACAGGCCGACGAGATCGAAGACGCTCGCTGGTTCTCGATCCATGCGTTGCCGCCGCTGCCCGCGCCGCGCTCCATCGCTCGCTACCTGATCGATCTTTATGTCGCTCAGCGCCTAGGCCTGCCCGAACCAGTGCTGCCAGGCTAGGCGGACCGTCAGGGCCAGGACGACGCAAATGAAGACTGGACGGATAAAGCCCGCGCCGCCGTTGATAGCGGTGCGCGCGCCAAGGAAAGCGCCCACCATCAGGCTGCTGCCCATCGTCAGGCCGATGATCCAGTCCACCTGGCCGGAAAAAATGAAGACGGCCAGCGCGGCGATGTTGCTGACGAAGTTCATGCTGCGCGCTACGCCGCTGGCCTTGACCAGGTCGATGGGGTAGAGCAGCAGGCTGCTGACGGTCCAGAACGCCCCCGTGCCTGGCCCGGCCACGCCATCGTAGAAGCCCAGGGTAAGCCCCTGAGGGGCCTGCCAGCGACGAGGGATCGGCGCGTTGCTATCCAGCGGCGCCTTGGGCGTGCCGCCGAACAGTAGGTAGAGGCCACAGGCGAACACGATCACCGGCAGCATCTTGTTGAGCCACTCGGCGGGCAGGTAGTGCGCCACCACCGCGCCGATGAGCGAGCCGACCCCGGTACATACCAGGGCGTGGCGCCATTGGCTCGGATTGAAGAGCTTGCGCCGGTAATAGGTGAAGCTGGCCGTGGCCGAGCCGAAGGTGGAGCTGAGCTTGTTGGTGCCTAGCACCAGATGCGGCGGCAAGCCTGCGGTGAGCAAGGCCGGGGTAGTGAGCAAGCCGCCCCCGCCAGCGATGGCGTCGATGAAACCGGCCAGGAATGCGACCGCGGCAAGAATGGCCAGGGTGGTGGGGGCAACGCTGAGATCGAAGGGCATGGCACACGAGCGAGGCTGGAAAGAGAGGCGCATTCTAACTGGCCTCGCCCTTGGCTGCTCGTTCGCCGTTACGCCTGAACCAGCGGTGAGCCAAAGCCTTCTTCAGGCAAGATAGCCGCCATCGACGTTCAGCGCTGTTCCAGTGGTATAGCTCGAGGCCGCGCTGGCCAGGTAGAGCACGGCCCCGGCCATCTCGCTTGGTTCGGCGACCCGGCCCAGAGGGATGTGGCGCAAGGCCTGGGCAAGGATTTTCTCGTTGCTGACCAAAGCCGAAGCGAACCTGGTATCGGTCAAGCCCGGTAGCAACGCATTGCAGCGGATGCCTAAGGCCGCGCATTCCTTGGCGAAGACCTTGGTCATGCTGATTACCGCGGCCTTGGTCATGGAGTACACCCCTTGAAGGGCACCGGGGGATACCCCATTGATGGATGCTACGTTGATAATGCTGCCGCCGCCTTGTTCGCGCATGAGCCTGCCGGCTTCGACGGACATGAAGAAGTAGCCGCGTATGTTGACGTCCACGGTCTTCTGGAACGCGGCTGAGTCCGTGTCTAGCACATGGCCGAACTGGGGGTTGGTGGCGGCGTTGTTCACCAGAATGTCGAGGCGGCCGAATCGCTCGCGCAGCCCCGCGAAGGTGGCCTGGATCTGTTCAGGCTCGCCGATATGGCAGGCCATGGCGGTGGCTTGCCCGCCATTGGCGAGGATGCTGTCGGCCACGGCCTGGCAGCCTTCGAGCTTGCGGCTGGAGACGATCACGTGGGCGCCTTGCTGGGCGAGCAAGCGTGCAATGGCTTCGCCGATTCCACGGCTGGCTCCCGAAACGAAGGCGATTTTATCGGTCAGGTCGAACAGATCAGTGGGCATGTAACCTCCTGTCAAAGGGTAGAGCGATCCAGGACGCGTAGACTCATCTGCTCGAGCAGCGCGTTCATGGCGGCGAATTGGGCGAAGCGTGGATCGCGAGTCTGCCCGTGGTAGAAGCGGTAGTAGATCTGCTGGACGATCC
Source organism: Pseudomonas massiliensis (assembly GCF_000826105.1). Lineage (GTDB taxonomy): Bacteria > Pseudomonadota > Gammaproteobacteria > Pseudomonadales > Pseudomonadaceae > Aquipseudomonas > Aquipseudomonas massiliensis. Next base: position 11,139 of record NZ_CCYK01000006.1, on the reverse strand, counting down.
CGGCCAGGCGGAACAGGCCTTGTACATAGTAGAAATCGAAGTTGGCGACTGCGATGCCCGAACGCTCTGCGTAGTAGGCCACCATCTCGGCCCGGGTCAACATGCCTGGCGCGTTGCTCGGCTGGCGCCGGGTCAGTTGTACAGGGGCGGGGTCCGTGGCTTCGACCCAGTACGCCAGGCAGTTGCCCAGGTCCATCAGCGGGTCGCCAAGGGTAGCCAGCTCCCAGTCCAGCACGCCACTGATCCGGGTAGGCGCCGCCGGGTCCAGAATGACGTTGTCAAGCCGATAGTCGTTGTGGATGAGGCTGGCCCGGCCGCTGTCTTCAGGCAGCTTTTCACGCAGCCAGGCGATGACGCGTTCCCATGTCGGTACATCAGGGGTAAGGGCGTTGGCGTAGCGCTCGCTCCAGCCCTCGACCTGTCGGCGCACGTAGCCCCCGGGGCGGCCCAGGTCCTCGAGGCCGCAGGCCCGGTAGTCCACCTGGTGAAGCTCTACAAGCCGGTCCACGAAGCTGAGGCAGAGCTCGCGTGTTTGCGCCGGCCCCAGGTCAAGCGCGGCGGGGATATCCTTGCGCAGGATCACGCCTCGCAAACGCTCCATGACATAGAATTGGGCGCCGATGATGCTTTCGTCGGTACACAGCAGCACGGGGCGTGGGCAATAGGGGAAGTGCCGGCTGAGTTTGTCCAGGATGCGATACTCGCGAGCCATGTCATGGGCCGAGCGCGCCTTATGCCCGAAGGGTGGGCGGCGAAGCACCAGTTCTCGATCCGGATAGGCCAGCAGGTAGGTCAGGTTGGAGGCCCCGCCCGGGAACTGCTCGATGGCAAGGCTGCCGCTGAGGCTTGGCAGGTGCGCCTTCAGGCAGGCGTCTACCGCCTGGGCGTCAAGTTCTTCCCCTTCACGCAAACGAATCGTCTGGTCGCTGATCGGCATCGTGTCCCCCGCGCTGGTAGCTCTTGGCTGGGCAGCCTAATGGCATGGTCAATGAGGGACAAGGTTAGCAGGGACGTTATCAGTGGGGGTGTTGTCGGGGTATAGGCGTGACCTTGGCGCGAGTTCGACAACGTCTGCGAGTAGCTGGCGAGGCCAGGCGGGATCCAGGCGCTCAGGGATGCCTGTGAGGAGGCGGCATGCTCGGTAATGGCTTGACGCCAGGGCATACGTCGGCCGTCTGGCTTCGAATTGAGCCTTCCTATTGCTGCTTCCCCGTCGCGCCCGTAGACTGCCGCCCCTCATTTGACTTCACCCGCCGCCTAGCGTAACCACGCGGCCGGCCCGATCCGTCTCATCAGGTTTATCGAGATATCAATGACGAAGGAAAAGTTGCTGGCCATGCCGGCCGATGACTACATGAATGCCGAACAGCACGCTTACTTCACCAAGCTGCTCCAGGCCATGAAGGTCGAAACCCAGGCGCGCATCGACGAAAGCCGGTCAGCCATTGAAAGCCTGGACTCCCCGGCCGACCCGGCTGATGCCGCTTCCGTGGAAGAAGAGCGCCACTGGCTGGTCAACGCGATCGAGCGCGATCAGCGTTTGCTGCCCCAATTGGAGCAGGCCCTGGGGCGTATCGCCGAAGACACTTTCGGCTGGTGCGAAGACAGCGGCGAGCCCATTGGCTTGAAGCGCCTGCTGATCAGCCCCACGACCAAATACTGCATCGAGGCCCAAGAGCGGCACGAGCAGATCGATCGCCACCAGCGTCAGGCCTGAAGTCGCCTGGCCTGGGGCGGCTCGACGATGCGAAGCCGCCCCGGGCCGGTCGCGGTCACGCTGTTGTCCAGGGAGCATCCCCTTGGAGGCAGCCCTCGGCGTCAACTGGCTTGCTGGTTGGCATCATGGTGCAAACGGGTATTGAGTTCATCGACCCAGGGCGCTTCCTCGCCGTCCGCCATGATGGCCTCCTTCAGGAAGCTGGCCTGGGCCTGGCTCCAGAAGGGCGCTTCGGACACTTTCACATCGCCTGGCAGTTGATGCTCGTCGATGAACCGGTCGATTTCCTCGGCGCTTGTGCCAAGGCCCAGTTGAGCGAACAGGCTTTCCAGGTCGTGATGCACATCTTCCATTTCAGGCTCCCATTAAAAGCTTGGTGATCATTGTGGTGTCGCTGGATTGGAACCCATATCCCGGAAGGGAGTTCGCGCGGGGGCTGTGATTTGTCCAGATTTTCCAAAAGGGCTTTTCTTCGCCGGGCCTTTTGGATGAGAATCGACGTTACCGGCTGTAATGTTTTTCAGAGGCAATCCGCTCGTGGTTGCGCTCCGTATGCCGGATCATTTCATTCAGACCAGCGCTTGTCCCGCTCCCTGTGCTTCAGGCAATAGGCCCTGCCGGGAGCGGGGCGACCGGTTCTTTCATCTGGTTGAGGATCTTTCGTTGGCCGTCAGCAATCTGGATATGCATGCGCTCTTTGTACTGGGCGACTTGCGAGCTAAGTTAGTCAAGTTGTTTCAATCACGTTTCGTGTATATCGCCGAACAATCCGCCGACAGTCTGTACATGGCGGAAATCGACACCGAAGTAGCCTTGGTGGTAGATGACAAGCCTGGGTTGCAGTTAAAGGTAGGTGACCATTTCCGCGCCGCGGTATTGCCCAGTCGCGAAGGTGGAAAATTCGAAATCAAGTTTCGTGACCTGAAGTTCACCATCTACGGCCTGGGCGAGTATGCCTTCGTGGATACTCCCTCTGGCAGTGGCGTTGTCTTTCGCCAGGGGCAAAGTGTGATGCTGGTTTTCGCGGCCAACGAGCAACTGGTGGGCGGGTTGACGCGGCCATTGAAGGCTGCGGTCGCCAAGGCGGCCAAATGGCGTGCTGGCGAACTGCAGTTCAAGGCCAGCGAACAGTAGCGCCGATTGGCGGCGCTTCGACTAGGCTTCAGGCTCCGATCCGCTGAAGCGACGAGGTGCTGAATGACTAAACGATGTTCGTGGTGGCTTGGCCTTTGGGCGGCCCTGGGCCTCAATGCTCTGGCCAGCGCCGCCGAACCGGTGCGCTTCGCTGACCTCAATTGGGAAAGCGGCAGCTTGATCACCGAACTGCTTAGGTACGTGGTGGAAAAAGGCTACGGTCTGTCCACCGAAACCGCACCGGGCACGACGGTGACGCTTGAAGCCGCGCTCGCTCGCAATGATATCCAGGTCATTGGCGAAGAATGGGCCGGTCGCAGTCCAGTGTGGAACAAGGCCGAAGCCGCTGGCCAGGTGCAAGGGCTGGGCGACATCGTAAAGGGGGCGACCGAGGGCTGGTGGGTGCCTGCCTATGTGATCAACGGCGACCCTAAGCGTGGCATCGAAGCCAAGGCGCCGGGCCTGAAAAGCGTCGCTGACCTGTCGCGTTACAAGGATGTTTTCCGCGATCCGGAAAGCCCGGGCAAGGGGCGCTTCCTCAACAGCCCTATCGGCTGGACGTCCGAAGTGGTCAATGGACAGAAGCTCAAGGCCTACGGTCTGGTTGACAGTTTCAGCAATTTTCGGGCGGGATCGAGTGCAGCTCTTGACGCGGAGATCACTTCGGCAGTGAAGCGGGGTGAGCCGGTGCTTTTCTACTACTGGAGCCCGACGCCCTTGCTGGGCCGTTATGATTTCATTCAGCTTCAGGAGCCACCTTTCGACGCCGAGGCCTGGAAGACACTGACCGATCCTGATAATCCCGCTCCTAGGCCGACCCGCTCTCTGGCCTCGAAGCTTTCCATTGGAGTGTCCAGCGCGTTCGCCCGTGAACATGCCGATGTCGTCGGCTTCTTTGCGAAGGTCGAACTGCCCATCGAACCGCTCAACCAGGCCCTCGCACGTATGAGCGAAAAGCGTCTGGAGCCACGGGAAGTGGCATTGGGGCTATTGCGCGAGCATCCTGAATGGCTTCGCGCCTGGCTACCCGCACCGGTAGCCGAGAAGGTTCAGGCCAGCCTCTGATCGTACGCGCGCCAGGGCCAAGGATATCCCTCATGCCCCGCTGGCTGGCGGGCCTTGACTGCTGGCCGTCACCGGCCGGCACCGCACCGCCCTTGGGTGGAAGGCACCAGGGCGGGCGAACGGCATTGAGGTCAGGAATAGACCGCTGAGTGGTGCGGGTAGTTTTCCAGGCGTGAACCCACGATCATTTCGCTGACCCAGCCACCCAGGAGGGTGCTGTATGCCTTTTGCCAGGCCTCCTGGGTCAGGCCATGGTCAGCACCGTCGATGATCCGATGGGTCAGCGAGTGAGCGCCAACAAACGCCGACCGGTAGCTCATCACGGTTTCATGGGGCACATAGTCATCGTGTTGAGACTCGACCAAGAGCACATCGCCCGCAAATTCCCCGCAGGCGGCCAGGGCGCGGTTGTCCGCTGGGCTATGAAGGGTGCGGCGGTAGTGTGCCAGGCCCTCCCGATTCAACGCCGCCTTGGGCAGCTCCCAGTCCTTGTCCCAGTACAGCGCCGGCACCCGCAGTGCCAGCCAGCGCACTCGACGTTGCGCGGTAAGCAGTGCCGCCAGGTATCCCCCATAGCTGCTACCGACCACCGCGATGGACTCGGGGTCCACATCGGGATGGCTGACCAGCCGGTCATAGGCAGTCAGCACATCGGTCAGGCTTTGCTCACGGTTGACCGTCTGGCGTTGATCCTCTGTCCTGGCGTGACCGCGCAGGTCGAAGGTGAGGCAGACGCAACCCAGCCCTGTGATGCTCTCCGCGCGCCCAAGGTCGCGTTGCTGGCTGCCGCCCCAGCCATGGACGAACAGCACGCCTGGCAGTTTCGGGCTGGGGCTGAGAAGGGTGCCGGCAATGGTCTGGCCTTGCACTGGCAATTCGATGGGTTCACTGACTATCGCCATGGGTCTTTATCCGTGCGTATTTAAGAAGGCGGCCCACCTCGGGGTCATCGCCCTGGAAGAACAGCTCGGCATCCGCCGGGCAACAGGTGCCGCCGAATACCTCGTAGGTGCTGGCGTGTACTTGACGCAACTCAGGGTCACGGTGAAATGCCCTCAGGGCTAGCAATTCGGCGCTGCTGGCACCACCCACACGCCAGGACTGTTCGAGCACGCCGGTAAGCCGCTCGCCGTCATGGGCAAGCCCGGTGGCGATATCGTAGTTCCGACGAGACGCCATGAAACCCGGATAGTGCTGTAGCACAGCGCCCTCATAGATGCGTGCACAGCGCACGGCCTGTTTCTGTAATGGCTGCAACTGGAGGCAGAGGAGCGCCTCATAATCCCCCTTGTGAACGTTGAGGTCCGACCCGCCATAGACCCAGGCGCCGCCATTGTCCTGGGTCAAGCGTTGAGTGCCCACGTAGCTGGCTACCAACCCTCCGACCCGCACCTGACCCACACTGTAGGTTTCTACCTGTTCAAGGTTCTCTTCCAGAACCAGCCCCCATTCGGCCAATTCATCGTCAGCCATGGCCGCCAGCGCTATTTCCAGCGCGCCGCGGCTATCTATGACTTGTTGTCCCCGCCCGCCAGTGGCCCTTACCGGTTTGAGCCGCACCGGCCTGGTTACCAGGAACTGCTCCGCAGCTCGACGCGCGTCGGCTTTGCTGAATACCGTCCAGCCGGGGAGCAGGGCGGCGCCTGCTGTGTCGGCGAACCCGTGGGCCCAGGGCGCCGGTGCCTGGCTACCTGGGAAAAGCGGGTGCGAGATGGCCTTCGTAGCGATGAAGGGGTTACTGACCCAGCCACCGAAGAAGTCGGTTTCCGATGCGATGCCGAGGTCTTCGGCCATCGGCCCGGTCAGCGTGCGTGCTGGGAGGTAATAGGAATGCCGGCCAGCCATGGCATGCGTGGGCAACACCTGTGAAGGGGTTATGCCAAGGAGCTCGCAGAGTATGATGCCGAGTTTCTCATGGACCTGGCGCTCATGCTCCGAGGTGGCGCGCTCCGAGGCGTGAAGTTGCACACAATCGAAGGGAGGGGGTGTGCTCATTTCCGCGGCCTCAGAAGGTTTTGCCCAGGGCTGGGGTCAGCGACTGTCTGTCCTCGGTCAACAGGGCGAGTTTGTGCCTGGCCTGAGCTTTTCTCTCTGTGCCCGGTATGTCTATGCCTTCATGTCGGGCTTTGATAGCCGCAGCCTGGTTCTTCTGCTTTTGGCCGTATTTCTCCCTGCTTGCGCTCGCCATGCTGTACCCCCTGCCACCTGGTTGAGATCAAGCTTCGGTCGCCTGCCGTGAGCGGGCCTCTTTTTGTATGAAGAAGCCTTTGCCTGTTAGTTCAGCGCGATCTCGTTCCCGGCTTGCCCGAGTACGCGGGCTGCCGCATCATGATTCTTTGAGTGTCCAGTGGAGCTGCAATGACGCCTTCTTCCGTTTCTACGACCACCGTGCCCGCTCGCGTCGAGGCTGTTCGTGCCCTGCTGGAGCGCGAGCACCTGGACGCGCTACTGGTTCCTTCGGCGGATCCTCATCTGTCGGAGTACCTGCCTCGCCATTGGCAAGTCCGCCGTTGGCTTTCCGGCTTCAACGGCTCGGTAGGAACGCTGGTGATCACTCCGACGTTCGCCGGCTTGTGGGCCGACAGTCGCTATTGGGAGCAGGCGGAAAAAGAACTCAATGGTACGGGCATCGTGCTGATGAAGCTTCAGCCCGGCGCGCCCGGGCCGCTGGACTGGCTGGCCGCACAGGTGCGCGAAGGCGGCGCCGTGGCGGTGGATGCTCGGGTCCTGGCGTTGCAGAGCGAGCGCACCCTCAAACAGAAACTGGCTGCCCGAGGCATCGCCCTGCGTGGGGAGCGAGACTGGATCGCCACCTTGTGGAGTGACCGTCCAGGCCTGCCCGGAGAGCCGGTGGTGGCTCACGAGCCTCCTTTCGCTACCGAGTCAGTGGCTGAAAAGCTGGGCCGGGTGCGCCAGGCCATGGCCGAGGCCGAGGCTGATGCCCACTTCATTGCCACGGTGGACGATATCGCCTGGCTATTCAACCTGCGCGGCAGCGACGTTAATTACAACCCGGTGTTTCTTTCCTACGCCCTGGTGACTGCCGAGCAAGTGGTGCTGTGGATAGGGGAAAACAAGGTACCTGCTTCATTGCAGGAGCAACTGCAGGCTCAGGGCGTGCAAGTCCGCCCTTACGAAGAGGTGCTGTCGGACCTTGCCAGGCTGCCGCCGACGACGCGTTTGCTACTGGACCCGGCACGGGTGACCGCTGGTGTGGTGGCCAGCGTTCCAGCGTCGGTGCGCTTCATCGAGCAGGTGAATCCCACTACGCTCTTCAAGGCTTGCAAGGGGGAAGCCGAACTTGGCCATGTGCGTCGCGCAATGGAGCGAGATGGCGCAGCCTTGTGTGAGTTCTTCGCCTGGCTTGACTCGGCGCTGGGCCGGGAGCCGGTGACCGAAGTGACTGTCGACGAGCGTCTGCTCGAGGCTCGCGCTCGGCAACCCGATTTCGTTTGCCCCAGTTTCGCTACCATCGCCGCTTTCGCGGCCAACGGCGCGCTGCCTCACTATCGGGCAACCGCCAAGGCTCACGCCGTGATCGAGGGCGATGGCTTGCTCTTGATCGACTCTGGCGGACAATACCGGGGTGGTACCACTGACATTACCCGCATGGTTGCGGTGGGTAAGCTCAGTGAAGAGCAAAAAGCTGACTGTACGCGGGTGCTGCAGGGCATGATTGCGCTTTCACGGGCGCGCTTCCCCTCAGGCATCCTTTCGCCATTGCTGGATGCTATCGCCCGGGCGCCCTTGTGGGCGGACAACATTGACTACGGTCACGGCACTGGCCATGGGGTGGGCTATTTCCTCAACGTACACGAAGGTCCCCAGGTTATTGCCTACCAGGCAGCGCCCGCACCGCATACGGCCATGCGCGAAGGCATGATCACCTCCATCGAGCCTGGTACTTACCGTCCAGGTCGCTGGGGCGTACGAATCGAGAACCTGGTTGCCACCAGGGCAGCGGGGGAGGGGGAGTTCGGCAGTTTCCTGAAGTTCGAAACCCTCACCTTATGCCCCATAGACACGCGCTGCCTGCTGCTCCAGCGGCTGACTCAGGAAGAACGAGCCTGGCTGAATGCTTATCACGCCGAGGTCAGGGCACGCCTGTCTCCCTTGGTTGACGGAGAAGTGCTGGCCTGGCTGCATCACCGCACGGAAGCCGTGTAGACGACTTCAATCCGCGGCTGCCGTTGCCGCGGGTTGCCGGGGTAAAGTGAGCGTGGCACCCACGGATGCCGTGATGATCGCAGCGATGGCCATCCACTGGTTGAGTGCCAGCTTCTCGCCAAGGAAAAGCAAGCCGCTGAGCGCGCCTATGGCTGGCTCCAGGCTCATGAGGATACCGAACGTGCGTGCCGGCATGCGGGTGAGTGCCACCATCTCCAGGCTGTAGGGCAGGGCGGTGGACAGTATGGCCACTCCCACGGCGGCCGGCAGGATGCCGAGATTCAGGAGCTCGTTTCCGGCGCTGTAGATACCGAAGGGGGCAATGCAGATCGCTGCGATGGCAACACCCAGCGCGGCGGTCTGTATACCGTGTGCTTCGCCTGCCTTCTGGCCAAAAAGAATATAAAGAGCCCAGCAGACGCCGGCGCCGAGTGCATACAGCGCCCCGGTAACATCTATGCCACCTGCTGAATGCACGCCAGGCACCAGCAACACCATGCCGGCGATCGCCAGGCCGACCCAGCAGAAATCCACCCTGCGTCTGGAGGAAAACACCGCCACTGCCAGCGGGCCGGTGAACTCCAGTGCCACTGCGATTCCCAGCGGGACGGTGCGCAATGACATATAGAAGAGGAAGTTCATCAGGCCCAGGGAGATGCCGTAGACAAGTACATGCCGAAGGTTGCGCAGCGTGATCCTGGTCTGCCATGGACGCAAGACCGCCAGCAGGATGAGCGCGGCAAAGATCAGGCGAACGGCGGTAGTGCCTGGCGCGCCAATGACCGGAAACAGGGACTTGGCCAAGGAAGCGCCAGACTGAATGGACGCCATGGCAATCAGCAGCAGGCCGATTGGGAACAACAGGTCGCGCAAGGAAGTAGACGTGGACATTATCGAACCATAGGGTGGACGGCCTGCCATGATCACTGCTGAGAACAGGGTGATCAATGACGGTTTTCAACGCAGCGTAAAAATAAGTGTTGACGGCCTTTCGAAACCCCTTATAATGCGCCCCACTTCCAGCGACAACGGAACGGCAAACTCCTTGAGAATCAACGAGTTAGCGGTCCAGGCAAGCAGGAAGTGGCTTCGGTCTGCGGATCGGATGCGGTGAAAAAGGTGGTTGGCAGCAGGTTGTAGTGCTGTAGAATTCGCCTCCCGCTTCGAGAGGTAAGTGAAGCGGTCAAGTGTTTGAAGTTGAACGAGAAATTCTGAAAACTTCCGAAATAAACGCTTGACACGATGTGAGGTTAGCGTAGAATGCGCGCCTCGGTTGAAGCGAACGGCTCAACCAACCGCTCTTTAACAAATGAATCAAGCAATTCGTGTGGGTGCTTGTGAGTTGGACTGATTGTCACAATGATTATCAGCATCACAAATACTCAGACGAGAATTCGAATGAGTGGCTTCCTTCGGGAAGCATTGCGATTGCTGAGCCAAGTTTAGGGTTTTCTCAAAACCCAAGCAGTATTGAACTGAAGAGTTTGATCATGGCTCAGATTGAACGCTGGCGGCAGGCCTAACACATGCAAGTCGAGCGGATGAAGGGAGCTTGCTCCCTGATTCAGCGGCGGACGGGTGAGTAATGCCTAGGAATCTGCCTATTAGTGGGGGACAACGTTTCGAAAGGAACGCTAATACCGCATACGTCCTACGGGAGAAAGCAGGGGACCTTCGGGCCTTGCGCTAATAGATGAGCCTAGGTCGGATTAGCTAGTTGGTGAGGTAATGGCTCACCAAGGCGACGATCCGTAACTGGTCTGAGAGGATGATCAGTCACACTGGAACTGAGACACGGTCCAGACTCCTACGGGAGGCAGCAGTGGGGAATATTGGACAATGGGCGAAAGCCTGATCCAGCCATGCCGCGTGTGTGAAGAAGGTCTTCGGATTGTAAAGCACTTTAAGTTGGGAGGAAGGGTCGTTGCCTAATACGTGACGGTTTTGACGTTACCGACAGAATAAGCACCGGCTAACTCTGTGCCAGCAGCCGCGGTAATACAGAGGGTGCAAGCGTTAATCGGAATTACTGGGCGTAAAGCGCGCGTAGGTGGTTTGTTAAGTTGGATGTGAAATCCCCGGGCTCAACCTGGGAACTGCATCCAAAACTGGCAAGCTAGAGTACGGTAGAGGGTGGTGGAATTTCCTGTGTAGCGGTGAAATGCGTAGATATAGGAAGGAACATCAGTGGCGAAGGCGACCACCTGGACTGATACTGACACTGAGGTGCGAAAGCGTGGGGAGCAAACAGGATTAGATACCCTGGTAGTCCACGCCGTAAACGATGTCAACTAGCCGTTGGGATCCTTGAGATCTTAGTGGCGCAGCTAACGCATTAAGTTGACCGCCTGGGGAGTACGGCCGCAAGGTTAAAACTCAAATGAATTGACGGGGGCCCGCACAAGCGGTGGAGCATGTGGTTTAATTCGAAGCAACGCGAAGAACCTTACCAGGCCTTGACATCCAGTGAACTTTCCAGAGATGGATTGGTGCCTTCGGGAACACTGAGACAGGTGCTGCATGGCTGTCGTCAGCTCGTGTCGTGAGATGTTGGGTTAAGTCCCGTAACGAGCGCAACCCTTGTCCTTAGTTACCAGCACGTTAAGGTGGGCACTCTAAGGAGACTGCCGGTGACAAACCGGAGGAAGGTGGGGATGACGTCAAGTCATCATGGCCCTTACGGCCTGGGCTACACACGTGCTACAATGGTCGGTACAGAGGGTTGCCAAGCCGCGAGGTGGAGCTAATCTCACAAAACCGATCGTAGTCCGGATCGCAGTCTGCAACTCGACTGCGTGAAGTCGGAATCGCTAGTAATCGCGAATCAGAACGTCGCGGTGAATACGTTCCCGGGCCTTGTACACACCGCCCGTCACACCATGGGAGTGGGTTGCACCAGAAGTAGCTAGTCTAACCTTCGGGAGGACGGTTACCACGGTGTGATTCATGACTGGGGTGAAGTCGTAACAAGGTAGCCGTAGGGGAACCTGCGGCTGGATCACCTCCTTAATCGACGACACAGCCGCCCATAAGCTCCCACACGAATTGCTTGATTC
>NZ_CCYK01000005.1 GCF_000826105.1 Pseudomonas massiliensis | reverse complement strand
GAATCAAGCAATTCGTGTGGGAGCTTATGGGCGGCTGTGTCGTCGATTAAGGAGGTGATCCAGCCGCAGGTTCCCCTACGGCTACCTTGTTACGACTTCACCCCAGTCATGAATCACACCGTGGTAACCGTCCTCCCGAAGGTTAGACTAGCTACTTCTGGTGCAACCCACTCCCATGGTGTGACGGGCGGTGTGTACAAGGCCCGGGAACGTATTCACCGCGACGTTCTGATTCGCGATTACTAGCGATTCCGACTTCACGCAGTCGAGTTGCAGACTGCGATCCGGACTACGATCGGTTTTGTGAGATTAGCTCCACCTCGCGGCTTGGCAACCCTCTGTACCGACCATTGTAGCACGTGTGTAGCCCAGGCCGTAAGGGCCATGATGACTTGACGTCATCCCCACCTTCCTCCGGTTTGTCACCGGCAGTCTCCTTAGAGTGCCCACCTTAACGTGCTGGTAACTAAGGACAAGGGTTGCGCTCGTTACGGGACTTAACCCAACATCTCACGACACGAGCTGACGACAGCCATGCAGCACCTGTCTCAGTGTTCCCGAAGGCACCAATCCATCTCTGGAAAGTTCACTGGATGTCAAGGCCTGGTAAGGTTCTTCGCGTTGCTTCGAATTAAACCACATGCTCCACCGCTTGTGCGGGCCCCCGTCAATTCATTTGAGTTTTAACCTTGCGGCCGTACTCCCCAGGCGGTCAACTTAATGCGTTAGCTGCGCCACTAAGATCTCAAGGATCCCAACGGCTAGTTGACATCGTTTACGGCGTGGACTACCAGGGTATCTAATCCTGTTTGCTCCCCACGCTTTCGCACCTCAGTGTCAGTATCAGTCCAGGTGGTCGCCTTCGCCACTGATGTTCCTTCCTATATCTACGCATTTCACCGCTACACAGGAAATTCCACCACCCTCTACCGTACTCTAGCTTGCCAGTTTTGGATGCAGTTCCCAGGTTGAGCCCGGGGATTTCACATCCAACTTAACAAACCACCTACGCGCGCTTTACGCCCAGTAATTCCGATTAACGCTTGCACCCTCTGTATTACCGCGGCTGCTGGCACAGAGTTAGCCGGTGCTTATTCTGTCGGTAACGTCAAAACCGTCACGTATTAGGCAACGACCCTTCCTCCCAACTTAAAGTGCTTTACAATCCGAAGACCTTCTTCACACACGCGGCATGGCTGGATCAGGCTTTCGCCCATTGTCCAATATTCCCCACTGCTGCCTCCCGTAGGAGTCTGGACCGTGTCTCAGTTCCAGTGTGACTGATCATCCTCTCAGACCAGTTACGGATCGTCGCCTTGGTGAGCCATTACCTCACCAACTAGCTAATCCGACCTAGGCTCATCTATTAGCGCAAGGCCCGAAGGTCCCCTGCTTTCTCCCGTAGGACGTATGCGGTATTAGCGTTCCTTTCGAAACGTTGTCCCCCACTAATAGGCAGATTCCTAGGCATTACTCACCCGTCCGCCGCTGAATCAGGGAGCAAGCTCCCTTCATCCGCTCGACTTGCATGTGTTAGGCCTGCCGCCAGCGTTCAATCTGAGCCATGATCAAACTCTTCAGTTCAATACTGCTTGGGTTTTGAGAAAACCCTAAACTTGGCTCAGCAATCGCAATGCTTCCCGAAGGAAGCCACTCATTCGAATTCTCGTCTGAGTATTTGTGATGCTGATAATCATTGTGACAATCAGTCCAACTCACAAGCACCCACACGAATTGCTTGATTCATTTGTTAAAGAGCGGTTGGTTGAGCCGTTCGCTTCAACCGAGGCGCGCATTCTACGCTAACCTTACATCGTGTCAAGCGTTTATTTCGGAAGTTTTCAGAATTTCTCGTTCAACTTCAAACACTTGACCGCTTCACTTACCTCTCGAAGCGGGAGGCGAATTCTACAGCACTACAACCTGCTGTCAACCACCTTTTTCACCGCATCCGATCCGGAGACCGAAGCCACTTCCTGCTTACCTTAACCGCTAACTCGTTGATTCTCAAGGAGTTTGCCGTTCCGTTGTCGCTGGAAGTGGGGCGCATTATAAGGGGTTTCGAAAGGCCGTCAACACTTATTTTGGATAAGTTCAAATCACCTTGGCCGCCGCCAATTCTGCCAGGCGCTCCGCTCCAAGCCCAAGGGTTTCGGAAAGCACTGCCGCCGTATGCTCGCCCAATAAAGGCGGCGGCCGTCGATAGCTCACCGGCGTACGCGATAGCCTCAACGGGCTGGCAACCTGCTTGAGAGAACCGGCAAGCGGGTGATGCATGTCCACCGCCAGCCCGCGTGCCAGTGCCTGAGGGTCGGAAAATACTTCAGACAAGTCATTGATCGGCCCGCAGGGTACTCCTGCTTCCTCCAGTGCCCGCACCCACTCTTGGGTAGTACGGAAGACGGTGACCTGCCGTATCGCTGGTATCAACGTCGCCCGGTTCGCCACCCGGGCCGCGTTCGTGGCGAAGCGAGGGTCATCTGCCCAGGGCTCACACCCAGCTACCTTGGCGAATTTGCGGAACTGTTGATCATTGCCCACCGTAAGAATGATGTCGCCATCGGCGGTGGGAAAATCCTGGTAGGGCACGATATTGGGGTGGGCATTGCCCAACCGGCGTGGCGCCACCCCGGTGGTAAGGTAATTCATGGCCTGGTTGGCAAGGCAGGCCACCTGAACATCCAGCAAGGCCGTATCTATATATTGCCCTTGCCCGCTGCGCTCACGCTCGGCCAACGCAGCAAGCACCCCTACTGTGGCATACAGCCCGGTCAGAATGTCGGTAACGGCCACGCCAACTTTCACCGGCCCCTCTCCAGCTTCGCCTGCAGCCCGGCCAGTCAGGCTCATAAGCCCGCCCAGGCCCTGGATCATGAAGTCGTACCCGGCCCGCTTGGCATACGGGCCGGTTTGCCCGAATCCGGTGATAGAGCAGTAGATAAGCCTGGGGTTGATTGCCTTCAGGCTCTCATAGTCCAGGCCGTACGCCTCCAGGCCTCCCACCTTGAAGTTCTCAAGAAGGATGTCCGAACGCTCCGCCAGTTGGCGGACCAATTGCTGGCCATCGGGGTGGGTGAAATCGATGGTCACCGAGGCCTTGTTGCGATTGGCTGCCAGATAATAGGCTGCCTCGCCAGTGCTCAGGCCAGCCGCATCCTTCAGATAGGGCGGCCCCCACGCCCGTGTATCATCGCCTGTGCCGGGGCGCTCGACCTTGATGACCTCCGCCCCTAGGTCGCCCAATATCTGGCCAGCCCAAGGTCCGGCCAATACTCGAGAAAGGTCCAGGACCCTGAGGTGCGATAAGGCTCCCATGGGCCGCTCCTCAATAGAAGGCCTGGATGCCAGTTTGCGCGCGGCCCAGGATCAAGGCATGGACATCATGGGTGCCTTCATAGGTGTTGACCACTTCCAGGTTCACCAGATGGCGCGCCACGCCGAATTCGTCCGAGATACCGTTGCCCCCCAGCATGTCGCGCGCCATGCGCGCGATGTCCAGCGCCTTGCCGCAGGAATTGCGCTTCATGATGGACGTGATTTCCACCGCGGCCGTGCCCTCGTCCTTCATCCGTCCCAGGCGCAGACAACCTTGCAACGCAAGGGTAATCTCAGTCTGCATGTCTGCCAGCTTTTTCTGAACCAGCTGGTTGGCCGCCAGCGGACGGCCAAACTGCTGGCGGTCAAGGGTGTATTGACGCGCAGTGTGCCAGCAATACTCAGCCGCCCCGAGGGCACCCCAGGAAATGCCATAGCGGGCCGAGTTCAGGCAAGTGAAGGGGCCCTTGAGCCCTCGTACATCAGGGAAAGCGTTTTCCTCGGGAACGAATACATTATCCATGACGATCTCGCCTGTGATTGAGGCTCGCAGGCCCACCTTTCCATGGATTGCAGGCGCGCTCAGGCCTGCCCAGCCCTTTTCCAGGATAAAGCCACGAATATCGCCAGCGTCATCCTTGGCCCATACAACGAACACATCGGCGATCGGGCTGTTGGTGATCCACATCTTGCTGCCGCTCAGCCGATATCCTCCCTCTACCTGCTTGGCCCGGGTCGCCATTGAACCCGGGTCGGAGCCATGGTCAGGCTCGGTGAGGCCAAAGCAGCCGATCCATTGGCCGCTGGCGAGCTTGGGCAAGTACTTCTGCTTTTGCGCTTCGGTACCGAATTCGTTGATGGGCACCATGACCAGTGACGACTGCACACTCATCATGGAACGGTACCCGGAGTCGACCCTTTCCACTTCCCGCGCGATCAGCCCATAGCAGACGTAATTCAGGCCGCTGCCTCCATAGACTTCTGGAATCGTGGCACCCAGCAGGCCCATGTCCCCCATCTCGCGGAAAATCGCCGGATCGGTGCGTTCATTGCGGAAGGCCTCCAATACCCTTGGAGTCAATTGAGCGCTGGCGAAGTGCGCCGCGCTATCGCGGACCATGCGCTCTTCCTCGGAAAGCTGCTGGTCCAGGAGCAAAGGATCGATCCAGTTGAAGCTCGCTTTGGTGGCCATGGCCTGGGTCCTTGAAATCGATGACAGTCAACCAAGCCTAGATGCGATAGCTAGCGGACTCAAACGAGGTTTATGCAAAGGGTTGTGTTGATTTCTCACTTCAAAACGCGCAAAAAGGCCTGATTACAAGAGCTGGTCATGAGTCATGCGCAGAAAGATCCCTAGCACAGCCGCTCTGGTTTGTTTCGAAGCCGCCGCCCGGCATGAAAGCTTCACTAAGGCCGCTGGTGAATTGTCTTTGACCCAAGGCGCGGTCTGTCGACAGATCGCTGCTTTGGAAGGCTTCCTGAATGTGGAGCTTTTCCGTCGTTCGAGGCGGGGTGTGAAATTGACCGAAGCTGGCCTTTCCTACAGCCGCCAAGTTGCCGCTCAGCTTGACGCCGTGGAGCGGGACACGCTATCGGTCATGGGGCATCAGGGCGCTGTATCTCTGGAGCTCGCCGTGGTCCCTACCTTTGGTACCCGTTGGCTGCTTCCCAGGCTCAAGGCATTCCAGGCGCTTCACCCCCAAGTCACTGTCAATCTGACCAACCGCACTCGTCCTTTCCTGTTCGCCGATACCCCCTACGATGCCGCCGTCTATTTCGGCGACGGCGAATGGCCTGGCACCCGAGCCTACCGCCTGATGGGTGAACAATCGGTGCCGGTATGCAGCCCCGCGCTTATTCAGGGCTTACCCCTGGCCGAGCCTGGCAGGCTGGCTGAATTGCCTCTATTACAGCAGACCACCCGGCCGTATGCGTGGCGACACTGGTTCAGCTCGCTCGGGCTGCAGATTGGTCGAGATATGACGGGGCCACGTTACGAACTGTTCTCCATGCTGGCTCAAGCCGCCATTCACCAGATGGGAGTGGCCTTGATTCCCCCTTTCTTGATTGAGCAGGAACTCAACCGGGGAGAGTTGGTAGTCGCACATCCTCATGCCTTCTCCGACACCCGCGCCTATTACCTTGTGATCCCGGAAAGGAAAGTTGAGTCCCGATCGCTGAAAGCATTCAGGGACTGGTTATTGGAAAGTGCCCATTCGTATTCCCTAAAAGACTAGCTGCTATAACTTCTTCTCGAATGAAAGATACGCATGGCAGCTATAACTTTCTTTTCTTCCATTGCTGACGAACAAGCCAGGAAGAGACTATCCAGTCAACCCTAGACCGCCCGTATCACAAGGCTTGCAGCCCGAAGTGCCGTCTCCTTTGCGCATCTTTTAATGCTTGTCTGATCATTTTAAAAACACGACTTCGCGTTTATAAACAAGCACCTAGCCTGTTGCCTGGATATTAACGGTTGCCGTCGCCGCCTCGCCTATGCAGAATGCGCTCAAGCAATAAAGAACGCCTTACCTTGTTAACTCAGGGCGATCCGTCTTGCTTTGAAAATGGGATTCGAACAGCGAGTTTCAATCAGGAGAAACATTGTGCGCATAGGCGTTCCACTTGAAACCCACCTCGGCGAGACCCGGGTAGCGGCTACTCCAGAAACCGTGAAGAAGCTGGTGTCCTCAGGACATAGCGTGGTCGTCGAAGCCGGGGCCGGCATCAAGGCCAGCCTGCCTGACGCAGCCTATGAAGCAGCCGGCGCCATGATGGGGACAGCCACGCAGGCCTTCGGCGCGGAAATAGTGCTCAAGGTACTGCCACCTAGCGCGGACGAGCTGAACAGCCTGGCCCGCGGCACGGTGGTGATCGGCATGCTCAACCCGTTCGATAATGACGGGTTGGCACGCCTGGCCGAACGCGGCGTGACGGGCTTCGCTCTGGAGGCAGCACCGCGCACCTCACGAGCCCAAAGCCTGGATGTGCTTTCCTCCCAGGCCAACATCGCGGGCTATAAAGCAATACTGCTGGCCACCCATTACTACCCTCGCTTCATGCCTATGCTCATGACCGCGGCCGGTACGGTAAAGGCCGCCCGTGTACTGGTACTGGGCGCAGGCGTCGCGGGACTTCAAGCCATAGCCACCGCCAAGCGCCTAGGCGCGGTGATCGAAGCTTCCGATGTGCGTCCTGCAGTGAAGGAGCAGATCGAATCGCTAGGGGCCAAATTCATCGATGTGCCCTACGAAACGGATGAAGAACGCGAATGCGCCCAAGGGGTGGGAGGCTACGCGCGGCCCATGCCTGCCAGCTGGATGCAGCGCCAGGCCCAGGCGGTGCACGAGCGCGCCAAGCAGGCCGACATTGTCATCACCACCGCGCTGATACCTGGCCGCAAGGCGCCAACCCTGCTCAGCGCGGAAACCGTTGCCCAGATGAAGCCCGGCGCGGTGGTGGTGGACCTGGCCGCCGCACAAGGCGGCAATTGCCCGCTGACCGTCGCCGACCAGGCCGTGACTGCGCATGGCGTCACCATCGTTGGCCCTACCAACCTGGCGGCGCAGGTGCCGGCGGACGCCTCGGCCCTCTATGCCCGCAACGTGCTCGATTTTCTCAAGCTCGTTTTGACCAAGGAAGGCACCTTGGAGCTGAACCTGGAAGACGACATAGTCGCGGCATGCCTGATGTGCCGCGATGGCCAACTGCTGCGCAAGCAGCCTTGAGGGTTATATAGATGGACGATCTGCTGATTTCCCACGGTATCTACAACCTGATCATCTTCGTGCTGGCCATCTACGTGGGCTATCACGTGGTCTGGAACGTTACGCCCGCACTTCACACCCCTTTGATGGCCGTTACCAACGCCATCTCTGCCATTGTCATTGTCGGCGCCATGCTAGCGGCCGCCCTTACTGTCACACCTTTGGGTAAATTCATGGGCACCGCAGCGGTAGCGCTGGCGGCGGTCAATGTGTTCGGCGGCTTCCTGGTCACGCGACGCATGCTGGAAATGTTCAAGAAGAAAGCCAAGCCTGGAGCCGACAGCTGATGAGCATGAACCTGATCACCCTGCTTTACCTGGTTGCCTCGGTCTGCTTTATCCAGGCATTGAAAGGCCTGTCCCACCCGACCACGTCCCGTCGGGGCAACCTCTTTGGAATGCTGGGCATGGGCCTGGCCGTGTTGACCACGGTCGTACTCATCTTCAAGCTGGGGACGGAGCTCGCCCCTCTGGGGCTGGGCTATGTGCTGCTTGGCCTGCTGTTGGGTGGCAGCGCCGGAGCGATCATGGCGCGCCGGGTTGAAATGACCAAGATGCCCGAGCTGGTCGCTTTCATGCACAGCATGATCGGCCTGGCGGCGGTATTCATCGCCATCGCCGCGGTGGTCGAGCCGCAATCGCTCGGTATAGTCGCTCAGCTGGGCGACCCTATCCCTACCGGCAACCGCCTCGAGTTGTTCCTGGGCGCGGCCATAGGCGCAATTACCTTTTCCGGCTCGGTGATCGCTTTCGGCAAGCTTTCCGGGAAATACAAGTTCCGCCTGTTTCAGGGCGCGCCTGTACAGTTCACCGGCCAGCACAAGCTCAACCTGTTGCTTGGCCTACTCACGGTGGCACTGGGCCTGGCCTTTACCTTCACGGGTAACCACACCGCATTCGCGTTGATGCTGGCGTTGGCGTTTGTCATGGGCGTGCTGATCATCATCCCTATCGGTGGCGCCGACATGCCGGTAGTGGTTTCCATGCTCAACAGCTATTCAGGCTGGGCTGCCGCTGGCATCGGCTTTTCCCTGAACAACGCCATGCTCATCATCGCAGGCTCTTTGGTCGGGTCTTCCGGCGCGATCCTTTCCTACATCATGTGCAAGGCCATGAACCGGTCCTTCTTCAACGTTATCCTCGGCGGCTTCGGCGGCGCGGCGGAAGCGGCCAGCGCCGGCCATCAGGAAGCGCGCCCGGTCAAATCGGGCTCGGCTGACGACGCCAGCTTCCTTCTTGGCAATGCCGATAGCGTGATCATCGTGCCGGGTTATGGTCTGGCCGTGGCGCGGGCCCAACACGCGCTGAAGGAACTGACCGAAAAACTCACCCATAAAGGCGTAACGGTGAAATATGCGATCCACCCTGTCGCGGGCCGCATGCCTGGGCATATGAACGTCCTTCTGGCCGAAGCCGAGGTACCTTACGACCAGGTTTTCGAAATGGAAGACATCAACTCCGAGTTCGGCCAGGCCGATGTGGTGCTGGTGCTGGGCGCGAACGACGTGGTCAACCCGGCCGCCAAGAACGACCCCAAGTCGCCGATCGCTGGCATGCCTATCCTTGAAGCGTTCAAGGCTCGCACTGTCATTGTCAACAAACGGTCCATGGCCAGCGGCTACGCCGGGCTGGACAACGAACTCTTCTATATGGACAAAACCATGATGGTCTTCGGTGACGCGAAGAAGGTGATCGAAGACATGGTCAAGGCGGTGGAGTGACCACTTGCACTCCGGTCCGGGTACGTTTCCGGACCGGCATCGTTACCTTTCGCGCAATAGTGTTTTACGCTGGAAAGCCTCTTCCAGAGCGGTTCCTTCGACCTTTGTCGAAGGCCATGCCAGGCTCAGGTTGCATAGACTTCGCAACCTGAATCCCGCGCGTGAGACCTGCCATGTACCCCGACCGTATTCGCTTGCCCTCCCTTCACGACAAGGTAATGCCTGCTGCCCAAGCCGCCGCCCTGATCGAGAATGGCATGACTGTGGGCATGAGCGGCTTCACCCGCGCCGGCGAGGCCAAGGCCGTACCTCAAGCGTTGGCGGATCGGGCTCGGCTCGACCCTCTGCAGATCACCTTGATGACCGGGGCCAGCCTTGGCAACGATCTGGATAAACAGCTTACCGACGCCGGGGTACTTGCCCGCCGCATGCCCTTCCAGGTAGACAGCACCCTGCGCAAGGCCATCAATGACGGCAAGGTAATGTTCATCGATCAGCACTTGTCCGAAACGGTCGAGCAGTTGCGCAACCTGCAGATCAAACCGGTCGACCTGGCGGTGATCGAAGCCGTGGCCATCACCGAACAAGGGCATATCGTGCCCACCACTTCGGTAGGCAACTCAGCCAGCTTCGCCATCCTTGCCCGTCAGGTGATCGTGGAGATCAACCTGGCCCAACCCATGGCGCTCGAAGGCTTGCATGATATTTATATCCCGACCTACCGCCCTACCCGGACGCCTATCCCTGTCGTAGCCTGCGACAGTCGTATAGGTCAAACCGCCATCCCCCTCGATCCGGCGAAAATCGCAGCCATCGTCATCAGCAACCAGCCTGATTCGAATTCCACGGTATTGCCCCCTGACGTGGACACCAAGGCGATCGCCGACCATCTGGTGAGCTTTTTCTGCCGGGAAGTGGAGCAAGGCCGCCTTACCCACAAGCTGATGCCCTTGCAGGCAGGCATCGGCACTATCGCCAACGCCGTCATGCATGGGTTGCTCGACTCTCCCTTCCATGAGCTGACCATGTATTCGGAAGTGCTGCAGGATTCGACCTTCGACCTGTTCGACGCCGGCAAGCTCAGCTTCGCCTCGGGCAGTTCGATCACCTTGTCCGCCCGCCGCCATGAGCAGGTATTCAACGATCTGGAGCGGTACAAATCCCGGCTGGTCTTGCGCCCTCAGGAAATTTCCAACCACCCTGAAGTGATCCGCCGCCTGGGCATTATCGGCATCAACACTGCGCTGGAATTCGACATCTATGGCAATGTGAACTCCACGCACGTAGCCGGAACCCGCATGATGAATGGCATCGGCGGTTCTGGAGATTTCGCTCGTAACGCGCACCTGGCCATTTTCGTTACCAAATCCATAGCCAAGGAAGGCGCGCTCTCGAGCGTCGTGCCCATGGTCAGTCACGTGGACCATACCGAGCACGATGTGGATATCCTGGTGACTGAACAAGGCTTGGCTGACCTGCGCGGCCTGGCCCCAAGGGAGCGTGCCCGGGCAATCATCGATAACTGTGTTCACCCCAGCTTCCGTCAGGCCTTGGAGAGTTATTTCCATGCCGCTTGTGCCAATGGAGGGCACACGCCGCATATCCTTCGTGAAGCGCTTGGCTGGCATATCAATGCGGAAGAAACCGGCCGGATGTTACCGATCTGATCACGTCGGCTGAACCCACCGGGCCGACTCTCGCTACCTCTATACAATCAGGAGCCTTAAACTGTTCTACTGTACTGCCCCATGAGAGCTGTATTTCAGACGGACCCGCTGCGTTTACTACCCGAAATGCACCAAAATGGGTCATTGCAGTACAGTATGCACCAGGACAGGCAGTACAGTCGCCCTAAACAGATAACTGAATAGCTGTCTTGTTATTCAACTGTACATATGATTTTTCATCGCGCAGGCGCATCATTTGTCCATCTTCAGATCACACTTGAATCCCGCCACAAGCGGAAGGATGTTCACCATGGAACGTACCCTGAGTTCCGACCTGCGCTTCAACGATGTTAACCGCTCTACCACCGCTTCGCTGCCGTTGCGAATCCTCGCTAACCTGAGCCTGTGGCAGCGTCGACTCGCTAGTCGCCATCAGCTGGCTCGCCTGGATGCCCGTCTGCTGGCCGATGCCGGCATCAGCGAAGCACAGCGCTACAAAGAGCTGAGCAAGCCGTTCTGGCGCTAAGTGCTCTGGCATACAAAACCCGCCTCGGCGGGTTTTTTGTTACCTAGAAACTTTACAATTTCAATCTAGAAAGAATTTTTAAAAACTGTACCGGTCTGGAACCTCTTCTTAAAAAGCGCTCTAATACACGGCTCGCAGCCGCTTATCCCTGGCTGCCTTCTGGAGAGCCATGCATGCGGTCCATCAAAACCTTGGTTTTTCTTGCAGCCTTGACCACTGTGTCTGTCGCTAGCGTCACCCAAGCTTCCAGTTTCGTTGTGACCACTGACGCGCTCGTGCGGGCAATCGATGCAACGACTGACACCACGTCCGATCTGTCTTCCTCATTGCGCGACAACAAGCTCGTGCAACAGGCACGCGATGATGCCGCCAGCTTCGTCGCGAGCGACGGAGCGATTCGAGGCGTACGTCTGGAAAGCGCGCTGGCCTTCTTGCGCGAGCAGTTACCTCAGGTGCAGGCGACGGATACGCAGTGGGCAGAGGCAATCATTGCAGGGTGATCAGGTTATGAAATGCCGGGCGCAGCCCCACGTGGTCTAGCCCCCATACCCTCGCTTGGGTTAGCCTTGCCGCTTCGCTCGATGCCATCTCAGAGACTCATGCGCTACCTGACTTTGCTTCTCGCCTTTTTGTCTTGGAGCACGGCCTACGCGTTCGACACCAGCACCCAAGGGGTGGTCGTCAGTGGCTACGTCACCAGCCAGGTGACGACCGCGCCTTTTGACAAGAAGGTGATCGTCGATGCCCTTGATGATGCCGCAGCGTTTGTCGCCAGTGATGGCCAGATGCGTGGCGCCAGGCTGGAAGCAGCACTTGAGGCGCTGCGGCAGACAACGCCTGGCCTGAACGCCAGCGACCTTGAACTGGCCCAGGCGATTCTCGTCCAATAGGTTACCCTTCCGCCCCCCGCTTTACCCGGAGATACTGATGCACAAGTTGTTGATCGCCGCCACCTTGGGGCTGGTCGCCCTGGCCGACGTGGCGCAGGCTCATACGTTGCAACAAACCAGTAACATCATTGTCCGCGCGTTCGGGCGCTCGATCGATTTCACCTCGGACACCACTACGTCCATTCGCGACGCCAAGGTCGTACTACAAGCCAAGGATGATGCCGCCAGCTATGTGGCCAGCCAGGGAGAAATCCGTGGTGCCCAGCTGGAATCCGCGTTCGTCACCTTGCGGGCGCAGTTGCCCGAGGCTCGCAACGCCAGTGACCAGGCCCTCGCTGAAGCCATTCTTGCACTGTGAGAGCCTTGGCCGCCTGGCTGCTCGCCGGCGGCCTTGCCCTGTTCAGCTTATCGGCCATGGCCGATCTCAAGCTCACGCTGGACACAGCCGGCCTGACGCCCGCTGAAAGCCGCGCCACCCAGGCGTTGCTGGACGAGGCCTACGCGGCCTTGCCTCCCCGCTTCGTGCAAGCCCTGGATCGCGATATCACTGTTCGCTGGACCGACCAGATGCCTGCGCAGGCCTACGGCCAAGCCTCTCTGGTATCTTCGCTCGAACTCAATCGTAAGCTGCTGCCCAGTCTGGTCGATGGCAGTGCGGCTATCCAACAGACCGGACGCCCCCATGGCACGGTGCGTGTCGAATTGCTGGCCACTGTCCTGCATGAACTGACCCATCTGTATGACCGTGCCCGCCTCTGGCCGAAAAGCGAGCGCAGCCTGATTGCCCGCTGTCGTCAACAGGAAGCGAGCCTGGGAGATATAGGCCTGACCGACGCATGCAGAGGCCAGACAGCGAGGCGCTTCACGCTCAGCGACGACCCGCGCTTGTTGGACTTGGCGGGATGGCCCCAGGCCGTAGGCCGACGCGGTGCCCGGGAACAGACCAACCGCCAGGTCGCGCGCAGCCCCGACCTGTACGAAACCAGCAGCCCCAAGGAATTCCTTGCGGTCAACATGGAATATTTTCTGCTGGACCCTACCTACCCCTGTCGGCGCCCGGAGCTGTACGCTTATCTGCGAAATCATTTCGCATGGGCTCCGGCCAAAAACGCTCAATGTCCGGCAAGCCTGCCCTTTCTCAACGCGGGTAGTGATTTCGGTCGCGAGCCCCTGGGCATGATCGACCCGGAACGGGTCTACGAGGTCGACTACCTGCTGGCGGAGGCCAACCAGAACTGGGTGAGCCGGTGGGGCCACAGCATGCTGCGTCTGGTGATCTGTGCTCCGGGCCGCCCTCGCGGGCCGGATTGCCGCCTGGACCTGGAATACAGCCTGGTGCTGTCCTACCGGGCATTCGTCGATGACGTACAGCTATCCACCTGGGGAGGCCTCAATGGTGCGTATCCGTCGCGCCTGTTCGTTCTTCCGTTGGCCCAGGTGATCGATGAATACACCAAGACCGAGCTGCGCAGCCTTGCCTCGGTACCACTCAAGCTCAGCCGAAGCGAGATCGAAGCACTCGTCAGGCACGCGGCGCAGATGCATTGGAGCTACGATGGCAATTACTACTTCCTTTCCAACAACTGTGCGGTAGAAACCCTGAAATTACTCCGCGCCGGCACTCGGGACCCCCGCCTGCAGGGCCTGGACAGCATTGTCCCCAACGGCTTGCTCAAAGTGCTGGAAGGTCGCGGCCTGGCGGATGCCAGCGTACTGGACGACAAACGCGAGGCGCTGCGGCGCGGTTACTTCTTCGATTCTTTCCGCGATCGCTACCAGGCGATGTTCAGCGTCCTCAGGCAGCAACTGCCTATCCCCCAAGCCACGGTAGAAGCCTGGCTTGAACAGCCAGCAGCCAGCAGGCGCGTCTGGTTCGACCGCGCCGACCTGCGCACCAGCGCCGCCTTGCTGCTGCTGGAGCAGGCCGGCTATCGGCGGCAATTGCTGCTGGCACAGGAAGAAGTGAAACAGCGTTACCTGGGCGCCCGCGACCAAGGTGACCACAGCGTGGCGAACGCTAATCAAACCTTGCAGGCCATTCTTGCCAACAGCGGGTTCCTGAGCCGCCCGGCCGAGCTTCTGGGCAGCGATGGCTATGGCCTGCCCCAGGAAGCGGAATGGCAGCGCCTGAAACAGGTATCTAGCGAACGGCAGCGACAACTACAGTCTCTGAGCGGGGACCTGGACAAGGAAGTGCGCGCCCTGCTGACGCCTGAGCGCGCCGAGGCCATCGCCGCCAGCGAGGCCAATCTCAAAGCCATCGGCGAGCATCTGCGTGAACTGCATAAGGCCGCGGGCGGGCTTGTACTGCCCTGAGCTCCTTGAATGAACCCGGCCAGCAGGTGAATTCGACGGCAACCATGGCCTGTTCACTGCTCAGGGCCAGGCCATTTGTTTCAAGCAGCGTCACTGAAAGCTAGGCGAAAGCCAGGATGCTTAGCATCTGCGTCAACAGGTCGCGCTCGCTCGCGCCCGTCACTCTATAAGACAACAACAAGAGACGCGTTATGCTCACCTTCCTTGGCTTCGCCATGGTCGTGACGTTCATGTTCCTGATCATGACCAAACGACTATCCGCCCTGATCGCCCTGATCATCATTCCCATCCTGTTCGCATTGTTCGGCGGCTTCGCCAGCAAGATCGGCCCCATGATGCTCGAAGGCATCAGCAAGCTGGCGCCCACGGGTGTCATGCTGATGTTCGCCATCCTGTACTTCGCCTTGATGATCGACTCCGGGCTGTTCGACCCGGCGGTACGCAAGATCCTCAAGCTGGTCAAGGGCGACCCGCTGAAAGTGTCGGTAGGCACCGCGGTGCTTGCCTTGGTGGTATCACTGGACGGCGACGGCGCCACTACCTACATGATCTGCTGCGCGGCCATGCTGCCGTTGTACAGTCGCCTGGGCATGAGCCCGCGTATCATGGCCGGGCTGATCATCCTGGCCGGCGGCGTGATGAACATGACACCTTGGGGCGGCCCCACGGCGCGCGCCGCCAGCGCTCTGCATGTGGATCCCTCCGATATCTTCGTACCGATGATCCCGGCCATGGTCGCCGGGGTACTGGGCATCCTGGCCATCGCCTGGTGGTACGGCAAGCGCGAACGCGCGCGCCTGGGCGAACTGCATTTGCCAGGTGACGAGCTGCCCTCCAGCGAAATCAGCGTTTCCCAGTTCCCCGAGGCTCGGCGGCCCAGGCTGATCTGGTTCAACGGCGCGCTGACCGCGGCCTTGATGGTGGCGCTGGTCAACGGCCTGCTGCCGCTGCCAGTGCTCTTCATGGTCGCCTTCAGCATCGCCATGATCGTCAACTACCCGTGTCTGCAGGCCCAGAAAGACCGCGTCGCCGCCCACGCTGGCAGCGTACTGGCGGTGGTAGGGTTGATTTTCGCCGCTGGCATCTTTACCGGCATCCTGTCCGGCACCGGCATGGTAGACGCCATGTCCAAGAGCCTGCTGGGGGTGATTCCCGACGCCCTTGGCCCCTACCTGGCAGTGATCACTGCCTTGGTCAGCATGCCTTTCACCTTCTTCATGTCCAACGACGCGTTCTACTACGGCGTATTGCCAGTGTTGGCCGAAGCGGCGGCGCATTATGGTATCTCCCCAGTGGAGATGGCCCGCGCCTCCATCGTGGGCCAGCCGGTGCACCTGCTGAGCCCATTGGTGCCCTCCACCTACTTGCTCGTGGCCCTGGCCGGCATCGAGTTCGGCGACCATCAGCGCTTCACCCTGAAGTGGGCAGTGGTGGTATGCCTGTGCATAATGTTCGCCGCCCTGGCCATGGGGATCTTTCCGCTGGCCGGAAGCCTCTAAACCTCATTCGTCATACGCGCGCGCCACGGGCGCGCCTGCTTGCAAAGGAATCGTTAAATGGAATGGTTGACCAGCCCGGAACTCTGGGTTGCCTTTTTCACCCTGACGGCGCTGGAAATCGTGCTGGGCATCGACAACATCATCATGATCTCGATCCTGGTCAGCCGGATGCCCAAGCATATGCAGGCCCGTACTCGCCTGTTCGGCCTGGCCCTGGCCATGGTCACCCGGATCATGCTGCTGCTTTCCATTACCTGGGTAATGCGCCTGACCACGGATTTGTTCGTGATCTTCGGCCAGGGTATTTCCGGGCGTGACCTGATCCTGTTCTTCGGCGGCCTGTTCCTGCTATGGAAGAGCGCGCAGGAGATCTACCATGGCATGGAGGGCGAGGAAGAAGGCAGTGACGAGCCTTCCGGCAAGGGCGGGAATTTCCTCTACACCATTATTCAGATCGCCATCATCGACATCGTGTTCTCCCTGGACTCGGTGATCACGGCCGTGGGCATGGTGTCCCATGTTCCAGTGATGATCGCAGCCATCATCGTGGCCGTGCTGGTGATGATGCTGGCCTCGGGCACCATCAGTCGCTTCATCGATCTTCACCCTTCCCTGAAGATGCTGGCCCTGTCTTTCCTTCTGGTAGTCGGCACTGTACTGATCGGCGAAGCCTTCGATGTGCACGTGCCCAAGGGCTATGTGTACTTCGCCATGGCGTTCTCCCTGGCAGTGGAAGCGGTGAATATCAAGATGCGTACCAGCATGGCGAAAAAGCGAAAGCAGGCGGAATGACCAGCGCCTGGCGCGGCCAAAGCCCCAAAGGCCGTCGCCAGGCAAATGTTACCGTTTTGTTTCAAGTTGGCCTGTGCCATGCTCACCTCTGGCACAGGCCCTGGGTGTGAGTACCGGGGCGTAACCAGGGAGGTCGCCATACATGCTCACCCTGCTCGACCTTCTCTCAGCAGTCGCCTTGCTGGTGTGGGGCACTCACATCGTGCGCACCGGCATCCTGCGTGTCTATGGCACGGCCCTGAGACGCCTGTTAGGCCAGAACATCGCCAGGCGGCCACTGGCCTTTGTAGCGGGCATCCTGGTTACCGCCGTGGTGCAGAGCAGCAATGCCACCGCCATGCTGACCACCTCGTTCGTTGGCCAAGGCCTGATGAGCCTCACTCCCGCCCTGGCCATCATGCTGGGTGCCGACGTGGGCACCGCGGTCATGTCCCGAGTGCTCACGTTCGACCTGTCCTGGCTGTCACCACTGTTCATCTTCCTGGGTGTGGTGTTCTTCCTTTCGCGCAAGCAGACCCGGCTCGGGCAATTGGGCCGAGTCGGCATCGGCCTGGGGCTGATCATCCTCGCACTGCAGCTGATCGTGGAGGCGGCCACACCCATCACCCAGGCCAAGGGCGTGCAGGTACTGTTCGGCTCGCTGACCGGTGACATCTTGCTCGATGCTCTCGTGGGCGCGCTCTTCGCCATGGTGTCCTATTCCAGCCTGGCGGCCGTGCTGCTGACCGCCACCCTGGCCGAAGCTGGAGTGATCAGCCTGCCGGTAGCGGTGGGCCTGGTGATCGGGGCCAATATCGGCAGTGGCCTGCTGGCATTCATTTCCACCAACATGCAGAACACGCCAGGGCGTCAGGTCGCCT
The DNA here is from genome assembly GCF_000826105.1 of Pseudomonas massiliensis. GTDB lineage: Bacteria > Pseudomonadota > Gammaproteobacteria > Pseudomonadales > Pseudomonadaceae > Aquipseudomonas > Aquipseudomonas massiliensis. Next base: position 570,484 of record NZ_CCYK01000005.1, on the reverse strand, counting down.
TGGGGAGCTTGCTGTACAAGCTGGTGGGCCTGTTGGTGATCATTCCGTTGCTCGGCCCGCTGGTCGCCTGGATGGACAACCTGGCCCTGGACCCGCAAAGCATGGTGATCGGCTTCCACGTGCTCTACAACAGCGTACGTTGCCTGGTCCTGTTGCCGACCACCACCCTCATGGCGCGCCTGTGCGAAACCCTGCTGCCAGGGCGGCCTGATACCGGCGGGCGGGCCACGCCTCGTCATCTTGACCCCACCGCGCTGGATACCCCGAGCCTGGCCCTGGCCAATGCCGTACGCGAAACCCTGCGCCTGGGCGACCTCATCGATAGCCTCATGGGCGCGATGCTCAATGTCCTGCGCGGCGCACAGACAGCGGTAACCCAGGAGGTACGCACCTTAAGTGACGAGGCTGAAGCCTTGTCCAGCGCCATCAAGCTGTATCTGGCCCAGATGCCTCGGGAAGACCTCTCTCACCAGGACAGCCAGCGCTGGGCGGAAATCATTGAACTGGCGGTCAACCTCAACCTGGCCAGCGACCTTATCGAGCGCATGCTGCGCAAGGTCCAGCAGCAGAAGACCTCACAGAGGCGCTCGTTTTCAGACGTAGGCCTGGAAGAACTCACCAGTTTGCATGCCCAATTGTCGAGCAACCTGCGTCTGGGCCTGAACGTGTTCCTGAGCCGGGACGAAGCGAGCGCTCGTCAGTTGCTGCGGGAAAAACGTCGTTTCCGTGCCCAGGAGCGGCGCTTTACCCATGCTCACGTCAGCCGCCTGCAACACAAGGTAGTGCAGAGCCTGGAAACCAGTTCACTGCACCTGGAGCTGATCGCGGACATGAAGCGTCTCAATTCGCTGTTCTGCGGCAGCGCCTACGCCGTTCTGGGCACCGGTGATACAGGTGCTTTGCTTGCCGACGAGGAAGTGTTGCCAACGCAGCCGCTGTGAACGGCCCAGCGGCTGCGCAGTCTCTAGCAAGGTCGGCAACGCCGACTACTCTGCTTTTCCGCTGCCGCAAGGAAGCCTCGATGCGCTGTACGTTGTTCGCTTGCCTGCTCTTGCTGTGCTTGCCCGCAGTCGCTCTGGACCGTCTCCAGGTCGAGGGCTACCTGCTGCCCAATGGCCTGCAGGTATTGCTCAAACCGGGGACGGAACGAGGGCATGTAGCTATTAGATTGGTGGTAGGCGTAGGTTTCAGCGACTTCGATTGTGCACACCAAGAGCTGCCCCACCTGTTGGAGCATCTGCTTTTCAGCGGCGTCGACGATTCCGGCGAAGGCGGCCTGGAGGAGCGCATGCAGGCCCTGGGCGGTGAGTGGAATGCGTTTACCAGCGAAACGGACACCACCTTCGTGGTCGAAGCGCCGGCGCGCAACCAACGCAAGGTACTGGACCTGCTGCTGAGCGCGGTAACCCGCACCGAGCTTACTGAAGCGCGCCTGGAAACCGCCAGGCGCATCGTCGAGCGCGAAGACGGCGGGCATTATTCCCACCTGCAACGCTGGCTGGACCATCAGGACCTTGGCAAGGACGCCAGCAACCAGCTGGCCATCGAAATGGGCCTGCGCTGTGCCGACCGCGCCTCGGCGGCGGGCCTGACCCTCGATCAGGTTCGCCAGGTACGCGCGCAATGGTATGCGCCCAACAACATGACCCTGATCGTGGTCGGCGAACTGGACAAGCTGCTGCCCGCCTACCTGGACCGAACCTATGGGGAGTTGGCTTCGGTACTGCCCAGCGAACACCCGGCCCTTACCCTGGAACGACGACCGGCCGCCCGAGAGCGTATCCTGACCCAGGGTTGGGCCGGGGATACCGCCAAGCTTCACTGGTATTTCATCGAGCCGGACGACGACACCTTGCCAGCCGGCGTATGGGACCTACTGCAAGGGTACCTGGATTGGGCTCTGTATCAGAAGCTGCGCCTGGAACTCGGGCTATCCTATGGCCCCGGTAGCCAGAACGAGCCGTTCGGTGATACCACGCTGATGAGCCTCAACGCGGACCTGGACCGCGACGATGTGGATCATGCCAAGGCTGCCCTGGCCGACATGCTCGATAAGCTCAAGCACAACGGCCTGGACAGCGCCACCTTCGCGCGCCTCAAGGCCGCCGCCATTGCTCACCTGGCTTGGGCGACCCAGGGCAACAGTGGCCTGGCGGACTATTACTGGGGCGCCCTGGCTGATTATGAAGATGGCCGCTTCGCCGACCCGGCCCGCGCCTTGCGCCAGGTCAGCCTCGCCCAGGCTAACGAAGCGTTGCGCAAGATGCTGGCGGACCCTGGCTACCTGCGGATCGAAAAACCCTTGTTCAGCTACGCCACCCTGACCTTGCTACTCACGGCGGCGGCAGTGCTTGGGCTTCTTCTGATCGTTGGGGCTGGCATCGCCCTGGTTCGTCACGGGCGCCCTGCCGCCAAGCGAGCGCGGCGCTGATGAACTCGCTATGCTTGCGTCACGTCCCGCCTGTGCCCCGCTCATGAAGTCATTGCCTCCTTTCGTCACCAGAATCATCGAACTGATCAAGCGTTACCCCGGCATTGTCGCCGCCTTCGGCTTCTGCTCGGGCATCGGCAGCTTCGTGCTGGTGGACCGCCAAGCGAAGCTGGCGAGCCCGATCGCCATCCTGCTATTGGTCAGCTGGGTATGGCTGATGCTGGAAAACAGCTTCAACCGCCTGTTCAGTCGGTTCTTCAAACGCGAAATACCACAGCCGCTGCTGCGCTACGCCACGCAGATGATCCACCAGGAAAGCCTGTTCTTCGTGTTGCCGTTCTTCTTCGTGACCACCACCTGGAACAGTGGCCAGTTGGTATTCACCGGCCTGCTCGCACTGGCCGGCCTGGTATCGATCACAGACCCGCTGTACTACCGCTGGGTCGCGCCGAGGCGCTGGCTGTTCCTGGCCATGCATACCTTCACCTTGTTCGCCGCCTTGCTTACGGCGATGCCGATCATTCTGCACCTGACCACCGCCGAAACCTTCAAGATCGCCCTTGGCGTGGCAATGCTGCTCTCGTTTCCCAGCCTCGCCACCAGCGTGCCCTTGCACCACTGGCGCCGGGCACTGGGGCTGGTGGCCCTTACCTTGGGCATCGGTGCCGCCGGCTGGCTGCTACGTACCTGGGTTCCGCCGGCAACCCTATGGATGACCGAAGATGCGGTAACCCTCAGCCTGGACAACCAGAACCGCACCCCGGGGCAGAGCCTGGATACCCTGACCGTTGGCCAGGCACGCAACGGCGTGTATGCCTACACCGCGATCAATGCGCCGCGCGGACTGGAAGAACGCATCTTCCATGTCTGGGAGTTCGACGGAAACGAGGTCGATCGCATCGCCCTAGATATCCATGGAGGGCGCAAGGAAGGTTACCGCGCCTGGACGCGCAAGCAGAACTTCCCGGCCGACCCCAGCGGCCGCTGGAAGGTACGCGTGGAAACCGAAGACGGCCAGATCATAGGCGCGCTGCGCTTCACCATTACCAATGAAAGCGCGGCCGGTCAGGCAAAGAACCAGTAGCACACGGCAATGGCGCAGACTACACCCGCCAGTTCGGCGAACAGGGCACAGCCCACTGCATGGCGCGCTCGCTGGATGCCTACAGCGCCAAAGTAGACGGCCAGTACGTAGAAGGTCGTTTCCGTGCTGCCCTGGATAGTGGCCGCCACCAGCGCCGGGAAGCTGTCGACTCCCTTGGCCTGCATGGTTTCGATCAGCATCGCCCGGGCCGCGCTGCCCGAGAAGGGCTTGACCAACGCCGTGGGCAACGCGTCGACGAAACGGGTATCCAGGCCCAGCCACTGTACCCCCTGGCGGATTCCCTCAAGCGCCAGGTCCAGGGCACCCGAGGCACGCAACACGCCAACGGCCACCAGCATCGCCACCAGGTAAGGCAGCAAGCCCTTGGCCACGTCGAAGCCTTCTTTGGCACCCTCCACGAAAGCTTCATAGACAGCGACCCGACGCAAGGCCGCGACCGTGACGAAGGCAATGATTAGGCCAAACAGCGTCAGGTTGCCCAGCAGGGAGGACAGGCTGGCCACGGCCGTGGCTGACAGGCCGGCGAGGAATGCCATGAAGCTCCCCAGTATCAATGCCCCTGGCAACAGATAAGCCAGCACTACAGGGTCCCAGAGGCGCAGGCGCTGCATCAGCGCGACTGACAGCAACCCGGCCAGGGTGGAGCCGCTGGTGGCCAGCAGGATAGGCAGGAACACCATGGTGGGGTCCGGGGCGCCTTGCTGGGCGCGGTACATGAAAATGGTGACCGGCAGCAGGGTCAATGATGAGGCGTTGAGTACCAGGAAAAGGATCTGCGCATTGCTGGCCTCACCGGGGCGGGGGTTCAGCTCCTGCAGCGCACGCATCGCCTTCAGGCCGATGGGGGTGGCGGCATTGTCCAGGCCAAGGGCGTTGGCCGCGAAGTTCATGGTGATCAGGCCAAGGGCAGGGTGCCCGCGCGGCACTTCAGGCATCAGCCGCGCGAACAGCGGACCGAGCAGGCGAGCCAGGGCATCGACGATACCGGCTTTTTCAGCGATCTTGAGAAAACCCAGCCAGAGGGTGAGGGTGCCGAACAGTAGCACCATCACATCGACCGACAGCTTGGCCATGGCGAAGATGGCCTCCACCATGCTGGCGAATACCGCGGCGTTGCCTGCCACCAGCCATTGCGCCAGCGCAGCTACCGCCGCTACCAGGAAAAAGCCGAGCCATAGGCCGTTGAGCATTGCATACCCCCTTCAGCGAAGGGGGCATGATAGTCGGCCGCGAGCGAGCAGGCTATGGGCCCGGCCAGGCTGTGGCAGGCTCAGGGCTCGCTACGCCGGGCCGAGGTCAGCGCTGCCTCCCGGCTGCGCCAATGGGGCAGGGAGCTCCAATAGCGGGCGCCCTTGGCGTCATCGTACATGCCCTCCCAACGGGAAATCACCAACACTGCCAAGGCATTGCCGATTACGTTCAGGGCTGTGCGGGCCATGTCCATGATGCGATCCACCCCAGCGATGAAGGCCAGGCCTTCCAATGGGATGCCGACACTGCCCAGCGTCGCCAGCAATACCACGAAGGATACCCCCGGCACGCCTGCAATTCCTTTGGAGGTGACCATCAAGGTCAGCACCAGCAGGATCTGCTGGCCGATGCTCATGTCGATCCCGTACAGCTGCGCGATGAACAGCGCCGCGATGCTTTGATACAGGGTAGAGCCATCCAGGTTGAAGGAGTAGCCGGTAGGCACTACGAAACTGCTGATGGCTTTCGGCGCGCCGTAGGCCTCCATCTTTTCGATGACGCGAGGCAGCACGGTTTCCGAACTGGCGGTGGAGTACGCCAGGATCAGCTCATCCTTGAAGATGCGAATGAGCTTGAGCACGGAAAAACCGAACAGTCGGGCAATCAGCCCCAGCACGCCCAGGGCGAAGAACAGGATGGCGACGTATACCAGCACGACCAGCTTGGCCAGTGGCAGCAACGAGGCGAAGCCGAAGTTGGCCACGGTCACGGCGATCAAGGCGAATACGCCGATAGGGGCGTAGTTCATGATCATGTGCGTCACGCGGAACATGGTTTCAGAGATGCCCTGGAAGGTACGTACCAGCGGCTCCCGAGTTTCCGGCGCAAGGCTGGAAAGTCCGAGCCCGAAGATCACTGAGAAGAAAATGATCGGCAGCATTTCACCACGCACCACTGCCGCGAAGATGTTCGAGGGAATCAGATTCAAGAGGGTGGCCACCAGAGCGTGGTCATGTTGCACTTCGGCCGTGGTTTTCTGGTACTGGGAGATGTCCACCGTTCCCAGGGTACTCATGTCGATACCACTGCCGGGATGAACCAGATTCGCCAGTACCAGGCCGACCAGGATCGCAATGGTAGTGACAACCTCAAAATAGATGATGGTTTTCAAGCCAATGCGGCCGAGCTTTTTGGCATCGCCCACACCCGCGATACCGACGATCAGCGAAGAAATGACAATAGGGATGACGATCATCTTGATCAACCGGATAAAGATGTCACCCGCAGGTTGCAGTACGTTACTGATCCACCAGGCCTTTTCGGCGCTGAAATGGTTCAGGGTGGCGCCTAGGGCGATACCGAGCACCAAGCCAATGAGAATTTGCCACGCCAGGCTGAGTTTTGGCTTTGTCATTATCAACTCTTCTTGTCAGGTTCATCGAGGCCATGTCGACTGACATACCGATGGGGGCGCTGGCCTAGGGTAAGACTTCTGCCAGCAAAAGGAGCGAACTATTCAGATATGGCTACTCACCGTCTAATGCCATAACCGGCTAGCCCATGCCGAATCGGCATGGAAAAAGGCGCATATTTTAGGCGAAAAGAGCCTTTTCTTACCAGATTCGGAATACCGAACAAGAATTCAGCAATATCGACTCGGCTCTTAAGGGGTCGGCTATCAGCTAATTCGAACGCGTCGGCCCTACCGTTCGGCTTTCCGAACGGCCCTGGGCGTTCCTCAGAAAAGACAGGCGGTGACAAATGGGCATGAAAAAGCCTCATTGCGCGCGGGGCGTGCTCGCCCAGCGTGCAATGAGGCTTATTTGCCTGACCCGGCCCCGATGGAAGCACTCCCTGTACTCCTAGGTCACTCCGGCGAAACTACCACCAGAGCATCCCGGCCCCTTGGTCATGTAGCAGCCCTCTTCAGGCTGTACAGGTACTGCAGTGATCGTCGAGGAACCTTAATACCAGCCAGGTTCGCTCTTGAGCTGCTCGGTCAGCATGGCCTGGATACCCTCGTCGGGGCTGCCCAGCCAGCGATAATCAGCGTGCCTGGATGGCGTCTTGTCCTCGGGCAGTGCCGTGGGGACCTTCACCCATAGCGCGTAGGCCTTGGCCTTGTTCCAGCTGAACGCAACCAGTACGCGGTTGTGCAGGCAGTCGTCAGCGCGCTCGCATACTGGCCCAACCAAATACTTTTCGCCGTCTTCCGTGACGGCGGTCATCGGCGAAGAAGCTCCGGACAAGTTCAAGACCCAGTCGGGAAGGCGTTCTTCTTTCCGCACGGCTTCTTGCCAGGCATGACGGTACTGCGTATCTGTTGCAATGAGGTTACTGGCTCGCTCCTGGCCATCGTTATCCGCCCAAGCGTTGGTAGCGGCGACTGTGGCAACCAGAGCTATACCACGCAACCAGCCCTTCATGTCACGGGCGCCCACGGCGGCCGAAGAAGAAGGACACCACGAACAGCACCAGGAAAATAACGAACAGTATCTTGGCGATACCTGCGGCGGTGCCGGCGATGCCACCGAAGCCCAGTACAGCGGCGATGATAGCGATGATCAGGAACGTGATAGCCCAACTCAGCATGGTGAATCTCCTCTAGGTTGTAATCCGTGGCGCCGCGTCAAAACACCCAATGTGATTCGGCGGGGCGCTGATACTGGTCGCTTTGCTCCACTGGCTGCAGGCCAACGGCCTGGTTGCCGGATGCGCTCACCGCACTGAGGGCAGGTGCTTGCATCGAGTGCAAGGTATGGATCAACGGCTCGGCCGGCTGGTTCCAATAATGATATTGCTGGGCGCCTAGCAGGGTGAGCATCAGGGCCAGGGAAGCGAACAAGGTCTGGCGAAGGGTATGGCCGGAAGTAGGCGAGACCGAAGCAGAGCGTTGACCTGACTGTTTCATGATGACCCCCTCCAAATTCGATCGGCATCACACTGGGATGCGTTTGTTAGGGGATATTGCAGAGGTCGTGCCAGCTTCGCTTACGAAGGAAAAGCCTTAAATTACAGGGGTTTGCAGATCAAAATGACAAAGGGGACATGCGCAAGCTGCACGATGTCCCGCTTCGTCTCGGGCGAATTGCATGATGGCAAATAGATGCTACCGTGACGTGGCCATGGCAACCTTCAAAAGGTCGGTATCCACACCCCTGACGCCCCGTAGATGTCGGGCAAGGTCCGCTGCCCGGTCCTTCTCGGCCTGGCTGTCGACTTCACCACTCAGGCGGACGATTCCTTCGCTTACCTTGATCTCGATCCGCAATGCATCCAGGCCCCGCTCGTACTGATAGCTGCTGGCTAGCTTACTTCCGATCCAGGCATCGCTTATCCCGGCCTCAGTAACCGCGGCCTGTTTCTCGGCCATGGTCGTGCTCGTATCCGCCGCTCGCAGGCTGACCAGGTTATTCACCACAATCACTCCGGAAGTATGTTCCGCCAGGCTCCCGGCCCAAGTTTTAGCTTCGGCGGTCGCTGCCTGACCCGTAAGGGTGACCACGCTACCCTCGACTTTTACCTGAATGGCGGAGGAGGCGGTATCCACGCTCCAGCGCAAACGCGCTTCAAGCGTAGTCGCCAGTGTCAGGTCATCGAGCTCAATCAGCCGAGGCGATTTGACTGGTGGCCGCTCTCCAAGAGCCGGGCTGACCACCAGCTGATTATCTACGGAGGTCCCCCTGGCAACGGCCTGGGCCAGGCGCTCGGCCAGGGCTTTGTCCTCTTCACCCTCTACCTCCCCGGTCAGGCTGAGGCGTCCATCAATGACCCTGACCTGTATCTTGTCGTTGGCCAGGCGACTGTTCAGGCTGAGGGCCGTGCTGGCCGCGCCCTCGTTCCAGGCATCCTGGCGGGTGTCGGCCCAGGCCGACGTAGCACTACATAGCATGAGCAGGCTGGCCAGGGCGCTGACTAACGGTGTCCTGGCAGCTAAGCGGTTTTGCGTCATGAGGTCTTCCAGGCGGATCGAACCGAAGGGCAACGCAGCCAGCGCTACCCGGCAAAGGGTGAAATCGTTCAGAATTGACCTTGCAACTTGACCGATAATTCTCGGACTAAGAGAAGATCTTTAATTTAGGAGCGTAGGAACATGGAATCTGGTGCGGATCATCAAGGCCGTATCCTTCTGGTTGATGATGAAGCGGCCATTCTTCGCACCTTCCGCTATTGCCTCGAAGACGAAGGCTACAGTGTCGCCACCGCCAGCAGCGCGGCCCAGGCTGAAACCTTGCTGCAGCGCCAGGTATTCGACCTCTGCTTCCTGGACTTGCGCCTGGGGGAGGACAACGGCCTGGACGTGCTTGCCCAGATGCGCACGCAGGCCCCCTGGATGCGCGTAGTGATCGTTACTGCCCACTCGGCCGTGGATACGGCTGTGGATGCCATCCAGGCGGGCGCGGCCGATTATCTGGTCAAGCCTTGCAGCCCGGATCAGCTTCGCCTGGCCACGGCCAAGCAGCTGGAAGTGCGCCAATTGTCCCAGCGGCTCGAAGCGCTGGAAGGCCAGATCCGCAAGCCCAAGGACGGGCTTGATTCCCACAGCCCGGCCATGATGGTTGTGCTGGAAACGGCACGTCAGGTTGCCAATACGGACGCCAACATCCTCATCCTGGGTGAATCCGGTACCGGCAAGGGGGAGCTGGCACGGGCTATCCATGGTTGGAGCAAGCGCGCCAAGAAGGCCTGTGTCACCATCAACTGCCCGTCACTGTCCGCCGACCTGATGGAGAGCGAGCTGTTCGGCCACAGCCGTGGCGCTTTCACTGGCGCCAGCGAGAGCACCCTGGGGCGGGTCAATCAGGCTGACGGCGGTACGCTGTTCCTGGACGAGATAGGCGACTTTCCGCTGGCGTTGCAGCCCAAGCTATTGCGCTTCATTCAGGACAAGGAATATGAACGCGTGGGCGATCCGGTCACCCGCCGTGCCGATGTGCGCATCCTGGCGGCGACCAACCTGAACCTTGAAGACATGGTCAAGGAAGGGCGCTTCCGTGAAGACCTGCTTTACCGCCTTAACGTCATTACCCTGCACCTGCCGCCTTTGCGCGAGCGCAGCGAGGACATCCTCACCCTGGCCGACCGTTTCCTGGCCCGCTTTGTCAAGGAGTACGCACGCCCGGCGCGCACGTTCAGCGAGGAGGCGCGTTCAGCGCTGCTCAACTATCGCTGGCCTGGCAACATTCGTGAGCTGCGCAACGTGATTGAGCGAGCCAGCATCATCTGTCCGCAGGAACGCGTGGAAGTCAGTCACCTGGGAATGGCAGAGCAGCCGGTCAATAACGCTCCCCGCGTTGGAGCGGCCCTGAGTCTCGATGAACTGGAAAAGGCACATATCGGAGCCGTGCTTGCCAACAGCGATACCCTCGACCAGGCCGCCAGGACGCTAGGCATAGACGCGTCCACGCTTTACCGTAAACGCAAGCAATACAACCTGTGATGCCCTGGATGAAGTTGCGCACTCGACTCTTTCTCAGCATCTCGGCGTTGATGACGGTCGCCTTGCTGGGGTTGGTGCTGGGACTGGTCAGTGTTACGCAGATGGCGGCCAGCCAGCAGGGACTGCTCCAGGGAAGTTTTCATGTATTGGAAAGCGGTCTGCACCTGCGTCAGCTGCTCGGCGATCAGCTGGCGATGGCGTGGGCGGAAAAGCCTGCCCTCGAGCGCTTCGAAGCATCGCGGGTGCAATTCGAGGCCGCGCTGACCCAGGCCCAGGCGAAAGCTCCCCCACAACAAGCCGAGCAGTTCGAACGCATCGCGCAGGACTACCAAGGGTTCGCCGAACGTTTTCGCGACATAGTCCTAACCGGGGCGGATCCACGCGCCGATAACCGATTGAGCGAAGCCTTCAACAAGGTGCGCAACGACCTGATCGCGGGCCACAAGCAGTCCTTGATTGCCATCAGCGCCAATCAGCAGGTCGCCCACGATCATGCCGTGTGGATCTCAGCATTGATGGGCCTGGTGGGTATCGCCATCCTGTGCGTCGGCTTCATCACGGCGCACCGGATCGCGCGTCGCTTCGGCGAGCCCATCGAGGCGTTGGCGCTGGCCGCGGATGACATCAGCCATGGCCGCTATGACGTGACGCTACCGATTTCGGCCAGCCCCGAAATGAACCGCTTGAGCCAGCGCTTCGCAACCATGGCCGATGCGTTGCGTAACCATCAGGCGACCAACGTCAACGAATTGATCGCCGGCCAGCAACGGATGCAGGCAGTGCTGGACAGCATCGATGATGGCCTGCTGATGATCGACCGTCAGGGTTTGCTGGAGCACCTCAACCCAGTGGCGCAACGACAGCTGGGATGGGACAGTGATCGCAAGGGACTGAGCCTGGGAACCGCCCTGGACCAGCCTGATCTGGATGTTCAGCTACAGACCGTGCTGCGCGGCGGCTCTCTTGAGCGGGCGCCGGATGACCTGGAGTTCGAAGTGGACGGGGAAACCCGTTTGCTGTCCTACAGTCTGACCCCGGTCAGCCACGTTCAGGGCGATATTCTGGGCGCGGTCATGGTGTTGCATGACGTCACCGAGCAACGCGCGTTCGAACGTGTACGCAGCGAGTTCGTACTGCGGGCTTCCCATGAACTGCGCACCCCGGTCACCGGCATGCACATGGCCTTTGGCTTGCTCCAGGAACGGGTACGGTTCGAAGCCAACTCACGCGAAGCCGACTTGCTGAAAACCGTCAATGAAGAAATGCAGCGATTGATGCAGCTGATCAACGACCTGCTCAACTTTTCCCGCTACCAGAGCGGACTGCAGAAGCTGACTTTGGGGCCTTGCGTGGTCGATGACTTGCTCAGCCGCGCCAAGGATCGCTTCAGCGATGCCGCGGCTGCCCAGGGCATAGCATTGGCCCTTGAGCACGCGCAGAACCTGCCTCGGCTGCATGCCGATGAAGCTCAGCTGGACCGGGTACTCGACAATCTGATCGACAACGCTCTGCGGCACACCCCCAGCAATGGTCATATCCGACTGCAGGCCCGGCGCCACGCCGAAAGGGTGATCATCAGCGTCGAGGACAGCGGCGAAGGCATCCCCTACGGCCAGCAAGGCCGCATCTTCGAACCCTTCGTGCAGGTAGGTCGCAAGAAGGGCGGTGCCGGCCTGGGCCTGGCCTTGTGCAAGGAGATCGTGCAACTCCACGGCGGGCGCATGGGCGTGTATTCCCGTCCGGGGCAAGGCACGCAGTTCTATATGGCGCTGCCGGTCTAGGCGACGCCTGTGGCCGTCAGATCATGCCGGCCAGTACTTGCAGAATCGCGGCGGTCTCGGCATCCGGCGCGCCATCGAAGCGACTCGGCCGGTAATGCATCTGGAACGCGGCCAGCACATGGCGGGTAGCCACGTCCAAAACCCCGCTACGGCTTACTCCATAGCCTATTTTCGCCAACTGCTCCTGATACCAGGCCATGGTGGGCGGGCTCATCTCGAAATGGACCTTGGCACGGCTGACAGCCCTTGCGTCCGGCCAGAGGCCGAAGCCTTCCTTGGCCAATCGCTGCCAAGGAAAAAGCGGGCCGGGGTCCAGCTTGCGCAAGGGGGCGATATCGCTATGACCGACGATGTAGCGCGGCTCCAGGCGATAGCGGGTACGGATGTCGCGTAGCAGTGCCAGCACTGCCTGGACCTGGGCTTCGCTGTAGGGGTACCACACGCGGCCAGTGGGGGTGTCTGTGTAGCCGGGGTTGACGACTTCAATCCCAATGGACGATGAGTTCAGCCAGGTGCGGCCATCCCATTCGCTTTCACCGGCATGCCAGGTGCGGTATCGCTCATCGGCCAGCCGGTAAATGGTGGCCGGCCCATCTCCTATCAGGTAATGAGCACTGACTTGCCCATGGGTAAGCAAGGCAAGAGAGCGGTCCAGAGGGGCAGCCGTGTAGTGCAGGACTACGAACTGCACACGGCTGTCATAGTTGGCTGAAGGGTGGCTGGTATCCAGGCGCAGCCCACTGGCGCAGCCGCTCAACCACAACGCTATGGCCAGTCCGGCGAGGTTTCGCAGTTTCATGATCATCGCAAGGCAGAAAACAGGGTGTCAGTTTACATAACTCCGCCACGGTGGCGGCTCAGGCTCGCTCGATACGGTTTCGGCCGCCGTCCTTGGCCCGATACAGGGCCTGGTCCGCGCGTTTGAGGGCTGTTTCAGTGGACTCCCGCGGCTTGACGGCCGTAGTGCCCACCGACACCGTGACCACGATCCGCATGCCCTTGAAGTGGAAAGGACAGGCCTCGATGACCTGGCGCATCTTTTCCAGCACTTCGCCGGCGACTTCCGGGGTGGCGCCAGGAAACAGCGCCACGAACTCTTCACCGCCGAAGCGGGCCAGGAAATCACCCTCACGCAGTTGTCGGCGCAACTGATCGGCCACGATCTTCAGCACACGGTCGCCCGCCAGGTGGCCATAGCCGTCATTGATCGACTTGAAATGATCCAGGTCCATGATCGCCAGCTGGATTGGCGTATCGTCCTCCGGAAGCCTACCAGCAAGCGCCTCGAGGCGCTCGCTCAAGCCGGCGCGGTTGGACAGGCCGGTGAGAGGGTCCAACAGCGCCTTCTGTCGTTGCTCCTCCAACACGTTGCGATAGGCTTCGGCCTCCCGTTCCATGTTCGCCACACGCTCGGACAGCCCACGCATACGCTCGGCAACTTCCTGCTCACGGGCTTCACGCCTGCGCCGATGCTCATCCACCGAGCCCAGCAAGCCATCGAGGCGCGACTCCAGCAAGCGTTTGAGGCCATCGGCATCAGCAGTGGCAGCCACACTCTCATGCAACCCACCTACCTGCTCGCGCAGTTCCGTGTCGAGCTGGCGCGCCTGGTCCTGGCTTTCAGCATGGTCCAGGCTGGCTACCTGGAGCTGGCCATGGAACCATGCCAGTCGCTCATTGATCTGCTCAAGGTAGCGCTGTAGCTCCTGTTGCCCATTGTCACTGATAGCCAACACCATGGCCGCCAGGTCGTCCAGAAGAGGTAGCAACTCGTACCAATTCAAGCCATGGTCGAGCCGCTCTCGCATGGAATCCGCTTTCTCCAACAGCTTCTGCGGAAGCACCAGGTCATCCAGCATTTTCAGCAAGGTGCTTTCAATATGGGTGGCCACCGAGCTGTAGGTAGGCTCGGCATGCGCCGCCAGGCTATAGCCTTCGGTCTGCGCCTCGGGGTCCGTGCTCAGCGCTTCGGCCAGGCTCAGCGGCAACGGCAGGATATCCAGCGCGGCGGGGGTCAGCGCAACCTTGGGGCAGGATTGGGGTGCAACCTCGACAAGCACATGCGGGGTGACAGCTGGTTCGGTTTCCACCGTCAGGCTGGCCGCGTCGACTTCCGACGGTTCAGGTTCCGGATCCTCTTCGGCGGCCGAGTCAGCCGTGGAGGACGCCATCAAGGGCTCAACCACGATGGTATCCCGCGCGGCGGTGACAGGCGCGAGCTCGATCTCCGGGGACGCTTGCGCGGCGAGCGAGTCGGGCTGAGGATGCAACGGCACCTCAACTCGCGCCGCCGGTTCCGTTGAGTTCGCGGCAGGCGCGTCGGCTATCGTGGGCGAGTCGGCAGATACCATTGCCGACTCGGTTTCGGCTTCAGCTCTTGCCACGGGCGCGACGGTCGGAAACGCCTCAGGTTCGATGCTCGGCTCGTCCCGGTGCCCGAACAAGCGCTCCAGCAGGCCAGGCCTGGCAGGATTGGCCACCGGGTCCAGGGAAGTCAACGCGGCGCCTTGTAACGCGCTCAGTTCGCTCAGCAACAGGGGAAGCTCGCGCGATTGCCCTATGCGCTTTTCCAGACCATGGGCGAATTTTTTCAGGGGCTTAGCGGTTTCCCGTGGCAGCGGCAAGGTCTGCAATTGGTCCACGAGGGCATTGAGGGCGGTAGCGATCTGTGCCATCCGGGCTTCACGGCGCTGCTCGGAATCGAGCACGGTACGCTCCAGGCGAGGAATCAGCTGAGCCAGGGCAGCGTCCATATTGTCGCTGCGCACTACCTCGCGCATTTCCTTCATGCACTGGTCTACCGCCTTGTCCGAGCCCTCGGCGGCAAGGGTGCTACGCACCAGGCCGAGACGGAGCAGGTCGAGCCGAGCGTTCCAGCGGCGCTCCAGCTTTTCCTGGTCCTCGATGCTCTTGAGGTATTTTTCTTTCCAGCGCTGAGCTTCATCGGTCATGGGCAAACGAGGCCGGCGCGCAAGGTCAGGATCAGATCAGGCGTACCCTCGGGGCCAAGGGTACGTGGAAAGTCGAACGGTGGGATTTATTGGCCGGCGCCCTTGGCCGCTCGCTCTTTCTCGATCAGTGTATCGGCCACTTTGAGGGTTTCTTCAGGGCCGCCCGACGAACCGAGATCGAAGCGATACTTGCCGTTCACGATCATGGTCGGCACGCCCGTGGCACCGTAGTCCGCCGCAAGCTTCTTGTACTTGGCGACCTGGCCCTTCACCGCGAAGGAATTGTAGGTTTCCAGGAACTTGGTCTTGTCCACGCCGAGGTTGGCGACGAAGTCCGCCATTTCCTCGGGCGTCTTGAACATCTTGTGTTGCTTGTGGATGGCATCGAACACGGCGGTATGGACCTTGTGTTCCACGCCCATGGCCTCCAGGGTCACGAACATCTGGCCGTGTACGTCCCAGATGCCGCCGAACATGGCCGGAATGCGGACAAAATGGACATCGGCGGGAAGCTTTTCGACCCACGGGTTGATGGTTGGCTCGAAGGCATAGCAGTGCGGGCAGCCATACCAGAACAGCTCCACCACTTCGATCTTGCCGGGCTGGGCCACAGGCACGGGGCTTTCCAGGACGGTGTAAGGCTTGCCGCCCTGGGTGTCATCCGCATGGGCGGCAACGCCGAACAGGCTGGCCAGCGCCAATACCGCGCCGATGAACAGATTACGCATGCTTAACTCCTGGGCATGAAAGGATGGCCTTGAATACATGGCTCAAGCGGTCATGGCAAGTAACAAAGCGTTGAAGGTTGTAACCGGAGGGCTGCCGCGTGGCAACGACAGTCCATTACCCAAGGGATATACTGCGGGCCATTACGCCAAAGGCGTCTCGATTGTCCAGGATTCTCATGTCGTTCAAGAACCCCGTGCTTGGCCTTTGCCAGCAAGCTTCCTTCATGCTCAGTGCCGCGAAAGTGGACCAGTGTCCGCCCGACGCTGGTTATGAAATCGCCTTCGCCGGCCGCTCCAATGCCGGTAAATCCAGCGCGCTCAATACCCTGACCCACGCCAGCCTGGCCCGTACCTCCAAAACCCCCGGGCGTACCCAACTGCTCAATTTCTTCCGCCTGGATGACAGTCGCCGCCTGGTCGACCTGCCCGGCTACGGGTATGCGAAGGTACCTATCCCGCTCAAGCAGCATTGGCAAAAGCATCTGGAGGCCTATCTGGGCAGCCGCGAAAGCCTCAAGGGCATCATTCTGCTCATGGACGTTCGCCACCCGATGACCGACTTCGACAACATGATGCTGGACTGGTCGGTGGCCAGCGGCATGCCCATGCATATCCTGCTGACCAAGGCCGACAAACTGACCTATGGCGCCGCGAAGAACACCCTGTTCAAGGTGCAGTCCGAGATCCGCAAGGGCTGGGGCCCCTCGGTAAGCATCCAGTTGTTCTCCGCGCCCAAGCGCAGCGGCCTGGACGAAGCCTATGAAGTACTTGCCACCTGGTTGGGGCTGATGCCCGAGCCAGAACAGGCCCAAGCGGTCTGAGCGGCAGGCCGCCCGCGAAAGGTGCAGGCAAAAAAAACCCCAAACTTCATATGGGGAGGGCGAAGTTCGGGGTTCAAGTACCGGTGCCGCTTTTGGCGGGCCGGATATCTGCCAACACTTAACACAACATAGGAGCATCGAAGGGCTTCGCAGCCGTTCAGGTGCTCTGAGCCCCGATTCACAGGTTTAGTTCCTCACCGTTGCAAATTAATCGCAATAACGATGAGGTTTCATAAACTGAATGGCGCGGGTCAGTGCGCCTCGTCCCAGTTGTTGCCTATACCGACTTCCACCAGCAGCGGCACTGCCAGGCTGGCAGCTCCGGCCATGTGTGGCTGGATTTGCTCACGTACCTGCTCGACCAGATCCTCACGCACTTCCAGCACCAGTTCGTCGTGAACCTGGAGGATCATCCGCGCATCCAGGCCGCTGCTTTCAAGCCATTCATGCACCGCGATCATGGCAAGCTTGACA
Source organism: Pseudomonas massiliensis (assembly GCF_000826105.1). GTDB lineage: Bacteria > Pseudomonadota > Gammaproteobacteria > Pseudomonadales > Pseudomonadaceae > Aquipseudomonas > Aquipseudomonas massiliensis. The sequence goes on along the minus strand of NZ_CCYK01000005.1, from coordinate 553,562 downwards.
ATATCCGCGGCCGTCCCTTGCATCGGGGCGTTGATAGCGGCCCGCTCGGCGCCACGACGCAGGGCAGGGTTCTTCGCGTTGATGTCAGGCACATGCAGCCGGCGGCCGAAAAGCGTCTCTACATAGCCCTTTTCCGCCGCCTGGGCGCGTGTGCGCTCCATGTAGCCCAAGACACCTGGGTAGCGAGTGAAGTAGCGGTCGATGTAATCCTGGGCCTGCTTGCGATCTACCCCGATCTGCTTGGCCAGGCCGAACGCGCTCATCCCGTAGATCAATCCGAAGTTGATCGCCTTGGCGCTGCGCCGCTGATCATGGGTCACGGCTTCCAACGCCACGCCGAACACTTCGGCTGCCGTTGCCCGGTGCACGTCCAGGTCATTCTGGAAGGCATGCAGCAGGCCGGCATCCTGTGCCAGGTGCGCCATGATGCGCAGCTCGATCTGCGAGTAGTCCGCCGCCAGCAGCTTGTAGCCAGGCGCGGGGATGAATGCCTGGCGAATGCGCCGACCCTCCGCGGTACGGATCGGAATGTTCTGCAGGTTCGGGTCGCTGGAGGATAAGCGGCCGGTAGCTGCTACGGCCTGCTGGTACGAGGTATGAATACGCCCGGTGCGAAGATTGATCTGCTCCGGCAGCTTATCGGTATAGGTGCTCTTGAGCTTGCTGAGGGTCCGGTACTGCATCAGAACCTTGGGCAAGGGATAGTCCTGCTCGGCCAGTTCCGCCAATACGGCCTCGGCCGTAGAGGCCTGGCCTTTGGCAGTCTTGCTGATCACCGGCATGCCTAGCTTTTCGTACAGGATCACACCCAATTGCTTGGGCGAGCCCAGGTTGAAGGTTTCCCCGGCAATGGCATAGGCCTCTTGTTCAAGGGCCATCAGCTTCTCGCCCAATTCCGCGCTCTGCACCGCAAGGAGCGCCGCATCTACCAGGGCGCCGTTTCGCTCCATCCGGGCGAGTACGGGCACCAGCGGCATCTCGATTTCCCCCAGCACACGCTCGACGCTTGGTATGGCTGCCAGGCGGGGCGCCAGGGTCTGGTGCAGGCGCAAGGTGACATCGGCATCCTCGGCCGCATAGGGGCCGGCCAGCTCCAGCGGCACCTGATCGAAGGTCAGCTGCTTGGCCCCCTTCCCGGCCACGTCAGTGAACAGGATCGTCTGGTGCCCCAAATATTTGGCCGCCAGGCTGTCCATATCATGACGTGTGGCAGTGGAATCCAGCACATAGGACTCCAGCATCGTGTCATAGGCCAGCCCGCGGACTTGAATGCCTTCGTCCAGGTCACCGCCGATGGCACAGTTAGCCAGTATGTTGATGTCGTACTTGCCATGCTGGGCCACCTTGGCCTTGGCAGGGTCTTCCAGCAAGGGCTTGAGCGCACGTAATACCTGATCCCTGTCGAGCTGGCGAGGCACGCCCATGTACGAATGAGTGAGGGGGATATAAGCAGCCTCATGAGGCTCCACGGCGAACGACAGCCCCACGAGTTCCGCAATCTGCGCATCCAGCCCTGTGGTTTCGGTGTCGAACGAGAACAACGGCGCCTTTGCCAGCTTCTCCAGCCAGCGTTCGAAGTCGGCCTGTTCAAGGATGGTTTCGTATTTCACTTCGGCGGCGGACGCTGGCGGAGCTTCCAGCGGCACGCCCTCCACAGCCGGGGCCTCGCGCTTGAGCTCTTCGAGCCAGCCCTTGAACTCCAGTTCGGAGTACAGCGCCGCGAGCATTTCCCGATCCGGCTCGCCGCACATGAGGTCTTCAATGGCAACATCCAGCACCACGTCGGTCTTGATGGTCGCCAGCTCGTACGAAAGAAACGCCATCTGGCGATGCTCTTCGAGCTTGGCCGGCAACGACTTGGCGCCTCGGATGGGCAACGTCGGGACCTTGCCCAGGTTCTCGTACAGCTCGGCCAGGCCGCCGCCGATACCCAGCAGCAGGCCTTGGGCCGTTTTTTCACCTACGCCGGGCACGCCGGGGATGTTGTCCACCTTGTCACCCATCAGGGCCAGGTAGTCGATGATGTGCTCAGGCCCTACGCCAAATTTTTCACGTACGCCGGGGATGTCCAACACAGTGCCGGTCATGGTGTTGACGAGGGTGATGTGCTCGTTCACCAGCTGGGCCATGTCCTTGTCACCGGTGGAGATGACGACATCCCGGCCTTGAGCGGCGCTGATACGCGCAAGGGTGCCGATCACGTCGTCCGCCTCTACCCCGTCGACACAGAGCAGCGGATAGCCGCTGGCGCGTACCGAGGCGTGCAGTGGCTCCACTTGCACCCGCAGGTCATCGGGCATCTTGGGGCGGTTGGCCTTGTACTCGGCGAACAGCTCATCGCGGAACGTGCCGCCCTTAGCATCGAAGACCACGGCGAAGGGGCTGTCCGGGTATTGCCGTCGCAGGCTGCGCAGCATGTTGAGCACCCCTTTCACCGCTCCGGTGGGCAGCCCCTTGGACGTAGTCAGCGGGGGCAGGGCATGGAAGGCGCGGTACAGGTAGGAAGAACCGTCTACCAGAACGAGGGGCGCTTGGGTCATAAGCAGGATCAACCTTTTGGACGTAGGGTCTGCGCGGAGCCGAGGCGCGCGGTAGCGTAGGGCCGCGCACGGGCCCGCCTTGGCCTACCGCTTGTAGATAGGCAATTCGTGCCGGTGTTCAACGCGGTCTCTGATGCGCAGATACATTTCAAGTGGTGCGAGGCCGGCGTTACTATGGCGGCTCAGCCGACCACAAAGGGACAAGGTTACCATGCACTCGCTCAAACGCCTGATGCTCGCTTCGATCCTGCTCGCCGCTCCGCTGGCGGCAATCGCGGCGGACGATGCCCCCTCCGCGGACCCGGACGTGACCATCCGCCAGGAAGGCGACAAGATGATTCAGGAATATCGCCAAAACGGATTCCTCTACGCCGTGAAAGTCACCCCCAAGCACGGCAAGCCTTACTTCCTGGTGCGCGCCGACGGTACCAGCCCGAACTTCATCCGTTCGGATCAGCCCGACATGCTCATTCCCCAATGGGAAATCTTCAAGTGGTAGACTCGCGCGGCTAATTTCAACCAGGCGCTGGCTAGCTGGCGCCGCTTCAGGCCCTGAACGACCATGTCCGTCTTTACCCCGCTGTCGCGCCCACAACTGGAAACCTTCCTGCAAGCCTACGATCTGGGCCGGCTGCGTGACTTCCAAGGCATAGCTGCGGGTACCGAAAACAGCAATTTCTTCGTCAGCCTGGAGAAGGGTGAATATGTGCTGACCCTGGTGGAGCGGGGGCCAGCCCAGGACTTGCCGTTTTTCGTCGAGCTGCTGGAGGTACTCCATCAGGCGCAGCTACCGGTACCCTTCGCCATCCCGGGTACCGATGGCGTGGCACTGCGCGAACTCGCCGGTAAACCCGCCTTGCTCCAGCCTCGGCTGGCCGGCAAGCACATCAGCGCGCCCAGCGCCGAGCACTGCAGCGAGCTGGGAGCGCTCCTGGCACGGCTGCATCTGGCCACGCGCGATCGCATCCTGCATAGACGCACCGATCGCGGCATGACCTGGATGCTGCGCGAGGGAGAACGCCTGGTCCATGGCATGGAAACCTCGGCCGCAGCCTTGCTCAACGCGGCGTTACAGGAAATTCGCGAGCAGCGTGAAGCCATCCTGGCATTACCCATGGCCAACGTGCACGGGGATCTTTTCCGCGACAACGCCATGTTCGAAGGCACCCGGCTGACTGGCGTCATCGACTTCTACAACGCCAGCGCGGGGCCCATGCTGTACGACGTGGCCATCAGCCTGAACGACTGGTGTTCAGCACCTGACGGCACCCTGCAGCCGGAACTGGCCATGGCCTTGCTCAGCGGATATGCGAGGTTGCGACCCTTTACCCGCGCCGAAGCCGAACTGTGGCCGGTGCTATTGCGCATCGCCTGCGTCCGCTTCTGGCTGTCGCGACTGATCGCAGCGCAGTCCTTCGCGGGGCGGGATGTTCTCATTCACGACCCGGCCGAATTCGAGCAGCGGCTGTCCCAGCGCCAGGTGGCGACCGTAGCCCTGCCGTTCACTGAATGATCTTGCCAGCCGGGCCTGGAGCCCGGCTCAACGAAGCGTCACAGGGCTTCCAGACAATCTGCCAGGTTGTCGGCCAAACGCCGCAGCAACTGTTCATAGCCTCGCGCGTCTGCTGTTTCCGACGCCCCGAGCGGGTCGAGTTCCGCCAGGCGCACCGGCAGCCCGGCGGTCAAGGTTTCGGCCAGCCGCGGTCGCGCAGGGGGCTCGCTGAACACGCAGCTCTTGCCGGCCCCGCTCAAGCGAGCCCGCATCTCTGCCACATGCGCCGCTCCGGGCTGTACCTCCGCCGCCACGCTGAACACCCCAACGTGCTTCAGGCCATAAGCCTGTTCGAAATAATCGAAGCCCTCATGGAACACGAAGAACGGTTTGCCAGCCACGCCTGCCAAACGTTGACGAAGTTCGCCGTCCAGCGTGGCCAGGCGTTGCTTGAAGCTTGCCAGGTTCTGCTGGTACCGGACGGCATTGGCCGGGTCGGCCTGGGCGAAATCCGCCGCCATTTTTTCCGCGATCACCGAAGCGTTGGCCGGGTCGAGCCAGAGGTGGGCGTCCAGTGAGCCTGGGCGATGATCGTGGTCATGCTCGTCGTGTTCATCACCCTGGTCGCCTGCGTGGCCTTCATCGCCGTGATCATCCACATGCGCATCGCCTTGCTCGCCGAAATGACGCAAATGCAGGCCGGGCAGGGTCTGCAGGGCCACGCTCGGCTGCTTGCGGGCCGTCAGGGCCTTGTCGAGGAAGGCTTCCATGTCCGGCCCGATCCAGTACACCAAGTCGGCCGAGCCGACCTGGCGTACATCGGATGGGCGCAACGCGTAATGGTGAGGGGACGCCCCTGGTGGCAGCAGTACGTCTGGCGTGCCCAGGCCATCCTGCACCGCGGCGGCGATCAACTGAACCGGCTTGATGCTGGTCAGCACTGAAAGCTGGGCATTGGCCAATGGGCTGAAGGCCAGGCCCAGGCCGCTACAAATGATCCATACGAAAAGCCGAGACACGGCAGGCACCCCAGAGCGGCTGAAAAGGAGTAACATAATAACGTCTCTCAACCGATGCGTCCCGCTCATGTTCACTACGCCGCTGGCCCACCGTCCCCATGACCACTCCCATTGCGTCCATTCGGCGCTGACCGAAGCCGACACCCTCTGCCAGCAGAAGGGCCTGCGCCTGACCGCGCTGCGCCGTCGCGTGCTTGAACTGGTGTGGCAGAGCCATAAGCCGCTTGGCGCGTACGACATTCTCGCTGTGCTGAGCGAGCAGGACGGCCGCCGCGCGGCGCCGCCCACGGTTTACCGAGCTCTGGATTTCCTGCTCGACAATGGCTTGGTCCACCGCATCGCCTCGCTCAACGCGTTCATGGGCTGCGTTCATCCCGAGCATGCGCACCAGGGGCAGTTCCTGATCTGCCGGACATGCCATATCGCTGTGGAACTGGAACAGCCCGGTATCACCCAGGCGATCAACGAAGGCGCCAGCACGGTCGGTTTCAGCGTTGAAACCCAAACGGTCGAAGTGGTCGGCCTATGCAGCAATTGCAAGGCAGCGGCCTGATGAGCGAGCCATTGCTGCGCCTGGAGCAGGTCAGCGTCGCTTTCGACGGTCAGGCCACGCTGGACCACGTGGATCTCCAGGTGAGCGCAGGCGAAATCGTAACCCTGATCGGCCCGAACGGGGCGGGCAAGACGACCCTGGTACGGGCGGTGCTTGGCCTGTTGCAGCCAGACAGCGGCTCGGTCTGGCGTCAGCCTCGGCTGCGGGTGGGGTACATGCCACAAAAGCTTCAGGTCGAGCCCACCTTGCCGCTTTCGGTCGTGCGCTTCCTGCGCCTGCTGCCAGGCGTGAACCGCGCCCGGGCCGAGGCCGCGCTGGCCGAGGTAGGAGCGGCCCAGGTCATCGACAAGCCGGTACAAAGCGTTTCCGGTGGCGAGCTGCAGCGTGTGCTGCTGGCCAGGGCATTGCTGCGTGAGCCGCAGTTGCTGGTACTGGACGAGCCTGTCCAGGGGGTGGATGTCGCCGGCCAGGTAGAGCTGTACCGGCTGATCACGCGCTTGCGCGATCGCCATGGCTGCGGGGTACTGATGGTGTCTCACGACCTGCACCTAGTGATGAGCACCACCGACCAGGTGGTCTGCCTGAACCGTCATGTGTGCTGCTCCGGTCATCCGGAACAGGTCAGCGGCGACCCAGCCTTCATCGAGCTCTTCGGCGACTACGCGCCAGGCCTGGCGGTGTACCACCATCATCACGACCATGCCCATACCCTGCATGGAGAGGTCATCGGTGGCCAGCCCCATGCACATGGAGCCCATTGCAATCATGGCTGACTTTCTTCTTTACGCCCTGGCGGCTGGCTTGGCGCTTGCCATTGTCGCCGGCCCTCTGGGTGCCTTCGTGGTCTGGCGGCGCATGGCCTATTTTGGCGATACGCTGTCTCATGCCGCGCTCCTGGGCGTCGCCCTCGCCCTGGCGCTAGACATCAGCCCCACCTTGGCCGTTACCCTCGGCTGCCTGATCCTGGCGGTCGTGCTGGTCACCTTGCAGCAACGCCAGCCCCTGGCTTCGGACACGCTGCTGGGCATCCTGGCGCCGAGCACCCTGTCCCTGGGGCTGGTGGCGCTAAGTTTCATGCGTGACGTACGCATCGACCTGATGAGCTATCTGTTCGGCGACCTGCTGGCCGTGAGTCCAGCGGACCTGGGCTGGATACTGGGCGGCAGCGCGCTGGTACTGGTTTTGCTAAGCCTGCTCTGGCGCCCCCTGATTGCCATTACAGTGCACGAGGAGCTGGCTCGAGTGGAAGGCTTGCCCGTGGCAGGGCTGCGCCTGGCCCTGATGCTGCTGATCGCTATCGTGATAGCCGTGGCGATGAAAATCGTCGGGGTGCTGCTGATCACTTCGCTACTGATCATTCCGGCCGCGGCCGCGCAACGCCATGCCAGGTCACCTGAGCACATGGCGCTCGGAGCCAGCCTGCTAGGGGTTCTCGCGGTACTGGCGGGGCTGGCGATGTCCTGGTTCAAGGATACGCCGGCCGGCCCGTCCATCGTGGTCAGTGCCGCCGCATTGTTCCTTGTCAGTTACACCTTGCCACGGCGGGCATGAAAGCATGGGGCTTTTTCCCGTGGGCATCCGGCGTGTAGACTTGCTCGATTTTGCCCATAAAGAGAGTGGCGCAATGAAGCTTTTGACGTCTCGTTGTCTGCTGATCGTAGCCTGTTCCCTGGTGCTTGCCGGTTGTCAGAGCGCGCCACCCGTGCCTGCGCCGCCGCCGCCGCCCTCGGCCCTGGAAGTGCTGCGACAGAGCATTGACAGCAATGAACTGGCCACGGCCGAGGATCAACTTGCAACCCTGCAAGCGCAAACCCCGGACGATTCCCAACTGGAGACCGCTCAGCGCCAGCTCGCCGAGGCTTATCTCAAGCGCAGCCAGATCGTATTGCAGAAGGGGGACGTGAACGCGGCCGCGACCGCGCTGGCTCGTGCCCGCGCCCTGATGCCTCAGGCGCCTGCGCTCACTGGTGGCGTCAATGGCGCTATCGCCCAGGCCCGCAAGGCTGAACTGGAAAAGGCCGAAGCGGCGCTCAAGGCCGCTGAAGCCAAGCCGATCGCACGGTTGATCGACCCTACCGCCAACAGTACGCCAGTAATCCTGGCAACCCAGGATCAACGTCAGCTGTGGGCCCAACTGGACGACCTCACCAGCGACATTGTCAATTACCAGTGCGATGTCGTGGTACAGGCGCCTCGTCAGGCCGATATTCCGTGGCTTGAAGCCCTATTGCGCAAGCGCGTCACGCGCCGCGCGCCCGGGCTGGAATGGAAGCTCGCTCATCGTATCGAGCGCAAGCAACCGGCGATCGTTATCCTGAGCCCCGCCAAGCCCTGAGCGCGATTTTCCAGGGCGGGCCTACGGCGCTACCGCCCTGGATAATGGCTTCGCTGCGCCAGGCCTTCCTCCGATCAATCTCTAGCCGCGACAGTACGCCTCGGCGCGTCCTCGAAAGAAATTCTCAAGCCGAGCCGCGCTCAGGTTAAAATGCGCGGTTTTGGCTAACCGCCCCAATGCGCCCACCCGGCGCGCGGCACGCAGGTGACCCGTGATCGAGTTTCAAGACGTCCACAAGACCTACCGGGTAGCCGGCCGGGACATTCCCGCGCTGCATCCTACCCGGCTCGTCATCCCTTCCGGCCAGGTCTTCGGCCTCATTGGCCACTCCGGCGCCGGCAAAAGCACGCTGTTGCGCCTGATCAACCGCCTGGAGCAACCCAGCGGCGGCGCCATCTTCATCGACGGTGAGGATGTAACCGCCTATGGCGCCGATCGCCTGCGCCAGTTGCGCCAGCAGGTCGGCATGATCTTCCAGCATTTCAACCTGCTGGCCTCCAAGACCGTGGCCGACAATGTGGCCCTGCCCCTGCGCCTGGCCGGGGAGTTGTCCACCAAGGATATCGATACCCGCGTCCAGGGTCTGCTGGCGCGGGTCGGCTTGAGCGAGCACGCCCGCAAGTATCCCGCGCAGTTGTCCGGCGGGCAGAAGCAACGGGTGGGTATCGCCCGCGCACTGGCGACCCAGCCGAAGATCCTGCTGTGCGACGAAGCCACCAGCGCGCTCGACCCTCAAACCACGGCGTCGGTGCTGCGCTTGCTGGCCGAGATCAACCGCGAGCTGAATCTGACCATTGTATTGATCACCCATGAGATGGACGTGATCCGCCGGGTATGCGACCAGGTAGCGGTGATGGATGCCGGGCGAATCGTGGAGCAGGGGCCTGTGGCGGATGTGTTCCTGCACCCCACGCATCCCACCACAAAGCGTTTCGTGCAGGAAGACGAGCACGTGGATGAAAGCGAACAGCGCGACGACTTCGCCCATGTGCCCGGGCGCATCCTGCGCCTGACCTTCCAAGGTGAAGCCACCTATGCCCCCCTGCTGGGAACCGTGGCCCGCGAAACCGGGGTGGACTACAGCATCCTGGCCGGGCGCATCGACCGTATCAAGGATACCCCGTATGGCCAGCTCACCCTGGCCGTGACCGGCGGGGACCTGGAGGCGGCCTTCGCCCGCTTCGCTGAAGCCGACGTTCATATGGAGGTACTGCGCTGATGGATTTCTTCGCCAATGTGGACTGGACCGAAATCTGGCTGGCTACGGTCGATACCCTTTTGATGCTGGGCGGCTCGCTGCTGTTTACCGTCATTCTGGGCCTGCCATTGGGCGTGCTGCTCTTCCTCTGCGGGCCCCGGCAGCTTTTCGAGGAGCGTCGGGTCTATGCCTTGCTATCGTTCCTGGTGAACGTACTGCGCTCGCTGCCGTTCATCATCCTGCTGATCGTCATGATCCCTTTCACCGTGCTGATCACCGGCACCTCGCTTGGCGTAGCCGGGGCCATCCCACCCCTGGTGGTAGGGGCTACGCCATTCTTCGCGCGGCTGGTGGAAACTGCCCTGCGCGAAGTGGATCGAGGCATCATCGAGGCAACCCAGGCCATGGGCGCCACTACCCGCCAGATCATCCTCAATGCGTTGCTGCCTGAAGCCCGGCCGGGGATTTTCGCGGCCATTACCGTAACGGCGATCACCCTGGTGTCCTATACCGCGATGGCGGGCGTAGTGGGGGCCGGCGGCTTGGGCGACCTGGCCATCCGCTTCGGTTACCAGCGCTTCCAGACGGATGTGATGATAGTCACTGTCATCCTGCTTTTGGTGCTGGTGCAGATCCTTCAAAGCATCGGCGATCGTCTGGTCGTTCATTTTTCCCGTAAATAAGCGTGGCCGCCGATTGCGGCCCGCAGGAGCCTTTCCATGAAAAAATTGCTTGCGGCCTTCGCCGCCGTGTTCTCGCTTGCCGCCCAGGCCAATGAAACCCTGACCGTGGCTGCCACGGCCGTGCCTCACGCCGAAATCCTTGAGTTCGTCAAACCCGTCCTGGCCGCCGAAGGGGTAGACCTCAACATCAAGGTCTTCACCGATTATGTGCAGCCCAACGTCCAGGTCGCCGAGAAGCGTTTGGACGCCAACTTCTTTCAGCACCAGCCGTATCTGAACGAGTTCAACAATGGCAAGGGCACTGATCTGCTCGCCGTCACCGGCGTTCACCTGGAGCCCCTGGGCGCCTACTCGAGCAAGTACAAGACCCTGGCCGAGTTGCCTGGCGGTGCCAACGTGGTCATTCCCAACGATGCCACCAACGGGGGGCGGGCCCTGTTGCTGCTGCAGAACGCCGGCCTGATCAAACTGCAGAATCCGCGGGATATCCTCGCGACCCCCAAGGACATTATCGAGAATCCGAAGGATCTGAAGATCCGCGAACTGGAAGCCGCCACGCTGCCACGCGTGCTGACTCAGGTGGACCTGGCCCTGATCAATACCAATTATGCCCTCGAGGCCAAGCTGGATCCGGCCCATGATGCCCTGGTCATCGAAGGCAATGATTCGCCCTATGTAAACATTCTGGTGGCCCGCCCGGACAACAAGGACAGCCCGGCCATGCAGAAGCTGGCCACGGCGCTGCACAGCCCTGAGTTAAAGCAGTTCATCCTGGATAAATACAAGGGCGCGGTTTTGCCCGCCTTCTGAACTAACTTCCCTCGACCAGCTGCGGCAGCCGCCGCAGCAATTGGGACGAATCGAAAGGCGCGCGGATGAAACCGCGTAGCCGACCGTCAGGGCCAATCACCGCCAGGTTGCCGCTGTGCTGTACGGTGTAGTTGGGCTTGCTCGTGTCTGCGGGGAGGTAGGGGATGCTCAGGCCCGAGGACAACTGCATCAGAACATCCTCAGGCGCAGTCAAGCCCACGAATTCTGGATCGAAATAGCTCAGGTAGTTCTTGAGCTGCTCTGGCGTATCCCGATGGGGGTCGACACTGACTAAATACACCCGCAGCCGCCCCGTAATTTCAGGCGAGAGCTTCCGCTTGATCTCCCGCAGTTGCGCCAATGTGGTGGGGCAGATATCCGGGCAGAAGGTATAGCCGAAGAACAGCAGGCTCCAGGTGCCCTTGAGCTGATCCATGGCGACCGCCTGGCCGTCCTGGTTCGTCATGGAGACGGTCGGCACGGCGCGGCCCTGAGGCAGAAGGATGATCCCGGCCTCGACCAGCTCGGTACGCTCATCAGGGCCTTCCTGGCTGAGCATCCGCTCAACCGCCCAACCTGCACCCAGGGCAGCTACAGTAATGACAGCAGCGGCCGTTTTTTCCAGACGAGTCATGTTCAGCTCCCGAAGCACAAGCCGCTACGCTAAGAGGCTGGAGGGCGAGGTGCAACCTCGCGCGAGCAATTAAGTGCTGGCCATATGACATAACCTAAAGAAATAACCAGGCTATGGTTATGACAATTTCATCTTATTCTGCGCTGGGCCGCGACTATCGTAGGGGCTTTGCGTCATGTTTAGCTGGAGACACCATGAATACCGCCGCCATACGCGAGTTGATCGACCGCGCCCATGCACATGAACAGCGAACCGGGCAATTGGCCCGGCACCTGGAGGAGCACCGTTCGAACTTGCATCATTCGATCACCTTCGCTGAAGCGCCCATGAGCGACGACGCCTTGCTCCCGCGCTTCGTTGACGCATACATCCAGCAGGTGCCGGACCTTATCGATGCGGCGGCCCAGGTGGCCATAGACGCTGGCATAGCCGCGCAGATCCATCCTGTACTCAATATCGCCACGGAATACTTCCTGCAGCCGCCCGCTATCCTGAACGGCCATGACGGCATGGACGGCCTGCTGGATGAAGCTTACCTGGCCCATCGCTTGGTGGAAGAGGTCAACGACCTCTATATTCGTCACTTTTCCCAGCCGCTGATTCCGGTAGACACCACAGTGGCGAACCTGATCGCCCACAATCTGATCGGCGAGCCCTTCGCCAATCAACTGGACGAGGTGGTACATCACTCCATGGACCAGTTGCTCGATGACGAAGCCTTCGAGCAGGACACTGTCCAGGCCTACAAGGACAGGCTCACCAGCCCCGAGACGGGCGCGGCCTGGAAACGCTGGCCGTGCCTGTCCCGTCAACTGGGCGTGGGGCTGGATATCGCCTGAGCGCCAGCCTTATCCGCTCGCGCTCAGGCCGGTGGTTGTGCGCAGGCGACCCTCGACCCTGCGCTTGAGCCCACGGGTCTCGATGGTCAGGCGCGAGCCGCTGGCCTGATTGGCGCGGCCCCAATCTTCCAGTAGCTCCAGACATGAGTGGTCGATGTAACTCAAGCCGCCAAGGGGCACGTGCACATGGCTACCGGGGGGAATGCTGGCCAGAGCCTTGGTCAGTGCCGGCACCTTCAGGAAGGTGGCCGCGCCCGTCAGGCGCAGCTCCAGCTGACCTTCGCTCAAGGGTATCAGGGCGATCTTCAGGCGAGAGGCCTTCAGCGCCAACTTGAGCAGGGTCAGGGCGAAGCCCAGCAACACGCCGGTCAGCAAGTCAGTGAACACAATGGCCAGCGCTGTAGCGGCATAGGTGAACATCGGCATACGGCCATAACGACCCAGCCCACGGAAGGCTTTGAAATCCACCAGTTTCACACCCGTGAACACCAGCACACCGGCCAGACTCGCCACTGGAATGCTCTGCAACACTGTCGAGAGCAAAAGCACGAAGGCGAGCAGCCATAGGCCATGGAAAATGGCCGAGGCACGGGTTTGCGCCCCAGCCTGGACATTGGCCGAGCTGCGTACGATCACCCCGGTCATGGGCAAGGCACCCAGCACACCGCAGAGCATGTTGCCCACGCCCTGGGCGGACAGCTCGCGGTCGAAATCCGAGCGCGGACCACTGTGCATGCGATCTACCGCGGCGGCGGACAACAGCGTTTCGGCGCTGGCGATGAACGCCAGAGCCACGGCCGCGATCAGTACGGCGGGATCAGCCAGCGCCATCAAATCAGTAGGGGTGAGCCAGTCGATGGCCTCGGCAAGGTTTTCAGGTACCTGCACCCGCTTGACCTGAAGGGGTAGCAGCAGACTGATCACCGTAGCGGCGGTAACCCCTAGCAAGGCGCCTGGAATGAAACGCAACCGCGCCGGACGCAGCTTCTCCCATGCCCACATGATGGCGATGGTCAACAAGCCCAGGAGGCCGGCTTGCCAGCCTAATCCTCCGCCCAAGGTAGGCAGGGCGTCACCCACCGCGCCTGGAAACTGCAGCAGGTTGGCCATTCCCGAAGGCTGAGGCGCCTGGTCCAGCATGACGTGGATCTGCGAAAGCACGATCAATATGCCGATACCCGCCAACATTCCATACACCACGGCAGGCGCGGTGACCCGGAACCAGCACCCGAGCTTGAAGCGTCCGGCCAGCAACTGTAGCCCACCGGCCAGTACCAGGATCGGGCCCAACATTCCCAGCCCATGCTGGCGAACCAGCTCGAATACCAATACCGCCAACCCGGCGGCAGGCCCGCTGACCTGAAGGGGCGAGCCTGCCAGGAAGCCGACGACCAAACCGCCCACGATGCCAGTGATCAACCCTTTGGCCGGCGGCACGCCGGAGGCAATGGCGATGCCCATGCACAACGGCAGCGCTACCAGAAATACCACTACCGAAGCCATCAGCTCGCGCGGCAAAGCCGCTTTTATTTGCGTAATAGTCACGTTGCTCTCCTGAACTTACTTCAGGCCGTGGCCGGACCGTTATGAACAGGCACGTCGGATGCAGGACCGCGAAACGGGCGAATGCGACACGCAGCCGCTTCGCCAGCTTCATCTAATTCCTGCAGGAAGTACCCGTTTTTGATTGTTCTTATTAACAACGGAAGCGGCCAGAACTTCATCGAAGATGGCGTTCAACCCTGGCCTGTAATCACTGACCCATTAGGCATCGCCCATCGAGGGGCGGCGGCGGTCTACGTGTGCTGCATTCCTAGAAGCGTCCCTTGGGCGTCGCGCTAGGGGTATCAGGGCTGTCCAGCGGCAGGAAACAGTCCTGCTCGGCATCGTAGGCTTTGATTTCGCTGGTTTCGATGTTGTACACCCAGCCGTGGATGAACAACTGACCGCTGGCGATGCGCGCGGCCACCGAGGGGTGGGTACGCAGGTGGCGAAGCTGAGCGATAACGTTTTCCTCGGTAAGCACCGCCATGGTCTCGGCCTCCGAACCACAATTGCAGTTCTCGTGCACCACGGTTTTCGCCGCCTCGGCATGGCGCAGCCAGGCGGCTACGGTCGGCATCTTTTCCAGGCTGTCCGGGTTCAGCACGGCCCGCATCGCGCCGCAATCGGAATGGCCGCAGATGATCACATGCTGGACTCCAAGCGCCATCACCGCATATTCAAGCGCGGTGGACACGCCCCCGTTCATCTGGCCATAGGGAGGGACCACGTTGCCGACGTTACGGGTCACGAACAGATCACCCGGGGAGCTATTGGTGATCAGCTCGGGCACGATCCGCGAATCCGCGCAAGTGATGAACATGGCACGCGGCCGCTGTGCCGTGGCCAGCTTCTTGAAAAGCGCCTGCTGTTCCGGAAACACCTCTTGGTGGAAATGGCGGAAGCCGTTGACGATACGTTGCAGCGACTGCTCAGCGCTTTCGTCGACAGTGGCCGGGTCGGGGAGGGGTTGATCCATCGAATCCATGCTTGATCCTCTTGACGGTAAGACTTGCCCCACAAGGGGTGAAGAAAAATCCTACACTGAAAGCTTTCACCCAGGTATTAAACAAAGTGTGACCGAATAAGACAATTCTCAAACTAATGTCTTGACCTTAATCAAAGCTTAAGTGCCATTACCCAGACATAAAGGACTTCCGGACTGATGGACTAATAGCTAAATAACATTAAATGCTGGCAGTCTGCTTACTGCTCTATATATGCAACAGCCAACTCCTGTTTTAAAGCTTAAAGCAGTGATAACTGCTGCCCCGGTGGGCTGAACGCATGGCAATCCAGGCCATCGCCCGCACGTGCTTGAAGGCCGGCCCGCTTGACAGCATGGGCGAAGCGCCTGGCAACCATCTGGGCGAAAACACCTTCTCCCTTCATGCGCTCACCGAAGCGTGAATCATAGAGTGCACCGCCCCGGCTTTGCCGAATCATGCTCAGAACATGGTTCGCCCGTTGCGGATAATGAACACGCAACCATGCCTCGAACAGCGGCGCTACCTCCAGCGGCAAGCGCAACAACACATAATGGGCACTGCTCGCCCCGGCCTTTGCGGCGGCGTGGATCATGGCTTCGAGCTCGTGATCGTTGATGGCCGGAATGACAGGCGCACAGATCACCCCTACGGGTATCTCTGCTTCAGCCAGCACCCGTACGGCTCGCAAACGTGCCCCAGGCGCTGCGGCCCGTGGTTCCAGGGTACGCTTGAGTTCGTTGTCCAGTGTCGTCAGGCTGATCATGACCCGTACCAGGCGCAGGCTGGCCAATTCCCGAAGGATGTCCAGGTCACGCAATATCATCGCGCCCTTGGTCGTGATGGTTACAGGGTGGCGATACCGCAGCAGAACCTCCAGCAGCTCCCGGGTTATGCGGTAGTCCTGTTCGATGGGCTGGTAAGGGTCGGTATTGGCGCCCAAGGCGATGGGCGCGCACCGGTAACCCGGTTTGCCCAAGGTTTCTTCCAGGCGTTGTGCAGCGTTGGTCTTGGCGATCAGGCGCGTTTCGAAATCCAGCCCCGGTGAGATGTCCCAATAGGCATGGGTAGGGCGGGCAAAACAGTAGATGCAACCGTGCTCACAGCCCCGGTAGGGGTTGATCGAGCGATCGAAGGGAATATCCGGTGAACTGTTACGAGCGATGATGGTTTTCGCCGCTTCGATACGGACCTCGGTGTGGACGCTGGCTGGCACTTCCTGGTGCCAGCCATCATCCTCCAGCACCGAGCATTGGCTGTGGAAACGATTGTCCGGATTGCTGTCCGCACCGCGGCCGCGCTGGGGAGCTCTGGGTAACATGGGAACAGGCTCTATACTGTATGGAAAACCAGTATAAACCTGCTCAGCCCTTTGCTACTGCCCCTTGTCGCCTAGCGCACCAGGCAAGGCCGCTTGTTATCGAAGCGCCAGTTCGGGATCAGGAACTGCATCGCTACCGCGTCGTCGCGAGCGCCGAGGCCCATTCCCTTGTACAGCTCATGGGCTTGGGCCACGGCGTCCATGTCGATTTCCACACCCAGGCCTGGCTTCTTCGGCACGGCGACATGGCCACTGATGATCTGCAGTGGCTCGCGGGTCAGACGCTGACCGTCCTGCCAGATCCAGTGCGTGTCGATGGCGGTGATCTCGCCCGGCGCAGCGGCTGCTACCTGGGTGAACATTGCCAGCGAGATATCGAAGTGGTTATTGGAGTGCGAGCCCCAGGTCAGCCCCCAATCGTTGCACATCTGCGCCACTCGAACGGAGCCTTGCAGGGTCCAGAAGTGCGGGTCCGCCAGCGGTATGTCCACGGCTTGGGACTGGATGGCATGGCCCATCTGCCGCCAATCCGTGGCAATCATATTGGTTGCGGTGGGCAGGCCGGTCGCACGGCGGAACTCAGCCATCACTTCACGGCCGGAGTAGCCGTCTTCCGCTCCGCAGGGATCTTCGGCATAGGCCAGCACATGATGCTGGTCTCGGCAGAGGCGTATGGCTTCCTTCAACGACCAGGCGCCGTTCGGGTCCAGGGTGATACGGGCTTGAGGGAAACGCTCGGCCAAGGCGGTGACCGCGTCGATTTCTTCCTCACCGCGCAATACGCCACCCTTGAGCTTGAAGTCATTGAAGCCATAACGGGCCTGGGCGGCTTCGGCCAGGCGGACCACCGCTTCCGGCGTCAGGGCCTTTTCGTTGCGCAGGCGGAACCAGTCGTCAGGGCCGTCTTCGCTACGGTAGCCGAGGGTGGTCTGCCCTCGATCGCCAATGTAGAACAGGTAACCCAGCATCTTCACCGCGTCGCGCTGCTGCCCCTCGCCCAGGAGCGCGGCCACTGGCACGTCGAGGAACTGGCCCAGCAGGTCGAGCAGGGCCGCTTCCATAGCGGTTACCGCATGGATAGTGATGCGCAGGTCGAAGGTCTGCAACCCACGGCCGGCGCTGTCCCGCGCCGCGAAGGCTTCGCGCATGCGATTGAGTATCTGCTGGTACTGGCCGATGGGCTGGCCGACCACCAGCGCGCGGGCGTCTTCCAGGGTTTCACGGATACGCTCGCCACCGGGCACTTCGCCAACGCCGATATGCCCGGCGTTGTCCTTGAGGATCACGATGTTACGGGTAAAGAAAGGCCCATGGGCGCCGCTGAGGTTGAGCAGCATGCTGTCATGCCCAGCCACTGGAATCACTTGCAGGTCGGTGACGATGGGGGCCTGGCCGGCCGCTCGGGAAAGATCGTTCATGGTCATGTCCTTGTCAGGTTCCGTAGTCTCAGTGAGGCTTGCCCAGGGCGGTACCCGCGCCTGGCTGGTTCAAGGGCGGCTGGGCGCCGGGGCGGGTCTTGGCGAAGAACACCAGTATGGCGGCCAGGATCGAGGTGCCGGCCAAGCCATACAGGCCACCGACGATGGAACCGGTCTGTTGTTCCAGGAAACCGAAGGTGGCTGGCGCGAAGAAGCCCCCCAGGTTACCGAGGGAGTTGATCAACGCGATGACCGCCGCAGCGATTCGCGCATCCAGGTAAGCCTGAGGGATCGGCCAGAACAGCGCGGAGGCGGATTTGAAGCCAATGGCGGCGAAGCATACCGCCACGAAGGCGAAGACAGGACCGCCCGTGGTGGACAGGAACATCCCCAACGCGGCGATGAGCAGGGCACAGGCAACCCAGGCCTGCTGGAAGCGCCATTTGCCAGAGGCGGCGGCAAAGGCATACATGGCAATGATCGAAATCAGCCAAGGAATCGAGTTGAACAGGCCCACCTGGAAGTCGCTCAGGTCACCCATTTTCTTGATGATGCTGGGCAGCCAGAAGGTCGCGGCATAGATGGTCAGCTGAATGCAGAAGTACAACAGGCAGAACAGCAGGATCTGTCCGTCCTTGAGTAACTGGCCCATGGTCGGTTTCACCGTGGCCAATGCCTCGCGCTCGCGTTGCTCCTGGTCGATGGCCTGTACAAGCGCATCCTGCTCATCTCGGCTGAGCCATTTGGCATCATGGGGCCGCGAATCGAGCCAGAACCAAACAATGAAACACAGGAACACTGACGCCAGTCCTTCGATCAGGAACATCCACTGCCAGCCGCGCAGGTTCAGGCCTTCGATGCTCAGCAATGCGCCAGACAAGGGCCCGGAAATCAACGAGGCGATGGCCGAGCCGCTAAGGAATATGGCGATGGCCTTGCCACGCTCGACACCGGGCAACCACCGGGTGAAGTAGTAGATCACGCCTGGAAAGAAGCCTGCTTCGGCGATGCCCAGCAAGAAGCGCAGGATGTAGAACTGGGTTTCGTTCTGCACGAAGGCCATCAGCGTGGCCACGATGCCCCAGGTGAACATGATGCGGGTAAGCCACAAACGGGCGCCTATGCGCTGGAGCAGGATATTGGACGGGACTTCGAACAAGGCATAGCCGATGAAGAACAGCCCGGCGCCTAGTCCGTAAGCCGCGGCACCGATACCCAGGTCGTGTTCAAGATGCGTGCGGACAAAGCCAATGTTCACCCGGTCAATGTAGTTGACGATGAACATGATGACGAACAGCGGAAGCACACGCTGCTTCACCTTCGCCACGGCACGAGCCAGCACTGTGTCGATTTCGCCGGAGCCGGCGACCACCTTCGGATTGCTCACATCGATACTCCCACTGTTATTTTTATGCGGGGTAGGGCGCGGTGCGCCTCAAACCGCGATCAGGGCCTGAACGACCCCTACGCTGATAGACATCATACAACTGGTTTCCCGACGCTACAATCCTCTCGCCCTTTACGTTGGGCCTATACGGTAAAAACGCCGATGAATCCTAATCTTGAAGGTGTGTTGTCATACAACAAACCCGTTCGGCTCGTGGATGTTAAGATGGCTATCTTCTACATCGGACTTGCGACATGCCCTCCCACAGCGAACAAGCCACTCGACGCCGCGCGCCCAACCTGGCACACGACCTGGTCAATGAGCTGACCCAGCGCATTCTTCGCGGCGATTACGCTATGGGGCAGAAATTGCCTTCAGAAACGGCCATCGTCGGCGAGCATGGCGTGAGTCGCACAGTGGTGCGTGAAGCCTTGTCCAAACTCCAGGCCGCCGGGCTGGTAGAGACTCGGCACGGTGTGGGTACCTTTGTGATGGAGCGGGTGCCCCAGGCTGGCATGCGCCTCAACGTCGCTACCCTGACCAACGTGCGTAGCGTGCTGGAGCTACGCATGGGCCTGGAAACCCAAGCGGCGGCCCTGGCGGCGCGGCGGCGCAGCGAAGCTCAACTGTCACAGATGCGCGAGGCGCTGGACGATTACCAACGCCTGCTGGCCAACAACGACAGTTGTGTGGAAGCTGATCGCCGGTTCCACTTGCTTATAGCTCAGGCCACCGGGAATGACTGCTTTGCGGAGATGCTCCTGCACTTGGGCGCCGCGCTCATTCCACGCACCCAGCTCAACCACCAGGAGCGCGGCGGCGAGGACTTCACGGTACTGGGGCGCATGGCCCAGGCTGAACATGAAGCCATCTATGCCGCCATTCGACGGCAAGATGCCGACGCCGCCCGGGCAGCCATGCTGCTGCACTTGAGCAACAGCATGGAGCGTTTTCACGCCGGCTGACTTCCGTGGTGGGGCGGTTTGGAGCCGATTTCGCCAGCTGACGCTGGCTCCCATCGGGCAGACGTCACTTCTTCAATTTGGGGTTGGGGAAGAATTGCACGGTCTGCACCTTCGGCTTGGGCTTGGCTTCGGCCTGGTTCACCCGGGTGCCCAGCTCACGAGGAATGGACTGGCCTTGGGCATTGAGGGTATCGGAATAGCCGCAGGCCACGCATTCACGATGAGGAACGTCGTCTTCGTTCCACATCATCAACTTGTCCATTTCACTACAGGCCGGGCAAACCGCCCCGGCGATGAACCGCTTCTTGGTCTTGCTCACCACAGCCTCCATCACGCCGCCTCGCCTTCCACCAGGCCGCTGTGACGCAGCAGCGCATCGATGGACGGCTCTCGGCCACGGAAATCCTTGAACAGTACCAGCGGCGCTTGGGAACCTCCCCGCGCCAGAATGGCTTCACGGAACGCCCGCCCCGTTTCGGGGTTGAGCACACCGTCTTCCTCGAAGCGGGAGAAGGCATCCGCCGAAAGTACCTCGGCCCACTTGTAGCTGTAATAGCCCGCGGCATAACCACCGGCAAAGATGTGCGAGAAACTGTTGGGAAAGCGGTTGTACGCCGGTGGCCGCATGACCGACACCTGATCGCGGATGCCTTCGAGCACCTCAAGCGGAGTGCGCCCGTCACCGTGGCTGACGTGCAGCTCGAAGTCGAACAGCGAGAACTCCAGTTGGCGCACCATCATCAGGCCGGACTGGAAGTTCTTCGCCGCCAGCATCTTGTCCAACAGGTCCTTGGGCAATGGTTCGCCAGTTTCGTAATGGCCAGACATCAATGCCAGGCCTTCGGGCTCCCAGCACCAGTTTTCCATGAACTGGCTCGGCAGCTCTACCGCATCCCAGGCCACGCCGTTGATGCCGGACACTCCCGCATGCTCGATGCGAGTGAGCAAGTGATGCAGGCCATGACCAAACTCATGGAAGAGGGTGGTCACCTCGTCGTGGGTCAACAGCGCTGGCTTGCCCGGTACCGCTGGGGTGAAATTGCAGACCAGGTTGGCGACCGGGCTTTGCAGGCGGCCATCGACGGTGCGCCGACGGTCCTTGGCACCGTCCATCCAGGCGCCGCCGCGCTTGTTGGCGCGCGCGTAGAGATCAAAGAAGAAGCGCCCTACATGCTGGCCGTTTTCCTTGATCTCGAACAGACGTACGTCCGGGTGCCAGCTATCGAAGCCGGACAGCTCCGCGATTTCGATACCGTAGAGCTTCTGCACGATGGCGAACAGCCCGTCGAGCACCTTGTCGATGGGGAAATAGGCACGCAGGGTTTCCTGGGAAACGCTATAGCGCTGCTCCCGAAGCTTTTCTCCATAGAAGCCACTGTCCCAGCTTTGCAGATCCGGGCAACCATGCTCGGCAGCAAAGGCCTTGAGCTGTTCTAGGTCCTGAGCGGCGAACGGCTTGCTGCGCTGGGCCAGATCACGCAGGAACCCAAGCACCTGGTCGCTGGACTCGGCCATCTTGGTGGCCAGGCTCAGTTCTGCATAGTTGCCGAAGCCCAGCAGCCTGGCCAGTTCCTGACGCAGGTCGAGGATTTCGTTCATCACCGGCCCGTTATCGAACTGGCCGGCATTGGGCCCCTGGTCGGAGGCGCGGGTCGAGTAGGCCCGGTAGACTTCCTCGCGCAGAGCGCGATCTTCGGCGTAGGTCATCACCGCATAGTAGCTTGGGAACTCCAGGGTAATCAGCCAGCCTTCCAGGTCCTTGGCCTGGGCGGCGGCCGCCATCTGCGCGCGTGCCGATTCCGGCAGGCCGGCCAAGGCCTGCTTGTCCGTTATCAGCTTGGTCCAGGCTTGGGTGGCATCGAGCAGTTGGTTGGAGAACTTGCTGCCTAGCTCGGAGAGCTTGCTCTGCACCTCGGCATAGCGCTGTTGCTGTTCAGCCGGCAGGTCGATGCCGGAAAGGCGGAAGTCTCGCAGCGAATGTTCCAGGATGGTCTTCTGAGCCACGTCGAATCCCTGGGCGGCGGGGCTTGCCGCCAGGGCCTGGAAGGTTTCGAACAGCTGGCGGTTCTGGCCCAGTTCGGTGGAGTAGGCGCTCAAGGCAGGCAGGCAAGCCTCGTAAGCTTGGCGCAGCTCAGGGCTGTTACACACTGCATTGAGGTGGCTGACCGGGCTCCAGGCCGCACCGAGGCGGTCGTTGAGCTCGTCCATGGCCAGTACCAGCCCTTCCCAGCTGGGCTCGCTGCCTTGGCGCTCGAGAATGGCGCTGACCTGGGCGCGGTTATCCGCGAGAATGCGCTCGATCGCCGGCTGAACGTGCTCGGGCAGAATCGCCGAAAAGGGCGGCAGATCGTAGGGCTGGAGCAGCGGATTGGTCTCGGTCACGGTCACATACCTTGGCTTGGAGAGGAAACACTGGTTCATCTTAATTACAATCAACGGTCACCGCAGCATCGGTGGCGCCTATTGTCGGTACAGAAGGAGACTATCGTGATTCGCACATTCGCCGGGCACAGCCCCGTGGTCGGGCCAAGAGCCTTTGTAGACGCCACTGCGGTAGTCATCGGCGATGTCCATATCGGCGAGGATAGCTCCGTCTGGCCTTTGACCGTCATCCGCGGCGATATGCACCGCATTCGTATCGGCCAGCGCACCAGCGTGCAGGATGGCAGCGTGCTGCACATCACCCATGCCGGACCCTTCAACGATAAGGGCTTCCCCTTGGTGGTCGGCAATGATGTCACCATTGGCCACAAGGTGATCCTGCACGGCTGCACCCTGGGCGACCGCATCCTGGTCGGCATGGGTAGCACGGTGATGGATGGCGCTGTTGTCGAAGACGATGTGATCATAGGTGCCGGCAGCCTGGTGCCGCCCGGCAAGGTCCTGCAAAGCGGCTTTCTGTACGTGGGTAGCCCGGTGAAACAGGTGCGGCCGCTGACCGAGAAGGAGCGCAGCTTCTTCACCTATACCGCTGGCAACTACGTCAAGCTCAAGGACCAGCACCTGGCCGAAGGCTTCGATCGATACCAGCCAGAGGCCCGTTGATGCGCTATCACAATGTGCTATTCGACCTGGACGGCACCCTCACCGATCCGCGCGTGGGCATTACCCGCTCCATCCAATATGCACTGGCCAAGCTCGGCATCGACGAGCCCGACCTGCGCAAGCTGGAGCATTTCATCGGCCCGCCGTTGCTGGAAGCCTTCATGCAGTTCTATGGGTTCGACGAGGCACGCGCTTGGGAAGCAGTAAATTTCTATCGCGAGCGATTCAAGGTCACTGGTCTGTATGAGAACGAGATGTTCGAAGGCGTCATTGAACTCCTCGATCTGCTACGCGCCCAGGAACGTACCCTCTTCGTAGCGACCTCCAAGCCCTGGGCCTTTGCCCGGGAGATCGCCCGGCACTTTGGCTTCGACCAGCATTTCAAGCTGATCTACGGTAGCGAACTGGATGGCACCCGTACCGATAAGGTCCAACTGATCGCCCACTTGCTCGAAGTCGAAGGGCTGGACCCTAGCGATACCCTGATGATCGGTGATCGCAAGCACGACCTGATCGGGGCGCGTCGCAACGGCCTTGCCGCTGTCGCGGTCGGCTACGGCTTCGGCAGCGTAGAGGAGCTGGAAGCCGAAGCGCCTGAATTCCATTTCCATACCCTTGCGGACCTACACCGAGCCTTCAGCGAGCAACGCCTGTAGCGCTCGCTGCCGCGCTTCAGCGGATTGTCCGGCGAGGCTGCGAACCGCTTCATGAAAGGCTCGCCAGTTTTGCCCGGCGCGCTCGTAGAGCCGGGCAAAGGCTGGAACGTACTGGTCGTACAGACCGAACGGGAGCAGCTTGGCATTGTTGATAGGGCCTTGCACCCAAGAGTCGTAGGGCCCCTTTCCTTGCCATATGCTGTCCCGCAACTGCCGATAGTCTCGGCGAAACTGTTCGATCAAGGCGGCTTTCCGGGCCCGCATCACCATGGGCGCCATGGGCTGGGCGTAGAGCGCGCCGAGGTGGTCGCGCAACCCAAGCACCAACTGTACGAAGGCAGCCTGCTTCGCTTCCGGAGCCTGCTCAAGCGGGGGCAGGCTACGCGCGCGGCGCCATTGACGGGTGCCTTCTTGCTCGACGAAGGTGGCGTAGGACTCGTTGAAGGCAGTATCACCTGGCGCATAAATCAGCTGATGCGCCAGCTCATGAAAGATCAGGCTGGCGAGGCGTTCGCTGTCCCAGCCCACCATGGAGCTGAGGATCGGGTCGTCGAACCATCCCAGCGTGGAATAAGCCTCGACCCCACCGAGGTATACATCCAGGCCTTGCAAGCGCATCAGCGCCGCCGCGCCACGGGCCCGTCCTTGCTGGTAATAGCCACGGTAGGCCACGCAGCCAGCGATGGGAAAACAGTGTTGCACCGGCTCAAGGGAAAATTCGGGCGTCGCAAACAGATTCCACACTACGTAGGGCCGGTGAATGTCGGCATACAGACGATAGCTACGGTTGTCTGGCAGGCCAAGCTGTTCACTGGCGAAGGTCCGTGCCTGCTGGGCGTCGACCAGTCGGGCACGCAAGGTCGGTGCCGTGCGGGGATCGGCGATTGTCTGTGCGACCGGTTCACGCGCGCGAAGCAAGGCGAACTGGCCACGTGCCAGCTGCTGGTAGTAGTCCAGGGTAGAGCAACCGCCGAGCAGAAAACACCCTGCCATGGGAACCAACAGCCTGGAAAGACGGTCGAGAGGGCCGTGGCGCGAACGCCAGAAAATAAATCCGAACATGCGTCAGGTCGCCTTGAAGTGGCCTTACAGGGCCTGGTCCGAGGTCCTTATCATGCCTGCTGGAGCACCTTTCATGCGTACAATCCTGTTGCTTGCCGCCTTATTCAGCCTCGGTGGCTGCATGGGCTTGCCTAAACCGGACCCCAACCAGGCATGGGTAGACCTCCACATGCCCAAGGACGATAGCCTGCATGCGCAGACGGTCGATGCCCAAGCCTTGGAAGATCCTCGCTACTTCGAGGTTCAGCCTGGTAGCCATGAGCTCACGGTGCGCTATCAATTTACCGTCACTCCCGACAACATTGGTCCCCAGGCCGAGCCGCTGCAACGCGACTGCCAGTTGAACATCAAATATCAAGGCTTCAATGCCGGTGAGCGCTATCGCCTCGAAGTCGGCAGCCTGGGCTTTACACCCTGGGCCAAGCTCTATGATGAGCAGAGCCGACTGGTCGGACGCGCGCAACCAGCGGGCTGCCAGCGCGCATGAGTTCACCTGGCGGCGTATGCTGACAGGGCCCAATCGAGACCTGACCTATGCGCCGCAACCTTCCGTTCGTTCTTTTCGCCTTGCTTGGCGCCTGTAGCAACACGCCAGTGCCCACACCGGATCCAGCCCAGGCCTGGGTCGAGATGTTCACCCGTACCGGGAAGATGGTGATGGCCGAGCGCCTGGATGGGCAGCGCCTGGAAGATGGCCGCTTCTTTCAGGTGCGCCCTGGCGCTCATGAACTTCGGGTTCGCTTCGATTATGAGGTGACCACCGCCTCGCTGCCCATGGGGCAACCCTCGGAGCGTATCTGCTACGTTGACCTGCGTTACGATAACTTCAAGGCCGGCCAGCGCTATCGCCTGGAAGCGCGTAACCTCGGCCTGCAGACCTTCGCTTTCCTGTATGACGCCCAAGGTGCCACCCTGGCGACCGAGCGGCAAGTCAACTGCCTGTTCTAGTCAGGGAAGGATGTCGATCAGGTATCGTTCTTCTGGTAGATGATCTTGCGAGTGCCGTACTCGCAGCTACCTACGATCATGCTCGGGTCGGTGGCTTCGGCGGCGGGTACAATTTCCAGTGTGTAGGCGACCACGCCTTGTGCCTGGATCTTGGCTTCGATCTCGGCTTTGAGTTCGGCACAATCCCTCGGTGCTGCGGCTATCGGAACGCTGACGGCCAAGGCAAGTGCCCCGGCCATCACCATGCCCGTGCCTGTTAAGGCACGCATGCGCTTAGACCAGCGTGGCGTCGAGGGTGATCTCGGCGCCCTTGAGTACCTTGGATACCGGGCAGCCGGCCTTGGCCTTGGCAGCCAGCGCCTGAAACTGCTCATCGCTGGCGCCGGGAACGCTCGCCTTGAGAATCAAATGAACCTTGGTGATGGCAAAGCCGTCATCTTGCTTATCCAGGGTGACTTGAGCGGTGGTGTCGATGCGCTCGGCTGTCAGGTTCGCCTCGCCCAGAATCATTGACAGGGCCATGGAGAAACAACCGGCATGGGCCGCACCGATCAGCTCTTCAGGGTTAGTGCCAGGGCCGTTTTCGAAGCGGGCCTTGAAACCATAGGGAGCGCTTTTAAGCACGCCGGTTTCAGTAGAGATTTCACCCTGGCCGTCCTTCAGGCTGCCTTTCCATACCGCTGATGCTGTCTTGATCATCGCTCGCTTCCTCAAGTAGTGGGTAACGTCTCGTTGTGAGAGGCCAGGCCGCCAGCGCAAGTTCAGCACAGATTTGCGAAAGCGTTACAAAGAGTTCAATGTGTCCCCCACAGGAAAACGGCGCGGGGGTGTCTGTTTCTGGAGTAGTTATGAAAGCCTTGAGTGACATCAAATATTCCGCGCTGGACCTGGTGCCGGTTCGTCAGGAAACCGGGCCCGCCCAGGCCCTGCGCAATTCCCTTGACCTGGCCCAGCACCTGGAGCGCTTTGGCTATAACCGGTTCTGGGTAGCCGAACATCACAACATGGATGGGATCGCCAGTTCGGCCACCTCCGTGCTGCTGGGCTACCTGGCCGGGGGTACCTCGACCATCCGGGTAGGCTCCGGTGGTGTCATGCTGCCAAACCATGCGCCGCTGGTCATCGCCGAGCAATTCGGTACGCTGGAAAGCCTGTACCCAGGGCGCATCGATCTAGGCCTTGGACGCGCGCCAGGCTCCGATCAGATGACGGCACGAGCCCTGCGCCGTGAGCGAAGCGGCAGTGCCGATGATTTCCCACAGGATGTCGAAGAGTTGCTGGGGTACCTGGGTGAACGCACCCCTGACCAACGTGTGATCGCCGTACCAGGCACCGGTACTGGAGTACCGGTATGGCTGCTGGGGTCAAGCCTGTTCAGTGCTCAGCTCGCGGGCATGCGGGGCCTGCCTTATGCCTTCGCCTCGCATTTCGCCCCGCGCCTGATGCATGAAGCCATTCGCATCTATCGCGACCACTTCACGCCCTCTGCCTATCTCGACAAACCTTACGTCATGCTGGGCATTCCCCTGGTGGCAGCGGACAGCGACGAACGTGCCGACTACCTGGCCACTTCAGTGTACCAGCGCATTCTCAACCTTATTCGCGGCCAGAGCCTGATGCTGCAACCTCCAGTGGAGAGCATGCACGGCCTGTGGTTGCCTCATGAGAAAGACGCCGTGGGCAGTTTCCTGGGCATGGCGATGATTGGGAGCCCGGTGAAGATCCGCGCCAAGCTGGAAGTACTGTTACAGCAAACCCAGGCCGATGAGCTCATCTTCACCTGCGATCTCTACGAGCACGCCGATCGGCTGCGCTCATACGAGCTGCTGGCGCAATTGATGAAAGGCTAGAGCGCTTGCCAGAACGCCCTGCCAGCCAGGCGGCTCGCCTGGCCCCAGGGCGTTGAAGCGGCTACCGCTTGTAGACGATTTCCTTGGTACCACCTTCGCACGTCCCGACCACCTTGCCGTCGGCCGCACTGCCCTTGTCTACTACCTCCAGGGTGTAGCTGGCTGCGCCCTTTGCCTTGATCTTCGCGTCGATTTCGCTTTTGAGTTCATCGCAGGGCTTGCCCGCGGCCAGAGCGCTGCCCGCCAGCCCCATGAGGAGCGTTGCCAACATCAATCGTTTCATCGTTCAGGTTCCTTTGAGTCGATTCAAACCAGTCAGGCGCCGGGGCGGCCCAGTGCTCGATGCAGGTGGCTTCCAGGTGCCACTCAGCTATTGGTGATACGGAAGCCTACCTTCAATGTGACCTGGAAGTGCCCGACCTGGCCGTTTTCTATGTGGCCGCGGGTTTCGGTCACTTCGAACCACTCCAGGTTCTGAATGGTCTTGGCCGCTTCGGCGATGGCATTCTTGATCGCATCATCGATGCTGACGGTGGAAGAACCTACCAGGTCCACTTTCTTGTACGTGTGATGGTCGCTCATATGCAGCTCCTCGGTCAGTGGCAGTACCATCGGCAATGCTGATGGCTCCGTTTACATCTGTGCGCAGAGCAGGGTCAAAAGTTCAGAGTCGCCGCACTTTTACGAAGCGGCGCAGTCGGACCTAAACACCGCAACCATCCGCCAGGAGTGAACCATGGCCAATACCTCGCTGCGTAAAGCCTCGCTGCAAAGCATGGAAGCTGAAATCGAAAGCCTGCTGCGCTCTTTGGAAAGCCTTAAGGGCGATGCTTCGGAAGAATCGCGCAAGACCTTGAAAGCACTGAAGGCGAACGCTGAAACCGCGCTCAAGCATTCGCGCAGCCTGCTGGCCGACGTCTATGAAGACGTCAAGGTGAAAACCCGTGAAACCAGCCTGGCCACCAAGGAATACGCTCAGGAACATCCGCTGACCACTGCTGGCATCGCCATCGGTGCCGTCGGCCTGCTCGCCGCCTACCTGCTCTGCAAGCGCTCCCACTGATCCGCTTGCCGCGCCAGCTCCTGGCGTAGCCACTCGGCCAAGCGCTCGGCCCGGGAGCCGGCGCGCCTGCGTGGCACCCACAGCATCAGGCTGGCTGTCGTCTGGCTGAACCCCCAAGGGGCGACCAACCGCCCCGCCTGAAGGTCGTCCGCTACCAGGGCGTGGGGTGCGATCGCCACACCCAAGCCAGCCACCGCAGCTTCGAGCAGATAGTACAAGTGCTCGAAGCGCTGGCTGAACTTCAGCCCTGCACTATCCAGGTCATGGGCCCGTGCCCAGGCCGGCCAGGCCTGTGGCCGCGAATCGGTCTGCAGCAAGGTTTCCCCGAAGACCGCCGTGGGCGGCGCTCCGAGCAGGGCGGCGCAGCCTCGGTAGTGGGGGCTGACCACTGGCCCTACGCGCTCCGCCAATAGCTCATGTACCTGTACCTCGGCCGGCCAGGGCGGCTGGGCATACACCAGCAAGGCATCCAGGCTCGGGCTTTGAGGGTCGAGATCGCCTTCCCCGGCCGATAAATGCAAACGCAGGTCGGGCAAGTCCGCGTTCAAGCGCCCCAGGCGCGGAATGAACCAGCGGGCCAACAAACTTCCCGAACACCCCAACACAAAGGGGGCGTCGGCCTGATCGGCAGCCAGCTCGGCGCAGGCGGTACGCAGGCTGTCGAATGCCTGACTGCATGCGTCGCGCAAGCGTAGCCCGGCGTCGGTCAGCCTGAGGCCGCGCCCTTCCTTGCTGAACAAGGCTACCCCTAGCTCAGCTTCCAGCAATTTCAGCTGACGGCTGATGGCGCCATGGGTGACATTCAAGTGCCGCGCCGCCTGGGTCAGGCTACCCAGGCGAGCAGTGGCCTCGAACGCGCGCAGACCATTGAGCGAGGGCAGGTGGCGGGTCATGATCTGTGAGATTTCCTTACAGGTTGCTGCAATCTTATCGGTTTTCAGCAGCGCCTGTCGCGGCTACAGTCTAGGCATCTGTCCTCGCTTCGGAAAAGCTCCCATGACCGCTCAAACCCTGCGCAACGGCCCCGACGCCAACGGCTTGTTCGGCGCCTTCGGCGGCCGCTACGTCGCTGAAACCCTGATGCCCCTCGTGCTGGACCTGGCTCGTGAATACGAGGCCGCCAAGCAGGACCCGACGTTTCTCGAACAGCTGGCGTATTTCCAGCGCGACTACATTGGCCGGCCCAACCCACTGTATTACGCCGAGCGGCTGACCGAGCACTGCGGCGGCGCCAAGATCTACTTCAAGCGCGAAGAGCTCAACCATACCGGCGCCCACAAGGTGAACAACTGCATAGGCCAGGTGCTGCTGGCCAAGCGCATGGGCAAGAAGCGCCTGATTGCCGAAACCGGCGCGGGCATGCATGGCGTGGCCACTGCCACCGTGGCGGCGCGCTTCGGCTTGCCTTGCGTGATCTACATGGGTGCCACCGATATCGAGCGGCAGCAGGCTAACGTATTCCGCATGCGCCTGCTCGGTGCCCAGATCGTTCCGGTGACCGCCGGCACCGGTACCTTGAAGGACGCGATGAACGAGGCTCTGCGCGACTGGGTCACCAATGTGGAAGACACCTTCTACCTCATCGGAACAGTCGCCGGCCCGCATCCGTACCCGGCGATGGTGCGTGACTTCCAGTCCATCATCGGCAAGGAAACCCGCGAGCAGCTGCAGGAGAAGGAAGGCCGTCTGCCAGACAGCCTGATCGCCTGCGTGGGTGGCGGTTCCAACGCCATGGGGCTGTTCCACCCATTTCTGGACGACGCCAGTGTCGAAATCATCGGTGTCGAGGCCGGGGGGCATGGCGTCGATACCGACAAGCACGCCGCCAGCCTCAATGGCGGCGTACCGGGCGTGCTCCACGGCAACCGCACCTATCTGCTTCAAGACACCGATGGCCAGATCACGGACGCGCACTCCATCTCGGCGGGGCTGGACTACCCTGGCATCGGGCCGGAGCATGCCTGGTTGCACGAGATCAAGCGGGTGCAGTACGTCAGCATCACCGATGACGAAGCCCTGGCAGCCTTCCATCTCACCTGCCGAACCGAAGGCATCATTCCGGCCCTGGAGACCGCTCACGCCCTGGCCGAAGCCATTCGCCGCGCGCCCACCTTGCCCAGGGACCACTTGATGGTGGTATGCCTCTCCGGTCGGGGTGACAAAGACATGCAAACTGTAATGAACCACATGGCCGCCCAGGAGGCCCAGGCATGAGCCGTCTCGAACAACGCTTCGCCCAGGTCAAGGCCGAAGGCCGCGCCGCCCTGGTGACCTTCGTAACCGCCGGTGACCCGGGCTACGACGCTTCCTTGCAGATTCTCAAGGGCCTGCC
Source organism: Pseudomonas massiliensis (assembly GCF_000826105.1). GTDB lineage: Bacteria > Pseudomonadota > Gammaproteobacteria > Pseudomonadales > Pseudomonadaceae > Aquipseudomonas > Aquipseudomonas massiliensis. Next base: position 522,884 of record NZ_CCYK01000005.1, on the reverse strand, counting down.
CGCCGCCGGTGCCGATGTGATCGAGCTGGGCATGCCGTTCACCGATCCCATGGCGGACGGCGTCGCTATCCAGCTGGCGACCCTGCGCGCCCTGGCCGCTGGCCAGACCCTGCTCAAAACCCTGGACATGGTCCGCGCATTCCGGGAAACGGACACCACCACGCCGCTGGTGCTGATGGGTTACTACAATCCGATCCACCGCTTCGGCGTCGAGGCTTTCGTGGCCCAGGCGCGGGAAGCTGGTGTGGATGGCTTGATCATCGTCGACCTGCCGCCGGAGCACGACGCTGAACTGGCAACCCCGGCCCAGTCGGCCGGAATCGACTTCATCCGCCTGACCACCCCTACCACGGATGACAGCCGCTTGCCACGCGTACTCGAGCGTAGCTCCGGGTTCGTCTACTACGTATCCGTAGCCGGAGTAACTGGCGCCGGCTCAGCTACCAGTGACCAGGTCAGCGCCGCCATTGCACGCCTGCGCAGGCATACTTCGCTGCCAATAAGCGTGGGCTTCGGCATTCGCACGCCCGAGCAGGCTGCTGCCATCGCCCGGTTGGCCGACGGCGTGGTCGTGGGTTCGGCACTAGTGGACAAGATCGCCCAGGCGCCTAGCCCAGCCCAGGCAGTCGATGACGTACTCAGCCTGTGCGGGGCGTTGGCCGAGGGCGTACGCAGTGCTCGAACCCCAAGGTAAAGTTCCTGATACAGAGGAATTGCCTACGGTTTTGACAGACTAATCGGCAAGAACAAGGGAGCGATGTTCGCTCCCTTTTTTGTCGTAGAGGATCCCCCCATGCATGCTCCCCGTTCGCTCATCGCCGCCGCACTAGGCGCTTTCATCGCCTTGGGCTTGCCCCTGGCCGAGGCCGCTCCCGGCCCGGACGACCAGCACGGGGGCCCGCAGCAGCATGGCCAGGGCAACGGCCACGGCAATGCCCATGGTCAGAATGGCCAACCGGGCCAGGCCGGAAAGCAGGCCAAGGGTGGTCGCCCGCCACAAGACTTTGGCCCGGTGCGCGATAGCATCCGTGAGCACCGCACCGACTTTGGCCGCGGCACCCCCTTGCCACCCGGTATCCAGATTGCCAAGGGCCGACCTCTGCCGCCGGGTTATGGCCACCGTCTCGATCGCGCCGCGCTGGCTCATCTACCGCACTACGATGGCTACGAATGGCGCCGGCTGGGCACAGACGTGGTGCTGATCGCCGTCGGTACGGGCATCGTCTATGAGATTCTCAACGGCGTGCTGAATTGAGCCACTTCAGGCTGGCATGATTGGACGGTCCAGTCCCGGTTGCCATAGGCCGACAAAGCGGGGCGGCGTAACCCCCATCGCCCGTCCTAGGTAGCTGAAGATGGAGTTGCTGTTGGCCCATTTCCCTCGCCATCCCAGGCCGCAGCGGGGGTAGTCCAGATCCAGCCGGTTGATCTGAGCCACCATCGCCACGGCCCGGTTCCAGCGCTCAAGGATGTCGCTGGCATTACCTTGCACCACCGCGATCCTGGGCTGGGCGGGCCTGCACAGGGTCCAGGCCTGGCCAGGCTGGAAATGCCAGGCTTGCAGCCCATGCCAGCGAGCATACCCGATAGGCACCGGGCGTCCGTTGCGTCGGTCAGTGGCCAGGCCATGCAATTCCCCGTGCCAGGTACCGTCCGGCCCTCGCAAGACCCAGAAATTATGACTGCACCAACGGACGAGCCGAAAAGCCCGCGCTTCGATTGTCCAGTCACCGGCCTTGGCTTCAGGGTTCATGCCAGGCGCTCCGCCAACAGCCAATCGACGAAGTGATCGATCATGCGCCCGCGTCGTTTGCGTTGGGGTAGCCATAAGGAATAACCCAATTCCGAGCGCACGCTTTCGGCGACTGGCCGGCAGAGCAAGCCCTGGGCGATAAGATCGTCCACCAGGTGGCGCCAACCGATGGCTACCCCTTGGCCACCAATGGCGGCCTGGATGAGCAAGGTGTAGTTATCGAAGCGCAATTGACCGGCCATGGGGGTTACCGCAATGCCTACGGCCCGGAACAGTCGCTCCCAATCGAACCAGCGATTGGCCTGGTTGCTGCGCAGATGCAGCAAGGGTAGCCGGGGCAGGGCGGGCAAAGGCAAGGGCAGCGCGATTTCCTTGAGCAGGCTGGGGCTGCAAACCGGAAACACCTCTTCGTTGAACAACCAATGGCTTTGTCCATGGCCGGGAAAGCGGCCGTCACCGAACTGGATAGCGATGTCCGTATCGCTGCGTAGCATGCCGTGCATGCGCTCGCCCGTGACGATACTCACGTCGACTTGGGGGTGGGCCTGGTGAAAGCGGTGCAGCCGTGGCATCAACCAGTACGCCGCGAAGGCGAAGTCAGTGGCTACCTGCAAGACCTCCCGCTGTCCCCGGCTGGTCGCCTCCAGCAACCCTTGCTCCAGGCTACCCAGGCCATCGCTGACATGCTGAAACAAGCATTCACCAGCTTCGGTCAGGGTGATACCGCGGTATACCCGATCGAACAGGCGCAGTTGCAGTTGCTCTTCCAAACGCTTGATTTGCTGGCTGATGGCTGGCTGCGTGGTGCCTAGCTCCATGGCCGCCGCGGTGAAACTGCGCTGGCGAGCGGCTGATTCGAAGGTGCGCAACGTATCCAGCGATAAGGTACCCAGGCGATCAAACATAAGGCTTACTTATCCTAGTCATTAGGCCCAACGGGATTTACGGCCCCACGAGACGAAGCCCATCCTGAACCAAAACAAGTTGGCATAAGGAGCCTCTATGGAACGCCGGACTTCGACGAAGCGCAAGAACATCCTGTTCATCATGGCCGATCAGATGGCCGCTCCGCTGATGCCGTTCCATGGACCCTCCGTGCTCAAGCTGCCTCATCTGACGCGATTGGCGAAGGAGGCGGTAGTATTCGACTCCGCCTACTGCAACAGCCCGCTATGCGCGCCCTCACGCTTCACATTGGTCAGCGGTCAGTTGCCCAGCCGTATCGGCGCCTATGACAACGCAGCGGAGTTTCCCGCGGATACGCCTACCTACGCTCATTACTTGCGCCGCCTGGGCTACCACACTGCATTGAGTGGAAAGATGCACTTTTGTGGTCCGGACCAACTTCATGGCTATGAAGAGCGGCTCACCAGTGACATCTACCCGGCCGATTATGGGTGGGCAGTGAACTGGGATGAACCGGATACCCGGCCAAGCTGGTACCACAACATGTCGTCGGTGCTGCAAGCTGGCCCTTGTGTGCGTACCAACCAGCTGGATTTCGACGAGGAAGTGGTCTTCCGGGCGCGGCAGTACCTTTATGACCATGTTCGCAAGGCAGACGGCCGGCCCTTCTGCCTCACGGTGTCCATGACTCACCCGCACGACCCCTATGCGATTCCCCAGGCTTACTGGAATCGGTACGCCGATACGGAGATTCCGCTGCCCCGAAACCTTGTTCCCCAGGAGGCGCAAGACCCCCATTCGCAACGGCTGCTCAAGGTTTATGACCTCTGGGGCAAGCCCTTGCCCGAACATAAGGTCCGCGACGCACGGCGCGCTTACTTCGGCGCCTGTAGTTACATCGACGATCAGGTAGGCGAGCTGGTGACCGTGCTGGAAGCGACAGGTTTGCTTGACGACACCGTGATCGTGTTCAGCGGCGACCATGGCGACATGCTGGGCGAGCGCGGCCTCTGGTACAAGATGCATTGGTTCGAGATGGCCGCCCGGGTGCCATTGTTCATCTGGGCGCCTGGGCAATTTCCAGCAGCCCGGGTTGACGCCAGCATCTCCACGGTCGACCTGTTGCCGACCTTGGTGGAACTGGCCGGAGGGCAAGCCGAGCCAGGGCTTCCCTTGGACGGACGCTCGCTGATGCCCCATCTGCGCGGCGAGCAGGGCCACGACGAGGTGTATGGCGAATACATGGCCGAAGGCACCACCAGCCCGCTGATGATGATTCGGCGGGGCGATTACAAATTCATCTACAGTGAAGCCGACCCTTGCCTGCTCTATCACCTAGTCAACGACCCGGCTGAACGGGAGAACCTGGCGGGCTCGCCCGACTATGCCCAGGTATTCGACACCTTTCTCGACGAAGCGCGGGCCAGATGGGACATTCCACAGATCCACCGCCAGGTTCTGGCGAGCCAGCGTCGCCGCCGGTTCGTCGCCCAGGCCTTGGCCTTGGGTACGCTGAAGAGCTGGGATCACCAGCCTCTGGTAGATGCCAGTCAGCAATACATGCGCAACCACATCGACCTGGACGATCTGGAGCGCAAGGCGCGTTTTCCGCAACCCTGCCACTCAAACGAAAACGAAGGGGGAAGACCATGAAGTCCTTGACCACGATGATCCTGCTCGCCAGCCTGACCGGGGCGAGTCTCTCGGTCCAAGCCGCCGACGCCTGCAGCCCGGTACGGATGGCGGACCCGGGTTGGAGCGACATCGCTGCCACCAATGCCCTGGCCGGCCTAGTACTCGAAACCATGGGCTATTCCGCCAAAGTCGACTCACTGGCGGTACCGATCATCTATGGCGGTTTGCGGGACGGCCAGGTAGACGTATTCCTGGGCAATTGGATGCCGGCACAGAAGGGGTTCGATGACCAGTTCATCGCTACGGGCAAAGTGACCCGCCTGGCGAAGAACCTCGAAGGCACCGAGTTCACTCTCGCGGTACCGGACTATGTCTATGCTGCGGGCGTACATGACTTCAAGGACCTGAATCGCTTCGCCGAAAAATTCGATCGCAAAGTCTACGGCATCGGCTCGGGCGCGCCGGCCAACCAGTCCATCCAGGACATGATCAAGAAGAACGACTTCGACCTGGGGCAATGGAAGCTGGTGGAGTCCAGCGAACAAGCCATGCTCGCGGAAGTAGACAGGGCAGTGAAGAAACAGCGCTTCATCACTTTCCTGGGGTGGACGCCTCATCCTATGAACGTAAAGCTCAAGATGCATTACCTCACCGGGGGTGAGGCGTATTTCGGCGACAGCGGTTCGGTCTATACGGTGACGCGCAACGGCTACGCTCAAGCCTGCCCGGAAGTTGCCCGTTTCCTTAGTCAGATGCGATTCACCCTGGACATGGAAAACGCCGTGATGGCCGAGGTGGTCGACAAGAAGATCAGCAATGGCGAAGCGGCCAGGGCCTGGCTCAAAGCCCACCCCGAGGTGCTCGAGGCATGGCTCAAAGGTGTCAAGACCGCAGACGGCAAGGAAGCCCTGCCCGTCGTTACGAAGGGGTTATAGCGCCAGCGAAGCTGGCGAACAGGCCATTGGATGCGGGCTGGAATCGTCGCTCTTGGAAACAGAAGCCGCACATGACGGCTTCGCGGCCCCTACAAACCGCGCAGCGCGGCGAGGACCGGAGCAGTAGCGACCTCGACGCCTCGCCAATACCGGAAGGCCACCGCGGCCTGTTCCACCAGCATGCCCAGCCCATCGATGGTCCTGGACGCGCCCTGGGCCTGAGCCCAAGCGTTGAAAGGTGTCTGGCCGGCGCTGTACATCATGTCGTAGCACACTGTACGACCGGCCGCGATCACTGATGCAGGCAGCGGCGGAACCTCTCCGGCCAGGCTTGCGGCAGTGGCATTGATGATCAGGTCCATTGGGCCTTCCAAGTGCTCGAGGGAAAGCGCATCGACCGGCCCGAGTTCAGCGAATGCTTGCGCCAGGACTTGAGCCTTTTCCGGGGTGCGGTTGGCGACGGCCAGCTGCGCGGGGCGCTGTTCCAGCAGAGGCTCGATCACGCCGCGGGCGGCTCCGCCCGCGCCAAGCAGCAGAATGCGTGCGCCTTTCAGGTCTACGCCATTGTTCAGCAAGTCGCTGACCAGCCCCTCGCCGTCGGTGTTGTCTCCGCGCAGGCGCCCATCGTCCAGGCGGCTAAGCATGTTGACCGCCCCGGCTCGCTCGGCGCGAGGCGTCAGAACGTCGCACAGTTGCCAGGCTTGCTCCTTGAAAGGCACGGTGACGTTCGCGCCCAGACCCTCGACGAAGAAAGCCCGGGCCGCATCGGCGAAACCGTCCAGCGGAGCGAGCAACGGGCTGTACTCCATGCGTTGCCCAGTCTGTTCGGCGAACCACCTGTGGATGGCCGGCGACTTGCTGTGGCCGATGGGATTGCCGAACACTACGTACTTGTCCATGAAAGCCCTCAGGGTTGTAGGTCGGTGACCCGGTCTGTACCCAGCCAGTCACGGTCTTGCAGGAAATAGTCGGTCAGGCGCGCTTCTTCGCTGCCCGGCTCCGGCTTCCAGTCATAGCCCCAACGAACCCGAGGCGGCAGCGACATCAGGATGGACTCGGTACGCCCACCTGATTGCAGCCCAAACAGCGTGCCACGGTCATAGACTAGGTTGAATTCCACGTAGCGACCCCGACGGTATTCCTGGAATGCCTTCTGTGCTTCGGTCCAGGGCATGTCGCGACGACGCCTGACGATAGGCAGCCAGGCCTCCAGGTAAGCATCGCCGACCGCACGCATGAAGGCGAAGCTGGTGTCGAAGTCCCAGCTGTTGAGGTCGTCGAAGAACAACCCGCCGATACCGCGAGGCTCATTGCGATGCTTGAGATGGAAATAGCGGTCGCACCAGGCCTTGTAACGCGGATACACATCCGGCCCGAAAGGCGCGCAAGCGCGCTCGGCCACCTGGTGCCAATGGACACAGTCTTCTTCATAAGCATAGTAAGGCGTCAGGTCGAAGCCTCCCCCGAACCACCACACCGGCTCTTGCCCTTCTTGCTCGGCGATGAAGAAACGCACGTTGGCATGAGACGTGGGCACATGGGGGTTGTGCGGGTGCATCACCAGGGAAACGCCAAGGGCCTCGAAGCTGCGGCCCGCCAGCTCGGGACGGTGGGCACTGGCCGAAGGCGGCAGGCTAGTGCCATGGACATGGGAGAAATTCACTCCACCTTTTTCCAGCACCGCGCCATTGTCGATGACCCGGGTACGGCCACCGCCCCCTGCCGGCCGCGTCCAGGCTTCCTCAAGGAAACGAGCACCGCCATCTTCGTCTTCCAACGCCTTGCAGATGCGATCTTGCAGCTCGAGCAGATAGGCCTTCACGGCCTCGGTGCGACTGTTCATCGGTTACCTCATGGACGAAACACGCCAAGGGCCGAGTCGACGGCCCGGCCAAATCGGCGCGTAGCATAGCATTGCTTGTCGCCTGGACAGTTGACGCCGGTCTATGGAAAGGCGTCCGATAGGCCAATCAACCTGACAGAGCGAGGAGATACCCGATGGCAAGGCGGATTCAGTTTTCCAGCAACGGCGGTCCTGAAGTGCTCGAACTGGTGGAGTTCAAGCCCAGCGAGCCCGGCCCTCTCGAAATTAGAGTACGTAACCATGCCATTGGCTTGAACTACATCGATACCTATTATCGTAGCGGCCTGTATCCAGCGCCGGGCTTCCCTTCCGGGCTGGGCACCGAGGCCGCGGGCGTCATCGAGGCTGTTGGCAGCGAGGTCACCAGCCTGTCGGTCGGTGATCGGGTAGCCTATGCCGGAGGGCCATTGGGCGCTTATAGCGACGTGCATGTGCTGCCAGCCAGTGTCGTGGTCAAGTTGCCTGAAGCCATCAGCTTCGAGCAGGCCGCCGCGATGATGCTCAAGGGCCTGACTGTCCAGTACCTGCTGCGCCAGACCTACCGGCTGCAAAGCGGGGAAACCATCCTGTTCCACGCTGGCGCCGGTGGCGTGGGGCTGCTGGCCTGCCAATGGGCTTCTGCTCTCGGCGCCAGGGTCATCGCTACCGTAGGTTCCGCGGAAAAAGCGGAGAAAGCGAAAGCCGCAGGGGCCTGGGAAGTGATCGACTACAGCCGCGAGGACGTAGCCAAGCGCGTGCTTGAATTGACCAATGGCCAGAAATGCCCGGTTGTTTACGACGGGGTAGGCAAGGACACTTGGGAAACTTCGCTGGACTGCGTCGCCCCACGCGGGCTCCTCGTCAGCTTCGGCAACGCGTCAGGCGCGGTAACCGGAGTGAACCTGGGGGTGCTTGCCAGTAAGGGCTCGCTATACGTCACTCGGCCGACATTGGGTACCTATGCGGTACCAGGCGCCCTCCAAGGCATGGCCGACGAACTCTTCGAGATGGTGACCAGCGGCAAGGTCAAGGTGGAAGTCCACCAACGCTATCGTCTTGACGAGGCGGCCCAGGCTCATCGGGATCTTTCCGGTCGCAAGACCACCGGCTCCACCGTATTGCTTCCTTGAGCCCTGGGGTGCCACCTCCGGGGCGGCACCCGCCGTTGGGTCAAGGGCGCACGACTTCGCCCGTGCGCAGATCGCGGATCACGCTGGGGTTCTTGCGCCCGCCAAGTGCCCCACCGAGCACCACGTCCACCTCGCCGCGGAAGTATTGCTCTACGCGCAGGCGACTACGCGCTGGGGGTCGCCCTTGCGGATTGGCGGAAGTGGACACCAACGGCCCTACCAGCGCGCAAAGTTCGCGTACCAGCGGATGGTCGCTTACGCGCACCGCCACGCTGTCGTGCTTGCCCGTGATCCAGGCGGGAAGAAGATCGCGATGCGGTACCAGCCAGGTGTTGGGCCCTGGCCAGGTACTGGCCATCTGGTCCATCCAGGCCTGGGGGAAGTCTTCGAAGAGAAAATCGAACTGGCGGATGTTGTCCGCGATCAGAATCACACCCTTGGCCACCGACCGGCCCTTGATCGCCAGCAGGCGATAGACCGCGTCCTCGTTCCACGGGTCGCACCCCAGGCCCCACACTGCCTCGGTTGGGTAGGCAATCACCGCGCCGGCACGTATTTCCCGGGCGGCTTGTTGCACACGCCAACTGCTTTCCATTTGCCATCCTCCAGCGATCGATGCGGGGAGTGTAACTAGGCGCAGCGGGCAAACCAACGCCCGGCTTCACAAACGGCATTGCCCGCCAGTTCGTGCTCGGTCAGCGCGGCCAGCACCTTGGGCAATGGCCACCCCAGGCTCGCGGCCAGTTGCTCGGCATTCTGCGGGGCAGCCTGGAGCTGACGAAGCAGGGCGTCACTTCGAACGTTGACTGACGGCTGGCTGGGGAGAGCTGGCAGCGGGCCGTGCCAACCGCGCAAGCCTTCCAGAATGTCATGAACCGACTCCACCAGCTGGGCGCCCTCGCGGATCAGCTGGTGACAGCCCTTGACGCCAGGATGGTGAATCGAACCAGGAATGGCGAATACTTCACGCCCTTGTTCCGCTGCCAGCCGTGCGGTAATCAATGACCCGCTGGCCAAATTGGCCTCGACCACCAGCACGCCCAGCGAAAGCCCGCTGATGATACGGTTGCGCCGAGGAAAGTGTTCACGGGCAGGCGGCGTGCCCAGCGCAAACTCGGATACCAGTGCGCCACCTTGCTCCGCGATGCGCCTGGCCAAGCCGAGATGCCGCTGTGGATAAATATGTTCCAGCCCGCTACCGAGCACGGCGATGGTGCCGCCGCCGATATCCAGCGCGGCTTGGTGCGCGGCGCCATCGATGCCCAGTGCCAGGCCCGAGGTCACCACGAACCCGGCCTGCGCCAGGGTAGTGGAAAAGGCACGGGCGGTATCCAGGCCGGGGCGTGACGCGCGCCTGCTGCCGATGACGGCCAGCTGAGGGCTTTCAAGCAATCCCGGGTTCCCCGCTACGAAGAGCAAGGGTGGCGGGTTGGAGATTTCCTGCAATAGGGCAGGGTAAGCCGGGCTATCGAACGCCACCAGATGATGGCCGGGCGTTTCGAGCCAACGTAGCCCAGCAAGCGCGCCGTCGCGAACCTCAGGGCTGCGGCGCGCCTCGGCGGTAGCCTGGGGCAAGCCCAGGGAGCGCCAGGCAGACGCTGGCGCGCTCAGGGCCGCGCTGGCCGAACCGAAGGCATCTATCAATGCACGGAATTGGATAGCGCCCACCTTGGGCAACTGGTGAAGGCGCAGTCGCGCTTCAAGCTCTGCCGGTGGCGTGAGCCTGGAGGAGAACAATGGCATGCGATCATCCTTGATCTAAGCCTCCACGGGATGCATATCCTGTGGATAACTGTGTTGGTAACTTCTGGCCAGGCAACCTCTGGCGTGCTTAAGGGTTGCGAACCTTATCCTGTACCGCCAAGGAACGGGTGGCACTCAGGACCAGACCATAGCTCAGTTTCTGATACGTGCGAAATACCATCAACAGCCCGGCGCGTTCGTCCGGCACCTTGACCTGTTCCCCGGTGATCCGGTCTCGCACAGTTTCACCCGTCTTGTAGATGGCAAGCACATTGCCTTCTTCCAGGCCGTCCCGTTGGCCTTTGTTCAGGGTGACCACATCGTACTTGCCGATCTGAGTGACTCCACGGGGGACGTCGATGATATGGCCTTCCACCGGACCGTTCGGTGGGCTCGGCAGGAACAGTGAGTTGATCGAGTGTTCTTCGCTGGTGAACAGGCGATCGCCCAGGCGAACCTCGGCGGTGGAACGCTGCAGGCCGAGGGTGGCGATATCGCCTTCCACCGCGATTACTTCGCCGCTACCGATATTGTCGGCGTTGATGCCCAGTACTTCCTGGGTTTCGGGGTCGGTATACACCTTGCCCTGGCGGAATATGCCATACCCCGTATGGGCAGGTTCGAACTGGCCTCGCGCGTAGATCCGATCCCCCATGCCGCTAAGTACCCGCTCCTGATTCCCCGCTACGATGTAAGGGGCGGTTTCGAAAGCGGCGGCATCATCGACGATTCGGTTGCTGATCAGGAAGGCACTGATCGCGCCCAGCGGGATACTGGGAATGGCTTCGGCCACTGGCGTAGCCCGGATATGAGGCGAGAGCTTGAGGGTACCTCGGGAGGCACCCCGCTCGAGCGACACCTGGGGTTGCCCATTGACCATGCTCAGCACGAGCGAGTCCCCTGGGTAGATGAGATTCGGGTTGGTGACCTGCGGATTGCCATGCCAGATGCGCGGCCACTGCCAGGGCTCGTTGAGGAATCTCCCGGCGATGTCCCACAGGGTGTCGCCTTGCACCACGGTATAGCGCTCGGGATGACCGTCGCGCAACAGGCTTTGGCCGTGGGCCAGGGCCGAGCCGACCAGCAGTACCAGGGCGAGTAATGATTTCCTCATGCCGTGAATCCCTTTATCATGTACGCATTCGTCAAACCCCGCCGCGGCATCGTCCGAGCCTTGCCGGCCGTGGGGCTTTCCATGAGCAGCGGCTGCTCGACAAGCGCTCGGCGCCCTTCCACTGACTTTACCTTACAGTGCAGCACTAAAGCATATGGCTATTTTAAACATCCTCGAATTTCCGGACCCGCGCCTGCGTACCATCGCCAAGCCGGTCACGGTGGTGGACGACGAGCTGCGCACGCTGATCGACGACATGTTTGAAACCATGTACGAAGCGCCCGGCATCGGACTGGCAGCCACCCAGGTGAACGTGCACAAGCGAGTCGTGGTCATGGACCTGAGCGAAGACCGTAGCGAACCTCGGGTATTCATCAATCCCGAGTTCGAGTCGCTGACTGACGAGATGGACCAATACCAGGAAGGTTGCTTGTCCGTTCCCGGCTTCTACGAAAACGTCGACCGGCCGCAGAAGGTCAAGGTCAAGGCGCTGGACCGCGATGGCAAGCCTTTCGAACTGATCGCCGAGGGCCTGCTGGCGGTATGCATCCAGCATGAGTGCGATCACCTCAACGGCAAGCTGTTCGTCGACTACCTGTCTTCGCTCAAGCGCGACCGGATCAAGAAAAAGCTCGAGAAGCAGCACCGCCAACAGGCGTGATCGGCCGCGGGTTCGTATGGACCCAGCCCAAGGGCTTGCTTCGGCAAGCCCTTTCCATTTCAAAGGGAGCATCATGCGCCTAGTCTTTGCCGGTACGCCGGAATTCGCGGCTGAACACCTGAAGGCCCTGCTCGGCGGCGAGCATGAGGTGGTCGCCGTCTATACCCAACCTGACCGTCCCGCCGGTCGTGGCCAGAAATTGATGCCCAGCCCGGTCAAGGCGCTGGCTGTGGCCCACGGCATCCCGGTATACCAGCCGGTGACCTTGCGCGACCCCGACGCCCAGGCTGAGCTGGCCGCGCTGGCGCCCGACCTGATGGTCGTGGTGGCCTATGGCTTGATCCTGCCTCAGGTAGTACTGGACATTCCACGCCTGGGTTGCATCAACAGCCATGCCTCCCTGCTGCCGCGCTGGCGGGGCGCGGCACCTATCCAGCGCGCCATAGAAGCCGGTGATGCCGAGAGCGGGGTAACGGTGATGCAGATGGAGGCAGGGCTTGATACCGGCCCCATGCTGCTCAAGGTCACTACGCCCATCAGCCCCGACGATACCGGCGGCAGCCTTCACGACCGCCTCGCCCGGCTGGGGCCACCCGCCGTCGTCGAGGCCATCGCGCAGCTGGCGGCGGGCACACTCGCTGGCGAGCGCCAGGATGATGCATTGGCGACCTACGCCCACAAGCTGCACAAGGATGAGGCTCGCCTGGACTGGACACGTCCCGCCCCTGAGCTGGCTCGCCAGGTACGGGCGTTCTTCCCTTGGCCGGTCAGCCACAGCCTGTTGCGCGGCGAATCGTTGAAAGTCCTGGCCGTTCATGAGGCAAACGGGGCCGGCACCCCTGGCCAGATCATCGCCGTCGGCAAGGACGGACTGACCGTGGCCTGTGGCGAAGGCGCGCTCTGCCTGACTCGCCTTCAGTTGCCCGGCGGCAAGCCGCTGGCCTTCACTGACTTGTACAACAGCCGTCGTGAGGTCTTCACGGTTGGCTCGGTACTGGGCCAATGACCCCGCGCCTCGCCGCGGCCCGGGCGCTGGCCGCCGTGCTCAATGGCAAGGCCTCGCTCAACGGCGCCCTTCCTCCTCAGCTGGAGCGGGTAGACCCACGGGATCGTGGCCTGGCCCAAGAGCTTGCCTTCGGTACCGCCCGTTGGGAGCCTCGCTTGGCGCTGCTGGCCGAGCAACTGTTGCAAAAGCCGTTCAAGGCAGCGGACGCAGACCTCTATGCGCTGCTGCTAACCGGCCTCTATCAGTTGTTCTACACCCGCATTCCCGCCCATGCGGCCATCGCGGAAACGGTGGACGGCGCCACGGCCTTGAAGAAAACCTGGGCCAAGGGTTTGCTCAATGCCGTACTGCGCCGCGCTCAACGGGAAGGGGATGCGCTGCTGACAAGCCTGGAACGCGACCCGGTAGCGCGCACGGCCCATCCACGCTGGTTGCAGAAAACCCTGAAGGCTGCCTGGCCTGATAAATGGGAAGCGATCTGCGCGGCCAACAACGAACATCCGCCCATGACCCTCAGGATCAATGCCCGGCACGCGGACCGGGCCGCTTACCTGAAGCAACTCGAAGCCAGTGGGGTAGCCGCCAGCGCCTGCCATTTCAGCGAGGACGGCATCACCCTGGCCAGCGCTACCGATGTCACTGGTTTGCCGGGCTTCGCCGAGGGCTGGGTAAGTGTCCAGGACGAAGCCGCGCAACTGGCGGCGGGCCTGATGGATCTCAAGCCAGGGCAACGCGTGCTCGATGCCTGCTGTGCCCCAGGTGGTAAAACCTGCCACTTGCTCGAGCGCATGCCCGGGCTCGGCCATGTGCTTGGCATCGACCTAGAGGCCAAGCGGCTGGCGCGGGTCGAGGAGAATCTTGCCCGCCTGGGCCTGGCCGCCGAGCTCAAGGCCGCCGATGGGCGCGACCTTGCCGCCTGGTGGGACGGCAAACCCTTCCAGCGTATCCTGCTCGACGCACCTTGCTCTGCCACGGGAGTTATCCGTCGCCATCCAGATATCAAGCTGACCCGACAGGCCGATGATATTCCTGCCCTCGCCGCGCTACAGGGTGAGTTGCTGGATGCGCTCTGGCGCACCCTGGAGGTCGGGGGCGTATTGCTCTACGCCACCTGTTCGGTGCTGCCGCCGGAAAACGCCGACACCATCGCGGCCTTCCTGCAACGTACCCCTGGGGCTCGGGAGCTGGACCTGGCCCTGGAGGCGGGCGAGCGCCAGGCTCATGGGCGACAGTTGTTCCCGCAAACCGCCGGGCACGATGGCTTCTATTACGCCAAACTCATGAAAATTGCCGCCACGGGCGGCCGCTGAGCGAACTGACCGTGAAAATCATCATTCTCGGGGCCGGCCAAGTGGGTGGTACCCTGGCCGAGCACCTGGCGGGCGAGGCCAATGACATCACCGTTGTCGACACGGACGGTGAACGGCTGCGCAGCCTGGGCGACCGCCTCGACATCCGCACCGTACAGGGCAAGGCGTCCTTCCCGAGCGTACTGCGCCAGGCTGGCGCGGACGACGCCGACATGCTGGTGGCTGTGACCAACAGCGATGAAACCAACATGGTCGCCTGCCAGGTGGCCTACACTCTGTTCCATACCCCGCGGCGCATCGCCCGGGTACGCGAGGCGGCTTACCTGGCCCAGGCTGGCCTGTTCGCCAACGAGGCGATTCCGGTGGATGTGCTGATCAGCCCCGAGCAAGTGGTCACTCATCACATCAAGCGTCTGATCGAACACCCCGGCGCGCTCCAGGTAATCGACTTCGCCGCGGGTAAGGCCCAGCTAGTGGCGGTACGTGCCTACTATGGCGGCCCGCTGGTAGGGCAGCAGCTTCGCCAGATCCGTCATCACATGCCCAATGTGGAAACCCGGGTGGCGGCCATCTTCCGCAAGGACCGTCCCATCATGCCCCGCGGCGACACGGTGATCGAAGCCGATGACGAAGTCTTCTTCATTGCCGCCCGCGCAGACATTCGGGCAGTGATGGGCGAACTGCGTCGGCTGGATGAAAGCAACAAGCGGGTAGTGATCGCTGGTGGAGGCCATATCGGCGAACGGCTGGCCGAAGCGATCGAAAGCCGCTATCAGGTCAAGATCATCGAAATGAACCCGGCCCGCTGTCGTTACTTGTCCGATACCCTGGACAGCACGGTAGTACTCCAGGGCAGCGCGTCGGACCGGGACCTGATGGTGGAAGAAAGTATCGCCGACGCGGATATCTTCGTGGCCCTGACCAACGACGACGAGGCCAATATCATGTCGTCGCTGCTGGCCAAGCGCCTGGGGGCGCGCAAGGTGATGACCCTGATCAACAACGCCGCCTATGTCGACCTGGTGCAAGGCGGGGAGATCGATATCGCCATCAATCCGCAACTTGCCACCATTGGCAGCCTACTCACCCATGTGAGACGCGGTGACATCGTGAGCGTGCACTCCCTGCGTCGCGGAGCGGCCGAAGCTATCGAAGCCATTGCCCATGGCGACGCGCGCTCAAGCAAGGTGGTAGGCCGCGCCTTGTCGGCGATCAACATGCCGCCCGGCACGTCCATCGGGGCCATCATCCGCGACCAGGAAGTCATCATCGCTCGCGCAGACACGATGATTGAGAGCGGAGACCATGTGATCCTTTTCGTTGTGGATAAAAAGTACATCCGGGACGTGGAAAAACTATTTCACGTAGGCTTGACGTTCTTCTAGGAGAAGCCATGATCGAGTCACTGGAAAAGATGCTCGCCAAGGGTGTGGATAACCCATTGCTGCGCTTCGGCCTTGGTAAGGGTTATCTCGATGGCGGTGATTGTGCACAGGCCACCGAGCACTTGCGCCAGTGCGTAGCGTAGGACCCTGGCTATTCGGCGGCCTGGAAACTGCTCGGCAAGGCATACCAGGCGCAGCAGGATATCGCCGCGGCACGTCAGGCCTGGGAGCAAGGCCTGACGGCCGCTCGCGCCAAGGGCGACAAGCAGGCGGAAAAGGAAATGACCGTATTCCTACGTAAGCTCGACCGCGGCGCCTGAGCCTGGCTCAATACCAGCGCGCCTCGCCTGGAGGTCGCTTCTTGAAGCGTTTCATGCTCCACATGTACTGGTCCGGATAAGCCCGGACGTAGTCCTCCACCACGCGGCTCATGGCTGCGGCGGCGACTTCCACATCCGTGCTGTACATGTCCTCGGGCGCAGCCTTGAGCATGACCCGGAAACCCGAGCCATCCGGAAGGCGCACGGCATGCAGGAACACCCCTACCGCCTTGCCGCCGGCGAGCATGTTGGGCACGAACTTGCTGGTCAGGGCCTGGGTGCCCAGGAAGGGCACGAACACGCCGGCTGACTCCGCGGGCTCCGGGTCCGCCGGGATGCCCACCTGACCGCCCTTGCGCACTTCCTTGATCACACTGAGGATGCCTTCCTTGGTCGAAGGCGCCACGCGGTTTCCAAGCTGTACCCGCTGCTTGCGCAAAAGCTCATCCACCGCTTTCTGCTTGGGCGGGCGGTAAAAGATGATCGGCTTGCACTGGCTGCAGTAGAAATGGTTGAGCACTTCCCAGTTACCCAAGTGGCTGGTGATCCCTACTACCCCCTTGCCGGTGGCCAAGGCCTGCTCCAGCACTTCCAGCCCCTCGACTTCATGGATCAGCGCCAGAGACCGCTCGGGCGGCCAGATCCAGGCGCAGGCGCTCTCGGTGAACGAACGGCCAATGTTCTTCAGGCTCGCACCGGTCAGCCGTTCACGCTCGGCGGCTGACAATTCCGGAAAACACTTGGCCAGGTTGATACGAACTACGTCTCGCGAGCGGTTGGGAAGCTTCCACATCAGCCAGCCGATTGCCGCGCCTACCCCTTGCACACCGCGCCAGGGCAACAAGGCGAACGCCTTGAGCAAGCCCACCATCAAGGCGCCCTTTAACTTTTCCACAATTCGTTTCCCTTGCTATGGAGCCGAGCATTCTACCTCAGCCCGGCGCCGTCTCGCCTGAGCGCGCCTGGCTCAGCTGTGGATAACACCCGCAATCGGTCGTGTGGTCCATCACCATGCCGCTCGATTGCATGTAGGCATAGCAGATGGTCGGGCCCACGAAACTGAAGCCGGCCTTCTTCAAGGCCTTGCTCATGGCCTGGGCCTGGGGCGTCTGGGTCGGAACCTCGGCGCGGCTGGCGAAGTGATTGATCAGTGGCGCTCCACCTACGAAAGACCAGAGGAAGGTTACCGGGTCTTCCAGGCGTAACCAGGCCTGGGCATTCTGCCTGGCTGCGTTGAGTTTCATCCGGTTGCGGATGATACCCGGGTCCTGCATGCGTATGTCGATTTCAGCGTCGGTCATGGCTGCCAGCCGCCGGGCATCGAAGCCGAACAGCACTTCACGGTAGCGTGCGCGCTTCTTGAGAATGGTGATCCATGACAATCCGGCCTGGAAACCTTCGAGCACCAGCAGCTCGAACAGGCGCTGCGGGTCACGCAACGGCACGCCCCACTCATGATCATGATAGGCCTGGTAGAGGGGGTCTGAGGTGCACCAGTAACAGCGCTGCATAAGGCTCCAGGCAGATGGGGAAAAGAAGCGGCCCTGGCGGCGATGTTTCCTATTTCGTACAGGACCTAGTGAGCGCGGCGATTCGGGTTATACTTCCGCCTTTTACATTCGCAGCCCAAGATACAGGTGAATTTGTGAACCAGCCTACGCCAGCCGTGCGTACCTTCCAAGACTTGATTCTGGCCCTGCAACAGTACTGGGCGGAGCAAGGTTGCGTGGTGCTTCAGCCTTACGATATGGAAGTGGGCGCGGGCACCTTTCACACCGCCACCTTCCTGCGCGCCGTAGGCCCGGAAAACTGGAACGCCGCCTATGTGCAGCCCAGTCGCCGCCCCGCCGATGGTCGCTATGGCGAAAACCCCAACCGCCTGCAGCATTACTACCAGTTCCAGGTCGTGCTCAAGCCCAACCCGGAGAACTTCCAAGAGCTGTACCTGGGCTCGCTGCGCCATATCGGGCTCGACCCGACCGTGCACGATGTGCGCTTCGTCGAGGACAACTGGGAATCGCCAACCCTGGGCGCATGGGGCCTGGGCTGGGAGGTATGGCTTAACGGCATGGAAGTGACTCAGTTCACCTATTTCCAGCAGGTAGGCGGTATCGAGTGCTACCCGGTCACCGGAGAGATCACCTATGGCCTGGAACGCCTGGCCATGTATCTGCAAGGCGTGGATTCGGTCTATGACCTGGTCTGGACCGACGGTCCCTTTGGCAAGGTGACCTATGGCGACGTGTTCCACCAGAACGAAGTCGAACAATCCACCTACAACTTCGAACACGCCAACGTAGACAAGCTCTTCGAGCTGTTCGACTTCTACGAAAGCGAAGCCAATCGGCTTATCGCACTGCAACTGCCATTGCCGACCTACGAAATGGTGCTCAAGGCTTCGCACACCTTCAACCTGCTGGATGCGCGCCGGGCGATTTCGGTCACCGAGCGCCAGCGCTACATCCTTCGCGTGCGGACCCTGGCCCGCGCCGTGGCGCAGAGCTACCTGCAGGCGCGGGCGCGCCTGGGCTTCCCCATGGCAACCCCTGAATTGCGAGATGAAGTGTTGGCTAAGCTGGAGGCAGCACAATGAGTGCGCAAGATTTCCTGGTTGAACTGGGCACCGAAGAGCTGCCACCCAAAGCCCTGGCAACCCTGGGCGAAGCCTTCCTGGCCGGTATCCAGAAGGGCCTGGCCAGCGCCGGCCTGAACTACAGCGCCAGCCGGTATTACGCCGCGCCTCGTCGCCTGGCGGTGCTGGTTAGCGGCCTGGACGTGCAGCAAGCCGACCGCAGCGTGAACCTGGATGGCCCACCTCGCCAGGCGGCCTTCGATGCCGACGGCAACCCGACCCAGGCAGCCTTGGGCTTCGCGCGCAAATGCGGCGTGGACATTTCCGAGATCGACCAGAGCGGCCCCAAGCTGCGCTATAGCCAGACCATTACCGGCAAGCCCACGCTGAGCCTGTTGCCGACCATCGTCGAAGATTCGCTCAACGACCTGCCCATCCCCAAGCGCATGCGCTGGGGTGTGCGCAAGGACGAATTCGTGCGGCCGACCCAATGGCTGGTGATGCTGTTCGGCGACAACGTGGTTGACTGCACGCTGCTGGCCCAGCGGGCCGGGCGTGACTCCCGCGGGCACCGTTTCCACCATCCGGAAGCCGTGCGTATCAGCTCTCCGGCCAGCTATGCCGACGACCTGCGCAAGGCCTACGTACTGGCCGATTTCCAGGAGCGCCGTGAGATCATCCGCAAGCGCGTGGATGAACTGGCTGTACAGCAGGAAGGTACGGCGGTCGTGCCTGCGGCCCTGCTCGATGAGGTTTCCGCGCTGGTCGAGTGGCCGGTACCGCTTGTGTGCTCTTTCGAAGAGCGCTTCCTGCAGGTTCCTCAGGAAGCCTTGATCACCACCATGCAGGACAACCAGAAGTACTTCTGCCTGCTGAATGCCGAAGGCAAGCTGCTACCACGCTTCATTACCGTCGCCAATATCGAGAGCCGCGATCCGCGTCAGATCGTCGAGGGCAACGAGAAGGTCGTGCGGCCTCGCCTGACTGACGCCGAATTCTTTTTCAACCAGGACAAGAAGCAATCCCTGGAAAGCTTCAACGAGCGCTTGCAGAACGTAGTGTTCCAGGCGCAGTTGGGCAGCGTCTACGACAAGGCCGTTCGCGTGTCCAAGCTGGCGGCATTCATTGCGCCGCGCATCGGCGGCGATGCCCAGCGCGCTACCCGCGCCGGCCTGTTGAGCAAGTGCGACCTGGCCACGGAGATGGTCGGCGAATTCCCGGAGATGCAGGGGATCGCCGGCTATTACTATGCCCAGCATGATGGCGAAGCCGAAGACGTGGCCTTGGCACTGAACGAACAGTACATGCCCCGCGGCGCTGGCGCGGAGTTGCCGCAGACGCTGACTGGCGCGGCTGTGGCCATCGCCGACAAGCTCGACACCCTGACGGGCATCTTCGGCATCGGCATGCTCCCTACCGGCAGCAAGGACCCGTACGCGTTGCGTCGAGCTGCCTTGGGGGTACTGCGCATCCTGATCGAAAAACAGCTGGATCTGGATCTGGGAGAAGCCGTCGGGTTCTCCGTTGCCCTGTATGCCGGCAAGGTGGATTCCGCCACGCTGGCCGATCAGGTGCTGGAATTCATTTTCGATCGCTTGCGCGCACGCTACGAAGACGAGGGCGTGGATGTGGCCAGCTACCTGGCCGTACGTGCCCTTAAACCAGGCTCGGCGCTGGACTTCGACCAGCGGGTACAAGCGGTGCAGGCATTCCGTCGGCTGCCTGAAGCCGAAGCCCTGGCGGCGGTGAACAAGCGGGTGTCCAACCTTCTGGGCAAGGCCGAAGGCGCGGTCGCGAGCCAGGTCGAACCCAAGTACTTCGACAACGCCCATGAATTCTCGCTGTATTCGGCAATCCAGCAGGCCGACCATGCCGTGCAGCCCATGGCCCAGGCACGTCAGTACAACGAAGCCTTGACCCGCTTGGCAGCCCTTCGCGAGCCTGTGGACGCCTTCTTCGAAGCAGTGATGGTCAATGCCGAAGACCCAAGCGTGCGAGCCAACCGCTATGCGCTGCTGGCCCGCTTGCGCGGTCTGTTCCTAGGCGTGGCTGACATCTCGGTACTGGGCTGATGGTCAAGCTGGTCATCCTCGATCGAGACGGCGTCATCAACCAGGACTCCGACGCCTACATCAAGTCCGTGGAAGAGTGGATACCGATTCCAGGCTCGATCGAGGCAATCGCCCAGCTGAACCAGGCAGGCTGGGCCGTGGCGGTGGCCACCAACCAGTCCGGTATTGCACGCGGGTATTACTCGCTGGAAACCCTGGACGCCATGCATGCGCGGTTACGGGCCCTTGTGGCCGAGGCGGGCGGCGAAATGGGGGTAATCGAATACTGCCCCCATGGCCCCTCGCAAGGCTGCGAATGCCGCAAGCCGCAGCCGGGAATGCTGCGACGTATCGCCAAGCACTATGGGGTAGCGCTCAAGGGCGTCTGGTTCGTCGGGGATACTTCGAGCGATCTCGCCGCGGCCTTGGCAGTGGACGCTCAGCCCGTCCTGGTTCGCACCGGCAAAGGTGAGAAGACCGCCAAAGAGCCGTTGCCCCCCGGCACACTGGTTTTCGACAACCTGGCTTCTGTGGCCAGTGCACTTATCCACACCGCCACTGCCCCCTGAACCTGGCGCCGGCCTGGGGCAAGTGTCACTCATCAACGGGGCCGGCCCCGCACGGTAACCTATTCATGTCCACAGTGCTGGCCATTCGCATCGCCATTTTCTACTGCTTGTTGGGCTTGAGCGCGCTCCTGTGGTGCACGCTCGGTTTCTTTGTCTGCCCTTTCCTGAAATTCCCTGCCCGCTACCGCTTCATCAATGTTTACTGGTGCCGGTTCGCCTTGCTGCTGACTCGCCTGTTCTTGGGTATCGACGTCAAGGTCACAGGCGCCGAAAACGTGCCGGCCACTCCCTGTGTCATCCTCTCCAATCACCAGAGTACCTGGGAAACCTTCTTCCTTTCGGCATATTTCCAGCCGCTGAGCCAGGTCCTGAAAAAAGAGCTGCTGTATGTCCCCTTTTTCGGCTGGGCCATGGCGATGTTGCGTCCTATCGCCATCGACCGGGAGAATCCCAAAGAAGCCCTGCGGGAAGTCGCCAGCAAGGGCGATGTACTGCTAAAGGATGGGGTGTGGGTACTTATTTTCCCTGAAGGCACCCGGGTGCCTTACGGTACTGTGGGTAAGTTCACCCGTAGCGGCGCTGCGCTGGCAGTCAACGCGGGCTTGCCTGTACTGCCGATCGCTCATAATGCAGGCAAGTTCTGGCCCCGGGATGGTTGGGGCAAACGCCCGGGAATTATCGAGGTGATGATTGGGCCGCCCATGTTCGCTGAAGGTAGCGGGCCACGCGCAACCGCTGAGCTTAACGACCGGGCCGCTACGTGGATTACCGAAGCCCAGCGATCGATGGGAGCACTGGTTTCCCCAGCCTCAGTGGATACCTCGAAAGTGCTCTGACTGTGGATAACTTGTGAGCAGTTTTTCGAAAGGATTGCTCGATGGTTACGCAACCTATTGAAAATCAAGCCTAATCCAAAAAGCCTGATTGACACGAAAAACGTGCATAACTTTTCAGGGAGCGCGCCGGCATGATGCCGGCGCGTTCGTTCATGCTTTGTCGAGATCCACGTGCCGTGTTTCCTTTAGAGCAATCAAGCCTACTACCAGGCTCACCGCGGTTACCAGGATCGGGTACCAAAGTCCGTAATAGATATCTCCGGTATAGACCACCAGCGCGAAGGACACCGTCGGCAGGAAGCCACCGAACCAACCATTACCAATATGGTAGGGCAAGGACATGGAGGTATAGCGGATCCGGGTAGGGAACAGTTCAACCATGACGGCGGCCAATGGACCGTAGGTCATGGTCGCGATCAAGATGAGCGCTACGATGATCCCTACCACCATAGGCTGGTTCACTTGGGCTGGTTCGGCTTTGGTCGGGTAACCGGCTGCGGTGATGGCGCCCCGAAGCGCGGGTTCATCATAGCCCTCCAGACGGGTCTGGCCCACGGTCACCACGACGGGGCTACCGGCCTCCGCTGCCTGGGAACTGTAGGGTACGCCTGCCTTGACCAATAGCGTCTTCACCTTGTCGCAAGGGCTGTCGAAGCGAGCCTTGCCTACCGGGTCGAACTGAAAGGTACAGGTCGCCGGGTCAGCCAGCACTGTAATCGGCGCCTGTTGGCTCGCTTGGGCGATTTGCGGGTTGGCGTACTGGCTCAATGCTTTGAACAGCGGGAAGTAGCACAGCGTAGCCAGAAGCAGCCCCGTCATCAGAATGGGCTTGCGTCCGATACGGTCCGATAGCCAACCGAAGAAGACGAAGAAGGGCGCGCCTATGAGCACGCTGATGATCATCAGGTTATTGGCCTGGGCCGCGTCCAGCTTGAGCATCTGGGTAAGGAAGAACATCACGTAGAACTGGGCGGTATAGAAGGTTACCGCCTGCCCGGCGTTGATGCTGAACAGGGCCGTCAGCACGATCTTCAGGTTCGCCCAGGAACCGAAGGACTCGCGTATGGGTGCCTTGCTGGTCTTGCCTTCGGCTTTCATTTTCGTGAAGGCAGGGGATTCATGCAGGCTCATGCGAATCCAGGTGGAGATCCCCAGCAGTACGATGGACAGCAGGAACGGCAGGCGCCAGCCCCAGGTTTCGAACTGATCCCCGCTGATGTACCGGCATGCCGCGACTACCAGTAGGGACAACAGCAAGCCCAGGGTCGCGGTGGATTGTATCCATCCTGTGTGATGGCCGCGCTTGTTCGCTGGGGCGTGCTCGGCGACATAAGTCGCCGCGCCGCCGTATTCCCCACCGAGGGCCAGACCCTGCAGCATGCGAAGCACGATCAGGATGACCGGCGCTGCGATGCCTATGCTCGCATAGGTCGGCAAGAGGCCGACGGCAAAGGTGGAAACGCCCATGAGGACGATGGTGACCAGGAAGGTGTATTTGCGGCCGATCATGTCGCCCAATCGACCGAACACCAGCGCGCCGAAGGGCCTGACCAGGAACCCGGCGGCAAAGGCCATGAGCGCGAAGATGAAGGCTGTGGTGTCGTTGACGCCGGCGAAGAATTGCTTGCTGATAACGGCAGCCAAGGCGCCGTAGAGGAAAAAGTCATACCACTCGAAGACCGTCCCTAGGGATGACGCGAAGATGATCTTGCGTTCCTCCCGCGCCGTGGTAGTCACCGCATGGACGGTTTGCGGCTCAATGTAGTCCGTCATTGTCTTGTCCTCGGCCCTTAGGGCACAGTGATTGTTATTTTTTTCCACTGTCCGCCCTGGAAGACTGCGCCAGGACGCTGTTACGCCTTGCACCTCAGTATTCGGTGAGTACCTCCCTGGCTCCTTGAGGAGCGCTGGTCAACCCTTCCGGTTTGGCTTGCATCAACAATTGCGCGGCCTTTTCCGCAATCATCAACGTAGGGCTGCACGTATTGCCCGAGACAATGGCAGGCATGATCGAGGCATCGGCGATTCGCAGGCCACGTACGCCTCGTACCCGCAGTTGAGGGTCCACTACCGAGGCTACGTCCGGCCCCATGCGGCAGGTGCCCGCGGGATGAAATATAGTCGTTCCAATAACGCTCGCTGCTTTTTGTAGATCGTCTTCAGTGCTCAGCTCGGCTCCAGGCAGGTATTCCTTCGGGGCATAAGGCTGCAATGCCGGTGCCTGGACAATGCGGCGGGTAAGGCGCACGGCGTCAGCCGCTACCTTCAGATCGTCCGGGTGGCTCAGGTAGTTTGGATCGATCAATGGCGCGTGGCTCGGGTCCGCACTGGTGATTTCCACACGGCCCCGGCTTTTCGGGCGCAAATTGCACACCGAAGCGGTGAAGGCCGGGAACCGATGCAAGGGCTCTCCGAATCGATCCAGTGACAGCGGCTGTATGTGGTATTGGAGATTCGCGCTCGTTTGGTCGGGATCGGACCGTACGAAGGCACCTAGCTGGCTTGGCGCCATGGCCAGCGGGCCACTGCGATCATAGAGGTAACGCAGCCCCATGCCGCATTTACCCCATAGGCTGTTGGCGACCTGGTTAAGCGTGCGCACATTGGATACTTGATAGATCAGACGCAACTGCAGGTGGTCCTGCAAATTGCCGCCGACCTCTCGGGCATCTACGCGTACCGGTATGTTCAGCCGTTCCAGCAATGACCGCGGCCCTATGCCTGAGCGTTGCAGGATGGCCGGAGAGCCGATCGAGCCAGCGGTAAGAATTACTTCACGCCGTGCCTTGAACATGTGCCGCGCACCAAGCCACTCGGCGCTTACGCCTATGGCCCGATCTGCCTCCAGAAGCACGTTATCCACAGTTACCTGGGTGAGTACCCGAAGGTTCGCTCGACTGAGTACAGGTTTCAGGAATGCCTTGGAAGCGTTCCAACGAACGCCGACCTTTTGATTGACCTGGAAATATCCACAGCCTTCATTATCGCCACGATTGAAATCGTCCACAGGCGCAATTCCCGACTGCTCAGCCGCGGCTCGAAAAGCATCGAGGATGGGCCAGCGATAGCGCTGGTGCTCTACGCGCCATTCTCCCTTTGAGCCATGCCAGGCATTTTCGCCACCCATATGCCGTTCGGTCTTCTTGAACAACGGAAGTACGTCTTGCCAGCTCCATCCTTCATTGCCAGCGGCCGCCCACTTGTCGTAATCCAGCGCCTGGCCGCGCATATAGATCATCCCGTTGATGGATGAGCAGCCGCCTAGCACCCTTCCTCGTGGGTAATTCAACGTCCGGCCAGCCAGTCCTGTCTGAGGCTGCGTCTTGAAACACCAATCGGTTCGAGGATTGCCGATGCAGAACAGATATCCGACCGGTATATGAATCCAGGCATAGTTATCAGGCCCCCCGGCTTCGAGTAGCAGCACACGACAACGGGGGTCAGCTGAAAGACGATTGGCCAGCAAACTGCCCGCCGGACCGGCGCCGACGATGATGTAGTCATAGGGCTCTTGAGCGGGTGCCATGGGTCAGCCTCGCGTTTTTTTTGTTGTTGAACCCTCATGGTATTGATTGAAGCCGTTTTGAAAACGATAGTTTTCGCCCACTGCCTGTGCGATTTTGCACACCGAAACAGCCTGCTGATTTACAACGATAAATAACGGAGCAGCCATGTTCGACTGGGATGACCTGCGTTTTTTCCTGGAGCTTCAGCGCAGCGGACGGCTGCTGACCGCTGCCAAGCGCTTGAATACCACCCACAGCACCGTGGCGCGACATATAGAGCGGATCGAGCACCACTTGGGTGTGGCGCTCTTCGTTCAGCAGGCCCAAGGCTATGAGCTTACCCCGGCGGGCCAGGCTCTGCTCAGGCACGCCGAAGCCATGGAGAACACCGCACTGTTGGCCCAAGAGGAGATCACCCAGGCCATCATGCCGCTGGGCAAGATTCGCCTCGGCACAGCCGAAGGCATTGGTGTCTGTTTCCTCACTCCCCGCATGCCCCAGCTGTTCAGCCGTTACCCTGGCCTGCAGGTTGAAATGGTAGCCGTCCCTCGGTTCGTGAGCATCCTTAACCGAGAAGCTGAAATCAGTATCCATTTGGAGCGTCCAGACGCTGATGTACTGATCACTCGCAAACTCAGCGATTACCGTTTGGGCCTGTACGCCAGCCCAGCCTATCTGGCGAAAGCGCCCCGGCTAGAGCAGCGTGAGCACCTAAGCCAGCACAGCTGGATCGGGTACGTGGATGATTTACTGTTCAGCGAACAGCTTCTACTTATCAACAGCTTCTGTCGCTCCGCCAATGTGGTTTACCGGAGCACAAGTGTCCTGGCCCAGCAACAGGCAGCCCATGCAGGGCTTGGCATCGCTGTGCTCCCTCAATACATGGCGGCCCGAGACCCTTTACTGCAACGGGTACTCCCTGGTGAAGCCATTCTGCGTACCTACTGGATCAGTACGCGCAAGGAGCTTCACAAATCAGTGCGCCTACGGATTGTCTGGGATTTCCTTATGGAACTCTGTACCACCGATGTCGGCGTTCTAATGGAAGCATGATTACGTACTATTGTACTAGACTTCTCTTTAAAAATGCCGGTTTTAAGCTAGTTTGTTTGTCTAACGTATTACATAACACATTCTGTTACTGACGCTTTTCAGTAGCTGGACGTACTGGCTTGATGATATTACTGGCCGTTATACCGCTTTCTAGGTAGGTAATTCCCATGCGTAAACTTGACCGAACTGACATCACCATTCTCAATGCTCTGCAAAGTAATGCTCGTATCACCAATGCAGAACTGGCCAAAGCGGCGAATCTGACACCTACACCTTGTTTCAACCGGGTCAAGGTCATGGAGGAGCTTGGGTTGATCAAGCAACAGGTCACCTTGTTGGCCCCAGAGATGCTTGGCCTGCATGTGAATGTCTTCATTCACGTCAGTCTTGAGAAACAGGTAGAAGGGGCCTTGGCACGCTTTGAAGAGGCCATTTCCCAGCGTCCAGAGGTCATGGAGTGCTATCTCATGAGTGGAGATGCCGATTACCTGATCAGGGTGCTGGTACCTGATATCCATGCCTTGGAGCGGTTCATCATCAACCACCTCACGCGCTTTCCGGGCGTGGCCAATATTCGCTCCAGCTTTGCGCTCAAGCAGGTGCGCTATAAAACCGCGCT
Organism: Pseudomonas massiliensis; assembly: GCF_000826105.1. Lineage (GTDB taxonomy): Bacteria > Pseudomonadota > Gammaproteobacteria > Pseudomonadales > Pseudomonadaceae > Aquipseudomonas > Aquipseudomonas massiliensis. Next base: position 495,937 of record NZ_CCYK01000005.1, on the reverse strand, counting down.
TCCATTACCACCCAATGGGCTGGTGATCGGTGAATAGAGAAGGGCGGTGGAAGCGGTTCCAGCTCTTTCTCAACTCTGCTAAGCGATAGCTTGGTAGCGTCTCGATAGCGCAAGGAGAGCGCGATGTCTGAATGGAATAAACGTTTTACTCACCTTATCCGCGAAAGTCGGCCCGACCTTTGGGGAAACTGGGCCCTGGCGCCTCATTTACAAACCGGAGCAGTAGGGGTGCTCGACCCCTCGAGCGGTAGCTTCAAGCTGGTAGCCGAAGCGGTGCCGCAAGCACGTTTTGCCGATAGAGCGGCGTCTTCTACCTGGAAGCTGTCCAGTGAAGGTGTGTCACGTCACCAAGCGGATGCTCGGGCAGAAGCTGCCTTCGTTGATCCCAATACCGGTTTGAAGATAAAGCCCGAGCTTGCTTACACCTGGAAATTCCAGAAAAAACAGTCATTGGTTTCAGAATTTGCTATCGCTCATGAATCAGTGATCAGCGATCTCGGTGTGCTTAGCGAGCAATATGAATGGCTCCTTCGGCAGGCAGAAAAGGTTGGTTTTGCTCGAGACGGTCGCATTGTTCAAGGCTTCGGAGTCATCACCGGTGTTGTCTATGCCAATAGCGGTGTCAACCTGGGCGCGAATGAGCAGGACGCCAGCTACACCCTGGGTGGTACGGCAGAGGGTCTTCATGCGCTCCTTGGAGATAAAGGCCCAGCCGGGAGGCTCAAGGCCTCCTATGGGTATAGCCGTGAAACCCGCTCTCTGGACAAACACGTTTGGCCCGCTACCGAAGGTACGGTGCCGTCCTCAGTGATTCCTATCGCTTTTGCCTTTTCCTCATTCGAAGGCACTACCTTGTTGCCCAGCTGGAGACGTAGGGTAGAGCGTCTGGCGATCTATCTCGACAGCAAGGCGAGCAAGGTCACCACCTATGTGGTGAAGGCGAAACTGAGCTACTACCTCAAGGGCAAACGGCATCAGGAACCGGTGATTACCATTACAGGCGGCCTTTCTGGTGCATTCGCGGACATACCCCTGTCGGCCACGAAGATGACCCTTGAGCTTGTCTTCAAAGGCGTGCTCAGGGATGAAAAGCGGGTGATGTCTTGGGATATGCCACTAGGCCAATGGCCGAAGGGGGAGATGCATCTCGACATTACAGGCACTTGGCCTGGGAGCTCAAAAGTGACTATACGGGACGATCTGAACAACGCCTGACATAGCAGGCGCCTTCACTGTGTCATTCAAAAGCAAACCCCGGTGCGGGCCGGGGTTTGCTTGCCCAATTAAGGGCAGGGGAGGGGAGAATGTGTGTAGGGTCACAAAAAAGTTGACTCCGCAGGCTTAGCAAAAGCTGCCACGAAGTCATTTTCTTTGTGATTTCCCTCAACAGGTTTCACAGAATAGATGATAAAGGCCTATCAAATTCTCACAATAGTTGGCTTGGCTTGCCTCACATCCTCACATCAATCCAAGTGACATCATCACTCACGACAGCAATTTCTCCAGCTGGCTCATTGATCGCAGCAGCTTGCTGCGATTCAGTGAGCTCGGCCCAGAACCCATCAGTGGCGAAGACAAAACGAGTTCCCGCCGGTGCCGGCTGGCGTAAAAAATCTGGATCCGGAGTGCGAGTTGCCCTGAGGCTTCGGGTAACCAGATTGCGTGCAGGATCCAACGCTAATTCGCGGTGCGATCGGTCGCGCTTCCAGTTTGCTTTGCAGTGTGGAGGAGTAAACCATTCGATATTGCCATCGTTTCCAGCCATCCCACAGGCGCAATCACCTTCATAAGCAACGGTGAGTTGGCCCTGGGATGCGACACCGATCAGGTAACTGGTGGTGCCAGTCTGGTTCGTGAACAGCTGCCGGTGCATATCCACCAAGATATCGTTGAGCAATTGTTGAACCTGTTCTGGGCTGGAGTCATCTGCCCCCTGAGCAACATGGCTCAGATAGGCCTTGATCACCCCTTGAGCCAAGCCTTGGGCAAGCTGACCGCTACCTGGTTTCGAGGTGCCATCCATTATGACAAAAAGGCCTCGTGCCCCATGGATCTCAGCAGCTGCAAAATCGTGGTTCGCTGCTCGCTCATGCCCTTTTACGGACCTCTTTTGATATCTCATGCGAGCGCGCTCAGGTCCTTCATTCGTTGATGAATGAGCTGACCACGCCCTGGGTTAGCACGAACAGAACCTATGCTCTCAATTGCATAATCAATATCGCTGAGTTTTGCCAGGGCGCCGATGCGCTCGGCAATGTATTGCCTCAGTTCGTCGCTGGCTTTGCTGACCTCGTCCAAGAGCTCCGGGCGTCCGTCGAGCAGGGTGATGATGTCCTCTACGTCCTTGTGGTAAGGGTTTCCTTCTCCTCGGCCACTGAAGGCTTCGAGCTTAGTCGCCAGGAAGTAAGGTGGCTTGAAGATTCGAATTACCCGGCCGCTTGGAAGCTCGAATGGTACCGCCTGATCGAGTCCCTCTACGTACCAGCGGTTTGCGTAACCGAGAATTGATGGGTCGCTTGGCATTACATCGACGATGGCATCGTTGAACCTGAAGCGACAGGTCACATCATCCTCACCAGTGATTTTGAAGCCCTTCTCTGCCAGACGGACGGTGAGCTTTTCCCACGCAGATATTCCGGCGATCTCGATAACCAGATCGACGTCGTCGGTGAAACGGATGTCGTCCAACACTGCGTTATCGGTAACCAGCATAGCGGTCGTGCATCCACCGACAAAGGCGCACTCAGTCAGAAAATCGTCACCCAAGCCATCAGCCACAAACGAGATCAACTCGTAGTTGTGGTCCGCATTCGATGCCATATTACTTCAACCCCATCCCTGCCTTTAGTATGTTGACAGCCACGCCACATTCCCTTGGGCCGCCAACGCGGATCGCGTCTACTAGCGCGAGGTAATGATAAAGGGTCCTGTCTTTTTTTACTGCCTCAGGGACCGTCTTGTAGAGGGGTTCAATCGACTGGCCCCGCTCGCTCCCCAATGGGTCGGGCCACACAGGTATTAGTCCGCCTGCGCTTTTTAGGCTTTTCGATAGGGCTGGCGCAGCAAACCCAGTAGGAATGCCGCGAACTATTGCACCTGGCTTTACCGGGAAAAAGTACTTCAGCGCATGCTCAGTAATCTTGAGCAGCTCGCGGCGATTTACCTTCGGGAGGGCGGTTTCGTAGTCATTGGTCAGAAGGCCAGCATTTCGGCATCGCGCCATCGAGTTGGAAACTTCACTTTTACTGAGGCCAAGCGACGCAGAGAGCGCCCGCAAGGAATAGTTTTCGTTCCAACTCGTTACTGGGGTCGACGGCACCACATCCGACCATCCCTCCCATCGGTCAGAGTCGCCCATTGGTGAATCGAGTTCTTGTGGTTGAAATACAGTGTCTTCGTCATTGAACGGCAGCTGAGACAGTACCCAACCTATCGGGCCGCTAGCTGCCATCAACCCACGGGGCTCTGGGTTCAGCATGTTTTTCACCTGCTCAGAGGTGGATTCGGATTCCATACGGCCAAACAGATTTTCTTCTTGAGCGTGCAGGCTAGTCATCTTGAAAAGCAACAAAATGTCTTGACTCTTCATAACGGCCATTCCTCCATGTGTCCACACTCCATGAAACATGGACAATATTTTCGTGGCGCGAACTCAATAGTCAAGAAAATTTTTCCTGCAGGGGCTAGAAATCGACGTCCGTGGATAGACGCTATGCAATCTGCTCTAGATTCCATTCCGCCGATCAAAAATCGGAAAAAGCTATTGACAAAAAGAAATTAAAGGAAAAACACTCGTCCACACTCCATGAATTGTGGACGAGTGTTTTTTTGGAGATTCAAGCCTGTCAACTAATTCTGTCGAATGGTTCGGCTGGTGGGGCCAGCGACAGATGTCGAGGCGGTCGAGGCCGCATGCGGGAGCCCTGCCTACTCCGCTTCACTCCATCGATGCTAGCCATGCCGTATTAGGCCGCTGTTCACCGTTTATGTGGACCCGGCCCAGATGCTGAAGTACCGGCAGAAGGTATGTGATCCAGCGAGTATCGCCAGCCATGCCCCTGGTGGTACCGATTGACGAAGAGCCGCTGCTGGGCTGCCCGACGATTCAGCCGGTACCTGCAGCAGAGGACTGCACCGCTTCGATGGGCGACCTCACACTGGCCGATATCCTACTAGCCGGGCAGTACTGAGTGTATGTCGAGGAAAGAAGAATTTTTCGAAGCCGTGCGAGAGCGACAAGAGACCCGATCGGTCAGGGATCAGTGACCGCGACTGCTCCGCCTGGGATATCAGTCCAGCAGCTGCTGATGTTTTTCTGGTCACAGGTTTTTGCTGTTTTGGGCCCCATCAGCTTACGCGTCTTTTCGAGATTCTCGGGTGTAACCCGCTCGCGTCGTACCTTGTTGTCTCTCCAGCCACAGAAGAATCGCTTGTGCGCATCCTCGACGTTTCGGCGGACTTGGGCAACGTGGTGAGGCCCAGCTTTTTGGCTCGGTACTGCGGTTGCTGGGATGTGAGAGCTGAAGTCGGTAAGAAAGCCTCCCGGTGAAAAAGAGTTGTTCGGATCCCACTTCAGGCCGAGCAGGCTGCAGAGCATCGTGTAGTCAGCCTTCTCCAACTGTGGATGCACTACACGGAAGCCGGGTTGCACGTGAAACTCGAAAGATAGGTTGTGCCCTTGGGCGCCGAACAAAAGCGCGTAGGGGGTTTCGTCTATCAGGAACATGACGTCAAAGGTCAAGGTACCCCGCTTATAGCTGAATCGATACCGGCTAATACTTTGCGCACGCATGCTGTTGAAGAGGTCGCGTAGCCTGTCGAGTACTACCACTGCCATATGCCTGATCCAAGAGTGGTCGAAAGTACCACTCACCTTGTCAGCTTTTTACTTGTTATGAAAGCGCGCAGCGACTTTCTAAACGACTACCATGGCCGCCATGCCAATCGACAAGCTTGTCAGCAGATTGGCCGGCGCGTGGGCGATCTGCTGACAAGCCTCGAAAGTCTTAGAAGCCTCGACCTTGGATTTCGACAGCGCTCAACTGCAGCTCTCGGAAACCCGGTGTGGTCGCGAATTCGAAGGGGGCCGAGACCAGGTACCGGCCTTCATTACTCCACTGGGGCCCGTTTAGAACGGGTAGCTGCGACCAGCGACTGAGTTGCGCATTTCGGCATCCTGGCGAGCCCCAATACTGCTGAGCAAATGCCAGTAGGTCGTCCTCACTATTCGGCAACTCGCCGGTCATGATCGCCCAGCCGTGCTGAGAAAGGTAGTTCTCATAGCGCTCTGCCGCTTGCATTACTACCGAGGGCCAGACTTGGAAACCTCTACAAACGCGAACGAAGGTCTCGAACTGCATTGGTGCTTTGCCGGACTCTATCCGCGTCCAGGTGCTTGGGGTCTTCGCGATCCAGTCTGCTACCTGGGCTTGATGAAACCCTTTCTCAGTGCGCAGCTCGCGCAGGATGACCGTACAGATGCTTGTGACGGTAGTGACACTTTCTTTGTTGGTTGACACGTTTTCTCTCCGAACAGGTTGACTTGCGGAGGCGATCATACTCGCCCCCAATCTCAAAATGGAAGGTTTGTGTGCATAGATTTTTGGATTCACGCATTCAGATATGCGTGTTACGCACATCATAAACCGATTTTGTCTAGCGTTTACTGGTAGGTCAGAACCGCAGGATGGTTGATAACCTTCTGCTTCAGTGAGCATTCTATAAAAAATTCTATCGATGAATGACTCTCATGCATGTTTAAGGCAGATCACACCTACCTTGACATTGGCTTCGCCAACCAAAATCAAACGGAATCGGTAGCGAGGGCCTGGCTGCCGACCTGCTAGGTAGGCATGGCTCAGGGACTAACGCCTCTCCAGAAAGCCCCAGAGCCTTCCCAGGGCAATTTCGATAGCCCCTCCGGCTGACTTTTCTTCAGTGCCCACTACGGCGCGCTTCAGCGCCAGCCAATGCTTAAAGCCTTCCCTCTCAACTTTTCTGTGATTTTCTCAGGGCCCTAGAGGGCACCATAGCCTCTCTTTGCAAACTCTCGGGAGCACACGAGTACGAGAGCACAGGAGACACCGGAGCACGGGAGTACACTAAACTACAAAAAACACAATATAAATCAGTAACTTAAAAATCAAGAATGCGCCAAATAGCCGGTTATAAATTGGTATAGCAAGTCTATTTGTACGAATTTCATGGATTTAAAGTACCGCTTTACAGCCCCCAAATTATGCTTAAACAACGCCAATTGACTCGTCGCAAAACGTGCTGATTAAGAGCATATTGTCTCCACACAAATCGAGGAGACCAGCGATGGCCAATGTGAAGCAAAGCAAGGCAGTTGCCATGAAAATGGCAGAAAAGGCACAGACGGTGATGGACTTGCACTATCCAGGCTACCCCGCAGAGTGGCTGTGGATCAGGGGCAAAAACCATGGTTTCAGCACCGTTCCAAGGACTCTTCCAATCGCCATGCAGGCATTGAATGAACTCCCTGGGCACCCTGCTGGGCACACGCTCTTCTGCCTGTGGGCTCGTTCACCGGATCACCCACTGGTGATCATCGAAAGCCAGGCTACCTTCGCCGGCGAGGCGGGTTTCACCGGTAATAGGGCGGTAGACACGTGGCGCAGGCGGATGAAGATTCTAAAAGAGCATGCGTTTATCGATACTAGGAAAGGTACGTCGGGGGAGTTCCACTACGTGCTGCTTCTCAACCCGAACGTTGCCCTGGAACGTATGAATGATTCGGGCCACCTATCGGGCAATGTCTACTCGCGCTTTACCGAGCGCCTGTCGGAGATTGGCGGCTATGGGGATGTGAAGGCCATTCGTGAGTACTGGAAGCTCGAGCGGGAAGCCAAAGCCCTTGCAGAGGCCAAAGCGGCTGAAGAAGCCGCGAATGCGGAAGAATCTAAGAAGTCCGAAACCTAATCAGACCTCGACTTGAGGTCACTAAACGCGGCCATCATGGAGGTGTCCGAAAATGTTGAAAATTTTGTCTGATATATTGCTTGAGGTGCTGATTCAAGTTAGCACTACTTTGGTACTGCAGCTGATGGAAAAAATAGCTCCAGGGCCTTGGATCAACTTGCTGCTGTCGAGTGGGCTCACGTCGTGAGCCCCTAGGGGGACTTAACTTAAAAACTAACTACCACTATCGCGAGCTTTCAAGGCACGCCTTCTCATTATCATTTTAATTCATGGATCATAATCAGCCGGGAGCCTTTCCAGTTCGGCCTGAGCTACTGCGCGCTGCTCAGGGTATGCTAAGGCCTCTTGGCAAAATCTGGCTCAGAGCTGCACCGCTCTAAGGGCTACATTCCCTTTCCCCGCCCTGAATTCTGAATATTGGGCTTCGTTGCCAAAGAACACATTCGCCTCGACGTTGCCGCCAATTCCGGGTACAACCTCATGCCCAGAGTATTGCCATAGAGTCCAAGGACTGCTTCCGCCCATTTTAAGCTTAGCTGAGCCCCAATAAGAAACCCAAATCATGTAGGGCTTGAACTCATCCCCTGGATATTTAGATAGACTGTAATGAGTGCCAGAGATCACGGGTGTTTTATTATAATGCCCGTGAAGCAGCTTCGCGAGTTCAGCAACATTTTTTGCTACCACCGTAGGGTCTTTTCTGTAGCAAATTTCTTGATCCCCTTTTTCATCCTCTGGATTAACGATTCTTATTACCGGGGGTAGCAACTGCGAATCATTTGGGACGACTGTTGTTATTAGCTTGTATTGATCGCTTGGCGATGTGCAGTAGTTGAATTTAAAGTAAGCGCCGCGATCAATATTATGTTTGGCTAGGTTCTCCATGTTTTTCGTGAAACTATTGTCGCGCCCTTTTGTTGATATGGCGCGGACATATACAAATCTAGGCAATGTTTCTCTTTTTAGTTTTATCCAATCAATGTCGCCATCTAGGGCCGAGATGTCATAGCCAATAATTGGGTAAATATCTGGCGCTTTGAATATTTTTATTTCTGGGCGCCCGGGCACTCCACTAACTGGTCCAAATGGCACTTTGAACTCATCATTATACTTCGGCTCAGAAGGCGGCTTGTCAGGTTCGTACGAGACATTCATTCTCTCTACTGAGTAATAACCGATATTGATTTTGTCTCTAGCCTTGTCAAAGGTTTGAGCAATTTCTTTTCCAGAATTGCTTAAAGGATTGTCAGTTAGGAAAAAAAACCCTCCTCTGGCTATGTCGTTTTGTGTGGAGCCAATCCAAGGTTCACTCAGACGAATATTTTCACTACCTTGTGCGAGCCTTTGGTTTACGTCTGCGTATATGTCTGTTATGTAATTGAATAGGCGGTTTGTTCTTGTGATGCCTGCAGTGATTTGGCGATTATCACCTGCACTTACTACGTAGGAGGTACCATATTTAGTGTCGGCTTTGCCTGAAGCTATGCCATCGATTAGCGCATCTACGAAAACACTGCCTTGCGCTGGGTTTAACGAATAAACCACAGTCTTGTCATCGCCAGCTGCTATCCCGTATGACCCAGGTTTGGTGAAGGCATCAGGATTCCCACCAATTTCACCCGTGCTGAAGATACCTCCGCCGAAGCACGCATTAATTAGAGTCAAGACATGAAAATATTTATGTGATAGTGCCCTCAGGCTGTTTGAGAGCTCGCTCATTTTATACATTGCAGACGGATCGTAATCACTTTTCGCGGAGCTCAGTACAAAAGCAGACTGTTTTCCAGATACGCCGTCCTTGTCCCCATACAGCCCGTGCCCAGAGTAAATTATAAGTAAGCGAGCTTTGCCGTTGAAAGCTGCCGCACGGGAAACCAGGTATGTATCAAGGAACCAGTTTATGTTGTCTTTTGTAGCGTCTTCATTACGAAGGTGTATGACCTCATCAAATTTTTGGGAACCGGTTAAAAAATTTACAATTCGTTTGCCGTCCACGTCTGCGGCAGGAATGTCGGCATTGATATTTGGATATTTTGCGATAGAGATCACCAGCCCAATCGCGCGTGTCTCCTCCGGTTTAGTGACTTTCAGGGCGTCGCCGACCCTCAGGTCTAGGTCACCTTCGCCATCTTCCTGTAAAACACAAAGTACTTGCAATACTGACTGGGTGTCAGAGCTCCACTCTCGCATGTGGCTGGGTCGTCTTGATCTTCAGCATACGACGGCCCTACTTGTAGTGGTCAACTGATCCCGGACACTGCGTTAAGTTTTTCCTCGGCAACGGCAGGCGCCAAGCCTTCGTTGAATTGATGCGGTCGTAGCCAGTTGTACCGTTCCATCAGGAAACGACCGATATCTTGTTTAGCCAACGCGGCGCTCATATAGCCCATCGTCGGTATCCATTCAGTTTTCAGGCTGCGAAATAGCCGCTCCATCGGGGCATTATCGTGGCAGTTGCCGCGCCGACTCATGCTCTGTGTGAAGCGGTATCGCCATAGTCTCTGGCGGAAACTCCGGCTCCCATATTGGCTGCCCTGATCACTGTGAAACAGCACATTCCGAGGCCGGCCACGCAGCTCATAGGCCATATCCAATGCCTTGATCACCAGGTCGGCGTCAGGCTTGGCTGAGAACGCCCAGCCTACGACCCTGCGCGCATAAAGATCGATCACCGCTGCCAGATAGTGCCATCGACCTTCGGCCCAAACGTACGTGATGTCACCGCACCAGACCTTGTCTGGGGATTCCACGCTGAACTTTCGATCAAGCACGTTTGGGATATCAGGTCGCTCCACGGTGGCCTTTTTGTAGGCATGAGAGCCCGGTTGTTTGCTGATCAGGTTCATCTCGCGCATCAACTTACGTACCTTGAACCGTCCAATCTGCAGGCCATCCTCCTTCATCATCAGCATGATGCTGCGGCTACCTGCAGCGTTTCGGCTTTGCGTAAACAGCTCGTTCACACGGCTGCGCAAAATTACCCGCTCAGCGTTCGGAGAACGACGTCTGCGGCAGTACGCGTAGTAGCAGGATCGAGTGACTTCAAAGACCGAGCACAACAAATCAACCGGCTCCTCTGAGCGAAGCTGATCGACTAACGCAAACGCTCGTGCTCCTCGGCCATCAAGAGCGCGGTAGCCTTTTTTAAAATGGATTTCTCGCGTTCCAGGCGGTTGATTCGGGCTTCCAATTCCTGGATTTTCTGCTGCTCGGGTGTCAGCGCTTTGCTAGTCGGCGTGACACCACCTCGTTCCTGCTGGAGCTGGTTGACCCACCGGCGCAGGGCTGACTCCACCAACCCGAGCGACTGAGCTGCATCAGCGTGGCTGTAGCCTTGGTCAAGCACCAGGCTGGCAGCTTCGCGCTTGAACTCGGAGGTAAAGGTACGTCGTTGTCTGCTCATCGAACACCTCTGTGTGGCGATCATTTTCGCCTAAAAAGGTGTCCGGGGTTAGTAGACCACTACATGACCACTACACCGGTCAATGAGCCTCTTCTCAAGGACCACCAGGACGCCACGCACAATGACGACCAATTTCACCTTAAGGGAAAAGGTCTGCATGACGGTGCCCTCCCTGAAGGAAGATCGGGGTGTCAGTGTCGAGGGGCTTATTGAGTTCGATACCCACAATGCCCAACCCAAGCAGACGCCAACCCGGCCTCTCACCCACAGCTAACAAAAGATCGGAAACAGTCTTGGAGACCTGGTCATTGAGGACAGTGAGCACCTCCTCAAGCTTCTCACCCGAAAGCACTGGACCACGCCGGTGAGACATCAAGTGACGAAGGTTGCTAGCAAGGGGCTCTTCTTCAATCAGCTTGTCAGTGACTACCGAAAAGTTACGGCCGGTAGATATGAAATGGCGTTCAGCTGTTTCCAGCCGATCTCTGACTCTGGCTATGTTTAGGCGTTCTTCCGGCTTCACCTCAAACCACCAGTCCCGGCCATCTGAGAGGAAAACTCGTACGTCGGGGTAGTATTTGAAATACCCCTGAGCTGAGGGAACACGCTCCTCACTGGGCTGAACGACGTAGCTGATGACCGCAGGCGACAGTTCAAGAAGCCAAAAAAAGCACCCTCCAGCTGGGATTCCCAGGGCACAGGCTTTTGATTTTTTAGCGATGGAAAATACCCGCGGTAGTGGTTAGACCGACGTGTGACTACCTTTCTCACCGTCATGAAACACCTCCAAAAGTCTCGAAACGAGCGCCGCCGCTGCGCCAAAAAGCAGAGGCGCAGGGCAGGCTAAGGGAGGCCTTTCGACAGGCAACACTGTGCCGTCGAGTGGCCTCGCTAAGGTCGAAAAGATGGGAGAGGATTGACAGGAGCTTCGAAAAAGCAGACATTGCGGGTTCTCAAGTCGCAAGTCCGCTTCGCTAAGCGCGGTCAGAACCTCTCGGTTTTGGTCGCGTTTTTCTACATTTGGGCCTCCATTTTCTGCTGGAATGGTCTGGGTTTAATGACTAATCAGAATTTCCAGAGATCGCCTTGATCTCTTTCTTTCTAAGCAAGACGCTTGTCTCCGCACCAGCAGTTTCGATTTGATCTTAGGTTTTTGCTTCAACTGTCTGATTGGCGTAGACATCCAATCTGGAAGCTAGAAAATGCGGTCATAGATCTTATTCCAACACTCCATTGAAATCTACATTTAATCCAACTAGCCAATTTTGGTGTTTCTTACAGCTTCCTGTTATCTGTATTAAATTAATACAAGCAGATTTAATTAATCTCCTGCTTATAATTCAGCGCATTATTAAAGACTTGCTGGATTCGATACTCCAATCCTGATTCATGCCAAGCCCTTCGGGCTGATTTTCCTTTCCAGCATCCATACGCACGCGGCCAGGCTCCGAACAGCCATGGGGGCAGGGTGCCCACAGGAATTTGAAGCAAAAAAAAGCCCGCAAGTGCGGGCTTGATGGTGACCGGCGGAGACCCAGATTTTGGCCCGGCCGGTCATCTATTTGTGAAAGCGTGCAGCTTTTCTGTGAACCTACAATGTGGCTTAGAAGTCCAGGTTCGACACTGCCAGCGCATTGCTTTCAATGAAGTCGCGACGCGGCTCTACCGCATCCCCCATCAGAGTATTGAAAATCTGATCAGCAGCAATCGCGTCTTCAATGGTTACTTTGAGCATACGACGTACAGTGGGGTCCATGGTCGTTTCCCACAGCTGATCAGGGTTCATTTCTCCGAGCCCCTTATAGCGCTGAATGGTATAGCGCTTGGCCGTCTCATTCATCAGCCAGTCCAGAGCCTCCTTGAACTCTCCTACGGGCTTCTTGCGCTCACCACGCTGCACATAGGCGCCCTCATCCAGCAAGCTGCTCAGCTGCGCTCCCAGGGCCGTTACCGTACGGTAATCGTTACTGCCGAAGAAATCACGATTGAAGGTTACATAACTGGCCAATCCATGGGAGATCATTTCCACTTCTGGCAGCCACAGGCTACGTTCCCGGTCCTCGCGAAGCGTCGCCTTGTAGGCTAGGCCAGACTTCTCCGAAGTCTTCAAGCGCTCGGCAAACCGAACCAGCCATTCGTTCATTGCCACTTGATCAGCGAGTTGCTCGACTGAAACCGCTGGCAGGTAAACGAAATGCTCGGTGATTTCCTGTGGATACAGCCGCGACAGGCGCTTGAGGGTTTTCATCACCATCCGGTAATCATTGACCAGCTTCTCAAGCGCTTCGCCTTTCACAGGTGGAGCCTCCTCACCGAGGTGCAGGCTGGCATCCTCCAAGGCCGTTTGGGTGAGGTATTCCTCCATGGCCTCGTCGTCCTTGATGTACTGCTCCTGCTTACCTTTCTTTACTTTGTAGAGCGGCGGCTGGGCAATATACACATAACCCCGCTCGATCAACTCCGGCAGTTGACGGAAGAAGAACGTGAGCAGGAGGGTACGGATGTGAGAGCCGTCGACATCCGCATCGGTCATGATAATGATGTTGTGATAACGCAACTTCTCGATGTTGTATTCATCCCGACCAATGCCGCAGCCCAGCGCGGTAATGAGCGTGCCGACCTCTTGCGAGGAAATCATCTTGTCGAAGCGTGCCTTTTCGACGTTCAGGATCTTGCCCTTCAGAGGCAGGATAGCCTGCGTCCTACGGTTCCGGCCTTGCTTGGCCGAACCTCCGGCGGAGTCACCCTCCACCAGGTAAAGTTCGGACAAAGCAGGATCTTTCTCCTGGCAGTCAGCCAGCTTCCCGGGCAGTCCGGCGATATCCAAGGCGCCTTTGCGGCGCGTCATTTCACGAGCCTTGCGCGCGGCTTCTCGAGCGCGGGCCGCATCGATCATCTTGCCTACGACAGCCTTGGCTTCGTTGGGATTTTCCAGCAGGAAGTCGGAGAAATATTTCCCCATTTCCTGTTCGACGGCTGTCTTGACCTCCGAAGACACCAGCTTGTCTTTGGTCTGCGAGCTGAACTTAGGGTCAGGGACCTTGACCGAGATGATGGCAGTGAGCCCTTCGCGAGCGTCATCTCCGGTGGTAGCCACCTTGTTCTTCTTCGCCAAACCTTCCTGCTCAATATAGGCATTCAGGTTTCGAGTCAACGCGGAACGGAAGCCAACCAAGTGCGTACCGCCGTCGCGCTGCGGAATGTTGTTGGTGAAGCAAAGCAGGTTTTCATTGAAACCGTCATTCCATTGCAACGCGATTTCGACACCCACGCCATCCTCACGCTGCACGGTGAAGTGGAAGACCTGCTGGTTGATCGTGGTCTTGTTTGTGTTCAGATACTCAACGAACGCGCGCAGACCACCTTCGTATTTGAAGAATTCCTCTTTCCCGCTGCGCTCATCCTTGAGAAAGATACCCACCCCGGAGTTGAGGAACGAAAGCTCTCGAATACGCTTGGCAAGAATGTCCCAGCTGAAATGGATGTTCTTGAAGGTTTCGGCCGACGGTTTGAAGTGAATTTCAGTCCCGGTTGTTTCGCTGTCACCCACTACCTTCATGGGCGCTTGAGGCACACCATGAACGTAATGCTGTTCCCAGATCTTTCCGCTACGGCGGACGGTCAACAGCAGCGACTCGGAGAGTGCGTTTACAACCGATACGCCAACCCCGTGGAGGCCGCCTGAAACTTTATACGAGTTGTCGTCGAATTTACCCCCGGCGTGCAGCACGGTCATGATGACCTCCGCTGCTGAAACGCCTTCTTCCTTGTGTACATCGACCGGAATGCCACGGCCATTATCTCGAACCGTGATGGACTCATCCGGATGGATGGTAACGGTGATGTCGTCACAATGGCCGGCCAATGCTTCGTCGATAGAGTTATCGAGTACTTCGAAAACCATGTGGTGCAGGCCGCTACCGTCATCGGTGTCACCGATGTACATGCCAGGACGCTTGCGAACAGCATCAAGTCCCTTCAGTACTTTGATGCTTGAGGAGTCATACGTTTGGTTATCGCTCATGGTCACTCCTGATGTTTCGCGAGCTGAGCGATACGACCATGTTCCACGTGGAACAACGCGAGTGGGGTGTCTTCACTCCAATCATCGCTCAGCACTTCTTGATCTACGCAGGTGATAAACACCTGACAATTCAATTCTTCGAGTAGCCCACATAGGGCTTTACGATGCCTCTCGTCGAGTTCGGATGGCAGGTCATCCACAAGGTAGACGCATTGGCTTCGCCTCGCTTGTCCTAATAAATGGCCCTGGGCAATTCTAAGCGCGCAAACGACAAGCTTCTGCTGGCCGCGGGAAAGAATGTCTGCTGCATTATGGCCACCGAGTCGGAGCCTGAGATCGGCACGTTGAGGGCCTGAGTGGGTATGACCAAGCTGCCTATCTCGTGCCAGAGAACCTGCCAGTACCTCACCCAGCTCCCGATCTTTATCCCAGCCCCGGTAATAACTGAGGACAAGCCCTGGAAGATCTACTAGTACCGCTAGGGTACGCTCGAATACCGGCTTGAGCGCCTGAATGTAACTACGCCTGAAATCATCGATTTGAGCACTCGCCAGGCATAACTCGCGGTCCCATGCGGCTTGGGAAACGGCGTCCAGTGTACCATGCCGCAGCCACGAGTTACGCTGCTTCAGCGCCTTCTGCAGGCGCTGCCAAGTTCCAAGGAATCTTTGTTCCACGTGGAACACACCCCAATCGAGAAACTGTCTACGGACCTTGGGAGAGCCCTCCAGAAGCTTGAAACTGTCTGGATTGATAAGCTGGACAGGCATGACTTCAGCCAGTTGAGCAGTGCTCCGAGCGTTTTCGCCATCAATACGAATGGTGAAATCACCGTCGCGTTGGCGCTCTACGCCCAGGTTGCAAACCCGTTCATGCTCGAATGAAACCTGTCCAAACACTGTGCAGCTCGGTTGCTCGTACTGAATGACCGGCTGTAGCCGCAGGCTTCTGAAAGACCGTGCCAGCGCCAGAAGATGAATGGCTTCCAGAACACTGGTCTTGCCGCTGCCGTTGGCACCGTACAAGAGGTTGATGCGGGAGGAGGGGTAGAAGGTCACCGGGTGCAGATTGCGCACCCCAGTGATCGTCAGGCGGGTAAGTGACATTCAGTCGGCTCAGAGCCGCATTGGCATGACGACATACGAGGAATCGTCATTATCAGCTTCTTGCAGGAGGGCACTGCTATTGGAGTCAGATAGGACCAGACGGACTTGCTCAGTGGTCATCACACCAAGGACGTCCAATAGGTAGCTGACGTTGAATCCGATCTCCAGGTTGGCGCCGTTGTAGTCAACACCGATCTCTTCCTCAGCCTCCTCCTGTTCAGGGTTGTTAGCCTGGATCTTCAACTGCCCATTGGCCAACTGCAGCCTGATGCCTCGATATTTTTCATTGGACAGAATAGCAGTACGGCTGAAGGCTTCTTTCAGAGCCTGTCGATCACCGAGTACCAGCTTGTCACCGCCTTTTGGCAAGACACGCTCGTAGTCCGGGAACTTGCCATCGACCAGCTTTGAGGTGAAAGTGAACTCACCGGTGGTAGCGCGAATGTGGTGAGCGCCCAGCACGATGCTTACAGTTCCATCCTGGTCCGTGAGCAGGCGAGCCATCTCGAGGATACCTTTACGAGGGACGATCACCTGGTGCTTGTCCGCCTGACCTAGGTCGGCACTGATCGAGCACATGGCCAGACGATGACCATCGGTAGCCACGGCGCGGATCAGCCCGGTAGATACCTCCAGCAGCATGCCGTTGAGGTAATAGCGAACATCCTGCTGGGCCATGGCAAAGCCGGTACGCTCGATAAGACGACGAAGCTTGCCCTGTTCCAGGGTACAAGTCAGCGAACCTGGGCCTTCTTCAACAGTAGGAAAATCATTGGCTGGGAGGGTAGAGAGCGTGAAGCGGCTACGACCCGCCTTGACCAGCAGCTTCTGCTCGTCGAGGCGGATATCGATCAGCGCATCATTGGGCAAGCTTTTGCAGATATCCATGAGCTTGCGGGCCGGGACAGTGATTTCACCGGGTTCCGCGCCTTCTTCGAGCTGCACGCGGCCGACCAGTTCTACCTCCAAGTCGGTACCGGTCAGAGACAACTGCTGCCCCTGCACCACGAGCAGGACATTGGACAATACAGGCAGCGTTTGGCGGCGTTCCACAACCCCGGCCACCAGTTGCAAGGGCTTGAGCAAAGCCTCACGTTGAATGGAAAAATGCATGGCGTCAGTTCCTGGCCTTTGACATGGCGGCTACACGCATCAGGTGGTCAGTGTGCGTAGCAGATTCTTGTAATCCTCGCGGATATCCGCGTCGGTTTCTTTGAGTTCATTGATCTTTCGACAAGCATGAAGAACCGTCGTATGGTCCCGTCCGCCAAATACGTCACCAATTTCCGGCAAGCTGTGATTCGTCAGCTCCTTGGACAACGCCATAGCAACCTGACGCGGCCGCGCTACAGACCGCGAACGACGCTTGGATAGCAGATCGGAGATCTTGATCTTGTAGTACTCGGCCACAGTGCGCTGGATGTTATCCACACTCACCAGCTTGTCCTGCAGCGCCAGAAGGTCCTTGAGCGACTCTCGGATGAGTTCGATAGTGATGTCACGGCCCATGAAGTGAGCATGGGCGATTACCCGCTTGAGCGCTCCTTCCAGCTCACGCACATTGGATCGAATGCGTTGAGCAATGAAAAATGCTGCATCGTGGGGCAGCTCAACCTTGGCCTGATCGGCCTTTTTCATCAGGATCGCAACACGGGTTTCGAGTTCCGGAGGCTCCACGGCCACGGTCAGGCCCCATCCGAAACGAGACTTCAAACGTTCTTCCAGCCCCTCGATTTCCTTTGGGTACCTGTCGCTGGTCAGAATCACCTGCTGCCCACCCTCGAGCAAGGCATTGAAGGTGTGGAAAAACTCCTCCTGCGACCGCTCTTTCCGGGCAAAGAACTGGATGTCGTCGATCAGCAGTGCGTCCACAGAGCGGTAGAAACGCTTGAACTCGTTGATCGCATTGAGCTGAAGAGCCTTGACCATATCCGCCACGAAACGCTCCGAATGCAGGTATACCACTTTCGCGTTCGGATTCTTCTTGAGCAGATGATTGCCCACCGCATGCATGAGGTGCGTTTTACCCAGGCCTACCCCCCCATAAAGGAAGAGCGGGTTATACCCATGCTTGGGGTTATCGGCGACCTGCCAGGCAGCGGCACGAGCCAGTTGGTTGGACTTGCCTTCGACGAAATTTTCGAAGGTAAAGGTCCGGTTCAAATAACTGGTGTGCTTGAGCGCTCCCTCGACTTGAACGGTGCGAGCTTCTCCACGTGCCGGCACAGGGGCAGACATGGCATCAAAGCTGTCACGAGAAGGCTCGGGTTCAGACGCCTCGACAACAGGGACAGGCGCAGCGGGCGACATCGTGGCCGGAGCAGGCGCCTGAGAAGGCGACACAACCTGGGAAGCAGCGGCAGGCAAGGGTGCGCTGGGCGCAGCCCGCGGCGCAGAACTACGACGGCTACCGATGAGCAGTGAAATCGCTGGCACTGCCCCGTCCAACCGTTCCCCCATGAGTTCGAGGAGACGGCCTAGGTATTTTTCGTTCACCCAGTCAAGGACGAAACGGTTCGGAGCGTAGATGCGCAACTCGTCGCCTTCCGCTTCGACCTGAAGCGGACGTATCCAGGTATTGAACAGTTGAGCAGGCAGTTCCTCGCGGAGCATTTCCACGCACTGCTGCCAGATTTCCACTGACACAGGAATCCCCAGAAATTGATGAGCCCAGAGGGCAAATGTTCGTTGAGCATTGTACCCATCGGAGCGGGAGTTATCCACATCAGACCGGCAGGCGGTGCTAGGGCGTCCCGTTCAAAAGGGGATAAGTCATCCGTTTGTCGTATTCAAACCCTGCCTTGAGCCTTGTGGAAAACTTCCAAGGAGCCCAGTGCACAGTCAGTCGCTAAAGCATGTGGATAACCTGCCTGTGGAAAAGACGGGATCTTGTGCACAGTTTTTATCCACATAAAAAACAGGAAGCCCCAGGTTTGTGGACAACTTTTCAGGAGCTTCAGTAGCCCGGAATTACTGGTCCATGTTAGGTTATCCACAGGAGGTGGCTCGCTCAAGCTTTATAAGTTTTTCAAGAAAGCTTTTTATACGTCTCTTTTTTTATTTGTGATGTGGCCATGGCCTCTTGTCCCTCCAGATGTCGGCTATAGGTAAGGAAAGGTTGGTCGGAAATTGACCTAAGCCCAGGCTTTCACTAGAATCGCCGGTCTCTTGAAAACCGGGCCATTGGGGCCCAGCCGACCAACCAGGTAACCTTCCATGAAACGTACTTTCCAACCCAGCACCATCAAGCGCGCTCGCACTCACGGTTTCCGTGCTCGCATGGCTACCAAGAACGGCCGCGCCGTCCTGTCGCGTCGTCGCGCCAAGGGCCGTAAGCGTCTGGCTGTCTGATTTGCCGGCACAGGTAGGTGAGTCAGGACTTCAGCCGGGACAAGCGACTGCTCGTTCCGAAGCAATTCAAGGCAGTCTTTGACTCCCCGACCGGCAAGGTTCCGGGGAAGAGTCTTCTGATCCTTGCCAGGGATAACCAGCTCGATCATCCACGCCTCGGGCTGGTGATCGGCAAGAAAAGTGTCAAGTTGTCGGTGCAGCGCAACCGCATCAAACGCGTGATTCGCGAATCCTTTCGCCACAACCAGGCTGCATTGGCTGGTTGGGACATAGTCATCGTGGCCCGAAAGGGGCTGGGTGATGTCGACAACCCCGAGTTGCATCAGCATTTCGCCAAGCTCTGGAAACGTCTGGCAAAGACGAGACCAGCAGTCCAGCCCGACACCAAGGAATAGCAAAGCCAAGATGCGTAAACTGGTCCTCCTTCCGATCCAGTTTTACCGCTATGCCATTAGCCCCCTGATGGCCAGCCACTGCCGTTTCTATCCCAGTTGTTCCTGCTATGCCCACGAAGCCATCAGCCAACACGGCGTCTGGCGTGGAAGCTGGCTGAGCCTCCGCCGGATTGGGCGTTGCCATCCCTGGAATGCAGGCGGTTTCGATCCCGTCCCGCCCGTGTCCACCCTTCGTAATAATTCGATAGCCGAGTAATCATGGATATAAAACGTACGATCCTGATGGGTGCCCTGGCGGTCGTGGCCTACGTTCTGGTCCTGAAGTGGAACCAGGATTACGGGCAGGCTGCATTGCCAACCCAGAGCGTCGCGACCCAGGGAACTATCCCTTCGGATCTGCCGCAAGCGCCTGGCAACAATGCCACTACTTCGGATGTGCCTGACACCGCTGCACCCGCGGTGACGACCATGACCCCGAGCGCTCCCGCTACCCAGGAACTTGTCCGCGTCCGTACGGATGTGCTCGACCTGGCCATCGATCCGAAGGGCGGAGACATCGTTCAACTGACGCTGCCAAAATATCCTCGGCGTCAAGACCATCCGGAAATTCCATTCCAGTTGTTCGATAACGGCGGTGAGCGCGTTTACCTGGCCCAAAGTGGCCTGACCGGCGCCAATGGTCCAGACGTGCAGCCTGCCGGCCGTCCTGTGTACAGTACGTCAAAGCCGACTTATCAACTGGCGGATGGGCAGAACGAGCTGGTGGTCGACCTTTCCTATAGCCAGGGCGGGGTCAATTACATCAAGCGCTTCAGTTTCCAACGGGGCGAGTATGACCTGAAGGTCAGCTACCTGATCGACAACCAGAGCAACCAGGCCTGGGTGGGTAACCTGTTCGCTCAGCTCAAGCGCGACGCCAGTTCCGATCCTTCGTCCAGCACGGCAACCGGTACCGCGACCTACCTGGGCGCCGCCCTGTGGACACCTTCAGAGCCCTACAAGAAGGTGGCCATGAAGGACGTCGACAAGGGTCAGTTCAAGGAGACCGTGCAGGGTGGTTGGGTCGCCTGGCTCCAGCATTACTTCGTGACAGCCTGGGTTCCTGGCAAGGATGACAGCAACAATGTCATGACTCGCAAGGACAGCCAGGGTAACTACATCGTTGGTTTCACCGGGCCAACCATGACGGTCGCGCCTGGTGGCAAAGCGGAAACCGGCGCCACCTTGTATGCGGGCCCCAAGGTTCAGGACAAGCTGAAGGCTTTGTCCCCAGGCCTGGAACTGACCGTAGACTATGGATTCCTCTGGTTCATCGCTCAGCCAATCTTCTGGCTGCTGAAACATATCCACAGTCTGCTGGGTAACTGGGGCTGGTCGATCATCTGCCTCACCGTACTGATCAAGCTGCTCTTCTTCCCTCTGTCGGCAGCCAGCTACAAGTCCATGGCTCGCATGCGCGCAGTGGCACCCCGCCTCGCTGCTTTGAAAGAGCAGTTTGGCGACGATCGCCAGAAGATGTCCCAGGCGATGATGGAGCTGTACAAGAAAGAGAAGATCAACCCGCTGGGCGGTTGCTTGCCCATCGTCGTGCAGATGCCAGTCTTCCTGGCCTTGTACTGGGTACTGCTCGAAAGCGTTGAAATGCGCCAGGCACCCTGGATGTTCTGGATCACGGACCTGTCGATCAAGGACCCGTTCTTCATCCTGCCGATCATCATGGGTGCCACCATGTTCATTCAGCAGCGCCTGAACCCGGCTCCGCCTGATCCGATGCAGGCCAAGGTCATGAAGCTGATGCCGATCGTCTTCACCTTCTTCTTCCTTTGGTTCCCGGCGGGCCTCGTGCTGTACTGGATCACCAACAACACGTTGTCGATCCTGCAGCAGTGGTTCATTACCCGGAACATTGAGCGCGCCAACGCCAGCGCGGCGAACTGACCCGCTACACTTGCTTTGCCAACGCCCCTTCATAGGGGCGTTTGCATTACTGGACAGTGGATAACTCATGAACCTTTCCAAAGACACCATTGCCGCTATCGCCACCGCCCAAGGGCGGGGAGGCGTAGGAATCGTACGCGTGTCCGGGCCAACGGCACGGCAGTTGGCCACTGCCATCACCCACCGCGAGCTACAGCCTCGATATGCGCATCACGGGCCCTTCCACGATGAGGATGGCACGCACCTGGACGAGGGCCTGGCATTGTTCTTCCCAGGTCCTAATTCGTTCACTGGCGAAGATGTTTTGGAACTGCATGGCCATGGTGGGCCAGTGGTGCTCGACATGCTCCTACGCCGCTGCGTGGCGCTCGGGTGCCGCCTTGCTCGCCCAGGTGAGTTCAGTGAGCGCGCCTTTCTCAACGACAAGCTCGACCTGGCCCAGGCCGAAGCCATCGCTGACCTGATCGAGGCCAGCTCCGAGCAAGCAGCGCGCAATGCGGTTCGCTCGCTCCAGGGCGCGTTTTCCAAGCGGGTCGAGGCATTGACCGAAGGGTTGGTTCAACTGCGAATCTATGTCGAGGCGGCCATCGACTTTCCTGAAGAAGAAATCGACTTTCTAGCGGACGGGCTCGTACTGTCACGCCTCGATGCCTTGCGCAATGCCTTGAGCGAAGTACAGCGCGAAGCGGACCAAGGTGCCCTCATCCGCGAGGGCATGACTCTGGTAATCGCCGGGCGTCCCAATGCCGGCAAGTCCAG
This sequence comes from Pseudomonas massiliensis, assembly GCF_000826105.1. GTDB lineage: Bacteria > Pseudomonadota > Gammaproteobacteria > Pseudomonadales > Pseudomonadaceae > Aquipseudomonas > Aquipseudomonas massiliensis. The sequence goes on along the minus strand of NZ_CCYK01000005.1, from coordinate 474,019 downwards.
CCTTTTGAATCTGTTAGCGGGGCGTGAGGCGGCGATTGTCACGAGCGTCGCAGGAACCACCCGGGACGTGCTCAAGGAACATATCCACATTGACGGTATGCCACTGCACGTCATCGATACCGCTGGGCTGCGGGATACGGGAGATATCGTGGAACGCATCGGCGTGGAAAGGGCAGTGCGGGCCATCGAGTCGGCCGATCGCATCCTGCTGGTAGTTGATTCGAGCAGCTCCGAGGCCTCGGATCCCCATAGCCTCTGGCCGGAGTTCATGGATGTAGCGCCACCGCGTAACAAAATCACCCTGGTACGCAACAAGGCGGACCTCTCGGGCGAGTCGATCGGCCTGGAGGTAGCTCCCAGTGGCGAGGCTACCTTGACCCTGAGCGCGCTGGACAGTCAGGAAGGGTTACAGCTGCTTCGCGGTCACCTCAAGACTGTCATGGGTTACGAACACACCGCCGAAGGCCACTTCAGCGCCCGCAGACGTCATCTCGATGCGCTGCGCCAAGCCCAGCAGTACCTCGACCATGGGCGCGATCAGCTGGTGAGCGCAGCCGCTGGCGAGCTTTTGGCTGAAGACCTGCGAATGGCTCAGCATGCCTTGGGAGAAATCACCGGTGCCTTTACCTCGGATGACCTGCTTGGACGGATATTCACAAGCTTCTGCATCGGAAAGTGATTCCGCTCCCTCCAAGAACCGGCTTCTGCAGCCGGTTTTTTTTCGCCCATTACAAACGAGCACTGTGTATAACCCTTACAGAGCCCTCTTGATAACAGGCGTCATAAACTGTCCGTAACGACCCTTTGTGGATAAAACGATATCTACCCACAGGGTATTCAGGCTTATCAAAAGCCCCCAAGCCTAGCTATCGACAGTTTTCCACATTTCGCTAGGGCCCGTGGAATATGGCCTTCAAGGCTTTATCCACAGAAGGTCGACGCCCTAAGAATAAACATAAAAACAAAGCTTTTATAAATTTCTCTTCTTTTATGTTTCTGTTGGCACCGTTTGTCTACACCTGGCTATTTTTTGCACAGGCGGTTTCTTTCCACAGGTCAAATTCCCTATACTGCGCAGCTATCCCAATTACCCATATGAACAGGCACGAGGTGCGTGGTGGATTTCCCTTCCCGTTTTGAAGTGATCGTCATCGGCGGAGGCCATGCAGGTACCGAAGCGGCACTGGCTTCGGCGCGTATGGGCGCGAAAACCCTGTTGCTCACGCACAACGTGGAAACCCTTGGCCAGATGAGCTGCAATCCGGCCATTGGTGGCATCGGCAAAAGCCATCTGGTCAAGGAAATCGATGCGCTCGGCGGTGCCATGGCCCTGGCTACGGACAAAGGCGGTATACAGTTCCGAGTCTTGAATAACCGCAAGGGCCCCGCCGTGCGTGCTACCCGTGCGCAAGCGGATCGGGTGTTATACAAGGCCGCGGTGCGCGATATCCTTGAGAACCAGCCCAACCTGTGGATATTCCAGCAGGCCTGTGATGACCTGATCGTCGAAGCGGATGAAGTACGGGGCGTGGTGACTCAAATGGGTCTTCGTTTCCTTGCCGACTCAGTGGTATTGACTGCCGGTACCTTCCTGGGTGGTCTTATCCACATCGGGCTGGACAGTTATTCAGGCGGGCGGGCAGGAGATCCACCCTCCATTGCCTTGGCCAAGCGCCTGCGTGAACTACCGCTTCGCATCGGCCGTCTGAAGACCGGCACGCCTCCGCGCATCGATGGCAAGTCTGTGGATTTCTTGGTCATGACCGAGCAGCCTGGGGATACGCCTATTCCCGTCATGTCCTTCATGGGCAATGCACAGATGCATCCGCGCCAGGTCAGTTGCTGGATAACCCATACCAACGCGCGCACCCATGAGATCATTGCCGCGAACCTTGATCGTTCGCCCATGTACTCAGGTGTGATCGAAGGTGTGGGGCCGCGTTACTGCCCTTCGATCGAGGACAAGATCCACCGCTTCGCCGACAAGGACAGCCACCAGGTGTTCATCGAGCCGGAAGGCCTGACCACCCACGAGCTTTACCCCAACGGAATTTCCACCTCGCTGCCCTTCGATGTGCAGCTGCAGATCGTACGGTCCATCCGCGGGATGGAAAACGCCCATATCATGCGTCCGGGCTATGCCATCGAATACGACTACTTCGACCCGCGGGACTTGAAGTACAGCCTGGAAACCAAAGCGATCGCCGGCCTGTTCTTCGCGGGCCAGATCAATGGCACCACCGGTTACGAAGAGGCAGGCGCGCAAGGCTTGCTCGCAGGGACCAACGCCGCATTGAGAGCCAAAGGGCAGGACACGTGGTGTCCGCGCCGTGATGAAGCCTACATCGGCGTGCTTGTGGATGACCTGATCACACTGGGCACCCAGGAACCCTATCGGATGTTCACGTCCCGGGCCGAATATCGGTTGATTCTGCGGGAGGACAATGCCGACCTGCGGCTTACCGAGACCGGTCGCCGACTGGGTCTGGTTGACGATGCCCGTTGGGCAGTGTTCTGTACCAAGCGCGAAGCCATCGAGCGGGAGGAGCAGCGCCTCAAATCCACTTGGGTACGGCCGGGTACGGTCGCGGGTCAGGCGGTGGCCGAGCATTACGGCACCCCCCTGGCTCATGAGTACAACCTGCTTAGCCTCTTGAGCAGACCTGAAATCGATTATGCCGGGCTTACCGCATTGACCGGCGCCCCGGAAATTGATCCACAGGTCGCTGAGCAGGTCGAAATCAAAGTGAAGTACGCCGGTTACATCGAGCGTCAGCAAGAAGAGATCACGCGTCTCAGGGCCAGCGAGAATATCAAGTTGCCTGTGGATATCGATTATCCTGGCATCTCCGGCCTATCGAAGGAGATCCAGGCCAAGCTCAGCCAAGCCAGGCCGGAAACCCTCGGTCAGGCTTCCCGCATACCTGGCGTGACCCCTGCAGCCATCTCCCTGTTGATGGTTCATCTGAAGAAGCGCGGCGCCGCGCGGGAAATGGAGCACAGCGCTTGAGCGTTTCCATTACGGACCACCAGCGTCACGAGTTGTCCACAGGTGCTCAGGCCCTTGGCCTGGCACTTACGCAAGAGCAAGAGGAACAGCTGCTGGCCTATCTGGCCTTGTTGATCAAGTGGAACAAAGCCTACAACCTCACCGCTGTTCGCGATCCGGACGAAATGGTCTCTCGTCATCTGCTCGACAGCCTGAGCGTTGTTCCCTATATCGGTCAGGCTGAACGTTGGCTGGATGTCGGTAGCGGAGGAGGCATGCCAGGCATCCCCCTGGCTATCATGTTTCCGGAAAAACGTATCACCACGCTCGACAGCAACGGCAAGAAGACGCGCTTCCAGACCCAGGTAAAGCTTGAACTCAAACTGCAGAACCTGGAAGTGGTCCACAGCCGGGTCGAAGCCCATCAGCCGACCCAACCGTATGAAGGGATCGTTTCCCGGGCCTTCAGTAGCCTGGAGGACTTCGCCAACTGGACCCGCCATCTGGGCGAGCCCGCCAGCCAGTGGCTGGCCATGAAAGGGCTGCACCCGACGGAAGAACTGGTAGCATTGCCTGCTGACTTTGAAGTGGATAGCGCGCATGCTCTGGCCGTGCCTGGTTGCCAGGGCCAAAGGCATTTACTGATACTGCGCCGCAAGGCATGACGGGGAACACGAGCGACAATGGCTAAGGTATTCGCGATCGCGAACCAGAAGGGTGGGGTCGGCAAAACCACGACCTGTATCAACCTCGCGGCTTCACTGGTTGCCACCAAACGGCGAGTGCTCCTGATCGACCTCGATCCGCAGGGCAACGCCACCATGGGCAGCGGTGTGGATAAACATGCGCTGGAGCGTTCAGTCTACGACCTGCTCATCGGTGAGTGCGACCTCGGCGAAGCCATGCAATTTTCAGAACACGGCGGTTATCAGTTGCTTCCGGCGAACCGGGACCTGACTGCGGCCGAGGTTAACCTGCTGGAAATGCAGATGAAGGAAAGTCGCCTGCGCAATGCCCTGGCGCCTATCCGGGAAAACTACGACTTCATTCTGATCGACTGTCCGCCGTCGCTTTCGATGCTGACCCTCAATGCCCTGGTGGCAGCCGACGGCGTGATCATCCCCATGCAGTGCGAATACTTCGCGCTCGAGGGGCTCAGCGACCTTGTGGACAACATCAAGCGAATCGGCGCTGCGATCAATCCACAACTGAAGATCGAAGGCCTTCTACGCACCATGTACGACCCCAGGCTGAGCCTGATCAACGACGTGTCGGCGCAGCTCAAGGCCCACTTCGGTGAACAGCTGTACGATACCGTAATCCCACGCAACATCCGCCTCGCTGAAGCCCCAAGCTTCGGCATGCCAGCCTTGGCGTATGACAAGCAGTCCAGGGGTGCGCTGGCGTATCTGGAACTGGCCAATGAAATGGTTCGCCGTCAACGCCGAAAGGCTCGTACCGCTGCCGCGGTTTAAGGAATAGCAATGGCTGTGAAGAAACGAGGGCTTGGCCGAGGCCTCGATGCACTGCTGAGCGGGCCGACGGCGTCCGCGCTGGAAGCGCAGGCTGAAAAAGTCGACCCAAAGGAATTGCAGCACCTGCCTCTGGACGTCATCCAGCGGGGCAAGTATCAGCCGCGGCGTGACATGGATCCCCAGGCCCTGGAAGAGCTGGCTCAGTCTATCCGCAGCCAGGGCCTCATGCAGCCCATCGTGGTTCGCCCGATCGGTAACGAGCGCTACGAGATCATCGCGGGCGAGCGTCGCTGGCGCGCCAGCCAGCAGGCCGGACTGGAGCGTATTCCCGCCATGGTCCGTGAAGTGCCGGACGAAGCCGCCATTGCCATGGCCTTGATCGAGAACATCCAGCGCGAAGACCTGAATCCGTTGGAAGAAGCGATCGCTTTGCAACGACTGCAACAGGAATTCCAGTTGACGCAACAGCAGGTGGCGGAGGCTGTGGGTAAGTCTCGTGCCACGGTGACCAACCTGATGCGGCTGATCACCCTGCCGGAAGGTATCAAGACCATGCTCGCGCATGGGGATCTGGAAATGGGCCACGCTCGGGCGCTGCTGGGCTTACCGGAGGCGCGACAGCTCGAAGGGGCGCGACATGTTGTCGCACGTGGGCTGACCGTGCGCCAGACCGAGGCACTGGTACGCCAATGGCTGAGCGCTCCGCAGGCACCCCAGGAACCCACCCGCATGGACCCGGACATTGCTCGTCTGGAACAGCGCCTGGCAGAGCGGCTGGGCTCCGCGGTACAGATACGCCATGGTCAGAAGGGCAAGGGGCAGCTGGTGATCCGCTACAACTCCCTGGATGAACTGCAAGGCGTTCTTGCCCACATTCGCTGAAACAATTGAGTTTGGGGTGAACAGTCGGAAAAGCCTCGCTGGCAGTTGAACAGGGGCTGAACCGCCCCTATACTCTGCGCGCATTTTGTCGGCACATTCTATGCCAAGTCGTCGATGTACGGCAGGCCGACACCGAGGAGTCATGTTGATGGAAACCCGCACGCCAAACCGCTTGCCCTTCCATCGTTGGGTGGTTTTCCCCGTCCTCGTTGCGCAATTGGTCACGCTTCTGGTCGCTGCCCTGGTGCTCTGGCAGTGGCAGGGTCCGACCAGCGGGTATTCAGGCTTGTGTGGGGGTCTGATTGGCTGGTTGCCAAATGTTTATTTCGCCATGAAGGCGTTCCGCTTCAGCGGCGCCCGAGCGGCACAAGCCATCGTCCGGTCTTTCTACGCCGGCGAGGCGGGCAAACTGATTTTGACGGCAGTGCTGTTCGCACTGGCGTTCGTAGGGGTAAAGCCACTGGCGCCGCTGGCGCTGTTCGGCGTGTTCTTCTTGACCCAGGTGGTCAATTGGTTCGCACCCTTGCTCATGAGAACAAGATTTTCGAGACCTTAGGGCGTTTGAGGCAACCATGGCAGCAGAAACCGCTTCGGGCTATATACAGCACCACCTTCAGAACCTGACCTTCGGCAAGCTCGCTGACGGTAGCTGGGGCTTCGCCCACAGCGCCGCGGAAGCCAAGGCCATGGGCTTCTGGGCTTTCCACGTCGACACCCTCGGCTGGTCCGTTGCCCTGGGCCTGATCTTTGTCCTGCTGTTCCGCCTGGCGGCGCGCAAGGCGACATCCGGCCAGCCAGGCCGTCTGCAGAACTTCGTCGAAGTGCTCGTCGAGTTCGTCGACGGCAGCGTGAAGGACAGCTTCCATGGTCGCAGCGCGGTCATCGCTCCCCTAGCGCTGACCATCTTCGCCTGGGTGTTCCTGATGAACGCCATTGACCTGATCCCCGTGGACTGGATTCCACAGATCGCCGCCAAGCTGACCGGCGACCATGAGATCCCGTTCCGCGCCGTGCCCACCACGGACCCGAACGCTACGCTCGGCATGGCGTTTTCGGTCTTCGCGCTGATCATTTTCTATAGCATCAAGGTCAAGGGCCTTGGCGGTTTCATCGGCGAACTGACCCTGCACCCCTTCAGCAGCAAGAACATGGCCGTGCAGATCCTGCTCATCCCGGTCAACTTCCTGCTCGAGTTCGTGACCCTGATCGCCAAACCGATCTCCCTGGCGCTCCGGCTGTTCGGCAACATGTACGCCGGCGAGCTGGTGTTCATCCTGATCGCCGTGATGTTCGGCAGCGGCCTGCTCTGGCTCAGTGGCCTAGGGGTTGCGTTGCAATGGGCGTGGGCGGTGTTCCACATCCTGATCATCACGCTGCAGGCTTTCATCTTCATGATGCTTACCATCGTCTACCTGTCGATGGCACACGAAGATAACCATTAAGGCTCGTCTGGCGCGTCTTAGTCTTTCCCGGTGGCCTAGCGGCCATTGGGGAAGAGAGCCGCAACCCGGCGCCTGTGCCGTGACGGCTCTGTGAATACTTGCTTTACCGCTTTAAACCTAAGAAAACCTAACCAATACGACGTAAAAGTCGGGAGGAAAGATGGAAACTGTAGTTGGTCTGACCGCTATCGCTGTTGCTCTGCTGATCGGCCTGGGCGCACTGGGTACCGCTATCGGCTTCGGCCTGCTGGGCGGCAAGTTCCTGGAAGGTGCTGCTCGCCAGCCAGAAATGGTTCCCATGCTGCAAGTCAAGATGTTCATCGTCGCTGGTCTGCTCGACGCCGTCACCATGATCGGTGTTGGTATCGCTCTGTTCTTCACCTTCGCGAACCCCTTCGTTGGTCAGATCGCTGGCTGATCACTCACTCCCGAGTGAGTGGGTGTGATGTACAAAGAACGAGCGAGGTGTTGGCGTGAACATTAATGCAACCCTGATAGGCCAGTCCGTTGCGTTCTTCATTTTCGTGTGGTTCTGCATGAAGTGCGTATGGCCTCCGGTCATCGCGGCTCTGCAGGAACGCCAGAAGAAGATCGCTGATGGCCTGGATGCTGCCAGCCGTGCTGCTCGCGACCTGGAATTGGCCCAAGACAAAGCGGGTCAACAACTGCGCGAAGCCAAGGCCCAGGCAGCCGAGATCATCGAGCAGGCCAAGAAGCGCGGTGCGCAGATCGTTGACGAAGCCCGTGAACAGGCTCGTCTCGAGGCTGAGCGCGTGAAGGCGCAGGCTTCGGCTGAGATCGAGCAGGAACTCAACAGTGCCAAGGACGCCCTGCGTGCCCAAGTGGGCCTGCTGGCTGTCACTGGCGCCGAGAAGATCCTCGGGTCTTCCGTTGATCAGAACGCGCACGCAGAGCTGGTAAACAAACTGGCTGCTGAAATTTAAGCGAGGGCGATCATGGCAGAACTGACCACGTTGGCCCGACCTTACGCTAAGGCGGCCTTCGAGCATGCGCAGGCCCACCAGCAACTGGCCAATTGGTCAGCCATGCTCGGCCTGGCTGCAGCGGTGTCGCAAGACGACACCATGCAGCGACTGCTCAAGGCCCCGCGACTGACGAGCGCAGAAAAGGCCGCCGCCTTTATCCAAGTGTGCGGTGACAAGTTCGATGCACAGGTACGTAATTTCATTCACGTGGCCGCGGAAAACGAGCGTCTCCAGCTATTGCCGGAGATCTCGGCGCTGTTCGACCTGTACAAGGCCGAACAGGAAAGATCCGTGGATGCGGAAGTCACCAGTGCCTTCGCATTGAACCAAGAACAGCAAGACAAACTCGCCAAGGTTCTCAGTGCACGGCTCGGCCGGGAAGTGCGACTGCACGTTGCGGAGGATGCCAGCCTGATCGGTGGTGTCGTCATCCGCGCCGGTGACCTGGTAATCGATGGCTCGGTGCGCGGGAAGATCGCGCAACTGGCCGAAGCACTGAAATCTTGAGTTTGAAGGGGCAGCAGAGCAATGCAGCAACTCAATCCTTCCGAAATTAGCGAAATCATCAAGGGGCGCATCGAACAACTCGATGTCACCTCTCAGGCCCGCAACGAAGGTACCGTCGTCAGCGTTTCTGACGGTATCGTGCGGATCCATGGTCTGACCGACGTCATGTACGGCGAAATGATCGAGTTCCCAGGTGGCGTCTTCGGTATGGCGCTGAACCTGGAGCAGGACTCCGTCGGCGCCGTCGTGCTGGGTGCCTACAACACCCTCGCCGAGGGCATGAGCGCCAAGTGCACCGGCCGTATCCTCGAAGTGCCAGTGGGCAAGGCCCTGCTCGGTCGCGTCGTGGACGCGCTGGGCAACCCGGTAGACGGCAAGGGTCCACTGGGCCACACCGAAACCGACGCGGTCGAGAAAGTCGCGCCTGGCGTAATCTGGCGTAAATCGGTAGACCAGCCTCTGCAGACTGGCTACAAGGCCGTCGACGCCATGATCCCGGTAGGCCGTGGCCAGCGTGAGCTGATCATCGGTGACCGCCAGATCGGCAAGACCGCCATGGCCATCGACGCCATCATCAACCAGAAGAACAGCGGTGTCTTCTGTGTGTATGTGGCTATCGGCCAGAAGCAGTCCACCATCGCCAACATCGTCCGCAAGCTCGAAGAGCACGGCGCGCTGGCCAACACCATCATCGTCGCCGCCTCGGCGTCCGAATCGGCAGCCCTGCAATACCTGGCGCCGTACTCGGGCTGCACCATGGGCGAGTACTTCCGCGACCGCGGTGAAGACGCGCTGATCGTGTACGATGACCTGTCCAAGCAGGCCGTGGCCTACCGCCAGATCTCCCTGCTGCTGCGCCGTCCGCCAGGACGCGAAGCGTACCCAGGCGACGTGTTCTATCTCCACTCCCGCCTGCTGGAGCGCGCTTCCCGCGTGTCCGAGGAATATGTAGAGAAGTTCACCAACGGCGCTGTCACCGGCAAGACCGGTTCCTTGACCGCGCTGCCGTTGATCGAGACCCAGGCCGGTGACGTTTCGGCGTTCGTACCAACCAACGTGATTTCCATCACCGATGGTCAGATCTTCCTGGAATCGGGCATGTTCAACTCGGGCATCCGTCCGGCGGTCAACGCCGGTGTTTCGGTATCCCGTGTAGGTGGCGCCGCTCAGACGAAGATCATCAAGAAGCTGTCCGGTGGTATCCGTACCGCGCTGGCCCAGTACCGTGAACTGGCTGCGTTCGCGCAGTTCGCTTCCGACCTGGACGAAGCGACCCGCAAGCAGCTGGAGCATGGTCAGCGCGTTACCGAGCTGATGAAGCAGAAGCAATACGCGCCAATGTCCATCGCCGAGATGTCCCTGTCGCTGTACGCGGCCGAGCGTGGCTTCCTGACCGACGTCGAAATCGACAAGATCGGAAGCTTCGAGCAGGCGCTGATTGCTTACTTCAACCGCGATCACGCCGACCTGATGGCGAAGATCAACGTGAAGGGCGACTTCAACGACGAGATCGACGCCGGTATCAAGGCGGGTATCGAGAAGTTCAAGGCCACCCAGACCTGGTAAGCCGCAGCGGGGGCTTCGGCCCCCGCTTGCTAACCTGATAGGTGAGACATGGCAGGCGCAAAAGAGATTCGCGGCAAGATTGCGAGCATCAAAAGCACGCAAAAAATTACCAGCGCCATGGAAAAAGTGGCGGTCAGCAAGATGCGCAAGGCACAACTGCGCATGGCTGCGAGCCGTCCCTACGCGGACCACATCCGCCAGGTAATCGGGCATCTGGCCAACGCCAACCCCGAATACCGTCATCCCTTCATGGTCGAGCGCGCCGTCAAGCGCGTCGGTTATGTAGTGGTGAGCAGCGACCGTGGTCTGTGTGGCGGCTTGAACACCAACCTGTTCAAGGCCCTGGTCAAGGACATGGCTGCCAACCGCGCCAATGGTGTGGAAATCGACCTCTGCGTGGTCGGCAGCAAAGGCGCTTCGTTCTTCCGTAGCTTCGGTGGCAACGTCGTCGCCGCCATCAGCCACCTGGGCGAAGAACCGTCGATCAACGACTTGATCGGCAGCGTCAAGGTGATGCTGGATGCCTACCTCGAAGGCCGTATCGACCGTCTGTGCGTAGCGTCCAACAAGTTCGTCAACACCATGGTGCAAAAGCCCGTGGTAGAGCAGTTGGTACCGTTGGTTGCAACCCCGGATCAAGCGCTCAAGCACCACTGGGACTACCTGTACGAACCCGACGCCAAGGAGCTGCTGGACGGCTTGATGGTGCGTTACGTGGAGTCGCAGGTCTACCAGGCGGTAGTGGAGAACAACGCTTCTGAGCAAGCGGCGCGGATGATCGCCATGAAGAACGCCACCGACAACGCCGGTGACCTGATCAGCGAATTGCAGCTGGTCTACAACAAGGCGCGTCAGGCTGCGATCACCCAAGAGATCTCGGAAATCGTCGGCGGCGCTGCCGCGGTTTAACGGTTCAAATATTCAGAGGATCCAGCTATGAGTAGCGGACGTATCGTTCAAATCATCGGCGCCGTGATCGACGTGGAATTCCCACGTGACAGCGTGCCGAGCATCTACAACGCCCTGAAGGTTCAAGGCGCTGAAACCACCCTGGAAGTCCAGCAGCAGCTGGGCGATGGCGTGGTGCGTACCATTGCGATGGGTTCGACCGAAGGCCTCAAGCGTGGCCTGGACGTGATCGACACCAACGCGGCCATCGCGGTACCCGTGGGTAAGGCTACCCTGGGCCGCATCATGGACGTGCTGGGCAACCCCATCGACGAAGCCGGCCCGATCGGCGAAGAAGAGCGCTGGACCATCCACCGCGCGGCTCCATCGTTCGCTGACCAGGCTGGCGGCAACGAACTGCTCGAAACCGGCATCAAGGTAATCGACCTGGTGTGCCCGTTCGCCAAGGGTGGCAAGGTTGGCCTGTTCGGCGGCGCCGGCGTGGGCAAGACCGTGAACATGATGGAACTCATCCGTAACATCGCCATCGAGCACAGCGGTTACTCCGTGTTCGCCGGTGTGGGCGAGCGTACCCGTGAAGGGAACGACTTCTACCACGAGATGAAAGACTCCAACGTTCTGGACAAGGTAGCGCTGGTCTACGGCCAGATGAACGAGCCACCAGGAAACCGCCTGCGCGTTGCCCTGACCGGCCTGACCATGGCCGAGAAATTCCGTGACGAAGGTAACGACGTACTGCTGTTCGTCGACAACATCTATCGTTACACCCTGGCCGGTACCGAAGTATCCGCACTGCTGGGCCGTATGCCTTCCGCGGTAGGTTACCAGCCGACCCTGGCCGAAGAGATGGGCGTTCTGCAAGAGCGCATCACCTCCACCAAGCAGGGTTCGATCACCTCGATCCAGGCCGTATACGTGCCCGCGGACGACTTGACCGACCCGTCGCCAGCTACCACCTTCGCCCACCTGGATGCGACCGTGGTACTGTCCCGTGACATCGCTTCGCTGGGTATCTATCCCGCGGTAGACCCGCTGGACTCCACCTCTCGCCAGCTGGATCCACTGGTGATCGGCCAGGAACACTACGACACCGCTCGTGGCGTGCAGTATGTGCTGCAGCGTTACAAAGAGCTGAAAGACATCATCGCCATCCTGGGTATGGACGAGCTGTCGGAAAGCGACAAGCAGCTGGTGTCCCGTGCGCGGAAAATCCAGCGCTTCCTGTCCCAGCCGTTCTTCGTGGCCGAAGTCTTCACCGGTGCTCCAGGCAAATACGTTTCCCTGAAAGACACCATCGCGGGCTTCAAAGGCATCCTCAACGGTGACTACGACCACCTGCCAGAGCAGGCGTTCTACATGGTCGGCAGCATCGAAGAAGCGATCGAGAAGGCCAAGAAACTGTAATCCCGGCGCCCGGCAACGGGCGCTTTCAGGTTGAGGCAAGTAGATGGCTATGACTGTCCATTGCGATATCGTCAGCGCGGAAGGGGAGATCTTCTCCGGCCTGGTAGAGATGGTGATCGCGCACGGTAACCTGGGTGATCTCGGTATCGCTCCAGGCCACGCGCCATTGCTGACGGACCTGAAGCCAGGTCCGATCCGCTTGATCAAGCAAGGTGGCGAAGCCGAGGTGTTCTACATCTCGGGTGGTTTCCTCGAAGTGCAGCCGAACGTGGTAAAGGTCTTGGCCGATACCGTGCAGCGCGCCGCCGACCTCGATGAAGCCTCCGCCCAGGCGGCCGTGAAAGCGGCCGAGCAGGCGCTGAACGAAAAGGGCTCGGACTTCGACTACAGCGCTGCCGCAGCGCGTCTGGCCGAAGCCGCTGCCCAACTGCGTACCGTGCAGCAGATCCGCAAGAAGTACGGTGGATAACTCCTCGGTCCTCCTGCGCGATTGAGTAAAAGGGTAGCCTCGGCTACCCTTTTTCTTTTTTCGCTGTCAGGCCTTCCATGTCTCTTGATATCGTTATCCTCGCCGCAGGCCAGGGCACACGCATGCGCTCCGCGCTGCCCAAGGTCCTGCACCCGGTCGCTGGCCGCTCAATGCTGGGGCATGTTATCCACAGCGCCCGCCAACTCGAGCCGAGTGGCATCCACGTCGTGATTGGCCATGGTGCCGAACAGGTGCAGCAAGCGTTCGCCGCCGAAGACATCCAGTTCGTGATTCAGGCGCAACAGCTGGGTACAGGCCATGCGGTAGCACAGGCTCAGCCTGGCCTGGATTCCACGATTACGCTCATCCTCTATGGTGATGTACCGCTTATCCAGCCAGCTACCCTGCAGGCGCTCTTGACCTTGGTCAATGAAGACCAGGTAGCACTGTTGACTGTCGAACTGGCAGATCCTACCGGCTACGGGCGGATCACCCGCGACGGTAATGGAAAGGTGACAGGCATCGTTGAACACAAGGACGCCAGTGAAGCGCAACGGCGTATTACCGAAGGCAATACCGGCATTCTGGCCATGCCTACCGCCCGCCTGGCTGGGTGGATGGGACGGTTGTCCAACCAGAACGCACAAGGGGAATACTACCTGACAGACATCATTGCCATGGCCGTGGCGGATGGGCTTACCGTGGCTACTCAAACAGCAGAAGAGCCGATGGAAGTACAGGGCGCCAACGACCGACGCCAGTTGGCGGAGCTCGAGCGCTATTACCAGCGTCGCGAAGCCGAAAGACTGATGACCGCCGGCGTGACCCTGCGTGATCCAGCTCGCCTCGATGTCCGGGGAGAGGTGACAACCGGCCGGGATGTGCTGATCGACGTCAACGTGGTACTGGAAGGGCGAGTTGTCATCGAGGACAGCGTCCAGATAGGCGCCAATGTGGTAATACGTGATTCGACTCTCAGGCAAGGAGCCGTCATCAAGCCGTTCACCCACCTCGAAGGCGTGATAGTAGGGGAGGCTGCCGACGCGGGGCCCTTCGCGCGGCTGCGTCCTGGTACCGTACTGGAAGCGAGGGCGCATGTGGGCAACTTCGTCGAACTCAAGAACGCTCATATGGGGCCTGGGGCCAAGGCCGGGCATTTGAGCTACCTGGGGGATGCCAGCATAGGTGCGCGTACCAACATAGGCGCGGGTACCATCACTTGCAACTACGATGGTGCCAACAAGAGCCGCACCACCTTGGGCGAGGATGTGTTCATCGGTTCCAACAATGCGTTGGTTGCTCCCGTTTCAATTGGCGACGGCGCCACTACGGCGGCTGGTTCCACCATTACCAGCGACGTGCCTGCTGAACAACTGGCCGTAGCGCGGGCACGACAGCGCAACGTTGAAGGCTGGACCCGCCCTCGCAAGAAAACGACCTAACGGCCGAGTTGCGCTTGACAGCCAAGGCCTAAAAGTTTTGAATGCGCGCATTAACTTTCGAATCGAAAGATACGAGCGCAATGACGAAACGCAATACGCCTCAACGCCGCCACGCTATCCTCGCCTTGCTCAATGAGCAGGGCGAGGTCACCGTGGAGGCGCTCGCGCGGCATTTCCAGACATCGGAAGTCACGGTCCGCAAGGACTTGGCAGCCTTGGAGAGCAACGGGCTGCTGCTGCGTCGCTATGGCGGCGCAGTGCCGGTGCCACAGGAATTGATTGTCGATCCGGGCCAGAAAGTTTCGGTTCATAAGCAAGCCATTGCCAAGGCAGCCGTGGGCCGAATCAAGGAGCATGCGCGAATCATCATCGACAGCGGCAGTACCACTGCTGCCATGATCCCACATCTCGGCCGCCAGCCCGGTCTGGTGGTGATGACCAACTCGTTGCAGGTGGCGACGGCTCTGCGCGAGCTTGAGCCTGAACCGGTATTGCTGATGACCGGAGGTACCTGGGACCCGCATTCTGAATCCTTCCAAGGACAGGTGGCCGAACAGGTGCTGCGCTCGTATGACTTCGACCAGTTGTTCATTGGCGCCGACGGTCTGGACCTGGAGCGTGGCACCACCACGTTCAATGAATTGCTGGGCCTGAGCCGAGTGATGGCCGAGGTCGCGCGTGAGGTAATAGTACTGGCTGAAGCTGACAAGCTCGGCCGTCGCATTCCAAACCTCGAGCTGCCTTGGAGCAGCGTTCATACCCTTATTACTGATGATCGCCTGCCCCTCGAGGCTCGCGAGCACATTCAGGCGCGCGGAGTCCGGCTGATCTGCGCCGCCCCTAGCCAGGAGTAGCAAACCATGTGCGGAATCGTAGGCGCCATCGCTGAACGTAACGTGACGCCGATCTTGATCGAAGGCTTGAAGCGTCTGGAGTACCGGGGCTACGACAGTGCCGGCGTCGCTCTCGTCACAGCAGCGGGGGCCTTGGAGCGGTGTCGCCGCACCGGCAAAGTCAGTGAGCTGGAAGCTTCCTTGCAAGCCAAGCCGCTCACCGGCCGGCTGGGTATCGCCCATACTCGCTGGGCAACCCATGGCGCGCCCACTGAACCGAACGCACACCCGCATTTTTCCAATGGCCTGGCGGTTGTACACAACGGGATCATTGAGAACCACGAGCCGCTGCGCGTGCAGTTGCAAGCCCGGGGTTATCAGTTCGAGTCACAGACCGATACCGAGGTCATCGCCCACCTGCTGCATTGGGAGCTGCAGAGTCAACCCGACCTGATTGACGCGCTTCGCTTGACCGTTGCCCAGTTGCATGGAGCCTACGGCCTTGCAGCGGTTTCCCTGACCCAACCAGACCGCCTCGTGGCGGCTCGCAGCGGCAGCCCTTTGGTGGTCGGCCTGGGCCTTGGAGAAAACTTCCTGGCCTCGGATCAACTGGCCCTGCGCCAGGTCACCGACCGATTCAAATACCTGGAGGAGGGTGACATTGCCGAGATCCGTCAGGACGGTGTGAAGATCTGGACTCGCGAAGGGCAGCCGGTGCAGCGTGAGACGGTGCAATACCACGAAGGCGCCGAGGCGGCGGACAAAGGCGAGTACCGTCACTTCATGCTCAAGGAAATCCATGAGCAGCCCAAGGTCGTGCAACGTACCCTCGAAGGCCGGCTCGGTGAAGGTCAGGTGCTGGTGGAGGCCTTTGGGCCCAAGGCAAGGTCCCTCTTCGAGCGCGTGCGCAACGTGCAGATCGTCGCCTGTGGCACCAGCTACCACGCCGGCATGGTCGCCCGGTATTGGCTAGAAGGGCTTGCCGGCATTCCCTGCCAGGTCGAGGTGGCCAGTGAGTTTCGTTATCGCAAGGTGGTAGTACCCACCGACACCTTGTTCGTCACCATCTCGCAATCCGGTGAAACGGCGGACACCCTTGCTGCGCTGCGCTATGCCAAGGCCCTCGGCTTCGCTGGCAGCCTGGCGCTGTGCAACGTGGGTATCAGCTCACTGGTGCGGGAATCCGACCTGACGTTGCTTACCCAGGCTGGGCCGGAAATTGGGGTAGCTTCCACCAAGGCGTTCACAACCCAGCTGGTCGGCCTGATGCTGTTGACTCTGGCCCTGGGGCAGGTCAAGGGCGGCCTGGAAGAGGGCATGGAAGCGCGCTTGGTGGAAGAGTTGCGGCGCCTGCCCGTGCGCCTGGGTGAAGCCCTGGCGATGGACGCTACCGTCGAGAAGGTCGCTCAGCTTTTTGCCGAGAAACACCATACGCTTTTCCTCGGGCGCGGTGCACAGTTCCCTGTGGCCATGGAAGGGGCGCTCAAGCTCAAGGAGATCTCCTATATCCACGCCGAAGCTTACCCGGCCGGCGAACTCAAGCATGGCCCCTTGGCGCTGGTGGATGCAGATATGCCGGTGGTAACAGTCGCGCCGAATAATGAGCTGCTGGAAAAGCTGAAGTCCAATCTTCAGGAAGTACGTGCCCGGGGCGGGGAGCTCGTGGTCTTCGCTGATGTAGAAGCCCAGCTAAGCAACGGCCCGGGCACCACAGTGGTGGCCATGCCCCATGTGATCGATGCCCTCGCGCCCATCCTTTACACCGTGCCGCTGCAGTTACTCTCCTACTACGTGGCAGTATTGAAGGGTACTGACGTTGATCAGCCACGGAACCTGGCCAAGTCGGTGACAGTGGAGTAGGGCATCCGTGGGCAAGCAGGTAAAAGAAGGCGCTTGATCCTGCCCACCGACTGGCGCTGCGCGTACGTAGCGCCATTCGCGTAACCCTACGGATCACTCAATAGCGTGTGGAAGGGGTACACCTCGCTCGGATGAAAGCTGATCCGTTCCCCTTCCACGGTCACGCAGCGCTCGTGCGCTACTATGCGTAACTGCTTGCCGCTGATGAACGTCAGGCTGTGGATCGTCCGGGTATCTTCGTGCTCGATTCGGTGTTCCACGAGCTCCAGCAGATTCATCAGTCCCACGCCTGCGGAAGGATGGTTGATGGTCAATGTACTGCGTGCAGTCGCCAGGTCTGTTGCATCGAGGGTTTCCCAAAAGGTTGCTTTTCCCATGTCGTGCTCACTTGCTTGAACGAGTTGGGAATTACAACGCTTGTGCCTGGCGTTGGCTGTCGGGCCGTTCCTAAACCTACGTAGGAATCCGAGCAGGTTTTTAGAGAACTGGGGAAATAAGCCGAGCGATGCGCATGCCCAGTTTCAATACACGGTGGGTTTTCTTGCTATCGGCCACGGTGAGTTCCTTGGCGAGAGCGAAATCCTGTTCCAGCATGTCGCTGACTTGGCTGGCGAAGCCTTCGTCGATGGTCAGCAACATCACTTCGAAGTTGAGGCGGAAAGAGCGGTTGTCCATGTTCGCGCTGCCGATGGCGCTGATTTCGTTATCCACAAGCACCACTTTCTGATGAAGGAAGCCTGGCTGGTAACGGAAGATGCGAATACCGGCCCGTACTGCCTCGCTGGCATAGAGACTTGAAGCTGCGTAGACGACGCGATGGTCTGGCCGTGAAGGTATGAGAATGCGCACGTCCACCTTGCGCAGTACCGCCAGGCGCAATGCCGCGAACACGGCCTCATCGGGTATGAAGTAGGGGGTGGTGATCCAGAGACGATGTTCCGCGCTGTTGATCGCCTCGATGAAGAACAGTGCGCAGGTTTCCTGAGCATCCGCTGGGCCCGTGGCCAAAACCTGGCAGAGCGCACCCTCGTCAGGGTATGTGTCTGGCAATAGCAGCGGCGGCAGCTCTCTCGCCGCCCAGAACCAGTCTTCGGCAAAGCTCTCCTGCAAGCAGGCTACTGCCGGGCCTGTGACCCAGACATGGGTATCTCGCCATGGGCTTAGCGGTGGAAGGTCCCCCAGGTACTCGTCGCCTACGTTATGCCCACCCAGGAAGGCGATCTTGCCATCGACTACGACGATCTTTCGATGGTTGCGGAAGTTTACCTGGAAGCGATTCAAGCCGGCCCGCCCGGCAGAGAAAGCATGAACCTGTACGCCACCGCGTTTCAGGGTGTCCACATACCGGCGGGATAGCGCATGGCTGCCGATACGATCGAACAGCAGGCGAACGCTGACCCCTTGTCCAGCCTTTTCCAGGAGCGCAGCCTGCATCCTCCGCCCGATCAGGTCGTCGTGGATGATGAAGAACTGGATCAGGATGACCCGCTCGGCGCCACGGATCGCTTCGAATATTCTTTCGAAGGTCGCTTCGCCGTTTATCAACAGGCCTACATTATTATTTGCCAGGCAAGGCATGCGACCCAGACGGGGTAGGGCACGCAAGCGCGAGTAGGCGCTTGATGCCTTGGCCGCGAGGGCCTCGTCTACCCACGGGCGCCAGTTGAGGTGAGCGATCGCGTCCTGCATCTCCCGGTTGGCTTGGCGTCTGGCTTCGATGTATTCGTCGAAGGTGCTTCGACCGAATACCAGGTAGGGCAACAAGGTTAGGTAGGGGATGAAGAACAGCGACATGGCCCAGGCAATTGCACCTTGGGCCGTACGCACCGTCAGAAGCGCATGAATGGCCGCGACGGCCCCTACAGTATGAATGAGACCAAGTACGTAACCGAAGAACGCTGCGCTATGAGTATCCATGCATTGCCTATGCATCCTGGCGGGGTTCACTCTATGACTACGCGCAGCGGCAAATGTGCAAGCGGTTCGCTGCAACGTCTGGCTAAGCGCAGCGTCCAAGCAAAGCCAACAAGGAGTCGAATATGAAAGGTACCTCGATTGTTCTGATGCTCGCGGCGCTTGGTGGAGCGGTATCCGCTCATGCCCAGATGCTTCGCCCCGGCCTTTGGGAGCTGACTACCAGCCAGATGGAAGTGGAAGGCAAGCCCTTGCCGGACTTGCAAGTCATGCTGGGCCAGTTGCGTAATCTGCCCCCGGAACAGCGAGCCATGATGGAACAGGTCCTGGCCAAGCAAGGCATAACGGTGGGTGGCAATGGCATTCGCTCATGCCTGACTCCGGAACAGGTACGTACCGACGATATACCGCTGCAAGACCCTCAATCCGGATGCACTCAGCGCATCACTGAACGCAATGGCAATATTTGGAAGTTTTCTTTTACCTGCCCTAAAGCCCAAGGCGCGGGACAGGCTACCTTTCTGAGTGATCGGGAATTCACTACCCAAGTCGCCGGCACCTTCAACACCTCCGGTGTTACACAGAAAGGTAGCATGAATACTCGTGCCCTGTGGTTAGGCGCTGAATGTGGCAGTGTCAAGCCGCGTCAATAGTTCCACGTGGAACATCAGGGCTTTTCCCAGCGTCCTTGGCTCCGGTTTTCACAGAAGGGTTTCAAGTAGCGGGTATCGCTGGCGATGCCGTAGTAGTGTATGTCTTGCTCGTAAGGCAGGTTATCGACTCGCGCGCCTTGGCATACCCCAAATGCCCCCGAGGGGCATTGAGCCATGTAGGCGACTTCCGTCTTCTGATCCTTAAGGGCAGGGCGGCAGAAGCCATCATGGAACAACTCTGCGGGAATGGTTCGGTTCTGTTGGCAAACCTTCACATCCAGCCGATCTCCCTGGCTGTGGATGAGGCAAGCCTCTGCACGGGCTTGCAGATGCTGACCCGAACATAGGACGATGATAGCTATCCTCAGGGCGCGGCATATATCCGGCATGTTTGAAAATATCCTTACGTATGTACTGGCTGGCCCGCTAGGCGCAGGCAAAACCACCTTGGCCAGGCATCTGCTTAAACAGCATTCACCTGGCCAGCGCTGGGCAGTGCTGGTCAATGAATTCGGCGATATCGGGCTGGATGCCGCGCTCCTGGGCGCAGACGATGGTAGCTCAGTGGTCGAAATCGCGGGAGGCTGTGTTTGTTGCGTGAATGGCGCGCCTTTCACTGCCGCGCTTGCTCGATTGATCCGCGCTCGGAAGCCGACCCATCTACTGATCGAGCTTTCCGGCTTGGGCCACCCCATGCCTTTGTTAGATCAGCTGCGCTTGCCACCCTGGGAACGGGTATTGAACATACAACCACCCATTGTCGTGGTGGATGCTTTGCAACTGGCGAGGCGCGCCGATTCATCTCTTTCCAGGGTGAGGCCATTGTTGATGGGCCGACATGTACTTGTCATCAACAAAGCGGACCAAGTACCAGTACATGCTCGTGGCGAAATAGAGCTAAGCCTGGGGCATACAGGTTATTGGGTCAGCCAAGGCGCGTTACCCGAGGAGGCATTGGTTTCTACCAGAGCTCATGGGCCGGGCCAGCCGGGCCAGCCAGGCAAACGCCTGGTTGCTGTTCCTTCGATTGACGCACCTGGGCATTGGAGCCGAGGCTGGCGATTGCAACCGGCGCAGCGGGTGATACGGCAGAACATAGAAGCGATGCTGCAACGGCTACCCTGGATCCGCGCGAAGATGATCTTGCATACCGAGCAAGGGTGGTACTCGGCCAATCTACTGCCTGGACAACCTTATGCATGGCAACCCACTGAGTGGCGCCGAGACAGCCGGCTTGAATTGATCTTCGACCAACCTCAGGACCAAGCCGACCTCGATGCACAGTGGGCCCGTTGCCTAGGGTAAGGATCACGGCCGGGTGCGTTTGTGAGTCTGACGCCATTCGGCGAGTTCAATGATTTCCGCGCTGGGTTGCTTCTTGATCTCGAATGGATAGGGGGCCAATTCAATCTGTGCCGAATGCGGCCCGAATTGGGTGATGGTCCCTGGGTGGCGCTGCTCGCCAGTGACGGTAAATTCGAAACCATAGATGCGAGCAAAACGCTTGCGCCCCTTGGCGTCCCGTACGAATGCGAATCGCTTGAAAGCGACGTTGTCGTCGAGCAAGTCCAGGTCCAGTTGATTGCAATGGCTACGCACCTTCGCCAAGGCTTTTTCCCGCAGCCCATGGTTATGCCAGAACCAAGCCCCAGCACAAGCCACGACCAGCAATACGGCAAGATTTTCGAGGGTCAACATCGACGAAGGCTCCATCAGGACTCATGCAGCTTAACTGCCTGCCCGGTCTGTCGTACAGCGCGCTTTTCACGCAATATTAGACATCTGAATCAGCCTTTGATGCGCCGGAATCCTCAATGAAACGCACCCCTCATCTGCTCGCCATCCAATCTCATGTGGTCTTCGGCCATGCGGGTAACAGCGCGGCGGTTTTTGCCATGCAACGGCTTGGCGTCAACGTCTGGCCTCTCAATACCGTTCAGTTCTCCAACCATACCCAGTATGGCCACTGGAAAGGCGACGTGCTGCCGGCAAGGCAGATTCCTCAACTGGTCGAGGGTATCGGGGCTATCGGCGAGCTGGGTAATTGCGATGCGGTACTGAGCGGCTATCTGGGCAGCGCAGACCAGGGCGAGGCGATCATGCAGGCAGTGGCGGCAGTGAAGTCGGCCAATCCTCGCGCACTGTACCTATGCGACCCGGTAATGGGGCATGCCGAAAAAGGCTGCGTGGTAGCGCCCGAAGTCACCGACTTCCTACTGACCGAGGCGTTGCCCAGGGCAGACCTGCTGTGCCCGAACCAGCTGGAGCTCAATACCTTTACCGGCCGCACGGCCGATACCCTCGAAGAGTGCGTGCAGATGGCCCGGAGCCTACTCGACCGTGGGCCGGGTATGGTCATGGTCAAGCACCTGGCTTACCGTGCCAAGCAGGCGAGCGACTTCGAGATGCTGCTCGCGACCCCTACGCACACCTGGCACCTGCGCCGTCCGTTGCTTGCCTTTCCCCGCCAGCCCGTTGGTGTAGGGGACCTGACATCCGGGCTGTTTCTCTCCCGTCTGCTTCTGGGCGACAGCCCAGTGGCTGCCTTCGAGTTCACGGCCGCCGCGGTACATGAGGTCATGCTGGAAACCCAGGCTTGTGCCAGCTACGAGCTACAGCTGGTACGTGCCCAGGATCGTATTGCCCATCCACGAGTAACCTTTCAGGCGACCCCCTTGACGCATTGACCTCACGCGGCGGCGGTCAGCTTCAGATACCGTCCGCCTTGAGCTCCTGGTATCGCTGCTCCAGCTCCTGGCGAATCTGCCGCCGTTGTTTGCCCTGCGCGAAGCGGCGCTTTTCCTCGCTGGTCTGGGGCGTGCGCGGTGGTACTGGCACCGCGCGGCGGTTGTCATCCATGGCTACCATGGTGAAGAAGCAGCTGTTGGTGTGCCGAACGCTACGTTGCTGGATGTTTTCGGTTACCACCTTGATGCCTACCTCCATGGATGTATTGCCGGTGTAGTTCACCGATGCCAGGAAGGTAACCAGCTCGCCCACATGAATAGGTTCGCGGAAGATCACCTGATCCACTGACAGAGTGACCACATAGCGGCCTGCGTAGCGGCTGGCGCAGGCATAAGCCACTTCGTCCAGATACTTCAGCAGCGTGCCGCCGTGAACATTGCCGGAAAAGTTGGCCATATCCGGGGTCATCAGGACGGTCATCGTCAACTGGGCGTTTCCAGGTTCCATAAGAAGGCTCACGGTGTGAAATTCAGGAAGGCGATCTCGCGCCGCCGCTTGGGTGAATACTGCTGACGCAACTGCCGTGGGCTACGTCACCGGTACCGCTATTTCAGCGATTTCCTACTACTACTTCATTTCGGCATATTGCCGAAGACCGGAACCCTTTCCCACGGATGTTAGGGTAAGGCCTATTTAACATCTGAAGGAGGCCGCAGTGCACGCCATTGCCTTTATACAAGACCTGGCAGTCATCATGCTGGTCGCCGGCATCGTAACGGTTATCTTCCATCGCTTGAA
This sequence comes from Pseudomonas massiliensis, assembly GCF_000826105.1. GTDB lineage: Bacteria > Pseudomonadota > Gammaproteobacteria > Pseudomonadales > Pseudomonadaceae > Aquipseudomonas > Aquipseudomonas massiliensis. The sequence goes on along the minus strand of NZ_CCYK01000005.1, from coordinate 451,202 downwards.
GCAGCCGGTCGTGTTGGGCTATATCGCCGCCGGGTTCATTATCGGCCCGCACACGCCGCCGTTCGGCTTCATCCATGACGAGGAAACCATCAAGACCCTGGCAGAACTGGGGGTGGTGTTCCTGATGTTCTCCCTGGGGCTGGAATTCAGCCTGCGCAAACTCTTCAAGGTTGGCGCCACGGCCTTCGTAGCTGCCCTACTGGAAATTACCCTGATGGTCTGGGTGGGTTATGAAATCGGCCATGCCTTTGGCTGGGGCACCATGGATGCACTGTTCCTGGGGGCAATCCTGGCCATTTCTTCCACCACCATCATCGTGAAGGCTCTGAATGATCTCAACATGAAACATCAGCGCTTTGCCCAGTTGATCTTCGGAGTGTTGATCGTTGAAGACATTCTGGGCATCGGCATCATTGCCTTGCTCTCCGGTATTGCCGTCAGTGGCACCGTCAGTTCTGGAGAAGTGGCGGCCACGGTCGGCAAACTAGGCCTGTTCATGGTCGTGGCCCTAGTGGTAGGCATCCTGCTGGTGCCTCGCTTGCTTGGCTACGTCGCCAAGGCCAATAGCGATGAAATGCTGCTCGTCGTTGTGCTGGGCCTGTGTTTCGGCTTTTGCCTGCTGGTGGTCAAGCTGGGCTACAGCATGGTATTGGGGGCGTTTCTCATCGGCGCGATCATGGCCGAATCCGCTCAGTTGCGAAAGATCGAGCGACTGGTCGAGCCGCTGAGAGATACCTTCAGCGCCATTTTCTTCGTGGCTATCGGGCTGATGATCGAGCCCAAGGTACTGGTAGAATACGCCGGCCCTATCCTGGCGATCACCGCGGCCGTGGTGATCGGCAAAGTCGTCTCCTGCAGCCTCGGCGCCTTCCTGGCCGGCAATGATGGACGAACATCTCTGCGCGTTGGCATGGGCTTGTCCCAGATCGGCGAATTCTCCTTCATCATAGCCGCCTTGGGCATGACCCTGCAGGTGACCAGCGACTTCCTTTATCCAGTGGCCGTGGCGGTATCGGCCATTACCACCTTGCTTACCCCCTATCTGATTCGCTGGGCCGACCCCTTCGCCTTGCACTTGGCGCGCTGGGTGCCCATGCCGCTGGCACGGGTATTCGGTACCTATGGTGAGTGGCTGCGGGGTATCCGTCTTGAAGGTGAGCGGGCAGCCCTGGCGGCCATGGTGCGCCGCATTCTGATGCATGTGGGAGTCAACCTGGCGCTTGTCGTTGCTATCTTCCTGAGTTTGGCCCACTTCGCCGGCCCTATCGGGCAATGGTTGTCACCTTGGATAACGGGGGATGAGGGTCAGAAAGGGGTGCTCTGCGCCGCGGCCCTCATCCTGTCCATGCCGTTCCTGGTGGCCGCCTATCGAAAGCTGGGGGCATTATCCCTGTTGCTTGCCGAGGCAGGCGTAAGGCCTCAGTTGGCGGGGCGGCATACCGATCGGGTGAGAGGGATCATGGCCCAGGTCATACCGGTCATATTCCTGGGTCTGGTCCTTTTACTGCTTGCCGCGCTCTCGGCCAGTATTTTGCCTACCCGGGAAATGTTGATAGTGGTTGCGCTGGCAGTGTCGATCTTCGCTATCTTGTTCTGGCGCTGGCTGATTCGCATCCATGCCCGCATGCAGGCAGCCCTGATGGAGACTCTGGACAGCCCTAGCGGGCATTGAAGCGTCCACGAGGGGCGTTCAGCTTTCCAGCCACACGTCCCTTGCCCAATGCCATACGGATTCCCAGCTGTCTTCGGTAACCAGCTCTTCATCACCGCTCCAGAGGACGACAGTGCCGTCCTCTTCGACGCAGTAATAATCTTCGCCATCCTGGCACAGCGGAATGAGGTCGCGTGGAACGCCAGCGTCCCAGGCATTCGCGGCGACTTCCGGGAGATAGGTATGAGACTGCGGGTCTGTAACGGTTACAGGCTCCAGGCTGCCATATACCACGTCGCTCACGGTAAGGAGGAATTCCTTGAATACAAAAGGAATGTTGATGAACAGCTGTTCCTCGATTTCGACCAGAAGGTCCTCGTCGGGTAGCTCTAGCGGGACAGGGACGGGTTCGTTGGCTTCCCGGAGTTGTTCGATGACTTCTTCCACGATGACAGACCTATGGCTTCGACACGTTGAGCGGAGTTGCTCAAGAGATTCTAATTCATAGCCTGAAAAGCAAAACCCCGGATGAGAATATCCGGGGTTTTGGTGCCGAGTGGCGTACCACGCTTGTTTCAACCGTTCTGACGGATACCGGCAATCAGCCAAGGCTGGTTCTCGCCCTGCTGGCGTTCCATGTTCCAGCTCTCGCTGAAGGCTTCGCCTTTATCGAAGCGGGAATCCTTGGAAACACCGGTAAAGGTCAGGGTCGCGATGGTGCGATCAGAGCGATCATCGACGCCATCCAGTTGCACGGACAGGTTATCGATATAGGTGGACTGGTAGCCGTCGCCCAAGGATGCCCGTTCCTGACGCAGGAATTGCAACATCTGCGGAGTGACATACTCGGAGATCTTGTCCATCTCGTTGGCATCCCAATGCTGCTGCAGGGTCATGAAGTGCTCACGTGCCGCGGCCAGGAAGCTCTGTTCATTGAACCACGCCGGTGCCTGGATGACAGGGCGCGCCTGAGTGGCCGCACCCGCGCCAAAGGGCGACTGGGCTTGAGGTGCCTGGTAGGCCTCACGCTGGTAGGCCGGATGCCCCGCCATCGCCATCTGCGGCTGCTGCTTGCGGCGACGAGAAGAGATGAAGCGGAAGATCACGAAGGCAACCAGGGCCAGCAGCAGGAAGTCCAGGAACTGGAAGCCCTCGAAGCCATCGCCCATGAACATGGAGGCCAGCAGGCCGCCTGCGGCTATACCGGCGAGCGGGCCAAGCCAGCGGGAAGCACCGCTAGGCGCGCCGGGTGCGCGACCGGGCTGTGCCGGGGTGGTGGCGGCTGGTTGAGAGGGGGCGGCCTGGCGGGTCTGGTGTGTCGGCGCCGCGCCTAACGATTTACCACCGCCAAAGCGTTTGGCGGCATTGGCATCCAGGCTCAGCGTGAGGCTGAGACAAAGCGCCATGGCGATGCTTAGAAAACGTTGCATGAAGGCATTCCCATGTCTAATGGACGTAGCACTGGCCATGTTGCACGCCAGTAGGGGGCATAGCTAGCGAGAGAGTGTTTCCGGCTTTTACGGAAATTTCCTACAGCAGCTAACCTGCCCATGTAGGGACTGAGGCTTTTAGCTGTAGGAAGTTTCCTTGATAAGCCGTAGTGTCAGTCCAGCGGAACCAGCTTGGCGTAGCCAAGCATCAGCCACTTACTGCCTTCTTCGAAGTTGACCTGTACCCGAGCCTGGGCACCTGCGCCTTCGAAGTTGAGGATCACCCCTTCGCCGAACACCGCGTGCTGAACGCGCTGGCCAAGGTTGAACACCGTGTCGGGAATACCGGCCTGACCGAAGATATTGCCGATATTAGGCTTGGCAGGCGCACCGAATGGCCGGCTCACGCTGTTGGAAAGACGTACTTCCTTGAGCAGGTTCGCAGGGATTTCCCGCACGAAGCGAGAGACCTTGTTATAGGTTTCGCTCCCGTACAGGCGTCGCGTCTCGGCATAAGTCATCACCAGCTGCTGCATGGCTCGGGTAATGCCGACGTAAGCCAGGCGCCTTTCTTCCTCGAGCCGGCCAGGTTCTTCCAGGCTCATCTTGTGGGGGAACAACCCTTCTTCGAGCCCCACCAGGAACACATAGGGGAATTCCAGACCCTTTGCGCTATGCAGCGTCATCAGCTGGATGCTGTCTTCGTGCTCCTCGGCCTGGGTGTCGCCGGCCTCCAGCGAGGCGTGTCCCAGGAAAGCGGCCAGAGGGCTGAGGTCTTCTTCTCCGTCGCCGTTTTCGAAGTTGCGCGCGGCGCTGACCAGTTCCTCGAGGTTTTCTACCCGGGCCTGGCCTTTTTCGCCTTTTTCTTCCTGGTGGTAAACGATCAGCCCCGAATGCTCGATGACCGTCTGGGTCATCACATGCAAGGGCATGGTTTCGGTGCGGGCCGCCAGGTCCTCGATGAGGTCCATGAATGCCTGGAGCGCGTTGGCCGCTCGTCCCGTCACGCCTTTGTTCGCCACCAATTGGCGAATCGCTTCCCACATGGAAACCTGGGCCTGGCGGGAATGCGCGCGGATGGCTTCCACGGTTTTTTCGCCAATGCCTCGTGGCGGGACATTGATGACCCGCTCAAGCGCGGCATCGTTGGCCCGCCCATCCAGGAGTCGCAGGTAGGCCATGGCGTTCTTGATTTCGGCACGCTCGAAGAAGCGCTGCCCGCCATAGATCCGATAGGGAATGCGTTCGCGCAGCAAGGCTTCTTCCAAGACCCGCGATTGGGCGTTGGAACGGTAAAGAATGGCGATCTCGCTGCGCGCCAGGCCAGTCTTGAGCGCGCTCTCGATGGTTTCCACCACGTAACGGGCTTCGTCGTGCTCGTTATAGGCCGCATACAGGCTGATCGGCTCGCCATCGCCGCCTTCGGTCCAGAGTTCCTTTCCCAGTCGGCCGCTGTTATTGGCGATCAATGCGTTGGCGGCATTGAGGATGCCGGCGGTAGAGCGGTAGTTCTGCTCCAGGCGGATAAGCTCGGCGTCCGGGAAGTCAGTGGTGTACTGGCGAATGTTTTCGATGCGCGCGCCGCGCCAGCCATAGATGGACTGGTCATCGTCGCCCACCACCATCAGACTCTGTCCGCCCTTGGCCAGCAGCCGCAGCCAGGCGTACTGAACGGCGTTGGTATCCTGGAATTCGTCGACCAGCACATGACGGAAACGCCGCTGGTAGTGTTCCAGCAGGCTGGGGTGGTCACGCCAGAGGTCCAGCGCGCGCAACAGAAGCTCGGAGAAGTCGATCACCCCCGCACGCTCGCAGGCGGCCTCGTAGGCTTCGTAGATACTACGCATCGTTGCCAGGAAGAGGTCGCCATTGGGCTGGATATGCTGCGGACGAAGGCCTTCGTCTTTCTGCCCATTGATGAACCACTGCGCCTGGCGGGCCGGCCAGCGTTGCTCATCCAGGCCAAGCTCGCGGATCACTCGCTTGACCAGCCGCTGCTGGTCGTCCCCATCGAGAATCTGGAAGCTCTGCTTGAGCCTGGCTTCCTGCCAGTGAGCGCGCAGGAGGCGATGTGCCAGGCCGTGGAAGGTCCCGACCCACATGCCGGCGGGGCTGGCCCCAATGAGCTGTTCGATGCGGTGACGCATCTCCGCCGCGGCCTTGTTGGTGAAGGTCACCGCCAACAGGGAATGCGCAGAGGCATGTTCCACCTGCATCAACCATGCGATGCGGTGAACCAGTACGCGGGTTTTGCCAGAGCCGGCGCCCGCCAGGACCAACTGACGCCCAACCGCGGCGGCGACCGCCTGGCGTTGAGCATCGTTGAGGGAATTGAGCAGTAAGGAGAGGTCATCGTGCATGGCCGCATTCTAGGACGGCGGTATAGGCCACGGCAAACGCGGCTTACGACCGGGCGGCGGCCAGATGGGTTCCAGTTACCGAGCACTGCCGCCATGGCCTGAAAGTTGTGTATGCTGCCAAGGCATCCGACGGGTCTGACAAGAATAAGCCTATGGCCTTCGTATACCGTTCCGTTGAGCGGTCTGCGCCCTTACAAGGCGTCCTGGACACCGATTTTTCCGCCAGTCTGGCGGTGGAGCGCACGCGCCTGTTATATCAGGGCTCGCTGGTGCCTACCTTGTTGATGCTGCTCACCGGTCTCATCTGCTCCTGGCTGCTATGGACACCCGGCCATCATGTTCTGGTCAGTGTCTGGCTGGGCTGGCTGATGACGCTGGTAGCCTTGCGGGTCATCCAGGTGGCAGCCTTCGACTCTTCAATGCCGGAACGCCAGGCCGCGCCGTTGTGGCGACGAATGTTCCTGCTGGGCTCGGCGGCCAGTGGCCTGACCCTGGCCGGCGCTGCCATCGTGCTGGAGCCTTTCGAGAGTTTCTTGCAGCAGGCCTGGATCTTTGGCCTGCTTGGGGCGGCCGCCTTATCGGCCAGCATCGCCTATGCCGTCAGTTTCACTGCTTTCCTCAGCTTTGTACTGCCCTGCCTGGTGCCGCCCATCCTCTGGCTGTTTATCCATGAAGGCCCTCACCAACGTGGTTGGGCCTGGCTGGGGCTCATGCTGCTCGGGTCGCTGTGCATCGTTGCCTGGCAGGTCAATCGCCTTATCGAGCGTAGCCTGCTTCGGCGTTTCCAGAACCAGGCGTTGATCGCGAGCCTGCGCGAGGAGCAACGGCTGATCTCACGCCTGAACAGTGAAATGAGCGAAGAGATGGAGCGGCGAAGCGCTGCCGAGCAGGCCCTGCGCGCGGTTCAGGCAACCCTCGAAGAACGTGTCGCGCAGCGCAGCCGACAATTGGACCAGGCCAACCAGGCTCTGAGCAAAAGCCAGGCTCGCCTGGCGTTGGCATTGGAAGCCAGCGAGCTGGGCATGTGGGACTGGGACCTGCGAACGGACGAAGTGCATCACACCGAGCTCGAGCGGCTGTTCGGCATCGCCCAGCAGGACAGGCCTGTTCTGCTCAAGCACCTGAGGCCACGCTTGCATCCGGACGACGTGCCTGCACTGAAGCGTAGGTTGATCGACCACCTGAAAGGGCGCACTGAGGATTACTGCGTCGAGTACCGGATCCGCCACAGTGATGGCCGTTGGCTATGGGTAGAGGATCGAGGCCGGGCGGTGGAGCGCACGGCTAGTGGTCGCGTGCTGCGCATGCTCGGTACCCGGCGTGACATCACCGCGGTGAAGGAGCAGCAGGAACAGCAGCGATTGGCTGCCACTGTGTTCGAAGCCATGAGCGAAGGCATCGTGGTGCTCGATCCCGAATTCACCATACTGGCCGTCAATCAGGCCTTCACGCGCATCACTGGGTATCCAGGTTCTGCCTGCATTGGCCAGGCACTGCTGGAATTGCCATGCAGCCGCGACCTGCGGCGCCAATTTCCTCAAGTACACCAGGCCCTCCTGGAGCGAGGCGGCTGGCAAGGAGAATTGGTCGAAGCTCGACACAATGGCGAGCTTTACCCGCAATGGTTGCAGGTCAGCCCTATTCTCGATGGCCACGGGGTGCTCAGCCGGGTCGTGGTGTTCTGTTCGGACCTGTCTTCCCGGCGCGCTTCGGAAGAGCGCCTTCACTACCTGACCTACCATGATGAGTTGACCGGCCTGGGCAACCGCAGCCTGTTCCGCCAGCGCCTGCATGATGCCAGCCAGCGGGCCCGCCACAACGGACGCAGCCTGGCCCTGCTCTATATCGACCTGGATCGTTTCAAACTGCTCAATGACAGTCTCGGCCACGATATGGCCGACCAGGCCTTGCGCCAGATCGCCAAGCGCATCTGCGCCGCGTTGCCTGAGGCCGATACGGTCGCCCGACTGGGTGGCGATGAATTCGCGGTACTGTTCGATGCCTATACGAGCCTCTCCGGGCTGATCCGAATGACCACGCGTCTGCTGACCAAAATCCGCGCACCGCTTCACCTCAATGAGCACGATCTCACGCTGACGGCTTCGATCGGTATCAGCATGCTGCCCGATACGGCCCGGGAGGGGGCCTTGTTGCTGGGACAGGCAGACATTGCCAGGCAGCAGGCCAAGCGATTGGGCGGCGACGGGTTCCAGTTCTTCACCGAGAATATGCAGGGGCATGCCCATGATCGCCTGCAACTCGAGCACCAATTGCGTCGCGCGCTGGAGCTTGGCCAGCTGGAAGTCTTCTATCAACCCAAGCTGGACCTGCGCAGCCAGGTAGTGGGCGGGGTGGAGGCGCTGATCCGCTGGCGCCATCCACAACGCGGCCTGATCGGCCCAGACACTTTCATAGAATTGGCCGAGGAAACCGGGTTGATCACTGCGATCGGCGAATTCGTATTACGCACCGCCTGCCGACAGGCTAGGGAATGGCAACGGCAGGGTTTCGGTGAGCTGCGCATGTCAGTCAATCTCTCCGGGCATCAACTGCGTTATGGCAACCTGGTCACGCTCATACGACAGGTGCTCGCCGAAAGCGGGCTGTCGCCTGAGGCACTGGAACTGGAACTGACAGAGAGCCAATGGCTGGACAACCTCAGCGGCATCCAGGCGACCTTCACCCAACTGCGCGCATTGGGGATAAAGCTGGCGATCGATGATTTCGGGACGGGTTATTCGGCATTGAGCTACCTCAAGCATCTCCCCGTGGACTACGTAAAGCTCGACCAGGCCTTTATCAAGGAGCTTGGGGAAAGCAGCGCTGATGCGGCCATCACCCAGGCGGTGATTACCATGGCCCATGGCCTGGGCCTGCAAGTCACCGCTGAAGGCGTCGAGAACCAGGTTCAGTTGAAAGTGCTACAAGGCCAGGGCTGCGATGAAGTGCAAGGTTACCTGGTAGGCCGCCCGGTCGCCGCCGATGACTTCCAGCACTGGCTTGCCGTACGTGGCAATGAAGGTGTACCCCTTGTTTGACTGTGCCTGTGCCGAGCCATGTAGTATAACTACAAAAAACCGCGGGTACGCCCGATCGACAACGAGTCCACTCTCTTGAACCTTCTGCAACACATTGCCCAGTCCCGCCATCTGCTTCGCAAGTCGGAGTTGAAGGTTGCCGATCATGTACTGCTGGATCCTGCGGCCGTGATGCATAGCTCCATGGCGGACCTGGCGCACAACGTAGGTATCAGCGAGCCAACCATCGTGCGCTTTTGCCGGGCGATTGGTTGCACGGGCTTCCAGGACCTGAAGCTCAAGCTCGCGCAAAGCCTGGCCGCTGGTGCCAGCTTCGGGCAGTTCGCCATTCATGAAGACGACTCGGTCGCCGATTTCAGCCTGAAGATCTTCGACACTACACTGCATACCTTGATGGAGGTGCGCGAGCGCCTGGATGCCGATGCCTTGCAGCGAGCAGTGACGGCCATGGCCCAGGCTCGTCGGGTAGAGTTCTATGGCTTCGGTGCCTCCGGGGCAGTAGCCGCGGATGCCCAGCACAAGTTTTTCCGGCTGTTGCTTACCGCTGCCGCCTATTCGGACCCGCACATGCAGGCCATGAGCGCGGTAACCCTGCAGCCCGGGGATGTAGCGGTCTGCATCTCGCAGTCGGGACGTTCGAAGGATTTGCTGATCACGGCCAACCTGGTACGAGAAACAGGTGCTTCGCTGATCACCCTATGCCCGAGCCAAACGCCCTTGGCTGAACTTTCCACGGTCAACCTGGCCATCGATGTGCATGAGGATACGGAGATCTACACGCCGCTGACCTCGCGTATCGCTCACCTGGTGGTCATCGATGTGCTTGCCATGGGCGTGGCGATGGCTCGCGGCCCGACGCTGGTCAACCATCTCAAGAGCGTCAAGCGCAGCCTGCGCAGCCTTCGCCTGTCGCCCAAGTCGGTCAGGGCGGCGGATGAGTGAAAGAAGGGCCATGGAATAGGCCCAAAGGGAAATATCCTGAACTGACGCGTAACTGCTTATTAAACGTCCTGTTTTAAAACTGCAATATCACCAAGGCATCGTAGGGCCTCTCCCAGCCCCAGGATATGATGACCATGGCACGTTCCTATGAAGGGTCCAACGGCAAAACCCGCCGCCAGGAAGAAGACGCCCGGCGCATGGCCTTCCGCCGAGCTATCGAGAGCCGTACCGAAGAACGCAGGCTAATGGCCGAGATTCATGATTTTCCGGAGTTGCGGTTCTGGGCCCCTGGTTTTACGGATGCTCGGCAAAGCGTTCAGCCAGGCTATTGAGCTGGGTACGCTCTTCTCGAATGAATGAGAGGAAGGCCGCCGCGACCGGCGACGGCCGCCTCGACTTGGCGCGCACCAGGCACCAGCTGCGGCGCAAAGGTAGCTCGGCCACTGGTAGCGCGCGCAATGCGCCGCTGCGCAGCGCCCCGATCACCGAGTGACGGCTCATCAAGGCCAGCCCAAGGCCTGCGACCACCGCCTCGCGCTGGGCTTCGGCCGAACCGATTTCCAGTGTTTGAGCGAAGTGCGCGCGCTTGTCTTTCAGAAAGGCCTCGCATGCCATCCGAGTACCCGAGCCCGCTTCTCTGATCAGTAATGGCCAGGGTTCCAGTGCCTGCAAGCGCAATTCACCCGCCGCGCACAGGGGGTGTTCGGGTGGCGCTACCGCGATGATGTCATTGGTGAGGAATGGCAGGAACTCCAGGTCCATGTCCTGAGGCACCTGAGACATGATCAATAGGTCATCGCGATTGTCGATCAACCGCCGCACGGCCTGGGCTCGGTTGACTACACTCAGTGCCAGGCTGACTTCCGGGTGCTTGCGCTTGAACGCGGCGAACAGGTGCGGAACGAAGTACTTGGCGCTGGATTCCACCGCCAGCTTGAGCTGACCCTGCAGCGAGCCCTGAAGGTCGGAAAGCTGCATGTCGAAGCTTTCCAGCCGGCCGAAGATATCCTGACTGGCACCGCGCAGTGCCTGTGCCGCTTCGGTGAGATAGAGCTTCTTGCCTACGTATTCGAACAATGGCTGACCGATCACCTCTTCGAGCTGACGCACTTGCGAACTCACCGCCGGTTGCGTAAGCGCCATTTCCTCGGCCGCCCGACTGAAAGAACGCAAGTCGCAGACTTCGTTGAATACTCGAAGCTGCCTGAGGGTAAGACGCATCAACGACTTTCGCATAATCGATTCCGCCCCTTGGAAAGCCTGAACTATAAGGGATCGCTTATGCTGAGCCCAATAAACTCTGATTATTGTTTATCGCTTGACCCCGTTACCTTTGCACGGTGCCTGATCAGGCTGTAGAGCGCCACGAAGCCTAATGGACGAGGGAAGAACCAGTGATAAAAAAGATCCTCATTGCCAATCGGGGCGAGATCGCCGTCCGCATCGTTCGGGCCTGCGCTGAAATGGGTATCCGCTCCGTAGCCATCTATTCGGATGCTGACCGTCATGCCTTGCATGTAAAGCGAGCGGACGAAGCGCACAACATTGGCGCCGAGCCCTTGGCCGGCTATCTCAACCCGCGCAAGCTGGTGAACCTGGCCGTCGAAACCGGCTGCGATGCCTTGCATCCCGGCTATGGCTTTCTCTCGGAGAATGCCGAGCTGGCTGAAATCTGCGCGCAGCGTGGGGTGAAATTCATCGGGCCATCGGCAGACGTCATTCGCCGCATGGGCGACAAGACCGAGGCGCGGCGCACAATGATGGCAGCCGGAGTACCGGTTACCCCCGGCACTGACGGGAACGTGGCCGACCTGGCCGAGGCTTTGAGCGAAGGGGATCGTATCGGCTACCCGGTCATGCTCAAGGCCACCTCTGGTGGTGGAGGCCGCGGCATTCGTCGTTGCAACAGCCGTGAAGAGCTGGAGCAAGCATTTCCCCGAGTCATCTCCGAAGCCACCAAAGCGTTCGGCTCGGCGGAAGTCTTCCTGGAAAAGTGTATCGTCAATCCCAAGCATATCGAAGCCCAGGTGCTGGGAGACAGCAGCGGCAATGTCGTTCATCTGTTCGAGCGCGATTGTTCCATTCAGCGCCGTAACCAGAAGCTTATCGAAATTGCGCCAAGCCCTCAGCTCACGCCAGAGCAACGGGCCTATATCGGTGACCTGGCGGTGCGCGCGGCCAAGGCGGTGAGTTACGAGAACGCCGGTACCGTGGAGTTTCTGCTCGCCGAAGGTGAAGTGTATTTCATGGAAATGAATACCCGGGTCCAGGTGGAACACACCATTACTGAGGAAATCACCGGGCTGGACATCGTGCGCGAGCAGATCCGCATCGCCTCGGGGTTGCCCCTGTCCGTCAAACAGGAGGACATCCAACACCGCGGCTTCGCCCTGCAGTTTCGAATCAACGCCGAAGATCCGAAGAACAACTTCCTGCCCAGCTTCGGCAAGATCACGCGCTATTACGCGCCGGGCGGCCCAGGGGTGCGTACTGACACCGCCATCTATACCGGCTACACCATTCCTCCGTTCTACGACTCCATGTGCCTGAAGCTGGTGGTCTGGGCGCTTACCTGGGAAGAGGCCCTGGATCGCGGCCTGCGCGCCCTGGATGACATGCGGGTGCAGGGGGTGAAGACCACGGCGGCCTATTACCAGGAAATCCTGCGTAACCCGGAATTCCGCAGTGGCCAATTCAACACCAGCTTCGTGGAAAGCCATCCGGAACTCACCCAGTACTCCATCAAGCGCAAGCCTGAAGAACTGGTCCTGGCCATTGCCGCCGCCATCGCCGCGCACGCCGGCCTATGAACAGCGGCTTCAAGCTGCTAGCGGCAAGCCCTAAGTCCCAGGCGGATGTCCTGGGCTCGTAGCCGCGAGCTTGGAGCTAGAAAGGAGCTTTTGACATGACCAAGAAAATCTTCGTTACCGACACCGTACTGCGCGACGCCCATCAGTCCCTACTGGCTACCCGCATGCGTACCGAGGACATGTTGCCGATCTGCGACAAGCTGGACAAAGTCGGCTACTGGTCCCTGGAAGTGTGGGGCGGCGCTGCCTTCGATGCCTGTGTGCGTTTCCTCAAGGAAGACCCGTGGGAGCGCCTGCGCCAACTACGCGCCGCCTTGCCCAATACCCGCTTGCAGATGTTGCTGCGAGGGCAGAACCTGCTGGGTTACCGCCACTACAGTGACGACGTGGTGCAAGCTTTCGTCGAGCGGGCGGCGAGCAACGGGATCGATGTGTTCCGCATCTTCGACGCGATGAACGACATCCGCAACCTACAAGTGGCTATCGAAGCGGTAAAGCGCACCGGCAAGCATGCCCAGGGCACTATCGCCTATACCACCAGTCCGGTGCACACGGTGGCTGCATTCGTGGAACAGGCCAGGCAGATGCAGGGCATGGGCTGTGATTCCATCGCCATCAAGGACATGGCCGGCCTGCTGACACCCTTCGCTACAGGCGAACTGGTGCGGGCGCTAAAAGCCGAACTCAGCGTGCCGGTGTTCATTCATTCCCACGACACGTCCGGATTGGCCGCGATGTGCCAGCTCAAGGCTGTAGAGAACGGCGCGGACCATATCGACACCGCCATTTCCAGCCTGGCGTGGGGAACGAGCCATCCTGGTACCGAATCCATGGTGGCGGCCTTCAAGGGCACCGAGTACGACACCGGCCTGGACCTGGAACTGCTGCAGGAAATTGGCTTGTATTTCTATGCGGTGCGCAAGAAATACCATCAGTTCGAAAGCGAATTCACCGCCGTGGACACCCGTGTGCAGGTGAACCAGGTACCGGGAGGCATGATTTCCAACCTGGCCAACCAGCTCAAGGAGCAGGGTGCGCTCAATCGCATGAACGAAGTGCTGGCGGAGATACCCCGCGTGCGCCAGGACCTCGGCTACCCGCCCTTGGTAACCCCCACGTCGCAGATCGTCGGCACCCAGGCGTTCTTCAACGTACTGGCTGGCGAGCGCTACAAGACCATCACCAATGAGGTGAAGCTTTACTTGCAAGGCAGGTACGGCAAGGCACCCGGTACGGTCAGTGAAACCTTGCGTCGTCAGGCCATCGGTAGCGAGGACATCATCGATGTACGCCCGGCCGACCTGCTCAAGCCGGAGATGGCCAAGCTGCGTGCTGACATTGGCGAGGTCGCTCGCAGCGAAGAAGACGTGCTCACCTTTGCAATGTTCCCTGATATCGGTCGCAAGTTCCTGGAGGAGCGCAACGCAGGGACCCTCAAGCCTGAGGTTCTGCTGCCGGTACCAGAGGCCGGCGCTGTGGCCTCCGCCAAGGGCGAAGGCGTACCTACCGAGTTCGTGATCGATGTACACGGTGAAACCTACCGAGTGGATATCACAGGGGTAGGGGTGAAAGCCGAAGGCAAGCGGCATTTCTACCTGAGCATCGACGGCATGCCTGAGGAAGTGGTGTTCGAGCCACTGAACGAGTTCGTTGGAACAGGTGTTGGCAAACGCAAACAGGCCAGCGCGCCGGGAGACGTCAGTACCACCATGCCGGGCAATATCGTGGAGGTGCTGGTCAAGGAAGGCGAGCAGGTGAAGCCTGGGCAGGCCGTGTTGATTACCGAGGCCATGAAGATGGAAACGGAAATCCAGGCTCCCTTGGCCGGGACCATCAAGGCCATCCATGTAGCCAAGGGGGACCGTGTGACGCCTGGCGAAGTGCTGATCGAGATCGAGGGCTGATCGCCCTCTCTGGTTAACCTCTGGGGGCTTCGGCCCCCTTTTTTCTGCTTCGAAGCACCAGCTCAGCCATGACCGCGCAATTGCTCCAGCGTCTTGACCTGTTTGCCGTCCCGGAAATTGCCCGGGGCCAGCCAGCCCTCGAAGGCATCCTTGATTGCTGGCCATTCCGAATCCAGCATGGCGAACCAGGCGGTATCGCGGTTGTGGTTCTTGACCACCATGTGCTGGCGGAAGACGCCTTCGGGTCTGAAACCGAAACGGGCCGCGGCGCGGCGCGAACGTTCGTTGCGGTTATCGCATTTCCATTCCACGCGGCGATAGCCGGCGGCGAAGACCTGCCGGGCCAAGAGATAGACGGCCTCGGTGCCCTTCGGTGTACGTTGCATGGGCGCGCCAAAGGCTACATGGCCGATCTCGACACGGCCATGGGCTGGCATGATGGACATCAGGCTGAGCAACCCCTCTGCCTTGCCGGTGTGCTTGTCCACCACGCAAAACCCTAGGGGATCATTGCTGATGGCATAACCGTCGAGCCAGATATCGAAGGCCTCGCGCTCGTTGAACGGCCCATAGGGCAGGAAATCCCAGAACACAGGGTCTGCGGCGGGACCCTGCAGCACTTCCCAGAGGTCTTCGCTATGGCGCGCTGGCACCAGCTTTTCGAGGCGGATGTATTCCCCTTCGATGGTCTGGGCCACAGGGGCCTTGACCGGTTTCCAGATCATTGCGGGGGTAACCATGACGGCTCCTAGAGGGGTTTTCGGTATTGGATGAAGCCCGGCCGCTCGGCCAATTGCTCATACAAGGCAATGGCGGTGGCATTGGTTTCATGGGTCAGCCAGTGAACCTTGGAACAACCGGCGCCCCTGGCTTGGGCATAGACATGCTCGATCAGCTGACGGCCAACGCCACCGCCTCGGTACTTGTCATCCACGATTAGATCCTGAAGGTAGCAAGAGTTCTCTATGGTCCAGCAGGATCTGTGAAAGATCCAATGCACCAGCCCCACTGCGGTGTCGCCGCGCCAGGCCAGCGCCGCATTCATCGGCTCACCAGGGTCGAGCAGGCGCTGCCAGGTTATGGTGCTGACCGCTTCAGCAATCGTAACCCCATAGAACCGTTGATAGGCCTGCCACAAGAGGGACCATCGATGATGGTCTGCTACGGTCACTGACTTGATTTCCAGGGTTTGCACGGTCGGATCTCCTGGCAATTTCAACGGGACCCAGCCATGGCTTCGGCCAAGGCCCGGGCGGTAGAGATCGGGCTGCCGTCCAAGGCGCGCTGTACGCCTTGCCGATCTTCAAGGCTGCGGTTCTGGCTGAGCTTTAGCTTGCCTTCCAGCTGCTCTATTGCGATGGAAAAGCCAACAATGGCCTTGAGCATGCGTTCTATATAGTCGGCTGGAGCATCCTCAACGGCCCAGGGGTGCGGCTGGTCAGCCTCATGCTGGTGAGTGAGTTGGCTGACCAAATCATGCAGAGACTCTGGATCATCGATCATCCGAGGCGTACCGCGGGCCTGTACGCAGAGGTAGTTCCAGGTTGGTACCACCGCCGGGTTCCGTGCCTTGCTTGGATAGTAATTCGGGCTGACATAAGCATTCGGGCCATTGAATACCACCAAGGCAGGCGTGCCGCTGGCCAGGTCGCGCCGCTGCGGGTTCGCCCTCGCCAAGTGGCCTTGCAGCTCAAGCCCGCCTGTGCGTTCTACCACGAGCAGCGGCACAGGCGTGGCTTTCAGGCCGTCCGCGGAATGAGTGATGAGTACGCCCAGGCTGTGCTCATGGATAAAGGCTATCAGGCGCTCGGTATCGGTTTCTCTAAAAGCAGTGGGCGTATACATAGGCGTGTCCTGGAAGTGACTGTGGCTATGCTAGGCCTACTGATTGGCTCACTGTAAGATCCAATTTCGCCGAACTGCTGGGGTCCATTCATGAAGCCTGCCGTACCTTTCGATAGCTGTGGCTTCGTGCTGGAGCCCGGCAAGGGTTTGGTCCGCCAACTGTACCAGGGGCTACGCCAGCGTATGCTCGATGGTCGCTTGCCGGAGGGCGCGCGGTTGCCCGCGAGTCGAGACATGGCAGGCGCCTTGGGCATATCGCGAAATACGGTGATTCGTGCTTATGACCAGCTCATTGCCGAAGGCTTCGCTTATAGCCGTGTTGGAGACGGTACCTATGTCAGTCTGTCTGCCGTGCCAATCCAGTCACGTGCCAGCAAGTCATCCACAATTTTACCCACAGGTTTTCAGGGTAGGTTATCAACAGGTTTACCCACAGATTTCCCTGTAAAGGTATCCAGTAGCGAGTCGGTGACAAAGGTTTGGAAACAGCAAGCCTTGCCTGCAATGAGCGCCCCTGAGGCGGGCCCACCTCGAGCCTTCCAGGTCGGTATTCCCGCCCTGGATCGCTTTCCGTTCGATACTTGGGGCAAGCTCTACAGCGCTTTCTGGCGCAACCCTGATCCTGCTGCCCTGGTTTACCAAGACGCGGCCGGGCAGCCTTTGCTGCGAGAAATGGTCGCAGCCTACTTGCGCACATCGCGGGGCCTGAGCTGCGATGCTGATCAGATAGTGATCACCTGTGGTGCCCAGCAAGGCATTAGCCTTTGTGCACAGTTGCTGCTTGAGCCTGGCGACCTGGCCGCAGTGGAAAATCCAGGTTATCGCGCGGCAGGCTATGCCTTGGCCAGCGCCGGCGCACGTCTGGCCGGCGTCCCGGTCGACGGAGAAGGTCTGTGTTGTGAAACGCTCGAAAAAATTCCAGCATGTCGGCTTGTCTACGTCACACCCGCTCATCAATACCCGACGGGCGTGACCCTCAGCCTCACGCGTCGCCTGGCGTTGCTCGATTGGGCGGATCGAACCGGAGGCTGGATACTCGAGGACGATTATGATGGAGAGTATCGCTACAGCGGAGCACCCTTGGCACCGCTGGCCGCCCTCAATCCCGCAGGGCGAGTGATCTACATTGGCACCTTCGGTAAGGTTGCCTTTCCAGCGCTGCGGCTGGGGTATCTAGTGCTACCGCCTTCCCTGGCGGCTGCTTTTGCCCGAAGACGCGCCATCGATATACGTCATTCTGAAGTCGCCAGTCAGTGGGTAATGGCCCAGTTCATGTTGCGTGGCCATTTCCAGCGTCATATCAGGCGCATGCGCAAGGCAGCTCTGCGGCGCCGGGATGCCTTGCTGGCGGGCTGGCCCGCGGCTTTGAGCGGTTGTTCCGCCATGCCGACCGTAAGCGCCGGCTTGCATGTGAAGGTCGATGTCGTGAACAACGAGCGGGAAGAAACGCTGGTACGCCAGGCGAGAGCTGTGGGTGTGGATATCCAGCCGCTGTCCA
Organism: Pseudomonas massiliensis; assembly: GCF_000826105.1. Classification (GTDB taxonomy): domain Bacteria; phylum Pseudomonadota; class Gammaproteobacteria; order Pseudomonadales; family Pseudomonadaceae; genus Aquipseudomonas; species Aquipseudomonas massiliensis. Next base: position 433,724 of record NZ_CCYK01000005.1, on the reverse strand, counting down.
GCTATTGGTTGCCTGATAGTACGCAGCCTGTGGATAAGCGGGCCGGCCTGGTACTCGGGTTCGCGGGGGTCGATGAAGCAGCGATCGCCGATGCTCTTGCCAGGCTGCGGACAGCCTGGCAAGGGTGATGGGTGGCTAGCTGCCGGATTTGATCCGGGTCCAGGTACGCGTGCGCAAGCGTTCGCCGGCCTGGTCCATGGGTTTCAAAGTGTAGAGCGTTTCCATGGCCGCTTCGGTGGGGTAGAGATTGGGGTTCTGCCGAATCGCCGGATCGACTTTTTCAGTGGCGTCCTTGTTGGGGTTTGGGTAGCCAACGAAATCGCTGATCGGTGCGATCACTTCCGGGCGTAGCAGGTAGTTGATGAAGGCATGGGCATCTTCGGGGTTGGCGGCATCTTTCGGGATCGCCAGCATGTCGAACCAGATAGGGGAGCCTTCCTTGGGCAGGCGCATGTCCACGGTAACGCCGTTCTTCGCTTCCTTGGCCCGGTTGGCCGCCTGGGAGAAGCTCCCGGAATAGCCTACAGCGACGCATATGTCGCCGTTGGCAATGTCGGCCATGTACTTGGAGGAATGGAAGTAGGTGATGTAGGGCTTGATCTTCACCATCAAGGCTTCGGCCTTCTGGTAGTCCTCTTTCTTGCTGCTGTTGGGGTTCAGCCCAAGATGCTGCAATGCCAGGGGCATGATCTCCGAAGGGGAATCGAGGAAGGCGACACCGCAGCTGTGAAGCTTCTTGATATTGGCTTCATTGAAAACCAGGTCCCAGCTGTCCACTGGGGCATTGTCGCCCAGCGCGGCCTTGACCTTGGCCGGGTTGAAGCCGATCAGGATGGTGCCGTACATGTAGGGCACCGCGTATTTGTTACCGGGGTCGTTGGCCTCCAGCAGCTTCATCAGCTTGGGGTCCAGATGCTGCCAGTTGCTCAGCTTGCTGCGATCCAGCGGTTGAAAAACCCCCGCTTCGATCTGTTTGGCCAGAAACACGTTGGAAGGGACCACCAGGTCGTAACCGGATTTTCCTGCCAACAACTTGGCTTCCAGGGCCTCGTTGGTATCGAAGATGTCGTAGATGAGCTTGACGTTACTGTCTTTCTGAAAGTCCGTCAGGGTCTGGGGCGTGATGTAGTCGAACCAGTTGTACACTTTCAACGTGCGCGGCTCGTCGGCATGGGCCAGGCTTGCCAACCCCAGCGCGCAGGCGGCAGGCAGCAACCACTGTGTGAATTTTCCCATCATGCGGTCTCCTGGGTAGCGCGCTTGAATCCTTCAAGCACGTTCACGGCGTTGATGCCGATTTCTTCCACAGCGTACCCCCCCTCCATCACGAACAGGGTAGGCTTGCCGAGCCTGGCGATGCGTTCGCCCATCAACAGGTAGTCAGGGCTGTCCAGCTTGAACTGGGAAATCGGGTCTTCCTTGAAGGTATCCACGCCTAGCGAGACTACGATCACGTCCGGGGCATACCGGTCGATTTCATCACAGGCCTGTTCCAGCGCCGCCGCCCAGGTTGGCCAATCGCTGCCAGCCGGCAAGGGGTAGTTGAAGTTCAGGCCTTGGCCCGCGCCTTCACCGGTTTCATCGGCGTAACCCAGGAAGAATGGAAATTCAGCGGTCGGATCACCATGGATGGAAGCGAAAAGCACGTCGTTGCGATCGTAGAAGATGGACTGCGTGCCGTTGCCGTGGTGGTAGTCCACGTCGAGAATGGCAACCTTCTGCCGTCCTTGATCCAGGAACGCCTGGGCCGCGATGGCCGCATTATTGAGGTAGCAGTAGCCGCCCATCAGGTCACCCGCGGCGTGGTGCCCGGGTGGTCGGCACAGTGAAAAGGCGCTGTAGGCCCCGCTCTGGATATCAGCTACTCCGCTGAGCGCTATCTGCGCTGCGGTGTAGGCCGCTTGCCAGGTGCCGGCAGTGATGGGCGCGCCGCCGTCGAAGCTGTAATAACCCAATTCTCCATGCAGGCTAGTGGGCTTGACCTGGCGCAAGGTGCGAGCTGGCCAGGTGTAGGGCAACAGGTCGCCGTCCGTATTGGTGGCGGCCCAGCGCTCCCAGGCGCCGCGGAAAAAGGTCAGGTAGTCGTCAGTATGCACCCGTTGCAGCGGGGCAAGTCCGAAATCTTGCGGAGGCAAGACTTCGCCCAACTGCCGTGCCTGAACGCGAGCCAACACATGATCGGCCCGCGAAGGCATTTCGAAGCAAGGCATCAGCTGTCCATCGATCAGTTCGCAGCGCCCGTGGTGCAGGCGGTGGTCGTCGGAGTAATAGGTGCGCATGTTGTTGTTCTCTCCAGCCCATTGACATGACTTCATTCTTGGACCAGGCGAGGCGGCAGGAAACGGCAGGAACGGCCAAAAGGGGATGAATGTGGCCACGAGCTGTGTCCGTATTTCGCCCCCATTTTGGGCGCGACGCACTGTTCAGGCGCGAAACTCCCTCGGCGGTACGCCGCTCCAGCGGATGAAGGCATGGCGAAAGCTGGCTGTTTCGCTGAAGCCCAACAATTCGGCGATGCGATAGACCGGCAACTGTGCTTCCGCCAGTAGATGTTTGGCGTGATCGAAGCGCAGCTCGTCCAACAACTGCTGATAGCTGCTACCGACCGCCTGCAGGCGGCGGCGCAACGTCCGTCCCGAGCACTTCATCTGCCGCGCCAGGCCATCCAGGCCAGGGGGGGCGTGAAGTTGATCGGCCAAGGCTTGGCGTACACGGCCAAGCCAGGCCTGGTTACCCGTGTATTCGGCATTCTGCCGTCGACAGCGCTCGGCCATGGCGGCATGCGTAACCACATCGGCCAACGGAAGGGGAGCGGCCAACCAGCGCCGCTCGAAGGCGAAGCCGTTGTCCGCGCAACCAAAGCGCACCGGGCATTGGAAGACGGTTTCATAGCTGGCTGCATAGGCAGGGGTAGGGTGGCTGAAGCGGGCGGCGGTCAAGGGCAACCGTTGCCCAAGCACATCATTGCAGATGACCCGCAGTGAACTCATGCATAACTCGGCGTTGAAGACGGCCAAGGCCGGGCGATCGGTATAATGCGAAGCGCAGAACCATACTTGATCGCCGTCGTCCTCCAGGCGCAGTTGAAAGAGCGTGCCGAGTAACGCTGGGTAGCGCAGTGCCAGACGTAGGGCGTCACCGAAAGTGGCACTGAGCAGCAAGGCGTAACCGAGCATGCCGTACGAGGACACATGCATCCTCGCGCCCAGTTCCAGGCCTATATCGTCGCGCAACGCATAGGCATTGGCACAAACCTGCATCTCCTGGGCGGTGGTGATATGCACGTCCGGCCGTGCCAGATCGCTTTCACCGATGCCGCTGCCCGCCAGCAACGCTGCACTGCCGACGTCGTCTTCGCGGAACGCATCGAGGATCAATGAAACGGCATTGAGTGTGGTGAGGTGGCTGTGCAGCATGGCGATCGGCTCCGAAGTTGCGCAAGGTTTGCAAGCTTCGCGCCGCCACGCCAGCGTCAGCTACCGATACCCGTCAGCTCGCCGCACAGGTCCAGGGTCAACAGACGAGCCACTTCCCGGGCATCCAGGCCGATACCCAGCAATCCGTGCAACTTGCCGAATGCGGCCTCGCGGGTCATGCCGCCCCCGGCCACCACACCGGCTTCACCCAGGCGGCTACCGGCTTCATAGACATCGAACACCACACCGCCTTGCTGGCACTGGGTCACGGCGACCATGACGACCCCTTGGTCCCGGGCCTGCCGCAGGGCCGAGAGGAAAGCAGGGTCATCTGCAGGGCCCGTACCGCTGCCGTAGCATTCTAGCACCAGGCCTTGCAGGCCCGTGGCCAGCAAGGCCTGCAACCAGGCAGGATCGAACCCGGGTACCAGCGGCAGGGCAGCCACCTGGGCGATGGCCTTGGGTTGCCGGTAATGCAGGGCGGCCGGCAACACTGCGCTATTCGCTGTCTGGCAATCCCGTTGCAGCGGCGCGAATGCATCCCGGCCACTGCTGCGCACCTTGGCGCAGCGCGTCGGCAACATGGTCTGGCCGTGGAAATGCAGCCATACCCCAGGCGTCAAGCCTTGGGCCAGGGCGGCAAGGGCGCCCTCGATGTTTTCCCACGCATCGCTGTCCGGCACACCGGCCGGCAGCATCGAGCCAGTGAACACTACCGGGGCGGGCAGGCCGATCAGCTGGAAACTGAGCGCCGCCGCGCTATAGGCCAGGGTATCGGTGCCATGCAGTACCAGCACCGCGTCGCAGTCGTCCTCGTCCACCGCGCGGCGTACGGCCTCGCGCAATTGCGCCCAGTAGCCGGGCGACATGTTGGCGCTGTCGATCAGCGGCTGCATTTCCTGGAACGACCAGGCCGCCGTCTGCGCACCTGACTCGGCCAGGCGTGTCCGCATGCGTCGCTCGAAGCCGCCCGCGGGGGCCAGGCCATTGGGTGTGGCCTGCATACCGATGGTCCCTCCGGTATAGAGCACTCGAATGAGGCGCGCGGGCGAGGCGAGGGACATGAGTCAGCTCCGGTCGACGGTCTTGGTTAGGGTAGCGGCCTGCTGCAGCGGTGGCCAGGCCCGCGAATCCAGGTCCAGGTCGGCGTACTGGGCCGGGTCGAATACTGGCGTCTTGGTGCCGGCGGCGCGCTGGGCATCATAGTCGCGCAACAGGCGCAGGCCGACCTTGAACAATAGGAAGAGCGCGCTCAGATTGACCAGGGCCAGCAGGGTCATGGTCAGGTCCGCGAAGGCGAACACGGTTTCCAGGTTTTCGATAGCGCCCCAGACCACCAGCGCCAGTACCAGCACTCGATAGCCGAAGATCAGCTTCTTGCCGCCGCCAAGGAAGCGCAGGTTGTTTTCACCGAGGTAGTAGTTGTAAAGCATGGAAGTGAACACGAACAACGCCAGGGCTACGCTGATGAAGACCTTGCCCCAAGGGCCCACGACTGCTGCCAGGGAGTTCTGCGCCAGCACAATGCCGTTGCCGTCGAAGCTGGTGCCGTAGACGCCCGAGAGCAGGATGAGCAGGGCGGTGCAGGTACAGATGACGAAGGTGTCCAGGAAGACGCTGAAGGCCTGCACGACGCCCTGGGCCACCGGATGACGAACCTCGGCCACGGCGGCCACGTTCGGGGCACTGCCCAGGCCCGCTTCGTTGGCGAATACGCCACGTTTCACGCCCAGCACGATGGCGCTGCCTACCAGGCCGCCGAATACCTGGTCGATGCCCAGGGCGCTCTTGACGATCGTGGCCAGCATCATGGGTACATGGTCGAACTGCAGCACGATCACGTAGAGGGTCACGGCGATGTAGGCCAGGGTCTTGACCGGTACCAGCAGGTCAGCCACCTTGGCGATCCGCTTGATTCCGCCCACGAAGACCATGCCCATCAACACTGCCAGGGCCAGCCCGGAATACTTCACATCGAAGCCGAAGGCATCGTTCAGGGAGGTGGTGACCGCATGAGACTGCAGGCCATTGAAGGCGAAGCCGAAGGTCACCAGTAGCAGGGCGGCCATGACCATGCCCAGCCAGCGCTTGCCCAGGCCATGCTCGATGTAGAAGGAAGGGCCGCCGCGATACTGGCCATCTTCGTCGCAACGCTTGTACAGCTGCGCCAGGGCGCACTCGAAGAAACTGCTGGCCATGCCGACCAGGGCCGTTACCCACATCCAGAACACGGCGCCAGGGCCGCCGAGGGTTACCGCGACACCGACACCGGCGATGTTACCCGCGCCGACTCGCCCGGCCAGGCTCAGCATCAACGCCTGGAAAGAACTCAGCTGGCTGGAGCTGCTACGCAAGCTCTCGGCGAATACGCTGAACATGTGTGGGAAATGGCGTAACTGAACGAAACGCGACCGCAGGGTGAAATAACCCCCCAGCCCGACGATCAGCACGATCAGTACCTTGCCAGAAAGGAAGTCGTTCAGGACTCCAAGCATATCGTTTCCTCGTGTTGTGGCCGGGCGCACCGAGGCCGCGCCGACGAAAAGCCGCGCACTATACCTGTGAATGGAAAACACGTCTGCCCAGCCTTGGTGCGAAAAAGCGGGAGATTCCCGCAAAATTGACCCAACGGTAGACGCGCAGGCAAAAAAAGAGCCCCAGGATGGGGCTCGAAAAAAGGGTGAGAGGTGTCTAGTCCCTCAGCCTGGTGATCAGGGTGTCATCACGCCTTCAACGGCACCAGCCGCGGCGCGATCATGTTTTCAGGGCGCAGGATGTCCGCCAGCATGGCTTCGTCCAGCAAGGCTTCCTCACGTACCAGTTCCAGTACGCCACGGCCGGTTTCCAGGGCCGTGCGGGCGACCCGGGTCGCGTTTTCATAGCCGATATAGGGATTGAGCGCGGTGACCAGCCCAATGGAGTGTTCCACCAGCTCGCGGCAGCGTTGCTCGTTGGCGGTGATGCCGACCACGCAATGCTCGCGCAACATGTCCATTGCCCGCTGCAGAGTACGGATGGAGTCGAAGATCTTGTAGGCGATCAGCGGCTCCATCACGTTCAGCTGCAGCTGGCCGCCTTCTGCCGCGATGGTCAGCGCCAGGTCGTTGCCCATGATCTCGAAGGCCACCATGTTCACGGCTTCAGGGATCACCGGGTTCACCTTGCCGGGCATGATCGAGCTGCCTGGCTGACGGGCTGGCAGGTTGATTTCGTTGATCCCGGTACGGGGGCCGCTGGACAGCAGGCGCAGGTCGTTGCAGATCTTCGACAGCTTCACTGCGGTGCGCTTGAGCATGCCGGAAAAGAGCACGAAGGCGCCCATGTCCGAGGTCGCTTCGATGAGGTCGGCGGCAGGTACCAGGGGCTGACCACTGATGGTAGCCAGGCGCGCCACGGCCAGATGTTGGTAGCGGGGGTCGGCGTTGATGCCGGTGCCAATGGCGGTACCGCCCAGGTTCACCTCGGTGAGCAGCTCAGGCGCCAGGGTGCGCAGGCGTTGCAGATCCTCTCCCAGAGTCGTGGCGAACGCCTGGAATTCCTGGCCCAGAGTCATGGGCACCGCGTCCTGCAGCTGGGTACGGCCCATCTTCAGAACGTGAGCGAACTCGCGACCCTTGCTGGCGAACGCCTGGATCAGGCTGTCCAGGCTGGCCAGCAGTGCATCGTGCCCCAACAACAGGCCCAGACGAATCGCAGTGGGGTAGGCGTCGTTGGTGGACTGGGCCATGTTCACATCGTTGTTGGGGTGCAGGTACTGGTATTCACCTTTCTGCTTGCCCATGGCCTCCAGGCCGATGTTGGCGATCACTTCGTTGGCGTTCATGTTCGTGGATGTGCCAGCGCCGCCCTGGATCATGTCCACCACGAACTGGTCGTGGAAGTCGCCGCGGATAAGGCGTGCACAGGCTTCGCTGATAGCCGCGTGCTTGCTGGCGCTGAGGTGACCCAGCTCGCGGTTCGCATCGGCCGCTGCCTGCTTGACCATGGCCAGCGCCACGACCAGTTTGGGGTAGTGGGACAATGGCACGCCGGAGAGGCGGAAATTGTTCACGGCGCGCAGCGTCTGGATGCCGTAGTAGGCATCGGCGGGGACTTCGAGGGTGCCGAGAAGGTCTTTTTCGATGCGCGGTGATGCAGCGGAGGACATGATAGCGATCAGCTCTGAGTTAGCCCGGTAAGCACCGGAATGCTGCCAATACTGCGCTTTGAGGGCATAATCCGGCCAATGCTGTTGCTTGCTGCCCTATGCACAAACGGCATAAAGGTGGGTGTGACGAATGGTCGCTCCCGAACGTGTGCCGCTTCGTTAAGGACGTGCCCCCTGAATATCGAAACCAAGTGGCTTGAAGACCTCAGTGCCCTGGCGGCTACCCGTAGTTTTTCCCAGGCTGCTGAGCGGCGTTTCGTTACCCAACCTGCTTTCAGTCGGAGAATCCGCAGTCTGGAGGCGGCCCTGGGTCTGACCCTGGTCAATCGAGCCAAGACGCCCATCGAGCTGACCGAGGCAGGCCAGCTGTTCCTGGTGACCGCGCGCAACGTGGTGGAGCAGGTCAGCGAGGCCTTGCGTCACCTTCACCACCTGGAGGGCGGCCCTGGAGAAGTGATTCAGGTCGCGGCAGCACACTCTCTGGCTCTGGGCTTCTTCCCCGGCTGGATCGCCCGGCTGCGCAACGAGGGCCTGCCCATGGCCACGCGCCTGGTGGCCACGAACGTGGGCGAGGCTATCCATGCCCTGCGTGAGGGCGGCTGCGATATCATGCTGGCGTTCTATGATCCAGAGGCCACCTTGCAGATGGACCCGGACATTTTCCCGTCCCTGCACCTGGGCGCGACGGAAATGTTGCCGGTGTGTTCGGTGGCCGCCGATGGCAGCGCCTTGTTCAACCTCGACAGCGGCGCCAGCGTGCCTTTGCTGGCCTATGGCACAGGCGCGTTTCTGGGGCGTTCCGTGAATGCCTTGCTAAGGCAGCGGGGGCTGCGCTACACCACGGTCTACGAGACAGCCATGGCCGACAGCCTCAAGACCATGGCCTTGCAAGGGCTGGGGGTCGCCTGGGTGCCGCGATTGAGTGTTACAGCGGAACTGAACCGTGGCGAGTTGGTGGTTTGCGGCGCGCCTCACTGGCACATCCCCTTGGAAATTCGCCTGTACCGTTGTTCGCTGGTACGCAAGGCCAGCGTGCGGCTGCTTTGGCGCAAGCTGGAGGCGCCTGCCAACCGTGGTTGATCAGGGGGCTTCTGAAAGGTAGGCCGCGATGGCTTCCCGATTCTTGTCACTATAGCGGTAGCAGTTCGAGCGTAGGCTCAGGCGCGCTGGATACGTATAGCTTTCGCAGAACCAGCCGTTGAACAGCACTTCCGCATTTTCATGGGTAGCGCCGAACATATGGCCTAGTTCGTGCCCGACGGCGGAGAAGGTCTTGACCGAGGCCCAGCCGGCCGGGCCTTTCAACTCTGCCTCGCCTACACGTTCGGGCTGACTGGGGTCATCAGGCAGGTAGCTGTCAGCCACGAGCAAGAGGGTTTTATCGATTCTCCGATTCACCTCGGCACTGCCCCGGTTGGCCCAGTAGTCTTCGTTATAACCGCCCAGGATGTAGACCAGCCGCCTTCGATCATCGATTCGATAATCCAGGTCGGAAATACCAGGTGTGTCACGGTTGAAGCGAATGTCTATGCGCCGGTCAGTGATTCGCTGCATTTCCCTGACCCAAGGCGCGAAGTAGTCGCTTTCCAAACGTTCGTGCATAGCCTCTGGTACATCGTCATGAATCACCACATTCAGGCGAATGGGAAGCGGCTCGGCCAGGGCAGGGGGGCTGAGCAGCAGGAGGGCGAGCATGATTGTAGCGCGGCTGCCTAAGGTAGTGTGCATGGGGTCCATCCTTAGAATCAGGCGTCATTGCCTGATGTCTATCCAAGCAGGCCTGTTGCCCGCGCTTGAGGCCAGACAAGCACGCCTGCCTGAAGGAATCGATGCCGATGTTTGTAGGATGTGGTTCTCCGAGCGGTTGCCCTGTTAGGCCTTCGCGTTTCGCCGCATTGGGGTATACTGCGCGGCCTTTGGCCAATGGGTGATCTGGCCTGCGAACCCAAGTCAAGCCACGCTGCATTGCCGCGTGGCTTGTTGTTTCTGCCGCGCCGCTGGCGCCCGAAAGAAGAGGCTCGACGATGAGTGCACTGGTTGGCGTGATCATGGGCTCCAAGTCCGATTGGTCCACCCTCAGCCACACCGCCGACATGCTGGATAAGCTCGGTATCCCCTACGAGGTGAAAGTGGTGTCGGCGCACCGCACCCCAGACCTGCTATTCCAATATGCCGATGAAGCCGAAGGGCGCGGCCTGGAGGTCATCATCGCGGGCGCGGGCGGTGCCGCGCACTTGCCGGGCATGTGCGCCGCCAAGACCCACCTCCCCGTGCTTGGCGTGCCAGTGCAGTCCTCCATGCTTTCAGGTGTCGACTCCCTGCTTTCGATCGTGCAGATGCCCGCGGGCGTTCCGGTGGCGACCTTGGCCATAGGCAAGGCTGGCGCCATCAATGCCGCCCTGCTGGCGGCGAGCATATTGGGGGGCAAGTATCCTCAGTTCCATGATGCCCTGGTGCGCTTCCGCACCGAGCAGACGAGCACTGTGCTGGACAACCCGGACCCGCGTGAGGCCTGAGTCATGAAAATCGGTGTGATCGGTGGTGGCCAGCTCGGCCGCATGCTTGCTCTGGCGGGGACGCCCCTGGGAATGGAGTTCGCCTTCCTTGACCCGGCCGAAGACGCTTGTGCCGCCGCGCTGGGCGATCACCTGTGCGCCGGCTACGCTGACGAGTCCGCGCTGCGCCAGCTCGCCGACGGCGTGGACCTGGTCACTTTCGAATTCGAAAGCGTGCCCGCTGAAACCGTCGCGTTCCTGTCCAACTTCGTGCCGGTATACCCGAGCGCCGAGGCATTGCGTGTCGCCCGTGATCGCTGGTTCGAGAAAAGCCTGTTCCGAGAGCTGGGCATACCCACCCCCGAATTCGCTGACATCCAGTCCCAGGCGGACCTGGACGCTGCGGTTGCTACCATCGGCCTGCCCGCGGTGCTCAAGACCCGTACCCTCGGCTACGACGGCAAGGGCCAGAAGGTGCTGCGAACACCCGAAGATGTGACAGGTACCTTTGCCGAACTGGGCGGCGTGCCTTGCCTGCTCGAGGGCTTCGTGCCCTTTACTGGCGAAGTTTCGCTGGTTGCCGTGCGCGCGCGGGGTGGTGAAACCCGCTTCTACCCGCTGGCCCACAATGTTCATGAAAGCGGCATCCTCAAGCTTTCCGTGGCCAGTAGCGCTCATCCCTTGCAAGCCCTGGCCGAAGACTACCTGGGCCGGGTGATGGACAAGCTCGACTACGTCGGGGTGCTTGCCTTCGAATTCTTTGAAGTGGACGGCGGCCTCAAGGCCAACGAGATTGCTCCACGAGTGCACAATTCCGGTCACTGGACCATCGAAGGTGCCGAGTGCAGCCAGTTCGAGAACCACCTGCGGGCCATTGCCGGCTTGCCGCTGGGTTCTACCGCCAAGGTAGGGGAGAGTGCCATGGTCAATTTCATTGGCCAGGTTCCGAGCATCGAGGATGTCATCGCCGTGGAAGGCTGCCATTTGCACCATTACGGAAAGGCTTTCAAGCCAGGCCGGAAGGTAGGGCATGCCACCCTGCGCTGCGCCGATGAGGCCAGCTTGCGCAACGCCATCGCCCAGGTGCAAGGCCTGGTTCAAGGCTGACCTAGGGTTCCAGGCCTGTCCTAAAGCCGCTCGGAACCTCCGTCACGCTTTGCCCTCTCATTGCAAGACGCCGGCGCACGCTGCCGGCCTTGTTAAGGAAAGGGGATATCCATGGGCATTATCGGAACCATCATCATTGGCTTCATCGTCGGCTTGCTGGCGCGCTTCCTCAAACCCGGCGACGACAGCATGGGCTGGATCATGACCATCCTGCTGGGCATCGGTGGCTCGTTGGCCGCTACCTATGGCGGGCAAGCCCTGGGCATCTATCGGGCCGGTGAAGGCGCGGGCTTCCTTGGCGCGCTGGTGGGCGCGATCATCCTGTTGGTCATCTACGGCATGATCAAGAAGAACGACTAAGGTCCTTGCCGCGAACGAGGGTAGGGCTTGTACGGAAAGTAGGCTGATCTGCGTACAAAGCCTAGAATGCAGCCCTCGTTCGTGGAGACCATTGAATGCGCGCCTTATTGCTTGCCTGCTTGATGTCTTTTTGCGCTGTGGCTTGGGCGGAACCGCCCGAAACAGACTGGCTGGCGTTGATGCCCCAGTCGGACCAGAAAGCCCTGGAGGCCATGCCCGAGATCGACCACAACACTCCCGAATCGGCGGGCGCCTTCACCCAAAAAGGCGGCCTGAAGAACCCCAAAGGGTTACCCGCGGTGATGTACTCCACCAAGACCGTGTCCGGGATGGATGGCAAGACCATCCGCATTGGCGGCTACCCTGTGCCTCTGGAAACCGATGCGAAGGGCCGCAGCACAGTCTTTTTCCTGGTGCCCTATCCCGGCGCCTGCATCCACGTTCCGCCACCTCCACCAAACCAGCTCATCCTCATTCGCTACCCCAAGGGTTTAAAGCTGACCGATATCTACACGCCGCTTTGGGCCATCGGCACCCTCAAGATAGAGAAGGTGAGCAATGACCTGGCGGATGCCGCGTATGCCATGGATGCCAGCAAGGTACGCGTGGTTGAAGACAAGGACCTGAACTGACCTCCATTTGTTGGGTAGCGAGGGGCGCCCGGTGGGTGTCTGCGCAGCTGGCGATTCTTTCTGAAAGCATTCGGCAGCTAGCGCAGCCCCGATCTCATGAGCTGACGCTTAAACCAGCGGTTCGCTGGACACGGTCACGGCCAGAGTATGGGCTTCGCCGGGGCCGAGGCGCTTGGCGTCGGCCATGACGTTGGCGGTTTCGATGCAGAACATACGCTGCCAGCCGTCATTGGCCATGTCCGGCAAGGCGCTGGCGCGTTCGATCCAAGGGTTCCAGATGACGGCGCTGGCCGAGCCCTGGGTGTCGATGAGGATGCGGCGCTTCCATTCGCTATCGGCGATGGTCAGCCGCGCCGGAGTATCCAGGTAGATCCGGTCGGTTTCGCCGGTGACTTCGAGCCGACCTTGCTGAGTGCGTCGAGCCCAGTCTTCCAGGGTTTCGATGTACTCCAGGCCGGCGACTTCCTCTACCGCGACCTGACGAACATCGCTCACCGCAAAATAAGTATGCAGCGCCTGGCTCAGGTGTATGTCTTCACGGCCCAGGTTGAGCGTCGTCAGGGCGAGCGTGAGGGTATCGGCCAGCTCGATCTCCAGCTCGAGGCGAGCCGCGTGCGGCCAGCCAGGCAGGCCACCATCGGCCTCGGGCAGGGTAAAGGTGAGCGTGACCTTGTCGTCGCTGATCTGCGGTTCGCCTAGGCTCCATTTCAGCGTACGCACCAGCCCATGTGCCGTTGCTGGCTCGGAAGACTGCCGCATCTGCTGAATGGCCTCAGGGTTGCGCGCCAGGTTGCCGAACCAGGGCCAGCACACCGGGATTCCGGCACGGATCGCCGCGCCCTCCTTGAACTGCGCATGATCATTGAGCCAGATCAAAGGCTGCTCGCCAGTGCGCTTGTAGCTCAGGACCTGCGCGCCTTGCTCTGCTACCAGCAACTCGGCATGGGCGGTAGTGACCTGCCAGATGTCCAGTTCGCCTTGCTTGAGCTTTTCCAGCTTTGGGGCCGCCATATCGCTTCCTCGATATCAGATTGGTGTGGCGTTGACCATCGAACGGGCGGCAAGTTTAGGCGTGGCGCCCATGGGGCCAGGCTCGCTGTCGATCGTCCCGGCAAGCCTTCGCAGGCTCAGCGGCGGGGCGGAACGCTGCGGGTGCGCCCGCTCCCATCAATGGCCACGAAGACGAAGACCGCTTCGGTAACCTTGCGCCATTCGCTGGACAGTGGATCATCGCTCCAGACCTCGACCATCATTTGAATCGAGCTACGCCCCACTTGCAGGGTCTGGGTGTAGAAGGATAGCTGAGCGCCCACGGGTACCGGCACCAGGAACGCCATGCGGTCGATGGACACCGTAGCCACCCTGCCGCCAGCCACCTTGCTGGCCATGGCCGTGCCAGCCAGGTCCATCTGGGACACCAGCCAGCCACCGAAGATGTCACCAAAACCGTTGGCCTCGCGGGGAAGCGCGGTGATCTGTAGGGCCAGGTCGCCCTGGGGGATAGGATCTTCTTGTTCGAGTTCAATCATGCCGGGGGCCTCGGACCCATGACTTCGAAAGGATGAAGCGGTAAGCGGTCGCGTCGTTCAAGCCAGTATATAGAGCCATGCCTGGGTACATAACCGTTCAATCACAGATATATGTGCCTGCTAAAGCAATTTGCTATCTTCCATGACCCGGCTGCGCCAAGCGCAGGCGGAGCCTGCTGCCGAACGCGATCAATAAGAGAACCGAGCCATGAGCACCGCTCCTTCCAGCGCCGCGTCCATCTCGCGCCCGCTGAACCGTAACGATTACAAGACCTTATCGCTGTCGGCCCTTGGCGGCGCGCTGGAGTTCTACGACTTCGTCATTTTCGTGTTCTTCGTGGTCGTGATCAGCAAATCATTCTTTCCCCCGGACATGCCCCAATGGGTCAGCCAGGTGCAATCGTTCGGGGTATTTGCCGCCGGCTACCTTGCCCGCCCCCTGGGTGGCGTGATCATGGCGCACTTCGGTGATGTGCTGGGCCGCAAGAAGATGTTCACCCTGAGCATCTTCATGATGGCGGTGCCTACGTTGTTGATGGGGCTGCTGCCCACCTATGCTCAGATCGGTATCGCCGCGCCTTTGCTCCTGTTGCTGCTGCGCATCATCCAGGGCGCGGCCATCGGTGGCGAGGTTCCCGGCGCCTGGGTGTTTGTTTCCGAGCACGTTCCGGTGCGCAACATAGGCTATGCCTGCGGTACCCTGACCTCGGGCCTGACCACAGGCATCCTGCTGGGCTCGCTGGTGGCAACGGTTATCAACAGCCTGTTCGCGCCTGAGGAAGTGCTGGCCTACGCCTGGCGGATACCCTTCATCCTTGGCGGCGTATTTGGCCTGGTATCGGTCTTCTTGCGCCGCTGGCTGCATGAAACCCCCCTGTTCGTCGAGCTGCAGCAGCGCAAGGCTCTGGCCGAGCAGCCTCTGCGGGCTGTGCTCAAGAGTCATCGTTCAGCGATCGTGATGTCCATGCTTCTGACCTGGCTGCTTACCGCAGGCATAGTCGTGGTCATCCTGATGACGCCGACCCTGTTGCAGACGCTCTACAAGTTTCCAGCCAAGGAGGCGATGCAGGCCAACAGCCTGGCGATCCTCTTCCTGAGCCTCGGTTGTATCCTTTCGGGCGCCCTCGCGGACCGCTTCGGGGCAGGGAAAGTGTTCATGTTCGGCAGTGTCGCCCTCGGCGTCACCTCCTGGACGCTCTATCACAGCCTGCAGGCTCATCCGGACTGGCTGTTCCCGTTGTACGCGGTTACCGGCCTGTGCGTAGGGGTCATTGGCGCCGTGCCCTATGTAATGGTCACGATTTTTCCTACCGCGGTACGTTTCAGCGGGCTATCGTTCTCGTACAACCTGGCATATGCCATTTTCGGTGGTCTTACGCCAGTTATCGTCACCATGATGATCAAGCTCAGCCCCATGGGGCCTGCCTGGTACGTGGCCGGGCTCTGTGTATTGGGCTTCGCGTTGGGGTTCATGCTCTGGCAACGTCGGCGCAGCGGCATAGCGGTCTAGAAACGCTGCTGTCATCTGGATGTAACATTGAGCCTGTATGCTCCGGGGTTTGTCCGCGCAAGCGGTGTTGCCGGTTACCCTTGCGTCCTGCGCCGGAGCATTCATGAAGTTCAAGTGCCTGATGGCGATAATCGGAGCCTCGGCCAGCCTGGCGACTGCCACCGCGGCGGCGTCGCCCGAGTTGCAAGGATACGCTCCGGCGACAAGCATCTCTGGCACCTTGACCAGCGTTGGCTCCGATACCTTGGCCAACCTCATGGCGCTCTGGGCCAATGCATTCCAGCGCGCCTACCCCAGCGTCAACGTGCAGGTGCAGGCGGCTGGCTCTTCCACTGCGCCGCCGGCCCTGATCCAGGGCACCGCCAGCTTCGGCCCGATGAGCCGGAAAATGAAGGATGTAGAGGTTGAAGCCTTCGAGCGTCGATATGGCTACAAGCCTACCGCCGTCGCGGTGGCTATCGATGCCTTGGCCATCTTCGTGAACAAGGACAACCCGATCGCGGGGCTGACGTTGGGGCAACTCGACGCCATCTTTTCCACCACGCTGTTGTGTGGCGCCAACGGGTCGATCAAGCGTTGGGGTGACCTGGGAGTGGCAGGCAGCCTGGCGCACCAGCCCCTGCAATTGTTCGGTCGCAATTCCGCCTCGGGTACCTATGGCTACTTCAAGGAGCAGGCGCTGTGCAAAGGGGATTTCAAAGCCCAGGTAAACGAGCAGCCAGGGTCAGCATCGGTGGTTCAAGGCGTAAGCAGTTCGCCTAATGGCATAGGGTATTCAGGCATTGGCTATACCACAGCCAGCGTTCATACCGTGCCTCTGGCTCGGACTGAAGAAGGGCCCTATGTGGAAGCAACCGAAGCCAATGCGATCAATGGCAGTTACCCTTTGGCCCGGTACCTCTATATCTATGTGAACAAGCCGCCTGGCCGGCCCATGTCGCCGTTGGAAGGCGAGTTCCTGAAGTTGATCCTG
The DNA here is from genome assembly GCF_000826105.1 of Pseudomonas massiliensis. Classification (GTDB taxonomy): domain Bacteria; phylum Pseudomonadota; class Gammaproteobacteria; order Pseudomonadales; family Pseudomonadaceae; genus Aquipseudomonas; species Aquipseudomonas massiliensis. Next base: position 417,555 of record NZ_CCYK01000005.1, on the reverse strand, counting down.
TCCGCGAGCGGGCAAGAGCTGGTGGCCCGCGATGGTTATATTCCGATACCCAGGGCGGTGGCCCGGCAAATGCTGGCCAGCCTGGGGCTCAGCGAAGAGCAAAGGCCTGCTCCAACCCGGTAAGGCGCTGGAAAATCTCTATTGCAACGGGTGGCGATGCTGTCACCATGATGTCATGTTTCTGTCATATAGGCCCGCTAGGGTGTGCGGATGAACGATCCGGCTGTAAGCAACGCAAGCTTTCGCGCAGCGCGCGCGGGCATCGATTTCAATACGCCGGCCCTGAGGCGGCATCGCCGGTTGCGTGCGCTCGTCGATCGTTTGACTCGCTGGTATGTCCTGGTAGGCGGGCTGGCGGTCCTGGCGGCCATCACCCTGATTTTCTTCTATCTGGGTTACGTAGTAGCGCCCTTGTTCCGAGGGGCCACCCTGAAGCCTGCCGCAGACGTCACCGCGCCCTGGCTGGTCTCTGCCGGGGAAGCGGCCCTGCTTACGCTCGAAGAGCAGAACCAGGTCGCCATGCGTGTTTCGATCGATGGCGCGGTAGTGTTCTTCGACGCTACCAACGGAGCACTCATCAGTCACGCCACCCTGCCGCTGCCCCCAGGAAGCCGAATCAGCACGGTCGCCAGGGATCTACCAGGCAAGGGGTTGGTGGCGTTAGGCTTGTCCAATGGCCAGGTGCTGTTCTTCCAGCATCGTTATCAGGCAACCTGGGCCGCAGGCACACGGCATATGGTGCCCAGCCTGGATTACCCCTATGGAGCCAAGCCGCTGGCGCTGGGCAAGGCCGGTGAGCCACTGGAGCACCTGGCCATCAATCGCGGCGACATGAGCCTGATCATCGCCGGTGCCAGTGCCGGCGGGTTCAACGTGCTGCGCATGAATCTTGCCGAGGGCGCGCCCACTACCACCGAACGTGTCGCGCTTGCACAAGTCACCGAGGTCGTGAACGCCCTCTACGTGGATGGCGGGCAGCGTTGGCTGTATGTGATAGGCGGCCGCGCCCATGTAGACGTCTTCGACCTGCGCGACCAGACGCTCAACGGCCGCTACAAGCTGCTGGAGGACGCCGACGCTCGGGTTACCGCCAGTGCACAGCTGGTGGGTGGGGCGTCGCTGCTGATCGGTAGCTCCACCGGCAGCATTGGCCAATGGTTCATGACTCGGGACCGTGATGGCGAGGCCAGACTCCAACATATCCGGGATTTCCAGCTTGGCCGGGCGCCAATTCGGCAGATCGAGCCAGAACAACGACGCAAGGGCTTTCTCGCACTGGACGACAGCGGCCTGCTGGGAGTATTTCACGCCACAGCGCATCGTACCCTGCTGACTGAACAGGTGGCCGGCGGCCCGGGCTTGCTCGCACTTTCGCCGCGGGCCAACCGAGTCCTGCTGGAAACCCCCGAGGGCATTTCCAGGTTCACCTTGCGCAACCCCCATCCGGAGGTTTCCTGGGCCGCGCTATGGGACAAGGTCTGGTACGAGCACTATGACCAGCCTGAGTATGTATGGCAGTCTACCGCCGCCAATTCGGACTTCGAGCCCAAGCTGAGCCTGGCGCCCCTGGCCTTCGGAACGTTCAAGGCCGCCCTTTACGCCATGTTGCTGGCGGCGCCCCTGGCAGTAGCCGCAGCCATTTATACGGCCTACTTCATGGCCCCGGTGATGCGTCGCAAGGTAAAGCCAGTCATCGAACTGATGGAGGCGCTGCCTACTGTCATACTGGGATTCATCGCGGGGCTGGTCCTGGCACCCTTTCTGGAAAGCCACCTGCCAGGCGTGTTCAGCCTGTTGTTGGTGCTTCCGCTGGGCATTCTGGCCCTTGGCATGATCTGGGGGCAATTGCCGGATCGCGTGCGCCTGCGCGTGCCCGAAGGCTGGGAAAGCGCACTGCTCATCCCGCTGGTCGTGCTGCTTGCCGTGGCCGCCCTCACTGCCAGCCCTTGGCTGGAGCAAGCCTTGTTCGCCGGTGACATGCGGCAATGGCTCACGCGCGAGCTTGGCCTGGACTTCGACCAGCGTAACGCCCTGGTCGTGGGCGCGGCCATGGGCTTTGCCGTTATCCCTACCATCTACTCCATTGCCGAGGATGCGATCTTCAACGTGCCTCGCAGCCTGACCTTCGGCTCGCTCGCACTCGGCGCCACGCCCTGGCAGACCCTGGTGCGCGTGGTGCTGCTCACCGCCAGCCCGGGGATTTTCTCTGCCTTGATGATTGGCCTCGGCCGCGCAGTGGGCGAAACCATGATCGTGCTCATGGCCACCGGCAACACGCCGATCATGGATATGAACCTTTTCGAGGGAATGCGCACCCTGGCGGCCAACGTAGCCATTGAAATGCCGGAGTCTGCTGTCGGTAGCAGTCACTATCGGGTGCTGTTCCTGGCAGCGCTGGTGTTGCTGCTGTTCACCTTTGCGATGAACACCCTGGCCGAGCTTATCCGCCAGCGGTTGCGCAGACACTATTCTTCGCTGTGAAAGGGGGCGAACGTTGAACAGGTTTTCCCCCATGGCATGGTTCCGCAGTGGAGCCCCTGGCGTCTGGCTGAGCGCGGGCGCGGTCTCCGTCGCGGTGATCATGACCCTCGGCCTATTGCTACTGATCGCCATAAAGGGGCTGGGGCACTTCTGGCCGGCAGGCTTGCTTCAGGCCACTTACCAAGTGCCGGGGCAGGCGCCGGTCACGCTGGTGGGTGAGGTAGTGGAGCAGGAGCGCAGTCCCCGACAGCGGCTGCGGGACGCAGGCCTGCCCCTGAGTGCCGATGGCGACCGCTGGGTGACCCGCATGCTGGTCAAGTTTGGTAATCGTGACCTGAATGGGACGGACTTCACCTGGGTTGTGGAGCCCTGGTTGGGCGAACGCGACTATCCGGCGGACCTGGTCACCCTTGAACGTCAGGAGTGGGGCAACTTCTATGGCCAGGTGGTTGCGCTCAAGGAGGCGGGGAACGTCGTAGCCGAAGGCCCGGCCGCATGGCCAGCGCTGCAGTCGCGCCTGGCTCGGGCCGCGGCGCTGGCTGCAGAGCTGGACCGCCTGCAGTCGGTCGAAGTGACAGGCATCAATCATGAGCTGGAACGCCTGCGCCTGGCGCAGCGCAGGCAAGCCCTCGAGAATCCACAGGGCCCTGGCGCCGAAGCGGATGCGGCGGCTGAGCGTGGCGCGCTCGAGGCCCGTTTGAGCGCGCTCGAAACCAGGGCTGAAAGCCTGCGGCAACAGGCGGCCCGCGACACAGTGGTGATGGCAGACGCCTCCGGCCGGCAGGTGGAGCTATACCTGAGCGATATACTGCATGCCTACCAGCCCAACGCCATGAGTGTTGCACAGAAGACGGGCGTCTATTTTGCGCGCCTGTGGGAATTCCTCAGCACCAACCCCCGGGAATCCAATACCGAGGGCGGCGTGTTCCCTGCGATTTTTGGAACCGTCATGATGACCCTGCTCATGGCCGTGGTGGTGACGCCTTTCGGGGTACTGGCGGCCGTTTACTTGCGAGAGTATGCCCGCCAGGGCTGGATGACCCGGATCATTCGCATCGCCGTGAACAACCTGGCCGGCGTGCCGGCGATTGTCTATGGCGTGTTCGGCCTGGGCTTCTTCGTTTACGTGCTGGGCGGCTCACTCGATCGATTGTTCTTCCCTGAGCGCCTGCCCGCGCCCACCCTGGGCACGCCCGGCCTGCTCTGGGCGTCCTTGACCCTGGCGCTGCTGTCGGTGCCGGTAGTGATAGTCGCGACTGAAGAGGGCCTGGCACGCATTCCCCGGTCGCTGCGCGAAGGTTCTCTCGCCCTTGGCGCTACCCAGGCCGAGACGCTTTGGAAAATCGTGCTGCCCATGGCCAGTCCCGCGATCATGACCGGCGTCATACTCGCCGTTGCCCGCGCCGCCGGGGAAGTGGCTCCGCTGATGTTGGTGGGTGTGGTCAAGCTGGCGCCTTCGTTGCCCGTGGACGGCAACTTCCCCTATGTGCATCTGGACCAGAAAATCATGCACCTGGGCTTTCACATTTATGACGTAGGCTTCCAGAGCCCGAACGTGGAAGCCGCGCGGCCGCTGGTGTACGCCACGGCCTTGCTGCTCGTGGCAGTCATCGGCCTGTTGAACCTTTCCGCGGTCGCGATGCGCAATCACCTGCGGGAAAAATACCGCGGCCTCGACACTTGATACACCAAGCGGCCATGGTCGCCTGTTTGACCCGCCAGGGTTACGGAGCTTTGAATGGAGCAACACACAACCGGCCGCCCCTTGGAGGCGGCCACCCTGGGCCGCAGGAAGCACGGACGCGACCCGGTCGTCGAAGACGTTGCCATCGAAGTGGCCGGCCTGAGCCTGTACTACGGCGCGCAGCAAGTGCTCCATGACATCGCCCTGAAGATTCCGCAGCGGCGCGTTACCTCGTTCATTGGTCCTTCCGGTTGCGGCAAGTCTACCTTGTTGCGGACCTTCAACCGGATGAACGACCTGGTCGAGGACTGCAAGGTGGTGGGCGCCGTGAACCTCTACGGACATGACATCTACCGCAAGGGCGAGGATGTGGCCGAGTTGCGTCGGCGTGTCGGCATGGTGTTCCAGAAGCCTAACCCGTTTCCCAAGACCATCTATGAGAACGTGGTCTATGGCTTGCGTATTCAGGGCATCAAGAAAAAGCGCATGCTCGATGAAGCCGTGGAGTGGGCGCTGCGCGGCGCGGCTTTGTGGGAAGAGGTCAAGGATCGCCTGCATGAGTCCGCGTTAGGGCTGTCCGGTGGTCAGCAGCAGCGGCTGGTCATCGCCCGCACCATCGCCGTGGAGCCCGAAGTGCTGCTGCTCGACGAACCCTGCTCGGCCCTGGACCCAATCTCCACCCTCAAGGTGGAAGAGCTGATCTACGAGCTCAAGACGCGCTACACCATCGTCATCGTCACTCACAACATGCAACAGGCCGCCCGGGTGTCGGACTACACCGCATTCATGCACCTGGGCAAGCTGGTAGAGTTCGGCGATACCGACCGGATGTTCACCAACCCGATGAAAAGGCAAACCGAAGACTACATCACCGGCCGATACGGTTGACCTTGCCGGCCACGCACCCCTGACGCCCCACCCACCGGTATTCAAGGACCTGACCATGATCGATAAGAACAGCCTCAATCATCACATCTCTCAGCAATTCAATGCCGAGCTCGAAGAAGTGCGCAGCCACCTGCTGGCCATGGGCGGGCTGGTGGAAAAGCAGGTCAACGACGCCGTGAGCGCGCTGATCGAGGCCGATTCCGGCCTGGCCCAGCAGGTGCGTGACATCGATGACGAAATCAACCAGATGGAGCGCAACATCGACGGTGAATGCCTGCGCATCCTGGCCCGGCGTCAGCCAGCGGCGTCCGACCTGCGCCTGATCATCAGCATTTCCAAGTCGGTGATCGACCTGGAGCGTATCGGCGATGAATCCACCAAGATCGCCCGCCGCGCCATCCAGCTGTGCGAGGAGGGTGAGTCGCCACGGGGCTACGTGGAAGTCCGTCATATCGGTGACCAGGTCCTGAAAATGGTGCGCGATGCCCTGGATGCCTTTGCCCGTTTCGATGCCGACCTTGCCCTGGCCGTGGCTCAGTATGACAAGACCATCGATCGGGAATACAAGACAGCGTTGCGCGAGCTGGTGACCTACATGATGGAAGACCCGCGCTCCATCTCCCGCGTGCTGAATGTCATCTGGGCGTTGCGCTCTTTGGAGCGTATCGGCGATCACGCGCGCAACATCTCTGAACTGGTGATCTATCTGGTCCAGGGTACCGATGTACGCCACCTTGGCCTGGAGCGCATGAAGGAAGAAGTGCGCCGCAATACCGAACGGGCTAATGTTTCCGTGGACGCTGACGATAAGTAGGTTTGCCCGAGTATCGACGCCCGGTTCGCACCGGGCGTTTTCGTTCATACTGGGAACAGTTTTTCTGGCATCCGGGTGCGGGTGAGAAAATCTGCGTGGGTGTAGGCGCCGCGGAGCGCTATGCTACGCAGACGAATTTCAGGAGTCCTTAATGGCCAAGGTCAGTGTTCTGGTAGTGGATGACGCCCCGTTCATTCGCGACCTGGTAAAAAAATGTCTGCGCAACGCCTTCCCTGGAATGCAGATCGAAGATGCCGTCCATGGGCGCAAGGCACAGGCCATGCTAGCCAAGGACCCTTACGACCTTATCCTCTGCGATTGGGAAATGCCGGAAATGACCGGCCTGGAACTACTGACCTGGTGCCGTGAGCAGGAAAGCACCAAGCATATCCCCTTCATCATGGTGACCAGTCGGGGCGACAAGGAAAACGTTATCCAGGCCATCCAGGCGGGTGTCTCGGACTACGTTGGCAAGCCGTTCACCAACGAGCAGCTGCTGACCAAGGTCAAGAAAGCATTGCATCGTGCCGGCAAGCTGGAAGGCCTGATGAGCGGCCCGGGTTCACGGCCCAACACCTCGGCGTTCGCCAACGATTCCCTGGCGGCATTGACCAGCAACCGGCCCGAGGCTGTTGCCGCGACGCCTGCGCCCGCCCCGACGCCACGTGCGGCGGCCCCGGCAGGCATAGCGGCGGCTCCTCCTGTGCCGCGCGCGGCGTCCAGCCAGGGCAGCGCCACCAGCCGTGGCCAGGGCCAGCTGCGCCTGGCCGGAGGCGCGACCATGGCCTGTGTGATCAAGGCGTTGAGCCTCAAGGAAGCCCTCCTGGTGGTCAAGCGCGGCGAACCCTTGCCCCAGGTGCTGGAACAGGCGGTCCTGGACCTCGAGCAGGGCGACAATGACATCGCGCGTCTCAATGGCTACCTGCATGCCGTGTCCGCGCTGGAGCCCAAGCCGGACAGCGATTGGTTGCAGCTCAACTTCCGCTTCGTCGATCAGGACGCCCAGAAGCTTGACTACCTGTCTCGCCTGATTGCCCGCGGCACTGCTCAGAAACACTTCGTACCAGGCGCTTGAACCCATGAGGGGCTGAGGCTGTTACCCTGGCCCTTCGTTTTCGCTGAATACGAATCATGAACTGGCGCGCGCTTCTTCCCGCTCTTCTGCTTGGCCTGGATGCTCCGGTACAGGCTGCGGCTATCTACAAGTTCGTGGACAGTCATGGGGTAGTCACCTATACCGACCGCGTTACGCCCGGTGCCAAGCGCTTGGTGTTTCAGGATCGCATGGTCGAATCCTTCTCGGCCCAGGTGCGCCTCGACACCCGCCCCGTGGGAAAGGCGCTGACCTTCGAAGCCCGGAACGATACCTACGCACCGGTGCAGGTCGTGCTGCGCTTGTCCGGCCTGCGCAATGCGGCGCCGGGCGGGCCGACGGAAGTCCGCCGGCTGGTAGCACCTCGTTCAAGGCTCCTGCTGGCGACGGTCAACCCGGCCCAGCCTGGTAAGCCGGTGACCGGTACGCCGGGATTCAGTTACGTGCTGGGTGATCCGGCCACCCGCACCGCCGCCTATCGCTATCCCTTTCCCTGGATCGGCGGGCCCTTCCGTATCAGCCAGGGCCCCAATGGCAACTTCAGCCACAATGGTCCCAAAGGCCGTTATGCGATCGATATCGCCATGCCCGAGGGTACCCCTATCATCGCGGCTCGGGCAGGCACGGTGATCAAGGTGGAGAACGATCAAGGCCAAGGCGGCGCACAGCCTTCAGGTAACTTCGTGCGAGTCCTGCACGAGGACGGCACCATGGGCGTTTACTTGCACCTGATGCGCGGGTCGGTGGTGGTCAGGGAAGGGGAGCCAGTGGCCCAGGGCAGCCCGCTCGGGCGTTCGGGAAATACCGGCCACAGCACGGGGCCACATTTGCATTTCGTGGTCCAGCGCAATACCGGCGCCGGGCTGGAATCGATCCCTTATGAATTCGACAGGCCTTTGCAAAGCCTGCCGAACTTCACCATCGGCAACCGTTAGCTCAGCTTGAGCACCTTGGCGAGCACGATCTTCGGGCCTTTCATCTTCTTGATGATGATGCGCAGCCCTTCCACTTCGATCACTTCCTCGTCTTCCGGTACCCGCTTGAGGCTGTCGTAGACGAGTCCCGCAAGGGTTTCAGCCTCGATGTGATCCAGGTCCACGCCCAGCAGGCGCTCTACCTTGAACAGCGGTGTATCGCCCCGCACCAGCAGCTTGCCGGGCTGGTAGGCCAGCACGCCCCGTTCGGCCTTTCGGTGCTCATCCTGAATGTCGCCCACCAGTACCTCGAGCACGTCTTCCATGGTCAGGTAGCCGATGACCTTGCCATCGGCTTCCTCCACCAGGGCGAAATGGGCGGCACCGGTACGAAACTGTTCCAGCAGCTCTGCGAGCGGCATATGGCGGGATACTCGCTCCAACGGGCGGGTAAGCTCCGCCAGGTTGAACGAGGCGGGCACGTGATCCAGGGCAGCCAGGTCCAGCAGCAGGTCCTTGATATGCAACAGGCCGACGAACTCTCCGCGAGTGCTGTCATAGACCGGGTACCGGCTGTACTTATGGCGCCGGAAGGTGGCCAGGATGTCCTTCAGCGGGGCGTCATGTTCCAGCACGACCAGATCTTCCCGCGAGTTGGCCCAGTCGACCACCTCCAGCTCACCCATTTCCACCGCCGAGGCCAGCACGCGCATGCCCTGGTCGCTCGGGTCTTGCCCACGGCTGGAGTGCAGGATGAGCTTGAGCTCTTCGCGGCTGTAGTGGTGCTCGTGGTGCGGGCCGGGCTCGCCCTGGCCGGCGATACGCAAGATACCGTTGGCGCTGGCGTTGAGCAGCCAGATGGCCGGGTACATCAGCCAGTAGAACAGGTAGAGCGGCACCGCCGTCCACAAGGAAAGAAGTTCGGGCTTGCGGATGGCCCAGGATTTGGGTGCCAGCTCGCCGACCACGATATGCAGGTAGGAGATCACGAAGAACGCGGTGAAGAAGGAAGCGCCCTTGATCACCTCTGCCGATTGCACGCCAAGGGCGGCCAGAAGAGGCTCGAGCAGGTGCGCGAACGCCGGCTCGCCGACCCAGCCCAGGCCCAGCGAGGCGAGGGTGATACCCAGTTGGCAGGCGGAAAGGTAGGCGTCGAGCTGATTATGCACGGTGCGCAGGATCTTGCCGCGCCAGCCTTGCTTCTCGGCGATGGACTCCACCCGTGTGGAGCGCAGCTTGACCATGGCGAATTCGGCGGCAACGAAGAAGCCGTTGAGTACAACCAGGAAAAGCGCGAAAAGAATCATGCCGAAATCGGCGAAGAGGTCGTGAAGCGATAAACCAGGGGAAGGGTCCATTGGGGAAAGAAGGAGATCCGTATGATTGAGAGAGTTCGCGCCTGATGGGTCGCGAATTAAGGAATCTAGCGATTAAGTCTGCGCTTGACCAGTGTCTTACCGTAGCAATTTCCTACAGAGCCGTCACGCCGGGTCTTCTTCCATTTCCGCCGGCGCCAACAGGCTCAATGGAAAATGACACGTGAAGGTGCTCCCTTTGCCCGGCACGCTGGTGATCTCCAATTGCCCCTTGTGGCGCAGCAGCACGTGCTTGACGATCGCCAGGCCAAGCCCGGTGCCGCCAGTGCTGGAGCTGCGGCTGGAGTCGACCCGATAGAAGCGCTCGGTAAGCCGCGGAATGTGCTTACCCTCGATACCGATACCCGAATCCTGCACACTCAGGTGCAGGCCATTGTCATCCTGCCACCAGCGTACCCGCACCTGGCCGTTGTCCGGCGTGTACTTGACAGCATTGAACACCAGGTTCGAAAAGGCGCTACGCAATTCCGGTTCGCTGCCTTTCATGCAGAGGCGGGGCGACGCCTGTAGCACGATCTGGTGATGACGCTCTCCTGAAAGGGCCGTTGCGTCATTGACCACGCTTTGCAACATCCCCTGAATGTTCACCGGATGGCTCTCCGAGGGGTAATCAGTCGCTTCGAGCTTGGCGAGCAGCAGCAGGTCATTGAGCAGGCTTTGCATGCGGCTGCCTTGCTGCTGCATCTGCTGCAGCGCACGCAGCCAGCGCGGGTTCAGATGGCCTGCATTGTCCAGCAGGGTTTCCAGGTAGCCGGTGATGACAGTCAAGGGCGTGCGCAATTCGTGCGACACATTGGCGATGAAGTCCTTGCGCATCTGTTCCAGCTGATGGATGCGCGTGACATCCCGGACCACCATCAGGTGCTCGTTGTTGCCGTAGCGTGTGATCATGAATTGCAGGCGCACCCGGTCGTTCAAGGGCGAACGCATTTCCAGGGGTTCGGCATAGTGCTCGGCTTCGAAGTAATCCTTGAAGCGAGGATGGCGCACGAGGTTGGTAACCGGCTGCCCAGCGTCCTGAGGTGTCTTGAGGCCTAGAAGCGTTTGCGCTGCCGGATTCCACCATTCCAGGTTGCCATCACTGTCGAGCATGATCACCGCGTCCCGCAACGCCGCGGTGGATTCCTGCACGCGATCGATCACACCCTGCAGGCGGGCACGTACCCGGCTGTCGCGTCGCTGGAGGTTGTAGATGCTGTCGAAGACGTCGCCCCAGAGGCCATGGGCTTCAGGTGGCGGCTCGTCGCCCTGTTGATGGCTGAGCCAGCGCTGGAGGCGCAGCAACTGCCGCAGGATGTTGACCAGGTAGGCACCTAGGCCGATGGCCAGGCAGAGACCGTAATGGCCCGTCAACAGCCCCAGCAGCAGGCATGCACCTATCAGCAGCAGTAGATGGCGGACCAGTACGGCATGCCAGTTTCGGTTCAATTGGCGATCAATCCTTTCGCGCGGCGAGGGTCAGGCCTTGGTGGAGAAGCGATACCCTGTGCCACGGACGGTCTGTACCAGATTCTCGTAGGCATCGCCCAGGGCCTTGCGCAGGCGTCGGATATGCACGTCCACCGTGCGTTCTTCCACATAGACGTTGCCGCCCCAGACCTGATCCAGCAGTTGTCCGCGGGTATAGGCCCGTTCCTGATGAGTCATGAAGAACTGCAACAGGCGATACTCGGTGGGGCCCATGTCGGCTGGACGGCCATCGATGGTTACCCGATGACTGATCGGGTCCAGCAGCAGGCCACCGACTTCGATAGGTGTTTCGTTGTCCGTGGCCCCGGCGCGACGGAGCACGGCCTTGAGCCGGGCAACCAGCTCGCGGGGTGAGAAGGGCTTGGTGATGTAGTCATCGGCACCCACTTCCAGCCCCTGGATCTTGTTGTCCTCTTCGCCTTTGGCGGTGAGCATGATGATCGGGGTGCCGGCGGTAAGCTCGTCGCGCTTGAGACGACGCGCCAGTTCGATGCCGGACGTGCCAGGAAGCATCCAGTCCAGCAGGATCAGGTCGGGCTTGCGGTCGATGATAATGGCGTGGGCTTGCTGGCTGTTTTCCGCTTCCAGGCATTCGTAGCCGGCCATTTCCAGGGCGACGGCGATCATCTCGCGAATGGGTGCTTCGTCGTCGACGATCAGAATGCTTTTCCCCATCATGGTTTACCCTCGAACCTGTCCTGGATGATGCGCTGCATTAGATAACGGAAATATTGCAGTCACATGACAGCATGGCTAAGGGTAGCAAGCAATCTACCTGTGGCTGAAGCCCGAGGGGCCGCGCCTGGCCCCGTCGAGTCTTTATCAGCGCAGGGCGTAGTCGAGCACGATGCCCGCGAAGATGGCCAGGCCGGCCCAGTGGTTATGTAGAAAAGCCTCGAAGCAGGCCATGCGTTCCCTATGCCGGGTATGCCAGGCTTCCCAGGCGAAGCAGCCAGCTGCCACGGCCAGGCCGCAATGGAAGGGCCAGCCCAGGCCGAAGCGCGCCCCGGCCAGCAGCAGGCAAGCGAGGGCCAGCCCTTGCAGCATGCCAATGATGAGCCTGTCGGAGTTACCGAACAGAATGGCAGTGGATTTGACACCTATGCGCAGATCATCGTCTCGATCCGTCATGGCGTAATAAGTGTCGTAGGCCACGGTCCAGAGCAGGTTTGCCAGATAGAGCAACCAGGCCGCGCCGGGCAAATGACCGGCCTGGGCGGTGAACGCCATGGGCATGCCCCAGGAAAAGGCAGCTCCCAGTACCACCTGTGGATAGTAGGTGTAGCGCTTCATGAAGGGGTAACTGGCCGCCAGCATCAACCCGCCGACGGATAGCTCCAGCGTGGCCAGGTTGGTACAGAGCACGAGCAGGAAACTCAAGGTTACCAGCACAGCGAAGAACACCAAGGCCTCGCGGCCGCGCACCTTGCCGCTGACCAGGGGGCGCTGTTCAGTCCGCCGTACATGGCCGTCTACCTTGCGGTCCGCGAAATCATTGATCACGCAGCCCGCCGCCCGCATCAGCACCACGCCCAGCACGAAAATCACGATGTTGGCCAAAGAGGGGTGACCCTCGCCGGCGATCCATAACGCCCACAACGTGGGCCATAGCAACAGATAGATGCCGATGGGCTTGTCCATGCGGCTGAGCTGGATGAAGTCCCAGGCGCGCGGGTGCAGGCGGTTCAGGGCGCGAAGCCATGCCAGGTACATCAGGGGGCCTCCGTGGAGCCAGGCAAGGCGGCCCAGAAATCCGCCAGGAACACTTCGCTGACCAGCAGGCCCAGGGCACCGCGCTGGAATCGCGACCGGCGCGCCCAGGGAGGATGGGCGGCCAGCCCCGCGGGAAGCCACGCCAGGGGGTAACGTGCGATCTCGATAGGCCCCCGGCTGAAGCCGCCGTTGACGAACAGCAGCTCGCCAAGAGAGCGTGAGCCCAGGGCTACAAGAGGAAAGCCGTCCTCCTTGAGTGCCAGTTGTCCCGCCACGCTGCGGGCAAACACCCACGGCTTGCCGCACCCGACCAGATAGACCTCGCGTACCCAGCCGAGTGTGTCGACAGGCAGATCCAGAGCCTGGCATTCCTCCGCGCGCAATGAGGCCCAGCCTTCGCTGTGTGGGACTATCTGGAGGCTGTCTGCAGATAGTCTTCTCAGCCGACGGGTAAGGGAGCCGGTGTCGAAAAGCCAGTCCTGGCATTGGGAATCCGCCGTTTCCAGGTGATCAGACCAGGCAGGCGGATGGAAAGCGTCGGTGGATTGCGGCACGGTATAAGGCATGGCGGTTGGCAGGCCCTGAGCTTAGCATGGAACGGCCGCCAGGTCGGTTGCGGCTATAGTGGGTCAATGAGGCGATGCAATGAAAAAATGGCAGTGCGTGGTATGTGGTTTCATCTACGACGAAGCAGCTGGCTGCCCGGAGGAGGGGCTGGCACCGGGCACCTCATGGGACGATGTTCCGGAAGACTGGCTATGCCCGGATTGCGGTGTAGGCAAGAATGACTTTGAAATGGTCGAGGTCATCTAAGGCCCGCGCATCGGCCAATTCACCGTCCAGTCCGTCGGAATCGGCTCGGAATTACCGGTATAAAGCGCGTCGCGCCACTGGCGCGGGTGCGCAGGGCGTGCCATTCTCGCTGGGTCAGCCGTGGATAGGGGTCCGCGTGCGCAGCGGCATGGGGTTACCTGGCCGGACATAACAACAAAAACCGTAAAGAGGCATCATTCATGCGCAAACCTGAGCTTACCCAGGCTATCGCCGAGAAAGCTGATCTCACCAAGGATCAGGCCAATCGCGTTCTAGAGATCATGCTGGACAAGATCACCCAGGCCGTTAACAAAGAAAATGTCACGCTGGTGGGCTTTGGCACGTTCGAAAAGCGCCACCGAGGCGCGCGTACGGGCAAGAACCCGCAAACAGGTGAGCCGGTGAAGATTCGAGCGAGCAATACCGTGGCCTTCAAGCCCGGGAAGAACCTGCGCGAGAGCATCGGCTAAGCGTACTCCTCCGGCGCCAGGCGGAAGGGCGATGCCTCTCCGCCGACGCAGGCGCTCGGGCGAGATGCCCTCAACCCTGGCCGAACTGCTGGGCGAGTTCGCGCAGCAACTGTTCGGCATCCAGCACCTTGGTCACCACTTCGTTGGCCTTTTCCCGGGTGATGTCCAGGCGCTCGAGCAGCGCATCGGGGATGTCTTCCTCGACCTCGAAGCCCTTGCCATGGGCTCGCAGCAGGCGTACCGCCAGACACACAAGGTTGGCGTACACCGCGTGCTCGCCGTCATAGCTGGCATCGTTCTGGTATTGCAGGGCGGTGACCAGTTCTTCGGGCATGTCCCAGTGTTTCATGAGCCAGGCGCCGACCTGTTCCCGGCTGATGCCCAGCAGGTGCTGTTCCACGAAGGCATGGGGCAAGTGGGGGTTGACCTCCAGATGGCGGCAAACCAGTGAAAAGTGCGGGGGAAACACGTGGGCCAGCAGCAGGTAGCCGAAGTTGTGCAACAGGCCGCCAAGGTATGCCAGGCCCGCTTCCGGTCGCTGGGCACGAGGGATGGCCCGGGTCAGGCCTTCCACCACCGCGGCGGTGTACAAGGATTGCTGCCAGTAGGGCGTCGCCTGTTGTGGCTTGTCCTTGGGGAGTGTCAAGGTCTTGCCCAGCGCCAACCCCAAGGCCAGATTGATCACAAGGTCGAAGCCCAGCACACGCACGATGGCATCTTCAACCGAGCGGATCTTGCCCACCGATCCGTAGTAGGGCGACGCCGCCCAGCTGACTACCTGCGCCGCCAGGGCCGGGTCGGTTTCAACCACGCCGGTCACATCGTCGGTGCTGGCATCCGGGTCGACCCGCAGCTTGATGATTTTCTGCGCCGTGGTCGCCAGTGGGGGAATCTCGATGGTGTCTTCGAGACGCTGCTGGATCCGACGCGCGGTGAACGCCTGGACGCCCTTGGAAATGGTCGCCAGGGACCCAGTGAGGTCGCCCTGGGCGAGGTGCTTGGCCACGGGTTCACCGAAGCGCGCGGAGCTGGCATTGGCCAATGCCTTGCGGAACTGGTTCTGGTCCGTTGCGATTTCCAGCAGTACGCCAGGCTGGCCGGAAGCGACCAGTACGTACTCCATGTCGAGCAGGCGTTCGTCGTACATGCAGGCCGCGCTGACCGCCAGGGGAATGCCCGGAAGCTCGCCGAGGCTCAGTGGATCGAGCAGGCGCTTGAGCTTTTCCAGAGGAACCGCGGTCAGGGTCCGCCCACAGACTTCTGCCAATCGGGTCAGGTCCAGCAGTTGGTCCTTGCGCAGCAGCACCAGAAGCAGCCCGACAGCGTCCCCCAGCAATACCGCCTGTACTTGACGGGCCGGATTGAGCAGAGGCGTCTCGATCACCTCACGGTAAGCGATTCCGTGGGTTCGCAGGAGTTGCTCGATGGCTTGGGGGGCGTGCGGTGTCGCTACTTCCAGGGCAACTTCAGTCATGGCTGTATCCGAACGTTTACAAAGCGCCAGTATACCCATCTCAGGGAATTACGCGGGCAGGTTGAATGAAAAGGCCTTTACACTTGGCCGAATTGCTGTCCATGGCGAAGCCAGCGCTCCAGCAGGGGTGTAACGTGGTCCGGCCACTCGGCCAGCAATCGCTGGGCTGCTTCACGCACGGCGGGCAACAAGTGGGCGTCGCGCATCAAATCCGCCACCTTGAACTGTAGCAGGCCGGTCTGCCGTGTACCGAGCATTTCTCCGGGGCCGCGCAGCTCCAGATCCTTTTCGGCGATCACGAATCCGTCGTTGGTTTCCCGCATGATGCCCAGGCGCTCGCGGCCGATGAACGATAACGGAGGATGGTACAACAGCACGCAGTGACTGGCGGTACTACCGCGACCAACGCGCCCGCGTAGCTGGTGCAGCTGCGCCAGGCCCAGGCGCTCGGGGTTCTCGATGATCATCAGGCTGGCATTGGGCACATCGACGCCTACTTCGATAACGGTGGTGGCCACCAGCAGTTGCAACTCGCCCTGCTTGAACCTGGCCATGACCTCGGCCTTTTCGGCAGGCTTCATGCGTCCGTGCACAAGGCCTACACGAAGCTCGCCCAGGGCAAGGGTCAGCTCCTCGAAGGTGGTCTGCGCCGCCTGGCAGGTCAGCTCCTCGGATTCTTCGATCAGGGTGCACACCCAATAGGCCTGGCGACCCTCGGCGCAGGCCGCGCGGACACGCTCGATCACCTCGATTCGCCTGCTGTCGGCCACCAGCACGGTATTGACTGGGGTACGTCCGGGCGGAAGCTCATCTAGGACCGAGGTATCCAGGTCGGCGTAGGCGCTCATCGCCAGGGTTCGAGGAATGGGTGTGGCCGTCATGATCAGCTGATGCGGGCAGAGCCGGCCATCCACGCCTTTCTGGCGCAAGGCCAGGCGCTGCTGCACACCGAAGCGGTGCTGCTCGTCGATGATAGCCAGTGCCAGGCGCGCGAACCGTACTTCCGGTTGGAAAAGCGCATGGGTACCGACCACCATGGGGGCGCCTGCTTCGATGCGCCCCAGCGCGGCCTGGCGGACCTTGCCCTTGAGCTTGCCCGCCAGCCAGGCGACTTCGATACCAAGAGGCTCGAACCAGCGCTGGAAGTTGAGGTAATGCTGCTCGGCAAGGATTTCCGTGGGCGCCATCAGCGCCACCTGGTAGCCGGCCTCGATGGCCTGCAAGGCCGCCAAGGCGGCCACTACCGTCTTGCCCGCGCCGACGTCGCCCTGGACCAGACGCAACATGGGCGCGCTCTGGCTAAGGTCGTAGCTGATTTCCGCGCCTACCCGCTGCTGCGCCCCGGTCGGACTGAAGCCCAGGTTGGCCAGGTATCGGGCCGGAAGCGTTCGGGCCGGTGGCAACGGCGGCGCTTGCTGGGCGCGCAGGCTTTCGCGCAGACGCTGCTGTGAAAGCTGGTGAGTAAGCAGCTCTTCGAAGATGAGCCGTTGCTGTGCCCAGTGGTGACCTTCGGCAAGCTCTTCGACATCCGCATCGGCCGGAGGCTGGTGCAGGTAGCGGATGGCCTGGTCCAGCGGGCCGAGCCGATGCTCCTGCGCCAGTGGTTCGGGTAGCCAGTCCGGCAGGCTGCGTGGCCCCAGCAGGGAAAGGCTTTGCAGACATAGCTGGCGCAGGCGCTGCTGGGTCAGCCCTTCGGTAAGCGGATAGATAGGGGTCAGGGTCTGTTCCACCGGCGCCGGCTCGTCGCCGGTCAGGGCACGATATTCGGGGTGGTAGATTTCCAGCCCGGAAGCGCCGGGGCGGGCTTCGCCATAGCAGCGCAGGTGAGTGCCGCGCTTGAGCGCCTCCTTCTGGGCGTTGCTGAAATGGTAGAAGCGCAGGCTGAGCACGCCGCTGCCGTCTCCAAGGCGCACCAGCAGGCTGCGGCGCTTGCCCATGACGATGTCCGCCCCGCTGACCACGCCTTCGATGACTGCGTCCTGGCCTGGCCGGAGGCTGCCGATGGGTACTACCCGAGTGCGGTCCTGGTAACGCAGGGGCAAGTGGAACAGCACATCCTGTACGGTCTCGAGCCCTACCCGTGCCAGCTTTTCGGCCATTGCCTCGCCAACGCCCTTGAGCGCCGTGACCGGTAGGGCTGCCAGCTCGGTCATACGGCTGCTTTGGCCGTCGCTGCCGGCGCCTTGGCCACGGAGCATAGCCGAATGGAGTCGGCGAGTATCTCGATGGCCTTCGGCCGGGGAAAGCTGGCGCGCCAGGCGATGGCGACCGTGCGGAAAGGCGCTGGCGCGGTCATCGGGCGAACCTCGATGACCCCGGGCGCGTAGTGATGACTATGTACCGCCGAGAGCGGCAGCACCGACACGCCCAGGCCGGAAGCGACCATGTGGCGAATGGTTTCAAGGGAGCTGGACTCTACCGTGGTATGCCGCGAGGCCTCGGCGCCCTTGCCCAGGGTCGGGCAGGCCTCGAGTACCTGGTCGCGGAAGCAATGTCCTTCGCCCAGCAGCAACAGGCTCTTGTCGTTGAGCAGCGCCGGATCGATGGTGTCCTTGCGCGTCCAGGGATGGTCGCTGGGCATCAGCACCTGGAACGGCTCGTCGTAGAGCGGCAGGGTAAGGACGTCCGCTTCGTTGAAAGGCAGGGCGACGATGACGGCGTCCAGTTCACCATTGCGCAGTTTGTCGCGCAGCAGATGGGTGAAATTCTCTTCGATATACAGCGGCATCTGCGGGGCTACCCGATGCAGCTGCGGAATCAGGTGCGGGAAGAGGTAAGGGCCCACCGTGTAGATGGCGCCGACCTTGAGCGGCGCGGTGAGCTGATTCTTGCCAGCCTGGGCCAGTTCACGGATACCCTGGGCCTGCTCCAGTACCTTCTGCGCCTGGGCCACGATGCTTTCGCCCACCGGGGTCAGGCGCACCGCGCTCTTGCTACGCTCGAAGATGAGTACGCCGAGTTCGTCTTCCAGCTTCTTCACGCCGACCGACAGCGTGGGCTGGCTGACGTGGCAGCGTTCGGCGGCATGGCCGAAGTGCTGCTCTTGTGCAAGCGTGACGATATAGCGAAGTTCTGTAAGAGTCATAACGGGCGTCCATGAAATTGCGGCCCCAGCATAGCGGCTGCCGTCGATAGACGCACGTTATCGAACTCTTTGCCTTGTATCAAAACCTGCTTAACGATCCCGCGTCAGGTTGAACGTGAAAGGTGCGCGCAGATTCACCGTTCCGTTGACCAGCCTTTCGGCGGGCGGAGCAGGCAAGGGTTGCGCCCGGTTGACGGCGCGCAGGGCCGCGCGGTCCAACAGGCTGCTGCCCGAACTGCTTACCACGCTGGCATCGAGCACACGTCCTTGACTATCGAGCGTAAACGCTACCACTACCTGACCCTCGGTTCCTCGGCTACGGGCCTGGGGCGGATACTCCTTGAAGCGGCCCAGACGGCCCATGACTTCGCTTTCCCACTTGGGCGCCTGGCTCACCGGCGGGGCAGGTGGCTGCGGTGGCGCGGGTGGAGCCTTGGCCGGCGCGGCTGCGGGGGCCGGCGCAGGCTGCTCCACCGGAACCTCTTTCGGGGGCTCTGGCTTGGGCTGCGGCTTGGGTTGCGGTTTTGGCTTGGGCTTAGGCTTGGGTAGCTCTATCACCGGCTTTGGCGCCTCGACCACCTTAGGCATCGGCGGCTCTTCCACTGGGCGCGGCGGCTGCACCACCGGTGGCGGCGGAACAGGCTCGGGCTCGGGCAGGGGAGCCAGCTCCATCATCATGGCGGGTGGCGGCGCCGGAGGCGGTGAAGAAGCGGACGACCAATTCAGTGCCAGCACAATGGCGATGGCGTGGAGCGCAAGCACGAAAGCGAGGCTGCCGCCATAGCGCGCGAAGCTCGGCAGGGGACGGCTGGCTGCGATCATTGCTTGCCTGCCGTCTCGAGACCTACCAGGCCGACCTTCAGATAGCCAGCGCCGCGCAGGGCATCCATCACTTCCATCAGGTCGCCGTAGTCCACGCCTTTGTCAGCCTGGAAGAAGATAGTGGTGTCTTTCTTGCCATGGGTACGCGCGTCCAGGGCCTGGCCCAGGGAAGCGCGATCCACGGCGTCATCGCCCAGGTACAGGCCTTTGTCCGCCTTGACGCTGAGAAACACCGGCTTCTCCGGCCGCGGTGCCGGCTTGGCCGTGGAGGCGGGCAGGTCCACTTTTATGTCCACCGTTGCCAGAGGAGCAGCCACCATGAAGATGATGAGCAGAACCAGCATGACGTCAATGAACGGCGTCACGTTGATTTCGTGGTTTTCGGCGAGCTCGTCAGCGCCTTCCTTAAGATGCAGGCCCATGGCTCAACCTACTTTGACCATGGGGTGAGGCTGGTTGCCACGCTCGGCTGGCTGGTGATCCAGGTCACGGCTGACCAGCAGCAGCACCTCGGCGCTGGCATCGGCGACCTGGGCCTTATAGCCGGTAATGGAGCGTGCGAACACGTTATAGATGACCACGGCGGGAATGGCCGCTACCAGCCCCAGAGCGGTAGCCAGCAAGGCTTCGGCGATGCCGGGGGCCACGACCGCCAGGTTGGTGGTCTGGGTCTTGGCGATGCCGATGAAGCTGTTCATGATGCCCCATACCGTACCGAACAGACCCACGAAGGGGGCGGTGGAGCCGATGGTCGCGAGCACGCCTGTGCCAGCGCTCATTTTGCGGCCGCAGGCTGCTACCAGGCGCTCGAGGCGGAAACTGACACGTTCCTTGATACCGTCCTTGTCCCGTGCACTGGCCGATAGCCGCAGTTCTTCCATGGCGTCCTGCACCAGCGAGTGAGCCAGGGTGCCGGGCTGGTTGGTCGCCTCGCCAGCCGCGCGCAGGGTGGTGGCCTGCTTGAGGATCTGGATTTCCCGGCGCAGACGGCGCTTGGCGCCAAGCACTTCCAGCCCCTTGGCGATCCAGAGCGTCCAAGTGAGGATGGACGCGATCGCCAGGCCGATCATGACCGCTTTCACCACCACATCGGCGTTCTGGTACATGCCCCACGGGGACAGGTCATGGCCGAGATTCAGGGCTGGGTCTTCAATGGCCGGGGCGTCTTCAGCCACCACCGGAGGGGGCACGGTGGAGTCCATGGGGCCGTTGGCCGGTACGGAGGCGGCGGTGGCCGGGGTTTGCGTGGCGGCCACGTTATCGGCGAAGCTGGCCGGTGCCGCCAGGCTCAACAGCAGTGCGGCGAGAGCGCACCAGGCGCGTGGCGCAAAGCGAAGTGTGCGAAGCGAAACGGGAAGCGAGATGACATTCATGCTGGCCGAACCTGATTTAGGAAGGTGGCGGTCCATGCAGGCTGATGGACGCCGGGACAAAGGGTGCCTCATTATTGCAAGTAATTCTTAATAGCAGAAGCAATTGCGTCGGAAATTTCACAGGGCAGGCGCGCTCGGCGTCGCGGTAGAGGGCTTTATGGCAGTACCCAAGGTAATGATCGCGGGTTGCGGAGACATCGGTACGCGCCTGGCGGTGCGGTTGAAGGCGTTGAGCTGGGACGTCACGGGGATACGTCGTGACCCGGCGCGGCTACCCCAGGGGCTGCCAGGGCTGCAGGCGGATTTCAATGAGGCCGCGTGCCCTTCCCAATGGCCCAGTGAGCCTGTGGACTACCTGGTATATGCGGTAGCGGCAGACCAGCACGATGAGGCCGGTTACCGTCGCGCCTATGTTCAGGGGCTGGAGCATGTACTGGGTTGGCTCGGCGAGCGCCAGCAAGTGCCCCGACGCTTACTGTTCATTTCGAGTAGCAGCGTCTATGGGCAGACCGAAGGGGAGTGGGTCGACGAAACCTCGCCCACTGTGCCGACCGGCTATGCCGGCCAAGTGATGCTCGAAGCTGAAAAGCTGGCGGCTTCGACCCCGGTTCCCGCCACGGTGGTGCGCCTGACCGGTATCTATGGGCCGGGTCGGGAGCGCTTGCTCAACCAGGCCCGGCAAGGCTATCGCGCCTCGGGGCAAGCGCCGCAATACGGTAATCGTATACACGCCGACGATGCCGCCGGGCTGATGGCTCACTTGCTTGAGCAGGACTGGACCGGCGCAGTCCTGGGGGACTGTTACCTTGGAGTGGACGACGACCCGGCTCCATTGCATGAAGTGCTGGATTGGCTTCGGCAGCGCATGGGCGTAACTGCGCCCTGCCTGGAGGCGCCGCTGCGTCGCACAGGTAGTAAACGTTGCAGCAACGCGGCCGCCAGAGCCACCGGCTGGGCGCCACGTTTTCCAACCTACCGGGAGGGCTATGCCGCATTGCTGGGCGCTGAGGCTACATGACCCATTGCCATAGCCCGGGTGCCGGGCTGGCCAACCTTTAGCGCTGCAAGCGCCACACCACTGCCCCGGGGCGCAGGCTGGGCATTTCATCGACAGCTGCCTGGTTGACCGCCTGGAAGATCTCCAACTGGTCGTCATCATGCTGCAGGATATAGGCGTTACCCTGCGCGCCGCTTTGCAGCCATATACTGTCGAAGGCACCGCTCATGGCCGCGCAGTCACCCCCCAGGCAAAGGGCGTAGCGATCCATGCCGCGCAGGCCCTCTACTCGGCCGTCGGGCAGGAACCGCACTTCGGCCCCAACGCCGTCGCCCTCGACGATCTTCCAGTCGCCGCCCATGTAGGCTTCGTACAGGCGTTGTTCGAAGCGCCCTCCGGGCGCCAGGGTGGGGAGGCCTGCATCGCTGCGTTCGAAATGCTGTTCGGCGGCCGCCTCGCTGGCCGCTTGCACCAGGGTTTTCCCGTCCAGGGTCAGGCTTTCGGAGCCATTGCCGTAGAAACTTACCTGCCAGGCATTCTTGCCGGTAGCGCTCAGGCTACCCTCGGCGACTTCGAAGCCGTTGCTGGCGGTGGCTGTGTTGGCTTGCGCGTCGATCTGCCATTCAAGGGTGGGACCCATGCCCAGGAGGGCCTGGCGCAGGTTGCCGCCCTTGACCGCAGCTTCGATGGCGCTTTCATTGACCCAGACGCCGCCAGCATCGGCCGGGTGACTGGCGCAACCCGAAATGACCGCAGCCAGCAAAGGGATCGCCATGAACAGGGTGCGCATGAGGTGTCCTTGCACGAAAGGCGGCAAGCCAGCGAAGGCCCGCCGTTGGGTTCATTCCAGGACCAGGATAGCGTCCATTTCCACCTGCGAACCCTTGGGCAGGGCTGCCACGCCAATGGCGGCGCGAGCTGGGTACGGCTGCTGGAAGTAGCGGCCCATGATTTCGTTGACCGTGGCAAAGTTGCTCAGGTCGGTCAGGAAGATGTTGAGCTTGACGATATCCTTGAAGGAGCCGCCAGCGGCTTCGGCTACCGATTTCAGGTTTTCGAACACCTGGATGGTCTGGGCCTCGAAGCCTTCGACCAGTTCCATGGTGGCTGGATCGAGCGGAATCTGCCCCGACATGTAGACGGTGTTGCCCGCCTTGATAGCTTGGGAGTAGGTCCCGATGGCGGCGGGAGCCTTGTCGCTGTGGATAACGCTCTTGGTCATTGCAAACTCCTTGTTGTATTAGCCGGTGCGCCGCGAACCGTCAGCCTAGGCCCGCATGCGCGTAATTCGTATGACCCCGTTGAGGGCTCGCAGCTTGCGGATGACACGAGCCAGATGGATGCGGTCATGTACGCTCACCACCAGGTGCACGACGCTGGTTCGGCCGTCCCGCTCGTCCATGCTGATTTTCTCGATGTTGCCATCGGCGGCGTTGACGCTGCTGGCCAACAGGGCGATCAAGCCGCGCTGATGTTCCAGTTCGATGCGCAGCTCGACATTGAATTCACCGCTCACGTCCTTGGCCCAGGCCAGCTGGATGCACTTCTCGGGGTTATGGCGTACTTCGCTGATGTTTCGGCAGCTTTCCAGATGCACCACCATGCCCTTGCCCGCCGAGAGATGGCCCACGATCGGATCGCCGGGAATAGGGGTGCAGCACTTGGCGTAGCTGAGCACCAGGCCCTCTGTGCCCCGAATCGCCAAGGGGCTTTCATGGCTGGGCGAAGCCTCGCCTTCGGAAGCCAGCATGCGCCGGGCGACCACGTAGGCCATGCGGTTGCCGAGCCCGATGTCCTCGAGCAGGTCTTCGATGACTTCCAGGCGATATTCGGCCAGCAGGTGCTGGATACGTTCCGCGGGAATCAGGTCCAGGGAGGCATCGAAGCTGTTGAGCACCTTGTTCAGCAGGCGCTCGCCCAGACTCACCGATTCCGAACGGCGTTGCAGCTTGAGCGCGTGACGAATGTGAGTGCGAGCCTTGCCCGTCACCACGAAGTTCAGCCAGGCCGGATTGGGGCGAGCCCCTGGCGCGCTGACGATTTCTACCGTGGAGCCGCTTTGCAAAGGCTCGGACAGCGGGGCCAGGCGCCGGTTGATGCGGCAGGCGATGCAGCTGTTGCCCACGTCGGTATGTACGGCATAGGCGAAGTCCACCGCCGTCGACCCCTTGGGCAGTTCCATGATCTTGCCCTTGGGGGTAAATACGTAGACCTCGTCCGGGAAGAGGTCGATCTTGACGCTTTCGATGAACTCCAGCGAGTTGCCGGCCCGCTGCTGGAGTTCCAGCACGCCCTTGACCCATTGGCGCGCGCGCGCATGGGTGCCCTTGGGCAGCTCATCGTTATTGGACTTGTACAGCCAATGGGCGGCGATGCCGTTGTTGGCCATTTCTTCCATTTCCCGGGTGCGGATCTGGATCTCGATCGGCACGCCATGCATGCCGAACAGCGTCGTATGCAGGGATTGGTAGCCATTGGCCTTGGGGATGGCGATGTAATCCTTGAAGCGTCCCGGCAGGGGCTTGTACAGGTTATGAACGGCACCCAGCACGCGGTAGCAGGTGTCCACCTTGTCCACTACGATGCGGAAGGCATAGACATCCATGATCTCGTTGAAGGCGCGGCGCTTGCCGCGCATCTTCTTGTAGATGCCGTAAAGGTGCTTCTGACGGCCGCTCACGTCTCCTTCGATACCGTCCACGGCCAGGCAGTTGGCCAGCGAGTGCTCGATCTTGGCCACCAGCTCCTTGCGATTTCCGCGGGCGCGCTTGACGGCCTGGTGGATGCGTTCGGAGCGCATGGGGTGCATGGCCTTGAAACCCAGGTCTTCGAATTCCACGCGCACGTTGTGCATGCCAAGGCGGTTGGCGATGGGCGCGTAGATTTCGAGGGTTTCCTTGGCGATGCGGCGCCGCTTTTCGCCGGAGAGCACTTCCAGGGTGCGCATGTTGTGCAGCCGGTCGGCCAGCTTGACCAGGATCACGCGAATGTCGCGAGCCATGGCCATCGCCATTTTCTG
The DNA here is from genome assembly GCF_000826105.1 of Pseudomonas massiliensis. Classification (GTDB taxonomy): domain Bacteria; phylum Pseudomonadota; class Gammaproteobacteria; order Pseudomonadales; family Pseudomonadaceae; genus Aquipseudomonas; species Aquipseudomonas massiliensis. Next base: position 393,069 of record NZ_CCYK01000005.1, on the reverse strand, counting down.
GAAGTTTTCCGCCTGGGCTTCGGCCTTGGTCTCGAAGTTCATCTGGGTCAGCTTGCTGACACCATCGACCAGTTCGGCCACGGTTTCGCCGAACTGCGCGCAGAGCGCTTCCTTGGCGATGCCGGTATCTTCGATGACGTCATGCAGCATGGCCGCCATCAGGCTCTGATGGTCCATGTGCATGTCGGCGAGGATGTTCGCCACCGCCAAGGGGTGGGTCACATAGGGTTCGCCGCTGCGGCGGCGTTGGCCGTCATGGGCCTGTTCGGCGTAATAGTAGGCCCGGCGGACCAGGTTGACCTGGTCCTGACCGAGATAGGTCGACAAGCGCTCGGCGAGAACGTCTATGCCTGGCAAGGAGAACCCTCCTGGCCGGTTGGCGGCTTCGCGGCGATAGGTCGACAGGGCATACGCTTAGACGGCCTCGTTGGCCTCGTCCTCGAACGCAGTGAACAGCGGTTCTTCATCGACGATCTCAGCCTCGGCGATTACATCGTAATCGACCAGGCCCGCGGCGATCTCGCGCAGGGCTACCACGGTAGGCTTGTCGTTTTCCCAACCCACCTTGGGCTCCTTGCCGCCGGTGGCCAGCTGGCGGGAGCGCTTGGTGGCGAGCATGACCAGCTCGAAGCGGTTATCGACATGTTCCAGGCAGTCTTCAACGGTCACGCGGGCCATGGTCTTCCTCGTACAAATACAGTGAGCGCCCACCTGCGGCGGGTCAGCGGACTGGACAGTTTAAAAAATCACCAGCCCGAATGGAAGGGCCACCGCTGGGCGAAGCGGTATTTCTACGCCCGTTGGTCAGCGAGGCGTGGCCGGGGGTCAGGCCAGCAGCCCCTGGAGCAGCGTTTCGTGCCGGGCATGCTGCAGAGGCTGGTTCAGGCGGTTGGCACGGAAGATGGCCTTGAGGTCCGCCAGCGCGGTATCGAAGTCATCGTTGATCACCAGGTAGTCGTACTCGACGTAATGGCGCATTTCGTTGACCGCCTCGCGCATGCGCCCTTCGATGATCGCTTCGCTATCCTGGCCCCGGTTGGTCAGGCGCTGGCGCAGCGCTTGCTGGGACGGTGGCAGGATGAAGATGGAGCGAGTGCCAGGGATGAGCTGACGTACCTGCTGGCCACCTTGCCAGTCGATCTCCAGGATCAGGTCCAGGCCAGCGTCGAGGGTGCGCTGCAGGCTGCTGCGAGAAGTGCCGTAGAGGTTGCCGAACACCTCGGCGCGCTCCAGGAAGTCTCCATGCTCGACCATGCCCAGGAAGGTCTCGCGATCGACGAAGTGGTAGTTGACGCCGTTCACCTCGCCCGGGCGCATGGCTCGGGTAGTGTGGGACACCGACACTCGGATGCTGGGGTCGGCGCCGGTCAGCGCGGTGACCAGGCTGGTCTTGCCGGCGCCGGAGGGCGCGGAAACGATGTAAAGGGTGCCGGGGGTCGGTTTCATGGAAGTCGCCTTACTCAATGTTCTGCACTTGCTCGCGCATTTGTTCGATCAATACCTTGAGGTTGACCGCGGCCTGGGTGCTGCGTGGGTCGAAGGCCTTGGAGCCGAGGGTATTGGCTTCGCGATTCAGTTCCTGCATCAGGAAGTCCAGTCGCCGGCCGGCCGCGCCGGCGCTGGAGAGCACCCGGCGCACTTCGCGCACATGGGTGGTCAGCCGGTCGAGCTCCTCGGCCACGTCGCTTTTCTGGGCCAGCAATACCAACTCCTGTTCCAGGCGCGCCGGGTCCAGCTCGGCCCGGACCTCGGCGAACCGGTCCAGTATTTTCTGCCGCTGGGTGGCGAGCATCTGGGGGACCTGCTCGCGCAGTGTGTCGATTTCCACGGTCATGGCATCGAGTCGCTCGTTGATCAATCGGGCCAGTTCGGCACCTTCGCGGGCGCGGCCGACCTTGAGTTCCTCCAGTGCCTCGTTGAACAGCCCGAGGACGCTCGCTTGCAGCGCCTGGGCATCCATCGCCTGGGTGACCATCACGCCCGGCCAGGCCATCACCTGCAATGGGTCGATGGGCGCGGAGCTTGCTGTCAGCGCAGCCACGGCCTCGGCCGAGGCGATCAGCTCCCGGGCGCGCGCCAGGTCCAGGCGAGGTGCCTGGCTGGCCGCGTCCTCGTTCAGCCGCAGGGTGCATTCCACCTTGCCACGTGACAGGCCGACGCGCAGGGCATCGCGCACCGCGCCCTCGAGTTCGCGGAAGGCATCCGGCAGGCGCAGGTGGGGCTCTAGGTAGCGATGGTTGACCGAGCGTAGTTCCCAGGACAGCGTGCCCTGGGCCTCGGCGCGCTCGGCCCGGGCGAAGGCGGTCATGCTATGGACCATGGCAAGGAGACCTCATGATGACCGCGCATGAAGGCAGCGGCGCGGGAGAAGATTCGAGGCGCAAGAGTGTACCCCAACCAGGGCAGGGCCCCAAACCGTGAAAGCGCCCGGCCGCGTGTCGTCTGCAGCCTTTTTAAATACCTGGGACGCCGTCCGGCCTTTATACTGTGCGCCAGTTTTTCATTGCGTACAGGTAGCCAGATGAAACGTCCAAGTGGTCGCGCGGCCGACCAGCTCCGTCAGATCCGCATCACTCGCAACTACACCCGGCATGCGGAAGGCTCGGTGCTCGTCGAGTTCGGTGACACCCGGGTTATTTGCACTGTCAGCGTTGAAAACGGAGTGCCTCGCTTCCTCAAGGGCCAGGGCCAGGGCTGGCTGACGGCCGAATACGGCATGCTTCCGCGGGCTACCGGCGAACGGAACCAGCGCGAAGCCAGCCGAGGCAAGCAGGGTGGGCGAACTCTGGAAATCCAGCGGCTGATCGGCCGCTCCCTGCGTGCCGCGCTGGACATGAGCAAGCTGGGCGACATCACGCTGTACGTGGACTGTGACGTGATCCAGGCTGACGGCGGTACGCGCACCGCCTCGATCACCGGGGCAATGGTCGCCCTGGTCGATGCGTTGAAGATGGTCAAGAAGCGTGGCGGCCTCAAGGCTGGCGACCCGCTCAAGCAGATGATCGCCGCGGTGTCGGTAGGCATGTATCAGGGCGAGCCGGTACTTGACCTGGACTACCTCGAAGACTCGGCCGCCGAGACGGATCTGAACGTGGTGATGACTAGCGTCGGTGGTTTCATCGAGGTGCAGGGTACCGCCGAAGGCGCACCGTTCCAGCCCGAGGAACTCACTGCTATGCTGGCGCTGGCCCAGAAGGGCATGGTCGACCTATTCGAAATACAAAAAGCTGCCCTGGCGCAATAAAGGCTCGGGCTCGAGGAGAAGTGACATGGATGAACGACTTCCACCTGCCAGCCCTACCTCTGAAGCCCGCCAGTGGGGCATGTTCTGCCATCTGGCGGCGTTCCTGGGATTCGTATTTCCGTTCGGCAATCTGATCGGCCCCTTGGTGGTCTGGCAACTCAAGAAAGACCGTAGCGCCTTCATCGATGCCCAGGGCAAGGAGTCTGTGAACTTCCAGATCACCGTGACCCTGGCTTCGCTGGTGTGCTTCCTGCTGTTCTTTATCCTGATCGGCCTGCCGTTGCTCGGGCTGGTGGCCATCCTGGCGATCGTTTTCACCATCATCGCCGCCATCAAGGCCAACGAGGGTGTGGACTACCGCTACCCGCTCACCCTGAGGCTGATCCGCTGATCCACTGCCTGACGGGGCGGCACGGCAGCCGCCTCGTCAGATGGTCAGGGTCCAGTCGTAATCGACGATGAAGGGCGCGTGCTGTGAAAAGCGTGGCTGACGCGGCAGCCGCGCGCTGCGCACGAAGCGCCGCAGGCCAGGGGTAAGCAGCTGGTAATCGAAGCGCCAACCCAGGTTGAGCATTTCCGCCTGCTCGCTATCGGGCCACCAACTGTACTGGTCGCCTTCGCGACTGACCTCGCGCAGAGCGTCCACGTAACCCATGTTGCCGACGATTTCGTCCATCCATGCCCGCTCCGGCGCAAGGAAGCCTGGCGATTGCTGGCTGTCGCGCCAGTTCTTGATGTCCAGCTTCTGTTGGGCCACGTAGAGCGAGCCGCAATAGATGTATTCACGCCGCTTGCGCCGCTGCTTGTCCAGGTAGCGGGCGAAGTCGTCCATCAGCTTGAATTTCTGATTGAGCTCTTCGTCGCCGCCGCGCCCGGATGGGAACAGCAGTGTAGCGATACTCACTTTGTCGAAATCCGCTTGCAGGTAACGGCCGAAACGATCGGACGTTTCGAACCCCAGGCCACTGATGATCGCCTTGGGCTGCAACCGCGAATAGAGCGCGACGCCCCCCTGGGACGACACTTCCGCGTCGGCCGCATACAGGAAATAGCCATCGAGCTGATAAGCGGAATCGTCCAGTTCGAACGCCGAGGCACGGGTATCCTGCAGGCAGATCACGTCGGCGTTCTGGGCTTGCAGCCAGCTGAGCAAGCCACGCTCGACCGCTGCCTGAATCCCATTGACGTTCACACTGATGATCCGCATAAATGGCCCCAAAAATCTCGTGCGTGTATGATACCCGAGGTCAAGTTATTTAGCTAAATCCGTGGTATTCAGGACTTTTACATGCAAGCCTACCAGCGTGACTTCATTCGTTTTGCCATCGAGCGCGGCGTGCTGCGTTTCGGCGAGTTTACCCTGAAGTCCGGGCGCGCCAGTCCTTACTTCTTCAACGCCGGCCTGTTCAATACCGGCTCGGCCCTGGCCCGTCTGGGGCAATGCTACGCATCGGCGATCGTCGACAGCGGCCTGAGCTTCGATGTGCTCTTCGGTCCCGCGTACAAGGGTATCCCGCTGGCGTCGGCGACGGCGGTGGCCCTGGCCGACAAGCATGGCCGTGACGTGCCCTGGTGCTTCAACCGCAAGGAAGCGAAAGACCACGGCGAGGGCGGAAGCCTGGTGGGCGCGCCGCTGCGGGGCGACGTCCTGATCATTGACGACGTGATCACCGCGGGCACTGCCATTCGTGAGGTGATGACCATCATCCAGGCGGAGCAGGCCAGGGCCGCCGCCGTGCTGATCGCCTTGAACCGCCAGGAGCGGGGCAAGGGCGAGTTGTCGGCCATCCAGGAAGTCGAGCGCGACTACGGTATCCCGGTGGTGAGCATCGTGTCCCTGGACCAGGTTCTTGAATACCTTGCCGAGGATGCCCAGCTCAAGCAGCACCTTCCCGCCGTGCAAGCCTATCGCGCCGAGTACGGGATCTGACCATGGGCCGCGGCCTGGGCTGGTCGCTGGGGCTGCTGCTCCCATTGACCGCCCTGGCCGCTCAGCCGGTTCCGCCCGTACAGCTCTATCGGTATACCGACGATCGCGGCGTGATCGTGCTGGACCGCCAGGGGGTGCCTCCTGAGTTCATCTCCAAGGGGTATCAGATCCTCAACGCCCAAGGCCGCGTGCTGCAAACAGTACCCCCGGCGCCTACCGCCGAAGAGGTTCAGGCTGCCACCGCGCGGCGCGCCCAGGCCGAGGCGGATGCCAAGCTGCGGGTACGCTACAGCGGTATCGAGGACCTGGAGCGCGCCCGGCAGCGACGCCTGAGCGAGATCGATGGCCTGTTGGCAGCCAACCAGGGTGACAGGCAAACGCTCCAGGCCCAGCAAGCCTCGCTCCAGGGCGAGGCCGCCAACCAGGAGCGCAACGGGCAGCCGGTAGCGCAGAGCGTACTGGACCAGCTTGAAGCGGTCCGTCAGCGCCAGGCCGACCTGGATGCTCAGTCTCTCAGGTACCAAAGGATGCGCGACGACACGAACCGCACCTTCGATGCGGATCGCGCGCGCCTGCAGCAGCTATTGGTGCCCTGACCGCGGCCTCGCTATCGCCTGGCGTTGCTGATCAAGGTCCCGACGCCGACGTCGGTGAAGATTTCCAGCAGTACCGCGTTGGGTACTCGGCCATCGATGATGTGAGAGCTGTTCACGCCGCCCTGCACGGCTTCCAGTGCGCAGCGGATCTTCGGCAGCATGCCGCCGTAGATAGTGCCGTCGGCGATCAGCTCGTCCACCTGCTCGGTCGTCAGGCCGGTAAGCACCTGGCCGTTCTTGTCCATCAGGCCGGCAATGTTGGTCAGGAGCATCAGCTTCTCGGCCTTCAGGGCCTCGGCCACCTTGCCCGCCACCAGGTCGGCGTTGATGTTGTACGATTCGCCATCGGCACCGACGCCGATAGGCGCGATCACAGGAATGAAGTCGCCCTTGACCAGCATGTTCAGCAGCTCGGTATTGACGCCGCTGACTTCGCCGACCAGGCCGATATCGATGATTTCAGGCTTGTCCATGCCAGGGGTTTGTCGGGTAACCGTCAGCTTGCGCGCGCGGATCAGCTCCGCGTCCTTGCCGGTAAGGCCGATGGCGCTGCCGCCGTGCCGGTTGATCAGGTTGACGATGCTCTTGTTCACCTGGCCACCCAGAACCATTTCAACCACGTCCATGGTTTGGGCGTCGGTGACGCGCATGCCGTCGATGAAATGGCTTTCGATGTCCAGGCGCTTGAGCAGGTCGCCGATCTGCGGGCCGCCACCGTGTACGACCACCGGGTTGATACCCACGGCCTTCATGAGTACGACGTCACGAGCGAACCCGGTCTTGAGCTCCTCGCTCTCCATGGCGTTGCCGCCGTACTTGATGACCAATGTCTTGCCGACGAAGCGTCGGATGTACGGCAAGGCCTCGGAGAGTACCTTGGCGACATTGGTGGCGGCATCACGGTCGAGGATCATGCAGGGCTCCTGAAGTGGGGAAGCGCATACGGGAGGCTGCCTGGGGCAATCGGCACAGGCAGGGGATGCGCAGTCTACTCCCTGTAAACGCGCATTCCGAGCCTGTTTTCAAACGTCTATCGCAAGGCTGCAGCCAGCACGGCTGCCGTTAGAAAGGCACCTTGAGGTCAGGGGCCACGCGCAGCAGCTGCTCACGGAACACACCCTTGATGCGCTCGAGTTCGGCATCATCCTCGGCCTCGAACCGCAGCACCAGCACTGGGGTAGTGTTGGAGGCACGCACCAGGCCCCAGCCCTTGGCATAGTCGACACGAACGCCGTCGATCTTGTTGAGGCTGGCATCGCCCCACTGGGCGTCCTGGATCAGCGCCTCGATGATGCTGAACTTGCTTTCCTCGGTAACCTTGATGTTGATTTCCGGCGTCGAAACGTCGTTCGGGAACTTGGCGAAGACGGCTTCGGCGGTTTCGCTCTTCTGGCTGAGGATTTCCAACAGGCGCGCGGCGCTGTAGATGCCGTCGTCGAAGCCGAACCAGCGTTCCTTGAAGAACACGTGACCGCTCATTTCACCGGCCAGCAAGGCGCCGGTTTCCTTCATTTTCTTCTTGATCAGCGAGTGGCCGGTCTTGTACATGACCGGACGGCCTTGATAACCCTCCACCAGCGCTTTCAGACGGCGGCTGCATTTGACGTCATAGATGATGTCAGCGCCCGGGTTGCGCGAAAGCACGTCCTGAGCGAACAGCATCAGCAGGCGGTCAGGATAGACCACGGTACCTTCGTTGGTGACCACGCCCACACGGTCAGCGTCGCCGTCGAACGCCAGGCCCAGGTCCGCGCCGGCTTCCTTGACCTTAGCGATCAGGTCTTCAAGGTTTTCCAGCTTGCCTGGGTCCGGGTGGTGGTTGGGGAAGTTGCCGTCCACCTCGCAGAACAGCGGGATGACCTCGCAGTTCAGCTTCTCGATCAGCTGTGGCGCGATGACCCCACCCACACCGTTACCGCAGTCCACGACTACCTTCAACTTGCGCGGTACCGCAATGTCTTTCTGAATGTAGGCATCGTACTGGGAAAGGATGTCGACTTTTTCGACGCTGCCTTGGCCCTGAGCCAGGTCGTTGTCGCGGATGCGTTCGTACAGCTTCTGAATCTGTTCGTTGGCCAGGGTGTCGCCAGCGATGATGATCTTGAAGCCGTTGTAGTTGGCAGGGTTGTGGCTGCCGGTCAGCATCACCCCAGACTTGCCCTTGAGCACGTTGGCGGCGAAATAGAGCGCGCCGGTAGGCACCATGCCCACGTCGCTGACATGGCAGCCACTGTCGGCCACGCCCTGAATCAGTTGCTGGACCAGTTCGGGTCCGGACAAACGGCCATCGCGACCTACGCTCACATGCGGCTCGCCCTGTGCCAGGCTCTGGGTACCAATGGCGCGGCCGATCCAGTAGGCAGTATCGGCAGTGAGGGTGTCACCCACGATGCCGCGGATGTCATAGGCGCGGAAAATGCTCGCGGGAACCTGGGGGGCGACTTGTGCAATGCTGTTCATAGCGGGGGAATGCTCCATTCGCAGGAAGTCCTGGTCGGCATCGAGGGTTGCGACACCGAGTACGTCAGTCTCTTGAAAAAGTGGCCGCGCGCTTCGCGACTCGGCTGAGTCTCGAGGGTCTGCAACCGGGGCACTGCGAGTCGTAATGCCGTTTGTGTCGGCTCCCATGGGGGCGCCGGGGTCGATTCGAGCCTCGCTCGGCGTGAGCCTGGCGATGGCCTGGGCCACCCCGTTCAGCTCTGCAAGGCTCAAACTGAACGCTTTGACGTTTTTTCCGCAGGAGAGTTCGTTCACCAGTTGATTCAATTGACGTGCGTCTTCACGCAGCCGGGCGCGGAGGTTGCGCACCACCAGTACCATTGCGACCCAGAACGCGCCGGCGGCGATCAGCAAGGCCGCCAGGCCGAGCATGAGAGAGATCCACGGCGTGGGCGCGTCATAAGCGACGCCAGGAGTGAAGCGCAGGGTCCAGTTAGGGTTGCCAAGATCAAGGACATAGGGGCGGGCACTGCCTGCCCTGCCAGCCTGATACACCACCTGCACCGGGCCATCGCCAAAACGCTGCTGGAACAGCAGCTCGCCGGCCTGCTCGGGAAGAGCGGGCAACCCGCGCAGTATCCGCTGGGCATCGACAGCCAGCAGTACGGTGCCCAGTACCTTCTGGCTGCCGGATGCGCGCACGGCGGCCACGCTGTAGATAAGCCAGCCTTGGCCGGCACGTTGCGCCTCCAGTGGGGGTGGCTGGCCGGCTTCCGCGCGGCGGAGCAGATCAAGGGCGGCAAAGGTGAAGGGCGCGGCGCGGTGATTGTCAGGCTCACCCTGGCCGAGGGGCGTGAGCACGGCGTCGACGACGCCGTCTCGGTAACGCAGGCCGGCCTCGGCGTTGCGCAGTCGCGCGCTATCACCGCTCTGCAGCGCCGCCGCCAGGGCAGGGTCGTTGGCCGCCGCCTGGGTATCGGCCACTATCTGGGCAAACCCTTGGCGCAAGGTAGCGGCCTGGGCTGACGCGGCCGATTGTGCCAGCTGCCAGCGCCAGGCCTGTTGCGAGGGGCCTGGCAGGGCGATCCAGACCAGCAGGGCCGCCACCAGCAGGCCGATGGCGGCTACCACGAGGCCCGGACGCAGTAGCTGCAGTTCGGAAGCGCCGTCATGCCCGGGCGCCGTGGGGGCTTGTTCCATGATGCCTTTCACAACCGCTCCTTGTGTCTGTCCTTGAAGGGCCCCGCCAAGTCGCTCAGTGGCTCCCGGAATGCCCGAAGCCGCCCGCGCCCCGCTGGCTCTGATCGAACGCCTCGACCACCTCGAATCGTGCCTGCACCACCGGAACCAGCACCAACTGCGCGATCCGCTCGCCCACGGCAATTTCAAAAGCGCTCTGGCCACGGTTCCAGCAGGACACCATCAACTCACCTTGATAATCCGAATCTATCAGGCCTACCAGGTTGCCCAATACGATGCCGTGCTTGTGGCCCAGACCGGAACGGGGCAGCACCAGCGCCGCCAGGCCTGGGTCGGCGATGAAGATCGACAACCCTGTTGGAATGAGGATGGTCTGGCCGGGTTCGAGGGTAACGTTCGCCGACAGCATGGCTCGCAGGTCAAGGCCGGCGGAGCCCGGCGTGGCGTAGTCCGGCAGAGGAAAATCACTGCCCAGGCGGGGGTCGAGGATACGGGCTTGCAAAGCGTGCATGGGTTACTGAACCTGTTGAAGACGGGTCGCGATAAGTGCGATCAGCTGGCGGGCGATCTTGCCCTTGCTGGTTTGTGGAAGCAGCGTTTCATTGAGCTGGCGGTCGATGACGCTGCAGGCGTTTTCTTCGCTATTGAAACCGATACTGGGGTTGGCGACATCGTTGGCCACAATCAGGTCAAGGTTCTTGTCGCGCAGCTTGCGCGCGGCGTAGTCCAGCAGATGTTCGGTTTCAGCGGCGAAGCCTACGCTGAACGGCCGATCCGGCCGCCCGGAAAGGGTGGCGAGGATATCCGGGTTGCGGACCATGCGCAGCATCAGGCCATCCGCGGTGGAAGGGTCTTTCTTGAGCTTCTGCGGGGCGATGACCTCCGGGCGATAATCAGCCACGGCCGCCGATGCGATCAGCAGGTCGCAAGGCATCGCTGCCTCGCACGCCGCGAGCATGTCGCGCGCGCTGACCACGTCGATCCGGTTGACCCGGTCCGGCGTGGCTAGGTGCACCGGGCCGCTGACCAGGGTCACCCGCGCGCCGGCCTCGACCGCGGCCTCGGCCAGGGCGAAACCCATTTTCCCCGAGCTGTGATTGGTGATGTATCGCACCGGGTCAATGTTTTCCTGGGTAGGGCCGGCGGTGATCAGCACGTGCTTGCCGGTCAGGGCCTGGCGCTGGAAGCAATCGGCGGCCAGGTGGGCCAGGTCGGCCGGCTCGAGCATGCGTCCCAGGCCGATGTCACCGCAGGCCTGGCTGCCAGCGGCCGGCCCGAAGACTTTCAATCCGCGAGCCTGCACGGTTTCCAGGTTGGCCTGAGTGGCTGGATCTCGCCACATGGCCTGGTTCATGGCCGGAGCCAGGGCCACGGTGGCATCCGTTGCCAGTACCAGGGTGGTCAGCAGGTCATTGGCAAGGCCCTGGGCCAAGCGCGCGATAAGGTCGGCGGTGGCCGGCGCGATGAGCACCAGGTCGGCCCAGCGAGCCAGTTCGATATGACCCATGGCCGCTTCGGCCGCCGGATCGAGCAGGTCCAGGTGCACGGGGTGGCCGGAAAGCGCCTGCATGGTCAAGGGCGTGATGAACTCGCTGCCGCCACGAGTCATGACCACGCGCACCTCGGCGCCTTGCTCGAGAAGCCGGCGCACCAGCTCGGCGCTCTTGTAGGCGGCTATGCCGCCGCCGACTCCGAGAACGATGCGTTTTCGATACAGCCGCTGCATTGGGCCTGCCTTTGTCCGCTTGTGGTTACGATCTGAAACGATCCCTGGACCCGGCCCGATGAAGCCCGGGGCCGACGCCAAAAAAGTTGGGCTAAGATAGCACAGCGTCTGCTACGGAACAGCGGCGCCCCAGGCCTACAAGGAGGAACCATGGCCATACGAGACTGGCCCGAGGCCGAGCGCCCACGGGAAAAACTACTCAGCCGAGGCGCCCAGGTGCTCAGCGATGCCGAGCTACTGGCCATTTTCCTGCGTACCGGTGTCAAGGGTTGCAACGCGGTGGAGCTGGCCCGTCGCCTTCTGGATGAGCTGGGTGGACTGCGAGGCCTGTTGCAGGCCGATCTGGCGCGTTTCAGTGGTCAGCCTGGCCTGGGCGAGGCCAAGTATGCGCAGTTGCAGGCAGTACTGGAAATCGCTCGCCGGCATCTGGCCGAGCAGCTCAAGCGTGATTCGGCCCTGGAAAACTCCACCGCTGTCAGGGCCTACCTCAAGGCCATGCTGCGTCATGAGCCTCATGAGGTCTTCGGCTGCCTCTACCTGGATTCACGCCATCGGGTGCTGGGCTTCGAGGCGCTTTTCCACGGGTCCATCGACAGCGCCAGCGTCTACCCTCGCCAGGTGGTCAAGCGCGCCTTGGCCCATAATGCCGCGGCGCTCATCCTGTGTCATAACCACCCCTCAGGCGTGGCCGAGCCCAGCCAGGCAGACCGTCAACTCACCCAGCGAATCAAGGAGGCCCTGGCCTATATCGATGTGCGGGTGCTCGACCATTTCATCATCGGCGAAGGTGAGCCGCTGTCCATGGCCGAGCTCGGGCTGATGTAGGCGGCCTGTCAGTCCACGCTCACGTGGGTGAAGTTCTGCCGCCCGAAGGGATTGGGCTGGTAGCCTTTGACATTCCTGGCCGCCAGTACCGTGACCTGCGGGTGCGCCAGCGGGAGCCACAGCGCCTGCTTCTGGATAACCGCTTGAGCCTGGCGGTACAGCTCACCGCGCTCGGCTTGCGCCGTGGTCGCCTTGCCTTTGGAGATCAGCCCGTCGAGCGTCGGATCACAGAAGCGCGCGAAGTTGGTGCCCGACTGCACAGCCGCACAGGAAAACTGAGGCGTGAGGAAATTGTCCGGGTCTCCGTTGTCTCCCGCCCAGCCCATGAATAGCAGGTCATGCTCGCCGGCCTTGGCTCGCCGGATAAGCTCACCCCACTCCAGGGTGCGAATCTGGGCCTTGATACCGATTGCCGCCAGGTCTGCCTGAAGCATCTGGGCGCCAGCGGTGGGGTTAGGGTTTAGCAGGCTCCCGCTGGGACGCGTCCACAGGGTAGTGCTGAATCCCTCCTTCAGGCCGGCATCCGCCAGCAGTTGGCGAGCCTTGGCCGGGTCGTGCGCATAGGGTTGAGCATCGCCCGCGTAGCCCCAGGTCGTAGGCGGATAGATACCGTTGGCCGCTTGCGCGGTACCTTCGAACACCGCTTTCAGATAGCTCTGTTTATCGAAGGCCAGGTTGATCGCCTGGCGTACCTGGGGTTTGTCCAGCGGGGGATGCTGGGTGTTGATGGCCACGAATGCGGTCATGAAGGCTGGTGTTTCAAGCCGCTGGAGTTTTTCATCTCCTTGCGCGGCGGCGATGTCCTGGGGTTTGGGCGAGAGCGCGAGCTGGCACTCACCGGCACGCAGGCGCTGCATGCGCGTGTTCGGGTCCGGACTGATGGCATAGATGAGCGGGTCTACCGCGGGTTTGCCGCCGAAGTAGTCCGGGTTCGCCTTGAAGCGCACCTGGGCGTCTTTCTGATAGCGCACGAAAATGAACGGGCCGGTACCCACCGGTTGGCTGTTGAGCTTGTCCGGCGTGCCGGCCTTCATCAATTGCGCGGCATACTCGGCCGAATAAATAGAGGCGAAGCCCATGCTCAGGGTAGCGAGAAAGGTCGCGTCCGGGCGATTGAGCACGAAACGCACCGTAGCGGGATCGGGCGCATCCACTTGCCTGACCAGGGCGGGCAACTGCATGGACTGCGCGTGCGGGAAGCCGCTCTGGGCGACCTTATGCCAGGGGTTGGCCGGGTCCAGCATGCGGTTGAAACTGAACACAACGTCTTCGGCCGTCAGCTCGCGGCTGGGCTTGAACGCGTCCGTGCTATGGAAGCGCACGCCTTTGCGCAGGTTGAATATGTAGGTCAGGCCATCGGGGCTGACTGACCAGCGCTCGGCCAGGTCAGGTACCACCTTCCCGGCCAGGGCGTCATAGTCGACGAGGCGGTCCATCAACACGTCGGCCGACGCATTGGTGGTGGTCAGCGAGTTGTACTGCACCACGTCGAAGCCTTCCGGGCTGGCTTCGGTACAGACGGCCAGAGGTTTTGCCTGGGCGAGGGCGCAAAAGCCGAGCGCGGCGAACAATAGCGAGGTTGACGCAAGACGCATGGTCGATTCCTTGGCAAGAGTAAGGGCCATCTGCCGGCGCAGTCTGGAAAATACTTAACCTAGAGATCTTCATCCGTTTCTGCCATTCAAATTTTCCGTGTGCCTCGACCAGCGGCGAATCCGCGCAACCCTTTCAGAGCAGGCACTGGGTTGGCAAACACCGCTGGACGGCGCCTTGGCCTGTTGTCGCCGGTTGGGGTTTCTGGTATAAAGCAGCGCTCTTTTCTAGGGGTAGGGCGTTTCGCTCAGCGGGCGAGCCTGTCTGGCCGACCTGTCAGCCCCTGCGAAACACGGTGTTTGAACGGCTTTGCGCCTTCGCGCCATTTTGACTGAGAGATAAAGCGGCCAACCCATGCCGGGTTGGGCATGTGGTTTAGAGGGCTGAGGCATGTCGAGAGTCTGTCAAGTTACCGGTAAGGGTCCGGTAACCGGGAACAACATTTCCCACGCAAACAACAAAACCCGTCGTCGTTTCCTGCCGAACCTGCAGCACCATCGCTTCTGGGTCGAGTCCGAGAAGCGCTTCGTGCGCCTGCGCGTATCCGCCAAGGGCATGCGTATCATCGACAAGCGTGGCATCGACGCCGTTCTGGCTGACATTCGCCGCGATGGCATCAAGGTCTAAGGGAGAGAATCATGCGTGAATTGATCCGTTTGGTGTCGAGCGCCGGTACTGGCCACTTCTACACCACCGATAAGAACAAGCGCACCACCCCCGACAAGATCGAAATCAAGAAATTCGATCCTGTGGTTCGCAAGCACGTGATCTACAAGGAAGCCAAGATCAAGTAATTGGTCCGGCTCGAAAAAAACCCGCATCGTCAGATGCGGGTTTTTTTTGCCTTCCAGGCGCTGAAGTCAGCTCAAGGCAGGCGCCTCGACGCAGGCTCAGTTGAAGGCGAGGCCTTGGACATTGCCATTCCCGTCAACCCTGATGTGAACTCGCTGAGGGTCGAACTCCATGGTGCTGATTTCATTCGGCCCCAATACACGATCACGGCCGGTTTCCGTACTAATGGTCGCCTTCATGCTTTCGTCGTACGGCGTACCGATCAGGTAGCTGTAGCGCTGGGTGATTTCTTCATTGGTCATGGTCCTGCTCCTTGGATAATGAGCCTCGGGTATTCGAGGCAGGCTCATGTTCGGTCACAGGATCCCGAATCGAGCGTTACTTATTTGCTTCGAAGACCACGTAGACCTTTCGGCAGGGCTCCAGCACTTCCCAGGTGCCCTTGAACCCGGCGGGAATGACGAAGCGGTCCCCAGCGCGTACGGTTCGAGCGCCACCGGCTTCGTCGCGAATCACCGAGACGCCCTGGAGGATTTCGCAGTATTCGTGTTCGCTGTAGTTGACTGTCCATTGGCCTATGGCCCCCTCCCAGACGCCAGCGGAGAACTGCTGGCAAGGGCTGCTGTAATGGTTGAAAACCGCCTGGTCGGGCTGGCCCGCGATGATCTTTTCCGGAGCGGGCTGGTAGCGCACTGGGTCTGGCGTGGCTGCGGCAAAGTCTAGAATCTGCTCGACACTCATCACGGTCTCCTAGTTTGTTCAATAAAACGCACATGAGACTGCCGAATGCTTCATGGTGTCAAATATATTGAAAGCTGTGCGGCAGTGGTTTAGGGTGAACGCCTTTGGCCGAGCTTGGGTCCGGTGCCTGTTGCGACACGAGCTTCCCATGACGCACTAAATCTATAAGAGGAGTTTCGTTATGCCTACCTTGACCCTGGCGGACTGGCAGCAGCGTGCCGAAGGCCTGAAGATCGAAGGCCGTGCCTTCATCGGTGGCCAATACGCGGATGCCGCATCAGGCGCGACCTTCGAATGTGTAAGCCCGGTAGACGGCCGCCTGCTGGGCCTGGTTGCCAGTTGTGACGAAGCCGATGCCAACCGCGCCGTGGCCAATGCACGGGAAGTCTTCGAGTCTGGCGTCTGGTCCCGCCTGGCCCCGGCCAAGCGCAAGTCGACGCTGATCCGCTTCGCCTCTCTGCTCAAGGCCAACGCTGAAGAGCTGGCCTTGCTGGAAACCCTGGACATGGGCAAGCCCATTTCCGACTCCCTGTACATCGACGTTCCAGGCGCAGCCAATGCGCTGAGCTGGAGCGGCGAAGCCATCGACAAGATCTATGACGAAGTGGCCGCTACCCCTCATGATCAGCTTGGCCTGGTCACGCGCGAAGCGGTGGGCGTGGTGGGTGCCATCGTTCCCTGGAATTTCCCCTTGATGATGGCGTGCTGGAAGCTGGGGCCGGCCCTGGCCACGGGTAACTCGGTCGTGCTCAAGCCATCTGAAAAATCACCGTTGACGGCGATTCGTATCGCGCAACTGGCGATTGAGGCCGGCATTCCGGCAGGCGTGCTGAACGTACTGCCAGGTTACGGCCATACCGTGGGCAAGGCCCTGGCCCTGCACATGGACGTCGACACCGTGGTCTTCACCGGCTCGACCCGCATTGCCAAGCAGCTGATGGTGTATGCCGGTGAATCCAACATGAAGCGGATCTGGCTGGAGGCCGGTGGCAAGAGCCCGAACATCGTCTTCGCCGACGCTCCTGACTTGCAGGCTGCCGCCGAGGCTGCCGCCAGCGCCATCGCCTTCAACCAGGGCGAAGTCTGCACCGCCGGCTCGCGCCTGCTGGTCGAACGCTCGATCAAGGATCGCTTCCTGCCGATGGTAGTCGAGGCGCTGAAAGCCTGGAAGCCGGGTAACCCGCTCGATCCCGCCACTACCGTTGGCGCGCTGGTGGACACTCAGCAGATGAACACCGTGCTTTCGTATATCGAGGCAGGCCACAGCGACGGCGCTACCTTGCTTACCGGTGGCAAGCGCATTCTTGAAGAGAGTGGCGGTACCTACGTGGAACCCACCATCTTCGATGGCGTGAGCAATGCCATGCGCATCGCACAGGAAGAAATCTTCGGCCCGGTGCTGTCGGTCATCACCTTCGACACCGCCGAAGAAGCCGTGGCCATCGCCAACGATACACCCTATGGCCTGGCCGCGGGCGTGTGGACCGCCGACATCTCCAAGGCACACAAAACCGCTCGCGCCCTGCGTGCCGGCAGCGTCTGGGTGAACCAGTATGACGGTGGCGACATGACGGCGCCCTTTGGTGGCTTCAAGCAGTCCGGAAACGGCCGCGACAAGTCGCTCCATGCGTTCGACAAGTACACTGAGCTGAAGGCGACCTGGATCAAGCTCTGAAGCTTGTCCGCCCCCGCCCGGAACACGCGGGGTGCAGGCCTTGATTTCGCAGGAGCGCCCGATGCGGTGGGGGACCTATTTCGCGGTATTGGCATCGGTGCTCAGCGTTGGCCTGGCGCTGGGCCTGAGCATGCCACTGGTTTCCCTGCGGCTGGAAAGCTGGGGGTACGGCAGCTTTGCCATTGGCGTGATGTCGGCGATGCCGGCCATCGGTGTGCTGCTAGGCGCTCGGGTTTCCAGTCGTCTTGCTGCGCGTTTTGGCACAGGCCGAGCGATGCAGTTGTGCCTGGCCGCTGGCGCCGTTTCCGTCGGGCTGCTCGCCTTGTGGCCCAGCTATGCGCTCTGGCTGGCGCTGCGCCTGCTCATCGGTAGCGTATTGACCATTGTCTTCGTGCTCGGCGAGAGCTGGATCAATCAGCTGGTAGTCGAGCGCTGGCGCGGTCGCCTGGTGGCGCTTTATGGATGTTGCTATGCCCTGAGTCAGTTGGCCGGCCCCTTGTTGCTTGGGGGGATAGGCACTGAGCGGGATCAGGGTTTCTGGCTGGCGACCGGCCTCTTGCTGGTGTCGCCGTTATTGTTGCTCGGCCGTGGCGGCGCGCCGAGCACCGAGGCGGTGACGGTCACCCTGGGCGACCTCGGGGCGTTCTGCCGGCGCTTGCCGGTCATCGCCTACGCGATCGCGCTGTTCGCTGGCTTCGAAGCCCTGATCCTGTCCCTGCTGCCAGTGTATTGCCTGCAGCAGGGGTATGAACCCCGCATCGCCCTGTACATGGTTAGCGCTGTTGTATTGGGCGATGCGGTTTTGCAACTTCCGGTAGGGGTACTGGCCGACCATCTGCCACGGCGCGGCTTGTTCCTGGGTTGTGCGGCCCTGCTGGCCGTGACCGGTGCCTGCGTTCCCCTGGCCATGCATCATTGGGCTGTCTGGCCACTATGGGTGCTATTCGGCGCCAGCGCGGGCGGCTTGTTCACCCTGTCCCTGGTAATGATAGGAGAGCGCTTCCGAGACGACGAGCTGGTGCGTGCCAACGCCCACGTCGCCCAGCTCTGGGGCGTCGGCTGCCTGGTCGGGCCGCTGATCGCTGGCGCCGGCAACCAATGGCTGACCGGCCATGCCTTGCCGCTGATGATGGCCGCCGGTGCCGCGGGGTTGGTCCTGCTGGCGTGCCGGCGCCCTGTATTGAATGTCGAGGCCGGCTCGCCAGGCTAAAGCATTTTTTCCAGGCCGATACGGTCGCTCACCCAGGCATTGAAACGTCGCCACCAGTCGCCAGGCTCATGTTGCAACCGGTGCAGGCGGTGGTTGTCTTCGGTTATCCATTGCAGTTGATCCCCGTGCAGCTCGACTTGGTAGCTCAACGCCGGTGACATGCCTTGCTGCGCCAGTTCACGGGTGTAGCTAGCCAGTTCGGGACTGTCCACCAGCACCCCGACCTCAGTGTTCCATAGCACCGAACGCGGGTCGAAGTTGAACGAGCCGATGAACACCTTGCGCTGGTCCAGGACCATGGCCTTGGTGTGCAGGCTGGACGCTGAGCTGCCATGCAAGTGATAGGAAAAACCTGCGTCATCCCCAGGTTGGCGTCGCAGCTCATAGAGCTTGACGCCATGTTCAAGCAACGCCTTGCGATACGGCGCATAACCGCCATGGACCGCGGGCACGTCGGTGGCTTCCAGTGAGTTGGTAAGCAAGGATACCGCCACGCCTGCGTCGGCGCGGCCGGTCAGATAAAGCAGGCCCGGTTCCCTTGGCACGAAATAGGCGGAGATCAGTAGCAGCTCATGGCGCACCTGCAACAGGTGAGGCGCCAGCTGGGTAGTGAGCAGCAAGTGCGGGTCGGGCTTGCCGTCTGGCTTGCCTGTTGAAAGGATCTTCGCTGGCGCGTCCCACAGGGCCTGGCTTGGCGCCCAGATCAACGACTGCCGCCACTCGTGCAGCTTGGGTTGGCTGCGGTAGCTTGTCAGACGATCGTAAAGCGCTTTCTGCTTGACGCTGGCCTTGAGCAGTGAGATGCCCAGGCGCTGGCGAAACGCAGGCAAGGCTTTGCTCGCCGAGGGTATGTCATGGAACTCGTGCAGCGGGCGACTCAGGCGGTGGTTCCAGTACTGATCGAAGCTATAGCCCAGTTCGCGCGCGATGGGGCCGAAGCCCAGCAGGTCCATATCGGTAAAGTTCAGGTTCGGCTTGGCATCGAAATACTCATCGCCCAGGTTGCGCCCGCCGACGATTGCCGCACTGTCATCGGCGATCCAGACCTTGTTATGCATGCGCCGGTGCTGTTCATTCAAGCGCAGCAGGCGGCCAAGCTGCCGAGTGACGCCAATACCGCGACCCAGGTGGGTAGGGTTGAACAACCGCACCTTGATGTTGGGATGGCTGGCGACCGTGCCGAGCAGGTCTTCCAGGTCGTCGCTGGTCGTATCGTCGAGCAGGATGCGCACCCGCACGCCACGGTCAGCGGCGTCCAATACCTCACGCATCAGCGTTCGGGTGCTGAGGCCGTCGTGCACGATGTAATACTGCAGGTCCAGGCTGGTGCGGGCATTACGAATCAGCTCGGCGCGGGCGCGGAAGGCTTCGCCACTGTCCGGCAACAGGCGGAACCCGGACATCCCCGGGTGGGCGCTGGCCTGTTGCAGTACTGATCGACCGAAGGGTGATTGTTCCGCCGGGATCCTTTCGCTTGATACCGGCGCGGGCACCTGGCCCGCGCATCCGGCGAGCATGAGGCTAAGCCAGAACGCAGCCAGGAGGCGGGCAGTGACGACCATGGTGTGCTCATGCGGCGTACTTGGTGGCCTTATGACCGCCGTTGCGCTGAAAAAGTTACTCACAGCTGGGCGGTAGCCCTGCCAGTAATTCGACGGCTGCCTCACCTACCAGGCGAACCGCGGCTTCGAGCGCCGGGGTAGGCCGGGACGCGAAGTTCATCCTCAGGCAATTACGGAATTTCCCGGAGGCGGAAAAGATACTCCCTACGGCAATCTGGACTCCCTTGCCGAGCAGCACCTGGTTCAACTGCTGGGTGTCGAAGCCTTCCGGCAGTTCAATCCAGAGCATGAAGCCTCCCTGGGGGCGGCTCGCCCGGGTGCTGGCCGGGAAATAGCGGCGCACCCAGTCGGTCATCTGGTCTCGGCTGCGCTGATATTGAGCGCGCATCCGGCGTAGGTGCGGCTCGTAATGCCCACCCTCGATGAAGTCCGCGATCGCCAATTGGGGTTGGGTGGCGGTACTGCCGGTGCCAATGTATTTCATGTGCAGTACTCGTTCAAGGTAACGACCGGGCGCTACCCAGCCCACCCGCAAGCCGGGTGCGAGGGTCTTGGAAAAAGAGCTGCACAACAGGACCCGGCCGTCCGTGTCGAAGGATTTGATCGTGCGCGGGCGAGGGTAGGTATAGGCCAGGTCGCCATAGACATCGTCTTCGATGATGGCTACGTCGAAGCGCTGAGCCAGGGTCAACAGCTGGCGCTTACGCCCCTCGGGCATGATGTAGCCGAAAGGGTTGTTGCAATTGGGGGTCAACTGAATGACCTTGATCGGCCACTGTTCCAGTGCCAGTTCCAACGCCTCCAGGCTGATGCCCGTGAGCGGGTCCGTGGGGATCTCCAAGGCCTTCATGCCAAGGCCTTTGAGCGTTTGCATGGCGCCGAAGAAGCTGGGTGAGTCCACCGCCACGATGTCTCCGGGCTCGCAGATGGCGCGCACGCTGCTGGACAATGCCTCGTGGCAACCTGTGGTCACTACCAGGTCTGCCGCGCCCAGGCGGCATCCGGAATCCACCATCACGCGGGCGATCTGCTCGCGCAGGGCTTCGGTCCCGTAGACCGTATCGTAGTAGAGCCCTGGCATGTCCTGGCGCCGACTCAGTTGCGCCAGGCCGCGCAACAAAGGTTTAAGGGTGGCGGCGGTAACATCCGGCATGCCGCGGCCCAATTGCACGATATCTTTGCGCGGTGTGCTGCGCACCAGTTCCACCACCTGGTCCCATTGGGAAATGTCTACGGGGCGCTGCGCGGGGCGGGCAACCACTGGCAAAGCCGGCAGCGTCTTGCTGGACACGAAGTAGCCTGACTTGGGCCTGGGCGAGGCCAGTCCATTGTCTTCAAGCAGGCGATACGCCTGTTGGACGGTACTCAAGCTCACCCCGTGCTCGGTGCTCAAGGTGCGGACGGAGGGCAGCCGGTCGCCAGGCCGATAGAGCCCTTGCTCGATGCGATCTTCTAGCAGGCGGGCCAGGTTCATGTAGAGCGTCACGGCATACTCCAGGCGGGGCTTGCTTGGCCGGCCAGTACAGATTTCGAATTTTTCCAGCATTCAGAACCCAATCTAGCGAATCTGTATGGAAAAGATAGTTGGATTTTGAATCTGTAATGATTCGCTTGTACGGCCCATGCTGGTGGCACGGATGCAGGAGAAGGAGGTGCCCCGTGAACGGCTTCACCGATGTGCGTATATGGCTCAAGGATGACCGGTTGGCACCCACTGCCGACAAGGTTCGGCCCGCCTCCCTGGCTTTGCGCGGCTGGCCGCTTTGGCGCCACCGCTGGGAAACACGGCGGCTACTTCTGGAGTTGACCGATGCCGAGTTGGCGGACGTAGGCTTGAGTCGTGGCCAGCAGTGGGAAGAAGGCACGAAGCCGTTCTGGCGGGAATGACGTCAAATCAGTTCCTTCAAGCGATGCCACAGCATTCCCAGCGCCAGCAATGGGGAACGCAGATGCTTGCCGCCAGGGAAGGTGATATGAGGCACACGGGCAAAGAGTTCGAAGCCGCCGCCTACCTGGCCGGTAATGGCCTGACCCAGCAGCCTACCGGCCAGGTGAGTCGCATTCAAGCCGTGGCCTGCGTAGGCCTGGGCATAGAACACATTGGGATGTTCGGCCAGGCGGCCGATCTGTGGAAGGCGATTGGCGCCGATGCCGATCATCCCGGCCCATTGGTAGTCGATGCGCGCCCGCTCCAGCTGCGGGAATACCTTGAGCATCTTGGGCCGCATGTAGCGGGCGATGTCCTTCGGGTCCCGCCCGGAATAGTGGCAAGCGCCCCCGAACAGCAGGCGCCGGTCCGCCGTCAGCCGGAAATAGTCGACGGTCACGCGTTGGTCGCACATGGCCAGGTTGCGCGGAGAAACTTGCCGGGCCACGGATTCGCCAAGGGGCTCGGTAGCGATGATATAGCTGCCCGCGGGCAGTATCTTTCCGCCCAATTCAGGATTGAGGTCATTGAGGTAGGCGTTGCAGGCCAGCACCAGGGTGCCCGCTTCAACGCTGCCTTGAGCGGTCCTCACCTTGACCTTGGGCCCATGGTCGATGCCGGTGACTGGCGAACGCTCGAACAGCTCGACGCCGAGTCGGCTGGCAAGCGCAGCCTCGCCCTGGGCCAGGTTCAAAGGATGGAGGTGCCCCGACCCCATGTCCACCAGCCCGCCTGCGTAGCGGTTCGAACCGACGACTTGGGGAAGTTGTGCAGGGGTGACCAGCTCCAGCGCATGGCGGTAGCCCAGCCCGCGCAGCTCGGTGATCTCATCGGCGAAGGCTTCGAACTGACGTGGCGTATTCGCCAGGTCGCAATAGCCCCAGGTAAGGTCGCAGTCCAGTCGGTGTGTCTCGATGCGCTGGCGTACGATATCCACCGCTTCAAGGCCCATCTGTTTAAGCTGACGCACTCCCTCATGCCCGAGCAAGGGCTCGAACTGCTCGACTTCATGGCCGACGCCTCGAATCAGCTGCCCGCCGTTGCGCCCGGACGCGCCCCAACCGATGGTTCGGGCTTCGAGCACAGCCACGCTCAAGCCGCGCTCAGCCAGTTCGATCGCCGTGTTGAGCCCACTGAATCCGGCGCCCACGATGCAAACGTCCACCTCCAGATGCCCCTGCAATGCCCGATAATACGGATGAGGCAAGCGAGTGGCAGCATAGTAGGACGCCGGATGGAGGTCCGAAGGAAGTGCTACTGAATTTGGCATGGCGAACCGATCTGGGTGTTAGGTAAATTTAACATTGTGAAGGCGTTGTTCAGTCCGGCACCGGGAGCGTGAGGCTTTCTTTTACCTCTTCCATCACGATGTAGCTTTTCGATTCCCGCACATGGGGTAGCTTGAGCAGGATGTCGCCGAGCAGTTTGCGGTAGGAAGCCATCTCGGAAATCCGCGCCTTGACCAGGTAGTCGAAGTCACCCGAGACGAGATGGCACTCCAGCACATGGGGCAGTTTCAACACCGCGCGGCGGAACTCCTCGAAGGTATCGCCTGACTTGTAGTCCAGGCTGATCTCTACGAACACCAGCAGGCTACCCTTCAAGTGCTGAGGGTTGAGGCGGGCGTAATAGCCCATGATGATCCCCTCGCGCTCGAGCCGGCGCACCCGCTCGGTACAGGGCGTGGTCGAAAGCCCCACTTTCTCCCCAAGCTCGGTGAAGGACAAACGCCCGTCGGCTTGCAACAGTCGCAGGATGTTGCGGTCAATCCTGTCAAGCTCGCGCTTGCTTTGATGTTGGGTACGCATAGGCGATGCCCCTCCTTAAAAGCCGATTTGGCCGAGATTTGTCGCTGAATATAGCGCTACATACAGTGAAAAGCACTGGTTTGCAGTCCCTATACTGCCGCCAACTTCAATGTATACGGTTGAACCGCGGGCGTACCGCGTCAAGGGGTTGGACATGCGAGTTCTGGTGCTTGGCGGCGGGGTAATCGGTACCACCAGCGCTTATTACCTGGCCCGGCAGGGCTTCGAAGTGGTGGTGGTCGACCGCCAGCCGGCCGTGGCCATGGAAACCAGTTTCGCCAACGCCGGCCAGGTATCGCCAGGCTATGCCTCGCCCTGGGCCGCGCCTGGCGTGCCGCTCAAGGCGCTCAAGTGGCTGGCCCAGCGGCATGCGCCGCTCGCCATCAAGGCCACCGGCAGCCTGGACCAGTACCTGTGGATGGCGCAAATGCTGCGCAACTGCACGGCCAGCCGTTATGCCGTGAACAAGGAGCGCATGGTGCGGCTGTCCGAGTACAGCCGGGATTGCCTTGACGAGCTGCGAGCCGAGACCGGCATCAGCTACGAAGGGCGTACCCTGGGCACCACCCAGCTGTTCCGTACCCAGGAGCAATTGGACAACGCTGCCAAGGACATCGCGGTACTGAAGCAGTCTGGCGTACCCTACGAAGTGCTGGACCGCGCCGGTATCGCACGGGTCGAGCCCGCCCTGGCGGCCACGGGCGACCTGCTGGTCGGTGCCTTGCGCCTGCCGAACGACCAGACCGGCGATTGCCAGATGTTCACTACGCGCCTGGCGGACATGGCGCGCGCCCTTGGTGTGGAATTCCGCTTCGGGCAGCGGATCGAGCGCCTGGATTTCGCCGGTGACCGCATCAATGGCGTGTACATCGACGGCAAGCTGGAAACTGCCGACCGCTACGTGCTCGCCTTGGGCAGCTACACCCCTGCCTTGCTCAAGCCTTTGGGCATCAAGGCGCCGGTTTACCCGCTCAAAGGGTATTCGTTGACGGTGCCGATCACCGACGCGGCCATGGCCCCGGTGTCCACCATCCTGGACGAAACCTACAAGGTGGCTATCACCCGCTTCGATGACCGCATTCGTGTAGGCGGCATGGCCGAGATCGCCGGTTTCGACCTTTCACTGAACCCACGGCGGCGCGAAACCCTGGAGATGATCGTCAATGATCTTTATCCTCGCGGCGGCGACCTGGGCAAGGCCAGTTTCTGGACCGGCTTGCGCCCGACCACGCCTGATGGCACGCCTATCGTAGGTGCCACCGCCATGCGCAACCTGTTCCTCAATACCGGCCACGGTACCCTTGGCTGGACCATGGCGTGTGGCTCCGGTCGCTTGCTCGCGGACCTTATGGCGCGCAAGAAGCCGCAGATCAGCGCCCAAGGCCTCGACATTTCCCGTTACGGTAATTTTCAGGAGAATTCCAGCCATGGCCATCCAGCGCCAGCTCACCAATGAACGCATGAGCCAGATCGTCACCCATAACGGGGTGGTGTATCTGGCTGGGCAGGTCGGGGACGACCTGTCAGCCGGCATCGAACAACAGACCCGGGAAACCCTGGCCAATATCGAGCACCTGCTCGAACAGGCCGGTACCGATAAAACCCGCTTGTTGTCCGTGACTATCTATCTGAAAGACATCGATGCTCATTTCGAAGGCATGAACGCTGTCTGGGACCAATGGCTGCCCCAGGGCGTCGCGCCCGCGCGGGCCACGGTTGAGGCCAAGCTCTGCGAGCCTGAGATCCTGGTCGAGCTGTCGGTGACCGCCGCGTTGAGCTGATCCAAGCCATACCATTCCTCGCCCGGCGTGCCCCAGGGCCGCCGGGTTTTTTCTACCCGGATTATCAGAGTCCCACATGCGCCCCGCTCGTGCCCTCGTCGATCTGCAAGCCTTCCGTGACAACTATCGCCTCGCCCGTGAACTTAGTGGCGCGCGGGCCCTGGCGGTAATCAAGGCCGACGCCTATGGCCATGGCGCGGTTCGCTGCGCCACGGCACTGGCCGAAGAAGCCGATGGGTTCGCTGTAGCGTGTATAGAGGAGGCTCTGGAGCTGCGCGCGGCGGGTATCCAGGCACCGATCCTGCTGCTCGAAGGCTTTTTCGAGGCGGCCGAGCTGGCGCTGATCGTCGAGCATAGGCTCTGGTGCGTGGCGCATGCCCTGTGGCAGGTCGAAGCCATCGAGCAGGCTTCGCTCGACGCGCCCCTGACCGTATGGTTGAAGCTTGATTCAGGCATGCACCGCGTTGGCCTGCACCCGGCGGACTACGCCCAGGCCTACCAGCGCCTCCTGGCCAGTGGCAAGGTCGCCAAGGTGGTGCTCATGAGCCATTTTTCCAGTGCCGATGAGCTGGACAACCCGCGCAGCCAAGAGCAGGTCACTCAGTTCCTCAGCGCCAGCGAAGGACTGGCAGCCGAGGTAAGCCTGCGAAACTCTCCAGCATTGCTGGGCTGGCCGAAGGTGCCAGGCGATTGGGTACGCCCAGGCATCATGCTTTACGGGGCCAGCCCCTTCGAGCATCCGCAACCGCAAGCTGACCGGCTGCAACCGGTGATGACCCTGTCGTCCAGAATTATCAGCGTACGCGAATTGCCGGCCGGCGAGCCCGTAGGCTATGGCCAGACCTTCGTCACCGACCGCTCCATGCGCATCGGTGTGGTCGCCATGGGGTACGCCGATGGCTACCCTCGTCATGCACCCACCGGTACGCCGGTAAGGGTGGCCGGCAGGCGCAGTCGCTTGCTGGGTCGCGTATCCATGGACATGCTGTGCATCGATCTGACCGACGTACCTGAAGCGAGCCTGGGCAGCGAGGTGGAATTGTGGGGGCGCCATGTATTGGCAACCGAGGTGGCGGCGGCCGCTGAAACCATCCCCTATGAGCTGTTCTGTAATCTCAAGCGGGTACCCAGGGTCTACCAAGACTGACCACAGGCCCCCGCTGCATAACCCTTCGCCGGGTACGGGTGTTGTAAATACTGAACGCTGTTGCCATGATACCGTTCAGTTTTACAGCCGCTACCCCGGGGAGGGAAACACCATTGGACGTCGGTGAACGCTTGCAAGCCATCCGCAAGCTCAAAGGCCTGTCTCAGCGCGAGCTGGCCAAACGCGCGGGGGTGACCAACAGCACCATCTCGATGATCGAGAAAAACAGTGTAAGCCCGTCTATCAGCTCCTTGCGCAAGGTGCTCAGCGGTATCCCCATGTCCATGATGGAATTCTTTTCCGAGGAGCTGGCGCCTGAAAGCTCCGCGCAAGTGGTCTACAAGGCCAGCGAGCTGATCGATATCTCCGATGGAGAGGTCACGATGAAGCTGGTTGGGCGTGGTCACGCCAGCCGTGCCATCGCGTTTCTTAGCGAAATCTACCCCCCCGGTGCCGACACGGGGGAAGAAATGCTCACCCACGACGGCGAGGAAACCGGCATCCTGATCGAAGGTCGCCTCGAGCTGGTGGTCGGCCTGGAAACCTTCGTACTGGAGGCCGGCGACAGTTATTACTTTGAAAGCACGCGCCCGCACCGTTTCCGCAATCCCTATGACGTGCCCGCGCGATTGATCAGCGCGGCCACGCCAGCCAACTTCTGAGGCCTTTAGCTTTCCAGGGCATGGCCTTTTGCAGGCCCACAGCGCCAACCATTGGACGGCCATGCGGTCATAGTCACCACAGCATCCGAAATGGAGGTGGCGATGACCGATGTGCTGAGCCTGGAGCGGGCAGTAGAGGTGGTGCTCGAGCGTTTGCCGACACATATCCGGTTGGGGCTGCCCCTGGGATTGGGCAAGCCCAATCGTTTCGTCAATGCGCTTTATGCCAGGCTCAAAGGGCTGCCCGAGCGGCAACTGACGATCTACACCGCCCTTTGCCTGAACCGGCCCTCCCTGGGCGACGGGTTGCAACGGCGCTTCCTCGAACCCTTCGTGGCTCAGCTGTACCAGGACTACCCGGACCTGGACTTCGTAACGGATCTGACCACCGACGCCTTGCCATCGAACATACGGGTACAGCAGTTTTTCATGCAACCTGGCAGTGGTGCGGGTACCCAGGCGCAGCAAAACTATGTCAGCAGCAACTACAGCCATGCAGCTCGGGACATCGACGCGGCAGGTCTGAACCTGATTGCCCAGCTGGTAGCCGAACATCCAGAGCGGCCCGGCCTGCTCAGCCTGAGCTGCAACCCGGACATCACCCTTGACCTGCTACCGCTGTTGCAGCAGCGCCGTGGCGCAGGTGAAACCATTCTGGTGCTCGGCCAGGTACATGCTGAACTTCCCTATATGCCGGGCGCGGCCGAGCTGCCGCGGGCGAGCTTCGACCTGCTGATCGATACTCCGGAACAAAGCCCTTTGTTTTCAACCCCCAACCAGCCGGTTGGCGTGCGCGAACACTTCATTGGCTTGCATGCCAGTAGCCTGGTACGAGATGGCGGCACTCTTCAGATCGGCATAGGGGCCTTGGGCGACGCCATCAGCGCGGCGTTGCTGGCGCGGCAGGCAGACAACTCGGGTTATCGGGCACTGCTGCAGGAAGCCCAGTTGCAAGAGTGGGACGACCTGATCGAAACCGAAGGCGGGCTGGCGCCTTTTGCCGAAGGCCTCTATGGCTGTAGTGAAATGTTCGTCAATGGTCTGCTGGTGCTCACCGACGCTGGCATATTGCGCCGTCGGGTCAGCGGCGGACCCTCTGGGCCTGGAGGTGAGCTGGACGCCGAGGGTGCGGTCCTCCATGGAGGCTTCTTCCTCGGCCCCGCGGCCTTCTATGCGCGCCTGCGCGAACTGCCCTTGGCGAGCAGAGCCCGCTTCGCCATGACTGCCATCAGTTATGTAAACCGGCTGTATGGGGACGAGGCGCTCAAGCGAACCCAGCGCCGTCATGCCCGATTCATCAATACGGTACTGAACGTCTCGCTGTTGGGCGCGGCGACATCCGACCAGCTGGCCGACGGTCAGGTACTCAGCGGCGTGGGCGGGCAGTTCGATTTCGTGGTGCAGGGTCACGAACTGGAAGGGGCCCGTTCCATCCTGCTGCTGCGCAGCTGGCGAGAAAGCGCCGGCGTGGTCAGCTCCAACATTCTGTGGGACCAGACCGCCTGCACCATTCCTCGACATCTAAGAGACATTGTGGTGACCGAGTACGGTATCGCCGACCTGCGCGGCAAGAATGACGCTCAAGTGATCGAGGCCTTGCTCAACATTGCCGACTCTCGCTTCCAGCCCAGCCTGCTGGATGCCGCCCAACTGGCCGGCAAGTTGCCCAGGGACTTCCGGATTGCGCCCCGCTTCACCGACAACTCTCCGCAGCGGCTGGAGGCCATCCGCGCTCGCCACCCTCAGCTGTTCCCGGAATATCCTCTTGGAAGTGACTTCACTGTCGCTGAAAAAGACCTGTTGCGAGCACTGAACTGGCTCAAGAGCAAATTCCACCTCAGCGAGCTGCTGGACCTGGGCCGCGCGGCCCTGGACGCGCCCTCGCCAGGCGCCTACACCGAACATTTGGCGCGCATGAACCTGGACAACCCCAGCGGGCTGCGCGAACAGCTGGAGCAGCGGCTATTGCTCACCGGGCTACACGCCACGCGCCCAGCGAGCGCGCCTGCCGAAGAAGGCGTCAGCTCGGCAGGAAACTGACCGTGCCGCCTTCCAGGGACGCCACTCGCGCCAGAGACTCTACGCGGTAGCCTTGCTCGTCCAGTTGAGCACGGCCGGTCTGGAAGGACTTTTCAATGACGATCCCCAGGCCGGCCACTTCGGCCTCGGCCTGCTGGATGATTGAAATCAGGGCCTGGGCCGCCCGCCCGTTGGCCAGGAAGTCATCGATGATCAAGACCCGGTCGCCCTTGCTCAGGTGGCGTGGGGAGACCGCCACGGTGTTTTCCGTCTGCTTGGTGAAGGAGTAAACCGAAGCGGTGAGCAGGTTTTCGGTCAGGGTCAGCGACGCATGCTTGCGCGCGAAAATGACCGGCACGCCCAGGTAAAGGCCGGTCATCACCGCAGGGGCGATGCCTGACGCTTCGATGGTCACGATCTTGGTGATGCCCGCGTCCGCGAAGCGGCGGGCGAATTCCTCGCCGATGGCCTTCATGAGGGCAGGGTCGATCTGGTGGTTGAGGAAGGCATCCACCTTCAACACCTGATCCGACAGCACAATGCCTTCGCTTCGAATCTTGTTATGCAACGCGTCCAATAGGAGCTCCTTCATTCACCGCTTGAGCATGGCGCGTATGTCGGCCAGTGCATGGTTGCCCCGGGCGGCCTTGACCTCCACGGGTGTATCTTGCAAGCCTTCCCAGGCCAGGTCGTCGGCGGGCAGCTCGTCCAGGAAACGGCTCGGCGCGCAGTCGATGATTTCCCCGTACTGCTTGCGCTTGGCCGCGAAGGTGAACGCCAGGGTCTGCCGTGCCCGGGTGATGCCCACGTAGGCCAGACGCCGTTCTTCCTCGATGGTATCGGCCTCGATGCTGGAGCGGTGCGGGAGGATTTCCTCCTCCATGCCCATGATGAACACGTAGGGAAACTCCAGGCCCTTGGAAGCGTGCAGGGTCATCATCTGCACGCCATCGGCGCCTTCCTCTTCCTCCTGCTGGCGCTCGAGCATGTCCCGCAACACCAGCTTGCCGATGGCGTCCTCGATGGTCATGTCGCCGTCTTCATCCTTCTCCAGGGTATTCCTGAGCGCCTCGATCAAGAAGTTCACGTTGCCGATGCGGTAGTCCGCCGCCTTGTCGCTGGAGCTGTTCTGACGAATCCAGTTGTCGTAGTCGATGTCGGCCACCATGGCCCGTAAGGCGCCTATGGGGTCGTCCTGGGCCACTTGCTGGCGCACGCCATCCATCCAGCGCTTGAAACGCTGCAGCCGGTCGACGAAGCGGCTGTCCAAGTGCTCGGCCAGGCCCAGCTCCTCGCTGGCCGCATACATGGAAATGCCGCGCTGGGTCGCGTAGTTGCCAAGTTTTTCGAGAGTTGTAGAGCCGATTTCCCGCCGCGGGACATTGATGACCCGCAGGTAGGCATTATCGTCGTCCGGATTGACCAGCAGCCGGAAGTAGGACATCAGGTCCTTCACTTCCTGACGCGCGAAGAAGCTGGTACCACCGGAAAGGCGATAGGGCACCTGGTGATGCTGCAGCTTGAGCTCGATCAGCTTGGCCTGGTAATTCCCCCGATAAAGAATGGCAAAGTCTCGGTAGGGCCTGTCGGTGCGCAGGTGGAGGGTGAGGATTTCCATCGCTACCCGCTCGGCCTCGGCATCTTCGTTCTTGCAGCGAATCACGCGAATCTCGTCGCCGTGACCCATTTCGCTCCACAGCTGCTTCTCGAACGCATGGGGATTGTTCGCGATCAGCGTGTTGGCACAGCGCAGGATGCGACTGGTAGAGCGGTAGTTCTGCTCCAGCATCACCACTTTCAAGGAAGGATAGTCTTCCTTGAGCAGCATCAGGTTCTCCGGGCGCGCGCCGCGCCAGGCATAGATGGATTGATCATCGTCACCGACCACGGTGAATTGATGCCGGGTGCCGATCAGTTGCTTGACCAGCAGGTACTGGCTGGCATTGGTGTCCTGATACTCGTCCACCAGCAGGTAGCGGACCCGGTTCTGCCATTTTTCCAGAATGTCGGGATGGTCCTGGAACAGCTTGACCGGGAGCAGGATGAGGTCATCGAAATCCAGCGCGTTGTAGGCCTTGAGGGTACGCTGGTAGGCCGCATACACCACCGCGGCGGTCTGCTCCCGGGGGTTGCGGGCCTCGGCCAGGGCTTGCGGTGGAAGAATCAGGTCGTTTTTCCAACTGCCGATCAGCTGCTTGATTTCATCCACGCCATCATCGCCAGCGTATTCCTTCTGCATGATGTCGGTCAGCAGCGCCTTGATGTCGCCTTCATCGAAAATGGAAAAGCCCGGCTTGTAGCCCAGGCGGGCGTATTCCTTGCGAATGATGTTCAGGCCGAGATTGTGGAAGGTGGAGACCGTGAGCCCACGGCCTTCGGCGCCGCGCAACAGCCCAGCGACGCGCTCCTTCATTTCTCGCGCCGCCTTGTTGGTAAAGGTAACGGCCACGATGTATTGGGCCCGTATCCCGCACTGTTGTACAAGGTGGGCGATCTTGCGAGTGATGACGCTGGTTTTGCCAGAGCCTGCGCCGGCCAGCACCAGCAGAGGGCCACCGACGTAGTTCACGGCTTCTTGTTGCCTTGGGTTGAGCCGAGACATGGGTTCCAGGGGATGCTGAAAAAAAGGTCGCGCATTTTAACAGGCCAGGCGTCTTCTGCCGCGACCGTCCCTCTACCCCCTATGTTTTTTTAATAAATTTGTTACTTTTGTTATACGTACCTCAGCGTTGTAAAAGCGTGACCTTGAGCCGGTCGTCTCTATCGATGCAAATCGTTATCATTGGCGCTCAAGGCGTGCGCGCGCGTATGGCTTGACGTTCCGTTACGCCTTTAAGGAGCTCGCTTGTCCACGCTCACTGAACCCATGCGGCTGCTGTTGATCACGCAACAGGACGGCTGGGAGCCTGCGTTGCGCAACTGCCTGAGCGATCTGGGCACCCCCTGCGTGTTCGACACGGCCAAAGCCTGGGGCGCGCCCTGGGATGCCTTGGCTTCGGAGCCGGGTGGCGAAGCCCTGGTAGTACTGGCCACGCCGGATTCTCAGCCCCCGGCGGGGCATTGCGCCTGGCCACAGGTGCTGCTGCTGGAGCATGAGCCGCCCGAGGCACCAGTAGGCGCCAGTGACTGGCTGGTCGCTTCCGAATTGTCCGCTGGGGTGCTGCGCCGCTGCCTTCGTCATGTACAGGAGCGCAGCCTGTTACAAGGTACGTTGCAGCGCTTGGCCGATGAAGACGCGCTGACAGGCATCGCCAACCGACAAGGCTTCCTTACCATGCTGGCCACGCGCTTGGCCGGGGGAGACGGTCGCGGCCTGGCGCTCGGACACCTGGACCTGGACAATTTCCGCCACGCCAACGATAGCCTGGGCTATCAGGCCGGCGACCGGATCATCCTGCAGGTAGTGGCGCGGCTCAAGGCGCAGTTGGCGCCTGGCGATCATCTCGCTCGCCTGGGAGGAGACGAATTTGCCTTGCTGATCGATACCCGGCGTGATTCCCAACGGGCCGGCCGCCTCGCCGAGCAGATAGTGGAAAGCCTGGGCGAGCCGTATTGGGTCGACGGAGAAAGCCTGCTGATCGGCTGTAGCCTGGGTATCGCCCATGGGCGCTTGCGCACCGATCCGGATCCACTGATGTGGCATGCGCACATTGCCATGCAGCAGGCCAAGACTGTGCAGGGTTGTACTTTCCATGTGTTCAATGAACAAGTGAATCGCCATGCGCGCAGCGCCGCAGACCTGGAAGGCGAACTGCGCCGCGCCTTGCGCCGGGACGAACTGGAGATGCATTACCAGCCCCGCCTCGACCTGGGTTCCGGCTGCATAGTCGGTCTCGAGGCCTTGGTACGCTGGCGCCACGCCGAACGCGGCTTGCTGGCGCCCAGCGAATTCGTACCCCTGGCAGAACAAAGCGGGCTGATCGTACCCCTGGGCTACTGGGTGCTGGCCAGGGCGCTGCATGACATGCGCGTGTTGCAACAGGCTGGCATCGCTCAGTTGCATATGGCTGTAAACCTGTCCTTCCGGCAATTCCAGGACAGTCAGTTGTTGGGCACCTTGAGTCGCCTGATCAAGGACCAGGGCATAGATGCCAGCTGGCTGGAGTTCGAGCTTACCGAAACCGCGGTGATGCGCCGTAACGAGCAGGTGCGTCACACCATGGATGCCCTGGGTCAGCTGGGGGTGCGTTTCTCTCTGGATGACTTCGGCACCGGTTTTTCTTCATTCGTCCATCTCAGCAGCCTGCCCATCGCCTTGCTCAAGATCGACCGCAGCTTCGTCGCTGGCATGGAAGAGCGAGCCGAGAGTCGGCAGCTGGTCCGGGCCATGGTCAAGCTCGCCCAGCATCTGGACCTTCAGGTAGTGGCGGAGGGGGTCGAAACCCAACGTCAGCTGGACGAGCTGCGCAGCTACGGCTGCGATCAGGTACAGGGTTTCCTGATCAGCCGGCCCATGGGCCTGGAGGCG
The DNA here is from genome assembly GCF_000826105.1 of Pseudomonas massiliensis. Lineage (GTDB taxonomy): Bacteria > Pseudomonadota > Gammaproteobacteria > Pseudomonadales > Pseudomonadaceae > Aquipseudomonas > Aquipseudomonas massiliensis. The sequence continues at coordinate 359,724 of NZ_CCYK01000005.1, read as the reverse complement.
CTGTTGGCCTACCTGAGCCAGGCAAGCGCCCGACAGGGCAAGGTTGGCGGTTGACTAGGCCGCTGCTTCGCTTGAGCTGCGCAGGGCCGGCCGCAGGCGTTTCATCTTCCACTCAAAGGCAACCGTCAGGCTGACCGCGGCGCAGGCCAGGCCCAACGCCAGGCCCCACCAGACGCCCACTGCCCCCTGGCCAAAGTGGAAGCCCAGCAACCAGGCGGCCGGGGCACCTAGCAGCCAATAGCAGCACAGCCCTACCAGAAATGTCAGGCGGGCATCCTTCAGCCCACGGATGGCGCCCATGGCAATGGTTTGCACACCGTCGAACAGCTCGAACCAGGCGGCCACCGCCAGCAACCGCAACGCCAGGGCATAGATGGCCGCGAACTCAGGGTCCGAGGCATCGATGAACAGGTTCACCAGGCGCTCGGGCGCCACCAGCAACACTATGGAAAAGCTCAGCATGATCAGCGCGCCGAAACCTATGCCAATGCGGCCGGCCTGGTGCACGCGGCCGGGCTGGCCTGCGCCATAATGCTGGCCGATGCGCAGCGTGACGGCATAGGACAGCCCGGCGGGTACCATGAAGGCCACGGATACGATCTGCAAGGCGATCTGGTGGGCGCCGAGCGCTGTCTGGCCCATGTTGCCCATGCACAAGGCGGCAAAGGCGAACAGGCCGACTTCCACCGCATAGGTACCGCCAATCGGCAGACCCAGCCGCCAGAGGCTTTTGAGCGATTCGACACAAGGCCGGGCCAAGCCGTGCAGTACAGGGTAGGCCCGGTAGCCGGCATGGCGGTGGATATAGAAGGCCATGCTCAGGCCCATCAGCGTGGCCACCGTGGCCGTGACCAGCCCGATGCCAGCCAGGCCCAGGGGCGGCAGGCCGAACCAACCGTCGAGCAGGGCGAGGTTGAGCACCAGGTTGAGCACGGTGGCGGCCACGCTGATGACCATCACCGGCGTGGCCTTGCCTACGCCGCTGGTGAAGCCGCGCAGGGCCATGAAGCTCAGGGAGCCAGGCAAGGCAAAGGCAAGCACGCGCAGGAAGGTGCTAGCCGCGGTCACGTTTTCCGGCGCCTGCCCGAGTACCAGCAGTAGCGGTGGCAGGTTCCACAACAGCACGGCGCCCACCAGTGCCAGGCCCCAGGCCAGCCAAAGGCCCGCTTGGGTAAGACGGGTAACGCCGGTTGGGTCCGCGGCGCCATGCCGGATGGACACCAATGTGCCTACCGCGGCGATGACGCCAATGCAGAAAATCGACACGAAGGAATAGCTGGCGGCACCGAGGCTGCCCCCGGCCAGCGCCTGGGGGCCAAGGCGGGCCATCATCACGGTGTCGGTAAGGATCATCAGCATATGCGCCAGTTGGGACGCGATCAGCGGGCCGGCAAGGCGCATCAGGGCAGCGAGTTCAGAGCGGGCGGTCAATGGCATGGGGAAGACAATGGATTGATCGAAAGAAACGATTCTGCGCTTTGCTCCAATGCTTCGACAAAAGGATAATAGCGATCGCTGGCATGAGTCTGACTCATGCATGGATGCCCCTGCCAAATGGCCTGCCAATGACCCGTCGCTTTCCCCCGCTCTATGCCCTGCGCGCGTTCGAAGCCGCTGCCCGGCACAGTTCCTTCACGCGCGCCGCCGAAGAGCTTTCCATTACTCAGAGCGCAGTGAGCCGGCACGTGCGTACCCTGGAGGATTTCTTTGCCTGCCGCCTGTTCCAGCGCGCCGGACGCAACCTGCAGCTCAGCGAGGCGGGCCGCTTGCTATTGCCAGGCGTGCGGGAAGGCTTTTCCTCCCTGGAGCGCGCATGCGGGACCCTGCTAAGCGAAGACGGCATCCTGAGAATGAAAGCGCCGTCCACGTTGACCATGCGCTGGTTGCTGGCACGCCTGAGCCGGTTCCGGCATCTGCAAAGCGGCAATGAAGTGCAACTCACCAGCGCCTGGATGGACCAGGACAATGTGGATTTCCATCTGGAGCCATTCGATTGTGCGGTGTTGCTGGGCAACGGCAGCTTTCCGGCAGACTGGGAGGCCACCTGGCTGTTCGACGAGCTGCTGATTCCGGTCGGTGGTCCGGAGCTGGCGGGGCAGGGACCCTGGACCGCCCAGCGTCTGGCTCAGGCCGAGTTGCTGCACCCCACGCCCGATCGCCGCGACTGGCGACACTGGCTGCGGCGAATGGGCCTGGAAACCCAGGTATCCCTGCGTGGCGGACAGGTGTTCGACACGTTGGAACTGGGTATGATCGCCGCCGCCCGGGGCTATGGAGTATCTATCGGCGACTTGCTGATGGTGGCCGAGGATGTGGCGGCGGGGCGGCTGAGCCTGCCCTGGCCCACCGCCGTGGCCAGCGGCGAAAGCTACTACCTGGTATGGCCGCGAACGCGTCCGGGCAACGAACGGGTACACCGGCTCAGCGACTTCCTGCGCGCCGAGGCGGCGGGCATGACGCTGCCGACAGTCACCTTGCTACGCTAGACAGTGCCGCTGAAATACCCGGGCTTGACGCTCAAGTAATTCCCCCGGCCGCCGACTTCATGACAGGGTCCGGTGTGCAGGATCCAACACCTTTATCGTGTACACCCTTGGAAGCCTAGAGACCGGCACAGCCGGCACTTCCAACAGGAGCTAGAATGACTCAACCGCGTGCTTTCATCGCCAGGCAGCTCGGCATCGCACTGGCCATCGTCCTCATCGTCGTCATTGGAGGCAGTACTGCCTTCGCCTTGCGTTCCCTGGATCAGGCGAACCTGGTAACGCGCCAGGAACACATGGGGAGCGAGGCCAGACTGCTTTCCGATCAGCTGGACACCTTCTATAACACCTTGCGCGACAGCACCCAACGGTTGAGTGGGCTGTTCGAGTCGCGCTTCGCCGCCGGGCTGACCCATCACCCCGAGCAGCCGGTCACGGTGGCGGGCAACCCTACGCCCGGGCTGTGGCTGGGCGACGAGGTGCTCAACAATGACCTGCGCGAAGTGGATGATTTTCGCAAGATGACGGCTGGCGTGGCGACAGTGTTCGTGCGCAGTGGCGATGACTTCGTACGTATCAGCACCTCCGTGACCAAGCAGGACGGCAGCCGCGCTATCGGTACACAGCTCGATCATGCCAGCCCGGCCTATCAGAAATTGTTGAACGGGCAGAGCTATGTAGGCGCGGCCGCCTTGTTCGGTCGTTCCTACATGACTCAGTACACCCCAGTGCGCGATCGTGCGGGCAAGGTGATCGCGGCCCTGTTCGTGGGCTTCGACTACACCGACGCCCAGAAGGCGCAGTTCGAGAACCTGACCCACTTCCGCATCGGCAAGAGCGGCTCATTGGCCTTGCTCGATGCGCAGAACCGTTGGCTGATCGCCCCGGCGGGTGTCAAGAACGCAGAAGCGGCGGCTCAGGCGTTGGGCGGCGAACACGGCGCGTCCGGCAAAGGGCATTTCTGGAGCGATGGCGAGGTCGAGTATTACTCCGTGGGCGTGCCCTTCGCCCAAGGGCCATGGCGGGTGATCGCCAGCATGCCGATACAAGAGTTGCGCGCAGTGACTTGGGATGTGGGCACCAAGCTGGCACTGGGTAGCCTGCTCGCAACCCTGCTCGCCGTCGGCGCGGCCATTCTACTGTTGCGTCGCCGCCTCAAGCCACTGGGCGATCTGGTCCGCCAGGCCGAAGCCTTGGGGGCGGGTAACCTGGAGGCCCGCCTGAACGTGGCCGGCAACGATGAAATCGCGCAGCTGGCGCGTAGCTTCAACCATATGGGTGATGCCCTGTCGACCATGGTGCAGCACATCCGCGCAGCGTCCGAACAGGTGAGTGACCGCGCCAAGGCGTTGTCCAGCCTGTCTGCAGGCGCCTATGAAGGCATGGAACAACAGAGCGGCGAAATCACCAGCATGGCGGGTGCGGTCGAGGAATTCAGCGCTACTTCCTTGAATATCGCTGACAACATGGGCGAAACCGAGCGTGTCGCACAGCAGAACGCCGAGCATACCCGTACCGGTCGTAGCTCCATGGACCAGGCTTCCTCGTCGTTGGAACAGATCGCCGGTGCCCTGAACGATACCGCCAAGGTGATCGATACCCTGGGTCAACGCTCACAGGAAATCGGTGGCATCGTGGGCGTGATCACTTCCATCGCCGAGCAGACCAACCTGTTGGCACTTAACGCCGCCATCGAGGCCGCTCGGGCTGGCGAGCAGGGCAGGGGCTTCGCCGTGGTTGCCGATGAAGTACGCAGCCTGGCCTCGCGTACCCGCCAGGCCACAGATGAAATCTCCACCATGATCGCCAGCATCCAGCAGCAGACCGGCCAGGCGATCCAGACCATGGAGCAGGGCAATCAGTTGATGGAAGAAGGTTTGTCCCGCAATGCCAAGGTAGCGGACGCCCTGTCTCGAATCGACGAGCAAAGCCGCATGGCCGGGCAACAGTTCGCTGCAATCGCCACCGCGACCCAGGAGCAGAGCGATACCGCGACCCTGCTGAGCAGCAATCTGCAAAGCATCGCCCACGCCAACAGTGAGCAACGGGAAGTCGTATCCAACCTGGCGATCACGGCGCGTGACCTTGAAAGCCTGGCGGCCGAGCTAAGCCGCGAGGTAGACCGCTTCCGCGTCAGGAACTGACTGTAGGCGCCCGTTGGTGGTGCTTGCTCGGATCGTACAGGCGTCAAGGATGACGCCTCGGCGCGGCGCAACGGAAAGCCTGGGGGTGGGCGTTATCCCTCAGCTGCCGCTGACTCGCACCGCATGAACCGAACCGATTCATGGGGCCTGAGGTGATCACGGTGGGAGCTAGCGCCAGCTAGCGAAAAGGCTTTCTGATCGAGCACGAGTCGTCAGCTAGCGAAGCTCCCGCCCAATTGTGTCTGGCAGGCTTCCAATGAACGTTGTTGCATCTGGGCATATAGCGCCATCTCATCGATCACGGCACGGCCAAGCGCCTGCTCGAACTGCTCGCGGTTGGCATTGCTGCCGTAGTCGATGCGAGGCTCGCCGCCCAGGTTGGATTGGAAGATCCCAGCGGCGCTGACCGGCAGAAAGTCTTCATAAATGATCGGTTCGAAGGCGATGTCTCCGTCGCTTACCAAGGCTTCCAGGTCATAGCCTTTGATTCCCTTGGCCAGCCCCTGCGCAGTAGGCCGGTAGCGGAACCAGGCCAGGCCCTGGCTGCGTAGCTGAGCAAGGTCATCCGGAAAGTCGCTGAATGCCGCTTCCAGCAGGCGGGCATAGCCCTGTGGGTCGCGCTCGGCCGGCACACCGTTCAGGCTGGCCCGGGCCTGCCCCAGCAGGCGGTCGTACAGCTCGCGGCCCTTGGGCGTCAGCGCCACGCCCCGCTGCTCGATCTCGCCGAAACGCGCGCTATGAGAGCCCGATATCGTGCCGGCCGGGTCGGTGAATACAACCGCTTCCTCCAGTGCCTTGAAGCTGGTTTGACGTAACAGGATGGCATGCTGTCGCCGGGGCGGCCCTTCGATCACGGCCTTGGGCGCGATACCGCGCGCAGGCATCTGGGCCTGCACGCTGTCGATATCCAGGGTGCGGGGAGTGAGGTGATTGATATGGGGGCCTTGAAACGCCACTACGTCGGCAATGAGCCGATGCTGGGCGTGTAGCCGGTCGTATTGCGCCTGGCTGACCCGGGCCTGGCGGTGCCAGCGGAAAGTTTCCAGGGCTTGTTCCACGAATTCGTCGGCCTCGCTGTGAGTGAGGTGGCCGGCCTGTTCGTGCCGCTCGATCAGCGCCAGCGCGCGCGGGGTGAAGATCTGCCGACTGGCCAGTAGCTGCGCGGCCAGGGCGCGCAAGGGCGCGTCCTCGATCAGCTCCAGGCGCAGCAGAGAGGTGAACACCCGGAAAGGGCTGATGCGCAGGCTATCTTCATGCACTGCCCGGAAAGCAGTGGAGTGGACCGGTACGCCAGCGGGCGAGAGGTCGTAGTAACCTACCGGTTGCATGCCCATGACGGCGAACAGGCGTGCCAGGGTTGCCAGTTCCTCGGCGGTGCCTACCCGGATAGCGCCATGGCGCTCATCGGCCAGGCGCTGCAGGTCACCTGCCTGGTCCATGGCCTCGGCCAGGCCCGGTTGACTGTCCAGAGCATGACGGTTGATATCGGCCACCAAGGTCAGCAGTTCCCCGTAGAGCGGTACCTCCGCCCGGTACATGGCGGACATGGCGCGGGAGAAGCGAGCGCGGATCTCGTCAGGATTGGCGAAACCGGTGAGGGTCATGAGCATGGCTCCCTAGGCATGGACGGCAATGCTATTCAACGGCTGGGCAAGGCCTGGGACAAGCGAAAAAAAATCTTTCATTCATTCCTTAATTTCCCAAACGCCTCGACCCTGCATTGGCTAATAGATTGACCGGTTTTCATTCCGGCACGGAATGATGTGCTGCCAAATGATCGCTTGAGGCGAACCCTGGGCACGGTAAATATCAGCGTAACGCTGCTCATCTTCATCACGGAGAATGCCCATGATCGACGGCCTGATGGAACGCCTCGGAGTACCCACCACTGCCTACCGGCAAGGTAGCCATGCGGTATTCACCCCCATTGACGGTAGCCGGATCGGCGCGGTGGCCCTGCAAGGCAAGGCCGAGGTCGAGGATCGTATCAGCCAGGCTCATGAGGCCTTTCTCAGCTGGCGCGACGTACCGGCGCCACGCCGTGGCGAGCTGGTGCGCCAGTTTGCGGAAATCCTGCGCGAGCACAAGGCCGACCTGGGCGAGCTGGTCTCGGTCGAGGCTGGCAAGATTACCCAGGAGGGCCTGGGTGAAGTCCAGGAGATGATCGATATCTGCGATTTTGCCGTAGGCCTGTCGCGCCAACTCTACGGCCTGACCATCGCGTCCGAGCGCCCTGGTCACCACATGCGTGAAACCTGGCATCCACTGGGCGTGGTAGGGGTTATCAGCGCGTTCAACTTCCCTGTTGCCGTCTGGGCCTGGAATACAGCCCTGGCCTTGGTATGTGGCAACGCCGTGGTCTGGAAACCATCCGAGAAGACCCCGCTCACTGCCCTGGCCTGCCAGGCCCTGCTGGACCGCACCCTGGCCCGCTTCGGCGATGCGCCACAAGGCCTGGCGCAATTGCTGCTGGGCGATCGCGAAGCCGGCGAGGCCATGGTCGACGACCGTCGTGTCGCATTGGTCAGCGCCACCGGCAGTACCCGCATGGGGCGCGAAGTCGGCCCGCGGGTAGCTGCCCGCTTCGGCCGCAGCCTGCTCGAACTGGGCGGTAACAACGCCATGATCCTCGCGCCCAGCGCCGACCTGGATCTGGCCGTACGTGGAATCCTGTTCGCCGCGGTGGGCACCGCTGGCCAGCGCTGTACCACCCTGCGTCGGCTGATCGTGCATCGCTCGATCAAGGATGATGTAGTGGCCCGGGTGAAGGCCGCCTATGGCAAGGTACGCATCGGCGACCCTCGCGAAAACAACCTGGTCGGCCCGCTGATCGACCAGCAATCCTTCCAGGCCATGCAGGATGCCCTGGTCCAGGCCCGGGATGAAGGCGGGCAAGTGTTCGGCGGCGAGCGTCAGCTGCAGGCGCAATACCCCAACGCCTATTACGTGTCACCGGCGTTGGTTGAAATGCCCTCGCAGAGTGCCGTGGTACGCCACGAAACCTTCGCGCCTATCCTGTACGTGATTGCCTATGACGACTTCGAACAGGCTTTGAGGATGAACAACGAAGTGCCACAAGGCCTGTCCTCCTGCATCTTTACCACCGATATCCGGGAGGCAGAGCGCTTCCAGAGCGCCTCGGGCAGCGATTGCGGCATTGCCAACGTGAACATCGGCACCAGCGGCGCAGAGATCGGTGGCGCGTTCGGTGGCGAGAAAGAAACCGGTGGCGGCCGCGAGTCTGGTTCGGACGCATGGCGCGCCTACATGCGTCGGCAGACCAATACGGTGAACTATTCCCGTGAGTTGCCGTTGGCCCAGGGGATTGTGTTCGACTGACAACCACTGCGTATAGGGATAGAGAACCTGCGATGTCGCCCCGCCAATTGCGTCAGGAATGTCTGTGGGAAGCTGTATCATCGCCCGCGCTGACCACCGCCTCCCTGGATGGGGAAGTGCGGGTCCAGGTCTGTGTGATCGGCGGTGGCATCACCGGCCTTTGCGCCGCCCTTCGTTTGCTGGAGCGCGGTTACCAGGTGGCGTTGCTCGATGCCCACCAGGTCGGCCATGGTGGCTCGGGGCGAAATGTGGGGCTGGTCAACGCCGGTACCTGGATCAAGCCCGACGATGTGGAAGCTACGTTAGGCACTGACGTTGGCGGGCGCTTGAACAGCGTCCTGGGAGAAGCGCCGGCACGGGTGTTCGAAACCATCGCCCGCCACGGCATTGACTGTCAGGCCCATTCTCGGGGCACCCTGCACATGGCGCACAACGCCAACGGTGAGCAAGACCTGCGGGCACGGCATGACCAGTGGCGGCGGCGCGGAGCGAACGTCGAGCTTCTCACGGGGGCCCGCTGCCGGGAATACTGCGGCACCAGCAAGGTATCCGCCGCGCTTCTGGACCACCGGGCCGGCACCCTCAACCCCATGGCCTATACCCGTGGCCTGGCTGCTGCCGTAGGGCGCCTTGGCGCAAAGCTGTATGGCCAGGCCGCGGTCTGTGGCCTACGGCGCGAAGGCAGCCATTGGCAGGTGCAGACAGCCGAAGGCGCTGTGCTTGCAGACAAAGTGGTCATCGCAACCGGGGCTTACACCGAGGGTGACTGGAACGCTGCCAAGCGTGACTACTTCCGAGGCTATTACCTTCAGGTGGCTTCCGTGCCGCTTTCTGGCCCGGCTGCCGATGCCATCCTGCCTCATGCCAAGGGCTCCTGGGACACGCGCATGGTGCTCAGCAGTATTCGTCGAGACGACCATGGCCGCCTACTGCTCGGCAGCATGGGACGCCTGGACAACAAGCCGGCCTGGTTCGTGCGCAGTTGGGCTGACCGTATCCAGCGCCATTACTTCCCGGAACTGGGAAGGGTGGAATGGGAATGCCACTGGACCGGCGCCATCGATTTCACTCCCGATCACCTGGTGCGTCTCTATGAGCCAGCGCCAGGATTGATCGCGGTCACGGGCTATAACGGCCGGGGCAATACCACAGGGACGGTACTTGGCGCCGCCATGGCGGATTTTCTTATCGATGAACGCGCCGCCGACTTGCCCATGCCGTTTTCCCGGCAGCGCCCGGTCAGCGCTCCGTCACTGCGCAGCAGCTTTTATGAAACAGGCTTCTCTCTATACCATGCGGGGCAATGCTTGCGGCTGGTGCTCTGACGCAGTGGCCGACCCGGGCTCGCTGTGGCAGCCTGGGCGTCCATTTTCCATGCACCGGAGGTTTTTTGTGCTGCCGCGTCGTCACCTGCTTACATTCAGTGCGTGCTTGCCGCTGCTTTCCTGGACAACAGTTCGGGCTGAAGACGAACCTGCCCGAGTGGCCCTTGCGGCCCTTGAAAGGGAGTTCAATGGCCGGCTAGGGCTCTGCGCGCTAGACCCTAGGCACGGTCGCGCGCTGCGCTGGCGCGCGGATGAAGCCTTTCCTCTGTGCAGCACCTTCAAGGTCGTGCTTGCCGCCGCGATCCTGAAACAGGTAGGGCTTTCCGGCCTCGGTCGGCGGGTGCGCTACCAGCAGTCGGACCTGGTTACCTATTCGCCTGTGACTGAGCAGCACCTGGCTACTGGCATGACCCTGGCCGAGTTATGTGCCGCCGGCTTGCAATACAGCGACAACACAGCCGGCAACCTGCTTTTGCGAGAAGTGGGTGGCCCTGCTGGCTTGACGGCCTTCGCCCGACAGCTAGGCGACAACAGCCTGCGCCTGGACCGCTGGGAAACCGAACTCAACAGCGCCATTCCGGGTGACCCTCGCGACACTACAACGCCTGGGGCCATGGCGGCTACGCTGCAAACACTGTTGCTGGGGCAAGGTCTCGATGCCCGGTTGCAAGCCCAGCTAACGGACTGGCTGCTAGCGAATACAACAGGAGATGCACGGATACGAGCCGGGGTGCCACACGGCTGGAAAGTTGCTGATAAAACCGGTTCCGGGGACTACGGTACGGCCAATGATGTCGGGGTAATCTGGCCCGCCAAGGACAGGCCGGTGGTGATCGCGCTCTATAGCACCCAGCCTGCTGCCGCGGCGGAGCCTCGTAGCGATGTCTTGGCCCGGATGGCACGGATTGTGGCCAACTGGGTAGCAAGCGTCTCCTGATGGCGGGGAGACCGGCTGGCCGGCTTGCTTGATAACTGTATCCATATACAGTAGTTTGAGGGCTATCTGAGGCTCCAGGCGGTAGCCGAGCGGTTGAATCAGATAGCCATCATCGCGGGGAAGGGTAAGCTTTGGCCACGCTAACGGACGAACAGATCGCAACGCTGAACATCACCAATTTCATCTTCCATGTCGTGCACCACGGCAGGGCTGATCCCGACTATTTCGAAGAGGTCCCGCTGGGACGCTTCGAGCCTTTTTTCATCGCGCGGATCAAGGACACCCTGCGAGGAAACCGCTTTTCGTTTATGCCCGGCTCGCCCGTCAAGCTGGCCATCGAAGCCTGGCAGGCAGGGACCACCAGCTTTGTGGATTTCTCCAAGCGTCTGGCGGACCAGTTCAACGCACTCTATGACAGGCGGGTGACTCCTGGCGTGCTGATCGTCATTGAACTGGTGTCCGGCAGCAGCAAGTACTACTCACTCATCAAATATGACTCTGATGAAGTGGTCAGCTATACCCGTAGCGGTGGTCAGGCAGTGCTGGAGGAAGTGGTCAACAATTTCACCCAGTCTGCCAAGGCGCTGCAGAAGTCTGCCCTGGTCGACCTTCAGGCGGACCCGGTCGATGGCCAGGTAGCGGTGATCGACCGCCAGAGCCGAGCCAGCATCAGCGAGCTCTTCAGGAAGTTCCTGGATGTCACCCGTACCAAGCGACCCGCGGAGCTGACCGAGGCCTTGCAGAAGGCGGTGATCAAGGTAGTAGCCAAGCACAGGGATCTGCTGCCGGCGTCCTTTACCTACCGCGTCGGCGAATTGGTGCGGGACATCGCCGAGCACCAGAAGACCTTCGACGCGCAGACCTTCTACGGCCAGCTGTTCGGTACCAGTGGCAACGATCGCATCAAGGCTTCCTTCGAGCGAGAATTGGCTGCGCAGGGGTTGTCCGGGGAGGTGTTCGACTACGTGCCCGATGCGCTGCCACCCGAGCGGCGGGTGCGCTATAAAACCCACGAGGGTGTATTGATTACCGTGCCGGCCGGGCTCGGTGATCACTTTCATGTTTCCGAAGATGGTAAGGTCATCACTATCACGACGGCCCAACTAAGCGAGATCTGACATGAACTTCGGTGCGGAACTGGTCCGGTTGCTGGAGCAGCCCGGTGTAAGCACCAAGGTCGAGGTTTCCGAATCCCAGACGCAGATTCGCATGGATGACCTCGAAGGCCTCGGCCAGGCCTTTATCGACCAATTGAGGCGAACCTCTGCCTGGCTGGCCGAACAGCAGTTGGGGGAGCTCAGCATCATCGGCTCGCTGAGTGGCGAGCAATGGTCAGCGTCAGCGTTCAATGCCGAGGACGCCTACGAGCCCGTCAGGGTGATCGTCACCAAGGCCTACGCCGAGCACTGGCTGTATTTCGCGACCCTCGCTGGCTTCGAACACTGGCTGCTGCAATTCAGCGCCGGGCAGGCCATCGACGCCAGAAGGCTATGCGTGTGGGTAGCTGCAAGCTTCGCTCCGTTCGCCAGCTATCAGCACGCTATTCGCCCCTTCGGTGCCGATCGCAGCCTGCCGACCATAGAGCAGCTTCCGGAGAAGCCGTGGAAGCTGGTACGCGACATGACCCATGCCTATACACCAGCCTCGATCAGCCCCTGGCTGGTATTGCAGCCGCCAGCGGCCGCCAGTGAGGTCTACGCAGCATGGGCTTCCGTGGCTACGCGTAACCTCGCGTTCTGCCTGCCTGCGGAAATTCGCGGGGAGGGTACGGATGTCGAAGCCATATTGCGTGGAGGGCGCTCGCTGCCCGTGGCCATCAGGAACGTGGCCTGGAACCTTCGCGATCATGAACGCTTCAACGAAGCCTGCTCGTGGGTGTACGGAACGCCGCGGGAGGCGGAAACCAAGTTCCAGCTGTTGAACAACCATTTGGCCGTCAACTGGGTGCAGGGTACGGACTGGCCTGAAGGCGCCAGGCAAGTGCTTGCCAACAGCCTGGCCGGGGCACGGGAGGCATTCGCTTTCTACCTTCAGGACCAAAGCAAGGAAGCGGTCAAGGGCCTGGGGGAGCTTCGCAAAGGCCTGCAGGAAGAGGTAGCCAGAACGCAGGCGGCTACTCGGGACCTGTTGTCTTCGGTATGGCGGGATTTCACCATCGCCGGCCTGGTGCTTGCGCTGAAGACCCCGGGCATACCGGTGACCGTTGATGCCAGGCTGGTGCAATGGCTCTACACCGCGACCGCCATTCTGTTACTGGTGAGCGTCAGCGTGAGCGGCGTTTCCGCATTCTGCTTCAACGCCCTGACCAACGCGAGCCGCAAGGACTGGCGCAACAAGCTTTACAGCTTCATGTCCGACCAGGACTGGAGCCAACTGGTGGACCACCCCATTCGTGCCGGGCGCAAGGTCTTCTGGGCCACCTGGGTGGTATGCTTCTGCCTCTATGCCGGGGTGGGTTGGTGCTTGCTGTATCTGGCCTATTCCAAGGCGGTGTAAAAGGTTGCTCGGCCATAGCATGCCAGGCTAGACCTCAGTCTGCTGCTGGCCGGTATTGCAAAGCCTCCGCCAGATGCTCCCGCCGGATACCGGCCTGGCCATCCAGATCCGCCAGGGTACGCGCGACCTTCAGCAGGCGATGCGCCGCGCGCAACGATAAGGTGAGCCGCTCGCAGGCCTGTTCAAGCCAGGCTTCGTCAACGCGTTCCAGCCCGCAGTGGGCTCGCAGGCCATTGAGGTCGAGGAAGGCGTTGGCGCAGCCTTGGCGGTGGAGTTGAAGGCCCCGTGCTTCGGCCACCTGGTTCGCGACCCTGGCGGTAGGGTCCCCGCGCGGGCCATTGGGGGTGAGGGTAGTGGTCTCTCGAGATACCGTCACATGCAAGTCGATACGATCCAGCAGCGGGCCGGACAATTTGTTTCGATAGCGATCGATCTGCTCGGTAGTGCATCGGCACCGCCCGGTGCTGTCGCCCAGGTAACCGCACGGGCACGGATTCATCGCGGCCACCAGTTGGAAGCGTGCTGGAAAGCGGATCTTGTCCCGGGCGCGGGCGATCACGATTTCGCCAGACTCCAGGGGCTCGCGTAGCACCTCCAACACCTTGCGGTCGAACTCGGGCAGTTCGTCCAGAAAGAGTACGCCATGATGGGCCAGGGTGATCTCCCCAGGCTGCGGCCTCCCGCCGCCGCCTACCAGGGCCGCGCCAGAGGCGGAATGGTGAGGTTGGCGAAAAGGCCGGTGGGGCCAGCTATTGAGCGGTACATGACTAGCGACCGAATGAATGGCCGCCACCTCCAGGGCCTCATGTTCGCTAAGCGGGGGCAACAGCCCTGGAAGGCGGCTGGCCAGCAGCGTCTTGCCGGTGCCGGGCGGGCCGCTGAACAGCAGGTTGTGGGCCCCGGCGGCGGCCACCAGCAGGGCGCGCTTGGCCGCGACCTGGCCCTGGACCTCGTTGAGGTCCGGGTAGGGGCGCTGGGCCAGGCAAAGCCCTTGGGCCTTGAAAGGACTGAGGGGAGCTTGCCCATTGAAATGGCCTACCAGCTCCGACAGAGTGTCCACGGCGATTACCGTCAGGCCATTGGCCAGGGCCGCTTCCTCGGCATTGGCCCTGGGCACGACCAGCGCCCGCCCGGCATCCCGCGCGGCCAACGCTGCGGGCAGCACGCCCTGGACCGATCGCACCGCCCCGGACAATGCCAGTTCGCCCAGGCATTCGACTTCTCGCAGCCTATCCGCCGCCACCTGCCCGCTACCGGCAAGTATGCCGAGGGCGATGGCCAGGTCGAAGCGGCCGCCGTCCTTCGGCAGGTCCGCCGGCGCCAGGTTGAGCGTAATGCGCCGGGCTGGAAAATTGAGCCCGGAGTTGACGATGGCGCTGCGGACCCGGTCCTTGCTTTCCTTGACCGAGGCTTCGGGCAGGCCTACCAGCGTCAGGGCAGGCAGCCCATTGGCCAAATGGGCCTCTACCTGCACCAGAGGCGCTCCGACCCCGACCTGGGCACGGCTGTGAACAATGGCGAGAGACATGACAGCTCCAGTGCAGACGCATCCTTGCGACGCCGAGAGCTTAACCCAGGGAAAACCCTGCCTGGGCAATCAGAGTTGAGCAGGATATGTCAGGAAGCTGGGCACTGAGCCCCACCCGACCAATGCCCGTCTATGCTCATGAAGATAGGCGTATGCTAAGCAGTGATGGCACTTAACTATCACCTGCGCGGTCCATTGCTGATCGCCGCCGCCTCAACCATTACCGGTATCGCATGTCAGCCTTCATTCCAGACACCCATTGCCAACCTGACCCGCTTGCCTTGGAAGCTGTGGAGCGTAGCCTCGCTTCACGAGGGCGGGGTTGCGCTTCGAGCCTGCGCTGGAGGCACTTTACCAGGCCGATAGCCAGGCTCAGCGGCGGCAGTTTCTGACCGCTACAGGCATCGCTGGCGCCCTGGTGTATGACCTTTTCCTGATCAGCGACTGGCTGAACCTGAACGACACCTTCGGCCTTCTGGTGGCTGGCCGCCTGTTGCTGGTCACCCCGGTAATGATCGCGCTCTTGCTGATCGTCCAGCGGCTGAAGTCGCGCGCGCTCATGGAGGGCCTTGCCACTTTCGGAACGGTATTCGCTTCGCTGATACCCTTGCTGATCATGATCCATAGCGAAAGCCCGCACCGTCTGCACTATCAGTTCGGCATGCTGTTGCTCATGGTGTACTGCGCCATGATCCAGCAGGTGCCCTTGCGTTGGGCGGCGGCCGCGCTAACCTGCATGACGGTGATACAACTGGTCACAACGCATGTCGCGGGCTTCATGGGTGCGATCACCTGGCAATCCAACGCGCTGTTCTTCGTTTCCACTGCGATCCTCTTGTTGATGGCCTCCTATTTCATGGAACGCGGCGGCCGGTTCACTTACCTCTATGCCTTGCGCGGTCGCCTGTTACAGGCTCAACTGACTGAGATGGCCCGTACAGACCCTCTGACGCAGCTTTACAACCGGCGCTATCAGGCTGAAGTCCTGGCCCGCTGGTGGAACGAGGCCGACAAGGCGCCGTGCCCCGTAGGGGTCATTCTGCTGGATATCGATCACTTCAAGGCCTACAACGACAGCTACGGCCATATGCAGGGAGATACCTGCCTCAAGGCCTTGAGCCAGGCAGTGCAGCGTACCGCGCAGCGGGCAGGCGCATTGACGTTTCGCTTCGGCGGGGAAGAGATCCTGGTACTGGTGCCTGAGGCCACCATGGCGCGCGGGCGGGATCTGGCCGAGAATCTACGCCAGGCCGTGCTGGATCTGAAGCTCCCCCATCCGGTCATGGGAACCAATGCGCAGGTCACCATCAGCCTTGGGGTGGCCACAGGCACGGCGCCCTGGGTCAGTGCCGATACCTTGATTGCCCGGGCGGACGCAGCCCTCTACGCCGCCAAGCATCAGGGGCGCAATCGGCTGTGCAGCGCCGAGCCGGAACTGGTCAGCCGCTGAAGCCTGCCAGCCCTTGAGTTAGACTTGCAGCCCATTTCTCCAGGGGCTCCCGCCATGACTCGCTCTATCCTTATCGCCGCCGCGCTACTGTTGGACGGTAACGGCCGAACCCTGCTGGTGCGCAAGCGTGGTACCGCATTCTTTATGCAGCCGGGTGGCAAGATCGAACCCGGTGAGCATCCCATACAGGCGTTGGCGCGTGAGTTGAATGAAGAGCTGGGCATAGAGATAGCTCCAGCCCAGGCGGCCTACCTGGGCACCTATACAGCGCCTGCGGCGAACGAGCCCGGCTTTGAAGTGCGCTGCGAGCTGTTCGAAGTGACGGTCCAAACGCCGGTAAAGCCCGCCGCTGAAATCGAAGAAGCGGTGTGGGTAGACCTCCAGCAGGCCCAAAGCCTGAACCTGGCGCCCTTGACCCGGGATTCGGTATTGCCTCGGTTGTTCAAGCCCGCTTGAAATCGCCGGGTCTTGCGCCGGGCAGCGCCACGCCGCTCGGCTATAGTCTTTCGGCCGCCCATCGCCGAAGGAGCACCTCATGCAACGTCTGACCGCCAAGGATTTCGCACCCGAACTGCTGGAGCTGTACGACTATTACGCCCACGGCCGGATCAGCCGTCGGGACTTTCTCGACCGCGCCGCAGCCTTCACGGTGGCAGGGATGACGGCTTCGGCCTTGCTGGCGTCCCTGAGCCCCAACTACGCCCTGGCCGAGCAAGTGCCTTTCACCGATCCAGACATCGTCGCGCAGTACCTGACTTATCCCTCGCCCAATGGGCATGGTCAGGTTCGGGGTTATCTGGTACGCCCCAAGGCTGTCGAGAAGGCGCCAGGTATTGTGGTAGTCCATGAGAACCGCGGGCTCAACCCCTATATCGAAGACGTCGCCCGACGCCTGGCCAAGGCAGGGTACGTGGCGCTGGCGCCTGATGGGCTCAGCTCGGTAGGCGGTTATCCGGGCAACGACGACAAGGGACGCGAACTGCAACAGAAGGTGGACCCACAGAAACTCATGAATGACTTCTTCGCCGCCCTGGAGTGGATCAAGGCGCACCCCACCGCCACGGGCAAGGTGGGCATCACCGGGTTCTGTTATGGGGGCGGGGTATCCAACGCCGCCGCGGTGGCCTATCCGGAACTTGATGCCGCCGTGCCCTTCTACGGTCGCCAACCCAAGGCTGAAGACGTAACGCGTATCCAGGCGCCCCTGCTACTGCACTACGCCGAACTGGATACCGCCATCAACGAGGGGTGGCCGGCTTACGAGCAAGCCCTGAAGGCCGCGGGGAAAACGTATGAGGCTCATATTTATCCCGGGGTGAACCACGGCTTCCATAACGATTCCACGCCACGCTACGACGAAGCGGCCGCCAAGCTCGCCTGGGACCGGACGCTGGCATGGTTCAAGCGATACCTTGCCTGACGCTCACGCCTTGAGGCCGCCGTCACCCATATGTTGTTCAAGGCGTGAGCGCAGCCAGCGTTCAGCCGGGTCGGTGTCGGTGATGCTGAGCCACACCATCGAGAGCTCCAATGCCGGAGTGTCGAAGGGCAAGGGTTCAGCATGCAGCGTGCCCCAGGCTTCCATGGCGGTGGCCGCGTAATCCGGACAGCCGGCAAGCAGGTCCGTGCCTGCCAGTATGGCGGGCAATGAACTGAATTGAGGCACCGAAAGCACCACCTTGCGGGTACGGCCTATCTCATCCAGCCACTCATCGGCGATGCCACGGGTATTGGCAGTATGGGATACCACCACATGGGGGCGGCTGCAGTATTCGTCCAGCGTCAATGGGCTGCTCGCCTTGTCCGCCCGCAGTACTCGGGCGTGCATTCTGCGCAGCAGCTTGCGCTTGGCGTTGGCGGGCAAGCCGCGGGTCTGGCTGATGCCTACCGTGATATCCCCAGCCGCGAGCAGGTCCGGGATGCGCCAATAATCCACATGCTGCACCACCACCACGACATCCGGCGCCTCCTGGCGCAGCGCCCGCAACAGGGGAGGCAGCAGGCCGAACTCCACGTCGTCGGACAAACCGATGCGGAAGGTCATCTTGCTGGTGCCCGGATCGAAGTCGTGGCTGAGGCTCAAGGCAACCGACATTGCATCCAGCGCGGGCGACAAGTGCCTGATCAACTCTTCGGCACGAGCGGTGGGCTCCATGCGATGGCCGACCCGAATGAACAGCGGGTCGTTGAACAGCGCCCTGAGGCGATTGAGCGCCGCGCTGATCGTAGGCTGGCCCAGAAACAGCTTTTCCGCGACGCGGGTAACGTTGCGTTCGAGCATCAGCGCTTCGAACACCACCATCAGGTTGATATCGGCCTTGCGCAGTTCATTGCGGTTCATTGGCGACGAGTACCGGGCAGTGACGGAAGGCGGTCAGATCAAGCCTGGTCAGGTGCGGTCGGCAGGGCCTCTGCGGACGCCAGGCGCGTTTCCAGCTCGCCCAGCCTGGCTTCCAGCGCGTCGACCTTGGCCCGTGTACGGGCCAGGACCGCCATCTGCGTATCGAATTCTTCCCGGCTGACCAGGTCGAGGCGCGAGAAAGCGCCTTGCAGCAGTGTCCGAAACTGGTTTTCGAACTCCTGCCGAGGCGGTAGTGCATCACCCCCTAGCAGACGGCTGGCTTGGTCGGTCAAGGCATCGAGAAAAGCTTTGGGCGGGAGCATGGAAAACGGTTCCAAAGGGGGCGACTGCCTGCAAGTGTATCACGCGTGTCGGTGGCTGCCGGGCGCTGCAGCCACGCACACTTGTTGGGCGCCATGTGGTAGGGCGCCGCACCAATGCTGTGCGGCTGCCATGAGCCAGCGATTTCTTTTTGCCATCAAGCACTACGACAGAGGCGAAATCCGGGGGTTGGCCAGAAGTGGCAAGGTTTCTGCTTGAAGCCAGGCGACCCATGCACTGATGGCGACCAGACAGGCGAACGCAGTGCGCAGGCGGAGCAGGGGGTGTTCGTCAGCAACGGTGTTCGCGGCGCGGGCAGGGCCAGGCCGGTGACGCGTTACAAAGCCGAACACTGCGCATAGACTTGAGCTGGGTTTGTTTCCTGGGGCAAGTCCACCAATTCGGGAGAGAGTTTCATGAAGCTAGTCACTGCCATCATCAAGCCGTTCAAGCTGGACGACGTGCGCGAGTCGCTGTCGGAAATCGGCGTGCAGGGCATTACCGTCACTGAAGTCAAGGGCTTCGGTCGGCAGAAGGGTCACACCGAGCTGTACCGTGGCGCTGAATACGTGGTGGATTTTCTGCCGAAGGTGAAGATCGACGTCGCCATCGACGACAAGGACCTGGACCGCGTGATCGAGGCCATCACCAAGGCTGCCAACACCGGCAAGATCGGTGACGGCAAGATTTTCGTCGTCAATCTGGAACAGGCGATCCGCATTCGTACCGGCGAAACCGATACCGACGCGATCTAAGCCGAACCCCTAAAAAAAGCCCCAGGAGTAAACAATATGACTCTGCGTCAATTCGCAGGGCTAGGCGCCCTGTTGTCTGTCGTAATGCCGGGCCTGGCCCTGGCTGACGAGGCGGCGGCGCCTGTGCTCAACTCCGGCGATACCGCCTGGATGCTCACCTCTACCGCGCTGGTCCTGTTCATGACCATTCCGGGCCTGGCCCTGTTCTACGGAGGCATGGTGCGCTCCAAGAACGTGCTGTCGGTGATGATGCAGTGTTTCGCGATCACGGGGCTGATCACCGTGCTCTGGTTCATCTACGGCTACAGCATGGCATTCGACACAACCGGTATGGAGCAGGGTGTCGTTAACCTGAACTCCTTCGTCGGCGGCATGGGCAAGGCCTTCCTGGCGGGTGTCACCCCGGCCAGCCTGACCTCCGCCACGGCCTTGTTCCCTGAAGCCGTATTCATCACCTTCCAGATGACCTTCGCCATCATCACTCCGGCCCTGATCGTAGGGGCCTTCGCTGAACGCATGAAGTTCTCCGCGATGCTGGTGTTCATGGGCGTCTGGTTCACCCTCGTCTACGCGCCGATCGCCCACATGGTATGGAGTGGCAACGGTGGCCTGATGTGGGACTGGGGCGTGCTGGACTTCGCCGGTGGCACTGTGGTGCACATCAACGCGGGTATCGCCGGCCTGGTGACCTGCCTGGTGCTCGGTAAGCGCAAAGGCTACCCCACCACCCCAATGGCGCCGCATAACCTGGGCTACACCCTGGTAGGCGCGGCAATGCTGTGGGTAGGCTGGTTCGGCTTCAACGCGGGCTCCGCGGCGGCCGCCAACGGTACCGCCGGCATGGCCATGCTTGTGACTCAGATCGCCACCGGCGCCGCGGCGCTGGGCTGGATGTTCGCCGAATGGATCTTCCACGGCAAGCCAAGTGCCCTGGGCATTGCTTCCGGCGTCGTCGCCGGCCTGGTAGCCATCACTCCCGCGGCCGGGACCGTCGGCCCCATGGGGGCGCTGATCATAGGCCTGGCCGCTGGTGTCCTCTGCTTCTTCAGCGCCACTACCCTCAAGCGCAAGCTTGGCTATGACGATTCGCTGGACGCGTTCGGGGTCCATGGCGTCGGCGGCATCATCGGCGCACTGCTGACCGGCATATTCGCCGCGCCTGCCATGGGCGGTTTCGGAACCGTGGAAGACATTGGCGCCCAGCTGTGGGTGCAGGCCAAAGGCGTAGGTTTCACGGTGATCTACACCGCCATTGCAACCTTCGTGATTCTCAAGGTGCTGGATCTGCTCATGGGGCTGCGCGCTTCCGAAGAGGAAGAAGCCGTGGGCCTGGACCTTTCCCTGCACAACGAGCGCGGCTACAACTTGTAAGGCCTGATCATGCAAGCAAGCTGAACGGGTTGCGCTTCCGTTCGCGAAAAAATGCCCGGTTTTCCGGGCATTTTTTTATTCACGATTTGTCACTGCTTCAAGCGGCCGGAAAATGCTGGCGACATCATTCCAGATAGCCTCGGCCCTTCAGCCTCTTTGTAGGAAAAGCCGGCACTGATACAGGACTTTGCTTTTTCTTCGAGCGCGCTAGAATGCGCCCGACTCCGTGGAGAATGCCCCATGTGGCAGCAGACGACCATCACCTTGGCGGCACGGCCTCGGGGCTTTCACCTGGTAACCGAGGAAATAGTGGCGGGCGTGCCAGGCTTGGCAAAATGTCAGGTTGGCTTGTTGCACATCTGGTTGCAACATACCTCCGCTTCACTAACAGTGAATGAAAATGCAGACCCCGCTGTGCGTCGGGATTTCGAGCGGTTCTTCGACCGCCTGGTACCGGAGGGCACGCGCGGTTACGAACACAACGACGAGGGCGAAGACGACCTTCCGGCGCATTTCAAGGCCAGCCTGTTGGGCTGCGAGCTCAGCTTGCCGGTACGAGCCGGGCGCCTGGCGCTGGGTACCTGGCAGGGCGTGTATCTGGGCGAGCACCGCGACCATGGCGGCCCCAGGCGCGTAATCGCCACGCTCTGCGGCGAAGGGTAGGGGTGCGCCCTCGGTATTTCTTCCGGTTGTGCCCTAAGGCGGCACGCCGGGCTTTATACAACTGCTCCGGCAATACATGAGGTAGGACGATGAGCGACGACGATCTGGAACAAGACGACCTGGAAGTGGGTGACGAGGACGATACCGAGGAAACCCTCGAAGCAGGCGCCGAAGACGTTGCCGAAGACGATAGCGAGGTAGGCGACACCCCTGCCCCCGCGGGCAAGAGCAAGAAGGCCGCGGTGAGCGTGGATGAGCTGCCGAGCATCGAGGCCAAGCAGAAGGAACGTGATGCCTTGGCCAAGGCCATGGAAGAGTTTCTTTCCCGTGGCGGCAGGATTCAGGAGGTGGAAGCCAATGTCGTGGCCGATCCACCCCGCAAGCCGGACAACAAGTACGGCAGCCGGCCGATCTGAACCGGCTCGCCCGCCAGGCCAACGGCTTATGAGCCTGGCGGGCAGCGCAGTCGCTAGGGCGCCGCCCAGCCAGCCAGCAGATCGGGCAGTTCGCCCAGGGTAGCGATCTCGCCATCCGGTCGTGCGTCGCCGTTCCAGGGCAAACCCTGGGGGTTGTACCACACGGCGCGTAGCCCAGCCTGCTGGGCGCCTTCGATATCATCCCGCGGGTTATCGCCCACATGCACGGCCCGGCTGGCCTGGCTGTGCCCGCGCCTGAGGGCTTCTTCGAAGGTACGTGGGTCCGGCTTGCCGACCCCTACATCTTCGGCGCACAGGGCGAAGCTGAAATAATCTGCCACGCCCAACCGACGCACGTCGGCATTGCCATTGGTGAGCGCGCCAAGGGTATAGCGCCGCGCGAGCGTCTCGAGGGTCGAGGCGGCGTCAGGGAAAAAGGTCACCTGATGGCGTGCGTGGAGAAAGGCTTCGAAGGCATCGTGCGCCAGCGTCTCGGCCTGTGACGGCGCGTAGCCCGCTTCCTGCAGGGCCGTGAACAATACTTGGCGGCGTAGATGGCTGATGCGGTGGACCAGGCTGCTGTCGGCCATGACCAGGCGCTGGCGGATTTCATGCAGGCGCTCCGGTGGGAAGGGGCCGAGTCTGGAGGCATGCTCGGCCAGCCACTCGCGCAACACGATCTCCGCGCTCTGGATAACCGGCGCGGTATGCCACAGGGTGTCGTCCAGGTCGAAGGTTACCAACTCGATGGTCATGACTGTGACGGGTCCTTGTTGCGCTTGGCGCGCGGATGAGCGCTATCGTACACCTTGGCCAGGTGCTGGAAATCCAGGTGGGTGTAGATCTGGGTGGTGGAGATATCCGCGTGGCCTAGCATCTCTTGTACGGCACGCAGATCCTGGGACGATTCCAGCACGTGACTGGCGAATGAGTGACGCAGCATGTGCGGGTGCAGGGGCTGGCCAAGTTCCCGCTGGCCTGCGGCCTGGACCCGCAGGCGAATGGCCTGGGGGCCCAGGCGCTCACCGCGCTTGCTGATGAACAAGGCGTTGTCTGCGGGGCTGGCCAGGCCACGATGGGCCAGCCATTGGCGCACAGCCTCGCGAGCCTTCGTGCCGACGGGCACGATGCGCGTCTTGTTCCGCTTGCCTTGCACCCGTACCAGTCCTTCGTTCAGGTCCAGCGCGCTCAGGTCCAATCCGGCCAGTTCCGACAAGCGCAGCCCGGAAGAGTAGAACAGCTCGAGCATGGCCTGGTCACGGCGGCCAATGAAGTCGTCTTCCACCGCGCCGTCCAGAAGTTGCTGGGCCCGGTCCGTGTCCAGCACTTTCGGCAGACGGCGCGCATCCTTGGGCGCCGAGATGCCCAGGGCCGGATTGTGTTCGCACAAGCC
The DNA here is from genome assembly GCF_000826105.1 of Pseudomonas massiliensis. Classification (GTDB taxonomy): domain Bacteria; phylum Pseudomonadota; class Gammaproteobacteria; order Pseudomonadales; family Pseudomonadaceae; genus Aquipseudomonas; species Aquipseudomonas massiliensis. Next base: position 336,762 of record NZ_CCYK01000005.1, on the reverse strand, counting down.
TTCGCGCAGTAGCCAGCCATAGAAGCCACGTAGCGCGCTGAGCAACCTGGCCAGGCTTTTAGGCGCCTGCCCATGCTGGTGCAGGCGTGCAATCAGCCGTCGCACCAAGGCAGGGGTAAGCGCCGACCACTGCGCGATACCGGCCTGTTCGCAATATTCCAGCACCTTGGCCAGGTCGTTGCGATAAGCCTGCAGGGTATGGGCGGAAGCTTGCCGTTCCGTGCGCAAGTGCTCATGAAAGCGGCCCAGGTGCGCCTGCATGGTCAGCGCACCGAACGCAAGGTGCCGGTTACCCTGGGCAGCACACGGCCCAACACTTCGGCGACATGGGCCAGGAACAGCGTGCCGACCGAGCTGCGGTATTGCTCCGGGTCGGTGCTGCCGATAGCCAGAACTCCGTGGACGCCCTGGTACGCCAGGGGTGCGACTACGCAGGAGGCCACGCTTTCATGCTCCCGTCCGAACAGGAACTGCAGCTGCGTCGGACGCAACGTGCCGGCGACGGGGCGCGGTTCGGTCAACAGTGCGCCGAGTACCTGCTGGGCCTCCTCCAGAGGCATTGATCGGCCGACCGTACCGGGCGCTTCGGTGAACAGGATGAGGCTGACGAAAGGCACCTTGAAGGACTGGCGCAGGCTGTCATCCACTGCCATCACTACCTCTTCGAGGCTGGTAGCATCGAGCAGGTCCAGCATCAGGCGTCGGGTTTTGTCGAACAGGCGGTCGTTGTCCCTGGCCACGTCCATCAGGTGCGTCAGACGCTGACGCAGCTCGCTGTTACGGTCGCGCAGCAGCTTGAGCTGATGCTCCACCAAGGACACCGTGTCCCCCCGTTTATGGGGGATGCGCAGCCCGGCGAGCAGTTCTTCCTGATCCAGGAAGAAATCCGGCTGGTGACGCAGGAATGCCACGACCGCGTCGGTCGTCAGCTCATCGCCCGAAGCATCCTTCGGGGCGGTGGTGGGAAACGGCTCGTCGCTCATCGGGGCTCCTGTAGTGTTTACAAGCGGACCTGGCCTTCGAATACGCGCATGGCCGGCCCGGTCATCATCACCGGCTGACCAGAGCCATCCCACTCCAGGGTCAATCGTCCGCCAGGCAGCTCCAGGGTCAGCGGGGAGTCCATCCAGCCCTGGGCGATAGCCGCCACGGCCGCGGCGCAAGCGCCAGTACCGCAGGCCTGGGTTTCTCCGGCGCCGCGTTCCCATACCCTGAGCTTGCCACGCTGGCGGTCGATCACCTGCAAAAAGCCTGCGTTCACTCGCTCGGGAAAGCGTGGGTGGTTTTCGATACGCGGGCCGAGAGTGCGCACCGGGGCGGCGTCCACGTCCTCGACCCGGATCACGGCGTGAGGGTTGCCCATGGAAAGCGCGGCGATCTCGTAGGCCTGGGCATCCACTTCCAGTACATGGGTAAGCTGGTCCTGGTCGGCCTGGAACGGAACTTCGGCGGGCGAAAGCCGGGGCGGACCCATGTCGACCCTGACCTGGCCGTCACTGCGTACGTCGAGCTCTATGATCCCTTTCTTGACCTCGACCCGAATCTTCTTCTTCGCCGTAAGCCGCTTGTCCAGCACGAAGCGGGCGAAGCAGCGCGCACCATTGCCGCATTGTTCCACTTCCGAGCCATCGGCGTTGAAGACCCGATAACGGAAGTCCACGTCCGGATTGGTAGGTGCCTCGACCAGCAGGAGCTGGTCAAAACCGATGCCCGTATGCCGGTCGCCCCACTGGCGGGCGTGCTTGGGAGTGATGTGGGCATGCTGGCTGATCAGGTCGATGACCATGAAATCGTTACCCAGCCCATGCATCTTGGTAAAGCGCAATAACATGGCCGTTACTCCGGTAGCAGGCTTTCGCCCGCGTAGAGTTCGGCCACGGATTCGCGGCGACGTACCTGGTGCGCCTGGGCACCGTCCACCAGCACCTCGGCGCAGCGGCCGCGGGTGTTGTAGTTGGAACTCATCACGAAGCCATAGGCGCCCGCCGAACACACTGCCAGGAGGTCGCCCTCGGCCAGCGCCAGGTCGCGGGATTTGGCGAGGAAGTCACCGGTTTCGCAAATGGGCCCGACGATGTCGTAGCTACGTGGCGTGGAATTGCGCGGCTGCACGGGGACGACGTCCATCCACGCCTGATACAGGGCCGGCCGGATCAGGTCGTTCATGGCCGCGTCGACCACGGCGAAGTCCTTGTGCTCGGTGTGCTTGAGGTATTCGACCCGAGTAACCAGTACGCCGGCATTGGCCACGATGAAGCGGCCAGGCTCGAACAGAAGCGCCAGGTCGCGCCCGACGGTACGCTCGCGCACGGCCTGGATGTAGGCGGCTACTTCCGGCGGCTGTTCATCTCGGTAACGCACGCCCACACCGCCCCCCAGGTCGATATGACGAAGGTAGATGCCGCACTCGCCGAGGCGGTCTACCAGGGCCAGCAGGCGATCAAGCGCATCGAGGAAGGGAGCCAGGGTGGTGAGCTGGGAACCGATGTGGCAGTCCACGCCTACCACTTCCAGGTTCGGCAGCTGTGCAGCGCGGATGTACACATCCTCGGCCTGCTCGATGGCGATGCCGAACTTGTTTTCCTTGAGTCCGGTGGAGATGTACGGGTGGGTGCCGGCATCCACGTCCGGGTTCACGCGCAAGGAGATCGGGGCGCGAACGCCCAGCTGCGCGGCAACTTCCTGCAGCCGCTCCAGCTCGTCGGTGGACTCGACATTGAAGCAGTGCACACCTACCTCGAGCGCCCGGCGCATGTCCGCGCGGGTCTTGCCCACGCCAGAGAACACGATGCGGTCGGCTCGGCCGCCGGCGGCCAGGACACGCTCGAGCTCGCCGCCGGACACGATGTCGAAGCCCGCGCCCAGGCGTGCGAGCACATTGAGCACGGCCAGGTTGGAGTTGGCCTTCACGGCGTAGCACACCAGGTGCTCTACGCCCTGCAACGCATCGGCGTAGGCCCGGTATTGCGCTTCGATGTGGGCACGGGAGTACACATAGAGCGGTGTACCGAAACGTTCGGCGAGGTCAGACAACGCGACCTCTTCCGCGAACAGCTGGCCGTCGCGGTAGTTGAAAGCGTTCATATCGACCCTTATTCGTGCTGGTGCGACTGGCTGTGCCCGTCATGCCTGCCGTCATCGGGCAGATAGAGTGGGCCTTTCTGGCCACAGGCGGACAGCAGGCAGGCTACCGCGACCAGCGCAGCGAATGAGGCGATCAGGCGCTTCATGGGAAATCCTTCGAATAAACCGTCAGTTGCGCCCGAGTATACCGGCGAGGCGCGGTATTGCCTACGAAATGACCACCCCGCCGGGCGGGCGTCCCTGGCAGTGGATAGTCTTTGCATTCCACCGGTTGTGCTCGTATCGTGCCGCGTTGTTTGCCCGTCCGATATTCGAGGTTGCCGATGAGTTTGAGCGAAGCGCGTTTTCACGATCTGGTGGACGAGACCCAGCAGGCCCTGGATGTCCTGTTCGAAGACAGCGGCCTGGATGTGGATGTGGAAAATTCCGCGGGTATCCTGACTATCCGCTTCGACAACGGCACCCAACTGATCTTCAGCCGTCAGCCGCCGTTGCGTCAGCTTTGGCTTGCGGCGCGTTCGGGCGGATTCCACTTCGACTACGACGAAGAAAGCGGCAAGTGGATGTGTGACTCTACAGACGAGTTGCTTAACGAAATGCTGGTGCGGATCGTATTCGAACAGACAGGCGAAAAATTGGATTTCGAAGAGATCTGATGGCTGCCAAACCGCTTTACACCAATATCAGCAGCGTCGTGAAGTCACCCTGCGTCAGCCTGTGCAAGCTCGACGAGGCCCGCTATTGCCAAGGCTGCCACCGGCACGTGGAGCACATCCGCGAATGGCGGGCGGCCAGCGATGAGCGGCGTCGCGAAATCGTCGGCCTGGCCGAACAGCGCAAGGCCAGGCTGGCCCACGAGCACGGCTAGGCCCGCAGGGCTGCGTTGAGAGCTTCCTCGAGCGTGGCCTTGTAGCGCAGGTAAACGCTGCTGGCCAGGTTCTGCTCCCCGCCCAGGCCGGAAAGGTCCAGGTCGGTGATATAGCACCGATAGCCAGTGCTGTCCCGGCGCTGGCCGACGATGGCCCTGGCCACCTCGGTATACAGGCGGTCGCCATACTCCAGGTCGCTGAATTCCCGCTCGTTGCAAAACAGCGTCACCTGCGGCGGGCCCTCTGTCCGCTTCTTGAGGATGGCCTGTACCGCCAGGGAGTGGACGTCCTGATCCCCCTGGGGCGGGGTACGACGCTCCACCGAGCGAGGCTGGCCTGGCTGGCTGTTGACTCGGTAATACAGTGGGCCAAGCATGGACGGGCCATCCATCGCCAACCGGGCTTCGCGCCTGTAGGCCACTGATTGCAGGAACCGGTGCAAGGGTGACAGCAGGCTCGCTTCGTTATGGTAGGGCAGTTTGTAACGCCATAGCCCGTTGTATTCATCCAGTACATACAGGGTCGCCTCATTACCCTGGCGGCTGTAGAACACTTGTACGCAATCGGGATGCCCATAGGGCAGGATCAATGCCAGCTCGTGGCTTGCCAGGGCATAGGCGTCCAGATGCAAGGGACTGTATTGCCTGAGCGGGCGTGACAAGTAGTCCAGCAACACCGAGAGGTTGGGCAGGGGCACGTGCCGAACCTGCCCCGGCACCAGTTCCAGCACATGGTATTGCTGCTCCACCTGGATCAGGTAACGGTGGCCAAGCTGGCGTTCCAGCAACTCGACGGCGGTGTCGAACAATTCCTGCACACGGGTGCTGATGGCCTGGGCCCGGTTGTGGCAGAAGCAGCTTACCCGCAAGCTGGGGCCTGGACGGTTGCCGGGCAACGCATTCAGGTGGTCGCGCAGGCAGTCGAGCAGCGCATGTCGACCGTCGTAGCGTTGGTACAGCACTTCGTTCCAGCTGTTGAGCGTTATCTGGTCCAGGGTCAGCACCAGGTTGTCGCGCAGGCCCGCGTAGCTGAGCGAGTCGGTGCGCTCGGTGGTCATCAGGATGTTCAATTCCCGATGATGCTTGAGTGGGTCGACGCCTACGTTCACCAGCAGAAGCATCTCAGTGGGAACGCTAGGCTGTAACAGCACGGCCTCGCGGACCACCGGCAGCGGCAGCGGCATCAGGCGCTGCAAGGTGCCGAGCAGGTTGTACAGTTCGAATTCGGTCAGCTCCGAGTCGCCCGGATGAAGGGCCAGCCGGGTGGCGCTGGTGATGACCCCATTGCGGTGGCACCAGGTCAGCAGCTCGATCAGGTCCGGGCCGCGGCGCAAAGGCGTGTATTGCTCGCACTCGGTGCTGCTGTGGTTGCCCCGATACAGGTACCACAGCCGCTTGCCAGGCTCGCGCCGGTTGGGCCCTTGCAACAGGGTAAGGGTGTCTTCGGCCAGGTTCGGGGCAATCCCAGGGTTCAGGATTTCGATCTTGCCGCAGCGACGATCAAAGGCGGCATACAGGCGACGTCCGAGGACATTGAGGTCTTTGCGATTACCCTGGCTTTCGCTGGGTTGGGTACGGGCGAAGCGGGTAATGAAGCGATAGCTCGCGTTGAGTTCGCCCACCAGTGCCTGGCGTTCGCTGGCTACCTGGCCAAGCTTCCATTGGCTACGGCTGTCCAGCAGGCGCACTTGCCGCTCGCTCCAGCCCCATTCACTGGCCAGGCGCTGCATGGCCTGCAGACGCCAGTTCGAGGGGCGGCCAGGTCGGGCCTGGCTGACCTTGCGGTTGACCTTGAGGTACAGGCTGCGACGCACCAGTTCCAACCGGTCCAGGTCACCTTTGCCAAGCAGGTAGGCCTCGATGCGCCGGTACACCATCATGTAGGGGTCCAGCTCGTCCAGGTCGAGACGGCCCGCATAGATGGCTTGCTTGAGCTGGAGGCTGACGCACTCTACCGCCGGATGCTGGGCAGCATAGACTTCGATCAGCAATAGCTTGAGCAGGGACTTGTACGGGGACTCCAGGCCTTTGAACAGTTGCCAGAGGCTGGCGCCCACGTATTCCCTCGCTGGAATGCGTGAAAGGTTGCCCAGGTCGAGGACGTCCTGTTCACGAATGAAGCGCTTGCTTAGCAATGCCTCGGTGAAGGGTACATAACTGGCTTCCTGATACACAGGCACAAGCCACCAGAGCGGAGTGCGCCCGGCCAGCCAGATGGCGGAACGGTAGAATTCGTCAAGCAGCAGGTAGTGCTGAGTGGTGCCGCTGTCATCGGAGCTGAGCTGGTTGTCACGGTCTTCACGAACGAACCGCTGGCAATCGATCAGGAAAAAATGCGCTTCGGCCCCCTGGCTGGCTGCCCAGGCCTCGATGCCCCGGCATTTGCGTTGAAGCTCGTCCAGCGCCTCGCCGGGCAGATCAGGACCATGGCATACCCAGACGTCCATGTCGCTTCGCTCGTCCTGGGCCAGGCTGCCAAGGCTGCCCATCAGGAACAGGCCGAAGATCGGAGCCGGGGCATTGCCACGGCGGGCCTTGTAGGTGAACGAGCGCGTCAGCCGCTGGGCTTCGGCCAGCACCTCGTCGTCAGGTTCGTAAGCACTCACACCGGCCGGCGTGAAACCGGAAACATAGCCAGGCAAAAGCGGGTGATTGACGTGGAACAGCAGAGGCAAAAGCCGTAATACGGCCTGCTGTCGGGCGGCGAACCCTTCGCTTGCTCGCTCGAGGCGGCCCTGGTTGACCGTCAGGAAGCGCTGGCGCAATTGAGTCAGCACCTTGCGATCGATACCAGTGTCCAGATCCGGACGGATTTCAGGGCTGCGATTCATTTCAGGAAGGCCTGCCAGGCCGATAGGCGGGTATCCGGAGTATCGGCCGCAAGCATGGAAGCTTTAGGCCATCAGGCGTTTTCGGTCGCGCCCAGGATGGTCGCCAGGCCTTGGGCGTGCTCGGCCGCCTCCAGGCCAAGACTGGTGAGGTAGCCACCATCGGGCTGGGTGACCAGTTCCTTTTCATGCAACCGCCGGGCCGCGGCAATTGCCGAGGCGGTCGCGGTGTGGTGCACCTTGAGACCTTCCTGGGTGTTGGCCAGGTTGAACAACATCAGCAGTTCGAGTTCGGCGATCAGTTCCGGCGTGTAGGTCATGTGGCGGCCTCGCTTTTGTTTTGGGAACGGCGCCGCTGCCAGGCGGCGCCTTGAGGCCACTTCGACGTTGACTTCAGGCGTCTTCGTTCTCACCCGGAAGCGTGGGCAAGGCACGAAGCGCCTCTTCGTACCAGGCGCTGTCGAAGGGGCGGTCGGCCCTGAGCATGTTGTCGATTTCGATCGCCAGCACGTGGGCCATGAGCTTGAGAATATCGGCTTCTTCGTATCCCACCAGTTTCAACTTGTTAAAAGTTGCCTGGGCGGCGGGCGGCTCCCCGCTTTCCAACTGATTGCGGATAGCATCGGTCAGGGTAGCTTCGGCGAACGCTTCGTCGTCCATGTCTTCACTCATGATCCGCTCCCCGGCGTTGGGCCAGCAGCGCCTGGCCCCGAATAACCGCGGCCTGGACCTGAGCCGGGGCGGTACCGCCGATATGATCCCGGGCGTTGACCGAGCCTTCGAGGGTCAATACCTCGAATACGTCGGCGTCGATCTGGTCGCTGAAGCGACGTAGTTCATCCAGGCTCATCTCGGCCAGGTCCTTGCCGGTCTCCACCCCATGTTTCACCGCGTGGCCAACGATTTCGTGGCAGTCACGGAAAGGCAGCCCCCGGCGTACCAGGTAGTCGGCCAGGTCCGTGGCAGTGGAAAAACCGCGCAGGGCCGCTTCGCGCATCACCTGATGGCGCGGCTTGATGGCCGGGATCATGTCGGCGAAGGCCCGTAGGGAGTCGCGCAAGGTATCGGCCGCGTCGAACAGGGGTTCCTTGTCTTCCTGGTTGTCCTTGTTGTAAGCCAGGGGCTGACCTTTCATCAAGGTCAGCAGGCCAGTAAGGGCACCGAACACGCGGCCGCTCTTGCCTCTGACCAGCTCGGGCACGTCCGGGTTTTTCTTCTGCGGCATGATGGAGCTGCCCGTGCAGAAGCGATCCGGCAGGTCGATGAACTGGAACTGGGCGCTGGTCCAGAGCACCAGTTCCTCGGAGAAGCGGGACAGGTGCATCATGGCCAGGCTGGCGGCGGCGCAGAACTCGATGGCGAAGTCCCGATCCGATACGCCGTCCAGGGAGTTGCCGCCCACGGCTTCGAATCCCAGCAGCCGACAGGTGATTTCCCGGTCGATGGGGTAGGTGGTGCCTGCCAGCGCGGCGCTGCCCAACGGCATGCGGTTGGTGCGCTTGCGGCAGTCCACCAGGCGTTCATGGTCACGGCTGAGCATTTCGAACCAGGCCAGAAGGTGATGCCCGAAGGTCACCGGCTGCGCGGTTTGCAGATGAGTGAAGCCCGGCATGATGGTGCCGGCTTCGCGCTCGGCCACCTCCAGCAACCCCTTCTGCAAACGGGTGATCTCGCCCAGGATGGTATCGATCTCGTCACGCAGCCACAGGCGGATGTCCGTGGCTACCTGGTCGTTGCGGCTGCGCCCGGTGTGCAGCTTCTTGCCGGTCACACCGATGCGGTCGGTAAGCCGAGCCTCGATGTTCATGTGCACGTCTTCCAGGTCCACGCGCCAGTCGAAGTCACCGGCCTCGATCTCGCCCTGGATGGCCTCCAGCCCCTGGATGATGGCGTCACGCTCGGACGTGGTCAGCACTCCCACCTGAGCCAGCATGGTGGCGTGGGCGATCGACCCCATGATGTCGTGACGGTACAGGCGACGGTCGAAGGTGACCGAGGCGGTGAAGCGGGCGACGAAGGCGTCGACGGGTTCGCTGAAGCGGCCGCCCCAGGACTGGTTGGTCTTGTCGGTGCTCATGACTGGCTCGTTGGGTTCGAACGGAAAAATGGCGTCCATCATAACAGGGTTGCACCTGCCCGGCAGGGCTGGCGGCCTGGATATGAAGGGCGCCTGGGCATGGGCGGGCGTGATGCCGATTGAGCAATGTGCCGCCTGCGAACGTCTACAGTTGAAAGGGAAGCCGCTAGCGCGGCAAGGGCTGTGCGCGGTGGTCCAGCCTTGGGCCAGCCAGGCAAGTGACCGAAGGGAGAGTCCAATTGCGTCTCGATCATTGTGCGGCAGTATGTGGTCACTCGGCCGAATTGCCCGAAGGCAAAGGCCCGGGCGACAGATCGCTGTGGTCTAGGGCACTTTTCCATACGGCCACCAGTCTCAGCGAGGTACGCCGCTACGGCCGTCAGTTCACCTGTCTACGCTATTTATCCGCGAGACTTACGCAGGAATCCGGCACTCTATGAATGTCCTGATCGTTGATGACGAACCCATGGCCCGCGAGAAACTGAGCCGAATGGTCAGCGACCTCGAGGGGTATAGCGTCCTGGAGCCCGGTGCCGGTAGCGGCGAGGAAGCCCTGACGCTGATCGACAGCCTCAAGCCCGACGTGGTGCTGCTGGACATGCGCCTGCCCGGGCTCGATGGCTTGCAGGTAGCCGCTCGCCTATGCGAGCGCGATGCACCGCCAGCCGTGGTCTTTTGTACGGGCCAGGGGGAATTTGCCTCCACCGCCGTGGAAAACAACCTTGGGCGCTTCCTGCTCAAGCCCGTGAGTTCCGACAAGCTTTCCGACGCCCTCAAGCGAGCCGAGCGGCCCAACCGGGCAACCCTGGCCGCCTTGACCCGGCCGGCGGCGAGCAATGGGGCCGGGCCCCGCACCCATATCAGCGCGCGTACCCGCAAAGGCATCGAGCTGATTCCCCTGGAGCAGGTGATCTACTTCATCGCCGACCATAAATACGTGACCTTGCGCCACGAGAACGGCGAGGTCCTGTTGGACGAACCGCTCAAGGCGCTGGAAGATGAGTTCGGCGACCGCTTCGTTCGCATCCATCGCAACGCGCTGGTGGCCCGTGAGCGAATGGAGCGCTTGCAGCGCACACCGCTGGGCCACTTCCAGCTGTACGTGAAAGGGCTCAGTGGAGATGCCCTGACGGTAAGCCGTCGACATGTCGCAGGTGTGCGCAAGGAAATGCAGCAGCTGTAGGCGCAGCCCGGTCCTTGCCTATCTGGTCGATAGCGTACCCTGTGGGCCGGAGCTCAGGCTGAGCTGGTATCATCGTCGGTCTCTCGGCTTGGGTAATGGTCCACATGTTCGTTCGCACGGTTCGCATCGCCACGCGCAAGAGCGCGCTGGCACTCTGGCAGGCCAACTTCGTCAAGGCTCGCCTGGAACAGGCCCATCCGGGGCTGCAGGTCAGCCTGGTACCCATGGTGAGCCGCGGCGACAAGCTGCTCGATTCACCCCTGGCGAAAATCGGTGGCAAGGGCCTGTTCGTCAAGGAGCTCGAAACAGCACTGCTGGAAGACGAAGCCGACATCGCCGTGCACTCCATGAAAGACGTGCCCATGGATTTCCCCGAGGGGCTGGGCCTGTATTGCATTTGCGAACGCGAGGATCCTCGGGACGCTTTTGTGTCCAATCATTTCGGCAGCCTCGACGAGCTTCCCCAGGGCAGCGTCGTGGGTACCTCGAGCCTGCGTCGGCAGGCTCAACTGCTGGCGATGCGTCCCGACCTGCAAATCCGCTTCCTGCGAGGCAACGTCAATACCCGCCTGGCCAAGCTGGACGCCGGCGACTATGACGCGATCATCCTCGCGGCCGCCGGCTTGATCCGGCTGGGCCTGGAAGCACGCATCCGCGGCAGCCTGACCACTGAAGACTGCCTGCCAGCCGGAGGCCAGGGCGCGGTAGGTATCGAATGCCGCACCCACGATGCCGAACTGCAAGCCTTGCTTGCGCCTTTGCACCATGGCCCTACTGCAGTACGGGTGATTGCCGAGCGGGCCATGAACCGCCATCTCAACGGAGGGTGCCAGGTGCCTATCGCCGCCTACACGATCATCGAAGGTGATCAATTATGGCTGCGTGGGTTGGTGGGGCGGCCAGATGGCAGCCTGCTGTTGCGCGCCGAAGCTCGGGCCACCCAGGAGCACGCCGAAGCCCTGGGGCAGCAGGTGGCCGAGACGCTGCTCGAGCAAGGCGCTCAGGCGATCCTCGACGAAGTCTATGGCCAAGCGCCGTCTGCCTGATGGCCTGGCGATTGCTCTTGACCCGGCCGGCGGCTGAAGGCCGTCCGCTGGCCGAGGCCTTGGCCGAGCAGGGCTATTACGGGGCCCTCATGCCAATGCTTGAAATCCGGCCATTGACGCCTTTGCCTGTATTGAGGGTCCAGGCCTGGCAGGCACTCGATGCGGTGATCGTGGTCAGCAAGCCGGCCGCCCGGTTGTGCCTGCAAGGTCTGCCGCCCCGCGAGCAGCGGGTTGGGCTTCAGTGGTTCGCGGTTGGCCCGGCGACCGCCGCCGTTCTGCGTGAAGCGGGGCTCGATGCCCATTATTCAGCCCAGGGTGACGACAGCGAGGCATTATTGCGCTTGCCTGCGCTGGCGGCTGTCCTGGCCAGGCCTTGTCCGCGCATATTGATCATACGCGGCGAAGGCGGGCGCGACTGGTTGGCAGATCAACTTGGCGAGCGAGGCGCTCAGGTGGGGTACCTCGAACTGTACCGGCGTGGCGTTCCTGATTATGCTGCCAACGCTGTGGCCCAGCGGCTGCAAGCGGAACGCTTGAATGGCGTGGTGGTCAGCAGTGGTCAGGGGCTGGAACATTTGCACCGGCTCGCTGGCAGTGCATGGCCGGCATTGGCTGCCATGCCGCTGTTCGTACCCAGCGCGCGGGTAGCGGGCCTGGCCCACGGGCTCGGCTGTCATCGCCCGATCAATTGCGAAGGTGCGAGCACTGCCGCTCTGGTTGCCGCGTTGGCGGTCCACAGCCCGTGAACCCTGCTCTGAATAAAGGAAGACTACGTGAGCGATACTGTCCCGCCCCATGATCCGCAAGAGCCCGTTCGCAAGCCGGCGACCTCGCCGGTAAAGGACGCGGCCGGCGCTCCCCAGGGTAAGTCGGCAGTCGAGCCGCCGATTGCCCCCGCCAATGGAACAGCCAAGCCATCGGCCGGCAATCCACCACCGCGTTCGGCGCTGGAACGGCCGCGTGCTGGGCGCGGCCTTGCCGCGCTGGCCTTGCTGATCGCTGCGGGCGGGCTTGGTTTAGGAGGCTGGGCCGCCTGGCAGTTGCGTCAGCTCGACGCTAGCCAGCATCGGCAGGGCGCACAGGTCGAAACACTGGCCACGGCCAATCGCACCCTTGGGCAGCAGACGCAAGCCCTGGATGAGCGTCTTGCGCAGTTGCCTCCCGCCACCGAACTGGAAGAACGGCGGCGCTTGCTGGCTCAGCTCCAGGCCGACCAGCAGCGGCTTGGGCAGCGCCTGGAAACCGTGCTGGGCGCCAGCCGGCAGGACTGGCGCCTGGCCGAGGCCGAGCACCTGGTGCGCCTGGCAAGTCTTCGCTTGTCGGCCCTGCAGGACATAAACAGCGCTCGGGCCCTGTTGCAGGGGGCCGATGACATTCTACGTGAGCAGGACGACCCCAACGCCTTCGCGGCGCGGGAACAGCTGGCACGCAGCCTGGCGGCATTGCAGGCTACCGAGCAACCGGATCGTACAGGCCTGTTCCTTCAGTTGGCTGCCTTGCGTGAGCAGGCGACGCAGCTTTCCGCACTGGCGCCGCAGTTCGAGGCCGATCGCGTGGCCGCCGGCATGGCCGCCGATGATAGTACGCTTCACTGGCGTCAGTGGTGGGCCCGCATATCCAGCTTCTTCCGCATTGATTTCAACCCGGACGCCAGTGTTCGTCCGCTGCTGGCCGGGCAGAGCCTGGGTCAGGTGCGCCTGGCGCTCGGCTTGGCCCTGGAGCAGGCCCAGTGGGCGGCCTTGAACGGTGAGCAGGCTGTGTTCAAGCAAGCGCTGGATCAGGCTCGGGACGTACTGACTACCGATTTCAATCAGGACAATACCCAGGCGCAGGCCCTGCTTGCCCGGTTGAACGAGCTGGCGGGTAGCCGTGTGACCGTACAAACCCCCGACCTGGCTGGGAGCCTGTCGGCCCTCCAGGGCTATATCACGCGTCGCCATCAGGCAAATGGCGCTCCGGCGGAACAGGAGCGGCATCCATGAAGCGCTTGTACTTGGGGCTGTTCCTTACCATCGCCCTGGCTTTGGTGATCGGCCTGGGGGTTTCGCTGAGCCCGGGCTATGTATTGGTCGACTATCCTCACGTCTTTCGCTATGAGTCAGGACTCTGGACCACGCTTGCCGCCCTGGTGGCGCTGGCATTGGCCATCTTCCTGCTAGCCGGGCTGGCACGTCTTCTGCTGACGTCCGGTCGGCTGGTCAACCCATGGTCCGGCCGCAATCGTCGTCGCCGGCTGCAGGACGCCATCGCGCGCGGGCAGGTGGACCTGGCCGAAGGGCGTTGGGCCAGCGCCCATAAGCACCTCAAGCTGGCCGCTGAAGGCGAGCGTTACCCTCTGTTCTACTACCTGGGTGCTGCCCGCGCCGCCAATGAGCAAGGGCTCCACGAGGAAAGTGACCGCCTGCTCGAGCGTGCCCTGGAGCGACAGCCCAAGGCAGAGCTGGCCATTGCCCTGAGTCATGCGCAATTTCAGGCAGAACGGGGCGATGGTGCCGGCGCGCTTGAGACCCTCAGCGTCATGCACGAGCGTTACCCCGGCAATCGTCAGGTCCTGCGGCAACTGGCCGGTCTTTGTGCGCAACGAGAACAATGGTCGCAATTGACCCGCTTGGTGCCTGAACTGCGCAAGCACAAGGTCATGACCGGCGAGGAGCTCGCCAGCCTGGAGGCCCGAGCCGTGGGGCAGCGCTTGTTGCAGGGCGAACTCGAAGGCGAGGGCGGCGACGAGCAGGCGCTGGACCGCGCCTGGCAACAGCTCAGCGCCGGCCAGCGGCAAGAGGCGCCTCTGGTGCTCAGCTATGCCGAGCGGCTACGCCGGCTGGGTGCCTCCGCCAAGGCTGAAGAAGTAGTCAGGGGAGCCCTTAAGCGGCAATACGATAGCCATCTGGCGCGTCAGTATGGCTTGCTGATGGGACATGAACCTGCCAAGTCATTGGCTTTTGCCGAAGGGCTGCTCAAGGCGCATCCGCAAGATCCGGCGTTGCTGCTGACCCTGGGCCGCATCAGTTTGCAGAACCGGCTATGGGGCAAGGCACGGGACTATTTCGAAACAAGCCTCAAGTACCAGCGCAACCCCGAAGCCTGTGCCGAACTGGCGCGCCTGTTGGCCCAGCTGGGAGACACGGCGCGCAGCAATGCGTTGTTCCAGGAGGGCCTCGGCTTGCTGGATGAGCGTCTCCTGGCCTTGCCGCTGCCGGAGCCAGGGCGGGCCTGAAGAGTCGCCCACAACGCCGCTGGTCAGCCTTTGCACAGCGGCGTTTTTCAGATTGTTTCTTGCCTGCGTTGCCTTGAAAGCGCTTTGGCCTTTCCACTACCGTTGCTGTCTGTCTATCGCGTACCTGGATCGTCCATGCCCATGGCCCGTTCGCGTCATCTGTTTGTGTTGGCGTTCGTTGTGGCCTCGCTGGCACTAGGTGCGACGGCCTATCTAACTCGGACGGTAATCCTGCCGGCATGCTCCCTGCGTGCCTTGCAGGAAGGCTGCCTGGTCGCGGTGGCTTTCGTCTGCGCATCGGCGTGGCTTCACCAGCCTGAGCGATCAGGTCGTCGGGTCTACGCGAGCTTCAACATGGTACCTATCGCCGTGGGTGTCGCCGCTTCGCTTCGCCAGCTCTGGTGGCAATCCCGATCACCCGCGAGCGACACGCTGTGTACGGCGAACCTTTTCGATGCGCACCAGTCTGAGGCTCTGCTTCAGGCCCTCAAGCTGTTCATCTCGGGAGCGCCCGGTTGCGCCGCCATCAATTGGACGCTGTCGGGCCTGAGCCTGCCTGAATGGAGCCTGCTGGTGTTCACGGGTTTAGGCCTGATTACGCTGGGTCAGCTTATTCAGCGTTGAACGCCCTCATTCAGGTAAACACGTGTATAACACCCTAAGCCCATGTCGCGCGGCAGGGCTGCAATAACGTACCGGATCGTGGCCCTTTGCTACGCCGGATGGGACGTAAAGTGCGAGTTCACTGGCCATTGGCTGGTTTGCGTTCCGTCTTCAACGTGAACCTCAAGGGAAGATCAGACCATGCTGGAAAGTTGTCAGAATGCGCAGGAACGTTGGGGCGGGGTTCACCTGATCATCGATCGCTGGCTGCAGGACCGCCAGAGCCTTATCGTTGCTTTCGCGGCGATCGAAGAGGCTTCCGAGGAAGGCCGGTTACGGCGCTCGGGGCTCCAGGATTTCTGTGGCCTACTGGTGGACTACGTCTCGGCGGGGCATTTCGGTGTCTACGAGCAACTGACCCAGGAAGCCAAGGCCTTCGGCGACGACCGTGGGCTGGAACTGGCGGAGCAGATCTGCCCGCGTCTCGAGGCGCTTACCCAGGGCTGCCTGAAATTCAACGATCATTGCGACAAGGGTGACTGCTCGGACTTCGCCGACCTCTCGGCGCGGCTCAAGGAACTCGGGGGCATTCTTCATGAGCGTTTCGAACTGGAAGACTGCCTTATCGAAGTGTTGCATACCGCCCATCGTGAGGAAGCCGCGCAAGTCGTCTGACGCGGCCCGCTCGCCTGATTGTCAGTCCGCGAAATCGCGCAGCTCGATCTCGAACACCAGTGGAGTGTAAGGCGGGATGAGTTCGCCGGCCCCATCGGCGCCGTAGGCTTGGTCCGACGGAACCACCACGCGCCAGCGGGCCCCCTTGGGCATCTGTTGCAAGGCCACCTTCCAGCCATCGATCACACTGTCCAGGCGAAACCACTGGGGTTGGTCGTTCTGGTCGAATACCGTACCGTCGGGAAGCTGGCCCACATAGCTGACTTCCACCCTTGAATTGGCCGAGGGCTTTTCTCCCTGTCCAGGGCCAAGCTCAGTGTAGAGAACCCCGCCAGGTAGCTCCCGAACACCATATTTGGCTCGCTCGGTGGCCATGAACCGGTGCTCGGCCGCCAGGGCTGCTTCCACGTTGGAGCTCGCGCCCTGGCCGCTGGCGCTAGCCTCGTGTTGCGCCAGTATGGCCCGGATGCGGGCTTCATCCAGCGCCAGGGGCTGGCCCCGATAGGACTGACGCAGGCCTTCGATCAGCGCTTCGATATCCAGTCCAGGCTCATCTTCACGCAGGCGTTCACCAATGCTGGCGCCCAGGCTGTAGCCAAGCTCATGAGCGGCAGGTGCGGCGTCCTGGGCCAGGGCAAGGGGCGATAGCAGGCACAGCGAGAGCAACAGGCGACGCGGCATGGGCATGGGCTCCTGGAGGAAGCGAGGATTATCCACCGTGATGCCCTCTGCTTTCAAACCTGCGTCCCAGCAAGGGCGCTGAATATAAAATACCGCCGCGCTTGCTGACGGCGAGGGTGCTCTCGCATAACATGAAAGACCAACCCGCGAGGAGGACCATCATGTCGGCTAAAAAGAAGCCTGTAAGTACACCGTTGCACCTGCTTCAGCAATTGACCGGTAGCTTGCTCGATCACTTCGAGCAAGCGTGTGCCCAGGCTCTGACCGATGCCGAAAAAATGCTCGCCAAGCTGGAAAAGCAGCGTGTGAAAGCGCAGGACAAGCTTCACAAGCACCGTGCGCGAATCGATGCGGCTGCCAGTGCCGGCAAGGCCAAGGCACAGGCCAAGGCGCGCGCCAGCGTGGAAGCCCTGGAAGGCGCCCTTGACGAACTCCAGCGGCGCCAGGGTGAAACCCGTCAGTACATCGGCCAACTCAAGGATGACATCCAGGCCAGCCTGGCGCTGGTACAGGGTGTGGGCAAAGTGCGCGAAGCGGTCGGCAAGGCCTTGGATCAACGCGGTACGGCTAGCGCAACGCCAGGCGTCAAGACCTCGCGCAAGCCTGCCGGCGCCAAGCCGCACGTTGCCAAGCCAGTCGCGGCTCGGGCTGCCGCCAAGCCAGCGACTTCGCGCAAGGCGGCCACGACTCCGGTAAGTGCGGTGGCAAGCATTCTGGACCCTCAGGCCAAGCCCGCAGCAACACCACGCAAGCCGCCTCTGCGCAAGGCCGTCCTGGCCAAGGCGGTCGAGCAGGCCGAAGAAGGCGCCGCACAGCCCGCGCCCAAGCGTGCCCCACGCAAACCACGCGCCAATGCGGCAGCCAAGAGCACTGCCCCCAGCTCGGCGCCTGGCGCGGGTACCCCTGCAAGCGGTTCCTGAACGGCCAAGCCGCCGTGCCCTGAACTCAAGCCAGCGCGGCTTGCAAGGTGGCGCTGGCCTGGCCCTCCTGAAGGGCCCAATCAAGCCAGCCAGCGCCGCTACCCGCGAGACATGGCCAACGGCAAGCCTGCGCCTGCAAGCGCTCCAGCAGCGCTCGTTCGGCATCCAGTTCAAGTGCTTTTATCGAGGCCCTGAGCGCCCGCAGGGTTTCGTCTTCCATGGCGGCCGGCTTCCACTGTTGTCGCAGCGTGCGTAACGGCATGACTACCGTTTCAGTCCAGGGCAGAGCTATTTCTGCGAGGGCCTCGGCCCGACCGGCCGTCCAGGCCACGCCGCGTCGTTCCAGCCAATGGGCGCAAAGCACCAGGCAGACATTGCTTCCCGCCTCCTGAGCCGCCAGGCAGGCGGCCTCGACACCAGGCCGTGCGTAGAGCTCACATGCATGTCGCCATAGATCGTCCTGCATCAAGCCCCCACGCCACGGCTTCGCGAAGCTGATAAACTCCGCCGCCATTATGATCCGAATCCAAGACCTCACTTTACAGCGTGGCCCACAGCGTCTGCTAGAAGGCGCCGAGCTCACGCTCCATGCCGGCCAGAAAGCTGGCCTGATCGGTGCCAATGGCGCCGGAAAGTCAAGCCTGTTCGCGCTGCTGCGCGGCGAACTGGTGCCTGACGCCGGCTCCTGCCAACTGCCGCCGGATTGGCGCATCGCCCATATGCGCCAGGAGGTGGACACCCTCACGCGCATTGCTGTCGACTACGTGCTCGATGGGGATCAGCACCTGCGGCGTATCGAGGCTGACCTGTCAGCGGCCGAGGCCTCCCAGGATGGGGTTGCCCTGGGCCGGTTACATGCCGAACTGGACGCGGCCGACGGCTACACGGCGCAGGCGCGAGCGCGCAAGCTGCTGGCGGGGCTGGGCTTCAGCAATGCCCAGATGGACTTGCCAGTAGGCGACTTCTCAGGTGGGTGGCGCATGCGTCTGAACCTGGCACAGGCCTTGATGTGCCCTTCGGACCTGCTATTGCTCGATGAGCCGACAAACCACCTGGACCTGGACGCTATCCTGTGGCTTGAAGAGTGGCTCAAGGGCTACCCTGGTACCTTGCTGCTCATTTCTCACGATCGGGACTTCCTCGACGCGGTGGTCGACCATATCGCCCATGTAGACACGCGCAAGCTGGTGCTTTACCGCGGCGGCTACAGCGCCTTCGAGCGAGCCCGCGCTGAGCGCCTTGCTCAGCAACAGCAGGCGTACGAGAAGCAGCAGGCGCGGCGCGAGCATATGGAAAAATACATCGCTCGCTTCAAGGCGCAGGCGACCAAGGCTCGACAGGCGCAAAGCCGGATCAAGGCACTGGAGCGGATGGAAGAGATCTCCGCCGCCCATGTGGACTCGCCGTTCGAGTTCGTGTTCCGAGAAGCCCACAAGCTGTCCAGCCCGCTGCTGGACTTGTCGGAAGCCCGCCTGGGCTATGGCAG
Source organism: Pseudomonas massiliensis (assembly GCF_000826105.1). Classification (GTDB taxonomy): domain Bacteria; phylum Pseudomonadota; class Gammaproteobacteria; order Pseudomonadales; family Pseudomonadaceae; genus Aquipseudomonas; species Aquipseudomonas massiliensis. Next base: position 318,097 of record NZ_CCYK01000005.1, on the reverse strand, counting down.
CAAGGTGATTCTGGACAAGGTCAAGCTGCAGTTGACCCCGGGCGCCCGGATTGGCCTGCTGGGCCCCAATGGCGCGGGCAAGTCCACGCTTATCAAGAATCTGGCGGGCGAACTCGAGCCTCTTGGTGGGACGCTGCGACGAGGGGAAAACCTGGAAGTAGGGTATTTCGCCCAGCACCAGCTCGATTCCCTTGATGGGAAAGCCAGCCCCTTGCTGCATATGCAGCGTCTGGCACCGACGGAGCGGGAGCAGACCCTCAAGGACTTCCTCGGCGGCTTCGACTTCCGCGGCGCGCGCGTCGATGAACCCGTACTGAATTTCTCCGGCGGGGAAAAAGCTCGGCTCGCTCTGGCGCTCATCGCCTGGGGCCGGCCGAACCTGCTGTTGCTCGACGAGCCCACCAACCACCTGGACCTGGAAATGCGCCTGGCCTTGACCATGGCCCTGCAGGAGTTCGGTGGTGCGGTGCTGGTAGTGTCCCACGACCGGCATCTGCTCAAGAGCACCACGGATAATTTCCTGCTGGTTGCCGATGGCAAGGTCGAACCCTTCGATGGCGATCTGGACGATTACGCCAAATGGCTTGTGGACTATCGTCAGCGCAACGCCCCTGTAGCGGCGCCTGCTTCGGGTGAACGTACCGACAAGAAGACACAGCGCCAGGCCGCTGCCGCGCTGCGCCAGCAGTTGGCGCCTCACAAGCGCGAGGCCGAGCGCCTGGAAGCTGCCCTGGGCAAGGTCCATGAATCCCTGGCCCAGATCGAGTCACGCCTGGCTGATAGCGAGCTTTACGACAGTGCCCGCAAGGACGAGCTACGTGATTTGCTGGCTCGCCAGGCGGCACTCAAGAGCGAGGAGGGCGCCTTGGAGGAGGCTTGGATGGAAGCCCTCGAGCTGCTCGAAAACCTGCAGGCGGAACTGGAAAACCTGAGTGCCTGAACCTGGATAGCAACGCTACGTTTTATCCAGTAACGTAGCCACTCAGTTCTCGGAGACACGAACATGGCGTGGCATACATGGCTGGCATTTCTCGTCGCAAGCTGGGTGATCAGCCTATCCCCAGGGGCGGGGGCCATAGCCTCCATGTCGTCCGGCCTGCGCTACGGCTTCGCCCGTGGCTATTGGAACGCCCTGGGCCTACAGCTGGGGCTGGCCTTGCAGATCGCGATCGTGGCCGCCGGTGTGGGCGCGATACTGGCCACCTCCGCCATGGCGTTCACCTTGATCAAGTGGTTCGGCGTGGCCTACCTGCTGTATCTGGCAGTGCGTCAGTGGCGCGCCGCGCCTATGGATATGAGCGACGCCGCCGCCGCGCCGGAGGGCGCAAGCCGGGCTGGCCTGGTCTTTCGGGGCTTGCTGGTCAACGTGAGCAACCCCAAGGCGCTGGTGTTCATGCTGGCGGTACTGCCGCAGTTCATCGACCCCGGCGCACCCTTGCTCATTCAATACCTGATCATCGGCGCCACCATGGTCAGCGTGGACCTGATCGTCATGGCCGGCTACACCGGCCTCGCCTCGCGAGTGCTACGGCTACTTCGCAGTCCACGTCAGCAGCGTCGTCTCAACCGTACCTTCGCAGGGTTGTTCGTCGGTGCCGCCACCCTGTTAGCGAGCCTGCGCAGAGCACCGCTCTAGCGAGCCGGCAAAGCAGCTTCAGCGGCCATCCCAGTGATGGTTGTGCCCCTAATGTGATGGCGGCTCTTGAAGCTTGCCGGCTTCTTCAGCCTTGCGGGCGATGCGCGCGGCCTTGATGCGGCGGCTGACCCAGAGCAGCACGCCCAGGAGCAGTAGCCCGCCCAGCACCCACAGCTCGTACTTCTTCACGTTACCCAGCAGCCCTTGCAACACCGCGCCGAAGTGGTACGCCGCCTGGCCGAGGGCGATGGCCCAGATCATCGCGCCTATGCCGTTGAGCAGCAGGTAGCGCCGGGGCGGGTAGCCGGAAAGGCCGATGGCTACTGGCATGACGGTGCGCAGGCCATAGACGAAGCGGAAGGAGAGCACCCACAGGTCCGGATGCTTGCGGATGTGCTCCAGGGCACGGTCGCCCATGGTCTGCCAGCGAGGCTTGCGGGCGAGCAGGCGGCGGCCGTGACGCCGGCCGAGGAAGTACCACAGCTGGTCGCCGGCGTAGCTGCCGAGGAAGGCCACCAGCATCACCACATTGATGTCCATGTAGCCGCGGAACGCAAGGAACCCCGCGAGCACCAGGATGGTTTCGCCTTCGAAGAAGGTCCCCAGGAACAGGGCCAGGTAACCGAAATCGTTTAGAAATTGTTGGAGCATTTTGAAGATGCTGGCGAAGTGAACGCGCAGCCTAACCCTTCGGAGAAATTCATGAAAGTGTCGAAATGTGTCTCGACGTGAACATAACGGTCTTCAGCTACCTTATGGCAACTTAAACCGCACTGTCATCTGGCTGTCACATATTGACCTTATAACAGCCCGGCCCGTCTTCGACGGTGCTTCCCACCTCTTTGGCCTGGGCATGACCCGGCCCGAGTCTGGGCCGTGACCCCGTTTTGCGAGCCATCGTCACTGTAGCTGATCGACTTTGCCGTGCGTGCCGCCCATTGCACCCAGGGCCCCTGGCCCTTCAGGATGTTCAGATGAATAATGAAGCGCTCCCCGATCTTGTCGTAGAAGAGGCTCAACCTGTGACCGAACCCCTCCCGGACGTGGTCGCCGATACTCCTGCGGAACCTCCCATCGAGATTCCGCCAGCCCCGGCCGCCCCCGTGCCCGGCCTGGACGATGCCGTGATGTACAGCCATCGCGAGCTTTCGCAATTGCAATTCAACATTCGGGTACTGGAACAGGCGCTGGATGAGAGCTATCCCTTGCTGGAGCGGCTCAAGTTCCTGCTCATTTTCTCCAGCAACCTGGATGAGTTCTTCGAAATCCGAGTGGCCGGGCTCAAGAAGCAGATCACCTTCGCCCGTGAACAGGCCGGCGCCGACGGCCTGCAGCCCCACCAGGCCCTGGCTCGGATCAGCGAGCTGGTTCACGTCCAGGTGGACCGCCAGTACGCCATCCTCAACGATATCCTTCTGCCCGAACTGGAGAAGCATCAGGTCCGTTTCATTCGTCGCCGGTACTGGACGCCCAAGCTCAAGGCGTGGGTGCGTCGTTATTTCCGCGACGAGATCGCTCCGATCGTGACCCCGATCGGTCTGGACCCGACCCACCCTTTCCCATTGCTGGTCAACAAGAGCCTGAACTTCATCGTGGAACTGGAGGGGATCGATGCCTTCGGCCGCGATTCGGGCCTGGCGATCATCCCGGCCCCGCGCCTGCTGCCCCGAGTGATCAAGGTGCCTGAAGACGTCGGCGGGCCGGGGGATAACTTCGTTTTCCTCTCGTCGATGATCCATGCGCACGCCGATGACCTGTTCCAAGGCATGAAGGTCAAGGGTTGCTACCAGTTCCGGCTGACGCGTAACGCTGACCTGTCGCTGGACTCCGAGGACGTCGAAGACCTGGCGCGCGCCCTGCGCGGCGAACTGTTCTCGCGTCGCTACGGTGACGCGGTGCGCCTGGAAGTGGCCGATACCTGCCCCAAACACCTGTCGGACTACCTGCTCAAGCAGTTCAACCTGGCCGAATCCGAGTTGTACCAGGTCAATGGCCCGGTGAACCTGACTCGCCTGTTCAGCATCACCGGGCTGGACAGTCATCCGGAACTGCAGCACACGCCCTTCACCCCGGCGATCCCCAAACTGCTGCAGAACAGCGACAATATCTTCAGCGTGATTGGCAAGCAGGACATGCTCCTGCTGCACCCGTTCGAATCCTTCACACCGGTGATCGACCTGCTGCGCCAGGCCGCCAAGGACCCGCATGTACTGGCGATCCGGCAGACGCTTTACCGCAGTGGCAGCAATTCGGAAATCGTCGACGCGCTGGTGGACGCCGCGCGCAGCGGCAAGGAAGTGACGGCGGTCATCGAGCTGCGCGCCCGCTTCGATGAGGAATCCAACCTGCAGATGGCCAGCCGGCTACAGGCCGCGGGTGCCGTGGTGATCTACGGCGTGGTGGGCTTCAAGACTCACGCCAAGATGATGCTCATCCTGCGTCGCGAGGGCGGTGAGATCGTTCGCTATGCCCACCTGGGCACGGGTAACTACCATGCCAGCAACGCGCGCCTGTACACCGACTACAGCCTGCTGACCTCCGATGACGCGCTTACCGAAGACGTCGGCAAGCTCTTCACCCAGCTGATCGGCATGGGCAAGACCCTACGCATGAAGAAGCTGCTGCATGCGCCCTTCACGCTGAAAAAGGGCATGCTCGACATGATCGCCCGGGAAACCCAGTTCGCCAGCGAAGGCAAGCCGGCGCACATCGTGGTCAAGTGTAACGGCCTGACCGATCCCAAGATTATCCGCGCGCTCTACAAGGCCAGCCAGGCGGGCGTTCGCATCGACCTGATCGTGCGGGGCATGTGCTGTCTGCGCCCAGGCGTGCCAGGGGTGTCCCATAACATTCATGTGCGCTCCATCATCGGGCGTTTCCTGGAGCACACCCGGATCTTCTACTTCCTCAATGGGGGCGAAGAACAGTTGTTCCTGTCCAGTGCCGACTGGATGGAGCGCAACCTGGACAGGCGCGTGGAAACCTGCTTCCCGGTCGAGGGCAAGAAGCTGATCACGCGAGTGAAGAAAGAGGTGGAAGCCTACCTGACGGACAACACTCATGCCTGGGTGCTGCAACCGGATGGCACCTACGTGCGGCTCAGCCCCACGGGTAACCAGAACGCCCGTAACGCACAGGCGACCCTACTGGACCGCCTCAGCAACCAGGCCCTTACCGTACGGTAAGGGCGAACCCGACCCGGGCCAGCCACTCCGCCTCCAGGGCGAAGTCGGCCTGGGTCAGCGGGTTGTTTTCCAGCCACCCCGAAGGGAAGGCCACGTCCAGGGAGTCGCCGTGGGCCTTGAGCTGGACCTGGGGCATTTCCTGGGTGCCACGGATGTGATGGAACAGGATCGCGAAGCGCAGCAGCACGCATAGCCGGATCAGCTTGGCCCCCTCTTCACCGAACTCCGCGAAGCGCTCCTTTGGAATGTTCCTGCGGTGGCCGCGCACCAGTAGCGCCAGCATGTGCTGGTCTTCCCGCGAGAAACCGGCCAGGTCCGAGTGCTCGATGAGGTAGGCGCCATGCTTGTGGTAGTGGTAGTGGGCGATGTCCAGGCCCACTTCATGGACCTTGGCCGCCCAACTGAGCAGGTCTCGCCATACACCGTCGTCCAGGCTCCAGGCGCTGGCGACCTGGTCGAACGCTTCCAGGGCTTTCTCTTCCACCCGCGCGGCCTGGTCCAGGTCCACATGGTAGCGCTCCATCAGTGAGCTGAGGGTGCGTTCACGCACGTCCTCATGGCCATGGCGCCCCATCAGGTCATAGAGCACGCCTTCGCGCAGGGCGCCTTCGCAGTGATCCATGCGTTGCAGTTCAAGGGCATCGAAAATGGCTTCGAGGATGGCCAGGCCTGCCGGGAAAATGGCTCTACGGTCAGGCTTGATCCCATCGAAATCGATCTTGTCGGTGTCCCCGAGCTTGAACAGCTTGCGCTTGAGCCAGGCCAGGCCTTCGGCATTGACTTCGCCCGCGCCCATTCCCGCGGCCTTGATGGCCGAACCAATGGCGCGAATGGTACCGGACGACCCGATGGCTTCATCCCAGCTCAGTCGCCGCAGGGCATTCTCGATGCTCATGATCTCCAGCCGGGCCGCGGTATAAGCCTGTGCGTAGCGGGCCGGTGTGATTTTGCCGTCGCGGAAATAGCGCTGGGTAAAGCTGACGCAGCCCATTTGCAGGCTTTCACGCATCAGCGGCTCGAAGCGTTGACCGATGATGAACTCGGTGCTGCCACCGCCGATATCGGCCACCAGGCGTTTGCCGGGCGTATCGGCCAGGGTGTGGGACACCCCAAGGTAGATCAGTCGCGCCTCTTCACGGCCGGAGATCACTTCCACCGGGTGCCCGAGCAGAGCTTCGGCGCGGCGGATGAATTCAGCGCGGTTGCGGGCCTCGCGCAGTGCGTTGGTGCCCACGATGCGCACAGCGCCCAGGGGTAGACCATTGATAAGCTGGGCGAAGCGCTTGAGGCATTCCAGGCCGCGCTGCATGGACTCTTCGCTGAGTTGACGCTGTTCGTCGATGCCGGCAGCCAGCTGTACCTTCTCGCCGCTTCGCTCGAGAATGCGGATCTCGCCCCGATTGGGCTTAGCCACCACCATATGGAAGCTGTTGGACCCCAGGTCGATCGCAGCGATGAGGGACAGATTCGTCGGCTTGAGTGGCGGCATGGGCGAAATTCTCGGTCGATAACTCGAACATCCTGCCACGATCCGCTCGCTTCGCCAACGTTATGCCCCTGGCTTGAGCCGCGCGCCGTGGTCGGTAGCATTTTTCCGTAGGCAGCCTGTCATATGCAAAACGGCGATTTCTCATAGCTAGAGTCAATGGTCTAACGCTTTCGGTAACAAACGCTGAACGTTATGATGGGCTCAATCATCCAAGTTCCTGACCGGGAGATATTCATGAGCGACAAAATCAAGCATGTCACTGACGCGTCCTTCGAGGCCGATGTTCTCAAGGCCCAGGGCCCGGTTCTGGTGGACTACTGGGCCGAGTGGTGCGGCCCCTGCAAGATGATCGCGCCGGTGCTGGATGAAATCGCCAATACATACGAAGGCAAGGTGACCATTGCCAAGCTGAACATCGATGAGAACCAGGAAACCCCTGCCAAGCACGGCGTCCGGGGCATTCCTACGCTCATGCTGTTCAAGAATGGCAATGTCGAGGCCACCAAGGTTGGAGCCTTGTCGAAGTCGCAACTGGCCGCTTTCCTGGATGCCAATATCTAAGGTATCGTCAGTTGTTACAAAGCCCTGCTCGTTGCAGGGCTTTTTTGTTTTTGCTCACTAGACGCCTTTAGCCGCAAGTGTTAAATTCGGCCTTGCACTGGCCTCTCCAGTGCCCCCTTGCAAGTCGTCGCCGACGCATTCCAATTCGAAGTTGTGCGCGATCCTATCGCCTTCCCCGGCGCGGCACCTCTTAAGCCCTAAGCTTATTCCCTCCATACAGAACACGTCATTCCCTCTATGAACCTGACTGAACTCAAGCAAAAGCCGATCACCGACCTGCTCGAAATGGCCGAACAGATGGGCATCGAAAACATGGCCCGCTCGCGCAAGCAGGATGTGATTTTCTCCCTGCTGAAGAAGCATGCGAAAAGCGGCGAGGAAATTTCCGGTGACGGCGTGCTGGAGATCCTCCAGGACGGTTTCGGCTTCCTTCGCTCAGCCGATGCTTCCTACCTGGCCGGCCCGGATGACATCTACGTGTCGCCCAGCCAGATCCGCCGGTTCAACCTGCGTACCGGTGACACCATCGTCGGCAAGATCCGTCCGCCGAAGGAAGGCGAGCGTTACTTCGCCCTGCTCAAGGTCGACACCATCAACTTCGACCGCCCCGAGAACGCGAAGAACAAGATTCTCTTCGAGAACCTGACGCCGCTGTTCCCGAACCAGCGCCTGAAGATGGAAGCCGGCAATGGCTCCACCGAAGACCTCACCGGTCGGGTGATCGACCTCTGCGCACCTATCGGCAAGGGCCAGCGCGGCCTGATCGTGGCACCGCCGAAAGCCGGCAAGACGATCATGCTGCAGAACATCGCCGCCAACATTACCCGTAACAACCCCGAGTGCCACCTGATCGTCCTGCTGATCGACGAGCGCCCGGAAGAAGTGACGGAAATGCAGCGCACCGTGCGTGGCGAAGTGGTCGCTTCCACCTTCGACGAGCCGCCGACGCGTCACGTGCAAGTGGCCGAGATGGTCATCGAGAAGGCCAAGCGCCTGGTCGAGCACAAGAAGGACGTGGTCATCCTGCTGGACTCCATCACTCGCCTGGCGCGTGCCTACAACACTGTGATCCCGAGTTCCGGCAAGGTATTGACTGGTGGTGTGGACGCCCATGCCCTGGAAAAGCCGAAGCGTTTCTTCGGCGCGGCGCGCAATATCGAGGAAGGCGGTTCGCTGACCATCATCGCCACCGCCCTGGTGGAGACGGGTTCGAAGATGGACGAAGTCATCTACGAGGAATTCAAGGGCACCGGCAACATGGAGCTGCCGTTGGACCGTCGGATTTCCGAAAAGCGTGTCTTCCCGGCCATCAACATCAACCGCTCCGGTACTCGTCGCGAAGAACTGCTGACCGCCGACGACGAACTGCAGCGCATGTGGATTCTGCGCAAACTGTTGCATCCGATGGATGAGATCGCCGCCATCGAGTTCCTGGTCGACAAGCTCAAGCAGACCAAGACCAACGACGAGTTCTTCTTGTCGATGAAGCGCAAGTAAACTTCGTCCGGTTCGAAAGCGGCGCCTGATGGCGCCGTTTTTTTATCCGTATCCTGTACGTCGCCGGCAGAGCAGGTAAGCTAAGCGCCTATTTTGCACTGTGGCCTGGCCGATGGAATTCAAGGATCTTCGAGATTTCGTGCAGCAGCTTGAGCGGCGCGGCGAGTTGAAACGCGTCACGGTACCGGTGTCCCCGGTGCTTGAAATGACGGAAATCTGCGACCGTACGTTGCGCAAGCAAGGCCCGGCCCTACTGTTCGAAAAACCCACCGGGTTCGATATGCCGGTGCTGGGCAATCTGTTCGGCACCCCAGGGCGCGTGGCCCTGGGCATGGGCGCCGAGGATGTGGGCGAGCTTCGGGAAATCGGCAAGCTGCTGGCGTTTCTCAAGGAGCCCGAGCCGCCCAAGGGCTTGAAGGACGCCTGGTCCAAGCTGCCTATCTTCAAGAAGATCATTTCCATGGCGCCCAAGGTGCTCAAGGATGCACCCTGCCAGGAAGTGGTGCTGGAAGGCGAAGACGTCGACCTTGGCAAGTTGCCGATCCAGCATTGCTGGCCGGGAGACGTGGCGCCCTTGATCACCTGGGGGCTGACCGTGACCCGGGGCCCCAACAAGGAACGCCAGAACCTGGGTATCTACCGGCAGCAGGTGATTGGCCGCAACAAGGTCATCATGCGCTGGCTGAGCCACCGTGGCGGCGCGCTGGATTACCGTGAATGGTGCGAAAAGCACCCGGGCGAGCCCTTCCCGGTAGCCGTCGCGCTCGGGGCGGACCCGGCCACTATCCTGGGAGCGGTCACGCCTGTGCCCGACAGCCTGTCCGAATACGCCTTCGCTGGCCTGCTGCGTGGCCACCGTACCGAACTGGTCAAGTGCCGAGGCAGTCAACTGCAGGTACCCGCCAGCGCCGAGATCGTGCTCGAAGGGGTGATTCACCCTGGGGAAATGGCCGACGAAGGCCCTTATGGCGACCATACCGGCTACTACAACGAGGTGGACCGCTTCCCTGTATTCACGGTCGAGCGTATCACCCACCGCACCCGACCGATCTACCACAGCACCTATACGGGGCGGCCGCCGGATGAGCCGGCCATTCTGGGCGTGGCGCTGAACGAAGTCTTCGTGCCCATCCTGCAAAAGCAGTTCCCGGAAATCATCGATTTCTACCTCCCGCCGGAAGGCTGCTCCTACCGCATGGCGGTAGTGACCATCAAGAAGCAGTACCCTGGCCATGCCAAGCGGGTGATGCTGGGGGTATGGTCCTTCCTGCGTCAGTTCATGTACACCAAGTTCGTGATCGTGACGGACGACGATATCAACGCGCGCGACTGGAACGATGTGATCTGGGCGGTGACTACCCGTATGGACCCCAAGCGCGATACGGTGATGATCGATAACACGCCCATCGACTATCTGGACTTCGCTTCGCCGGTATCCGGCCTCGGCTCGAAGATGGGCCTGGACGCCACGCACAAGTGGCCTGGCGAGACGACCCGGGAATGGGGGCGTGTGATCGAGCGGGATCCTGCCGTGACTCGCCGCGTGGACGAACTCTGGAACCAGCTGGGAATAGACTGAATGCGCGTGACCTTGCAACCTTCCGGTGCTGTGCTGGACGTACAGCCGGGCGAGAAGATCCTCGAGGCGGCCCGGCGGTTGGGTTACGAGTGCCCCCATAGCTGCCGCAATGGCAATTGCCATGTATGCGCGGCGATCCTGGTCGAGGGGCGTATTCTCCAGGAGGGAGAAGAGCGAGACCACGGCGAGCTCTACACCTGTGTGGCAGAGCCCCTGGAAGACTGCGTACTGCTATGGGACGGCGTGCTCTCCCTTGGCGAACTGCCGGTTCGTGCGTTTACCTGCCAGGTCAGCGAGTGCACCGAAGTCGGCGGCGATGTGTGGCGTGTGCGGCTGCGCGCGCCCGCTGGCAAGCCGCCTCGCTACCATGCCGGGCAATACCTGCTCATCGAGCGCGAAGGCGCGGACAAGGCCGCCTTTTCCCTGGCATCCGCGCCCCATGGTGGTCGCGACCTTGAAATGCACATACTGGGCCGTGAAGAAAGCGCCGTGAAGCTTTTGGCGCAGTTGCAAAGCGAGCAGCTTGCCCGGGTGGAATTGCCCTATGGCGATGCTCATCTGGCCGAGCTTCCCGATGGGCCGCTGGTCCTCATTGCCGCGGGTACCGGCATGGCGCAAATGCACAGTTTGATCGAGCACTGCCGCGCGCAAGGCTTCAAGCATCCGGTCCATCTCTACTGGGGCGTTCGCCAGCCATCGGACTTCTACCGGATCGAGCACTGGGACGAGTGGCAGCGCCTGCCTAACCTATACCTGCATCGGGTCGTCAGTGACCTCTGTGGTTGGGAAGGCCGTTGCGGGCTTTTGCATGAGGCCGTGCGTGAAGACCTGACAGACCTGAGCGTCGTTCATGTGTACGCCAGCGGCTCACCGGCCATGGTGTACGCCACACTGGATGCCCTGGTGGGGGCCGGCATGGACGCTCATCAGATGCGAGCGGACGTCTTTGCCTATGCCCCACGATGACTGGTAGCTCCCTCCGGCGGTAGCCTTCGGTTAGAGTGACGCCGAAGCAATCTGTACCCATCCGGGGTTCTTCCTTATGTCGGCGATCGAACCTGCCCCCGCGCATGGGGTGGCCTACCCACCTGTGCTCAACACCCTGCAACTGAGTGATGAAGAGCTTGCCTGCTCTGTCGTCCAGACCATGGCTCTGCACAAGGGTGGGCCGGTATGGCTGTTCGCGTACGGGTCGTTGATCTGGCGGCCTGAGTGCAACAGCGCCGAGCGTCGGCGCGCGCGGGTGCATGGTTATCATCGCGGGCTGTACCTTTGGTCGCAGGAGCACCGTGGCACGCCGCAACGCCCTGGCCTGGTGTTTGGCCTCGATCGAGGAGGCTCTTGCACAGGTTTTGCCTATCGCTTGCATGAGGAGCATCTGGAGGCGTCGCTGATGGCCCTGTGGAAGCGCGAGATGCCGTACCCGTCTTATCGACCTCACTGGCTCAGTTGCCGGTTGGATGACGGCAGCAAGGTGCAGGCGCTGGGCTTCGTGCTGGAGCGGCACCTGCCCACCTACGCTGGAAACCTGCCTGATGATCTGCTGGTACAGGTACTGGCCAGCGCCTGCGGCCGCTCTGGAAGCTGCCGGGACTACGTGGAGCAGACCATCGCCGCGCTGCGCTCCCACGCCATGCCCGACCGCAATCTAGAGGCCCGATTCAAGCGCTGGCTGGAGATGGCCCTGGTGCCCGCTAGCACGCTACCTGAACCTGTGCTGCCTCAAGCCTGATCCTTGCGTACCTGCACGACCAGCTTGCCCACCGCGCGGCGCTCAGCCAGCGCCTGGATCGCCTGCGGTGCCTGATCCAGCGAATACCGGGCGGAAATGAGCGGGCGCAGGCGACCTTCACCATGCCAGGCGAAAAGCTGCCGGAAGTTGCTGGCGTTGTCATGGGGCTGGCGTTGAGCGAAGGCACCCCAGAACACACCGATCACGGCCGCGCCCTTGAGCAGGGCAAGATTGACCGGCAATTGCGGGATGCGACCACTGGCGAAGCCGATGACCAGCAGCCGGCCGTTCCACGCCAGGCAGCGCACCGCGGTATCGAAGGCATCGCCACCTACGGGGTCATAGATGACATCCGCGCCCTGGCCGGCGGTCAACGCCATCACTCGCGCTTTGAGGTCCTCGGTGCTGTAATCGATGAGTTCGTCTGCTCCGGCCATGCGCGCGGCTTCCAGCTTGCTCGCGTTGCTGGCGGCGGCGATCACCCGAGCGCCCATGGCCTTGCCGATCTCTACCGCGGCCAGTCCTACACCCCCGGCCGCGCCCAGTACCAGCAAGGTTTCTTCCGCCTGCAGGTTGCCGCGCTGGCGCAGCGCATGCATCGAAGTGCCGTAGGTCATGGCAAAGCTGGCGCCCTCGTCGAAGGGCATGCTCGCCGGCATCGGCATTATGTTGTACGCAGGCACTGCCACCTGCTCAGCGAAACTGCCCCAGCCTGTCAGCGCCATGACCTTGTCTCCCTGGCGCAGCGTACTCACTCCTTCGCCGATTGCCACCACTACCCCGGCGGCTTCACCCCCCGGGGCGAAAGGGAAGGGCGGCTTGAACTGGTACTTGCCCTCGATGATCAGGGTGTCCGGAAAATTCACGCTGGCGCTGTGGACCTGGACCACCACCTCGTTGCGTTTTGGCTCAGGCGCGGGCACGTCTTCGACCACCAGGCTTTGCGCCGGGCCGAAGGCTTTGCACAATAACGCTTTCATAGGCTATTCCTTTCCGGGTAATGGCCGATAAGTGTAGGTAAGCCCCCCGGCCGAGCAACGATGATGGCGGCGCCTGATAAGCTGCCATAACCGCCCGCTCGCCGCGTACACCATGAAGAGGAATCGCTGCTGTGAAACCCTGGATCGCCGTATTGCTGGCGCTGTGCATACCCTTTGCCGCTAACGCGAAGGAAGAAGAGCCCAAAGAAGGGCCACCTCCGGTGTCCTACTACTCCCTGAGCCCACCCTTGGTCGGAAACTACGCCATGGATGGGGGCCCGCGCCTGCGCGTGTACAAGGCCGACATCGCCCTGAAGGTTACCGGCCCCGAAGCCTTGGCCGCAGTCAAGCATCACGAACCGCTCATTCGCAATCAGCTGGTTCAGTTGTTCAACCAGCAAAGCCTGGAGGGGATGGCGTCGGGCGAAGCAAAGGAAGCCTTGCGTCAGGAAGCCCTGAAGCAAACCCAACAGGCAATCAATTCCGAGGAAGGCAAGCCGGTGGTCGAAGACTTGCTGTTCAATAACCTGATTGTTCAGTAAGGGTCATCCACCGATCCTGAAATCTTGAGAGGATTTAAGGTAGGGGTCGGTGGTGCTGCCTGCCTGGTAGGCTCTCACAGCAGGGCTGTCACTGCTTTCCATTCTTGGGCGGTCACCTCCATCACCGAAAGCCGGCTGCCTTTCTTCACCAGCGCCATCTCCGCTAGCGCAGCCTGCTGCTTGAGTAGGCCCAGGCCGAGTATTCGCGGGAACACCTGTTCGCAGGCAACGTCCACTGCAAGCCAGGGGTTTTTCTCAGGGCTGGCCTTTGGGTCGTGGTAGTGGCTGGTGGGGTCGAGCGCGGTAGGGTCGGGATAAGGGGCGCTGACGATGCGCGCGATGCCGGCGATACCGGGTTCAGGGCAGCTGGAGTGGTAGAAAAAGAAACGGTCGCCGGGTTGCATCAGGCGCATGAAGTTGCGCGCCTGGTAGTTTCGAACGCCATCCCAGCGGGCTTGGCCAAGGGTTTTCAGGCCTTCGATGGACAACTCATCGGGCTCGGATTTCATCAGCCAATAAGCCATGGCGGCGTCCTTTTTTTGTGGGGATTGCAGGGAAACCCAACCGGGTTGCATGGGCCGACAGCTGGTCGAAATCAGGGTTTGCATGTGGCTGGAAGCTGTCGGAGAATGCGCCCATTTTAAGCCAGGGGCATGCCGGTTGGGCCAGCTTCCAGGCTCGATCAATGTGTGAACGTGGTAGGGGGAGAATCATCGATGCGGCGTAAACCGGATCTATTATGGGTGCTTGTGTTCCTGTTCGGCCTGGGAGTGGTAACCACCGGTTACGCCCAGAGCCTTTGGGACCGCAAGGCCAGCGAGCCGGTGGACGTAACCTACGCGGTTCCGCTGCGCTAGGGTCCCACAAAGCCTAATTCCGGGCTCGATACCAACCTTTGTCAGTCACCGTTCCTTGCAGCGCTACATCCCAGCTGGCCTGCTGCAAGCGATCCACCTTCTGGCATTCATGAGCCAGGCCTAGCAGCCTGGGCTTGAGCCAGCACTTGCGCCGGGTTCGATAGGCCAGGCTGCGGTCGTAGAAGCCGCCGCCCATGCCCAGGCGCCCGCCATACTCGTCAAAGCCGACCAGCGGCAACAGCACCAGGTCAAGCGTCCAGATCGGCCGCTGTCGGCGCGGACTGGGCACGGGCTCGGCAATGCCGAAGCGATTGGCCCGCAGGCGCTCGCCAGGGAGAATGCGCTGGAACACCATCTTGGTACGTGGCCATGGGCTCAGCACGGGCAGGTAGGTGTGTATCCCGCGCTTTTGCGCGGCGCGTAGCAGGGGACGCGGGTCGATCTCGCCGTCATTGGGCAAATACAGGGCTATGGCGCGCGCCCGGCGCAATACGGGATGCTGGCCGAGTTGGCGGTACAACCCCTGGGCGGCGGCGCGCTGCTGTGCCGGAGACAATGCCTTGCGCGCCTCGCGCAGAAGTTTGCGAAGCTGGCCGCGAGAGTAACGAGAAGCTTGGATCATGTGATCAGCGACTCCCTGGGAAGGAATGGCCAATCGAGGCCCCCGCATGGAGGAAAAGAAGAGACTCCCCGACGTACCGCTGTCGGTGTAGCCCTTGAACCCGAAAGTTCAAGGTGGAGATTGCAGGGGGCTTTAAGGCTTTCCGTCGAGCGGACATGCACACCAGCCCCGACGTGCAACTTCCGTGGTTGTGCGTATCGGCTCAGGGACATGACCGACTGGCGCGCACTACAGGGAGCGGACGCGAGTATACCCCAAACCATAGGTCTGAATCAGCCCTTGGAAGTCATCTGACTAGCGGCAAGGGCCTGGTCGACCCGTTCCAGCAGGCCACGTACCTGTTCCCGGGTGGCGCCGCCTGGCTGGGCTTCACTGGTGTCCTTGCGGTGCAGCAGGTCGTGAGTGATGTTCAAGGCCGCCATCACGGCAATGCGATCGGCACCAATGACTTTGCCACCGCTGCGGATCTCGCGCATCTTGCCGTCCAGGTAACGCGCCGCGCTGATCAGGTTACCGCGCTCTTCCGGCGGGCAGATGATCGAGTATTCCTTGTCCAGGATTTGCACGGTAACGCTATTGCTCGAATTCATGAGTCTTGCTCCAAGGCCTTGAGGCGCGAAATCATCGATTCGACCTTGCGGCGAGCGACTTCGTTTTTCTCGATGAGGTAGGCACGTTCCTCGCGCCAGGTTCGTTCCTGGGCGTGGAGGAAGGCGTTCTGCCGGTTCAGCTGCTCGACGCGTTCGATCAGTAGTTCGATCTTGCCCATCAGCGCTTGCAGGTCGTTCTGTTCCATGGGAGGCAGTTAAGGTGTCCTGGTTGGGAGGCGGCGTGAACGAATGCAGACCACGACGCGGGCCGGCGGTTGCGTCGATGGTCTTGGCTTACCTGCCGGTGTAGGATACGAAGCCTTCATTCTAGACATTGCGCCGCCTGGCGCCTAGCTGCCCATGCCTAACACCAGCTCTCCCTATTCCGCTTTCGCCACGCTGCTCGCCAGCAATGGCTATCCCGTCACTCCCGCCGAGCTGCAAGGCCTGCTGCTTGGACGTAGCTGCGCTGGCGCCGGCTTCGACGCCGAGCCCTGGCTCGATGACGCCGTGGAAGTGCTTGGCGCGCCGGCCGAGGGCAATGTCCGTCAGGCATTGCTCGGCCTGCAGGAAATGGTCAAGGCCGAACTGACCGGCGATGACATGACTGTAGTGCTGCTCTTGCCGGGTGACGAACTGCCCCTGGCCGAGCGCGCGGCCGCCCTTGGCCATTGGTGCCAGGGCTTCCTGACCGGCTTCGGTCTGGCCGCCGGGGCTGCGCCCTTGAGTGCCGAGGCCCGGGAAGTGCTGCAGGACCTGTCCGCCATCGCCCAGGTCCAGGACGCCCTCGAAGAGTCCGAAGACGGAGAAAGCGACTACATGGAAGTCATGGAATACCTTCGCGTCGCGCCATTGCTGCTGTATTCGGAGTTGGCCAAGCCAGCCGCTCCTGCGACCAAGCCCTCCTTGCACTGACCCGGGAGCCGCGCCGCATGGTCCAGATTCCCAAGTCCGAGTACGCCCGGCGGCGCAAGGCCCTGATGGCGCAAATGGTGCCCAACAGCATCGCCATCCTGCCCGCGGCGGCGGTTACCGTGCGCAACCGGGATGTGGAGCATGCCTACCGGCAAGACAGCGATTTCCAGTATCTGAGTGGCTTCGGTGAACCCGAAGCGGTGATCGCCCTTATTCCAGGGCGCGAGCATGGCGCCTACGTGTTGTTCTGCCGGGAGCGGGATCCTCTGCGAGAGCTGTGGGACGGCCTGCGTGCCGGCCAGGAAGGGGCGATACGAGACTATGGCGCAGATGATGCCTTCCCTATCGCGGATATCGACGACATCCTGCCGGGCCTTATCGAAGGCCGGGACCGCGTCTACACCGTCATGGGCACCCACCCGGAGTTCGACCGGCGCCTCATGGAATGGGTGAACCAGATTCGCGCCAAGGCCGGCCTGGGCGCCCAGCCGCCCAAGGAATTCGTGGCCCTTGACCACTTGCTGCACGACATGCGGCTGTACAAGTCCGCGGCGGAAGTGAAGGTGATGCGCGAGGCAGCCGCCATCTCAGCCCGCGCCCACCTGCGTGCCATGCAGGCCGCCCGCCCCGGGCTACATGAATACAGCCTGGAAGCCGAGCTTGACTACGAGTTTCGTCGCGGTGGCGCGCGCCTGGCGGCCTATGGCTCCATAGTCGCGGCAGGCCGCAACGGCTGTATCCTTCATTACCAGGAAAACAATGCCCCCTTGCGCGACGGGGATCTTGTACTGATCGATGCCGGTTGCGAACTCGACTGCTACGCCAGCGATATCACCCGTACCTTTCCGGTCAGCGGTGTGTTCTCGGCCGAGCAGCGGGCGATCTATGAGATCGTGCTCCAGGCCCAGGAAGCGGCCTTTGCCCAGATCGCCCCAGGCAAGCATTGGAACCAGGCCCATGAAGCGACGGTACGGGTGATCACCGATGGTCTGGTGCGCCTGGGCCTGCTGCAGGGCGAAGTGGACGAACTCATCGCCCAAGAGGCGCACCGGGCCTTCTACATGCACCGGGCCGGCCATTGGTTGGGCCTGGATGTGCATGACGTAGGTGAATACAAGGTCGGTGGTGAATGGCGGGTACTCGAACCGGGCATGGCGCTTACGGTAGAGCCGGGCATCTATATTTCCCCCCAGAATGAGCAGGTTGCGAAGAAATGGCGGGGCATCGGCGTCCGCATCGAGGATGACGTAGTCGTTACCCGGCATGGCTGCGAGGTCCTCACCGGCGCGGTGCCCAAGGCGATCGACGAAATCGAAGCCCTCATGGCCGCCGCTCGCGGGGCCCGGGCATGAGTCGGCCGGCGCAGGCAGGTAGTGGTCGCTTCGATGTGGCCATCATTGGCGGGGGACTGGTCGGCGCCAGCCTGGCCCTGGCGCTGCAACCTTTGGCACGGGAGCGGGGTTGGAGCATCGTGCTGGTCGAACCCTTCGCGCCCGGCGGTGGCTATCAGCCAAGCTATGACGCACGAAGTTCAGCCCTGGCCTACGGCACCCGCATGATCTACGAACAGCTTGGGGTATGGAGCGCCGTTGCCCAGCGAGCCGAGCCGATTCGGCACATCCATGTTTCTGACCGCGGACGTCTCGGAGCAACCCGCCTCGATGCCACGGAACAAGGGTTGCCGGCTCTGGGCTACGTTGTGGAAAACGCCTGGCTGGGCCAGTGTCTCTGGGCGGCGCTTGATCCTGAGCTAGTGAGCTGGCGTTGTCCGGCCGAAGTGGTGGCCATGGCAGCCGAACCCGAGGGTTATCGGCTGGAACTGGCTGACGATACCCAGTTGCGCTGCACTTTGGCCGTATTGGCCGATGGCGGCAGATCGGGGCTGCGTGACCAACTCGGCATCGAGGTCCAGGTACGAACCTATGAGCAGACCGCGCTGATCGCCAATGTCAGCTTCGATCAGCCTCACGGTGGCCAGGCCTTCGAACGCTTTACAGACGACGGGCCCTTGGCGTTGCTACCGCTGATGGACAATCGCTGCGCCCTTGTGTGGACTCGCAAGCCTGCCGATGCGCAGCGCTTGCAGAGTCTGTCGGAAAAGGAGTTCCTTGGCCAACTGCAGCAGGCGTTCGGCTATCGCCTGGGCCGCCTGGTCCAGGTGGGCGCGCGCAGCCTGTATCCGTTGGCGCTAGCCCAGGCTCAGGAGCAGATCCGTCGGCACCTGGTGGTGCTGGGCAACGCCGCCCATAGTCTGCACCCCATTGCCGGGCAAGGTTTCAACCTTTCTCTGCGGGACGTCCATGCCTTGACGCTCGCGCTTCAGGGTAGCGTCGCCCCGCTGGGAGATCTGGCCACCTTGCAGGCGTATGTCACTGCCCAGGCGCGGGACCAGCGCTTGACCCTTGGCTTTTCCGACCAGGTGACGCGGCTCTTTTCACAACCAGGTCGGCTGATTGCCCAGGGCCGCAATGCAGGACTGCTCGGGCTCGATCTGCTTCCGCCGGCGCGCCAATGGTTCGCGCGGCAGGCCATGGGGCTGGGCACCGGCAGGGCTCCGGAGGTTTTCGAATGAGCACGCGGCAAGCGGCATCGGCCCATGGCCACCCGGAGAGCGTTGCCGATATCGCCATCGTTGGCGCCGGCATGGTCGGTAGTACCCTGGCCCTGGCTTTGGCTGACAGCGGGTTGAAGGTCATCCTGATCGACGGCGGCGACCTTTCCCCCCAACCCTTTCTACCGAAAGCGCCCTTCGAACCCAGGGTCAGCGCCCTCTCTACGGCCAGCCAACGCATGCTGGAGCGGTTGGGCGCATGGCCGGGCATCGTGGCGCGGCGCGCCAGCCCCTACACGGACATGCGGGTCTGGGACGGCAGCGGCACGGGGGCGGTGCACTTCAGTGCCGCCAACGTCCACGCCCATGTGCTCGGACATATCGTCGAAAACTCGGTCGTGCAGGACGCCTTGATCGAGCGCTTGCTCGAACGGGATATCCAGCTGCTTGCCGGGGTGCGCGTCGAAGGAATGCGTCATTCTCAAGACGAGCGCTTGCTGAGCCTGGCTGACGGTTCACAAATCCGCGCCAGCCTCGTGGTAGCTGCCGACGGCGCCAACTCGGCCATCCGTCGGCTGGGGGGCTGCGCCACGCGGGAATGGGATTACCTGCACCACGCCATTGTCACCAGCGTACAGACTGAGCAAAGTCACCGGCGCACTGCCTGGCAACGCTTCGGCGACGACGGCCCGCTGGCGTTCCTGCCCCTGCAGGCCAGCAACGGCGAGCATTGGTCTTCCATCGTCTGGTCGACGACGCCGGACGAAGCCCGGCGGTTGATGGCCCTGGATACCCCCGGTTTCTGCGCAGCCTTGGGGGCTCGCTTCGAATACCGCCTGGGTCGGGTGCTTGGCGCAGATACCCGCCTGTGCATTCCGCTGCGCCAGCGTCATGCCCGGCGTTATGTGGAGCCAGGCCTGGCGCTGATCGGCGATGCTGCGCACACCATCCATCCTCTAGCGGGGCAAGGGGTGAATCTGGGGCTGCTCGACGCTGCGGTCCTTGCCGAAGAGCTGCTGCAAGCCCACAGGCGCGGCGAGCGTCTGGCGGATGTGCGGGTGCTCAGCCGCTATGAGCGACGGCGGATGCCGCACAACCTGGCCTTGATGGCAGCCATGGAAGGGTTCGAGCGGCTATTCCAGGCCGATCCGTTGCCGTTACGCTGGTTGCGCAACACAGGACTGTCCTGGGTCAATGGCCTGTCGGACGCGAAAGCCCTGTTCGTACGCCAGGCACTAGGCCTGGCGGGTGACCTTCCGGCACTGGCACAGAGCAATGTTCCAGCGGAGTAATATCTGGTAACTAGAGCGAATCGACGAGGCTTTGTAGCCGAAAACGCGAATCGCTAACATCCGGGCTTTTCCTAGGGAAGCCCTGTCATGCTGCTTCTTGTTCGCACCATCGCCGGGTTGCTGTTGGCGATGATTGGCGCCACGGCCCAGGCCAATGAAGGCGTGGTCGTCTATTCCTCGCGGATCGACGAGCTGATCAAGCCCGTGTTCGATGCCTACACTGCCGAAACCGGTGTCCCGATTCGCTTCATCACCGACAAGGAAGCCCCGCTGATGCAGCGGATCAAGGCCGAGGGCGCCAACACACCTGCCGATCTTCTGCTCACGGTCGATGCTGGCAACCTCTGGCAGGCGGAACAGATGGGTATCCTGCAGCCATTCACCTCTGCGGTGATAGAGGCCAACATTCCATCCCAGTACCGAGCCGCCAGCCACGCCTGGACTGGCCTGAGCCTGCGCGCGCGCACCCTGGCCTATGCCACTGACCGGGTCCGGCCTGAAGAGCTGAGCACCTATGAGGCGGTGGCCGAGCCCCAGTGGGAAGGGCGTCTTTGCCTGCGCACGGCCAAGAAGGTATACAACCAGTCCTTGGTGGCGTCATTGATCGAGGCGCAAGGGCCAGAGCGAACCGAAGCCATTGTCCAGGGATGGGTGAACAATCTTTCCACGGACGTCTTCTCCGACGACCTCTCGGTACTGCAGGCGATCGCCGCCGGCCAGTGCGACCTTGGCCTGGTCAACAGTTACTACTATGGGCGCCTGCATCGAGAGCAGCCCGAATTGCCGATTCGCCTGTTCTGGCCCAACCAGCAGGACCGCGGCGTGCACGTGAACCTGTCCGGCATCGGGCTAACCCGTCATGCACCCCACCCCCAGGCCGCCAAAGCCTTGATGGAATGGCTGACAGGGCCCAAGGCCCAGGCCATCTTCGCCGAGGTGAATCAGGAGTTTCCAGCAAACCCGGCAGTGCCACCTTCCACCGAAGTGGCGAGCTGGGGCGCCTTCAAGGCTGATGCTGTTCCCGTAGAAGTAGCCGGCAGACGTCAGGCCGAGGCCATCCGTCTCATGGACAGAGCAGGTTGGCGCTGAGCCGGCCCTTGGTGCCAGGGCGCTGGTACTGGTACCTGGTCACGGCGGCGCTTGCCGCCCTGGTGCTGGTGCCGATCGGCGTATTGGTGGCCTCCTGGAAAAGCGTCGACACCGAGATCTGGGCGCATCTCTGGGATACGCAACTGGCGCGGGTGCTGTTCAATACTGCCGTGCTAGCTGCCGGAGTAGGTTGTGGGGTTACGCTGTTGGGGGTTGGCCTGGGCTGGCTGACCAGTGCATGTGACTTTCCAGGCCGCCGTTGGCTGGATTGGGCCTTGATGTTGCCCTTCGCCGTGCCCGCCTATGTGCTGGCCTTCGTCTTTGTCGGCATGTGCGACTTCGCCGGCCCGGTGCAGAGCACCTTGCGAGAATGGTTTGGCCCAGGCTTACGGTTCCCTCCGGTGCGCTCTACAGGCGGCGTCATACTGGTGCTGGTATTGGTGTTCTACCCTTATGTCTACCTGCTGGCCCGTTCGGCCTTTCTGACGCAGGGGCGTGGCTTCGCCGAGGCGGCCCGCCTGCTGGGATGTACGCCATGGCGCGCTTTCTGGCGCATAGCATTGCCGGTGGCCCGCCCCGCCATCGCCGCCGGAGTGGCGTTGGCACTGATGGAAACCCTGGCGGATTTCGGCGCCGTATCCGTGTTCAACTACGATACTTTCACCACGCTTATCTACAAGACGTGGTATGGCTTTTTCAGCCTTGCCAGCGCGGCGCAATTGGCCAGCCTGTTATTGCTGATGGTATTGCTTGGGGTCGGGGTGGAGCGCTACAGCCGTGGCAAGATCGGCGCCAGCCAGGAACGCCCTCGCATTGCCCTATACAAGTTGCGGGGTATTCGCGCCTGGACAGCGAGTGGAGCATGCCTGACGGTTTTCGCTGTGGCCTTTGTGATTCCACTCATGCAACTGGTGCTCTGGTGCTGGCGGCGAGGCCGGTTCGACCTGGACGAGCGTTACCTTGCCCTGGTCGGCCATAGTCTGTACTTGGCCGGGGTGGTGGCGACGCTAGCGGTCACGGCTGCCATGTCGCTGGCGTTGGCCAAGCGGCGCGCGCCTCATCCGGCCGTGCGCCTGGGCGTGAACCTGGCCAATCTTGGCTATGCCATTCCCGGATCCGTGCTGGCAGTCGCCATCATGCTGGCCTTCAGTTATCTGGATTCTGCCTGGATCATTCCCCTGGCGCGTTGGTTCGGCGGGGCGGGAGAGCCTATGTTGCTGGGCAGCCTGGCCGGGCTGTTGCTGGCCTGCCTGGCGCGCTTTCTTACAGCTGCCCATGGGCCGCTGGACGCAGCGCTCGATCGCCTGCGGCCGGCCCTGCCAGAGGCCGCCCGCGGGCTGGGTGTCGGCGGAGCCCGATTGTACTGGCGCGTCCACTTGCCCCTGTTGGCTCCTGCACTATCAAGCGCGGCCTTGCTGGTGTTCGTCGACGTCATCAAGGAGATGCCGGCTACCTTGTTACTGCGCCCTTTCGGTTGGGACACGCTGGCGGTAAGGGTTTTCGAGATGACCAGCGAGGGGGAGTGGGCTCGCGCTTCACTGCCCGCCCTTTCGCTGGTAGCGGTGGGCCTGCTGCCGGTGGTACTGCTGATCCGGCGGTCGGCCCGTGTTCCTGGGATACCGCTCGACTGAGGATGCCAGGCCACCCGCTTGCGGCTACAATGCGGGCCAATCGGAGCCCCGGGAAGGAGAACCCCATGGGATTGCGCACGCCGCTGTATGACCAGCACTTGGCGCTCGGCGCGAAGATGGTCGACTTTAGCGGCTGGGAAATGCCGCTGCATTACGGTTCGCAGGTCGATGAGCATCATGAGGTGCGCCAGGCCTGTGGCGTGTTCGATGTGTCCCATATGGCGGTCATCGATGTGGCCGGGCGGGATGCCCATGGTTGGTTGCGTCGTATCCTGGCCAATGATGTCGACCGCCTCAAGGGCAGGGTACGTGCGTTGTACAGCGCTATGCTCAATCCCTCCGGTGGCGTGATCGATGACCTTATCGTCTACCGTCTCGAAGAGGGTTACCGGCTGGTCGTCAACGCGGCGACTCGAGATAAAGACCTCGCCTGGCTACGTAGCCAGGCCGAAGGCCAGGCGGTAGAGGTCACCGAGCGGGACTCCCTTGCCATTCTTGCAGTGCAAGGGCCCAAGGCACGCGAAGCGGTAGCGCGGGTGGTCGGCGGTTCGCTGGCCGGTCAGCTCGAGCATCTAAAACCCTTCGGCGTCGCCCAGGATGGGCACTGGTTCGTTGCCTGCACGGGCTATACCGGTGAGGATGGCGTGGAAATCATTCTTCCGGCACCTCAGGTTGGCGAACTGTTCAACGAACTGATCGGCGCCGGCATTTCGCCCATAGGCCTCGGTGCCCGGGACACCCTGCGGCTCGAGGCCGGCTTGAACCTCTACGGGCACGAGCTGGACGAAGCCCATTCTCCCTGGGTGTCCAATATGGGCGGTACCGTTGCCCTGGAACCGGTGGAGCGTGATTTTATCGGGCGCGCGGCCCTGGAAGCAGAGCGTGCGGCCGGCCTGGCGGCCCGCCTGGTAGGCCTGGTGCTCGAAGAGCGCGGTGTGCTTCGCGCACACCAGGTGGTCCGGATTCATGATCTCGAAGGCGAAATCACCAGTGGAAGCTTCTCGCCTACCCTGGGCAAATCCATCGCGCTAGCCAGGGTGCCGCGCCAGACGCCAGACCGCGCTGAAGTTGAAATCCGTGGCAAGTGGTACCCTGTGCGAGTGGTTAACCCCACCTTCGTGCGACACGGCAAGATTTTGATCTAGGGTTTGTATCAAGGCCCAGCACACCGAGCCGGGGCCCAGGAACCAACGCCAACCGTGGCATTGCGCCGACCTTTTGAGGATTATCCATGAGCAATATACCCGCCGACCTCCGCTACGCCGAAAGCCACGAATGGGCGCGTCTGGAAGATGACACCGTGACAGTCGGGATCTCTGACCACGCTCAGGAGGCCTTGGGTGATGTGGTGTTCGTAGAGCTGCCCGAGGTAGGCAAGCAGGTCGCGGCCGGCGATCAGGTTGCGGTAGTGGAGTCGGTGAAAGCCGCTTCGGATATCTATGCGCCTGTCAGTGGCGAGATAGTGGAGGTCAACGAGAGCCTTGGTGATTCGCCTGAATCCGTGAATGGCGAACCTTATGGCGCCTGGTTCTTCAAGATCAAGCCAAGCGACAAGGCCGAGCTGGACAAGCTCCTGGACGCTGACGGCTATCGCAACGCCATCGGCGAATGAGACGCTGCCCTTGTGTCAGCCTGGGCTGACGCAAGGGCATTGCACTTACTGCTCTGCAATGGCGTTCTTGGACAGGATGGCGTTTGCCAGGTCCATGTCCGATGCCTGCATGCCCGGATTCTTGGAGCGGATTTCGGCGATCGCTGCCTCCAGGTAAGGGCCACGGATGGCGCCATTGCTTGCGACGAAACTGCCTGCGTCATCCTGGGTAGCGACCACCAGCTTATGGTCGCGAGAGGTCAGGTAGGTAGATCCGGTGGTGGCGCCCGATGACAGCACATTGCGCCAGAAGGTATCCGCCGAGGCCGGGGTCAGGTGCAAGGAAGCCAGCGCAAGGGTGGCTACAGCGAGTTTGAGGCGCATGACAGCGTACTCCGAAAGGTAGTTATGCACTGGCTTTGATGGGCTTTTCGGGGGGCGAGTTCCCAGCGGTGATACATCAGGGCGCAGCCAGGGCTACGCGCATCGCTTCCCCCAGGCTGGTATGTCCCTTGGCGACCAGGCGTGACGCCGCCAGGCTCAACGGCTTCATTCCAGCCCTGGTGGCCAGCCGCCGTATCTGGGTGATGTCCGGTGTCGAACTCACACAACTGGCCAGTTGTTCGTCCATGACGAGCAATTCATAGATGCCAGCCCGTCCATGGTAGCCACAGCCGCCACAGAGGTCACAGCCGTGTGCATCGTAGGTCGCGGCGTGCTTCGGTGGCAGTGCCTCGCCGGCGAGGCACTGCCAGTCCGTTGGGGGTATGGTCCGCTGCACTTTGCAGTGAGGGCAAAGGACGCGCAGCAGTCGCTGGGCCATGACACCCAGCAGGGTCGCGCGAATCAGGTAGCTGGCCACGCCCAGTTCCAGCAGGCGAGTGACGGCGCCGCAGGCATCGTTGGTATGCAGGGTCGAGAGCACCAGGTGACCCGTGAGGGCTGCCTGGACAGCCATGGCGGCGGTTTCGCCATCGCGGATCTCGCCGATCATGATGATGTCCGGGTCCTGGCGGAGCAAGGCCCGTACCCCCTCGGCGAAACCCAGGCCGATGCTGGGGCGTACCTGCATCTGGTTGAAGGCAGGTTCCACCATTTCGATGGGATCTTCGATGGTACAAAGGTTGACCGCACGATCGGCCAAGTGATGAAGGCTGGCGTAGAGGGTGGTGGTTTTACCTGAGCCCGTCGGGCCTGTGACCAGGATGATGCCATTGGGCCTTGCCAACAGGGCCTGCCAACGAAGTAGGTCCTCGGGCTCCAGGCCTAGCGCCGAAAGGCCACGAGCCAGCACGGCCGGGTCGAATAGGCGCATCACCAGTTTCTCCCCCAGAGCCGTTGGCAAGGTGGCCAGGCGCAGCTCCACGGTGGCGCCACCAGGCGCTCGGGTTTTCAACCGACCGTCCTGCGGCTTGCGCTTTTCCGCTACATCCATGCGTGCCAGGGATTTGAGCCGCCCGATCACGGCCAGGGTAACGGGCACGGGCAACTGGTAGGCATCGCGCAACATGCCATCGACACGCAAACGGATGTCGCCCTGAGCCCGCCTGGGCTCGATATGGATATCGCTGGCGCCCTGCTCGAAGGCATAACGCAATAGCCAGTCGACGATCTTGATCACCGGTGCCTCGTAGCTGGCGGCGTTATCCTCCACGGCAGCCGGGGCCACGCAGTTTTCGTCATCGGTGTAGGTCAGACACTGAATGTCATTGGCGCCGCGAACGGATTGGGCCAACTGGAAGGAGTCGTCGATCAGACGTCGCAGTTGCGCGGGGTTCACCAGCACTCGGCGTATGGCCTTGCGTGATACCTGAGCCAGGTCCGCTTCCCATTCACGTATCCCGGGCTGGGCGCAGGCGATGGTAAGGCTCTGTGCATCGCTGGCAATGGCCAGGATCTGATAGTGCCGGGCGAAGGCGGCGGACATGGTGGAGGTGACCAGTTGGCGGTCGAGCTTGAGCGGGTCGAGCCTGAAATAGGGCAGGCCCACTTCAGCGGCAAGCCATGCGCAGAGCGCGTCGAGGCTCAAATGGCAACCCGGGGCGCGGAGGTCCTCGAGGCGAAGCGCGGCGAGGCGCTCCAGGGGATGCAAGGAAGCGTTGGCTTCAGAGCCCTTCAGGGCGAGTTCGGCGGCTCGTTGGTCGATTCGTTCCTGGCGCAGTAGCGCCTCGACCAATGTGGGCAGATCCAGAGGGCTGTCGCCCGTTGAGTTGAGCGTTGGCATGTGGCACATCCTTATGCACAAGTGGGCATCCTTGCCCAACGGAGGAAATGCTACCTCAATGCCTGGCCGCTAGCTGTCCGCAACTGTTAACGTGGGTGTCACTGCTTTCAGCGAGACAGCGCCTTCCATGCCCGGGTCCGGCTGACTACCGCGGCCTGGTCTGCCCGGGGCTGCAGTTGTTCGTCACTCACCGGCAAGCTGGCCAGGTCGTGCAGCTTGTTAAGCTCGCCGTACAGCCGGTCTGCTTCTTCCACCTCCAGCAAATGGCGAGCGTGGTGCAGCCACACCTGAACCCGCTCCAGGCGTGGCAGTTGCTCGGCCAGGTCTTCGGGTTGCTGTTCGTAGCGCTCGAGCTTCAAAGCCTGGGTTTCTTCCTTGAGGAAGTGGGCCAACCAGTTACCCAGCATGGCCTGGCCCTGCCGCTCGCCCCGCTTGGGGCGGTCGACGGTCCAGGCGCGCTCCAGCAGCCAGCGCGAGAAGCTCAAGGAGAAATGGCCCCACCGGGGATCGGTCAACTCCTCCGCGAACTGCTCGGGCGCGGCGGCGCGGACGTCTTCGTCGTCCTGGCCAGCGTCTACCAATGCACGCCAGTCCTCAAGCAAGGCATCCAGGGTCGCGCGCAGGTCGTGAGTGGTGGGGCGCGGCGCGGCCTGGCCCAGGCTGCCCAACAGGGCGCGCAGTTCCACCAGCTGCCGTACCCACTCCTGGAGCAAGCGCCATTGGCCGGTATGCCGGTATTGCTCGGCCAGGCGCTGGCTGCTGCCCAGCAGGTACCAGGCGATGGCCGTGAAGGCGTCATCCAGCGGCTGCTCGGGATCGATCACCGGCGCGGGCACGGAAAGGCTATAGCTACCCGCGTCGAGCAGGCGATAGCCGCGCTCGGCCTTGCTGATGTCGCAGGGCATCAGTGGCAGGGTAGCGGCCAGTTCACAGGCCAGCTCCAGCAAGCCCGCGGGCTCGCCTTCGCGCAATTCCAGTTCCAGCTCGCAGATTTCCTCGGACAGCTTGCCAGCGTTCACGGCACCCAAGTCCAGGGCGGCTTCCAGCACTACCCTTGCCTTGCCGCGGCCCCAGGCGATCTCGGCTTTTTCACGGATGAAATCCGTGGTGAACAGCGGCTTGATGGTCTTCTTGTCCAGCTCGGCCAAGGCGGCTGGCCAGCAGCTGTCGTCCAGCTTTTTCAGGTCCAGCTTCACCTTGCTCAGCGGCCAGTCGAACTCGTTGCGCTCGGACAGGCCCGCGACGCTTTGGCCTCGGGTCTTCAGGGTCTGGATAATGGCATCGCCATCCCGGCGCAGGCGCAGCGCCACCCGTGCCTGGGCCAGGTCGCGCTCAGGGGTGTCGAAGTACTGGTTGGTCAGCTCATGACGAGACCAACCGCTCTTGTTGCGCTTCTTCAGCAAAGGGTGTTCGCGCAATGCAGCCAGGGTTTCACGGCTGACGCGCAGTTTGATTTCGGTTTCTTTATGCATGGCGGGTATATCCGAACGCTGACAAGGCGTAGCGTAGACGCGAAAAGCCGGGCAGTGTACAGCAGTCGTGTGGGCAGCGCCCCAAGGTTGCGCCAGCGGCCTCCACCCTTACGCCTTCGAGGAGCCCAGATGCCGTTTCCTACCCTCAAGGACCGCTTCGCGGCATTGATTGCCGCGCCATCGGTCAGTTGCACCCAGGCCGCGCTGGACCAAAGCAATAGCGAGGTCATTCATCTGCTGGCCAATTGGCTCACCGACCTGGGCTTCGCCTGTGATATCCGTCAGGTGTCGACAGGCAAGTTCAACCTGTTGGCCACCTTCGGCAGTGGTCCGGGCGGGCTGGTGCTTGCTGGCCATAGCGACACGGTGCCCTATGACGAAAAGCTCTGGAACACTGACCCGCTCAGGCTCACCGAAGTGGACGGCCGCTGGATCGGCCTGGGCAGCTGTGACATGAAAGGCTTCTTCGCGCTGATCATCGAGGCCGTGCGGCCCCTGCTGAGCCAACCCTTCCACCAGCCCTTGATGATACTGGCCACCTGTGACGAGGAAAGCTCCATGGCCGGTGCCAAGGCGCTGGTCGAGCAAGGCGCGCCGCTAGGCCGTGCCGCGGTCATCGGGGAGCCTACCGGGTTACGGCCCATCCGCCTGCACAAGGGCGTGATGATGGAGCGTATCGACATCCTGGGCCGCAGCGGCCATTCGTCGGACCCTAGCTTGGGCCACAGCGCACTGGAAGCCATGCACGCGGTAATGGGGGAATTGATGAGCCTGCGCCAGGACTGGCAGGGCCGATACCAGAACGCTCAGTTCGGGGTACCCCAACCGACCCTGAACCTGGGATGCATTCATGGCGGTGACAACCCTAACCGGATCTGCGGGCAGTGTTCACTGGAGTTCGACCTTCGGCCCTTGCCAGGCATGGACCCTGAGGCGTTGCGCGAGGCGATCCGGGAAAGACTGCGACCCTTGGCTGAGCGCCACCAGGTGCGCATCGACTACCAGCCCTTGTTTTCCGAAGTACCGCCCTTCGAAGAGCCTGCGGACAGCGAGCTGGTCATGGTGGCGGAAAAACTCACCGGGCACCGGGCCGAAGCAGTGGCATTCGGTACCGAGGCGCCTTATCTTCAGCAGTTGGGCTGCCAGACCATCGTATTGGGCCCTGGAGACATCGCTTGCGCGCACCAGCCAGGCGAATTCCTGGAAATGTCACGTTTGGCCCCTACGCTGCGTCTGTTGCAAACGCTTGTAGAACATTACTGCCTGAGGCCGCCTCAGGCTTGAGCGCCGGGAAGCCGGCAAACCCATTGAAAAAGGAGAATCGCGCGTGTTGCCAGGCCAGTTACGACGATAACCGTCCCCCTTCCGCGCCCATCTTCCTTCCCCCTTTTTCGACAGGCCGCTCAATGCCCGAATACGTCAATTGGCTTCGCCACGCTTCGCCTTACATCAATGCTCACCGGGACTGTACCTTCGTCGTCATGCTGCCAGGCGACGGCGTTGAACACCCCAACTTCGGCAATATCGTTCACGACCTGGTGTTGTTGCACAGCCTGGGGGTGCGCCTGGTGCTGGTGCACGGCTCCCGTCCGCAGATCGAAACCCGCCTCGCCGCGAGGGGCCTGACGCCGCACTATCACCATGGCCTGCGTATCACCGACGGCCCTACCCTGGAGTGCGTCATCGATGCGGTGGGGGCATTGCGCGTGGCAATCGAGGCACGGCTTTCCATGGACATGGCTTCTTCACCCATGCAGGGCGCGCGCTTGCGCGTGGCCAGCGGCAATCTGGTCACGGCCCGGCCGATCGGCGTGGTCGAAGGCGTGGATTATCACCATACCGGTGAGGTGCGCCGGATCGACCGCAAGGGCATCAATCGCCTGCTGGACGAACGCACCATCGTGCTGCTTTCTCCCTTGGGATACTCGCCCACCGGCGAGATTTTCAATATCGCCTGCGAAGACGTGGCGACTCGCGCGGCCATCGACTTGGCGGCCGACAAACTGTTGTTGTTCGGCGCCGCGCCCGGGCTACTCGACGCCAGGGGGCAACTGGTGCGCGAGCTGCGTCCCCAGCAGGTGCCGACCCATCTTGAGCGGCTGGGTAGCGACTACCAGGCCGAGCTCCTCGATGCCGCCGCCGAGGCATGCCGGGGCGGAGTTGCGCGCAGCCATATCGTCAGCTATGCCGAAAACGGCGCATTGCTCACGGAGCTATTCACCCGTAACGGCGGAGGCACCCTGGTGGCCCAGGAACAGTTCGAACAGATTCGCGAGGCCAATATCGAGGATGTCGGCGGCTTGATCGAGCTTATCAGTCCGCTGGAAGAGCAGGGCATCCTGGTGCGCCGCTCCCGCGAGGTATTGGAACGGGAAATCGAACAGTTCAGCGTGGTGGAGCGTGAAGGAATGATCATCGCTTGCGCCGCGCTCTATCCCATCGCCGACTCCGAGGCGGGGGAGCTTGCCTGTCTGGCCGTGAATCCTGAATACCGCCATGGCGGGCGTGGGGACGAGCTGCTCGAGCGCATCGAGGCCAGGGCTCGGCAGCAAGGCTTGAAAACGCTCTTCGTGCTTACCACCCGTACGGCTCACTGGTTCAGGGAGCGCGGCTTCAGCCCAAGTGGGGTAGAACGCCTGCCGGCGGCGCGAGCGTCTCTCTACAACTACCAGCGCAACTCGAAGATTTTCGAAAAAACCCTCTAGCCCACACGGTCATTGCGTTCGACGGTTTCAACGCCGTCGTCGCCGCGCAGGGCCATGCTGGCCCGCGCGGCTGATCGCACGCCACTCAGATCACTGGCTGATTCCGAGAATGCTGGCCTGGTAGGCAGCCACGAACAGGTCGAACTCGCCTACTTCCTGGCCTTCCAGGTCTCGCTGCTGTGCCAGCGACGCTTGCGCCTGGGCTTCGAAGGCCGCGCGCGCCTCGCTGGAAAGGGCAGATGAGCGGAAATAATCGGCATGGGCCTGGGACAAGCGCAAGGAAAATTCCGTGAAGCTTTCCTGGTTGGCCGTCATCCGCGCCAATACCTGGGCTGAAGCGGTCAGGGACGGGTCCTGGACCTTGGCCCGCTGGGCGGTGAGCGCCTTGGCGTGTTCATCCATGCCCTGGCTGCGATCGAGCAGGTCGGCCAGGGGAGCAATGGCCGTGAGCAACTCCTCGGCCCATTGGCTGAGGCTGATCGCCGCGCCATCGCGTTGCAGTTCCAGGCCAGGTCGGCGGCCCTCCTTGACCACCTTGAGGAAGTTGTCCGTGCAGTCGCCGCAGGTTTGCCGGTCGAGCATGGGGCTGCTTTCCAAGGCGCAATACAGCAGGAAAGCGTCCAGGAACCTTGTTTGTGGCAGGTCGATCCCGGTGGGAAGGAAGGGGTTGATGTCCAGGCAGCGGACTTCCACATACTGAACGCCGCGGGCGACGAGCGCCTGGATGGGGCGCTCGCCGGTATAGGTGACACGCTTGGGCCGGATGCTGGAGTAGTACTCGTTTTCGATCTGCAACACGTTGGTGTTGAGCTGCACCCACTCCCCGTCCTTGTGGGTACCGATCTCCACATAGGGCGGATAAGGCGTGGCTACCGCCTGGCGCAGGCTTTCAGTGTAGCTCTGCAGATCGTTGTAGCAAGGCGTGAGGCCAGCCTGGGCATTGTTCTGGTAGCCCAGGTCACTCATTCGCAAGCTGGTGGCATAGGGCAGGTAGAGCGTGTTGGGCCCGAGGGTTTCCAGACGGTGGGAACGGCCCCGCAGGAAGCCGCTGTCCAGGGCTGGAGAGGCGCCGAACAGATACATCAACAGCCAGCTGTAGCGGCGGAAGTTGCGGATCATCCCGATGTAGGCCGCGGATTGGAAATCCCGGTCGCTTCCCTCGACACCTTCCTGGGCACGCAGAAGAGGCCAAAGCGCTTCGGGCAGGGAAAAGTTGTAGTGAATACCGGCGATGCATTGCATGGTTCGGCCATAGCGTACCGCCAGGCCCTTGCGATAGACATGCTTGAGCTGGCCGATATTCGAGGTGCCGTACCAGGCGATCGGGATATCTTCTTCGGCAGGCAGGGGGCAGGGCATCGAAGGGCCCCATAGCAGCTCATCGCCAAGAGCCGTATAGGCAAAACGATGGATGCTGTCGAGGCTTTCCAGGGTCTGGGCGGGGTCGGCCAGCGCGGGCGTGATGAATTCGAGCAATGCTTCGGAATAGTCCGTGGTGATCTGCTCGTTGGTCAGCGCCGAACCGAGTGCCTCCGGATGTGGCGTTTGCGCCAGCCGGCCGTCCCGGGTTACACGCAGGCATTCTCGCTCGATCCCATGCAGGCACTGCTTGAGCAGGGGCAGGTTGGCAGGCTCGCCCAGCATATGCAGGCGCCGGTTTAGAAGTTCGCTCAAGTTGATGTCCTTACGCGTCGATCGCCCCGATATGGGGATGGTCGTGACGTTCTGCAAGGTCGAAGCGGCGCCCGATCGATAAGGCCGCTTCGCCACGGCCGCGTCGGGTTGCCATTCGGCATTGCCTCATGCTTGCCGAACTTACCCCAGTTCGCTCGGCTGAGCTATAGAAACGCCGATGGTCGACCAGGGGCAAACGCTGGCCGGGCTTGGGCGCCTCCCACCGCTGGGAGGCGCCGTGGGACCCTTCAGCGCTTCTTCAGCTGTTTCGCATTGGCGAAGAGATTGGCCATTGCACCGGCACTTGGCGCGGCCGCGGCGTTTTCCCGAACCTTGGGCGCGCCTGACGAACGGTTGCTGCCGGAGCGGTTGCCAGCACGCGGACCATCGACCTTCTCACCTGGCGTATCACTCATGCGCATGGACAGGCCGATGCGCTTGCGCGGGATATCGACTTCCATCACCTTGACCTTCACCACGTCGCCGGCCTTGACCGCTTCACGGGGATCCTTCACGAATTTCTCGGAAAGGGCCGAGATATGAACCAGGCCGTCCTGGTGCACGCCGATATCTACGAAGGCACCGAAATTGGTGACGTTGGTGACCACGCCCTCGAGCACCATGCCCGGTTGCAGATCCTTCAGGTCCTCGACGCCCTCCTGGAAGGCTGCAGTCTTGAACTCCGGGCGAGGATCGCGGCCAGGCTTGTCCAGTTCCTTGAGGATGTCAGTGACCGTCGGCAGGCCGAAGGTTTCGTCGGTATAGCGGGCCGGGTCCAGGCGGCGCAGGAAGGCGCTGTCGCCGATCAGCGAGCGGATGTCGCGGTCGGTCTGGGCGGCGATCCGCTGCACCAGCGGGTAGGCTTCCGGGTGTACCGCCGAGGCATCCAGGGGGTTGTCTCCATTCATGACGCGGAGGAAGCCGGCCGCCTGCTCGAAGGTTTTCTCACCCAGTCGGCTGACCTTCTTGAGTTCGGCGCGGCTGCGGAACGCGCCATTGGCGTCACGATGAGCCACGATGTTCTGGGCCAGGGTAGCGTTCAGTCCGGAGATGCGTGACAGCAGGGCGACCGAGGCCGTGTTCACATCCACCCCCACAGCGTTCACGCAGTCCTCGACCACCGCATCCAGGCTGCGGGCGAGCTTCACCTGGGAGACATCATGCTGGTACTGGCCGACCCCGATGGATTTGGGGTCGATCTTCACCAGCTCGGCCAGCGGATCCTGAAGGCGACGGGCGATGGACACCGCGCCACGCAGGGAAACGTCCAGGTCGGGGAATTCCCGCGCGGCCAGTTCGGACGCCGAATACACCGAAGCTCCCGCCTCGGACACCATGACCTTGGTCAGCTTCAGGCCCGGGTACTGCTTGATCAGGTCGGCGGCCAGCTTGTCCGTCTCACGGCTGGCGGTGCCGTTACCGATGGCGATCAGGTCTACCTGGTGGCGGGCACAGAGGGCGCCGAGCACGGCAAGGGTCTGGTCCCACTGGTTCTTGGGCACGTGCGGATACACCGTGGCGGTATCCAGCAACTTGCCCGTGGCGTCCACTACCGCCACCTTGCAGCCGGTACGCAGGCCCGGGTCCAGCCCGAGGGTGGCCCGAGGGCCTGCCGGGGCGGCAAGCAGCAGGTCGTGCAGGTTATGGGCGAAGACATTGATGGCTTCGGCCTCGGCCTGCTCACGCAGCTCACCGAGCAGGTCGTTTTCCAGGGAGGTGTACAGCTTGACCTTCCAGGTCCAGCGCACGACCTCGCCAAGCCATTTGTCCGCCGGACGGTTCTGGTTCTTCAGGCCGAAGTGTTCGGCCACCATCAGTTCACAGGGGTGCAGGGTACCCGGAAGCTCCTCGCCCACTTTCAGCGATACGCTGAGGATGCCCTCGTTGCGCCCGCGGAAGATGGCCAGGGCGCGATGGGAGGGCGCGGCCTTGAGGGGTTCGTCGTGCTCGAAATAGTCGCGGAACTTGGCACCTTCCTCTTCCTTGCCCGGCACGATGCGCGCCGCGAGGGTGGCCTGCTCGCCGAGGAACTGGCGGACCTTGCCCAACAGGGCGGCGTCTTCGGCGAAACGCTCCATCAGGATGTACTTGGCGCCTTCGAGCACCGCGCGGTTGTCCGGGTAGCCTTTCTCGGCATCGACGAAGCGGGCGGCCTCGGCCTCGGGGGCCAGCATGGGGTCGCCCAGCAGCGCGTCGGCCAGCTCGCCGAGGCCGGCCTCCAGGGCGATCTGCCCTTTGGTGCGGCGTTTCTGCTTGTAGGGAAGATAGAGGTCTTCGAGGCGGGTCTTGGTGTCGGCCTGGCGAATGTCACGCGCCAGCTCAGGGGTCAGTTTGCCCTGCTCCTCGATGCTCGCCAGGATGCTGGCGCGGCGTTCGTCCAATTCCCGCAGGTAACGCAGACGCTCTTCCAGGTGGCGCAGCTGGGTGTCGTCGAGGCTGCCGGTCACTTCCTTACGGTAACGGGCGATGAAGGGCACCGTGGAGCCTTCGTCGAGCAAGGCCACGGCGGCTTCGACCTGTTGCGGGCGCACGCCCAGTTCTTCGGCGATGCGGCTGTTGATGCTTTCCATAAAACCACCTGAATGCTGTGATGCCGGCGCCCACGCGGGCGGAGAACGAACCAGCCGGCACTTGCCGACGGTAAAAGCGTCGCATTATAACCAGCCGGGCGTGGCCAGGGGCCGTGTCGGCACATTTCCCCCAGGGCCGGGAAAAATCTGCTAACAATGCCTCGAGCACGTCCAACGGCGGCTGCGCCATAATGCGCGCCGATAGCAAAGGAGTTCCCATGAGCAGCACCGCCCAAACCAACGAAGGGGAAAAAATCCTCATCGTGGACGACGACCCGAAACTGAGCAGCCTGCTGGAGCGCTTCTTCACCACCAAGGGCTATCGCGCACGCGCCGTACCCAACGCCGAGCAGATGGATCGCCTCCTTAGCCGCGAAGTCTTCAACCTGGTCGTGCTGGACCTGATGCTACCCGGTGAAGACGGGCTGTCGGCCTGCCGTCGGCTACGCAGTGCCAACAATCAGGTCCCTATCATCATGCTCACCGCCAAGGGCGACGAGTTGAGCCGCATCAAGGGCCTCGAGCTGGGCGCCGACGATTACCTGGCCAAGCCTTTCAATCCGGACGAACTCGTTGCCCGGGTCAAGGCCGTGCTTCGTCGACAGTCCACTCCTGTTCCGGGTGCTCCGGGCGTGAACGACGAAGTGGTGACATTCGGGGATTACCAGCTTTCCCTGGCCACTCGCGAGCTCACCCGTGGCGATGAAGTCCACATGCTGACAACAGGCGAGTTCGCGGTGCTCAAGGCGCTGGTGACCCATGCCCGCGAACCTTTGACGCGAGACAAGCTCATGAGTCTTGCCCGTGGGCGCGAGTGGGACGCCCAGGAGCGCTCCATTGATGTACAGATTTCCCGGCTGCGCCGGATGATCGAGCCGGATACGACCAAGCCTCGCTACATTCAGACGGTCTGGGGCGTCGGCTACGTTTTCGTTCCGGATGGCAATTCCGGCAAGTGACAGGTTCAAGGCAGTGGACAGGCGGTGCCACAGGCAGCGCCTGCCTTTTTTTGCGGTACTGGGTGGCTCGGCTCGTGGCACCAAGGTAGGCTGGCACTCATGAAAGCACCGGTATGGTTCCCCCAGAGCTTCTTCGCTCGCACGCTGTGGCTGGTGCTGGCCGTGGTGTTGTTTTCCAAGGCGCTGACGCTGGTCTATCTATTGATGAACGAAGATGTTCTCGTGGATCGCCAGTACAGTCACGGCGTGGCCCTGACCCTCAGAGCCTACTGGGCGGCCGATGAACAGAACCAGGAGCAGATCGCCAATGCCGCGGGGCTGCTCAGGGTTGCCGGCGATGCGGTGCCCGAGGGTGAGCAGCATTGGCCTTACAGTGAGATCTATCAGCGCCAGATGCAGGCCGAGCTGGGCGAGGATACCGAGGTTCGCCTACGGGTGCATGCGCCGCCCGCCTTATGGGTGCGGGCGCCGAGCATCGGGCCGGATTGGCTGAAGGTGCCGCTGTACCCCCACCCCCTGCGCGGGCAGAAAATCTGGAGCGTGCTGGGGTGGTTCCTGGCCATCGGTCTGTTGTCCACCGCATCGGCCTGGATCTTCGTCCGTCAGCTCAACCAGCCCCTCAAGCATCTGGTGTTCGCCGCCCGCCAGCTTGGCCAGGGCCGCAGCGTTCGCTTGCCGATCAGCGACACGCCCAGCGAGATGACCGAGGTGTACAGCGCTTTCAACCAGATGGCCGAAGACGTGGAGCAGGCCACTCGCGAGCGTGAGTTGATGCTGGCCGGGGTTTCCCATGACCTGCGCACTCCCCTGACCCGTTTGCGACTCTCCGTGGAACTGATGAGCAGCGACAATGAGTTCGCCGAGGAAATGGTCCGGGATATCGAGGACATGGACGCCATCCTGGACCAATTCCTAGCCTTCATTCGCGATGGCAGTGATGAAAACATGGAAGAAACGGACCTTGGTGCCCTGGTGCAGGAGGTGGTGGCCGCGTTCAATCAGCCAGAGGTCAGGATACGGCTGTGCCTGGAGCCGATCCCGCCGTTTCCGCTGCGACGAGTATCCATCAAGCGCCTGCTCAACAACCTGATCGCCAATGCCCTGTACCACGCCGGTACCGGGGTGGAGGTCGCGGCCTTCGTTTCCGGCGACTCGAGTGCGCCCTATGTGGTACTGAGTGTCCTGGACCGTGGCGAGGGCATAGACCCTCAGGAATTCGAAGGCATCTTCAATCCCTTCACTCGTGGCGGGCGAGCGCAAAGCAAGGGAACCGGTTTGGGACTGGCCATCGTCAAGCGCATCGCTTCGATGCACGGCGGCAATGTGGAGTTGCGCAACCGCGCCGGGGGTGGGCTGGAAGCACGGGTTCGCTTGCCATTGAACCTCATGCTTCCACGGGACGCGGTCTGACCTTGCATGCGAGGGCTTCAGCCCTTGCCCCGGGTCCGGGTCAGATTAGGTCCGCTGTTCTTTTCCAGATGCTCGATGATCATGGCCGCGACGTTCTTGCCCGTGGTGGTCTCGATGCCTTCCAGCCCAGGCGAGGAGTTGACCTCCATGACCAGCGGCCCGTGGTTGGAGCGCAGGATGTCCACGCCAGCAACGCTCAGGCCCATGACTCTGGCCGCCCGGATGGCCGTCATGCGTTCTTCCGGGGTGATCTTGATCAGGCTGGCGCTGCCGCCACGATGAAGGTTGGAGCGAAACTCCCCAGGCTTGGCCTGCCGCTTCATGGAGGCAATCACTCGGTCGCCCACTACGAAGCAACGAATATCCGCGCCGCCGGCTTCCTGGATGTACTCCTGCACCATGATGTTCTGTTTCAAACCCATGAAGGCTTCGATCACCGATTCGGCCGCCTTGGTGGTTTCGCATAGGACAACGCCTATACCCTGGGTACCCTCCAGCACCTTGATGACCAGCGGAGCCCCATTGACCATACGGATGAGGTCCGGGATGTCGTCCGGCGAATGGGCGAAGCCGGTGACCGGCAGCCCCACACCCTTGCGTGACAACAGCTGCAGCGAGCGCAGTTTGTCCCGGGAGCGGGCAATGGCCACGGACTCGTTGAGCGGGAAGACGCCCATCATTTCGAACTGGCGCAGCACGGCGCAGCCGTAGAAGGTCACCGAAGCGCCGATGCGTGGAATGACAGCATCGAAGCCTTCCAGCGGCTTGCCGCGATAGTGGATCTGCGGCTTGTGGCTGGCAATGTTCATGTAGGCCCTGAGCGTATCGACCACCACCATTTCATGGCCGCGCTCAATACCGGCTTCAACCAGCCGGCGGGTGGAATACAGGCGCGGGTTGCGCGAAAGCACAGCGATCTTCATTGAGCACCTGAGGCAGTGGAGAGGGAGGCCGGGGACACCGGCTTGTCCTGGACATAGGCAGCGCCCGGGTTGACCACGAGTTGGCCGGCCACCAGCGCCTTCGAGCCCAGCAACAGGCGATAACGCATGGCTTTGCGACAGGCGAGGGTGAACTCCACCGGCCATACATGATCGCCCAAGGCCAGCAACGTGCGAATGACGTAGCGGGTTTGCGCGACTCCATTGGAGCTTTTTATCGTTTTTATCGCCACCAATGGCGCTTCGCAGCGCCGATGGCGCAGCTGGACCACCGAGCCCAGATGGGCATTGAAGCGCACCCAGCGTTGACCATCGCGCTCAAAGGGTTCGATTTCGGTGGCATGAAGGCTGGAAGTACTGGCGCCGGTATCGATCTTGGCGCGCAGGCCGGCCACGCCGAGTTCGGGTAGGGCGATCCATTCACGTAGGCCAATCACGGTAAGGTGGTCGAAAGTTTTCAAGGGTATCGCCCGAAATAAACGCACTGAACACGCCCGCCCAGGCAAGCCTGGATAGGGGCTTGCCTATGCATAGACCGCGCCGACTCGCTGATTGCGCCGTCGGG
Source organism: Pseudomonas massiliensis (assembly GCF_000826105.1). Classification (GTDB taxonomy): domain Bacteria; phylum Pseudomonadota; class Gammaproteobacteria; order Pseudomonadales; family Pseudomonadaceae; genus Aquipseudomonas; species Aquipseudomonas massiliensis. Next base: position 279,238 of record NZ_CCYK01000005.1, on the reverse strand, counting down.
CGTAGCCGTTTGGCGCACTGTAAACAAAGCCGGCCTGCGTTGCATCCGGCCGCGAGGGTAGTAGAGTGAATGGATGTTTCGAAATGAGGTCAGGTAGTGGCACAGCAAGCTGAGCACGATGACAAGGTTCGTTTGGATAAGTGGCTATGGGCGGCGCGGTTCTTCAAGACCCGAGCACTGGCCAAGGCAGCGATCGAAAGTGGCAAGGTGCATTGCCGGGGCGAACGGTGCAAGCCTGGCAAGGAACCGCGCATAGGCGATGAGTATCAGGTCCGAACCGGCTTCGACGAGCGCACAGTAGTGGTCAAGGCGCTATCGGATGTCCGGCGTGGCGCTCCTGAAGCCCAGCAATTGTACGCCGAGACCGAGCAGAGCATTGCCCGGCGCGAACAGGCCGCGGCCATGCGCAAGGCCGGGGCGCTGGGCGTCAGTTCCGATGGCAAGCCTACCAAGAAGCAGCGCCGACAACTCTTCCAGTTCCGTACCGGGGCTGATTAGGCCGGTTGTAGCCCAACGATGCTCAGGCGGCGCAAGCCTGGTACCTCTGCCAGCATGCCGAACAGCGGTGCGGTGGCCTTGACCAGCCAGGCACTGGCATGCGCTGCGAGCGGGGTATGGCACGACCAGCCCAGGGCGAGGAGGGCCATGATCATCCCGCCGATGTAGTCGTCCTGGCCCCAATGCGCACCAGCGACCAGCCGCGGCATCATGAAGAGCAGCGCAAGGCCCCAGATCACTACCCGCTGGCTGGCACGCTGGCTGAAGAAACTCATATAGAACGCCCAGATCAGCAGCACTGAGGCATGGTCGCCCGGGAAGCTGGAGCTGGATTGATCCTTGAGTTCCCAAGCCTTTTCGAGGTGAGGGTACCAGTCGCTCAAATGCACCGCGCCTGGCAGCACCAGGGTTGGGCTGTCATGCTGCCAGCCCATGGCATCGCACCATCTGGAGAACAGCGCCCGGACCACCAGCAGCAATACCAGCGTGGCGATGAACCCCCAGAATGCCTGGCGCACCTGGGCTGCCTTGAAAACCCAGTCGCCGCGAATCAGCAGCACCAGTAGAATGATGCCCACCACGGCATCGAATGGGCGCAGGCTGCCTAGAGTCCATATATACCGCCACGCGGTGTGAGTGGCCAAGGGATGGTTGAGCAGGGCATAGAGCCCTTCGTCGAATGCGTCGAAGGCAGCGTGCCCGGTGGGCCACAGCCACAGGCAAAGCAATGCCGCCGCAACCAGGTTGCACAAGGCAAGCCCAGGCAGGTTCCAGCTTGTCCGGAACAGAGCCGGTTTGTTCATATAGACCTCTATCACGCGATATCCCTGCACCTGTCGGTGCTTCGCAATCGATGCGTTCGTGTTAACCGTCGATACACATTTTGTCATCTTTCTGTGGTAACCGAACCTATGGACGATTTCCCGAATACTGATTTCACTCAACGTTTCATCTTCGACGAGGCCGATGTGCGCGGCGAAATGGTCGTGGTGCAGCATAGCTATGGCGAAGTCCTGGCCCGCCATGCCTATCCCGCGCCTGTGGCCAGGCTGCTGGGTGAGTTCATAGCGGCGGCGACGCTGCTGGCCGGTACGCTCAAGTTCGAAGGGATACTGGTACTACAGGCCCGCTCCGATGGCCCGGTGCCGCTGCTGATGGTGGAATGCTCCAATACCCTGGGCGTGCGCGGCCTGGCCCGTTATGACGCAGCCTCCATGGGCGAGCAGGATGGTCTGCAGGCGCTCATGCCGGACGGAACCCTGGCGATGACCATCGACCCTACGCAAGGGCAACGCTACCAGGGGATCGTCGCCCTGGATGGCCACGACCTGGCCGCCTGCTTCTCCAATTACTTCGCCTTGTCGCAACAGCTGGGGACCCGCTTCTGGCTGCAGGCTGACGGTCAACGCGCCCGTGGCATGCTGCTCCAGCAGTTGCCAGTGGACAAGATTCGTGATTCCGAAGAACGGGCGGCCAATTGGCAGCATCTGGTGACCCTGGCGGATACGCTCAAGACCGAAGAAATGCTTACCCTGGCCAACGAAACGCTGCTGCATCGCCTGTATCACGAAGAAGAGGTGCGGCTGTTCGACCACCAGCCGATTGCTTTCCAGTGCACTTGCTCGCGCGAGCGCTCTGGCCGTGCACTGATCAGCCTGGGAGAAGAGGACGCCATGGCGTTGCTGGCGGAGCAGGCCACGGGCGTGGTAGAGATCGACTGCCAATTCTGCAACCAACGATATTTGTTCGACGCGGCGGATATCAAGCAACTATTTGCTGGCGGTGGGGTCGATGCAGCGTCAGATAGTCGTCACTGAACAGTTTCAGCAGTGTAAATAGGGCTGTGAGCGCCGGAATAGCGCCGTTTTAGACCGGGAGAGCTACTCTTTTCCATCCGTTCTAGGCATAATCCGGCCACTTTTTAGCTGTAGTAGGGTGCGGTTTTCTACTACAAACGTTTGGAGCACTCGGCTAACCGCCGACGGGGATTCTCATGACGCAAGCCAAAAACGCCGTGTATACCGATATCAGCATCGCTCAACTGGTCGAAGAGGCCATTCGACGCGGTGAAGGTGAGCTTGCCGCCAATGGCTCGCTGGTTGTGAAAACCGGTCATCGTACCGGCCGTTCTCCGGTCGATCGCTTTATCGTAGAAGAGCCGTCCACTCAGGGCGACATCGCCTGGGGGCCCATCAACCGCAAATTCCCGGCTGACAAGTTCGACGCCCTGTGGGAGCGCGTCAGCGCCTATGTGGGTGAGCGTGATCATTTCGTATCCCATGTTCACGTAGGCTCTGACGACAGCCACTACCTGGCCGTGAAGATGACCACCGAGACGGCCTGGCACAACTTGTTCGGCCGTTGCCTGTTCATCAATCCCGCCCAGTACAACCCTGCCGCGCGCCAGGAATGGCAAGTGCTCAACGCGCCCTGGTTCACCTGCGAGCCGGAGCGTGACGGCACCAACTCCGATGGCTGCGTCATCATCAACTTCGCTGCCAAGAAGGTGTTGATCGCCGGCATGCGCTACGCTGGCGAAATGAAGAAAGCCATGTTCTCGGTGCAGAACTTCCTGCTGCCGGCGGCGGACGTGCTGCCGATGCATTGCGCCGCGAACATGGGCGAGGACGGCGACGTCACCCTGTTCTTCGGTCTGTCCGGCACCGGCAAGACCACCCTGTCCGCCGACGAAAGCCGTTACCTGATCGGTGACGACGAGCACGGCTGGGGCGAGGGTGTGGTGTTCAACATCGAGGGCGGCTGCTATGCCAAGTGCATCGACCTGACCCAGAAGAACGAGCCGGTGATCTGGAAAGCCATCCAGTTCGGCGCCGTGCTGGAAAACGTGGTCCTGGACCCGGAAACCCGCGTGCCGGATTACACCGACGACAGCCTGACCCAGAACAGCCGCGCGGCCTATCCACGCGAGCTGATCGACAAGATCGCCCCGAAGAACCTGGGTGGCGAGCCGAACGCCGTGATCTTCCTCACCTGCGACCTGACTGGCGTGCTGCCACCGGTGTCGATCCTGAGCGAAGAGCAGGCCGCCTACCACTTCCTGTCTGGCTACACCGCCCTGGTCGGCTCTACCGAAATGGGTTCGGGCGCCGGCATCAAGTCCACCTTCTCCACCTGCTTCGGCGCGCCGTTCTTCCCGCGTCCGGCCGGTGTATACGCTGAGTTGCTGATCAAGCGCATCCGTGCGTTCGGCTCCAAGGTGTACCTGGTCAATACCGGCTGGACCGGTGGCGGCTACGGTGTAGGCAAGCGGTTCAACATCCCCACTACCCGTGGCGTGATCGCGGCCATTCAGAGCGGTGCGCTCGTAGGCGCTGAAACCGAGCACCTGGACATCATCAACCTGGACGTGCCCAAGGCCGTGCCTGGCGTCGATACCGGCCTGCTCAAGCCGCGCACCACCTGGGCTGACCCCGCCGCCTATGACGAAGCAGCCAAGGCCTTGGCCGGGCTGTTCATCGAGAACTTCAAGAAGTTCGAAGTCTCGGACGCCATTCGCGCCGCTGGTCCGCAGTTGTAATCGAGCCCAGGCTTGAACGAACCCCCGCCCAGTGCGGGGGTTCTTTTTTTCAGGGGGCTAATGAGGGCCGGAAGAGGGTGGTCAGGGCGTGAACTGGCTGGCTACGGCGCAAAGCTGCGTCCGGGCATCACGGGTGTCGCGATCCCGGGATTTTTCCGCGCGGCGCGTCCAGTCCCGGCATTGGTCCTTGAAGTACTGTTGAGCGGCGCGACGGCACTCACGACGCTCGATACTATCGCCCGGGAAGTTGAAGCAGACCGAGCCTTGGTCGATTTCGTTATCGTAGATCCGCCAGCGCGCCACGTAGCGATTGGGGCCGTCCCACTCCCGGATAGTGACGCTGGCAATCTGATAAGGGCGCTGCGCAGGCGTCTGCGCATGAGTGGCTCCGGCCCTGAACTGGGCCAGGTACTCGGCTGATACCAAGCCCTGGGGCGGTGCCGGAGCTTGCTCCTCAGGCTTGCTGGTCTTGGCTGGGGCAGCCGTGGCGGGGGCGTTTATCACCACGAGGGTAGCCTGGTTCACTACCTGGGAAACAGCCTGGTTCACAACGGCAACCGGCGGCGTTTCCGCTTCAAGTGGCGCGGCGGGCGGCGAGGCGGCAGGGCGAGCCACTGGCGCCGAGGCCTCATGCTCAAGGCCCCAGGCTAATGCGGCGGCGGCCGCCAGACCTGTCAACCAAAGGCCGGCACGACTTTTACGTTCGGCTGGCACGGAGCGAGGGGGCCTGGCACTGCCCAGCACGACGTCGATCTGGCTCGGGTCCAGGCGTTGGAAGTGAGTCACGCCGTTGTCATTGGCTTGGGTCATGGAGCGGTTCCTGGCGTACCGACATCGCCAGGGCTGGCCACAGGATGATGTCGCAATGCTGTTACATTGCGCGCAGAGTAAACGTGGCTTCAGAAAATGAACAGAGGGGCACCCTGGTATTTGGTCGGAATGGATCCGACGCTACAGGCGCCCCTCTGGAGGCGTCAGCGATGACGCCAGTGCTTACGGTGACCATAGTGATGGCCGCGGTCGTGTTTCCAGCGGCGGTCGGCGCGGCGATCGCGGTCACCATGGTCATCATCCTTGCCCATGTAGTTGCCGAGCGCGCCACCAGCACCGCCGCCAGCCGCCGCGCCGATCAGGCTACCGGTGTTTCCGCCTACGCTGCGTCCGATGACGTTGCCGCCGGCCGCGCCCAAGGCCCCACCGAGGGCTGCTTCGCCGCGGCTGTGCTTGTCGGCACCTACCGCACTACCTGCGGCGCCACCCAGGCCAGCGCCTATGGCCGAGCCAGTGCTGCCACCGATCTGCTGGCCAACTACGGAACCGAGAACCCCACCCAGGGCGCCGCCGATACCTGCTTCGGCGGTACCGCCGGCAAAGGCCGCGCCGCTGATCAGGCTCAAAGACAACGCAACAATCGAGGCAAGCTTCATGAAAGGAATCTCAGGCTTATGACGGCGCGATCGTGCAACGGGCCGTTGCTGGTAACAACTGAAAATCGACGAATGACACGAGCGTGTCACAAAACGCTAACTTATTGTTTTTAGGGGAAACTTAATCAAGCAAGGCGGGTCGTAAGAGATTCGACCCGCCTTTCTGGCGTATACCAAATCAAATGATTCGCGCGCTTTCCTGTGACCGCTCGAAACGAATGGCTACGAACTTTGACGTTGGCGTGCTGCTGCCTTCGCCTGTGCTCTCCAGAGGTACGAGCGGGTTGGTTTCCGGATAGTAGGCTGCCGCCTGGCCCGCCGGAATGTCGAAAGGCAACAGGGTAAAGCCGCTGACGCGACGCTCGCGGCCGTCTTCCCACACGGAAATCATGTCCACTTTCTGCCCCGGCTGGTAGCCCAGGCGGATAATGTCCGCCTCGTTGGCGAACACCACCTCGCGCTGGCCGCGCACGCCACGGTAGCGATCATCGAGGCTGTAGATAGTGGTGTTGTACTGGTCATGGGACCGCAGCGTCTGCAGGATCAGGTCGGGTACCTTGCCGGTGGCATGGACCCTGTCATGCAGCAGGTCGGCTGGCAAGGCGTTGGCCTTGAAGTTCGCCCGGCCACTGGAAGTGCTCCAGCGGCGCGCCCCGGCGGTATTGCCCAGGTAGAAGCCACCCGGATGCTTGAGCTTCTCATTGAAGTCGGTAAAGCCAGGGATGGTATCGGCGATCAGGTCGCGGATGCGCTGGTAGTCGCCCACCAGCCACTGCCAGTCCACCGGACGCGGGCCCAGGGTCGCGTGGGCGATGCCGGCGAGAATCGCGGGCTCCGAGCGTTGCAGGGGCGAGAGCGGCTCCAACTGCCCAAAGGACGCATGCACCATGGAGAAAGAGTCTTCCACGGTCACGGCCTGTGGCCCTTCAGCCTGACGGTCGATGTCGGTACGGCCGAGGCAAGGGAGAATCAACGCTTCCTTGCCATGAACCAGGTGGCTCCGGTTGAGCTTGGTGCTGATCTGCACGGTCAGTTGGCAATTGCGCAGGGCCTCGGCCGTGCGTGGCGTGTCCGGGGTCGCCTGGGCGAAGTTGCCACCCAGGCCGATGAACACCTTGGCGCGCCCTTCAAGCATGGCATGGATGGCCTCGACCACGTTATGCCCTTGCCGGCGCGGCACCTGGAAGCCGAAGCGCTTTTCCATGGCATCGAGCAGGAATACCGGTGGGCGCTCGTTGATGCCCATGGTGCGGTCGCCCTGTACGTTGCTGTGGCCCCGTACTGGGCACAGGCCCGCGCCTGGGCGGCCGATGTTGCCGCGCAGCAACGCCAGGTTGGCCAGCTCCTGGATGGTCTGCACCGAATGGCGATGCTGGGTGATGCCCATGGCCCAGCACATGATGACCTTGGTAGCCCTGGCGTACATACGGGCGGCGCGCTCGATCTCCACCAACGGCAGGCCGGACTGCTGGACGATCTGCTCCCAGGTGGTGGCATCCACGGCCGCCAGGTATTCCTGCACGGAAGTCGTGTGAGCATTGAGGAATTCGTGGTCGAACACGGCCGGGCCACCGCTGGCCTGGGCGTCACGCTCCCATTGCAGCAGGAACTTGGCCATGCCCCGGGCGATGGCCATGTCACCACCCAACGCGGGGCGGAAGAACGCCGTGTTGGTGGGGCGGTCGCCGTTGGTGAGCATTTCCAGCGGATGTTGAGGGTGCTGGAAGCGCTCCAGGCCACGCTCCTTGAGCGGATTGATGCACACCACCTGGGCGCCGCGTTCCACCGCTTCGCGCAGGGGTTCAAGCATGCGTGGGTGGTTGGTGCCGGGGTTCTGCCCCCAGACGAAAATGGCGTCGGCGTGCTCGAAGTCCTCGAAGGTCACCGTTCCCTTGCCGACACCCACGCTCTGCGACAGCGCGACACCACTGGCCTCGTGGCACATGTTCGAGCAGTCGGGGAAGTTGTTGGTACCGTAGGCGCGCACGAACAGCTGATACAGGTAGGCCGCTTCGTTGCTGGCCCGGCCTGAGGTATAGAACTCGGCCTGGTCGGGATTTTCCAGGCTGTTGAGATGGCTGGCAATGAGCGCGAAGGCATCGTCCCAGTCAATGGGCTGGTAGCGGTCCGTGTCGGCGTTGTAGACCATCGGCTGGGTAAGCCGACCCTGGTATTCGAGCCAGTAGTCGCTTTGTTCCAGCAGCGATCTCACGCTGTGACGGGCGAAGAAAGCCGCATCCACCCGGCGCTTGGTCGCTTCCCAGTTCACCGCCTTGGCGCCGTTTTCACAAAACTTGACCATGCCGTCTTCGGGAGACTCGCCCCAGGCGCAGCCCGGGCAGTCGAAGCCGCCGTTCTGGTTGGTCTTGAGCATGGCGCGGATGTTCTTCAGCGGGTTGCCGCTGTACAGCCAGAAGCGGGTGACGCTCTGCAAAGCGCCCCAGCCCGCGGCCGGGCCCTTGTAGGGCTTGAAGCGAGGGGCGGACGCAGGGGCGGTTTCAGCCTTGGAAATGCTCACGATTGATTCTCCATCGCGGGGCTATAGACCCGCGGCGCGCTGTGATGCGGCAAGTGAATGAGGTTCAGGCGATGCTGGCGCGCCCATTGGCAGGCCAGGCCAGTCGGGGAGGAAAAGCTCACAAGGGTTTGAATCCCGGCGCGCAGCATTTTCTGGATCAGCTCCAGGCTGCAGCGGCTGGTCATGACCACCAGCCCGCCAGTGGTTTCGATACGCTCGCGTTGCAGCGCACCGATCAATTTGTCCAGGGCGTTGTGGCGGCCGATGTCTTCCCGGGCCAGAAGCAGTTCGCCTTCGCGGTTCATGAAGGCGGCCGCGTGCACTGCGCCGGAATGCTTGCCCAGGGGCTGAAGCTCGGCGATACGTTCGCGCAGGCCCCCAAGCCAAGCCAGCGGCGGCAGGGGTGCCTGCGCCAATACAGGCAGCGCGGGCAGGGCCTGGTCCATCGCTTCCACCCCGCAAAGGCCACAACCACTGGTGCCGGCCATCTGCCGTCGGTGATCTTTCAGGGCCCAGAAGGCGCGGCTCGATATTTCGACCTGTGCTTGCCAGGAATCGCCACACGCTTGCAGGCTGATGTCATAGATATCTTCGAGCGAAGGAACGATGCCGCTGGCAAGGCTGAAACCCACCACGAAGTCTTCCAGGTCCCTGGGGCTGACCAGCATTACCGCTTGGCTGATGCCGTTGTACACGATGGCCAGCGCTACCTCATCAGCCAGGGCGGCGCAGCCTCGCTCGCCACCGGCGAGGGTGACATAGGCATAGTCCTGACTGGCGGAAGGCGCCGTCGCAGAGGGCGCCAAGGGAGCAAAACGCGGGATGGACATCGGCAGTACCGGCAGTTTCGTTCATGGAGCCTATGCCGGGTGTGACTGGTCGTCTAATCGCTTGTTCCAATCCGCTGATAGATGGCCTCGATTAAGCCAGGCGGTCTGGTGCCAGACGGGCCCGACAGTAAGCGAAGCAGGCTTCGGCCAAGGGCGAACGCGGTTCCGCTCGGCGCATGATAAGCCCCAGGCCAGCCAGGGTCTGGGCCTGCTCTATCGGCTGCAGCCGCAAATGGTCGGTCAGGCCTTCAAGGCCGCCATGCAGCGGCATGATGGCGCAGCAAAGGCCGCCCTGAACCGCTTGCAGAAGCTGGTGCACCGCATCGGTCTGCAGCAGGGGCTCAGGGTGCAGGCCTCGGCTATGGAAGGCATGATCGATGGACTGGCGAAAGTGCATGCCCACGGTCAACAGCCCAAGAGGCAATGCGTTCACTGCCTCCCAGCTCAGCGGCGCATCATCGAAGTCGAAATGACGTGGGTCATGAAGCAAGCCCATGCGGGTGTCATTGAGCACCAAGGATTCGAAGCGCGTCGGGTCGAGGCGATCCAGGTAGGACACACCCAGGTCCAGCCGGTTGCTGGCCAATTGCTCTAGCAATTGGTCGGAACTCAGCGAGCTGAGCTCGAAGCGAAGCTCTGGGTGCAGCCCATGCAGGTCGCGCAGTAGGGGAATCGGATCGAAGCTCGACAGCGGTACAACGCCCAGGCGCAGGGTGCCGACCAGGTGCCCTCGGCACGCGGCAGCTTCGGCGCGCAGGCCGTCATACGCCGCCAGCACGGTGCGCGCCCAAGCCAGGATACGCTCACCCGGCGGTGTAAACCCTTCGAAGCGCTGGCCTCGGTTCACCAAAGGCAGATCCAGCTCTTCTTCGAGGCTGCGCAAGCGCATGGATAGGGTGGGCTGGGTAATGTGGCAGCGCGCCGCGGCCTGGCCGAAGTGACGGGTTTCGTCCAGAGCCACGAGGAATTTCAGCTGCTTGATATCCATTCAGGCCCCCTGGGAAGCGGGCGAGGCCGCCAGCCCCACAAGCAGCTCGCGAAAGTCGTCCACCGCGGCAAACTCTTCCGTATCCTTGCGGCCTTTGCGACTGTCCGGCTCGCACACTGCCAGCAGATGGCCGATGCCATACGCCCGCGCGCTGCGCAAAATCGGCAAGGTATCGTCGATGAACAGCGCATTGGCCGGCGTAAAGCCGATATCCGCCTCCAGCGCCTCCCAGAAAGCACGGGCTTCCTTTGGATGGCCGTAATCATGGGAGCTGATCAGGCGGTCGAACCAGGGCGCCAGGGCGATGCGCTCCAGTTTCAGCGTGAGTGAGTCCCGGTGAGCGTTAGTGATCAGTACTAACCGTTTGCCTGCCGCGTGAACGGCAGCCAGGAAAGTATCGGCATGGGGCCGCAAGGCAATCAATTCGGCCACTTCCTGCTTGAGCTCGACGATTGGCAGCTCGAGCTCCCGCTGCCAGAAGTCCAGGCAGTACCAGTTCAACTGTCCGGCATGGGCTTGGAACAATGGCTGCAGCCTTGCCTGGGCTGCGGCCAGATCGGTGCCATGCAGCTCGGCGTAACGCTGGGGCAGATGGTGAAGCCAGAAGTGGTTATCGAAGTGGAGATCCAGCAGGGTGCCGTCCATGTCGAGCAGAACGGTGTCGATGTCGGACCAGGCTAAAACAGGCATGAGCAGGCTCCCGGGCGGCGGAAAACAGGCTCGGCGTTTCGCCGAGCCAAGGTATAGTACCCCGTTCAAGCCAAGGAGCCGCCCCTATGCGCCATAAACCCACCGTACTAGGCCGCGAGATCGTTGCCAGCAGCCGTATATTCCGTGTCGAGCAGGTGCAGTTGCGTTTTGCCAATGGCGCGCAGCGGACCTACGAGCGCCTGGTGGGGCATGGCACCGGCCACGGGGCGGTGATGATCGTGGCCATGCTCGATGCCGAGCATGCGGTACTGGTGGAAGAGTATTGCGGCGGCACTGAAACCTACGAGCTGTCGCTGCCCAAGGGCCTGATCGAGCCTGGTGAAGATGTACTGGCGGCGGCCAATCGGGAACTGAAGGAAGAGGCCGGTTTCGGTGCGCGGCAGCTTGAATACCTCACCGAGCTGTCCCTGTCGCCGGGCTACATGAGCCAGAAGATCCAGGTGGTGCTCGCCACCGACCTCTACGAAGAGCGCCTCGAAGGTGATGAGCCGGAGCCCCTTAGGGTAGATCGCGTGAACCTGCGAGGATTGGCGGAGCTGGCCGGCCATCCGGATTTCAGTGAGGGGCGTGCGTTGGCGGCGCTCTACCTGGCACGAGATCTGTTGATCCAGCGGGGAGTATTTGCCCTGTGAGCTACCCGCATCCATGGTTGCAAAGCGTTGTGGCATTGGCTCGGGAAGCAGGCGAGGCGATTCTGCCGTTCTGGCGTTCCGGGGTAGAGGTGACAGCCAAGGCTGATGACTCGCCGGTGACCGCGGCAGACCTGGCAGCCCACCATGTGATTCTGGACGGCCTGACCCGCCTCGATTCCAGCGTGCCGGTGCTGTCGGAGGAAGACTGCAACCTGCCCCTAGCAGTACGCGAACAGTGGGGGCGGTGGTGGCTTGTCGACCCCCTCGATGGCACCAAGGAATTCATTTCCGGCAGCGAGGAGTTCACGGTGAACATCGCCCTGATCGACCACGGCGAGGTGGTATTCGGCGTGGTCGCCATGCCGGTCTCCGGGCGTTGCTGGTGGGGCGGCGCGGGCCTTGGCGCCTGGCGCAGCGAGCCCGGGCAGGCGCCGGTGAGGATCCACGCCCAGGCGGAGCCCGCCGCGGGCGAGCCTTTCACCGTAGTGGCCAGCCGACGTCATTCAAGCCCGGAGCAACAGGCCTTGTTGGCGGGCCTGGAGAGCGTCGTCGGGCCGTTGGCGCTGACCAGCATCGGCAGCTCGTTGAAGTTCTGCCTGTTGGCTGAGGGTACGGCCCACTGCTATCCCCGCCTGGCGCCCACCTCGCAATGGGATACCGCCGCCGCCCAAGGCGTACTGGAAGGGGCGGGTGGCGAAGTGATCAATACCCTGGGCGAACCCTTTCGCTATCCAGCCCGAGAGAGCTTGCTCAATAGCCATTTCCTGGCTTTGCCGGGGCAGGCGCCCTGGCGCTCGGCGCTGCTCTCGCTGTGCCGGGCCTGAACATGACCTGTACAGGAGCCTGGTAACCCAGCGCCAGCTGGGGAGTCGTTCGGCAGCTGGCGCTGCCTCCAACAGGTCTTGCGCAGGCGGCCGGTGGGACCCAGCGCCAGCTGGGGAGTCGTTCGGCAGCTGGCGCTGCCTCCAACAGGTCTTGCGCAGGCGGTCGGTGGGACCCAGCGCCAGCTGGGGAATACTTCGGCAGCTGGCGCTGCCTCCAACAAGCGGTTTCAATCGCTGTCTTCCCCGGTGCCCACGGCCAGGCCGTGCTTGCGCAGTTTGTCATGCAGGGTTTTTCGAGGAATGCCCAAGGCTTCGGCCAGGCTGCGCAACGAGGCATGGCCCCGGGCGATCTCGGCGCTGATCACCTGGCGTTCGAACGCCTCGACCTGCTCGCTCAAGGCGCCGCTTCCGCTACCTGAGGTTTCGGCGGCCATTGCTTCGGTCTCGGCCTGTGGATCGAGGGCCAGGTCCAGGCCCAGGGCGAAGCGCTCCGCCGCGTTCTGCAGTTCTCGCACATTGCCAGGCCAGCCATGTCGCAACAAGGCACTGCGTTGCGCCGGCTGCAACGCCTGGGGCGGCAGGCCGTGGCGCTGGGCGGCGGCGCCGCTGAAATGCTCGAACAGCATGATGATGTCTTCGCCGCGCTCGCGTAGCGGTGGTAGGCGAACCGGGGCGACGTTCAGGCGGTAGTACAGGTCGGCACGGAAGCGGCCTTGATCCGCGGCCAGGCGCAGGTCTTCCTTGGTGGCGGCGATCACTCGGATGTCCAGGGCAATCTGTTGGTTGCCACCCAAGCGTTCCACTACCCGTTCCTGCAGCAGGCGTAGCAGCTTGACCTGTACTTCCAGGCTCATGCTCTCGATTTCGTCGAGGAAGAGCGTGCCGCCATTGGCGAACTCGAATTTGCCGATACGGCGTTTTTGCGCGCCGGTGAAAGCGCCGGGCTCATGGCCGAACAGTTCGCTTTCAACCACCGACTCGGCCAGGGCGCCAGCATTGATGGCCACGAAAGGGCCTGTGCGACGGCTGGAAAGGTCATGCAGCGCCCGCGCCACCACCTCCTTGCCCGCGCCTGTCTCGCCCAGGATAAGTACATCGGCGCGGGTCCCGGCCAAGGCACCGATCTGCTCGCGCAGGCGCGTCATGGCGGGACTGCTTCCCAAAAGGCGAGCGCCCAGGGCCTGACGGTCGCTCAAGGCCAGGCGCAGGCTGCGGTTGTCCAGCACCAGCCGGCGATGGCCGAGGGCGCGGCGTACGCTATCGAGCAGCGCGTCGCTCGGGAAAGGCTTTTCCAGGAAGTCGTAGGCCCCGGCTCGCATGGCTTCCACCGCCAGGGGAACATCGCCATGCCCGGTGATCAGCAGCACGGGCAATTCCGGGTCGGCGGCGTGCAGCCGCTTGAGCAGGGTCAAGCCATCCACGCCTGGCATGCGAATGTCACTGACCACGACGCCCGGCCAGTCTCGCCCGATGCGACCATCCAGGCCGCTGGCGTCTTCCAGCGCCAGGACGCGCAGGCCTGCGAGGTCCAGGGTCTGGTGCAGGGCTTGACGTAGATGGGGGTCGTCATCCACCAGAACCACATCGGTTTGTGCATTCAGTACGTCAGGCAGGGTCATGCCAGATCCTCTAGCGGTTGCGGGCTTACCCCGGGGGTGGCGGGGCGCAGGCGCAAGGTCAGCAACGCGCCGCCCTGGGGATGATTGGCCAGCAGCAGCTCGCCGCCCAGCGCCCGCATGAGGGTATCGCAGATGGCCAGGCCCAGGCCCAGGCCCTGGGTACGGGTCTTGGTGGTGAAGAAGGGCTCGCGGGCATGCGCCAGTGCCTCGCTGGTGAAGCCTGGGCCATTGTCGCGGATATACAGGCTGATGCCGTCGATGGACTTGTCTGCGCTGAGCCAGATGCGTCTCGGGTTGGCCTTTTCCGTCAGTGCATCCAGGGCATTGGCCAGTACATTGCCCAGCACCTGGCGCAGCCGGGTTTCTCCGGCCTGGACCCACAAGGGCGCGTCTGGCAGATCGCGGATCAGCTCCACCGCCATGGCGCGGCGTCGCTTGGCAAGCAGGGCCAGGGCGTCCTCCAGGGCAGGCTGCAAGGCGACGCTTTCCGGGGCGTGACGGTCGCGCCGGGCGAACGCGCGCAGATGCGCGATGATGGATGCCATGCGGGTGGTCAGCTCGCTGATAGCCTTGAGGTTGCCCCGGGCCTCGTCGACCCGGGCATGGTCGAGTAGCACGCCGGCGTTGTCGGCATAGCTGCGAATGGCGGCCAGGGGCTGGTTCAACTCATGGCTGATGCTGGCACTCATGGTTCCCAGGGCCGACAGCTTACTGGCCTGGACCAGTTCATCCTGCGCCTGCACGAGTTTTTGCTGCGCCTGCTCGCGTTCCAGTACTTCCTGGCGCAGGCGGCTGTTGAGCTTCTGCAAGGCGCTGGTGCGCTCGCTGACACGTGCTTCCAGTTCCTGCCGGGCCTGGGCCTCGAAGCCCAGGCGATCCAGGTAGTTGCGGCGCCGCTGCATCATCAGCCCGAGCATCAGGATCAGCGCCAGCAAGGCAGCTCCGCCTACCGCCACCACCGTCCGCACCGGGCGGTCTATGAGGCTGCGCGGCGCGAGCAGATTCACGGTCCAGCCGGTTTCGCTGATGTAGCGGCTTTGGCTGAGCCAGGCGGGGCTGGCCAGGTCCAGGGGGCCCGGGTTGCCTGTGGGGTAAGGCTGGTTCGCGCTGATGGCGGCGCGTTCGGCATCGGTCAGGGGCCGGGTAGAGCGGTAGCGCCAGTCAGGCTTGGAAGTGAGGATGACCACGCCATATTGGTCTGTCACTACCAGTTGCTCGGGCGTGCGGCCCCAGAGCGTTTCGGTGTGGTCCAGATCGACCTTGACGACCAGGGCGCCCAAGGTCTGATCGTGGTCACGCACGCCGGCGGCGAAGAAGTAGCCTCGCTTGGCCGAGGTAGTGCCCAGGCCGAAGAAACGGCCCAGGCGCCCGGCGATGGCGTCGTTGAAATAAGGCCTGAAAGCGAAGTTGCGGCCCACGAAGCTGTCTTTCTGCTCCCAGTTGGACGCCGCCAGGGTGTTGCCCGCCGGGTCCATCAGGTACATCACTTCAGCGCCGGTCTGCGTGCTGATGGTCTTGAGCAGGCGGTTCGCCGCGTTGCGCAGGGTCAAGTCCGCCGGGTTGGCCAACAACTGGCGCAGCGCGGGCAAGTCGCCAAGGATCGGCGGCAAGGCTTCATAGCGACTCAAGGTGCCCAAAAGGTTGGCCACATAAAGGTCGAGGGTTTGCCGGTTCTGGCTGACCAGTTCGCTGCGGTAATAACGGTCCGCCAGTTGCTGCAGGGGCAACAACAGGGGGGCCAGGCAAAGGGCGACCAGGGCGAGGTTACGCCAGCGTGGCCGAGGGGGAAGGGCGGGCTTGATCATGCCGCCATGTTAACCCACCCGGCCATGCACCCGTTACGCCCCGCGCAGGCACTCCAGCAGGCCGTCGTGCCAGGGGGCCTGGCGCACGCCCCACTCACTGGCCAGGCGTTCGCAGCTCAGGCGCGAGTTGAGTGGCCGGCGCGCCGGTGTCGGATATTCGCTGGAGGGAATTGGGACCAGGTTCGCGCACGGTTTGCCGGCCTGGCGCAAGGTCTCGCCGATGGCCTCGGCGAAGCCGAACCAGGAGGTCTCACCGCTGGCGGTAAGGTGGTACAAGCCCCAGGCTCCGGGCTGGCCGGCCTGCCAGCGCTCGATCAGCCGCACGGTGCTGTCCGCGATGGTGCCGGCCCAGGTTGGCGCGCCTATCTGGTCGGCGACCACTTTCAGCTCAGGTTTCTCCTGCAACAGGCGCTGCATGGTGAGTAGGAAATTACGGCCATGAGCGGCATAGACCCAGCTGGTGCGCAAGATAAGGTGCTCGCCCCCCACCGCCTGGATGGCCTGTTCGCCGGCCAGCTTGCTTTGCCCATACACACCCAGGGGGGCGGTAGGGTCGGTTTCCACGTACGGCGCGGGCTTGCTGCCATCGAATACGTAGTCTGTGGAGTAATGGATCAGCGGCGCTCCGATACGAGCAGCTTCCTCGGCCAGCACGCCAGGCGCCGTGGCGTTGATCGCCAAGGCCAGTTCCGGTTCGCTTTCGGCCTTGTCCACCGCGGTGTGGGCGGCCGGGTTGATGATCAAGTCCGGCTGATAGGCCCGCACCTGCTCCCGGATGGCGCTCGGGTCGGTCAAGTCAAGGGCGGCGCTGCCCAGCACACTGAGCTGGACCTTGCCCGCCAGGCGGCGTTGCAGCTCAGTGCTGACCTGACCATTGGCGCCGATCAGCAGCACTCTCAAAAGATCGCTCATGGAAACAGGTCCGCCTCCGGCAGCAGCTTGCCTTGCTGGTCCTTGGCCGAGAGTCGTGGCTCCTGCCCCTGGAGCTGCCAGTCGATGGCCAGGGTCGGGTCATTCCAGGCGATGCACCGCTCGGCGCTCGGGGTGTAGTAGTCGGTGGTCTTGTAGAGGAAGTCCGCCGATTCGCTGAGTACCACGAAACCGTGGGCGAAGCCTTCGGGGATCCACAACTGCCGCTTGTTTTCCGCTGACAGCAGGACGGTTACATGCTGGCCGAAGGTAGGCGACTGGCGACGAATATCCACGGCCACGTCCAGCACCTCGCCGTTGACCACCCGCACAAGCTTGCCCTGGGGATTCTGGATCTGGTAGTGCAGGCCGCGCAATACGCCGCGCTCGGATCGAGAATGATTGTCCTGGACGAAGGTGACCCGGCGACCGGTGGCTTCCTCGAAAGCCCGCTCGTTGAAGCTTTCGAGGAAGAACCCGCGGTCATCGCCGAAGACCCTGGGCTCGAAGATCAGAAGATCCGCGATGGAAGTGGTTACCGTGTTCATCGAGCTTCCCGCGCCAATGCGAAGAGGTACTGGCCATATCCGGTTTTACCGAAGGCATTGGCTCGTACCAGCAGTTGTTGTTCGTCGATCCAGCCGTTCATGAAGGCGATCTCTTCCAGGCACGCTACTTTCAGGCCCTGGCGGTGTTCCACCGTCTGTACGTACTGGGACGCTTCCAGCAGGCTGTCGTGGGTGCCGGTGTCGAGCCAGGCGAAGCCTCGGCCGAACCGCTCCACATGCAGGTCGCCACGGGCCAGGTAGGCATTGTTGACGTCGGTGATTTCCAGCTCGCCCCGGGGCGAGGGCTTGACGTTGCGGGCGATCTCCACCACGTCGTTGTCATAGAAGTACAGGCCAGTGACCGCGTAGCTGGATTTGGGCGCCTTCGGCTTCTCTTCGATGGACAACGCGCGGCCGGCCTCGTCGAATTCGATGACTCCGAAGCGCTCCGGGTCCTTGACCCAGTAGCCGAACACCGTGGCCCCGCTCGGGCGGGCGACCGCCCGTTGCAGTTGGCCGGAGAAGTGCTGGCCATGGAAGATGTTGTCTCCCAGGATCAGGCACACCGGATCCTTGCCGATAAAGGATTCACCAATCAGGAAGGCCTGGGCCAGCCCGTCGGGCGAAGGCTGCTCGGCATAGCTGATATGGATGCCGAACTGACTACCGTCGCCCAGCAACTGACGGTACTGGGGAAGGTCCAGCGGAGTGGAGATGATCAGCACTTCCCGGATGCCGGCCAGCATCAGCACGGAAATGGGGTAGTAGATCATCGGTTTGTCGTAGATCGGCAACAGCTGCTTTGACAGCCCGAGGGTGATCGGGTGAAGCCGGGTGCCGGACCCTCCCGCCAGAACGATGCCTTTCATGCGATCAGGTCCTTCGGTTCGCTGTTGCCCAGACGCTCGCGCTGGTAGCTGCCATCCTGCACGCGGCGGCACCACTCCAGGTTTTCCAGGTACCACTGCACGGTCTTGCGCAGGCCGGTCTGGAAGGTTTCTTTCGGTACCCAGCCCAGGTCGCGCTCGATCTTGCTGGCATCGATGGCGTAGCGCAGGTCGTGGCCGGGGCGATCCTTCACGAAGGTGATCAGATCGGCGTAATCGGCCACGCCCGCCGGGCGGTTCGGCGCGAGTTCCTCGAGCAGGGCGCAGATGCCACGCACCACGTCGATGTTCTTCTGTTCGTTGTGGCCGCCGATGTTGTAGGTTTCACCCACCTCGCCACGGGTCACCACCTCGAGCAGCGCCCGGGCGTGGTCTTCCACATAAAGCCAGTCACGCACTTGCAGGCCGTCGCCATACACGGGCAAAGGCTTGCCTTCCAGTGCGTTGAGGATCACCAGGGGAATCAGCTTCTCGGGGAAGTGATAGGGGCCGTAGTTGTTGGAGCAGTTGGTGACCACCACCGGCAGCCCATAGGTGCGGTGCCAGGCGCGAACCAGGTGGTCCGACGCGGCCTTGCTGGCCGAGTAGGGCGAGCTGGGCGCATAGGGCGTGGTTTCGGTGAAGAGGTCGTCCACCCCGTGAAGGTCGCCGTAGACCTCGTCGGTGGAAATATGGTGGAAGCGGAACGTTGCCCGGGCAGAAGCATCCAGGGCCGACCAGTAGGCGCGGGTGGCTTCCAGCAAGGCGTAGGTTCCGACGATGTTCGTCTGGATGAATGCCGAAGGCCCGTCGATGGAGC
Organism: Pseudomonas massiliensis; assembly: GCF_000826105.1. Classification (GTDB taxonomy): domain Bacteria; phylum Pseudomonadota; class Gammaproteobacteria; order Pseudomonadales; family Pseudomonadaceae; genus Aquipseudomonas; species Aquipseudomonas massiliensis. The sequence continues at coordinate 260,705 of NZ_CCYK01000005.1, read as the reverse complement.
GGTCTACATGGGATTCGGCCGCCAGGTGCATGATCGCCTCGGGCTGGAAACGCGCCAGTACCTTGGAAATGGTGGGCTGGTCGGCAATATCGGCCTGTACGAACTCGTAGCGGGTATTGGTGGCAATGCTGGCCAGGGATTCCAGGTTGCCGGCGTAGGTCAGCTTGTCCACATTGAGCACGTCGTGCTCGGTATTTTCGATGAGGTGTCGTACCAGGGCCGAACCGATGAAGCCGGCCCCTCCAGTGATGAGGATTCGCATGTTTACGGGCCTTTATCCTTAAGCCGCCAATAAGAAATGAGCATACTTTGTGGGGATACGCTGCCTGGCGCAAGCCCGAATACGGATTAGTTATGTCAGTACGGGGGATGGCGGCGTTCCGCTGTCCGCCCCCGGGGTTGCCAAGCGTGGGGGATCGTAGCGATAGTGGCGCCCAAAAGAACGCCGAGGCCACCCTGATGTCACTCCACGAGTTGATCCAGCGCTCCAGCCTGCCCAATCCCGAACTATCGGCCAGCGATGCCAGTCATCTGCTGGCGACACACTACGGCATCGAGGGGGCGCTCGAGCTCCTCGGCAGCCAGCAAGACCTGAACTTGCGCGTAGACAGCCCCCAGGGGCGCTTCGTATTGAAGGTATGCCACGGTAGCTATGCCAGCGATGAGCTCCAGGCCCAGCATGCGGCGCTGGAGCATCTGGCTCGTGAGGGGCTGCCTGTGCCCAGGGTAGTGCCAGCCCGCGACGGTCAAGGGTTGCTCAGCCTGAACATCGGTGAGCAAGCCTTGCATGTAAGGCTGTTGGAGTATCTGGAAGGCGAGCCTCTGACCCGGCGTCCTTATCTGGGCCCAGAGCTGCGAGTCGCCATGGGCCACCTTTGTGCCCAGGTTGACCGCGCCCTGGCCGGCTTCACCCATCCCGGCCTGACGCGTACCTTGCAGTGGGACCCGCGGCAGGCCAGTGCGCTCATCCAGCAGCTGCTTCCTGTCTTGAGTGAGCAGCCCGAGCGTCTGGCCCAGGTCAGGCAGGCCGCGAGCGAGGCGCAAGCTCGTCTTGGCCAGTTCGCCGCTCAGCTTCCGGCCCAGGCGGTACACCTGGACCTGACCGACGACAATACGCTCTGGCAGCGCACACCCCAGCGAGGCTGGGCCTTGAAGGGGATCATCGACTTCGGCGACCTCAGCCATACCTGGCGAATCGCTGAACTAAGCGTTACCTGCGCCGGCTTGCTGCACCACTGCGAGGGTGATCCGTTTGGCATTCTGCCAGTGGTGACGGCCTATCAAAGGGAAAACCCGCTTACCGAGGCCGAACTGCGCGCGCTCTGGCCCTTGATTCTCAACCGAGCAGCCGTTCTGGTGCTCAGTACGGCGCAGCAGATCCGCCTCAACCCGGACAACCCCTACCTGCAAGCCAACGCGAGCCATGAATGGGGCATCTTCGACGTGGCGACCTCGGTACCGGCAGCCTTGATGGAAAGCGCCATCCTGGCCGCGGCCGGCGTGGCGACATCCCCGCCTCGACTCACGGACGCCGCCAGGCTATTTCCCAATCTACCAGCGGCGCGGGTCAACGTTCTGGATCTGGGCGTGCTGAGCCCCCTATGGGAGGCTGGCAATTGGGAAGCATCAGGGGCGGTGGACAAACAGTTGGCCGCGGCCTTGCCTGGTTTCGCGGCGGCGGCTTCTCGCTACGGTGAATACTGCCTGGCGCAGACTCGCCCGGATGTGGCCGAAGCGCCTGAAACCTTTGCCTTGCATGTACGATTGCAGCTGGCGGAAGAACAGGCCTTGCAGGCTCCCTTCGCCGGGCATTGGGTCAGCGAAGGCCCCGCCTGGTGCTTGCAAGGCGAGCATTGGACGCTCTGGCTCGAAGGCGTGGGCCTGGACACCGCGCCCGCGACCGTCACGGCGGGCCAGCCTTTGGGCCGAGCGTGCGGCGTGGTCACAGTGCAACTGAGCCAGCCGGGGCTTACCCCGCCGGCCTTCACCACTCCGGCTCGTGCCCAGGCATGGCAGGCATTGTGTCCGTCGCCAGCGGTTCTTCTGGGCTGGGCCTGCGATGCGCCTGAGCTGGAAGACGCTCAGGCGCTGCTGGCGCGCCGGGACGCCAGTTTCGCTCGCTCGCAGAAGCATTACTACGAAGCACCGCCGCGCATCGAGCGCGGCTGGCGCAACCATTTGATCGACATGCAGGGCCGCTCCTACCTGGACATGCTCAACAACGTAGCGGTGCTCGGCCATGGTCACCCCCGCATGGCGGAAGTTTCCCGTCGGCAATGGTCTCTGCTCAACACCAATTCGCGTTTCCACTATGGGGCCCTGGCCGAGTTCTCCGAGCGGCTGCTGGCCCTGGCGCCGTCCTCCATGGACCGTGTGTTCCTGGTCAACAGTGGCAGCGAGGCCAACGACCTCGCCATTCGCCTGGCCTGGGCCTACAGCGGAGGGCGTGACCTGCTCAGCGTGCTGGAGGCCTACCATGGCTGGACGGTGGCCACGGATGCCATCTCCACCTCCATCGCCGACAACCCCAAGGCCCTGGAAACCCGCCCAGGCTGGGTGCACCCGGTGGTGGCGCCCAATACCTATCGCGGCGTCTATCGAGGCCCGGGCAGCACCGCTGACTACTTGCGCAGCGTGACCGATACCTTGGCGCGGCTGGATGAACAGGGCCGGCAGGTGGCGGGTTTCATCTGCGAACCGGTGTATGGCAACGCCGGTGGGATTTCCCTGCCACCGGGGTATCTTGAGCAGGTATACCAACAAGTACGTGCCCGCGGCGGGGTGTGCATCGCCGACGAGGTGCAGGTGGGCTATGGCCGTCTGGGCACTCACTTCTGGGGCTTCGAAGAGCAGGGCGTGGTCCCGGACATCATCACCATGGCCAAGGGCATGGGCAACGGTCAGCCGTTGGGTGTGGTGATCACTCGGCGCGAAATCGCCGAGGCCTTGGAAGCCGAAGGCTATTTCTTCTCCAGCGCTGGCGGCAGCCCGGTCAGCTGCGCCATCGGCATGGCGGTACTGGACGTAATGGAAGAAGAAGGGTTGTGGGAAAACGCCCGCACCACCGGTGGTTACTTCCGCCAGCGGCTCGATGAACTGGTGGCGCGCTTCCCACTGGCGGGCGCCGCACACGGCTCCGGCTTCTACTTGGGCCTGGAGCTGGTACGCGACCGGGACACCCTGGAGCCGGCTACAGAGGAAACCGCCTTGCTCTGCGAGCGCCTGCGTGAGCTGGGTATCTTCATGCAGCCCACCGGGGATTACCTGAACATCCTGAAGATCAAGCCGCCCATGTGCACCACCAGGCGCAGCGTCGATTTCTTTGTCGACAGCGTGGCTAAGGTGCTGGCCGAAGATCTCTAGGTTCACCCACCTTTCGATGGGTCAGGCTCCCGAGGCCCTCAAGCCGCTTCGGGAGCTTCGCCCATGTCCTTCAAGCGCCTTTGCGTAAAGGCGCAACCGCCCTCAGTAATCGATTTAAATCCGGATTTAAATGGAAGAATCTGGGAATTTTACGTTTCTTCCACTTTTTAAGTCGATATTTATCGGATATAAAGGCTCCGTCATTCTCGGGTTCACCTCTTGCACGGAGTTCTCATGAGCCGCATCGTCACTGTCGCCGCCACTCAGATGGCCTGTTCCTGGGATCGCCAGGCCAACCTTGCCAATGCCGAGCGCCTGGTTCGCCAGGCGGCGGCGGAGGGGGCCCAGATCATTCTGATCCAGGAGCTGTTCGAAACCCCGTACTTCTGCCAGAAGCCCAACCCTGACTACCTGCAGCTGGCCACCCCCGCGGATACCAACCCAGCCATCCTTCACTTCCAGAAAGTCGCCAAAGAACTGCAAGTGGTATTGCCGATCAGCTTCTACGAGCTGGCCGGGCGTGCGCGTTTCAACAGCATCGCCATCCTGGATGCCGATGGCAGCAACCTCGGGATTTATCGGAAAAGCCATATCCCCGACGGCCCCGGTTATCACGAAAAGTATTATTTCAACCCGGGGGACACTGGTTTCAAGGTGTGGCAAACCCGCTATGCCAAAATCGGCGTGGGTATCTGCTGGGACCAATGGTTCCCGGAGTGTGCCCGGGCCATGGCGCTGCAGGGCGCGGAGATCCTGTTCTACCCGACGGCCATCGGTAGCGAGCCCCATGATGCGACCATCAGTTCCCGCGATCACTGGCAACGTGTGCAGCAAGGCCATGCCGGGGCTAACCTGATGCCGCTGGTGGCCAGCAACCGTATCGGCCGCGAAGAACAGGACGGCTATGACATCACCTTCTACGGCTCGTCGTTCATCGCCGACCAGTTCGGCGCCAAAGTTCGCGAGCTCAATGAAACCGAGGAAGGCATACTGGTCCAGCGTTTCGACCTTGACGCCCTGGAGCATGTTCGCAGCGCCTGGGGCAGCTTCCGTGATCGCCGGCCCAACCTCTACGGCCCGATCAAAACACTCGATGGTTCACTGGAGTCCTGACGACCATGACCACCCTGAACAGCACACCGCGGGCCGACGGTTTCCATATGCCGGCCGAGTGGGCACCGCAAAGCCAGGTCTGGATGATCTGGCCCGAGCGCCCGGACAACTGGCGCCTCGGCGGCAAGCCGGCCCAGGCCGCCCACGTGGCGCTTGCCCGCGCCATCGCTCGCTTCGAACCGGTTACCGTGGCGGTGTCGGCCGGCCAATATGAGAATGCCCGGGCTCGCCTGGATGTGCCTAATATCCGTGTGGTGGAAATGACCACCGACGATGCCTGGATGCGTGACACAGGCCCCAGCTTCGTGATCAATGACGCCGGCGAAGTGCGCGGCGTGGACTGGGGCTTCAATGCCTGGGGCGGTTTCGACGGCGGGCTCTACAGCCCCTGGAGCCGCGACGACCAGGTTGCCAGCAAGGTGCTGGAAATGGAGCGCTGCGGCCGTTACCGCACCGAGGGCTTCGTGCTCGAGGGCGGCTCCATCCATGTGGATGGCGAAGGTACGGTCATTACCACTGAAGAGTGCCTGCTCAATCCTAACCGTAACCCCCACCTGGGGCGCGGCGAGATCGAGGCGGTGCTGGCCGATTACCTGAACGTCAGCAAGGTGGTCTGGCTGCCCCACGGCCTCTTCAACGACGAAACCGACGGCCATGTGGATAACTTCTGCTGTTACGTTCGCCCCGGTGAAGTGTTACTGGCGTGGACGGATGACCCACAGAACCCCAACTACAGCCGCTGTCAGGAAGCGTTGAAAGTGTTGGAGAGCACCACTGATGCCAAGGGGAGGCCCTTCGTGGTGCACAAGATGCCGATTCCCGGCCCGCTGTTCGCGTCGGCTGAAGAATGTGAAGGCGTGGACGTCGCCGCTGGCAGCCAGCCGCGCGACCCCTCGGTTCGCCTGGCAGGTTCTTACGTGAATTTCCTCATCGTCAATGGTGGGATCATTGCTCCGAGCTTCGGCGAAGCCACGGATGACGCGGCCCGGGAAATTCTGCAACAAGTCTTCCCTGAGCATGAAGTGGTGATGGTGCCCGGACGGGAACTGCTCTTGGGAGGCGGTAATATTCACTGCCTGACCCAGCAGCAACCGGCTCCTCGTCACGCTTGAGCCGGCGAGACCCCTGAAGCCCAGCGGCCCGCCGCTGGGCTTTTGTGTATCCAGCCTGCTACTTGCCGGTGCGCTGGCATAGCTTTTGTATCTTTTAATTCAGCAGATGCTTCCTTTGTGAGGGTCGCTGATCTGTCATAAAAAAGCCTTAAGCTGTGCCGCTCGCTTGAACCGGGGGATGTTGCGATGAATGCAGTCAGAGGGGCAGTACCCCAGGGTAACCACCATGTGTCTTCACAAAGCCTGGGCCAATCGTCCAGGGTCCGAGCCTGTCGAGATGGCAGGAGCGCAGACCCCCGCCAACTGATCGCGCAACGCTATCCAGCGGGGCTCATCAGCGACGCCGAACTGGAAGCCTTACTGGGCATCCTTAAAGCCTGATCCAGGCTTTCACCCTTCGCCTCAGGCAGGATGCCTGGGTGAAACCTGCTCATGTCATCACTCCATTTCGTAGTTTGACAGCTTCCAACCTCGCTCTTTAGGATCCCGCTCCGCTGTACGGGCTGGCTTTCGAAGGGCCGTGCCTGGTGCTCGCTACCCTGGCAGCGCCCGCGGCGATACTTCAAGGAACAAGGAAAAGAAGATGTTTGACTACCGCATCGGCGTCCTGGCGCTGGGTCTTTGCGCCGTTACCCCTGTCATGGCCAGCGAGCAGGCCGAGAGCAAGGGGTTCGTCGAGGACAGCCACCTGAACCTGTTGCTGCGTAACGCCTATATCAACCGTGACTACAAGCATGGCGCCGAAGACCGAGCCGAATGGGGCCAGGGCGTGATCGCCAACTTCGCTTCGGGCTTTACTCAGGGCACGGTGGGCGTGGGCCTGGATGCTTTCGGCTTGTACGGGCTGCGGCTCGATGGCGGCCGCGGGCGCAGCGGCGCGGGCGGTATCGACTTCTTCAAGCAGGACAGTAGCGGCAATGCCGCCGATGACCTGGCTCGCGCCGGTGGGGCGATCAAGTTCCGCGTCTCCAACACCGTGCTGAAGTACGGCGAAATGATGCCCGCCTTGCCCGTGCTCAACTACGACGACAGCCGCCTGTTGCCGGAAAGCTACACCGGATACCTGCTCACCTCCCGCGAACTCGATGGGCTGGAACTCAATGCCGGGCACTTCACCGCACAAACCCGCAAGAGCGCTGAAGGCCGGGACAGCGGCGGCCTCAAGCAGCTGGACGTGTTCGGCGGTAGCTATCGCTTCAACGATCAGTTCAGCGCCTCGCTGTATGCCTCGGACGTAAAGGACGAATTGCGCAAACAGTACCTGGGCATGACCTTCGTGCAACCTTTCGACCGTGACCGTTCGCTGACCCTGGACTTCAACGGCTACCGCTCGCGGCTGGACAGCGCCTTCGCCGATCGTCTGGGCACTGGCCAGGACAATACCATCTGGAGCCTGGCGGCCACCTATGCCTTCGGCGCGCACTCGCTCACCCTGGCTCACCAGCGCAGCACCGGCGACACGGGCTACAACTACGGCGGCTACGCCAACAACGGCGGCGTAGGCGATGGCGGCAATACCATTTTCCTGGCCAATTCCTACTGGTCGGACTTCAACGCCGAAGACGAGCGCTCCTGGCAGTTGGCCTACGGGTTGGACTTCGGCCCGTACGGCATCCCAGGACTGAGCTACAAGATCGCCTACGTGCGCGGTGACAATATCCGCACCAACGACGGCGAAGGCGTCGAGCGTGAGTGGTTCAACCAACTCCAGTACGTTGTGCAGGAAGGCGCGGCCAAGGACCTCAAGGTGCGCTTGCGCAATTCCATCCTGCGTACTTCCACCAATGTGCGGGAGTCCGGCTACAACGACGACGGCAATGAAGTGCGGCTGTTCGTCGAATACCCGATCAATATCTTCTAAGGGTTACAGGAGCCTGGGGCTGCTGCCAGTTCCCGGGTTTACTCCGGTTTTGTATCGGCGCTGATAACAACCCGGGTGACAGGCCCGCCTGGCCTGCTGCATCATGAGCGTTTTGAAACCTTATGTTTCACGGGACGCTCATGATCGAACGACCGCGTACCGCCGAGGCCCAGGCGCCGCTGATCTCCGTGATCGCGCCCTGCTACAACGCGGAGCGCTACCTGGAGCAGGCGCTGGAAAGCATCTATGCCCAGGATTATCCAAATCTCGAAGTCATCATCGTTGATGACGGCTCTTCCGACCGTAGCCTGGAAATGCTCAGGCAGCTTCAAGCGCGCTATGGCTTCGCTCTGTTTACCCAGGCCAACCAAGGTGTAAGCGGGGCGCTCAATACCGGCTTGAAACATGCGCGCGGCGTCTACGTAGCCACGCCGGACCTGGACGACGTAATGCTGCCGCACTCATTGAGTGTGCGTGCGCGCTACCTCGACCAGCACCCGGACGTAGGCCTGGTGGGCGCGCTCATCCATTACATGGACGAGCACGGCACTCTCAGGAAACAGCAACGGCCCAGGGGTATTCGCCAACTGGACTTCGCCAGCATCCTGGCCAATGGCGAAGTGGTGGGTGCGCCTGTTTCCCTGTATCGAATGGAGGCCCTGCGCGCTGTCGAGGGGTATGACCCTGACATTCGGGTACAGGATTTCCAGATCACCCTACGCATCGCCCGCCGGGGCTATGGGGTACATATCATTCCCGAGGTGGTGACCTATTACCGCCGCCACCCGAACAACCTGTCCCGCCGATACAAAGTGTTGCTCGAATCCGACCTGCGCACTATCGAGCCCTACAAGGGTCATCCCGCCTACGCCCGTGGCCGTGTCACGCTGATCAACAAGGCACTCAAATATGCCGTGATCCAGGACAAGCGTGATGCCTGGCGCCTGCTGCGCGAAATCCCCTGGCGACTGATCGACGGCACCACCTTGCGGCGGGTCAAGCGCCTGTTGCTTCACTATTGAGTAGAACACGCTATGGAATGGCTGGAAAAATGGCGTAAACGCCGTGTCCGCAAGCACTTGAACAATCTGGATCGGGTGCAACGCTACCCAGAGAAGATACGTTTGCGCTACCCCACCTACAGCGTGGGGCCGGGCAGCTATGGCGTTCCTGAGGTCTATGATTTCGAAGACGCCGCGCAATTGCGCATCGGCGCTTATACTTCCATCGCCGGGAAGGTAACCATTTTGCTGGGCGGCATTCATCGCACCGACTGGGTGACTTCTTACCCCTTCCAGAAGGTATTCAAGGAAGCGGAAAACATCCCGGGTATTCATCCGACCAAGGGCGATGTGGTCATCGGTAATGATTGCTGGATCGGCATGGGGGCGATGATCCTCTCCGGCGTGACCATCGGCCATGGGGCAGTGGTGGGGGCTGGCGCATTGGTGACCAAAAGCGTGGAGCCCTACGCCATAGTCGCGGGTAACCCCTGCCGCTTCATACGCTGGCGCTTCGAGGCGGACGTGCGCGAGCGACTGCTGGCCAGCGCCTGGTGGGATTGGCCTGTAGAAGAACTGCGCGCGAAGGTCGAATTGCTGATGAGTGACCGCATCGAGCAGTTCCTCGCTTATGCCGAGCAGCGTAACGCCAGCCGGGGCTCATGGGAGCTTTCGAAGCAAGCAAACTCGTAAACAGGAGCTTGCCATGCAGCGTTACCACAACCTCAGCGGCCACTCCGGGGTGGTCGCCTATGAACTGGGTGACGACACCATCACGGTGCAGTTCGCAGGTGACGATTCGCCCTGTTACCTCTACGACGCACACAAGCCGGGCCTTCAGGCGGTGCGGGAGATGCAGCGCCTGGCCAAGGCGGGCAGGGGGCTTTCTACCTATATCAGCCAGCATGTGCGGGACAACTACGCCCGGCATTGGACGCGCTAAGCTCCGTCCACCACCCTCGGCCGCTGGCGAATGATCGCAAAATCCTGTCGTGCCAGCCGGGGCAGCGCCCATGGCCCGACGGCGGCGCGCTGGAAGTAGGGCAGTTCGCCCCATAGGGCTCTGTCGCCGACCAGGTAGATATGCTGCTGGGCACGGGTCAGTGCCACATTCAAAAGGTTCGGCTTGGACGCGGCCCACTTTGCGCTGCCGGCGTTGTCGCGGTCGGCGCCCAGCACCATGAACACACAGCCTTCTTCCTTGCCCTGGAACGTATGCACGGTGCCAATGCTGCGCATTGCCCAGCGGTTGAGCTCGTCACGCCTTGGCCCGCCGCTCGGCCATTCGAAGGCTAGCAGCTGCTCACGCAGGGCTTGTCGCACGGCCTTGAAGGGGGAGATGACATAGAGTGGGGGCAACTGCTGATCGCGCTGGTACAGATGAGTGATTACCTTCACCATGAATTCAACCTGTTCGGGGACCGCCTGTTTGCGTTGCACCGCGCCCTGGATATCGACCCAGCCGCTGGGGAGGTCGATCAAGGGCGTGCCGCCAGGGCTGCGGTCCCTGAGGCCATACACCATCCGACCCCCGTAGGCGATCTGGTTGGCCAGGCTGAACATGGGTTCATGGCAGCGCCGGTGGACACGCAAGGGGCTGCCCACCCAGAGCGTTTCCTCCATGAAGGGAGCGTTGGCGCCGAAGCGGTTGGCCAGGTCCGCCAGTCGTTGCACCGATACGCAGTGAGGGGCGTAGGCATTGCCTGCGGTGACTGGGCTCAGTTGCCCAAGGGCATTGATCAGGCGGGTAGGGAGTGTGAATACCGGCTCGATCTGCAGCGGGTCACCCACCACCACGCAACGTCGGGCGCGCCAGATGGCACCGACCGCCGCTTGCGGCACGGCTTGCCCGGCTTCGTCGATATACACCCAACCCAGCGAGCCGGCGCCCAGCCCTGTGAACTGGTTGGCGAAGGAGGCGAAGGTACTGGAGACCACCGGCACCACCATGAACAGGTTCTGCCAGATCGCCAGGGTCTGGCTGCGATCTTCCGGCTTCTTGCCAGACAACAGCTTGCCCACGGCCACCAGGTTGCTGCGCAGCGCGCCTTGTCCGGCTTCGTGCAACCAGGCTTCATGGAGCGCCAGGGCCGTCGCGAAGAGCGCCGAGCGCAAGGTCGCCAACGCCTCGTCATGCCACAGGCCGTGAATCTGTAGCGCTGGGTCGTCCCGGAGCGCCAGGGGCGTGGCGGGTAGCCGCGGTGTACCCAGCTGCTCCACGAGCCGATCACGTTCCGCTGCTTTCCTGGTCCATGTCTCACGGTGCTCCGCGAGCACCGCCTGGGCTTTCTCCAGGCGTGCCTGAGCGCTGGCCAGTTGTTCGGTCAAGGCCTGAGCTTGCGGCTGGAACGCCCTGAGCTGGGCATGGGCATCGAGCTGGGCAGCTGCGTTTTCGCTGCGCCGCAGGGCATAGGCGCGGGCTTCGGGGGTACGACGCAGACGTGCCCACCAACCCGGCCGGGTACGGTCGATCAGCGCCTGCTCGGTAGCCAACTGCTGCAGAACTTCGGTCACGGCTTGCTGGCGTTGCGCCTGGGCCGCTTGGGCCGCGATGATTTCTGCCAGGGCTTGATCCGCTTGGGTTTCCGCTTCCTGGGCCTCGGCGGTATGGCTTGCCTCCGTATGAGCGGTGAAGAAGGCCAGCAGCTCGGCCAGGGCCTCTCGTTTGGCAAGGGCCTCGGTGACCCGGTGCTGCGCTACGCGGAACGCTTCCTGGGCTTGGCTGAACGACTGTCCAGGAACGCCCTTGAACCAATCCCAGATGCGCAGCGGCAACTCGGCGCTGTCGGTTTCCAGGCTGTACATGCCGAACCGTTCCAGGAAACGGTTACGGTTGCGGGCATTACCCAGCGCGCAGCTGAACAGCCCCCAGGGCATGTCCTCGCCTTCGGGCGAGACGGGGCCGCGTCGGGCCTGCTGGATAGCGAGGTTATGGGCTACCGGCTGCAGGTAGCCGACCTGTTTCCAGGTTGTATCCAGCGCCCGGCGCTTGACCAGGTCGAGAGAAATATTCTCCACCGCCGCGTTATTGGTGGAGGCCACCACCATCTCGAAACCGGTCAGCGCGGCAATGAGCGGGCGCAGCTTCACGCTTTGATCGTCGCCCTTGAAATGCACGCTGAGGCTTTCCCCGGAAAAGGCGGCGTCTACGCTGGTCAGCCCGGCCAGGACCTTGGCGCGCTGCACCAGGTTATCGGCGAAAAGGTCTCGTAGCAGGGTGGTTTTCCCGGTGCCAGGCGGGCCATTGACCGAAAACAGGCCTTCGCTGGCCAGGCCATCGCGAATCTGGTTGATCGCAAACTGCTGCATCAGGCTCATGGCATGAGCCGGCGCAGCCAGCCAATGACCCTCGTTCATATACCGGGGCCGCAGGCTCTCCTGGACCAGCGCGCAACCTTGCTCGGAATACAGGTCGATGCGCTGCTCCGCAGCCAGGGGAATGAGGTAACGCTCAAGCGTGGCGGGCACCTCACCCCTACGCACCGCCTGGATGGCCCGTTCCAGGTCAGAGATGTAGAAACTGTTGAGGATGTCCAGGTCATCCAGCGCCAACTCGTCTTCGTCCTCGGCTTCGCTGGGTTCGGGCGGCGCCTGTACAGCGGCCTCCTTCGCCGGACTCTGGCTTTGCTTGCGTGGACGAACCTTGGCCGTAAGCATGGCGATCGGCTGCTCGGCTTCGGGTGTGAAGCCCGCCCAGGTACATAGCAGGGCATGAAGGGTCAGTACTTCGGCCGGTTGAAGCCCATGGCCGGCGAAACCGCCGCGCGCGCTGAGAAAGTTCTGCAGGTCGATGACCAAGGCGCGCTTCGCCGAATCGAAAGCATCATAGCTCAAGGCACCCAGGCCCTGGCCCAAGGCCTGCCCCAGCGCCCAGGGCGCCGTGGAAATCGACAAAGCATCCAGGAGCGGATAGCCGCCCACGTCCAGCGGCAGCTTGGCGAAGCAGGTCAGGCCTTCCAGGTCCGCCCGGGCTTCGTCCTCGAAGCGGGCAAGCGGCCCCTTCGGGTCCTCGCAGAGGTCCCCTACCTGGCCGATGGCCGACCTGTCGAACACGCCGAGAAACAGGTTATAGCCGACCACCTCCATGCTCGGGTCGACGTCTACCCGCAACAGCACGGGATTCGTGGGGTCGGCCAGTTCAGCACGGGCCAGCGCCCTGACCTGCCAAGGCTCCAGTTCGCCGAGGTACTGCTCCAGGCCATAGGGTATGAAGAACTCAACCTTATGCCAGTAGTCCAGTACAGCCAGCAACGTGTCGCGGTGGTGGGGTGTCAAGGGGGCCGGTTCCGAATAACTGTCCACAAGGCAAGGAGTGTACCTCGGATGGGATCCGGCGCGTGGGGCCAACTAGCGTTTGCTGAAGGCCAGGCGCGCCGCGAACAGCAGGAACACCGCGCCCGTGGCCCGGTCCATCCAGCGGACCACCGCTGGCCGACGCAGGGCCTTGCCCAAGGGCCGGGTGGCCAGGATCAGCGCGCCTGCCCAAAGCACACCCAGGGCAATGTGAATGCCGACCAGACCGAAGGTCCAGGCCACCAGTGGGCTACCGGCCGGAATGAACTGCGGCAGAAAGGACACATAGAAAATGCCCACCTTGGGGTTCAAGGCATTGCCCAGCAAGCCGCGCACGAACCAGTTACCGCCGCCCTGGCGCGCGTCCGGCCCGGAAAAACTTGCGCGCGGCGACCGCAGCAGATTGATGCCCAGCCAGCATAGATAGGCCGCGCCGCAATACTTGAGCAGCGTATAAGCCACTTCCGACACCGCCAGCACCGCCCCCAAGCCGAAGGCCACCGCCGCGCCCCAGAGCAGACAGCCCGCGTTTATCCCCAGTGCAGCCTTCGCCGCCTGACGGCTTCCCTCCACCGTGGCCGTGCGCAGGATCAACGCCGTGTCCAGGCCCGGCGTCACGGTGAGCAGGGTAGCGGCGAGGGTGAAGGCCAATAGGCTGTCGGTGGGAGTCATGGGAAATGTCCAAGAGGAGGATCCGACTAGGGTAGCCTGTGCGGGCTTGTGGGAACCAGCGAAGCTGGTGAAGGGACGGTATGCAGCCTGAACCTAGGCGGGAAAGCCGAACTTGTCTCTTCGGTGCCTGCTAGGCCGATTGTCCTGAGAAAGGTTACGGCAGCACCGCGTTTATCTCCGCTGCAGTACTGCCGCAAATCCATCAGGACATCGCGTTGCCCAGGGGAGTGAAAGTACGCCGTTACTGCTCTGTGAGCCAATCCAGCCTCAAATCCTTACACCACCTCATCCAAACCGCTCAAAGACTGCTTCATTTTCTCGTGCAGCGGAGACAGCAAGCAGCGCAACAGGTCGGCATAAATAGGCTGTGATTCAGCAGTGTTCAGTAACTGGAGTAGCAGATCCAAGGCACTGGCGATGTCCCGCAGCTCACCAATGACGCGGTTCAGATGCTGATGGGTTTCGCGCAACTCTTCCAATCGATGGCGATAGCCAGCATTAGGACAGTGCTGACGGTCGTCTGGTGCAACCTGGATGAGCTCATCGTGCAGCAGCTTCAGCGAGACCGCAGTCATTCCGCACCTCCCGTGCTTTCCAGAAGGCTGGCGGGGATGCGGCCGTCGCGTTCAAGGCGAAAGGCAATGAAAGCGGCTGCACGGAGGCAGTACCGGTTCAAGAAGGTCATCGAAAGTGTCTCCAGGTTTGTTTGGAGCTACCGCCAATCGTCGCCAAACGAAAGGGTGGCAGCTGTGCGCGGGTTGGCGAACCGGGAACCTGGCACCCGGCAGGCCCAAAGGCCTCCCACGCACAGCCGCCATAACGCGAATCACAGACGCAAAAAAAGCGCCTGCAATCGGTACGGGGCGCTGTTGCGCCAGATTATGTCCAGGTCGCCAAACCCGGTCGCTGGATTGACAGCGACGGCGTGACTCTACGAGCGTGCACAAGGCTAAGTCAAGGCGAGCAGGCCGTCATTTACTCCACCCCGGTTTGCCTGTTGCCTACCTTGGCGATGAGTCCGAACCGGAGTAGAGCGGGCCCGATTTCCCGGCTGGCCCGGATGCCAACCCCTGTTGCTTCCTGCCGGAGAAAAAACCTGCCGTTATGAGACGGAGCGGGTCAGCGAGCAGGCCGGGGGAATTGCCTCCATCGGGATTCTCCCATCACGATGCGCCCCAAACGAAAAAGGCCCACCTTTAAGGATCCTCCGATCAAGTTTCCAAGCGCCCGCCACCCTGTGCTGAAATAGCCTTCGCCCACCCACTGCGACAGACCGCTATGAGCCAGATGAGCTTTTCCGATTTCGAATACGCCGGCAAGCGCAAGCAGACCCGCCGCGAGCGCTTTCTGGCCGAGATGGATCAGGTGGTGCCCTGGGCAGGGCTGGTGGCGCTGATCGAGCAGCCGCACTACCCAAAGGCAGGTGGCGGGCGCAAGCCGTACCCGCTGGAGACCATGCTGCGCATTCACCTGTTGCAGAACTGGTTTTCGCTCAGCGACCCGGCGATGGAAGAAGCGCTGTACGAGATCACGCCGATGCGCCAGTTCGCACGCCTGACCTTGAGCGCGCCGATTCCCGAAGACACCACGATCATGAAGTTCCGGCACCTGCTGGAGAAGCATCAACTGGCGGCCGGGATTCTGCAGGTCATCAACGGCTATCTGCAGGACAAGGGCCTGTCGCTGCGCCAGGGTACCATCGTCGACGCCACCATCATCCACGCGCCGAGTTCGACGAAGAACAAGGACGGCAAGCGCGACCCCGACATGCACCAGACAAAGAAGGGCAATCAATATTTCTTTGGAATGAAGGCGCACATCGGCGCGGACGTGGAATCGGGCCTGGTGCATCACGTTCACGGCACTGCCGCCAACGTCGCGGACGTCACCCAGGTAGCCGAACTGCTGCATGGCGACGAGAACGCGGTGTATGCCGATGCCGGTTACACCGGGGTCGAGAAACGGGAAGAGCATGCCGGGCGTGAGGTGATCTGGCAGATTGCAGCGAGGCGCAGCACCTATACCGCCTTGCCCAAACGCAGCCTGATCTACAAGGGCAAGCGGCGCATCGAGCGTGCCAAAGCGCAGACCCGGGCAAAGGTCGAACACCCGTTTCGAGTCATCAAGCGCCAGTTCGGCTACGTGAAAACGCGGTTCCGTGGCTTGGTGAAGAACACGGCGCAACTGACGACCCTGTTCGCCCTGTCGAACCTGTGGATGGCTCGAAAACATGTAATGGGTACGGGCGAGTTGCGCGTGTAGAACGACAAAACGGGCTGAAAAGCCCCGCCTCACCCTGCGCATGGGCACCGACGACTAGAAACCGGACATGATCTCGGTATTTTTGCGTCCGTCAGACCTTTCTGGCGAAGTTGCTCGGAGCTTCCTTAAGTGAGCCTTTTTTGGTACTGCGTATGGTGCGGCACCAAGAGTCGAATTGTTGACTAACTCAATCAAAACAAAGGACTTACTTGTTTAGTCGTTATTTTCTATCCCAATAACTACCCTTTAATAAAAAATGTGCGCTAATAACCAGATTGGCATCACTGATGGTGGAGTTGGCTCGCCTGATTATGGTTGTAAGGCAAACATAGCGCTGCCGATTGAAAAAAGTGGTGCTTGTAAGCAGTGTATATGGGTAATAAAGAACGCCATAGTATAGTTGCATAAATATAGTATTATGTGACTCCACCGCAACTAATTTTGTCGAGGTGGAGTTGTCTAGGGGCGATCTGGCACTTTTGGTTTTAGATAGATTATGAAGCAGCACAAAGTATGCTGCATCAATTCTTATTTAATTTTTGAGTGTTTCAAACCTTCGGCAAAAGCTCGCTTGACCTCCGGGAGGCAACTGTTGGCGCATTGTTCACGCCAGTGTTTAATCGCGGTGTGTTGCTTTAGCGTTCCCGGGTTATGAGATAACCACGCCGACAACGCGCCAGCCAAAGTTGCTATTCCGGTCTGAAGGTCTGGTCTTGTCAATTTATGGAAGCCATGACTTCCATCTTCTACAGGGAGTGAAACGGCCTCGCTCCAATAGATTAGACTATTGCAAATCATCAAGATCGTATTTTCATCAAACGCGCTTGGGAATTGCGCTACTAACAACATGGTGCGCTCTATAACTTTAGTAAGTCCGACCTCAGATCGGAAGGCAACACGATACACTAGCTGCAATAGAAGGTCGGAGTCTACCGGCCGTGATTGTGTGTGTGCTATTGCGTATAGGTATTGTATGGCATCAGCTGCGCCTAATACTTTCAGTTCGTCGCAACTAGTTATATCTTCCAGTATTAGAGTTTTTATGGTTTCTTGGGAAGAAGAACTGTGAAAATATAATGCGGATAAGGCTGTGTCGGCAAAAATTTCGTATTTTCTAAGCGATAGGACCCAATCGATAACTCGTTGCACAAATGTTACAGGCAGCGTGTCGGCATTCGTACCAACCAGGCGAGCTACGAAATCTCCAATGTTTCTTGCTCCAGGTCGACGAATTTCTTCAAATTTTAAACTGTACTCTTTTATCTCACTCCACCAGTTTGAGAGTTCATCGAATAAATCTGTTACTTCGTTCGCTGTCCAGGTGATTAAGCCATTGGGCTGATTGATCAGCTGCACTGGCGGTTTGGATGACATTGTGATGTTGTTAAAACGTTCTGAGGGGAATTCATGATTTGATCGAAGGGTAGCTCGTCCATCATCTACAGTGAGGCTGCTGACAAATGGGATGCTGATTAAATGTTTTTTGAAAAGTTCATGAAATGACCGCTCATTGCGCTTAGGCAAATGGAGGTAGTTAAATGGATGCAAGTCCGATGGCAGTGCATCAGGTGCTACATCAAGCCATAACAGATCCTTGAAGATTTTTTTGTTATCTTTGTCAAGCAGAGCAGCGGAGTTCAACATTAGCAATCGCCAAATTGCCGATGACTTCGATTCACCGGTTAGGCTATGAATCTTGCCGTTTAGCCAGGCTATGGAACTTTTTAGATCTGAGGATAACTGTCTGGGTTTTAAGGAAATTCTGTGTACTGGCAAAGTGCTCATGGGGTCTATCCAACCGCTGCGGTCTCGTGAGTAGTCACTCTCTGCTTCGCGGAAGGGAGCTCTTAATAATTGCGGTAACCAATTTTCAAGTTGTTGATCCGTTGCTGCTTGATAGATCCGAGTAAGCCAAACGTGACAAACGCTGGTCATCGCCCGAACTGAAATATTAGATAAGTTAGAGTACAGTCTTAGGGCAACTGTGAACGAATGCTGTAGCTCTTCCGGTGAAAGTTTAAATGAGAGTCTTGATAGAATTTCCGGTAAACCAACGACTAGATTGTCTTCAAGTATTTCTTGGTGTCGCGACTGGTAATATTTTTCTGTTTGGTTCTCAAATATAGCTAGCGCCCACCTATTAAGCCTTTTTGCTAGCTCTACATCCATAATAGCTAATTCAGGACGGCTCAGTAAATTTGGGTTCGCTGTGATCTGCTCAAACTGGCGTGCCCTTATCATCATTGCTGGGCTCCAAAAGCCCAAATAAGGTCTGACAATCTGCAGAGCTTTTTCCAAATGATTACCAGAAACTCTTATGCCGGGGCAGTACATCGGCATGCCGACTTGCTCAAAATGACGTAAGTAAGCGAAAGCGGACCTGATGGAGCGTATACTACCACCATAAATTCTTGTACGGCTGACCGCCTTAGGGTCAAAGCCAATACGTTTAACGATTTCGTTCGTAGTATCTGTTAAATTCGTCTCGTCGAGCGGGCGCTCAAGTTCTCTGCGCAGTTCCCATGGATTGCAATCCCATGCTTTGAGCTCTTGCCACCGGTGGTTGAATTCTACCTCCCGGCGATAACTCAAGCTTACATAGCTAATTAAGTATGTGCACCAGCCTTCAAGTGAAAGAAGTTCGATATTGTTGGTCTTGTTTCGCGCGCTTCTTCTTATGTTTTTTAAAGCGGATCGTAGAAGCGACTTTGCTTCGTTCGTTGCGCCAGTTTCGATCAACAAGCCGGCTTTCCAAATTTGTGCTATTGGCATACTGGAGGGCGGAGCCCATGCTGATAGCTCTTTCATATCCACGTCCAGCTGAACATCCCATGCAGCCTTTAGAAAACCCTCATATATGAATTTTTCAGATTTTATCCTAGTTTCCGATAAAAAATTATTAACCATTTCCGAGATTTCAGACCAGCGACTATCGTCATATACCTCTCGCGCCTCACGCATGACCTCAAGCGCAATATATAACCACATTTCATTGATTTGAACGCCGGATAGATCACCAAACAGAGCGCTCTTGTGATTCTTGGTTTTAAATTTCTGGGATTCGAACTCTGAATAAATTTTTACTAGGTCATCGTAAAACGAAAATATTAAATCTTGATCGAGCGGCATCATCGAAAGCTCGAATCGCCAGATTAACTCTTTTACACAAACCAATTTATCAATTTCATCTAGCGTGGTGATCGTGCTTTGAAAGGCACTTAGCCATTTTTGCGTTGATCTCCAAACGATATCGCGTTTCGCTTCTGGGGCAACTATCCATCCTGGGTATGAAAGTCTCTCATGTTTCCATATGTTTGTTAGGTCACGAATATCGCTTGGGAGCAGTACTTTTGTACCTGGATCAAAGTCTGGGAGGGCTGGTGGAAGATCTTGAGTTGCAGTAGCTAGTGCTAATGTAGATTGAAATTTCGTGGTTGGAAGTTTGTCCAGCCAGTTCTCAGGGCGCTGTGGTTCTGCTTTTGCCAATGACTCTAAAAACCATAACAGTGCATCGTAATGTTCATTTTTTTTGAACATTGGACAAAGATCTATTGGCGTGACTCCACGTTTCTTTAGCAGTAATCGATCTGTATTGTCGAGATTCAGTGGCCCCACAAGATAAATTGCGGAGTGTCTATCTTGTAATTCATCTCTAATCCAGCCGGTCCATGCTAAGAAGTTAGGATCGTCTCCTGAAAATCCTAACAGGACAAAGCTGTTTTCCAGCAATGATTGTTGCACCGAGTTAACAAGCGGAGCTGAATCTTTTGGGTAGGTTCTGTAATGCTCTTCGGCAATTACCAAACGTTCGGTTCTAGAGAATGATCCGTGTAGCTTAAATATTCTTGGTGATAAAGTTCCAGGTAGCTCTGCCGCGTTCGATACAGTCTGATATGTCCTCTCTAAAACTTCCGTGCGCTCTAGTAATGTGTCATAATTTGTAGTGAAAACATCATTCCACGGCAGTTCAAGAAGTTTTTTGTGTAAAGTTCCCGGTAGGTGGTCATTGTCAGGATTCATGTCTCTTATTAATTTGTCTAGTCGCGCATAACCAAATGCTGCCTCATATTTGCTAGCCAATCTAAGATAGTTTTCACTTTGAAAACGCTCTTTTCTATTTTTCTTTTCAGCGTCTGTCATCCCAGCCTGTAATGGGTAGAGCTCGTCAAACATTTTATTGACTAACTGATTCCATGTCGGGAAGCGTGAAGTTACCCCGGGCAGTGCTTGGGAGTTCAAGCTAAAACCTGCACCAATCATCACGGAAGATCTAGACTTTGGCCAGCGCCACAAATCTTTTTGTAATTGAAGGATGTGTTGTAGATCATCTGTAATCATCGAGGGTCTCAATTAATCACGTTTCCAGACTCTAGGGTCGTTAAGCAACTACATCAATACCGAATCCGCTAGCTGAATTGACACATATCTATTCACGTCTGTGCCATTAAAAATGCTACTACAATATCCGCGTCGGCGGCTTCGCGCAAGGTGAATATATCCTCTCTAGGAACGTTAGCAGCATACCGCCGTACGCAAAGAAAGCGCGTGTTAAACCACTCCTAGGTACGTACTTGCCTTGGGGCATTAAAATTCCATGGTTTTCCTAAGCGGCGAGTGATTAAGCGGCTTGTGAGTAGATAGTAATAGCGTGTTGATTCAGTGAGTACGCTTACATGGTGATTTAGAAACCACTCGAGATGCTTTTGTTGCCAAGTCCCTGGGTTTTCTCGGTGCCAGCGATTAGAAATGGCTGCTTGGATGACCTTTGCTTGGCGTAGATGACGTTCGCGTGGGGAATGAGACCCGGTAAGTACCCCTGACATGAATAGTTCCATATCGAATGGCTTGATCATGCTCGACCACCAATGTAGGCAGCGACCACATCGATCCGACCGTGCCCCAGTTCATAGCTGATTTGCCTCCGGGCCTCACGATCAAGGTGCTGATCTAGCTGACAGCACCGACCTCCGTTAATAGGTGCGCGGTGTTGGCTGATTTGTTCATAGCGCTCACATGCGTAAGCCGCTCGTAGCTCATGGAGGCCTTTGAGGCCGCTGGCATGGAGGATGTCCCGCGCAGTGCGGATAATATTTGGAGAAAACTCAAGTAGCTTTCGTGCGGCGCAATCAGGTTGCGGCTACCCGCAGGCGACACCTGCCGTGCAAACCCAAGTGCATCTCGAACATAGTCGTCCACCGCAATCCAGCGCGGGGCTGAGGCGCCGGCACGGCCGCCTTTAGTACCATCCTGAATGTTAATCCTGCTTAGCTCGTTAGCCTCACGGCTTAACCGTGGAAGATCAGCCAAGATGGTTTCACGTAAGCGCATGCCGGTAGCACGCGCCAACAGAACGATCGCGGCGGCCCGTAGCTGATGATGGCGGCAAAGCGCATCGACGATCTGATTAACCTGTTCGCGGTCTTGGCTCTGCGGCGCTGAATGTCGGACCACGATGCGCTGCATACCCAACGCCTTGCTCGGGCTGGGCAATTTCACGTACAGATCACCGCGAAGCGCTGCCATAGTCCTGTTGACGCTGGAAAGGCGGTTTTGTGCGGTGCTGACAGCAAGGTCACCGCGCCTAACCACTTCGCGCAGATACACCGCATAGTCCGCCAATACCTTCCGATCAATCTGCCGCGCAGCATTGATACCGGGCCCCTATTCGGAGCGGCACCACTTCACGAATGCCTGCCACCGATCACAGTGTACCTTCACCTTGCCGTAGTGGCCGCCGCCGAACATGTCTTTCAGCGCCTGCGGCTCTGCATAGCCCAACTGCCTGCTGTAACCGAAATTGCGGCCGTCGCGTCGGCCCATCAATGCCATGTCGGTCATCTCATCGTCCGATCTCTGGTCCTCGCCCCACGTCATCCCGCCAAGAATGCTGAGTGTTATCAGGGATCAAGGCCTCTGCGACCTGTGGGATGTTCTCTAACGCGGGACTGGTGACTTCTTACGTCTGGGAAGCACGTTCCGGGAGCAGGGCATCTCACGATCTGGCCTTCCGAGCACCGTTACGGGTGGGCGAGAGGAGACTGCATTGGCTGACGAAACCAGTGCCGCGAGATCCTGAGTCGGGTGAACGCAGCAATGTGATGACCGGGGCGGGCCTGACTGTCAGTCAGGTGCAGTCCACTCCCTGTTTTGCGGCACCATCATCCACAGCGCTGTTGCTGGAGGCTCCGGTAGTTGTCACGCCGATTGTCACAAGCAGGATTGCGGAAAAGCCACGTTCCAGATGTGCTGCAGCAGTGGTAAGGCAAGTCCAGCGCAGTTCACTGGAGCGTACGAAACGTACAGAGATAGCATCACTGTGGGGCGCGTGACCGGCCGACCTCTGTAGCCCTCGATGCATGGCCAATAGTTCTGGCAGCCGCGATAGGGGCAGTGCGGGTCGGTGAGTGACCCGTGGCGCTTTGACCGAACCATCGAGATCATAAGCCTTGTTCGCCGCGATCAGCCGCAGCCGTTTGGCTTCACGCAGGATGCTTTGCAGCTGGCTTCTGGTCCTGAGCGCGACATCGATGCTCAGGAAAGCACGAGCCTTCAAGCGGCCCTCAGCGCTTGCTACCTCGCTATCCAACGGAACGCCAAAACGAAAAAACCCGCCAGAAGGCGGGTTTTCGGGGCTTCAATGCGTCAACGAACGCAACGAAGCCAGGTATGGTGCCGGCACCAGGAATCGAACCCGGGACCTACTGATTACAAGTCAGTTGCTCTACCAGCTGAGCTATACCGGCAGGTAAGGGCGCTGATTATAGCGACTGACGGCCTGCTGTAAAGGGCAACGTTAGCACAGGCCCTTCGATCCACCCTGCGGGCCGGCTGGCTGCAGAATTTTCCTACAAGCGAAACGGCAGTTTCCAGCAACTTTCTCGGAAAGTGTCCGCATATCCAAACGTCTTTTCTCCCAACAATAGCGCCCCATCGAAACCCCCTCAGTGGAATAAATGGAGGCAGCGTTCAATGCGGCGCTTATTCGTTCTTGCCTGGTTGTTGGCTCTGCCGACCGTGGCGTTGGCCGGCCCCAAGATCAGTATCGGTTCGCTCTCCGACTATATGCGGGCGGACAAGAACGTGCTGGTCAAGCGGGTATACAACCACGGTGATGCCACGGCTTTCGTCAAGGTGCGGGCGTGGGAGCTGGTGCGCCAGCCCGACGGGAAGGTCGTTGAAGTGCCGCTGGACCTGGAGTCGGCCGGGGGCAAGCGGGAACTGGTGGTGAGCCCGGCACGGCTGATCATCCCCGCGGCGGGCCTGCAAACGGTGCGGCTGCTGTTCAGTGGTGATCGCGCCCAGGAGCGTTATTTCCGTCTGCGCTTCAATCCCGTGCTGCCCAATGCCGGCGATGGTTTTCAACTTACCCAAAAAGAAGCCCGCGACTACGAAGTTTCCATTTCCGGTGGTGTGCAGATGCTCGCCGGCTTCGGCTCGTTGCTATACGTGCGACCTCGAGAAGTTGCACATCAATTGGCCATCGATGAAGAGCCGGATCGGTTCGTCGTGCGCAACGTAGGCAATGCCACCGCTGTACTGGATCGATTTCGCCGCTGTGATGCCAACGGCCTGGAATGCGACCCGGCCGTGGTGCATCTCTTGCCGCCGGGTGCCACCCGTGTGTTCGAGCGCAAGCCGGACAGCACCTACGCCTTCACCCACCAGCGCGGCACGCTCGCGCCCCTTCCATACGAAATCAAGGGCCAGCCGACCCTCACTTCGGCCATTTCACTCAAAGGAGCCAAGCAATGAAACTCAAACACCTCGTGCTGCCACTGGCACTGTTTGCCGCGGCCCAGGCCTCGGCCGACGATGTCATCAGCAAGCAGATCCAGGTCACCGCCTACATCCCGACATCCGCCTTCTCGATCCTCGACGAAGGTGGTTGGATGAATAAAACCCAGCAGCTGAGCCTGTACAACGGCAACTTGCAGAAGATTTCCAACCGCCTGATCGCCAAGAGCACCACTGGCGCCATCTCCGCGCGCCTGGAAAACGACGCGGTACTAACCAGCCGTAACAATCGGATTCCCCTGACCATCACCGCCAACGGCAAAGACCTGTCCACGACGTCCACGGAGATCGTACCGGCCGCCGATGCCAGCACGCCGTACTACATGACCATGGACATCGCCGCCGCGACCGGCCCTTACGAGCCAGGCGATTACATGGGCTTCGTGGACGTGACCTTCGAAACCCCGCTGCCCACCCCTTGATGACCCATCGCCGGCGGGCCTGAGTGCCCGCCGCACCTCTCTTGATACGGGAAAGAATACGTGGCGTTTGCGATCAATCCCTTAAGGCTGGCCGTCGGTTGCGCGGCGAGTGTTTGTGTCAGCACCGTACTGGCCGCCTCGGCGCCGCCGGAGCGGGCGTTGGATCTGCTGACGCAGGTGCAAGGATTACCCGCGGACTTTCGCGACCACTTTTTCGACACGCCCCTGGTGGTTCGGGTGGACCTCAATGGCCTGTACCTGGCTGATGCCATGCTGGTGCTCAATCGAGACCAGCAAGTGCAGGTGATCAGGTATACCGCAACCGATCAGTCCGAAGTGAGCGAAGAAGACCAAGCCATCTGGCTAAAGGCCTTGGGCACGCCTCGGCCCTTGGGACGTTGCGAGGACAATTGCCCTTCAGGGCTACTGGCCCTGGAGTACAGCCTCGAACGTTCGCAGTTATCGATTCTCACCGATACCGCCGAACGTAATCAGGTAGGGCCTCGCTACTACAGCCTTCCGGAGGAGGGCAGTGGGCTGCTGTTGCGCAACCAGCTGAACCTGGCCGGGAGCAAGTCCCAGATGTACGGCACCTACCTGGCTTCAGCACTGGGCAGCCGGGGCCCCTGGACCGCCGTGGCCGAAGCGCAACTCGACCGCAGCACGGGCCAGGGCGCGAGCATCGATCGCCACCGCCTGCGCAGCCTGTATACCGATTATCTGCACGAAGACACCTTCTACCGCCTGGGCTATTTTTCGCCCTCGCTGCAGGGCCTGAGCCGCCAGCCGCGTACCCTCAACGGCCAGCCGGAAGGCACCTTGGGGCTGATGTTCGGCAGTAGCGACAGCCTGGCGGTGGACGATGCCCAGCCCAGCGCGACGCCCATCTACGTCACGCCGAACCGGCCCGCTACCGTGGAGGTGTATCGCAATGGCTCGCTGATCAACAGCCAACCGGTACAGCCGGGCCTGCAGGCCATCGACACCCGGCCGCTGCCGGGTGGGATCTACCCCGTGGAAGTGCGCCTGGTGGAAGACGGCCAGGTAACCGCCACCAGCGAAGAGTTCATCTACAAGCCCACCAACTGGAACAACCCGGCCCAACGCTGGCGCTACAACGCTTATCTGGGGCGGGGCCAGGAGCTGTTCAGTAACTGGCAGGACGACCGGGAAGAAGGCATGAATGCCGGGCTTATCACCAATTACTTGCTGCACCCCAAGGCAATCCTGGGGCTGTCCGTGGAGCATGTGGACGGCGCCATGCAGTACGGCGCTTCCCTGGACTGGGACATCACGCCCAGGCTGCGCACCTTCGCCAATGCGTACCGCACCGAAGGCCGAGGCGATGGGCTGGATTTGCAAGCCATCTACACCTACGAAGCGGGGAACCTGGTGGCCAGCCATACCCGCTCGTGGCTTTATCAATATCAGCTGGACGACCGCCTGCCCGGTTTCTGGACGCCGCGCTATCAATCGCGACGTGAGGAAACGACCCAGAGTGCGTTGAGCTGGCAGCACCGGTTCACGTCGCGCGGCACCGGCGTGGCGCGCCTCTCGCAAAACACCGGGCCGTTGTCCGGGGTAGGGGTGGATCTCTCCTGGATTCAACGGGCCGTATTGCTGGGCACAGACACTACCTGGCGTTTCTCGCTCTTCGACCGCCCGGCCATGGCCAGCAGCGGCGCGCGGCGCAACCGAGGCGTCGACCTGAGCCTTACCCTGTCCCTGGGTGGAGCCGGCGACACCCTCTACGGCAGCGTCGGCAGCCGTACTCGGCGCGACGGCGGTCGGGAGCAGACCGCATCGCTCAATTATCAACATCGGCTCCAAGGGCCTTTCCTGCGCAGTGTGACCGGCACCCTCAACCAGGACAGCTATGGCCTGGGGGTCGGTGGCCGACTGGCGTTCGAAAGCCGCCTGCTGGCTGGGGATGGCTATCTACAAACCTCGTCCTACAACGATGAGCTTGGCGGTGGGCTCAACCTGAGCAACACCCTGGCCATAGGTGGGGGCCACGTCGCTAGCACCGGCGACATGAGCGCCTACCAGGCCGGCATGGTGGTCGAGGTAGACAGCGATGTCGCGGACATCGAACTACGCAGCTTCGACGGGCAGGGCACGTCCGGCCGGCTGCGCCCTGGGCGCAACGTCATTCCCCTGAGCCCCTACAAGAAAGGGCGAGTACGGTTCGATTTCATCGGCGAAGACGGTCAGCCCGTGGTAGTGGCGCCCCAGGTGACCGACTACCACCTCAATCGTGGCGGGGTCGCCTATCAGCGGCTGCACGTCATGCGCACGCTCACGGTGATCGGCCGCCTGCTCGACCCCAGCCGGCGGCCTGTCGCGGGCGCGATGATCATCAACCATGCCAGCCGGAGCGTTTCCGAGGCCGACGGCTTCTTCGCGGTAGAAATGAGCGAATCCACGCCCACCCTGGAGGTGCGGCTCGGGGCGGGCCGGCACTGCTTGGTGAACGTGGACACCGCCAAGGGCGAACGGGACCAGGACGTGGTGCTCATGGGCGACCTGGTGTGCTCGCCACGGTCGCTGGCCGAGAATGCAGCGAAGGAGAATGATGATGTCTAAGCCCATGGAAATGGCCAGCCGATGGTTGGCCCGAGCCTGCCTGGGAGCATTGGCGCTGGGGGCTAGTCACCTGGCCCAGGCGAGCGCGGTCGAAATCACCGCCGAGTACCGTGCCTCCGACTATAACGATGAGTTCCGCAACACCACCCCGAATTCCGGCTACTGCGTGGAATATGGCTGTGAGACCGGCATGTTTTCAGTCTCTCTGCCGATCACGTATGAACGCACCATTATCAGCGGCCTTTCCCCTATACCGGACCGCTGGTCCTTGAAGACGCCGGCCGAGACCGTTGTGGACATTGTTTCCGACCAGGGGGAAAGGGCCTCGCTGCGATTTCAGGTCACTCATATAGCCCAGTCGGTGGGCGTTGGAAGCGATGGAGATCTGGACTATACAGAAAACCCGGCGGCCCATAGGGCCGCGGGAGGCGGATGCACTCGGCTGGAAGGCTGGCTGAACGAGGATTCGGTGTTTGGCGGCTTTGCATGGCGCGTGGACAATCCCCGATCTCCCTCGGTCTGCTACCCGATCAGCGAGCCGGACTATCCCCCTCGGCCGATCACCCCGCGTGTCTGGAACACGTCGATAGCCTACAAGCTGATCTATCCCCCTCCGCATACCCTGCCCATGGGGACTTACCATGGCAGTGTCACCTTCAGCGTGGGTGAAACGGGCGATTTCGCCCTGGGGAGCAAGGTTTCCAGGCTGAGCGTGAACAGCGTGACCTTCAATTTCACCCTGTCGGTCCACCATCAAGTGAGCGTGCAGTTCCCAGCCAATTCCGACCGAGTGGTCCTGGAACCCACCGGGGGCTGGCAAAAATGGCTGAGCACCGGGGTGGCTCCTTCCGAACTCACGGCCAGCCTGCCGTTTCGCTTGACCGCTTCGGGCCCGTTCAGCATTCGCATGGAATGTGGCGAAGTCACCGGGCCGAAGATCTGCGCGATACGCAACCGGCGAACCCAGGCGCTCACGGCCTTCATTGTCTGGGTACATCCACCCAAGGGTACGGAGTTCGCTCATCAGCCTGGCGCGCCAGCCACGCCCTTTCCGATCCTGGATGGGCAGTCAGTCCGTTTCCTTACGCCGAAGCTGCTGCGCAATAGCCTGGGCCAGTTCACCTTCGAAACCTACGACCCTTTTATCGAGGAATTGCTCAAGTCCCCTGGGGACGACTGGGCAGGCTTGGTGACCTTGATTTTCGACGCCACGCTCTGAGGCCGCCAGGCCGCAGTTCAGCACAGGGAGGTACAGGATGGTCAATGCGTTAAGGTCGGGCTCGCAGGCGCAGCCTGTGATGCCTTGGGTGCTGTCCGCCGTGGTGCTTGGCATAGCCGCGCCTCTGGCTCAGGCGGCCAGCCTGGATATTTCCGGGCGCTGGCGCCCGGACGGCCCCGGTGATGGCTTCGAAAACACAACGCCTGTGTCGGGTTATTGCCTCGAGTTCGGCGGATGCGGGCCAAATGAGGCCTCCATACGGCTGCCTGTCGAATACGGTCGCCAAGTCATCTCGGGCCTGCCGCCGCTGGCGTCGCGCTGGTCGCTATTGGCGCCACCCGAGGCCCGGGTGACACTGACCTCGGAAACCGGAGCCACACTGAACCTGCGCTTCCAGCTGACGCACCTGGCGCAGATCTTGGGCGGTAACGGATTCACTGCTTATGAAAATCCGGCTTTTCACTGGTCCGCTGGGGGCGGATGCAGGTTCATGACCTCCCAG
Source organism: Pseudomonas massiliensis (assembly GCF_000826105.1). Lineage (GTDB taxonomy): Bacteria > Pseudomonadota > Gammaproteobacteria > Pseudomonadales > Pseudomonadaceae > Aquipseudomonas > Aquipseudomonas massiliensis. The sequence goes on along the minus strand of NZ_CCYK01000005.1, from coordinate 232,505 downwards.
GGCTTCGACGGTAACAGCGCCATGGGTTTTGTCTGGGAAGTGCTCAGCCCGAACGCCCCCACGCTCTGCTATCCCACCTCCGGGGGCGTGTCCGAAGGCCAACGGCCCATCGAGCCTTGGACCAGATCGTTCTCCTTCGGTTACCGACTGCTGTTGCCTGCGATGTATTCGGTGCCTGCGGGGCGCTACAGCGGCAGCCTCACCTGGTCCGTAGGCGAAAACGCCGACCTGGCCTTGGGTGGGCCGCTGCTGGGCCTGACCACCGACAGCCTGACCCTACGCTTCGACATAGACGTCGAGCATCGCCTTTCGGTGGTGTTCGATCAGACGGCAGTGGCGCTGGCTCCGCGCAAGGGCTCCTGGGCCCAATGGCTTGCCAATGGGGTGCCGGCGGATGCGCAATTAACGGGACGTTTGCCGCTGCATCTGAGCGCAAGCGGGCCCTTCGCCCTCTACCTGGGCTGTGGCCGCGCTGTCAGCGCGGGTGATTGCGCCCTGATGGAGCCGAGCAGTGGCGATGTAGCCGCGGTGGTCACCCGCCTGACCTTGCCCAGCGGGTTGGAACAGGAGGGTGCGCCTGTGAGCCGGTTGCGCCTGCATGAACACGTCCGCTACCTCGTCAAGGCTAAGCGCCCCATAACGGCGGAGTTGGGCGAGGTGGAATTCCATACCGCCCACGGAGAGGTGTCGCACATGATCAAGCATGGCGGCGCTACCTATTCTGGCGCGGTCGTCCTTTACTTCGACGCACAGTTGCCATGAACCGGATCATCAGCACGGTTTTACATCGGCTTCGGACATGCCTGTGCCACCTGGCCCTGGCTTTGCCGATGGTGGCCCAGGCGGGGCCGGACCTGGCGCCTGGCAATTTCTACGCCTTCATGCCCAGCCAGCGAAGCACACTGGTGGCGCACATCAGGAACCTGGGCGATGTGACAGCCTTCGTCAGTCTCCAATTGGCCGAGTTGACCTTCGACAATCAGGGCCAGGCCGAGGAACAACCGCTGGAGACAAAAGCCGGGCTCGATCGCGCGCTGGTGGTAACGCCCCCCCGGCTTATCCTGCCAGCCCAAGGCGCCGGGCAGGTCAGGGTGATCTATCGCGGGCCACGTGATCGTGAGCGCTACTTCCGCCTGCGCTACGTGCCCGTGGCTCCAGAGGCAGTGAACGACTTCGCCTTGCAGCCCGAGGAGGCCAGGGCTTATTCCGACACCCTGCGCGCAGGAGTGGGCATCCTCAAGGCTGTCGGCACCCTGGTGATCGTGCCGCCCGCCAATGCCCGCTATGCCACGCGCCTGCTTCCGGGAGCTCATGGCTTGCGGATCGTCAATGAGGGTAATGCCACGGTGAGCGTGGTAGGCGCGCGCTATTGCGAGGCGGTCACAGACCGCTGCGAGCTAGGCGGTGCCCTGCATATCCGGCCGGGGCAGCAGGCCGAGGTAGTCCGGCGCCCAGGCCAGGTGTACCGGTTCGAGCTGCAGGAAGGCCGCACGCTTACGCGCCATTCCTACCCCGAATGAAAGCCGCTGGCCCACTTGCCGGCTGCCACGAAAGGAGATGCCCCATGGCTACAGCCGTGATTATCGACGACCAGCCCTACATTCGGCTCATGGTGGGGCAAATCCTCCAGGAGGAAGGTATCGAGCTGGTAGGCGAGTGCGCGGACGGCGTTCAGGGCCTGGCTTTGATTCGGGAAGCACAGCCCGATATTGCTGTTCTGGAGCTGACCTTGCCCAACCTGGAAGGGCTCGAAGTGATCGAGCGGGCGCGGCGGGTAAGCCAGGCGACCAAATGGGTGGTGCTTACCGCCTGCCCGGCGGACTATACGCTGGACCGTTGCCTGCGGGCGGGTATCACCGCTTTCGTGCCCAAGGCATATGACACCCAGACGTTTCGCCATGGCATCCGTGCCGTGAAGGCCGGTTTCACTTACTACCCTGACCTGGCATGTAACAAGCACCAGCCCGGCCCCGGCGACGAGGATGAAAGGATTCGTTTGTCCAGGCTTTCCGCGCGGGAATTGACCGTGCTGCGCTACCTGGCCGTTGGTTTTACCAACGTGCAGATCGGCCACGCATTGATGTTGAGTAACAAAACGGTCAGTTCTTACAAAACACGCCTGGTTAACAAGCTGAAGGTGCAAACGCTAGTAGGGCTGGCGGAACTGGCGAGACGGCACGGCTTGATTTAAAGGTTATCCACATATAGGGCATGCCTGCATGGGGCGCGTCGCTTGAGCTAAAGGCCTCGATCAAACGGGTTTCACACATGCTTATCCACAGGTTTCAAACCTTTTCAGCAAGCATCAGCAGGTTCCTTGGGGTCACTTCGCGTTCGCAGAAAGTCCCCATCCGAACCTGATACCCTCGTTCGACCAGGTACAGGGCGCGGTCCAGTACCAGCCATAGCTCTAGAGGCCGACGAAAGAGGTTTCGCACTCGTTCCAGGTTGCGCACCTGAGCCAGTCGAGACCACCCCTGGGCTTCCCATACTTGCCAGGCAATGGCCTCTCCAAGGGCCAGGCTTTTGCACCTTGCCAGGTGGCGGCAGTAGTCGGCGAAGCTTTCAGCGAGCCAATGCGAAGGCAGCGAAGGCGTAGGCAAGTATTCATCCACCCCGCGCAAATGCCGCTGCAGCAAGTCGAAACCCAGCCGTCGGGCCATGGACAGGTCGCGTTGGCGCCGCTCCCGGGTGCCAGCGGTAACGGCCTCGTTCGCGGGCAGGCCCAGGTCGTCTTTATCCAGCGCCAGGTCCAATGCCTGACCCTGACGCGACAGGGGCTGATAACCTTCGTCGCCGGTACGGTTGTAACAGCAGGGTGCGATCGCCAATTGTCGGCAACCGTGGGCGACCGCAAGGCGCAGCAGCCGCACGTGAAGATCGCCACAGGCGTGCAAGGCCACCGGCGTCTCTTCAGGAGCCAGGCGGGTGTCGGTCGCCATCACATCCTGCCGCCGGTGGTGCGCCGGTAGGCGGTGATGGTCGCTAAGCGCTTGGCCGGCATCTACCAGGGTGGGGTCGAACTCCAGGCAGGTGAGCTGTTGGTGAGGTTGTAGCAATCGCCTACCCAAATGCCCCTTGCCACCGCACCAGTCCAGCCAGTGCTCTACCGGCTCGACAAACGCCAGATGCGCGGCGAAGGCCTCCACCTGTGCCCATTTGCGCCCAGGCACATCACGGTTCAGGCGAGGGGCCGCCGGGGGAGGCGTGCGCGACGGCAGGTCACCGGGATCGCTCAAGCGCGCCGCTTCGGCCGCCCAATGAGCGAAGCCCCCAGGCGGTAGTGGATCAATCGGAACCAGGGCGGCCGCCTCGGCCTCTTCGAGAGAGCGCCCACGCAGCCACTGAGACAGCTCAGGGTGTTCCGCCTCCCAGGGGAGCGTCAGGCTGGTGAACGGCTTCGGTCGCCACAGCCCCTGGTGTTGCCTCAGGAATTCACCCAGCTCGGCGAAACGGAAGGCGAGCGCGTCGGCTTCAAGCATGCTCAGCGAATGCTGAAGGGGAAATACTTGTCGTTGATCTTCTTGTAGGTGCCATCGGCAATGATGTCCTTCAACGCCACGTTGAGACGCATGCGCAGTGGGTCGTTCAAGCGCGTGGCAATGGCGATCTGATCACTGTCGATAACCGGTTGCCCTTTGAGTTCGAAGTTGCGACCTGCCTCGGTGCGTAGCCACTCGTAGCCCGAATACTTGTCGGCCAGGGCGCCGTCGATCTGCCCTGTGGCCAGCGCCACATAGAGCTCATCCTGGGTAGGGAAGGTGCGGATGATGGCCGGATCCGCCGCGTTGTTCTGCAACCATGTAGCTGCCAGGGTGCCTTCCTGAGCGCCGAGGGTCTTGCCCATCAGGCTGCCGGAGGTACCGTCCAGGTCGCTGGTGGTCGCTGCGATGAATTGGAGCTTGTTGGTGTAGTAGGGGTCGGTAAAGTCCACCAGCTGTTTGCGCTCTTCCGTCACCGAAAGAGACGAGATGAGAAAGTCGTAATGGCTGGCGTTCAGGTCTGGAATCAGGCTTTCGAAATCGGCGGTAACGATCTCGCATTCAACCTTCATCTTGGCGCACAGCGCCGCGCCGATATCCGCATCGAACCCGACCACCTGCCCGCTGGCGTCAGTGTCGTTGAACGGGGGGTGGCCACCCTCCATACCCATGCGCAACTTGTCGACCGCATGAGCAGAGATGCAAGAGACAGCCAGGACGCAAGCGAGCAGCGGAGCGAAACGCAGAGCCATGAAATGAAAACTCCGGGGGAAGCGAGCAGGAAGGGTATAGCTTCGACAACGTTTATCGCAGAAACATCACGTGCTCCAGGCATCGGGCTGTGACATTTTTTTCCACGCACAAAACGGCAAAGTCCTTGGAAGGTTGTACTGGCGTACCACCAAAATCCACACAGTGGTTGCACCACCCTGGAGCGAAGGGTGTTACCTGTCGGGCCAAAACAGGGCAGATCGGTGTTGCGGGCTGAGTATCTCGGTAATACTTTTGTCATGCTGCGACAAAAAGCCCTATTGCTCAACTGCTTGCAGTTTGGGCCACAGCGCCGTTGGTCCAAGGGTTTGAACTATTTTGCATCAATTTGGCGCGCTTCTTGCGTAAAATAAATCCAACGGTACGTTGCTTCTCTCAAACAGCGGCAGGGTTTGAACGCAGTCGCCGGTCGAATCGCTTTCTCGGAAGGTAAACCTATGAGCAGTCTTCAAAACACAAGCGGGCTGGCCCAAGGGCTGAAAACCCGTCATGTGACCATGCTGTCCATCGCAGGGGTCATTGGGGCCGGTTTGTTCGTCGGCTCTGGCCACGCTATTGCTGAGGCCGGGCCGGCCGTGCTGCTGGCTTATGCCGCTGCCGGTACCCTGGTGGTGCTTGTCATGCGAATGCTGGGCGAAATGGCCGTGGCTTCGCCCGATACTGGTTCGTTCTCCACCTACGCCGATCGCGCCATTGGCCACTGGGCTGGCTTCACCATCGGCTGGTTGTATTGGTGGTTCTGGGTATTGGTTATCCCGCTGGAGGCCAACGCCGCCGCGGCGATCCTGCATGCCTGGATACCGGACGTGCAGGTTTGGGTGTTCGCCCTGATCATCACCGCCGTGCTTACGGTGACCAACCTGTTCAGCGTGAAGAACTATGGTGAGTTCGAGTTCTGGTTCGCGCTGCTCAAGGTCATCGCGATCATCGCTTTCATCGTGGTGGGCCTGGGCGCTGCGTTCGGCTTCGTGCCGGGCAGTCAGGTCAGCGGCTTCAGCCATCTCACCGATACCCAAGGCTTCATGCCTAACGGGCTGGGCGCCGTCGTCGCCGCCATGCTCACTACCATGTTCTCTTTCATGGGCACCGAGATCGTGACCATCGCCGCCGCTGAATCCCGCGACCCGGGTCGTCAGATCTCCAAGGCGACCAACTCGGTGATCTGGCGTATCTGCCTGTTCTACCTGGTGTCCATTTTCCTCGTGGTAGCCCTGGTGCCGTGGAACGACCCCACTCTGCCGAAACTGGGCTCTTACCAGACTGTGCTGAACCTGATCGGTGTGCCTAACGCCAAGCTGATCGTGGACATCGTGGTACTGATTGCCGTGACCAGCTGCCTGAACTCGGCGCTGTACACCTCTTCGCGCATGCTGTTTTCCTTGAGCAAGCGCGGCGATGCCCCCCAGGCCGCGCAGCGCACCTCCCGGGCCGGCACGCCCTACATGGCAGTGATCCTGTCCACCGCGGCCGCTTTCCTGGCGACCTTCGCCAATTACGTCGCCCCGGCTGCCGTGTTCGACTTCCTGTTGGCCAGCTCGGGTGCCATCGCCCTGTTGGTGTACCTGGTCATAGCCTTCTCGCAACTGCGCATGCGTCGCCAGGCTGAAGCCCGTGGCGAGCCGCTGACCTTCAAGATGTGGGCCTTCCCTGGGCTTACCTACCTGGTGATCCTGTTCATCATCGCCGTGCTGACCGTGATGTTCTTCCGTGAAGATCACCGCATGGAAATCTTTGCCACCGGCCTGTTGGCGATTGGTGTCGTGGCTGCTGGTTTGATCGTGGATCGTCGCCGCAAGGCCGCCGGCCATGGCAGGACCGTCCTGGGGAGCTAACCGCTCCGGCTACAAAGAAAAAGGCCGCTACCTGGACAGGTAGCGGCCTTTTTCTTTACTCACACAACGACCGCTTTACCAGCGAGGAGGGCCATCGAAGCGCCGGCCTTCCCCGTGGCGATCCCAGGGGCGATGCGGTGGCGGAGGCGCCGGCTGGTAATACACCGGTTGGGGAGCTGGTACATACATCACCGGTTGCGGCCGCGGTGCATAACGCGGCTCATGAGGGTGGTGGTGCCCATTGTTATCCCAATTGGTGGCGATGAGAGCGCCTACCGCAGCACCGGCGATCACCGGAACGACCAAGTCACGTTCGTCGGCGCTGGCGCTGCCAGCCGCTCCAGCGGCTACCAGGCAGGCGCTAAGCAGTGCGGCTTTGGTCAACTTCGCAAACATGGGTATCTCCTTCCAGCGCCGGTCAGGTGGCGCCATGGACGTATGAAACACCCTGGGCGTGTAAAGTGCTGTCTAGAGAAGGTAAAGGTTCGGTAAGCCGGTTTCAGGGCTGGTTGGCCACGTCGTCCGCCGCAGCCTGGTAGGCCTGCATGAACTCTGGACTCTCGATGCGGATCATGGCCTGGTCTTCATTCAGCCCATGGTGCTTTTCGTAGTAGGCCACCCAGAGCGAAACGACCAGGTCGGTAACGTCTTCCTCTGAATAGTTCTCCACCACAAGCGGCAGGGGCGACTCTTTGAAGAACGCGCGCGCGACGGCCTCGAGCCCCTCGGGTTCAGCTGCGGCCATGTCGTCGAAAAGGTCGTCGAAGGCGCCCAGTTCAAGCCCGTCCACGAAGAATTCTTCCATGCTGATGAATTCAGGGGAGAGCGCGTCCGGGTTGGTTTCGGTGGAGGCCGCGGCCTGGTTGTTGCGCAGGATGCGGTTCTGCCGAGCCTTGGCCGAGGCGCGCTTGTGTTTCTTCTGCTGCTTGCGAGGGGAGGACATGGGCGGGCTCCTGGCGAGGGTCGAACGAAGCGTTATGAGCGTAGCGCAGCCAATAAAAAACCCCTGAATCTTTCGATTCAGGGGTTTTGGTATTAGTGGTGCCCAGGGACGGAATCGAACCGCCGACACGGGGATTTTCAATCCCCTGCTCTACCAACTGAGCTACCTGGGCAACGGGGCGCATTAAACGGGTTTTTCAGGTTGGCGTCAAGCGCCGATTCAAAAAAATTTTAATCATTACCGTCGCTTACGCCAAAACCCTCATTCCGAGGGCGGCACGTAGCCTTCGGCCTGGGCGTAGTCCTCGCCGGAAAGGTACTTGTCCATCTCCGCCTGAAGGAACTTGCGGTCTTCGGCGTTCATCATGTTCAGGCGGCGTTCGTTGATCAGCAGCGTCTGGTGCTTCTGCCAGTCGGCCCAGGCCTTCTGCGAGACGTGCAGGTATATGTCCTCGCCCTTGGCGCCAGGGTAGGGCGGGCGCTCCAGGCCGGGAAGTTCCTCTTTGTATTTGCGGCACATCACGGTGCGGGTCATGGGGTGTCTCCTGCGTGCATGGCATCGGCCGCGCGCTCGAGCAGCGTTTTCACCGGGGCGGCAAGGCCCAGGCGCGGCGGGGTGGCGAGGTTATACCAGAGCCAGTCGGCCTCGGCCACGTGGCTGCCCTGGCTGCTGACGCGCACCAGCCAGGGCGCGATGCTCAGTTGGAAGTGACTGAAGGTATGGGTAATCCCGGCCAACGCCTGGCTGTCGAGCAGGCGCAGATCATGCTGGGCAACCAGGTGCTCGATATCGGCGAAGCTGTCCAGCTCCGGCAGGCTCCATAGCCCACCCCAAAGGCCTACGGACGGACGCCGGTAGAGCAGGATGTCGCCGGCCTCGTTGACCAGCAAGGGCATGAGGGTTTGCCGCTGTGGCAGCGCCTTGCGCGGCTTGGGGGCCGGGTAGCGGGTTTCCTCGCCCAAGAGATGGGCGCGGCAGTCGGCGCGCAGGGGGCATAGCAGGCAACTGGGGCGGCTGCGGGTGCACAAGGTGGCGCCCAGGTCCATCATCGCCTGGGTGTAGTGGTTCACTCGTACCTGAGGGGTATAGCGTTCGGCGGCTGCCCAGAGGGCATTGGCCACCTTGGGCTCGCCAGGATAGCCGGCCTGGGCGGTGTAGCGCGCCAGGACCCGCTTGACGTTGCCGTCCAGGATAGGCGCGCGCAGGCCCATGCTGATGCTGGCGATGGCGCCTGCGGTGGAACGGCCGATGCCCGGCAGGCTTTCCAGCAGGTCCGGGTCTTGGGGAAACTCACCGTCGTAGTCCGTCACGACGATTTTCGCCGCTTTTTGCAGATTGCGAGCACGGGTGTAATACCCTAGCCCGGTCCACAGGTGCAGCACCTCGTCCTCGGTGGCCTCGGCCAGATGTCGAACCGTCGGCAATGCGGCCATGAAACGGTCGAAGTAGTTCAGCACGGTGCTGACCTGGGTCTGTTGCAGCATGATCTCCGACACCCACACCCGATACGGGTTGATGTCTTGCTGCCAAGGCAGGTCATGGCGCCCGTGACGGTCGAACCAGGTCAGGACGGCATCGGAAAATTGCTCAGGGGTCATCGCTTGAGCAAGCCCTTGAGCGCATCTTTGAGCTCAGGGCTTACCTTGTCTCCCAATTTGTCTTCGATCTTTTCTTCGACCCGGTTGCGTACCGCCTGGACGGCGACCTGGCCGAGGCCGTCGCGGTCTACCCGGCAAGCCCGGGCACCCAGCTCGAGCGGGCCGCGGCAGCGTATCGGCAGTTCCAGGTTGGCGAAACGATCATTCACTTGGCAGGCCGGATCGGCCATGTTGCCGCTTTCACCTTCCACCACCACACCCACGCGATAGTCCATGCCAAGCACGCGCAGGTCGATATCACCATTGCCGCTCACCCGCAGGCCGGGAATGCTGGCCTTGAGGTCGGGGTTGCTGGCCAGGCCCTTGTGAATGCTCAGGGTGCCGTCCAACCGCTGGAAGGGCGTATCGCGGCCGCGTGGCTCGCTGGTGAGGGTCTTGCGGTTGAGCAAGGCGATGCCCTGGCACAATTGCTGCTCGAGGTTGGCATTGACCAGCACACCGTTGTCCAGGGCGAAGCGGCCATTGCCGTCCAGGCTTTCGACCAGGGCCTTCTGGCTGTTGCCGCTGCCGTTCAGGGTAGTGTTCAAGGTCAGCAAGCCGCGCACTGGCGGCTGGGCTGTATGTGCCGCGAGCACGGTTTCCACGGGTACCTGGTCAAGCTGGGCGGTCAGGTTGGCCCGGGGGGAATCAGCGCGCACGTCCAGGCTGCCATTGGCCTTGAAGCTGCCTTGCCCCACCTGACCACTGAGGTCGTCCAGCTTCAGCAGGCCGCCCTGGCCGCTCGCCGTCAGACGGGCATTGTCGATTGGCAGCTTTTGCAGAACGAGTTGGCCAAGGCTCAGTTCCGCTTGCAAGTCGATGCCGCGAAGTCGCTCGACCGGGAACAGCCGGTCGTCGCTCCAGGCCTGCCGGCCAGGCGCCTCTGGCAGGGGAGAATCGGCTTTGCCCATGGCCGCCGCCTCAGTGCCCTGGACCTCGGCCTGGCGGGCCGCGGTGGCGCCTCGCGCTTGCTCGCTCTCTCCCGGCAGGTAACGATCCAGGTCCAGTCGGTCTCCGCCAAGCTTGATCCGCACCGCCTGGGCGGCGATGTCTTCCAGGGCGATGCGGCCATTCAGGGTGCTGCCATCGAGCTTGATGGTCAGATCCTCCAGCGCCAGGGCGTTTCGATTGCCCTGCAGGCGGCTGACCACTTCAACCTGGGTCAGTGCGGTGGCATCGGCGGTAGCCGGTACCGGCTGGCCAATACCGGCCAGGAAGGCTCGCACGTCCAGCTGGGCGACCGACAGGGCACCGCTGAGCTGAGGCGTTGAATCCAGGTCTCGCAGATGGAGTTCACCCAGGGCGCGGAACTGGTTGGCGGAAAGCTTCAGGTTGTTCCAGTCGATGACCTGCGCCGCCAGGTCCGCCAGTAGCTGGCCCTGGGCCGAGAACGTCAGGGTTTGCCCTTGCAGGGGCGCGCCAGAAAGGTCGCCGCCCAGGCGCATGTCCTCGAATTGATAACGCTGCACCGATGGGTCGAAACGCAAGGTGCCCTTGAGTTCGGTACGTGCTCGCAGCTCGGGTTGATTGGTGCCCAGGAAGGCAGTCAGGGTAACGGGGACATCTGTACCGGTATGCACGGCGCCGGTGCTGAGCTGGATGCTTTCGGCAGTGAAACTGCGGCCGCTTTGCTCGTCTGTGTAGGTTACCCGCCCGTTGTTCAGGGTCAGGCTGTCGATATCCAGTTTCAGCTGGCGGCGAGGTTGCGAGGGAGCAGGCGCTTGCTCAGAGGCGCTTCCATTGTCAGCCGTGACAGGCGTGCCTTGGGCGGGCAGCGGTTTGCCGATGTCTTCCCAGTTGCCATGGCCTTGGGCGTCGCGGTCAAGGCTCAGTTCCAGGCCTTCGACCCGCACATCGCTCATCTGCACTTCACGACGCAACAAAGGCAAGACCCGTACCGACAGGCCCAGCAACTGGAGATTGGCGAAAGGCGCTTGCGGTTGCGCCAGCGTCGCCACGCTGGCGTCATGAAGTTCCAGGCCCAGCCAGGGGAACAGGCTCCAGCCGATATCACCGTTAAGGGTCAGTTCTATATGGGCCTTGTCGCGGACCAGGGCGCGGATCTGGTCTTTGTAGTCGTTGGGATCGAAAAAATGGGTCAGGGCGAAGCCTAGAGCCACGAGGATCAGCAACAACCCGAGAAGGCCCAGCCCCAGGATTTTGCCGAACGTTTTCATGGGCGGGTCCTTTAGTCCAAGTCGTAGTGGCGCGAGTATACCGGTTTGCCATCTCTGGCGCGGCTCCGACGAGGCGGCATGTAACCATTCCCTTACAGTCCGGCTCCCGGTTCTCCAGCAGGGCTGTGAACCAGGCCACGGGCCGACAAAACGGGGTGTCAGTTTGCTTCCACTGACATAAACAAGTGGTAATCTTCGCCCGTTTCAACTTTGTGCGGCAGTTTGTCGCGTTTTCCAGAGCGTTGCCGATAAGACGACCAGCGGCCATTGGAGCGCGAAGGTCGGGTAGCGATCCGGGCACCAGGTATGCACTGGTGTAACGGCCGCGTGCCAATCACAACTTAGGGGTAGTACATGACTCAACATTCGACTGGGGGGAACGCGGCCGAGCGGCCGGGCTTCCTGTCCAAGGAACGCATCATCGCCAAGCCAGGGTTCAACCGCTGGCTGGTACCACCGGCCGCGCTGGCCATCCACCTGTGCATCGGCATGGCCTACGGCTTCTCGGTGTTCTGGTTGCCGTTGTCCAAGGCCGTGGGCATCACTGCCGCGGCCGCCTGCCCAGCGGACATGGGCTTTTTCAGCCAGATCTTCGCCTCCGATTGCGACTGGCCGATCTCCATGCTTGGCTGGATCTACACGCTGTTCTTCATCTTCCTGGGCTGCTCCGCGGCCGTCTGGGGTGGCTGGCTCGAACACGCCGGCCCGCGCAAGGCTGGCGTGGTATCCGCGCTCTGCTGGTGTGGCGGCCTGGTGATCTCGGCTCTGGGTGTCTACACCCACCAGATCTGGCTGATGTGGATAGGTTCGGGTGTCATCGGTGGCATCGGCCTGGGCCTGGGTTATATCTCGCCCGTTTCGACGCTCATCAAGTGGTTCCCGGACAAGCGCGGCATGGCGACCGGCATGGCGATCATGGGCTTCGGTGGTGGCGCCATGGTGGGCGCGCCCCTAGCCACCGCGCTGATGTCGCATTTCGCCACGCCTACCAGCGTGGGCGTATGGCAGAGCTTCCTGGTGATGGCGGCCATCTACTTCGTGTTCATGATCGGTGGTGCCTTGAGCTACCGCGTGCCACCGACCGGCTGGAAACCTGAGGGCTGGACCGCGCCGGCGAAGAAAGCCGGTAACGGCATGATCACCGACCGCCATGTGCATGTGAGTGTGGCCTGGAAAACCCCGCAGTTCGCTCTGGTATGGCTGGTACTGTGCCTGAACGTATCGGCCGGTATCGGCATCCTCGGCATGGCCTCGCCGCTGCTGCAGGAAGTGTTCGCCGGCAAGCTGCTGGGCACCAACCAGTCCTTCAGTGAGCTCAATGCCGCGCAGCTGGCGCAGATCGCCGCCATCGCCGCTGGTTTCACCGGCCTGCTGAGCCTGTTCAACATTGGCGGCCGCTTCTTCTGGGCCTCGTTCTCCGACTACATTGGCCGCAAGTACACCTACTTCGTGTTCTTCACCCTGGGCGTGGCGCTCTATGCGCTGGTCCCGAACCTCGGCCACCTGGGTAACGTGGCGCTGTTCGTGGCCGCGTTCTGCGTGGTGCTGTCCATGTACGGCGGCGGCTTCGCCACTGTGCCCGCCTATCTGGCGGACCTGTTCGGCACGCAGATGGTGGGCGCCATCCATGGCCGCCTGCTGACCGCCTGGGCCGCGGCGGGCGTGCTCGGCCCGGTGCTAGTGAACTACCTGCGCGAATACCAGCTGAGCATCGGCGTGGAACGCGCTGCGGTGTATGACATCACCCTGTACATCCTGGCCGGCCTGCTGGTGCTGGGCTTCATCTGCAACGCGCTGATCCGCCCGGTAGCCGACAAGTACTTCATGACGCCGGAGCAGCTGGCCGCCGAGCGTGCCCTCAGCCACGACAAGACCGCCAACGGTTCCACCGTGCTGGAGTGGCGTGCCGCGCCCGGCAGCCTGCCGATGGTCATCGCTGCCTGGCTGGCCGTGGGCATTCCGCTGGCGTGGGGCGTGTTGATCACCCTGCAGAAGACCGCCGTGCTGTTCTGACAGGTTCGCCTGAGTCGAACACCAACCCCGCCCTGGGCCTGGCCCCGGGCGGGGTTTTTCGTTTCTTCGTCGCGCTCGGCTTCATGCGGTCGCCGGGATGGGCCTATAATGTCCGCCTTTTTCGCTGAATGATTGTTTGCGGAGCTGGTGATGATCGAACGTAAGGCGTTCGTCGAGCGCAACACCCTGGAAACCCAGATCAAAGCCTCGATCAACCTGGATGGCACTGGCAAGGCCCGATTCGATATCGGCGTGCCTTTCCTTGAGCACATGCTCGACCAGATCGCCCGTCACGGGCTGATCGACCTGGATATCGAATGCAAGGGCGACCTGGCCATCGACGACCACCATACCGTTGAGGATGTCGGCATTACCCTGGGCCAGGCGTTCGCTCGCGCCGTGGGCGACAAGAAAGGCATCCGTCGCTACGGCCACGCCTATGTACCTCTGGACGAAGCCCTGTCGCGCGTGGTGATCGACTTCTCCGGCCGGCCCGGCCTGCAGATGCACGTGCCCTATACCCGCGCCGTGGTCGGCCGCTTCGACGTGGACCTGTTCCAGGAGTTCTTCCAGGGCTTCGTCAACCACGCCCAGGTCACCCTACACATCGACAACCTGCGTGGGCACAACACTCATCATCAGATCGAAACCGTGTTCAAGGCCTTCGGCCGCGCGCTGCGCATGGCCGTGGAGGTCGACGAGCGCATGGCCGGGCAGATGCCTTCCACCAAGGGTGTACTCTGATGCAGACAGTAGCGGTGATCGACTACGGCATGGGCAACCTGCACTCGGTGGCCAAGGCCCTGGAACACGTCGGGGCGGGCAAGGTGCTGGTCACCAGCGACGCGGCGGTGATCCGCGAGGCGGACCGCGTGGTCTTCCCAGGCGTGGGCGCCATCCGTGACTGCATGGCGGAGATCCGCCGGCTCGGCTTCGACAGCCTGGTCAAGGAAGTCAGCAAGGATCGCCCCTTCCTGGGCATCTGCGTGGGCATGCAGGCGCTCATGGAGCGCAGCGAAGAGAACGACGGGGTGGACTGCATCGGCCTGTTCCCGGGCCAGGTACGCTTCTTCGGCAAGGACCTGCACGAGGCCGGCGAGCACCTGAAAGTGCCGCACATGGGCTGGAACGAGATCGAACTGCCGGTTGATCATCCTTTGTGGCACGACATTCCCAACCGCGCCCGCTTCTACTTCGTGCACAGCTATTACATCGAGGCTGGCAAGCCTTCCCAGGTCGTTGGCCGCGGCCACTATGGCAAGGACTTCGCCGCCGCCCTGGCCGAGGGCTCGCGCTTCGCGGTCCAGTTCCACCCTGAGAAAAGCCATACCCATGGCCTGCAGTTGCTGCAGAACTTCGTTGCCTGGGACGGGCGCTGGTAGAACCACAATCACAAGCTGTAAGCGGCAAGCCCTGTAAGCGCAGGGCTTGCCTGCGCTCGGGCTTCAAGGCGCACGCAAGCGTGGCGCCCACGGCTCAGTGTCAATTCCGAAGGATTCCAGAAAATGCTGATTATCCCTGCTATCGACTTGAAAGACGGCGCCTGCGTGCGCTTGCGCCAGGGGCGGATGGAAGATTCCACGGTGTTCTCCGACGACCCGGTGAGCATGGCCGCCAAGTGGGTGGACGGTGGTTGCCGCCGGCTGCACCTGGTGGACCTCAACGGCGCCTTCGAAGGCCAGCCGGTCAACGGTGAGGTAGTCACCGCCATCGCCAAGCGCTACCCCCAGCTGCCGATCCAGATCGGCGGCGGCATCCGCTCGCTGGAAACCATCGAGCACTACGTCAAGGCCGGCGTCAGCTATGTGATCATCGGTACCAAGGCGGTGAAGCAGCCTGAGTTCGTGACCGAGGCCTGCAAGGCCTTCCCAGGCAAGGTCATCGTCGGCCTGGATGCCAAGGACGGCTTCGTCGCCACCGACGGCTGGGCTGAAGTGAGCAGCGTGCAGGTCATCGACCTGGCCAGGCGCTTCGAAGCCGACGGCGTAGCCGCCATCGTCTACACCGATATCGCCAAGGACGGCATGATGCAAGGCTGCAACGTGCCTTTCACCAAGGCATTGGCCGAAGCGACGCGTATTCCGGTCATCGCATCGGGTGGCATCCACAACCTGGGGGATATCCAGGCGCTGCTGGACGCCAAGGCCCCCGGTATCGTCGGTGCCATCACCGGCCGCGCGATCTACGAAGGCACCCTGGATGTGGCCGAGGCTCAGGCGTTCTGCGATAACTACCAAGGCTAAGCGTCACTTACTCCTGTAGGCGCGGCGCTTGCGCTCGCTGTCAGGCCTGGCGCGGGCAAGCCTTGCGCCTACAGCTGAGACAAAGGAGGCCCCCATGGCCCTAGCAAAACGCATCATCCCTTGCCTGGACGTGGATAACGGTCGAGTGGTCAAGGGCGTCAAGTTCGAGAACATCCGCGACGCGGGCGACCCAGTGGAAATCGCCCGTCGCTACGATGAACAGGGCGCGGACGAAATCACCTTTCTGGACATCACCGCCAGCGTCGATGGCCGCGATACCACCCTGCACACAGTGGAGCGCATGGCCAGCCAGGTGTTCATCCCCCTGACCGTAGGCGGCGGCGTGCGTACCGTTCAGGATATCCGCAACCTGCTCAACGCCGGGGCGGACAAGGTCTCGATCAACACTGCGGCTGTCTTCAACCCCGAGTTCGTCGGCGAAGCCGCGGCACGTTTCGGATCTCAATGCATCGTAGTGGCGATCGATGCCAAGAAGGTCTCCGGGCCGGGCGAAACGCCCCGCTGGGAAATCTTCACGCACGGCGGGCGCAAGCCTACCGGCCTGGACGCGGTGGAATGGGCCATGAAGATGGAAGGCCTGGGCGCGGGGGAGATCCTGCTGACCAGCATGGACCAGGATGGCATGAAAAACGGCTTCGACCTGGGCGTTACCCGGGCCATCAGTGACGCCTTGGGCATCCCGGTCATTGCCAGTGGCGGTGTGGGCAACCTGCAGCACCTGGCCGACGGCATTACCGAGGGCCATGCCAGCGCCGTATTGGCCGCGAGCATCTTCCACTTCGGCGAATACACCGTGCCCGAGGCCAAGGCCTTCATGGCTGCCCAGGGAATCTGCGTTCGCTGACGTTCACGAGCTGCGCCCGTCTCCTGCATGTATTCTCGTGTAGGAGGGGGGGGGCGAAGCTCCCCGAATACTCGGCTTCGAAGGACTGTTCCCCAGCTGGCGCTGGGTCCCACGGGAGTTCCTGCAATCGTCCAGGGGGCTACAGGTCCTTGGAATAGACCCCGTCCTTGCCGTGGCCCGACATGGCGCGGTTGCTGCGTTCGCCGATCATCTGGCGAATGCTGATCATCTCGATACCGCGTGCCTTGAGGGTGGGCAAGGCATGCTCCAGCACATCCAGCGTCTGCGGGTAGGGGTGGCCGATCACCACCGCCGAGCCTTGCTTGTCAGCCAGCGCGACGGCGTGCTCCAGTTGCTGCGCGATCGCTTCCGGTGTGCGCACGTCATCCAGGAAGACATCCCGAGACACGCTGGCCAGGCCGATGGCCTGGGCCTGGGCAGCCGCCTGGGTCGCCGCGCTGGTACGGCTGTCCACCAGGAACAACCCACGCTGCTGGAGCTCCTTGGCCAGAAGCGCCATGGCGTCCGCCTGGGCGGTCATCCGGCTGCCTTCGTGGTTGTTCAGCCCGGCGGCGAAGGGTACTGCCTTGAAGGCCGCCGCCAGGCGTTCACGTAGCTGGTCCGCCGAGAGACCCGGTTGCCAGGCAAATGGGCCGCCTGCCGGGTCCATGGGCATGTGCACGATCACCGTCTTGCCGGCTTTGTGGGCCTGTCGCGCGAATTCGGCCGCATGGGGCGTATCAGGCATCACCGCCAGGGTGACGGGGCCAGGCAGGGCAAGCGCGCGGCTATCGCGAGAAGGCGTCTGCCCCAGGTCATCGATGATCAGGCTCAGATAGGCCGGGTTCGCCGTGGCCTGCCCTGTCCAGGGCAGGACAAGCAGGCAGGCCAGAAGCCAAGGCTTCATGTCAGTTGCCGCGGGTAACCTTCAGGCCCTTGAGCAGGTTCAGGGCCTGGCTGAGCTGGAAGTCATCGTCCTGAGGGCGCGCTTTCCTGTCCGCGGGGCTGCTCGGGGTCGGGCGATCGGCACCGCCGTTGCCATTGCCCAGATGACCTTGCAGGTCGGCTTCCTTGAAGCTTTCCGAATCCTGCTCGCGGGTGATCTTGGCGCGGCGCACTTCTACATCCGGCACGATACCCTGGGCCTGGATCGACCGCCCATTAGGCGTGAAGTAGAGCGCCGTGGTGAGTTTCAAGGCACGATCGTTGTTCAGGGGCAGCACGGTTTGCACCGAGCCCTTGCCAAAGCTGTCGGTGCCCATGAGCACGCCACGCTTCTGGTCCTGCAAGGCGCCAGCGACGATTTCCGAAGCCGAGGCACTGCCGCCGTTGATCAGTACCACCAGGGGCACGCCCTCGCTGGCATCGGCCGGGTCAGCGTTGAAGCGCAGCTCGGAATTGGCGATACGGCCCTTGGTATAGACGATCAGACCATGGGTAAGGAAATGATCCGCTACCTCCACGGCCGATTGCAGCACGCCGCCGGGGTTGTTGCGCAGGTCAAGGATCAGGCCGTTGAGCTTCTTGCCGTTGTCCTTGCGCAGCTTGGCCAGTGCCTTGCCCACCTCTTCGCCAGTCTTGACCTGGAACTGGGTGATCCGAATATAGCCGTAGCCGTCTTCGAGCAACTGCGCTTTCACGCTCTTGACCTGGATGATGGCGCGGGCAAGGGTAACGTCGAAGGGGTTGCCGCCATCACGCACCAGGGTCAGGGTGATCTTTTCCCCGACCTTGCCGCGCATCCTGTCCACCGCCTCGTTCATGCTCTGGCCGCGAGTGGGCTGGCCATTGATCTTGACGATCAGGTCACCAGCCTCGATGCCGGCCCGGCTGGCCGGGGTGTCGTCGATGGGCGAAACCACCTTGATGAAGTTGTCCTCGACGCCTACTTCGATCCCCAGACCGCCGAATTCGCCGCTGGTACTTTCCTGCAGCTCGGCGAAGTCTTCAGGGCCCAGGTAGGCCGAGTGCGGGTCGAGGTTGCTGAGCATGCCCTTGATGGCATTCTCCAGCAGGGTCTTGTCATCCACCGGCTCAACGTAGGCTGCCTTGATGCGGTCCATGACTTCGGCGAAGGTCCGCAGTTCGTCCAGCGGCAATGGCGCTTTCGCCGCGGGCACGGTAGCCGGGCTCGCGGCTGGCGTGCTGGCGGCCGGCTCGGCGGCGTTCGCCAGGGGCGCAGCCATTACCAGGGCAAAGGCCAGCATGGAAAGGCGGAAGGATTGCAGCATCTCGAACGAACTCCTGATCCTGTTTGAGCAGCGCCGCATCAACCGCGGCACCATTGTGCAGGGTCGGTGGCCCGACCTTGCTGGCGAATGGCGAAATAGAGCGCGGGCGTATCCTGGCCCCCGCTGGTGCCCACCGTGGAAATGGCTTCTCCAGCCTTGACCACGTCCCCGGCACTCTTGAGCAGCGTCTGGTTATGTCCGTACAGGCTCAGGTAGCCGTTCCCATGGTCGAGAATCACCAGCAGGCCAGCGCCACGCAGCCAGTCCGCGAATACCACACGACCGCCATGTACGGCATGCACCGCGCTTCCGGCGGCTGCCCCGATCATCACGCCGTCCCAGCGGGTGCGTTCATCATCGCGGGTTTCACCGAAGCGCGCCAACAATCGACCATCGACAGGCCATGGAAGTTTTCCACGAGCGGCGGCGAAAGCGCCGCCGAAGGTCTCGCCAGTGCGTACGCTGAGCTGCGGCTGGGCCTTGCGTGGCGGTGGTGGGGTATTGCTTGCCTGGGCGGCCTCACGCTGCTTGCGCTCTTCTTCCTGTTGCGCCAACAGTGCCTTGCGCCGGGCTTCCTCGGCCTCACGGGCCTGGCGGGCAAGGGTTTCCTCAATGGTGGCAAGTACCTTTTGCAGGTCTGCCTGATCTTGCTGGCGCTGCTGCAGCTTCTGGTCGCGGGCCTTGTAGTCATCGTTGAGCTTGGCCAGGGCCGCCTGACGGTCCTTGCGCACGCTGTCGAGCTGGGCCCGCTGCTCATCGAGGTTGCCTTGTTGCACCAGCAACTGGGCCTGTTGCAACTGGATGTTCTTCTCCACCTCGGCCAGCTGACGCAGGGTTTCGTTGAACGCCTTGAGCTGATCGAGCCGAGCCTTGCTCAAGTAGTCGTAATAGGTAAGCGTGCGCGTGAATTGCTCAGGGTTCTGCTGGTTGAGCAGCAGCTTGAGGTATTCCTGGCGGCCGCTTTGATAAGCGGCGCGTGCCTGGATGCCAATCAGCTTTTGCTGTTCAAGGCGCGAACTCTGGAGTTTTTTTTTCTGGGTTTCCAGCCGCTGGAGCTCGCTCTCGGTGTCCTTGAGCTGCTGCTGAAGCTGGTCTACCTGTTTCTGCAGCTTGCCCATCTCCACTTCAGTGCCGCGCAGGTCCTTCTGCACGTCGGCGCGCGCCTGCTGAAGCTGGGTCAGCACCTTTTTCAACTCGGCAATGTCTTGGCGGGTCGCTTCGATCTGCTGCTGCGTTTGGCTGCGGTCGTCGGCGTAGGCGGGAAGCGTCAGGGCGGCGAGGGCAAGAAAGGCAAGGGTGCGGAGCATTGGTGGAGGGTCACCGAAGAAAGAGGGGCCTAGTATGCCCGGCGAGGCTGGCAAGCAAAAGGGCGCGCCATGCGCGCCCTCGAATGATCAGGCCTCGACCAGGATGGAGGTGCCGGTCATTTCCTCGGGCTTTTCCAGGCCCAGCAGCTCGAGCATGGTAGGCGCCACGTCTGCCAGCACACCGCCCTCGCGCACCTTCAGCGGGCGTTTGCCCACATAAATGAAGGGTACTGGCTCGGTGGTGTGGGCCGTATGGGCCTGGCCGGTGGATTCGTCCTCCATCTGTTCCACGTTGCCGTGGTCAGCGGTGATCAACGCTTCGCCGCCGACTTTTTCCAGCGCCTGGGCGATACGGCCCACGCAGGTATCCAGGCATTCCACCGCCTTTACCGCCGCTTCGAAGATGCCGCTATGGCCGACCATGTCGCCGTTGGCGTAGTTGACCACGATCACGTCATAGCGCTGGTGCTCGATAGCGTCGACGATCCTGTCGGTCACTTCCGGCGCGCTCATTTCCGGCTGCAGGTCGTAGGTGGCGACCTTGGGCGAAGGAATGAGAATGCGCTCTTCGCCCTCGAAGGGTTCTTCACGGCCGCCGGAGAAGAAGAAGGTCACGTGGGCGTATTTTTCGGTTTCGGCGATCCGTAGCTGTGTCTTGCCATTCTTGGCCAGGTATTCGCCTAGCACGTTGTTCAGGCTGCTGGCGCCGAAGGCCGCGGGGGCGGGGATCTTGGCCGAATACTGAGTCAGCCCCACATATCCGGCCAGCTTGGGCTGGCGCTTGCGCTCGAAGTCGGCGAAATCGTTTTCCACGAAAACGCGGGACAGCTCGCGGGCGCGGTCGGCACGGAAGTTCATGAACACCACCGCGTCGCCATCTTCCACCCGCACAGGCTCGCCCACGGTGGTGGCCTTGACGAATTCGTCGCTCTCGCCGCGCTCGTAGGCGGCCAACAGGCCTTCCTGAGCCGTGGCGGCGTGATATTCGGCGGTGCCGTCGACGATCAGGTTGTAGGCAGCGCTGACCCGATCCCAGCGGTTGTCCCGGTCCATGGCGAAATAACGGCCGATCAGGCTGGCGAAGCGGCCCTTGCCCAAACGCTGGAAGGTGCTTTCCATCAGGGCAAGGGAGCTTTCAGCGCTCTTGGGCGGGGTGTCGCGGCCATCGAGGAAGGCGTGCAGGTAGATGCGCTCGGCGCCCTGGCGCGCCGCCAGCTCGACCATGGCCACGATATGGTCCTGGTGGCTATGCACACCGCCGTCGGAGAGCAGGCCCATGACGTGCACGGCCTTGCCCGCGGCGACGGCCTTGTCGACCGCCGCGCAGATGGTGGGGTTGTGGAAGAACTCGCCGTCCCGAATGGCCTTGGTGACCCGGGTGAAGTCTTGATACACCACACGACCGGCACCGAGGTTCATGTGGCCCACCTCGGAATTGCCCATCTGGCCGTCCGGCAGGCCCACGTCCATGCCGGAGCCGGAAATCAGCCCATGGGCATGGGTTTGCAACAGCCGGTCCAGATTGGGCTTTCTGGCGGAGAAGACGGCGTTGTATTCATGGCTATCGCTATGCCCGAATCCGTCCAGGATGATCAGGACCAGAGGTTTCGGCGTGGCTGTCATGGTTCCCACTCGCGGCTGTCAGAGGATAAAGGAAGTATCTTAGGTCAATTCGCCCCGCCTTGAATATCGAAGCGCGCTGCTGCAGACCTCGCAACCCTTGCCCGGTTCCATGAAACAGGCGCCCGGTGGGCTTTGGCCGCGCCCGACCGCTGTGTATACTGGCCGCCATTTTTCACGCTCTGGAAGCTGTCGATGGTCGCTCACTTGCTGGAATTCGCCACCAATCACTACCTGCTCGTTGGTCTTTTCATCATTCTGCTGGTACTGCTGCTGGTGCTTGAAAGCAGCCGGGGCGGGCGCAGCCTTAGCCCGCGTGAGCTCACCGCGCTGGTCAACGCCGACAAGGCCGTGGTCATCGACATCCGCGCCAAGAAGGATTTTGCCGGTGGTCACATCGTGGACGCCGTCAACATTCCCCAGGACAAGCTCCAGGCCCGCGCCGCGGAGCTGGACAAGCACAAGGGCAAGACCCTCATCATCGTAGACGCCATGGGCCAGCATGCCGGTGCGGTGTGCCGTGACCTGCTCAAGAGCGGCCACACCGCCGCCAGGTTGGCTGGCGGTGTGTCCAGCTGGCGCGCCGACAACCTCCCCTTGGTGAAGTGACCATGCCCCGGATCGTCGTTTATTCCAGTGACTGGTGCCCCTATTGCACCCGAGCCAAGGCCTTGCTGGCCAGCAAAGGTGTGGACTTCGAGGAAGTCCGCGTCGATGGCCAGCCCCAGCTGCGCGCCGAAATGACCAGGAAGGCGGGGCGTACCTCAGTGCCGCAGATCTGGATCGATGACCTGCACGTGGGCGGCTGCGACGATCTCTATGCGTTGGAGCGGGCAGGCAAGCTGGACCCGCTGCTGCGCTGAAAACCTACCCTACCGAATGCTACAGGAAGGACCTGCCATGACCGATCAAGCTACCAACAGCGCAGCCAACGAAGAAGCCGAAGGGCCTCAATTCTCTTTGCAGCGCATCTATGTTCGCGACCTGTCCTTCGAGGCGCCGAAAAGCCCCGCCATTTTCCGCCAGCAGTGGGAGCCCAGCGTTTCCCTGGACCTGAATACCCGGCAAAAGGCCCTGGACAGCGACTTCCATGAAGTGGTCCTGACCCTTTCGGTTACCGTGAAGAATGGCGAGGAAGTAGCCTTCATCGCTGAAGTGCAGCAGGCCGGCATCTTCATGATCAAGGGCCTCGACGCCGCTGCCATGAGCCATACCCTTGGCGCGTTCTGCCCCAACATCCTGTTCCCCTATGCCCGGGAAACCCTGGACAGCCTGGTAACCCGTGGCTCCTTCCCGGCTCTGATGCTGGCACCGGTCAACTTCGATGCCCTGTACGCCCAAGAGCTGCAGCGGATGCAGGAAGCTGGCGAAGCGCCTCAGGCTTGAGGACCAGCGAAACGCCCTTCGGGGCGTTTCCAGGGTATCAGTGGTTTATCACGAACAATCTGAAGACTACAAACAGGTTAAATAGCCTCCAAGCGCTGCAACATATCTGGATATTTCTCAACAAGTTTCAGAAGCATAGCAGCATGGGCGTTAGGCTTTGCCTTGTCTTGCTCCCAGTTTCTCAGGGTCGCCGGCTTCGTCCGGATATGTCTGGCGAATACTTCCTGTGACATGTGATGGCTTTCACGTATGGCTACGATCTCGGTCGAGCTGAGCTTGGGCGCATCGGCCATGATGACGTGGTGCTGGCGTAAAGTTATCTTGCCCTCACGATGTGCCCGCATCTCGCCAATCCCGTCCATCATTTCAGAAAAAAGATTACGTTCTTTCATCTACTTATCCTCACTGGCTAAGCCTTGATGCCTACATGAGACTTCTTGAGAAATGGCTTGCTTAAGCATTTTTTCCTGAGTTGGTGTTAGGTTTTCCAGCTCGTCTTTATCGTAAATAGCAAACATCCAGATCTGCATATCGGACTCGAGCCAATAGTAGATGACTCGAAGGCCACCACGTTTTCCTTTGCCACGGCGATCATCAGCCCAGCGGAGCTTCCTGAAGCCGCCGGTTCGAGGCATCAGGTCACCAGCCTTCGGATGGCGCTACATATACTGTTGAAGCTGCCGATATTCATCTTCGCGCAGGTAATGCATGACCGTTGCGGTGAAAGTAGACGTCTCGAAAAATATGGCTTCCATTGCCTGAACTATACGCAACCTGCTCACGCTTTTGAAGCCTGTGGGATGTGCTCTTGGGCGCGTTAAGCGAACCCCTGTTGCCGCCAGGCCTCGTATACCGCAATGGCGACGGTATTGGAAAGGTTGAGGCTACGGCTGTTGGGGCGCATGGGCAGGCGCAGTCGGTATTCGCTGGCAAAGCTGTCCAGTACATCCTGGGGCAGGCCGCGGCTTTCCGGGCCGAACAGAAAGGCGTCTCCAGGCTCGAAGCGTATGCCGTGGAAAGGCTGCGAGCCTTTGGTGGTGAAGGCGAACACCCGCGGCTGGCCGAGGCTGGCCAGGCAGCTGGCAAGGTCCGCATGGCGCTGTAGAGGCGCATACTCATGGTAATCCAGGCCGGCACGGCGCAGGCGCTTGTCGTCCAGTTCGAACCCCAGGGGCTCGATCAGGTGCAACTGGCAGCCACTATTGGCGCAGAGCCTGATAACGTTGCCCGTATTGGGTGGAATTTCCGGTTGAAACAGGATGACGTGAAACATGCGCGGCTCCGATACAAACGACGGGCAGCATTCTAACGCCGAAGCGCTGCCGCCACGATCCACCTTCTGGCCGCGCTTTCTCGGCGCACTGGCCCTGCTTGGCCTGCTGGTGGGCATGATGATCGGTAAGCTGGTAGACCCGGGGCGTAGCGTCTTCGATCGGGTGGAGCTGCTTGCCGGCGGTGAAATGAACCTCTGGTTCGACCACGCTCCTCAGGTACACGGGGAGATGGTGGACGGGACGGTGGCTATTCTTTTCGATGCCAGCGGGCCACAGTTGCAGGGCCAGCTGGAGCTGCAAGGCCGTCAGGCCAAGTGGACGTTGCGCCACACCGAGCAAGGGCTGCTACTGAGTATCATCGCGGCGCGCCAACTGAGGGCCAAGTGGGAAGGTGCCGAGGTGGACGGCCGCTGGAGGCTGCACGTCAGCCTCCAGGACGAATAAAAGAGGGAAGCCCCGGCCTGCCTGTACCAAGGTCCCCGAAAGGGGCGGGCTTCGGCATGGCGCCTGGCCCGGTGTAAAGAAGGAGCAGCAGCCTGCCTGTACCGCTGCCCCTGAAAAAAAGGCCCGTCTGCAACGGCGCCCTGGTGTAAAGAGGGGAACCCCGGCCTGCCTGTACCAAAGCCCCCGAAACCGTTGTAAGTGTCATTGCAGAGGGCGTGCCAGTTTTGTGATGAAAGCCCAGTCAGCCTGCTCCGGGCTTATAACTACATGATTTTAATGATTTATTTTCAATGGCGCGGGTTTGCGTCAAGCCTGGCGTCCGTTGCGGACGCTAGCGTGTCGCTCAGGAGGCGCGCCTTGCCGCGGTGCAAGAGGGCCGGACGTGCACAAATGAGAGGCTTGGGTAGCCAGTATCGAAGGTGCCGGATCGTGCAAGCGCGGCTTCTTCGGGTACGAGCTTCCCCATGGCATTACGATCAGGCAACTCGTTGTCGGCGATCGGGCTTGCACCAGGACAATGAAAAAGCCCCGCCGGAGCGGGGCTATCAATACGGGCCCGGTCAGGCCTCGTCGCTGTCGTCTTCCTCGCCTCCGTCGACCTTCATGCCCAGCTCCTTGATCTTGCGGGTGAGGGTATTACGCCCCCAGCCCAGCAATACCGCAGCGTCCCGACGGCGACCGGCGGTGTGCTTGAGCGCGGTTTCGATCATGATGCGTTCGAAGCTGGGCACCGCGCTGTCCAGTAGGCTGGATTGGCCGCGGGCCAGCGCCTGGTCTGCCCATTGGCGCAGGGCTTGTTCCCAGTTGGTCACAGGCGCGGCGTCCTGAGGCAGGCTCAGCAACTCAGGTGGCAGGTCCGAGATATGCACCTCACGGCCGGAGGCCATGACCGTGATCCAGCGGCAGGTGTTCTCCAGCTGGCGCACGTTGCCCGGCCAGGGCAGGTTCTTCAGGTACTCCTCCGTCTCGGCCTTGAGCAGCTTGGGCTCCACCGCCAGCTCTTGGGCGGCTCGGCTGAGGAAGTGGCGGGCCAGGGTAGGAATGTCTTCACGACGGTCCGACAGGCGCGGGATGTGAATGCGAATGACGTTGAGCCGGTGGAACAGGTCTTCCCGGAACTTGCCAGCGTGGACGAGGTTTTCCAGGTTCTGGTGGGTAGCGGCGATGATACGTACATCCACCTTCACTGGAATGTGCCCACCAACGCGGTAGAACTCGCCGTCGGCCAATACCCTGAGCAGCCGGGTCTGGGTGTCGGCGGGCATGTCGCCGATTTCGTCCAGGAAGAGGGTGCCTCCGTCGGCCTGCTCGAAGCGGCCGCGGCGTAGGTTGGCCGCGCCCGTGAAGGCGCCTTTCTCGTGCCCGAACAGCTCCGACTCCATCAGGTCTTTCGGAATCGCCGCCATGTTCAAGGCAATGAAAGGTGAAGCCGCCCGCGGGCTGTGGCGGTGCAGGGCATGGGCCACCAGCTCCTTGCCCGTGCCGGACTCGCCATTGATCAGCACGGTGATGTTGGAGTGGCTCAAACGCCCGATGGCCCTGAACACTTCCTGCATGGCGGGCGCTTCGCCAATGATCTCTGGCGTGCGGGTGAGGGTCGGGACGGCCTCCATGCCTTGCTGTTCCTGAGCATGCTGGTTGGCGCGCTTGACCAGCGACACCGCCTCGTCCACGTCGAATGGCTTGGGCAGGTACTCGAAGGCGCCGCCCTGATAGGACGCCACGGCGCTGTCCAGGTCCGAATGCGCGGTCATGATGATGACCGGCAGCCGGGGGTGCTGCTCGCGAATGCGGGCCAGCAAGTCCAGCCCGCTAGCGCCAGGCATGCGGATGTCCGAGATGATCACGTCCGGCTGCTGGCGAGCCAGGCGGTTCATGACCCCGTCGGCGCTATCGAAGCTCTGGGTCGTCATGCCCTCTTGCTGTAGCGCCTTTTCCAATACCCAGCGGATGGAACGGTCGTCATCGACGATCCATACAGTTTCACTACGGCTCATGACGAAGCGGCTCCTTGTTCCAGCGGCAGGAAGATCGAGAAGATGGTTTGGCCAGGGTGGCTATCGCATTCGATCAGCCCCTGGTGCTGGCTGATGATGTTCTGGGTAATGGCCAGGCCAAGGCCGGTTCCGTCCGGGCGGCCACTGACCATGGGATAGAAGATGGTTTCCTGAAGTTCGGGGGGGATACCTGGTCCGTTGTCGATGATTTCGATCTTGGCAACGAGTCTGTGACGGGTGTGGCCTATGGTGAATTGACGCATGGCACGGGTGCGTAGGGTAATGCGGCCGAGTCGCAGCTCCTTGTCTTCACTGATGGCCTGCATGGCGTTGCGTACGATATTGAGCACCGCCTGGATCATCTGTTCACGGTCGATGAGTACATCCGGGATGCTGGGGTCGTAGTCTCGCAACAGGGCGATGCCACCCTGGCTTTCCGCGTCCACCAGGCTGCTGACGCGTTCCAATACTTCATGGATGTTGGTCATGGCCAATGAAGGCAGCTTGTTGGAGCCGAGCA
This sequence comes from Pseudomonas massiliensis, assembly GCF_000826105.1. Taxonomy (GTDB): domain Bacteria; phylum Pseudomonadota; class Gammaproteobacteria; order Pseudomonadales; family Pseudomonadaceae; genus Aquipseudomonas; species Aquipseudomonas massiliensis. The sequence continues at coordinate 205,763 of NZ_CCYK01000005.1, read as the reverse complement.
TGCGGTCTACCAGGTTGCGCAGGCGATCGGCTTCTTCGATGATCACGTTGGTGTAATCGCGAAGGCTTTCTTCCGGCAGTTCCCTGGCCAGCAACTGCGCGGCGCCCCGGATGCCACCCAGGGGGTTCTTGATTTCATGGGCCAAGCCGCGCACCAGCATCTTGGTGGTTTCCTGCTTGGAGAGCTGGGCTTCTTCCTTGGTGATCCGCAGCAGGCGGTCACGGGGGTGGACTTCCAGCAACAGCAGGGTCTGGCCCTGGCTCAGGATAGGCGTCACCGCATAGTCGACGGTCAAGGTTTGCCCTGTCAGGGCAGTGAGCATGGCTTCGCGCTTGGTGAACGGGTGTGCATGCTCGACCGCCTGCCGCAGGGAATTGAGGGCTTCGGCGGACTCCGTGAACAATTCGCTGATGAACTGGCCGTGGCTGCGCTGGCCGCTGATTGCCAGCAGCATTTCAGCCGCGGGGTTCATGTATTCCAGGCGCAGTTCAGCGTTGAGAAGAATGGTGGCGGTTGTCAGGTTATCCAGTAACAGCCGGTGCAGCGCATCACTGATGGTCATGCGTATCCTTGACCTCTCTTGGCACGTCGCGACCCAAGGGCGCGGTCTAGGTGCGGGGCGGGCACGGCCTGCGCTCCACTGATGCAAGGAAAATGCAAAATTCAAACCAGGCGCCGAAAAGAAGCGCGGTGCCTGCGAAAAGCAGGCAGGCCTTCGCCAATTCAGCTGATTAATCTGCCGGGCTGCGCCACCTTGGTACATAAAAGGTAGCAAGGTGCATGGAGAGCACTATAAAGGTGCGCGTCTTGGAATGCCTGGTTCAGCTGCCTTCGCCATCGTCCGCTGGTTTGTCACTGAGTGGGCATTCTGGACGAACACCGTAGTCAGCTTCCTTGCAGGGCCTTACCCGACGTTTCTGTGCGAGAGACGCTCGCTTCATGTACACAGGTTGCGCCGGGGTGCGCTCGACCACCGTTCCTTGGGCGTCGAGAATTTCCGCTGACAGCTGGTGAGCGCCGCGATCTACGTTCCGCAATGGGACGACTGGGCTTGTACCGGGCTGCGAGGCGGGTTCGCCGTCCAGAATAACGCGGTAGGCATGCCCTTCGGCCAGTCCTGGGTCGCTGGTGAGCGTGACGATCATTTCTCCGCTGGCATGTACCACTGATGCCTCGGGCAACGGCACCAGGATGCGGAACATTTCATAGTGGACCATTCGGGCTGGTCGTATCGACCTGGCAGCACCCGGCGGGGCTGCGGTTGCGGAAGCGGCGGCCTTGGCAGGCGGTGGGCTTATGCGGTTGCCCTCCGGGACCTTTACCGGAGTCGCGCCCTTGCGGGGTTGGTCGGTATAGACCCGGTTTCCCTGGGCGTCCACATAGGTATATACCTGGCCCCAGGCCAGCCCGCTGAAGAAGATCAATGAAACCAAGGCCAGCGTTCTCACGGGGCGCTGACCCGCAGAACATGGATCGTTCGGGGGATGCTCGATTGCAACACCTCGGCCCCAGCGAGTACCTGGACGGCCAGGCTGTGCTGGCCTCGATCCACATTCACGAGTTGCAGGCGAGGAACATTGCCCGGGGTACCGTAGGCAACGCCGTCCAGTACGAGTTGCAGAAGGTGGCCAGCCGCCAGGCGCGGCTGGATGCTCACGCCAACGTCAAAAGTACCGTTGTTGGCGCGGATAGCGCCGTCGGCCGGGACGTCGGTCAGCTCCAGAACCGAATAGGCGGCGGGCGGCGCCGGATCGATGGCTGGCGCCTGAGTTGCGGGCGCTGGGGGAGGCGCGCCCTTGGGCATTGGCACGCTATTGAGCGGCGGCAGGTTGAGCGGCTGTGACGCCCGACCTGGAGGGGGCGGTTGCTCCGAATACACCGTATTGCCATTGGCATCGGTGTACTTGTAGATCTGCCCATGGGCCGAGGCGCAGGCGAGGGGCAAGCACAACAGTAAGGCGCGGCGCATGGCGACTACTCGGATTGACAGGATGACAGGCCCGGCGGCCCTGACAGCATAGCTTAGGCCGCCTCGTCCGAAAGGGGCTAGTGGACTGGCAGGCACAGCTCGCCGGTGGCGCGAATCAGGGCAAGACGGTGCAGGTCGTCACGCGCGCCCTGGTTGATCGCCTGGGCAATCCATTGCGGGCAGTCCGCGGTCGAGCGGTATGGGGCGAATGCGGCGAGCTGTTCCATCAGGGTGGTTTGAAGCTTGTCCAGCTGCGGGCGAATCTGCCCGACCAGATCAGGCCGTGGGCTGTGCGGAGCCTGTCCAGCTACGCGCCAGTCATTGAGCAGCCCATATTGCACCAGCTTGTTGGCTTCGATCTGGGCGGCGAAGAATTGCTCCACGAACGCAGGCTCGAGCTTGTATTGCGTAGCCTTGATGACAGCGCCGGCAATCACGTCCCGTTCCCGGGCACGGTCTTCCACGGCCTTGTGACTATCCCATTTGCTCAGGGCAACCTGATCGGCAATGTTCAATCGCTGCTCGATGCTGCCGAGCAAGGCTGGCAGTTCGGCAGGTGCTGAAGAGGCCGGAGCGGCCATTGCGCCGCTCAGATAAAGGCTGGTGCCCAAGGCGAGGCAGAAAGCGGAAAACTTTTGCATTGGCGGAACGCTCCCTTGTTGTTCGGAGCCTCGTTATGCCAGCAAAGCGGCCTTGGGGCCAGTGCGGGCCTCGTACCCCTGCGTTTTTTCGGAAAAACGATGGGTTGGCGTCGGGCGGCTGGATTCCTGGCCATGAAAAAGGCCTCCCGAAGGAGGCCTCTTGTGCGCGGCGCTTGGATCAGACGCTGTAGTACAGGTCGTATTCCAGTGGGTGCACGAAGGTACGGACCTTGATTTCTTCTTCGGACTTGAGCTCGATGTAGGCATCGATGAAGTCGTCGGAGAATACGCCGCCCTTGGTCAGGAAGGCACGACCCTTGTCCAGCTCTTCCAGGGCCTCCTTCAGGCTGCCGCAGACCTGCGGGATCTGCTTGGCTTCTTCCGGCGGCAGGTCATACAGGTTCTTGTCGGCGGCGTCGCCAGGATGGATCTTGTTCTGGATGCCGTCCAGGCCGGCCATCAGCAGCGCGGCGAAGGCCAGGTAAGGGTTGGCGGCCGGGTCCGGGAAGCGTGCTTCGATACGACGAGCCTTGGGGCTGGACACGTATGGAATGCGGATCGACGCAGAGCGGTTGCGAGCCGAGTAGGCCAGCATTACTGGTGCTTCGAAGCCGGGCACCAGCCGCTTGTAGGAGTTGGTCGACGGGTTGGTGAAGCCGTTCAGGGCCTTGCCATGCTTGATGATGCCCCCGATGAAGTACAGCGCGGTATCGGACAGGCCGGCATAGCCTTCACCCGCGAAGGTGTTCTTGCCTTCCTTGGAGATGGACATGTGCACGTGCATGCCCGAGCCGTTGTCGCCGTACAGGGGCTTGGGCATGAAGGTCGCGGTGCGGCCGTAGGCATCGGCCACGTTGTGAACGACGTACTTCAGGGTCTGGGTTTCGTCAGCCTTCTTCACCAGAGTGTTGAACTTGACGCCGATTTCGTTCTGGCCAGCGGTCGCCACTTCATGGTGGTGAACCTCGACGGTCAGGCCCATTTCCTCCAGCGCGTTGCACATGGCGGTACGGATTTCGTGGTCATGGTCGACCGGTGGAACCGGGAAGTAGCCGCCCTTGACGCCCGGACGGTGGCCTTTGTTGCCGCCTTCCACGTCCTGGTCGGTCATCCAGGAGGCCTGCTCCGAGAAGATCTTGAACATCGAGCCGGAGATGTCCGACTTGAACTTCACTTCATCGAAGATGAAGAACTCGGGCTCCGGGCCTACGAATACAGTGTCACCGATGCCGGTGGACTTGAGGTATTCCTCGGCGCGGTGGGCGATGGCGCGTGGGTCGCGATCGTAGCCCTGCATGGTCGACGGCTCGATGATGTCGCAGACCAGGATCAGGGTGGGCTCTTCGGTAAAGGGGTCCAGCACAGCGGTATCGTCATCGGGCAGCAGGATCATGTCCGACGCTTCGATGCCTTTCCAACCGGCGATGGAGGAGCCATCGAACATTTTGCCGTGTTCGAAGAAATCCTCGTCCAGGGCGTCGCGAGCCGGCATGGTGACGTGCTGCTGCTTGCCTTTGGTGTCAGTGAAGCGCAGATCAATCCACTTAACGTCATGATCTTTGATGAGTTGAACCGACTTCGACATGTTGTCCTCCGGGTGGATAGGAACGTGCTTTGCGCCCCTGGATACAGTGTTGCCGCCGCATACTCGGCCAAGGCAACCTGCCTCACAAGGGAGCAATTTGCATGCCAGTGCCCCGAGATGGGCACGGTGGCAAAAATCCTTGGGTTGGCGGCACTTACGGTAGCCTCTCAAGATTTCGATGCCCCTTAATGGGGCGAAGTGCCGGAAAAGTGTTCCAAATCAGTGCTTGTCTGGCTTTCGACAGATAGTTGGTCAAAGGTTGAGCAGTTTCCGCTATAATGCCGCCCCTTTTTTCCAGCTGGGCCATGGCGCGCGCTGTTCATGAAACTCATCGTCAAAGTCTTTCCCGAGATCACCATAAAAAGCCGGCCAGTGCGCAAGCAGTTCATTCGCCAGCTGGCCAAGAACATCCGTGTGGTGGTCCGGGATCTGGACCCGAATATCGCCGTGGCCGGGGTGTGGGATAACCTTGAGGTTCAGACGCAGATCACCGACGGCAAGGTCCTCAAGGAAATCATCGAGCGGCTGACCTGCACCCCGGGTATCGCGCATTTCCTGCAGGTGGATGAATACTCCCTTGGTGATTTCGACGACATCGTCGCCAAGTGCAAGACGCATTTCGGCCACCTGCTACCTGGCAAGCGCTTCGCCGTGCGCTGCAAGCGCGCCGGCAAGCATGTCTTCAGCTCCATGGATGTGGACCGCTACGTGGGCAGCCAACTGCGCCAGCAATGCGGCGCGGCCGGCATCGACCTCAAGCACCCCGAGGTAGAGGTGCGGATGGAAATCCGGGACCAGCGCCTGTTCGTCATCCACGGCCAGCACACAGGCCTTGGCGGCTACCCCCTGGGCGCGCTGGAGCAAACCCTGGTACTGATGTCCGGAGGATTCGATTCCACGGTCGCCGCCTACCAGATGATGCGCCGTGGCCTGATGACCCATTTCTGCTTCTTCAACCTCGGCGGGCGTGCCCATGAGCTCGGGGTGATGGAAGTTGCGCATTACTTGTGGAAGAAATACGGCAGCTCCCACCGCGTGCTGTTCATCAGTGTTCCCTTCGAAGAGGTGGTGGGAGAAATCCTGGCCAAGGTGGACAACAGCCAGATGGGCGTGATCCTCAAGCGCATGATGCTACGGGCGGCCAGCCAGATGGCCGAGCGCCTGGAGATCAACGCCTTGGTGACCGGCGAAGCCATTTCCCAGGTGTCCAGCCAGACCCTCACCAACCTCGCGGTGATCGATTCGGTCACCCCCACCCTGGTGTTGCGGCCATTGCTGGCTACCCACAAGCAGGACATCATCGACACGGCCACCGCCATCGGTACCGCGGATTTCGCCAAGCACATGCCTGAGTACTGTGGCGTGATTTCGGTAAACCCCACCACCAGCGCCCGCGGTTACCGCATCGAGCGCGAAGAACAGCGCTTCGATATGGCGGTACTGGAAAACGCCCTGGCCCGCGCGCGTCTGGTCTCTATCGACCATGTGATCGAAGAGCTGGGGCAGGCGGTTGAAGTAGAAGAGGTGAGCGAGGCCCTGGCCAGCCATGTGGTACTGGACATCCGCCACCCGGATGCGCAGGAAGACGAACCCCTTGCCGTCGAAGGGGTAGAGGTACGGGCCGTGCCCTTCTATGCACTGAACAGCCGGTTCAAGGACCTGGATCCTGCCCGGCAATACCTGTTGTATTGCGACAAAGGTGTCATGAGCAGGCTGCATGCTCATCACCTGCTAAGCGAGGGGCACGCCAATGTGCGCGTTTATCGTCCGGCATAAAGTCCCGGGGCTCAATGGCGGGAGCATCCGCCATCGCCCCCCCGACCGGCCAGTGTAATCGCGTCGTTTGACCGGCCGTCGCGTTTAGCCGGCCCCACCGAATTCATCATCGAGATATGCCCTGTGAGAGACAATCTTCGTAACATCGCCATCATCGCCCACGTTGACCATGGTAAAACCACCCTGGTCGACAAGCTCCTGAAGCTGTCCGGCACCCTGGACCGCAAAGAGCTGAACGACGAGCGCGTGATGGACAGCAACGACCAGGAAAAGGAACGCGGCATTACCATCCTGGCCAAGAACACTGCCATCAAGTGGAACGGCTACGACATCAACATCGTGGACACCCCCGGCCACGCCGACTTCGGCGGCGAGGTAGAGCGCGTGATGTCCATGGTGGACTCGGTGCTGCTGCTGGTCGACGCCCAGGACGGCCCAATGCCGCAAACCCGTTTCGTGACCCAGAAAGCCTTCAAGGCCGGCCTGCGTCCGATCGTGGTCATCAACAAGGTCGACCGCCCAGGCGCCGACCCGGACAAAGTGCTGGGCCTGGTCTTCGACCTGTTCGACAACCTGGGCGCCACTGAAGACCAGCTGGACTTCCCGGTCATCTACGCCAGCGCATTGAACGGTATCGCGGGTAACGACCCGTCCGAAATGGCCGACAACATGGACCCGCTGTTCCAGGCCATCCTGGATCACGTACCGGCTCCGAAGGTCGACGCCGAAGGCCCCTTCCAGATGCAGATCTCGGCACTGGACTACAACAGCTTCCTGGGCGTGATCGGCATTGGCCGTATCACCCGTGGCCGTATCAAGGCCAACAGCCCTGTGGTCGCCATCGACGCCGAAGGCAAGAAGCGCAACGGCCGCATCCTCAAGCTGATGGGTCACCACGGTCTGCAGCGCGTCGAGGTTCCAGAAGCCGAAGCGGGCGACATCGTCTGCATCAGCGGCATGGACCAGTTGTTCATTTCCGATACCCTCTGCGATCCGCAGAACGTGGAAGCCTTGCCTGCGCTGAGCGTGGACGAGCCGACCGTCAGCATGACCTTCCAGGTCAATGACTCGCCGTTCTGCGGCAAGGAAGGCAAGTTCGTCACCAGCCGTAACATCAAGGAGCGTCTGGAAAAGGAACTGCTGCACAACGTTGCCCTGCGCGTCGAGGAAACCGACAGCGCCGACAAGTTCAAGGTCTCCGGCCGTGGCGAGCTGCACCTCTCGGTACTGATCGAAACCATGCGTCGCGAAGGCTTCGAACTGGCCATCTCACGCCCTGAAGTGGTCATCAAGGAAGTGGACGGCGAGAAGCAGGAGCCCTACGAAGCCGTTACCATCGACATCGAAGAACAGCACCAGGGTGCGGTGATGGAGCAGATGGGCCTGCGCAAGGGCGACCTGAGCAACATGGTCCCGGATGGCAAGGGGCGTATTCGCCTGGAATACACCATTCCGGCACGCGGCCTGATCGGCTTCCGTAACGCCTTCCTGACCATGACCTCCGGCAGCGGCATCCTCACCGGCACCTTCAGCCACTATGGCCCGATCAAGGCAGGTGAAGTGAGCCACCGCCAGAACGGTGTACTGGTGTCCATGGCTACCGGCAAGGCACTGACCTACTCGCTGGAAACCCTGCAGGACCGCGGCAAGCTGTTCCTCGAGCCAGGGCAGGAAATCTACGAAGGCCAGCTGTGCGGTATCAACAGCCGTGACAATGACCTGGTGATCAACCCCACCAAGGGCAAGAAGCTCGACAACATGCGTGCTTCGGGCAAGGACGAAACCATCGCCCTGGTTCCGCCGATCAAGTTCACCCTTGAACAGGCCCTGGAGTTCATCGATGACGACGAGCTGGTAGAAGTGACTCCGAAGTCGATTCGCCTGCGCAAGAAAGTGCTGAACGAGAACGAGCGTAAGCGCGCTTCCAAGTAAGCCCTGCGGTTGAAAAACCTGCCCCCGCAAGGTGGCAGGTTTTTTTATGCCCGCGAATCAGGCCCGCTTCGCGCGCCCCATCAGCCCGCCGATGGTGTCCTGGATATCCGCTGGCAGCACGATGGTCTTCGCATTGGCGCTGGTGGCCAGCTTTTCCATGGCGCCGATGTACTTTTCGCCCAGCAGATACACCATGGGGCCGGTGTCGGTGCCGATGGCTGCTTTCACCCGTTCAATGGCCTGGGCTGACGCGTTGGCCAGGGTCACTTGTGCGTCCCCGTCACGCTTGGCCGATTCCAACCTGGCCTCGGCTTCGAGGATGGCCGCGGTTTTCGCGCCCTCGGCACGGGTGACCGTGGCTTTGCGCTCCCGCTCGGCGGCGGCTTGCAGCTCCATGGCACGCTGCATGGATTCCGAAGGTTTGATGTCCTGGATTTCCACGGAGCGGATGGTGATGCCCCAGTCGATGGTCTGCTCGGCCATGGCTTCGCGCAACAGCGCCTTGATCTTGTCCCGGGAGGACAGCGCTTCGTCCAGGTCCATGCCGCCGATGATGGAGCGCAGGCTGGTCATGGTCAGGCTGCGTACCGCCTGGTCGTAGTCCTCGATGCCATAGGCGGCCTTGGTGGGGTCGGTGATCTTGGCGAAGCACAGGGCGTTGGCCAGGAGAACGGCGTTGTCTCGAGTGATGACTTCCTGCTGCTGCACGTCGAGGATCAGATCCTTGGTGCTCATCTTGTAGCCAACCGTATCCATGTAGGGAATGAGGAAGTTCAGGCCCGGCTTGAGGGTGACGCGATAGCGCCCCAGCCGCTCCACGATCCATTCCTGTCCTTGGGGCACCAGCCGCACGCCCTTGGCGATGGTGACCACGATGAAGATCAAGACTATGAGGGGGATGACGAGGGTGGCGCTCATGGGAACTCCTTGCTCCGTAGACGAATATCAACTTGAAGAGGCGGGGCCGACGCGTACCAGGTTGCCTTCCACCGCCGTTACCCGCACCCGGTCACCGGCCTCGATGCGGGTATCGGCGACACATGGCCATTCCTCGGCGCCCAGCAGGGGTTTCTGGAAGCGGACCTTGCCGCGCTGGAATGGGGTGACCTCGCTGGTCAGCAGGCCTACCTCGCCCAGGGCGTCGGCAGCGGACCATTGCGGGCCGCCCTGGACGTTGGCGCGCAGGACCTTGAACCACAGCAGGGTGAGCAGCACCGATGCCGCCCCCCAGGCCAGCAACTGCGGACCAAGGCCGAGGCCAGGCAGCGTCCAGACCAGCGCGGCCACGAGGAGCGCGGCGATCCCGAACCACAGGATGAAAAACGAAGCGACCAGCAGCTCGAGCAGAACCAGCACCGTCCCGCCTACTGCCCAATACCACCACTGAATGTCCATGCCAGTGCTCACAACCCAAAGAGAGCCTCATAGTGAAGCCTTCCCATCGTTTTGGGTAGGGTTGACGGATTTCAGGGTATTAGCGGATCAGCGGCCAAGAGGTTTGGGCTTGTAGGCACAGTAGCCTGGGCGCGGGCCGATCCGGGGATGGTTGCGACAGGTGTCCGGGCGCTTGTCGTAGATGGTGCACAGGCGGCTCTTGCGATCCAGGTACAGGCAGTCGTCATTGCTCATGCGCGCCAGGGTGAAGATCCCGCTCTTCTGGTTGAAGCGCTCGACGATGCCCTCCTTCTGCAAGCGCTTGGCGACGTTCTTCGCGGGCTCGTCCTTTTCGAACTCGTCCACTACACCGATGCGAATCAGGTCCTTGATGCGCACCTCCACCGGCAGGGTGCAGCAACTGGAATTGCAGCCGCCGCACATGTGGCTGGCGTACTTCTGCCAGGTTTCCAGGCGGTCGAGCTCGGCGGCGGCGATCAGGGTCGGTTTCATGGTGGTGTATCTGGAGTCGGGCGCGCGATCATACCCGTCCCCGGCACCGAAGCAATGGCCGTTCATGCCTTTTCTCGCTGTTCTTTCTCGAACCAGCCCTACCACCCTCTGTCGAACCGTCTAGGCTCATAGCACTTGTGCAGAAATCTTTACGCCATTGAGGGCTGCAAATGTCTCAGGAACCGCTCACCCGAAAAGTCAAAGTCGATGTGGACGAATTTCGTGCCGCTGTACTCGCTAAACTGACCTACGCGGTTGGCAAAGACCCAGAGCATGCGTTCGACCATGACTGGTTCGAAGCCATCGCGCTGGCTGCCCGGGATCACATGGTCGATCACTGGATGGGCCACACCCGGCAGATCTACCGAAGCCAGCAGAAACGGGTCTATTACCTTTCTCTCGAATTTCTGATCGGCCGCCTGCTGGTCGACAGCCTGAGCAACATGGGCATCCTTGACGTCGCTCGGGAAGCCCTGGACGGCCTTGGCGTTGACCTGGAAAAGATCCGCTTGCTCGAGCCGGATGCTGCCCTGGGTAACGGAGGCCTGGGCCGGCTGGCGGCCTGCTTCATGGAAAGCATGTCTACCCTGGGTGTCGCTGCGCATGGCTACGGCATTCGCTATGAGCACGGGCTTTTCCGCCAAGCCATCATCGACGGCTGGCAGCAGGAGCAAACCGAGAACTGGCTGGATTTCGGCAACCCTTGGGAATTCGAACGCCCGGAAGTCATTTATCCGATCAGCTTTGGCGGTCACGTCGAAGCTACCGTGGAAAGCGATGGCAGCGCGCGCCAGGTGTGGCGACCCGCTGAAACCGTGCGGGCGGTGGCCTACGATACCCCGGTGGTAGGCTGGCGTGGGGCGAGCGTGAACACCCTGCGACTGTGGCGCGCCCGGGCCATGGAAGACCTGCATCTGGAGCGTTTCAACGCCGGTGACCACTTGGGCGCAGTAGCGGACGTGGCCCGCGCGGAGAGCATCTCCCGTGTGCTGTACCCGGCCGACAGCACCGAGGCCGGGCAGGAACTGCGGCTGCGTCAGGAATACTTCTTCGTTTCCGCCTCGCTGCAAGACTTGCTGCGCCGGCATATCAACATGCACGAGCAGGTCAGCACCCTGGGCCAGCATGCCTCGATCCAGATGAACGACACCCATCCGTCCATCGCCGTGGCCGAGCTGATGCGCCTGCTGGTGGACATTCACCAGCTTCCCTGGGACGAAGCCTGGAAAGTCACTGTCGAAACCCTGTCCTACACCAACCACACGCTCTTGCCGGAGGCCCTGGAAACCTGGCCCGTGGGCCTGATGGAGCGGATGCTGCCACGGCACATGCAGATCATCTACCTGATCAACGCCCAGCACATCGATGGGCTGCGCGAGAAAGGCCTGCATGATATCGACCTGTTGCGGACGATTTCCCTGATCGAAGAAGGCCATGGTCGGCGGGTGCGCATGGGCAACCTGGCCTTCCTGGGCTCGCACAGCGTCAATGGCGTATCCGCGTTGCACACCGATCTCATGCGCAGCACCGTGTTCTCGGACCTGAACAAGCTTTACCCGGACCGTATCAACAACAAGACCAACGGCATTACCTTCCGCCGCTGGTTGTTCCAGTCCAACCCCAAGCTCACGTCCATGCTGGTGGACAAGCTGGGGGCAGAAGTGCTCGATAAGCCTGAAACCATGCTCAAGGGCCTGGAGGCCTTCGCCGACGATGCAGCCTTCCAGCGTCGCTTTGCAGAGCAGCGCCTCCATAGCAAGGAAGCCCTGGCACGTATCATCCAGGACCGTTTGGGCGTTTCAGTGGACCCTAAAGCCCTGTTCGACATTCAGGTCAAGCGCATCCACGAGTACAAGCGTCAGCTGCTCAACCTGCTACATACCGTGGCGCTGTACCAGGCCATCCGCGCGACGCCTGAAAAGCCCTGGGTGCCGCGGGTGAAGATCTTCGCGGGCAAGGCGGCGGCCAGTTATCACCAGGCCAAGCTGATCATCAAGCTGGCCAACGATATCGCGCGCACCGTCAACAATGACCCGACCGTGCGCGGCTTGCTCAAGGTCGCGTTCCTGCCCAACTACAATGTGAGCCTGGCCGAGAGCATCATTCCGGCGGCTGACCTTTCCGAGCAGATTTCCACCGCCGGCTACGAGGCTTCGGGCACCAGCAACATGAAGTTCGGCCTCAATGGCGCCCTGACCATCGGTACGCTCGATGGCGCGAACGTGGAAATGCGCGATCATGTGGGCGAGGAGCACATGTTTATCTTCGGCCTCAAGGCCGACGAGGTGGAAGCTCGCAAGCACGGCGGGGACTACAGCGCGTACCCTGAAGTAGCCAGTTCGCATCGTCTGAACGATGTGCTGCAAGCCATTCGCGGTGGGGTGTTCTCGCCCGACGACCCGTCTCGCTATACCGGCCTGATAGACGGGCTGCAGAGCTATGACCATTTCCTGGTGTGCGCAGACTTCGAGTCCTACTGGGCCGCGCAGATGAAGGTCGAAGAAATGTGGCGCCATCCTAAACAATGGTGGCGCTCGGCGATCCTCAACACCGCCCGCATGGGCTGGTTCTCCTCGGACCGTACTATCCGGGAATACGCCACGGAGATCTGGAAAGCATTGTAGGGGCAGGGGGGCTATCGCCTCCTTTCCATGCCTGCACCTGTAGGAAGCAGCGAAGCTGCCGAATGTTCTTACATCCGAATATTCGGCAGCTTCGCTGCTTCCTACAGGCATTCTTGCCATCACGTCATACCTGCTTCGGGAACTGAACTCGCTGTCACGCCTGGGGTCTGAGGGCAGTCGCGCCGGTGGCGAGCGGGGCCGATACGGACGTAGTTATATTCCGTACATAGCTCTGGTTTGCATTCGCCCTGTAAACTGCGCGGGTTTTGACCCCCCTCCCTGGACCCGGAGCTTTTCCATGTCGCCCGTTACCCTGAGTCGCTACCTGATCGAGCAGACGCGCAGCAACAACACCCCTGCCGACCTGCGCTTCCTTATCGAGGTTGTCGCCCGTGCGTGCAAGGCCATTGCTCACCAGGTGCAGAAAGGCGCCCTTGGTGGCGTTCTGGGCAGCATGGGAACCGAAAACGTACAAGGCGAAGTTCAGAAGAAGCTGGACGTGCTTTCCAACGAAATCCTGCTGGAAGCCAACGAGTGGGGCGGCCACCTGGCCGGCATGGCTTCCGAGGAAATGGACAACGCCTACCAGATTCCGGGCAAGTACCCCAAGGGCGCTTACCTGTTGGTCTTCGACCCACTGGATGGCTCCTCCAACATCGACGTCAACGTCTCCGTAGGCACCATCTTCTCGGTGCTGCGCTGTCCTGACCAATACCTCAGCCAGAACGACTCCCTCAGTGAGCAGGCCTTCCTGCAGCCAGGCACCAAGCAGGTTGCGGCCGGCTATGCGATCTATGGTCCGCAGACCATGCTGGTGCTCACCCTGGGCAACGGGGTGATCGGCTTCACCCTGGACCGCGAGCTGGGCAGCTTCGTGCTTACCCACGAGAACATCCAGGTGCCCCAGAGCACGGCCGAGTTCGCCATCAACATGTCCAACCAGCGCCACTGGGAGGCCCCGGTCAAGCGCTACGTGGACGAACTGCTGGCCGGCAAGGAAGGCCCCCTGGGCAAGAACTACAACATGCGCTGGATCGCCTCCATGGTGGCCGATGTGCATCGCATCCTGACCCGTGGCGGTATCTTCATGTACCCACGCGATGCCCGTGAGCCGTCCAAGCCGGGCAAGCTGCGCCTGATGTACGAAGCCAACCCCATGTCCTTCCTGATCGAGCAGGCCGGCGGCGCGTCCACCGATGGCCAGCAGCGCATCCTGGACATCCAGCCCGAAGGCTTGCACCAGCGGGTGGCGGTGTTCCTGGGCTCGAAGGAAGAAGTCGAGCGCGTGACCGGTTACCACCAGTAACCCACCCAGGCCGGGCGCCCCGCCTTTGGATGCAGGGCGCCTCGCTTGTCAGATACGGAAACTCCCCACCAATTGCTTGAGCCGGCTCACCTGACTCTCCAGCTCCGAGCACGCTCGTAGCGTCGATTGCAGGTTGTCCACGCCTTCCTGGTTCAGCGTGTTGATTTCGCTGATGTCCTGGTTGATCGCCTCGACCACGGCCGTCTGCTCCTCGGTAGCGGTGGCTACGGACTGGTTCATGCCATCGATTTCACCAATCCGCTGGGTCACGCTGTTCAGGCGATCCCCCACCTGGTGCGGCTGGCCTGCTGGTCGGAATTGACCATGGAGGCGTTGGAGGTTCTGCACCACCCGTTCGGTGACCTTTGAGCATGCTTTGCGCCGCGCCGCCGAAAACTTCAGCGGCAAGATGGCGGATATCCGAAACTGCCGTCTTGTCGATATCCACAAGCGGCATGCGTCGAGGAACCAGTCACCTTGCAACGCCGTCCAACCGCGATCCGCTGGCCAACGACAGGATGCTTCATGACTGAACAGGATTTGCCCGAGAAGATCGGGCGCGCCATCGACCGCCGCCTGGCGGCCATTACCCGGGCGAACAAAGGGCCCGAAACCGTGCTGATGACGGGCATGGCGCTGGGCTACATGGCAGCGCTTTCCGATACGGGCGTCATCGACCCGGACTTGCGCCTGGCTCTGGAGCGCAAGGTGCAGGCATTGGAGCCCTCGGAAGAACTGGAGTAAGCATGGCGTGGTCAGGCGCCCGGGCGTTGTGACCGTGCACAGACCCAAGGGAGTAGCAGAGCATGGCGATATTCAGGAAAAACACCCGGCGGCTGGCGATCGCCGTGGCCGTGGGCGCGGTATGCGCAGGCCTGCTGGCGGCCTGCAGCAACGCGGGTACCGGGGAAGTGGCACCCAAGACAGTAGGAAAGGTTGACCTCAAGCGTTACCAGGGCACCTGGTATGAGCTGGCACGGCTGCCCATGTTCTTCCAACGTAATTGCACGCAGTCCGAAGCTCATTACGCCCTCAAGCCGGACGGCAGCGTAGCGGTGCTCAATCGATGCAAGACCGCCGATGGCGAATGGGAAGAAGCCAGCGGCACCGCTACCCAGCAAGTGCCTGGGCAATCCGACAAGCTCTGGGTGGTCTTCGATAACTGGTTTTCCCGCCTGGCCCCCGGCTTGGCCAAGGGCAACTACTGGATCATCGACCTGGACAGCGACTACAAGCAGGTCGTGGTCGGCGCGCCGGACCGCAAATACCTCTGGCTGCTGTCGCGTACCCCCACCGTCAGCGAGGAGGTGAAGCAGCGAATGCTGGCCAGGGCACGTCAGCAGGGCTTCGACACCTCGCGCCTGATCTGGCGCGCGCCGGACTAACCCAGCAAGGTCCGCAGCGTCTGGGCGAAGGCCGCGGCGCTGCTGGCCTCATCCGGGTGATGCCCGTCGCGGATCACCCAGCGGCCGCTTACCATGACGTCACGCACCTGACGATCCCCGCCAGCGAACAACCAGCGTCCCAGTAGGGCGTCATCGCTGGCAGTCGCCAAGTAGGGATCGTTCGCGTCCAGCCGCAGCCAGTCAGCGCGCGCGCCCACTTCGAGCCGGCCCACTGCCTGGCCCAACGCCTGAGCACCGCCTCTCAGAGCACCTTGGTAGAGCGTATCGGCTATTTGCGGGCGCGGGCCATGCAGGCGGTTGCGTCGTTGGTAGCGCAGGCGCTGGCCGTATTCCAGCCAGCGCAACTCTTCCACCACACTAAGGGATACGTGACTGTCCGAGCCGATACCCCAATGGCCTCGGGCCGCGAAATAGTCCACGGCTGGGAAAATCCCATCACCCAGGTTCGCCTCTGTCGTCAGGCACAAGCCGGCCACGGCGCCGCTGCTGGCCATGCGACCTAGTTCGCTGGGGTCGGCATGGGTGGCGTGGACCAGGCACCAGCGCTTATCCACAGGTACGTGGTCGAACAGCCACTGCAACGGGCGGGCGCCACTCCAGGCCAGGCAATCGTCCACTTCCTTTTGCTGCTCGGCGATATGGATATGGACAGGCGCAGTCGCGTCGCTCTCGGCCAGCACGGTGTCGATCTGCTCGGGTGTCACCGCGCGCAGGGAGTGGAAGCACAGGCCAAGGCGCTGCAGGGGCTGCCCCTGCAGCTGGGTGGCCAGACGCTGCTGCAGCTCAAGGTAGCTGTCGGTGCTGTGAATGAACCGTTTCTGGCCAGGCGCGGTGGCCTGGCCGCCAAAGCCACCATGGCTGTAGAGCACTGGAAGCAGGGTAAGGCCTATCCCCGCGCTGGCGGCGGCGCGGCTGATACCCATGGCCAGTGTGCTGGAGTCGGCGTAGGGCGAGCCATCCGGGGCATGATGCAGGTAATGGAATTCTGCCACCGAGGTATAGCCTGCCTTGAGCATTTCGATATACAGCTGGCGGGCGATGGTTTCCAACTGCTCCGGCGTGATCTTGCCGACCAGCCGGTACATCAGTTCCCGCCAGGTCCAGAAGCTGTCGTTGGGATTGCCGGCCACTTCCGCCAGTCCAGCCATGGCGCGCTGGAAGGCATGGGAATGCAGATTAGGCATGCCCGGGAGCACGGCCCCCTCCAGCACTTGCGCGCCTTCGCCGGTGGCATCTGGCTGTACCTGAACAAGGTTGCCCAGTGAATCGACTTCAAGACGTACCTGCTTTGCCCAACCGTCGGGCAGCAGGGCGCGTTCCGCTAGATAAGCCGGCATGAGGAATCTTCCAGAATCAAAGTTGTATATACATATACAGCTGTTTGCGTGCTGGGTAAACTCCGGCAAGCTATACCTCACCCTTTCATGCAGGAAACTTCCGTGCCGACGCCGCCCGTTGCTTCTTCCCTGGCCGACCAACTGGGCGAAAGCCCCGCGCCGCTCTATGCGCGGGTCAAGCAGATGATTGCCCTGCAAATCCAGAATGGCAGCTGGCCGCCCCATTATCGAGTGCCTTCGGAAAGCGAACTGGTCAACGAACTGGGGTTCAGTCGCATGACGATCAATCGCGCCCTGCGCGAGTTGACCGCCGAAGGTTTGCTGGTGCGCATGCAGGGCGTAGGCACCTTCGTGGCTGAGCCCAAGACGCAGTCCGCACTGTTCGAAGTACATAACATTGCCGATGAAATCGCCGCGCGGGGGCACCGGCACCGCTGCCAGGTGATCAAGCTGGAGGAAGAAACCGCTGGCGCCACCCGCGCCGTGGCATTGGATGTGCGCGAAGGCCAGCGCATTTTCCATTCGATCATTGTGCATTACGAGGACGATGTTCCTGTGCAGATCGAGGATCGCTACGTCAATGCCCAGGTCGCGCCGGACTATTTCAAGCAAGATTTTTCCAAGGAAACGCCCTATGCCTACCTCGACCGCGTCGCGCCCTTGACCGAGGGCGAGCACGTGGTGGAAGCCATTCTCGCCGACAAACAGGCCTGCCAGTGGTTGCAGATCGACCCCAGCGAGCCGTGCCTGCTGATTCGCCGACGCACCTGGTCGGGTCGGGAGGCCGTCACCGCGGCGCGCTTGATCCATCCGGGGTCGCGGCATCGGCTGGAAGGGCGCTTTAGCAAATGAGGCATCTAAAGGCCGCTGATTACCTACGCACTCCCTGGAAGAACGGCGGTGGCAGCACGTTGGAGGTATGTCGAGACCAAGGCACCGGCCTGGATGGCTTCGGCTGGCGCCTTTCCATCGCGGACATCGCCGAGGGCGGGCCTTTCTCCACCTTCGCAGGTTATGAGCGAGTGATCACTGTCCTCGAAGGGGCGGGTATGGTGCTGGAAGTGGATACGGTGTCCAGCGGGCCTTTACGCGCCTATCAGCCATTCGCGTTCTCTGGTGCCAGCCAGGTGACCTGCAGCCTGATCGATGGGCCTGTCCGGGATTTCAACCTGATCTACGCGCCTGAACGCTACCAGGCCCAGCTTCGCTGGCTCAATCCAGCGGCTTTTGAAAACCTGGCCGAGTCCGCAAGCACCCGCGTGCTTTTCGCGGCCGAGGCCGACGTGCAGGTTGAAACCAACGGTAACACGCTGATCCTGGCTCGCCATGACTGCCTGCTCCTCGATCATGCACAGGTTCGATTCAGCGGACATTGCGCCCTGATTGAGCTACTCCCACGCTGAACCCTCCTTTCTTTGATGTGCGCCGTTCAAGGGCGCGATCCTTATCGATTGCGCCCTGGTGGCGCGTTTTTCCTGGTTGACTACCAGTGCTCTGCCCTGAATACAGGAAAACGAACTCTGGCCCCTCGATTGCATATGCTTGTACATACAAGTAAATATGTGTGCGGACGAAACAGCCCGCCATCCTTGAGGACCTCTGCCCATGACCCTGTTCCGTGACGTACAGATTCGCGCTCCCCGTGGCACACAACTGACCGCCAAGAGCTGGCTCACCGAAGCGCCGCTGCGCATGCTGATGAACAACCTGGACCCCGAGGTTGCGGAAAACCCCAACGAACTGGTGGTGTATGGCGGTATCGGCCGAGCCGCGCGCAACTGGGAATGCTACGACCGCATCGTTGAAAGCCTGACCAGGCTGGAAGCCGATGAAACCCTGTTGGTGCAATCGGGCAAGCCGGTGGGCGTGTTCAAGACTCACGCGAATGCGCCCCGGGTATTGATCGCCAACTCCAACCTGGTGCCCCACTGGGCGAACTGGGAGCACTTCAACGAGCTGGATGCCAAGGGCCTGGCCATGTACGGCCAGATGACGGCTGGCAGCTGGATCTACATTGGCAGCCAGGGCATTGTTCAGGGGACCTATGAAACCTTCGTCGAAGCCGGGCGCCAGCACTACAACGGCAACCTGACCGGCAAATGGGTGCTTACCGCTGGCCTGGGCGGCATGGGGGGGGCCCAACCCTTGGCCGCAACCCTTGCGGGTGCCTGTTCACTGAACGTCGAATGCCAGCAAAGCCGCATCGACTTCCGGCTCAAGACCCGCTACGTCGATGAGCAGGCCGATGACCTGGACGATGCCTTGGCGCGCATCGAGCGCTATACGGGCGAAGGCAAGGCGGTGTCCGTAGCCCTCTGTGGAAACGCCGCGGAGATTTTGCCGGAGCTGGTTCGCCGCGGCGTGCGGCCAGATATGGTCACCGACCAGACCAGCGCCCACGACCCCCTCAACGGCTACTTGCCCAAGGGTTGGAGCTGGGAAGAATACCGCCGCCGCGCCCAGCAGGAGCCGGCAGTGGTGGTCAAGGCTGCCCGCCAGTCCATGGCCGAACATGTCCAGGCCATGCTGGCCTTCCAGCAGATGGGCGTGCCGACCTTCGACTATGGCAACAACATTCGCCAGATGGCCAAGGAAGAGGGGGTTGCGAACGCCTTCGACTTCCCCGGCTTCGTCCCGGCCTATATCCGTCCGCTGTTCTGCCGTGGGGTAGGGCCGTTCCGCTGGGCCGCGCTCTCGGGCGACCCGGAGGACATCTACAAGACCGATGCCAAGGTCAAGGCGCTGATTCCCGACGACGCCCACCTGCACAATTGGCTAGACATGGCGCGTGAGCGCATCAGTTTCCAAGGGCTGCCCGCGCGGATTTGCTGGGTTGGCCTGGGCCAGCGGGCCAAGCTAGGCCTGGCCTTCAATGAAATGGTACGCAGCGGTGAACTGTCCGCGCCCGTGGTCATCGGCCGGGACCATCTGGATTCCGGCTCCGTGGCCAGCCCCAACCGGGAAACCGAAGCCATGCGCGACGGTTCGGACGCTGTGTCCGATTGGCCCTTGCTCAATGCGCTGTTGAACACGGCCAGCGGTGCCACCTGGGTTTCGTTGCACCATGGCGGCGGCGTGGGCATGGGCTTCTCCCAGCATTCGGGCATGGTGATCGTATGCGACGGCACCGACGAAGCCGCCGAGCGCATCGCGCGCGTGCTGCACAACGACCCGGCCACTGGCGTCATGCGCCATGCCGACGCTGGCTACCCGATCGCCATCGAGTGCGCCCGCGAGCAGGGACTGAACCTGCCGATGATCGACTGACCCCCCAAGCCCCTGGCAAAGGGCTGGGGGCCTCTTGCACCGGAGACTTGGCATGGCGGTAGACGCGCGTGAGGCTATAGGCAAACCGTTGATCGAACGACGCTCCATCGACTACATCCCGGACCGAGAGCGACACGGCCGCCTGGGCAGCCAGTTCACGCTCTGGCTCAGCGCCAACTTGCAGATCACCGCCATTGTTACCGGTGCGCTGGCGGTCGTGCTGGGCGGCGATGTCGTCTGGTCATTGGTCGGGTTGCTCTTGGGGCAACTGCTCGGGGGTGCGGTGATGGCTCTTCATGCCGCCCAGGGTCCTCGCCTCGGCCTGCCGCAGATGATCTCCAGTCGGGTGCAGTTCGGCGTCTATGGGGCGGTGATCCCGTTGGTGCTGGTATGCCTGATGTACATTGGCTTTTCCGCCAGCGGCTCGGTGCTGGCCGGGCAAGCGGTGGCGCAATTGGCGGGCGTCGCGGATTGGCAAGGCATCTGCCTCTTCGCCGCGGTCATCGTTTGCTTAACCCTGTTCGGCTACCGGATGATTCACCTGGTAGGGCGCGTGGCCAGTGTGCTCGGCGTGCTGGCATTCGCCTATATGTTCCAGGCGCTTCTGGCGGGCAATGACATCAGCGCGTTGTTGGCCAACCAGCACTTTTCACTGAGCAGTTTCCTCTTGGCCGTATCGCTGTCCGCTTCCTGGCAGATCGCCTTCGGGCCTTATGTGGCCGACTACTCACGCTACCTGCCACGCAGTACACCGGCCGCGGGGACCTTCTGGGCGGTAGGCTTGGGGTCGGTGATCGGGGCCCAGGCGGCCATGGTCTTCGGCGTCTTCGCGGCGGCCTTGGCGGGCAAGGGCTTCGCTCATCATGAAGTGGCCTTCATCGTGGGACTGGGCGGCACGGGCGCCGTGGCCGCAGCGCTTTATTTCAGCATCGCCTTCGGCAAGCTCACCATCACCGTTCTCAACGCCTACGGCAGCTTCATGTCCCTGGCCACCATCGTCTCCGGGCTGGGCGGCCAACGCCGCATCGGCAGCGGCACACGGTTAGCGTGCATCCTGGGCATGGTGGCGGTATCCACTACGCTGGCACTGCTGGGCAAGGATGCTTTCCTCAAGGATTTCTCGGCCTTCATTCTGTTCCTGCTGGCGTTCTTTACCCCCTGGAGTGCCATCAACCTGGTGGACTATTACTGCATCAGCAAGGAGCGCTACGACCTGCCCGCCCTGAACGACCCCAACGGGCGTTACGGTGCCTGGAATGGCGTAGGCATCGCGACCTATGTACTGGGCGTGCTGGCGCAGATGCCTTTCATCTCTACGCACTTTTATACCGGCCCCCTGGTAGAGCCTTTGGGCGACACGGACATCTCCTGGATCATCGGCCTGATACTGCCCGCGTTGGTGTACTACTGGGCCGCGCGCCGGTGGCCCCGGCCAGTGCCGGCGCAATTGATCCTGCCGGTGGAGGAAGTGCTCGAAGCCGGCACTTCATTTGGCCAGGCAAGGGCGGTATGAGCCGCTGCGTTCCAAAGGTTGTCCTAGGCTGTGGATAATCTTCTGACGAGCACCGCCCATGTTCCCCGAGAGCCTTACCTTTTCCATCGCAGAGGTGGTCAACGCCTGGGTCGACCAACTGGTTGGTCGATATGGCACAGCCTTGCGACACCTTTCGGACAGCTTGCTGACGTTGCTCGTCGGCTTGGAGAACCTGCTACGGGCCACGCCCTGGTGGTTGCTGCTGATCATAGTGGCGGCCCTGGCCTGGCATGCCAGCCGCCGTTGGTATGTAGCGCTGTTGATGGCAGGCCTGCTCTTTCTGGTCGGCGCCGTGGGACTGTGGGACAAACTTCTGCAGACCCTGGCCCTGGTGCTGGTGGCCACTTCGCTGGCCGTGCTCATGGGCGTGCCCTTGGGCATGCTCGCGGCGCGCTGCCCGCGCCTGCGCGCGGTGCTGTTGCCGGTGCTGGACGTGATGCAGACCTTACCCAGCTTCGTTTACCTGATCCCGGTGCTGATGCTGTTCGGCCTGGGCAAGGTACCGGCGATCTTCGCCACTGTGGTATATGCCATCGCGCCGGTGATCCGCCTGACCGACCTGGGTATCCGGCAGGTGGAGCGGGAGGTGATGGAAGCCGTGCAAGCCTTCGGCGCCAGCCCCTGGCAGCAGTTGGTCGGCGTGCAGCTGCCCCTGGCGTTGCCCAGCATCATGGCGGGCGTCAACCAGACCATCATGATGGCGTTGTCCATGGTGGTGATCGCTTCGATGATCGGCGCCCGGGGGCTGGGCGAGAACGTACTTGCCGGAATCCAGACCCTCAACGTGGGCAAGGGCCTGGAGGCTGGGCTGGCCATCGTTGCCTTGGCGATCGTCATCGATCGGATCACCCAGGCCTATGGCCGACCGCGCCGCAAGGGGGCCAAATGAGCGCCATTGAATTACGCGGAGTCACCAAGGTGTTCGGGCGCCGTAGCGCGCAGGCATTGGCCTTGCTGGACCAGGGCGCGGACAAGGCGCGCATCCTCGCCGAAACCGATTGCGTGCTAGGCGTGGCGAACGTCTCGCTCACCATCGAGGCTGGCGAAGTGTTCGTGATCATGGGGTTGTCCGGATCGGGCAAGTCAACCCTGGTGCGGCACTTCAATCGGCTCGTCGACCCCAGCCGCGGCGAAATTTTCGTCGGCGGTCAGGACATCCTGGCCTTCGGGCGCGGCCGCCTGCGTGATTTTCGCCGGCATGAGGTCAGCATGGTGTTTCAGGGGTTCGGCTTGCTGCCCCACAAGACAGTGCTGGATAACGTCGCCTATGGGCTACGCCTGCGTGGGGAGGGCAGCAGGGCGAGCCGCGAGCGGGCCAGCCACTGGGTGACCCAGGTGGGCCTGGACGGCTATGCGGAGCATTTTCCCGAGCAGTTGTCTGGCGGCATGCGCCAGCGGGTAGGCCTGGCCCGGGCGCTCGCCTGCGATACCCCCATCGTGCTGCTGGACGAAGCCTTCAGTGCCCTTGATCCGCTGATTCGCGCCGACCTTCAGGATCAGCTGCGCCAGCTCCAGGCGCGCCTGCGCAAGACCATCGTGTTCATCACTCATGACCTGGACGAAGCGCTGCGCCTGGGCGACCGGATCGCCATCCTGCGGGACGGCCGGCTGGTACAGGTGGGCACGCCCCAACACATTCTTCAACACCCGGCCGACGACTATGTGAAGCGATTCGTCCAGCGCCGGGCCGGAACTTGAATAGCGGAGCTTTCAATCATGCCAACGCTCTGGCACAACTGCCACTTGGCCACCATGGCTCAAGGAGGCTATTCCCTCATCGAGGACGGCGCCCTGCTGACTGAGGACGGGCTGATCCTGTGGGTAGGGCCCCGCGCAGAGGCGCCAGCCCAACCGGGCCTGCATCAGGTGGATTTGCAAGGCCGCTGGGTCACCCCTGGCCTGATCGACTGTCATACTCATCTTGTCTACGGCGGCAACCGCAGCGCGGAATTCGAGCAACGCCTGGAGGGCGTGAGCTATGCCCAGATCGCAGCCGCGGGCGGAGGCATCGCCAATACCGTGAACGCCACCCGCGCCGCCAGTGAAGATGAATTGTTCAGCAGCGCTCGGCGGCGCCTGGCCTGCCTGCTGCGCGAAGGGGTGACCACGGTCGAGATCAAGTCCGGCTACGGACTGGACCTGCCCAGCGAGCGCAAGATGCTGCGGGTCATTCGGCGCTTGGGTGCCGAACTGCCGGTGACCGTGAAAGCTACCTGCCTGGCCGCTCATGCGGTGCCGGTGGAATACAAGAACGATGCGCAAGGCTACATCGATTTTGTTTGCGATCGGCTGCTGCCCGCCCTGGCCCAGGAAGGTCTGGTAGACGCCGTCGATGCCTTCTGCGAGTACCTGGCGTTTTCCCCCGCGCAAGTGGAACAAGTATTCCGCGTCGCCGCTGGCCTCGGCCTGCCAGTGAAGCTGCATGCCGAGCAGTTGTCCTCGCTGGGTGGCGCCAGCCTGGCGGCGCGCTACCGGGCACTGTCAGCCGATCATCTGGAGTTCATGACCGAGGCGGACGTGGCGGCCATGGCCGCGGCAGGAACCGTGGCGGTGCTGCTGCCGGGCGCTTTCTATTTCCTGCGGGAAACCCGCCTGCCGCCTATGCAGGCCCTGTTCGACCAAGGCGTAGCCATCGCCATCTCCAGCGACAGTAATCCGGGCACCTCACCGGCATTGTCCCTGCGCTTGATGATGAACATGGCCTGTACGCTGTTCCGGCTTACCCCGGAACAAGCCCTGGCCGGGGTGACCCTCAATGCGGCCAAGGCGCTGGGGCTAGGGGCCAGCCATGGCTCGCTCGAGGCTGGAAAGGTGGCCGACTTCGTGGCCTGGGCCATCGATCGCCCCGCCGACTTGGCCTATTGGCTAGGCGCAGACCTGGATAAACGCATCATCCGCCAAGGCGCGGAGTCGACCTTCAGTCAGGAGCGCATATGAACGACAGTTACACCTTCGAAGCGGGCAGCGTGCCACTGCTGATCAGCGTGCCTCACGCTGGCTTGCGCCTGACCCCGGCGGTGGAGGAGGGCCTGGTCGAGGCGGCCCGTAGCCTGCCGGATACGGACTGGCACATCCCGCGTCTTTACGATTTCGCTCAAAGCCTTGGGGCAAGCCTGCTGGTAGGGCAGTACTCGCGTTTCGTCATCGACCTCAACCGCCCCGACGATGAC
Organism: Pseudomonas massiliensis; assembly: GCF_000826105.1. Lineage (GTDB taxonomy): Bacteria > Pseudomonadota > Gammaproteobacteria > Pseudomonadales > Pseudomonadaceae > Aquipseudomonas > Aquipseudomonas massiliensis. Next base: position 181,329 of record NZ_CCYK01000005.1, on the reverse strand, counting down.
CAGCCTTTATATGCCGGTGCCACCACGGGCCTCTATCCAGATACGCTCTTCGATGGCACGCCGCTCTACCAGACGGGCCGGACACCCTCGATCCAAGAGCGTGCGCGTTACCTGGAGCAGGTCTGGCGCCCCTATCATGCCTGTATCGCCCGGGAGTTGGCGCGGCTGCGCCAGGTCCATGGCTATGCATTGCTGTGGGACGCCCATTCCATCTGTTCGCGAGTGCCGCGCCTGTTCGAGGGCAAGCTGCCTGACTTCAACCTGGGCACCTTCGACAATGCCAGCTGCTCACCCGAGCTGTCGGTGCGCCTGGGCCAGGTCTGCGCCCAGGCCGAGGGCTACAGCCATGTGCTCAACGGTCGGTTCAAGGGCGGCCATATCACTCGCCATTACGGCAATCCGGCGCAGCATGTGCATGCTGTGCAGCTTGAGCTGGCGCAGGCGACCTACATGAATGAGCAGCCGCCGTTCCAATACCGTCCGGACCTGGCCGAGCGTACCCAGGTCGTGCTGCGCCAGCTCCTTGAAACGGCTTTGGCATGGGGTGAGAAGGCTTGACGGCTTGGTCCGACCCTATAGGAGCCAGCGCCAGCCAGCGAAAGGTTTCCGTGGCTTCACCACCGCAGCGTTTAAACCAGCACATGGCGACGATTCGGGTTTATGATGACTCACGGCTGAACCAACCCTAGACGGAGCGCCTGATGCTGACCCTGTATCCGCAGATCAAACCCTATGCACGGCACGATCTGGCCGTGGATGAGCCGCATGTGCTGTACGTGGACGAAAGTGGTTCGCCTGAAGGTCTGCCAGTGCTGTTCATTCATGGCGGGCCTGGCGCCGGATGCGATGCAGCCAGCCGTTGCTACTTCGACCCCACGCTGTATCGCATCGTCACTTTCGATCAGCGCGGTTGCGGTCGCTCGACGCCGCACGCGAGCCTGGAAAACAACACTACCTGGGACCTGGTGCGCGACATCGAGCGCATTCGCGAACACCTGGGCATCGACAAATGGGTACTGTTCGGTGGCTCCTGGGGCTCGACCCTGGCGCTGGCCTATGCGCAATCCCATCCCGAGCGCGTGCACGGGCTGATCCTGCGGGGCATCTTCCTGTGCCGGCCACAGGAATTCCAGTGGTTCTACCAGAGCGGCGCCAATCGCCTCTTCCCTGATTACTGGCAGGATTACCTCGCGCCCATTCCCCATGAAGAGCGCGACGACCTGCTCAAGGCTTTCCACAAGCGGCTCACCGGGTCTGACCAGATCGCCCAGATGCACGCCGCCAAGGCCTGGTCCATCTGGGAGGGGCGTACGGCTACCCTGCGGCCCAATCCACTGGTGGTCGACCGTTTCTCCGAACCCCAGCGGGCATTGTCCATCGCGCGTATCGAAACCCATTATTTCATCAACAACGCGTTCCTCGAACCCGACCAGTTGATCCGTGACGTGCACAAGATCGCCCATCTGCCAGCCGTGATCATCCATGGTCGCTACGACGTCATCTGCCCGCTGGACAATGCCTGGGAACTGCACCAGGCCTGGCCGAACAGCGAGCTGAAGGTGATCCGTGACGCGGGTCATGCCGGCTCCGAGCCGGGAATCATCGATGCGTTGGTACGGGCCGCGGACCAAATGGCCCGTCGGCTACTCGACCTGCCTCTCGAAGAAGCATGAAGGGGCTGTTGCAGCGCGCCGCCGAGGCGCGCGTGGTAATCGCCGGCGAGACCGTGGGTGCCATCGGCCCGGGATTGCTGGTGCTGGTGGGCGTCGAGCCGATGGACACCCAGGCCCAGGCCGACAAGCTGTTGCACAAGCTCCTCAACTACAGGGTGTTCGCCGACAGCGAAGGGCGCATGAATCGCTCACTCAAGGATACCGGCGGCGGCCTGTTGCTGGTGTCCCAGTTCACCCTGGCGGCTGACACCCGCAGCGGCATGCGCCCGAGCTTTTCCAGCGCGGCGCCACCGGACCTTGCCCGGGCCCTGTTCGACTACCTCCTCGAGCGCGCGCGCGCGGAGCATGGCCAGGTGCAGAGCGGACGTTTCGGCGCGGACATGCAGGTACACCTGGTCAATGATGGGCCTGTAACCTTCCAGTTGCAGGTCTGAAACAGGGCCTGGCCAAGCGAAACGTTGAAAAAGCCATGGAAAATCCGATTTTGTAGTAGAAAATCTTTCCTTGGCCTGATGCGTTGTGTCGCGGCCTGCTAGATAATCGCGCGCCGAGGGGGCCTGTGTCCTGACCCCGGTTTTGTTCTAAGTTGAGCGCTGGTCGACTGCGCTCAGGGAATCATCAAGCCCTTTTGCAGTCGGAACAGTGCTCGCCAACCCGGCAAACGCAGCTGGCCGTTGGTTCAATGATCTGTTTTCGGCGAGGATAGCTCGTGATTGTTAGTCCGTGTAACAAACCAAGAACAACCGGCAAACGCTTGCGCCAGGCACTGGCTGCGGGTTCCGCGCTGTTCTGCCTGCTTGGCGCAGGGCAGCTGTGGGCCTTCAGCCTGGACGACGTAGCCGCCAGGGCCAAGGATCTTGCCGGACAGAAATACGAAGCTCCGAAAAGCAACCTGCCCCCCCTGTTCCGCGACATGAAGTTCGCGGACTATCAGAAGATCCATTTCCGCACCGACAAGGCCCAGTGGGCCGACGAAAAGACGCCCTTCAAGCTGTCGTTCTATCACCAGGGCATGCATTTCGACACGCCTGTGAAGATCAACGAAGTCACGTCCACCACCGTGGAAGAGATCAAGTACGACCCCAGCCGTTTCGATTACGGTGACGTGCAGTTCGATCCCAAGGCGACGGAAAACCTTGGCTGGGCCGGCTTCCGCGTGCTCTACCCGATCAACAAGGCTGACAAGCAGGACGAAGTCATGACCCTGCTGGGCGCCAGCTACTTCCGCGTGATCGGAAAGGCGCAGACCTACGGCCTTTCCGCCCGTGGCCTGGCCATCGACACCGCATTGCCTTCCGGCGAGGAGTTTCCGCGTTTCACCGAGTTCTGGGTAGAGAAGCCGAATCCGGAAGACAAGCAACTGATCATCTATGCGCTGCTCGACTCCCCTCGGGCCACCGGTGCCTACCGCATGGTACTGCGGCCCGGTAGTGACAGCGTGGTGGACGTCCAATCGCGGGTCTATATGCGCGACCATGTGAGCCGCCTGGGCATCGCCCCGCTCACCAGCATGTACCTTTTTGGCGCCAACCAGCCCTCCCGTGTGCTGAACTATCGCCACGAGCTGCATGACTCCAATGGCCTTTCGATCCATGCCGGCAATGGCGAGTGGATCTGGCGTCCGCTGAACAACCCCAAGCGCCTGGCCGTCAGCAGCTTCACCGTAGAGAACCCGCAGGGCTTCGGCTTGCTGCAGCGTGGCCGTGAATTCAGCCGTTTCGAAGACCTGGACGACCGTTACGATCGTCGCCCGAGCGCCTGGATCGAACCGCGCGGTGACTGGGGCAAGGGCACCATCGACCTGGTGGAGATCCCCACCGCCGATGAAACCAATGACAACATCGTTGCGTTCTGGAATCCGGAAAAGCTGCCGGAGGCAGGCCAGCCCTTGGAGCACAACTACCGCATTCACTGGACCACCGACGAGGCCGAGCTCCATTCCTCCGACATCGCCTGGGTCAAGCAGACCTTGCGCTCCACCGGTGATGTGAAGCAGTCCAACCTGGTGCGCCAGCCGGATGGCACCGTGGCCTTCCTGATCGACTTCGAAGGGCCGAAGCTCAAGTCCCTGCTGGACGACGCCGGCGTGCGTAGCCAGGTAAGCGTGGGCGACAACGCGGATCTGGTCGAGAACAGCGTTCGCTACAACCCTGAAATCCAGGGCTGGCGCCTGACGCTGCGCCTCAAGGTCAAGGATGGCAGCAGGCCTGTCGAAATGCGCGCGGCCCTGGTTCAGGACGTGCTGCCGATTGACCCGCCCAAGCCGGCCGCGGAGCCGAAAGCCGAGGAAGCCAGTCACGGCCACAAGAAAGGCGCCAAGCATGACAAGGCCGCCGAAAAGCCTGCCACGCCCGCCGAGGCTCCGGCCGAAACGCCGCCTTCCGAACCGGTCAAGACTGAAGAAGTATTGACTGAAACCTGGAGCTACCAGTTGCCCGCCGATGAGTAAGCCAGCCGAACGGCCAGAGACCCTCAACGAGTATCTGGCACACCTGCCCCTGAGCGAGGCGCAGCGCGCCGAGCTCTCGCAGTGCACGTCCTTCACCGAGCTGCACCAGCGCCTTTCCCGGTCCGAAGCGACCGGGGAAGATCCTCAGGTGTCGGTGGGGCCTCGCCTGACACTCGACTCCGCCGCTGAATTCGAGGCCCATGAGATGCTCAGCCTCGACGGCGCCGGTCGTGTGCGCTTGAAGGCTACGCCTGTGATCCACCGTACCCGGATGGTGCCCGAGCCGTGGCGCACCAATGTGATCGCGCGGGGCTGGCGCCGCCTGCTGGGCAAGAGCCCGAAGCCGGAGCCGACCAGCGACAAACGCGACCTGCCCAAGGCTCGCTGGCGCACCGTGGGGTCCATCCGCCGCTACATCCTGTTGCTGTTGATGCTGGGCCAGACGATCGTGGCCGGCTATTACATGAAAGGTATCCTGCCCTACCAGGGCTGGGCGCTTGTGGACTTGCAGGAGGTGGCTCACCAGCCCTTGCTGCAAACGGCCCAGCAGGTACTGCCTTATGCCTTGCAAACCACCATCCTGATCCTGTTCGGCATCCTGTTCTGCTGGGTTTCGGCGGGGTTCTGGACCGCCCTGATGGGCTTCCTGGAACTGCTGACCGGGCGCGACAAGTACCGCATTTCCGGGGCCAGCGCCGGTAACGAGCCGATCGAGCCCGGCGCGCGCACCGCGTTGGTAATGCCGATCTGCAATGAAGACGTTCCCCGGGTGTTCGCCGGGTTGCGGGCAACCTTCGAGTCCGTAGCCGCTACCGGTGACCTGGACCGCTTCGACTTCTTCATCCTCAGCGATACCTATGACACCGACATCGCCGTGGCCGAGCAACAGGCCTGGCTGGACGTCTGCCGTGAAACCAAGGGTTTCGGGAAGATCTTCTATCGACGCCGTCGTCGGCGGGTCAAGCGCAAGAGTGGCAACCTGGACGATTTCTGCCGTCGCTGGGGCAGTGACTACCGCTACATGGTGGTACTGGACGCCGACAGCGTCATGAGCGGTGAATGCCTCACGTCCCTGGTGCGCCTGATGGAAGCCACCCCGGATGCCGGTATCATCCAGACTGCGCCCAAGGCGTCGGGCATGGACACGCTCTATGCGCGCCTGCAGCAGTTCGCTACCCGGGTGTATGGCCCGCTGTTCACGGCAGGCCTGCATTTCTGGCAGCTCGGCGAATCCCACTATTGGGGACATAACGCGATCATCCGCATGAAGCCCTTCATCGAGCACTGCGCCCTGGCGCCGCTGCCGGGCAAGGGCGCGTTCGCCGGCGCGATTCTGTCTCACGACTTCGTCGAGGCCGCGCTCATGCGTCGCGCGGGCTGGGGGGTCTGGATTGCCTATGACCTGCCGGGCAGTTATGAAGAGTTGCCGCCGAACCTGCTCGATGAGCTCAAGCGTGACCGCCGCTGGTGCCACGGCAACCTGATGAACTTCCGGCTGTTCCTGGTCAAGGGCATGCATCCGGTGCATCGCGCGGTATTCCTGACCGGGGTGATGTCCTACCTGTCGGCACCGCTGTGGTTCTTCTTCCTGGTCCTGTCCACGGCCTTGCTGGCGGTCAACACCCTGATGGAGCCGACGTACTTCCTCGAGCCTCGCCAGTTGTATCCGCTCTGGCCGCAGTGGCATCCGGAGAAGGCCATCGCATTGTTCTCCACTACCATCGTGCTGCTGTTCCTGCCCAAGCTCCTGAGCATCATCCTGATCTGGGCGAAGGGCGCGAAGGAATACGGCGGGCGCATTCGTGTCACCCTTTCCATGCTCATCGAGATGTTGTTCTCCATGTTGCTGGCGCCGGTGCGCATGATTTTCCACACGCGTTTCGTGCTGGCCGCCTTCCTGGGCTGGGCCGCGACCTGGAACTCACCGCAGCGCGACGACGACTCGACCCCATGGAGCGAGGCCGTACGTCGCCATGGGCCGCAGACCTTGCTGGGCCTGCTCTGGGCATTGCTGGTGGCGGCGCTCAACCCGAGCTTCCTCTGGTGGCTGGCGCCGATCGTGGTGTCGCTAATGCTGTCGATTCCGGTATCGGTAATCTCCAGTCGCACCAACCTGGGCCTGCGCGCCAAGCAGGACAAGCTGTTCCTGATCCCGGAAGAGTACGATCCGCCCCAGGAGCTGGTGTCGACCGACGCCTATACGGAGAACAACCGCGAGCACGCCATGCTCGATGGCTTCGTTCGCGCGGTGGTGGACCCCCGCCAGAACGCATTGGCTTGCGCGCTGGCCACCGCCCGTCATGGCCAGGCCCGGCCTATCGAGGACATGCGTGAAGCCATGGTCGACAAGGCGCTGCTCGGCGGTCCACAGGCGCTGCAAGGCAACGCGCGGCTCTACCTGCTAAGCGACCCCGAGGCCTTGGGCCGCTTGCATAAGCAGATATGGGATTCACAGAATGAAGCCTGGCTATCGGCCTGGCGTGCCTCCCAGGCCGCGGACCCCCATGCCCCGGCGCTGCCGTTGCAGCCCGCCGTGGTAGGGAACCTGGCCAGCGTTTAGCAACGAGTAGCCGGTAGAAGCCGGCTTCGCCTACCGCTGTAGGCAGGCGAAGCTCCCGAATGCGGTGTAATGCCTGTTCGCGAGCTTCGCCTGCGGCTCGCCCGGCTCCTACAGGAGGTTGCTACCTGTGTAGGAAGCAACTGTCTTGAACTGTTTTTTCGAGGCGCCCCTAGCAGGGGATTTTCAGGCATGGCTACACAGCAGTGATCCTCATAGGCTCACTGCTGCCGTTCCTTTAGTAGCACCGCAGCGTTAGCCCATGGTCGCTACGGGTAGCCCACGGTTGATCATTGGCGTGCGGTCACGCACCATCGCATTCAACCTTACGATCAATACGCGCATGCAGGCCACAATGGCGACTTTGGGTGCCTTACCACGCGCAATCAGACCTTCATAGCGCGCCTTGAAATCAGGATTGAACCTGACCAGGCACCAGCTAGACATGTACACCAGACGCCGGACCTGTTGCCGCCCGCCCCAGATCTGTCTGCGGCCACTCTTCGTGCCACTGTCGTTGTTGTAGGGAGCCAGGCCCACCAGTGCCGTGATCTGGCGCCGGTTCAAGGTACCCAGCTCAGGTAGATAGGCCATCAGCCCGGCAGTCGTGATCAGTCCTACACCCTTGACCATCCTCATCAATGCTACCGTTCGGCTGTCCAAAGTCTTCAACGCCTGCTCGATGCATTGCTCGAGTGCCTTGATACGCGTGTTGAGGTAGGCAATATGGTCGGTGTAGTTGGCACGCACTACGTCATGCGAGGCCATTTTCAACCGACGCTTGTCATCGTCGCGCTGCTGCACGAATCGGTCGCGCTGTTTGACCAGAGCGGCCAGTTCATCGCGTTGATTACTGGGTTTGACTGCTGGATACGTGTCCAGCTTCTGGGCGAACTGGGCCAGCATAAGGACGTCAATCTTATCCGTTTTGGCCTTGCGGCCCATGGCCAGGGCGAATTGCCGGGCACGTCGAGGGTTGATGCAGCTGGCCTGAAAGCCTGCCCTTGCAAGAAGCGAAACGGCGCGCTTTTCATAACCGCCGGTGGCTTCGAGCAAAACCCGACCTACCCCTAGGCCGCGCAGGCGATCGATGGCAATCGCAATACCTTCAGGCGTATTGTCCACTTGGAAGGTCGAGTCTTGGGGCCAAAGGCCGATATCAAGGGTGGCCTTGGAAACGTCGATACCTGCGCAGGAAATCATGGCGAACTCCTCTTACACTCAGGGTTGAGAGCGCTTTGACGGAGCCCACGCTTGTATGGTGCGAACAGGGGTTCTTACAACTGTTCGGGCGTAAGTCAAAGCGGAGAGGTGGTGGCGGCACTTGCTTCCTAACGTGCGTAGAGGCACCGGGGACGAACGGCCGGCCACCACCGCTCTCACCTCAAAGTCTAAGAGGTTTTAAAGACACAAGGGGGCGAAGCTCCCGAATGCGGTGTAACGGCCGTTCGCGAGCTTCGCTGGCGCCTACAGGAGCCGTGATAGCAGCGCGGTCACAGCGGTTTCCACCCTGAGAATCCGCTCACCCATCTGAACCGGTGCCAGGCCGGCCAGCTTGAGCAATTCCACCTCATAGGGTATCCATCCGCCCTCAGGCCCGATGGCCAGAGTAATCGGGCCGTCGATGGCGCGTGGGCAATCGGGAAAGGGACCAGGATGAGCGACCAGGCCCAGGGTGCCAGCGGCAATGGCACCGAGGCGGTCCTCCACGAAAGGCTTGAAGCGTTTCTCGATCACCACTTCGGGCAGGCGGGTATCCCGCGCCTGCTCCAGCCCAAGCACCAGTTGTTCGCGAATGGCTTCTGGCTGCAGGAACGGCGTTTGCCAGAAGCTCTTTTCCACACGGTAACTGTTTACCAGGATCAGCCGAGGTACGCCCAAGGTGGCTATGGTCTGAAAGACACGGCGCAGCATCTTCGGCCTGGGAAGGGCCAGCACCAGGGTGAGGGGAAGCTTGGCTGGCGGTGGCCTGTCGAAGCTGACCCGCAATTGGGCGTGCCGGCTATCCAGGATCTCGATGCGACCTTCGCCCATCAGGCCATCCACACGGCCGACCCGCAGGGTGTCACCAACCTCGGCCCGATGCACTTCGCGCATATGGGTCAGGCGACGACCGCTCAGTTGAACGAGGCTTTCGCCAACGAAGTCGGCGGGCTCGAGCAGTAGCAGGTTCATGGGCGTGTAGCAGGCGGCTGGTCGTTCCCTCGCTCGGTTTCGCTCGCCTGTTCGCTGCGCTTGCGTATGAGGCCCCCGAACAGTACACCGACCTCGAACAGCAGCCACATGGGCACCGCCAACAGGGTTTGCGAGAAGATATCGGGGGGCGTCAGGACCATCCCGACCACGAAGCAGCCGATGATCACGTACGGCCGGGCTTTCTTCAGCGCCTTGATGTCGACCACGCCGATCCACACCAGCAGCACCACGGCCACAGGGATCTCGAATGCGACGCCAAAGGCGAAGAACAGCGTCATGACGAAGTCCAGGTAGCTGGTGATGTCCGTCATCATGGCCACGCCGTCGGGCGTGGCCGCGGCGAAGAACTTGAACATCAGCGGGAAGACAACGAAATAGGCGAAGGCCATGCCCGCATAGAACAGCAGGATGCTTGAGACCAGCAGGGGAATGGCGATGCGTTTTTCATGACGATACAGGCCCGGCGCGACGAACCCCCAGACCTGGTGCAGGATCAGCGGTATCGCCAGGAAAAGCGATACCGTCATGGTCAGCTTGAAGGGCGTCAGGAAGGGCGAAGCCACATCCGTGGCGATCATGGTCGCCCCGGGCGGCAGGTACGCCCGCAATGGAGCCGAAACCAGGGTGTAGATCTGCTGAGCGAAGGAGAAAAGCCCAGCGAACACCACAAAGACCACGGCCACGCAGCGCAGCAATCGGGTACGCAGTTCGGTCAGGTGTGACACCAGCGGCATCGGCTGGTCGTCTTCGGGTATTTCGCTCATGGGGCTGGGGTCGAATCCTGGGGCGTTCGCGGCGCGGCGGCCGGCTCGGTCACGGGGTTGGGCGAAGCGGCCGGGGTTGCCGCAGGCGCGCGCTCCACGCTGGTCACGGGAGCAATCGCAGGCGTGCCTGGGTTATCGCCGACGGGCGGGGCCGTCGGCGGGGCTGGATGAATGGTCGGTGCCGCCTGGTTGCCGCCAGCCGGGTCCATCAGCCTGCGAGCCTCCTGTTCAAGCGAAAGGATATGCTCGTTGTGCAACTGGCGACGGATCTCATCCGCGCCCAGCTCCCGCTCGATCTCGGTCTTGATGCTATTGAAGCTGCGCTTGAGCCGGCCTATCCACAGGCCAGCGGTGCGCGCGGCCCCAGGCAGGCGCTCGGGGCCCAAGACCAGGAGTGCTACCAGGCCCACCAGCAGCAGCTCGCTGAAGCTGATCCCGAACATGGCTCAGTCCCGAGCGGCGTCTTTGCGCACCGGCTCTTCCACGCGGGTGTGTTGCCCGTCGATGGGCGGAGGCGGGGTGATCGGCGAGGTGGCTTGCGGGTGCACCGGCTGCTGGGGTTCGCTGGGCTTGTCGTCGTCGTTCATGGCCTTGCGAAAGCCCTTGATGGATTCACCCACATCGGTGCCGAGGTTCTTCAGCTTCTTGGTGCCAAAGACCAGCACGACCACGATGAGAATGACGATCCAGTGTTTCCAGTCAAAGATACCCATGGCAGCTCCGTAGAGATTGTCAGGCTTGCGGCTGGCGAGCCGCTTTTTCCGCGTGGCCGGACAGGCCGAAGCGGCGTTCGAGTTCATCCAGTACCGCCTGGGGGTGCTGGCCGAGCGCGGCGAGCATTACCAGGCTATGGAACCACAGATCCGCTGTCTCGTAGATGACATCACTGCAATCGCCGCTGCGCTCGGCATCCTTGGCGGCCAGTATGGTTTCCACGGATTCTTCCCCGACCTTCTCGAGGATCTTGTTCAGCCCTTTGTGATAAAGGCTGGCTACGTAGGAGCTGTCGGCCGAAGCGCCCTTGCGCTCCTCCAGCACCTCAGCCACGCGGGCGAGGGTGTCATTCATGCTTATGCCCTTGATAGATGGCGTGTGGATCTTTCAATACCGGCTCTACGGTAACCCAGGCGCCGTTCTCGAATACCCGGTAGAAGCAGCTTTCCCGGCCGGTATGACAGGCGATGCCGCCCAGTTGCTCTACCGCCATGACGATGACATCGGCGTCGCAGTCCAGGCGCAGCTGATGCACCTTCTGTACATGGCCGGACTCCTCGCCCTTGCGCCACAGACGGTTGCGTGAGCGCGACCAATAGATGGCACGCTGTTCGCTGGCGGTGAGCGCCAAGGCCTCGCGGTTCATCCAGGCCATCATTAGCACTCTTCCACTTTTGTGATCCTGGGCAATGGCCGGTACCAGGCCATCGCTGTTCCAGTTGATCTCGTCCAGCCAGTCTTTCATTGTTCGCTCCACTGCTATCGCCCTAGTGTGCCAGCCCCCGCTGCCAGTGGCTATCCGCGCGCCACCAGATACACACCCGACACCAGCATCACCCAGGCAGGCCAGCCTTCCATGCTGTTCAAGGCGCTGGCGGTAGTGGCCAGCACTGCCCCAGCGGCCAGCAGTATGCCGCCGACCACCCGCAAGGCTACCCGCTCGCTGGTGCGGCGCCAGGGTGGCGGTGGATCGCGCCGATGGGGTTGCGACATGCGTTCGAGGAGGTCCCGGGTCATGTTGGCCAGATGCGGCAGTTGTTCCAATTGGGCATGGGCGTTGCGCAGGACGGTACGCGGGCTCATGCGCTCGCGCATCCAGCGCTCGAGGAATGGCTGGGCTGTGGTCCAGAGGTCCAGGTCCGGGTACAACTGGCGGCCCAGGCCCTCGATGTTCAACAGTGTTTTCTGCAAAAGCACCAGTTGCGGCTGGACTTCCATGTTGAAACGGCGGGCCGTCTGGAACAGGCGCATCAGAACCTGGCCGAAGGAAATATCTTTCAGGGGTTTCTCGAAGATCGGCTCGCATACCGTACGAATGGCCGCTTCGAATTCATTGAGCTTGGTCTCGGCCGGCACCCAGCCCGAGTCGATGTGAAGCTGGGCCACCCGGCGGTAATCCCGCTTGAAGAAGGCGAACAGGTTGCGCGCCAGGTAGTCCTGGTCTTCGGGGGTCAGGCTGCCCACGATCCCGCAATCGATGGCGATGTAGCGAGGGTCCCACGGAGTTACCGTACTGACGAAGATGTTGCCCGGATGCATGTCGGCATGAAAGAAGCTGTCCCGGAAAACCTGGGTGAAAAAGATTTCAACGCCGCGCTCGGCCAGCAGCTTCATGTCGGTGCGCTGGTCCGCCAGGGTATCCAGGTCGTTCACCTGGATGCCGTAGATGCGCTCCATCACCAGCACCTTGGGCCGGCACCAGTCCCAGTAGATCTGAGGCACATAGAGTAGCGTCGAATCCTCGAAGTTGCGTCGTAGCTGGCTGGCGTTGGCTGCCTCGCGCAAAAGATCCAGCTCGTCGTAGATGGTCTTCTCGTAGTCCGCGACCACATCCACCGGGTGCAGCAGTCGCGCGTCGGCCGAAACCCGCTCGGCGGCGCGAGCCAGGATGAACAGCCAGGCAATATCCTGGCTGATGATCGGGCGCAATCCAGGACGGACCACCTTGACCACCACTTCCTCGCCGGTCTTGAGCCGGGCCGCGTGTACCTGCGCCACCGACGCGGAAGCCAGGGGTTCGACGTCGAAGCGGCTGAATATCGTACTGATCCTGGCGCCCAACTGGGACTCGATCAGTTGCATGGACTTCTGCGGATCGAACGGTGGCACGCGGTCTTGCAGCAGCATCAGTTCGTCGGCGATGTCTTCGGGCAACAGGTCGCGACGGGTAGAAAGAATCTGGCCGAACTTGATGAAGATCGGGCCCAGGTCCTGGAGGGCCAGGCGCAGGCAGGCTCCTCGGCTGAGCTGGCGATTGCTGCGGGGGAACCAGCGCCAGGGCATGCCGAAGCGCAGGATGCGCAGCCACCAGGGCAGGGGCAGTGCAAGGATGAGGTCATCGAGGCGGAAACGAATGGCAACGCGCAGGATGCGGAACAAACGACGTACGGCGGCGAGCAGCTTCATGCGTTTTCGCTGGCTTCAAGGGTTCGGAGCAGGCGGTCGAAGCGCGCCTGCAGGCGGTCGGTGTCGAGCTTGAGCTGGTCCAGCTCGCGCAGGCGCGCCTCGGCTTCACGCTTTCCGACCAGGGTTCGGGTTTCTTCGTTCAAGTAATCGCTAAGAGTGGCCAGCAACCGCTCGCCGCCTTCGCCAGCCCAGCGGGCCCGCAGGCGCAGGTGTCCGGCGAGCAATGCGGTGGGAACAGGCCCGAGCCAGCGGGAAAGTTCGTATTCCCAGTCCAGGTCCAGGTCCTGGAGCACCGCGGCCAGAGCCATCAGGGGCGCGCTATCGCCGTCGAGGGTGACGTCGGGCCTGTGGAGTACCCGGGTCTTGTCCTTGCGCACGGCCAGTTGCAGCAAGATGCCGAGCGGGGCGCGCAGGGTGCAGGCAGCCGGCGCTTCCCAATGACGGGCCAGGGTCAGGCCGGCGGGTCCGGGAATGATGAATACGCGCTGGGCAGGCTGCCGGCAGTCCACCAGGACCACCTGGCCGGACAGCCTGGCCAGGCGGGGTAAAGCGGTACTGTCCAGGCGCAGGGTGGCATTGAGCCCAGCCTCGACCCCGGCCAGCAAGGCATCGCTGAGCATCAGGGCTTGATGCCCCGGTGCAGAGCCACTATCCCCGAGGTCATGTTGTGGTAGGTGACCCGGTCGAAGCCGGCGTCGATCATCATGGCCTTGAGGGTTTCCTGGTCCGGGTGCATGCGGATCGATTCGGCCAGGTAGCGGTAGCTTTCGGCGTCGTTGGCGATCAGCTTGCCCATCAGCGGCATGAAGGCAAAGGAATAGGCGTCGTAGGCCTTGGACATGACCTTGTTGGTGGGCTTGGAAAACTCCAGCACCAACAGCCGCCCACCGGGCTTGAGCACGCGCAGCATGGAACGCAGGGCGTCTTCCTTGTGGGTGACGTTGCGCAGGCCGAAGGCGATGGTCACGCAGTCGAAATGGTTGTCCGGGAAGGGGAGCTTTTCAGCATCGGCCTGCACGAACTGCACGTTGCCGGCCACGCCCAGGTCCAGCAGGCGATCGCGCCCGACCTTGAGCATGGAAGCGTTGATATCGGCCAGCACCACTTCGCCAGTAGGCCCGACCAGCTGCGAGAACTTGCGCGTCAGGTCGCCGGTACCGCCGGCGATGTCCAGCACACGATTGCCCATGCGCACGCCGGACAACTCTATGGTGAAGCGCTTCCACAGCCGATGCATGCCGCCGGAGAGCAGGTCGTTCATTACGTCGTACTTGGCCGCGACCGAATGGAACACCTGCGCGACCTTCTCTGCCTTCTGGCTTTCGGGCACGTTCTGGTAGCCGAAGTGCGTGGTAGGTTCGCCGTCGCTGCCTTTGCGTTGATCGTTCATATCGCTGTCACCGGAAAAATTACTGGCCATTCTAATAGGCGCGCGTGGCATTTGTCTTGGCGGATGGCCGTTGTCGCGATCCGCGTTAATATGGCGGCCATTTTTCGATGAAGAGGTCTTCGATGAGCCAGATCCGGGTTGAGCGCGCGCACCAGTTGGGTAAAGAGGCAGCAAGGGAAAAGGCCGAGCGGCTGGTGGACAAGCTCGTCAGCAAATATGACATGAGCGCCCAATGGAATGGCGACGTGGTAGAGCTCAAGCGCAGTGGCGTCACTGGCCAGGTGGAAGTGGCCGAAGACAAGGTCGTAGTGGAAATGAAGCTGGGCATGATGCTGTCGATGATGGCCCCGATGATCGAATCGGAAATCAATCGCGCCCTGGACAAGGCGCTGGCCTGACAGGCGCTGGCTGGCAGTAGCTGGCCGCGACAGGCGCGAACACCGGCACCATGGCAGCGCTGGCCGAAAATCGGCTTCGCTTGTCGCGGAACAAATGCGATGCAAATCCGACCAATGCCTGAGCTGGTGGAATACACCGCCCGCTGGCATTGAGGAGTGCATCATGGCGAGCAAGAAGAAAGTGGACAAAGAAACCGCTTCCTGGATGGGCGGTATCGAAAAATATTCACGACAGATCTGGCTGGCTGGCCTGGGTGCTTACGCCCGTGGCGCGGCTGACGGCCACAAGCAATTCGAGGCGCTGGTCAAGGAAGGCGAGAAAGCCGAAAAGCTGGCCCGCGGCGAGATCGACAAGCAGATCGACCAGCAGGTGGAAACGGCCAAGGCCGTGGCTGGAACCAAGGCGAGCAGCCTGAAGGAAAAGAGCCTGGGCAAGTGGGGCGAACTCGAGGAAGCCTTCGACACTCGTCTGGACAGCGCTGTTTCGCGTCTTGGCCTGCCCACACGGGAAGAAATCGCCTCCCTGCAGCAGAAGGTGGATCTGGTGATGAGCCAGTTGCAACGGCTTACGGGCGCCTCGGCAGCGCAACCTGAAGCGGCCACGCCGAGCCAGGTGAGCAAAGCCGTCAAGGCGCCCCGGCGCGCTGCAAAGATCACTGAAGGCGCATCGCCGGAATCGGCTGTGGCTACCAAGCCCACCACTTCCACGCGGATCACCGCAGCCAAAAGCGGTGCCGCCACCAAGGCAGCGAAGCCCAAGGCGGTGAAGGCGCCCGTCAGCGACGCCCTATAACCTGGCCCTTCGCGGTGGGAAGCAGCGAAGCTGCCGAATCCGGCCTGTTATCCAGGTTTCGCTAGCTGCCGCTAGCTCCCACCGTCGGAAGCAGCGAAGCTGCCGAGCCCGCCAGTCAGGGTACGAATTTGACGACCGATTCCACCGGGTCTCGTGACTTACCTGCCGCATGCAAGGCCTGCAGATACTCTTCCCAGAGGCTGTCCCGGCGTGTGGCCAGCTCATAGAGGTAGTCCCAACTGTAGAGGCCGCTGTCGTGGCCATCGTCGAAGGTCAGCTTCAGCGCATACTGCCCAGCCGGCTCCAGTCCCACCAAGGCGACGTGCAACTTGCCGTATTGCAGCACCGGGTTGCCGTGGCCCTGGACCTCCGCCGAGGGCGAGTGCACCCGCAGGAATTCGGCAGGCAATGCATAGACCTCATCCGGACCGTAGGTCAGGGTGAGGGTTTTCGACGCCTTGTGCAGGTTGATGGCAGTCGGTATTCGACTCATCGGCTCGGCCCCTGAGGCAAATAGCGGCGCACGCCATGGCATGCGCCGCGATCGGACGGTACCCTCCGGTCAGAGGATGTAGCGAGACAGGTCTTCGTTTTCGGCCAACTCGCCCAGGTGGCTGTTGACGTAGGCGGCATCGATGAGAATGGGCGCGCCATTCTGCGAACCAGCCAGGTCACCGGCGCTGAACGATACTTCCTCGAGCAGGCGTTCGAGCAAGGTATGCAAGCGGCGAGCACCAATATTCTCGGTTTTCTCGTTCACCTGCCAGGCGATCTCGGCCAGGCGCTTGATGCCGTCCGGCTGGAACTCCACCCCGAGCCCCTCGGTTTTCAACAGCTCACGGTATTGCTCTGTCAGGGAGGCATGAGGCTCGCTGAGAATGCGCTCGAAATCGCCCGGCGTGAGCGCTTTCAATTCCACCCGGATGGGCAGGCGGCCCTGAAGCTCCGGAACCAGGTCGCTCGGCTTGCTCAAGTGGAAGGCGCCCGAGGCAATGAACAGGATATGGTCCGTCTTGACCATGCCCAACTTGGTGTTCACGGTGCAGCCTTCGATCAGGGGCAGCAGGTCGCGCTGCACGCCCTCGCGGGAAACATCGGCGCCACCTACGTTGCCTCGCTTGGCAACCTTGTCGATCTCGTCAATGAAGACGATACCGTTCTGCTCGACCGCTTCGAGCGCCTGGGCCTTGAGTTCCTCTTCATTGACCAGGCGGCTGGCTTCCTCGTCACGTACCAGCTTGAGCGCTTCCTTGACCTTCAGCTTGCGCGCCTTGCGACGCCCCTTGCCCATATTGGCGAACAGGCTCTGCAGCTGGTTGGTCATTTCCTCCATTCCTGGCGGGGCGGAAATATCGACTCCCACGGCATCGGCGACTTCGATCTCGATTTCCTTGTCGTCGAGTTGGCCTTCACGCAGCCGCTTGCGGAACAGCTGGCGGGTGTTGGAATCCGCGCTAGGCGCCGGGTCTTCGTTGAAGCCTACGCGCGCCGGTGGCAGCAGCGCATCGAGGATGCGGTCCTCGGCGGCATCTTCGGCACGATGACGCACTTTGATCATTTCCTGCTCGCGCAGCATCTTCATCGCCGCATCGGCGAGGTCACGGATGATGGACTCGACATCGCGGCCCACATAGCCGACCTCGGTGAACTTGGTCGCTTCAACCTTGAGGAAGGGCGCGTTGGCGAGCTTGGCCAGGCGCCGGGCGATCTCGGTCTTGCCTACGCCGGTGGGGCCGATCATCAGGATGTTCTTGGGAGTGACTTCGGCGCGCAGTTCGGCGGGTAGTTGCATGCGCCGCCAGCGATTGCGCAAGGCGATGGCGACAGCGCGCTTGGCGTCATCCTGGCCGATGATGTGGCGGTTGAGTTCGTGGACGATCTCGCGGGGGGTCATGGACATGGCGTTAACGGCCTCGGGCATGTCACTGCGCGAGGTCCTGCTCCTCGATGGTCAGGTGATGATTGGTGAAAACGCAGATGTCCGCGGCGATATTCAAGGCGGACTCGGCGATTTCCCGTGCCGACAGATCGGTCTTGTTCAGCAGGGCGCGGGCCGCGGCCTGGGCGAATGCCCCGCCGGAGCCCATGGCGATCAACCCGTCCTCGGGCTCCACCACGTCGCCATTGCCGGTGATGATCAGGGACGCGTCCTTGTTGGCGACGGCCAGCATGGCCTCGAGCCGGCTCAAGGAGCGGTCGGTGCGCCAATCCTTGGCCAGCTCGACAGCGGCGCGTACCAGATGGCCCTGGTGTTTTTCCAATTGAGCTTCGAAGCGCTCGAAAAGCGTGAAGGCATCGGCCGTGGCGCCAGCGAAGCCAGCGATCACCTGGCCGTGATACAGGCGGCGTACCTTGCGCGCATTGCCTTTCATCACGGTATTGCCCAGGGAAACCTGGCCGTCCCCGCCCATGACGACTTTGCCGTGGCGGCGGACTGATACGATGGTGGTCAAGGGAAGGTCCTCAGGCTGCGGGGCGAAACTGCCCAATGCAGCATGATGTGGGGATAGCGGCGGGGAATTTCAACCGGGGCTGCAACACCCCGGCCAGGGCGCCCTAGGCAGGCGCGTCCTTGCAGGCTCGCTCGCTTGCTACGCCGGAGCGGCTAACGCGTTTGCCGTTGCTGCAGCAACAGGTTGTTGAAGCCGCTGCCGGCCAGCATCTTCTGCGCGGCGGTGAGCTGTTCCCGGTTGCTGAACGGCCCGACCAGCACACGGTACCAGGTTTCCTCCTTCACCATCCCCGACTCGACCTGCACGGCCTGGCCGAGCAGGATGATCTGGGCGCGTACCTTGTCAGCGTCCGTCTGCTTGCGGAACGAGCCGGCCTGCAGATAGTACTGGGTAGTGGCGGCCGGCTTGATGACCGGTGGCGGCGGTGGCGGCACCTGGCCGGACAACGCTGCCTGGGCACGGGCCGTATCGATCTTGGCGGCCTCGGCCGGGGTGACCGGCTGGGCAGGCACGGGTGGCGTTTTCTCCGGTACAGCCTCGGGCGGCACTATGACCTCGGATTCGGGCAGCAAGGTGTAGAAGTCATACTTGGGCTTGATCTTCTCGGGGCTGGGCGGTGTTTTTTCCGCCTCGGCTGCCTTGCTCGCCGTCTTCTGCTCCTCCGGCTTGGTCCGCTTGACGTCGTTATGGCCCGGTTCGAGCTTCATCAGGAAAACGATGAACGCGCCTACCGACAGCCCGATGGCCAGCCACAGCCAGCCCGGAATGGGCTTCTTGGCCGGCGGGGCATTGCGGCTGGCGCCACGCTTGGGTGCAGGTTTCTTCGCCGCCACCTTACATACGCTCCAAGGTTTCCAGGCCCAGCAGCTCCAGGCCCTGTTTCAAGGTCAGGCCGGTCAATGCCGCCAGGCGCAACCGGCTTTGCTGTTGCTCGGGGGTCTGGGCCGCGAGAATCGGGCAGTTCTCATAGAAGCTGGAGAACAGCCCTGCCACGTCGTAGAGGTAGCTACACAGCACATGAGGCGTGCCCTTTTCGGCCACCGTGTTGAGCACTTCGCCGAACTGGGCCAGCCTGGCGGCCAGGTCCTGCTCATGGGCGGCCTCCAGCCGGATATGCCCGTCGGCCTCCTCATAGCCCTTGCCCAGCTTGCGGAACACCCCTGCCACCCGGGTGTAGGCATACAGCAAGTAAGGCGCGGTATTGCCTTCGAAATTGAGCATCAGGTCGAAGTTGAAGCTGTAGTCGCTGGTCCGATGCTTGGACAGGTCCGCGTATTTGACGGCGCCGATGCCGACCACTCGCGCGATCTCGCGCAGGCGGCTGTCTTCCAGGTCAGGGTTTTTCTCCTTGACCAAGGCATAGGCCCGCTGCTCGGCTTCGTCGAGCAGGTCGATCAGTTTCACGGTGCCGCCGTCACGCGTCTTGAAAGGCCGCCCGTCCGCGCCGTTCATGGTGCCGAAGCCCATGTGCTCGGTCGCCATGCCATTGGTGATGAAGCCGGCGCGTCGGGCAACTTCGAACACCTGCTGGAAATGCAGAGCCTGACGTTGATCGACGAAGTACAGGGCCCGGTCCGCCTTGAGCACATTGCTGCGGTAGCGCACCGCGGCCAGGTCCGTGGTGGCGTATAGGTAGCCCCCGCCGGCCTTCTGCACGATCACAGGCAACGGGTTGCCTTCGGCGGTCTTGAATTCCTCCAGGAACACGCACTGGGCCCCCTCGCTTTCCACCAGCAGGCCCTTGGCGCGCAGGTCGGCGACTACGCTGGGAAGGTCCTCGTTATAGGCGCTTTCGCCCATGACGTCGTTTGGGGTCAGCCGAACGTTGAGACGCTCGTAGGTTTTCTGGCAATGGGAAAGCGAGATTTCATTGAAACGCTTCCACAGGCTCAGGCAGTCCGGGTCGCCGGCCTGCAGCTTCACTACCAGGCTGCGGGCGCGTTCGGCGAATTCGGCCGATTCGTCGAAACGCTTCTTGGCGGCGCGGTAGAAGTTTTCCAGGTCCGACAGTTGGTCGCTGTCAGCGGGATTTTCCTCCAGGTAGGCCAGCAGCATGCCGAACTGGGTACCCCAGTCGCCCACGTGGTTCTGGCGGATCACGGTATCGCCCAGGAACTCCAGGACATTGGCCACGGCGTCGCCAATGATGGTCGAGCGCAGGTGCCCCACGTGCATTTCCTTGGCCAGGTTCGGCGCGGACAGGTCCACCACCACGCGCTGGGCGGGGCTGCCCTTGCGTACTCCGAGCTTGCGGTCGGCCAGCGCGCTGTCGAGTCGCGCGGCCAGCGCCTCGGTGTTCTGGAAGAAATTGATGAAGCCAGGGCCGGCGATTTCCGCCTTGCTCAACTGAGGGTCGGCAGGCAGGGCGGCGATGATCTTTTCCGCCAGGTCGCGCGGCTTCAGACCAGCGGGCTTGGCCAGCATCATGGCGATGTTGCTGGCGAAATCCCCGTGGCTCTTGTCCCGGCTGTTCTCGACCTGGATCGCCGGGGTCAGCCCGGCAGGCAGCACGCCGTCCTCGACGAGGCGGGTGAGGGCATGTTGGATCAGCAGGCGAATGGTGTCTTTCATGATCGTCTCGTGTGCCGCGAAGCGGCGGCGCGGCAAGCGCGGGTTGAAAAACTGGGCATTATCCGTTCATGGGCCGGGCTTGCCAACCTTCGCGGCGGCTCAATAGAGGTCGATGGGGTCAACATCCAGGGCCCAGCGCACCTGGCGGCCGCCGGGCAACCGCTCCAGTTGCAGCACCCACAGGCTGAGCAAGCGGTGCAAGGGCGCCCGGGCATTGGCTTGCAACAACAGCTGAGCCCGGTAACGGCCGGCGCGCCTTTCCATGGGGGCTGGAACCGGGCCCAGCAGTTCGACCGCGCCGACGCCCAGGCTGTCACGCAGCCGCTCGGCTTCGATGCAAGCCTGGTCCAGAAAGGCCTCGGCCTGCCCTGGTCTGTGAGCTTCGGCACGCAGTAGCGCCAGGTGGCAGAACGGCGGCAATCCAGCGCTGCGACGTTCGCTCAGGGCCTGGGCTGCGAAAGCGGCATACCCCTCTTCGGTCAATTGCACCAGCAACGGGTGATCGGCCATATGGCTCTGGATGATGGTGCGCCCCGGCTCTTCAGCACGCCCGGCGCGCCCGGCGACCTGTACGATCAACTGGGCCATGCGCTCGGCGGCGCGGAAATCGGCGGAGAAGAGACCGCCGTCGGCGTCCAGGATGGCGACCAGGGTGACCCGGGGGAAATGATGTCCTTTTGCGAGCATCTGGGTGCCAACCAGAATGCACGGCTCGCCGCGCTGCACGCGAGCGAACAACTGCGCCATGGCATCCTTGCGCGAGGTGCTGTCGCGATCTACCCGCAATACCGGCACATCCGGAAACAGGGTTCTCAAGCGGTCCTCGGCCCGCTCGGTTCCGGCGCCGACGGGACGCAGATCCACCGAGTGGCAGGTCGGGCATTGCCGCGGGCGTGGCGCCGCGTGGCCGCAGTGGTGGCAGCGCAGCTCTCCGGAGCGCAGATGCACAGTCATGCGCGCATCGCAACGCGGGCATTCCGACAGCCAACTGCATTCATGGCACAGCAGGGTTGGGGCATAGCCGCGCCGGTTGAGGAACACGAGCACCTGTTGGCCCAGGGCGAGCACCTGGCCGATGGCTTGCTGCAAGGGTGGGCTCATGCCGCTGTCGAGGGGGCGGCTTTTCACATCCAGGCGCAAGTAGCGCGGCGGGCTGGCGCCGCCGGCCCGTTGCTCCATGCGTAGCAGCCCATAGCGACCAGCATGGGCGTTGTGCAGACTTTCCAGCGAAGGCGTGGCCGAGCCGAGCACCACAGGGATGTTTTCCTGGCGAGCACGTACCACCGCCAGGTCCCGGGCGTGATAACGCAGACCTTCCTGCTGTTTATAGGAAGCATCGTGTTCCTCATCGATGATGATCAGCCCCGGATGGCGCATGGGCGTGAACAAGGCCGAGCGGGTGCCAATAATGATGTCGGCGTCACCGTCGCGGGCCGCCAGCCAGGCATCGAGGCGGTCACGGTCATTCACTGCCGAATGCACCAGCGCGATCCGGGCGTTGAATCGCTGTTCGAAGCGCAACAGGGTTTGTGGCCCCAGGTTGATCTCCGGGATCAGCACCAGTGCCTGCCTGCCTGCCTTGAGCGCCTGGTGAATCAATTGAAGATAGACCTCGGTCTTGCCGCTGCCGGTGACGCCAGCCAGAAGAAAGGCATGAAACTCGCCAAATCCGGCCCGCACCGCTTCGAAAGCACCGCGCTGCTCCGAATTGAGTGGCAGTTCCGGCTGCGCCAGCCAATGGGCATGCCGCTGGGCAGGGGCCTGGCTGCGTACCTCGACCCGCGCCAGGCCCTTGCCCAGCAGTGCATCGAGGCTGTCCTTGGCAAGGCCGAGCCGAGGCAGCAACGAGTGAGGGACTCCATGAGGGTGCTGTGCGAGCGCCTTGAAGGCTTCTCTTTGTCGAGGCGCGCGCGCCAGGCGCGGATCAGTGGCCCTTGCGCCCTCGGTTATGCTCCAGAAACGCTCCTGGCGGGCCTCTGCCGGTTCGCCTTGGCGCAGCAGCGTGGGCAATGCCCAGGACAGGGTATCCCCCAGGCTGTGCTGATAGTACTGGGATGTCCACAGGCACAGGCCCCAGAGGCTTTCAGGTATCGGTGGATTGTCATCGAGCAGGGCGCTGGCAGCTTTGAGCTTGTCCCTGGGTACGTCGGAATGCTCCGCTACTTCCACCAGCACCCCGATGATTTCGCGGCGGCCGAAGGGCACCCGCAAGCGCATGCCCGGAAGCCATGCCGCTGGCGTGGGCCCGGCTGGCGCGCGATAGTCGAACAGGCGGCGCAGCGGAGAAGGCAGGGCAAGGCGCAGGATGACGTCGGGCACGAAGGGCTTCCAGGGCAGCGGGCAAAGCGAGCGGCAAGCCTAACACCCCGGCGGCGACTACCGGTAGCGGCTGCGCTTGCGTCCCCGGCGCGCTCTGGTAA
Organism: Pseudomonas massiliensis; assembly: GCF_000826105.1. Classification (GTDB taxonomy): domain Bacteria; phylum Pseudomonadota; class Gammaproteobacteria; order Pseudomonadales; family Pseudomonadaceae; genus Aquipseudomonas; species Aquipseudomonas massiliensis. The sequence goes on along the minus strand of NZ_CCYK01000005.1, from coordinate 158,545 downwards.
TATGCCGGACCCCAGTTCGTGCGGTATCCGGCAATGGTGCCGGGTGGCGGCGCGACCACAGAGGAATACCCCATGAAGCCTGAAATCCATCCGAAATACGAAGCCATCGACGCTACCTGCAGCTGCGGTAACGTCATCAAGACCCGTTCTACCCTGGCCCAGCCCCTGAGCCTGGACGTGTGCAACGAGTGCCACCCGTTCTACACCGGCAAGCAGAAGATGCTGGATACCGGCGGCCGTGTCGACCGCTTCAAGCAGCGCTTCGGCGTGTTTGGCGCCGCGAAGAGCAACTGAGGCTCCGCGCGTTGGCAAGCCTTCGAGGCTTGGCCAGGCTGATCAAAAAAGCGTCCCTCGTGGGCGCTTTTTTATTGCCCGCGTTTTTCCTCGGCCAGGTGCGGGCCGAATGTCCCCTACCGGCGACGCTGCCGCTGGCTCAGGTTGCGCGGGTGGTCGATGGCGATACTCTGCGCTTGGCGGATGGGCGAAGCGTGCGACTGATTGGTATCAATACGCCCGAAATGGGACACAGAGGACGTGCGGATGAGCCGGGCGCCAAGGCGGCCCGCGATCGCCTGCAGGCACTGGTGAAAGAGAACGGCGGCAAGGTCGCGATCCGACCGGGCGCTGAACCCCATGACCGTCACGGCCGAACCCTGGCTCATGTGTATACGCCCCAGGGCCGGAATATCGAAGCCATTCTGCTGGGCGAAGGGCTTGGCTTTCAAGTGGTGGTGCCGCCGAACGATGCCTTGTGGGCGTGCCATGCGGCCGCTGAACGTAGCGCGCGGCAGGTGGGCCTGGGGGTGTGGCGCGGGTTCAGCCCGCGACCGGTAGCGAGCCTCGAGCAGGCGGGCTTTGCCATCGTCAGCGGGAGGATTCAGAGAATCGACCGTAACCGCGGTGGCACCTGGATCGACCTTGAGGGCGGTCTGGTATTGCAGGTGCGGCAGGCGGACGCGCATCTGTTCGAAGGCAGCCTGCGAAGCTTGCGGACAGGGCAGGCTGTCGAGGCGCGAGGCTGGATCGTCGACCGGCGCCGTCGGTCGGACCAGGCCTCCGGGCAAGCTCCCTGGCTGCTCCGCCTGACATCACCCACCATGCTCGAACTGTTGTCATCTGCGGCCAAAGTCGTACCTTCTAACCCTTGACAGCGGGTGACTGGGCAGTCTTGTCGCGACTATCCTTTGTGCGTATCCTCGGCGCTCCGAAAAGTTCAACAGTCAAGCGGAACGCCACCATGTCAGATCTGAAAACTGCCGCTCTCGAATACCATGCCCAACCTCGTCCGGGGAAACTGAGCGTCGAACTCACCAAGGCGACCGCTACCGCGCGCGACCTGTCCCTGGCCTACAGCCCGGGCGTCGCCGAGCCTGTGCGTGAAATCGGCCGTGACCCTGAACTGGCATACAAGTACACCGGCAAGGGCAACCTGGTGGCAGTGATCTCTGACGGTACCGCCATTCTCGGCCTGGGTAACCTGGGCCCTCTGGCGTCCAAGCCGGTCATGGAAGGCAAGGGCGTTCTGTTCAAGCGTTTCGCTGGCGTGGATGTGTTCGACATCGAAGTGGATGCGGAAAGCCCGCAAGCGTTCATCGACACGGTCAAGCGTATTTCGATCACCTTCGGTGGCATCAATCTGGAAGACATCAAGGCGCCTGAATGCTTCGAGATCGAGCGTGCCCTGATCGAGCAATGCGACATCCCGGTTTTCCATGACGACCAGCACGGTACCGCCATCGTGACCGCGGCGGGCATGCTCAACGCGCTGGAAATCGCCGGCAAGCAGCTCGAGGAAGCCAAGATCGTCTGCCTGGGCGCCGGTGCCGCGGCCATTTCCTGCATGAAGCTGCTGATCAGCATGGGCGCGAAGGTCGAGAACATCTACATGATCGATCGCGTCGGTGTCATCCACGCTGGTCGCGACGACCTGAACCAGTACAAGGCTGTCTTTGCTCACGAAACCGACAAGCGCACCCTGGCCGATGCCCTGGACGGCGCTGACGTCTTCGTCGGGCTCTCGGGGCCGAACCTGCTCAGTCCCGAGGGTCTCAAGAGCATGGCGGCCAACCCGATCGTGTTCGCTTGCTCGAACCCCGATCCGGAAATCTCCCCGGAGCTGGCCCATGCCACCAGGGATGACGTCATCATGGCGACTGGCCGTTCGGACTACCCGAACCAGGTCAACAACGTGCTGGGCTTCCCCTTCATCTTCCGTGGCGCGCTGGACGTGCGCGCCAAGCGCATCAACGAGGAAATGAAGATCGCCGCCGCCTACGCCCTGCGTGATCTGGCCAAGCTGCCGGTGCCGAAGGAAGTCTGCGAGGCTTACAACGTAGACAGCCTGAGCTTCGGCCGTGAGTACATCATTCCCAAGCCTCTGGATGTCCGCTTGATCGAAGTGGTATCCGATGCGGTAGCCAAGGCGGCCATCGAGACCGGCGTGGCGACCCTGCCGTACCCGGCCAACTACCCGCTCAAGAGCGTGGATGACGTATTCAAGGGTTGATGACCCTGCAATGAAGAACCGGCCTGATGGCCGGTTTTTTAATGCCTGAAATATGAACATTCGCCAGCTGGGACTGGCGCCCGACCGGGCCACAGGGCCCGGCGGTACCCTGTCAGAACAGGTCCATGGGCGCTGCTTCGTCCGCTGGCAACGGGCTGCCAGGTGCGCCGTTGCCCAGTTCGTTGACTGAAGGCGGGGTGTCCTCGCTCTTGAACAGTTCGAAGTAGGCATTGGGCGTGGCCGGAGTGGCCGCGCGGCCGCTGACAGGGTCGACCCGCAGGCTGACGATGCCTTCCGGCTCAGGCTGGGTATGCGGCGGCTTGTCCTTGAGCGCGGCGCCCATGTAGTTCATCCAGATGGGCAGGGCCACCGTGCCGCCGAACTCCTTGTGGCCCAGGGTTTCAGGCTGGTCGAAGCCCGTCCAGACCGTGGTCATGTAGTCAGCGTTGTAGCCGGAGAACCAGGCGTCCTTCGAATCGTTGGTGGTACCCGTCTTGCCTGCGATGTCTGGACGGTTCATGGCCAGGGCACGGCGTCCGGTGCCTTTCTTGATGACGTCCTGCAGCATGCTGGTAAGGATGTAGGTTGTACGGCCATCGACGATACGGGGCGCATATTGAGGTGTCGTTGCCTCTGGTGCCCTGGTTCCGGTTTGGGCGTCGTTGCTCGTGGCCTCGGTGACGACGGGCGCTGGCGGCTCGCTGGCCTCTTCGGCCTTGGTAGGCACCACGGCCGGGTTGGCGGTGAACAGAACATCACCGTTACGGCTCTCGATCTTCTGGATCAAGTATGGGCTGACCTTGAACCCGCCATTGGCGAAGGTGCTCCAGCCCGTGGCGATTTCCATCGGAGTCAGGGTTGCGGTGCCGAGGGCCAGGGAGAGGTTGCGCGGCAAGTCCTGGCGATTGAAGCCGAAGCGGGTGATGTAGTCGATGGTATGGTCGACGCCCAGGCTCTGGAGCACCCTGATCGAGACCAGGTTGCGGGACTTGTACAGGGCTTCGCGCAGGCGTATCGGGCCAAGGAACGTATTGGTGTCGTTCTTCGGCCGCCAGACCTTGTCGAGGAATTCGTCCACGAACACGATCGGGGCATCATTGACCAGGCTGGCGGGGGTGTAGCCATTATCCAGGGCGGCACTATAGATGAAGGGCTTGAAGCTTGAGCCCGGCTGCCGCTTCGCCTGGGTGGCACGGTTGTAGTTGCTCTGCTCGAAGGCGAAGCCACCGACCAGCGCCCTGATGGCGCCGTCATGCGGGTCCAGGGAAACGAGCGCGCTCTGGGCGGTGGGCACCTGGCTGAACCTGAGGCTGCCATCGTCCTGGCGCTGGACGCGGATCAGGTCGCCGACCTGGGCGACATCCGCCGGCTGGCTCGGCGCGCGGCCCTGACTGTTGGTATTGAGGAATGGTCGCGCCCACTTCATGCTGTCCCAACTCACGGGCTCTTGCTTGTCGTCCCGGGTCAGTACCGTCAGGCCGGCCTTGTCCACATGGGTGACGATCGCCGGCTCCAGCGAGTTGAGCGGGCGCTGGCGCGTCAGCTCGGCGAGCCAGGCTTCGCGGGTCTTGCCAGGCAGTCGGGACTCGGGCCCGCGATAGCCATGGCGCTGGTCATAGGTGAGCAGGCCCTCGAGAACGGCCTTGTTGGCGTGTTCCTGCAGGTTGCTCGGCACCGTGGTGGTGACCCGGAAGCCCTCGGTATAGGCCGCGCTGCCGAACCGCCCGACCATTTCGGCGCGGGCCATCTCGGCGATGTAGGGCGCATTCACCTCAGGGGTGGGGACGTGGTAACTGGCGTTGATGGGCTCGGCCAGGGCGGTGTCATAGCTGGCCTGGTCGATCTTGCCCAGCTTGTACATGCGGCCCAGGATCCAGTCCCGACGCTCCTTGGCGCGTGCCGGGTTGGCCAGGGGGTTGAAGCGTGAGGGAGCCTTCGGCAGGCCGGCGATCATCGCCATCTGGGCCAGGCTGCAGTCCCGGATGGACTTGCCGTAGTACACCTGCGCCGCGGCCTCGATGCCGTAGGCCCGGTTGCCCAGGTAGATCTTGTTCACGTACAGCTCGAGGATCTCGTCCTTGGTCAGCTCGCGTTCGATCTGCAAGGCCAGCAGAATTTCGTTGGTCTTGCGCGAGAAGCTGCGCTCGCTGGTCAGGAAGTAGTTCTTCGCCACCTGCATGGTGATGGTGCTGCCGCCGGTCTGGATGTGGCCGCTACGCAGCAGTTGGCTGGCGGCGCGGACCAGGCTGGAAGGGTCCACTCCGTAATGGTTCTCGAAGTTGTCGTCCTCGGCGGACAGCAGGGCCTGGATGAAATGAGGCGGGATGTCGGAAAACTTGATCGGAGACCGGCGCATCTCGCCAAATTCTGCTATCAATTTGCCGTCGCTGCTGTAAACCCGAAGAGGAATTTGCAACTGAACGCTTTTCAGAGCCTCCACGGACGGCAGGCCGGGGCTAAGATACAGATATGCGCCGCTCAGGCCGAGCAGAAGCCCGCATACCACGGCGAGGAAGGTCCAGCAGAAAAACTTGAGCAGGCGGATCAAGGCTTTCGGATTTCCATTGAGAATTGGGGCTTGGCGGCAAGCATGGGCCAAGGCAAAAAAACGCTCGGCATTATAAGCAATTTGGGGTGGAGCGTCATTTGCGCTTCTGTCAAGACTGCTATTAAATGCCGGGTACCATAAACGGTCCGTAAGTCGCGGATAGTGCTAGGGAATTGGCAGTGCTAGGACTCTTCAGCAAGAAAGCGAGCTCGCTTCTGGGGATCGACATCAGCTCCACTTCGGTCAAGCTGTTGGAGCTGAGCCGGGTAGGTGATCGTTTCAAGGTGGAGTCCTACGCAGTCGAGCCCCTGCCCGTCAATGCGGTGGTCGAGAAGAACATTGCCGAGCTCGAGGGTGTGGGCAACGCCCTGCTGCGCGTCGTGGCCAAGGCGCGCACGCCTACTCGCGGCGTGGCGCTGGCGGTTTCCGGCTCGGCGGTCATCACCAAGTCCATCGAAATGGACGCGGGCATGACCGATGATGAAATGGAGAACCAGCTCAAGCTGGAGGCCGACCAGTACATTCCTTACCCCCTCGAGGAAGTCGCCATCGACTTCGAGGTGCAAGGCCCCTCCGCGCGCAATCCTGAACGAGTCGAAGTATTGCTGGCCGCCTGCCGCAAGGAAAACGTCGAAGTTCGCGAAGCGGCCCTGGCCGTGGCCGGCCTGAGCGCCCGGGTAGTCGATGTCGAAGCCTATGCCTTGGAACGAGCGTTCGGTCTGCTGGCGCCGCAACTGCGGGATGCCGAGCGGCCACTGACCGTGGCGGTGGTGGATGTAGGCGCCACCTTGACTACCTTGAGCGTGTTGCATGGTGGCCGCATTATCTATACCCGCGAGCAGCTGTTCGGCGGGCGCCAGCTCACGGAGGAAATCCAGCGCCGCTATGGGCTCAGCGTGGAGGAGGCCGGCCTGGCCAAGAAGCAGGGCGGGTTGCCGGACGACTACGTGGCCGAGGTGCTGCAACCCTTCCGCGAAGCGGTTGTGCAGCAGGTGTCACGCTCGTTACAGTTCTTTTTTGCAGCAGGGCAGTTCCATCAGGTTGACTATATCGTGCTTGCCGGGGGCACGGCTTCCCTGGCAGGCCTGGATCAACTCATCCAGCAACGCATCGGCACGCCTACGCTGGTGGCCAACCCCTTCGCGGACATGGCCCTGAACAGCAAGGTCAATGCCGGTGCCCTGGCCAGTGACGCCCCGGCGCTGATGATCGCTTGCGGGCTGGCGCTCAGGAGCTTCGACTGATGGCACGCATCAACCTGTTGCCCTGGCGGGAGCAGTTGCGCGAAGAGCGCAAGAAGCAATTCTTCATGCTGCTGGCGGCGGTGGTGCTGTTCAGCGGCGGAGTCATTTTCCTGGCCAGCCAGTATATTTCCGGGCAGATCGACCGCCAGACCGCCCGCAACAACTATCTGCAAACCCAGAATGCCAACCTTGAACAACGGATCAAGGCCATCAGCGAGCTCAAGACCCGCCGCAAGCAGCTGCTGGCGCGCATGCGCATCATTCAGGACCTGCAAGGCAACCGGCCGATCATAGGGCGCATCTTCGATCAGCTGGTTCGCACCTTGCCGGACGGGGTCTATTTCACCGAGGTGAAGATGGTCGACAAGCAGATCAACATCTCCGGGGCCGCCGAATCCAACAATCGGGTATCGGACCTGATGCGAAACCTCGATGCCTCGCCCTGGCTCGAATCGCCCACCCTTACCGAAGTCAAGGCCAAGACCGACGACGCCAGCGACGAGAGCGCCGCGGCCGACATCGGCACCGACCAGGCCAACCTGTTCCAGCTGTCCGTACGGCAAACCGCGCCGGCGGTGGAGGAGGTCGATAAATGAAGGGGGCAGCCTGGCTGGACAGCCTGAAGAAAGTCGAGCTGAGCGAGCTCGATGTCAACAACATGGGCAGCTGGCCCGGCCCGGTGAAGGTCATCGCGGCCATTCTGCTGGCCTTGCTTCTGCTCGGGCTGGGTTATTACTTCCGCCTACAGGATCTGGAAGCGGACCTGGACGCCCATATCGCCCAAGAGGAAACGCTACGCCAGCAGTACGCGACCAAGGCTTTCCAGGCAGCGAACCTGGAAGCCTACACGGCCCAGATGAAGGAAATGGAAACGTCATTCGGTGCCATGCTGCGTCAGCTTCCCAGCGATACCGAGGTGCCTGGCCTGCTGGAAGACATCACTCGCACCGGCCTGGGTGCCGGGCTGGAATTCCAGGAAATCAAGCTGTTGCCGGAAACGGCCCAGCAGTTCTACATCGAGCTGCCTATCCAGATCACCGTCACCGGCAATTACCATGACCTGGCGACCTTCGTCAGCGGAGTGGCAAGCCTGCCCCGGATCGTCACCCTGCATGACTTCGACGTGAAGCCCGCCAACCAGGGCAATGCCTCGCAGCTGCGCATGCAGATCCTGGCCAAGACCTACCGTTACAACGACAAGGGGCTGCCACAATGAAGGCCTGGGCCAAGGCGGGCCTGCTGTTGGTCATCACCGTGCTTTCCGCTTGTGGCGGCTCGGACGATTTTTCCGATATAGATGCGTTTCTCAAGGAAGTGAACGAGAAGCCCAAGGGCACCATCGAGCCCATCCCGCGTTTTCAGGCGTACCAGGCCTTCACCTATCAGGCGTCGGACCTGCGCAGCCCCTTCCAGCCACCCATCCGTGTGGAACAGGCGAATCGGCCCAAGGGGTCGAAGGATATTCATCCTGATCCGAATCGGGTGAAGCAGTTCCTGGAGGGCTTCAATATCGAGGATTTCGAAATGGTCGGCACCCTGGCCAATGCCGGTGGGCGTTTTGCCTTGATGAAAGGCGGCGGAGGCGTGCATCGGGTGAAGGTAGGCGACTACATTGGCCAGAACGATGGCAAGATCATCGCTATCAGCGACACAGAAGTCGATGTGGTGGAACTCGTTCCGGACGGCGAAGGGGGGTGGCTCGAACGGCCACGCGCCATTTTGCTCAAGGAACCCTCCTGACGGGTCGGTACAGCATGCTCAGTGGAAAACAACGATGAACAGGATCCTCTCCGCCCTAGGCGCCGCGCTGGTCGCGATGCTGGTGTCGCCAGCCCTGCTGGCGGCCACCCTGAAGTCGGTCGATGTAGCCGCGTTGCCGGGTGATCGCGTGGAGCTGAAGCTGTCCTTCGACAGCCCGGTAACCGCGCCACGCGGCTATACCACCGAAGATCCGGCCCGCATCGCCCTGGACTTTCCCGGCGTGGTGACCCAGGTCGCCAACCGTAGCCGCGACCTGGGCGTGGGCAACGCACGCACCCTGGCCTTGATCGAAGCCAAGGACCGTACGCGCCTGATCGTCAACCTGGCCACCCTGGTGCCCTACAGTACCCGGGTCGAAGGCAACAATGTCTTCGTGCTCATCGGTCCGGGCGCCAATGCCGTCCAGGCCTCCACCGGCACAGCCCCCAAAGCAGCGTCCGCGCCAGCCGCCGCATCCCGGACGACAACGGCCGCCGCGCCCCGGGCCCCGGTCGTGGGTATTCCAGGCAGAGCCATCCGCAATGTGGACTTCCAGCGCGGCGCGCTTGGCGAGGGCAACGTGGTCATCGACCTGAGCGACCCGTCGATCAGCCCTGATGTAAAGGAACAGGGCGGCCGGATCATAGTCACATTCGCCCGTACCGCCTTGCCGGATCCACTCAGGCTGCGCCTGGACGTCAAGGACTTCGCCACACCGGTGCAGTTCGTCAGTTCCACCCAGGCAGGCGAGGCCTCCACGGTTTCAATAGAGGCGTCCGGAGCGTTCGACTATTCGGCCTTCCAGACCGAGAACCGGTTGACCATCAGCGTCCGGCCGCTCACCAACGAAGACGTGCAGCGTCGCAACGCCGACCGCAATGTATACACCGGCGAGAAGCTCTCGCTGAATTTCCAGGACATCGATGTCCGGTCGGTGCTCCAGCTGATCGCCGATTTCACCAACCTCAACCTGGTTGCCAGTGATACCGTTCAAGGCGGCATTACCCTGCGGCTGCAGAATGTCCCGTGGGACCAGGCCCTGGACCTGGTGCTCAAGACCAAGGGGCTGGACAAGCGCAAGGTGGGCAACGTGCTGCTGGTGGCGCCAGCGGACGAGATCGCCGCCCGCGAACGCCAGGAACTTGAATCCCAGAAGCAGCTGCAGGAACTCGCCCCGCTGCGTCGGGACCTGATCCAGGTGAACTATGCCAAGGCCGCCGACATCGCCAAGCTGTTTCAGTCTGTGACCGGCTCCAAGGACAATACCGACGCGCGCGGGTCCATCACCGTGGACGACCGCACCAACAGCATCATCGCCTACCAGACTCAGGAAAGCCTCGATGAGCTGCGTCGCATCGTGGCCCAGCTGGATATCCCCGTGCGGCAGGTGATGATCGAAGCACGCATCGTCGAGGCCACCGTCGGCTACGACAAGTCCCTGGGGGTACGCTGGGGTGGCACTTCCACCGGCCATGGCAATACCACCATCTACGGCCTGGATAACAATGGCGACGAGTCGGGCAATACAGGCACCGATACCGGCACCAACGTACCCTTCGTGGACATGGGCGCCACTGACGCCACGTCAGGTATCGGCCTGGGCTTCGTTACCAACAATACCTTGATCGACCTCGAGCTCAGCGCAATGGAGGCAACCGGCAATGGCGAGGTAGTGTCCCAGCCCAAGGTAGTCACTTCCGACAAGGAAACGGCCAAGATCCTCAAGGGGCAGGAAATTCCCTACCAGGAATCCAGTTCCAGCGGCGCGACCACGGTTTCCTTCAAGGAAGCGTCGCTGTCCCTGGAGGTCACGCCGCAAATCACTCCAGACAACCGCATCATCATGGAGGTGAAGGTGACCAAGGACGCCCCTGACTACCTGAACGAGGTACTGGGCGTACCGCCTATCGACAAGAACGAAGTCAACGCCAAGGTATTGGTGAATGACGGCGAGACCATCGTCATCGGTGGAGTGTTCTCCAATACCCAGAACAAGACCACGCAGAAAGTCCCCTTCCTGGGCGATGTGCCGTACATAGGCCGGCTATTCCGCAGCGATACGGTCTCGGAAGAAAAATCCGAGCTGCTGGTATTCCTGACTCCGCGTATCATGAACAACCAGGCGATTGCTGTGAGTCATTGATTCTGTGCGAAATCTGATACTCGTTGGGCCGATGGGCGCGGGAAAGAGCACCATCGGCCGTTTGCTGGCCAAAGAGTTGCGTTTGCCGTTCCGGGATTCCGACAAGGAAATCGAGACTCGCTGTGGGGCGAACATCCCGTGGATCTTCGACCGTGAGGGCGAGGCGGGCTTTCGCGAGCGCGAACATGCCATGCTGGGCGAGCTTTGCGCCTACGATGGCGTGGTCCTGGCCACGGGCGGCGGCGCGGTGATGCGCGACACCAATCGGCGGATCCTGCGCGCCGGGGGGCGTGTGGTGTATCTTCACGCCTCGGTCGAGCAGCAGGTGGGCCGTACCGCCCGTGACCGCAACCGGCCATTGCTGCGTACGCCGAACCCGGAGGCTACCCTGCGCGCTCTCCTGGAGATCCGGGATCCCCTCTACCGGGAGATCGCCGACCTGGTGGTGGAAACGGATGAGCGTCCACCCCGCATGGTCGTTCTCGACATTCTCGAGCGCTTGCGTCAACTGCCACCCAGATGACGCGCGCCGCTATCACGACCCATGGCTACAGAACCGGACTTGCAAAGCGATGCGAACACTCAAGGTCGAACTGGCTGAACGCAGCTACCCGATTCATATTGGCGAAAACCTGCTGGGCAACCCGGAGCTGATCCAGCCCCACCTGGCCGGACGACAGGTAGCGGTGGTGACCAATGAAACGGTCGCTCCCTTGTACCTTGAACAGCTCTGCAAGGGGTTGGAAGGGCGTTCGATACGACCTGTCATCCTTCCGGACGGCGAGGCGTTCAAGAACTGGGAAACCTTGCAGCTCATCTTCGACGGCCTTCTGGAAAGCCGTCACGACCGTCGCACCACCATCGTCGCCCTTGGTGGCGGCGTGGTGGGGGACATGGCCGGGTTCGCCGCGGCCTGCTATCAGCGGGGCGTGGACTTCATCCAGGTACCGACCACCCTGCTGTCCCAGGTCGACTCTTCCGTAGGCGGCAAGACCGGCATCAATCACCCCCTGGGCAAAAACATGATCGGAGCCTTCTACCAGCCCAAGGCCGTGCTCATCGATACCGCCACGCTGCGCTCGCTACCGCCACGGGAGCTGTCGGCCGGCCTGGCCGAAGTGATCAAGTACGGGCTGATCTGCGACGAACCTTTCCTTGCCTGGCTCGAAGACAACATCCACGCCTTGCGCAGCCTGGACCAGGCCGCGCTCACCGAAGCCATCAGCCGCTCCTGCGCCGCCAAGGCGGTGGTGGTCAATGCCGATGAGCGGGAAGCTGGCGTCCGCGCCACTCTGAACCTCGGCCATACGTTCGGCCACGCCATCGAGACCCAGATGGGGTATGGTGTGTGGCTGCATGGAGAAGCCGTGGCCGCCGGTACGGCCATGGCGCTGGAAATGTCCATGCGCCTGGGCTGGCTTGATCGCGCGGCGCGCGACCGCGGCATTGCCCTGCTGGTACGCGCGGGATTGCCGGTTGTCCCGCCCGCCGAGATGGGGCCGGATGATTTCATGCGCCACATGGCCGTGGACAAGAAAGTGCTCGATGGCCGCATGCGCCTGGTCCTGCTCAGTCGCCTGGGCGAGGCGGTAGTGACCGATGAATACGCACCCGAGATACTCCAGGCCACGCTGACGTCGGATTACGGCGCCATCGTGGATCAGCTTTGAGGTTAACGAGAGTTCGATGACAAGTCTGCATGCCGATGAGGCCTTCCTCGGCCACTATCAACTGGACCATGACCCCTTTGCCGCTCGCGTGCCAGGGTTCAAGTTCTTCCCGGCGCAACGCAAGCCGGTACTGGGCCAACTGCATCACCTGGCGCGTTACAGCCAGCTGATGCTGGTAGTGACCGGGCCCCATGGTAGCGGCAAGACCTTGCTGCGCCAGGCGCTGGTGGCCAGTACCAACAAGCAGTCGGTGATGAGCGTGGTGGTGTCGGCGCGCGGGGCTGGCGATGCCGCCGGCGTGCTCGGGCAGATCGCGCCCGCTGTGGGCGCCGCCGATACCGAGATCGGCAGCCTCCTGCATCGGGTGATCCAGCTCGGGTTGACCGGCCAGGAAGTGTATTTGCTGGTCGACGACGCGGAACAACTGGACGAGTCGGCGCTCGAAGCCCTGCTGGAACTGTCGGCGGGAATGCCGGAAGGGCGGCCGCATGTGTTCCTCTTCGGAGAGCCTTCGCTGCTGTCGACCCTGGAGCAGCTCGAATGGGGCCCGGAGCGCTACCATGTCATCGAGTTGCAGCCCTATACCCTGGAAGAAACGCGCGAATACCTGACCCAGCGCCTGGAGGGCGCCGGCCAGGGAATCGCATTGTTCAGCAACGAGCAGATCGCGGACATTCACGAAACGTCCGGCGGCTGGCCTGGCCCTATCAACCAGGTCGCCCGAGACTCGATGATCGAGGCGATGATCGCCAGTCGTTCCGCGGTCAAGCGACCATCCATAGGACTTAAAATGCCTAAGAAATACCTGTTGGCCCTTTCCGCCGTCGTGGTGATCATTGTCGCCGCTGCCGGCCTGTTGTCTGGGCACAACAAAGCGCCAGCCCCTGCTGGCGAGCAGGCGCAACTGCCCTTGGGCCAGGGTGAGCCTGGCAGCGCGCAACCTAACCAGGACGGTAACCCGTCGATCGAGTTCGCTGGCAACTCCAAGCCGCTGCCTCTGAACGGCCAACCTGTGATGCGCGAGCCTCTGGCCTCCGCCGCCGGCGCGGAAGACGATGACGGCGCGCCAGCAGCCGATGCGGGTACGCCCAGCCAGCCCCCAATGGTCACTACCAGCGCGCCGCCTGTCGGCATGCCGGCCGGCCCGGCTGTGACCCCGCCCGCGGTCGCCTCCGCAACGCCAGTGCAACCGATGGAGCCGGCACCAAGCAAGCCTGCGCCGGCGGCCAAGCCCACGCCTGTGCCGCAAGTCGCGGTAGCCAAGCCTGCGCCGGCGGCCAAGCCCACGCCTGTGCCGCAAGTCGCGGTAGCCAAGCCTGCGCCGGTTCCTGCCAAGCCGGCGGACAAGCCGGTAAGCAAGGCGACAGGCGGCAACTGGTATACGGCCCAGGCGCCCAGCAGCTACGTGGTACAGATCTTCGGCACCAGCTCCGAGAGCGCGGCGCAGTCCTACGTGCGCGAGCAGGGCGGGGAATACCGGTATTTCAAGAAAACCTTGCAGGGCAAGCCGCTTTTCGTCGTGACCTACGGCAGTTTCCCGAACCGTGCCGCCGCGGTTGCCGCCATCAAGAACTTGCCAGCAAAGGTCCAGGCTGGTAAACCTTGGCCTAGAACTGTCGCCAGCGTCCAACAAGAGCTGACTTCAGCCCACTGAAGGCCGGTGGCCCCACCCTCGCCACCACCAGACGTCCCCCGAGTCGATTGCACAAGCCCGCCGCGCATTGCGCGGCGGGCTTTCGTGTCCCTCCAAAGTGCCCGCGAGCCAAAAGCTTGTCGCGACGGCCAATAATCATTGACTCGAGCAGCTTGCTTACCTCATAAAGCTGCTAAAAGCGTTCAAATTTGCGACATCAAAATACATTGTTCGGTCGTTTATATTTGTGGCCCGCAGCCCTGCTGTGTACAATGACTGCCCTTTTGCCCCCGCAAAGCTGGCGTTCGTTCGGCGTGGATGGTAAGTGGTTGAATTAAAGAGCATTTGCTTCCATGAGAAGCAAGCCTGGTGAGAAGTGTCTATGAAAACAGGTCTGTACCATCCCGAAGAATTCAAGGACAACTGTGGCTTTGGCCTGATTGCCCATATGACGGGCGAGCCGAGCCACAACCTGTTGCAAACGGCCATCGAGGCCTTGACCTGCATGACCCATCGCGGCGGCATCAATGCCGATGGCAAGACTGGCGATGGCTGCGGGCTGTTGATGCAAAAACCGGATCAGTTCCTGCGCGCCATCGCCGAGGAGCACTTCCAGCGTGAGCTGCCCCGCCAATATGCAGTGGGCATGGTGTTCCTGAACCAGGACGACGCTCGCGCCGAAGCTGCCCGTGAGAACATGAACCGGGAAATCCTCGCCGCGGGCCTGCAGTTGGTCGGTTGGCGGCAAGTACCGATCAACACTAGCGTGCTCGGCCGGCTGGCCTTGGAGCGGCTACCGAAGATCGAGCAGGTATTTGTCGGTGGGGAAGGCCTGAGCGATCAGGAGTTCGCCATCAAGCTGTTCAGCGCGCGTCGTCGTTCCTCTGTCGCCAATGCCGAGGATACAGACCATTACATTTGCAGCTTCTCCCACAAGACCATCATCTATAAGGGCCTGATGATGCCCGCCGACCTGGCGGCGTTCTATCCGGACCTGGGCGATGAGCGCCTGAAAACGGCGATCTGCGTGTTCCACCAGCGCTTCTCCACCAATACCCTGCCCAAGTGGCCATTAGCACAGCCGTTCCGGTTCCTGGCGCACAATGGTGAAATCAACACCATCACAGGTAACCGCAACTGGGCCCAGGCCCGTCGCACCAAGTTCGCCAACGAGCTGATCCCTGACCTTGAAGAGCTGGGGCCGCTGGTCAACCGCGTAGGTTCGGACTCTTCCAGCATGGATAACATGCTCGAGCTGATGGTCACTGGCGGCATCGACCTGTTCCGTGGCGTACGCATGCTGATTCCGCCAGCGTGGCAGAACGTGGAAACCATGGACCCGGACCTGCGGGCCTTCTACGAATTCAACTCCATGCACATGGAGCCTTGGGATGGCCCCGCTGGTGTGGTCATGACCGAAGGCCGCCACGCAGTGTGCCTGCTCGACCGCAACGGCTTGCGGCCTGCGCGCTGGGTCACCACCCGTAACGGCTATATCACCTTGGCCTCTGAAATCGGCGTGTGGAACTACAAGCCTGAAGACGTCATCGCCAAGGGCCGGGTAGGGCCGGGCCAGATCTTCGCCGTGGACACCGAGACCGGGCAGATTCTGGATACCAACGCCATCGACGATCGGCTCAAGTCCCGCCACCCGTACAAGCAGTGGCTGCGCCGGCATGCGCTGCGCATCCAGGCGAAGATGGACGACCACGACCACGGCTCGGACTTCTACGATGTCGATCGCCTGAAACAGTACATGAAGATGTACCAGGTCACCTTCGAAGAGCGCGACCAGGTGCTGCGCCCGCTGGGCGAGCAGGGCTACGAGGCGGTCGGTTCCATGGGTGACGATACGCCCATGGCGGTACTGTCCCAGCGTGTCCGCACCCCCTACGACTATTTCCGCCAGCAGTTCGCCCAGGTCACCAACCCGCCGATCGACCCACTGCGCGAAGCCATCGTCATGTCCCTGGAGATCTGCCTCGGCGCCGAGCGCAATATCTTCCAGGAGTCCCCGGAGCATGCGTCCCGGGTGATCCTGAGCTCGCCAGTGATCTCCCCGGCCAAGTGGCGCGCCCTGATGAACCTGGAGCGGGAAGGTTTCGGCCGCCAGCTCATCGACCTCAACTACGATGAGCAGGTAGGCCTGCAAGCCGCCATCGTCAATATCGCCGATCAGGCCGAGGAGGCCGTACGCGCTGGCAAGACCCAGATCGTGCTCAGCGACCGCGCCATCGCACCGGGCCGCCTGCCCGCTCACGCGGCCATGGCGGTGGGCGCCGTTCATCACCGGCTGGTGGAGAAAGGCCTGCGCTGCGACAGCAACATCCTGGTGGAAACCGCCACGGCACGCGACCCGCATCATTTCGCGGTGCTGATCGGCTTCGGCGCCTCGGCGGTCTACCCCTTCCTGGCCTACGAGGTGCTCGGCGACCTGATTCGTACCGGCGAAGTGCTGGGCGATCTGTTCGAGGTGTTCAAGAACTACCGCAAGGGCATTACCAAGGGCCTGCTGAAGATCCTCTCCAAGATGGGGATTTCCACCATTGCCTCCTACCGCGGCGCCCAGCTGTTCGAAGCCATCGGCCTGGCCGACGAAGTCACCGGTCTGTGCTTCCGTGGCGTGGCCAGCCGCCTGCAAGGGGCTCGTTTCAGCGACCTGGAAGCCGAACAGAAGGCCCTGGCGGTGGAAGCCTGGAGCCCTCGCAAGCCCATCCAGCAAGGCGGCCTGCTCAAGTTCGTCTACGGCGGCGAATACCATGCGTATAACCCGGACGTGGTCAACTCGCTGCAAGCCGCCGTGCAGCAGGGCGACTACGCCAAATTCAAGGAGTACACCGCGCTGGTGGACAACCGTCCGGTGTCCATGTTGCGTGACCTGCTCAAGGTGCGCGAAACCCATCAACCGCTGGACCTGGCCGAGGTCGAACCTCTAAGTGCCATTCTTCAGCGCTTCGACTCTGCCGGTATCTCGCTGGGCGCCCTTTCCCCGGAAGCCCACGAAGCCCTGGCCGAGGCCATGAACCGCTTGGGCGCGCGCTCCAATTCCGGCGAGGGCGGCGAAGATCCCTCCCGCTACGGCACCATCCGCAGCTCCAAGATCAAGCAGGTGGCTACCGGCCGTTTCGGGGTCACGCCAGAATATCTGGTCAATGCCGAGGTGTTGCAGATCAAGGTGGCTCAGGGGGCCAAGCCCGGCGAGGGTGGCCAGTTGCCGGGCGGCAAGGTCAACGGCTTGATCGCCAAGCTGCGTTATGCGGTGCCGGGCGTCACGCTGATTTCCCCACCGCCGCACCATGACATCTACTCGATCGAAGACCTCTCGCAGCTGATCTTCGACCTCAAGCAGGTCAACCCCCAGGCACTGGTATCGGTCAAGCTGGTCTCCGAGGCTGGGGTGGGCACCATTGCCGCTGGCGTTGCCAAGGCCTACGCCGACCTGATCACCATCTCCGGCTACGATGGCGGCACCGGTGCATCGCCGTTGACTTCCATCAAGTACGCAGGAAGCCCCTGGGAACTGGGTCTGGCCGAGACACACCAGACGCTTCGCGGCAACGATCTGCGCGGCAAGGTGCGGGTGCAGACCGACGGTGGCCTGAAAACCGGCCTGGATGTCATCAAGGCGGCCATCCTGGGCGCCGAAAGCTTCGGCTTTGGTACCGCGCCCATGATCGCGCTTGGCTGCAAGTACCTGCGCATCTGCCATCTGAACAACTGCGCCACCGGCGTGGCCACCCAGAATGAAAAGCTGCGCAAGGACCACTACATCGGTACCGTGGACATGGTGGTGAACTTCTTCACCTTCGTGGCCGAGGAGACCCGTGAATGGCTGGCGCGCCTGGGTGTGCGCAGCCTTGGTGAGCTGATCGGGCGTACCGACCTGCTGGAAGTGCTGCCGGGCGAAACCGCCAAGCAGGCGCACCTGGACCTGACTCCGCTGTTGGGCAGTTCCCATGTACCGGCGGATAAGCCGCAATTCTGCGAGGCCGAGCGTAACCCGCCATTCGACAAGGGGTTGGTGGCCGAGAAGATGGTCGAGCTGTCCCTGGCAGGCATCGAAGCCCGCACCGGCGGCGATTACAGCCTGGATCTGTGCAACTGCGACCGCTCCATCGGCGCGCGGGTTTCCGGGGAGATCGCCAAGCGCTACGGCAACCAGGGCATGGCTGACGCGCCCGTCACCTTCCGCTTCAAGGGGACTGCCGGGCAAAGCTTCGGCGTATGGAACGCCGGCGGCCTGAACATGTACCTGGAAGGTGACGCCAACGACTACGTGGGTAAAGGGATGACCGGTGGCAAACTGGTGATCGTGGCGCCCAAAGGCAGCCCCTTCAAGAGCCAGGACAGCGCCATTATCGGCAATACCTGCCTGTATGGCGCTACCGGTGGCAAGCTGTTCGCCGCCGGCACGGCCGGCGAACGGTTCGCGGTGCGCAACTCCGGCGCCCATACCGTGGTGGAAGGCACCGGCGATCACTGCTGCGAGTACATGACCGGCGGCTTCGTCTGCGTACTGGGCAAGACCGGTTATAACTTCGGCTCGGGCATGACCGGGGGCTTCGCCTACGTACTGGACCAGGACAACACCTTCGTGGACCGGGTGAACCACGAGTTGGTCGAGATACAGCGCATCAGCGGCGAAGCGATGGAAGCGTATCGCAGTCATCTGGAAAGCGTGCTGGCCGAGTACGTGGCCGAGACCGACAGCGAGTGGGGGCGCAACCTCTGGGAAAACCTGGATGACTACGTGCGCCGCTTCTGGCTGGTCAAGCCCAAGGCAGCCAGCCTCAAGTCGCTGCTGTCCAGCACCATTGCCAACCCCCAATAAGCCCTGGCGGGCAGCTTCAAGCGATAAGCTCAGGCTGCCCGTGGTAACCCAGAATTTGCTTGCAGCTTGAAGCTCGATGCTTTGAGCTGCGCCGAGAGGCGACCATGTCCGAACGCTTGAGTAACGACTTTCAATTCATAGATGTAGGCCGTAAAGACCCGAAGAAGAAAACCCTGCGCGTGCGGAAAAAGGGCTTCGTGGAAATCTACGAGCCCCTTAAGCCCCAGCAGGCGGGAGAACAGTCCCACCGCTGTCTGGGCTGCGGCAACCCCTATTGCGAATGGAAGTGCCCGGTGCACAACTTCATTCCCAACTGGCTGAAGCTGGTGTCCGAAGGCAACATCCTGGCGGCGGCCGAGCTGTCGCACCAGACCAACACCCTGCCGGAAGTCTGCGGACGCGTCTGCCCCCAGGATCGCCTGTGCGAGGGGGCCTGTACCCTGAACGACGGCTTCGGCGCGGTCACCATCGGCTCGGTGGAGAAATACATCGCCGATACCGCCTTCGCCATGGGCTGGCGGCCAGATATGTCCAAGGTCAAGCCGACCGGCAAGCGCGTGGCGATCATCGGCGCCGGTCCGGCCGGGCTTGGCTGTGCCGATGTGCTGGTGCGCGGCGGCGTCACCCCGGTGGTTTTCGACCGCAACCCGGAAATCGGCGGCCTGCTGACCTTCGGCATTCCAGAGTTCAAGCTCGAGAAAACCGTGCTGAGCAACCGCCGGGAGATCTTCACCGGCATGGGGATCGAATTCCGCCTCAATACCGAGGTAGGCAGGGACATCACCATGGAGCAACTGCTGGCCGAATACGATGCCGTCTTCATGGGCATGGGGACCTACACCTACATGAAGGGTGGTTTCCCTGGTGAAGACCTGCCGGGTGTGCACGACGCGCTGGATTTCCTTATTGCCAACGTGAACCGTAACCTGGGCTTCGAGAAATCACCGGAGGACTTCATTGACATGAAGGGCAAGCGGGTGGTGGTGCTTGGTGGTGGCGACACCGCCATGGACTGCAACCGTACCTCCATTCGCCAGGGGGCCAAGAGCGTTACTTGCGCCTACCGCCGTGACGAAGCGAACATGCCCGGTTCGCGCCGCGAAGTGAAGAACGCCAAGGAAGAAGGGGTCAAATTCCTCTACAACCGTCAGCCCATCGCCATCGTTGGCGAGGAAAAAGTCGAAGGCGTCAAGGTGGTGGAAACCCGCCTGGGCGAGCCGGATGCCCGTGGCCGGCGCAGCCCGGAGCCCATTCCAGGCTCGGAAGAGATCTTGCCGGCCGACGCGGTGGTCATCGCCTTCGGTTTCCGCCCAAGCCCAGCCGACTGGTTCGAGCAGCACCAGATCCAGTTGGACAGCCAGGGACGGGTGATCGCGCCAGCTTCCGGGGGCCAGTACCGGCACCAGACCAGCAATCCGAAGATCTTTGCCGGGGGCGACATGGTGCGCGGTTCCGACCTGGTGGTGACCGCCATCTACGAAGGGCGGACCGCGGCCGAGGGCATCATGGATTACCTGCAGGTGTAAACCTTAATCGAGGCGATTGATAAAAGGCACGGCGCAACGCCGTGCCTTTTGCGCTGGCGTCTGAGAAAATGCCCGCACTTTTTTCGCGGATGCCCCCATGACTGCCTTGAAGAACGACCGTTTCCTGCGCGCCCTGCTCAAGCAACCGGTGGATGTCACCCCTGTGTGGATGATGCGCCAGGCCGGCCGCTACCTGCCCGAGTATCGGGCGAGCCGGGCCAAGGCGGGGGATTTCATGAGCCTGTGCATGAACCCGGCGTTCGCCTGTGAAGTCACCCTGCAGCCGCTGGATCGTTATCCGTTGCTGGATGCGGCCATCCTCTTCTCGGACATCCTGACCATTCCCGATGCCATGGGCCAGGGCCTGTACTTTGAAACCGGCGAAGGCCCACGCTTTCGCAAGGTCATCGACACGGTAGCCGATATCGACGCCTTGCCCATCCCGGACCCTCAGCAGGACCTGGGCTATGTGATGGATGCGGTCAGCACCATCCGCCGCGAGCTCAATGGTCGCGTACCCCTGATCGGTTTCTCCGGCAGTCCATGGACTCTGGCCACCTATATGGTCGAAGGCGGGTCTTCGAAAGACTTCCGCAAAACCAAGGCCATGCTCTACGACCAACCGGAGGCCATGCACCGCTTGCTCGACAAGCTGGCCCAGTCGGTAACCGCTTACCTCAATGGGCAGATTCGCGCTGGGGCCCAGGCAGTGCAGATCTTCGATACCTGGGGCGGCAACCTGTCCTCGGCGGCTTACCAGACATTCTCGCTTGCCTACATGAAGCAGATCGTCAGCGGGCTCATTCGCGAGCACGAAGGCCGCAAGGTCCCGGTGATCCTCTTTACCAAGAACGGCGGCCTTTGGCTGGAATCCATCGCGGATGCAGGCGCCGATGCCCTGGGGCTGGACTGGACGTGCGACATTGGTGAAGCTCGCCGGCGCGTCGGTACCCAGGTGGCGCTGCAAGGCAATATGGACCCCAGCGTGCTTTACGCCAAGCCCGCGGCGATCCGTGCCGAGGTGGCGCGCATCCTGGCCAGCTACGGGCATGGTACGGGGCACGTGTTCAACCTGGGTCACGGCATCACTCCTGAAGTCGACCCGGCCCATGCCGGGGCGTTCATCGAGGCAGTGCATGAGCTGTCTGCTGTCTATCACGCGCAGCCGTGATCTGAGTTAAGGTTGGATTCATCAACCCTCGCTAGGCTGTATTCATCAAGACAGCCACGAGGGTACTCCGATGAAACTGCGTTATCTTTCGATCTGCCTGCTGCCCCTGCTGGGCGTTAACGGCTACAGCCAAGCCGCCGGGTTTATTGGCCCAGGCGGCCAGGCCGCGAATACCGGCGCCACAGCCGCTACCGCGGTGGAAACGGTCAAGGCCGCTTTGAGCGCTGCCGAAGACACCCCCGTTGTGTTGGAGGGGCGTATCGTCAAGAAACTGGCCGTCGCTGGAAAAGACAACCGCTACGAGTTCACCGATGGCAAAGACAGTATCCAGCTGGATATCGACAGCGACAAATGGCCAGCGGACATCAATGACCAGCAGCGCGTACGCCTGTTTGGCGAAGTCGACCTTGACCACGGCAAGCAGGAAGTGGACGTAGACCTGATTCAGCTCCTGAAATAATCCCCACGCCCCGGCAGGAGCCAGTGAAGCTTGCGAAACGACAATGCAACCACTGCAAGTCGCTGGCCCCTACCGGTTGATCTACCTGGATCATGCAGGCTTCCGGTTCGCTGGTAGCAGCGCAAGCCGCGCCAGCTTCACCGCTACGGCCAGAGCCATGACCAGCAAGGCGCTGATGAACGCGCCGATGCCATGCCAGCCTCCATAGTGCCAGGCCACCCCGCCCAGGGTTCCGGCCAGGCTCGACCCCAGGTAGTAGCTGAACAAGTAAAGGGAGGACGCTTGCCCTTTGGCCTGGGTCGCGCGCCGGCCTATCCAGCTGCTGGCTACGGAATGAGCGCCGAAGAAGCCGAAAGTGAACACCAGCATTCCCAGCAGGATCGCGCTCAGAGGCGCCAGCATGGTTAGCATCAACCCCGCCAGCATGACGGTGATAGCGACCCAGAACATCCGCCGCCGACCAAACTTGTCCGCCAGGGCGCCTACCTGGGCCGAGCTGTAGATACCGGCCAGATAGACAACGGATAGCAGACCCACTGACGCCTGGCTCAAGTCGTAGGGCGAGGCCAGCAGACGGTAGCCAATATAGTTGAAAAGAGTGACGAAGCCGCCCATCAGCAGGAAGGCCTCCAGGAACAGCCACGGCAGGCCCGCGTCCCGGAAGTGAATGACGAAACCCTCCAGCAGGCTACGTGGGTGAAGGGTCCGGCTGCGGAAATTACGTGAAGGCGGCAGTATCTTCAGAAATACCACGGCGGCCCCAAGGGCCAGTCCGCCGACTACCAGGGTTGCGGTGTGCCAGCTGACATAGTCGATGAGCACTCCAAGAATCAGCCGGCCGGACATGCCGCCAATGGCGTTGCCGCTGATGTACAGGCCCATGGCCAGGCCAATGTGGTCCGGGTGAATCTCTTCGCTGAGGTAGGTCATGGCTACCGCCGCAACCCCGCTCAGTGAAAGCCCCAGCAGAGCGCGGGTCAACAGGATGGTCGGCCAATTGGGCATCAGCGCGCTGGCCAGCGTGCATAAGGCCGCGCTGAACAGAGCTGTCACCATCACCGGCTTGCGGCCTATGCGGTCGGAGACCGGGCCGGTAATCAGCAGACCGATGGCCAGCATCGCGGTAGAAACCGACAGCACCAGGCTGCTCTCGGCGGCATTGATGGAAAACTCCCCGGAAAGCAGGGGCATCATCGGCTGCACACAGTACAGCAAGGCAAAGGTCGCGAAGCCGCCACAGAACAGCGCCGCTACGGTGCGCATGAACAGTGGCGTGCCTTTTTCGATCCATTGCGCGGTTGTCACAGGCGCGGGATTGGCCGAATTCGACGGACAACTGGGAGCCTCGACCCTTTTCAACAGGGGCCTCGCAAGTCAAGAAGGAGAGAATCGAGAATATAGCCGGCTGAACAGGACTTCCAATATATTGTTCAACCTGTTTGATAGCCTGGACATATCAAGATGGAGCTACGCCACTTGCGTTACTTCATTGCCGTCGCAGGAGCGAGGCTGGACGGTTGTTCCGCGACGAGGCCCGATAAATGCTGGCTCAGGCAGACAAGGCTGCCGTTATGCCAGGTAAAAGGTGGTTAAAGTCGCTTAGACCCTGTACATATCTAGCTTGGATAAATCAAAGGCAAACAGGAGGATGCGATGCGACGGGTGGTGTTCAACCAGAAGGGCGGTGTAGGGAAATCCAGCATCGCTTGTAACCTGGCAGCGGTCAGTGCGAATGCGGGTTACCGCACGTTGTTGATCGACCTGGACGCGCAGGCGAACGCTACTCAATACCTGACAGGGCTCGCTGGAGAGGAGGTGCCTCCCGGCATAGCTACCTTCTTCCGAAATACCCTGGCATCCGGCCCCTTTGCGAAGAAGAACGAGGTGGATATCTACGAGACCGAGTTCGATAACCTCCATCTGGTCACCGCCACGGCCGAGCTGGCGGACCTGCAACCCAAGCTGGAAGCCAAGTTCAAGATCAACAAGCTGCGCAAGTTACTGGACAGTCTGGAGGACGAGTACGAGCGGATCTACGTGGACACGCCACCGGCCCTTAATTTCTATGCTGTTTCGGCCATGATCGCAGCCGACCGCGTATTGATTCCCTTCGATTGCGACAGCTTCTCCCGCCAGGCCTTGTACACCGTGCTCAAGGAGATAAGCGATCTGCGCGACGAGCACAATGAAGACCTGTCCATCGAAGGTATCGTGGTCAACCAGTTCCAGCCCAGGGCGGCCTTGCCGCAGAAGATGCTTGAAGAGCTGCTGGCCGAAGGGCTGCCCGTGTTGCCGGTGTACCTGAACAGCTCTGTGCGCATGCGCGAATCCCACGAAGCGAACAAGCCGCTGATTCACTTTGACTCGCGCCATAAGTTGACCCAGCAGTTCGTGGAGCTGCATGACTTGCTCGAAGGGCACTGACAGAAACAGGAACCAACGACTGCTCATGCATTGTTGAGCTTCCTGGCTCCTGCCTGCAGGGCATCACTTCGATAGGCGAAGGCGGCGGCTCAACAGACCTCGCCCGCCGCATGGCCCGACGCCCAGGCCCACTGGAAGTTGAATCCGCCCAGGTGGCCGGTGACATCCAGCACCTCGCCGATGAAATACAGGCCCGGGCTTTTCAAGGACTCCATGGTCTTGGAGGAGACTTCCCGCGTATCCACGCCGCCAAGCGTCACTTCAGCGGTGCGATAGCCTTCGGTTCCCGCGGGAACGACCTGCCAGTCACTCAAGCGGGCTGCGACCTCCTGCAGCTGCATCGGGGTGTATTGCTTCATGGGCTTGGACTCGAACCCATGGTCGCAGAGCAACTGCGCCATCTTGCGCGTGAACACTTCCCCCAAGAGGGTGCGCAATTCAGCATTAGGGCGCTCGGCCTGCTGGGCTGCGAGCCAGGCCAGGGCGTCATGGTCAGGTAGCAGGTTGATCGAAACGCTGTCTCCCGGCGTCCAGAACGACGAGACCTGAAGAATGGCCGGCCCGCTGAGACCCCGGTGGGTGAACAACAGGTTCTCCCGGAAGCTGTGGCCGTTGCAGCTGGCGATGCAATCGACGGAGGTGCCCGATAGCGCGTTGCACAGCTCTTTCAAGTGGTCGGTAATGGTAAAGGGCACCAGCCCGGCCCGGGTGGGCAGCACCTGGTGCCCGAACTGCCGCGCCAGTTGATAGCCGAAGCCGGTGGCGCCCAAGGTCGGGATGGACAGCCCGCCCGTGGCCACGACCAGCGAAGCGCAATCGAGCGTACCGCTGCTGGTCAGCAGGCGGTAGCCGGCTGCGTTCGCGATGACTTCCTGGACGCTGGTATTCAGGCGAACCTCAGCCCCGGTGCGCTCACATTCGGCCAGCAGCAACCCGAGGATATCGCTGGCCTTGTTGTCGCAGAACAGCTGGCCGAGCTTCTTCTCGTGGTAAGGCACGCCATAGCCCGCTACCAGGCCGATGAAGTCCCATTGGGTGTAACGGGCCAGGGCCGACTTGCAGAAGTGAGGGTTCTGGGAAAGGAAATTCGCCGGCTCGGTATACATATTGGTGAAGTTGCAGCGGCCGCCACCGGACATGAGGATCTTCTTGCCCGCCTTGTTGGCGTGGTCGATGACCAGCACCCGACGGCCTCGCGCGGCGGCCGTGGCCGCGCACATCAGGCCAGCGGCGCCCGCGCCAATGATGATGACATCCAGGCTCACAACAGGCGCACCCGCAAGGAACGGCCTTTGATCTTGCCTTTGCCGAGGCGATCCAGGGCCTGCTTGGCCACGCCTCGCTCAACCGCGACGAGGGCCTGGTAATCGAAGATGGCGATCTTGCCCACCTGGGCGCCGGGCAGGCCGGCATCGCCTGTGAGCGCGCCCAGGATGTCTCCAGGCCGCAGCTTGTCCTTGCGTCCGGCGGCGATACACAGAGTAGCCATGGGTGGGACCAGCGGGCCGTCTCCCCGGTGTTTCAGCTCTTCGAGGGGGCGCCAGTTCACCTCGGCCTTCTGCAACGCTTCGATGGCCTGGGCCCGGTGGGCTTCGGCCGGCGCTACCAGGCTTACGGCAGTGCCACTTTCGCCCGCTCGGCCGGTGCGGCCGATACGGTGAATATGAATCTCCGGGTCTCGTGCCAGTTCCACATTGATCACCAGGTCCAGGCCTTCGATGTCGATACCACGCGCCGCCACATCCGTGGCGACCAGTACCGTGGTGGAACGGTTGGCGAAGAGGGCCAATACCTGGTCACGGTCGCGCTGCTCCATGTCGCCATGCAAGGCACTGGCGCTGACGCCTTTGCTGGCCAGCAGATCGGTCAGCTCCTGGCATTGCTGCCGAGTGAAGCAGAAGGCGATGCAGGACTGCGGCCGGAAATGCCCGAGCACCTTGAGCACCGTGCTCAGCCGTTGCTCGGCATCGACTTCGTAGAAACGCTGTTCGATCTTGCGATCATCGTGCAGCGCCGCCACCTTGACCGTGCGTGGGTTGCGCAGGAAGCGCGCGGCCAAGGCTTCGATGCCAGCGGGGTAGGTGGCGGAGAACAGCAAGGTCTGTCGACGGCTCGGGGTTTGCTCGATGATCGCGGCGATGACGTCCACGAAGCCCATGTCCAGCATCCGGTCGGCTTCGTCCAGCACCAGGGTGTTCAACCCATTGAGCGACAGGGTGCCCTTGTCCAGATGCTGCTGTACCCGGCCGGGGGTGCCGACGATGATGTGAGCGCCATGTTCAAGGGAGCCGACCTGGGGGCCGAAGGGTACACCACCGCACAGGGTCAGCACCTTGATGTTGTCCTCGGCGCGAGCCAGCCTGCGGATCTCCTTGGCCACCTGGTCGGCCAGCTCGCGGGTAGGGCAGAGTACCAGGGCCTGGCAGCCGAAGAAGCGCGGGTTGATTGGATTGAGTAGACCGATGCCGAAGGCGGCGGTCTTGCCACTCCCGGTGCTGGCCTGGGCGATCAGGTCTTGCCCCGCCAGAATGGCCGGCAGGCTCTGGGCCTGGATGGGGGTCATCTGGGTGTAGCCCAGCGATGCAAGGTTGCTGAGCATCGCTGGGGACAATGACAGGGTTTCGAAAGCGGTGGCGGTCACGGGAGAAGCCTGCAGGAAAAAATGGCGCGCAGTTTACCAGCCCACGGGCAAACCCCCTATGCGTCCGGGCCAGGGGGCGGACGAACAGCGCGTCGACCTACCTCTGGTGACAGTTGGACGAAAATCGTGGCCGCGAACATTGCCATCAGGCCGATGGTCAGGAAGGTGAGGTGGAAGGCGCCCAGGATGTTTTCCACGCCTTCCTTACCGATGGACGCCTCGAAACCTCCAAGCAAGGCCCCGGCGCAGGCCACCCCCAGGCTCATGGAAAGCTGTGCGACCACCGAGAGCAGGCTGTTGCCGCTGCTCGCTTCCTGATCGCCCAGGTCAATGAGCGTTACCGTGTTCATGGCGGTGAATTGCATGGAGTTGATGGCCCCCAGCACCGCCAGCTGGGCCAACAACAAGGGGTAGGGCGTGTCAGCGGTAACCAGCCCCAGGCTGGCAAGCATGGCGCCCAGGGCTAGGGTATTGCCGGTCAGCAGCTTGCGGTAACCGAACCGCTCGATCAATGGGCGAGCCAGAGACTTGGCTACCATGGCGGCAGCGGCCAGAGGAATCATGCTCATGCCGGCCAGGGAAGGTGAATACCCCATGCCGACTTGCAATAACAAGGGCACCAGGAAGGGCAGCGCGCCGGAACCAAGGCGGGCGAACAGGTTGCCAAGGATACCCACCGCGAAGCTGCGGGTGCGGAACAGGCTGGCCGCGAACAGCGGCTCATCCATGTGCACGGCCCGCAGCCAATAGGCGGCCAGGCACGCCATGCCGGCGAACAGCAGCAACATGACCCGCAGGTGAGGCAGATGCAGTTCGCCCAGGCCTTCCATGGCAATGGTGATCAGCACCATGGCAGCGCCGAACAGGCCGAAGCCCAGGCTATCGAAGCGAGTTCGCTCGCCGCCGGGCAGTTCGGGCAGCAATCGCTTGACGGCCAGAACGCCCAGGATCCCCACAGGCAGGTTGATCAGAAAGATCCAATGCCACGTCAGGTATTCCACCATCCAGCCGCCCAGGGTAGGGCCGATCAGCGGACCCACCAGGCCTGGCACTGTAATGAAGCTGAGTATTCGCACCAGCTCGGAGCGCGGATAGGCACGCAACACCACCAAGCGCCCGACAGGTAGCAGCAGTGCGCCACCCAGGCCCTGAAGGATTCGTGCCGCCACTAGCATCGGCAAGGTCATGGAAATGGCGCACAAGAGCGAGCCGAAGGTGAACAGGCCGATGGCGCAGGTGAATACCCGCTTGATGCCGAAGCGGTCCGCTACCCAGCCGGAGGCCGGAATGAGCAGTGCGACCGTGAGCATGTAGGCGATGACGACCGACTGCATGCGCAGAGGATCCTCGGCCAGGTCGCGGGCCATGGCAGGCAGGGCAGTGTTGAGGATGGTGCCGTCCAGGGACTGCATGAAGAAAGCGATGGCTACCACCCAGGGAATCCAGCGAGCGGTAGCGGGGTCCAGCGTGGCGTGGGTAGGCATGGCACCTCTTGCGTGTTGGAGGCAGCGGAACTGCCGAATTCGGCATCCTCACATGGCTCTTTGAGCTAGCCAAGGACTGGAAAAGCGGGCCGATTCGCCAGCTTCACTGGCTCCTACCGTGCGCACGCCCGCTAGATCGGACAGCCTTTGGCGCGAAGGATTGCATCGAAACGGTTCGGGTCAAGGGTGCCGTTGGCGATGCCTTCGAGTGTAGCGCGTTCACGGGCCAGCAGGTCATTGCACCGCTGGACCAGCTCAGGCAGCTCGGCCCGGGCCGCTGCCACCACGCCATCACCGTCACCGATCATCAGGTCGCCAGGCATCACCAGCATGCCCGCGCAGGAGATCGGCACGTTGATTTCACCGCCGCCATCGGTGCTTGGGCCGCGATGCACGGCCCCGATGGCATAGACCGGCAGCTCGCCGCTTTGCCATTCATCCAGGTCGCGCAGGGCGCCGTTGATTACCACGCCAGCGATACCGGCCTTGAGCGCCATGGCGCGCATGATGCCGCCGAACACGGCGCGGGTCAGGTCTGCGCTACCGTCGATGACCAGCACATCACCAGGGCGGGCCATTTGCATGGCCTTGAGGATCATCAGGTTATCACCTGGACGTACCCGCACCGTAAGCGCGCTTCCGAGCATCGGTTTGTTGCCGTGGAAGGCCTTGAGGCCCAACCCACCGACATTACGACCCAGGCAGTCGCTCACGGCGGCGGCGGGGATCTTGCTGAATTCGCTGAGCCATTTCGGGTCGAGCGGCTCGACGTTGGGGTTGATCATGTAGCCGGCGGGCCACTTGCCTGAGGATACGACATCAAACATGGATAAAGCCTCGGTAAAACCTGGTGAAACCTCGGCGCCGGCCTTTGCCGGCGTGACGGGGAACGCTTCTCTTGGGTAAACAAGCTTAGGCCCGGCCTGCGCTGCACCGCAAGCGGCACCGGGTCGATGGCTTAACCATGGCTGAATCGTTTTTCTGAAAACCCGGCGGACGCCTGGTTGGGGGCAGGGAACAGGCCTAGAGGTCTCGCCAAAGCGAGTCGAAGTCTTCCTCGCGCCCTGGCGTGTCACTTACCGCGTGCCTGCTGATCACAGGCGCAGCCTGTTCGGCAAAGCGATATTCGAACTGGTTGAAGCTACCCGTGGTAGCGAGCCGTTTCAGCAGGCCGGCACGGTGCTCCTCGCCATTGGTATTGAGCACCACCTTGTGGCCTTCCTGGAAAGGCAGGCGCGGCGCCAGCAGGGTAGCCGGAATGTCGATAGCCCGGATTTCCGGCAATACCAGGCCTCGCAGGTATTCACTCTGAGGTTCATCACCGCGGATCAGCTGCAGCCCGCACGGCTGGGCATGGGGGGCGATCAGCTCGATGCCCATCTGGGTGCCGCCGTCACGGACCTGGCGAATCCAGCGCACCACAGCCACGCTCCAGCCTTGGGAGGGCGTGTCCTGGATACCGACCAGCTCGCCAGCCTGTAGCTGGGAGGGCACTTCCCGCCGCCAAGCCAGGCAGTAGCCGCCGGGGCTGTGATTGACGATCTGCAGGCTGTAGGTTGGGAACTCGCGTGGTGCCGGGTTCCTGGCCTGGTCCGGTTGGTATTCGATTTCCTCCAGGGCCGGGGCCTCCACTACGGGGCCCCATACCCCGTGCTTGCCCAATGCGCTGAACTGGGCGGACGTGCTGCTGCCCGGCAGGCCCAGCTGCTCGCCAAAGCTTCGCTCGCCACCGAGGTAATAATGCATGGCGCTCATGCCAATGCACACGGTCAGGTTGCCCTGGCCAGGGGTGCGCTGGAAGGTGCGCTCGGCCACATTCCCCCAGGCCGCCGCTACGTGTTGCAGAACATCGGTACTGAAGCCTGCCGGCATGGGCAGGCGGGCCAACGGCCGTTGCTCGGCAGGCAACGCCAGGTATTCCTTTATGGCATGGGCCAGGAGGGTGGTGTCCAGGCCTAGCAACTCGTCCAGCTGTCGCTCTTCAAACAGCGTCTTGTAGCGGGGCGGGCCGTCCGTGGCCGGAGCAACCGCGAACAGGCTACTGGCCGCCAGGGCAGGCTGCATGCGGGCGAACTGCGCCCAGCTCTCAAGCATCTCGGCCAGGCGCATGATGGCGCTCTGACGCATCTGGTTGCAGCGAGAGCTACCCAACAACAGCGCCGCCACATAGCTCTGCTCTGGCGTGAGGGCCTTTACGCCATGGGCGAGGCCATCGGCTACCGAGGTTTGCTGGACCTTATGATCGCAGGCCACCAGGTAGAGATGATGCAGCTCCAGCCAAAGCCCCTCGGGAACCGGACAATACAGCAAGGCTGTGCGAACCAGTGGGCCGTATAGGCAGTGAATGGCGCGCTGTACGGAAATAGCCAGGGCCGTGGACTGTTCGCGCCCGGCCGAAGCCACCCGCACCACGATGATCTTGTAGCCTGCTGCCAGATGGTTCTGCAGGGCCTGGCACAGGTTGGCCACCTTGCGCGCACGCTCGTCCAGCACGATGGCCTGGTTGAGGAAATGCCGTTCCAGCTGCTTGCACACGTAATAGACTTCAGGGCGCAACAGCTCCAGCATCTGCAAGCGGTTTTCGTTGGGTGTCACCAGCTGATTGAGCTCGGTCAGCCCCTGATAGAGCAGCCTGGCGGTTTCTCCGATATTGGCCTTGGGCAATTCGGAAATCCATTCTTTCAGGTCGCGCGGGTTCGCCTCGCAGAACGACAGCGTATTCTGCGAGGGTGTAGGTGCGCGTAGCGAAAGATGAGGGCTGGGGCGCGGCATCCAGGATTCCTGATCGTCCTAATTGGCCAGGGGCATCAGTTGGCCCCGTAGCCTTTTTGGGGGGCTTGTCTATCGGACTCTAACAGCATCCCGATTACGTCGCACCCAAGGTAAACAATCAGGAAACCGTGACGGGCATGCCCAGGGCCTGCCCCATGCGTACCGGCGAGACCGCCGCCAGGTGATGGCCCCAGGTGACCTGGTCCGGCCCGAACAGCATGATCACAGTGGAGCCCAGCTTGAACCGGCCCATTTCCTGGCCTTTTTCCAAGTGGATCGGAGCACGTGCGGCTTCATCGTAGCGCCAGCTTTTAAGCGCGCGCTTCGGCGGTGTCACCAGGCCAGCCCAGACCGTTTCGATGGAAGCGACGATCATGGCGCCCACCAGTACCATGGCCATGGGGCCGCGCTCGGTGTCGAACAGGCATACCACCCGCTCATTGCGCGCGAACAGCTCGGGTACGTTTTCGGCGGTGGTCTGGTTTACAGAAAAGATGCGCCCCGGGACGTAGATCATTTCCCGCAGGGTACCTGCCAGAGGCATGTGGACGCGGTGGTAATCCCGAGGAGAAAGGTAGACGGTGGCGAACTGACCGCCCATGAAGGCCGACGCATGAGCCGGGTCACCGCCAAGCAGCTCCAGCACGCTGAAGCTATGTCCCTTGGCCTGGAAGACCCGCCCGTGCTCGATCGCGCCCATCTGGCTGATGGCGCCGTCGGCCGGAGAAAGGATGGCGCCGGGGGTAGGGTCCAAGGGGCGGGCGTCCGGTTTCAAGGCGCGTGTGAAGAACGCATTGAAGTTTTCGTAGGCGCTGAGGTCTTCGACCTGGGCTTCGCTCATGTCCACGTTGAAGCGGCGGGCGAACCAGCCGGTGAAGGCGTTCTTCAGCCAGCGGGCACGGCATTCGGCGACGCAGCCGGCCAGGCGCGAGACCAGGTGGTGGGGCAGCAGGTACTGGGACAGGATAAACAGCCGATCTTTCATAGGGAGCCCTTAAACTTCGATAGGGGTGTCGGGGTGGTTGCCCCATTCGCCCCAGGATCCGGCATAGGCCTTGACTCGGGGATAGCCGAGGGCCTTGGCGACCAGATAGGTAAAGCCCGACCGATGGTGGGTCTGGCAGTGAGTGACGATTTCCTTGTCTGGAGTGATGCCAAGCTCGCCGAGCCGCTCGCGCAGGTCCGGGCGCAAGCGTAGCTGGCGCTGCGGGTCCATGCCGGCCGTCCACTCGAAATTGACCGCGCCGGGGATGTGTCCGCCTCGGGCGGCCACTATTTTTTCGCCGCGGTATTCCAGGGGGCCGCGCGCGTCCCAGATGGCCAGGTCCGCGGCACCAAGGCGCTTGCGCAGGTATTCGAGCGTGGCAGTGGGCGCTTCCTGAAGTTCGAGACGGGGTTGCCCGGTCAGGGGCGCCGGTACCTCGGTGCTCAAGGGAAGGCCTTCGGCCTCCCATGCCAGCACACCACCATTGAGGTAGTGGTAGCGGCCATGCCCGATCACATCCAGTAGCCAGATGAATCGACCGGCCCAGCCACCGCCCTCGTCGTCATAGACCACGTAGGTCACCTCCGGGCCATGTCCAAGCTCGGCGAACAGCTGCGTGAGGCTGTCGATATCGGGCAGCAGCCCAGGGGCAGGGGGCTTGCCCAGTTGAGTGCGGGTTGGGGCGACGAAGCGCGCGCCGGGAATGTGCCCGGCGGCATAGCGGGCCGGGCTGGTGAGGTCGACTATCACCAGGCCTGTGGCGTCGAGGCGCGCGGCCAGCTCGGCGGGTTCGATGACCAGGCCTAGGCCGGAAAAGTCTGCCATTCAAGCGTACCCTCGGGTTGAGTCAGGCGGCGATTGTAGCGCAACGTTCAACGACTGCGTTGGCTGAACACCGATAACGCACGCTCGATGCACTGGGCTGTCTTGGTGAAGGCCTGGACGCTTGTCTCGGCCATGGGCAGCCCGCCCTGGTCTGCCAGAAGAAGCATCAGGACGCGGTCCTGGCTGGTGATCGAGCGCAACAACAAGTGCTCGCCTCGGAACATGACCCGCAGGCTTGCGGGTATCAGGCGGGAGAGCGAAACGTTGTTCTCTGGCGTCAGGCGCAACTGCCCTGGTCGTTCGACCAGGCGTTGCAGCAGCGGGGCGTGGTTCAATGCCATGCTCAGCTCGCTGCCCGCCTTGGGCAGCCCGACGATTTGATGGACACGCAGGTTGGCCTGCGCCTTATCGACCATCAGCAAGGCGATCCGCCGCATGCCGCAGGCTTCCAGCGCTTGCATGGCCACCCCGGTCAGGTGCAAGGCGTTGTTGAAAGGGCTGGGCTCGCTGATCAGGGTGGTGCAGAGTTGTCGCCAATGGGCGATGGCTTCGGCGCTTGGGCCCGCCGCCGGCATCAGGCCCGGATGCAGGCGCCGCTCGGTAAGCGGCCAGGGCAGCGTCGCCGCCGGGTGCCAGACTCCCGGCGCGGCGTGTATCCGCGCGCTTTGCACCGCCTGCAGGTGGGTCTGCTGCTGGACCTGTTCCAGCGGCGCCTGGGTGTAGAGCGCGAGCAACTGCTGCCAGCGCAGCACATGGGGCACGCCCCAGCCTTGCTCGCTAGCCAGCGCCAGGCCATTGGCTAACAGTATGGTGGTGGCGGGCTGGTTGAACCAGCGATACAGGTCCGGGTTGGCATCCAGCTGCCGCTGCTGGCCAAGTGGGTCATCCTCATGCCGTGCGATAAGCATGGCCTTGGCCAGCGAACGGCGTTCCTCGGTCAGGGCGCGATAACCCTGGCGCACCCACGCTGGCAGACGCCAGTACTCGGCCAGGGCCATGCACAGTTCCAGTACGCGCACGCCGAACAGTTCCCGTTCCACCCGTGCCGCATTCTCGCCCTTGTGCAGAACGCGCAGGTCCCATTCCTCGAACAGCTTCGGTTCTGCCATTGCCAAGGGCCACAGGGGCGCCAGGAAAAGAAGGCTGCCCCAATGGATTTCCTGCCACAAGCGGGCCAGGCGGGCGGCGAAGAAACCGCTGGCCTGCTGGCTGGCGTGCTGGCTGACCAACTGCAACTGGCGCAGGGGCATTGGTATGGCGTCGGGCTCCAGGGCCGGAACCCGAGCCAGCAGTTCGCCGGTGCGGGCCAGGCCGAGGCGGTTGATGGCGATTTCCAGGCTCTCGGCCGGTTCGGCCAGGGTGCCCCCGGCCAGGAGGTTGGCTTCCCGGATCACATTCAATACGAGCGCGGGGCTATGCTGCATGGAGTCGGCGATGTCACGCAGCGAGCTGCGGCTGTCGTTCAGCACACGGCATACCTGTTCATGACTGGCCTTGGGGACCGGAATGCGCACATTGCCCAGGGTTTTGATCCAGGCTTCGATATTCTGCTGTCGGACTGCTGACATAAGGCTCGGCGCTCGCTCGAACGGTTTTCAGGTTTATACGCCAAGGTGGCCCGATATGCCCAAGGGGCGTCAAGAAGCTGCACGCAAGGCCGATCTAGACAATATGAACGTCGCTTCCTTGCCTGCTTCCTCTGGTGCGGCGCTGGCTAACGGACTTTTCGTACACAACCCAACGAATCGTCACTATAGTCTGGCGCAGTTCTGCCGATAGGTAGAAGCAGAGATTGAAACGGCCCCGTGCCAGTTTTCCCACGTTTCGAAGTGTCCTGACCTATGGCTAAAATTATCGGCATCATCGTCGTATTCGCGAGCGTACTCGGTGGATACGTTCTTTCCCGCGGCCAGATCGCGGCCCTGATCCAGCCTTTCGAGGTATTGATCATTGGCGGTGCCTGCCTTGGCGCATTCCTTCAGGCCAACCCTGGCTCCGCCACCATGACCGTCTTCAAGAAGTCCTTGAAGATGTTCAAGTCGCGGTTCACCCACGCCTTCTATCTGGAAGTGCTTGGCCTGGTCTACGAAATCCTCAACAAGAGCCGTCGTGAAGGCATGATGGCCATCGAGAGCGATATCGAAGATGCCGCCGCGAGCCCGATCTTCGCCAAGTACCCTGCCGTGCTCAATGATGCCCGGATGACAGCGTTCATCTGCGACTACCTGCGCATCATGTCTTCCGGCAACATGGCGCCCCACGAACTGGAAGGCCTGTTCGACATGGAACTGCTGAGCATGAAGGAAGAGCTCGAGCACCCCTCCCATGCCGTACAGGGCGTTGCCGACGGTTTGCCCGGCATGGGTATCGTTGCGGCGGTACTGGGTATCGTAATTACCATGGCCTCGCTGGGAAGCGGCGACAAGGCTGCCATCGGGGCTCACGTGGGCGCGGCGCTGGTAGGTACCTTCCTCGGTATTCTCGCGGCCTACGGCTTCTTCGGCCCATTGGCCACCTGCCTTGGCCATGATGCCAAGGAAGAAATGAACGTGTTCGAGGCCATCAAGGCCTCGCTGGTGGCCTCGGCCTCTGGCATGCCGCCTACCCTGGCGGTGGAATTCGGACGCAAGGTGCTGTACCCGGCCCACCGTCCGAGCTTCGCTGAGCTGGAACAAGCAGTACGCGGTCGCTAAGCCATGGAAAATAATCAGCCGATCATCGTCAAGCGCGTAAAGCGCTTTGGCGGCGGGCACCACGGGGGTGCCTGGAAAATTGCCTTCGCCGACTTCGCAACCGCGATGATGGCTTTCTTCCTGGTGCTGTGGCTGCTGTCCAACGCCACGCCCGAGCAGAAGCTTGCCATCGCTGGTTACTTCAAGGACCCGATCGGCTTTACTGAAAGTGGCTCACCCTATGTGATCGACCTTGGTGGGTCGCCACAGTTGGCACCGGACCACACCCTCAACCCGGAAGCCAAGGTGGCACCGCCCAAGCCGGAGGCGGAGAACCAGGTCACTCCGGACGAGGCGCAGAACATCGCTGAGAAGGTGGAAAAGGACCGTCTCGAACTCCTGTTGCAGGAATTGCAGAACAAGGTGGACGAGAACCCTCAATTGCAGAAGTTCAAGGACCAGATACTGTTCGAAATCACCCAGGATGGCCTGCGCATCCAGATCATGGACGCGGAGAACCGACCGATGTTCGACCTGGGTAGCGCGCGCCTGAAGCCTTACTTCGAGGACATTCTTCTGGCGATGGCCGATACCATCAAGGAAGTGCCGAACAAGGTCAGCATCAGCGGCCACACGGACGCCAAGCCCTACGCGGCAAGCGCGGACTTCGGCAACTGGGAATTGTCGGCCAACCGTGCAAACGCGGCGCGCCGCGCCCTGGTGGCGGGCAGCTACCCGGAAACGCAGATCGCGCGAGTGGTAGGCTACGGTTCATCCTCGCTGTTCGATCGCAAGAGTCCGCTGAATCCGGTCAACCGTCGTATCGATATCATCGTACTGACCAAGAAGGCCCAGCGCGATATCGAAGGTGAGCAGCCAGAGGAGCCGGCGGCCCCGCCAGCCGCGCCCAGCGCGCCGGCGCCAGCACCCGCGACCCCTGGGGCGGCTGCCCCGGCAGCAGCGGGCGCCGGCGCCAGCAGCCTGGCCGAGCAGAACCCGACGGTGCAACCACGGGAGCTGCGTGAAAAACTGAACATCTTCGACAGCGGTGCCTTGAAGATGGAGGCCCCGGCTGGCAAGCAGTTGTAAGCCTTGTGGAACAGCGAAGCTGGGCCTTCCCTGGCCGAGCCTCCTGACCGGCTGCGCTCAATATCGGTCGTCAGGCAAGCCGGCGACAATGGCCCGGTAGCTGTGCATCCGCTGAGGGTGGATGCGGCCGTCCTCCAGTGCCTGGAGCAGCGCGCAGCCAGGCTCGCGGTCATGCTTGCAGTCGCGGAAGCGGCAGCGCCCCAGCAGGTCGGCGAATTCAATGAAGCCGGCCTCCACGTCCTGCCGGCTCACATGGACCAGGCCAAACTCGCGGATACCGGGCGAGTCGATCAGGTCGCCGCCCTGGGGGAAGTGGAACAGCTTGGCCGTGGTGGTGGTATGGGTGCCCTGCCCGGACCAGTCCGATAGCGCGCCTACCCTGGCCTGGGCATCAGGCAGCAGGGCATTGACCAGCGAAGACTTGCCTACGCCGGACTGCCCGACGAACACGCTGGTATGGCCCTTGAGCCGTTCCTTGAGCTGTTGCATGCCATCGCCCTGATGAGCCGACACTTCCAATAACGGGTAGCCCAGCTGGCGATAGGCCTCGAGCAGGTCGTTGAGGCGTGCTTCGTTGCCTGCGTCGATCAGGTCAGCCTTGTTGAGCAGCAGAAGTGGGCGAATCCCTGCGTGCTCCGCAGCCACCAGGTAGCGGTCGATCAGGTTGGCCTGGGGCTCCGGCGCGGGCGCGAAGACGATCACGATCAAATCGACGTTCGCCGCCACCGGCTTGAGTTGGCCGCGTGCATCCGGACGGCACAGCTCAGTGGTGCGTGGCAGTTGCGCCACGATCACGCCGATGCCTTGGTTGCCCGCTCGCCATACCACTCGGTCGCCGGTTACCAGGGCGGGAAGATTGGCGCGCAGATGGCAACGGAACACTTCACCCGCATGCTCGCCCTGCTGGGCTTCGACCTCTACCTGTACGCCATAGTGGGCAATGATCAGCCCGGTTTCTTCAGGGCCCAGGTCACCGCCTTCCAGCACTTGCTCGGCTTGGGACTCGCGCTTGGCAGCACGGGCGGCGCGTTCATTCTGGATTTTATCGATGCGCCAGGCCTGGCGACGGTTGAGCTGGCGTTTGGCCATGGAGGTACCGGAAAAGAGGGCGCGCGGTTGCGGGCGATGGGTCGAGCCGCGAGTCTAGCATGCGCCGGTAAGCTACACTTGGCAGTCTTGTCGAGGAGGTTTCAATGCTCAACCCCACCAACCTGATCTGGATCGATCTGGAAATGACCGGCCTGGATCCGGATACCGATGTCATCATCGAAATGGCGACCATCGTCACCGATAGCGAACTCAATACCCTGGCCGAAGGCCCGGTCATCGCCATCCACCACAGCGACGAAGTACTGGCTCGAATGGACGAATGGAACACCCGCCAGCATGGCGGCTCCGGCCTGACCCAGCGTGTGCGCGACAGCAAGGTTTCAATGGCCGAGGCCGAACGGCAGACCCTCGATTTTCTTCAGCAGTGGGTGCCCAAGGGCAAGTCGCCCATCTGTGGCAACAGCATCTGCCAGGATCGGCGCTTCCTCTACCGCCATATGCCGGAACTGGAAAGTTACTTCCACTACCGCAATCTGGACGTCTCCACGCTCAAGATTCTTGCTGGCCTGTGGGCGCCGCAGGTGCGCGACAGCCTGAAGAAGGGTGGCAGTCATTTGGCCCTGGATGACATTCGCGACTCCATCGCCGAGCTGCAGCACTATCGCGAGCACTTCATCAAGGCCTAGCTCGCGACCGGTTCGCCATGGCGCGCCAATGCCCAGGCCACGTGCTCGCGCACCAATGGCGATGGGTCCGCCTGGCGCGCCCGCAGCGCCTCCACCACGGCGATGGTGGTCGGCGCATTGCCCAACCCCACCGCCAGGTTGCGTAGCCAGCGCTCGTAACCGGCCCGGCGCAACGGGGAGCCTTCAGTCTGGCTGAGGAACTGTTGCTCGTCCCAGCGGAACAGGGCGGCCAGCTCAGCGTTGTCCAGGCCGTGCCGAGGGCTGAAGTCCGCCTCGCCCGTGGGGCGGGCGAAACGGTTCCACGGACAAACCAGCTGGCAGTCGTCGCAGCCAAATACCCGATTGCCGATCAGCGGGCGCAACGCCTCGGGGATCGAGCCTTTGTATTCGATGGTCAGGTAGGAAATGCAACGTCGGGCGTCGAGCTGATAGGGTCCCACGAAGGCGTTGGTAGGACAGATGTCCAGGCAGGCACGACATTTGCCGCAGTGCTCGCTGGCCTGTGGAGGATCTACCGGCAAGGGTAGGTCAATGAAGAGCTCACCCAAGAAAAAATAGCTGCCCGCCTTGCGGTTGAGCACCAGCGTGTTCTTGCCGATCCAGCCCAGGCCAGCCTGTTCGGCAATGGCTTTTTCCAGCACAGGGGCGCTGTCTACGAAGGCACGGTAACCGAAGGGGCCAATGCTGGTCTGAATCCGCTCCGCCAACTGTTGCAGGCGTTTACGCACCACCTTGTGGTAATCACGGCCCAGCGCGTAGCGGGAGATATAGGCTTTGTCCGGCTGGGCCAGCCGCTCGGCCATACCTGTATCGCCTGGCAGGTAATCCATGCGTACCGACACCACCCGCAGCGTACCCGGTACCAGTTCGTCGGGGCGCCAGCGCTTGCTGCCGTGAGCCTGCATGTAGTCCATTTCGCCATGGTGGCCAGCCTCCAGCCAGCGCTGCAGGTGCTGTTCATGCTCGCCCAGGGCCAGGCCACTGATGCCTACCTGCTGGAAGCCCAGTTCGCGGCCCCAGGTCTTGATGGACGAGGCGAGTTCTTCAAGGTCGAGTGCAACAGCGGACATGGACAGGGAAACCAAGGCATTGATAGGTATAATTCTGCCAGACATCCACACCCAGGGTCGCATGATGCCCTTATCCCACACCGTCTTACCCGACGTACTGCATAGCGCCGCCCAGGTTCGAGACCTGGATGCGCGCCTGATCGCCGCCGGCACTCCGGGGCTGGCCCTGATGGAGCGTGCCGCCGATGCCTGCTGGCAAGCCCTGCGTGAGCGCTGGCCGGATGCGAACGAAGTGACCGTACTGGCCGGCAACGGCAACAATGGCGGGGATGGTTTTCTCATTGCCGCGCTGGCCCGGCAGGCGGGTTGGCCGGTCACGCTCTATACCCTCACCGGGGCTGACGAACCTCGGGGCGACGCCGCCGCCGCGCTGGCTCGGGCGCGGGAGGCTGGCGTCGGTGCCCGGCCCTGGAAACCAGGCGCCCGCTTGGCCGGTGTGATCGTGGATGCGTTGCTGGGCACAGGCCTGAGCCGCGAGGTCAGCGGCATGCATCGGCAGGCCATCGAGGCGATCAACACCTGTGGCCTGCCGGTGCTGGCGGTGGACATTCCCTCCGGGCTGAACGCCGACACCGGGCATGTCATGGGTTGTGCGGTGCAGGCTGATCTCACCCTGACCTTCATTGGCCTCAAGCTCGGTTTGTTCACTGGCGAAGCGGCGGCGCATGTAGGCCAATTGTTATTCGCGAGCCTGGGGGCTGACAGCGCCTCCGGAGGCGAGGCCGCGGGCCAGGCGACTCTGCTGCGGCCAGGCAATCTGCCACAGCCCGAGCCGCGTCGGGCGACGGCTCACAAAGGTCAGTTCGGCCGGGTATTGGTGGTCGGAGGTGAGCATGGCACCGGAGGCGCGGCGCTCATGGCGGCTGAAGCCGCGCTACGTAGCGGCGCCGGCATGGTCTCCCTGGCTACCCGTGCCGAGCATGTGGCGCCAGCACTGACGCGTTTACCGGAAGTGATGACCACGGCCGTGGCTTCGGCCAATCAGCTTCCGGCGCTGCTGTCCGCGGCCAGCGTATTGGTGGCTGGCCCCGGGCTTGGTACCGGGGCTTGGGGGCGGAGCCTGCTGTCGGTAGTGGCGGGCCAGCCCAAGGCTCAGGTGTGGGACGCTGACGCGCTCAACCTGTTGGCGGAAAAAGCGGTTCAATTGCCACCAGGGGCTGTGCTTACGCCGCACCCTGGCGAAGCCGCGCGCCTGCTGGGCCTGTCCGTGAAGGAGGTGCAGGCGGACCGGCCGGGGGCTGTTCGCGCGCTCGCCAGGACCTATCAGGCGGTTTGCGTGCTCAAGGGCGCTGGCAGCCTGATCGCCGCGCCAGAAGGTCGGCTGGCGGTCTGTAACCATGGCCATCCTGCCATGGCCACCGCCGGCCTGGGGGATGTACTGTCCGGCCTGATAGGCGCCTTGCTGGCCCAGCATATGCCAGCCTTCGAGGCGGCCTGTCTGGGGGTATGGCTACATGCCCGGGCAGGTGAGGTTGAAGGCGCGCGAGGGCGCGGCCTGGCCGCTGTGGACCTGATTCCCACCATTCGTCGGTTGCTCGAGGAGGTAGCCCCATGCAAAGCCTGACGCTCTTCATGCCGGACGAAACAGCGATGACGGCGCTCGGTAGCAGGCTTGCCCAGGTGACCGGCGGCCGGGGCACCCTGTTTCTGGAAGGCGACCTGGGCGCGGGTAAAACCACGCTCTCACGCGGCATCGTGCGTGGTTTCGGCCACGCCGGGCCGGTAAAAAGCCCTACCTTCACCCTGGTCGAGCCCTACGAACTCGAAGGGGTGTCGCTCTACCATTTCGACCTTTACCGTCTGGCCGACCCGGAAGAGCTGGAATTCATGGGCATCCGCGATTATTTCCAGGGCGAGGCGCTGTGCCTGGTGGAATGGCCTGCCAAAGGACAAGGCGTTTTGCCAAAGCCTGACCTGACCATTACCATAAGCGCCCAAGAGCAGGGGCGCCGCCTTGAATTGCGCGCCGGCAGCTCAAGTGGCGAATCGTGGTTAGGCGCCCTGGCGCCGGTTATTGAATGAAGAGGTGGGGAGCATATGCGCATTCGCGCGCTGGTCGCGGTCGTGGGACTTTGGCTTACGGTATTCGCGGTCGACGCAATGGCCGTCACGCAAGTCAAGAGCATGCGGCTGTGGCGCGCCCCCGATAATACCCGGCTGGTCTTCGATCTTTCGGGGCCAGTGGAGCACAGCGTGTTCACCCTGACCGCGCCCGATCGTCTGGTGATCGATATCAATGGCGCTGCCCTGGACGCGCCATTGAAAGTCTCCACGGCCAATACGCCAATCACCAGCGTGCGCACGGCCCAGCGCACCCCCACCGACCTGCGGGTGGTGGTGGACCTGAAAAAGCCGCTGACGCCCAAGAGCTTCACCCTGGCGCCCAATCAGCAATATGGCAACCGCCTGGTGGTGGACCTCTACGACCAGCCTTCGGACGCCGAACCGCCCGCGCCGCCGCCTACCATCGCCACCACGCCCGCGCTGCCGGTAACACCGGCCAAACCCGAGATCAAGCTGGCGCCGGTGCCCAACGGCAAGCGTGACATCATCATCGCCATCGACGCCGGTCATGGCGGGGAAGACCCAGGCGCGTCCGGCTCCAAGGGCGAGCATGAAAAAGACGTGGTGCTGCAGATCGCCAAGGAGCTGCAGCGGCAGATCAACCAAGAGAAAGGCTTCCGCGCTGAGCTGACCCGTACCGGCGATTACTTCATTCCGTTGCGCCAGCGCACGGAGATTGCCCGCAAGAAAGGGGCGGACCTGTTCATTTCCATTCACGCCGACGCCGCGCCCTCGACAGCTGCCTATGGCGCGTCGGTATTCGCCTTGTCCGAGCGTGGCGCCACTTCCGAGACAGCGCGCTGGCTGGCCGACAGTGAAAACCGCTCCGACCTGATCGGGGGCGCGGGCAACGTCAGCCTCGACGACAAAGACCGGATGCTCGCCGGGGTATTGCTGGACCTGTCCATGACTGCCTCCCTGAGTTCAAGCCTCAACGTGGGCCAGAAGGTGCTCAGCAATATCGGCCGGGTCACCACCTTGCACAAGAGCCGGGTAGAGCAGGCCGCATTCATGGTGCTCAAGTCGCCTGACATCCCGTCCATCCTGGTGGAAACCGGCTTCATTTCCAATGCCGGCGAATCGAGCAAGCTGCGCTCCACGTCTCACCAGCAAGCGCTGGCGCGTTCCATTCGTGCCGGGGTACGGCAATTCTTCGAGCAAAATCCGCCGCCGGGTACCTACATCGCCTGGCTGCGAGATTCGGGCAAGCTGGCGCGTTCGGAAAGCCAGCATACGGTCCGCAGCGGCGAAACCCTGCCGATGATCGCGACCCGCTACCAGGTGTCGGTAAGCGCGCTGCGCAGCGCCAATGACTTGAAAAGCGATGCCCTGAAAATAGGTCAGTTGCTGACCATTCCCTCGGCTGCCTTGGCGGCGCAACCATGACCGAGGCCGCGCGCATCGAGCTGCTCAGTCCTCGCCTGGCCAACCAGATCGCCGCTGGCGAGGTGGTGGAACGGCCGGCTTCGGTCATCAAGGAACTGCTGGAAAACAGCCTGGATTCCGGAGCCCGGCGTATCGATGTGGAAGTCGAGCAAGGCGGTGTGAAGCTGCTCAAGGTGCGCGACGACGGTTCGGGCATCCGTAGCGAAGACCTGCCCCTGGCCCTGGCGCGTCATGCCACCAGCAAGATTCGCGACCTGGAAGACCTGGAGCGGGTCATGAGCCTGGGCTTTCGCGGCGAGGCCCTTGCCTCC
This sequence comes from Pseudomonas massiliensis, assembly GCF_000826105.1. Classification (GTDB taxonomy): domain Bacteria; phylum Pseudomonadota; class Gammaproteobacteria; order Pseudomonadales; family Pseudomonadaceae; genus Aquipseudomonas; species Aquipseudomonas massiliensis. The sequence goes on along the minus strand of NZ_CCYK01000005.1, from coordinate 115,614 downwards.
ATCAGCTCCGTGGCGCGCCTGGTGCTGACCTCGCGCACGGCAGATGCCAGCGAGGCCTGGCAAGTGGAAACCGAAGGTCGTGACATGGCCCCGCGGGTTCAGCCGGCCGCCCATCCGGTGGGCACCTCGGTGGAAGTGCGCGACCTGTTTTTCAACACGCCGGCCCGGCGCAAGTTTCTCAAGAGCGAGAAAACCGAGTTCGACCACCTTCAGGAAGTCATCCGCCGTCTTGCGCTGGCCCGGTTCGACGTCGCTTTCCATCTGCGCCACAACGGCAAAAGCGTGCTGAGCCTGCACGAAGCCCACGACGAGTCCATGCGTGCCCGTCGGGTTGGCGTCATCTGCGGGCCGGGCTTCCTCGAGCAGGCACTGCCGGTGGAAGTGGAGCGCAGCGGCCTTCGCCTGTGGGGGTGGGTGGGGCTGCCGACCTTCTCGCGCAGCCAGGCTGACATGCAGTATTTCTTCGTCAATGGGCGGGCGGTACGCGACAAGCTGGTCGCCCACGCCGTTCGCCAGGCGTACCGGGATGTACTGTTCAACGGACGCCACCCTACCTTTGTGCTGTTCCTGGAAGTCGACCCCGCGGTGGTGGATGTGAACGTGCACCCCACCAAGCATGAGGTGCGCTTCCGCGATGGGCGCATGGTGCATGACTTCCTCTATGGCACTCTGCACCGGGGCCTGGCCGAGGTACGGCCGCAAGACCAGCTTGCCGCGCCCGTGGCCGTGACCCCAATGGCGCGCCCGTCCGGCGCGGTGGCCGGTGAATTCGGCCCCCAGGGCGAAATAGCCCTGGCGGCTCGTCCGGCCTCGGTCCAGCAGGAAGTTTTCCAGTCCCGGTCGTACCTTGGCACTGCGTCGGGCACCGGTGGCAATGGCAACTACTCCGGCAGCGTCGAGCGTCGTGCCGCCGCCGTGCCGCTGGCAGAGGCGGGGGGCGTCTACCGGGCCTTCTTCGCCCCCTTGCCCGAGGCGGCATCCACCGGCGCGACGCTGCCCGCCGAGGAGGGCGAGATTCCACCCCTGGGTTTTGCCCTGGCGCAACTCAAGGGGATCTACATCCTGGCTGAAAATGCCCATGGGCTGGTGCTGGTCGACATGCATGCCGCCCATGAGCGCATCATGTACGAACGCCTCAAGGTCGCCATGGCCAGCGAAGGGCTCAGCGGGCAACCGCTGCTGGTACCGGAGGCCCTGGCGCTGAGCCAGCGCGAAGCCGATTGCGCCGAAGAGCATGCCCAGTGGTTTTCCCGCCTGGGGTTCGAGTTGCAGCGCCTAGGCCCGGAAACCCTGGCGATCCGTCAGATTCCGGCCTTGCTCAAGCAGGCGGAGGCCAACCGCCTGGTGGCCGACGTGCTGGCTGACCTGATGGAATACGGCACCAGCGATCGCATCCAGGCGCACTTGAACGAGCTGCTCGGCACCATGGCCTGCCACGGCGCGGTGCGCGCCAATCGCCGCCTGGCGATCGCCGAGATGAACGCCTTGCTGCGTGACATGGAAACCACCGAGCGCAGCGGGCAATGCAATCATGGCCGGCCCACCTGGACCCAACTGGGCGTGGATGAACTCGACAAACTGTTCCTGCGGGGGCGCTGACATGAATAGCCTGCCCCCGGCCATCTTCCTGATGGGGCCGACGGCTTCCGGCAAGACAGACCTGGCCCTTGAACTGGCGCGAGTACTGCCTTGCGATCTGATCAGCGTCGATTCGGCACTGGTCTACCGAGGCATGGACATCGGTACGGCCAAGCCGTCGAAGGCGGTGCTGGAAGCCTTCCCTCACCAGCTGGTAGACATTCTCGACCCCGCCGACAGCTACTCGGCCGCGGACTTTCGCCGCGACGCGCTTCAGGCCATGGCGCAAAGCACCGCCCGCGGCCGCATCCCGCTGTTGGTAGGTGGGACCATGCTGTATTTTCGGGCGCTGCTCGATGGCCTGGCAGACATGCCCAGCGCCGATCCCGCCGTGCGCCAGGCCTTGGAAGCACAGCTTGCCAGCGAGGGGCTGGGCGCCTTGCATGCCGAGCTGGCGCAAGTCGATCCAGTGTCCGCAGCGCGCATCCATCCCAATGATCCCCAGCGCATCATCCGTGCCCTGGAAGTCTACCGGGCCGGGGGCGTCAGCATGACCGACCTGCGCGCGCGGCAAATTGCGGAAAAGGGCCTCGCAGGCGCATCGGCGCAGCCGCAATTGCCCTATACTGTCGCCAGCCTGGCCATCGCGCCGGCGCAGCGATCGCTGTTGCATTCGCGTATCGCCCAGCGCTTTGAACAAATGCTTGAACAGGGCTTCGTGGACGAGGTCAGACGATTGCGTGACAGGGAAGACTTGCATCCCGGCCTCCCCTCGATCAGGGCGGTAGGGTACCGGCAAGTGTGGGAGCATCTGGATGGCGGGCTTACCGCCGCTGAAATGAAAGAGCGCGGCATCATCGCGACTCGCCAGCTGGCCAAGCGGCAGTTCACCTGGTTGCGCGGCTGGCAGGACCTCCACTGGCTCGACAGCCTGGCTCGCGACAATCTGACGCAGTCCTTGAAATACCTTGGCTCGATCTCCATATTGAGCTGAGTCTTGCGTTGCCGTCTATCCTTGGGGGAAAGCCGGTCAGCTACTATTTTTAGCAGTTTTATTATTGATCCTTAAAGGAGTGCGGCACATGTCAAAAGGGCATTCGCTACAAGACCCTTACCTGAACACTTTGCGTAAAGAAAAAGTCGCGGTTTCGATCTATCTGGTCAACGGTATCAAATTGCAGGGCACCATCGAATCCTTCGACCAGTTCGTGATCCTGCTCAAGAACACCGTCAGCCAGATGGTCTACAAACACGCTATCTCTACCGTCGTTCCTGTACGCGCCATTCGCCTGCCTAGTGCTGGCGATGCCGAGCACAACGACGCCGAGCCTGGAAACGCCTGATAGGAGCCTGCTTTGTTCTTCGAGCGCCATGGTGGTGGTGAACGAGCCATTCTCGTTCATCTGGATGGACAAGACCCTGAGGCGCGCGAAGACCCGCAGGAGTTTCAGGAGCTGGCGACCTCGGCCGGCGCCCAGACGGTCGCTTTCATCAGCGTTTCCCGACATCAGCCGACCGCCAAGTACCTGATCGGTACCGGCAAGGTCGAAGAGCTTCGCGACCAGGTGAAAACCGGCGAAGCCGACCTGGTGATCTTCAATCACACCCTCACGCCCAGCCAGGAGCGCAACCTCGAGCGCGCCTTCGAATGCCGCGTGCTCGACCGCACGGGGCTGATCCTCGACATCTTCGCCCAACGCGCCCGTACCCATGAAGGCAAGCTCCAGGTGGAGCTGGCCCAGTTGGAGCACATGAGCACGCGACTGGTGCGGGGCTGGACGCACCTGGAGCGGCAGAAAGGGGGTATCGGCCTGCGCGGACCGGGTGAAACCCAGCTGGAAACCGACCGCCGCCTGCTGCGTGTACGCCTTCGCCAGATCAAGGCACGACTGGAGAAGGTCCGCAGCCAACGCGAGCAGGCCCGGCGTGGCCGCAAGCGCGCCGACATTCCCTCGGTATCCCTGGTGGGCTACACCAACGCCGGCAAGTCCACCTTGTTCAACGCGATCACCGCGTCCGACGTCTACGCAGCCGACCAGCTGTTCGCTACCCTCGACCCGACGCTACGCCGGCTGGAGCTTGGGGATATCGGGCCGATCGTGCTGGCCGATACCGTGGGCTTCATTCGTCACCTTCCGCACAAGCTGGTAGAGGCCTTTCGCGCTACCCTGGAAGAGTCGGCCAGCTCCGACCTGCTGCTGCATGTCATCGACGCCCACGAGCCGGAACGCATGGCCCAGGTGGAGCAGGTGATGGCAGTGCTGACCGAGATCGGCGCCGAGGGCTTGCCGATCCTGGAGGTCTATAACAAGCTCGACCTGCTTGAAGGCGTGGAGCCGCATATCCAGCGCGGCGAGGATGACAAGCCGCAGCGCGTCTGGGTGTCGGCCCGGGAAGGGCTGGGCCTGGAACTGGTTGGCAAGGCGGTGGCCGAGCTGCTCGGCGAAGATCTTTTCGTGGCGACGCTGCGCTTGCCGCAGGGGCTGGGGCGCTTGCGCGCTCAGTTGTTCTCCGCGAACGCGGTGCAGGGTGAAACTCATGATGAAAGCGGCGCGAGCCTGCTGGAAGTTCGCTTGCCTCGAGTAGAACTCAACCGACTGGTCAGTCGGGAAGGCCTGGTGCCAGAAGAGTTCATTCGAGAACACACTTTGCAATAAAAGCTTTCCGGGTTGGTTTGGTCGGGAAGGGCGGCATTCTGTAGCATTGGCCGACGCGCCGTGGGCGCGTCTTAGCTTTATCTGATGGAGAGCGCTATGGCTTGGAATGAGCCGGGTGGCAACTCGAACAACCAGGATCCGTGGGGCGGCCGCCGTGGTGGCGATCGCAAGGGGCCACCGGATCTGGACGAAGCCTTCCGCAAGCTGCAAGAAAGCCTCAATGGCCTGTTCGGTGGCGGCAAGCGCCGCGGCGGCGAGCCTGCGGGTTCCAAGGGCGGCGGGCTGGGCTTGCTGGGCATCGGCCTTGCCGTGCTGGCCGCCATCTGGCTGTACAGCGCGGTCTATGTGGTTGACGAACAGGAGCAGGCGGTCATCCTGCGTTTCGGTAAATACCACGAAACCGTAGGGCCGGGCCTGAACATCTATTTCCCGCCCTTCGACCGCAAGTTCCTCGAGAACGTGACTCGCGAACGAGCGTACAGCAAGCAGGGCCAGATGCTCACCGAGGACGAGAACATCGTCGAAGTGCCGCTCACCGTCCAGTACAAGATCACCAACCTCAAGGACTTCGTGCTCAACGTGGATCAGCCGGAGATCAGCCTCCAGCACGCCACCGACAGCGCGCTGCGCCATGTGGTGGGCTCCACCGCCATGGACCAGGTGCTCACCGAGGGCCGGGTGCAGATGGCCGGGGAAATCAAGGAGCGCCTGCAGCGCTTCCTCGACACCTATGGCACCGGCATCAGCGTGACCCAGGTCAACGTGCAGAGCGCCGCCGCGCCTCGCGAGGTGCAGGAAGCCTTCGACGACGTGATCCGGGCCCGCGAGGACGAACAGCGTGCCCGCAACCAGGCGGAAACCTACGCCAATGGCGTGGTGCCCGAGGCCCGTGGCCAGGCACAGCGAATCATCGAGGACGCCAACGGCTACCGGGATGAAGTCGTTTCCCGCGCCAAGGGTGAGGCGGACCGCTTCAGCAAGCTGCTGGCCGAGTACCGCAAGGCGCCGGACGTCACGCGCGAGCGTCTGTACCTAGAAACCATGCAGGAGGTGTACAGCAACACCAGCAAGGTACTGGTTTCCGGCAAGGGGCAGAACAACATGCTCTACTTGCCGCTGGACAAGCTGATGGACAAGAGCCGGTCGGCATCGCCAGCGCAGCCTTCGGCGGCGCCAGCGTCGGACGCCGCCGGTCGCAGCGCGGCGGACCTGCAACAGCAGCAGCGTGAATTGCGTACGAGGGAGAGCCGCTGATGAGCAACAGATCTGTAATCGCGCTCGTGATCGGCGTGGTGGTCGCTGTGGTCTTGTGGAACAGCTTCTATATCGTCTCGCAAACCGAGCGTGCCGTGCTGCTGCGGTTCGGTCGTGTGGTGGACGCGAATGTGCAGCCTGGCCTGCACATGAAGGTTCCCTACATGAACCAGGTCCGCCGCTTCGATGCCCGGCTGATGACCCTGGATGCGCCTACCCAGCGCTTCCTCACCCTGGAAAAGAAAGCCGTGATGGTGGATGCCTACGCCAAGTGGCGAGTCAAGGACGCGGATCGCTTCTACACCTCCACCGCCGGCATGAAGGCCACGGCTGACGAGCGCCTGGCGCGTCGCCTGGAATCGGGCCTGCGGGACCAGTTCGGCAAGCGTACCCTGCATGAAGTGGTGTCCGGGGAGCGCGACGCGCTCATGGCCGACATCACCGCCTCGCTCAACCGCATGGCGGATCAGGAACTGGGTATCGAAGTGGTGGATGTGCGGGTCAAGGCCATCGACCTGCCCAAGGAAGTCAACCGCAGCGTGTTCGAGCGCATGAGCACCGAGCGTGAACGCGAAGCCCGCGAGCACCGCGCCAAGGGTAACGAGCTGGCCGAGGGCATTCGTGCCGACGCTGATCGCCAGCGGCGTGTGCTGCTGGCCGAGGCGTATCGCGAATCCGAGGAAGTACGCGGTGACGGCGACGCTCAAGCGGCGGCCATCTATGCCAAGGCCTACAGCCAGGACCCGGAATTCTATGGGTTCTATCGCAGCCTGCAGGCATACAAGGAAGGCTTCTCCAGCAAGGGCGACGTGATGGTGCTCGACCCTTCCAGCGAGTTCTTCCGCTACATGGAACGCGTCAAGCCGTGAGCTGAGCCCCGCTGGGCAGGTCATTGCCTGGCGGGGTGAACCTCGCGTCAATCCGGTGTATGATGCGGCAGCCGGGAAATTCCCGGCTTTTTTGCGTCTGCGAGGTCGCTGACCGGCAGGCCACAAGGTTTTTCGAGGACACTGCCCCGTGGCGCCCCATGCGCTATGGTTTTCGCGCCTGCGCGGCAGTATCTGCTTCACTCAAAGGCGGGCCGCGAGGCGCGCCGCCCGGAACAAAGGGGAAGGGGTAATGGCGACGGTAGACCGCTGGCTGCTGCCAGATGGTATCGAGGAAGTATTGCCACCTGAGGCCACGCGCATCGAGGTTGCGCGGCGTCAGGTACTGGATCTGTTCCAGCGCTGGGGCTACGAATTCGTCGTAACGCCGCATATCGAGTACCTGGAATCGCTCCTGGTGGGAGCTTCCCAGGACCTGGACCTGCGTACTTTCAAGGTTGTCGATCCGTTGTCCGGACGCCAGATGGGCTTCCGTGCCGACATCACCCCCCAGGTCGCCCGTATCGACGCTCATTCGTTGCAGCGCGAAGGGCCGAGTCGCCTTTGCTATGCCGGTAGTGTCCTGCATGCCAATCCCCGCGCGCTCTCCACGTCGCGCAGCCCTATCCAGCTGGGCGCGGAGCTTTACGGCGATGCCAGCATTGGCAGCGACCTGGAAGTGATCAGCCTGATGCTGGCCATGCTCGAGCTTTGGCAAGTGTCTCAGGTTCACATGGATCTCGGTCACGTCGGTATCTACCGAGGGCTGGCCCGTGCCGCGGGATTGTCCGGCGATACCGAGCAACGCCTGTTCGATGCTCTGCAGCGCAAGGCCACCGACGAGGTGTTCGAGCTCACCGCAGGCGTGAGCGCAGGCCCGGCCCGGATGCTTCGTGCGCTGGTCAACCTTTCCGGCGACCGCTCCGTGCTGGGGCAGGCTCGGGAAATACTCGGTGGCGCCCCCGCGCCCGTCCTGGCCGCGCTGGATGAGCTGCTGGAACTGGCCGAGCGCCTGTCCGCGCGCTTCCCAGGCTTGCCCATGTACTTCGACCTGGGCGAATTGCGTGGCTACCACTACCACACCGGCGTGGTATTCGCCGCCTTCGTTCCAGGTGTGGGCCAGTCGATCGCCCAGGGCGGCCGCTATGATGACTTCGGCGCCGATTTCGGTCGCGCGCGTCCGGCCACCGGCTTCTCTACCGACCTGAAGACCCTCGTGACCCTGGGCCAGGCGGAAGTGGAGCTGCCCAGTGGCGGCATCTGGATGCCGGACAGCACCGATGCCGCGCTCTGGCAGCTGGCCTGCCGGTTACGTGGTGAAGGCCAGCGCGTGGTCCAGGCCTTGCCTGGCCAGGCGAGCGCGGCGGCAGCCGAGGCGGGCTGCGATCGCCAACTCATTCTGCAGGGCGGTAGCTGGCAAGTGGCACCGCTGATTTCCTGAGTTCACGCCGGCTTAGGCCGGCACCAAGTTTGCGCCAATGAGGACAAGTGTTATGGGTAAGAATGTCGTGGTCCTGGGCACCCAGTGGGGTGATGAGGGCAAAGGCAAGATCGTCGATCTGCTCACCGAACATGCCGCCGCGGTCGTCCGTTACCAGGGTGGCCACAATGCTGGTCACACGCTGGTGATCAACGGCGAGAAGACCGTGCTGCACCTGATACCCTCGGGCATCCTGCGCGAAGGCGTCAAATGCCTGATCGGCAACGGCGTGGTCGTTGCCCCTGATGCCTTGATGCGTGAAATCATCAAGCTGGAAGAAAAGGGCGTTCCAGTGCGTGATCGCCTGCGCATCAGCCCGGCCTGTCCGCTGATCCTGTCCTATCACGTGGCGCTGGACCAGGCCCGTGAGAAAGCCCGTGGTGAACAGAAGATCGGCACCACCGGCCGCGGCATTGGCCCAGCCTACGAAGACAAGGTGGCGCGTCGTGGCCTGCGGGTCGGCGACCTGTTCCACCGTGAGCGTTTCGCCGCCAAGCTGGGCGAATTGCTGGACTACCACAACTTTGTGCTGGTCAATTACTACAAGGAACCGGCCATCGATTTCCAGAAGACCCTGGATGAGTGCATGGCCTATGCCGACCAGCTCGAGCCGATGATGCAGGACGTTACCGCCGAGCTGCACGCCCTGCGCAAGGCAGACAAGGACATCATGTTCGAAGGGGCCCAGGGTTCGCTGCTGGACATCGACCATGGCACCTACCCCTACGTGACCAGCTCGAACACCACCGCCGGAGGCATCGCCACCGGTTCCGGTTTCGGCCCGATGTACCTAGACTACATCCTGGGGATCACCAAGGCGTACACCACTCGCGTGGGTTCCGGGCCGTTCCCCACCGAACTGTTCGACGAGGTTGGCGCTCACCTGGCCAAGCAGGGTCACGAGTTTGGTGCCACTACCGGGCGCGCTCGCCGTTGTGGCTGGTTCGATGCCGTCATCCTGCGTCGCGCCATCGAGATCAACAGCATCTCCGGGCTATGCCTGACCAAGCTCGATGTACTCGACGGCCTGGAAACCATCCGGATCTGTGTGGGTTACGAGAACGCCGACGGCGCCGTCATCGATGCACCAACCGATGCTGACAGCTACCTTGGGCTCAAGCCAGTCTACGAAGATGTTCCGGGCTGGACTGAATCTACGGTTGGCGCCAAGACCCTCGAAGAACTGCCTGCCAATGCTCGTGCCTATATCAAGCGCGTCGAGGCGTTGGTGGGGGCCCCGATCGACATTATCTCGACGGGTCCGGATCGCAACGAAACCATCGTGCTGCGTCACCCCTTCGCCTGAAACCATCGTGCTTGACGCAAAGGGCCCTTTACCGGGCCCTTTTTCGTTTTTGTCCGCTGTCCGGCACGGGCTTTGCTGGAAAGATCGAATAACACAGGTGCCAGAGTTTTAATGGCGCGCTATTCGAGGACTTCCCGTGTCTGCCATCCTTTCGCTCTTACGCAGCCGTTTGCTGCGTCCCGTCTTTATTGCACTCGGCATAGCGCTTCTGGTGCAAGTGTTGGTCGCCGTGGCCCTGACACGGAGCACGGTGACTGCCCTGGAGGCAGACCTGGGCGCGCGCCTGGGTGCTGACGGGAAGCGTCTCGGCGATGAACTGGAGCAGGCTGAGCAGGACCTTGGCACCAGCCTGGATAAACTCTCTGCGAGCACGCGCCAGCGCCTGGCCGCCGGGCTATCCAGTCGGCTCGGCGATGAGCAGAAGCAGGTGCGGGCGAGCCTGGAACAAAGCCTCAGGGAATCAGCCAATGACATGGCCGAGCTGTTGGCCTCGGTGGCGCCGCGGGCCATCTGGGACAATGATATTCCTACCCTTTCAGAATTCGCCCGCCGTGCCCAGCGTAATCCCGCGGTGCTCTTCGTCATCTACGACGATGCCAGCGGTCAGCACTTGACCCGCTACCTGAATCGGGACAACCCGATCAACCAGGCGCTGATTGCCAAGGGGCAGGGCGAACGCCCGCTGGAGAAGGTTCTGGACGCGGCACGCAATGATCCCGCCGTGTATTACGTGGAGGCCTCCATCGCGCCCAATGGCGCCGAGATCGGCAAGGTCCGCATGGGGGTGTCCACCGCCGGGGTAGACGCGCAACTGGTCGCCCTGGACAAACGCTTCAAGGACCTGATCGCCAGCGGCGACCAGCTGGTGGGGGACAGCGTCGCCGCAGCGGCGACTGAGAGTTCCAAGGTTCTGCGCGACCGTTTGCAAAGCGCACAGGGCGCTGCCCAGGCCATGCAGGCCAATACGCACCAGGCGGTCAGCGAGGCCGCTGGGGTGCTGCGCTGGCGGATCGGCCTTGGACTGACAGTGGTGGCACTGGGCGTTCTGCTCGTGCTGGCGGTGGTGCTCGGGCATAGGGTAGTGAGCAAGCTACGATTGCTGATCGCCGCTTTGGATGATCTTGCGGCCGGGGAAGGCGACCTGACCAAACGGGTTGCCTTGGACAGCAAGGATGAAATCGGCGATATGGCCGGTGCGGTCAACCGTTTCGTCGCCAAGTTGCAACCTATCGTGCGCGAGGCTGGGGAAGTGGCCCAGCGTACGGGACAGGAAATCGGTGCCATGACCCAACGAAGCCAAGGGGCTGATGCCGCGGCCGAGCGCCAGCGCGATGAGGTGGCAGCCAGCCTGCAGGCCTTGACGCGCATGGCTGATGAAGCCGAGGCCGAGAGCGTGGCCATGCAGGCCGCGTTGCGCCAGGTCGCTGAGATTCGTCAGGCTACCGAGGCCAATACCAGGGCCTCCGCCCAGGTAGGGCACCTGATCGAGACGCTGGCCGGGCAAGTGCAGGCCGGTGCTGAAGTCATCGAGCGGCTGGCTGAGCAAAGCCAGCAAATCGAAGTCGTGCTTACGGTGATCCATGGCATCGCCGAGCAAACGAACCTGTTGGCGCTCAATGCGGCCATCGAAGCGGCGCGGGCAAGCGAAACCGGGCGCGGCTTCGCCGTGGTGGCGGACGAAGTGCGAGCGTTGGCCAGCAAGACGCAAAGTTCGACGGGAGACATCCAGGCGCACATTGGCGCGCTGCAGGCGGGCGCCCGCGAGGCGGTGACTGCCATCGGCCAGGCCGGTCGGCAAGCCAGCGAAGGGCTGTTGGTGCTACGCGACGCCGCTCAGTTGCAGCAGCGGGTGCAGGCCTCGGTAGAGCAGGTGCATGCTGCCATCGACCTGGCCACCCGCGCGGCCCAGCATCAGGCTCAGGGGGCCCAGGCAGTGAAAGGGCGGGTGGAAGTCATCCACGCCCAGGCGGAAGAATCCGCCCAGGTGGTTCTGGAAACGACGGCCAGCAGTAAGGTGCTCGATCACCTAGCCGGGCAATTGCGTCGCAGCCTGGGGCAGTTCCGCGCCTAGCCCTAGCCGCGCTTGAGGTACATGCGCGTCGTCAGCAGGTAGACCGGCAGGCCGGACACCAGGATGAGCAGCGCGGCGAAGGGCGCGGCGGCGGCGAATTCCATGTTGGAGGTATGTGACCATACCTCCGTTGCCAGGGTGGTAGTTCCGGTGGGGCTGAGCAGCAGTGTGGCAGTCAGCTCTTTCATGGCATCTAGGAATACCAGCGCAAAGGCGGCCGCCAAGGCCGGGAAAATGATTGGCAAGGTTACTTTGCAGAATGCCGCCAACGCGCCGACGCCCAGCGTGCGAGCGGCTTCCTCCAGCTGGGGCGCGGCCTTGGTCAGGGCCGTACGTACGGGGCCTTGGGCCAGGGGCAGGAAGAGCAGGGCGTAAGCGATGATCAATAGCAGCGTGGTCTGGTAGAGCGCGGGCACGAAGTGCAGCGCGAAGTAGACCAGGGTCAGGGCAATTACCAGCCCCGGCAGGGCATGCAGCAAGTACGGCAGGCGCTCAGCCCAGAGTGCCAGGGGGCCGCGATAGCGCACAACCAGCAGCCCCACGGGCAACGCCAGCGCCAGGCACACGGCGGCGCCGGCCAGGGAGAGCCCCAGTGAGGACAACATGGCCTTGCCGATGGCAAGCGCCGGGAAGGCCGCCGAGGTGCCCTGTACCAACCAGTAGCCCAGCATCGCCAAGGGGACGCCGCTACCGAGAATGGCCAGGGCCAGGCAAAAACCTTGAGCCAGAGGAATGCACCAGGCGGGCAGGCGCAGCGGCGCGGCGCGGCGAGCTACGCCCTGGCCGGTCCGAACATGGCGCGCACGGCCACGTGCCTTCAATTCAAGCCAGAGAAAGCCCATGCATAGCACCAGCAGCACGGCCGACAGCATGGCTGCATTGGCATTGCTGAATTCAAGCTCGAATTGCTGGTAAATGGCCGTTGTGAAAGTGCGCACATTAAGGATCGCCAGGGCGCCGAATTCCACCAGCATATGGAGGGCGATCAACAGGCTGCCGGCGAGGATGGCTGGCCACAACAGCGGCAAGGTCACTCGGAAGAACAGCTGTCTGCGCGTGGCCCCGAGCAGTCGCCCGGACTCTTCCAGGGAATGGTCGAGGTTGCGCAGGGTGGCCGCCACGGGCAAGAACACCAGAGGGTATTTGGACAGGCTCATTACCAAAATGGCACCGCCCAGGCCCTCGAACCCCGAGCTCAGCGAAACCCAGGTGAAGCTGGAAACGAACGACGGCACCGCAAAGGGTAGGCAGAGGATTACCCCCCATGCGCGGCGACCCCAGAGGTTGGTGCGTTCCAGCAGCCATGCGAGCAACGTACCCGCTATCGCGCATGCCGCTGTCACCCCGGCCAGTAACACGAGGGTATTGACCAGCAGGTTGTAGACATACGGCCGCAGCAGCAAGCGGCTGATGTCGTGCCAGCCAGCCTCGGCGGTGCGGATGCTGACATAGGCCAGCGGTAGCAGGCTCAGCCCTACCAGCAGGAGCACCGGTGCCACCAGCCAGGCGGAAGGCCTTTTTATCGGGATGTTTCGCCCAGCCTGGGTTGGCGAGGGAAGCGGTGCCTGAGCGGTCATCAGTTCAGGCCAACATCGCGTTCGAGATCCAGGGCTTCTTCAGCATTGCCGATCTGCGCTGGCGTGATATCCGGCGCCTCCAGCTCTTCGAAGGGCTTGAGGCCCTGGTCGGAAACCATGCCCTTGCGCAGCGGGTATTCAGCCTGTGCCCGGGTAATGACCCGCTGGCCTTCCTCGCTGGTCATCCAGGCCAGCAGTTGCTGGGCTTGCTGGGGATGCTTGCTGGCCTTGACCACCGCCGCGCTGGAAATGCTGACCAGGGCGCCCGGGTCTTTGTTCTTGAAGTAGTACAGGCGCGATTTCAGGTCGCCCTTTTCTTTCTTCAAAGCGTACCAGTAATAGTTGTTCACCAGCACAGCGGCGATTTCGCCATTTTCGACGGCCTTGATAGCCACCATGTTGTTGGCGTAGGTCTTGCCATAGGCCTTCAGGCCGGTCAGCCACTCTTCGGCGGCGTCTTCGCCCTTGAGCCGCAACACGGCCACGGCTTGTTCCTGGAAGGCGCCGCTGGTGGGAACGAAGCCGATCTTGCCGTTCCATTGGGGCTGGGCGAAATCCATGACCGTAGGCGGAAGGTCCTTTTCATCGACCAGGCTGGGGTTGTAGGCCACGACCCGTACCCGCGCGGTGATGCCGATCCAGGTGCCATCCTGGGCCACATATTCCGCTGGCAGGGCGTCCAGGGTCGCCTTGTCGGTCGCGGCCAGGAAGCCTTTTTCGCCCAGGGCATTGAGCGGCGGCGACTCTTCGCTGTAGATCACGTCAGCGGGCGAGCGATCGCCTTCCTCCATGATCTGGCTAGCCAGCTGGTTGCTGCTGCCCTTGCGCACATTCACATGGATGCCGGTGCTGGCTTCGAAGGCCTTGGCAATGGCCTCGCCCAGTTCTTTATGCTGGCCGTTGTACAGCGTCAGGGTAGGGGTATCCGCGGCTTGGGCAGTGCCCAGGCATAGGGCCAGCGCCAGGGTTGGCAAGGCACAAAGACGCAGGAAAGCAATGCGCATTGACATCCGGGCATATCTCCTCGTTACGAAAATGATGGCGAGTATAAAGGAGATCGCTTCTCAGATGCGGATATGAGGGGGCTTGCCGTTTCCTGTGCCCACAAAAAAGCCCGCATCTGGGCGGGCTTTTTTTACAGCGATAACGCTTGAATATGGTGCCCAGGAGAAGACTCGAACTTCCACGGCCGTAAAGCCACCAACACCTGAAGCTGGCGTGTCTACCAATTTCACCACCTGGGCATATCGAGGACTGGCGTCTTCGATGGCGCGCACTATACGGCAGCACCAATGCACTGTAAAGCCCTAATTGGAAAGAAAGGCAGCAGGCCAGTTTTGGCTCTAACGCAAAAGCCCGCTTTCGCGGGCTTTTGGAATCACGAGGACTCAGGTAGGCTCGTGTTTGAATATGGTGCCCAGAAGAAGACTCGAACTTCCACGGCCGTAAGGCCACCAACACCTGAAGCTGGCGTGTCTACCAATTTCACCATCTGGGCATATCGACCACTTGCGTCGTCGATGGCGCGCACTATACGGTCGTCACCATAAGGTGTAAACCCCTGAAAGCAAAAAAATTCCGGTTCGTCATCGGTTGATTGCCAAAGGCTGGAATTTCCGGTTTTCCCGGGGGTATGCCAAACTAACTTGCATATCACACAAGGTGAACACTCTCTAATGGCCGATTGGCAGTCCCTCGATCCCGAGGCCGCTCGTGAAGCGGAAAAATACGAAAACCCCATCCCTAGCCGTGAACTGATTCTGCACCACCTCGGCGAACGCGGTTCCCCTGCGAGCCGCGAGGAGCTGGTGGAGGAATTCGGCCTGGAGACTGACGACCAGATTGAAGCCCTGCGCCGCCGGTTGCGTGCCATGGAACGCGACGCCCAGCTTATCTATACGCGGCGGGGCACCTACGCGCCGGTGGACAAGCTGGACCTGATCGCCGGCCGGGTCAGTGGTCACCGCGACGGTTTCGGCTTCCTCATCCCCGATGACGGCAGCGACGATCTTTTCCTGAGTCCGGCGCAGATGCGTCTGGTCTTCGATGGCGATCGTGCCTTGGCTCGGGTTTCCGGCCTGGATCGCCGTGGCCGCCGCGAAGGCGCCCTGGTCGAAGTAGTCAGCCGTGCCCATGAAACCATCGTAGGCCGCTACTTCGAGGAAGGCGGCATCGGCTTCGTCCAGGCCGACAACCCCAAGGTCCAGCAGGAAGTGCTGGTGACCCCGGGCCGCAATGGCGGTGCCCGTATCGGCCAGTTCGTGGAAATCAGGATCACCCACTGGCCTACCGCACGCTTCCAGCCCCAGGGCGACGTGGTAGAGGTGCTCGGCAACTACATGGCCCCCGGCATGGAAATCGACGTGGCACTGCGCAGCTACGACATTCCCCATGTATGGCCGGAAGCAGTGGAGAAGGAAGCCGCGCGGCTCAAGCCGGAGGTGGAAGAGAAGCACAAGGCCAACCGGGTGGACTTGCGCCACCTGCCTTTCGTGACCATCGACGGTGAAGATGCCCGCGATTTCGACGATGCGGTGTATTGCGAGCCGAAAGGTCGCATCAAGATGTTTTCCGGGGGCTGGCGGCTGTATGTGGCCATTGCCGATGTGTCCAGCTATGTGAAGATCGGTTCGGCGCTGGATGACGAGGCCCAGGTGCGGGGCAACTCGGTGTATTTCCCGGAGCGAGTGATCCCCATGCTGCCCGAGGAGTTGTCCAACGGGCTGTGTTCCTTGAACCCTCACGTCGACCGCCTGGCCATGGTCTGCGAAATGACCATCTCCAAGTCAGGACAGATGGTCGACTACAAGTTTTACGAGGCGGTGATCCACTCACATGCGCGCCTGACCTACAACAAGGTCAGCACCATGCTGGAACACTCGCGTACCGCCGAGGCCAAGGCCCTGCGCGGTGAGTACGGCGAAGTGCTGCCGCACCTCAAGCAGCTGTATGCGCTTTACCAGGTGTTACTGGCGGGCCGTCATGCCCGTGGCGCCATCGACTTCGAAACCCAGGAAACCCGTATCATCTTCGGTAGCGAGCGCAAGATCGCCGAAATTCGCCCGACGACTCGCAACGATGCCCACAAGCTGATCGAGGAGTGCATGCTGGCGGCCAACGTGGCCACCGCCGAGTTTCTGCAAAAGCATGAGATTCCTGCGCTTTATCGCGTTCACGACGGCCCGCCGCCAGAGCGCCTGGAGAAGCTGCGTACCTTCCTAGGTGAGCTGGGGCTGTCCCTGCATAAAGGCAAGGACGGCCCATCGCCCAAGGACTACCAGGCTTTGCTCGAAGGCATCAAGGATCGTCCGGACTTCCAGCTTATCCAGACGGTGATGCTGCGCTCCTTGAGCCAGGCGGTGTATACGTCCGAGAACCAAGGCCACTTCGGCTTGAATTACCCGGCCTATACCCACTTCACCTCGCCGATTCGCCGCTATCCGGACCTGCTCGTGCATCGGGCCATCCGCAGCGTGATCCGCTCCAAGCGTGAAACGCCCCATGTGGTGCGCGCTGGCGCGGCGCCTATGCCCAAGGCTCGCATCTACCCTTATGACGAGGCCGCGCTGGACCAGCTCGGCGAACAATGCTCGATGACCGAGCGCCGGGCCGATGAGGCCACCCGCGACGTGGTCAACTGGCTCAAGTGCGAGTTCATGAAAGACCGGGTAGGCGAGGTATTCCCGGGTGTGATCACGGCCACGACCGGCTTCGGCATCTTCGTGGAACTGACCGATATCTACATCGAAGGCCTGGTGCACGTCACCGCGCTGCCCGGTGATTACTACCACTACGATCAGGTCCATCATCGGCTCACCGGCGAGCGTACCGGCCGTAGCTTCCGCCTGGGCGACAGCGTGCAGGTCCGGGTCATGCGCGTTGACCTGGATGAGCGCAAGATCGACTTCGAGCTGGCAGACAAGCAGGCCGAGAAGACTGGCGCCCGCGCCGGTGGCAGCGCTGGTCGCAGGGCAGCCAAGGCCGGCGCCGAGCCGGCACCCGCCAGCGTGCCGGTGGCTGAACCCGCGCAGCCGCGCAAGCGCAAGGCTGGCAAGGATCCTGCCGTGGACGATGCCTACCGCGCCTCCCATGCGGCGGCCAACAATGCGGAAGTACGCAAAAGCCGGGAAATGAAGAAAGCGCTGATGAGCGAGGCGCGACACAGCCCGGCGAAGTCGGGCGCCGACAAGCCCACCAAGCATCGCAAGGGGCCTTCCAAGGCAGGCTCGCGCAAGACCAAGGCCAAATCATGAGTCAGTTGGAAAAGATCTACGGTGTTCATGCCGTGGAAGCGTTGTTGCGGCATCACCCGCGTCGGGTCAAGCAGATCTGGCTGTCGGAGGGGCGCAGTGAACCGCGCCTGCAAACCCTGCTCGAGCTGGCTAGCCAGCACCGGGTAGCGGTGGGTGCCGCAGAGCGCAAGGAGCTCGACGCCTGGGTCGAAGGTGTGCACCAGGGGGTGGTGGCGGAAGTGAGTCCTAGCCAGGTCTGGGGCGAAGCCATGCTTGACGAGCTGCTCGACCGTCACGAGGGTCATCCGCTGCTGCTGGTACTCGATGGCGTCACCGACCCGCATAACCTCGGCGCCTGCCTGCGCACCGCGGATGCCGCGGGCGCGCTGGCCGTGATCATCCCCAAGGACAAGGCCGCCACCCTGACTCCGGTGGTGCGCAAAGTGGCCTGCGGCGCCGCCGAGGTGATTCCGTTGGTGGCGGTGACCAACCTGGCCCGCAGCCTGGAGAAACTCCAGCAGCGCGGCTTGTGGATCGTCGGCACCGCTGGCGAGGCGGAGAAAGAGATCTACCAGCAGGACCTCACCGGCCCGCTGGTGCTGGTAATGGGCGCCGAGGGCAAGGGCATGCGCCGCTTGACCCGCGAGCATTGCGATCACCTGGTGAAGCTGCCCATGGCCGGCAGTGTCAGCAGTCTCAATGTATCGGTAGCCACGGGTGTCTGCCTGTTTGAAGCCGTGCGCCAGCGCAAGGGCTGATTGGCTCAAGCGAATCGGTCGTCCGTTGGCGCTGGGTGTGGAAGGCATGCCCAATCGTCGGCTGGTCAAATATTCGCCAATTGCCTTGCGCTCATTCAGGCCCTTCTCTACAATTGCGCCCCTTGCCCGGACGGCAGGTTCTCGATGCCCGTCCAGGCAATGCACCCGTAATTATTCACTCCTTGTCTGACCGGTTTCCCGGCAGGCTACAACCCGTAAGGAGCATTCATGCGTCATTACGAAATCATCTTCCTGGTCCACCCGGATCAGAGCGAGCAAGTCGGCGGCATGGTCGAGCGTTACACCAAGCTGATCGAAGAAGACGGTGGCAAGATCCACCGCCTGGAAGACTGGGGCCGTCGCCAGCTGGCCTACGCCATCAACAACGTTCACAAGGCTCACTACGTGATGCTGAACGTGGAGTGCACCGGCAAGGCCCTGGCCGAGCTGGAAGACAGCTTCCGTTACAACGATGCCGTTATCCGTAACCTTGTCATCCGTCGCGACGAAGCTGTCACCGGCCCGTCCGAAATGCTCAAGGCTGAAGAAAACCGCAGCGAGCGCCGTGAGCGTCGTGACCGTCCTGAGCAAGCTGAAAGCGCCGACGGCGAAGACAGCGACAACAGCGACAGCAGCGATAACGCTGACGAGTAATCCACGGATCTTTAGAGGAGCCTGTTAAATGGCACGTTTCTTCCGTCGTCGTAAATTCTGCCGCTTCACCGCAGAAAACGTAAAAGAGATCGACTACAAAGATCTCAACACCCTGAAAGCTTACGTCTCCGAAACCGGCAAGATCGTTCCTAGCCGTATCACGGGTACCAAGGCTCGTTATCAGCGTCAGCTGGCCACCGCTATCAAGCGCGCCCGCTTCCTGGCCCTGCTGCCTTACACCGACAGCCACGGCCGCTGATACCGGGCTTCGTCGACTGGCAGTAAAGGATAGAGCGCATGCGTGCCTTGGCTGATTTCATCATGCGGGGTCGTATGCAGGCCGCCCTGGTGGTGGCTGGATGTGCGGCATTGCCGCTGTTGTTCTGGATGAGTGCCGCTGCGGGTTGCCTTGTGCTCCTGCGACGGGGGCTGAACGACGCCATGGGCGTCCTGGCCTGGGGAGTACTGCCGGCGTTGGTCTGGTGGTATTTCGGCGAACCGCGCACCTTGATGGTGTTGCTGGGCTCGCTGGGGCTCGCGGCGCTTTTGCGCGCGGGCTGGCCCTGGAGCAGGGTGCTGTTGGCGAGCGTGGCCCTGGGTGTGGTGTACGGCGTGGTACTGGGCGTCGCCTTTGGCGAGGCGCTGAACCAGCTGGCGGTGGCGATGAACAAACATCTGCCCAACCTGCTCGGGGATATCTACCAGCGGCTTTCGCTGGAAGAGCAAGCCCACCTGGAGGCGCTGATAGCGCCGGTGCTCATCGGTTTGATAGCAGCCCTGCTGCAGGCCGTCAGCCTGTTGGCCCTGATGCTGGGGCGTTACTGGCAGGCCGTGTTGTTCAACCCCGGCGGTTTCGGGCGTGAGTTTCGCGCCGCGCGAATCCCCGGTGCCGTGGCGCTGGCGCTGCTGGCGTGCATGTTGGTGGGGCCGCACTTCGGCCCCCAGGTGGCGATGTTGACGCCCATCTGCAGCGTGCCGCTGATGTTCGCCGGTTTCGCCCTGGTGCATGGGCTGGCCGCTCGCGGCAAGCTCGGGCGCTTCTGGCTGGTGGGGTTGTACGTCACGTTCCTGCTGTTCATACAGCTGGCCTATCCGTTGCTCGTGGTCATGGCCATGGTCGACAGCCTGATTGATTTTCGCGGCCGCCTGGCCCCTGAAAAGGGAAGCGACCAGGGTTCCGCGAACGGTGAAGGTTAAAGTTAAGAGGTTAATACCAAATGGAACTGATCCTGCTGGAAAAAATCGCCAACCTGGGCAACCTGGGCGACAAGGTAAACGTAAAGGCTGGTTACGGTCGTAACTACCTGCTCCCGCAAGGCAAGGCTACCGCCGCGACCGAAGCCAACCTGGCTGCGTTCGAAGCCCGCCGCGCCGAGCTGGAAAAAGCAGCTGCCGACAAGAAAGCTTCCGCTGAAAGCCGCGCCGCTCAACTGGCCGAGCTGGAAGTCACCATCACCGCCACCGCTGGCGATGAAGGCAAGCTGTTCGGTTCGATCGGTACTCACGACATCGCTGACGCCCTGACCGCCTCCGGCGTGGAAGTGGCCAAGTCCGAAGTTCGTCTGCCGAACGGCACCATCCGTAACGTCGGTGAATACGATGTTGCCGTGCACCTGCACAGCGACGTCGAAGCTACCGTTCGCGTTGTGGTGGTAGCTGCCTAAGCGACTGGCTGGCCTTGCGCCAGCCGTCCGCTCGATAGGGGGCACGGCCCTGCCTTGGCAGGTCGTGCCCTTTGTCTTTAATCCGTGACACTACAGATTCCAGTGGTTATGAACGAGATTTCAACGCCCGAGCAATACGACCTGCAAACCGCCGCGCTCAAGGTGCCGCCTCATTCCATCGAGGCTGAACAAGCCGTGCTCGGTGGCTTGATGCTGGACAACAATGCCTGGGAGCGCGTGCTGGACCAGGTTTCGGATGGTGACTTCTATCGCCATGACCACCGCCTGATCTTCCGCGCCATCGCCCGACTGGCTGACCAGAACCTTCCGTTCGACGTAGTTACCCTGCACGAGCAGCTGGACAAGGAAGGGCAGAGCAGCCAAGTGGGTGGCCTTGCCTATCTTGGCGAACTGGCCAAGAACATCCCCTCGGTGGCCAATATCAAGGCGTACGCGCAGATCGTGCGTGAGCGTGCCACCCTGCGCCAGTTGATCAGCATCAGCAATGATATCGCCGACAGCGCCTTCAACCCGCAAGGCCGCAATGCCTCCGAGATTCTCGACGAGGCCGAACGGCAGATCTTCCAGATCGCTGAAGCGCGCCCCAAGACCGGCGGCCCGGTAGGCGTCAATGACCTCTTGACTAAAGCCATCGACCGTATCGATACCCTGTTCAATACAGACCAGGCGATCACTGGATTGTCTACCGGCTATGCGGACCTGGACGACAAGACCAGTGGCCTGCAACCGGCGGACCTGGTGATCGTGGCGGGGCGTCCGTCCATGGGCAAGACGACCTTCGCCATGAACCTGGTGGAGAACGCAGTTCTGCGCAGCGACAAGGTTGTGCTGGTGTACTCCCTGGAAATGCCAGGAGACTCGCTGGTGATGCGTATGCTTTCGTCCCTGGGTCGCATCGACCAGACCAAGGTTCGTACCGGCCGCCTGGACGACGATGATTGGCCTCGGCTGACCTCGGCGGTGAACCTGCTCAACGACCGCAAGCTGTTCATCGACGACACGGCGGGCATCAGCCCCTCGGAAATGCGCGCCCGCACCCGGCGCATCGTGCGTGAGCATGGCGAAATCGCCATGATCATGATCGACTACCTGCAGCTGATGCAGATCCCGGGTTCCAGCGGCGACAACCGCACCAACGAGATTTCCGAAATCTCGCGCTCGCTCAAGGCCCTGGCCAAGGAATTCAACTGCCCGGTCATCGCCTTGTCGCAGCTCAACCGCTCGCTGGAGCAGCGCCCGAACAAGCGACCGGTGAACTCCGACCTGCGTGAATCCGGCGCCATCGAGCAGGACGCCGACGTGATCATGTTCGTGTATCGGGATGAGGTTTATCATCCGGAAACCGAGCACAAGGGCATTGCCGAGATCATCATCGGCAAGCAGCGTAACGGCCCGATTGGTACGGTTCGCCTTGCCTTCATCGGAAAGTACACGAGGTTCGAGAACCTGGCTCCGGGCAGCTACCAGTTCGACGACGAGTAACCGGCCATGGTGGGAGCTAGCGCAAGCTAGCGAACAGTTGGCGGCAGTGAGCTTCAATGTGCTGGGCGGGGCTATTCGCCAGCTTCGCTGTCTCCCACAGCGCCCAGCCCGCTAAATCCGACAAAGACCGTCGGGTTTGATCATTTTTTGTGCTATTCTCCGCGCCCGCGAATTCACGCGGATCAATTTGTCATAACATCGGTCATCGCCATGCACGCAGCCAAGCCGTTATTCGACTATCCAAAGTACTGGGCCGAATGCTTCGGACCAGCGCCTTTCCTGCCCATGAGCCGGGAAGAAATGGATCAGCTGGGTTGGGACTCCTGCGACATCATCATTGTCACGGGCGATGCCTATGTAGACCATCCTTCCTTTGGCATGGCGATCATCGGCCGGTTGCTCGAAGCCCAGGGCTTCCGCGTGGGTATCATTGCCCAGCCGGACTGGACCTCCAAAGACGACTTCATGAAGCTGGGCGAGCCGAACCTGTTCTTCGGCGTGGCCGCCGGCAACATGGACTCGATGATCAACCGTTACACCGCGGACAAGAAGGTCCGCTCGGACGACGCCTATACCCCTGGCGGGCTGACCGGCAAGCGGCCGGACCGTGCCAGTCTGGTGTACAGCCAGCGCTGCAAGGAAGCCTACCGCCATGTGCCGATCGTCCTGGGCGGCATCGAGGCCTCGCTGCGGCGGATCGCCCACTATGACTACTGGCAGGACAAGGTTCGCCATTCCATCCTGATAGACGCCTGTGCCGACATTCTGCTCTACGGCAACGCCGAGCGCGCGGTGGTCGAAGTGGCGCAACGGCTGGCCGCGGGCGAGCCCGTGGACAGCATCACGGATATTCGTGGTACTGCATTCATTCGCCGAGATACGCCTCAGGGCTGGTTCGAAGTGGATTCCACCCGTATCGACCGCCCAGGCAAGATCGACAAGATCATCAACCCCTATGTGAACACGCAGGATACCCAGGCCTGTGCCATCGAGCAGGCCAAAGGCCCGGAGGAAGATCCGGCCGAGGCCAAGGTGGTGCAGATCCTCGAAAGCCCACGCATGACCCGGGACAAGACGGTGATTCGCCTGCCCTCGTTCGAGAAGGTGCGCAACGATCCGGTGCTCTATGCCCATGCCAACCGCGTGTTGCACCTGGAGACCAACCCAGGCAATGCCCGCGCCTTGGTACAGAAGCACGGCGATGTGGATGTGTGGTTCAACCCACCGCCCATTCCCATGACCACCGAGGAAATGGACTACGTGTTCGGCATGCCGTATGCGCGCGTGCCGCACCCGGTCTATGGCAAGGAACGTATCCCGGCCTACGAGATGATTCGTTTCTCGGTGAACATCATGCGAGGCTGCTTTGGCGGCTGCACCTTCTGCTCGATCACCGAGCACGAAGGTCGGATCATCCAGAACCGTTCCGAAGAGTCGATCATTCGGGAAATCGAAGAGATCCGCGACAAGGTACCCGGCTTCACCGGGGTCATTTCCGACCTGGGCGGCCCTACTGCCAATATGTACCGGATTGCCTGCAAGAGCCCCGAAATCGAGTCGGCCTGCCGCAAGCCGTCATGCGTGTTCCCCGGGATCTGCCCGAACCTGAACACCGACCACTCGGCCTTGATCCAGCTCTACCGCAGCGCGCGGGCGCTGCCGGGTGTGAAAAAGATCCTCATTGCGTCGGGCTTGCGTTACGACCTGGCGGTAGAGTCGCCGGAGTATGTCCGGGAGCTGGTTACCCACCATGTGGGCGGGTACTTGAAGATCGCCCCGGAGCATACCGAGGAAGGGCCGCTCAACCAGATGATGAAGCCGGGGATCGGCACTTATGACCGCTTCAAGCGGATGTTCGAGAAGTATTCGAAGGAGGCGGGCAAGGAGCAGTACCTGATCCCGTACTTCATCGCGGCGCACCCGGGCACCACCGACGAAGACATGATGAACCTGGCGCTCTGGCTCAAGGGCAACGGCTTCCGGGCCGACCAGGTTCAGGCGTTCTATCCCTCACCCATGGCATCGGCCACGGCCATGTACCATTCCGGCAAGAACCCCTTGCGCAAGGTGACCTACAAGAGCCCGGGAGTGACCATCGTCAAGAGCGAGGCTCAGCGACGCCTGCACAAGGCCTTCCTGCGCTACCACGACCCCAAGGGCTGGCCCATGCTGCGCGAAGCCCTGGAGCGCATGGGGCGCGCGGACCTGATCGGCCCTGGGAAGCATCAGCTGATCCCGGCGCACCAGCCTGAAACGGATACCTACGTCAGTGCCCGGCGCAAGAATTCCACCCCGGCGGGAAGCCACAAGGTAGGGCGGGAACAGCGTATTCTCACCCAGCACACTGGCTTGCCCCCGCGCGGTAGCGACGGCAGCAAGCCTTGGGACAAGCGCGAAGAAGCCAAGGCCGCTGCCCAAGCACGCCGAGACCAGGCTGCCCGGGCCAGCAAGGGCAGCAATGCCAAGGGCAAGCGCAAGCCTCGGCAGCCTGTTCTGCCGCGCTAAGTGCCGCCCCCGCTCGCCTCTCCAGCGGAGGAGGCGGGCCGGGGGCCCTCGTAGACCTGGAAGCGTCCTTCTGGAAATCGATCACGGTACTGGTTGATCAGGCTGGTGCAGCTGTCACAGGTTGGAAAGCGGGTGAACAGGTTTGCCTCGGCAATCTCCCCTATCGGTAGCGGCCTACGTTCCAGATAAGCGAAGATGTTCCGTTCCGAATCAAGTCGGCGGTCGTTGATGTCACCTGAGTTCAGGTTGTCGGGCCGGGAGAGGTCTGGCAGATGCAGCAGGGCTTCCTCGCCCGGCTGGCCACCTTCGCCACGACAGTTGATATAGCGCGTCCCATCCTCGGCGATCCAGGTTCGGTCATCGCTGGCCCCGGCTGCCATGCGTTCACGCAAGCGCCTGGCCAACGGAAGGTCCCTGCGCTGCGAGGCTGCTCCGGATGCGCTGTAGTACACCTCCTCTGGACGTCCGTCTCGGTAGGTGACGAACAGGAATGCAATGTTCTTTCCTTTAGGCGCAAGGCCATCGACCGCGCTGTGCTCCAGCACGGTCTCGGCATTGAGAATGCCGGGTGTGTCGGCCAGCCAGCTAAGGTGAGTGGCGATTCGTTCGCGCACGGCGAGGGAGGTTTGCGCGGTCAATGGATGCGTGTAATCGGAGGCCACGAACCTGCGGGTCTGCTGGACGAAGCCGCGCCTGGGGTAGGTAGCGAACAAGGCAGCTTGAGCGGGGGTGGTCTGCAGACGGAAGCGGCGGGTCATCAATTGCTCGACTTCAATGCCTCCTGCTGCCATGGCGTCTTCGATCTGACGCAGTTGCTGCTCTACTACGGCAGAACCTCGTTGGCGGATGTGCCAATTCGCGTCCCAACAGCCGTTGAAGAGGTACTTGAGCTCCTCCTCCAGGCTCATGTCTTCTTGCTCAAGAGTGGCCTGCTCGGACAGCTTGGTCAGCACAATGGTATCGTCGTCAGCCGATACCAAACCGTGGTAGTAAATGCCATCGTCTACGCAGGTCACCAGATGGCGTTGTCCATCTTGGGCCTGCAACTCCACGCCCGAAAGAAGGCGCCGGTCGGCCACGTCGGCGACCAGGCCGTCCAGCACTTCGATGCGCTTGAATAGCGCATTGCCAGTCACGATGCGGGCTCGAAGTTGATCCTGATAGCGGGCCCACCCCAGCCGCTCGACAACCCGATCGGCATCAGGACCGCCCTGCATGAGCCGTCGCCGGTCAACGAAGCGGCCCTCATCGTCAGGAATGATCTTGCGCTGATCAAACCAATCCACAGCGCCCCCGGCTATTTCATGGCTAGCGGTCAGCTCGGTATAACCTTGTGTGCGCCTTTCTCTTGTCGCCGTGCATGCCAGGGGTGGCAGGACGCGCCGCGCACGACACCGCGGATGCTCCAGTTCGGGGCGGGCGAAGGGTGGTTCAGCCTGTTCGAAGCGCGCTGGTCGCAAATCCGTTCCCGTGTGTAGTCGATAGTAACGCCCTGAACACTCCAGCCACGTTTCCTCGCCCCAGCCAATCCAGCGCTTTGGTAGAGACGGGGCAGGGTCGGGAATGTAATGGCGGGCGTCCAGCGTGATGACCGGAAGCTCAAGGGGCAGGCGACCCAGGCGACCGGTATCGTCGATCACGTCCAGGATCGGGCCGTAGGACAAAAGCGTTTGGTTGTCTACCAGGCGCGGCGCTATCAACCTTCCGGCCTCGAAGCCTTCGGCCGTCGCAGCGACGGGTAGGTCATTGGCCAAGCGCTTGAGGTAGAGGGGCGATTGCGAAAACGGGCGTAGCCCAGAGTCAGGCACGCCGCGTGTGGCAGGTGAAAGTGTCGGCAATTGCGGGGCTAGCTGACGCAGTGTCGCCCCATGGATCCTGCGAAGCGGCACCATCAGGTTAAGCCCCGCGTTTGCGGGCTCATCGGCTATCCCACTGAATAGAAGAGTGTCGAAGGCATCTCTGCCCGCGCTACGCAAGCGCGGCGTGAGGGAGCGTAAGGCCGCGCCATGCCGCCCCTGGCGCAGTGCCAAGGTGACGAAGCGAACGCCTAGTGCGCTCAGGCGCCCATAGGTTCCTAGGGTCAAGGCATCGGCGACGGCACTGAACAGGCCCAATACCACGAGCCAGCTTCGTTTTTCATCCAGGCCTTGGCGTATCGTTTCAGCAGCGCTCCAGAACGGCACCAGGGTTTTCAGCTCGGTGGGCAACCCGCTGGGCGCCTCCTCCTCGTCGCCGCGAGCTGGGATGCGTAGGCTTTCCAGGTGAGCAGCGATGGTTTTTGCGCAGTGATGAGCGATCAGGCGATTACTGCGAAACAGGCGCAAGCCTGGGTCGCGGCCCGGAGGAATGGATACCACGGGGACGAGCCAGCCAAGGCAGTGCTCGCCCGCGTCTGGCAAGCTTCCCGAGGTGAAGGCGCTGGCATCGAACGGTAGCGATCTAGCCTCCTCGCGATCTCCCGGCATGGGCGGGGGAGCCTGGACGTCGGCGTGCAGCCGACACCAGCCGGCCGAAGGAATCAACTCGTAGTACCAAGTGCCCAAGGGCGTATCCACATGGACCACGAAGCCATAGGGCGCGATCAGAATTGCACCCGACAAGGTGCGCTGCGCCAGTTGGCACAGGACGACCTTGTGCTCATCCAGGCGAAGCTGATCGCCCACAGGAAGGTCCCCTAGCAACCGCTGCGCTAGGGTATTGATCGCCACGGCGATGTCTCGCTTCCATTCATCGAACGCCTGTTCGAAGCCGGTCGCCAGATTGGGGATATTTACTGCATTGCAGGCCGGCTCATGCAAGCGCCCGTCATGGCCACGTATCAGGGCCGGCAATAGGGCAGGGTCTGGCCAAGCGGCCAGCCCACTGGCCAAGGCGGTCTGAGCGGATACGCCACCGTGGGCGAGCAGGCTTTGGTATAGCCGCTGCCTGGTGTCAACGAAACGCATCTCCGGCGCAATCTGCCGCGCCTCGAGCTCCGCCAATACCATTGCTCTCTTTTCAGGCATCGGGCGAGATAACGCTGATCGTGCACGCTCAAGGGCGTCGCAGTGACTGAGGTATCTGTGAAGCGCCCGTAACGGGCTTTGCCGCGACGGGAGTTTGGTGATTCGCTGCCAGGCGGTGTTCCAGTGGTCCAGGGGCGATGCGAGAGCCGCGGCCAAGGCCTGAGAGGTCGCGACAGCCGGAGAGTGTCCGCTGATCTGTGCGGGCAAGGCCAGGGCTTCACTGACAGATAAGAACCCACTGCCACCAGGGGTGATGGTCTCGGCCAGATTGGCGCCTTGGCAGAGCGATATCCAGGTGAAGCTGCTGGCCCAAGCCAGGTCAGGTGGCAGTCCGAGCAGGTTCAGGATAGGAGGGGTGCTATCAGCCAGCAGGTAGCGCACCAGGCCAAAGCACCTCGGCGGGCAGCCAGGTAGCTTGGGCATGAAATGGCGACCCATGGCCATCAGTAGATCACTGACCGCCGCACCGCTGTAAGCGCTGGCATAAAAGTCGAAACCGCAGGCGTCTGCGTCGGGGTCCAGTGCCCACGGCAGCACCAGTGTCAGTAATGCCAGGTCTTGCAGTTGAACCCTGGGCCCCCTGGCAGGGCCGGACCAGCGCAGGCACGCGTGCAGCTCATCGAGTACCGCCTGGATGGCGGGTTTAGCGAGGGCGCGGGCCAGGACAGTGGCGGGATAGCTGTCGATGTCCAGATCCGCCCGAGCGCCGGCTTGACGCAGTAATCGGGAAACAGCGCCAATCGGGCTCTGCAGCATGGAAAGGGCCTTGAGGCGACGTAACTCCGCGGGTTGCAGGAGCTGGCCAAGGCTCTCCCGCGCGCCGTGGAGCTGCTGGCGCAGGCGACGCTCGCGTTCGAGCCGAAGCGCCCGCAGGAGTGGCGCGACCTTTGTGAAGCCGGGGCCTTGCGGCTGGATTCCCAGGTAACGACGTAGCAACCTGGACAAGGCCATGTCCTGTCGGGTAACGCGTGGCCGCCCCTGTCCGTCCAGCTCGAAGGTCGTGACCACCGCCTGTTCTTGACGCAGCTGCTGAACGCTGAGCTGGTTGCGAGTGGCCAAGTGATGGATTGCCGCTTCCAGTTCCAGCAACGGCTGGTCGCGCCAGTGGGAAAACAGCGTGATAAGGCGCAGGCGTGGTCGGTTCATGCTCAGGCTCCCTAGGATGGAGCCTGCATTGAACCGGCAACGACGGTGCTAAGGTGCTACATAAATGGTCAGGGTGCGAAAGCCGTTTGCAGGGCAGGCGAAGCTAGCGTTGCCAGGCGCAGCCCGTTTGTGGGGTAGCGCCGCTGGCGCCACAGGCATAGGCCGCTAGAAGACTGTTGAAAAAACTATTGAGGCGCATGGATCTCTCCTTCCGTAATGTTGTGAAGGCTACGCCCGGCAGGCAAGATGAGCTCGTTGAATCTGTCCATGGGCGCGATAGGCAAACTGTCGGCCCATCATCCGGAGTGTTCCCATGTTGTTCAAAACTGTAGTTGCCAGCCTGCTGGCGGTGTTGGCCGCGCCTGTCCTGGCGGCCTCCTGCGAGGCCACGGTGGACTCCACCGACCAGATGATGTTCGACCAGAAAGAAATGACCGTGAGCAAAAGCTGCAAGACCTTCACGCTTACGCTGACCCACTCGGGCAGCCTTCCGGTGCAGGTAATGGGGCATAACTGGGTCTTGAGCAAGACCGCCGACATGCGCGACGTGGCTGGTGACGGGATGAGCGCCGGCATTGATGAGGGTTACCTCAAGCCAGACGATGAACGCATCATTGCCCATACCCGCCTGATCGGCGCTGGTGATCGAGACACCATCACCTTCGATGCTTCGAAGCTGAGCCCAGGCGAGAGCTACAGCTTCTTTTGCAGCTTCCCTGGGCATACCGCGATGATGCAGGGGGTGTTCAGGGTCGTGGATTGAATGCCAGCGATCATGTTGGCCTACCTCCGGTAGCGAGCTCGCGAATGGGCCCTGGCGCCAGTCGCGAGCTTAAGCCACGGCTACGCTTGTCCATTACCCGTTGCGCTGGTGCCTACACCTTGAATACGTGGCGTAGGTAGGACACGAAATTCGGGTCACGACATTGGGTCTTGGCAGCCTCGTCGGAGATTTTCGCCACGGGTTGCCCATTGCAGCTGGTCATCTTCAGCACCATGCTCATGGGCGTGACCCCGGGGATGTCGCAGGTCAGGTTGGTGCCAATGCCGAAGCTGACATTGATACGCCCCCGCAGCACCCGATACAGCTCCAGGGCACGGGGGAGATTGAGGCTGTCCGAGAACACCAGGGTCTTGGTCATGGGGTCGATCCCAAGCTTACGGTAATGAGCGATGGCCTTTTCAGCCCAGATCACAGGGTCTCCGGAATCATGGCGCAGACCATCGAACAGCTTGGCGAAATACAGATCGAAATCGCGCAGGAAGGCATCCATGGTAATGGTGTCGGTCAGGGCGATGCCTAGCAGGCCGCGATATTCCCTGACCCAGCAATCGAGCGCGGCGATCTGGCTGTCGATCAGCCGGGGGCCGAGTTGCTGATGAGCCATGACCCACTCATGGGCCATGGTACCCAAAGGCTTGAGATCGTATTTTCGCGCCAGGTGCACATTGCTTGTACCGACGAAGCGCGCGGGAAAGTCGGCCTTGAGCACTCGTACGATTTCTTCCTGCACAGCGTAGGAGAAGCGGCGGCGAGTACCGAAGTCGGCAACTTGCAGGCCCGCCAGTTCGTCTTCGCTGGCATTGGCACGCAGCCAGTCGAACTTGCGGTAGAGCTGGTCGCGTGCTTGCCCCAAGGAAACGTCGGCATGCAGGTTGCGATTGCGTACTTCGCTGACAAGCGCCAGTAGCGGTACTTCGAAAAGAATGACATGGAGCCATGGGCCCTTCAGACGGATATAGAGCTCATCGTTTTCTATGCCCATCTGTACATAACGCAGGTTGAACCGGAACAGGCCGAGGAAACGCAGGAAATCCGGTTTCATGAAACTGACGTTTTCCAGGAAGGCCATGTCCTCATCCGTCAGCCCCAACTCGCACAAGCACTCAAGCTCTCGGCGCAGTTCGCCAAGCCAGGGCCTGAGGTCTTCCCCATTGCGGCAGCGGAACTCCCACTCCACATCGGTATTGGGATAGTTGTGCAGTACCGCCTGCATCATCGACAGCTTGTAGAGGTCCGTGTCCAGCAGTGACTGGATCACGCGCTCGTCGCGAGGCGATGCCAGGGATGAATCGATCATGTAGAGCTCCAGGTCAACCAGTGCCGTTCTGACAACGACCGGGGAGAAAAGTAAGGAAAGCAACACCGGTTCTGTCAAATAGTGGCGCAGCATCTGGCCCGATGACAGGGCAAGCCCATTCGAACGCACCACGCTACGCGGTGACGCATGTGGTGCGCGTCGTAGCGGGCGCGCACCGCTGTTGTGCACTTCCGTTACGTTCATTGTTACGGGGCGGTTGCCCTGAGCAGTCGGTCATGGTTGCCCGTTTCGCTCATGCGGGTTGCTCCTTTTTAAGTTTCAAGTATTACCTAACCCGCGTTAGAGGGTTGCACGTCCCGCACTGTCGCTTCGCTTTTGCCGGGTGATCATATGAGGATCGATAGGGGAATCACGTCGCTCAATTTGGTGGCACGCCGCTTGCTCTAAGCTTGGAGCTAAAAGAGCAGTACACAGATATCGCTGTGCCAAACCAAAAAAGCTCAGGAGCACCACCTCATGTCGCAGACGTTCTTCAAGAAAGGCTTTCTGGCCCTGGCGGTTTCTACTGCCATGGGCGTCGCTTGCTATGCCCAGGCTGACGTCAAGATCGGCGTGGCCGGCCCGATGACCGGCGCCAACGCTTCGTTCGGCGAGCAGTACATGAAGGGCGCTCAGGCCGCGGCCGACGCGATCAACGCTGCCGGGGGCGTCAATGGCGAGAAGATCGTGCTGGTGGCTGGGGACGATGCCTGTGAACCCAAGCAGGCGGTGGCAGTAGCCAACCGTTTGGTGGATCAGGACAAGGTCGTCGGAGTAGTAGGGCATTTCTGTTCATCCAACACCATTCCCGCCTCGGAAGTGTATGACGAGGCCGGCGTTATCTCGATCACCCCTGGCTCCACCAACCCGGCGGTGACCGAGCGCGGGCTCAAGACCGTACTGCGCATGTGTGGCCGTGACGACCAGCAAGGTATCGTGGCCGGTGACTATATCGTCGACATGCTCAAGGCCAAGAAGGTCGCGGTCATCAACGACAAGGACACCTACGGCAAGGGCCTGGCTGATGCGACTTCCGCTCAGCTGAAAAAGCGCGGCGTGACCCCCGTGCTGGAAGAGGGCCTCACCCGGGGCGAGAAAGATTTCAGCGCCCTGGTGACCAAGATCCGCAGCACCGGCGCCGAGGTGGTGTTCTTCGGCGGGCTGCACCCGGAAGCCGGCCCATTGGTACGCCAGATGCGCGAGCAAGGCCTGAAGGATGTGAAGTTCGTGTCCGATGACGGCATCGTCACCGACGAGCTGGTGACTACCGCTGGCGGCGCTCAGTACGTGGATGGCGTCTACATGACCTTTGGTGCGGACCCGCGTCTGCTGCCTGATTCCAAGGCCGTGGTCGACCAGTTCCGCAAGGGTGGCTACGAGCCGGAAGGCTACACCCTGTATGCCTATGCTTCGCTCCAGGCCATCGCAGCCGGCCTCAATGGCGCCAAGAAAAACGAGGGCGAAGCCGCTGCCGAGTGGCTCAAGGCCAACCCGGTCAAGACCGTGATGGGTGAGAAAACCTGGGACAGCAAAGGCGACCTGAAAGTCTCCGACTACGTTGTGTACCAGTGGGGCCCGGACGGCAAGTACAAGCAGCTCGAAAAACAAAAATAAGCCTGGCAGCGGGGGCCCTGAGCTAACCCGGGAAGCCCCCGCTCTGCATCACTTGCCTGCGCGACACGACCGGCCTGCCTGACCGAGCCCTCCTGCCCGGCGGAATGGCTGGTGCTCCCACACGTTCACGAGAGTGCATGATGGACGGTATCTTCCTGCAACAAATGGTCAACGGGCTGACCCTGGGTTCAGTCTACGGGCTGATCGCTATCGGCTATACGATGGTCTACGGCATCATCGGGATGATCAACTTCGCCCATGGCGATGTGTACATGGTGTCCTGCTACCTTGCGGCTATCGGCCTGGCGGTACTGTCCTTCTTCGGCATCGAGTCTTTCCCTTTCCTGATTCTGGGCACCCTGGTCTTCACCATCGTGGTGACCGGGGCGTACGGTTTCGTCATCGAGCGCGTGGCCTACAAGCCTTTGCGTAACTCCACCCGCCTGGCCCCGCTGATCAGTGCCATCGGCATATCCCTGATCCTGCAGAACTACGTACAGCTCAGCCAGGGCTCGCGGCAACAGGGGGTGCCAACCCTGCTCGAGGGCGGCTGGCGCCTGCATGTCGGTAGCGGGTTCGTGCAGCTGAGCTACACCAAGGCCTTCATCATCGTGGCCGCCTTCATCGGCATGGCCGTGCTGACCTACATCATCAAGTACACCAAGCTGGGCCGCATGTGCCGGGCCACCCAGCAGGACCGCAAGATGGCCTCCATCCTGGGCATCAACACGGACCGGGTGATTTCCTATGTCTTCATCATAGGCGCGGCCATGGCGGCCTTGGCGGGCGTGCTGGTGACCATGAACTACGGCACCTTCGACTTCTACGCCGGCTTCATCATCGGCATCAAGGCCTTCACCGCGGCGGTGCTCGGCGGTATCGGTTCCCTGCCTGGCGCCATGTTGGGCGGGCTGATCCTGGGCGTGGCGGAGTCGCAGTTCTCCGGCCTGGTCAATTCCGACTACAAGGATGTCTTCAGCTTCGCCCTGCTGGTGCTGATCCTGATCTTCCGTCCCCAAGGCCTGCTCGGTCGCCCACTCGTGGCGAAGGTGTGACCATGTTTTCTGCAATCGCTAAACCGATGAACCTCAAGAAGTGTCTGATCGATACTATCGTGGCCGGACTGCTGGCGCTGATCGTCTTCGGCCCCATAGTGGGGATCGTCCTGGACGGTTACGGCTTCAACCTGCAGCCCCAGCGCACCGCGATCCTGGTGGGCGTGGTAATGGCCGGCCGCTTTCTGCTCAGTGTGTTCCTGCAGTCCTCTCAAGGCCGACGGATGCTGGACGGCTTCGATGGCGCAGACGGTGGTGTCCACGTACTTGCACCGGATTATAAATCACGCCTGCGCTGGATCATTCCGCTGCTGATCGTGATCGCGCTGGTGTTCCCCGTCTTCGCCAACAAGTACATGCTCACCGTGGTGATTCTGGGCCTGATCTATGTGCTGTTGGGACTGGGACTGAACATCGTGGTAGGGCTGGCCGGGCTGCTGGACCTGGGTTATGTAGCCTTCTATGCCATAGGCGCGTACGGCCTGGCCCTGGGCTACCAGTACCTGGGCCTAGGGTTCTGGTCTGCCTTGCCCCTAGCCGCCATCGCCGCGGCCCTGGCAGGCTGTATCCTGGGTTTCCCGGTGCTGCGCATGCACGGTGACTACCTGGCTATCGTGACCCTGGGTTTCGGTGAAATCATCCGCCTGGTGCTCAACAACTGGCTGTCCTTCACCGGAGGGCCCAACGGGGTGCCCGTCCCTTCTCCCACGATCTTCGGCCTGGAGTTCGGCCGCCGAGCCAAGGATGGCGGCGTGCCCATCCATGAATACTTCGGCTTCGCCTACAACCCGGACCTGAAATTCCTCTTCATCTACGCCGTGCTGTTCATCGTGGTAATGCTGGTGCTCTATATCAAGCACCGACTGACCCGCATGCCGATAGGGCGGGCATGGGAAGCCCTGCGTGAAGATGAAATCGCCTGTCGCGCCATGGGCCTGAACCATGTGCTGGTCAAGCTTTCAGCCTTTACCCTGGGTGCTTCCACCGCGGGCCTGGCAGGGGTGTTCTTCGCCAGCTACCAGGGCTTCGTGAACCCCACCTCCTTCACCTTCTTCGAGTCGGCGCTGATCCTGGCGATCGTGGTACTTGGTGGCATGGGCTCGACGGTGGGCGTGGTAATCGCCGCCTTCGTGCTGACGGTAACGCCGGAACTGCTACGCAGCTTCGCTGAATACCGGGTGCTGCTGTTCGGCATCCTGATGGTATTGATGATGATCTGGCGGCCACGTGGCCTTATCCGAATCAGCCGCACTGGGGTGGCGCCGCGTAAAGGAGTCGCACCATGAGCGACGACATCATTCTCTCTGTAGAACACCTGATGATGCAGTTCGGCGGCATCAAGGCGCTCAGCGATGTGAACCTGCAGGTTCGAAGAAACTCCATCTTCGCCCTGATCGGCCCCAATGGGGCTGGCAAAACCACGGTGTTCAATTGCCTCACCGGTTTCTACAAAGCCAGCGGCGGCCGCATCCAGCTCAATGCCCGTCATGGCAGCGTGGAAGTGATCAAGTTGCTGGGCGAGTCCTTCAAGGCCTCGGACTTCGTTGCCCCGAGCCGCTTCTGCAGTCGGCTCTATTACAAGATGTTCGGCGGCACCCATCTGGTGAACAGAGCAGGCCTGGCGCGCACCTTCCAGAACATTCGGCTGTTCAAGGAAATGTCAGTGGTGGAAAACCTGCTGGTGGCGCAGCACATGTGGGTGAACCGCAACCTGCTGGCGGGTATCTTCAATACTCCTGGCTACCGTCGAGCCGAAGCCAAAGCCATGGACACGGCCTTCTACTGGCTGGAAGTGGTGGACCTGGTGGACTGCGCCAACCGGTTGGCCGGCGAGCTTTCCTATGGGCAGCAGCGCCGCCTGGAGATCGCCAGGGCCATGTGCACCCGCCCGCAGGTTATCTGCCTGGACGAACCGGCCGCGGGCCTCAACCCGCAGGAAACCGAGGCCCTGAGCGGCATGATTCGCCATTTGCGTGACCATCACGACATGACCGTGGTGTTGATTGAGCATGACATGGGCATGGTGATGAGCATTTCCGATGACATCGTGGTACTGGACCACGGCAACGTGATCGCCGCGGGCAAGCCTGAGCAGATTCGCAACGACCCCAAGGTGATCGCTGCCTACCTCGGCGCGGATGAGGAGGAACTCGCATGACCGCGCCTATTCTGGAGCTCAAGGGCATCGACGTTTACTACGGGCCTATCCAGGCTTTGAAGGACGTTTCCTTGCATATCGACCCGGGGGAAACCGTGAGCCTGATCGGCGCCAACGGCGCCGGCAAGTCCACCTTGTTGATGTCCATCTTCGGGCAGCCACGGGTTGCCAAAGGACAGATTCTGTACCAGGGCACGGATATCAGTCAGAAATCGTCCTATTACATTGCCTCCAATGGTATCGCGCAGTCCCCGGAGGGGCGTCGGGTGTTCCCTGACATGTCCGTGGAGGAAAATCTGATGATGGGTACCATCCCCATTGGCGACAAGCATGCTGACGAAGATATGCAGCGGATGTTCGCGCTCTTCCCACGGCTCAAGGAACGCCGTAACCAGCGCGCGATGACCATGTCAGGGGGCGAGCAGCAGATGCTTGCCATCGCCCGGGCGCTGATGAGCAGGCCGCGCCTGTTGCTACTGGACGAACCCTCCCTGGGCCTGGCGCCCATTGTGGTCAAGCAGATCTTCGCGACTCTGCGGGAGCTGGCACAGGAAGGCATGACGATCTTCTTGGTAGAGCAGAATGCCAACCATGCGTTGAAGCTTTCAGACCGTGCCTATGTCATGGTCAACGGGCAAATCCGCATGAGTGGAACCGGCCAGGAACTGCTGGCCAACGACGAAGTACGCGACGCCTATCTGGGCGGCCACTGATCAGCAGGCGCGGAGTATCCAGCCGGTCGGAAATGTGGAAAACATTTTCGAACCGGTTGTGGAAGGTGACATATAGCCGCAAGTCATTGTACTTATCCCCATTCGCGATTAACCCCCAGCTTGAGTGGATCAGCCTGTGTATAAGTTGGTGGCACAATGATGCATCCCGCGCGCTGCAAGGGCTCTAGCCTGGCGATCAAATTTTGATCAGGTATTCTGGACTTGCCGGGGCAGGTAAATGTCAAGTCTTGACAGCCTAGCGCCAAACCACTAAAGGGCTGTGGATAAGTCTGTGCGAAACCTTTGGAAACGCTGCATTGGATAGCGCCAACACAAGGTATGGCGTATTGCTCGGCGCCGCTTGGTTCAGCCTTGCCTGGTTTTGGCATAAATTCCCGTTCCGTGATTGTGTGTGTCCTACAGGGCGGGCATGCTCCATCTTTCTCTTAACTATCCACAGGAGTAGCGCATGACCTCCACTGTCTTCATTACCGGTGCCACTTCGGGTTTCGGCGAAGCCTGCGCGCGACGCTTCGCCGAGGCCGGTTGGTCGTTGATCATCACGGGCCGTCGCGAAGAACGCCTCAATGCTCTGGCCGAGGAGCTGCGCGCAAAGGTGGATGTGCTTGCCCTGGCCGTGGACGTGCGTGATCGCAAGGCCATGGAAGCGGCGATCGGAGGGCTGCCTGAGCGGTTCGCCAGCATTACCGCCCTGGTCAACAATGCGGGCCTGGCCTTGGGTACCGATCCGGCGCCCAAGTGCGACCTGGATGACTGGGACACCATGGTCGATACCAATATCAAGGGCCTGCTGTATACCACCCGGTTGCTGCTGCCGAAGCTGATCGCGCATGGCAAGGGTGCCGGTATCGTGAACCTGGGGTCCGTGGCCGGTAGCTATCCCTATCCAGGCAGCCATGTGTACGGCGGAACCAAGGCGTTCGTTAAACAGTTTTCCTTGAACCTGCGCAACGATCTCCAGGGCACCGGCGTGCGCGTGACGGACCTGGAACCCGGCATGTGTGAAAGCGAGTTCTCCCTGGTGCGCTTCGGTGGAGACAAGGCGCGCTATGACGCCACCTATGCCGGCGCAGACCCGATCCAGCCCCAAGACATCGCCGATACCATCTTCTGGATTCTCACCCAGCCCGCCCACATCAACATCAACCGCCTGGAACTGATGCCAATCAACCAGTCATGGGCGGGCTTCGCGGTCCACCGCCAGGGCTAAGCCTCGAGGGCCTCGGCAAGCGCCGCGAAGCAGGTGTAGAGGTGGTAAGGCGTGGTGGATGGCATATCGTGCCGGCTCACCTGGCCCTTGGCATCGCGGCATTCATACCAGCCGCTGGGCCGCAGGAACGCGGCCTGGAAGCGACGCAGCCCAGCCGTCAGGTCGGCGGCGCGCTCAGGCAGTAGGCTGAGCGCGCGCAGATGTTCGGCCTGGGCCCAGATCCGTCGCGTGCCATCGACTACCTGGCCGTCCGGGGCCAGGGAAGCGCATACCGCGCCCTCGCTCAAACCCTGCTGTTCGGAGCGTGCCAGCGCCTGGGCCATGTCCGCGGTCAAGGCATGCCCGCTCAGCAGGGCTGAAGACGCCAACAGGTAGTACCACTCGAACTGATGGCCTGGCTCGTACCAGTTCTCCGAGGCGTCTCGAGGCTTTTCCAGCAATACGCCATGAGCGGCATCGAAGAAGTGCTCATGCATGCCGTCGCACAACGTTCGCAAAGCCGCTTCGGTGGAAGGCTCGGGGCGCGTTTCGAAAGTGGCGAGAAAGGCTTCGGCCAGGTGCATCAAAGGGTTTTGCAAGGGGCCCTGGCCCAGGCACGCCCAGTCCCGGCCAAGGCGTGCTTCATAGAGCCCGCGAGGGCAGGCAAAGCGCGCTACCGCCGCCAGGGCGGCCCGCAGTCCCGGCTCGGCACTGGCCGACTGGCGCAGATAGTGAGCGCAGGCGAACAGAATGAAGGCATGGGTGTAGAGGTCTTTTTCCGTGTCCAGCGGAGCGCCCTGTGCATCCACACTGTAATACCAGCCTCCGTGCTGCGGATCGGCGAAATATCTGTTCAACGAGGCGAACAGTGTGGCCGCTCGCGTCGACGCGCCGGGCCTGTCACCCAGGCAGGTAAAGACGAATAGCTGCCGGGCACAGGCCATGGCCCGGTAGCGTTGGACAGGCAGCGGCCGATGCTGGTCATCCAGCGCTTCGTAGGGCAATCCCAGCGCGGGGTTCCAGCCAGGCCCTTCCCACAGGGGCACGATGCCGTCGAGGAAGTGGCGCCACACCGTGGCGTAGGTTTCGGCGAGCTCAGAATTCAAGCGGGACGCGGGCATGGACGGCTTCATGGGGCGAGAAAAATGGCCGCCACTCTAGCAGAAAACCGCTGAGCTGACCTGGCCCGCAGGGCTGTGGCGGCTAGCCTCTCAGGCCATCAGAAGGTACCCCCCGGCGATGGCCGCGCCTACTCCTGCCAGACGCACCAAGGGCGCGACTGCCTGCGGCAACCAGCGGACCAGGGCGTAGCCGAAGGCGTGGAGCAAGGCCGTAGCCGCGATGAAACCGACGGCATAAGACCAGGCGCTGGCCATGGCCGGCAATTCCAGCCCGTGGGCCATGCCGTGGCAGAGTGCGAAAGCGGCGGTAATCAGGATCGCCGGCGCAAGCGCCGGGCGCAGCGCCAGGGCAACCGCCAGCCCCAGGGCCAGCACCGAGGCGGCAATGCCCGTTTCCAGACCGGGCAGGGCGATGCCGGCAAAGCCCAGGCCACCGCCGACCAACATGGCCATCAGGAAGGTGCAAGGAAGGGCCCAGCGGGCGCTGCCAGCCTGTTGGGCGGCCCAGAGGCCGACAGCGATCATGGCCAGCAGATGGTCCAGCCCGCCTAACGGGTGGCTGGCGCCAGCCAGTAGCCCTCCACTGTGTCCAGGATGGGCGAAGGCCCAGACAGGCATGCCCATCAGCACAAGGGAGGCGAGCAATTTCAAGCGGGTCATAGGCTTTCCTTAGGGTTCAGGCTGCGGTAAGCAGGCCTTGGCGTTCGATGAAGGCAATGATCTGGTCCAGCCCATGCCCGGTTTTCTGGTTGCTGAAAACAAAAGGCTTCTCCCCACGCATCTTGCGCGTATCGCGGTCCATGCTTTCCAGAGAGGCTCCGACCTGCTCGGCCAGGTCGATCTTGTTGATTACCAGCAGGTCGGACTTGCAAATCCCCGGGCCGCCCTTGCGCGGGAGCTTATCCCCAGCCGAGACATCGATCACATACAGCGTGAGGTCAGACAGTTCTGGACTGAAGGTAGCCGATAGGTTGTCGCCTCCGGATTCCACCAGGATGAGGTCGAGGCCAGGAAAACGACGATTGAGCTGATCCACAGCTTCCAGGTTGATCGAGGCGTCTTCCCGGATGGCGGTATGAGGGCAGCCTCCGGTTTCCACGCCGATGATCCGCTCCGGTGCCAAGGCCTGGTTGCGTACCAGGAAGTCGGCGTCTTCCCGGGTGTAGATGTCATTGGTGACTACCGCCAGGTTATAGCGCTCGCGCAGCGCCAGGCACAAGGCGAGGGTAAGGGCTGTCTTGCCGGAGCCGACAGGGCCGCCGATACCGACTCTCAGGGGTTGGCTGTTCATGGGTTCTCCTAGGATCGAAACAGACGGCTGTACTGCCGCTCGTGGGCCATGCTGGCCAGGGCCAGGCCGAACGGCGCGCCGCCAACCTGGCCTGGGTCGATGTCGCAGGCGATGCGCTGGGCGCTGTCGAGTGCCGGCAGCAGATCACTGGTCAGCCGTTGCGCGGCCTGTTGGCCAAGGGGCAAGGTTTTCATCAATACGGCCAACTGGTTTTCCAGCCAGCTCCACAGCCAGGCGGTAAGCGCGTCGGAGGGGCTGATGCGCCAGGCCCGGGCTGTCAGCGCCCAGCCCAGGGCCAGGTGTGGTTCATCGATTGCCAGCAGGAACGCCCGAGCGGGACAGTCCAGCTCTTCCAGCCCCAGCAGCAGCTGTTTAAGGGAGTAGCCCATCTGTCGGCTCTCGAGCTGGAATTCACGGGTTTCCCGGCTGGCGCGGTGCGCTTCCCAATGGTCACGCAGGACGTGCCAGTCTTCAGCCGCGGCGGCATTGCAATGGGCCAGAAGCAAGGGCGCCTCGAAGCGAGCCAGGTTGAGCTCGAGCTGATCCGTCAACCATACCGCCGCACTGCCCTGGCTACAGACCCAACCGGCTTCCACCGCCATCTCCAGGCCTTGGGAATAGCTATAGCCGCCAATAGGCAGCTGGGGGCTGGCCAGGCGCAGCAAGGCCCAGGCAGGGCTCACCGCCTGGCGCCAAACTGGTGCAGGCGAGGCGCATAGTTGAATGCTTCCTCACCGTGGTGTGAATGGTGATGGCCGCCGCCGTAGGCCCCGTGCTCCGGCTGGAAGGGCGCTTCGATCGCGCTCACGCTGGCGCCCAGTTGTTCGAGCATGGCCTGGAGCACGTGGTCCTCGAGCAGGCGCAACCAGCCTTCGCCTACCTGCAAGGCAACATGGCGGTTGCCCAGGTGATAGGCGGCACGGGTCAGCTCGAGAGCCGAGCCGCAGGTTACATGCAGCAGCCGCTCTGATCGTGCGCATACCTTCACTACGCGACCGTCTTCGGCCAGCAGGAAATCTTCATCGCGCAAGGGAGGCTGACCGCGTTCAAGGAACAGGCCGACGTCCTCGCCAGCGGCGCTATAGCAGCGCAGGCGGCTTTTACTGCGTGCCTCAAAGGTCAGATGAAGCTCTGCATCCCAAGTGGGACGCGGGTCCAGACGGTGATGAATGACAAGCATCGATAGGCTTCCAGCTCAGGACTGGAAGCAAGCCAGAGCAAGGGGCTTGCCAACTTGAACGCGCAGTGGAAAACCAGGGAGCGGTTGGGTCTAGGATGGAGCGGGGCGGGGTTCAAAATAGGGCGTTGGGGCGAGGCGTGCACAATTGAAGTGCAAGTGGCACCCGAGCCCGCCGGAAGCGGGCCTATCGGGACTACTTAGCGGTCAGGCCACAGTGTTCAGACTGCGGTCAGCGCCATCCTGGGCAACGGTGTTCAGATTGCGGTCGGCGCCATCCTGGGCGACGGTGTTCAGATTACGGTCGGCGCCATCCTGGGCAACGGTGTTCAGATTACGATCAGCGCCATCCTGGGCGATGGTGTTCAGACTGCGGTCAGCACCATCCTGGGCGATGGTGTTCAGACTGCGGTCAGCACCATCCTGGGCAACGCTGTTCAGGTTACGGTCGGCGCCATCCTGGGCGACAGTGAAGCGGTGGCTTGCAGTGACGGCGGCGGTGGGCTTGGCCTGGGTCGCCAGATCCTGATCCGTTACGGGCAAGGCAAAGGCACTGAAGGTGGCGAGGGACAGCGCGGCGGCGAAGAGTTGGCGTTTCATGAGAGGCTCCTTGAAGGGATGGAAATCTGTCTACGGGGCCCATGCTACGCGCTGTATCCCGAGGCGGAAGTCGATCCTCTGCATGATGAAAATCGATCAGAGTGATGATGGAAAACTCCATGCCGGTCAGGGAGTTAGATTTAACTGCCAGTAGTAGAAGCTGGGTATCGGCCGCAAGCCGAACGGGAGAGGGAAACCTCAGCCGTCTCGTTGCAGTCACACCTTTTGACTATCGATCGCGCATTCACGCCCTGGGATAGTCGCTGTATGGAGAGCCCGCATGTCTCGCCCGCTTCGCATTACCGCCTGGATTCTCGGCATATTGCTGGCCTTGATTGTTGTCCTGGTCGTGGTCATCGCCACCTTTGACTGGAATCGGGTCAAGCCCACCCTTAATGAAAAGGTGTCCGAGGCATTGCATCGCCCGTTCGCGATCAATGGCAACCTGGCGGTGGCTTGGGCTCGTCAGCCGGACGAAGGCGGCTGGCATGCCTGGGTGCCCTGGCCACATCTCATTGCCGACGACATCACCCTAGGTAATCCGGCGTGGTCCAAAGAACCGCAGATGGCTAGCCTCAAGCGCGTAGAGTTCCGCCTTTCACCGCTGCCGCTGCTGGCGCAACACATCGTGATCCCTCGTATCAACCTGACCGAGCCCAGTGCTGACCTACAGCGCCTGAAAGACGGTCGCGCCAACTGGGATTTCGACTTGGGGCCCAAGGATGACACCGCCGAGCCGTCGAGCTGGGTGCTGGATATCGGCGCGATCGGGTTCGACAAAGGGCGGGTTGGTTTCAACGATGCAACCCTGGATACCCAGGTACAGGTCCTGATCGACCCGCTTGGTCAGCCCATTCCCTTCAAGGCCCTGGCTGGGCAAAGCGAGGCGGCCAAGGCACTGGACGAGGCCGGTAACAGCGCCCAGGATTACGCTTTCGGTTTCAAGGCCGACGGGCGATACAAGGGCCTGCCCGTTCGCGGAACGGGCAAGATAGGCGGCTTGTTGGCGCTGCAGGACGCTCGGCAACCCTTCCCGGTGCAGGTCGACGCCAGTGCCGGCGCTACCCATGCGTCCGTGGTCGGTACCTTGACCGATCCCCGCAACCTGGGCGCCCTGGACCTGCACCTGAAGCTTTCCGGCACCAGCCTGGGCAACCTTTATCCGCTGACGGGCGTCACCTTGCCCGACTCGCCGCCCTACAGTACAGACGGCCATCTGGTTGCCCGGTTGCATGAGCCCTCGGGGGCAAGCTTTCACTATGACAACTTCAATGGCCGCATCGGTGACAGCGATATCCATGGCGACCTGGCCTTCGTTGCCAGCCAGCCGCGGCCAAAGCTGAGCGGCAAGCTTGTTTCCAACCAGTTGCTGTTCAGTGACCTGGCGCCCTTGATCGGTGCTGACTCCAACGCCGAGCAAAAAGCCCGGGGCGCGGACAGCCAACAGCCAACTGGCAAGGTATTGCCGGTAGAAGCGTTCAAGACGGACCGCTGGCGCGCAATGGATGCCGACGTCGAGTTCACTGGCAAGCGAATCGTGAAGGCCGAAAGCTTGCCCGTGTCGGATCTCTATACCCATGTGGTGCTCGACAATGGTCGCCTGCATCTGGATCCGCTGCGTTTCGGCGTCGCTGGCGGTCAGCTTGATTCCAACATTCGCCTCAATGGCCAGGTCGAGCCTTTGCAAGGCCAGGCGCGGCTTAGCGCACGTGGTTTCAAGCTCAAGCAGCTGTTCCCCACGTTCGAGCCCATGCGCACCAGCTTTGGCGAGCTCAATGGCGATGCGCAACTGGCCGGCACGGGCAATTCCGTCGCCGCCTTGCTGGGCACTGCCAACGGCAACCTCAAGATGCTGGTCAATGACGGGGCGGTCAGCCGCGACCTGATGGAAATTGCCGGGCTGAACGTGGGCAATTATGTGATGGGCAAGATCTTCGGCGACAAGGAAGTGAGGATCAACTGCGCGGCGGCAGACATCGGCATAAAAGACGGGCTGGCTAGTACCAACCTGTTCGTGTTCGATACGGAAAACGCGGTCATCTACATCGACGGTGATGCCAACTTCAAGACCGAGCGCATGGACTTCAAGATTACACCGGAATCAAAAGGCTTCCGCCTGTTCTCGCTGCGTTCGCCGCTTTACGTACGTGGGACCTTCGGCAGCCCCAGCGCGGGGGTGCAGGCCGTGCCCCTGTTGTTGCGTGGTGCTGGCATGGTCGCATTGGGCGCTGTGGTCGCACCAGCTGCCGGCCTGCTCGCCTTGGTCGCCCCGAGCGGAGAGGAACCCAACCAGTGTCGGCCGTTGCTGGAGCAGATGAAGCAAGGCAAGGTGCCGGCGACCGTAAGGTAGCGGTGCAGGAGCATGTGGGAGGTAGCGAAGCTGCCGAATGAGGGACCTATTCAGGGCCATTCCCCAGCTGGCGCTGGGTCCCACAGAAGCTCGGGAAGTAGCGAAGCTGCCGAATGGCAGGCTTTCCAAGCCGGCTTCGGCAGACCAGCCTTCCAGCGAAGGCTGTCTCCGGATCAGGTCAGGTCGCCGAGGATATCCGCCATGTCGTCGGCGTGCTCTTCTTCCTGCGCCAGGATGTCTTCGAAGATGCGCCGGGTGGTTGGATCTTTCTCGCCGATGTACTGCACGATCTCCCGGTAGGCATCGATTGCGATCCGCTCGGCCACCAGGTCTTCGTAGACCATTTCCTTCAGGTTGGCGCCGGCCTTGTACTCGGCATGGGACAAGGCGGACAAGCGGTCCGGATTGAATTCGGGTTCGCCACCCAGTTGCACGATACGTTCAGCCAGGCGGTCGGCATGCTCGGCTTCCTGCTGGGCGTGTTCCAGGAACTCATCCGCCGCCACGCTGGCCTTAAGGCCGGTAGCCATGAAGTAGTGACGTTTGTAGCGCAGTGTGCAGACCAGCTCGGTGGCCAGAGACTCGTTGAGCAAGCGAATGATCTCTTCCCGGTCAGCGGTATAGCCCTCGGTCACCGCGCCGTTATCCACGTTCTGGCGGGCGCGTTCTCGAAGCACGGTCTTGTCGGTCAATTGAAGGTTGAGCATGAGGGTTCTCCAGGGTTCACGGTGATCCGGCTCGCTCTATAGTTGGCGCCAGGCGCCAGGCGGGCTCGGTGAGAAGCAGGCGGCGGCCTGGGCATGGCCCAGCCGACGCCGCCTCGAGGCAACAGCCGGGCGTGTCATTTGGCCTGTTCGTTCTGCTTGCGCTGTTCGCAGGTCATGAAGCCTTTAGTGTCCACCAGGCCGGCGCTGTTGAAGCTCACATAATAGGCCTGCTGAGCACCGTCACGGTTGAGGATGTAGTTGTTGCAGGTGCCGTTGGCCGAGCCGGCGGTACCTTCGACGACAGTCGAGGGCGGGCCGGCAATGGTGCGCACTTGCTGCATCGTCATGCCTTTTTCAACTTGCTTGACCAGTGGCTCGTTGCGGTACGTCACGAAATCCACCGGGTTTTCCGGGGTAGTCTGGCAACCGGCAAGCACAGCGAGCACGCATGCAGCGGTCAG
Source organism: Pseudomonas massiliensis (assembly GCF_000826105.1). Taxonomy (GTDB): domain Bacteria; phylum Pseudomonadota; class Gammaproteobacteria; order Pseudomonadales; family Pseudomonadaceae; genus Aquipseudomonas; species Aquipseudomonas massiliensis. The sequence continues at coordinate 70,820 of NZ_CCYK01000005.1, read as the reverse complement.
GGTTTGCTTGAACATGGTATCGCTCCAGGGAAAGCCGAACTGGCTACGGTTTTGGAGCTTCGCTTGTGTGCAAGAGTTCGACTTTCCGATGCAAATGGCGGCCCTTGTACAACCGCCTCGGTTCGGGCTGGTGGCCGACGCGGTTCACTGGCAGACTGCCCTTCCTCCCGGGTGGTTTGTTCGAGGCCGTATGCCCACGTTTTCTTCTCGTCACGCATTGATTGCCAGCTGGGTGCTGGTTATCGGCGGCTTGCTGATGGTTCTGCCGCTGCGCCTGTTGCCGAGCCTGCTCGCGGGCCTGCTGGTGTTCGAACTGGTGAACATGCTCACCCCACAGCTGCAACGACTGATCGCCGGGCCGCGGGCGCGCTGGGTGGCGGTGGCCCTGCTGGGCACCCTGGTGGTCAGCGCGTTGGCGCTGATTTTCTTTGGCGCGTTCAGCCTGGTCTTGCATGAGGTTGAAAACCCTGGCGCGAGCCTGGACAAGTTCATGACCGTGGTAGACCGTGCCCGGGGGCAGCTGCCTCCGGCGATCGACGCCTACCTGCCCACCAGCGCGGCTGAGTTCCGGGTGGCCATCGGCGCCTGGCTAGGCAAGCATGTCAGCGACCTGCAACTGATGGGCAAGGATGCGGTGCACACCTTCGTGACCTTGCTGATCGGCATGGTGCTCGGCGCCATCATTGCACTGCAACGCGCGTCGGACGAGACTGCTCGCCAGCCCTTGGCCGCGGCGCTCTATCAGCGTCTGACCCTATTGGTGCAAGCGTTCCGCAATATCGTGTTCGCCCAGATCAAGATTTCCCTGCTCAACACTGCCTTTACCGGGGTTTTCCTGGCCGTGGTGCTGCCGCTGCTGGGGATAAAGCTGCCGCTGACCAAGACCTTGATCGTGTTGACCTTCCTGCTGGGCCTGTTGCCGGTGATCGGCAACCTTATGTCCAACACGCTGATCACCATCGTTGGTCTGTCATTGTCAGTCTGGGTCGCCGTGGGGGCCCTGGGTTACCTGATTCTTATCCACAAGGTGGAATACTTCCTCAATGCCCGTATCGTGGGCGGGCAGATTAGCGCCAAATCCTGGGAACTGCTGCTGGCCATGCTGGTGTTCGAGGCAGCGTTCGGCCTGCCCGGCGTAGTCGCCGGGCCGATCTACTATGCGTATCTGAAAAGCGAACTGCGTGAGGCAGGGCTGGTGTAGGTTGTGCCTGCCGTTATCCGTAGCGGCGCCATGCCTCGATCGCCAACCCGCTTCCAATGCTACCGAAGCGATTGCCCTCAACGTGGCGAGCATTGGGCAGCATGGCCGCCACGCTGTCCCGAAGAGCGGGAATGCCGCTGGAGCCGCCGGTGAAGAACACTGTATCGACCTGATCTTCACGAATGCCGGCGCGTGCCAAGGTTTCGTTGACACTGGCATGTACCCGCTGCAGCAAGCCTTCGATGGCGCTTTCGAATAACGCGCGGGTCAGGTCCACGCTCAGGCCGGGCTCGATACGATCCAGGTTCAACAGGCGGGTTGGCGCATCGGTCAGCTGGATCTTGGTTTCCTCGACTTCCATGGCCAGCCAGTGGCCGGCCCGCTGCTCGATCAGGCGGAACAGCCTGTCGATGCCGAGGGTGTCTTCTATGTCGTAGCGCATATTGGCCAAGGCCAGCTGAGATTTTTGCGAGTACACCGAGTTGATCGTGTGCCAGGTCGCCAGGCTCAGGTGATAGCTGGTGGGCATCAGCGCCTGGCTTTTCATCCGGCTGCCGTAGCCAAACAGCGGCATGACGCCTTGCAGGCTCAGGTGTTTGTCAAAGTCGGTACCGCCCACGTGCACGCCGCCAGTGGCCAGGATGTCCTGCTCTCGCTCGGTGAGGGCGCGACGCTCCGGTGCCAGGCGTACCAGGGAAAAGTCGGAAGTACCGCCGCCGATGTCGACGATCAGAACCAGCTCTTCCCGCTCGATGCCTGCCTCGTAGTCGAACGCGGCGGCAATGGGCTCGTACTGGAAGGAGACGTCCTTGAACCCAAGCTTGCGCGCTACCGCCGCGAGCGTGTCTTCGGCTTCCTGGTCCGCGATGGCATCATCGTCCACGAAGAAGACGGGCCGGCCTAGCACCACTTGGTCGAAATCACGGCCGCCCGCGTTCTCGGCCCGCTGTTTGAGCTGGGCGATGAACAGGCCCAGCAGGTCCTTGAATGGCAGGGCGCTGCCAAGCACGCTGGTATCGTGTTTGATCAGGCGGGAACCGAGCAGGCTTTTCAGGGATCGCATCAGGCGTCCCTCGTAGCCGTCCAGATATTCTTTCAAGGCAAGGCGGCCATAGACGGGCCGGCGCTCTTCGGCATTGAAGAACACCACCGAGGGCAGGGTGATCTTGCCATCCTCCAGCGGCAGCAGGGTTTGCTCGCCGGGGCGGTACCAGCCTACGGTGGAATTGGACGTACCGAAGTCGATGCCGCAGGCGCGAGCGAAGGGAGCGGTGGTCATGTATCGGCCCTGGAGAAAAAACGGCCGCGCAGTGTATGTCAGGGCGCGACCGAACCGAAGAGCAGGGTGACGGATTTTTCCACCGCCTCACTTGAAAGCATGCCTGTGGCCCCAATCTAGAAGGCATTACCACGCGAACATTTGCTCCTGGCTGCGTCATGACAGACAGTGTCTTCATACAGGGGCGGCCTCGCGTTTTTCTCTTTTCAGGTGGTACCTACAGATGGATTTCAAAGACTACTACAAGGTGCTTGGGGTAGAGCCAGGGGCGGACGAAAAGATCATAAAGGCCGCTTACCGCAAGCTTGCCCGCAAGTACCACCCCGATGTGAGCAAGGAGCCGAACGCAGAAGCCCAGTTCAAGGAGGCTTCGGAGGCCTACGATGTGCTGAGCAACCCCGAGAAGCGCGCCGAGTACGATGAGCTGCGCAAGTACGGCGTGCATGGGCGTCCCTTCCAGGCGCCGCCGGGTTATGGCGGTGGCGGCTTTGGCCAGGAAAACGGAGATTTTTCGGACTTCTTCAGCGCCATCTTCGGCAACCAGAGTCGCGCCGGCAATCCCTTCGGCAGTGCGCGCGGGTCAGCGCGCAATACGAGCCGGCGCGGCAAGGACGTGGAGCTGGAACTGGCGCTGTTCCTTGAGGAGCTCCTTTCAGGCGACTCCAAGCAAGTCAGCTTCCGTGTACCTCAGTACAACGCTGCCGGGCATCCCACGGGCAACGCAACCAAAACCCTGAATGTGCGGATTCCGGCCGGGGTAACCGATGGCGAGCGGGTGCGCCTCAAGGGCCAAGGCGGCCCCGGCCACGCCGGCGGCGAACCTGGGGACCTGTACATGACCATCCGCTTCGCGCCGCACCCTCGCTTCACGGTCGAAGGCCATGACCTGGTGGTGGAAGTGCCGGTGGCCCCTTGGGAGCTGGCACTGGGAGCGAAGGTACAGGTGCCGACCCTCGGCGGGCGAATCAACCTTACCGTTCGCCCGGACAGCCAGAACGGCCAACGCCTGCGGGTGAAGGACAATGGCTTGCCGATCAAGGGCGGCGGCCGGGGAGACCTGTTGGTAATGCTCAAGGTGGTGATGCCGCCGAGCAACGATGCCACCCGGGAACTCTGGGACAAGCTGGCCCACCGGGCAGCCTTCGACCCGCGCGCTGGCCTGTAAGCCGGCCTTGGCCGCGATCAGGTCTGACACTTCATCACACCCGGTTACACCACGTCATACCCGGTCGCCACCAAGGCGGGCTGCTACGGGGCCACTAGAACAGGAAATACCGCTGCGCCATGGGCAGTTCATCGGCGGGTTCGCACCATAGCAGCACGCCGTCGGCCTTGACCTGGTAGGTCTGGGGGTCGACGTCGATCACAGGCTGGTAGCTATTGTGTATCAGGTCCGCCTTGGTGACGCCGCGGCAGCCTTTGACCACCCCTATGGCTTTCTTCAGGCCCAGCCGTTCAGGTACGCCAGCGGCCAGCGCAGCCTGGCTGATGAAGGTCAGGCTGGTGGCATGGCGCGCGCCACCATAGCTGGCGAACATGGGGCGGTAATGCACTGGCTGCGGCGTGGGAATGGAGGCATTGGCATCACCCATCAGGCTCGCGGCAATGGCGCCTCCCTTGAGAATCAGGCTGGGCTTGACTCCGAAGAATGCCGGACGCCATAGCACCAGATCCGCCAGCTTGCCCACTTCGATGGAGCCCACTTCGTGGCTGATGCCGTGGGTGATGGCCGGGTTGATGGTGTATTTGGCTATGTAGCGGCGCGCACGGAAATTGTCGTTGCGGTCGCTGTCTTCCGGCAGCGGGCCGCGTTGCCTGCGCATCTTGTCAGCGGTTTGCCAGGTGCGGGTGATCACCTCCCCAACTCGCCCCATGGCCTGGCTGTCGGAGCTGATCATCGAAAAAGCGCCCAGGTCATGGAGAATGTCTTCGGCGGCGATGGTTTCCCGGCGAATGCGGCTTTCGGCGAAGGCCACGTCCTCGGCGATGCTCGGGTCCAGGTGATGGCACACCATCAGCATGTCGAGGTGTTCGTCGATGGTGTTGCGCGTGAAAGGCCGGGTCGGGTTGGTGGAACTGGGCAAGACATTGGGTAGCCCGCACGCCTTGATGATGTCGGGCGCATGGCCGCCCCCGGCACCTTCGGTGTGGTAGGTATGGATGGTGCGGCCTTTGAACGCGCCCAGGGTGGTTTCCACGAAGCCGGATTCATTCAAGGTATCGGTATGGATCGCCACCTGCACGTCGTACTGGTCGGCCACGGCAAGGCAGTTGTCGATGGCCGCTGGCGTGGTACCCCAGTCTTCATGCAGTTTCAGGCCGATCGCCCCGGCTTCTACCTGCTCGATCAAAGGGCCAGGCAAGCTGGCGTTGCCCTTGCCGGTGAAGCCCAAGTTCATGGGAAAGGCGTCCGCAGCCTGGAGCATCCGCGCCATATGCCAAGGGCCCGGCGTGCAGGTGGTGGCATTGGTGCCGGTCGCCGGACCGGTGCCGCCACCGATCATGGTGGTCACCCCGCTCATCAGGGCTTCCTCGATCTGTTGCGGGCAGATGAAATGGATGTGGGTATCGATCCCGCCCGCGGTGAGAATCATGCCTTCCCCGGCGATCACTTCGGTACTGGCGCCCAAGGCGATGGTAACCCCCGGCTGGATATCCGGGTTGCCGGCCTTGCCGATAGCGGCAATGCGGCCGTTCTTCAGCGCAACGTCCGCCTTGACGATGCCCCAGTGGTCCAGCACCAGGGCATTGGTGATCACCGTGTCAGCCACCTCGGCTGCCAGAAGCTGCCCCTGGCCCATGCCATCGCGAATGACCTTGCCCCCGCCGAACTTCACTTCCTCGCCATAGACGGTAAAGTCCTTTTCGACCTCGATCCACAGCTCGGTATCAGCCAGGCGCACCCGGTCGCCCACGGTGGGGCCGAACATGTCGGCATAGGCCTGTTTGCTTATCTTCATCATCGCTCCTTGGAGGCGACCTTCGGGCCGCAAGCCTCAAGCCTCAAGCTTCAGGTTTTAACAAGTTCGTCGCTTGCAGCTTGCCGCTCAAAGGTCGCCCATTACCCGTGCGGCAAAGCCGTATACCCGGCGCAGGCCAGCCAACTCCACCAGCTCGACTTCCCGGCTTTGCCCAGGTTCGAAACGTACAGCGGTGCCGGCGGGGATGTTCAGGCGCATGCCGCGGCTGGCATCACGGTCGAAAGCCAGCGCGTCGTTGGTTTCGAAGAAGTGGAAATGCGAGCCTACCTGAATGGGACGGTCGCCTTGGTTGGCGACTCGCAAGCTGAGGGTGCGACGGCCCACATTGAGTTCAATCTCGCCCGCCTCGATGCGGTATTGGCCAGGAATCATGAGCGTGGTCCTTGCAGGAGCTTGAAATAGAGCGAAGTGGGGCGGTAGGTGCCGTCCGGAGAACAGGCGTAGTCGGGGATCTGGCCAGCGCGCTGGTAGCCGAGCCCCTGATAGAAGTCCTCGGCTGGCGAGCCGGTTTCGGTATCGAGGAACAGCAGTCCCCGCTTGAGGTGGCGAGCCTCGCTTTCCAGCGCGGTCATCAATTGGCTGCCCAGGCCATGGCGCCGGCAATCGGTGCGCACCAGCAGTTTCTGGACTTCGGCACGATTGCGCCCGTTGGGTTTCTGGCACAGCGCCAGCTGGACGCTGGCGACCACTGCTTCGTTCTTCACCACCACCCAGAGCAAGCGGTCACCCTGGCTGATCTCGACAGACAGCGAATTGAAGTAATCCGTGGCCGCCGCGCTGTCCAGGTCGTTCAGGAAACCGATAGAGGCACCGTCGGCTACGGCGTCGAGCAGCAGCTCCACCAGGCCGGGGCGGTAATGGGCAAAACTCTCGAGCGTGACGCGGCGCAGCTGGGCAGGGTTCATGGCTTACTCCTGAGGCGGGCAGGCACCTGGATTGAGAATGCATTGCATGAAGGTCAGGTCCAGCCAGCGGCCAAACTTCACGCCGACCTGTGGCATCTGGCCGGTAACCTGGAAGCCATGACGCTGGTGCAAACGTATCGAGGACTGGTTGCCGCTTTCGATCGCGGCGACCACCACATGCTTGCCGCAGGCCCGGGCGCGCTCGAGCAAGGGAGCGAGTAGCTTCGCCCCGAGCCCGAGGCCGCGCTGGCCGTCGCGCACATACACCGAGTTTTCCACCGTGTGGCGGAAGCCTTCGAATGGCCGCCAGTCACCGAAGGACGCGTAGCCCAATACCTGGCCTTCGCTGACCGCGACGAGGATCGGATAACGCTGCTGTTGGCGTAGGTCGTACCAGGCCTGGCGGTTGGCCAGGTCCACGGATTGTTCGTTCCAGATCGCCGTGGTATTGGCTACCGCGTCGTTGTAGATCTCGAGGATGCCAGGCAGGTCCGCTGGCGAGGCATCGCGAATTTCAATGGTCATTGTCGGCTCTCAGGCGATCGGCTGATGCACGGTGACCAGCTTGGTCCCGTCGGGGAAGGTGGCTTCGACCTGGATTTCCGGAATCATCTCGGCAATGCCCTCGATCACTTGGTCTCGGGTCAGCAGCGTGGTACCGAAGTGCATCAGGTCGGCCACGGTCCGGCCATCGCGCGCGCCCTCGAGCAAGGCGGCGCTGATGTAGGCGATGGCCTCGGGGTAATTCAGCTTCAGGCCGCGGGCCAGGCGCCGTTCGGCTACCAGGCCCGCAGTGAAGATAAGCAGTTTGTCTTTCTCTCGGGGCGTCAGGTCCATGAGCGTTACCTCGGTCAGGTGGTCCAGATCCGCGGAGGAACCGCGTCCCGGCCTAGAAGTTGTGGGCGCAGCAGGCGCCAGAGGCGGATCAGCCAGTCGCGTGCATCCAGGGCCTCGCCGGTCAGGCAGCGGGCGATGACCAGCCCGGGCAGTTGGGTAAGATCACCCTGACCTTGGCAAGGTAACGCGCGACAGGCTTCCAGGCAGGCCGGGTCGGCCTGGCCGGTGATGATCAGGGTGGCGAACACGGGCTGCCCGCGCAAGCCTATGGGGGAGTGGAGCAGGCGATCGCCCCCCGGCAGGCGCTGGCGTTCGTGCCAGATAAGCTCGCCGTCGCGGCGAATATCCAGCGCCGCCTGGAAATAGCCCGAGGTGAAGGCTTCGCCACTGGCAGGCCGTCCCAGTGCGACCACGTCCCAGTAGCACAGGCGGGCATCCCCGTGCAGGTCGATGCGGGCATCCAGGTGCGCCTGGGCGCCGCTGAACACCAGGGTTTCCTGCGGCAGCCACTCCAGGGTAGCGCCTGGCGCCACGCTCAGCTCGAGGCTTTGCCGCGCTGGCACCTCGGCACGGTACCACTTGGCCGCTCCTGGGCTGGTGAGCTGTGCCCAGGCGCCCGGACCGGCCTGGGCCGCCAGGGTCAGACGGTCGCCGCCAGCGATGCCGGCCGGGGGGTGAATGATGATGTGCTGGCACACCTCGGGCCCCTCGGGGTAGAGGTGTTTCTGCACCCGCAGGGGGCCAAGGTGACGGCGCCGCGTAGGCCGTGTGGTATCGCCGACCCGGGCGTAGGCCAGGTCGAGTTCGGCGTTCCACTGGGGAACGAACAGGCTGGGATTGGCAGGCAGGTTCATGGGCGCGGGCTTAGATCGTCACCAAACCGCGAACGCCATTGGCTTCCATCTCCGACCCGCGGCCCTGGGCCACGATCTCGCCTCGGGACATGACAAGGTACTGATCTGCCAGCTCGGCGGCGAAATCATAGAACTGCTCCACCAGCAGAATGGCCATGTCGCCTCGTGCGGCCAGCCGCCGGATGACCGCGCCGATTTCCTTGATGACCGAGGGCTGAATGCCTTCGGTAGGCTCATCGAGAATAAGCAGGCGCGGCTGGCTGGCCAGGGCGCGGCCGATGGCCAGCTGCTGTTGCTGGCCGCCAGACAGGTCGCCACCACGGCGGTGCTTCATGTCCAGCAATACCGGGAAGAGTTCGTAAATGAAGGCCGGAACTTGCCGCGCCTGGCCTGCCGGGAAGCGGGACAGCCCCATCAGTAGGTTTTCCTCCACGGTCAGGCGCGGGAAGATCTCCCGGCCCTGGGGTACGTAGGCGATGCCGGCTTGCACTCGCTGGTGCGGCTTGAAGGGGGTAATGGCCTGGCCCTCCCAGTGCACGCTGCCTTCCTTGGCCGGTAGCAGGCCCATCAGGCAGCGCAGCAGGGTGGTCTTGCCCACGCCATTGCGGCCCAGCAGGCAGGTGACCTCGCCGATGCGCGCCTGGAATGACAGCCCGCGCAGGATATGACTGCCGCCGTAATACTGGTGAAGCTCGGAAACTTGCAGCATGGGTTGTCCTTATGGATGAACCGGCAGTTGACTGGCGCGATCAACGCCCCAGGTACACCTCGATCACGCGCTCATCAGCCTGCACCTCTTCCAGGGTGCCCTCGGCCAGTACGCTGCCCTGGTGAAGCACAGTGACCTGGTCAGCGATGCTACCCACGAAGCCCATGTCATGCTCGACCACCATCAGAGAACGTTGGCCGGCCAAGCCCTTGAACAGTTCGGCGGTGAATTCGGTTTCGGCATCGGTCATGCCCGCCACTGGTTCGTCGAGCAACAGCAGTTGTGGGTCCTGCATCAGTAGCATGCCGATTTCCAGGAACTGCTTCTGCCCATGGGATAGCAATCCGGCGGGCCGGTTGACCGAGGCGGTCAGGCGGATCATTTGCAGCGTATGTTCGATCTGGTCCCGTTGCTCGCCGCTGAGCCGCGCGCGCAGGCTTGCCCAGACAGACTTATGGGTTTTCTGCGCCAGCTCCAGGTTCTCGAATACGGTCAAGGCTTCGAACACGGTCGGCTTCTGGAACTTGCGGCCTATGCCGGCCTGGGCGATCTGTACCTCGCTCAGGCGGGTCAGGTCCAGGGTTTCTCCGAACCAGGCCCGCCCCGCCGTGGGGCGGGTCTTGCCTGTGATCACATCCATCAAGGTGGTCTTGCCCGCTCCGTTGGGGCCGATGATGCAACGTAGCTCGCCGACTCCAATGTACAGGTTCAGGCTATTGAGCGCCTTGAAGCCATCGAAGCTGACGCTGATGTCTTCCAGGGTAAGGATGGTGCCGTGCCGGGTATCCAGGCCGGTAGCCGCGGCAGCGCCCAGACCCAGGGCGTCGCGGCTGGTGCCGGCATCGCGGTTGGGGTGCGGGTCCAGGGCAGGCTCAAGCATGAAGGCTGGGGTGGGAAGGGTTCTCATGCGTCACCTCGCTTTCTGAGCAGGCCGATCACGCCCTTGGGCAAGTAAAGGGTGACAAGGATGAACAGGGCGCCCAGGAAGAACAGCCAGTATTCGGGAAAGGCCACGGTGAACCAGCTCTTCATGCCATTGACCAGGCCTGCGCCCAGCAGGGGGCCGATCAGGCTGCCGCGCCCGCCCAGGGCTACCCAGACCGCCGCCTCGATGGAGTTGGTGGGTGACATCTCGCTCGGGTTGATGATGCCTACCTGAGGCACGTAGAGGGCGCCGGCCAGGCCGCACAGCACTGCGCTCAATACCCAGACGAACAGCTTGAAGCCGCGTGGGTCGTAACCGCAGAACATCAGGCGGTTCTCCGCGTCCCTCAGCGCGGTAAGCACCCGGCCGAACTTGCTGCGTGCCAGGCGCCAGCCCAGCCATAGGCTGGCCAGCAGCAGCGCCACGGTCAGCAGGAACAGCACTGCCCGAGTGCCCTGGCTGGTAATGGAGAAACCCAGCAAGGTGCGGAAGTTGGTAAAGCCGTTGTTGCCGCCGAAGCCGGTTTCGTTGCGGAAGAACAGAAGCATGCCGGCGAACGTCAGGGCCTGGGTCATGATGGAGAAATACACACCCTTGATCCGCGAGCGGAACGCGAAGAAGCCGAACACCAGCGCCAGCAAGCCGGGCGCCAGCACCACCAGGCACAAGGCCCAGAGGAAGTGCTCGGTGCCTGCCCAATACCAGGGCAGCTCGCTCCAGGAAAGGAATGTCATGAAGGCCGGCAGGCCATCGCCGGCGGCTTGGCGCATCAGGTACATGCCCATGGCGTAGCCGCCCAGGGCAAAGAACAGCCCATGCCCCAGGGAAAGCAGCCCGGCGTAGCCCCAGACCAGGTCCAGGGCAAGGGCGACTATGGCATAGCACAGGATCTTGCCCACCAGGGTCAAGGTATAGGCCGATACCTGCAGAGGGTGGGCCTCCGGCAACAGAGACAAGAGGGGCAGCGCCAGCAATACCAGCAGCAGCGAGACGCCGACGGCCCAGGACACGCGTGGCCCGGCCTTGCGGGCCACGGCGAGCATCAGAGGTTGGTTCATCAGTCGATCACCCGGCCCTTGAGTGCGAACAGCCCTTGTGGGCGTTTCTGAATAAACAGAATGATCAGCGCCAGGATGAGAATCTTGCCTAGCACCGCGCCGATCTGGGGTTCCAGCACTTTGTTGGCGATACCCAGGCCGAAGGCCGCGCAAATGCTCCCGGCCAGTTGTCCGACCCCGCCGAGCACCACCACCAGGAACGAATCGATGATGTAGCTCTGGCCCAGGTCGGGCCCGACGTTGCCAATCTGGCTCAGGGCGACGCCGCCCAGACCGGCGATTCCGGAGCCCAGGCCGAAGGCGAGCATGTCTACCCGGCCGGTCGGTACGCCGCAACAGGCGGCCATGGCCCGGTTCTGAGTCACGGCGCGTACGTTCAGGCCAAGGCGAGTCTTGTTCAGCAGCAGCCAGGTCAGGCCCACCACGAACAGCGAGAAGCCGATGATGACCAGACGGTTGTAAGGCAGTACCAGGTTGGGCAGTACCTGAACCCCCCCGGAGAGCCATCCGGGGTTGGCCACCTCGACGTTCTGCGCGCCGAACAGCACGCGAATCAGTTGGATGAGGATCAGGCTGATGCCCCAGGTCGCCAGCAGGGTTTCCAGCGGCCGACCATAGAGGTGGCGAATCACGGTGCGTTCCAGAGCCATGCCGATGGCGGCGGTGACCAGGAAGGCCACCGGCAGGGCCAGCAAGGGATACCAGGCCAAAGCGGCCGGGGCGTGATGCTGGAACAGCGTCTGCACGCCATAGGTGGTATAGGCGCCGAGCATCAGCATTTCGCCATGGGCCATGTTGATCACGCCTAGCAGGCCGAAAGTGATTGCCAGGCCGAGGGCGGCCAGGAGCAGGATCGAGCCCAGGGACAGGCCGCTGAACGCCTGCCCCAGCAGTTCGCCGATCCGTAATTGCCGTTCCACTTGCACCAGGCCGGTCTGAGCAGCGGTACGTACACCGGGGTCGGCTTCTGCGCCAGGCTCCAGCAGGCCTTGCAAGCGGCCTCGGGCGGCGGGGTCGCCACTGTCACCCAGCAGCCGTACGGCTTGCAGGCGAACCTGAGCATCCGGGTCGGTCAGTTGCAGGTTCGCCAGCGCCAGGCCGAGGGCCGCCTTCACAGGTGCGGAGGGCTCGCCTTCGTATTGGTGCCGCAGCGCGTCCAGCTGGGCAGGCAATGCGCTGCGCTGCAGTTGCTGGGCTGCGGCCAGGCGCTGATCGTCATCGGCGGACAATAGCTGGTGGCTGGCCAGGGCATTGTTCAGCAGCCCACGCAGACGGTTGTGGGGGTCGGGGTGTCTATGCCTTCCAGCGTTCCCTGATTGTCAATGAAGGGGTGCTTGTCGCTATCGGCGGCCAGGCGGCCATCCTGCAGCGCCTGCAACAGCGGCAAGCGCCCGGGTACGGGTTGGGCGGCCCAGGTTTCCAGCAGCCTGGCCTGGCCTGAAGTGTCGGCGCCAACGAAATCACCCGCATCGCTGCCCAGGGCGGGCAACGGCAGCAGCGTGGCGAGCAGCAACAGCACGGGGTAGATACGCATCAGGCTTTTCCTTGTGCCACGGCGCCTGCAGGGAGGCAGGGCCGTGGCGCCTTAGGCTGTGGATCAGTTGCTCTTGACGGGGTGGTCCGGCTTCTTGTCGTTGCCCGGAATATAAGGGCTCCAAGGCTGGGCGCGAATGGGCTCCTTGGTCTGCCACACCACGTTGAACTGACCATTGTCCTGGATCTCGCCGATCATCACGGGCTTGTGCAGGTGGTGGTTGGTCTTGTCCATGGTCAGGGTAAAGCCGGACGGCGCCTTGAAGGTTTGCCCGGCCATGGCTTCGCGAACCTTGTCTACATCCGTGGACTTGGCTTTTTCCGCTGCCTGCGCCCACATGTGGATGCCGACGTAGGTGGCCTCCATGGGGTCGTTGGTGACCACGGTATCGGCGTTGGGCAGGTTGTGGGCCTTGGCATAGGCTTTCCAGTCGGCCACGAACTTCTTGTTCACATCGTTCTCGACGGATTCGAAGTAGTTCCAGGCGGCAAGGTTGCCTACCAAGGGCTTGGTATCGATGCCGCGAAGTTCCTCTTCGCCCACGGAGAAGGCCACCACAGGGACTTCCGTGGCTTCGAGCCCCTGGTTGGCCAACTCTTTGTAGAAGGGAACGTTGGAGTCGCCGTTGACCGTAGAAATCACCGCGGTCTTGCCGCCGGCGGCGAACTTCTTGATATTGGCCACGATGGTTTGATAGTCGCTATGACCGAAGGGGGTGTACACCTCCTCGATGTCCTTGTCGGCGACGCCCTTGGAATGCAGGAAGGCCCGCAGGATCTTGTTGGTGGTGCGCGGATAGACATAGTCCGTGCCCAGCAGGAAGAAGCGCTTGGCCGCGCCGCCGTCTTCGCTCATCAGGTATTCCACGGCGGGAATCGCTTGCTGGTTGGGCGCCGCCCCGGTGTAGAACACGTTGGGGCTCATCTCCTCGCCTTCGTACTGGACGGGATAGAACAACAGGCCATTGAGCTCTTCGAACACCGGCAGCACCGATTTGCGCGATACCGAGGTCCAGCAGCCGAAGACCACCGCTACCTTGTCCTGGGTAAGCAGTTGCCGACCCTTCTCGGCGAACAGCGGCCAGTTGGAAGCCGGATCCACTACCACCGGCTCAAGCTGCTTGCCGTTCACCCCGCCGGCCTTGTTTATCTCATCGATGGTCATCAAGGCCATGTCTTTGAGCGAGGTTTCGGAAATCGCCATGGTCCCCGACAGCGAATGCAGAATGCCAACCTTGATGGTTTCCGCGGCCTGGACAGTCCAGGTCAAGCCCATCGCGGCTACGGAAGCCGAGAGGGTAAAAGCCTTTAGCAAACTGCGGCGCTTCATGTGCTATCTCCAGTGCTCTGGTCTTTTGGTTTTAGGCGTAGCGTGCTCCTGAACGGGTCTTTGCAAGGCGTGTGCCTGACAGGTGAAACGGCCCAGGGATGTGGAGGTTGACAGGTCGCCGAGCGCGGCCAGTGCGCCAGGGTGGGGCCCAGGGCTGGGCATGGTGCGACGCTGTGCGCCTTTGTAGTGCCGAACGCAGAGAACGTCAGGAGAATGTGAGCCCGTTGGCGAACGGACCGATCCATTCGCCAACTGGGGCTGTTTTACGCATGGCCTACAGCGCCTGGTTCAAGCCGCCGCGACAGGTTTGCGCCACCAACGCAGCACGGCATATTCCAGCACCGCGACCAGGAGCAGCGAGGCGCCGACCAGGGGGAACAGGACGCCAATCACGGCCATGACCGCCACGGCGGTTTTCCACAGCGGAAGATCATGACGCAGGGGTGGCGCGCCTAGCCCTCTGGCGGGCCGACGTTTCCACCAGATCACCAGGCCGCTGACCGACCCTAGCAGCACCATCACGCAGATCAGCAGCACCACCAACTGATTGGCCAGGCCGAACATCTTGCCTTCGTGCAGCATCACCGAGAGCTCGGTGGCCCGGGCGACAGGGCCATACTGGGCGTAGCGCACGTCCGCCAGGACACGGCCGGTGTACTGGTCAATGTGCAGGGTGGCATCGTTACGCGGGTCATCGGCGAACACCGCCACGGTATAGACACCGGTATCGGTTTTTGGAAAGGTCACGCTATAGCCGGGATGCACGCCGGCCCGCTCGGCCGTGTCCACCACTGTCTGCAGGCTCACCTGTGGCGCCGCCGGCCCGCCGGCTGGCGCGCCATGGCCCATGTGCTCGGCGTGGGCGCCGCCGCTCATTGGCATGGGCATGGTTTCCACCGCCCAGGGAACGGTCTGCCGCTCAGCCTGGTTCAGGTTGCGCGCCTTCACATCTGACAATGGCACCTCGCTGAACATGCCGGTCGGAAAGCGGTTCCACAGCTCGGCGTACTGCTTGCCCCAGATACCGGTCCAGGTCATCCCGGTCAGCAACATGAACAGCAGGCCCAGCGAGCCCCAGAAGCCGACCACGGCATGCAGGTCGCGCCAGAACAGACGCCCACGGCTGGCCAGGCGGGGCCAGAGCACACCGCCTGCGCCTTTGCCTCGCGGCCACCAGAGGTAAAGCCCGGAGATGACCAGCACCACGCCCCATCCGGCCGCCAATTCCACGATGGCGTCGCCCACCTTGCCCATCAGCAGTTCCCCGTGCAGAGCACGGGCCATGGCTTGCAGGTTGTAGAAGGCATCCTGGGTGCCCAGCAACGCTCCGCTGTAGGGGTCGAGGAACAGGCTCAGGCTGCGGCCGTCCTGGGCGAGGATGAACTGAGCGCTGCTGTCGGCCGTGGCCGGCGGCAGGTATTGATCGATGCTGGCATGCGGATAGGCATCCCGAACCTGGGCCAGCAAGGCGTCGGCCGGCAAGGGCTGAGCCTGGGCCTGCACGCGCATCAGTTGCGGGTAAAGCAGAGGGTCCAGTTGTGGCTTGAACAGATAGATGATGCCAGTGACGGCCAGAATGATCATTACCGGGGCTACCAGCAGGCCGGCATAGAAATGCCAGCGCCAGGCCAGGTTATAGAAAGAAACACGCATGGCGAACTCCACGAGATAAGCGATCAGCCGTGCGGCCCACAGCGGCTGCCGGAACCGTGGGCAGGAGCCCGCGTTTACCTGGCGCCGCGAATGGGCGGATGCACGTGTTGAAGGTCAGGCAAGTGGAACGGCGGGTGGCGCGCGAGTACGGGCGCCGGGGAAGACAGGGCGCAGGCCATGCCCCTGGCGCACCTGGACCAACAGCCGCAGCGTCCCGGCCGGCACGGTATGGGTGCTGAAACCAAGGGTCTGGGGCAGGGCAGGGCAATGGCAGAACAGGCTGCAATAGCCGCAGCGCTCCCACAGGCCATGGAGCTTGGTGTCCGCTCCGGAACTGGCGGATACCTGGCAATGGTCTTGGGCCACGATCATGCCGGAATGCTCGGTCATGTCGACGCCTGGCATCCTGGCTGGATGATTCATGGGCATGGCCTGGGACACCAGGGGGCCGATGAAGATCATCAGCATGGCGAACAGGCTGACCCACAGCCCCGCGCCGTGCGACCGTTGCCTGCGCAGGCGCACCTAGCGCGAGCCGTTATCGCTGGGAGGCGTGGCCAGCACCTGTACTTGAACCTGCAGGTCGCCAGCGTGCTGGAAGCGAAGAGTGAGCGGGAAACTGTCGCCCTCCACCAAATGAGAGCGGCTCTGCAGGCCCAGCAGCATCACATGGTTACCCATGGGGGCGAAGCGAGCCTGGCCACTGGCCGGGACGATCACGCTGTCCACCTGCTGCATTTTCATCATGCCATCGGCCCCCACATGCTGGTGCATCTGCGCCTCGGTGGCCATCGGCGTTTCCACGCCTACCAGGCGGTCATCTGCGGAGCCCTGGTTGCGCAGGGTGAAATAGACGGCCGCCGTCGGTGCGTTGGGGGGCAGTTGCTGGGACCAGGGCATCACCACCTGAAGCGTCCCGGCCTGGTAGTCTCCAGCTTGGGTCAAGGGAGCAAGGAAAGATGAGACCAGGCCACAAAGGAGGGGCAGTGCGCGCCAGAGCGAGGGCATGGAGTCGGGTCCGTGAGCAGGAAAGTGAGGGGTATTTAGCCAGAACCGCGATGGATCTACAAAATCCGGATGCTATCTGTCGATAAGCGCTCCCAGCTCGGCCAACGCAGCCAGCAAGGCAGCGGTGACATCGAACTCACGGTCTGCCTTCGGCAATTCGGGCCGGGCCAGCATCAACACAGGGAGGCCAAGCTCGCGGGCGACCTGCAGCTTGGGTTCGGTGGCGCCGCTGCCGCTGTTCTTGCTCACCAGCACATCGAAGCCCTGCGCCTGGAAGAGCGCGCGCTCGTCCTCCAGAACGAAAGGCCCGCGGGCGCCGATCACCCGGCAACGCTCGTTGCCCGGATGGGGGTCTAGGCAACGCAGGGTCCAGTACTGCTCAGCAGGAATCTCCCCTAGGTGCGCCAGCGGCTCCCTTCCCAGCGTAAAGAAAGGCCGCGCGAAACCGCCAAGGGCCGCGGTCAGTTCGTTCCAGCCGCTCACCGCGCGCCAATGGTCGCCAGCTTGCGGCTGCCAGCCGGGCCGGCGTAGCGCCCAGCAGGGCACGCGGGTAGCCGCACAGGCCTCGACCGCATTGCGGCTCATTTGCGCCGCATAGGGATGGGTCGCATCCACTACCAGGGTAATGGCCTCCTGGCGCATAAAACCGGCCAAGCCTTCGGCACCGCCATAGCCGCCCACCCTGACCGCGCAGTGCAGGTCAGTGGGGATCCGTCCCAGGCCGGCAAGGCTATACAAATGTCCAGGCCCCAGCCGCCTGGCGATATGCAGGCTTTCACTGACCCCTCCCAGCAGAAGCACTCGCATCACCACGGCCCTCCGGCGCGGCCGACTACGCCTCCCTGGCGGTCGATGGCGATGACCTCCACCGACAGCTCCGCTGGCACCATGCGCCCGGCGAAGGCCTGGGCATGGCTACAGACCACATCGCCCAGCGGCACGCCGTCGGCATGGGCCAGTGCCAGCGCCTGCTGGCTGGTGTTGGCGTTGCGCATGGCCGCCTGCAACGCCGGCGTGGCGCCATGCTCTGCCGCCCACCGGGCCAACTGTGGCAAGTCGATGGACGAATGGCGGCTGTGCAGGTCCATGTGCCCGGCGGCGAGCTTGCTTATCTTGCCGAAGCCGCCGCACAGGCTCAGCCGCGCCATGGGCACCTTGCGCAGATGCTTGAGTACTGCGCCGGCGAAATCCCCCATCTCGATCAAGGCGATGTCCGGAAGCCCGTAGAGACGGCGGATGGTGTCCTCGCTGGCATTGCCGGTGCAGGCCGCGATGTGGGTATAGCCATTGGTGTGGGCCACGTCGATACCCTGATGAATCGAGGCGATATAGGCCGCGCAGGAGAAGGGCCGAACGATGCCGCTCGTGCCCAGGATAGAGAGCCCGCCAAGGATGCCAAGCCGGGGATTCATGGTCTTGAGGGCCAGGGCCGCGCCGTCCCGTACACCAATGGTCACCTCGAAGCCGCCTGCGTAGCCCTCGTTGGCCGCCAGGCTAGCCAGATGCTCGGCCATCATCTGCCGGGGAACCGGGTTGATCGCCGGCTCGCCCACCGCCAGCACCAGACCCGGGCGGGTCACGGTCCCCACGCCTTCCCCGGCCATGAAGACCACGCCAGGGGTGTCGATCAGGCGCACCCGGGCATGAACCAGGGCGCCATGGGTAACATCCGGATCATCTCCGGCGTCCTTGAGGGTGCCTGCCTCGCCAGCGCCGTCGCCGCTTCGGCGGCAGTACTCCAGGCGCAGGCTGACCACGCGCCCCTTCGGAAGGGTGACCGACACCGCGTCATGGCTGGCCCCGGTGAGCAACAGGGTGGCGGCCGCCAGAGTGGTGGCGGTGGCGCAGGTGCCGGTGGTCAGGCCGCTGCGTAGCGGCCTGGGCTGTTCGGCGGTTTCTTCACGCATGGCCGGGCTTGATCGCGTCGAGCAGGGTGATGGGCAATGCCTGCCGCCAGGTCTGGAAGTTGCCCAGTGGGCGCGCATGGGCAACCTGGACGCGGAGCAGCTCGCCGCCATGTTGCGCTTGCCAATTGAACAGGGCCATTTCGCTTTCCAGGGTCACGGCATTGGCAACCAGTCTGCCGCCTGGCTTGAGCGCCGCCCAGCAGCGTTCCAGCACGCCTTCGACGGTGACGCCGCCGCCGATGAAGATCGCGTCTGGCTCAGGCAGCCCTTGCAGCGCATCTGGCGCCCGGCCGGGCACGAGGCGTAGGCCAGGGACACCCAAGGTATCGCGGTTGCGCTCGATCAACCCTTGGCGGCCGCTGTCCGCTTCGATGGCAATGGCCTGGCAGCGCGGATGCGCCCGCATCCACTCGATGCCGATGGAGCCGCAGCCCGCGCCTACATCCCAGAGCAACTGGCCCGGCCGAGGCGCCAGGCGGCCCAGGGTCAGGGCGCGCACGTCACGCTTGGTCAACTGGCCGTCGTGAGCGAAGGCGTCGTCCGGCAAGCCGGGCGCCGAGGCCAGGCCTGAGGCGCCTGGGGCTGCCCGCAGGTCGAGGCCGATCAGGTTCAGATCGGCTGCTACATGGTTCGGCCAGGCGTCGGCCCTGGCCTGTTCATGGCGTTCGCCGGGGCCGCCAAGGTGTTCCAGTACATGCATCTGGCTGGGGCCAAAGCCGGCGGCTACCAAATGTGCGGCCAGCAGCCTCGGGGTGTGACCGTCGTTGCTCAGTACAAGCAGGCGCTGGCCATCGCAAAGGTAGCCATTGAGCAAGGCCAGGGGACGCGCGACCAGCGACAGCACCTCCGTTTCCGCCAAAGCCCATCCCAGACGCGCAGCGGCCAGGGTCACCGAAGACGGCGCGGGTAGCACTCGGAATTCGCTGGCCGGAATCTGCCGGGCCAGGCTGGCGCCGACGCCGTGGAACATGGGATCGCCGCTGGCGAGTACACACAGGGACTGGCCGCGCCGCTCCAGCACCGGGGCCAGGCTGAAAGGGCGAGGCCACAGCAGGCGTTCGGCGCTCAGGCAGGGCGGCAGCAGTGCAAGTTGACGCGGCGCGCCTATGATCAGCCTGGTATCCAGTAGTGCGCGCCGGGCCTGTTTGCCCAGGCCCGGGTAGCCGTCTTCGCCGATACCGACGATGGTCAGCCAGGGCAACATGAAGGTTCCTCACGATCA
This sequence comes from Pseudomonas massiliensis, assembly GCF_000826105.1. GTDB lineage: Bacteria > Pseudomonadota > Gammaproteobacteria > Pseudomonadales > Pseudomonadaceae > Aquipseudomonas > Aquipseudomonas massiliensis. The sequence continues at coordinate 51,418 of NZ_CCYK01000005.1, read as the reverse complement.
TCCGACGGGCAGGATTTTCATGCCCTCGGTCAAAGCAGGCATAATACCGCGCACTTCTGCTCAGAAGTGCCTTTTGACGATTGCCGGGTGATCTTTTGAACGAGCCATTGCCGGCCCCGCCGCCTGCTTCCTTGCCACGCGCCTCGGCCTGCCCGGGGTTGCTGCGTATAGTCGCGGCCCGTGATGGCGGCCTGTGCCGCGTGAAGCTTGCCGGCGGGGCGCTGAGCGCCGCGGCTGCCACCCAGGTAGCCGAGGCCGCCCTGCGCCATGGCAGTGGCATGGTGGAACTGACCAACCGTGCCAACCTGCAATTGCGCGGTATCGCCCCCGCGGCTGAAGGCCCGCTGGTCGCCGGCCTCATGGCGGCAGGGCTTGGGCCGGCGACCCCGGCAGCCGACGATGTACGCAACCTGATGCTAAGCCCCATGGCGGGGCTTGACCCAAACGCGGCCCTGGATCCCCGGCCTTTGGCGAAGGCCTTGCTCGATGCGCTGGAACAGCAACCGCGCTATCACCGACTTTCCCCGAAGTTCGCCATGCAAGTGGACGCAGGGGAGAGGCTCGCCGAGCGGCGCCATGCCCATGACGTCTGGTTGTCACCGCTCTGGTTCGATGGCCGCCTGTACATGGGGCTAGGGCTGGCCAGTGCGATTGCTGGCACTTGCCCGGTGGCCGCTGTGCCAGCCGAGCATGCGGCGGCCCTGGTGTTGAGCGTGCTGGATCGCTTTCTTGCCCTGGCTGGGCCAGTTCCGGGGCGCATGCGAGAGCTGCTGCAAACCGTCCCGGTTTCTGCGTTGCTCGAGGGGCTGGATGTTCCCCTGCGGCGGGAGGGCCTCGTCCCGGTGAGGGCGCGGTCACGGCCCTCGCCCCTGGGGCTGCATGCTCAACAGCAACCTGATCGCGTGGCGGTCGGGGTCGCTCCGCCGCTGGGGCGCCTGACTGCCGTCAGGTTGCTGGGCCTGGCGCGTCTTGCCCAGGCCGAAGGCAGCGGCGAGCTTCGACTTACGCCCTGGCAAGGGCTATTGATACCTGGAGTCGCCCAGGCCCGCGCTATAGCGGTTAAGGCCCAGGCACACGAGCTTGGCCTGCTGGCCGATCCTGGCGAGCCCCTGGCCAGCCTGGTGGCGTGCACCGGCTCGGTCGGCTGCGCCAAAGGCCTGGCCGACACCAAGGCCGATGCCCTGGCCTTGGCCGCTGCGCTGGGCCGGCCGCTGCCGGTACACCTGAGCGGCTGCGGCCGGTCCTGCGCACAGGCCAGCGTCGCGCCGGCCACCCTGTTGGCAGTGCGGCCCGGCCATTACGATCTTTTTTTCCGCGACCCCGCGGGGTCAGGCTTTGGCCGACCCGTCGGACGCGACCTTACTTTGCACGAGGCAGCGGCTCAGTTGGCCGCCTGCCCACGGAGCGCATTCGATGATTGATTACATACGCGATGGCCAGGCGATCTACCGCCAGTCGTTCGCGACCATCCGCGCCGAGGCGGACCTGAGCCAGGTTCCGCCGGACCTGGAAAAGCTGGCGGTGCGAGTGATTCATGCCTGCGGCATGGTGGACGTAGTGCAAGACCTGCAATTCTCGCCCGGGGCGGGCACGGCTGGTCGCCGTGCCTTGGCCACCGGGGCGCCTATCCTGTGCGATGCCCACATGGTCGCCGAGGGCGTGACCCGGGCACGCTTGCCGGCGAACAACGCGGTGATCTGCACCCTCAAGGACGAACGAGTGCCAGGCCTGGCCCAGCGCCAGGGCAACACGCGCTCGGCGGTCGCCCTGGAGTTGTGGCGACCGCACCTGGAGGGCAGCGTGGTGGTGATCGGCAATGCGCCCACCGCATTGTTCTACCTGTTGGAGATGCTCGATGCCGGGGCACCACGGCCGGCCTTGATCCTTGGCTTCCCGGTGGGTTTCGTGGGCGCGGCCGAATCCAAGGCCATGCTGGCGGCCGATAGCCGTGGAGTGCCCTTCGTGGTCGTCAATGGCCGTCGGGGTGGTAGCGCCATGGCGGCGGCCGCGGTCAATGCCCTTGCCACGGAGGTGGAATGATGGCCGCCGGACGCCTGTTCGGCCTGGGCGTGGGCCCGGGGGATCCTGAGCTGATCACGGTGAAGGCTCTGCGCCTGTTGCGGGAAGCGCCAGTAGTGGCCTATTTCGTGGCCAAGGGCAAGAAAGGCAATGCCTTCGGTATCATCGAGGCCCACTTGCAGTCTGCTCAGACGCTGCTGCCCCTGGTCTACCCGGTCACGACCGAAGCCCTGCCGGCGCCCTTGTCCTATGAGCAGGTGATCGCCGACTTCTACGACCAGGCCAGCATGGAGGTGGCGGCCCATCTGGAAGCGGGCCGGGATGTGGCGGTCATCTGCGAAGGCGACCCCATGTTCTACGGGTCGTATATGTACCTCCATGACCGTCTGGCGCAACGCTACCCGACGGAAGTGATTCCGGGCGTGTGTTCCATGCTCGGTGGGGCCGCCGTGCTTGGCGCGCCCCTGGTGTACCGCAACCAGAGTCTTTCCGTACTGTCCGGTGTGCTGCCGGCCGAAGAACTCAAGCGCCGCCTGGCTGACGCCGAGGCAGCCGTGATCATGAAACTGGGGCGCAACCTGCCCAAGGTTCGCCAGGTACTGTGCGAGCTGGGCCTGGATGAACGTGCCCTCTATGTGGAGCGAGCCACCATGGCCAACCAGAAGATCGTGCCCCTGGTCGAGGTAGACCCCATGTCATCGCCCTATTTTTCCCTGATCGTGGTCCCGGGCCAACGGTGGCACGGATGAGTCCGGTGTATCCGGTGATCCTGGTGCTCGGCGCTTCGGCCCTGCCAACGGCCAGGCGAATCCAGCACTGTCTTCCCGATGCCCAGGTCTGGGGCCTGGCCGGCAGGGCCGATGGCGCGGACCGTACCTACCACGGCTTCGGCGACACTCTGCGTGGCCTGTATCAGGAGGGGCATCCGATCATCGCATTGTGCGCGGCGGGTATCATCATTCGTGGCCTGGCTCCGGTTTTGGAGGAAAAAGGCCTGGAACCGGCCGTACTGGCAGTGGCCGAGGACGGCAGCGCGGTAGTGCCATTGCTAGGCGGTCTCGGTGGGGTCAACGGGATGGCCCGGACCATCGGCCTGGCCCTGGAGGTAGCACCAGCCATTACCACCAGCGGGGAATTGCGGTTTGGCACCTGCCTGCTCAGCCCTCCCGAAGGCTATGTATTGGCGGACCTGGAGCAGGGCAAGCACTTCGTGGCTGACATGCTGGCTGGCCGTTCGCTGCGCATCGAGGGCGCCGCGCCCTGGCTGGCCGAGGCCAACCTGCCGCTGGCCGTTGATGCCGACCTGGCGGTACGGGTAAGCCCCCACCAGGCGAAGGCTGAAGGCGAGCTGCTGATCCATCCACGCAGCGTGGCGGTAGCGGTGGGCGCGGCTGGCGAAGACTTGCCCGCCCGGGTGCTGGAGGCCCTGGCCGCCGCCGCGCTGGCGCCAGCAGCCCTTGCTGTGCTACTGGCGCCGCGGCGGGCGATGGCCTCGCCTGCATTCGCGGCCGCGGCCAGGACCCTGGGTGTTCAGTTGCGCTTCTGCGAGCTGGACGACCCCCAGGCCGCGCTGTTGCAGGCCTTGCCTGAGGCTGATCACCTGCAACGAGACGGTATCGGCCTAGCAGTCAGTGACAGCCCACTCCGGGCCGATGAGCTGGGGCTGCGTCGCGGGCGGCTTGCAGTGGTGGGGCTTGGCCCGGGCGCTCGCGCCCTGATGGTACCGGCGGTGCAAGCTGAGCTCACGTGTGCCCAGGATATATTGGGCTATGAAACCTACGTCAACATGGCCGGGCCTTTCCGCCCGGAACAGCGGCTGCACTGCACTGACAATCGAGAAGAGCTCCAGCGCGCCCGGCATGCCTTCGAGCTGGCCAGCCAGGGGCGTGATGTGGTGGTGGTGTCTTCTGGGGACCCCGGCGTGTTTGCCATGGCTTCAGCGGTGTTCGAAGCGCTTGACGGCAGCGACGACCCCGCCTGGCATGGGGTAGATCTGGCCATCCTGCCGGGCGTTTCCGCTTCCCTGGCTGCCGCGGCCCGGGCTGGGGCGCCGCTGGGCCATGACTTCTGCGTGATATCGCTCTCCGACAACCTCAAGCCATGGTCGACCATCGAGGCCCGCCTGGACCTGGCCGGCCAGGCCGACCTGGCCATGGCCTTCTATAACCCTATATCACGCTCACGGCCTTGGCAGCTGGGCCAGGCCCTGGATATCGTACGGCGACACCGCGGGCCGGATACACCGGTGGTACTGGGGCGCGACATCGCCCGCCCAGCGGAGCGGCTGCGCGTGGTGACCTTGGGCGAGCTTACCCCGGAGATGGTCGACATGCGCACCATGGTGCTGGTGGGGTCGTCGACGACTCGCACGATCGCTCGGGAAGGCGAGCAACCCTGGGTTTACACACCCCGCTGGTACCCACGGGCGCCTGGGGCGGAAGCGGTTCTGACCTGACTTGATGGCTACCCGGCCTTAGGGTACGCCTCGCTGGCTCCATGACGGAGCCAGCGGCATACCAAAAGGACAGGGATCATGAAGATCGATACCAAGGACATCAGCCTGCAACAGGCTGTCGTCATGGGCAGCAACTTGCTCGGCTTCGGCAAGGGACTCGCGGCTCAAGAGCGAGAAGATGTCCGCAATACCCTTCAGTTGGCAACGCTGGTGGCCAACAAAAGCTTCGACAAGAAGACCCAGGCCGAAGCCTGGTTCAACCGACTCTTGTCAGTGATGGCCGACACTGGCTGGTTGACACTGACCGCCCGCTACGGCGCATGTAACGAAAGCTCACAAACGGTCAAGCTCCATAACGTCTTGCTCAACGTGCTGGAAACCGCCGTCAGGCATGCCGTGGCCAGTACCCAGGCAGGCGCTGTGTTGAGCGCGCTGGCGGGTGAAACCCTCGCCAGGTTGCCTCGCCAGGGCGACGCCATCGAGCTTTACAAGAACAGCTCACGCACGGACACCGGCGCGATCATGGGTGTAGCCTCCTGTGCCAGGGACCCGGAGGGCGAGATCATCCTGGCCATGAGCGTGGTGGATGCCGCCACCGAACACCATGACCATGACATGCTGCTGTTGGACTGGAGCAGCGATAAGGCCCGGCTGCATCAGGCGTCCATGGTGTTGACCATGGCGCCTGCCATGTTCGCTCGCAGCCGCGAGGGGGTTGCCCAGGCCCTTGGACATCGCGCCGAGGAAAACATAAAGACCTACTTGGATCTGCTCAAGGCCTAGGACGCCGGCCAGGGTCGCGATCGACCCTGGGCCATCGATGACAGGAGGTCGATCATGCTCAATGATTCGGCGGTGCTTGGCCCGGGCCTATTGTCCTTCGGCACGGACATCAGTGAGCGCGAGCGGATGTCGGTGATTCATGCCTTGCGCTTCGCCCAGCAGGCGGCCTGGGATGCTTACCCAGGTAATCCCGCCGGCGACTGGTTCGATCATTTCTGCCGGCAATTACGCTGGCTGGGCTGGGATGCGCAGCCGCCGCAGCCCTATACCCCTTCGCGCAGCCGCCAGCGACTGTTCGATACTGCCGTGGAAGCCCTGGCCCTCAATGGCCCGCGGTTTCAGCAGGTGGCCGCCATGGGCATTCAGGCTCTATTGCAAGATCGGCCTGGGCTGTTGCTCTTCGAACGCTACGCCCGCCGCCATCATCACGGGATGTTCCAGATCATGCCGTGCGCGCGTGCGCGATTGAACAACGGTACCCCGGTGCTGGACATGCTGCTCTACCACGAAGAGCTCGACCTGCGTGAGGCCAGCCCGGGGTGCTTCACTCGAAAGGCGCCGCCACCCTTGATCAATTGCCGGCTCAGTGTCGTGCGTTTTGGTATCCGCGCGTTCGAGACTACCTGGCTGCCGAAGATCGAAGCGCGCTTCGCCAAGCCCTGGGAGGACGAGCGCTACATGCGCCTGCTGGTGGATCAGCCGGGCAAGAGGTAGCCGCGTACATCTTGCTGCACATTGTCGGTCTGCACCGCCGACTTCCCCTGAGCCATGCCCAGCACGGAGATGTGGGTGGCTTCGGCGAAGTCTACCAGCGCGGGCCAGGCTGCGGCATGGCCTGGCTCGCGGGATCAGCTAGGCTCGACTTCGCTGCGATTGCTGTCTCGCTGGGCTACCCAGTGGTCGATCAGTTCACGCAGCTGGGACATTTCGATCGGCTTGGCCATGTGCCCGTCCATGCCGGCCATGCGCGCGCGCTCCTTGTGTTCGCTCAGGATGTGAGCGGTCAGGGCCACCACCGGAGTGCGTCGGCGGCGAGCGCCGAGTTCCCAGGCCCGCAGTTGCTGGGTAGCGGTGAAGCCATCGAGGATCGGCATTTCACAGTCCATCAGCACCAGGTCGTAGCGCTGCGCCTTCATGGCCCGCAAGGCTTCTTCGCCATTGCTCGCCGTATCCGGGTGCAGGTTGAGCTTGCCCAGCATGCCGCGGATCACCTTGGTGGAAATACTGTTGTCTTCGGCCACCAGTATGCGGAAATCAGCAGGCACGGCAGGCGGCTCCCAGCTAGCCTGGGCACCTGGTAACAACGGTGGCCTGGCTTCAGCCTGGGCGCGGTGAGCCAGTTCATCGGCCAGGGTCGTGCGTAGCGCATAACCGGCCACAGGCTTGGCCAGGATGCGCTTGATCCCGGCGTTGCGGGCGATCACCTTGCTGGGGGCATTGCTGATACCGGTGAGCATGATGATCAGGATGTCGTGGTTCAGGCTTGGGTCTTCCTTGATCTTGGCGGCAAGCTGCATGCCCGTCATGCCCGGCATGTTCTGGTCCAGCAAGACAACGTCGAAATAGTCGCGCAGGTGAGCCTTGGTCCTGAGCAGCGCCAGGGCTTCCTTGCCAGAAGAGGCGGCGCTCACGTTCAGGCCCCAGGCGCTGCACTGCTGTACCAGCACCTTGCGACAGGTATCGTTGTCGTCGACTACCAGCACGCGAGCGTCCCTGAGGCTGCTGTCCAGGTCCTGGATGTTCTGCTCCATACGTTGCGGGTCCAGCGGTACGGTCAGCCAGAAGGTATTGCCCTGTTCGGCGCCGCTCTTGATGCCAAACTCGCCGCCCATCAGGGTGATCAACTGCCGGGCGATCAGCAATCCCAGGTGCCCGCTGGCTGGCTTGTTGGTCGTCAGCAAATCCTGGCTGCGCAACTCGCCATGCAGCAGGACATCGCGCTCCGGCGCTGGCAAGGCTTCGCCGCTGTCCTGCACGGCGATGCGCAGGCGGGGCGGGCCGCTGCGTTGGTCCAGGGCGGCTGCAAGCAATACCTCGCCGCCGGCCGCTTTCTTCAGGGCGTTGTCCAGCATGGCCAGCAGCGCCTGGCGCAAGCGCATCGGGTCGCCGCTGATGACCCTGGGCACCTGCGGCTGGGTGAAGCTGATCAGCTCCACGTTCTGCTGTTCGGCTCGGGCCCGATAGATGTTCAGGCACTCCTCGATCAATGCGTTGAGATCGAACTGCACATCATCGAGCTCGATCTGCCCGGATTCGATCTTGGAAATGTCGAGGATCTCGTTGATCAGGGTCAGCAGCTCGTTGCCAGCGCTATGGATGGTCTGGACATAGTCGCGCTGCTTGACCGACAAAGGAGTGCCCAGCAGCAGCTCCGTCATGCCGAGCACGCCGTTCATCGGAGTGCGAATTTCATGGCTGAGCTTGGCCAGGAATTCGGCCTTGGCATTGGTTTCCGCGGTGCTGGCAGCCAGGTCGCGGCTTGCGCTGTAGCGGTCTTCGCTGATGCGGCGCAGGCGCGTGGTCAGTGCCAGGTTAAGGATGGCTCCCCCGCAGACCGCGCACCCCAGCATGCCGAAGATCAGCCACTGGACCGGGGTTCGGGTAAGCACCAGCAGTGCCGGCAGCACCACCAGGAAACCGAAGCTGCACAGCGACATGGCCAGGGTGAACAGCCGGGCGGGCGCGTAGCCTCGGTACCAGTGACTGGCTGACACCAACAGCATGCACAGGCAGGTTACCGCCACGGCGGCGTAGGCGACCAGATTCAAGGGCAGGGTGTCGACGAACAGCAACAACAGGCCGCATAGCGCAATCAAACCGATCAGGCTGATCACCATGCGTTGCAGGCGAGGGGAGGGCCTGGCCGCGAAAAAGCGCAGCGTATACACCAGGGCGAATTCCGCGCCCAGGAGCATGGCGAAATAGGCGGCGGGCGTGCGTGCCGGGCTCCATGGAATAGGCCAGGGGCTGCCCAGATTCACCAGAATCATCGCGCTCGCCAGGATCATGGCCTGGCAGGCGCCCAGCCACAGGCTACTGGCCGAATGGCTCAGTGCATAACGAGCGAAATTGTGCAGGATGAGCATGATCATGCAGCCAAGCAGCAAGCCGAACAGTAGCGTCTGCCCCTGTCTGGAAGCTACCTGGATGGCGGGTTCCAGGCTTACGCCGGGGCGAACCTGATGCTCGGAAACCAGGCGTAGGTAGAGGTCTACCGGAGCCTGGCTCAGCGGTATGGGTAGCAGCAGGTCACCACTGCGTGGCGGCGGCACGCTGCCTGGACCGTCGTAGCCGGTACGGGTGTGCAGAAGTTGCTGGTCGTCGGTGAAAACGAAGAGGTCGAACTTGGACAAGTCCGGCGCGAACAGGCGGATAACCTGTTCATGGGCTGAAGGCATCAGCTTGTAATGCAGCCAGAGGGCACTGTGCGCGGGGGCGGCATTGAGTTCGTGCAGCTCGACGGGCGCGAACTGGCTTTGGTAGCGCTCGGAGCGAACGTCGCTGACCTGCAGGCCGGCCTGGTCGTCGACCAGTACCGACCAGCCACTGCCCTGGTCGGCAAAAGCAGGCCGCAGGCAAACGAACAGCAGCCCGACGATAATGAGTAAGGCAGTCCTGAGCCGGTGCACGGGGAAGTCCCTGTCCTGGATAAGCATGGACTGAGTATAACCGCCCCAGCGCCGGACAGGTTGGCGGGGTGTCGGATAGCGGGCCTGCCCCCGGCGCTTGCGCGCAAGGGGCGGCACTGTCGGTCAGCCTTCTGCGCGCTCGCGGGCAATGGCGCGATAGCCGATGTCATGGCGGTAGAAGCCGCCTTTCCAGTCGATCTTCGCAGCCAGTTCGTAGGCCTGGCGCTGCGCTGCTCCCACGGATTCGCCCAAAGCGGTGGCGCAGAGCACCCGGCCGCCAGCAGTGATCACCTGGCCGTCGACCAGCGCGGTACCGGCATGGAACACCTTGCCAGGAAGCGCAGCCGCCGCGTCCAGGCCCTGGATCACATCACCCTTGGCATAGTCGCCCGGGTAGCCGCCCGCCGCGAGCACGACGCCCAGGCTAGGCCGCGGATCCCACTGGGCTTCGATCTTGTTCAGTGCCTTGGCCAGGGCGGCCTCCACCAGCAGAACCAGGCTGGACTGCAAGCGCAGCATGACCGGCTGGGTTTCAGGGTCGCCGAAGCGGCAATTGAACTCGATCACCTTAGGGTTGCCCTGGCTGTCGATCATCAGCCCCGCGTAAAGGAAGCCCGTATAGGTATTACCCTCGGCGGCCATGCCCCGTACCGTTGGCCAGATCACCTGCTCCATCACCCGCTGGTGCACCTCGTCGGTGACCACGGGTGCAGGCGAATAGGCACCCATGCCACCCGTGTTCGGGCCGCTATCGCCATCGCCTACCCGCTTGTGGTCCTGACTGGTGGCCATCGGCAGCACGTTCTGGCCGTCCACCATCACGATGAAGCTGGCTTCCTCGCCCTCGAGGAATTCTTCGATCACCACCCGCGACCCGGCGTTGCCGAAGGCATTGCCGGCGAGCATGTCACGCACGGCGGCTTCGGCTTCTTCCAGGGTCATGGCCACGATCACGCCTTTACCCGCGGCCAGGCCGTCGGCCTTGATCACGATGGGCGCGCCTTGCTTTTGCAGGTAGGCCAGGGCCGGTTCGATCTCGGTGAAGTTCTGGTAGGCGGCGGTGGGGATGGCGTGGCGAGCGAGGAAGTCCTTGGTGAACGCCTTGGAGCCTTCCAGCTGGGCCGCGCCTGCGGTAGGCCCGAAACAGTCCAGGCCGCGCTCGCGGAACAGGTCCACCACGCCGGCGACCAGAGGGGCTTCCGGGCCGACGATGGTCAGTTGCACGTTCTGCGCGGCGAAGTCCGCCAGTTGCTCGAGGTCCAATACGTCGATGGCGACGTTCTCGCATTTGGCCTCGGTCGCGGTACCGGCATTGCCGGGCGCCACGAATACCTTTTGCACGCGTGGGTCCTGGGCTACTTTCCAGGCCAGGGCATGCTCACGCCCGCCGCTGCCGATGATCAAAACCTTCATGTCAAAACCTCGAATTCGAACGTCGGTGCCTTTCAGGCTTGCGGGCCCTGCCCGCGCCTACAGGCGACTCCGTGAAGGGCGCGATGCCGTGGGCAGATGCAGGGCCGCGGGCTGTCACGAAAGCGCAGTGCCTGATGGCAACGAGCATTTCGCAACAGCGCGCCAACGCCGCAGATGCCCGCGTCAGCGCGGCCGTTTAGTGACGGAAATGGCGCATGCCAGTGAATACCATTGCAATCCCCGCTTCATCAGCGGCCGCGATCACCTCGGCATCACGCATTGAGCCACCAGGTTGGATGACGGCCCGAATCCCCGCCTTGGCGGCATTGTCGATACCGTCCCGGAAGGGGAAGAAGGCGTCGGACGCCATGACGGCCCCTTCCACCGCCAACCCGGCATGCTCGGCCTTGATGGCGGCGATACGGGCCGAATTCACCCGGCTCATCTGACCGGCGCCAACGCCAACGGTCTGGCGATTACGCGCATAGACGATGGCATTGGATTTCACGAACTTAGCCACTTTCCAGGCGAAGATCAGATCATGCACTTCCTGCTCGGTAGGGGCGCGGCGAGTGACGATCTTCAAGTCGTCGGCGCTGATCATGCCGTTGTCGCGGCTCTGCACCAGCAGGCCACCGTTGACGCGCTTGAAGTCCCAGGCAGCGGCGCGCTCGGCCGGCCATTGGCCGCAGGCCAGCAGACGCACGTTCGCCTTGGCAGCCACCACGGCACGGGCTTCGGCGCTCACGCTTGGCGCAATGATGACTTCGACGAACTGACGCTCGACGATGGCCTTGGCGGTTTCGCCATCGAGCTCGCGGTTGAAGGCGATGATGCCGCCGAACGCCGACTCGCTGTCAGTAGCGTACGCCAGCTCGTAGGCCTGTCGAATGCCGCCTTCGGCATCCGGGCAGACTGCCACGCCACAGGGGTTGGCATGCTTGACGATCACGCACGCCGGCTTGGTGAAGCTCTTGACGCACTCCAGGGCAGCATCGGTATCAGCGACGTTGTTGTAGGACAGTTCCTTGCCCTGCAACTGCACAGCGGTGGCGATGCTGGCCTCGGCGGGCTTGGCTTCGACGTAGAAAGCCGCGCTCTGGTGCGGGTTCTCTCCGTAGCGCATGCCCTGGGCCTTGATGAACTGACTGTTGAAGGTGCGTGGGAAACTGTCGCGGGCCTCGGTGGACAAGGTCTCGACGGTTTGATCGATACCGCCGAAATAGTTGGCGATCATGCCGTCATAAGCCGCGGTGTGCTCGAAGGCCTTGAGCATCAGGTCGAAGCGCTGGGTGTAGGTCAGGCCACCCGCCTTGAGTCCATCGATGACCGAGGCATAGTCGCTGGCGTTGACCACAATGGCCACATGCTTGTGATTCTTGGCAGCGGAGCGAACCATGGTCGGGCCGCCGATGTCGATGTTCTCGATGGCCGTTGCCAGGTCGCAGCCGGGCTTGGCAACGGTCGCTTCGAAGGGATACAGATTGACCGCCACCAGGTCGATGGCGCGAATGTCATGCTCGGCCATGACGGCGTCGTCCACACCACGGCGCCCCAGGATCCCACCGTGGATCTTCGGGTGCAGGGTCTTTACCCGGCCGTCCATCATTTCCGGGAAGCCGGTGTAGTCAGCTACCTCGACAGCGGCCACGCCGTTGTCACGCAGCAGCTTGAACGTGCCGCCGGTGGAAAGGATTTCCACGCCCAGGGCTTCCAGGTCACGGGCAAACTCCAGGATGCCGGTCTTGTCGGACACGCTGATCAGGGCACGGCGGATCGGCAGGCGGGTGGTCTGGTCGGTCATTTCGGTTTCCATTCAGAGCGGTGAGCAAAAAAGGCGAGCTGCAAGCAGTCGCCTTTTCGGAATTTCGGTAGCCTCAGAGCAGATCGTACTGCTTGAGCTTCTTGCGCAGGGTGCCCCGGTTCAGCCCCAGCATCTCGCTGGCCTTGGTCTGGTTGCCCTTGACGTAGTTCATGACGGTTTCCAGCAGCGGGGCCTCGACTTCGGACAGTACAAGGTTGTACACGTCCGTGACAGAGGCGCCTTCGAGGTGGGCGAAGTAATTATGCAGCGCCTTCTCGACACTCCCGCGTAGTGTCTGGCCCTCTTCGGAAGGGGCGTTCAGGTGCTGCTTGAGGTTGGCGTTGTCGCTCACGGGCGTTGTTCCACTCACTAATGTCTCGGTCATCATCGTCATGCGGCCACCTCTTCTCCGTCCTTTGTGACAAGGCTCTCGTAGCGTTCGCGGAAGAACTCGCGAACCTTGGCGCACTGCGCTGCCGTATCTTCCAAACAATTGAAGCTGCCGCGGAATTCCCGGGCGCCCGGCAGTGTCGCCAGGTACCAGCCCACATGCTTGCGGGCGATCCGAACGCCCATCACATCGCCATAGAACGCATGCAGGGCGGCCAGATGTTCCAGCAGGATTCGTTCCACTTCCTCCAGCCCCGGCGCCGGCAGAAGCTCGCCGGTGCGCAGATAGTGCTCGATCTCCCGGAAGATCCAGGGTCGCCCCTGGGCGGCGCGGCCGATCAGCAGGCCGTCGGCGCCGGTATGGCGAAGCACCTGAAGCGCCTTGCCGGGAGAGGTGACGTCACCATTGGCGAAAACCGGAATCGACACCGCCTGCTTGATGGCAGCGATGGTGTCGTACTCGGCCTCGCCGGTGTACAGGTCAGCCCGGGTCCGGCCGTGGACCGCCAGGGCGCTGATACCCGAGCCCTCGGCGATCCTGGCCACAGCCAGGCCATTGCGGTTCTCGCGGTCCCAACCGGTGCGTATCTTCAGGGTGACCGGTACATCCACCGCGGCCACCACGGCCTGCAGGATTTCCGCCACCAGCTTCTCGTCGCGCAACAGGGCCGAACCCGCCGCCTTGTTGCATACCTTTTTCGCCGGGCAACCCATGTTGATATCGATGATCTGGGCCCCTGCCTCCACGTTGGCCTTCGCCGCGGCGGCCAGCATCTGGGCATCGCCACCGGCGATCTGTACCGAGCGGGGCTCGGGATCGCCGTCATGGATGCGCCGCAAGCGTGACTTGCGACTGTTCCACAAGGACATGTCCGCGGTGACCATCTCGGAAACCACGAGCCCCGCACCCAGGCGCCGGCAAAGCTGGCGAAAGGGTTGGTCGGTCACGCCCGCCATGGGCGCGAGAACCAAGCCGTTGCTGAGTGTATAGGGGCCGATGCGTACCGCCGACATAGGTGGGTTACCCGTGATGAGGCCGGATTCGTACGAAGCCTGGAGTTCGAAAAAGGGATCGCATGATACTCGCTCTGGATGACCGGATAAAGGTCAAACTGGATAAAATCTGAACAGCTCCAGGCTTCGAGCGGAGCGATCGGATAACCGGTTTCACTCCGGTGAATGAAAGGACAAACTGTAGTTCACAGCGCGCTTGCCCGGGTCGAGAATATCGAGAGCGATGTGGATCGGAATCTGTGGCGGCATTTCGCTTTGCCCCGCCAGGTCTCCGCTGAGGTATTCCGACGGCTTGAAGCGCCGACTGGCGATCAGCTTGTTGTTGATATCGGCGAAGCGCAGCTCCAGAAGTGGAAACGGCTGGCTGAAGGGCGCGCGGTTATAGATGATCGCATCCACCACCAACGCCCCGGCAAAGGTCGGGTGGCTGCGCACCACCAGGTTGCTGCTGCGGATCAGATGGATGTCTACTCGCGACGGTACGGTGCATCCCAGGGCGGGACACAGGCTGACGAACCAGGGGCGGTAGCTTTCCTGTCGGGCAAGCTCATCGAAATGGAACACCACATACTGGGCGACCAGCGCAACGGCTGCCAGCAAGGCAAGACCACTCCAGATCAGGCGCTGGCCCCAGGATGCGCGGGGCTTTTCCCATTCCAGACGCAGAGGGTCTTCCTGAAGGTCGAGCAGAGGCTCCTCGCGCAGGCGGGGTTCGCTGCGGGCACGCTCTTGATCGAGGGGCGCGGCTTGAATCGCTTCCATGCCCGAGACCGGGGCCTCGCGCAGCGCGGCCAACCGGCCTGGGTCCACCTGGCTCTGCGCGCGGGACGGCAGCGGCGAGAAGGGCGCTTGCGGCGGGTCTTCATCGTCATCCAAGGCCTCGCTCGGTGAACCGAGGCGCGGCTCGTGCCGATCTTCATGTTCGGCACCGAGCGTGTCTATTTCATCGTGCTCGTCGGGGCTGCCAAAGGGTTCGTCGAGCCAGTCGTCGCCGTGGTCCCGCTGCGCGCTGAACGCTCGCTCCGGCGCATTGGTTGTCGACGATGAAGCCGGACGGCGCTCCAGCCGCGCCAGTTCGCGATCCAGGTCCAGTTCTTCGAACTGCGCCTGCTCACGCTGCCAGGCGTCCGGATCGGGCAGGCTCGGGGCCTTCAATGGCGTCGTAAGCGACGGCGTGCCGCCTTGCCCGGTGCTTTGCTCGAGCAACTGGCGGGCCGCATTGAACACCTGCTTGCAGGCGCCGCAACGCACGGCACCGCGCGCCACGCTGAGCTGGTTGTGGCTCACCTTGAAGCTGGTGTGGCAATGGGGGCACTGGGTAACGAAGCTTTGGGTCATGCGCGGGTCCGGTTCCAGGCGTCCATCTTAAGCATCGGCAGCGGCGCGGGCTATGCCCTGCGGCGCCCGCTGATCCTGACCCAGCCATCGCGTTCGACGATAGGGTCGAGCTCGAAGGCACCGGCGTAAGCGGCAGCGACCTCATCGCCTTGTTCGGCCAGTATGCCGGAAAGAGCGAACAGCCCGCCGGGGCGGACCAGGCTGGCCAGTCGTGGCGCCAGGTTGACCAGGGGGCCGGCGAGGATATTGGCAACCAGCACGTCTGCCGGCTCTTCGGGCAAGGCCTCGGGCAGGTACAAGGCCAGGCGGTTTTCGGCAATGCCATTGCGCCCGGCGTTATCGCGCGAGGCTTCCAACGCTTGCACGTCGATATCCGTACCCACTGCCGACTCCGCTCCCAGCAGCAGGGCCGCGATGGCCAGGATGCCTGAGCCGCAGCCGAAATCCAGTACACGCTGGTTGGTCAGCGCCTGGCCATCGAGCCATTCCAGGCACAGCGCCGTGGTAGGGTGGGTGCCGGTGCCGAAAGCCAGTCCTGGATCGAGCAGCAGGTTCACCGCGTCGGCCTCGGGCGCGGCGTGCCAACTGGGCACTATCCACAGGCGCTGGCCGAAGCGCATGGGCTGGAAGTTGTCCATCCAGCTGCGCTCCCAGTCCTGGTCCTCGATGACCTCCGCCTGATGCTCGGGCAAGGTGTCGCTGGTCAGCAGGCGCAGGTGGGCAAAAACCGCGTCAGGGTCGGTATCGGCTTCGAACAGCGCCAGCAGGTGGGTATGGGTCCACAGCGGGGTGGTGTTCAGGTCCGGCTCGAAAATCGGCTGGTCCTCGGCGTCCATGAAGGTGACCGAAACGGCGCCGATGTCCAGCAGCGCATCTTCGTAGGTTTCAGCCTGTTCAGGGCCGATGGCCAGGCGAACTTGAAGCCAGGGCATGTTCTGTTCCTTTGGGGCGTGTCACGCCGGGGCGTGGGGCGTGTAAAGCGGGGCAGTGTACTTCACCGGGCCGGTGTTGGGATATCCAACGAAGCCGAGCGGCCTTATTCCGGCACAGGGCTGAGCGTCCAGGGGAGGGGCGTACGCTTGCCAAGTTGAAAGGCGAGCGGCCGGGTTGGCAAAGTTCCTAAAGTCGAGCGCTTCCTGGCGGAGTGCGAAGCGGAAGAGACCATTGCCCTCCCGCTTCACCTGATCATTTGTGAGGTGCTTGGCCTGCGCCCGAACATGGGGCAGGCCAAGGGATCACTTGGCCTTTTCCTCGGCCAGCTTGTGCTCGAGGTAGTGAATGTTCACGCCCCCCTTGCAGAAGCTTTCATCGCGGGTGAGGTCGCGATGCAGCGGGATGTTGGTCTTGATGCCATCCACCACGATTTCGTCCAGGGCATTGCGCATGCGCGCCATGGCTTCGTCGCGATCCTTGCCGTAGGTGATGAGCTTGCCGATCAACGAGTCGTAGTTCGGCGGTACGGCATAGCCGCTGTACAGGTGAGAATCCACCCGCACGCCATTGCCACCTGGGGCGTGGAAGTGCTTGACCGTGCCCGGGCTTGGAATGAAGGTGCGCGGATCTTCGGCGTTGATCCGGCATTCCAGCGAGTGGCCGCGGATGACCACGTCGTCCTGGGTGAAGGACAGTTTATTGCCAGCGGCGATGCTGAGCATTTCCTTCACGATATCGATACCCGTCACCATTTCGGAAACGGGGTGCTCGACCTGGACCCGGGTGTTCATCTCGATGAAGTAGAACCGGCCGTCCTCGTACAGGAATTCGAAGGTACCGGCACCGCGGTAACCGATCTCGATGCATGCATCCACGCAGCGCGCCAGAACTTCCTGGCGAGCCTTTTCATCGATGCCCGGTGCCGGTGCTTCTTCCAGTACCTTCTGGTGGCGGCGCTGCAGCGAACAATCGCGATCCCCTAGGTGCACGGCGTTACCCTGGCCATCGGAGAGCACCTGCACTTCCACGTGGCGGGGGTTGGTGAGGAACTTCTCCAGGTACACCATGGGGTTGCCGAAGGCCGAGGCGGCCTCGGTACGGGTGAGCTTGGCCGAGGAGATAAGGTCCTCTTCCTTGTACACCACGCGCATGCCTCGACCACCGCCGCCACCGGCAGCCTTGATGATCACCGGGTAGCCTACCTCGCGGCCGATGCGCAGGGCTTCGGCTTCGTCTTCCGGCAGAGGACCGTCCGAGCCCGGTACCGTAGGCACGCCAGCGCGCTTCATGGCGTCCTTGGCCGATACCTTGTCGCCCATCAGGCGAATGGTGTCGGCTTTCGGGCCAATGAAGGCAAAGCCGGATTTTTCAACCTGCTCGGCGAAGTCAGCGTTCTCGGCCAGGAAGCCATACCCTGGGTGAATGGCGGTAGCGCCCGTCACCTCGGCAGCGGCGATGATCGCCGGGATGTGCAGGTAAGACTTGGCCGCGGGTGCCGGCCCGATGCAGACCGATTCGTCGGCCAGGCCCAGGTGCATCAGCTCACGGTCGGCGGTCGAATACACCGCGACGGTCTTGATCCCGAGCTCCTTGCAGGCGCGCAGGATCCGCAAGGCGATCTCGCCGCGGTTGGCGATCAGTACTTTTTCCAACATCGGAGACTCTCCGCGGTTCAAACGATGGTGAACAACGGCTGGTCGAACTCAACCGGCTGCCCGTCTTCCACCAGAATGGACTCGATCACACCGCTGGTTTCGGCTTCGATGTGGTTCATCATCTTCATGGCTTCGACGATGCAGAGGGTGTCGCCCTTCTTCACGGTCTGGCCGACTTCAGCGAAGTTCGGCGAAGTCGGCGATGGCTTGCGGTAGAAGGTGCCGACCATGGGCGAGCGCGCAACCGTACCGTTGAGCTTGGGCGCGGCGGGCGCTTCCGCTGCGGGTGCAGCGGCAGCTGCGGCAGGGGCTGGTGCCGGGGCCGGAGCAGCGGCGGGAGCAGCATAGAACTGTTGCGCAGGCGCTTTGCTGTGACGGCTGATCCGAACGGACTCCTCGCCTTCCTTGATTTCCAGCTCGTCGATACCGGACTCTTCCAGCAGCTCGATCAGTTTCTTGACTTTACGAATATCCATGAACTTCAACTCCCGCATGGGTCAGGGGTTTTAAGGCAAAAGGGTCAGGCGGGCCGAACGGCTCGAAGCCGAGGCGGCACAGGTGACGCTAAGGTGCGCAAGCCCCCGCGCACGCAGTACAGGGGGCGGGGCGATAACGTATGTCCTTGATCGCGCATCGATATACGGCGCATCAGGGTGTGGGATGCTCCGCGACCTTGCCGCGTCACGTTCCAGGCTGAACTTGACGCTTGCATGGGCGAAAGCTGTACGGAGCGAGCAACCGGCATGGGCGCCGTTGGCCGACCCTTTTTCAGGTTCTTGTTGTGACATGGGGGGCGACTATGCCCAAGTGTACAAGCGCTGTCCAGTTTGGCGACGCTGCCAGCACGTTGGGCGAGAATGTCGGCAACTATCTGACCGCTTCGGTTGTTTTGGTCATCGCCTCATGGCTTTTTACCCGGCAAGCGGCCAAGGAAGCCCTCAAGATCGACTTCACCTACTATCCGAGAAACCTTGTCTTCGCTACCGGAGGCGTCGAAGAACTGGATCACCGGGGGGCCGAATAGCCCGTACTCGTCCAGCAGGGCACGCTGCTCTGGAGTACCGGCGGTAATGTCGAAGCGAAGCTTGCGATAAGTGGCCAACTGCGCGATGGCTGGCGGCTGGTTCAGTACCTCCCGCTCTATCACCTTGCAACTGATGCACCAATCGGCATACCAGTCCAGGATCACTGGCTGGCCGGCCTGCGCGGCATCGGCAAGGGCTCGCTTGAGTTCCGTCACCTGGCGCACCGTTTGCCAGTCATCGGTCTGAAGCGCAACCGGAGCCGTCGCGGTGCGCTCCAGCGGTCGCAAGGGGTTGCCCGCGCCGGCAAAGGCACCGGCCCAGCACGCCAGCCCATAGCTCAGGCAGAGCAAGCCGGCGACCTGGCTCAGGCGCTCGCGCGGCGTCTTGCTGGGTGAGAGGTCCACCGCGCCAAGGAACAGCCCGGCCCCTACAGCCAGGATGCCAACCAGCAGCAGAGTGAGCGTCGGCGGCAACACTCGGCTCAGTAACGCGATGGCCAACCCTAGCAGAAGCACGCCAATCGCATTCTTGACCGTTACCAGCCAGGGTCCGCTACGAGGCAGCCAGGCCGCGCCTCCGGTGCCTACCACTACCAGGGGAGCGCCCATGCCCAGGCCAAGAGCGAGTAGTTTCAAGCCACCGCCAAGTGCGTCCCCGCTGGCGCTGATATAGAGCAAGGCGCCCGCCAGGGGCGCTGATACGCAAGGCGAAACCAGCAGGCTGGAAAGCACTCCAAGTGCCGCTGCCCCGAGCAGCGAGCCGCCCTGGGCACGGCTGGCGAGGCGATCCAGGCGTTCGGACAGCGCACCAGGAAGCTTGAGCTCGAAGGCGCCGAACATGGCCAGGGCGAATACCGCGAAGAACAAGGCGAAGGGCCCCAGCACCCAGGCCGACTGCAGGCGAGCCTGCAGGTTGAGGCTGGCGCCGAACAACCCCATCAGCGCCCCCAGCACCGCGAAACAGGCCGCCATGGGAATGACGTACGCCAGGGACAGGCTCAGCCCGCGCCAGCCGCCGACCTGGCCGCGCAGTACCACGCCTGACAGGATCGGTAGCATCGGCAGCACGCAAGGCGTGAAGGTCAGGCCCAATCCCGCCAGGAAGAACAGCGCCAGATCCCGCCAGCGCCATCCGCTGGCAGGTGCGGTTTCAGCAGAGGCAGCTTGCGCGCCGGGCAAGGCCGGGATAGCCAGTCGCTCGGTTTCTGGGGGGTAGCAAAGCCCTTTGTCGGCACAGCCTTGATAGGTCACCACCAGGGTGAATGCCTGGTCGGTCTGTGACGGACGTGGGAGCTCTACGTCGAGGATGTTGTGATACACCTCCACATCGCCGAAGTATTCGTCATGCTTGCGTTCACCAGCGGGCAGGTCTGGCGGGCCCAGAGGAATGCCGGCGGGCTCGGTATGGAATTGCAGCCGCTGGCGATAGAGGTAGTAACCCTCGGCGGCCACGAAGCGCAGGCGGATCTTGTCTGGCGAGCCTTCCAACTGGCTCAAGCGAAAGGCTTCGCGCACGGGCAGAAATTGCCCACTGGTGGCGGCGCCTCCGAGTACGGTGCTTGGACGGTCATCGAGAAGCCCCGCAGAGGCGGGTAGGGCGAAAACCAACAGTAGGGTCAGGATCAACTGGCGCATGGGTGTCTCGTTACAACGGATCGACCGCCCATCATAACCATCGGTGGCGCCCCCGCCGACCCGCCTGAGGATGAAACTCAGAAAAGGTCGGGCTCAGGTGCCTGAACGATGCGGTTGCGCCCGGCCTGCTTGGCAAGGTACAGCGCTGCATCGGCGCGGGAGGTGAGCGTATGCGCTCGCATGCCCGCCCCGAGCCTGGCCACGCCTGCGCTGAAAGTGCAGCCGAAGGGCACGGGATGGGCCGGATGGCGAATGGCGGCGAAGCGCGCGCGGATGTCTTCCAGCACCTGGACGGCGGCTTCGGCCGTAGTATCCGGCAATACAATGGCGAACTCTTCGCCACCGTACCGGCCGATAAGGTCGCTGCGGCGCAACCGCTGCTTCAGGAACAGCGAAAGGCTCTTGATCACCCGGTCCCCCATGGGATGGCCGAAGCGGTCATTAATGCGCTTGAAGTGATCAAGATCCAGCATGGCGAAGGTCAGGGCGCCGCCGTCACGCTGGGCGCGTAGGCAACAGTCCTCGAGTTCGCGCAGGATATGGGTGTGGTTGTACAGGCCAGTGAGGCCATCGCGGACCATCCGGCTGCGCAGGCTGCGGGCCCGCTTGGCTCGATTGCGCACCAGGGTTACCAGCTGGCGTGAGCGCACCGGCTTGGTAAGGAAGTCGTCACCGGCCTCGCTCAGGGCATCGAGCTGCTTGTCGACGTTTCCTTCGGCGGATAGGTAGAGAATGGGTACGCTGACGTAGCGCTCGTTCTGGCGGATGGTGCGAGCCAGTTCGGTACCCGTGCAGCCGGGCATGTACATGTCGAGAATGATCAGCTCGGGTTGGAAGTCGGCCAGCTCGGCCATGGTCCGGAGCGGGTCGCTCAGGCAACGGGTAACCATGCCCACACTGCTGAGCATGCGCTCGGTATGCATGGCCTGGGCCCGGGAATCGTCGATGATCAGTACCCGGATGGGCTGCCAGGGTTCGTCATTGAGCAAAGGCTCCAGGGTTTCGAGTACTGTCCAGGCTTCCAGCGGACCGGCGAGGAACGCCTTGGCGCCAGCCTGGACCGCAGCCAGGCGCGTGGGCGTATCGGCTTCGCCTCGACTGTGCATGATCAGCGGTGTGCCGTCGCCCAGGCCCGCGCGCAGAGACTGTGCAAGCAGCAGGCCTGTGCCCGCGCCATGGAAGTCCACGTCGATGATGATGGCTGCCGGCGGGTATTCCGCCATTGCGGAATGCAGCGCGGCGACATCGGCCATGGGCTCGGCGGCACAGCCGAAGCACTCCAATTGGCGCGCCAGTTCCCGGCTCGCCTGGACATCGCTGAGCAGCAGCGCGACCGAATGCCTAGGCGTAGGCAGGCAAGCCAGCTCTTCGGGACGATCACGGCTACGTAATCCGCTACTGGCCAGTTGCCGCATCACGGCATTCATCCGTCCCAGCGTGGGGCTGTCCAGGCGGCCTTCATGGAAAGTAAGGGAACCGAGCGCCGCCCGGGCCTGCTGTGCCAGTTCAAGGTGTTCCCGGTCTTGATAGCGCTCGGCGAAACGTTGCCAGCGCAGCAAGGTATCGTCCATGCGTTCCTGTACGCTGCCTGTCCATGGCTGATACTGGACGCGCTGCCATAATTCCAGGACATCGCGTGCCTGGTGCACGACACGTTGCGCGAAATGCAGGCGTACCTGCTGCTCGCTGGCCTCGTCTGACGGGTTCATGTACGGGGATTCAATAAGATAGTGGCTCTATGCTAGCAGTGATTGACCGTCCGTAATGTGCACTACGTCGTAAAACCGCCGCCATTGATATGACGAATCAGGGGCGCGAATTGTCCGGTCCAGGGCGTACCTAGCGTCGCGGCACTGGCCCGGGTCCTTTATAGTGATTGGTGCCGGGGCGAGGGTGCCGCTGGTGGGTAGGCCTGACCGGGCACGTTAGCGAGCCGGCGCGGTCGAACCGATGACTCGAAAGTTGAAAGGACAGCCCCATGCTCGACTGGAAAAAACGCACCGACACCCCTGGAACGTCTGGAGCGGCGCCTGCCGATACCGGTGCCGCACCGGCCAGGCGGGGCTACTGGAAGAGCTTGCTGCTGAGCCGTGCCTTGATTTCGGTGGTTGCCATCTACCTGTTGGTGACCCTCGTGCTCGGCATCTATTGGAGCCGTGAGCCAGACCTGTTCTCGGTACAGCAGAACGCCCAGGCCGCGGTCCAGCGGGACGGGCGCCAGATGGTGGTTGGCTACACTACGGTCGAAACCCTCAAGCGGGTGGCCAGCACATTGCTGGATAAGCCCGGCGGCTACCTCTCCAACGATCGCTTCCCGCCCGGGCTGTGGCTGGATAACACGCCTAGCTGGGAATACGGCGTGCTGGTGCAGGTACGCGACCTGAGCCGCGCCTTGCGCAAGGACTTTGCCCGGTCCCAGTCACAGTCCACTGAGGACGGTGACCTGGCTCGCGCCGAGCCGCGCTTCAACTTCGATAACAAGTCCTGGGTACTGCCTTCGAGCGAGTCGGAGTTTCAAGAAGGGCTCAAGTCGCTGAGCAACTACCAGCGCCGCCTGACCGATCCCAACCCAGGCGCGTTCTTCTATGCGCGGGCGGACAACCTGAACAACTGGCTGGGCGACGTGTCCACGCGCCTGGGCTCCCTGTCGCAGCGGTTGTCGGCCAGCGTTGGCCGGGTCAAGCTGGACACCACCGTGAAAACCGAAACCTTCTCCCCAGGCAGCGCACCGCAGCTGGAAGAGCAGTTTGTGGAGACGCCTTGGTTGCAGATCGACAACGTCTTCTATGAGGCGCGCGGTGAAGCCTGGGCCTTGTCCCACCTGCTGCGGGCCATCGAGGTGGACTTCGCAGACGTGCTGGCAAAGAAAAATGCCACGGTCAGTGTGCGGCAAATCATTCGCGAACTGGAAGCCTCCCAGGAGCCGTTGTGGAGCCCTGTGGTACTCAATGGCAGCGGTTTCGGTGTGTTCGCCAACCATTCGCTGGTAATGGCCAACTACATTTCCCGTGCCAATGCCGCCGTGCTGGACCTGCGTCAGCTGTTGTCCCAGGGATGAGCCAAGGGCCTTTCTCGGCAGCCGAGGCGGCGCATCGGGCCGCTTCGGATCGCGAATCCATCGCCTGGGTCGACGAGCATGATCGCCTGCTGGGCGCGCTGCCTCGGGCTACCTTGCGTGAGCGTGGGCTGATCGGGCGCGGAACCTTCATCTTCGTGTTCGACAGCCAGGGGCGCCTCTGCGTACAGCAGCGCACGCTAAGCAAGGCCGTCTACCCAGGCCATTGGGACGCGGCGGCGGGTGGCATGGTCCAGGCGCACGAGAGCTACAGCCTGTCGGCCCAACGGGAGCTCGAGGAGGAGTTGGGCGTGAGCGGTGTCGAGCTGCGCGAACATGGGCGCTTTCTATTCGACGCACCGGGCAATCGCCTCTGGTGCGGTGTGTTTTCCGCCGTTTATGATGGCCCACTGCGTCTGCAGCCCGAAGAGATCGCCCAGGTCTGTTTCCTTACGCCTGAAGCGGTGGCGGCGCGCTATAAGGCGGAGCCCTGGTGCCCCGATTCGGTTGAAGCCTTGAGGCGCTATTTCCCGCGTTTCCTGCGTTGATCCGTTGGCGTCCAGCGGCGCGGTCGTGCATCGTTGGCCTGTGATCGAGATTTTCTGCGAAATGGCCTTGCGCGACCCTTAGCATGTCATGGTTTTGCCGTTAAACTGCGCGGCCTTTTCGCTCTCCCCAGAGGCTTGCCCATGGCCAAGAAAGCTTCTTCCTTTGCCTCCCTTGGCGGTCTGGTGTATTCCACCGACAGTGGTCGGCATTGCCCTGACTGCGGCAAGCCAGTTGCCGAGTGCGTGTGTGGCCAGGCTGTGCTGCCCGCGGGTGACGGCGTGGCCAGGGTCCGCCGGGAAAGCAAGGGGCGGGGAGGCAAGACCGTGACTACCGTCACAGGCGTGCCGCTGCCCCTGGACGACCTCAAGGCCCTGGCAACCGAGCTCAAGCGTCGCTGCGGCACGGGCGGTGCCTTGAAAGACGGCGTGATTGAAATCCAGGGTGATCACGTCGAGCTGCTGCTTGGCGAACTGACCCGGCGGGGATTCAAAGTCAAGAAGTCCGGCGGCTGACCGGCTTCTTTCTAAACTCGGCGCTGGTGACGGGGTCTACCCGCCAGGTGCCGCTACCACTTTTTTCCATTAACCGGCGGGGCTGACTCCGCTGGGTGGGCCTATCACAGGGGACCTCGATGTCCGTACGACGCACTCGCAAAGACGATGGCAGCCAATGGACCGTTGCGGACAGCCGCGGCGTTTATGGAATCAGGCATTGGGGCGCGGGGTATTTCGCCATCAATGAAGCCGGCCGCGTGGAGGTTCGCCCCAACGGCCCGGACAGCGCGCCTATCGACTTGTACGAGCAGGTGCAGCAATTGCGCAAGAGCGGCCTTTCGCTGCCCTTGCTCGTGCGTTTCCCGGATATCCTGCAGCATCGTGTGCGTCAGCTGACCGGCGCCTTCGACGCCAACATCGCCCGCCTCGAATACCAGAATCGCTACACCGCCCTGTACCCGATCAAGGTGAACCAGCAGGAGGCGGTGGTGGAAAACATCATCGCCACCAAGAACGTATCCATCGGCCTGGAGGCCGGTTCCAAGCCCGAGCTGATGGCTGTCCTGGCTTTGGCGCCGAAGGGCGGCACCATCGTCTGCAATGGCTACAAGGACCGCGAGTTCATTCGCCTGGCCCTCATCGGCCAGAAGCTGGGCCACAACGTCTTTATCGTCATCGAGAAGGAATCCGAGGTCCAGCTGGTGATCGAGGAGGCCGCCGAGGTCAAGGTCAAGCCGCAGATCGGCCTGCGGGTACGCTTGTCGTCCCTGGCATCGAGCAAGTGGGCTGATACAGGGGGCGAAAAGTCCAAGTTCGGCTTGTCCGCCGCGCAATTGATTTCGGTGGTCGAGCGTTTCCGCGAGGCTGGCCTGGAGCAGGGCATCCGCCTGCTGCACTTCCACATGGGGTCGCAGATCGCCAACCTGGCGGACTACCAGCACGGCTTCAAGGAAGCCATCCGCTACTACGGCGAATTGCGCAACCTGGGATTGCCGGTGGACCACATCGACGTGGGCGGCGGCTTGGGTGTGGACTACGACGGTACCCATTCGCGCAATGCCAGTTCCATCAACTATGACATGGACGACTACGCTGGCGTGGTGGTGGGTATGCTCAAGGAATTCTGCAATGCGCAGAACCTGCCGCACCCGCATATCTTCTCGGAAAGCGGCCGTTCCCTGACCGCCCACCATGCCATGCTGGTGGTACAGGTGACCGACGTGGAGCGGCACAACGACGAGATCCCTGAGCTGCCGGACCGCGACAGCCTGCCGGAAACCCTGCAGTGGCTGGCCGACCTGCTCGGGCCCACGGACCCGGAAATGGTCACCGAGATCTACTGGCGCGCCACTCACTATATCGGCGACATCGCCAGCCAGTACGCTGATGGCAAGGTCACCCTGGCGCAGAAGGCCTTGGCCGAGCAGTGCTACTTCGCGGTGTGCCGCAAGCTGCACAATGCCTTGAAGGCCCGCCAGCGCAGCCACCGCGCCATCCTCGACGAACTCAACGACAAGCTGGCCGACAAGTACATCTGCAATTTCTCGGTGTTCCAGAGCCTTCCCGATACCTGGGCCATTGGCCAGGTGCTGCCGATCCTGCCGCTGCAACGCCTGGACGAAGAGCCTGTGCGTCGCGCGGTGCTGCAAGACCTGACCTGCGACTCCGACGGTAAGATCAAGCAGTACGTAGACGAGCAGAGCATCGAAACCAGCCTGCCGGTGCATCCGGTGGCGCGTGGCGAGGACTACATGCTCGGCGTGTTCCTGGTGGGCGCCTACCAGGAAATTCTCGGCGACATGCATAACCTGTTCGGTGACACGGACTCGGTGAACATCTACCAGACCGAAAGCGGAAGCGTGTACCACGCCGGCATCGAAACCCACGACACTATCGAGGACATGCTGCGCTATGTTCACCTCTCGCCCGAGGAGCTGATGACGCACTACCGGGACAAGGTCGCCAGTGCAAAGATCTCGCCACGTGAGCGCACCACCTTCCTCGACGCGCTGCGTCTGGGGTTGACCCGCTCTTCCTACCTGGCCTCCTGACCGAACCAGCGGTCGCGGCGCGCCAGTCGTACGGCGATGGCGCCCAGGGTCAATGCCCTGAGCGCCATGAACCACAAGAAGCTCAGCCACAGGCCATGGTTGCCCCAACCACGGCTGAGCCAGGCCAGGGGCAGTGCCAGCGCCAGGCTCAGCAGCATGGCGTTGCGCATGTCCCGAGCCCGGGTGGCGCCGATGAACAGCCCGTCCAGCAGATAGCTCCAGACCGCAATCAAGGGTAATACCGCCAGGTATGGAAGGAAGGCGGCGGCTGTCGCTCCTACGCTGGGAATGTCCGTCTGCAGCTCGATGAACAGCTCGCCAAAAACGCCAAAGAACAGCACGAAAGCCAGGCTCGCCAGCAGCGACCAACCTGCGGCTACCACCAGGCAGCGGCGTAGGGCCAGGCGATCCCGCGCGCCCAGGGCATGACCGCACAGGGCTTCCACGGCATGGGCCAGGCCGTCCAGCGCATGGGCGGTGAGCAACAGCCCGTTGAGCAGCAAGGCATTGGCGGCGACCGTGGCATCACCCAGGCGAGTGCCCTGTACAGTGATCAGGAAGAACACCGCTTGCAGCGCCAGGCTGCGCAGGAAGATGTCTCGGTTCACGCTAAGCAAAGGGCGCCAGTCGGCCCAGCGGCCCAGGCGCGCCCATGGAATGCGTCCGGGATGAGCCTTCAGCGCCGGCCTTGCCAAGGCCAGACCCAGGCAAAGGGAGAGCCATTCGGCGATGACCGAAGCCCTGGCCGAACCCAGCACGCCCCAGTCCAGCCCCAGCACGAACCAGAGGTTGAGCAGGATATTCACGGCATTGGTGAGCAATAACATGGCCAGTGGCGCGCGGGCGTTCTGCACGCCGAGAAACCAGCCAACCAGTGCGAAGCTGCCCAGCGCGGCCGGCAAGCCCAGCAAGCGGGTGTGGAAGAAGGCGAGCGTGCTGCTTTCCAGTTCGGCGCTGGGTTGCATCCAGCCCAATGCCAAGCGGCTGAACGGCATTGCGATAAGCCATGCCAACAGGCCGAATCCCAGGGCCAGCAGCAGCCCTTGAGCCAGCACCTGGCGCAGGCCATCGCCGTCGCCGCGTCCAGCCGCCTGAGCGGTGAACCCCGTCGCCCCCATGCGCAGGAAGCCCAAGGCCCAGGCAAGCAGGCTGTACAGGCTGGCACCTACCGCTACGGCGCCCAGTTGATGGGCGCGAGGCAAGTGTCCAATGACGGCGCTGTCGACCAAGGCTACCAGCGGCACCGACACATTGGAGAGGATCATCGGGGCGGCCAGCGCCCACACCCGACGGTGGGTTGGGCGGTCATGCCAGTCTTGTAGCCAGGGGGTCATGGTGAATCCAGCGTGGCAGGCATCCGGTGAGAGGAGCGCTACCTTAGCCCAACTCTACGATGGGTGTGCAGCCCGCCCGCGGCGTTTCAATGAATGATCCAGCTCAAGAGCCAAAGGCCCAGCAGTGCCCAGATGACGCCCAGTACAATGGAAGCTCGCATGAACGCCCTGACCGCCGCGTACAGCAGAAGCAGGCCCACCACCAGTGCGAGGATGCTGATCAGGGAAGTGTCCATGCCCAGGGTGCGCGACAAGCCCTCGACGAAATTGCCCCCAGCGTCGGCCAAGGTCCCGAATAGCCAATCCAGGCCGTCGACGATAAAACGGATCACCGCGCCGAGCGCCTGGCCCAGCCATTCGAAAAAGCCTTCTACCTGCATGGTGTCATCCCAGTGGCCGGCGTGCGCCGGGTACGTGGCTTTGGTCAGCCAGGCGAGGCGGTGGTTCCCCTGCCGCCTCGCTTTCCTGCCGGCGCCCCGGCAGTGTCAGCGCACCCAGGTCAAGGCTGCAAGGAACCCCATGAGCAGAAAGGGCGCCAGGGGCGGGGCCAAGGTAGGATCGGGGGCCAGGTTGGCCAGGCGCAGCCGGATCTTCCTGTCCAGGTGAGCCCATACTCGTTGCCCCAGCATGAGCCAGAGCACGCCGACGACCAGGGCGGTACCCAGGGTACCGAGCCAGTGCATCCGGTCCGTAGCCAGGGCCAGGGTCCCGAGCAGCTTGACTTCCGCTTCGGTGAGCCGGCCCAGCGAGTAGGCCGGCAGTGTCAGCAGCATGCTCAGGGCCAGAGCGAAGGCGCCTTCGCTGGCGCTTGCACCCAGCCAGGTATGGCCGGTAGTGAAGAGGTAACAGAGGGCGAAGCAGCCACCTCCTAGGGTGAGACTGTCCGCAATTTGCCGTTGCCGCAGATGTTGCTCGGCACAGAGGGTGAACCAGATCAGTAATACCAGGCATTGCATCCGTAGAGCTCTTCCCTTCAGCGCCACTTCCATGCCGGAAATCCTTCCGGCAGCCCGCACTTCTTCTGCAAGTCCAGCCCCAATCCTGAGCTACGTCAAGCTGGCCTATGCTATGGAGGCAGGCCCAGGGTGAAAGGTTCAGCGTGGTGGATATTGCTCCAACAAGCGGTATACCGCCTGGCGCAGGGCCTGGGCACGCTCAGCCGGCGCTGCTCCCTGATCAGCCATTATGCGCTCCTCGCTGGCGCGCCAGACCAGCTTGCCGTCGCGGCCGTCGAGCAGGTCAAGCTGCAGAGTGGCGACGCGGTAGTCCAGGCTACGGGTTTCGTTCCAGCCCGGGCCCATCCAGGGACCGCCCCAACCTGGGGCCCAGGGGCCGCCATAGCTGGTAGTGATCTGCTCGCGGCGGTTGTCCACGATCAGCCAGGCCTGCACTTTCAGATCCGCAGCGCCGCCCTTGGCCGGGCGCAGGCCGCGCTGGTCCAGGGCATCGGCCACCGCCTGGCGCAGACGCTGCTCGGTCAGGTCGCTGCGGATGCGAGGATCGTCCGGGCGATACTGTAGTGCCGGCTCTTGCCAGCTCCAGCTGCGGTAGGCAGCAAAGTCGCGACCAGCGTCGAAGTCGCGGTTGACGTTGCTGCTTTGGCAACCGGCCAGCGCAAGGGCCAGGCAACCGATGAGTAGGCGTGCACGCATGGGGACCTCCTGATCAATGTGGGGGGTAGGTAGCCAGGGCGTTATCAAGGGCCGCGCGCAAAGCATCCGCCTGTTCACCCTGGCTGCCTTGGGCGCTGGTGTCAGCCGCGGCGGCCCATACCTCCTGGCCCGTAGCGGCATCGAACAGGTGCAGCCGTACAACCAGCACCTGTACTTCGTAGGTGCGCACCATGGGTGGACCTGCGTAGTAGCCATAAGGCCCATAAGGCCGATAGCCGGGCCCATGATAGGGGTCGTAGCTGTCCTGGACCTGCCGCAGGCGGCGTTCAGTGCGCAGTTCAGCAGCCACGCGCAGGTCTGGCGCGGTGGAGCGGGCAGGGCGCAGGCCCCGTTGGTCCATGCCCGCGCTCACCGCTTCGGCGATGGTTTCAGGCGGCAAGGCGGCGGTGCCTGCGGGCAACTGTCCATTTACCCAGGCCCAGCTGCGGTAGCGCCCGTAATCCCTCGGGGCTGCCGGGTAGGCGCTCATGTCGATGCCCTGGCTGGCCGAGGCAGGCGCGGGTGGCAAGGGCAGTGAGCTGGCCACATAAGGGTTGGGACCCTGGCAACCGACCAGGGCAAGGCAACACAGAACAGCGTGGAGGCGGCCTCCCATCATATTCTCCAGGTGCCCCTAGCGGGGCCGGCAGATCCAATGCAGATAGCGGCCCAGCCCGGCGAAGGCCGGATGGCGCCGGTATTCGAGTTCCATCGCGACTAGATCCTCAATCCGCGCCTTGGACTGGAATTCCACAGGCATGTAGTCATGGAATACACGTACCCCGCTGCGGCTTTCGACCTGCCAGTGATGGCTGAGTTGCCCTTCCAGCTCCCGTGGGTCGAGCGGCGTCTGCGGCGTGAGGCTTTGCTTTTCCCCCGCCAGGCGCTGACTGCGGAGCTTGCGCAGGTGCCCCTTGAGGAGGTTCCGGTACACCAGGGCGTCACGATTGTAGAAGGCCAGCGACAGCCAGCCTCCGGGCGCTACCCAGCGCGCCAGCGCGGGGAAGATCGCGGCGGGTTCGGCCAGCCACTCCAGTACCGCATGGCAGATGACCAGGTCGTAGGGCTCGCCTGGCGTTTCGCTGAGTTCCTGCCAGCTGGCTTGGATAAAGCTGCCGGCCAAGCCGGCTTCAGCGAAACGTTCCTGGGCAGCGGCAAGCATCGGGGCGGCGGGCTCGGCAAGGGTTACCTCATGGCCCTGGGCGGCTAACCAGGCGCCCATGTGGCCAAGCCCGGCGCCTACGTCCAGCACCCGGAGCGGGCGCGCGGGCAAGGCTTCCTGAAGGTCGGCCTGGAGCACCGCAAGACGTATCGCACCCTTGGCGCCCCCGTAGATCTTGTTGGCGAAGCGCGCCGCCAGGGCATCGAAATGACGATCTTTCATCGGGCGAAGCGCCGTTCGCTATCAGCCAGCTTGGCGCTGACCACGGTGTTCATGTCCAGGCCCAGCTCGCTGCAAAGCAACAGCAGGTACAGCACTACATCGCCGATTTCCTGGCCCGCATGGGCCAATTTCTCAGGCGCGAGCTGGCGCGATTCGGCTTCGGTCAGCCATTGGAAGATTTCCACCAACTCGGCCATTTCCACGCTGGCCGCCATGGCCAGGTTCTTGGGGCTGTGGTAACGCTGCCAATCATTGTTGTCGCGGATGCGGTGCAGTCGCTCGGTCAGTTCTTGCAGATTCATGGGCCTCTCCTAGAGGCCCATAGCTTCGGCGGGCGCAGGCGGGGAATCAAGGGTGCAGCAGGGCGCCGGCCGATGAAATCACCAGCAGCAGGGCCAGAACCCGGTTGAACCAGCGCATCTGCCGCGGGCGGTCGAGCCAGCGGGCGGCACCTCGGCCCAGCAGTGCCCAGGCCCCCAGGCACGGCAAGGCTACCAGGAAAAACGCCAGGGTTAGCTGGCCCAAGGGTTGCCCTTCGGCCATGAACACACTGATTACCGCCAGCGCCATGATCCAGGACTTGGGGTTGACCCACTGCAGCAATACCGCGCCAAGCCAGCCCATGGGGCGGTCGGCCTTGGCCGGGTTCTTTTCGATTGGCGTCACCGGCGCGGTGAAGATCCGCCAGGCCAGCCAGAGCATCCAGCCCAGGCCCAGCACGGTCAGGGCTGGGCGCAGCCCGGGAATGAGCAGCAAGGCGCTGCCAGCGCCGGTCCCGACTGCCCATACCAGCAGGGCCGCGCCGGCACCGGCGCCGAAGATAATGGGCACGCACGGGCGCCACCCTCGCTGGGCGCTGGTACTGAGCACGATAAGGTTGGTGGGGCCGGGGGTGATGGAGGCGACGAAGGCGAACAGAACGAATGCAAACATGGGCTGACCCTTGGCTGAAGGCTGGGCGTCCATTGTGTTCAGGCCTGTCCGAGAGGGTCTTGAAGGCTTGTGCAAGGCTGCGGCACTCCACCATTCGCCTGTTGGCGATAGGCGCCCGGGCTGATGCCGTAGGCCCGGCGAAACCATCGCCCGAGGTGGCTCTGGTCGGCGAAGCCCAGGTCATGGGCAACGTGCAGAGGTGGGATGCCCAAGGCCAGCAATTGGCGGGCCCGGCTGAGCCGCAACTGAATCAGCCAGGCGTGGGGCGCCAGACCGTAGGCTGCCTTGAATGCACGGGTCAAGCGGAAGCGGTCCGTGTCACAAGCCTGTGCCAGGGTTTCCAGGCCTACATCCTGGTGCAGATGCGCTACCAGGAAGTCCCGGGCACGGCGAGCGATCAACGGGGCGCGAGGGTCGGCTTCCTGCGGGCGGTGCCAACGCAGATGATGGCTCAAGCGGGCAAGCAGCCCATCGAGGGCCATGTCGCGCACCAGCTGCACTTCGTGCTGGTGCAGGGCATTGAACGCCAGCAGCGTCGCCCTGGCCAGTTCGGGATCATCGTTGAGCACTGTGCCTATTCCAGGCAAGGGCCTGCCTGGGCCGTCGCGGTAAAGACCTGCCAGGGCCTGCTCCAGCCAGTCGGGCTGCAAGTAAAGCATGCGGTAGGTAAAACCGTCCGGGCTAGGGGCGTCGCCGTCGTGGATATCTCCAGGCTCGAGCATGAATACCTTGCCCGGAGTGCTGTCATGACGGACGCGGCGGCTATTGAAGCGTTGCACACCCTGCTCGGTGATGCCGATCAGATAGGTGTCATGCCAATGCGGATCATAGGCATGGGCATGCCCCTGAAAATGCGCATGCAGGGTTTCGATGCCGGTATGAGGGTCTCGCAGCAGGTGTATCCAGTTATTCATGATGGACATGACATTCGGCGGCTGGAGACAGTAATCCATGGCCAGGCCCTCCGCGCTAGAACGTTTGTGCACAGAGGGTGACCATTACGCCCCAAAAAGCTGCGGACGTACAACCCTGCCGGGCTGCCGGTGCCGTTGGTCGCGTCCTCAGGGCGTAGGCGCGGCGACTTGGGGTTGTGCCATGCGAGCGGCGGCGCGCTGGTTGTAATGCTCGGCCATGATCGAGCACACCACCAATTGCAGGGGGTGGTAGATCATGATCGGGAGCAGGATCAGGCCAAGGGCGGGATGCTGGCCGAAGATCAGCGCGGCCATGGGCGCCCCAGCCGCCAGGGATTTCTTGCTCGCGCAGAATACACCGGCCACTTCGTCACCATGATCGAAGCCTGCCCAGCGGGTAATCCGGGTGGTAAGCAGCAGGACCACTGCCAGGAGCAAGGCGCTGCCCAGAAACGCGGCGAGCAGCACGTTGCCACTTTGCTGTTCCCAGAGACCGGATTGCATGGAGTTACAGAACGCGGCATAGACCAGCAACAGGATGACGCTCTTGTCCAGGATGTTGGTGTAGCGCTTGTGTCGAGCGAAGAAGGAACCGACCCAACGGCGGGCTACTTGCCCGAGCACCAGTGGGGCAAGAAGCATCAGGCTCAGGTTAAGCAGGGTAGGGCCCAGGTCGATGCCCCCCTGTCCGGTGCCCACCACCAGGCTCACCAGCCAGGGGGTGATGAAGATGCCGAGCACGCTTGACAGGCTGGCATTGAGAATAGCCCCGGGTACGTTGCCTTTGGCGCTCCCGGTAAGGGCGACGGAGGAGGAAATGGTCGACGGCAGGGCGCAGAGGTAAAGGAACCCTAGCATCAGCATGGGGGAAAGGGCACCGGCGCCCAGGTAGCGCGCTACCAGCCAGAGCAGTGGGAAAAGAACGAAGGTAGTGCCTTGCACCATCAGGTGCAGGCGCCAGTTGCGCAATCCTCGGCCGATCTGTTCAGCGGACAGGTTGGCGCCATGCAGAAAGAACACCAGGAACACACCGATATTGATGACGCTGTCCAGGTGCAGCGGGCCACCGCTGGCGCCATAGCGAGGAAACTGCCAAGCCAGGATAGTGGCCAGGACCATCCCGCACAGGAACCAATCGGTAACAAGTTTTCTGACATGTTTGAGAACAGGCATAAGACCACAGGCCGTGACGACTTCGAGGCATCCACGTTAACCTGTGCGCTTCCAACCGTCTTGCGACAAAAAGGCAGCTGATGACGCCAAACGGACAGCGACCGCCGGCCCGTTCCATCCCAGCCCTGAAGGCGTTGCCTCGTCCGGTCTATGCCCGCGCCGAACAGTTGGGCGTCGGTTCCTGGACGCCCCGGCATAGCCACCCTTGGGTGCAGTTTTCCTACGCCATCAGTGGCGTGCTTTCCGTGCATACCGACCAGGGCAGTTATTTCGCCCCACCTCAATGGGGCGTATGGATTCCCGCTGGCGTGGAGCACTGGGTTCATACCAGCACCCAGGCACAGATGCGCAGCCTGTATGTGGACCCAAACGTAGCCGGGCCTTCGGCCACGCTATGTCGCGTGCTGGAGGTCACTGCGCTGACACGTGAACTGATCCTGGCGTTTTCTGCCTTCGAGCCGGAGTACCCGCTGGGCGATAGCGCCGAAGCTCGACTCACCGCGGTGCTGCTGGATCAACTGCTTGGGCTGTCGGAAGTGGCATTTTCCGTACCCTTGCCTCGCCATTCGGGGCTGTTGGCGCTGTGCGAAGCGTTGATCGCTCAGCCGGATCTTGCCCAGGGCTTGACGGAATGGGCCCGGTCACTGAACGTGTCGGAAAAGACCCTGGCGCGGCTCTTCACCCGGGAGACCGGAATGACCTTCCGCAAATGGCGCCAGCGCGTTCGCTTGCTAGCTTCGCTGAGCGCGTTGCAGGAGGGAAGCAGCGTTACCCAGGCGGCCCTGGCCAGCGGCTATGATTCAACTTCTGCCTTCATTGCCGCATTCAAGCGACTGTTCGCGAGCACGCCTGGAGAGGTGTTTCAGGCACGCTAAGCCCCGTTTTAGGATTAAATCCGGCCAGGCGTTTGCATTCGTCACGCTGCTGGGCGAGCATCCGGCGCGGGAACTCCACGTTCGCCCAATCCTCTGCTGTTCGGTTAATAAGGACCCTTGAGCAACCGATGAAGACGCCAAAACGCCTTGAGCCCCTGATCGAAGATGGTCTGGTCGACGAAGTGCTTCGCCCGCTGATGAGCGGCAAGGAAGCGGCGGTGTACGTGGTGCGGTGCGGCACCCAATTGCGCTGCGCCAAGGTTTACAAGGAAGCGAACAAGCGTAGCTTCCGCCAGGCGGCGGAATACCAGGAAGGCCGCAAGACCCGCAACAGCCGGCAGGCGCGGGCAATGGCCAAGGGCACCCGCTACGGGCGCAAGGAAGCCGAGGAAGCCTGGCAGAACGCGGAGGTCAGTGCCCTGTTCCGCTTGGCCAGCGCCGGCGTACGGGTACCTCAACCCTTTGATTTCGTCGACGGCGTATTGCTCATGGAAATGGTCGACGATGGCCAGGGCGGCGCCGCTCCGCGCTTGAACGACGTAGAGCTCGATGCCGCGCAGGCGCGCGAATACCATGCCTTCGTCATTCGTCAGATCGTGCTGATGCTATGCGCGGGGCTGGTCCATGGAGACCTCTCGGAATTCAACGTGCTCCTGGGGCCGGACGGGCCGGTGATCATCGATCTGCCGCAGGCGGTGGACGCGGCCGCCAATAACCATGCGTTCAGCATGCTTGAGCGCGATGTGAACAACATGGCCCAGTATTTCGGCCGCTTCGCGCCGGAACTCAAGGGCACCCGCTACGCCAAGGAAATGTGGGAACTGTACAAGGCTGGAAAGCTCACGGCCGAGACGGCGCTCAGCGGCACCTACAAGGAGGCCGAAGTCGCGGCCGACGTGGGCGGGGTCATGCGGGAAATCGAGGCCGCCAAGCGCGAAGAGGCCAGGCGCCAGGCTCTGCGTGCACAACAGGATAATCCTTCCGACTCCCCTGAGGAGCCTACCCCCCCCTGGCTGCGCTGATTGCCCCGAACATGCCCGTGACCTGCAGCTCAAGGCTTGGCCGAGGCCAGTTCATCCAGAATGGCGCACTCAGGCGCAGCGTTGCCCTGGCAGTGGTCTACAAGCCGTTGCAGGCTTTCACGTAGAGCAAGCAACCGCTCGATGCGCTCGTCCAATGCCTGTACATGCTGACGCGCCAGGGCCTGAACGTCGGCGCTGGCCCGGTCAGGGTCGCGCCTGAGCGCCAGTAGTTCTCTGACCTCCTCCAGGCTGAAGCCCAGGTCACGAGCACGCTTGATGAAGCCGAGCGTCTCAAGCGCGTCTTCCCCATACAGACGGTAGCCGCTGCTGCTCCGCACAGCCGGAGGCAGCAGGCCCGTTTGCTCATAATGACGAATCATCTTGGGCGTCAGCCCGCTACGGTCGGCGGCTTGGCCGATGTTCATCGGGGAGGCTGGCATGGGTTACTCCAAAGGGTCGAAATCAGGGGCCCAGCGGGCTAGCAGCAAGGCGTTGGTGACCACGCAGACGCTGGACACAGCCATGGCAGCGCCGGCGAACATCGGGCTGAGCATTCCGGAAACGGCCAAAGGCAGCCCTACCAGGTTATAAGCGAAGGCCCAGAACAGGTTCTGGTGGATCTTGCGGCGTATCCTGCTGGCCAGCGCAAGGCTGGCGGGCACTAGCCTAAGGTCGGCACGCGCCAGGACCATGGTTCCAGCCTGGGCGGCGACATCACTCGCCCCGCCCATGGCAATGCCAATGCCGGCGGCGGCGAGGGCAGGCGCATCGTTGATGCCGTCGCCGACCATCGCCACCGGCGCCTGGGCAGACAACGCGGCGACCCGCTGGGCCTTGTCGCCTGGCAGCAGGCGCGCTTGTACTTCCGTGATGCCTACCGCGCTGGCGACTTGCGCCGCGCTGCCAGCGTTGTCGCCGGTAAGCAAATGGCAGGTTATCCCTTTTTGTTGCAGTAACCGGACCGCGGCGGCCGCCTCGGGGCGAACCTGGTCGGCGAAAGCCAGGACGCCCAGCACGCCGCGGACAGGGGCGAGCTGGACCAGCCAGGAAAATGTTCGCCCCTGAGCTTCCCAGGCTTGGGCGACGGCGTTCAGTTCCCGGGTTTCCAGGCCGTGCTCCTGGAGCAGCCGACTATTGCCCAGTAACAGGCACCGGCCTTCGACCTCACCGGCGATGCCGCGCCCTGGCAGCACTGATAGCCGCATCGCCGCAGGGAGACCAATCCCCTCTCTGGCGCAGGCGCGACCAAGGGCATGTGCCAGTGGATGCTGGCTCCCTGCGCCCAGCGCGGCGGCATCGGCCAATACCAGGGCCCGCTCGCCACCCAGTGGAAGTATTTCAACCAGCTCAGGTGTTCCCCGGGTCAGGGTGCCAGTCTTATCGAAGATCACATGGCCGAGCCGGTGGGCGATCTCAATGCCTCGGATGTCCTTGATCAGCACTCCATGGCGAGCCGCGATACCTGTCCCGGCCAGGATCGCTGCGGGGGTGGCCAGGCCCAGGGCGCAGGGACAGGCAATCACCAGGACGCTGACAGCGGTGACCAATGCCTGCTCCAGCGAACCTTGCAGCCAATACCAGCCCAGGCCGGTCGCCAGCGCCAGCAGTAGAATGAAGGGGACGAAGAACTCACTGATGCGATCGACTGCATGCTGAACCGGAGCCTTGGCGGCCTGTGCTGTCTCCACAAGACGAATGATGCCTTCCAGAAGTGTCTGGGTATCCGTCGCGGTGATTTCCACGACCAAAGCGGTTTCGCCATTGAGCGTGCCACCGCTGACCTTGTCTCCGGTGCCTTTGGCGACTGGAAGCGATTCGCCGGTCAGCAGCGACTCATCCAGATGACTTTCGCCTTCCAGGATCCGACCGTCAGCGGCGACTCGCTCGCCTGGACGGACTTGCAGAAGGTCCCCGACTTTCAAATACGCGACAGGCACCTCACGCGCGATTCCATTTTCCAGACGTTGCGCGGTAAGTGGCCGAAGGGCTTCCAAGGCACGAATGGCACCGGCAGCCTGGCGCTTGGCCCGTCCTTCCATGGCTTTGCCCAGTAATACAAGGGCGATCACTACCGCGGACGTCTCGAAATACAGATGAGGTGAGTGGCCAGGCTCGGACCCTAGCCAAAGAAACAGGCTCAGCCCAAAGGCCGCGCTGGTGCCAACCGCTACCAGCAGGTCCATGTTGGCGGCGCGGGCCCGCAGGGCTTTCCAGGCCGCGACATAGAAGCGAGCACCTGCCAGGCATTGAACAGGCGTAGCCAGGACGAACTGCGCCCAGGCTGGCAAAGCCCATTGCACGCCGAAAGGTGAAAGCAGCATGGGGAGTACCAAGGGCGCTGCGAAAATGAACGCCAGGCCGAGCCAGGCGTGTTCGCGAAGGCGGGCCCGCTGTTCGGCGCGTGACTGCGCCAGCGGATCTCCGGTCAGCCGGGCCTGATAGCCCGCCTTTTCCACCGCCTCTATCAACTGTGCCGCCGATAGCCCCGCTCGCGCCTGGACCTGAGCGCGCTCGCTGGCCAGGTTTACCCTTGCCTGCGCCACCCCCGGGACCTTGCCCAGGGCGCGCTCCACACGTCCGGCACAGCTGGCGCAAGTCATGCCATCGACAGAAAGCTCAAAGGTTGCCGGTGTTGCCATGGTTCATGCCTCCTTGGGAAGCATGAAGCCTCAAGCTTGACCCTATGGCAAGGTCAAGGGGCGTAGTCCAGAGGAGCCGGCTTGAGATACAAGCCCTGTGCCCCTGTAGCGATACGGTACTTGAGGATGTCGCCGGCCTGGAGCGTGAGAGTGGCGGAGCGTTGCTCGCCCACGATCCCCGGGTTGCAGCCTGGGGCCTGGCCCGGGAGGATCTGCAGGCGGACGACCAGAGGGCCGGGCGGCAGGTTGTAGGACACGCTCTGTTCCGGGAACAGCCTGCCTACAAGCTGGTCTTGCATGTAAAGGCCGATTTCGCAGGGCGTACCTACTTCAAGCCGCTCCCGGGAGATAATCAGCACGCCGTACCCTTGAGGGCCTTGGGCCAATGCAGGCGCCACGGGCAGGATACCGAGCAGGGCGAGAGCGAGTAACAGCGGCCGGCGCATGGCGGCTTCTCCTGGGCAATGACAACTTGCTGCAAGCTTGGCGGAGGCGTGGAGGAATTACCAGCCCGGCAGGTGAACGAAAAACTTGACCTTGCCGTTGTGGCAAGGTGAATGCTTGGTCAGCTCTTTTCAGGAGATTTTCATATGCAATATTTCAGTGTTCAGGGCATGACCTGCCAGCATTGTGTAGGCGCTGTCGGTCAAGCCATTCGCGAACTGGATGCCGATGCCCGGGTAGAAGTCGACTTGCCCGGCCAGCGCGTAGGCATAGACAGCGCATTGCCGGTTGAGCGTCTGTTACGGGCAATCCAGGATAGCGGCTACAGTGCTCAGCCGGCGGGAGAACCCAAGCCACTGGGCTGATGACGGAGGGGATTTTCGGAAAATTCTGGCGGCGGCGCGCTACACTACGAAGCCAAGCTTGCTATCGATTTTCTCATGAACCTTAGAATCATCTTGATCCTTGGCGCGCTCAGCGCCTTTGGCCCGCTGGCCATCGACTTCTATCTCCCAGGCTTTTCCGCCATGGCTGCAGCGTTCGGTACGGACGAAAACCGCATCCAGAGCACCTTGGCGGCCTATTTCCTGGGGCTTTCCTTCGGCCAGCTTATCTATGGCCCCATTGCCGACAGGTTCGGCCGACGGCTTCCGCTGCTGGTAGGGGTCGGGGTGTTCACCCTGGCTTCATTGGGCTGTGCCCTGGCGCCTTCACTGGAGGCCCTGGTGATGCTGCGCTTCCTCCAGGCTTTGGGTGGGTGCGCCGGTATGGTGCTTTCGCGAGCGATCGTAACCGACAGCTGCGACACCGTAGGTGCGGCCAAGGTGTTTTCCCAACTGATGCTGGTCATGGGGCTGGCGCCCATCCTCGCGCCGGTATTGGGTGGTTTCCTGGTAAATACCACCGGGTGGCAATCCATTTTCCTGGTGCTGACGCTGTTCAGCGCCTGTTGCGGCCTGGCTGTTTACCTTGGCCTGCCAGAGAGCCTGCCTGCCGATCGGCCGCGCCTGCCGCTCAGTGGGGCTTTGACCCAGTACGGTAAGTTGCTGCGCGAGGGTCGCTTCGTGGGGCATGCGTTGACCGGCGGTGTGGCAATGGCAGGGATGTTCGCCTATATCGCCGGTTCGCCTTTCGTGGTGATCAAGCTCTACGGCGTCCCGGCTGAGCATTTCGGCTGGGTCTTCGGCGCCAACGCCGCGGGGTTCATCCTGGTGGCTCAGGTCAACGCGCGCCTGCTGAGCCGGGTAGGCCCGCAAAACCTGTTGCGACGGATGGTCTGGGTTTACCTCGCCGCCGCGGTTGTGCTGCTGGCGGTCACTGCCCTGCAACCCGCGCACCTGTGGCCGCTGCTGATTCCGCTGTTCGTGTGCATCGCCAGCCTTGGCGCGATCATCCCCAACGCCTCGGCCTGCGCCATGGCTGGGCAGGGGCCACGCGCCGGTAGCGCTTCGGCAATGCTGGGCTTTCTTCAGTTCGTGATCGCGGCGGTTTCCTCCAGCCTGGTAGGGGCCCTGGCCAACGGCACCGCAGTGCCCATGAGCGTGGTCATTGCCGGTTGCGCCGCGTTGAGCGTGGCGGCGGCGTTGTTTACCCAGCGCCTAGGTGGCCCGCGCTAGGCTTGGTCATGCCGTCAAGGCCGACCTTGCATGTAAGGCTTTTTACCAGACGTAGTCAGGCTTTTCCCTAACCAATATCACTCCGGCGCTCGTTAGTCCCCGTTTCATCTGGAACTGACCAGCGCTCTCACTTCTCCTTCCGGGTTCCAGCGTGACGCTGTTCGGGCCAACCATGGTGTGCCGGCCTGGCACTGGCTTCCCTCGGCAATTTCTCCCCTTACCGCCGTGCTTATAATGACGTGGATTCGCTAACGCCCGGCCGTCATCGGCCCACTTACAGGGAGTAGATGAACATGGAGTACGTACCTCGTATCAGCCGAATCGCCACGCTCCTGGCAGATCCCAAGCGAAGTGCCATGTTGTGGGCCTTGATCGACGGCGCCACTCGTGGCGCCGATGAACTGGCCAGCCTGGCGGGTCTGACTCCCTCTTCAGCCAGCGCGCATCTATCGAAGCTGTCCGCGGCGGGCTTGCTCAAGCGTGAGGCCAGAGGGCGGAAGCGGTTTTTCCGCCTGGCGGCGCCGGAAGTGGGCATGGCCGTCGAGGCACTGGCTTGCGTACCCGGCCCGGTCAAGGTTGCCGAGGCATCCGCCATTCACCGCTGGGCATTGCCCGAGGGGCCGCAGCGCAAGGCCAGGGTATGCAAGGATCATCTTGGCGGTGAAGTGGCAAGCGACCTGTACCGTCGTTTCATCGACGTAGGCTGGATGGAAGCACTCGACACCGGTGCGATGCTTACGCCTTGTGGCGTGCTGGGCCTTGCCCGCAGCGGTATTTATGTCCAGGCCTTCGTGCAACGCGGGTGCCTGACCGTTACTCGCTGCTGCGACTGGTGCGATGGCCAGCCCCATCTGGGTGGGGCTTTGGGGGCCAGCCTGCTGCAGCTGTTCTTCCAGAAAGGCTGGGTGAAACGGCTCGATGACAGCAACGCGCTGCGACTTACCCGTAGTGGCCAGCGGGAGATCGGCCGGCTCGGCACCGCGGCGTCAGAAAGCGACGAGGGCCGTTGCCCCGGTGGCTCTCCGGCCCGGTGAACGGGCCGGGTACCTTGACCTACTTCACCAGGCGGGCGTCGAGACTGTTCTGGGCAAGGCGGCGGGCTTGATCCTCCGTCATGCCCAGATGGGTATGCAGGGCATGGAAGTTCTCGGTCACATAACCGCCGAAATAAGCAGGGTCATCTGAGTTGACGGTCACTTTCACTCCGCGCTCCAGCATGTCGAGAATGTTGTGCTCGGCCATGTCATCGAAAACGCAAAGCTTGGTATTGGACAGCGGGCAAACCGTGAGCGGAATCTGCTCGTCGATGATGCGGTGCATGAGGCGCTCGTCCTCGATGGCGCGAACCCCATGGTCGATACGCTGGATCTTCAGCAGGTCCAGCGCTTCCCAGATGTATTCAGGCGGCCCTTCCTCGCCAGCGTGAGCGACGGTGAGAAAACCTTCGCTCCGGGCTCGGTCGAACACCCGCTTGAACTTGCTCGGCGGATGTCCCATCTCGGAGCTGTCCAGGCCCACGGCCACAAAGGCGTCCCGGTAGGGCAGCGCCTGGTCCAGGGTCCGCTCGGCTGCTTCTTCGCTCAGATGGCGCAGGAAACTCAGGATCAGCCCGCTGCTGACCCCAAGCTTCGCCTGGCCATCCTTGAGCGCGCTGGTGATGCCGTTGAGGACCACTTCGAAGGCGATGCCGCGATCGGTGTGGGTTTGCGGGTCGAAGAACGGTTCGGTATGGATAACGTTCTGTGCCTTGCAGCGCTCCAGGTAGGCCCAGGTCAGGTCGTAGAAGTCCTGCTCGGTACGCAGCACATTGGCGCCCTGGTAGTAGAGGTCCAGAAACTCCTGAAGGTTGTTGAAGGCATAGGCGGCGCGCAGTGCGTCGACATCCGCCCAAGGAAGAGCGATGCGATTGCGTTCGGCCAGGGCGAAGAGCAACTCCGGCTCCAGGGAGCCTTCCAGATGCAGGTGCAATTCGGCCTTGGGAAGGGCATTGAGCCAGTCGTACATGGGGAAATCTCTCAAATCAGCGTAGGGCATTTTACCCCGGACCTGCCGCGGGCGCACGGTCGCGAATGTCGCGGCGAAACCATCGGGGCGTTGGCGGAGTCAGTACTACTCACCCCCGCCGTGAGAAAGAGGCGCATGATCAAGCGGATAGTCGAAGAAAAGTACCTGTTACTGGCTCTGGTGGCGGCCATCGCGGCTTACCCTCTGGAACCGCTGATGGTACATGGCGGGCAGGCCAGGGCGATGATCTGCGCTGTTCTGTTGGTAGTGGCCATTATCCTGGCCTCGATGCGGGTAGCTCATCACGCCGAGCTGCTGGCGGAAAAGGTCGGCGACCCCTACGGCACCATGATCCTCACCTTGTCCGCTGTGCTGGTGGAGGTGGTCATCCTTGCCATCATGATCAGTAACGCCCCTTCACCGACCCTGGTCCGGGACACGATCTACTCGGCGGTAATGCTGGACATCAACGGGATTCTTGGCCTGGCGGCGCTGATGGGGGGGCTCAAGCATGGCGAGCAGAGCTACAACGACGACTCGGCGCGCACCTATAGCGTGATGATTCTCACCGCAATGGGCGTGTCGATGGTGGTTCCCGAGTTCATTCCCGAAGGGCGCTGGGCTCTGTACTCGGCATTCACCATAGGCGCGATGCTGGTGTTGTACAGTCTTTTCCTGCGCATGCAGGTCGGGCCGCACAGCTATTTCTTCAGCTACAGCTACCCGGAGAAGAAGCGTCGCAGCGAGCCTAGCGAGGCCCACGAAGCACCAGTGAGTACGACGCTGTCCATCGGCGTGCTGGTATTTGGCGTGGTGGTGATCGGAGCCCTGGCTGAAGTCATGTCCAAGGCCATGGATGTTGGCCTGGAGGGTAGCGGCGCCCCGCCGGTGCTGTCCGCCATCCTGGTAGCGGCCATCTCCGCCTCGCCGGAAATCCTCACGGCCTTGCGCGCCGCCTTGGCGAACCGAATGCAGTCTGTGGTGAACATTGCCCTGGGGGCTTCGCTGTCGACGGTCATCCTGACTGTTCCGGTAATGGAAGCCATGGCCATCTACATGGGGCAGCCCCTGCAGATGGCCATGACCCCCGTGCAAACGGTCATGGCCGTGATTACGCTATTGGTGTGCGCGATCAATCTCAACGACGGGCAAACCAACGCGATCGAAGGCATGACGCACTTTGTACTGTTCGCTACCTTCATCATGCTTTCCCTGCTAGGGCTGTAGCCTTACCAGGGCAACTGGCGGCCGCGGTAGTCGATGAAGTGCAAGCCGCCGCGGCCCGCGAACTCATTCACTTGGCGTACCATTCCCTGCGCGCTCGTGACCACATCGATTTCGGCATTCGGGCCGCCCATGTCGGTGCGCACCCAGCCAGGGTGCATGCACAGGATGGTCGGTCGTGGCTGGGGCAGTGTCGAGGCGAAGGTATTGACCATGGAGTTGAGCGCAGCTTTGCTCGCTTTATAGAGAGGAATCTCAGGAGCGTCTGGCGAAGCCACGGTGCCCAGTGTCGAACTCATGAATGCCAGCACGCCCGTGTTTTCCTGCACCAGGCTGACCAACCGCTGTGCGAGGCGAATCGGCGACAGCACGTTGGTAGTAAAGAGTTGGCCGATATCCTCGGCGGTTGCCGCGTCCAGATCCCGGGTAGGGCCCATCACGCCAGCATTCACGAACACGAGGTCGAATCGCTGACCAGCCAACTGCCCAGCCAGGGCCTCGATGCTACCCAGATCATTCATCTCAAGGGCGTAAAGAGTGCTGGCAGCCTGCTTCAGCGCTACGGGGGACTCGCCTCGTGTGGTGGCTGCTACCTGCCAACCCTCTTGATTGAGCTGTTGGACCAGTCCAAGCCCCAGCCCCCGGTTAGCGCCGATCACCAATGCTCGTTTAGTGGTTGTCATCGAGAGGCTCCTCTGTGAATGCCAATGACAGTCTACCGAACCGGAAAGGACATGCCATTGAGCCTGGTCAGAAAATGATCAGTCGCTTCCAGGCCGCGCGCCAATTGGGCTGG
This sequence comes from Pseudomonas massiliensis, assembly GCF_000826105.1. Classification (GTDB taxonomy): domain Bacteria; phylum Pseudomonadota; class Gammaproteobacteria; order Pseudomonadales; family Pseudomonadaceae; genus Aquipseudomonas; species Aquipseudomonas massiliensis. Next base: position 7,167 of record NZ_CCYK01000005.1, on the reverse strand, counting down.
GCCGCTTCGCCCACGGGTTATCCACAGGCCCGCTCACACAAAATGTGTGAAACCCAAGGGCGCATTTGACGCCATGCCCTGCGGATAAGTCCTAGCGAGGACTGGTTAAAATTTGATCAGTGGCATGCAGGCCGTGCGATTGCTGGGCCCCAGGCATATGCCCAAAGCTTATCCACAAGCAGGCACACACCGAATGTGCACAATTCAAGCGGCCAGTAGAGTGATTCGCCCTCGACTCAACTGTGCAAGCTGCTCGGCGAGTTGACTGAAACCGGATGGAGGCAGGGCCAGTTCCAGGTCCACGCCATTGGCATCGAAGCGCTCGCCAATGATTTCTCCGCCGGCCTCGGCCACGCGCAGGCGCACCAGGGCCAGTTCATTGAACGCACAATTACATCGGGCCGGCGTCCGCACTACGAGGGGAAGCCTGGGTGCCTGTTGCAGGCACTTGTTGGCGCACCCTCCGTAGGCCCGTGCCAGCCCGCCAGTGCCTAGCTGGATGCCGCCGTACCAGCGCGTAACGATGACCATGACCCGATCGTACCCTTGGGTTTCGATCGCGGCCAGAATGGGCCGCCCCGCCGTTCCGCCGGGCTCGCCATCATCGCTGCTGCGATATTGCACACCCAGCTTCCACGCCCAGCAGTTGTGGGTCGCCTGGAGATCCGCATGGGCGCGCAGGAAGGCTTGGGCTTGATCCGGGCTATCAATGGGGCCCGCAATGGCGCGGAACCGGCTTTTGCGGATTTCCTCGCTGAACACCCAAAGCGCTTCCAATGTGGAAAGGCTCACCGGGCGTCCTCCGCAGTGGCGGCTGGGGCGATACCGCAGCCAGTCTTCATGATACGAGCCAGATTGTCCGCCACTGTGCCGAAATCGGTGTGAGTCGATCGGCCTTTACCTATGCCTCGGTAGATCCGGCTGGCTGGTTCATCTTCGACAGTCCGAAGAGTGGACCTTTTAGCTTTTTGACGAATGCGGTCGGCAGTTTTGCCGTTCGGCTGGGCGCAGTGGATGGAGGCGGGCAAGGGCATGGATTTTCCGAGATGGTCGATGCGGCACAGGGCTGCGTTGATGGCGTACACGTGAGTAACAAACAAGCCTGTGTGTACTTTGGCTAGGTGCGTGTACTCGTCGGTTCAGGGCCGAAGAGGGTCGTAAGCGTTCAACGAGTCGCGGCCAATTGTTCGAGGAAACTTTCGAGCACCAGATGCGGACGTCGGCCCTTGCGGGTGACCCACGATAGACTCAGATCATAGAAGCGTTGGCGCGCTTTTAGGGCACGCAGGCGGCCTTCCTGCACCCAGGTATGAGCATAATGATCAGGCAAGTAGCCGATATATCGGCCCGTGAGTATGAGGAAGGCCATACCTTCCCGGTCCGAGGCGCTGGCACTGCACTTGAGCGCTTGATAGTGGGCCTGGATCTCTCCCGGCAGGCGGAAGGTTGGCGCTATGGCTTCCTGAGCATTGAGTCTGTGGTCGTCAAGGGTGGCATCATCGACGTAGAACAGTGGATGGCCGACCGCGCAGTACAGTGAAGAGCGCTCGCTGTATAGCGGCTGATATTCCAGCCCGGGCAGGGCGCTGGCTTGGGGCACCACACCCACATGCAGGCTCCCGTCGAGCACGCCCTGTTCCACCTGGCTGGGCGCGATCATCCGGATATTGACCCGTACCTCAGGCCCGCGCTCCTTGAGTTGAGCCAGGGCGTGGGTAATGCGCATATGGGGGAGGGTGACGAGATTGTCCGTCAGTCCGATATTCAACTCGCCCCGCAGATGCTGGTGCAGCCCGTTGACTTCCGTACGAAAATCTTCCAGTGCTCCGAGCAACTGCAGCGCGGATTGATAGACCTGGCGACCTTCTTCCGTCAAGGAAAAGCCGGCCCGGCCTCGTTGGCAGAGCCGCAGGCCCAGGCGCTGTTCCAGATCACTCATTTGCTGGCTGATCGCGGAGCGGCCTATGCCAAGGACGTTCTCGGCTGCGGAAAAGCCGCCGCACTCCACGACGCTGCGAAAGATGCGCAACAACCGGATATCGAAATCGCTGACTTGGGCAACGGGGTCACGGCGGCTCATTGTTTAGCGGCGCTCTTCTTGAAGATAGGAAAAACCAGGTTTTACCGACTTTATCCCCATGCGAACTTAGCGGCAATCCAGCAACCCCGCTGTCATACAAGAGAGGCTTCAGATGAACATGCCGGAGAATGCACCTGTGGGACTGGCGAGCCAGCTCAAACTGGACGCGCATTGGATGCCCTATACGGCCAATCGGAATTTCCAGCGCGACCCACGGCTGATCGTGGCGGCCCAGGGGCGTTACCTGACCGACGACCGTGGGCGTCAGGTGTATGACAGCCTGTCCGGATTGTGGACCTGCGGCGCCGGCCACACGCGCAAGGAAATCCAGGAAGCAGTGGCACGCCAGCTAGGCGTGCTGGACTATTCTCCGGCGTTCCAATATGGCCATCCGCTGTCTTTTCAGTTGGCAGAAAAAATCATCGAGTTGACCCCGGGCGATCTCAATCACGTGTTCTACACGAACTCGGGTTCCGAGTGCGCCGATACAGCCGTGAAGATGGTACGTGCTTACTGGCGCCTCAAGGGGCAGGCCACCAAGACCAAGCTCATCGGCCGGGCCCGCGGCTATCACGGAGTGAACATCGCCGGTACCAGCCTCGGCGGCGTGAACGGCAATCGAAAGCTGTTCGGTCAGTTGCTCGACGTCGATCATCTGCCTCATACACTGCTGGCGGCCAATGCCTATTCCCGCGGCCTGCCTGAAGAAGGGGGCGTGGCGCTGGCTGATGATCTGCTTCGGCTGATCGAGCTTCATGACGCGTCCAACATCGGCGCGGTCATCGTTGAACCCATGGCCGGTTCGGCCGGCGTGCTGCCTCCGCCGAAGGGGTATCTCAAACGCCTGCGCGAGATCTGTGACCAGCACAACATTCTGCTGATCTTCGACGAAGTGATTACTGGTTTCGGGCGTACTGGCAGCCTGTTCGGGGCGACAACCTTCGATGTAGTCCCTGATCTGATGTGTGTCGCCAAGCAGCTCACCAATGGTGCGATTCCCATGGGGGCAGTGATCGCGCGTAGCGAGATCTACCAGACCTTCATGGCGCAGCCGACCCCTGAGTACGCCGTGGAGTTTCCCCATGGCTATACCTATTCGGCACATCCGGTGGCCTGTGCCGCGGGCATTGCCGCCCTGGATCTCTTGCTCCAGGAAAACCTGGTGCAAAGCGCCGCGCAACTGTCGCCGGCTTTCGAGGCAGCGTTGCATGGGCTCAAGGGCGCTCCCCATATCGTGGACCTGCGTAACTTTGGCCTGGCGGGTGCGATTCAGCTGGCGCCACGTGACGGGGATGCCATCGTCAGGCCTTTCGAAGCCGCCATGAAGCTGTGGCAGAAAGGGTTCTATGTGCGGTACGGCGGCGACACGCTGCAGTTTGGCCCTAGCTTCAACGCCACCCCCGAAGAAATGGACCGTTTGTTCGACGCCGTCGGCGAAGTCCTTAACCAGATCAACTGATAATTGGAGCATGCAATGGGCAGCATTCAACACCTGATCAATGGAGACCTGGTTACGGCGGGCGACCGTACCGCCGATGTCTTCAACCCCTCCACGGGCGAAGTGACAGGGCGCGTGCAACTGGCTGACGTGGCTACGGTGCAGCGGGCCATAGAGGCGGCCAAGGCGGCCTTCCCGGCGTGGCGGCGTACCCCGGCGGCCAAGCGCGCCCAGGTGATGTTCCGCTTCAAGCAGTTGCTGGAACAGAATGAAAGCAAGATTGCCGAGCTGATCAGCCGGGAGCACGGCAAGACCCTGGAGGATGCGGCGGGTGAACTCAAGCGCGGAATCGAGAACGTCGAGTTCGCCTGTGCCGCCCCCGAGTTGCTCAAAGGTGAATACAGCCGCAACGTCGGCCCGAACATCGACGGGTGGTCAGACTTCCAGCCGCTAGGCATCGTCGCCGGGATCACGCCCTTCAATTTTCCGGCCATGGTGCCATTGTGGATGTACCCGCTGGCCATCGTTTGCGGAAACTGCTTCATCCTCAAACCGTCGGAGCGGGACCCAAGCTCGACCTTGTTCATCGCCCAGCTGCTGCAGGAAGCGGGGTTGCCGGCCGGCGTGATGAGTGTGGTGCACGGCGACAAGGTGGCGGTGGATGCCTTGATCGAGGCGCCAGACGTAAAGGCGATCAGCTTCGTAGGGTCTACGCCCATTGCTGAATACATCTACAGGGAAGGCGCCGCGCGCGGCAAGCGGGTACAGGCCCTGGGTGGCGCCAAGAACCATGCGGTGCTGATGCCCGACGCTGACCTGGACAATGCGGTCAGCGCGCTCATGGGCGCGGCCTATGGTTCCTGTGGCGAGCGCTGCATGGCGATCTCCGTCGCCGTCTGCGTGGGCGACCAGGTGGCCGATGCCCTGGTGGCTCGCCTCACGCCGCAGATCCAGGATCTGAAGATCGGCGCCGGCACCAGCTGCGGCCTGGACATGGGGCCTCTGGTTACAGCTCAGCACCGTGACAAGGTACGCGGCTACGTCGATGATGGTGTGGCTGCGGGGGCGCAGTTGGTAGTCGACGGTCGCAAGCTGAGCGTCAGCGGAAACGAGAACGGGTTTTTCCTGGGGGGATGCCTGTTCGACCGGGTCACGCCGGACATGCGCATCTATAAAGAAGAGATCTTCGGCCCGGTGCTGTGTGTCGTTCGAGTGAACAGCCTGGAAGACGCCATGCAGTTGATCAACGCGCATGAGTACGGCAACGGGACCTGCATCTTCACTCGTGACGGCGAGGCGGCCAGGTTGTTCTGTGACGAGATCGAAGTCGGCATGGTCGGGGTCAACGTACCCCTGCCGGTGCCGGTGGCTTACCACAGCTTCGGAGGCTGGAAGCGCTCACTGTTCGGCGACTTGCATGCCTATGGGCCTGATGGGGTGCGCTTCTATACTCGGCGCAAGGCTATTACCCAGCGTTGGCCTCAACGGGCGAGTCACGAGGCGTCTCAGTTCGCCTTCCCGAGCCTTTAAAGCATCGCTGGCAATGGCCCTTAATATTAGTGAAACAAAAGTGTTGACGGCCTTTCGAAACCCCTTATAATGCGCCCCACTTCCAGCGACAACGGAACGGCAAACTTCTTGAGAATCAACGAGTTAGCGGTTCGGGTAAGCAGGAAGTGGCTTCGGTCTCCGGGTCGGATGCGGTGAAAAAGGTGGTTGACAGCAGGTTGTAGTGCTGTAGAATTCGCCTCCCGCTTCGAGAGGTAAGTGAAGCGGTCAAGTGTTTGAAGTTGAACGAGAAATTCTGAAAACTTCCGAAATAAACGCTTGACACGATGTGAGGTTAGCGTAGAATGCGCGCCTCGGTTGAAGCGAACGGCTCAACCAACCGCTCTTTAACAAATGAATCAAGCAATTCGTGTGGGTGCTTGTGAGTTGGACTGATTGTCACAATGATTATCAGCATCACAAATACTCAGACGAGAATTCGAATGAGTGGCTTCCTTCGGGAAGCATTGCGATTGCTGAGCCAAGTTTAGGGTTTTCTCAAAACCCAAGCAGTATTGAACTGAAGAGTTTGATCATGGCTCAGATTGAACGCTGGCGGCAGGCCTAACACATGCAAGTCGAGCGGATGAAGGGAGCTTGCTCCCTGATTCAGCGGCGGACGGGTGAGTAATGCCTAGGAATCTGCCTATTAGTGGGGGACAACGTTTCGAAAGGAACGCTAATACCGCATACGTCCTACGGGAGAAAGCAGGGGACCTTCGGGCCTTGCGCTAATAGATGAGCCTAGGTCGGATTAGCTAGTTGGTGAGGTAATGGCTCACCAAGGCGACGATCCGTAACTGGTCTGAGAGGATGATCAGTCACACTGGAACTGAGACACGGTCCAGACTCCTACGGGAGGCAGCAGTGGGGAATATTGGACAATGGGCGAAAGCCTGATCCAGCCATGCCGCGTGTGTGAAGAAGGTCTTCGGATTGTAAAGCACTTTAAGTTGGGAGGAAGGGTCGTTGCCTAATACGTGACGGTTTTGACGTTACCGACAGAATAAGCACCGGCTAACTCTGTGCCAGCAGCCGCGGTAATACAGAGGGTGCAAGCGTTAATCGGAATTACTGGGCGTAAAGCGCGCGTAGGTGGTTTGTTAAGTTGGATGTGAAATCCCCGGGCTCAACCTGGGAACTGCATCCAAAACTGGCAAGCTAGAGTACGGTAGAGGGTGGTGGAATTTCCTGTGTAGCGGTGAAATGCGTAGATATAGGAAGGAACATCAGTGGCGAAGGCGACCACCTGGACTGATACTGACACTGAGGTGCGAAAGCGTGGGGAGCAAACAGGATTAGATACCCTGGTAGTCCACGCCGTAAACGATGTCAACTAGCCGTTGGGATCCTTGAGATCTTAGTGGCGCAGCTAACGCATTAAGTTGACCGCCTGGGGAGTACGGCCGCAAGGTTAAAACTCAAATGAATTGACGGGGGCCCGCACAAGCGGTGGAGCATGTGGTTTAATTCGAAGCAACGCGAAGAACCTTACCAGGCCTTGACATCCAGTGAACTTTCCAGAGATGGATTGGTGCCTTCGGGAACACTGAGACAGGTGCTGCATGGCTGTCGTCAGCTCGTGTCGTGAGATGTTGGGTTAAGTCCCGTAACGAGCGCAACCCTTGTCCTTAGTTACCAGCACGTTAAGGTGGGCACTCTAAGGAGACTGCCGGTGACAAACCGGAGGAAGGTGGGGATGACGTCAAGTCATCATGGCCCTTACGGCCTGGGCTACACACGTGCTACAATGGTCGGTACAGAGGGTTGCCAAGCCGCGAGGTGGAGCTAATCTCACAAAACCGATCGTAGTCCGGATCGCAGTCTGCAACTCGACTGCGTGAAGTCGGAATCGCTAGTAATCGCGAATCAGAACGTCGCGGTGAATACGTTCCCGGGCCTTGTACACACCGCCCGTCACACCATGGGAGTGGGTTGCACCAGAAGTAGCTAGTCTAACCTTCGGGAGGACGGTTACCACGGTGTGATTCATGACTGGGGTGAAGTCGTAACAAGGTAGCCGTAGGGGAACCTGCGGCTGGATCACCTCCTTAATCGACGACACAGCCGCCCATAAGCTCCCACACGAATTGCTTGATTC
>NZ_CCYK01000004.1:0-460000 GCF_000826105.1 Pseudomonas massiliensis | reverse complement strand
GCTTACCTTAACCGCTAACTCGTTGATTCTCAAGGAGTTTGCCGTTCCGTTGTCGCTGGAAGTGGGGCGCATTATAAGGGGTTTCGAAAGGCCGTCAACACTTATTTGAATAAACTTAATCAGCGCTGAGGGTGATGCGCGCAAAGGCCTTCTTGCCTGCCTGGCAGACGTGGGTCGCACCCAGCTCGAACACGAAGGTACGGTCTACTACCTGCCCATCGATGCGAACGCTGCCAGCACTTAGCAGATCACGCGCGGCGGCGGCATTCTTGACCAGGCCCGCCTGATTCAGCACGGCCGCGACCGGCATAGCCTCCCCTGCCGTCAGGAGGACCTCCGGAAGATCCTCCGGCAGTTCGCCATCCTTCATACGGTTGCCAGCGCCACGGTGGGCGTTGGCAGCCGCTTCCTCCCCGTGGAAGCGAGCGATGATTTCCTCAGCCAGCTTGATCTTGATGTCCCGTGGATTGGCGCCAGCGGCCACGTCGGCCTTGAACTGCTCGATCTCGGCCATGGAGCGGAAGCTCAGCAGCTCGAAATAGCGCCACATCAGGGTATCCGGCACAGACAGCAGCTTGCTGTACATCACGCCCGGGGCTTCCTGGATGCCTATATAGTTGCCCAGCGACTTCGACATCTTCTTTACGCCATCCAGCCCTTCGAGCAGAGGCATGGTGACGATGCTCTGGGGCTCCTGCCCATATCCGCGCTGCAGTTCACGCCCCATGAGCAGATTGAATTTCTGGTCCGTACCACCCAGCTCTACATCGGCCTTCAACGCGACCGAGTCATAGCCTTGCACCAAGGGGTAAAGGAACTCATGGATCGCAATGGGCTGGCTGGTGCTGTAGCGCTTGTGGAAATCGTCACGCTCCAGCATACGGGCAACGGTGTACTGTGAGGCCAGGCGGATAAAATCGGCGGGGCCCAGCTTGTCCAGCCAGGACGAGTTGAAGGCGACCTCGGTCCGCGCAGGGTCGAGAATCTTGAACACCTGGCTCTTATAGGTTTCGGCATTCTCAAGCACTTGCTCACGCGTCAGCGGCGGACGGGTCGCGCTCTTGCCGCTTGGGTCCCCGATCATTCCGGTGAAGTCGCCGATCAGGAAAATGACCTGATGCCCCAGATCCTGGAATTGCCGCAGCTTGTTGATCAGCACCGTATGACCCAGGTGCAGGTCTGGCGCGGTCGGGTCGAACCCGGCCTTGATACGCAACGGCTGCCCACGCTTGAGCTTCTCCACCAGCTCGGCTTCGACCAGTACCTCTTCCGCGCCGCGCTTGATGAGCGCGAGCTGCTCCTCGACAGAGTTCATATAACGACCCAAAGGCTGCAATTCAAAAACGCCCAACATACAAGATCGTCACGCCAAACCCAAGCCGCTCGGTGATGTGACTCAGCCCAGGTCTGAAAGCGTCTGGGAAAGCTTGCCTCGGCAGTGAATTGGTTATATTTTAGGCAGTTATTTCATATTCATCATGTCATTCATCTTTTCCAATTCATTTTCATTCTCATTTTTTAAGCCTAAATCTATGACCGACGCCTCTCCCAAAGCGCCGCCCCTGTACCCCAAAACTCACCTTTTGGCAGCCAGTGGCCTCGCCGCGCTTCTCAGTCTTGCCTTGCTTGTCTTCCCATCGAGCGAGGTCGAAGCCAAGAAGACCTCGCTGGCCATCGACCTGGAGCCGCCCGCACAGCTGTTGCAGGATCAGCGCGCCGACACTGCCGATGGAGTGCCGGAAAGCGCCCCCTCCCCCTTCGCCCAGATAGAGGGCGAAACAGAGGCCGATACCACGGCCAGCAAACCCGCCAGCGAGCCAGCCCAGCCGGAAGTAGCGACCGCCGAGCCCGCCAAACCGGAATTGCACCGCCAGGTAGTGGTGGGTCGTGGAGATACGCTGTCGTCTCTGTTCGAAAAAGTGGGGTTGTCGGCCGCCGAGGCGCAGTCCGCGCTGGACAGCGACAAGCAGGCCAGGCAATTCGCCCACTTGAAGAAAGGCCAGGTACTCGAGTTCGAGCTCACGGCTGATGGCAAGCTGCAAACGCTGCATACCAAGCTCTCACGCCTGGAATCCATCCGCTTGCAGCGTAATGCCAGCGGCCGTCTTGCCTTCGAGCGCAGCGTCGAAACCCCGGTGATGCGTGCGGCCTATGCCCACGGCACCATTACCAGTTCGCTATCGGTGTCGGCCCAGCGCGCCGGGCTGAGCCATGCCCAGGTGATGGACCTGGCCAACATCTTCGGCTACGACGTGGACTTCGCCCAGGATATCCACCCTGGCGATCAGTTCGACGTGGTCTATGAACAGAAAGTGCTCGATGGGAAGGTGATCGGCACCGGCAACGTGCTTTCGGCGCGCTTCATCAACCGCGGCAAGACCTACACGGCCGTGCGCTATACCAACCGCCAGGGCAACACCAATTACTACACGGCCGACGGCAGCAGCATGCGCAAGGCGTTCGTGCGCTCACCCGTGGATTTCGCCCGTATCAGCTCGCGCTTCTCCGGCGGCCGCAAGCACCCCATCCTGAACAAGATCCGCGCGCATCAGGGCGTGGATTACGCTGCGCCGCGCGGCACTCCGATCAAGGCCACCGGTGACGGCAAGGTAATCCTGGCCGGGCGCAAAGGAGGCTACGGCAATACCGTAATCATCCAGCATGGCAACACCTACCGCACCCTGTATGGGCACATGCAAGGCTTCGCCAAGGGCATCCGCGACGGCAGCCCGGTCAAGCAGGGCCAGGTGATCGGCTATATCGGCACCACGGGGCTGTCCACTGGCCCGCACGTCCATTACGAGTTCCAGGTCAACGGCGTGCATGTGGATCCGCTCGGGCAGAAGCTGCCCATGGCAGACCCTATCGCCCGTAACGAGCGCCAGCGTTTCCTCCAGGTCGCGCAACCTCTGATGGCCCGCATGGACCAGGAACGCGCCACTCTCGTAGCGAGCAAGCGCTGAGATGGCGCTCTACATCGGTGTGATGTCGGGCACCAGCCTCGATGGCCTGGACATCGCACTGGTGGAACAAACCGAGCGTACGCGCCTGGTGGCCTCGCATTACGTGCCGCTCCCCGAGCCGTTGCGCGCCCAGTTGCTGAGCCTGTGTACCACTGGCGAAGACGAAATTGCCCGCGCGGCACTGGCGGAAAATGCCTGGAGCACCCTGGCGGCCGAGGGAATCAAGCAACTGCTGGCCAAGGCCGACGTTTCGCCAGAGCGAGTTCGGGCGGTCGGCAGCCATGGGCAAACCATCCGCCACGAGCCGGCACGGGGTTTCACCGTGCAGATCGGCAACCCTGCCCTGCTGGCGGAGCGCTGCGGGATTACCGTGGTGGCCGACTTCCGCCGCCGCGACGTCGCCGCCGGCGGTCAGGGGGCGCCCCTGGTGCCCGCGTTTCATGAAGCGCTTTTTGGTGGCCAGGGCAATGCCGTGGCAGTGCTCAATATCGGCGGCTTTTCCAACCTGAGCCTGTTGCGCCCTGGCCAGCCGGTGCTGGGCTTCGATTGCGGCCCTGGCAACGTTCTGCTCGATGCCTGGATCTACGGCTGCCGCGGCGCCCCCTTCGACCGCAACGGGCATTGGGCCGCCAGTGGCCAGGTGCATGCCCCCCTGTTGCAGCGCCTGCTATCAGACCCTTTCTTCACGGCCACAGGCCCCAAGAGTACCGGCCGGGAAGTGTTCAACCTTCCCTGGCTGCATCGACACCTGAACGCCTTCGAGAGCATCGCGCCACAGGATGTGCAGGCAACACTGCTGGAGCTCACCGCGCGCACCATCACTGAGGCCCTGATCCAGCAGATGCCCTCGCCCGAGGGCGTGTTCGTGTGCGGCGGCGGTGCTCACAACGGAGCTCTGATGGCACGCTTGCAGGCCCTGCTGGGCGGCACGCCTGTGGCCAGCACCTCGGCACTGCAGGTGGACCCGGACTGGATGGAGGCCATGGCCTTCGCCTGGCTGGCCCACTGCTGCCTGGAGGGCATCCCGGCCAACCGGCCAGAGGTGACAGGCAGCAAGGGGCCACGAATCCTCGGCGCTATCTACCCGGCATGAACGAAAACGCCGCGCTAGGCGCGGCGCTCCGGGTGCGGCGGATTCAGATCGAGAATGACTGGCCGCAACCGCAGGTGGTGCTGGCGTTGGGGTTGTTGATCACGAAGCGAGACCCTTCCAGGCCTTCCTGGTAGTCCACTTCAGCGCCCGCCAGATACTGGAAGCTCATTGGATCGACCACCAGGCTCACCCCTTCGCGCTCGACGATGGTGTCATCTTCGGCGATTTCTTCATCGAAGGTGAAGCCGTACTGGAAGCCCGAGCACCCACCACCGGTAACGAATACACGAAGCTTGAGGCGGTCATTGCCCTCTTCATCGACCAGGGTCTTCACCTTGTGGGCGGCACCCTGAGTGAACTGCAATACCGTGGGGGTGAAGGTTTCGACACTCATTTGACTCTCCCGGCGCAAGCCGAACCTGATGCGGAATGGATACATTATCCGCTTCCCCGAGCAAAATGGTCAACAATTGCCCGGGTAACCGCGCTCCCCGCCGTCTTTACCGGCTCAGGGCCTCAAGGCATCAGGCCGGCGTGGGCCAGCCCCATACGCTCATCCAGCCCGAACATGATGTTCAGGTTCTGCACGGCCTGGCCCGAAGCCCCCTTGACCAGGTTATCGATCACGGAAAGCACCACCACCAGATCCCCTGCCTGCGGACGGTGCACGGCGATTCGGCACACGTTGGCGCCGCGCACGGAACGGGTTTCCGGATGACTGCCGGCTGGCATCACATCCACGAAGGGCTCATCGGCATAGCGCTGCTCGTACAAGGCTTGCAGGTCCACCGAGCGATCCACGACCGTGGCATAAAGGGTGGCATGAATGCCGCGGATCATCGGCGTAAGGTGCGGCACGAAGGTCAGCCCCACTTCGCCACCGGCTGCACGGCGCAGGCCCTGGGTGATTTCGGGAAGGTGCCGATGCCCCTTCACCGCATAGGCCTTCATGCTTTCACCTGCCTCACAGAACAGCGAGCCGACACTCGCGCCGCGCCCGGCGCCGCTGACGCCCGACTTGCAGTCGGCGATCAGCCTCGCCGGATCGGCCAGGCCATTTTCCAGCAGGGGCAGCAAACCCAACTGGGTCGCGGTGGGGTAGCAGCCTGGCACCGCGATCAGACGCGCCGCACGGATGCGCTCGCGGTTCACCTCTGGCAGACCATACACGGCCTCGTCCAGCAGGCCGGGCGCGCCATGGGGCTGGTTGTACCAGCGCGCCCATTCGTCCGCGTCCGCCAGGCGGAAATCAGCGGAAAGGTCGATGACCCGGGTGCCTGCGGCCAGCAGTTCCCCGGCCAGGGCGTGGGCCACGCCATGGGGCGTGGCGAAGAACACGACGTCGCAAGCACCCAGGGCCACGGTGTCCGGCACGCTGAACTTGAGCTGGTCATAGTGGCCGCGCAGGTTCGGGTACATGTCGGCCACGCAGACGCCAGCTTCGGATCGGGACGTGATGATCGCCACTTCCACCTGGGGATGCTGCGCCAGCAAGCGCAACAGCTCGACACCGGTGTAACCGGTGCCACCAACGATTCCGACCTTGACCATGTACATACCCGCCTTGAGCGCACCACGTGGAAAAGATCCGATGATAGGGGCGCGCAACCCGCGCCACAACTGCCAAGGTGACGTGTCGGCCGCGGCGCTCTACTATCGCAGCGTCCTAAACCGTGGGAAGCCGACTCATGCTCTATCTCTGGATCAAAGCGCTGCACATCGTGGCGCTGGTGTGCTGGTTCGCCGCACTGTTCTACCTGCCACGCCTGTTCGTGTATCACGCCATGAGCGAAGACACCCCCAGCCGGGAGCGTTTCGTGATCATGGAGCGCAAGCTCTACCGCGGCATCATGACCCCTTCGATGCTGCTCACCCTGATCTTCGGCGCCTGGCTGGTGTACCTGAACCCCAGCTGGCTGCAAATGGGCTGGCTGCATGCCAAGGCACTGCTGGTCGTGCTGCTGATCGGCTACCACCATGTCTGTGGCGCTCACCGTAAACGCTTCGAGCGCAACGAGAACCGCCATAGCCACAAATTCTATCGCTGGTTCAATGAGATCCCGGTGGTGCTGTTGCTGGTAATCGTCGTGCTGGTGGTGATCAAGCCGTTCTGAAAAACCCGGAAACCCTTCGAGCCTGCAGGATAAACGCGAAGCCCCTATAGTGCGCGGCCATTTCAGACCTAAAAGGAATTGTCTGTATGACGAACGTCGCGCCCCCTTCGACCTCCCATGCGCCCGTCCGGCTTCTAGCCCTGACGGGCCGTATCAACCGACTCCGTTACCTTTCCTGGACATCGGCCATTGCCGTGATACCCGTACTTTTGTTGTGGGGTATCAAGGACGAGTTGCTGCACTGGTCAATGATGGCGGCACTGCCCTACGCACTGCCCTTCATCGTGATAAATTGCATTCTTGCCCGCCGTCGCCTGCAGGATTTCGGCTGGGAATGGTGGGCAGTGCCAGTTCGGCTGATCCCGTTCGTGGGCCTGGCATTCGACCTTATGCTATTGGTCTGGCCAGGCCACAAGCAGGCCAATAAACATGGCCCCGTACCACCACCCGCCACGCGGGCGGAGCTTGCTCTGCTTGGCTGTTCCCTGGTCGTGATCCTGCTACTAAGCTTTTCCATAGGGCAGACCCTGGGCGAGCAACTGCTGGCCCAGAGGCTTTGAGCCCACCGCTACATACCGTTAAACTGCCGGCATTCATGTTTATGTGTGCCGATACCCTATGCCTTCCTATGCCCTCGTGACTGGCGCCAGCAGCGGCCTTGGCCTGGCGCTGGCCGAGGCCCTGGCGCGACGGGGCCGCAATCTGCTGCTGGTCGCCCGCTACCGGGACGACCTCGAGCCTATCGCCATCGAATTCACGCAACGCTTTGGCGTAGAGGTGCTGTTTCGCGCCTGCGATCTCAGCGAGCCGCTTCGCCTTACGGGCTTCCTGCTCGAACTGGAAGAAAGCGGCAAGCGTATCGACCTGCTGGTCAATTGCGCGGCCCTACATTCGCAAGGCCACTTTCTCGCCCAGGACTGGCTCCGCGAACAGGATATCATTGAGCTGAACATGCTGGCCCTGACCCGCCTGTGCCATGCCATCGGCAACAGCATGGCGGTACAGGGTGGAGGGCAGATTCTCAACGTGGCCTCGCTGGCCGCTTTCCAGCCCGGCCCCTGGATCAGTAGCTACGCGGCCAGCAAAGCCTATGTACTGCACCTTTCCGAAGGCCTGCGCGAAGAACTCAGGCAAAGCGGCGTCAAGGTCAGCGTGCTATGTCCAGGCCCGCTTCTCAAATCCGCAGGCATGCCCTCCGCCCTGGCTCGTAGCCGACTGCCCCTGCGTGCCGAGGAAGTGGCCCGCCAGGCCGTGCTTGCCCTGGAGCGGGACCAGGCACTGATCGTGCCCGGCTGGCGGGTGCGCTGGCTGTCCCGGGCGGCCCGGATGGCCCCTCGCTGGCTGGTGCGCAAGGCGGCGGCAGCGGCATTGGCTCGTTATACCCGCCCGTGACGGCACGGGAAGTGGGCGCGAGGCCGTTCGCTTGAGTACACTGAAGGGCACGACGACAGGGAGAACCACTGTGGATACGTTGTTCGATAAAATCATCCGGCGGGAAATCCCCGCCAACATCATCTATGAAGATGACCAGGTCATCGCCTTCCACGACATTGCACCCCAAGCCCCGGTGCATTTCCTGGTAGTGCCGAAGAAGTGCATTCGCACCCTGGCCGACCTTACCGAAGAGGACAAGCCCCTGGCTGGGCATATTCTGTTCACCGCCCAGCGGCTGGCCAAGGAGCTGGGCTGCGAGGACGGTTTCCGCGTGGTCATGAACTGCAATGAAATGGGTGGCCAAACGGTCTATCACATTCACCTGCATGTCCTGGGCCAGCGTCAGATGCACTGGCCGCCGGGCTGAAAGCCAGGGTTCGTACCGAGGCACGCCCGTCTACCCCTTTTCACCGGAGGCATCCGTGGCAAACGAAAGACACTACACCGCCCTCGACCGGCTACTGCTGCAGGCCGACAACGCCGCGCGCACGCTGCTGCCCTTCAGCGGCCAGCCCTCGCGCCCTTCTCCGGCCCTGGTACAACCGGACGTCGCCCTGGGCGAAGCCGAGAGCAAGCACGTGGCGGGCCTGATGCGGGTCAACCATACCGGCGAGGTCTGCGCCCAGGCGCTTTATCAAGGGCAGGCCCTTACCGCACGCCGTGAGGACATCCGCCATGCGATGGAGCATTCGGCCAACGAAGAAGTGGATCATCTGGCCTGGTGCGAACAGCGCATCCGCCAGCTGGGAAGTCGGCCGAGCGTACTCAACCCCTTGTTCTATGGCATGTCCTTTGGCATGGGCGCCCTGGCGGGGCTGATCAGCGACAAAGTCAGCCTGGGTTTCGTGGCGGCTACGGAACAGCAGGTGTGCAAGCATCTGGATGAGCATCTGGACAAGCTGCCCGTGGAGGATCAGAAATCTAGGGCGATCCTGGAACAGATGCGCACCGACGAAGCCCACCACGCCCAGGCGGCCCTGGATGCCGGAGGCGTGCGCTTCCCGCTGCCGGTCAAGCTTGGCATGAGCCTGATGGCCAAGGTGATGACCAAGAGCACCTATCGCGTATAAGGCAAGGCGATGCCTCTGCCCCTTGCGACAAGCCCGTGACCGCGCCGGCCACGGGCCTTACAGGTCAGCCGACGTTACGGCCGTAGAAGATTTCCAGCATCTCGTGCTTGACGCGCTCGGTCACCTGGGCACGCTGCTCGGCAGAGAGGTTGCTGGTGGCGTCCCCGAAGAGGTAATTGTCCAGCTCGAACTCCTTGAGCAACATCTTGGTGTGGAAGAGGTTGTCCTGGTACACGTTCACGTCCACCATCTGGTAGGCGCCGCGTGTGTCCTCGGAAAGGTAGTTCTGGATCGAATTGATCTCGTGGTCGATGAAATGCTTGCGCCCCTCGATATCCCGGGTGAAGCCCCGCACGCGGTAATCCACGGTCACGATGTCCGAATCGAACTGGTGAATCAGGTAGTTCAACGCCTTGAGCGGCGAGATCACGCCGCAGGTCGACACGTCGATGTCCACGCGGAAGGTCGCGATGCCATCGTCCGGATGGATTTCAGGATAGGTATGTACCGTGATATGGCTCTTGTCCAGATGAGCCAGGATGGTGTCCGGCAACGGCCCAGGCGATTCTTCGATCTGGCTGTCGGTGGGGGTAACGGGCTGTTCGGAAATGAGGATGGTCACGCTGGCGCCCTGCGGTTCATAGTCCTGACGCGCGATGTTCAGGATATTGGCACCAATGATATCCACGACGTCCGTGAGGATCTGGGTCAGCCGAGCCGCGTCGTATTCCTGGTTGATGTACTCGACGTAGGCTTGCTGATCCTGCGGCGTCTGCGCGTAGCAGATGTCGTAGATGTTGAAGCTCAAGGTCTTGGTCAGGTTGTTGAACCCATGGAGCTTGAGTTTGCTTTTCACCGTCTGAAAACTCTCTTTGAATGCGGCCACGCCGCGTGATCAAGCATGCCCGTCAGGCGCCAGGTGGCGTCTGCGTAGGACGGTTTACACCTCTTCGCAATGGCGATTTTGGTTGTCTAGCCCGGCTTCCCGGTTTCAAGGTCGGCCTTGAAAAAGTGGCGCATTATGCAGACCCGCGCCACCCTGCGCCAGAGTATGAAGCGCTTTTATGATGCCTGGATGTCGGCGGCGCCCAGCTCGACGATCTCGTACTCGTGAGTGATATGCACACCGCCGCGGCCCAGCATGATGGACGCCGAGCAATACTTCTCGGCGGAGAGTTCCACGGCACGCTTGACGTGGGATTCTTTCAGGCCGCGCCCTTCCACCACGAAGCGCAGGTGGATGCGGGTGAATACCTTGGGATCTTCCTCGGCGCGCTCGGCCTCCAGGAAAGCCTCACAACGCTCAACCGGCTGGCGCGCTTTTTTCAGAATGGCCACCACATCGAAGCTGCTGCAACCGCCAAGGCCGATCAGCACCATCTCCATGGGCCGCACGCCCAGGTTGCGTCCACCGCTCTCGGGGGCGCCATCCATGACCACTGCATGACCACTGCCCGACTCGCCAATGAACATGGCGCCACCGGCCCACTGAATACGTGCCTTCATAACTGGCTCTCCCGTGAAAAGGGCGCCAGCTTAGCACAGCCGTTCGGCGGGGAATCCGGCTCGAAAATGAGACTTGTCTCAAGTTATCGGTAGATATCGCGATACATAGGAAGTGCTGTTAAGCTGACGCCAAATTGATGGCAATCCTCACCGCACTTTATCGTCGATCTGTACCGGAACCTTGCCCATGGTCGCGTCAGCCACCAAGATCACCCATCTCGACAAGCTTTTGGCCCATAGCCAGCGGCGCCGCTATGCCGCCAAGAGCAACATCATTTGCGCAGGCGACAAGTCCACCGTTCTTTCATACATCCTCAAGGGGTCGGTCACTATCCTCATTGAAGATAGCGACGGTCGTGAAATGGTGATCGCCTACCTTAACCAGGGCGATTTCTTCGGTGAGCTGGGGCTGTTCGACCCACCCCATATGGAAGGTGAGCGCAACGCCTGGGTACGCGCCAAGACAGAATGCGAAGTGGCCGAGATCGGTTATGCCAAGGTTCGGGAACTGGTTCGGCTGGAACCGGAGATCCTCTACAGCCTGAGCACGCAGATGGCCTATCGCCTGCGGCGAACCACCCGCAAGGTTGGCGACCTGGCGTTCCATGATGTGACCGGGCGAGTGGCGCGCTGCCTCACTGACCTGTGCAAGGAACCCGATGCCATGACCCACCCTGATGGCATGCAGATCAAGGTTACGCGCCAGGAAATCGGCCGCATCGTTGGCTGTTCCCGGGAAATGGTCGGCCGCGTGCTGAAGGACCTGGAGGAGCGCCAGCTGATTCACGTCAAGGGCAAGACCATGGTGGTCTACGGCACACGCTGATGCAGTCGTCGTACGGCGGCCAACTCTTCTTCCAGAGCCTTGGACAGCGGCAAGAACGCATCCACCCCAGGGAATCGCTCAGCGAAGGCCAGATGGCTGCCTGCCTGGCACCGCTGGGGTAGCTCCGCTCCTTGATTGAACGCATTGACGACATCGATCATGGCTTGGCGCTGGTCGCTCATCAACAACGCGCCATGCACCAGTACCACCGGGCCGCCCCAGTGCCGCGACTGGCGCCAGCGCTGGGCCGTGCCTACCCACTTGCGGCCATCGAGATTGACGTTATAGCGCCCATCGCAGAAAGCGCCGGGCACCTCGCCAAGGCTGGCCTGACCGCCGAGGCGTGTCAGCAAGTCACAGAGCGGCTCGCACAAGCGCAGATAGGCTCGTTCCAGGCGGTTGAGATCACCTTCCGCGCGCGGCGCGGCGTACACCAGGGCAACATTCACCGTGGCCGCCGATTGCGGCACCGGCTCGCCGCCCGTTTCCCGTAGCAGCACCGGCCAGCCCTGGTCCTCGGCCGCCACCGCGCCCTGAGCGAAGGCAGGCAGCCGCGCCATGCGCCGCGGCATCACCAGCGCCTGGTCGGTAGGCTGCCAGAACAGCACCCCATCCTCCCGCGTGCCGTCACAGACCTGGCCCAGCAAGGCGAGCTCCGCCTGCAAGCCTGCCTCCGTGGTCATCCGTTGTACCACTGTCATGGGCAAAGCCTCCGCTTCGAGCGGCTATCAGCCGTTCCTGGGTTACCGACGGGGGAAGAACAAGCGGGCCAATTCATCGCCCGGCTGCTCGGCTCGCATGAAGGCCTCGCCAACCAGGAAACCATACACATCGTTGATTTCCATGAGCTCGACATCGGCCCGCCCGAGGATGCCGCTTTCAGTCACCACCATACGGTCTCGTGGAATCTTCGGCAGCAGGTCCAGGGTGGTTTCCAGGCTGACCTCGAAGGTATGCAGGTTGCGGTTGTTCACTCCCACCAGCGGCGTGTCCAGGCACGCCAGGGCGCGCTCGAGTTCGACACCGTCATGCACTTCCACCAGCACATCCAGGCCGGCATCCTTGGCGGCGGCGTCGAGCTCGCTCATCTGCCCGTCGGACAGCGCGGATACGATCAGCAGAACGCAGTCCGCGCCCAGGGCACGGGATTCGTAGATCTGGTAAGGGTCGATCATGAAATCCTTGCGGATCACCGGCAGCGAGCAGGCTTCGCGTGCCTGACGCAGGTAGAGGTCCGCGCCCTGGAAGAAGTCCACGTCGGTCAGTACCGAAAGGCAGGTGGCGCCGCCCGCGGCATAGCTTCGCGCGATCTCCGCCGGATCGAAGGCTTCGCGGATCACGCCCTTGCTCGGGGAGGCCTTTTTTACCTCGGCGATCACGGCCGGCTTCTTCGCCGCCCGCTGCGCCAGCATCGCCTGGGCGAAGCCGCGTGTCGGCGCGGCCTCGCGCGCGGCGGCCTGCTGCTCGGCCAGGCTCAGGCGCGCCTTGCGTTCAGCCACTTCCTCGGCTTTGCGCGTGAGGATTCGTTCCAGCACCGTGGGCACGCTCATGCTTCGTTCTCCTGTTTGAATACCGCCGTGAAGGCGCCGAGCTCTTCGAGCTTTTCCCGGGCCAGCCCGGTATGCAGGGCGTCGCTGGCCAAGGCCACGCCGTCTTTGAGGCTGCTGGCGTGGTCCGCGGCATAGAGCGCCGCGCCTGCGTTCAGCATGATCATTTCCGCCGCCTTGCGGCCGTTTTCCGTGCGGCGGCGGCCCAGCGCATCCTGGATCAACGCCAGGGAAGCCTGGGGGCTTTCCACGGTCAGCCCATGCAGGCTCTGGCTGCGCACGCCCAGGTCTTCCGGCTCGATGCTGTACTCCAGCACTTCGCCGTTCTTCAATTCGGCTACCGTCGTGGGTGCCGCCAGGCTGAACTCATCCAGCCCGTCCCGGGAATGCACCACCAGCACGTGCTTGCTGCCCAGACGGAGCAACACCTGGGCCAGGGGCCGGCACAACGCCGGGTTGAACACCCCCACCACCTGGTGCAGCACGCCTGCCGGATTGGTCAGCGGCCCGATCATGTTGAACAGGGTACGCAACCCCAGGTCCCGACGCGGCCCCGCGGCGTGCTTCATGGCGCCGTGATGCGCCTGGGCGAACATGAAGCCGATACCGATGCTGTCGATGCAGCGCCCGACCTGCGCAGGCGTCAGGTTCAGGTACACCCCGGCCGCTTCGAGCAGGTCGGCGCTGCCGCTCTTGCCGGACACCGCGCGGTTGCCATGCTTGGCCACGGTGCATCCGGCGGCGGCGGCGACCAGGGCCGCAGCGGTGGAAACGTTGAAGATATTGGCGCCATCGCCCCCGGTGCCGACGATGTCCACCACACGGTCCAGGGAGCGAAGCTCCACTCGCCCGGCGAGTTCGCGCATGGCCGATACCGCACCGACGATCTCGTCGATGCTTTCGCTTTTCATGCGCATACCCATCAGGAAGGCGCCGATCTGGGCTTCGGTGCATTGGCCGGTCATGATCTGGCCCATGACCACGCGCATTTCATCGGTAGTGAGATCCAGCTGGCTGACCACACGGCCGAGGGCTGTCTTGATGTCCATGAACGATCCTTAACCCTGGCGGGTGCCGCCGGTTTGCTTGAGGAAATTGGCGAGCAGCTCATGGCCTTGCTCGGTCAGGATCGACTCGGGGTGGAACTGCACCCCTTCCACGTTCAATGTCTTGTGCCGCAGGCCCATGATTTCGTCGACGCTGCCGTCGGGCAATTGAGTCCAGGCGGTGATTTCCAGGCAATCGGGCAGATTCTCCCGATTGACGACCAGGGAATGGTAGCGGGTAACGGTCAAGGGTTGGGCGAGGCCTTCGAACACGCCCTGGTCGCGGTGGCTGACCGGGCTGGTCTTGCCATGCATGGCCTGACGGGCGCGAATGACTTCACCGCCATAGGCCTGGCCCAGCGCCTGGTGACCCAGGCAGATGCCAAGAATCGGCAGCTTGCCGGCGAAATGGTGGATGGCCTCGATGGACACACCGGCTTCGCTCGGCGTGCATGGCCCTGGCGATACCACGATACGCTCGGGGGCCAGGGCTTCGATCTGGGCAATGCTCAGCTCATCGTTGCGCACCACCTTCACCTCGGCGCCCAATTCGCCCAGGTATTGCACGATGTTGTAGGTAAAGGAGTCGTAGTTATCGATCATCAGCAGCATGGCGCGAACCTCTCGAATTCCGGATCGGACGGCCCCGGCAGGGCCGCGCCTTTTATTCAGCCTTGGCCTGCTCGGCCAGGGCGACGGCACGGAACATCGCCCGCCGCTTGTTCAGGGTTTCTTCCCATTCAGACGCGGGCACCGAGTCGGCGACGATGCCGGCCCCTGCCTGGACATGGAGCTCCCCGTCCTTGATCACCGCCGTGCGGATGGCGATGGCCGTGTCCATGTTGCCGTTCCAGGCGAAGTAGCCCACCGCGCCGCCGTACACGCCCCGCTTGACCGGCTCCAGCTCATCGATGATTTCCATCGCGCGGATCTTCGGCGCGCCGGACAAGGTGCCAGCCGGCAGGATGGCTCGCAGCGCATCCATGGCGGTCAGGCCCTGCCTGAGCTCCCCCGTCACGTTGGACACGATGTGCATCACGTTGGAGTAGCGTTCGATCACCATTTTTTCAGTGACTTGCACACTGCCGACTTCAGCTACGCGCCCGGTGTCATTGCGGCCCAGGTCGATGAGCATCAGGTGCTCGGCCAGCTCTTTTTCATCGCTGAGCAAATCCAGTTCCAGGGCCCGGTCCGCCTCTTCAGTGGCGCCACGGGGCCGGGTGCCGGCGATCGGCCGTACCGTTACCAGGTTGTCCTCCACCCGCACCAACACCTCGGGCGAGCTACCCACTACATGGAAGTCCCCGAAGTTGAAGAAGTACATGTAGGGGGTCGGGTTGAAGCAACGCAGGGCGCGATACAGATCGATGGGGGCTGCGTTGAAGTCGATGGACATCCGCTGGGATGGCACCACCTGCATGCAGTCACCGGCCAGGATGTATTCCTTGATGGTACTGACCCCGGCCTCGAAATCGTCCTGGCTGAAGCTGGAACGGAAGTCCGGTTCCTGAGTGGTGGCGCGGGAGAAATCCAGCCCCAGGCGCGGCGCGATCGGCTGACGCAGGCGCTCCATCAGTTGCGCCAGTTGCGCGCGGCCTTGTTCGTAGGCATCGGGCTGGCTCGGGTCGGCCAGCACGATGGCATGGATTTTCCCGGCAAGGTTGTCGAACACCACCACGGCATCGGACACCATCAGGAGAATGTCCGGCACGCCGATAGGGTCCGGGTTCGGGCATGGGCCCAGGCGCTTTTCCACGTAACGCACGCAATCGTAGCCGAAGTAACCTACCAGCCCGCCGTTGAAGCGCGGCAGGCCGGCCACGGTCGGCACCTGGTAGCGTGCCTTGAAGGCTTCAACGAAGGCCAGCGGGTCCTCTACCTCATGACGCTCGGTTTCCGCCCCGTCCCGGGTAACGGTCACGACCTGGCCATGAACGCGCAGCACCGTTCTGCAGGGCAAACCGATGATGGAGTACCGGCCCCATTTCTCACCGCCCTGCACAGACTCGAGCAAGTAGGAATTGGGTTCGTCGGCAAGCTTGAGATAGATGGACAGCGGCGTGTCGAAGTCGGCCAGGGTTTCATGGGCCAGGGGAATGCGGTTGTAACCGGAATCGGCCAAGCGCAGGAATTCTTCGCGGGTCATAGCGGCCTCGTGGCGGAGGTAGGAATCGGAAAACGTGCAAACGCGCCGGCAGGCCGGCCAGGGGAAGTCAGGCGCGCCAGCGCCAACGGGCCAGGGCCTTGATGACTTTCATCCAGAGTTTGCAGGTAACCGCCACGGGAGATACTCGACTCGATGAGGCAGGGGTGTCGGGCAACGTTATCTCAGCGGACCGCTCGAAGCAACCAGGCAAGAGCTCACGCGGGTCATCGATCACCAGGTCAGGCCCTTCCTCAGCGATCGGCCGGCCGTGGTTATAGCCGTAGGTCAAGGCCGCGCAGGGTACGCCGGCCGCTTTGGCAGCCAGCACGTCATTGCGCGAATCTCCGACGAACAGCGCCTGCTCGGGGCCTACGCCAGCCATTTTCATCACATGGAGCAAAGCGGCCGGGTCCGGCTTTTGCTGAGGCAAGGTATCGCCCCCGATGATCCAGCGGAAATAGCGCCCCAGCTTGAGCTCATCGAGCAAGGGAGCCACGAACTGCTCAGGCTTGTTGGTGATCAGGGCCATCTCTACCCCTTCACCGTCCAGCCACTTCAGGGTTTCCCGCACGCCTGGGTAGACCGTGGTGCGTCCATGCTCAGCGGCATAGGCCGTCATGAACAGGGCCAGCGCCTGCTCGCCCAGAGCATCATCCACCTCGGCGTGGTCCAGGCCGCCGGCCAAGGCCCGGCGCACCAGTACCCGCGAGCCGTTGCCGATCCATACCCGCACCGCCTCGATACCCGCCGGTGGGCGCCCCAGTTGGGCGAGCATCTGGTCTACCGCGGCGGCCAGGTCTGGCACCGAGTCGATCAGGGTGCCATCCAGGTCGAACATCACCAGCCGGGGCAAGCCGGCCGGGAACAAGCGCTTCAGGCCGCTCATGGGCGCGCCAGGGCGAGTTCCGCGCGCATGCTGTCGATCACCGCCCGATAGTCCGGAGCATTGAAGATGGCCGACCCGGCTACGAACGTATCGGCGCCGGCGGCCGCGATCTCACGGATGTTGTGCAGATTCACTCCGCCATCGATCTCCAGGCGGATGTCGCGACCGCTTGCGTCGATCAACGCCCGCGCCTGGCGCAGCTTGTCCAGGGTGCCGGGGATGAATTTCTGCCCGCCGAAGCCCGGGTTGACGCTCATGAGCAGGATCATGTCCACCTTGTCCATCACGTACTCGAGCACGTTCAGGGGCGTGGCCGGGTTGAACACCAGTCCTGACTTGCAACCGCCGTCGCGCACCAGCTGAAGCGAGCGGTCGATATGCTGGGTGGCTTCAGGGTGGAAGGTGATGTAGGTAGCGCCGGCTTCGATGAAGTCGCCGATGATCCGATCAACCGGGCTGACCATCAGGTGGACGTCGATGGGCGCGGTGATGCCGTACTTGCGCAACGCGGCGCAGACCATGGGGCCGATGGTCAGGTTGGGCACATAGTGGTTGTCCATCACATCGAAGTGCACCACGTCCGCTCCGGCGGCGAGTACGTTATCGACCTCCTCGCCCAGGCGAGCGAAGTCGGCGGAGAGAATGGAAGGCGCAATGGCGAACGGTTGCATGTTGGACCTGTAGGCTGAACACGGTGGCGCGCATTGTAGCCGATGGCGGGGTGGCGACGGGGACGGAATCATCTTAGGCTTGGGCAAAGCAATGAAAATGGAACCCTCGATGCGCGCTTTCCGCCGTGCCACGCTCGTTACCCTGGCCACTGCCCTGGCCCTGCCCCTGCTCTGCGCCCATGCCGACGAGCCCGCCGCCGAAGCGCCCCCGGCCAAGCCGGCGCAACGCCCGCCATTGCTCGAGCGCAGCGCGGAAGATGCCCAGGCGCTTGCCCGGCAATTGCCGCCGGCCCAGATTCAAACCCTGCAGGCCAGCGGTGATAACTTTATGGCCCTCTGGCTGCCGGCCGACACGGCGGACCCTGTCGGCCTGGTGATCATCGTGCCGGGCGCGGGGGAAAGCGCCAACTGGCCTGTAGCAGTGGCGCCGCTGCGCACTCGCTTGCCAGAAGCAGGCTGGGGCACGCTCAGTCTCACCCTGCCGGACCTGCTCAGCGAAGCCATGCAGCCTCGTGGCATCGAACCGCCGGCGCCTGTCGCGGCCGGCAGCAGCGCCACACCGGCCGATGCCAACGCGCCCATCGAAGAGGCCGCCGCCAGCGGCGCCGAACCCAGCCCTCAAGCCCAACCACCGGGGCCGGACGAACAATTGAAAAACGATGCCGCGCGTATCTTTGCCCGTATCGATGCCGGTATCGCCTTCGCCCAACAGGTCAAGGCGCGCAATATCGTTTTACTGGGCCATGGCACCGGCGCGTACTGGGCAGCCCGTTACCTGAGCGACCGCCAGCCATCCCGCGCACAGAGGCTGGTGATGGTCGCCGGCAAGACGCCGGAAGCCGCGCCCGCCGGCCTGGACCAACTGGCTCCGCAACTGAGCGTGCCCGTGGCAGACATCTACTACGCCAGCAACCCCGCCCTGCGCAGCGCTGCGGCCCAGCGCCTGCAAGCGAGCAAGCGCCAGCCCGGCAGCCAGTACAGCCAGACCGAACTCAGCGGCGTGCCCGGCGACAAGAGCGCGGCGGACGAGCAGCTCTATCGCCGGGTCAGGGGCTGGCTGAGCCCACAGTCCTGAGCGGCCCTTAAAAGCCACGCCTGCGCCTGATCACCTCGAATGCCCCATGCAACTCCCGGGTGCGCTCCGTCGCCGCGCGCACCTGGGCCTCGCTGGCCCCGCGGCCTTGAAGCTTGTCCGGATGATGGCGGCTGAGCAGGCGCCGGTAGGCCTGCTTGATCTGCTCGACCTCGCTGGCCCCGGTCACCCCGAGCACGCGCAGGGCGTTTTCGTAGGCATCGTTGGCCTGAGGCAAGACGCGGGACGCCGGGGCATATTCGGCACCCAAGGCACGGATGCGCGGCGCCGTCCAGCCTAGCCAGCTCCCCCAATCGAGCAGCAGTTGCCGCTCATTGGCGCCGACTTCGCCATCGGCCCAGGCCATGCGCCAGCACGCGCGCAGCAGCCCTTCTGCCGTCGTGGGCTGCCCCTGCAGGCGTCGCAAATGGCCTTGCAGCGAATCCTTGCCGGCCTTGCCTCGGCCAAAGGCAGCGATGGCCTGCTTGCGGGCCGGCTCGCCTAGCCCGAGCAGGGCCATTTCGTTTCTCGCCTGGTTGATATGGCTTTCCTGCACCCGGCCGTCGGCCTTGGCCAGGCGACCGAGCAGCACGAACAGCAGGTCGCCTTCGGCAAGGCCCGCTTTACCCCGCAGGCGCGCCCACAGGTCCGCCCAGCTTTGCAGGTCCAGCCGGCGGTCCACCAACTGCCCCAGTAACGCCCCCAGGATGCCGCCAGGAATATGCGCCAGGGCAAAACCCGCCGCGGTGCCCACTACCGTGACCGGCCATAGCATCAGCGCGCTCCCGCCGGTGGGCCGCCCAGCAGCCGATCCACCTCGGCCAGGCGCTCGGGGGTGCCCACGTCAACCCAGCGTCCACGGTAGTGCTCCCCCGTCACCCGCCCCTGATCCATGGCCTGGCGCAGCAAGGGCGCCAGCTTGAATGCGCCAGGAACGCAGCCGGCGAACAGAGCCGGGTCGAGCACGGCGATGCCGCTGTAGGTCAGGCCCTCGCTGCCTGGCGAAGAAGCCAGGTAGCCATTGCGCAAGGCGAAGTCCCCGACGGGGTGATGCTCCGGATTATCCACCATTACCAAGTGGGCCAGGGCACCAGGGGCCAGGCTCAATCGAGCGTAGGCGTAGTCGGTCCACACGTCGCCATTGACCAGAATGAAGGGCGACGCGCCCAGCAATGGCAAAGCCTTATAGATGCCGCCGCCGGTTTCTAGGGGCTGGCCCTCGGGTGAGTAGGCGATGCTCACCCCCCAGCGCTCTCCCGTTCCCAGGTAGGCTTCGATCTGCTCGCCCAACCAGGCGTGGTTGATCACCAGTTCACGGTGCCCTGCCCTGGCCAAGGCGCGCACCTGGTGCTCGATCAGCGGTATGCCGGCGGCCCGCAGTAACGGCTTGGGCGTATGCAGAGTCAGTGGCCGCATCCGCTCACCCTTGCCAGCGGCCAGGATCATCGCCTTCATGCCGTGGCCTCAGCTGCGATGGGCAAACTGTCCAACAGGGCATTGAGCTCGGCCAGTTCCTCGCGCCGTCCGGCGACGGCGCGGATATAGGCGAAGAAACGCGGCACGTCGGCCAGGTAGCGCGGCTTGCCGTCACGGTGGCAGATGCGGGCGAAGATGCCGATCACTTTCAAGTGGCGCTGCACACCCATCAGGTCGCTGGCGCGCAGGAACTCGGCGAAGGTGTCCTGTACCGGCACGCCCTGGGCTCGCGCAGCGTGCCAGTATTGGCCCAGCCAGTCCGCCACCCGCGCTTGGGGCCAACTGAGGAAAGCATCCTTGAACAGGCAGGTCACGTCATAGGTGACGGGCCCGTATACCGCGTCCTGGAAATCCAGCACGCCAGGGTTGGGGCTGCTCACCATCAGGTTGCGGGGCATGTAGTCCCGGTGCACCAGGACCCGGGGCTGCGCCAGGGCGCTGTCGATCAGCAACTGGCTGGCCGCGCTCCACTGCGCCTGCTGGGCGTCGGTGAATTCCACACCCAGGTGCCGCTGTACATACCATTGGGGGAACAGTTCCAGCTCACGTCGCAGCAGGGCCTCGTCGTAGCTGGGCAGCGCCGCGTCCATGGGCAGGGCCTGCAACTTGAGCAGCGCCTGGATGGCGTCGGCGAACAGGGCGTCGGCGTTCTGTTCTTCGATCACGTCCAGGTAGGTTTGCCGGCCCATGTCACTGAGCAGTAGAAAGCCACGCTCCAGGTCTTGCCCATGAAGGGTTGGTACATGCACCCCCGCGCTGGCCAGCAGCGTATCGATGTGCACGAAGGGCGCGCAGTTTTCCTGGGGCGGCGGCGCGTCCATCACGATGAAGCTTCGCTCAGGGGACGCCCAGCGGAAATACCGGCGGAAACTCGCGTCGCTGCTGGCGGGGGTCAACTCGCCGTGAGGAACCTCGCCCCAGCCCTGCTCCTGGTAGAGCGCGGTAAGGCGGGCCTTGAGCCAAGGCTTGAGAAGTTCCAGGCGTACATCTTGATCGGGCATTTAGAGAGTCTCCGACGGCGCTAGCCGTCAAGCGGGTCATGCTTTATTATCCAGCATCTTTTTCAGACCATCGAGAGGCGTGCACACCCGCACGGGCAGATGGCACGCAGGAAGCCCGGACTAATAAGATGGCATTGAAATCCCCCGCGTTTCGTAGAAAGTTTCCGTTGCTCGTGACCGGCGGCCTGCTGGCGATGCAACCCCTCGCCGCCGCCTACGTGAGCGCCGCGCCGCAGTATGACTGCCAGGTGTCGGCTTCCGGTTCCTGGGACTGCAAGACCCGCGACACCAACCCCAGCCTGCCACCACGCCCCCAGCATACCGCCTCTTCGGTCAGCTCCACTGGCGAAGGCGAGGCATCCACTGGCGAGGCCGCCGCCGGGCCTACCCTGGTCACCGAAAGCAAGGGCCGTGGCCTGCAGTCGCGCAGCGCGGACTACAGCCACCTGGACTGGGTCCCTCGCGAGAAGCTCACGCCGGCGCAGCTGGCCGAAACCGGCCCCTACTGCTCCGGCGCCTATGTAGAGCCCCTGCGTCCGGGCATGAGCGACAAAACGTCCAAGTCGGACGCGCCCACCTATATCAACGCCCGCGCCTCGCGCTACGAGGAGCAGTCGCAGACCGCGACCCTGGCCGGCGATGTGGTCATGCGTCAGGGCAGCATGCAGGTAGAAGCGAACGAAGCGGCCCTGCACCAGGCGGAAAACCGCGGTGAGCTCAACGGCAACGTGAAGATTCGCGACAACGGCGCGCTGATCGTGGGCGACCATGCCGAGGTGCAGCTCGACACCGGCGCGGCCCAGGTGGACAACGCCGAGTATGTATTGCACAAGCAGCGCGCACGGGGCTCGGCCCTCTACGCCAAGCGGGCAGAGAACGCCATCATCCGCTTGAAGGACGGCACCTATACCACCTGCGAGCCGAACAGCAATGCCTGGTCGCTCAAGGGCAACAACATCACGCTGAACCCGGCCACCGGTTTCGGTACCGCGACCAACGCAACCCTGCGCGTGAAGGACTTCCCCGTTCTCTACACGCCGTACTTCTATTTCCCCATCGATGATCGTCGGCAGTCCGGCTTCCTGGCGCCGAGCATCTCGAGCAGCAGCGACAACGGCCTGACCCTGGTCACGCCCTACTACTTCAACCTGGCGCCGAACTACGACGCCACCTTGTACCCCCGCTACATGGCCAAGCGCGGCCTGTTGATGGAAGGCGAGTTCCGCTACCTGACGCCCAGCAGCGAAGGGCAGTTCGGCGCCGCCTACCTTAACGACGAGAACGACGACCGCAAGGAACAGTCCGACTACTCCAAGCGCCGCTGGATGATCAACTGGCAGCACAAGGGCGGCCTGGACTCGCGCCTGCTGAGCGAAGTGGACTACACCCGCATCAGCGACCCTTACTACTTCCAAGACTTGCAAACCGATCAGGTCGGCGTGGAAGACCGTGACTTCGTCAACCAGCAGGGCGCCCTCACCTACCGCGGGCAGGGCTACACCGCGCGTTTGAACGTGCAGTCCTACCAATTGGCGACCGTTACGGAAATCACCCCCTACGACCGCCTGCCCCAGCTGACGCTCGACGGCGTACTGCCGTACAACCCGTCGGGCCTGCAGTTCAGTTATCATACCGAAGCCGTGCGCTTCGACCGGGACCTGCGTACTGGCACCTATACCGACGACGATGGCATATCCTCGCCGCGCATCGACCGGAATGTATTCGGCTTGGCCCGCGCCAACGGTGACCGCCTGGACCTGGTCCCGGCCGTCAGCCTGCCGCTGGACTGGAGCTACGGCTACATCAAGCCCACGCTCAAGTACAAGTACACCCAGTACGACCTGGACCTGGACTCCAAAGGCAAGGCCGACCTGCTTACCCAGGAAAACGCCACGGGCGAGTCCTACAGCAGTTCCCAGAACATCAGCGTCCCGATCTTCAGCGTGGACAGCGGCCTGTACTTCGACCGCGACACCCAGATGTTCGGCACCGCGTACCGGCAGACCCTCGAGCCGCGCCTGTTCTACCTCTACGTTCCGTACGAAGACCAGAACGACATTCCGGTATTCGACACCAGCGAAAGCGTGTTCAGCTATTCGTCGCTGTTCCGTGACAACCGCTTCAGTGGCGGCGACCGCATCGGCGACGAGAACAAGCTGTCCCTGGGCGTGACCAGCCGCTGGATCGAGGACAACGGTTTCGAACGCCAGCGTTTCAGCATCGGCCAGGCCCTGTACTTCAAGGACCGCAAGGTCCAGTTGCCACAGATCGCCTACCAGGACCGCGACGAGGCCCAGTCGGACGTTTCCCCGTACGCCCTGGAATACGAATACCGCTTCAACCGCGACTGGCGCTTCACGTCGGACTTCAACTGGGACCCGGACAGCCGCAGCACCCGTTCCGGCAGCGCCATGTTCCATTACCAGCCTGAAGACAACCCGAACAAGGTGGTCAACGCCGGCTTCCGCTATCGTGACGACGCCATTCACTACGATACCGCCACCGGGCGCTGGGGGTTCGGCGGCGACTACGGCACGCCGTACAACAAGGACGGCACTGCGAACCCGAACTACGTGAAGGACTACTACAAGATCCAGCAGCATGACTTCTCCGTCATCTGGCCGCTGGTGCCGCAGTGGAACCTCATCAGCCGCTGGCAGTACGACTACAACCGCAACCGCACGCTGGAGGCCTTCGGTGGCTTCGAGTACGACAATTGCTGCTGGAAGCTGCGCCTGATCAACCGCTACTGGGTGGATTACGACGAGTACAGCCAGGCCGCTCCAGAGAACGAGAAGGGCGATCGCGGCATCTTCCTGCAAATCGTGCTCAAGGGCCTGGGTGGCGTGGTAGGCAACAAGGTCGAAGGTTTCCTCGACAAAGGCATTCAGGGTTATCGTGAACGTGAAGACCAAGCTATGTGATCGCCTGCGCCCCATGCTGTTGGGCGCACTGTTTCTGGGTACCCTGGCACATGCCCAGGTCCAGCCATTGGACAAGGTCATGGCCATCGTCGACAACGACGTGATCATGCAGAGCCAGCTGGACCAGCGCATGCAGGAAGTGCGGCAGACCATCGCCAAGCGTGGCGGTGGCGAGCCACCCATGGAGGAATTGCAGAAGCAGGTGCTGGACCGCCTGATCCTGGAAAACCTGCAGTTGCAGATCGGGGAACGCTCCGGCATCCGGATCACCGACGAGGAGCTCAACGCCGCCATGGGCACCATTGCCCAGCGCAACAACATGAGCCTGGATCAGTTCCGCGCGGCCCTGGCCCATGACGGCCTGTCCTACGAAGCCGCCCGGGACCAGGTTCGCCGGGAGATGGTCATCAGCCGGGTGCGCCAGCGCCGGGTAGCCGAGCGCATCCAGGTCAGCGAACAGGAAGTGAAGAACTTCCTGGCCTCCGACATGGGCAAGGCCCAGTTGTCCCAGGAATACCACCTGGCCAATATCCTGATCGCCACCCCCGAGGGCGCCAATGCCGGACAGATCCAGGCCGCGGCCCAACAGGCCATGGACCTCTACCAGCAACTGCGCCAGGGCGCGGACTTCGCCAGCCTGGCCACCGCGCGCTCGGCCAGTGACAACGCCCTGGAAGGGGGCGACATGGGCTGGCGCAAAGCGGCCCAGTTGCCACCGCCCTTCGATCAGATGCTGGCGTCCATGAAAGCGGGAGAAGTGACCCAACCGGTGCGCACGCCGGGTGGCTTCATCATCCTCAAACTGCTGGAAGCCCGAGGTGGCCAGGCGGAGATGCGCGATGAGGTCCATGTTCGCCATATCCTGCTCAAGCCCAGCGAGATCCGCAGCCCGGCGGAAACCCAGCGCCTGATCGAAACCCTTTACACCCGGATCAAGGACGGCGAAGACTTCGCCACCCTGGCCAAGAACTACTCGGAAGACCCAGGCTCGGCCCTCAACGGTGGCGACCTGAACTGGATCGACCCACAGTCGCTGGTGCCGGAATTCCGTGAAGTCATGGCGCAAACGCCTGTGGATACCGTGTCACGGCCATTCCAGACCCAGTTCGGCTGGCACATCCTGGAAGTCCTGGGCCGGCGCGCCACCGATGCGACCCAGCAGGCTCGGGAACAGCAGGCCCTCAATGTACTGCGCAACCGCAAGTACGACGAGGAGTTGCAAACCTGGCTCCGTCAGATCCGTGACGAGGCCTACGTCGAAATCAAGCAGTGAGCGTGGCGCGTTTCGCCGTCACGCCCGGCGAGCCAGCCGGCATAGGGCCCGACCTGTGCCTGCTGCTGGCTTCCCAGGCCCAGCCTCATCCTCTTGTCGCCATCACCAGTCGTGACCTGCTCGCCGAGCGGGCCACGCGCCTGGGGCTGGCCGTTGACCTGATTCCGGTCAGCCTCGACGCCCTGCCCCACCACCCGGCGCCTGCTGGCAGCCTGTATGTACTGGACGTGCGCCTGGCCGCGCCCGTGGTACCCGGCGTGCTGAACCCGGCCAATGCCAGCTTCGTGCTACGCACCCTTACCCTGGCCGCCGAAGGCTGCCTGGCCGGCCAGTTCGCGGGCATGATCACCGCGCCGGTGCACAAGGGCGTGATCAATGATGCCGGCACGGCGTTCTCCGGCCACACGGAATTCCTGCAAGACCTGACACGGGCGGACCATGTGGTGATGATGCTGGCCACCCGTGGGCTGCGCGTAGCCCTGGTGACCACCCATTTGCCGCTAAGGGAGGTGGCCGACGCCATCACCCCGGCACGCCTCGAGCGCGTGACCCGCATTCTGCACCACGACCTGGTGAACAAGTTCGGCATTGCCCGCCCCCGGATCCTGGTGTGCGGATTGAACCCTCACGCTGGGGAAGGCGGCCACCTGGGCCGGGAAGAGATCGACGTGATCGAACCCACGCTTGAACGGCTGCGCCAGGATGGCCTGGACCTGGTGGGCCCCTTGCCCGCCGATACGCTCTTTACTCCCAAACACCTGGAGCACTGCGACGCGGTGCTCGCCATGTATCACGATCAGGGCCTGCCGGTGCTGAAGTACAAGGGCTTCGGCGCGGCGGTCAACGTCACCCTGGGCCTGCCGATCATCCGCACCTCGGTCGACCATGGCACCGCCCTGGACCTCGCCGGCAGCGGCAAGGTCGACACCGGCAGCCTGCAGGTCGCATTGGAAACCGCCTATCAAATGGCTGAGGCACCTCGATGAACGAGCAATACCAACACCGGGCGCGCAAGCGGTTCGGGCAGAACTTCCTCCACGACGCCGGCGTCATCGACCGCATCCTGCGGGCCATCCACGCCCGTGAAGGCGAGCGCCTGCTCGAAATCGGCCCGGGCCAGGGCGCGCTCACCGAAGGGCTGCTCGACAGCGGCGCTCAGCTGGACGTGATCGAGCTGGACAAGGACCTCGTTCCCCTTCTCCACCAGCGATTCGACAACCGCGGCAACTTCAGCCTGCATCAGGGCGATGCCCTGAAGTTCGACTTCAACCGCCTGGGTGCCAGCCCGCGTAGCCTGCGTGTGGTGGGTAACCTCCCGTACAACATCTCCACGCCACTGATCTTCCATCTGCTGAGCAATGCCGCGCTGATTCGCGACATGCACTTCATGCTGCAGAAAGAGGTGGTCGAACGCCTGGCCGCCGGTCCCGGCGGCGGCGATTGGGGGCGTCTGTCGATCATGGTGCAGTACCACTGCCGCGTGGAACATCTGTTCAACGTGGGCCCCGGGGCGTTCAACCCGCCACCGAAGGTGGATTCGGCCATCGTTCGCCTGGTACCCCATGACACCCTGCCGCACCCGGCCAAGGATGCGCGCGCCCTGGAGCGGGTGGTACGCGAAGCCTTCAACCAGCGCCGCAAGACACTGCGCAATACCCTGAAGGCACTACTGCCCGCCGCGGCCATCGAGGCCGCCCAGGTGGACGGCAGCCTGCGCCCCGAGCAGCTCGACCTGGCCGCGTTCGTCCGCCTGGCAGACCAGCTGGCCGACCAGCCGACCGCACCCTGAGGCACCTAGGCCATCCTATGGCCTAGACTGCTTTCATCGGGCCTCGTCCCCACGTCATTCGCTTTAGGTCCAGGCACCATGTCCGATTCCCGTTATCACATCGACGTCAGCGTCGATACGCGCTTCCTGGCGGAGCAATCCAACCCCGAGCAGGGCCGTTATGCCTTCGCCTATACAGTCACTGTACGCAACAAAGGCCAGGTACCCGCGCGTCTGATGTCGCGCCACTGGGTGATCACCGACGGCAACGGCAAGGTCGAGGAGGTCCGCGGGCCTGGCGTGGTCGGCCAGCAACCGCTGATCGGGGTGGGCCAGGCCCATACCTACAGCAGCGGCACCATCATGGCTACCAAGGTGGGGAACATGCAGGGCAGCTACCAGATGGTGGCCGAAGACGGTAAACACTTCGACGCCATTATCGCGCCGTTCCGCCTGGCCATGCCCGGAGCCCTGCACTGATGGCCGTGTATGCCGTAGGTGACCTGCAGGGCTGCCTGGATCCGCTCAAGACGCTGCTGGACGAGGTGGCCTTCGACCCCGCCCGGGACCAGCTATGGCTGGTGGGCGATCTGGTCAATCGCGGCCCGCAATCCCTGGAAACCCTGCGCTTCCTTTATTCGATCCGCGATTCGCTGGTCTGCACCCTGGGAAACCACGACCTGCACCTGCTTGCAGCCTGGTACAACGTCGAGCGCCTGAAGAAGAACGACACCCTGGCCGAGATCCTCGAGGCACCCGACGGCGGGCAACTGGTGCAGTGGCTGCGTCAGCAAAAGCTGCTGCATTACGACGAGCCACGCAACTTTGCCCTGGTGCATGCCGGCATTCCGCCCATGTGGCCCTTGAGCAAGGCGCTGCGCTACGCCGCCGAGGTGGAAACCGCCCTGCGCGACGACAACCTGGTGGAGCCCTTCCTGGACGGCATGTACGGCAACGAGCCGGCCAAGTGGCACAAGGATCTGGAAGGCGTCACCCGCCTGCGGGTTATCACCAACTATTTTACCCGCATGCGTTTCTGTACCGCCGACGGCAAGCTGGACCTCAAGGGCAAGGAAGGGGCGGACAGCGCGCCCCCTGGCTACGCGCCCTGGTTCAGCCACAAGCACAGACGCAGCCGCCACATCCGCATCATCTTCGGCCATTGGGCCGCGCTGGAAGGCCGCTGCGACGAGCCTGGCGTATTCGCCCTGGACACGGGGTGCGTCTGGGGCAACGCAATGACCTTGATGAACCTGGACACTTTGCAACTTCATCAGTGCAAGTGCCCTCTCTGCTAACGCCTGGAGCCGAGCATGTCCGAATTCAAACGCATTCCCCCGCAAGAAGCCCAGGCGTTGCGCGCCGGCGGCGCCGTGGTCGTGGATATCCGCGATCCGCAGACCTTCGCCAACGGGCATATCGCCCAGTCCCGTCATCTGGACAACCATTCACTGCACGACTTCATTACCCAAGCCGACCTGGACGCTCCGTTGGTCGTGGTCTGCTATCACGGCAACTCCAGCCAGAGCGCGGCGGCCTATCTGGTCAGTCAAGGCTTCTCGGACGTCTACAGCCTCGACGGCGGCTTCGAGCTCTGGCGCCAGACCTACCCTGACGACATCGCTCGCCAAGCCGGCGACTGAATTTTTTTGTCATCTTCGCATGCCTCACGGGGCGCCGGATTCCGGGGCTCCTAGCCCAACTCCCCCTTTCGCGGTTGTAACTAAACGCGTGGGCGCCCTTGAATTTCTGGATTACCAACTATCCTTAAGCCCAGGCCATCCAAAACAGGGGAGAGCCGGCACACCGGCGCGCGGGTCATCGGGAGCGATTTTCGGGTGTTCTGGGGGAAAAGGGCAGCTGGCTGGCTTCGGCTGCCACCAAGCATCGGCTTAAGTGATCCGACGTCGGCTCCGGTATCGAGCGAGGTGACGTCATGAGTATTTTTAGCCACTTCCAACAGCGTTTCGAAAGCACGCGTCAGGAAGAGTTGACGCTGCAGGAATACCTGGAGCTCTGCAAAGCCGACCGCAGGGCCTACGCATCCGCGGCCGAGCGGCTGCTCATGGCCATCGGTGAACCGGAGCTGGTCGATACCACGACGGATCCGCGGTTGTCCCGCATCTTCTCCAACAAGACCATCCGCCGCTACCCGGCCTTCCGTGACTTCCATGGCATGGAAGACTGCATCGAGCAGATCGTTTCCTATTTCCGCCATGCCGCCCAAGGCCTCGAGGAGAAGAAACAGATCCTCTACCTGCTCGGCCCGGTGGGGGGAGGCAAGTCGTCCCTGGCCGAAAAGCTCAAGCAACTGATGGAGAAAGAGCCCTTCTACGCCATCAAGGGCTCCCCGGTATTCGAGTCGCCCCTGGGGCTGTTCAACGTCAATGAAGACGGGGACATCCTTCAGGAGGACTACGGCATCGACAAGCGCTACCTCAACACCATCATGTCGCCCTGGGCCACCAAGCGCCTGCAGGAATTCGGTGGGGACATCAGCCAGTTCAAGGTGGTCAAGCTGTACCCGTCGATCCTGAACCAGGTCGCCGTGGCCAAGACCGAACCTGGAGACGAGAACAACCAGGACATCTCCGCCCTCGTGGGCAAGGTGGATATTCGCAAGCTGGAGGAATTCCCCCAGAACGACGCCGACGCCTACAGCTACTCGGGCGCCCTGTGCCGGGCGAACCAGGGCCTGATGGAATTCGTGGAAATGTTCAAGGCACCGATCAAGGTGCTTCACCCGCTGCTTACCGCGACCCAGGAAGGCAACTACAACAGTACCGAAGGGCTCGGGGCCATTCCCTTCAATGGCGTGCTGCTGGCGCACTCCAACGAGTCTGAATGGCATAGCTTCCGCAACAACAAGAACAACGAGGCCTTCATCGACCGTATCTATATCGTGAAGGTGCCTTACTGCCTGCGCGTGACCGATGAGATCAAGATCTACGACAAGCTGTTGGTCAACAGCTCGCTGTCCAGGGCCCATTGCGCGCCGGACACCCTCAAGATGCTGGCCCAGTTCACCGTGCTGTCCCGGCTCAAGGAACCGGAGAACTCGAACATCTACTCGAAGATGCGGGTCTATGACGGCGAAAACCTGAAGGACACCGACCCAAAGGCCAAGTCCATCCAGGAATACCGCGATTCGGCGGGCGTGGATGAGGGCATGACCGGCCTGTCCACCCGCTTCGCCTTCAAGATCCTGTCCAAGGTATTCAACTTCGACCCCCATGAAGTGGCCGCCAACCCGGTTCACCTGCTTTATGTGCTCGAACACCAGATCGAGCAGGAGCA
The DNA here is from genome assembly GCF_000826105.1 of Pseudomonas massiliensis. Classification (GTDB taxonomy): domain Bacteria; phylum Pseudomonadota; class Gammaproteobacteria; order Pseudomonadales; family Pseudomonadaceae; genus Aquipseudomonas; species Aquipseudomonas massiliensis. Next base: position 429,887 of record NZ_CCYK01000004.1, on the reverse strand, counting down.
GTTCCCGGCCGAAGTACGCGAGCGCTACCTGCGTTTCCTCAAGGAATACCTGGCGCCGCGCTACATCGAGTTCATCGGCAAGGAAATCCAGACAGCCTACCTGGAGTCCTACAGCGAGTATGGCCAGAACATCTTCGACCGTTATGTGCTCTATGCGGACTTCTGGATTCAGGATCAGGAATACCGGGACCCGGAAACCGGCGAGATCCTCAATCGGGTCGCCTTGAACGAAGAACTGGAAAAGATCGAAAAGCCCGCCGGCATCAGCAACCCGAAGGACTTCCGCAACGAGATCGTCAACTTCGTGCTTCGCGCCCGCGCCAACAACAACGGCAAGAACCCCACCTGGCTCAGCTATGAAAAACTGCGGGTGGTCATCGAGAAGAAAATGTTCTCCAACACTGAGGACCTGCTGCCCGTCATCAGCTTCAACGCCAAGGCCAGCAAGGAAGATCAACAGAAGCACAACGACTTCGTTACCCGGATGGTGGAACGTGGCTACACCGACAAGCAGGTTCGCCTGCTCTCCGAGTGGTACCTGCGTGTTCGCAAGTCCCAGTAAGCGACAGGCCGTAAGCTGCAGGCAGTTGCGCGCAGGCATCGCCTGACGCGCCAGCTTGCGGCCGCGCTGGCTGCTCTTTCTTGCGGCTTGAAGCTTGAAGCTTGAAGCTGCCCCGAGTTCCTGGAGGGGCCATGAGTTATGTGATCGACCGACGCTTGAATGGCAAGAACAAAAGCACGGTGAACCGCCAGCGTTTCCTGCGGCGCTACCGTGACCACATCAAGAAAGCGGTGGAAGAAGCGGTCAGCCGCCGCTCCATCACCGATATGGAGCATGGCGAGCAGATCAGCATTCCTGGCCGTGACATCGACGAACCCGTGTTGCACCACGGTCGCGGCGGCAAGCAGACCATCGTCCATCCCGGCAACAAGGAGTTCACGTCCGGACAGCATATTCCGCGGCCGCAAGGAGGTGGCGGAGGCGGCAAGGGCCAGGGCAAGGCGGGCAACTCCGGCGAAGGCATGGATGAGTTCGTGTTCCAGATCACCCAGGAGGAATTCCTTGAATTCATGTTCGAGGACCTGGAACTGCCCAACCTGGTCAAGCGGCATCTCACCGGTTCCGATACCTTCAAGACGGTCCGCGCGGGCATTGCCAACGAAGGCAACCCATCGCGCATCAACATCATTCGTACCCTGCGCTCGGCCCATGCCCGGCGTATCGCGCTGTCCGGCAGCAGCCGCGCCCGGCTACGGGAGGTGCGTGCCGAACTCGAGCGGCTTCGACGGGAAGAGCCGGACAACTTCGGCGACATCCAGGCGCTGGAAGCGGAAGTCGAAAAGCTCAGTGCACGCATTCATCGGGTGCCCTTCCTCGATACCTTCGACCTGAAATACAACCTGCTGGTCAAGCACCCCAACCCCAGCTCCAAGGCGGTGATGTTCTGCCTGATGGACGTGTCCGGTTCCATGACCCAGGCTACCAAGGACATTGCCAAGCGCTTTTTCATCCTGTTGTACCTGTTCCTCAAGCGCAACTACGACAAGATCGAGGTGGTGTTCATCCGCCACCACACCAGCGCCAGGGAAGTGGACGAGGAAGAGTTCTTCTATTCCCGGGAAACCGGCGGCACCATCGTCTCCAGCGCGCTGAAGCTGATGCAGGAAATCATGGCCGAGCGCTATCCCACCAACGAGTGGAACATCTATGCGGCCCAGGCCTCGGACGGGGACAACTGGAACGACGACTCGCCCATCTGCCGGGACATCCTCACCAAGCAGATCATGCCCCATGTGCAGTACTACACTTACGTGGAGATCACGCCCAGGGAGCACCAGGCCCTGTGGTTCGAATACGAGCGTATCGGCGAAGACTTCCCGGAAACCTTCGCCCAGCAGCAGTTGGTGACGGCCGGGGATATCTATCCGGTCTTCCGTGAACTCTTCCAGCGCAGGCTAGTGACATGACCGCCAGAGAGCAGAAGCGCCAACCCCTGTCCGTAGGTTCGGAATGGACCTTCGAGCTGATCCAGACCTACGACCGGGAAATCAGTCGTATCGCCGAGCGCTATGCCCTCGATACCTACCCCAACCAGATCGAAGTCATCACCGCTGAACAGATGATGGATGCCTACGCCTCGGTAGGCATGCCCCTGGGCTACCATCATTGGTCCTACGGCAAGCACTTCCTGAGCACCGAAAAATCCTACACCCGTGGGCAGATGGGCCTGGCCTACGAGATCGTGATCAATTCCGACCCGTGCATCGCCTACCTCATGGAAGAGAACACCATGTGCATGCAGGCCTTGGTGATCGCCCATGCCTGCTACGGCCACAACAGTTTCTTCAAGGGCAACTACCTGTTCCGCACCTGGACGGACGCCAGCTCGATCATCGACTACCTGGTGTTCGCCAAGCAGTACATCATGCAGTGCGAGGAGCGCTACGGCATCGACGCCGTGGAAGACCTGCTCGACTCTTGCCATGCTCTGATGAACTACGGCGTGGACCGCTACAAGCGCCCCTACCCCATTTCCGCCGAAGAAGAGCGGCGCCGCCAGAAAGAACGGGAAGAGCACCTTCAGCGACAGATCAACGACCTGTGGCGAACCATTCCCAAGGCCATGGAGAAAACCAGCGAGCAGGACCACGCGCGCTTTCCCGCCGAGCCTCAGGAAAACATTCTCTATTTCATCGAGAAGCACGCCCCCTTGCTGGAGCCCTGGCAGCGGGAAGTGGTGCGTATCGTGCGCAAGATCGCCCAGTATTTCTATCCACAACGGCAAACCCAGGTCATGAACGAAGGTTGGGCGACCTTCTGGCACTACACCTTGCTCAACGACCTGTACGACGAAGGCCTGGTCACCGACGGCTTCATGATGGAATTCCTGCAGTCCCATACCAGCGTGGTGTTTCAGCCCGGGTACGACAGCCCCTATTACAGCGGCATCAACCCCTACGCCCTGGGCTTCGCCATGTTCCGGGACCTGCGCCGCATCTGCGAGAACCCGGACGAGGAAGACCGTCGCTGGTTCCCGGACATCGCCGGCAGCGACTGGCTCTCTACCTTGAAGTTCGCCATGAGCAGCTTCAAGGACGAGAGCTTCATCCTGCAGTACCTGTCGCCCAAGGTGATCCGCGACCTGAAGCTGTTCAGCATCCTGGACGACGACCAGCGCGACGACCTGCTGGTACCTGCCATCCACGATGACAGCGGCTATCGGATCATCCGTGAAACCCTGGCGGCCCAGTACAACCTGGGCAATCGCGAGCCCAACGTGCAGATCTGGAGCATCGATCGCCGCGGTGATCGTTCCCTGACCCTGCGTCACCAGCAACACGACCGCAAGCCGCTGGGCGAGTCCACCGAGGAGGTACTCAAGCATCTGCATCGGTTGTGGGGCTTCGACGTGCACCTGGAGACCGTCCAGGGCGACCAGGTGGTGAAGGTCCATCACGTGCCGCCGCGCAACGAGCAGGGCGATGACAGCTATAACCGGCTGGACATGACCGTCGTGCACCTGTGAGTGAACCTTCGGCGCCACGGGTATATCCTGCGGCGCTGAAGGAGAACTGCATGAAGGTATACAAAGTCGGCGGCGCCGTGCGCGACCGCCTCCTCGGCCTGCCGGTGGCCGACATCGATTGGGTGGTGGTCGGTGCCAGCGCGCAACAGATGCATGCCTTGGGCTATCGGCCCGTGGGCGCGGATTTCCCTGTATTCCTGCACCCGCGCACCGGCGCTGAATACGCCCTGGCCCGGACGGAGCGCAAGAGCGGCCGGGGCTATGGCGGATTCGTGTTCCATGCCAGCCCGGACGTGACCCTCGAAGAAGACCTGCGCCGCCGTGACCTGACCATCAACGCCATGGCCGAAGACGACAGCGGGCACGTCATCGACCCCTACGGCGGCCAGCGAGACCTTGCCGAACGCTGGCTACGCCATGTGTCCCCGTCGTTCGCCGAAGACCCCTTGCGCGTGCTCAGGGTAGCCAGGTTCGCCGCACGCTACGCCGGCCTGGGCTTTCGTATCGCCCCCGAAACCCTCGCGCTTATGACGCAACTGAGCGAGTCGGGGGAGCTGCAGGCGTTGACCCCTGAAAGAAGCTGGAAGGAGATCTCCCGCGCCCTGATGGAAGCCAGACCGACGGTGTTCTTCGAAACCCTCCGGGCCTGCGGCGCCCTGAAGGTCCTGTTCCCCGAATTGCAGGCCCTGTTCGAGCGCTCGGCGCGAACACCGGCCGCAGTGGTCGATCTTGGACAATGGAGTATCGCTTGCCTGGCCCAGGCCGCCTGTGCCGAGCATCCTCTGGCCATACGCTGGGCCAGCCTGCTGCTGCCATTGAGCTACGCTGGGGACAGCTCAAGCGCGAAGGGCGAGGTATCCGACATCCAGGCGGTGAGCCTACGCTTCAAGGTACCTCGGGACTGCCAGGAATTGGCTCAGCTAAGTGGCCGCTACCATGCGCTGGCCAGCCAGGCGCGTGCATTGCCCACCCAGGCCTTGTTCGACCTGCTCCAGGCCTTCGACATCTATCGACGCCCCCAACGCTTCGCGGAATTCATCGACACCTGTGAAAACGCTGCCCTCTGCATCGGGCAGGAAACCTTCGAGCCCGGAGCGTTTCTGCGCGACGCCGCTGCCACAGCCCGGGACGTGGCGGTCAAACCATTGCTAGAGGCCGGCCTGACGGGGCAGGCCCTGGGCGAAGCCCTCAAGAAAGCCCGCCTGGCCGCGTTGGAGGCCTACCGGGCTGAGCCTTGAACCAGCGCCCCGGGGGCCCATTGGAAGGGTACCTGCCGCAGCTGCTGGTCGATCTTCGCCTCGGCCCATAGCGCAGCGAAGCTGCGCCCCTCTCCGGGGTGCAGCTCATCCGGAGCCAGCAAGGCCAAGGGCCAGAGCACAAAGGCGTTACGCAGGATTTCCTCGCGCGGCAATACCAATCCGTCGAAATTGCCCACTTGCCGGCCGTACATCAAGACGTCGATATCCAGCGGCAGGCCTTTGCGGTCCGGGGCGTAGCGGCCGTTATCCGCCTCGATGAACTTCAGGCGACGATCCAGCGCCATCAGAGGCATGTCACACAGCCCCGTGACCACCAGGTTCAGGAAAGGCCCGCTCTTGATGCCCACCGGTTCGCTTTCGAACACCGGTGAACAGCGCATGTCCACGAGCATGGCCGCCAGCGCGTCCAGCCCAGCGCAAAGATGAACCTCACGGTCGATATTGCTACCGAGGCCAAGGTAGACCCGAGTCAGCGACATCCGCGCTCGATCTCCACACCCACGCCTCGTGCCGCTGGCACCGCACCAGGCTTGGTCACCCGCAACCGCAACCAGCGAATGCCGAATTCGCTCATCAGACGCGCCGCCAGACGCTCGGCGAAGGTCTCTACCAGCTCAAAGCGCGCCTGGCTGGCAAACGCCTGAACGGCTTCGGACACCTTGGCGTAATCCAGGGCCAAGGCCAGGTCGTCGCCATCCGCAGCGGGGCGGTTGTCCCAGGCGAAATCGAAATCCAGCCGCAGGCACTGGCGGATCTCGCGCTCCCAGTCATAGGCGCCGATCACGGTATCGACCTCCAGGCCTTCGATGAACACGCTGTCCAAGCAGTCTCTCCTGACGACAAAGGCGCTTCGCGCCGTTAGAATCCGAGCATTCTCGCCCGGAATAGTTAGCATGCCCTGGTTACTGGCCGTCCTGGCCTACCTGCTCGGCTCACTGTCCTTCGCCATCCTGCTCAGTCGTGGCGCCGGGATCCCCGACCCGCGCACCAGCGGCTCGGGCAATGCCGGGGCCACCAACATGCTCAGGGTGGCCGGCCGCAAGCTCGCCATCTTGACCTTAGTCGGCGACCTCGCCAAGGGCCTCGTACCGGTACTGCTGGCCAAGGCCCTGGGGTTGGGGCTGCAGGCCCAGGCCTGGATAGGCCTGTGCGCCGTCATCGGCCACCTGTTTCCCCTGTATTTCAACTTTCGCGGTGGCAAGGGCGTGGCCACGGCTGCCGGCATGCTGTTGGGGCTATACCCGCCAGCCCTGCTGCTGGCGGTAGGCGTATGGCTATTGACCTTTCAGCTCAGCCGTACCGCCTCCCTGGCCGCGCTGACCGCCATCCCCCTGACCTTGCCCCTGCTGGCCTGGCAGGCGCCCCAGGCGTTGCTGCCGATGACCCTGCTCACGGCGCTGGTGATCTGGCGTCATCGGGCCAATCTCAGGGACCTGTTCGCCGGCCGGGAACGTCATTTCTAAAGCTCGCACCCAGCGCGGCTAGATAGCAGGCAGTTGCTCCATCGGCCAGCGGGCATGCACCTGGATGCCCAGGCTGTCGTGCTGGCCGGCCAACAACCGCTGGCAACCGGCGTAGGCGATCATCGCGCCGTTGTCGGTACAGAAGCGTGGCCGCGCATAGTACACACCACCCCCCAATTCCGCCGTCATGGCTTCCAGGTGGGTGCGCAAGGCCCGGTTGGCACTTACCCCGCCAGCGATCACCAATTGCTTGAGGCCCGTCTGCTTGAGGGCCCGCTTGCACTTGATGGCGAGAGTCTCCACCACTGCCTGCTGGAATGCCAGGGCGATGTCGCAACGGGTCTGCTCGCTGTCCTCCCCAGCGGCGACACACTGCTGCCAGGTGTTGAGGGTGAAGGTTTTCAGGCCGCTGAAACTGAAGTCCAGCCCAGGGCGGTCGGTCATCGGACGCGGGAACACGAAGCGCCCGGCCTGCCCCTGCTCGGCCAGGCGCGCGATTTCCGGGCCGCCCGGGTAGGGCAGGCCCATGAGTTTGGCGGTTTTGTCGAACGCCTCCCCGGCCGCGTCATCCAGGCTTTCGCCCAGCAGCTGGTACTGGCCGATGCCATCGACCCGCACCAGTTGGGTATGGCCGCCGGATACCAGCAGCGCCACGAAGGGAAACGCTGGCGGTTGGTCCTCGAGCATGGGCGCCAGCAAGTGGCCTTCCATATGATGCACACCCAAGGCCGGGATACCCCAGGCAAACGCCATGGCCTGGGCGCAGGACGCACCAACCAGCAGCGCGCCCACCAGCCCGGGGCCGGCGGTATAGGCGATGGCGTCGATGTCCGAAGGCGCGCGCCCGGCCTGATCGAGCACTTCGCGGATCAGCGGCAGCATGCGCTTTACGTGGTCGCGGGAAGCCAGCTCCGGCACCACGCCACCGTAGACACGGTGCAGGTCGATCTGGCTGAATAGCGCGTCGCCGAGCAGGCCCTGCTCGCTGTCATAGAGCGCGACGCCCGTTTCATCGCAGGATGTTTCCAGTCCCAGTACTAGCATGGGTATCAATTGGCCTTTGCCGAGGCGGTAACGAAGGCGCGCATGATAGTCGCGCCCCGGCGCGCCGACCAGCGGTTTTCGATCAGAGGCTTTGCATTCCGCGGCTCCAACGGGTAACATCCGCAACCCTTGAAAACCGACGTATTCCACCGCGCTTCCAGCAGGGGTACGTTGCCCCGGTAATGAATTAAGGTAGCCCTGGATGCCAGCCGTCAAAGTTAAAGAGAACGAACCCTTCGACGTAGCTCTGCGTCGTTTCAAGCGCTCCTGCGAAAAAGCCGGTGTACTGGCTGAAGTTCGTAGCCGCGAGTTTTACGAAAAGCCGACTTCCGAGCGCAAGCGCAAGGCAGCCGCAGCGGTCAAGCGTCACGCCAAGAAAGTCCAGCGCGAACAGCGCCGCGCCGTTCGCCTGTACTGATACAAGCGTTCGCTGCAAGCATTTGTCTGGCCCGGCCCTAAAAAGCCGGGCCATTGGCAATTGTGGGCCCGGTAATTCCGGCAGGCTCCGCTCTCTTCATCGGGCGCATCAAGCCGCCACCCTCCTGCTTTTCGTAACCTACCATTCGCTGCGAATGGCCATGCCTGGCCGTTAAACTGAAGCACCGTCTCGGATCCGAGGTCACCCCATGGCCGGGCTCATCCCGCAAGGTTTCATCGACGACCTGCTCAACCGCACCGACATTCTCGATGTGGTCAACGCCCGGATTCAGCTCAAGAAAAGCGGCAAGAACTACACCGCCTGCTGCCCCTTCCACAAGGAAAAAACCCCCTCCTTCAGCGTAAGCCCCGACAAGCAGTTCTATTACTGCTTCGGCTGTGGCGCCGGCGGCAACGCGCTGGGCTTCGTGATGGACCACGACAACCTGGACTTTCCCCAGGCCGTGGAGGAACTGGCGCGAGCGGCCGGCATGGAAGTGCCCCGGGAGGAATCCCGTCGCGGCAGCAAGCCGCGCCAACCGACGGATTCGCCGCTCTACCCCCTGCTGGCCGCGGCCGCGGACTATTATCGCCAGGCCCTGCGCCAGCACCCGGCACGCAGAAGCGCGGTGGAATACCTCAAGGGGCGGGGTCTTACCGGCGAGATCGCCCGGGACTTCGGCCTGGGTTTCGCTCCGCCCGGCTGGGACAACCTGCTGCGCCACCTGGCCAGCGACACGCTGCAGCAGCGCGCCCTGCTCGATGCGGGGCTGTTGGTGGAAAACGCCGAAAGTGGCAAGCGCTACGACCGCTTCCGCGATCGGGTGATGTTTCCCATCCGCGACAGCCGGGGCCGGGTGATCGCGTTCGGCGGGCGGGTACTTGGGGATGACAAGCCTAAATACCTGAACTCGCCGGAAACCCCGGTGTTCCATAAGGGCCAGGAGCTTTATGGGCTCTACGAGGCGCGCAAGTTCAACCGCAACCTTGACGAAGTGATCGTGGTCGAGGGCTACATGGATGTGATCGCGCTGGCCCAGCAGGGCCTGCGCAACGCGGTGGCCACCCTGGGCACGGCGACCAGCGAGGAGCATATCAAGCGGCTGTTCCGCCTGGTGCCGAGCATCCTGTTCTGCTTCGACGGCGACCAGGCCGGCCGCAACGCTGCCTGGCGCGCCCTCGAAGCCGCGCTGCCGAGCCTGCAGGATGGCCGCAAGGCAAGGTTTCTGTTCCTGCCCGAGGGCGAGGATCCGGACACCCTGATCCGCGCCGAGGGCCTGGACGCCTTCCGCGCGCGCATCGCGCAGCATGCGCAGCCGCTGGCCGATTATTTCTTCCAGCAGCTGTCCGACGAGGCGGACCCGCGCTCGCTGGAAGGCAAGGCCCATATGGTTACCCTGGCGGCGCCCTTGATCGACCAGGTACCCGGCGCCAACCTCAAGGCCCTGATGCGGGCCCGGCTGACGGAAATCACCGGCCTGAGCGGCGAGGCCCTGAACCAGCTGGCTCGCGCGGCGCAGCCCGCCCCGCCGCGCGCCTCGGAGCCTTCAAGCTTTGTCGGCCATGAAGGGGCCGGTGCTGACGGAATGGATTTCCACGGCCAGAGTGACTATGTACCGGCTTATCTGGACGCTTCGGCTCCCATGCCCGAGCCCAGCCAGGGCTGGCAACCGCGCAAGGGTGGTGGCAAGCGCGATGGCAAGCCATGGGAACGAGGCGGCAAACGCAATTTCGAACCGCGAGCCCCTCGGGTGCCCACGACCGTTGAGCCGCCCACGCTCAGCGCCCTGCGCACGCTGCTGCATCACCCGCAATTGGCGGCCAAGGTTGAAGATGCCAGCCATCTGGCCGATGAAGATCATGTTTACGCGCAATTGCTGGTCGCACTGCTCGAGGCACTGCAGAAAAATCCTCGACTTCGCTCGCTGCAATTGATCGCGCGCTGGCACGGTACCGACCAAGGGCGCTTGTTGAGGGCCCTGGCGGAGAAAGAATGGCTGATCGATGCCGACAACCTTGAACAACAGTTTTTCGACACCATTTCCAGTCTATCCGCCCGCCAACGCGAACGCAGTCTGGAGCAATTGCTTCGAAAGGCCAGGCAGGGCGAACTGAGCGCAGAGGAAAAAAACCTGCTGCGCGAGCTGCTTAGCCGCAACGCAAACGCACAAAACCCGACCTCAACTGGCGTGTGAGGTCCTAGCTCGGGTATAATCCTCGGCTTGTTTTTTGCCCGCCAAGACCTTCAGTGGATAGGGTGTTATGTCCGGAAAAGCGCAACAGCAATCTCGTATCAAAGAGTTGATCACCCGCGGTCGTGAGCAGGGCTACCTGACTTACGCGGAGGTCAACGACCACCTGCCCGAGGATATTTCAGATCCGGAACAGGTGGAAGACATCATCCGCATGATCAACGACATGGGGATCAACGTATTCGAGACTGCTCCGGATGCGGATGCCCTCCTGTTGGCCGAGGCGGACACCGACGAAGCCGCGGCCGAGGAAGCCGCCGCCGCGCTCGCTGCCGTCGAAACCGATATCGGCCGCACGACGGACCCGGTCCGCATGTACATGCGTGAGATGGGCACCGTGGAGCTGCTCACCCGCGAAGGCGAGATCGAAATCGCCAAGCGCATCGAGGAAGGCATCCGCGAGGTGATGGGGGCGATCGCCCACTTCCCCGGCACCGTGGATTACATCCTTGGCGAATACGACCGCGTCACCACCGAAGGTGGCCGTCTGTCGGACGTGCTCAGCGGGTACATCGATCCTGACGACGTGATCGCCAGCCCCTCGGACATGCCTGTGCCGGTCGACCCGAAGGCCGCCGCCGTGGCCGAGAAGGATGACGAGGAAGAGGACGAGGAAGCCAGCAGCGACGACGAAGAAGAAGGCGAAAGCGGGCCGGATCCGGAAGTGGCTCGCCAGCGTTTCGGCGCCGTGGCCGAGCAGCTGGAAGCCACCCGCAAGGTGCTGAAGAAGCATGGCCGCGACAGCAAGGAAGGCATCGCCGAGATGCTGCAGCTGGCCGAGCTGTTCATGCCGATCAAGCTGGTGCCCAAGCAGTACGAAGTGCTCGTGGAGCAAGTCCGTGGCGCGCTGGACCGTGTCCGGGCCCAGGAACGCGCCATCATGCAGCTGTGCGTCCGTGACGCCCGCATGCCTCGTGCCGACTTCCTGCGCCTGTTCCCCGGCAACGAAGTGGACCAGGGCTGGAGCGAGTTCCTGGCCAAGGGCAAGGCCAAGTACGCCGAGGCCATCGGCCGCGTGCAGGCGGATGTCCAGCGTTGCCAGCAGAAGCTGATCGACCTTGAGGCCGAAACCGGCCTCAACGTGGCAGAGATCAAGGACATCAACCGGCGCATGTCCATCGGCGAGGCCAAGGCCCGCCGCGCCAAGAAGGAAATGGTCGAGGCCAACCTTCGTCTGGTGATCTCCATCGCCAAGAAGTACACCAACCGCGGCCTGCAGTTCCTGGACCTGATCCAGGAAGGCAACATCGGCCTGATGAAGGCGGTGGACAAGTTCGAATACCGTCGCGGCTACAAGTTCTCGACCTACGCCACCTGGTGGATTCGCCAGGCGATCACTCGCTCCATCGCCGACCAGGCGCGCACCATCCGTATTCCGGTGCACATGATCGAGACGATCAACAAGCTCAACCGTATCTCCCGGCAGATGCTGCAGGAGATGGGCCGTGAGCCTACGCCGGAAGAGCTGGGCGAGCGCATGGAAATGCCCGAGGACAAGATCCGCAAGGTATTGAAGATCGCCAAGGAGCCGATCTCCATGGAAACGCCGATCGGCGACGATGAAGACTCCCACCTGGGTGACTTCATCGAGGACTCGACCATGCAGTCTCCGATCGACGTGGCCACGGTGGAAAGCCTCAAGGAAGCGACCCGCGAAGTGCTGTCCGGCCTCACCGCGCGTGAAGCCAAGGTACTGCGCATGCGCTTCGGTATCGACATGAACACAGACCACACCCTCGAGGAAGTGGGCAAGCAGTTCGACGTGACCCGCGAGCGTATCCGTCAGATCGAAGCCAAGGCCTTGCGCAAGCTGCGTCACCCGACCCGTAGCGAACACCTGCGTTCGTTCCTGGACGAGTAAGCTTCAGCGCAACACCCAGAACCCCGGGCCCGCCCCGGGGTTTGTTATTTGGCAGACCATAGACACCCGCGACACAGCTGGGAACCATCCTCGACGAAGACTGGCCAGCCGTGAACGCGCTTTCCAAGCCCGGCCTGCGCTGGAGAATCGACGAATATAGCCAGCAGCGGCAGTCGCTCATCGCGCAGCGGCAAGAAACCTGCCTAAAGCGCCCTGACAAATGGTTCTTTCCGATAGCACCGAGCCAAAAGGCTCGTTATAATCGCCGCTCTCTAAAAGGGCCTATAGCTCAGTTGGTTAGAGCAGAGGACTCATAATCCTTTGGTCCACGGTTCGAGTCCGTGTGGGCCCACCAGCTTCGAAAAGCCGCGCATTGCGCGGCTTTTTATTTGCGCTCAATAACGCCAATGCCCGCTTCAAGCGTCACCGCTGCGGCTGACCTTTCTGGCGCGCAAGCTTCCAATTCTTGCCAGCGTCCTGGCGAAAGGTTAGGCGAATCGTCAGATGCCTTTGACTACATGGGGCGCTTGCTTCGCAAGCTCGCTGAAGCGAGCCAGCATGGACTCAAGTACTTGTACCTGGCCCCGGATCAGCACCGCTGGCTGGTTCTGAGATATGGGTAGTTCCACAGACTTCCATCCTGAGGTCTCCCTACCCGTGGAAACCCACCTCGCAAATTCGCTTTCTGATTGACAACCAATTCCTACACTCCTAGCCTGTACGCAACCATGCATACATAAGCGTGGTGCCAGCGTTTTACCTTCCTGCCTACAACAACGAACTAAAGGTGAGGTTTAAAATGGTCAGGCTTATCCCTTCCTCTTTCAAAGCGATGCTCATGGGCGCCGGGTTGTGTGGAGCCTTGCTGGGCTTGCCCACTACTCAGGCGGCTGAACCTTCCCTGTGGCAAGACGTGCAGAAGGCCGGTGTGCTGCGCTGCGGCGCGGCGGTGGCGGCTCCGTACGTGATGCGAGACGCCAAGTCAGGCGATTACAGCGGTTACTTTGTGGACCTTTGCCGCGACTTTGGCGAAAAGGTGCTAAAGGTGAAGGTGCAATTCGTGGACACCAATTGGGACAACCTGGTAGCGGGCTTGCAGGGCGGCAAATGGGACTTGGCCATGGCTCTGAACCAAACGCCCGAACGAGCCCTGGCGGTAGGCTTCAGCGTGCCAGCGACGGATTACCAGGTGTCGCTGCTGGTGAACAAGGACAACCCCAAGCTGACCAACATCACCGACGACCTTTCTACCCTCGATAAACCCGAGCTGACCTTTGCGGTGATGTCAGGCACGGCTCAGGACAAGGCCATTTCCAGCGTGATCAGGCAGGGCAAGATCATGCGCCTGCCCGGCATGGACGAAACGCGCCTGGCGGTGATGTCCAAGCGCGCCGACGTACTGGTTGACGCCAGCGACACCAACCACCTGTTCGCTGTGGCCAATCCCACTTGGGCCAAGGAGGTATTGCCCAAGCCGGCACTGGCCAAACAGGGGGTCGCCTTTGGAGTGCGTCGGGATATATCCCTGGCGGACATGGATGTGCTCAACATCTACCTCAAGCAGAAGCGCGACAGCGGTGATATCGAGCGGCTGGTGGACAAAGCCTCGGTGGAGGCTAACACCATTCGATAATTTCTTCGCCCGGGCGACGCCGTCGCGAAGGATGTCACCTGGGCGTACTTCAATCCCGGTCACAGGAATCGCCCAATGCAGCGTTTTTTAAACAAGGTCGCCATCGTTACCGGGGGCGCAGGCGGGATCGGCTCGGCTATCGCTAGCAGGCTGGCGGCCGAAGGCGCCACCGTGGTGGTCAATGACCTGAACCTTGAGGCGGCCCAGGCAGTGGCTCGCGTTATCGAGGCAGATGGCGGCAGCGCCTTTGCGCTGGCGGCGGACATTGCCCAGGGAGAGGCCTGTCGGGGCCTGGTACAGACAGTGCTGAGCCGCTTTGAGCGCATTGATCTCCTGGTCAACAATGCTGGAATCAACCGACGCGGCAACCTGCTGGCCCTGAGCGAAGAAGACTGGCACACCAGCTTCGCGGTGAACCTGGATTCGATGTTCCACCTATGCCGCGCGGTACTGCCCGGCATGATCGCGCAGGGCGGCGGGGCCATCGTGAATACCGCTTCCCAGTGGGGCCTGCATCCGGCGCCGGGACATATTGCTTATAACGTGACCAAGGCAGCAGTGGCGTCTTTCACCCAGAACCTGGCGCGGGATTATGCGCCGCACAAGGTGCGGGTGAATGCAGTCTGTCCAGGTGAAATCCACACGCCCATGCTGGAAGCCGGCGTGCGCCGCAACGGCCGTACCATTGCCGACCTGGACAGGCTGGTGCCCTTCGGCCGCATCGGCCAACCGCAGGAGGTAGCGGCCCTGGTGGCCTTCCTGGCATCGGACGAAGCGGCCTTCATGTGTGGCTCGTTGGTGGAAATCACCGGCGCCCAGGCCGTGGCCTGAGGCGATCTCAGCTAGAAGGGAGTTTCAGCGGGCAGCGAGAGCGCAGCCCGTTCATGGCCGAGGAGGTCGCACAGCGCATCGACGATCAACTGATGATCCTGGCGGTCGGGCAGCCCCGACACCGTTACGCTGCCGATCACCCCAGCGCCCTGCACGATCAGCGGAAAGCCGCCGCCGCAGCTGGCATAGTCGGCCGGGTCCAGGTGGTAGCGTTGCTGGATGTCCTGCTGCTCGATGGCCAGCTGATAGGTCAACCGATAGGAGCTTCGCAGGAAGCGTTGCACGGTGTTGACCTTGCGCCGTACCCATTCGCCGTTGTCCGGGGTGATACCGGGCCGGGCCGCGAAGAACAGCGGGCGCTCGAAACGGCGAATGTCGATCACCAGCGGCCAACCCTCCCCCACCGCTCGCTCATGCAGGGCGCTACCCAGCTGCCAGGCGGTGTTTTCGTCGAAACGTTTGAATTGCAGGGTTTGCTCCTGGCGAATCAGTAACGCAAGTTCGTCTTGCAATCTCATTGCAGGCTCCTGTCCGTAGCCATCAGTTAACACGGTCAGCGGATATAGCTGCCACCGTTCACGTCCAGGGTGGCGCCGTTGAGCGAAGCCTGAGATTTGCGCAATATAAATGCCACCAGCTCCGCGACCTCGGCCGGGCTGGCCATCTCGCCGATAGGAATGTCCGCTACCGCCGCCTGTTTGCCGTGAGTCGCGATGAAGGCTTCGGCCATCTCGGTCTGTACCCAGCCTGGTGCAATCGCCACCGCGACCACGCCGTCGGGCCCGAAGGAGCGAGCGATGGACTTGGTCAGGTTGACCAGGGCGGCCTTGGTGGCGCCATAGGGCAAGGCGTCTGCCGCGTAACCCCGCTGGCCCGCACGGCTGGCCATGTTGACGATGCGCCCGCCGCCGATTTTCTTGAAATGACGCACGGCCTCTTTGCACAGGTCCGCGGCGGCGAAGAAGTTGACCTGAAATTCCCGCTGCCAGGCAGTCGTCCATTGTTCAGGCGTCGCTTCGATGGAGATTTCCGTACGGATACCAGCGTTGTTGACCAAGCCATCTACCCTGCCGGCCAGTGTCACGGCTTGGGCCCAGAGCTCAAACGGGCCTTGGGGCGTGGAAAGGTCCCCTTGCAGCACGAAACCGCGGCCGCCGATCTGGTCGAGCAGCCGCTCGGCAGCCGCCTGGTCGCGTCCATAGTGGATGATGACCCGTGCGCCCTCCGCCGCCAGCTGCGCCACAATGGCGGCGCCGATGCCGCCCGAAGCGCCGGTGACCAGAATGGTCTGCCCTTTCAGTGCTGTTGTCATGCCGCGTCTCCTTGATTGGGTGCCTGAATGGGTATCGGAAGGCAGCGGCCTTGAATGCTCGCCGCCGCTGCCTGCTTGCGTCATTTGATGTACCAGCCCCACGGTTGCTTGCTGGTGTAGCGAGTGATCTGCTTGGTTTCCAGATAGTTATCCAGGCCCCAGCGGCCAAGCTCCCGGCCGATGCCGGACTCCTTGTAGCCACCCCAGGGCGCCTCGGTGAAGGTGGGCTGGGAGCAGTTGATCCACACAATGCCTGCCTGGAAGGCCGCAGCCACCCGCTCGGCACGGGCTTCGTCCCCGGACATCACCGCGGCGGCCAGGCCGAAGCGGGAGTCATTGGCCAGTTCGATAGCCTCAGGCTCACTGGCGAAGGGCCGCACGCACACCACTGGCCCGAAGATCTCCTCCACCCAGGCGGCGCTGTCCAAGGGCACATCCGTCAGCACGGTGGGCTCGAGGTAGTAGCCTTTGTCGAAGCCGGCTGGGCGTTGGCCGCCACAAGCCACGGTAGCCCCGGCCGCTTTCGCCGCCTCGATGGCCCCCAGCACTTGCTCATGCTGACGCTTGGACACCAGAGGGCCGAGGAGCACCCCTTCGTCCAGGCCATTGCCGATGCGGATCTTGCGTGTCTCTTCCACCAGACGGGCCAACAGCCGCGGATAAAGCCCTTCCTGGACCAGAACGCGCGAGGTCGCCGAGCACACCTGCCCCTGGTTCCAGAAGATCCCGAACATGATCCACTCCACCGCCTGCTCCAAGTCGGCGTCGTCGAACACCACGAAGGGCGATTTACCCCCCAGCTCAAGGCTCACCCGCTTGATGTCCCGAGCGGCGGCGGCCATGATGCGCGACCCCACCGGGCCCGACCCAGTAAAGGCCAGTTTGTCCACGCCCTTATGGTCAATGATCGCCTGGCCGGCCACCGAGCCTGCCCCCGTCACCAGGTTGAATACACCCGGCGGCACCCCGGCTTCATCGATGATGGCCGCCAGCTGGATCGCCGTAAGGGAGGTGACCTCGGCCGGCTTGAGCACTACCGTGCAGCCCGCAGCCAATGCTGGGGCGACTTTCCAGGCGGCCATCAGCAGCGGGTAGTTCCATGGGATGATCGCGCCAGCCACCCCGATCGGCTCCTTCACTGCCTTGCAGGTGAAGCGCTCATCGGCCAGGGCGATCACCTCCGGGCCTTCGCTATCGCGTTGCTCGGCCAGGTCCGCGTAAAAATCGAAGCAGCCAGCGGCATCGCCAATATCCCAGAGTGCTTCAGGCAATGGCTTGCCGTTGTCCAGCACCTCCAGGCGCGCAATTTCCTCTTGGCGATGGCGAATGCCCTGGGCAATGGCACGCAGATACTGGGCCCGCTGCGTTCCGCTGAGCCTTGGCCAGCCGTCCCGGTCGAAGGCGCGCCGGGCGGCTTTCACCGCCACATCCACGTCCTGTTCCGTAGCGTAGGCAATTTCCTGGATCGGCTCCTCGGTGGCGGGGTTGGTGACTTCCTGATAGCCGCCTTCTGCCGGGGCTATCCACTTCCCGTCGATGTAAAGCATGTTTCGCATATCGGTTACCTGCCCTTGTCCAGTCCATCGTGATCAGAATCGGTTGACTCGATACGGCGTCATGTCCACGGGCGGTTGCTGCCCCGTGATCAGGTCCGCCAGCAGCCGGGCCGTGGTGGCGGCGTAGGTGAGCCCGAGGTGTCCGTGACCGCAGGCATACCAGACATTGCGCTGGGTCGCCGAGCGGCCCATCACTGGGACGGTGTCCGGCATTGCCGGGCGGTGGCCCATCCACTCACTGATGCCCTCCACCTGCAGCGTGGGCAAGGCCTCTTTGGCGCGCTTGACCAGCACCTGGGCTCGCCGGTAATTGGGCAGCGCCTCCAGCCCAGCCATTTCCACGGTGCCGCCGATGCGTACGCCGCCAGCAGTAGGGGTGACCATGAACGCCTTGGCCGGCCAGATGATGGAATGGCGCATGCTGATGCCCGGCGCCATCACCTGGGTGTGATAACCCCGCTCGGTTTCCAACGGAATGGGCTCGCCGATCAGCTTTGACAGCCGGGCGGTATAGGCACCGGCGGCCAGCACCACTTCCTCAACAGCCAATACGCGGCCGTCGCTCAGACGCACGCCAGAAACACCACCATTGCTCCGGTCGAATTGCACGACTTCACCACGCACGATCTCCCCACCCAGGGCGGTAAAGCGTTGCGCCAGCTCCAGCACCAGCTTGTGCGGATCACTGATGGAGCGATTTTCTGGAAAAAGCACTGCCTTACCGATCTGTTTCCCCAAGGCCGGTTCCAAGGCCTGGAGCGCAGCCTGGTCCAGTACTTGGTGAGCGAAGCCGAAGCGCTCCAGGACCTCGATGTGCTCGCGGTCGGCGCGGAATTCCGCTTCGTCGGTGTACAGGCTCAGGCAGCCTTGATCGCTGAGCATGTGTTCCAGGCCGGTCTGCTTGAGCAACTGTGACAAGTCTTCATGGACCCGAGCACACAGGGCAGCGCCAGAGGCCTCTAGTTCGCGCACCTTCGCCGGGCGGCTGGCGGCGAGGAAACGCAGGAACCAGGGCGTGAGCTTGGGCAGGTAGCCGGGCCGCACGCAGATAGGGCCCTCGGGATCGAGCAGCCATTTGGGCATCTGCGCCCATACCCCGGGACGGGACGCGGGCATGAATTCAGTCACGGCGATGCTGGCCATGTTGCCGAACGATGCTCCGCGGCCAGGCTCGTTCTTGTCCACCAGCAGCACCCGTTTGCCGGTCCGCTGGAGTTGGTAAGCGATAGTGGTGCCGATGATTCCAGCACCTACGACGACGATGGACGGCACGAGCACTCCTTGGGCTAGGCACGGGCCAGGTGCTGCCTGGCACTATTGAATGGAGAAACAGGAGCTGAAGGACCGCTGAGAACAGCCGGTGATTTTCCCGTTGACAGGGATCTTAAAGGCGACCTAACCTGAATGCAACGTTGCATACAACACGAATTCAAGCAACTGCTTGTGAACACGCTTTGCTCTTCTGCCTACAAGAACAAGTTCAACGCCAGAGGTGAAATCATGGTTCGTGCAGCTCCTCGTTTCATCAACATCCGCTTGGCCCGGGCCGCCCTGGTGGCGGCTACGCTAAGCGCGGCAACCGTTGCATCGGCGGCCGGCAATTCATGGCAAGACGTACAGAAGGCCGGCGTGCTGCGCTGTGGCGCCGCGGTCGCCGCGCCCTATGTGATGCGTGATGCCGCATCCGGTCAGTACAGCGGCTATTTCGTCGACCTGTGCCGGGACTTCGGCGAGAACGTCCTTAAAGTCAAGGTCCAGTTCGTGGACACCAGCTGGGACAACCAGGTCGCCGGCATTCAGAGTGGCAAATGGGACATGGCCATGGCCTTGAATCCCACGCCAGAGCGCGCTCTGGCGGTGGGCTTCTCGACCCCGGCCGTGGACTACAGCGTGTCCTTGATGGTGAACAAGGAGAACCCCAAGTTCGCCACTGCTAGCAACCGCCTGGCCGACTACGACAAGGACGGCGTCACCATCGCGGTGATGTCCGGTACTTCAGCGGACAAGGCCATCTCCCGGGAAATCCAGCACGCCAGGATCATGCGCCTGCCTGGGTTGGACGAGACCCGCATGGCGCTGATCTCCCGCCGCGCGGATGTGTTGGCCGACGCCAGCGACACCAATCGCTTGTTCATCCAGCGCAATGACTGGGCCAAGGAAGTGGCCTTGCAGCCGGCCCTGGCCAAACAAGGCATTGCCTTCGGTGTAGCCCGTGACATGCCCGTCGCCGATCAGCAAGTGCTCAACATCTACCTGCAGCAGCGACGTGATGCCGGTGATATCGACAAGCTGGTAGAGAAGGCCAATGCCCAACTGGCCGTAGCGGGTCGCAACCCGTAACCCTTGAACTACCAGGGGCACGGCTGGCCGTGCCTGCGTGGAGACGACCCCATGAACACTCCCTATTTGGTGGCCGCGCCGCCACAGGCTTCGCTCACCCCGGATTCAGTCGAAGACGGCGATTTCATCCAGCTGCGTCAGGTGCGCAAGGCCTACAGCGAGCAGTTGGTGGTGATGGACCAGATGACCCTGAGCATGCGCGCCGATGACCGGCTGGTCATCATCGGCCCTTCCGGCAGTGGCAAGAGCTCGCTGCTGCGCGTGCTGATGGGCCTGGAAAGCATCCAGGGCGGTAGCATTCACTTCCAGGGCAAGCCCTATATCGACGGCAGCCGCAAGCACGGCAAGCCGCTGGACGAGGCGCTGCACAAGCAGATCGGCATGGTGTTCCAGCACTACACCCTGTTCCCTCACCTCTCAGTGCTGGGCAACCTGATTCTGGCCCCGGTGAGGGTCCATGGCCTGAGCAAGGCCGAGGCTACCGAGAAGGCTCGTGCCTACCTGTCGCGGCTGGGGCTTGAAAGCAAGCTGCATGCTTACCCCAGCCAGCTCTCGGGAGGCCAGAAGCAGCGGGTGGCCATTGCCCGGGCGTTGATGCTCGAGCCTCGGCTGATGCTGTTCGATGAAGTAACGTCCGCCCTGGACCCAGAGATGGTTACCGAGGTGCAGAACGTGATGATGCAACTGGCCGACCAGAAGATGGCCATGATCATCGTGACCCACGACATGCATTTCGCCCGCCATATCGCGACCCGGGTGGTGTTCTGCGCCAACGGCAAGGTGGTCGAGCAAGGCCCGCCCCAGCAATTGTTCACCGCTCCGCGTGAAGCGAGAACCCGGGAATTCCTGGAAAAAGTGCTGCATCTGGACTGAGGCGCGCCGCGATGAATTACCAATTCGATTTCCACTTTCTCAGCGGTAGCCTGCCAGCCTTGCTGGATGGGCTAAAGGTAACCCTGGAACTGGCCCTGGTGGCCAATCTGATCGGCCTGACCTGCGGTTTCCTTTTGTGCCTGATGACGCTTAGTCGCTGGTTCTTCGTTCGTTGGCCGGCCCAGCTGTTCATCGAATTCTTTCGCTGCACTCCGGCGTTGCTTCAGATCGTCTGGTTCTTCTATTGCGTGCCCATGCTGTTCAACGTCTTCGTCGACCCGGTCGCCATGGGCTTTCTGGCCCTTGGCCTGAACCTGACGGCTTTCAATGCCGAGGCCTATCGCGCTGGAGTGCAGGCCGTACCCCGAGAACACCTCGATGCCTGCGTCGCGCTCGGCCTGCGGCCCTGGCAGCGCACGCTCTACGTGGTATTGCCGCAATCATTGCGCAGCGCCTTGCCTGTACTGATGACCAACGGCATCGGCACCCTGCAGCAAAGCGCCCTGGTGGCCATAGTCGCCGTCTCAGACCTGATGTACGTGGGCAAGAGCCTGGCTACCGAAGCGTATCGCCCACTGGAAACCTACACCCTGATCGCCTTGATCTACTTCGCGCTCTCGCTGCCCATCGCCCAGCTCGTGCAGTGGTTCGAAAGGCGCCAGGACCTGGCCGCGCAACGTTGAGGAAACCATTATGCCGCTCGATTTCTCGGTTGTGCCTGGTTACTGGCCCGTGCTGTTCAAGGGGCTATTGCTGACCCTGGCCTTCACCCTGGTCTGCGCGCTGCTGGGCAGCCTCTGGGGCTTCGTGGTGAGCCTGCTGCGTCAAGTCAGAACGCCCGTTCTGCGCC
Organism: Pseudomonas massiliensis; assembly: GCF_000826105.1. Lineage (GTDB taxonomy): Bacteria > Pseudomonadota > Gammaproteobacteria > Pseudomonadales > Pseudomonadaceae > Aquipseudomonas > Aquipseudomonas massiliensis. The sequence goes on along the minus strand of NZ_CCYK01000004.1, from coordinate 408,669 downwards.
TGCCGCTGGCGCTGTACGTCGAGTTCTTCCGTGGCACGCCCTTGTTGATCCAGCTGTTCTGGGTCTTCTTCTGCTTCCCGGTGGTGTTCGGCTTGAACATCCCGCCCTACGCCAGCGTGCTGATCGCGCTCACTTTATATATGGGCGCGATTACCAGCGAAACCTTCCGCGGCGCGCTCAAGTCCATCGCCAGCGAACAGCACGACGCCTGCATCGCCCTGGGCCTCACGTCCAGAGTAAAGGTGCTCTATGTGGTATTTCCCCAAGCGCTGCTGCGTGCCGTGCCGCCCCTGCTTTCGAATGTGGTGAGCCTGTTCAAGGAAAGCGCGCTCATCTCCTCGGTGGGCGTGGCCGACCTTATGTTCGTAGGCCAGAACATCTCCAACAGCACCGCCCGCCCCGTCGAGTTCCTTTCGGCCGTGGCCGTCATCTATTTCCTCGTGGCCTTCCCGCTCACCCGCCTGGTTGGCGTGGTGGAAGGACGGCTGTTGCGCCGTTACGCCTACTGAACCCCAAGGAGAGACACCGTGAAATTGAATGGCATCCTGCCCGCCCTCGTCACCCCTTTCAACGCTGCTGGCAAGGTCGATCACGACACCCTGGCGTCTATCCTGGAAACCCAGCTGGCCGCGGGCGTCAGCGGTTTCGTTCCGCTGGGCTCCACAGGTGAATACTATGCACTGGCCAACGATGAGCGGCGGCAGATCCTCGCTACTGTGAAGGAAGTGGTTGGCGGACGCGGCACACTGATCGCCGGCGCCAACGGCTCCTGCACGCGTGAAGTGCTGGAACAGGTAAGCCAGACTGTGGACGCGGGCTACACCAACCTGCTGATCGCCCCGCCCTATTACGCCCTGCCTTCACAGGCCGAGCTGCTGGCCCATTACCAGACCATCCTGGACACCTTCCCGGACATCAATGTGGTGCTGTACAACTACCCCATCCGCACCAATGTGGAAGTGGGCATGGATGTGATCGCCGCGCTGCATGAGCACCCGCGTGTGCTGGGAATCAAGGAAAGCAGCGGCAACCTGCTGCGCGCCATCGAGATCGGCGAGCAATATAAAGGGCTGCAGCTTTCCTGCGGCTCCGACGATCAGGCCCTGGACTTCTACCTTTGGGGCGCGGACAGCTGGATCTGTGGGCCAGCCAACATTTTCCCGGAAAAGGTAGTGGCCTTCCATCGCACCTTCACTGGCGGTGATATCCGTGGCGCTCAGGAGATCATGCGTACGATGTTCCCCGTGATGGCCAACCTAGAAAGCGGCAAGTTCGTGCAGAAGGTAAAGTACGGGACCGAGCTGGCCGGCTTCAAGGTCGGCAACGCGCGGGCACCGCTATTGCCGCTCACCGAAGAAGAGAAGGTAGAGTTCCGCCGCGTGTTCGAGGCGTGCCAGGGCTGACGGCCTCCCATTGCGCCGCTGCCGTGTACGCTCGCACCGGAGCGGCCCTATCGATAAGGCATCATCATGCGCTGGAAAAAAACCCTGCAATTGGCCGAGGTTCACTGCGAAGGTGAAATCGGCAAGGTCATTACTGGCGGTGTGCTGGGCATCCCCGGCGACACCATGCTGGACAAGATGAACTACATCAACGAGGTGGACGACAGCCTGCGTCGGCTAGTGACCCTGGAGCCCCGAGGCTGCCTGCAGATGTCTGTGAACCTGCTACTGCCGCCTACCCGGCCAGAAGCCGATGCTGGCTTCATCGTGCTGCAGGCCGACAAGGCCCATCCCATGTCTGGCAGCAACTGCGTGTGCGTGGTCACCGCCCTGCTGGAACTGGGCATGCTGCCCATGCACGAACCGGAAACCACGGTGGTGCTGGACACCCCCGCCGGCCTGGTCACCGCCCGGGCCCTGTGCATGGACGGCCGCTGCCAGAGTGTCTCCCTGGACATGGTGCCAGCCTTCGTCGAGCACTTGGACTTTCCCATCGAAACCCCGGACCACGGCATCCTCAAGGTGGATATCGCCTTCGGCGGGGTGTATTACGCCTTGATCGACGTGGAACAGGTGGGGCTGAGCATCGCCCCTGAACATGCTCGCCAGCTGGCCGAGACAGGCGTCGCGCTCAAGGAAGTGATCAATCGTCAAGTGAGCCTGCAGCACCCGCTGTTGCCTTCGGTCAACGAAGTGGCCTATGTGATGTTCCGCCATCGCCTGGACCACCATACCTACCAGACCTGCACCACGCTGCCGCCAGGCCGGGTGGACCGTTCCCCCTGTGGCACAGGCAGCTCGGCCAACCTGGCGACCCTGGCAGCCCGTGGTCTGGCCGAGGTAGGCGACCAGTTGGTGTCCCAATCCACCATCGGTGGGCAGTTCCAGGTGGGTTTCCTGGGCCGTGCGGAGGTTGGGCGCAAACCTGCGGTGCTGCCACGCATCACCGGCCGCGCCTGGCTCTACGGTTTGCAGCAGCTCGGCCTGGATCCGCAAGATCCGCTCTGCGAAGGCTTCATGCTCAGCGACACCTGGGGCTCGGGTTTCAACGCTTAGCCGGTGAGGGCGCGGCCGCCTGGCCGCGGCAGATGAAAGCCAACCGGGGTGCCATGTATCATGCTGGCTACCCCACAGAGACCTGAACATGGCTGAGAAGAAAGAGCTGGACACCGGCGTGCGCCGTCATGGGGGCCGCTATATCTATGACGAGCTGCGCAAGCAGATCCTCACCCTCAAGCTCAAGCCTGGTGAGCAACTGGACGAAATCTCCCTGGCCGCGCAATTCGGCCTGTCTCGCTCGCCGGTGCGCGATGCCCTGGCACGGCTGACCGCCGAAGGCCTGGTGACCATACTGCCCAACCGCACCACCCTGGTGACGCCCTTTGAGATAGAGAACTTTCCCAACTACATCTCGGCCCTGGACCTGCTGCAACGGGCGGTCTCCCGCCTGGCCGCGACCCAGCACCGTCCTGAGGACCTGCTCGCCATCCGCAGGGCCGACGACGCTTACCTGGAAGCCGTGACCTCCGGGGATTTCCAGGCCATGTCCGAACTCAACAAGCGTTTTCACCTGGCTATTGCCCAGGCCGGGCGAAACCCTTACCTGGTCAGCGCCTATGAACGCCTGCTCGGCGAAGGGCAACGACTGCTGCACCTGCATTTCGACCATGTAATCAGCTCCGCCAGTACCCATCGCCTCGGTCGTGACCATGACGAGATCATCGGCTTCATCGCCGCCCGCGACGCCGATGCCGCGGAGAAGGCCGCCCATGAACACACCATGCTGTTCCAACGCCGCTTCCTTGAATACATGCACCAGAACCTGACGGCTTCTATCTCTATCTAGCCAGTGGCTCGAAGGCGCCGCCGCGCTGGAAAATTCGCCAAACCCGGCTAGCTTGGAAGCACCGCAGCACCCATGCAGTGCCTCCTGGCGGCGAATGCGGGCCCTTTTCCTCGAGCAAAGGACTGTAGGCCATGACCTCCACAAGCTCCGATGGCGTGCGGGTTGTCCGCTCCGCCACTGGCAATATCCAGATAGACATCAACGGCGAAAACGATCCCGGCCGCAGCGTCGCCATCCAGTCGGACGGCAAGTTCTGGGTGGGCGGGTTCACCCATAACTTCGGCGAGCTATATGAATACGCCGTGGTGCGCCTCAACAGCAATGGCACCCTGGACACCGCCTTCGCCGATGGCGGCAAGTTGGTGATCGCCGACGAAGTGATGCTCGGCGATGAATACAGCCTCGCCATCCAAGGCAACGGCAAGCTCCTGGTGACTCGCGCCGGTTATCAAGACGGCAGCATCGACTTTCTTGTCAGCCGCTATAACACCGACGGCAGCCTGGACCAGACTTTCGGCCAGGGCGGCGTCACTCGCATAGACTCGGACATCAGCTATTCCAACACCGGCACGACCATGCTGGCCGATGGCAAACTGCTGGTGAGCGGGCGCAACGACAGCCTGCACACCGTGGCCCGCCTGAACCCGGACGGCAGCCTGGACACCAGCTTCAACGGCACGGGCATCGTCCAGTTCGCCGAACCCGACAATGACACGGGCAATTTCGACTACGCCGTGGCGTTGCAGGCAGACGGCAAGATCCTGCTACCTGGCAGCGCCGACGGCGAATTCCAGCTGTACCGCTACAACGCCGATGGCAGCCTCGACACCACCTTCGGCGCCAACGGCCATGTCAGCTACAGCGTGTCTCCCGGCTGGGACGCGGCCTTTACGGTAGCGGTACAACCCGACGGCAAGATTCTCCTGGCGGGCAATAGCGATACCGAAAACTTCGGCACGGATTTCGGCATCCTGCGCCTCAACCCAGACGGCAGCCTGGACAAGGCCTTCAGCGGCGACGGCAAGGCAACCTTCTCCCTGGCCGAGGGCAATGACACCGTACACTCCATTGCCCTGCAAGCCGACGGCAAGATCGTGCTGGCAGGTAGCGCCGAGGAGAACTACGGCGTGCTGCGGCTCAATGCCGATGGCAGCCTGGACCGTAGCTTCGGCACTCTGATCAACGGGTTCGAGGACCTGATCGGCACTAGTGGCGACGATGTGATCATGGGTGGTGACGTGCGCGAAAACATCATCGGCTACGCAGGGAACGACCTGATCGATGGCGGACGCGGTGCGGAAACCATTATCAGCGGCGAAGGCGCGGACGTGATCCGCTATACCAGCCTCAGCGACAGCTACCGCTCGGCCAGTACCTCTTTCGCGGACGCCATCCTGGACTTCAACGCCAGCCTGGACCGCCTGGACCTTTCCGCCCTCGGTTTCACCGGTTTCGGCAACGGCCATGACGGCACCTTGGCCATCGTGCAAAGTGACAGTACCGGGCGCACCTACCTGAAAAGCTACGACGCGGACGCCGAAGGCCAGCGTTTCCAGATCACCCTCAACGGCCTCTATGAAGACCTGCTCGATCAGGACAATGTGTTGTTCAGCCCCTTGAGCCTCGAAGGCAGCGCCAGCGCCGACACCCTTGATGGCACCGCCGTCAGTGAAGTGCTCAATGGCCTCTCCGGCAACGACCGCCTCAACGGCGGCGCGGGCGATGATGTGCTATTGGGCGGCGCCGGGCGCGACACCCTCACTGGCGGCAGCGGCGATGACCTGTTCCGCTTCACCAGCCTCACGGACAGCTACCGTACCACCACAACTGGGCATAGCGACCTGATCACTGACTTTACCACCGGCCAGGACCGTCTTGACCTCTCCGCGCTGGAGTTCACCGGCCTGGGCAACGGCCGCGACGGCACCCTGGCCATTCAGGTCAGCGCCGACGGCAGCCGCACCTACATCAAAAGCTACGACGCCGATGCCCAAGGCCAGCGCTTCGAGGTGACGCTTGCCGGCAACCACGCCGACCTGGCGAGTACAGACTTCATCTTCCATATCATGGACAACGCCTCGCTCGAATTGCTGGGCAGCGCTGCTTTGGAACAGGCTTAGGTACCTGTGACGCTGGCGAATCGGCTCTGACCGCCGCCTTCGCCAGCGTTGTCGGCGCCAGCGAAGCTGGCGAAACAGCCAAGCCTACCTGCGCGCCAATTGTCCCTTTATTAGAATCAGTACTTCCCTTTTTTGCCTAATTGTTCCTTTCCAAGCCAATCCCTAAAGTACCTCACATGCAGCGGCCACTGGCTAACACCACCGCTAGCGCACATCCCCATCACTCTCGATCAAAGGAATACTGACATGACTACCTACAAGCGCCTGGACAAGAACGACGCCGTACTGCTGCTGGTCGACCACCAGACCGGCCTGATTTCCCTGGTGCAGGATTTTTCGCCCAACGAGTTCAAGAACAACGTGCTGGCCCTGGCCGACTGCGGCAAGTTCTTTGGTCTGCCCACCATCCTGACCACCAGCTTCGAGCAAGGCCCCAACGGCCCACTGGTGCCGGAACTGAAAGAAATGTTCCCGGACGCGCCCTACATTCCCCGCCCCGGCCAAATCAATGCGTGGGATAACGAAGACTTCGTCAAGGCGATCAAGGCCACCGGCCGCAAGCAGCTGATCATCGCCGGTGTGGTCACCGATGTGTGCGTGGCCTTCCCCACCCTCTCTGCCCTGGCGGAAGGCTTCGATGTGTTCGTGGTCACTGATGCCTCCGGCACCTTCAATGAAACCGTGCAACAAGCGTCCTGGGCACGCATGACCGCCGCCGGCGCGCAGTTGATGAACTGGTTCAGTGTCGCCTGTGAACTGCATCGCGACTGGCGCAACGATATCGAAGGCCTGGGCAACCTGCTGTCCCAGCGCATCCCCAACTACCGCAACCTGATGAACAGCTATTCGGCCCTGACGGCCAAGGGCTGATCGCGAGCGGCTCACAGCCTCGACATGACGGGGCTGTGGAGGCCAACGAAGCTGGCGAAAGCGCAAGCCAAGCCCAAGGGCAGGACGCGCCCCTCTACTCTTAATCATCATGCCATGAGCCGAATCAACACCCTATTCGGCTCACTAAATGAGCCGAATAGCGCTATTATTCGGCTCATCTTTGTCTATGCGGGCTCGAGCCATGCTCTGGATCTGGCAACACAAGGCATGGCCGGCCTTTACTTGGAACGCTGACGCACTTGCGCCTCAGCTCAGGGCATGTGCCCAGGCGCAAGGCCGCTTGCTCGGCCTGGCCGGGAGCGTGGAAGGGGCAGCGGACAGACAACAGCAACTGAACGCCCTTCTGCAGAATATCGTGACCTCCTCGGCCATCGAAGGAGAACAGCTCAACGTCGGCTCCGTGCGCTCTTCCCTCGCCCGTCGGCTCGGCGTGGCCGATACCGGGCAGCCCAGTCCGCGCAGCGAGGGGTTGGCCGAACTGTTGATGGACGCCACCGGCAACTACGACCAGGCCTTGACACAGGAGCGGCTGTTTCGCTGGCATCGCTGGTTGTTCCCCATGGAAACCTCGCTAATGGCGGAGCCAATCCGCATCGGCGAACTCCGGGGGCCTTATCCGATGCAGGTAGTATCGGGTCGCCTTGACCAACCCACTGTCCACTTCCAAGCCCCACCTCGCCAGGGCCTAGAACAGCAGTTGGCCGAATTCCTGACCTGGTTCGCTAGCAGCCGTGAAGACGCCGCCCTTGACCCATTGCTACGCGCCGGTATCGCTCACTTCTGGTTCGTGACGCTCCACCCCTTCGATGACGGCAACGGCCGCCTCACCCGCGCCCTGACCGACCTGGCCTTGGCGCAAGCCGACAACGAAGGCATCCGTCTTTATGCGATGTCTGCCTGCATCCTCGACGACCGCGCCGGCTACTACCGCATCTTGGAAACCTCTCAGCGAGGCAGCCTGGACATCACGCCCTGGCTACAATGGTTCTTGCACACGCTATTGCGCAGCCAGCAAGCTGCCCTTGCCCGTATCGACCGGGTAGTCGCCAAGGCGCGATTCTGGCAGGCCCACCGTGGCAGCGAGCTATCGCCGGAGCAGGTCAAAGTGCTAAACCGACTGCTGGATGGCGGCGAGCGGGGCTTCGAAAACGGCATCAGCGCGGCCCAGTATCAGGCAGTAGCGAAGGTCTCGAAGGCGACGGCCACCCGGCATTTGGCCGATCTGCTGAGCAAAGGATGCCTGGAGCGACTGCCGGGTGGGGGGCGGAGTACGCGCTACCAAATAGCTGGGCCAGGGTTCGAACATCGCAGCCATGCGGGTGACTGACAGCAAAGGCCTGGTCGAGCCTGGCGGCTCGACGCCTACCCTTGGAAAGTCACCAGCCCGCGGCTAAAACGATGCGGTGGTCGTAAAGTACAGGGCCTGCCCATGTTGGTTATAGGTCGCCGCGCCAGCAGAGTTCGAGTTACCAGCACGGTACAGCTTCTTGTCGAACAGGTTGGTGACACCCCCGCCTACTCGAAGGTTCTTGGTTAGCTGATAACTCATATTCAGATTCACCAGGCTGTAGCTACCCACTTCGTCCGTGACTACGCCGGCAGCATCTACCTTGGTGGTACCAGTCGTCGGTGGCTTCTGCCGGCCGTAGCTTGTCACGCTCAGCTGAGTAGAGAGTTTTTCCGTGGCCTGCCAGTCCAACATGCTGTTGACGGTATATTTGGGGATCATCGACAGCACGTTGCCGGTGTCCAGATCCTCGTTTTTCATCATGTAGGTGGCATTTGTGGTCCAGGTTACCGAGTCGGTTACCGGCACGGTCAGGTTGGCCTCGAGCCCTTGAGTGACCGCTTTCTTGGCATTGACCCATTTGAGAATCATGTTGCCGGCCGAGGAATAACCGAGCACATCGGTACCGGCGACCACTTTGTTGTGGTAATCGTTGCGGAAAAAGGTCAGTCCGGCGATATAGCCGTCGCGCTTGAATTCGATACCCAGCTCTTTGTTTACACTGGTCTCAGCCTTCAAGTCTTCATTGCCAAGGATATAGCAGCTGCCGCTGCTGCCTACCGGGCAACCATTACCGGAACTGAGCAATAGGTAGTTGGGGTTGAGCTGATAGAGGTTAGGCGCCTTGAAAGCACGGGCGATACCCGCCTTGAGGGTGAAGTCCTCGGTCAGCCGCTGCGACAGGTTGAAGCTTGGCGACCAGTTGACACCGAAGTCACTGTGCTGATCCATTCGCAGCCCAGGCGTAAGTACCGTGCCGGCCCACGGCTCCAGGTTATCTTCGAGGAAGAGTGAGCCGATGGTAGCCCCGGTTGCGCTGCTTCGGGTTCCGGACGGAACGCCAGCGATGCTGTCACTGCCTGTGCTACCACTCCAATAGCTGCCCGAGGATAGTGCCTGGCTGGTCGAAGCGGGGTCATCGAGCTCTTGACGGTTCCATTCGCCGCCCACTGTCAGGGTTTGCTCGAAAGTGGTGGCCAACGGCAGGTTGAATTCGCCGTGAGCAAGGTAACTCTTCAGATCGCTGGTCGAAAAGTCGGTGGAATTGATAGTCCCTTCAACTCCCCCGGTCAGGCCTTCGTCGAGCCTCCGGTTGCGGGTGTGTTCGTACTGTACGAAGAATTTGCTGGTGCCGAAGTCCCAGTCGCCGTTATGGGTAAGCGCAAAATTCTGCCGGTACAACTTGTTGGTTTCCCGCCCCACCCAAGGGCTGGCACTGGCAGCCTTGGGGTTGCTCTGTAGATCGTAGTTGTATTGGGTGTCGCCGGCGTAAATGTTGCCCTGGCGGCTAAAGGCCGCGTCCATGTCCAGGCTCTGACGATCGTCGAGTTTCCAAGTGAGCCGACCGTTGAAATCAGCATTGCGCACGCCTTCAGCGCCAGCCGCCGCAGCCTCGCCTTCGGCTTCATGGCCCTCATTGATATCACTGCTGTCGCGGTCGGTCTTGCTCAGATTGCCGTACATGCGGTAGGAAAGACGATCGGTCAGAGGCCCACTGAGACCAAAGTTCGCCCTCTTGGTAGCGCCCTCGTCACTGTCCTTGGGCATGCTGGTATACACGCTGAAAGTGCCATGGGTTTCCTTGGTCGGCGCCTTGGTGATGATGTTCACCACCCCGCCCGCCGCGCCATTACCATAGCGAGCCGCCGCTGGGCCGCGGATCACCTCGATGCGCTCCACTTGCTCGGCGGGTACCCAATTGGTATCGCCTCGGGTGTCTCGATCACCGGTACGCCCATAACGAATGGAGTTGCGCGAAGTCACTGGCAATCCATCCACCAGGATCAGCGTATTCTCCGGGCCCATTCCTCGGATATCGATCTGGCGGTTGTTGCCACGAACCCCGCTGGCGCTGTTGCCCGTGAGGTTGACCCCGGGCATTTTCCGAATGATGTCGGAAAGATCATTTACAGGCGGCGCCTTACGAATATCTTCGGCGGTAATCACCGAGACCCCGGGAGCTTGTTTCAGCTCTTGCTCAGCAGTGACAAGTGTTGGGTCCAGCAATACCTCGCTGCTGGTCCCTGCCTGCGAAACCGAGGGATCGGTTGGCGTCTGTGCAGCGGCCAAGGCGGTAGGCAAAGCGGCAGCCAGCAGGGCTAAGGCCAATGGTGATTTGGAAAAAAACAAATTCACAATGCGATATCCGAATGCGTCAAACCCGCCGAAAACGTCGGCGCATCTGGGCCACGAGGCAGCCCGGTCGGCGCAGATGATAATCAATATCGAATGTGATTAAAGATCATTTACAAATTTTACCGAGCGTATCGGTTATGTTACTCAACCCCCTTTCCTGCTTCGTCATTCGTTACGACCCGGACCAAGTTAGCGCTTGATTTGGGGGGCTTCAATTACGCGCTGTCGTCTTCGTCCTTTGCAGTGACTCAATGCGCGCGCTGGGCACAGGAGCAAACATTGAAGGCAAACCTTGCAGCGAAAGACCATACACAGTAGATTTTCGATGCAAATGCGAATTGATCACATCTTAAAGTCTTTCTATGCCCTACCTTGATGCTCGCAAGCGGATCGTTGCAATCGAAGACGATCCGATGCTGGCGAGTCACCTTCATCAACACTTTTGCCGACGAGGATTCGACACTGTTGTCAAACTCGACGTCGAAGGGTTTCTCGAACTTGCCTGCGCGGACAACGTAGACCTGGTTCTCATGGACATCATGCTCCCTGGCGGGAACGGCCTGGAGCTCCTCGAAGCCCTTAGGCAGCGGTGCCGGGTACCGGTAATCCTGATGTCAGCCTTGGGCGCAGAGCAAGACCGCATCACAGGCTTCAGCCAGGGTGCCGACGACTACCTGCCCAAACCCTTCAGCATCAAGGAGCTGGATGTTCGGGTCGATGCTCTGCTACGTCGGGTGACCTATGAACGAGCGCAAACTCAGCGGACCAATCCGGCGCCAGATGCAGCCCAACCTGACACCCAGGCGGATCATTCCTCGGCCGACCTTACTCCGATAGAACTTCGCTTGCTCCAAGCCATGCAAAGGTACCCTGGCAAAGTGTTGAGCAAGGCCCACCTCTACCAACATGTACTTCACCGCCCGTATGCCCGCCAGGATCGGGTTCTTGATCTTCACATCAGCCACGTGCGACGCAAACTCGCGGCTATCGGCTGGCCTGGGCGTATAGATACGGTCTGGGGAGAAGGCTACATACTCTTGGATACGGCTTCGTGAAGGTACCTGGCCGGCATTCCTTGCTTTGGAAGCTGTCGGGTTTTCTGGTGAGCTTGTGCCTGATAGTCGTCTGGGTCGGGCGTTCATGGGGCTATCAGGTAGAACAACAGGTCTATCGGCTATCTGCGCCGGCGCAAGCCGAGCTTCGAGATTATGGCAGGGAGGCTCGCAGGGCCTGGCTCAGCCAGGGCCAGGCTGGCATCGATCGATGGCTACGGGACTTCTCCAGCCGAGAAAGCGTATGGGCAATAGTGGTAGGAAACGATCTACGTCCTTTGGGGAGCCGCTCCTTGACCGCTGAGGAGGCACATAACCTGACGTTTGTCCGTGGCCTGGACATGCCCATGAGTCGACGCTCGCCACAAATGCCCTACGTGAGCGTTGGCTTGGCCCCTCCGGTAAATGGCCAACTGATTCTCCAATTGCCTGCCCGCATGTTTCCTTCCGCCTTCAACCCATGGTCACAGTTTCTGTTGCATGGCCTGGTACCTTCCTTGCTCGCTCTGGTGTTGGGAGTTTCGCTCTACAGGATGCTCATCACCCCCCTGGCCTCGTTGCAGGATCAGGCCAATGCGCTTCGCGCGAACGATCTGGACCGCCGTATCGAACCTTCCATTACGATGCGCAAAGATGAACTGGGCGATCTGGGCAGGGCATTCAACCATATGGCTGATCGCTTGGCCGAAACGGTTGCCTTCCAGCGCAACCTCCTGCGCTGCCTTTCTCATGAATTACGAACGCCATTGAGCCGCCTCCAGATCGCCAATGAAAACGAGCTGGATGAAGCCTCCTTAAGGCAGAGGCTCGACAAAGAAATCACGGCCATGCGTCATCTCGTAGATAACACATTGGAGTTGGTTTGGCTGGATACTGAACGCCCACGCTTGCCGCTCGAACCGATCGATGTCGAGCGGGTATGGGAACTGATCACGGAAAACGCATGTTTCGAAAGTGGCTGGGAGGCGGACCGGTTTATCATGAGCCTGCCTGGCCCATGCATCATCAGTGCGCACCTGAACGGTATCGTCCAAGCGTTGGAAAACGTTGTCCGCAATGCCATTCGCTACTCACCGGCCGATGGGCACATCCGGTTAGGCGGCGCCGCCTGCAATACGTATTGGCATCTGTGGGTGGATGACGATGGCCCAGGTATTGCGCAAGCCTCCCTTGAAACTATTTTCGAGCCCTTCGTGCGGCTCCATACGGACCGCCCTGGCGGCGATGGTTTTGGCCTGGGCCTAGCCATCGCCAGAAGCATGGTTCGCTTACAGGGCGGAGAGATGTGGGCGGAAAATCATCTTCATGGCCTGCGTATGAACCTGCGGTTGCGCAAATTCGATGCTGGAGACGCTGCCCGTAGGTCCTGAAAAGCCCTATGTTCCGGGCTTGGCGTCAACATGCGCCCTTCAATGTGCTAGCGAGGGTGTGCCGTCCGCGCCTGCAAGACCGAGCCCAAGGGACAACCATTGGTCCAGACCGGCGGCACTTCGCGCCCCGCTCGGCTTCAATAGCTATAGGTACACAACCGGGAGAACCACAATGCCACGTGGGGACAAGGACAAATATACCGACAAGCAGAAACGCAAGGCCGAGCACATCGAGGAGAGCTACGAGCGCAAAGGCATGTCTGAAGGCCAGGCCGAAGCGCGGGCCTGGGCCACGGTGAACAAGCAGTCCGGTGGCGGCGAGCGTAGCGGCGGCTCGGGCAGTAAAACGCCTTCCGGCGAGAAGAAAACCGCCCGTTCGGATTCGGCCAAGCGTGCAGCGAAAACCCGCGAGGGGCATTCCCGCAATTCCGGTGCCTCCCTGGAAACCCAGAGCAAGGAGAGCCTGCTCAAGGAAGCGCGAAGCCAAGATATCAAGGGCCGCTCGACCATGACCAAGGCCGAACTGATCAAGGCCCTGGGCGGTCGTGGCTGATACCTGCGATATCCATCGGTTTGCCTGTTAGGTTGGGTGTTGGATAACCGCCTGGTTTTGGCGTTTTCAGGCAGGCAAGGCTGATTGCGCCGCGCGCGGCATCACTGCCATATGCTAGCGCCCTCCTGGCTGGATGAGCGATCATTGGGCAGGCGCCCGGGTTGTTCCATCAGCGCCCAGGCCTACTAGCGCCTACGCGGGTGCTAACTCGGTGTGGTGCAAGCGCCTGTCATCAGCTTCGTGCTTTCAATACAGCACAATGAGCAGTCGCTGAGCGCCTCGCTTTTTGGCGTACCGCTGGATCGTTGTATTTTCGCGCGCGAACAACGGTGTTGGCACCACTGGCGTTGCGCCTGGTTCACTGCATGTCGGCGTACCGCTAGGCGGCTGGGAGTACTGGTTGAGTCGTTACTTCGCACATATTCCTTCTCTGCTGACCCGCATGGCCCAGTCCTGCTTCAAACGGCCGGTTCGCTACGCAGGGGCCGTGGCCATCGTCGTACTGTGCTGCATCCTGCGCGCGCAGCTTCCTGCGACGGCGCTACCTTATCTGTTCTTCATTCCCGGACTGATGATCATCGGCTTCTGGTTTGGCGTCGGGCCCTCCCTAGTGGGTTGTGTCCTGGCTGTACTGTCAGCGCAATTTTTTTTCACCGGGCCTATCGGTTTTTCTTCCGACAATTTGACGACCTGGCTGAACAGCTCCAGTTTCGGCCTGGTGACACTGGCCATGGCCGTGGTGTGCGCTTTTCTACGACGCACCCTGATTTCCGTGCACAGCATGAACCAGCACCTGGAGGAAGAAGTCGAGCGACGCACCCAGGAGCGCGACGGCATCTGGAACGTCTCTCCCGATCTGATCTGTACCCTTTCCGAAAGCGGCGAGCTGCTGGCCATGAACCCGGCCTGGCCGGCCCGAACGGGATGTAGCGAGCAAGAGCTCAAGCATGGCGGGTTCTATCGCTTCATTACGTCCGAACAGGTCACCGAGGCCTTGCAGCGCTTGCGCGAACAGCCCATTGCCGAGCTCGATACCCAAGGCGAACGCGCCAATGGTGAATTGCTGCACCTGAACTGGCGCATCGCCCAGCGACACGGGCGCTACTTTGCTGTAGCCCGGGATGTCACCTTGCAGAAAGCCCGCCAGGAGGCCCTGGATGAAGTTCGCTCCCAGCTACAGCAAAGCCAGAAGATGGACGCCATCGGCCAACTCACCGGCGGCTTGGCCCACGACTTCAACAACCTGCTGACCGTGATCACCGGCAGCCTGGACATGTTCGAAAGCCGCCTCGACCAAGGCAGGTTCTCCGAGCTGCCGCGCTACCTGGTGCTGGCCAAAAGCGCCTCCACCCGCGCCGCCTCTCTCACCCATCGGCTGCTGGCCTTCGCCCGCCGACAACCGTTGGCCGGTCATGTGGTAGACCCGATCAAGCAGATTCGCGGGATGAAAGAGCTGATCGCCCGGACTCTGACCCCACGTATCGAGTTCGAAGTGCTTACCCCGGAAGAGCACCTTCTCTGCTTCTGCGACGGCCACCAGCTTGAAAATGCCGTGCTCAACCTTTGCATCAATGCCCGAGACGCCATGCCCAAGGGCGGACGCCTGCGCGTTGAGGTGCTTCGAATCACCCAGCAGCCAGCACAGGCGCTGCCTGCCCGGCCCGCCGGGGACTATGTACAGATACGGGTATCGGACACCGGCACCGGCATGTCCAGCAAGGTACTGGAACGCGCTTTCGACCCCTTTTTCACCACCAAGCCCCTGGGATCAGGCACGGGGCTTGGCTTATCCATGGTCTATGGCTTCGCTCGGCAATCATCCGGTGATGTACACATCGAGTCCGTGCCGGGCGAAGGCACCGCGGTAAGCCTTTTCCTGCCGCTTCATCAGGGGGCGTTCGACGCGGGCAGCTCGGCCGAGCCCTCAGCCTCGGTGATGGAAAGCACCGCCCCACGCGGCTCGGTGTTGGTGCTTGACGACGAAGGCGCCATCCGCGACCTGGTGGCCCAGGCGTTGGAAGACATGGGCCATACCGTGATCAAGAGCGAAACCGGCGCCCAGGCCATGCAGCGGCTACAGGAAACCAGGGACCTTGAGCTGTTGGTGACGGACATTGCCTTGCCCGGTGGCATCAGTGGAGACGAAGTCGCCTCGGCCACCCTTGAAGCGCACCCCACGGCCAAGGTGCTGTTTATCTCAGGCTTTTCGGAAACCGCTACGCCAGTGAATGGCTTTGGTGAAAGCCAGATGCAGTTGCTGCCCAAGCCATTTTCAATCGGTGAGTTCAAGCAGGCCGTGGTGAGGCTTCTGGGCTGATGCCTCGGCGCGCATAGCAAGCCGGTCAACCCGTGCTCAAACCCGTAACGCCAGGAATGATCAACGCGCCCGCCACAAGATGGATGGGGTGAATGTTCTTTCTGAGAAAGTGAATCGCCCCTGCTTTCCGTGGTCGTGTCAGTCTCGGAACAGGCTTGGCCAGTTGCGGGGGAATCGCAGTCGGTTCGGGCTCACCTCATACTCACCTTGATATGCCCCAAGCCGGTGTCGCAACGCAGATTCAGGAGCTCGCTCTGCCACCAAACCTCGCTGCCATCGATCCGAACGGCACGCTTGCGAAGCCAGCAGTACTACCGCGACCCACGCTTTTGCACCGTTGTAATCGTCGCCGCCCTCGGCCTTGAAGATCAGCCCGGCCTTGTCTACGGCATACGCACTTGGGCACTCGCAGGCCAGGTCGCGTAGCTCATCCTTCCAGCCGTACACCCCGCCGTTCCATACCAAAACGACACCTTCACGGCGTTCTTGGTTGCCTGCTCGCCACGGTCGAGCGTAGCCCCTCGATCAGTTGTGCCATGGTCACGACTTCTTCTTGAACCCAGTCTTCGTAAACAAGGCCAGGAACACGGCCAAATTCACGCACGTCGTTGGTCACCAGCGTACAGCCGATAGCGATTGCATGGCCCGCAATAGCCGTGTCGTTAGGGCCAATGGGTGTGCCTGCTTTGACCAACACACGCATGACCTCAACGATGGCATCGATTGCTCGTTGATCCCACGACACCACGGCATCCAGCCGTTTCACAAACTCATCCACCAGCATCTTGTGCTTGGCCGAGGCCTTCTTCCCGATCTGGCCATAGCGCATTTCTGCGCAGGTGATGGCCGAAATAACAATCCGCTTGCCCTGCTCAACTTCGGTAGCCAAGCGTTTGATCACTGCTTCCGGGTGTTCACGCATGATGAATGAGCAGAGGCAGGTATCAGCATGTAGGTGGTCACAGATTGAACCTGCCTTCATCGCCGACCACAGCGGGGCGCTCTTGCAGAAACTCAGCATCTGCCTTCGACAAGTCAGAGAAAGATGACCAGGATGGACGCGCAGGTCGCAGAGTGATCACGTCACCTTCCCGCGAAATCTCAAGCTCACCGACGCCTTCATAGGCCATGTCGGTGGGTAACCGAACGGCTTGATTCTTCGCTTGAATAGGGCTTGCTGTGATCCAGGTGCTGATGGCCAAGAATGGTCTGATCCGTCGCCACATCTCCGGTTGCGACCAACACCTTGGCCGCTAGGGAGCGTCTGCCGCCGTGCGACGACCCCTGCTTGATGCCGGCCTGCCTGCTGATGGTCTGCTGGAGCGAATCACACGCCCGGTACACCTCTGGCGCACTGGCAAGCTCGCGGTTCTTGAACGCCAGTTCAAAGGCTTGGCCCTTGTGCGTGGTGACCAGCTTTGAACCTGGGCGCAGGCCCCGGTATTCGTCTGTGCTGGAAAGGCTCCAGCGGCGCCGCAAGCGAACCGCGATCCAGCCGTCCAGAGCGGCAAGGCATCGAGCGTGGGTCAGGTACACATTGCGCGGTCGGCAGCCCTTAGTGATGTCTGCACGTAGATACACCTCCAGCCTGATGGCTCCGCTGGGATAAAGCACGTCTGCGACCTCCAGCAAGGCCAGCTCGGTGACTCGAATGCCGGTGGTGTGGTTCAGCCATAGCAAAAGCACGTCACGCTCAGGCATACGCCCGGTTATACCGGCAACGCGAATTAAGTGTTTGAGTTGACCAGCGCGAAGGGATGTTGCGCGGCGGACAGGTGTAGTCATGGGGCTCTCTGTCAGGATTGGTGACGAATCGCGGACGATCCTGCGAGAGTTGCCAGCGGGCCTCCTCCTGAATAGCTTACAGGCCCGCGTACCGGGCTGTTCACGGAAAATGACAAAACCGAGGCTGGCCAGGGACAGCTATCGACCGATTCTGTTGAAAAAGTAGCTCCCCTGTCTGGCCTGCGGCAAAATATCTGCATTGGCCAGCAGGGAAGCACGCAACATGATGGGACAGTTATCGAGTGGGCAGGAGCGACTGTTTTACTCGTTCAACCTTGAAGATCACATCCCAGCCAATCACCTTCTGCGCAGCATTGATCAGTGTCTCGATCTGAGCGATCTGCGCCATTACCTCGCCGATTTCTATAGCCCGATTGGGCGCCCGTCGATTGATCCTGAACTGATGATCCGCATGCTGATCGTGGGCTATTGCTACGGCATTCGCTCAGAGCGGCGGTTGTGCGAAGAGGCCCATTTGAACCTGGCGTATCGCTGGTTCTGCCGGTTGAGCCTTGAAGATGAAGTACCCAATCACTCGACGTTTTCCAAAAATCGACATGGCCGTTTCCGGGACAGCGATCTGTTTCGCTGGTTGTTCAATGAAGTGCTGCGTCGCTGCATGGACGCAGGCCTGGTCAAGGGCGAAGGCTTTGCCGTGGACGCCAGCATCATCAAAGCAGATGCGAGTCGGCAGCGCGGCGTACCGGGTGATGAACCGGTCAACTGGAGCGATCCGTCCCTGAGCACCCGCGCCGTGCGTGAGTACCTTGAAGCCCTCGATGAGGAGGCCCTGGCCGAAACGCTACCGAAACGCCTATCGCTGACGGATCCTCAAGCCCGCTGGACGGCTGCACCGGGCGGCCCAGCTTTCTACGCTTACTCTACGAATTATCTGATCGATACCGAGCACGGCGTGATCATGGATGTGGAACCCACACCGGCTCATCGAACCGCAGAAGTCGAGAGCACCAAGACGATGATCGATCGGGTCGAAGCGCAGTTCGACATCAAGCCGGAACGCCTCATTGGCGACACCGCTTACGGTACCGCGCCGATGCTGGCCTGGATGGTGGAGGAAAAAGACATCGAGCCGCATGTGCCGGTATGGGACAAAACCGAGCGCAAGAACGACAGTTTCTCGAGCAACGATTTCCACTGGAATGAAGAGACTGAGGAATACCGCTGCCCGGCCGGCAACGTATTACGCAGCGAATGGCGTGCCTTCAAGAACGGGCGTTCGCACGTCACCAAAGCCAACACCATCATCTTCCGATCCAGGCAGACCGACTGCGCGGCCTGTCCGATGAAAGCCAAGTGCTGCCCGAACACTTCGATTCGCAAGATTGCCCGCAGCGTCCATGAAGCCGCGCGTGATGTGGCTCGGCGCATCGCAGCGACGCCGGAGTACGTGCGCTCTCGCCACGAACGTAAGAAGGTCGAAATGTTGTTTGCCCACCTCAAGCGCATCCTGAAATTGGATCGCTTGCGACTACGTGGCATGAGTGGCGCGACCGATGAGTTCACGCTGGCCGCTGCGGTGCAGAACCTGCGACGGCTGGCCAAACTTAAATCTCAAGGTCCGCCAGTTACGGGATAGGTGCGCCTGCACGAAGCAAAAAACCTCAAACTAACCCAATAACCGAGCAGTAAAGGTCAACGAAGGGCCGAGAAACCACTCAATGTGGTGAGTAGGTTCTCCGGTGGTGGCCGTGCCTGAGTTCAAGCGAACTGAAATCCGACTTTTTCAACAGAATCGACCCGAAGCAGTCACTCCCTAACTGCGGCGTGGGTCAGCGACAGCCTTAGGGGCTCAAGTCAGAACGGTATCTCCTGGCAACTGTCTGATCCGCTGAATACACTTGGCTCCAGTCCGTCGTCGGCGCCTGTCTCCTACTCGACAAGGACTACCCATGAGCATTCCGAAGGGCGCCGCAGCCGCTGTACAAGGTGACATTGCTGTCAAAAGCCGTGGCCTTTACACCGCCTATGAAGGTACAAGCGCCGGTGATGACCTGGCTATTCGCGGCACATCGCCTGTGTACCTTCAAGGAGGCGCCGGGGCGGATGCCTTGGTTGCGAGCAGTAACTTTGACGTGTTGGTCGGTGGCGCCGGCGTGGACACCTTGACCGGTGGCGCCAGCCGAGACAACTTCGTGTTTACCGCCCTCAGCGACAGCTATGGCAATGCCCAGGGATCGCATTCCGACCTGATCACCGACTGGCGCGCCACGGACCGCCTGGACCTGACCGCGCTGGGATTGAAGCTTGCTGAGTTGGACATCACTTACAACACAGCAAGCGACATCACCTTTGTGCGCGCTACAGCGGCCAACAGCGACGGCAACTATTTCGAAGTCCGCCTGCAGGGGAAGCTAAGCCACCCCCTGACCGAGGACAATTTCATTCTGCAGGTGGATGCGACCTCCGAGGATTACAAGTTTGATGATCGACCCTCTAAGGGCTCGTACGTCATCAATGGCGGTCCAGGCAATGACAAACTGTCTGACGGCGGTGACCAGGATAGCACCAATACTTTTTATGGCGGCGGGGGCGCCGATACGATTTATCTTGCCGCCCACTGGGACGACGGCGCTCAGAATACCTTCCTCTACAAAGCGGTGTCCGATAGCTTCGTCAACGACGAAACCGGAGCGGCGCGGGTCGACCATATCTGGTCCGTCCTCAGCGGCCGTGACGTCATAGACGTGTCCGCTCTAGGCTTTACCGGGCTGGGCGATGGCTACAATGGCACACTCAAGTTCAGCTATGACCAGCTTCATGGCTATTACGTGGCCGAGTCTTTGGAAGCCGATGCCCAAGGCAACCGCTTCCTGATGCATTTCTACCTGGACGGTTGGTACCGGGACGGTTATCCGGCCACTGAAGTGGACAAAGGCCTGTTCTACTTCGCAGGCAGCACCCCAACGGCTGCACGGTACAACACAGTCAGCGGCTCGGACGGAGGGAGCGACGAACTCCTGGCAGGCAGCGAAGGGGCACGTCTGATTGGCTATGACGATGGCGATGATCTTTACGGCGGTGCCGGTGCCGACACCTTCGTGTATCTGGACCGCCATGACAGCACAGAGGGCAAACGCGCGGCCTTCATAAATCCACTGGATCCCGACGTGCAAGAAGACACAGTCTTCAATTTCGACGTCAGCCAGGACCTGCTAGATGTATCCGCAGCCGGCTTTACCGGTTTGGGCAGCGGCAATCACGACACGCTGAAAATCATCTATGACCCGGCGAACGACCTAACGCTGCTGCGTAACTATGAGCTGCAACGCGACGGCACCCGCTTCGAGCTGGCATTTGACGGTAACCTGGCCACCAGCCTCACCAACGCCAACCTGATTACCGCTGTGACTCATCCACAGATTACCCCTCAGGCCGGGCCTCGGGGCCAAGCCTACTGGGAAGGCACCGCGGCTGCCGACACCATCACCGCGAGGAACACCGCATCCAATTACCTGTATGGCGATGCAGGCAACGATGTGTTGCATGGTGGTACCGGGCGAGACGTGCAAGAAGGCGGTTCTGGAGTAGACACCCTCACCGGCGGCGGCCAGGCTGACACCTACGTATTCAAATCGGTGTACGACAGCTATGGGATCAATGGGGTGTCCCATTCCGACCTGATCACAGACTGGAACACCTCCTCGCGCCTGGACCTCACGGCTTTGGGGCTTCAGCGGGTGGGCGATGGCTATAACGGTGACGTAGCGGTGAGCTATGACGCAGGCCGGAACCTAACCTACGTCCGCTCCATGGAGGCCAGCTACGACGGCTATTACTTCGAGGTGCGTATCAAAGGTGATGTGAGTGCCAGCCTGGGCACCAGCAACTTCGTGCTTCGGGGCACAGGCACTGGGAGCAATGACACCCTCGATTACAGCGCTTCTACCAAGCAATACGTACTCGATGGCGGTGGAGGGGCGGATGAACTGTACGGTAGCAAAGCCGTAGGCAACGTGTTCATTGGCGGTTCAGGTGCCGACCAGCTGCACGGTGTCAGTGGCAGGGACACGTACCTGTACAGCAACCTGACCGACAGTCACGCCAATGAGAGGGAGGATTATAAGGAGGTTGACCTGATCACCCACTTCGCCTACGGCAAAGGCGACCTGATCGACGTCTCAGCTCTAGGGTTTACCGGGTTGGGGGATGGCTACAATAACACCCTCCATTACGGGTACGACGCCGCTGTAGGCCATGTAGTGGTGCAATCCTACGAATCTGACTTTTACGACGGTCGCTTCGTGTTGAACCTGGACTATGCAGGGCGCCTCGCGTCCGCCGTAGGCAGTGATGCGGATCAGTTCATCTTTGCCGATGGGCCTGCTACAGGCAGCCTCTATAACACTCTGACGGGCAGCCAGGCGTATGACGTGCTCTACAACCCAGGCGAAAACACCGTTTTGGTGGGAAGCGGCGGAGCCGACCACTTGATTGGCAGCACGGCCAAAGATACCTTCCGCTTCGAGAACGCCAGCGATACCTACCGAGGGCAGGCAGACCTTATCAGCCATTTTGAGCTGAGCAAGGACACGCTGGACGTTGCCGCGCTGGG
Source organism: Pseudomonas massiliensis (assembly GCF_000826105.1). Taxonomy (GTDB): domain Bacteria; phylum Pseudomonadota; class Gammaproteobacteria; order Pseudomonadales; family Pseudomonadaceae; genus Aquipseudomonas; species Aquipseudomonas massiliensis. Next base: position 387,077 of record NZ_CCYK01000004.1, on the reverse strand, counting down.
CTACACAGGTTTGGGGGATGGCACCAAGGGCACCCTCAAGGTGATCTATAACGAAGGCTCGGACCGTACCTATGTACGCAGCTTGGAAGCAGATGCCCAGGGCCACACCTTTGAGCTGGCCCTCGAAGGGGACGTTACTGGCCTGGCACACCGTAACTTCGTGTTCGCGGCCAGTACGATGCACGCGCCGGTGGCCAGCGACTTGGCAACGACCGAAGGCGCGCCCGTGGAGGTAGCCCTCGTAGGCGTCACGCCGCGGAGTGAGCATGAGCTGGCGGCGTGATCGGTACTGCGTGCGAACACTGCTGCGCTCCATACCCTGCCATGCCCCCATTGTGTGGCGAGCGCGTCAGGGTATGGATTCAATCAATCCAAGGCGTGATCGGCGGATGTGGTGGCGACACCTAACGGCTCAACCGGCGTGGAGGCGAAGGCCGTGCCAACCGGGGCAAAAGATATCCCGTCGCCATTTTGGAAGTCGGCCAAGTGATTGCCCTTCACGGTTATCTGGAAGTATCGGCCTTGATCATCGTCTTCAAGACTACGCACATAGGTGCGATCAAGTGCTTCGTTGTAATCGATCTTCAACGTGTGGTCGAGGCCGTTACCTTGGGCGGTAAAGCCCAAGGCGCGCACATCGAGATAATCATAGCCTTGCCCGAAGTCCGTAATCACATCGCTGTAGCTACGGTCGGCAGTGCGATAGCTGTCTTCGACGTTCTGGAAAACGAAGTAGTCATTACCGGTGCCTCCTGTCAGCCGGTCCACGCCAGATCCGCCCACCAAGGTGTCCTGGGCTGCGCCCCCTTTCACCACATCGTTGCCCGCCAGCGCATATATATGCTCGTCGCCTGCTGACCCGGTCAGCGTGTCGCTTTTCGAGGTTCCAGTGATATCGACGTAATCGTTATCGAACAACGACATGACCCTGAGCTGGTCGGCCACTGCAAACTGTAGGGTATTCGTGCCCAGGTCCAGCAGGCGGTCACCCGCGAAAGCGATCTGGAAGCGGTTACCTGCTTCGTCCAGCTCAAGCGAGCTCAGCCGAGTGACGTTGGCGCCGGGGTCGTAGGAGAGCTTGAGCGTCGTACCGTAGCCATCACCCAAGCCGGTGAAGCCCAGGGCGGTGAGGTCAAGCTGGTCATGTTCCGAGCTTTTGAAATCCAAGATCAGGTCGCGCCCCTGGTCCCTGCCGGCGGCATCCACCTGGCTATCGCTAGTGCGGGTATAGGCGAAGGTATCGGCACCAGCGCCCCCGGCCAGGCGATCAGCGCCCCCGCCTCCAACCAGGCGATCGGCGCTACCGCGGCCGTAAAGCGAGTCTGCGCCATCCCCGCCCACCAGCGTATCGGGCCCACCGGCGGTGCCATGCAGCATGTCATCCCCACCGGTACCCTTTACCAATGCAAGGAAGTTGTCATTGGTCAGGCTATCTTGATAATTCCCGTCCAGGATCAACTCAAAGGCTTGCCCATGGGCGTTGGCATCAAGGCTTCTTAGGTAGGTCAGATTGTCGTAGGCACTGTACGTAAGTGCCAGGGTGCCGTGATGCCCGTCGCCCAAGCCCTTGAAGCCAATGCTGGTGACATCAATGCTGTCGCGGCTGACATCGAAGCGGGTGATGGTGTCGGCAAAGCTTGCCGTGGCGGTGCTGTAGCTATCGCTGATGCGGGTGAAACGGAAGGTATCATTACCCTCGTAGCCCGACATCAGGTCCGCCCCTGCGCCACCTATCAGGGTGTCGTCTCCGGTTCCGCCAATAAGGGTATCCCGCCCACCGCCACCGTACACCAGGGTGTCGTATGTCGCCTGATAATGCGAAATCGTATCATCGCCAGCGGTGCCGAAGGTGGTCATTACTACCGCAGTATTGGCTGCGCGGGTGGTTGCGCCGAGCACCTTGACCTCGCCGTCGGAAGTACCGGTGATGAAATTATCGACGATCAGGCTTGCGTCGCTATGCCCGCGCTCTTCAACCCCATAGGTAGAATGCCCCGCCTCGGGCTTGGTCTGATCGCCGATGGTGTTGCCCTGCACCAGGGTGCCGGTACTTTCCTCGAGCAGGATTTCTGGCCCGGTCCCGTACTGGACATTGCTGTCGATCTCGCTGGAGAGGATCTTGGTATTGTTGGAGTTTTTAACAACGATCCCCGAGCCTCCACTATCGTCAACCCACATATGGTCAATCAAAGCCCCTTGGGCATTTTCGACCAGCACCCCTGCGCCTGAGTTACTGTTGGAATTGCCTGCCACCAGCGTCGCGGCTCGCCCTTGGTCGTCGCCCTGGACGACAATGCCGTGACCGCTGTTGTTGAAGATGTGCATGTCTTGGACAGTCAGCGGGCCGGTCACGTCCAGCCCGGTTCCACCGTTGTCTGAAACCGAGGTGTCGCTCAAGATACTGTTCACGAGCCCCGCGGCGACGATACCGCCCCCGTCGTTGAAGTCGGACCTCGAATTAGTGAGCTGAACCTGACTGCCCTCTGCGCGCAGGTCTATACCGAACCCGGTAACGCCGCTGGCGCTGATACGGTCGAGGATCACCTTTATTCCATCACCGATGGACCAGGCACTGACTTCGCCGTTATAGGGGGTAGGGCCCTCCACTCTGATGTCCTGGGCGCTGGTATTGGTGCCACTGATATGAATGATGCCGTCGATATCGCCGGCTGAGGTCTTTTCATCCAGCTCTATTGTCACTGAACGGCTTTGCCCTTGCAGGTTGACGTTATCCTTGAGCACTAGCACCGTGCCAGGGGACTGGGTACTTACTTTGTATCTGCCATCGGGTATGTACACCGTACCGCCACCGGCCGCCGCTGCAGCATCGATTGCCGCTTGCAGCGCCTGGGTGTCATCGGCGCGGCTATTGCCGACAGCGCCGTAGTCTTTGACATTGAAAATGGTGGCCATCAGGTTGTTCCTTGATTTGGGACTGTCCAGTGCACAGTGCTTGAATCGACCTGAGAATAGACAAAGAATTTAAGGGGTCTGGCGGGAGTGCGGTCAGGCCGGTCTTTAAAATAAGAAAGTAACGAGTGCTCCTCATGCAGCGACAAAGCCTGTCTTGCACTGCCTCGCTTGAAGACCGGCCTCCAGCTTCGGTGCATGCGCATCGGCCAACCTTGGTGGTGACCAGGCTGGCTCGTCCTCTGGCCTGTGCTACCAGGTCGGTTGCTTTTCCTTGTCGATGCCGCTCCTCCTCAAAGGGCTGCTATGGGTCCAGGCTGTCTGAAAACGTTTTTGAAAGCGAAGACAGTTGAAAACCTCAAAACCGCGCTCCTACGCGAAATCTGAGTCTACTTACCACTTCCTAAGCTGCAGATTTTGCATAGAGACGCCTTCCTAATTTTTCAGTTAGGGTTTTCACACAGCCTGGATCGATAGCAACCCCACCCCGAGTCATACCGACGTTTCGCTTCAAGCGGCATAAGGCTCCGCCCAACCTGGCGTGAAAGCTGCGCTTACCTAGCCCCCTTTTAATGCTACTAACCCGTAGAGGCCTGTGCTTGCGCCGCGTCTTGGTAGCCGCTATGGTTCGCCCGTCGCTGCAAATACGGCGACCAGGTTTGGCGACCTGAAGACTACACGGCGCAACAGCGCCCATTTCCGCTGCCGACACTTTTTGTATGCGCAGTTCGAGTCATGGCGGCTGTTCGCGGGAGACAAGCTTGTCTGCCGGGTTCCGTGTGTCCCGGTTCGCCAACCTGCGTACAGCTGCCACCCTTTGTTTGGCGACGACGCGTGGCAGCTCTAGAATGCACACGGAGTCTTCACCATGCACGTCCCTGGTTCCCTGACTATTCAGGCAGCGACTCTATGCATGGGTTGGAAAAGGCCTCTGTGCTGTTGCAAGTCATCGTCGGCAGTATCGAAGACGCCGCGATAGGGGCTCAGTCCCAGCAACAATCGAAACGACGTTGAATGAAGCCTCACGCAGTCTGGCCCCGCCTCGGCCTCATTTACTTGATAGTTGGTACCCCACCACCAGTTTCTCCAACTTGTAACGCATGGTAAGGCTGTCGCAGTAACTCATGCGCGGCAGGAACGCACCGGCCCCTTTCAGGTACGTACTCAAATCCCTGGCATTGTCACAGGACTCGAAGCTGCGTCCTTGCAACGCACCGGCGGCCTGGGCCGAGCGCAGCGCGCCCATGGGTGTCCAGTCGCTGACGATGAGCGCACCGGCTGGTGCCGAGGTTTCGTAGTAGCGGGCGAAGTCTTCGGCGGAGCGGTCGCGCAGGTAGGGCACCATGAAATAGTGGATGTCGTTGCGATAGGGCAGCGCTTCGGCATGTACGGGCAGGGGCACGAGGCCGGCGCAATAGAGCATCCACATGAACAGCAGCGCCGCTGGGGAGCAGAACACCGAAGCCAGAAGCACCGAGCTGGCCAAGCGTGAATTCCCCAGCCACTGACGCAGGCACAGCACGCCCAGGATGGCGGCGAAGCAGGCGCCGGGCAGGAAGAAAGTGAAGCGGTCGTTCACGTTATAGGACGCGGCGAAAATGAAATCGAGCAACAGCGCCCACCATACCAGGCGCAGGCGGCTGTCCTTGGGGTAGCACAACAGCCCGAGCAGTTGTGGCCCCAACAGAGACAGGCACAGCAAGGCCACGGAGTTTTTCTCATGCCACATAGTGTCGAAGCGCAGCATGCTGCCTTCCCAGTTGGGATTGCTTTCGAAGGGCGTGGCGCCGGTGAGATAGTGACGGGCGATCTGGAACAGGGAAAGGCCTGAATCCAAGTCATTGAACATGGCCGGGTAGGCAGTGGCGAAGCCTAGGGCAAAGGCCGGTAGCGTCAGCAGCAGGCGTGTCCGCTGTTCCATCAGCAGGCGCAGATACAGGGGCAACAGCACAATGAAAGTCAGCTGATGGATGCTGGCCGCCATGCCGGTGAACAGGCCGATCAACAGCAGCTTGCTCACTGCGCCCAGGCTGCCGCGGCGCTCGAAGTAAAGGGCATAGGCGGCGATTACGAAGAGGGCATGGAACAGATACACCTCGGCCTTGGTGGACACCCAGAACACCGCATGGGCTAGCACGGCCACGGCGGCGCCGAGCATAGCCAGGTTGCGCTGGGCGCCCAGGTTCACTGCCAGCCAATACAGCGACGCGGCCAGGGGCAGCAACAGGATGGAATTGAGCAGGCTCAACACCTGGGTACCGAACAGCTCGAACACCGCCGTATTGAAGAATTGATAGAGCGGGTGGTCGAGAGGACCGAGGGTTTCGCTGAAGTAGCGGCCGATGGAGGCGTCCGCCAGGAACATGCCATTGTCCATCCACTGTACCGGCCCGCTGGAGGCCAGGAAGCTGGCCGTAATGGCGAGGGCCAGGAGCAGGAGCGCCCAGGGGCCACGCAGTGGGGTAGCCCGGGGGCCAAGGGGGTAAGCGAAGGGTCCTTGCTTCACGGGTGTCATCTCCTTGAACGATTCAAGCGCGCGCATCGCGGCGACCGCGCATCAGCATCAGCGCGCCCAGCCCCACCGCGAACCACAGGGTAGCCAAGCGAATGAGTACGGTGGCGGCCACGGCGTCGGCGCCGGACATGCCCTTCCACACCAGCAATCCCACCATCACCGCCTCGGTGCCGCCCAGCCCGCCGGGCATGAAACTGATCGCGCCGGCAAGCATGGCTAGGGCGTACACGAACACGGCAAAGGCCAGGGGCACATCCGCGCCCATCCACTGCAGGATCCAATGAAAGGCCAGCGCCTCGGCGCTCCAGGCCAGCACACTAAGGACGGTGGACCAGGCAAGCATGGCCGGGCGATGGCAGCGCTGGGCTTCGAGCACGATCTGCAGCGGCGTGCCAAGCAAGCGTGCCCAGCGGCCAGACTGCATGGCGAGCCAGCGTCCGACCCAGGCCAGCAGGCGGCTTTGGGAAAGCACCAGCAAGCCGCCACCCACCAGGCCCAGCCCCAGGAAGATCAGCGGCTTGGCTTCGGGGTAAAGGCTAAGGCCGAACAGGGTCAGCAGCACTACGGCGAAGAGGTCCGAAAGCCGCTCGCTGAAGAAGGCCGCAAGGCTGGTCGGCCAAGGCACACCATGGTCTTTGAGCAGCACCCCGCGCAGCGCTTCGCCGGCCTTCCCTGGGGTGGTGGTCAGGGCGAAGCCGGCCAGGTAGATGCGCCAGCTGGTGGCCCAGGGCACCCTGTGCCCCATCAGCCCCAGGTAGGTTTGCCAGCGAATGAAACGCAGACCGTAGTTCACCAGGGACATGCCCAAGGCCAGCAAGGTGCCGCCCAGACCCACGGCCAGCACCGCATGGCTTACCGGCTGCCAACCGGCCCAGAGCGAAAACAGCAGGTAACCCAACGCCGAGGCCACCACGGACAGCGCCACGGCCCGGTACTGCCAGGTGCCGCCGGCGGCCAGGGCGGTCACAGTTTGAGCCTCTTGAACAACGGCTGCGGAATGGCACGGATCACCCACATGATGAGCGCCCAGAACCCGGGCGCATAGAGCGTGGAGGCGCGGGCACCGATGCCCTGCACGATCCGTCGCGCCACCGCCGCCGGGCTGGCTACCAGGGCCGCGGGCAGTGGCAGGCCCTGGGTCATGGGAGTATCGACGAAGCCTGGCTTGATGGTCACCACGTGCACACCTGCCTTGAACAGGCGCGCCTGCAAGCCATCGCAGAAAGTGGTCACCGCTGCCTTGGCCGCACCATAGAGGTAATTGGAGCCTCGGCCCCGGTCGCCGGCCACCGAGGAAATCACCGCCAGGGTGCCACAGCGCTGGCGCTCGAAATGGTTGGCCAGCAAGGTGCCCAGGGCGATCACCGAGGTGGCGTTGTTGGTGAACTCCTTGATGGCGGTGGTCACGTCCTGCTCGCACGCAGCCTGGTCCGGCAGCGTGCCATGGGCGATCAGGGCAATGTCGATCTGCCCCAGGGCGGCCAGGCAGGCAGCCATCATCGCGGCATGGGCAGCGAAGGCGGTAGCGTCCATCAAATGGGTGTGGATAGGGCCAGCGCCACGGGCGCGCAGGTCGCTGGCGGTCAACTCCAGCTTTTCGACATTGCGCGCCACCAGGAAGAACTCGCAGCGCTCCACCGCCCAGAGGCGGGCGCAGGCGCTGGCGATGCCGGAGGTGGCGCCGATGATCAGCACTTTTTTCATTGGGTGACCCTGTTCCAGAAACGAGACATCAGCGTGGGGTCGCGCAGGGCTTCGACGCGCTCCCAGGCCGGGTAGGCATGGCGAAAATCGGCGCCGCTCATGTGCGCATCCTTGGCCGGATAGAGGCGGCCGCCGGCTTCACGGACCAGCGCGTCCAACCGGGGAAAGAGACGTTCCCCCAACGCGGGGCTTTGCGGGAAGTCCAGCGCCAGGGACACACCGGCCATTGGAAAGGACAGCAAGCCAGGCGAACGCAAGTGGCCGCAACGCTTGAGTACCGCGAGGAAAGAGCCTTCTCCGGCCGCGGCGATCTGCTCGAGCAACTGTCCCAGCGCCGCCCTGGCGCTACGTTCAGGAAGCACGCACTGGTATTGCTGGAAGCCTCGCCGGCCGTAGATGCGGTTCCAGTGCAGAATCTGGTCCAATGGGTAGAAGAAAGGCTCGTAGTGGCTGCGCCCTTGGGTCAGTACCTTGGGATGCGCATGCCAGTACAGACTGTTGAATGGCTTGAGGGAATAGCGGTTCACCAAGGATACCGGCGGCGTCAGCGGCACCCGCAACCTGGGCTGGCCGCCTGTATCCAGAGACCCATAGGCGGCATGGTCGCCCACGATGTATACCCCACGCCCGCGCTGAGCGCCGCGTGCCAGGCAATCCACCCAGGCCACGGCATACTCGTGCTGGCTGTCCAGGGTTTCGGAAAGGGCGAAGAATTCATCCAACCCACCGAAGCGCACCGTCTGGGTGTCGATCTGGCTGGCGCGAATGGGGATCAAGCGAATGCGCGCCGCGCAGATGATCCCGGTAAGCCCCAGCCCACCGATGGTGGCGGCGAAGAGTTCGGCCTGCTCGTCCGGGCTGCAATGGAGCGATCCCTCCCCATGGCGCAACAGGCTGAAGCTGATCAGGTGATGGCCGAAAGTGCCGCGGCGGTGATGGTTCTTGCCGTGCACGTCATTGGCGATGGCGCCGCCCACGGTGGCGAACTGGGTTCCTGGAGTTACCGGCAGAAACCACCCGCGAGGGATGGCCAGCGCCAGCAGTTCGGCCAGGGTCATGCCGGCCTCGACCTCGACAACCCCCGCGGCCCAGTCTGCCTCGATAAGCCGGTCCAGCCGGCGCATGGTCAGCACCTGGTCGCTGCTGGCCAGGCAACTGTCACCGTAGCTGCGCCCATTGCCATACGGCAGGGTGCTGCCATGACCTTTCACTACCCGAGCCGCGGCCTTTGCCAGCTCGCTACGCCAGCCGCAACCGTGGCCTTGTTGCGGTGCATGCGGCACCCGCCCCCAGGAGTTGAGGCTCATGTGGCTACCCAGAACACGACACCGAACAACAGGCCGATTACCTGGCTGATACGGTCGCGAATGGCGAACACTACCGGATCGTCGTTCATTTCGCCGCGATGAGTCAGCATCCATACCCGAGTGATCCAGAACAGCAACAAGGGGCAGGCCAGCCAGATCACATGGGGAAAGGCGTACAAGGACGCCGTGGCGCCATCATGGATGTAAAGCGCCAGCACCATCACTGACAGGTAGCCAGAGGCGGCGCCCAGGGAAGCGATCATGTCCAGGTCGCCGGGGTAATAACCGCGGCCGCGGGTCATGGCGTGCATGTCGCGCGAACGCGCTTCGCGCAGTTCGGCGTAGCGCTTGACCAATGCCAGGCTGAGGAAGATGAACATGGAGAACGCCAGTATCCAGAACGTCAGCGGCACGCTGAAGGCGGCCACGCCGGCGATGATCCGCGCCGTGTAGAGCATGGCCAGCACAATCACATCCACCGTCATCTGCCGCTTGAGGTACAGGGAATAGGCCAGGGTCAGCAGGTAATAGGCGCCCAGCACCGCGCTGAACTGCCACGGCAGCAGCATGGCCGCGGCGCCAAAGGCCGCCGTAAGCAGCAAGGGCACTGCCAGCAGTCCATGGCCCAGGCGCAGGCGCCCACTGGCGAAGGGCCGGTTGCGCTTGGTGCGGTGGTGGCGGTCGTCGTTCAGGTCCAGCAAATCATTGAGCACGTATACGCTGGAAGCGCACAGGCCAAAGCAGAAAAACGCCAGTACTCCGTTGAGCAACTGCTGCGGTTGACCGAGCAGGTGCGCCGCCAGCAGCGGGACGAAGATCAGCAGATTCTTCATCCATTGATGCAGGCGCAGCGCCTTGAACCAAAGACGCAGGCTCGGCGGGTTGGAATCGATCACCTGGCTTACCTGGGCGAGCCGCCGAGCCTTGCGCTCGACCCCGGCGTCAGGGTTGACCACTATCGCTTCTCGGGCGCTGGGCCATACCGCCAGGTCGTCCCGAGAGTTGCCCAGGTAATCGAAGCCGCCCTCCCCATAGCGCGCTACCAGCAGGGCCCGTTTACGCTCGGCGGAAAGGTTCAGGCCCTGCTCGCTGGCGAACACATCGTCGAATTCCCCCACGTGCGCGGCGATGCGTTCGGCCAAGGTACGATGGCTGGCGGTGGCCAGCACCACCTCACGCCCCTCTCGCCGAGCCTGGCGGATCAACCCCAGCACCTCGGGATCGTAGGGCAGCACGGCTACATCCAGCTCAGCGGCCAGAGCCAGCCCTTCCTTGAGTTCGGCCTTGCCCTGACGCAACCAGCCAAGAACGGAAACAACCCCGGTTGGTTTTTTCCGAACATAGGCTAGGAAGGTTTCAAGTAATAGATCTGAACGTAAAAGTGTTCCGTCCAGATCCACTATCAAAGGGGGCACGGCGTCTAACAACTTTCCTTGCGTCAATGCCATGTCGATCGCTCCTGCTGAATCAGACGCGACTATAGCGATTATTATTTAATTGCCACTTCAAATTAATAAATAGGTAGATGGCATTTCGCCATAACGTTGGCGCCAAAAAAACGAAAATAACCTGTTAGTTGCCGACCGTTGTCAAAAGGCGACGCAAAAGAGTTTCGTCGGTATTTTGTATTTTGCTGCGATAGAGAGTGACTGCCGGGTCGCGGTTTACTAGGATAGCCCTATGCCTCCATCCGTTGAGATCCAATGACCGACCATAGCGCCTTTGCCCTCGACGGGGTTGACCGTCAATTGATTGCCGCCCTGCAGGTGAACGCCCGCGAAAGCGTCGCCACCTTGGCTCGGAAACTGGGCATTGCCCGCACCACCGTTACTGCCCGCCTCGCCCGCCTGGAACGTACCGGCGTCATCGTTGGCTACGGCGTGCGCCTGGCCCAGCGCGCCTTGAGCGGCGGGCTGCAAGCCTACGTCGGCATCACCGTGCAGCCCAAGGCTGGCCGCGATGTGCTCAAGCGTCTCGGCGCCATGGCGCAGATCCAGCAATTGTGCGCCGTGAGTGGTGAGTTCGATTATGTGGCCTGGCTGCATACGGATTCGCCGGAACAGCTCGATGAATTGCTGGACCAGATCGGCGGCATCGAGGGTGTGGACAAGACCACCACCTCGATCATCCTGAGCACCAAGATCGACCGCGGGCGCGGCTGATAGATGCCAGCGTTACAAAATGGCATACTCTCGCATCACAATGACCGATAAACGATCATTTAGACGACAATCTGCGTCTTAATAACGTGCGCGCACCTACCTAGAATGCCGGGCATCGCTTTCTATACTGACAAGATCGCAACCCCGCGAGGTGCCCATGCTCAAGCCCAACCGCCATCCTGCTGGCTCCGACAAGCCGATTACCGTGTTCGGCCCGGACTTTCCCTTCCCGTTTGACCAATGGATCACCCATCCGGACGGTCTCGGCAGCATTCCGCAAGCCAATCACGGCAAGGAAGTGGCGATTATCGGCGCCGGCATCGCGGGCCTGGTGGCCGCCTACGAGCTCATGAAGCTGGGCCTGCGGCCGGTGGTGTATGAAGCGTCGCGCCTGGGTGGCCGGTTGCGTTCGCAGCCCTTCGAAGGTGCCGAGGGCATCATCGCCGAGCTGGGGGGCATGCGTTTTCCCGTATCCTCCACCGCCTTCTACCATTACGTGGACCTGCTCGGCCTGGAAACCCGGCCCTTCCCCAACCCGCTGACCGCGGCTTCCGGGAGCACCGTTATCGATCTGGAGGGGCAAACCTACTATGCCGAAAGCGCCTCCGAGCTGCCGCCGCTGTTCCAGGAAGTGGCCGACGCCTGGGCCGACGCACTGGAAGAACGCGCTCACTTCAGCGAGATCCAGCAGGCCATCCGCGACCGTGACACAGCGCGCCTCAAGGCACTATGGGATACCTTGGTACCTTTGTGGGATGACCGTACCTTCTATGATTTTGTCGCCACTTCGCGCTCCTTCGCCGGGCTGAGCTTCCAGCATCGGGAAGTGTTCGGCCAGGTCGGCTTCGGCACTGGCGGCTGGGATTCAGACTTCCCCAATTCCATGCTGGAAATCTTGCGCGTGGTGATGACCAACTGCGACGACCATCAGCATCTGGTCGTCGGTGGCGTGGAACAGGTACCGCTGGGCATCTGGCGGCACGCGCCCGAGCGCTGCGCCCACTGGCCCGCCGGCACCAGCCTGAGCAGCCTGCACAGCGGGGCGCCACGCTGCGGCGTGCAGAAAGTGGCGCGGGCAGCCAACGGCCAGTTCGCGGTCACTGACGTGTGGGGCCACACGCGGGTGTACCCGGCGGTTCTCGCGACCTGCCAGAGCTGGTTGCTGACCACCCAGATCGAATGTGAGGAATCGCTGTTCTCCCAGAAGATGTGGATGGCCCTGGATCGAACCCGCTATATGCAGTCGTCCAAGACCTTCGTGATGGTGGACCGCCCTTTCTGGAAGGACAAGGACCCGGTCACCGGGCGCGATACCATGAGCATGACCCTGACCGACCGCCTTACCCGTGGCACCTATCTGTTCGACAATGGCGAAGGCCAACCGGGAGTGATCTGCCTGTCCTACTCATGGATGAGTGACGCCCTCAAGATGTTGCCTCACCCCGTAGAGAAGCGGGTCAAGCTGGCGCTGGATGCCTTGAAGAAGATCTACCCTACCGTAGACATTGCCGGGCACATCATTGGTGACCCCATTACCGTTTCCTGGGAGGCGGACCCGCACTTCCTCGGTGCGTTCAAAGGCGCGCTGCCGGGCCATTACCGCTATAACCAGCGCATGTACGCCCATTTCGTGCAGAAGGACATGCCCGCCGAGCAACGCGGCATCTTCATTGCGGGCGACGACGTGTCCTGGACACCCGCCTGGGTGGAGGGCGCCGTACAGACGTCACTCAATGCCGTATGGGGCATCATGAATCATTTTGGCGGCAAGACTTCGCCCAACAACCCAGGCCCGGGCGATCTCTTCGACAGCCTGGGCCCTGTCGCCCTGCCCGATTGAGGTTCCCTTATGCGCATTGCCATCTACCAGGGGCCCGCCGGGCCTGGATCGAGCGAGCATAATCTGCGTCGCCTCGGGCACTGGGCCGCCGAGGCGGCTCGCCAGGGCGCGCACCTGGTGGTGTTCCAGGAAATGTTCCTCAGTGGTTACAACATTGGCGCCTCGGCCGCCCAAGCGCTGGCCCAGCCCCCGGATGGCGAGTTGCCGGAGGCGGTGGCCAGCATCGCCCGGGCTCAAGGCATCGCCATCGCCTATGGCTACCCCGAGGCGAGCGAACACGGGGCCGTGTACAACGCGGCGCAACTGGTGGATGCCCAAGGCCAGCGGCTTCTGGACTACCGCAAGGCACACTTGTTTGGGGCGCTGGACCGCGCCATGTTCAGCCCGGGCGATGGAGGCTTCGCCGTGGTCCAGCTTCATGGCTGGTCACTGGGCCTGTTGATCTGCTACGACGTGGAGTTTCCCGAAGCCGTGCGACAACTGGCCCTGGCCGGGGCCGAGCTGGTACTGGTGCCCACCGCCAACATGGCGGGCTTCGAGTTCGTCGCCCAGGTCACCGTGCGTGCCCGTGCCTACGAAAACGGCTGCTACCTCGCCTATGCCAATTACTGTGGGGTTGAAGCAGACCTGCATTACTGCGGCCTGAGTAGCCTGAGCGGGCCGGCTGGCGAGATCGTAGCCGCGGCCCAGGCCCAGGCCAAGGAGTGCCTGTTAGTGGCGGATCTGGACCGCAACCATCTCGCGAAGCTTCGAGCCTCGACCCCTTATCTCCAAGACCGGCGACCTGACCTGTATGATCACCCTTGACGTGATGTCAACTTAACGGCACGGCCTGATTTCAGCATGAGGCCTTCGCTGGCAACCCGTCGCCAAAGTTTTGGCCATGCCAGCGAACGATTTTTTCTCCGCCACACCTGGGAAAGCCAGCAATTCCAGCGGTTGCCGTGCTTTTCAACTGTAAAAACAATGCCTTTCAGGTCGGAGCCATCATCAAAAGCCAAAATGACATCATTTAGATGGCGTCAAATTAAAATATCGTTATGGATCAATGAGTTATATTGTCTCATGGAAAAATGGAAGGCTTCTAGCTGTTTTTTCGACGGAAACGATTGACAGCCCAACAGGAAAAAACGATATATCACTCATCCGGGCAAAGACTCGGACCGGGCCATGAAGTCCCGCAGAAGAAAATCCCCGCAAGTGTCCTAAGGCAGCCCCCGTTAAATGCTGGTGTTTTTAGCATGAAGGACTTCGGCTTACCTGAAGTTTTGTAACGTTCAAATGCTGCCCAACTTCAATGGAAGAGCCCTTGGCGTTGCCGCGAAATTCGCGTGCGGTATTACCAAGTCGCCCTGCTAATTATCAGCTGGGCTGGCGGTAGCTTTGGCCGAAGTTCGCACTTCGGCTGCAAATAAAGTTCATTCACGGATAGAGTGTCTTGTCATGTCGCCAACTTTTCGCTATGACCCGGTTTCCATCGCGCTGTTGGTCCACGATATGGACCAGCGTGGCCATGCCGTGATCGAACAGGCGTTTTGCGCTAATGAACTGGCAGACATGCGCCATTACGTCGAGCGGCACGCCAGCCAGCACAACGGCCGGTACTTCGCCTATCACGGCCTGGACGCGCTTGCCGACAGCCCCATGGCGCGGCTAGCCGCCTCGCCCGAACTGGCCACCTTGCTGGACCGCCTGCACCGCCATGCCACGGGCGCGAGCGCCGCCAGCCGCGAGATCTTCCCGGTGTTGCGCTGCGTCCAGGGCGGTAGTGGCGCCCGTGAATCCAATGCCTTCCATTACGACGCCACCTTGATCACGCTGCTGGTACCCGTCTTCATTCCCGAAGAAGGCCAACAGCGCGGCGACCTGGTGCTGTTTCCCAATCTGCGCCCGGTGCGCGCCAGCGTGGCCCTGAACGTAGCCGAGAAAGCGGTACTGCAGAACAGGCTCAGTCGCCGCTTGATCTGTCGCGGCATCGATGCCGGCTGGCTCAAGCCGCGTACCCTGCCCCTGGTGCCCGGCAACCTCTACCTCTTCTGGGGCTACCGCAGCCTGCATGCCAACCAGCCCTGTGATCCGCATCTCAGGCGCGCCACCGCCCTGTTCCACTACGGCGATCCACATGCCGGCAGCCTGGCTACGCGGCTGATCCTCACGCTCAACCAGCAACGCGCCCGACGCAGCGTTGCCCGCTCCGACACCGCCGCTTGATCTCCCTGGTCCGCACTGCAGCCCCACAGCCAGCCGCGCAAGCTTTGCGCAAGGAAGAGCCATGATCAATGTCACCAAGTCGTACATGGGCAATCTTGAAAAATTCAAAGCCTACGTCGACGGCATCTATGCCTCACGCTGGCTCACCAATCAGGGCCCACTGTGCTGTGAGCTGGAAGAGCGCCTGAAAGAATACCTGGGCGTGCGCAACATCGTGCTGGTGAACAACGGCACCATGGCCTTGCAAGTAGCCTACCGCGCCCTGGGCTTGCGCGGCAGCGCCATCACTACCCCGTTCAGCTTCATCGCCACCAGCAGCACCTTGCACTGGGAACGGATCCGCCCCGTGTTCGCCGACATCTGCCCGGCCACCTGGAACCTGGACCCGTCCCGCATCGAGGCAAGCCTGGCCAGCGATACCAGCGCCATCGTGGCCACCCATGTGTTCGGCAACCCCTGCGCGGCCGATGCCATCGACAGCATCGCCCAGCGTCATGCCCTGGCAGTGATCTACGACGGCGCCCACGCGTTCGGCAGCTTTCATGCGGGCCGGTCGGTGCTCAACCGGGGCCATGTCAGTACCTTGAGCTTCCATGCCACCAAGCTGTTCCACACCATCGAAGGCGGCGCCATCGTAACCAACGATGACGACCTGGCCGAGCGGGTGCGGCTGATGATCAACTTCGGCATCGCCGACTACGAAACCATCGAAGGTCTGGGCACCAATGCCAAGCTCAACGAATTCTCGGCCGCCATGGGCCTGTGCGTGCTCGACGACATCGCGTTGATCCTCGAGGAGCGAGCGCAGATCGCCGACTTCTACCAGCGCAGCCTGGGTGACTACCTCCAACTGCAACAGCCCACCGCCCTGAGCGAGCTCAACCACAGTTATTTCCCGATCGCCCTGGCCAGCCACCTAGACATGCTCGCGGCCCGGGCAGCCCTGCAGGAAGCGGGCATCAATCCCCGGCGCTATTTCTATCCGTCCCTGGACACCATCGACTACCTGCAGCCGCAATTGCCGCAGCCGGTCTCGCGCCAGCTTGCCGCCCGGGTACTCTGCCTGCCCATCTACCCCGGCCTGGCCAAGCCTGCCCAGCAACGCATCGTCGAAACCCTGCTACGCCAGTGCGAGTCGCCACGCTTCAACGTCGCGCCTCTGCGTCGCGCCCTTTAACCGACAGTCGCCGGGCTGGTCATGAACAGCAAACGATCGATTTTCCAGAACACCACGCTCAACTACGTTGGCCAGGCCTATGCGCTGCTGATCGGCATTCTGATCATGCCCTTTTACCTCAGCCACCTGGGCGCCGAGGTGTATGGCCTGATCGGTTTCTACACGGTGCTACAGACCTGGCTGCAGTTGCTGGACGTCGGCCTGTCGCCGTCCCTGGTACGGCAGATCGCCCACCACCACCATGCCGGCCCCTCGACCGGTCGCGGCAGTGGCGGCTTGCTGCGCTCCTTCGAGCTGATCTTCCTGCCTCTGTGCGTCGCCACGGTGGCCAGCATCCAGGCGGGCAGCCCATGGATCGCCGCCCACTGGCTCAACGCCCAGGCACTGCCGACCGACACCATCGTGCACTGTGTCGTGCTCATGGGCTGGATGGTTGCCCTGCGCCTGTACGCCACCCTCTACAAGAGCGGCCTGCAAGGCCTGGAACTGCACGGCTGGCTCAACGGCGCCAACGTAGTGATCACTACCCTGCGCTATTTCGGCGGGTTGTTCCTGGTGGCCTTCGTGTCCCAGGACGCCCTGGTGTTCTTCGAGTTCCAGCTCGCCGTGGCGCTGATCGAAACCCTGATCTTCGCCACCAAGGCTTACGGCCGTCTGCCCGCGCCGCGCTGGTTCAGCGGCTTCGACTGGGCCCTGGTCAAGCCCATCGTGCCCTTCGCCCTGAGCCTTTCGTTCACCTCGGTGCTGTGGATCGTGCTCACCCAGCTGGACAAGATGCTGCTCTCCGAGCGTCTGCTGCTGACCGAATACGGTTACTTCTCCCTGGTGGCGCTGATGACCACCGGCATCCTGATGCTGATCAACCCCCTGGTGCAAACCTTGCTGCCGCGCATGACCGTGCTCCTGGCCGAAGGCCGTCACGGCGACATGCACCAGCTCTACCTGGCGGCCAGCCGCTTTACCTGCACGCTGCTGTTTCCCCTGGCCAGCGTGATGGCGGTGCACGCCGGGGACCTGCTCTACGCCTGGAGCGGTGACCGCGCCGCCGCCGACTGGGGCAAGCCGATCCTGTTCTGGTACGCGCTGGGCAGCGCCATCATGGCCGCCAGCAGTTTCCAGTATCACCTGCAGTACGCCTACGGGCGGATCCGCTTGCATGTCTGGTACAGCCTGGTGTCGGCCGCGGTCACCGTGCCGGTGATGTGCCTGGCCATCGACAGCTGTGGCGCGCTGGGCGCGGCGGCGGCCTGGTTCGTGCTGCGCCTGCTGTCCTTCGCCATCTGGCCAAGGGTGGTGCACCAGCACCTGGCTCCCGAAATACACGGCGCGTGGCTGCGCGACATCCTGCGGATCAGCCTGATGACCCTGCTTGGCCTGGGGCTGACCGAGCCGATCGTGCGCTCGATGGCGGGCGAGGATCGCCTGCTGACTTTCGCCGGCCTGGCCCTGTGCGGCCTGGGAACCCTCGCGCTGGTGGTCGGCAGTGACCGCCTGCTGACCGCCAGGGTGGCTCTTCTGTTCAGCAAACCGAGTGTAGGACGATGAACATTCGAACCGAACAAGACATCATGCAGCGCTGGGGCGAGGCAAGGGTTCCCCTGCTCAGCATCCTTTGCCCGGCCTTCAATCAGCGTGCGTTCATCGCCGCCACGCTGGACAGCTTCCTGGCCCAGCGCACGGATTTCCCCTTTGAAATCCTGATCAACGACGATGCCTCCAGCGACGGCACCCGGGAAATCATCCAGGCCTATGCCCAGCGCTACCCGAAGCTGATCCGCCCGGTACTGCATGAACAGAACCAGTACCAGCAGGGCAAGCTTTTCTTCCCTGCGCTGTTCAACCTGGCCAAGGGGCGCTACCTGGCATATTGCGATGGCGACGACTACTGGACTGACCCGCTCAAGCTGCAAAAGCAGGTGGATTTCCTCGAGCACCATCCCGATTACGTCATCACCTATCACGATGCCGTGATGGTAAGCGAACGCGGCGAACTGGGCCTGCAACTGGGCCGCGCCTATCAGCGCGACGCCACGGCCCTGGAACTAATGCAAGGCAGGCGAATTTCCACCCTTACCGCCTGCTTCCGCAACGTCCTGCGCGAGCTACCCCGGGAGCTGGAACAAGCGCCCTTGATGGACGTGTGCTGGTGGTCACTGCTCGGCGCCCACGGCAAGGGCAAGTATCTGTCACACATCGCGCCCGGAGGTTACCGGGTGCACAGCGGCGGAATCTTCTCCATGCGCAGCGAGAAAAAAAAGCTGCACATGTCGCTGCAAACCGCCGCCTGCCTGGCCAACTACTACCACCACCGCGGCCAGCAGGCCCTCTACGAGCACTTTGTCACCCAGCTGTTCGGGTTGTCCCTGGCGGCGGTTTCGCCTTGGCAAAAGCTCAGCGCCCTGGGGCTGATGCTGGCCAATGTTAGCCGCAACCTGTGCCGCCGCCTGGCCTTGCCCGTGGGGAGAGGTTAGCCATGCAACCCGTCATTCCCCATCAGCAACCCCTTGTGAACACCGTCAGTCCTGGCCCAGGAGCAAGACCATGACCGCAATGCCTCGTACCAGCCTGGAATATCACCAGGACAGCCGCATCGACGTGGCAAGCATCCTGCGCATGCTGTTCGACCACAAGGTCCTGATCGCCTGGGTGGTGGGCCTGTGCACACTGCTCGGCATTGCCTATGCGGTGGTCGCCACGCCTGTCTACCAGGCCAATGCGATGATTCAGATCGAGCCCAAGAAAATCGGCCTGGATGCCACCCCGGTGTTCAACAGCAAGCCGACCTCAGTCTCCGAGGCCGCTACGGAGATCGAGCTGATCAAGTCTCGCGCGGTGCTTGGCCGGGTCATCACTGACCTCAAGCTGGACATAGTCGCGACCCCACGCTACTTGCCGGTCCTTGGCAAATGGTATGCCCGCCAGTTCAAGCCGGCCAACGGCCAACCGGCCGCCGCTCCACTGGGGCTGGATCGCTTCGCCTGGGGCGGCGAGCGCATCACCGTGGACGCGCTGGATGTACCCAAGGCGCTGCTTGGCCTGCCTTTGACGCTTGCCGTTGGCGCCAATGGCCAGTACACCGTGAAAGACCCGGACGGCCAGCCCTTGTTGAGCGGCCAGGTGGGCAGCGACAGCCAGGGCGGTGGCGTGAGCCTTTCTGTCAGTGAGCTGCAGGCCCGGCCTGGCACCGAGTTCCGTCTGGTGCGCAACCGGGAACTGGCCACCGCCCTGGAGTACCAGGAGCGCCTGAAGGTCAGCGAAGCCGGCAAGGATTCTGGCATCGTCTACCTCTCCATCCAGGATGCGGACCCGGCCCGCGCGGTAATGCTGGTCAAGGAAGTGAGCGACCGCTATGTACGCCAGAACGTGGAACGCAGCTCAGCCGAAGCTGCCCAGCGCCTGGATTTCCTACGCTCGCAACTGCCAGTGGTGCGCGCCGAACTGGAAAAGTCCGAACAGGCCCTGCATGAGTTCCAGCTGCGCACCCATGCCGTGGACATCGGCCAGCAGACCCGCGCCCTGCTCGACCAGGTAGTGGCCTACGACAATCAACTGTCGGAGCTGCGCCTCAAGCGCACCGACCTGGACCGCCTCTACACCCGCCAGCACCCGCAATCCGTGGCGCTGAGCCAGCAGATCGGCCAGCTCGAAGCGCAGAAGGCCAAGCTGCAGGGCGAGGTCGGCCAGTTGCCTGAAACCCAGCAGGAGTTGCTGCGCCTGACCCGTGACATGCAGGTCACCACCCAGACCTACACCAACCTGCTTAACCGCGTGCAGGAGCAAGACATCATCCGCGCCGGCAATATCGGTAATGTGCGCATCATCGACGCGGCCGATGCCAACGTGGAAGAACCGGTCAAGCCCATGCGCAAGCTGATCGTCGCCTTCGCCGCCGTGCTCGGCGCGCTGCTGGCAGTAGGGCTGATCTTCCTGCGCCAGGCGTTCTACCGGGGTGTGGAAAACCCCGAGAGCGTTGAGCAGCTCGGCTTGCCGGTGTATGCCTCGCTGCCCTTGTCGCGCCAGCAGGAACGCCTGAACCGCGGGCAGACCCGCAAGGGCCAGGCACCGTCACGCCTGCTCGCGGTAGTGGCGCCACGGGAAGCGACCATGGAAGCGCTGCGCAGTCTGCGTACCAGCCTGCACTTCGCCATGGCCGAGGCGCCCAACCAGGTCCTGATGATCACCAGCCCCACCCCAGGGGTGGGCAAGTCGTTCGTCTGCGCCAACCTGGCCGTGGTCAGCGCGCAGACCGGCAAGCGCGTGCTGCTGATCGACGCCGACATGCGCAAGGGCTACCTGCACCAGCAGTTCGGCGTGCAACCGCGCCACGGCCTGGCCGACGCCTTGGCCGGCAAGTTGCCATTCACCCAAGTAGTGCACGACACGCCTGTGGACAACCTGCAGATCATCTCCTGCGGTTACGCGGCCCCTAACCCGTCCGAATTGCTGATGCACCAGAACTTCAGCGACCTGCTGAACGCCCTGGCACCCCATTACGACCTGGTGATCATCGATACCCCGCCAGTGATGGCGGTAACCGATGCCACCCTCGTAGGTCGCCAGGCCGGCACCTGCATGATGGTCAGCCGCTTCGGCCAGAGCACGGTGAAGGAGGTGGATGTCGCGCGCCGGCGGCTGGCCCAGAACGGCGTGTCACTCAAGGGCGCGATCTTCAACGGCGTGATCCGCAAGGCGTCCACCGCCGAGTACGACTGCGCCTCCTATGGATACGACTACGGCGACAGCCGCGCCTGAGGCGCGAAGGACCGACAGCATGAATACCACCATTGCCATGATGCAGCCCTACTGGTTCCCCTACCTGGGCTACTTCCAGCTGATCGCCGGCGCGGACGTGTTCGTGCTCGGCGACGACCTGCAGTACGTCAAGGACGGCTGGATCAATCGCAACCGCGTGCTGTGCGGCGGCAAGCCCTGGTTGTTCAGCCTGCCACTGGCGCGAGACATCCACGGCCTGGCCATCAATGAGCGCTGCCTGGCCGACACCGCTGGCGGCGCGCTGGACAGCCTGCTCAAGACCCTGAGCCTGCACTATGCCCGCGCGCCTCAGCGGGCCCAGGTGCTACCGCTGCTGGAAAGCTGCCTGCGCTACCCGGAGCGCAACCTGGCCCGCTACCTGGAACACAGCCTGCGCCAGGTATGCGCCTACCTTGGCATCGATACACCCATCCTGCTGGCGTCCAGCCTGGGCATCCGCGATATCGCCGATAAGCAGGACCGGGTCGTCAAGACCATGCACCGGCTGGGGGGAAACCGTTACGTCAACGCTATCGGCGGGCGCGCCCTGTATGAAGAACATCGCTTCCGCCAGGCCGGCCTGAGCCTGCGCTTTCACCGCATGCATGACATCGCCTACGCCCAGTTCGGCCAGCCGTTCGTGCCCTGTCTGTCGATCATCGATGTGTTGATGTTCAACCCGGTAGCCCAGGTTCGCCAGTGGCTGAACGAGTACGACCTGCTGCTGCCCGCGCCTCGCCCGGCCCCAACGCCGGCAACCGCACCCTCACCGGTAGCCTCGCGCACCGCCTACCCCTTCGCCTAGGACATTGCCATGGACGCCACTGTCACCCGCACCAATGCCAACTGGTACCTGATCCAGACCAAGCCCCGCCAGGAAGCGCGGGCCGAGGAACATCTGGTTCGCCAGGGCTTCACCTGCTATCGGCCGCTGCAACCGCTCGCGCAACGGGCAAACCGCCTGCTTGAGCAACCGTTGTTCCCGGGCTATCTGTTCATCCGCATGGAGCGCGACGCCAACTGGTACCCGATCCGTTCGACCCGTGGCGTGTGCCGGATCGTGGCGTTCGGTCCACAGCCGTGCCCGGTCAGCGAGCATCTGATCGCCGGCATCCGCCAGCGGGCGGCCCTCGATGCCGCGCCACAGCCGTTCGAGCAGGGCGAGAAGGTGCGGGTGATCGCTGGCGGCAGCGAGCTGGAGGCCATTTTCCTGTGCAACGACGGCGATGAACGCGCGGTGATCCTGCTGACCCTGCTGCAACGCCAGCAGCGCGTCGTACTGCCCCGGCACAGCCTGCAGCGGGTCGCCAGCCATGCGTATTGAAGCCCGGCAGCAGCGCCGCTCTGGCGGCACCACCACCCTGGTGACCCTCACCTATGGCCAGCGCCTGAGCTACCTGCAAACGTTGGTGGCTCGCTCGTTGAGCAACTGGCGTATCCAGCGGGTGATCGTGGTCAACAATGCCTCCAGCGAAAACCTGCGTGCTTTGTGCGCAGCCTGGCCCGACCAGGTGGAGATCATTGACCTGCCCACCAATACCGGCTCGGCCGTGGGTTATCGGGTGGGTATCGAGGCGGCCCTGAGACGGGGCGCGGAGTACATCTGGCTGATGGACGACGATAACGCGCCCAGGCCCGGGGCCATCGATGCGCTGCACCAGCGCCTGTTCGAGTGCGCCCAGGGACGCGGCTGGGACAAGGCCGCGGTGATCGGCTTTCGCCCTACCCATCAGGCCGATATTGCCGCCGGCGTGCCGCGGCCGTTCGCGGTGCAATGGCGCTCCAGTTGCTTCGGCTTCCACGTGGCCCAGCTTCCATACAAGGTCTGGCGGCGCACACCCTGGGGGCGGCCCAAGGGCAAGCGTCTCCCGACTGGCCTGGTGAGATTGCCTTTCACCACCTACGGCGGGCTGCTGGCGCACCGCTCGCTTTACGAGCGCATCGGGTTGCCCCTGGAAGACTTGCTGCTGTACGCCGACGACACCGAGTACACCTGGCGCATCACGGCGTCCGGCGGCGATATCTTTCTCGCCACCGAGGCCGTGCTGGATGACCTGGAGCACTCGTGGAACATCAAGGCACGCACCGCGAACATCTACGAAACCTTCCTGCTCGGCAATTCGGAGTTTCGCGCCTATTACGCCGCGCGCAACCAGGCCTGGTTCGACAAGCACGTCTGGGCCGCCTCGGGCTGGCTGTACGCCCTGAATCGCTCGCTGTTCCTGTTCCTGTTGCGCCAGGTCGCCCGGCGCAAGGGCTCGCTGGAACGGCTCAACCTGATCGAACAGGCCATCCGTGACGGTGAGTCCGGACGCCTTGGCGCACACGAGTCCTACCCCCTATGAAGTTACTGTTCATCAATAGCCTGTATGCGCCTCACGTGGGCGGCGGCGCCGAGATCGTACTGCAACGCACTGCCGAGGGGCTGCAACGGCGCGGCGATGACGTGTGCGTGCTGGCCACCGGGCCGCAGCCCGGCCTGCATGTAAGCGAGGTGCGCGGGGTGAAGGTGTACCGCGCCGGCTTGCTCAACACCTATTGGCACTACAGTCCCCAGCGCCCTGGCCCCCTGGCGCGCCTGGGCTGGCACTTGCGCGACCGCTACAACGGCGCGATGCGCCAGTACGTGCGCGAAGTGATCCAGCGGGAAAAAGTGGACCTGGTGGTATGCCACAACCTGGCCGGCTGGTCTGTGGCGGCATGGGATGAAGTGTCCGCGGCAGGGGTTCCGATCGTGCAGGTGTTGCACGACCTCTATCTGCTTTGCCCTGGTAGCAACATGTTCAAGAAGGGCGCGCCCTGCAAGACGCCCTGCACACTGTGCAAAAGCCTGCGCCAAGGCCACGCCGAACGCTCGGGCCAGGTGGCGGCGGTGATTGGGGTCAGCGAATTCTTGCTACAGCGGGTTCGCGCCGCCGGCTTCTTCGGCCAGGCGCAGGCCAGCGTGGTCTACAGCGCCAGCCCTCGGGCGGACACCGGCGTCGCTGCTTACCAGCCCATGGCCGAGGCGGCGCCTGCGCCGGTGCGCTTTGGCTACATGGGTACTCTGTCGGAACAGAAAGGGCTGAGCTGGCTGATCGATCAGTTCAAGGCTCTGGAGGTGGCCGCGACCCTGGATATCGCCGGACGCGGCCAGGCCGCCTATGAGGCCGAGCTCAGGGCACAAGTGGGCGACAACCCGCGCATACGCCTGGTCGGCTACCAATCACCGGAACACTTCTATCGCGCCATCGACGTGGCGGTGGTGCCCTCTCTCTGGAACGAGCCCTTCGGCCTGGTGGCGGTTGAAGCCTGCGCCCATTCGGTTCCGGTCATCGCCAGTTGCCGCGGCGGCCTGACGGAAATCGTTCAGGACGGCGTCAACGGCCTGTTCTGCTTTCCCGAACAGCCTGCCTCCCTGGCCGCGGCCATGGGCCGGATCGCCCGGGACCACAGCCTGCGCCAGCGGCTTACCGACCAGGCCCATTGCAGCGTGGAGCACCTCCTGGACATGGAACGCATGCTCGATGCTTACCAGAACACCTTTAACGAAGTCGTGATCAAAGGACGTCCACGTCATGGCAGCAACCTTGCCGTACACAGCGACTGAGCGGCGGCCTGCCCTGGCTTTTCGCAAGTCCACGCTGATGGCGCTGACAGCCGCCAGCCTGGTCGGGGTGGAGACCTTTTCCGGCGCGCTGCGCTATTTCCTGGACATGGCCGGTGCCTCGGCCTTGCTGTACCTGCCCAAGGTGGCCTGCCTGGCGCTGTTCTGCCTGGAATTGCTGAGCGCGCGGCTGAGCCGCGGCTTCTGGCTGGCCCTGTTGTCGCTGTTGGCCTCGAGCCTGCTGGGCATGCTGCACGGCGCCAGCACCAGCAACGCCGGTTTCAGCCTGTTCATCTACAGCCCCTTGCTGTTCGGCATGCTCTGTGGCGCCTACCTGGAACGCCAGCGACACTTGATGGCCTGGGTGATCGCGCTCTGTCTTCTGGCCTCGATGCTGGGCATCCTGCTGGACAAGTACACCAGCGTGCC
Source organism: Pseudomonas massiliensis (assembly GCF_000826105.1). Lineage (GTDB taxonomy): Bacteria > Pseudomonadota > Gammaproteobacteria > Pseudomonadales > Pseudomonadaceae > Aquipseudomonas > Aquipseudomonas massiliensis. The sequence continues at coordinate 362,484 of NZ_CCYK01000004.1, read as the reverse complement.
GTGGAAGGGCTACAGCTATAACCTGGGCGACACCACCTTGCGCGGCAACCAGGCCTGGTCCGCCGGCGGCACCGATCGCCTGGGCGGCTTCGCGCGGATGTCCACCACGGCGGCAATGATGATGGCGATCTATGCCCTGTACCTGACCGCCTTCACCCGCTCGCGCCTGTTCATGGGGCTGCTGTTCGCCAGCACCCTGGGCGCGATACTGCTGACCACCAACAAATCTACCGCGGCGGCCTTCACCTGCTCGCTGTTGCTGCTGCCCATCCTGCGCCGGCCGCTGCTGTGCCGCCTGCTGTTCCTGCTGGTGGTGGGGCTGGGCTTGGCCCTGCCGGTGCTGTCTGTGCTGCTGGACTTCGATGCCCATGCCACCACCGGCGATACCATGCTGTCCTCGTTCTACGACCGCCTGGTGAACACCTGGCCACTGGTGATCCAGGCCATCGACCGGGAAGGCTGGGGGGTACTGGGCGCCGGGTTCGGCATGATCGGCAGCAGCGTGGCGCTGTTCCCGGTGTATTCAGCCAATGTGCCCTATGTCACCGACAACACGGCGCTGTACCTGTGGGCCACCCTCGGCATTGGCGGCATCGTGCTCTATGCCGCGTTACTGCCATTGCTCACTGGCCTGGCCGCCCGGCGCGACTGGATGAGCGGCGCGCTCATGACCCTGACCTTCTGCATCGCCCTGATCAGCTGGACCACTGATGTGCTGGAGGTACCGGTGGCCGCGCTCTTCCTGGGCATTGCCGTTTCGCACCTGTTGTCCCGCGCTTCCGTCCCCGCTTTCGAGCAGTATTTACGAGAACTCTCCCGTGACCCTGTATTCCCTGCGCCACGCGCTCTGTAGCGTCCTGTTGCTGCTCAGCGGCGGGCTGCCCGCCTGGGCCGCCGCCCCGGATTTCATCGTCGGGGTACACACCCGGCTGTTCAATCTGCCGCGCCCGGTGGGTACACCCTTTGGCCTGATGCGCGAGGCCGGGGTGCGCTCGGTGCGTGACGACGCGTTCTGGTCCACGGTGGAGCAGCAGCCAGGCGTCCTGGGCATTTCGCCGGACTGGACCAAGTACCTGGCCGCCCAGCATGACAGCGGCATGGACAACATCCTCATGCTGGGCTACGGCAACCGTTTCTATTCCAGCGACAGCAAGCCCATCTACCCCACCGTGCGCGCGGGCTACGCGCGTTTCGTGGACTTCGTGGCACGGCGTCTCAAGGGCCAGGTAGGCTTCTACGAGGTATACAACGAGTGGGACCTGGAAGACTCGGTATCGCCGGCCTACAGCGACGCCTACCTGGAGCTGGTGCGCGACACGTCCGGTCAATTGCGCAAGATCGACCCCAAGGCGCGCATCCTGGCCGGCGCGGTGACCAGCCATGGCATCAAGGTTGGCTTCGCCGACCGCCTGCTGCAGGGCGGAGTCATGAAGTACGTGGATGGCCTCTCCCTCCACCCTTATGTGCATTGCGAAAAAACCGGCGGTGGCAATACCCCCGAGCATTGGATCGGCTGGATGCGCGAGCTGTCCGCCCACCTGGACGCGGTGGCCGGGCAGGCGGTGCCGCTGTACCTCACGGAAATGGCCTGGCACAGCACTGGCAGCCTGCATCCCTGCGGCATAGACGAGGACACCCAGGCGACCTACCTGGCGCGTGCCTACCTGCTGGCCAAGACGTTGCCCGCGATCAAGGGGCTGTGGTGGTACGACCTGGCCAATGACGGCAGCGACCCGGCCGAACAGGAGCACAACTTTGGCCTGCTGCGCAAAGACCTGAGCCCCAAGCCGGCCTACGCCGCGCTCAAGGCCATCGCCCCGGTGCTCAATGAATACCGCTACCTGCCAGCCGAAACCCGGCCCGTCGAGCCCGGCACCGCGCAGGTGGTACAGCTGATATTCGGCAAGGGCGAGCAACGTTTGCTGGCGGTCTGGACCCAGGGCGCGCCTACCCAGGTCACGCTCAACATGCCCGGCGCGCCGGCGGGCCCGGTGGACGTCACTGGCATGCCGCGCTTCATCAAACTCGAACATGTCATGAGCGGGCCAACCGGCCGGCTTGCAAACGAATTGCCGCACAAGGATGTAACAAGATGATCGTCGTCAATGCTCGCTTTCTGACTCAGGAGCTACGGGGCGTGCAGCGGTTCGCCGAGCAGATCTGCCTGTCGCTCAAGGCCCAGCGAAACGACCTTGTCTTCGTTTCGCCCCCGGGCATCCGGATGAAGGACACCGCCAAGGCCCTCGAGGCCGAAGTGATCGGCCGCCACCGCGGCCACCTCTGGGAACAACTGGACCTGCCTGCCTACCTACGTCGGCAAGGCAAGCCTTGGCTGTTGTCGCTGTGCGCGACCGCACCGCTGTTCTATCCACGGCAGGTGGTCACGCACCACGACATCACCTATGTGCGCCACCCGGAAAGCTATAGCTGGGCCTTTCGCACCGCCTACCGGCTCATGACCCCGCTGATGCTCAAGCGTGCCCACACCCTGATCACTGTCAGCGAGTTTTCCCGTCGAGAAATCGGCGGATTCTACGGGATTCCCGGGCAACGCATCCTGGTGGTGCCCAATGCCGTGAGCGGCGCCTTTCGCCCGCGACGGCTGGAGATCCCACGGCCTTACCTGCTGGCCGTGTCCTCGCCCAGCGCGCACAAGAACTTCGCCCGGCTGATCGAAGCTTTCCTGAAGATCGAGCATCACCCGGAGGTGGAACTGCGGATCGTGGGGGCCGCCAACGGCATCTTCGCTGACCCTGACCTGACCAGCCAGGCCACGCGCGACCCTCGCATTCGTTTTCTTGGCCGCCTGAGCGACACCGAACTGATCCAGCAGTACCAACTGGCCAGCGCCTTCGTATTCCCCTCACTGTACGAAGGCTTCGGCATACCACCGCTGGAGGCACAGGCTTGCGGCTGCCCCGTACTGGCCGCCAACGCGGCATCGATGCCGGAGGTGCTGCAATCGAGCGCGCTCTATTTCGACCCATTGGATGTGGACCAGATGGCCCGGGCCATGGCCCTGGTGCTGGACAACCCGACCATCGGCGATCACTTGCGCACCCTTGGCATGCGCAACGTGGCCCGCTTCAGTTGGCAAGCCTCGGCCCGCCTGATCAGTGACCGGCTCGACCAGCTGCAAGGCACCCGCAACGCCTCGCCCATCCTCACTATCAAGGCCGCCGAACGGCGCGCCAGGGAGCATCAATGAAAATCGCCATCGTCCATGACTGGCTGGTGACCTTCGCTGGCGCCGAGCGTGTGTTGGCGTCCATGTTCAAGCTATGGCCCCAGGCCGACCTGTTCTCGGTCATCGATTTTCTCAGCGATGAAGACCGTGCCCGCCTGGGTGGCAAGCGCGCCACCACTACCTTCATACAACGCTTGCCCAAGGCCCGGCGGCATTACCAGAAGTACCTGCCGCTGATGCCCATGGCCATCGAACAGCTGGACCTCTCCGGCTACGACCTGATCATTTCCAGCAGCCATGCCGTGGCAAAGGGTGTGCTCACCGGCCCGGACCAGCTTCACATTGCCTATGTACACTCGCCCATCCGCTATGCCTGGGACCTGCAACACCAATATCTGGCCGAAAGCGGCCTGCACAAAGGCCTGAAGGGCAAGCTGGCGCGGATGATCCTGCACTACATGCGCCTGTGGGACCAGCGTACCGCCGCGGCCGTGGATGAGTTCGTGGCCAATTCCCGGTTCATCGGCCGGCGTATCGACAAGGCCTACCGGCGCCCGTCCACCGTGATCTACCCGCCCGTGGACACCAGTGGCTTCAGCTTCAACAGTGAAAAGCAGGACTACTACGTCACCGCCTCGCGCATGGTGCCGTACAAGAAGATCCCGATGATCGTGGAAGCCTTCTCGGCCATGCCGGACAAACGCCTGGTGGTGATCGGCGATGGCCCGGAGCTCGCCAGGGTACGCGCCCTGGCTGGGCCCAACATAAGCGTGCTCGGCCCGCAACCCTTCGAAGTGCTGCGCCAGCATCTACAGAACGCCCGGGCGTTCGTGTTCGCCGCTGAAGAAGACTTCGGCATTACGCCGGTGGAAGCCCAGGCCTGCGGCACACCGGTGATCGCCTTCGGGCGTGGCGGCGTTCTGGAAACCGTGCGCGGCCTGGATGACCCATCGCCCACCGGGGTGTTCTACCCGCGGCAAAGCACCGAAGCCCTGATCGACGCGGTGGCGACCTTCGAGCGCGAGCAGTACCGCATCGACGCCCGGGCCTGCCGCGAGCAAGCCGAGCAGTTCAATGAGCGGCGTTTCGAACGCCAACTGCGCCAGTTCGTCGAGGTCCGGGCCGCCGAGGCCTTGCTGCCGACACCCATGGCGAATGCTCCACGCCTGGCCCTCGCGACGGCTCAGACGGCGGCACCAGCGCTATGAGCGGCCGACCTGACTGACCTGTGCGCGCCCGAATGACAAAGGCCTATTGACGAGACGACCTTATGGCAACTTCCAACAAGGGCATCCTCCACGCCCATCAGTCCTTCCTGTCCTTGGCGCACCGCCTGCTCGACCTGGCCGTGATTGCCGGTGGCACACTTTGGGTAGAGTGGCTGGACCTGCGCCCCATCACCAGCGAAACCTGGACCAAGGTATTGTTGGCCGTGCTCGTATTCCACTGGCTGAGCGAATACCACAAGCTGTACGGCTCCTGGCGCGGTGAGCGGGTGGGCCGCGAGCTGGCACGGGTGGCGGCCTACTGGTCGCTGACCTTCATGTGCCTGCTGGTGGCCGACCAGCTGTTGCCTACCGACGCGGCCCAGCCTACGGCTCATCAGTTGCAGGCCTTCGCTGTGGTGCTGGCGATACTCTGTGGCTATCGGCTGGCCATTCGCAGCAGCCTGCACAGCTTGCGCCGGCGTGGCTTCAACACCCGCAACGTGGCCATCGTCGGCACCGGCCGGGTAGGGGAACGCCTGGCCCTTTCCATGGCCCGGGCGCCCTGGATGGGGCTGCGGCTGTTCGGCTTCTATGACGACCAGCCGCAGCAGATGGACCTTTCAGGCTTGAACCGTCGGGTGACCGTGCGCGGTGGCCTGGACCAATTGATCGAACATGCCCGCCAGGGACGCATCGACAAGGTGTACATCACCCTGCCCATGGCCCAGGAGGCGGTGATCCTGCAACTGGTCAGGGCCCTGAGCGACACCACGGCCTCGGTGTACCTGATCCCGGACGTGTTCATGTTCGACCTGCTGCATGCGCGCAGCGAAAGCATCAACGGCCTTCCTAGCATCAGCCTGATCGACAGCCCCATGGAGGGGTCCAGCAGCCTGGTCAAGCGTCTGGAAGACATCGTTGCCGCCGGCCTGATCCTGGCGGTGATCGCCCTGCCGATGCTGCTGATCGCCCTGGCCATCAAGCTCACATCCCGGGGGCCGGTGCTGTTTCGCCAACTGCGCTACGGGCTCGATGGCCGCCCGATCAAGGTCTGGAAATTCCGCAGCATGACCGTTCAGGAGAACGGTGCCGAGGTGCGTCAGGCCAGCCGCGACGATGCCCGGATCACTCCCCTGGGCAAGCTGTTGCGGCGCACTTCGCTGGACGAGCTACCGCAGTTCTTCAACGTGCTCATGGGTGACATGTCCATCGTGGGCCCGCGCCCCCACGCGGTAGCCCATAACGAACAGTACCGCCGCCTGGTGAGTTGCTACATGCTGCGCCACAAGGTCAAGCCAGGGATCACCGGCTGGGCCCAGGTCAACGGCTGGCGCGGAGAAACCAACACCCTGGACAAGATGCAGAAACGGGTCGAGTACGACCTGGACTACATCGAACGCTGGTCGGTGTGGCTGGACCTGAAGATCATCGCACTGACGCTGTTCAAGGGTTTCGTCAACAAGAACGCTTATTGATGCTTTGGGCTGTGCAGCCCGTTTCCAAGGAAGACTTTCATGAAACTCAATGTGTGTTTCGCCATGTTGTTGAGCGCGGTGCTTCAGGGTTGTGCCTTCGCCCCGGGGCAACACATGACCCCCGACGATGCCTCCGAGGATACGGGCATCAACGGCCCGGTGCGGGTGGTCCAGATCACCAGCGCCAGCGTGGCCCAGGAACAATCGCTGTACCGTCCGCAACCGGTACCTGGCGAGCTGCTCGGCTTCAGGCCGGAGGAATACCGCATCGGCCCTGGGGATTCACTGGTGGTGACGGTGTGGGAGCATGAAGAACTGAACGCGCCTTCCGGGCCGGACCAGGGCAGCGCCGCCGCTCGCGTGGTACGTGGCGACGGCACCATCTACTACCCCTACATCGGTGCCATCACGGCGGGCGGCAAGACTGTCGAGCAGTTTCGCGCCGAATTGCAGCAGCGCCTGTCCCGCTACCTGACGGTGGCCAAGGTGGACGTGAACGTACAGGGCTACGAAAGCCAGCGGGTGGTATTGTCTGGCGCCTTCCGCAGCCCCGGGCCGCAGGCGCTCACCAATGTCCCGCTGTCATTGGTCAGCGCGCTGAGCAAGGCCGGTGGCGAAGCGGACAACGCCAACCTCGCCGGGCTGATTCTCAAGCGCGACGGCAAGGAATACCTGCTGGACATCGACACCCTCAACCGCAAGGACTCGCCGCTGAACCGGATCTACCTCAAGAACGGCGACCAGCTACACCTGGGTAATTACCGCGCCAACAAAGTGTACGTGCTGGGCGAAGTACACAACCCCCAGGTGATGAACTACGGCGGCAGTACCTTCAACCTGATGGAAGCACTGGGCAACGCCGGTGGGCTGAGCCAGGAAACCGCCAACGCCGAAGCGGTGTACGTGATCCGCAATGCCCAGGCCGATAATGGTGAACCTCCCACGGTGTTCTACCTCGATGCCCGCAAGCCCACGGCCTTCCTGTTGGCGCGCCAGTTCGACCTGCAGAGCGCGGATGTAGTGTTCGTCGGGCCGTCGAACATCACTCGCTGGAATCGTTTCATCAGCCAATTGTTGCCATCGGCCAGCGTAGTGGCCACTGGCGCGGCCTTCCGTAACTGACCCCAGGCTGCGCGCATCCTCTCTGTTACTCGAAATTTCCCCCCGCCACTCTGGGGATCCGCTACGATGAAGGCCTGTTGCCACCGGATCGGATCCCCATGTCTGCTGTTACTTCAGCCGCCAGCGAGACGCTGGTACTCGACAATGGGCTGCGCGTGAACATCTGCCATGAGCCACGCCTCAAGCGCGCGGCGGCTTTCTTGCGGGTCGACGCTGGCAGCCATGACGTAGATGCCGCCTGGCCCGGCCTGGCCCACTTTCTCGAGCATCTGTTTTTCCTGGGCACTGCCCGGTTCGCTGGCGACCAGGCCCTGATGCCGTTCGTCCAGCGACAGGGTGGGCAACTCAATGCCTCCACTGGCGAGCGCGCCACGGACTTTTTCTTCGAGGTGCCGGTACCGGCCTTTTCTGGCGCACTGGAGCGACTGTGCGAAATGCTGGTCAATCCTCGGCTCACCGCCTCGGATCAGCGCCGCGAGCGCGAAGTGTTGCACGCGGAATTCATCAGTTGGTCCCGGGACAACGAGGCCCATCATCAGCTGTGGCTGACCGGCCCGCTTTCAGCGCGCCACCCGCTGCGCGCCTTCCATGCAGGCAACCGCTACAGCCTGCCGCTGGGCCGCGCTGATTTCCAGGTCGCCCTGCGGCAGTTCCACCTGGACCATTATCACAGCGGTCGCATGACCCTGACGCTGGTGGGCCCGCAGCCGGAAGACTACCTGATGCGGGTGGCGCAGCGTGCCGCTTCGGTGATACCGCGCGGCAAGCCACGTCCGGCCCCGGCCCCGCCGTTGCTGCTGGATGACAGCGGCGAGCCACAGGCACAGCCCCCAGGGCCTCGCTTCAACCTGGCGTTCGCTTGCGAGGGCCTGCCCGAGGGCACGCCCCAGGCCATCGCGTTTTTCAGCACCTGGTGCGCCAATGCCCAGCCCGGCGGCTTGCAGGCCGAGCTGCTGCGCCGGGAGTTGATCGAAAGCCTGCGGGTCAAGGTGCCTTATCAGTACCAAGACCAGGCCCTGATCGACATCGAATTCCAGCTTACCGCCAGCGGCCAGCAGGCCCTCCCCGTCATCAAGGCGCTGGCCTTCGACTGGCTGGAATTCTTCGAGGCAGTGGACGACTGGCCAATGCTGCGCGAGGAATATGCGTTACTGCAGAATCGCCAGCGGCTGACCTGCGGCGCCCTGGAGCTGGCGCGTCGGCTGGCCCAACCACAGATACACGCGCCTTGCCTGGATGCCCAGGGCCTGAGCGCGCTACGCGCGTTGCTGGGGCAGTTGCGCCCGGAGCGGGCCCTGCATCCGCTGCCACCGTCCCCGTCCGGGGCGTCTGTCACCAGCGCACATTGGCGACTGCCCCAGCGCAATCGCTTCCTGCGGCCCAGCCGACGTCCCGAGCAGCCAGTGCCAGACCCGCGGGCCATGCGCTATGCCAGTGGCACCGACAAGGCAAGCCATGAAGCTGAAGTGATACTGCGCTGGAACCTGGGCGGCTCTCACCAGCAAGGGCTGTGGCAAGTGGTCGATCGGGGCCAGCAGCGCCTGGTGCAGGAAGCGCGCCAGGCTGGGGTCAAGCTGTTGTTCACCCGGCTGGGTGAAGATTGGCAACTGCGCTTGAGCGGTATCGGCGAGCCCATGCCTGCGCTGCTCGAACAGGTACTGGCCGTATGCGCCGCCCCCCCACCCGAAGCCTGGCGCCACGCCGAAACCCTGCTGCCTACCCCGCAAACCCCTATTCGCGAACTGCTGCGCCAATTGCCCGAGCACTGCCTGGGGCTGTCACGCGTTACCGTGCGTCAGCAAGCTGGAGATATCCAGCCTGGCAGGCTGCACAAGTTGTGGAGCGTGGCCCGTTGGGAAGGCTTGGCGGTGGGCTTCAACGATGCGAGCCGCAGCGCGCTGAACCTTGCCTTGCGCGCCATGCCGGGCCAGCCAGACCCTCGCATGCCAGCGCGAGCACGGCCGATGCAAGGCAAGCGTTGGCAGCCCATTTCCGCGGCCAATGGCGAGCACGCGCTTCTGCTCTTCTGTCCCGCCCCAGCGGCCTCGATCGCCGAAGACGCCGCCTGGCGGTTCATCGCCCAGATCGCCCAGACGCCCTTCTATGAGCGGCTACGGGTGGAGCAGCAACTTGGGTATGCCGTGTTCAGCAGCTTCCGCCAGATCGCCGGCCAGCCGGGCCTGGTATTCGGCGTACAGTCGCCTGGCACGGATCAACCGGCGTTGCTGGGCCATATCGAACAGTTCCTCAAGCAGTTGCCGCGGTTGGTCGGCAACCTGGGCAGCGAGAAACTGGCGGGGCTACGGCAGGCGCTGCTCAACCGGCTCAAACCCGAAGAAATGGATAACGGCCAGTTGGCCGACACCCTTTGGCAAGCTCACCTGGGCGGCCATAGCGAAGGCTACCTTGCGCGCTTGCAGCAGGCCCTGGGCGATTTGCGCTCGGCCGATCTGGTCAGCGCGGCGTGGCGGCTGGTCAATGCCGAGCATGGCTGGCTGGTGCTGACCAACGGCGGCGAGGCGCCCAAAGGGTGGGCAGCGGGGACGGCATCTTTACCGTAACGGTAAAGCGCTTTCTTTTTTTTTAACCTAACTGGCCGGTTACTTTCGGTACAATGGTGGCCTGACTCGGCTTGAACGTCCGCTCCTACAGGTGGACTAAACTATGCCGACCTATCATCCCTTAACGAGGATCTGCCCATGTGGACTAAACCTGCCTACACCGACCTGCGCATCGGCTTCGAAGTGACCATGTACTTCGCTAACCGTTGATCGCACTGACTCCGACGGGCCTTGCTGCCGTCGGAGCCTTTCGCAAGCGACGCCCCGAATTTCCGGGGCGTTTTCATTTGCGCTCGACAGGGAGCCCTCATGTACATTCAGATCCTCGGCTCGGCGGCCGGCGGGGGTTTTCCCCAATGGAACTGCAACTGCCCCAACTGCCACGGCTTGCGCGAAGGCACGCTGCGGGCCCAGGCCCGGACCCAGTCGTCCATCGCCTTGTCCGACGATGGCGTGAACTGGATTCTGTGCAACGCCTCGCCGGATATCCGCGCCCAGCTGCAAAGCTTCGCCCCGCTGCAACCCGGCCGTGCGCTGCGTGACACCGGCATCGGCGCGATCATCCTGCTCGACAGCCAGATCGACCACACCACCGGCCTGCTCAGCCTGCGCGAGGGCTGCCCGCATCAGGTCTGGTGCACGGACATGGTCCACCAGGACCTCACCACCGGCTTTCCGTTGTTCAACATGCTCAGCCACTGGAACGGCGGCCTGCAGTGGCAACCCATTGGCCTGGACCAGCCCTTCACCGTGCCCGCCTGCCCCGCCTTGCGCTTTACCCCGCTGCCACTGCGCAGCGCCGCGCCACCCTATTCGCCGCATCGGTTCGACCCCCACCCCGGGGATAACCTGGGGCTGATCGTGGAAGACCTGAACACCGGCGGTCGCCTGTTCTACGCTCCTGGCCTGGGCCAGGTGGATGATACCCTGCTGGCGCGCATGGCCGAGGCCAATTGCCTGCTGGTGGACGGTACCCTATGGGAAGACGACGAAATGCAGCGTCGTGGGGTAGGCACCCGCACCGGGCGGGAGATGGGACACCTGGCTCAGAACGGCCCCGGCGGCATGCTCGAGGTGCTGGACGGGCTGAACGTACCACGCAAGGTGCTGATCCACATCAACAACACCAACCCCATCCTGGACGAGGACTCGCCCGAACGCGCCGAAGTGGAGCGCCGTGGCGTGGAAGTCGCCTACGATGGCATGAGCATCCGGCTATAAAAGGCAGCGAAGCTGGCGCAGGTGGCCTGCCGTCATGGCCCGGCCAGCTTCAGCCGCAGTTACACAGACATGAGAGGCCCCATGAGCCAACACGCCATGACCCCGGCACAATTCGAACAGGCCCTGCGTGCCAAGGGAGCCTATTACCACATCTATCACCCTTATCACGTGGCGATGTACGAAGGCCGTGCCACCCGGGAGCAGATCCAGGGCTGGGTCGCCAACCGCTTCTATTATCAGGTGAACATTCCGCTGAAGGACGCGGCCATCCTGGCCAACTGCCCTGATCGCGAAGTACGCCGCGAGTGGATTCAGCGCTTGCTCGACCACGACGGCGCGCCGGGTGAAGACGGTGGCATCGAAGCCTGGCTGCGCCTGGGCCAGGCCGTGGGACTGGACCCTGACCAACTGCGCTCCCAGGAGCTGGTGCTGCCGGGGGTGCGTTTCGCAGTGGATGCCTATGTGAACTTCGCTCGCCGTGCCAGCTGGCAGGAAGCGGCCAGCAGTTCGCTGACGGAACTGTTCGCGCCGCAGATCCACCAGTCGCGCCTGGACAGCTGGCCGGCCCATTATCCCTGGATCGACCCGGCCGGGTATGAGTATTTCCGCACCCGCCTGGGCCAGGCCCGCCGGGACGTCGAGCACGGCCTGGCCATTACCCTGGCCCATTACACCACGGCCGAAGGCCAGCAGCGCATGCTGGAAATCCTGCAATTCAAACTGGACATTCTCTGGACCATGCTCGACGCCATGACCATGGCCTACGCGCTGGACCGGCCTCCTTACCACAGCGTGACCCGGGAACGGGTCTGGCACAAAGGCATTGCCCTATGACCTTCGACCGTACCCGCGTTCCCCAGTGGCGCCCTGGTTATCGATTCCAATATGAGCCTGCGCAGAAGGGGCATGTCCTGCTCTACCCCGAGGGCATGATCAAGCTCAACGAAAGTGCTGGCGCCATAGGCGCGCTGATCGATGGCCAGCGCAGCGTGGCAGCCATCATCGACAGCCTCGACCAGCAGTTCCCCGGCGTGCCGGAGCTGGCCGACGACGTCGAACAGTTCATGGAGGTTGCGCGTGAAAAGCATTGGCTCCAGCTCGTCTGAGCCAGCGGCCCCGCCCGTGGGCCTGCCGCTCTGGCTGTTGGCCGAGTTGACCTACCGCTGCCCGCTGCAATGTCCCTATTGCTCCAACCCCCTGGACTTCGCCGCCCAAGGCAAGGAATTGAGCACCGAGGAATGGTTCCGGGTCATGGCCCAGGCGCGGGAAATAGGCGCCGCCCAAATTGGTTTTTCCGGTGGCGAACCGCTGGTGCGCCAGGATCTGGCCGAGCTGATCGGCGAGGCCCGGCGTCTGGGGTACTACACCAACCTCATCACCTCCGGCATCGGCTTGACCGAAGAACGCCTGGACAGCTTCAAGGCCGCGGGCCTTGACCATATCCAGATCAGTTTCCAGGCCAGCGACGAGCAGGTGAACAACCTACTGGCCGGCTCGAAGAAAGCCTTCGCCCAGAAGCTGGCCATGGCCAAGGCCGTCAAAGAGCGCGGTTATCCCATGGTGCTCAATTTCGTGACCCATCGGCATAACATCGACCGCATCGACCGCATCATCGAGTTGTGCCTGGCGCTGGAGGCGGATTTCGTCGAGCTCGCCACCTGCCAGTTCTATGGCTGGGCGGAGCTGAACCGTGTCGGCCTGCTGCCGACCCGCGCCCAGCTGGAGCGCGCCGAGCGCATCACCAACGAGTACCGTGCGCGCCTGGAAGCCCAGGGCCACCCGTGCAAGCTCATTTTCGTAACACCGGACTATTATGAAGAGCGTCCCAAGGCCTGCATGAACGGCTGGGGCAGCCTGTTCCTGACCGTCACGCCGGACGGTACCGCCCTGCCCTGTCATGGCGCCCGCCAGCTGCCGGTGGCCTTCCCCAATGTGCGCGAGCATTCCCTGGACGACATCTGGTATCGCTCCTTTGGGTTCAACCGTTTCCGCGGCTATGACTGGATGCCGGAGCCTTGCCGCTCCTGCGACGAGAAAACCAAGGACTTCGGCGGCTGCCGCTGCCAGGCCTTCATGCTCACTGGCGACGCCAGCAACGCAGACCCGGTTTGCGCCAAGTCGGCTCATCACGGGGTGATCCTCGCCGCGCGCGAAGAAGCTGAATACAGTACAACGCCCATCGAAGAGCTGACCTATCGAAATGAGCGGAACTCGAAAATCATCGCACGGGGCTGAGCGCCTCGACGCCATGGCCGTCGTGGCCGCCGGACGCGACTTCGCTGAGCTGGCCCTGAGCGAGGCCGGCCTGTTCTGGAACGAGTTTCGCCCGGAGGAAGGCGGCTGCCGCTTGTACCACTGGCACAATGGCCACGCCCAACTGGTAACGCCGCCCGAAATCAGCGTGCGCAGCCGTGTCTATGAATATGGCGGTGGGTCGTTCTGCGCGGGCCCGGATGCGCTCTTCTTCGTCAACGAGCGTGACCAGCAACTGTACCGTCAGCCATTGACCAAGCAGGCCGCGCCGGTGCTGCTCAGCGCTGGCGGCTATCACTATGGCGGCCTGGCCTACCATCGCGGCCAGGTGTTGGCGGTCGAAGAGTGCCCAGGACAGCCCTACCCCAGCCATCGCCTGGTGGCCTTCGAGGGTGCCAGTGGTGAGCGCAGCGTACTGGCCGAGGGGGCGGACTTCTACGCCGCCGCCACGCTCAGCCCAGCGGGCGACCGCCTGGCCTGGGTGGAATGGAGCCGCCCGGAGCTGCCCTGGACCCGTACTCGGTTGATGTGCGCCCAGCGCGAGCGGAACGGTAAATGGTCGCGACCCACCTGTATCGCTGGACAGGAAGAAGCCGAATCCCTGCAGCAGCCGCGCTTCGATGCCCAGGGTCGCCTGGGCTGCCTGAGTGACCGCAACGGTTATTGGCAACCTTGGGCCGAGCAGGCATCGGGCTGGGCCCCTTTGCCTGCCGAGCCGGGCGATCACGCGGCGGCGCCGTGGCAGCTGGGCCCCGCCACCTGGCATCCCTTGGGCGAAGGCGGCTTCATCGCGACCTGGTTCAGCGAGGGGTACGGCCACCTCGGCGAGCGTCGGGCCGGGCGTGGCCTGCGTGAATACGGCAACGGCTTCAGCCGCTTCCGCAGCCTGTGCGCTGATGACACCCATGTCTACGCCATCGCCGCCTCGCCTGTCAGGCCGGCCTCGGTAGTGGCGGTAGACCGAGCCAGCGGCGAGCTTCAGGTACTGGCAGGCGCCGAGCCACTGCTCCCGGCCGAGCAGATCAGCCAACCCAGGCCATTCTCCTATCCCAGCGGCGACGGTCAGGCCCATGGTTTCTTTTACCCTGCCGCCAGCGACGCCATGCAAGCGCCCTTGTTGGTGTTCATCCATGGCGGTCCTACCTCGGCCACCTACCCGGTGCTGGACCCGCGCATCCAGTTCTGGTGCCAGCGTGGCTTTGCCGTGGCCGACCTGAATTACCGTGGCAGCAGCGGCTACGGCCGTGATTACCGCATGGCACTGCATCAGCGATGGGGCGTAGTGGATGTGGAGGATGCTGGCAATGCCGTGACCTGGCTACGCGACCAGGGCTGGGTACGCAGCCAGCGCGCCTTCATTCGCGGCAGCAGCGCCGGCGGTTACACCACGCTGTGCGCCCTGGCTATGCTCGATACGTTCAGCGGCGGCGCCAGCCTCTATGGCGTGAGCGACCCCAAGGCCCTGGCCCTGGAAACCCACAAATTCGAGGCGGATTACCTGGATTGGCTTATCGGCGATCCCGCCCGGGATGCCCAGCGCTATGCCGAACGCACACCCTTGATCCATGCGGAACGCATCCAGGTGCCGGTCATTTTCTTCCAGGGCGAGCTGGATACGGTAGTGGTGCCGGAGCAAACCGCCGCGATGGTCGCTTCCCTGGAGGCCAAGGGAATTCCCGTGCAAGCCCACTATTACCCGCAAGAGCGCCACGGGTTCCGCCTGGCCAGCAACCTGGCCCATGCCCTGGAATGCGAATGGGCGTTTTACGACAGCCTGTAGAGGCCAGCGCCTTTCGCTAGCTTGCGCTAGCTCCTACTACCTGCCATGAGCGGGAAAGCAATCCAGTAGGAGGCAGCGCCAGCTGCCGAAATCCCATATCCGCGAGCACGCCTAGCGTTTGGCGATGATGTAAACGGCATGCACGATGCCGGGGATGTAGCCACACAGAGTCAGCAGGATGTTCAGCCAGAAGGCGCCACCGAAGCCGACTTGCAGGAAAACGCCCAGCGGAGGCAGGAGAATGGCGAATATGATGCGGATCAGGTCCATGGTTTGGCTTCCTTGAAGGTATACCGAACAGACCTTGGCGCGCCGCTGCGGTTCAGTGGCGCAAGGGCATGGGATCTTATAGCCCGCAAACAAGAAACCCCGCCGAAGCGGGGTTTGCAGACTTGTTTCCCTGAAATCCTTATCATCCCGCCAACCTTGGCAGTGATCCTTGTCGTGTCCCTTTTCTGTTCGGCGCTTCCTGCGCTACGTCCATGTGCACAAGATACCGAAGCCCCCCAAGGCCGCCAATCAGTCATTTCCACCAGGGTATGTAAGCCCTGGCTTACACCTTGTAAGCCCTTTAGAAGTCGGCCGCGTCCATGAGATAGAGCGACTCGCTGCCGGCCCTGACCGCCGCGGCCAGGGACTGGATGCGCGGCAGCAACCGGGCGAAATAGAACCGCGCCGTGCCCAGCTTGCTGGCGTAGAAGGTGTCCCCGTCACCCTTGAGCGCGGCCTGCGCCATGCGAGCCCACATATAGGCATAGGCGGTATAGCCGAACGCCTGCAGGTATTCGACCGAGGCTGCACCGATTTCCTGCGGGTTCGCCTTGGCCCGGTCCAATACCCAGCCTGTAAGTGCATCCAGCGTGTCCAGCGCGGCCAGCAAGGGGCCGGTGAACGCCCGCAGGTGGTCATCGCCGGCCTCGGCGAAAGCCCGCGCCTCGTCCGAGAACAGTTTGTAGAAGGCTCCGCCGTTACCCACTACCTTGCGCCCCATGAGATCCAGCGCCTGGATGCCGTTGGTGCCTTCGTAGATCTGGGTGATTCGCACGTCGCGTACCAGCTGCTCCTGGCCCCACTCGCGGATATAACCATGGCCGCCGAATACCTGCTGGCCATGGACCGTGGTTTCCAGTCCGGCATCGGTGAGAAACGCCTTGGCCACCGGCGTCAGCAGTGCCACCAGGTTCTCCGCGCGGGTGCGTTGGGCAGCGTCTTCGGCGTACTTGGCCACGTCAAGCTGCATGGCCACATAGGTGGAGAACGCCCGCCCGCCTTCATTCAGCGCCTTCATGGTCAGCAGCATCCGGCGCACATCCGGGTGGACGATGATGGGGTCGGCGATCTTGTCCTTGGCCTGGGCGCCGGTGGGGGCACGGCTCTGCAAGCGCTCCCGGGCGTACTCGATGGCGTTCTGGTAAGAGCGCTCTCCAGAGGCCAGGCCCTGGATGCCTACGCCCAATCGTTCGTAGTTCATCATGGTGAACATGGCCGCCAGGCCTTTGTTCTCTTCGCCCACCAGGTAGCCGACGGCGTCGTCGAAGTTCATCACGCAGGTCGCCGATGCCTGGATGCCCATCTTGTGTTCGATGGAACCGCAGGTCACGGCGTTGCGCTGCCCGAGGCTGCCATCGTCGTTCACCATTACCTTGGGCACCAGGAACAGTGAGATACCCTTAGGCCCGGCAGGCGCGTCGGGCAGCTTGGCCAGCACCAGGTGAATGATGTTTTCAGTAAGGTCGTGCTCGCCACCGGTGATGAAGATCTTGGTACCGCTGACCCGGTAGCTGCCGTCGCCCTGAGGGATGGCGCGGGTGCGGATGATCCCCAGGTCCGTGCCGGCGTGAGGCTCGGTCAGGCACATGGACCCGGCCCAGACACCGGCATACATATTGGGCAGGTAGCGCTCCTTCAGCGCCTCGCTGGCATGGGCGGCGATGGACAGGCAGGCTCCGGACGTGAGCATGGGGTACAGGCCAAAGGCGAGACTGGAGGCATTGACCATCTCCTCGACCTGAGCCGAGATGGCCTTGGGCATGCCCATGCCCCCGTAGACCGGGTCGCCGCCGACGCCAACCCACCCGCCTTCGGCATAGGTTTTGTAGGCCTCGACGAAGCCCTTGGGCGTGGTGACCACGGTGTCCGCATAGTGGCAGCCTTCTTCGTCCGCCGCGCGGCTCAAGGGCGCGATCACGCTGGCCGTCAGCTTGCCGGCCTCCTCCAGCACCGCCATGGCGGTTTCCCCGTCCACCACTTCTGCCAGGCCTGGGAGTGCAGCCCACTGCGCGGGCGCATCGAACACCTCTTCCAAAACGAAACGCATATCACGCAGCGGAGCTTTGTAGTCGGCCATGGCAACCTCGCAGTAAAGGTACAGGGATGGCGCCAGTGTAGCCCAACAACAAATCAGAGACGTAGCGTCATGGCATGACCAAAACCAACATAAGAGTCACGCAGCCTTGGTACGGATGGCGCCTCGCCGGTTCTGGCCCTGGGCGATCACACAGTTGCGTCCGGCGCCTTTCGCCGCATAAAGGGCCTGGTCGGCAGCCTTGATGACTTCTTCCGGGCTACGCTGCTCCAGTTGCCGCTCGGCCACGCCAATGCTGATGGTCACCGATACCTGGGAGGCGCCGCTCGCTCCGCGCCGTTGTCGGCCTTGCTGGTCATCCACTGGCCGGTCCGGGTCGCGCAAGTGAATGACGTAGGCAGCGATCACGCCGCGCACCACTTCCAGATGAGGCAGGCACTCCTCCAGCGTCTTGCCTGCGAATACCAGCGCGAACTCCTCTCCCCCGTAGCGGTAGGCGCGGCCGCCACCGCCGATCTTGCCCAGCTTGCTGGCCACCAGGCGTAGCACCTGGTCACCTACATCATGGCCATGGGTGTCGTTGAAGCGCTTGAAGTGGTCTACGTCGCTCATGGCGATCACATAATTGCGCCCCAACCGCTGCAGGCGTTCATTGAGCGCCCGCCGCCCCGGCAAGCCGGTCAGCTCGTCACGGAAGGCCATCTGGTAGCCCTCGTGGGCGACGGCCGCGGCAATCATCAGCATCACCTGGCTGCACATGATGTTCAGGGTGAACGGCAGGATGAAGGTCTTTGGCAGCATCCAGAACAGCCCTGCCAAACCGACCAACTGGGCGGCATGCAAGGGCCTGGGGCTACGCACGTATTGCACCCCAAGAAGAACGAACATCAATGCGAAGACCGGATAGGCCAACTGGATCAGGCTCATCCATTGACCATGCAACGCCGGCCAGCGTATGTCCGCCAGCCAGTTCAACAGGGCCTGGGGAAAACTTTGTTCGAGCCCCAGGGCTACGCTGCCTACCGCCAGCAGTACGGCGAAGCGGGCGACCATATCCTGGAGCAAGTGGGTGCGTTCCTGCCAGGCGCCGTAAAGCCCATAGAGCAGGGGCAACAAGAGGCAACAGAGATGGAAGATCACGGCGGCGTCTTCCCTGACCTTACCGTTGTCCCGGTAATGGTCGGTCTGGGTATCGAGCAGGAAATAGGCGATGTACACCGTCACCATGAGGAACAGCTCCCGCTGGCGGCGATAGACCGCGCAGTAGGCGCCGCCCAACAGCAGGACCAAGGTGGGAAGGACATTGAACAGCGACGTGAAGAACACATTCAGGTCCCGCACGTACGCGGCCGCCAGGCCTGCCACAAGCAGCAGAACAGACGGAACGAAATGGCTATAGCGATAGGCGGATAAACGCGGCAAGGGGACTGGCTCCGACCCAGCAGACAGGTTATGGCATTGTGCCTTTATTTGTATCGGCCTTGCCTGCGAAAGAATGAGGCATTCGTCAAAGGACGGAGCGAAACTCTAGCAGCTCGATACACATCAGCGGCGCAATTGGTCGGAAGGCTTGCTTGGAAAATTCGATTCATGCAGCCGCGCAAGCGCGGCTGCATGGAACCTTCCAGGGAGGTATCCAGTGGGGTCTAGCGATAACTGGCGAAGGGCCGTGAATCAGGGCCGAATTCGCCAGCTTCGCTGGCTCCCCCGGGCAAATCAAGACAGCGCAGCTTTCAGTAACCCAGGTCGAACGCCGCTTCGTCCAGTTCCATCAGGTTGCCGGCGCCGGACAGCATGGCCGCCACGTGGGTACGGGTACGCGGCAGGAGGCGCTGGAAGTAGAAGCGCGCGGTGCTGATCTTGGCCTTGTAGAAGGCTTCCTCGGACGTACCTTCGGCCAGTTTGGCGGCGGCCACACGCGCCATGTCGGCCCAGAAGTAGGCCAGGCAGGCGTAACCGGAGTACATCAGGTAGTCCACCGAGGCGGCACCCACTTCTTCGCGATCCTTCATGGCGGCCATGCCCACTTTCATGGTCAGCTCGCCCCACTCCTTGTTCAACTGCGCCAGGGGTGCCACGAACTCGGCCACGGCGGCATTGCCTTCCTGGGCCTGGCAGAACTTGTGCACGATCTTGGTGAAGCCCTTGAGTGCCTCGCCCTGGGTCATCAACACCTTGCGGCCCAGCAGGTCGAGGGCCTGCACGCCGGTGGTGCCTTCATAGAGCATGGAAATACGGCTGTCGCGCACGTTCTGCTCCATGCCCCACTCGGCGATGAAGCCGTGGCCGCCGTAGATCTGCACGCCGTGGTTGGCGGCTTCGAAGCCCACTTCGGTCATGAAGGCCTTGGCGATAGGCGTCATGAAGGCCAGCAGGCCATCAGCGCGCTTCTTCTCTTCTTCATCCTGGCTGTACTTGACGATGTCCACCAGCTTGGACGTGAAGTACACCATCGCCCGGTTGCCTTCAGCGAAGGCTTTCATGGTCAGCAACATGCGACGCACGTCCGGATGCACGATGATCGGGTCGGCTGGTTTTTCCGGTGCTTTCGGGCCGGTCAGCGAACGCATCTGCAGGCGCTCGCGGGCATATTTGAGGCCGCCCTGGAAGGCGATCTCGGCATGGGCCAGGCCCTGCAGCGCGGTGCCCAGGCGCGCGGTGTTCATGAAGGTGAACATGCAATTCAGGCCCTTGTTGGCCGGGCCGATCAGGAAGCCGGTCGCGCCGTCGAAGTTCATCACGCAGGTGGCGTTGCCGTGGATACCCATCTTGTGTTCCAGGGAACCACAGGACACGCCGTTGCGCTCACCCACGCCGCCTTCGGCATTGGGCAGGAACTTGGGCACGATGAACAGGGAAATCCCCTTGGTGCCGGCGGGCGCATCCGGCAGGCGAGCCAGTACGATGTGCACGATGTTCTCGGCCATGTCGTGTTCGCCGGCCGAGATGAAGATCTTGGTACCGCTGACCTTGTAGCTGCCATCGGCCTGTGGCTCGGCCTTGGTGCGCAGCATACCCAGGTCGGTACCGCAATGAGGTTCGGTCAGGCACATGGTGCCGGTCCATTGGCCGGACACCAGCTTGGTCAGGTAGGTGTGCTGTTGCTCAGGGGTGCCATGCGCAGAAATGGTGTTCATGGCGCCATGGGACAGGCCGGGGTACATGCCCCAGGACCAGTTGGCGGTACCCACCAGTTCGCTGATCGCCAGGCCCAGGGACTCGGGAAGGCCCTGGCCGCCGTGTTCCACGTCGTGGGCCAGGCTTGGCCAGCCGCCTTCGACGAACTGCTGGTAGGCTTCCTTGAAACCGGTAGGGGTCTTTACCCCTGCTTCGGACCAGGTGCAGCCTTCCAGGTCGCCGACGCGGTTGAGCGGCGCCAGCACCTGCTCGCAGAACTTGGCGCCTTCCTCGAGGATGGCATCCACCATATCCGGAGTCGCGTCCTGGCAACCAGGCAGGCTTTGATAATGCGCCTCGTAGCCGAGCAATTCGTCACGAACGAAGCGAATATCACGCAAGGGGGCCTTGAACTCGGGCATAACGAAAACCTCTGTGCTGAATCCGATGGGAGGTAAACCGCAATAATAGAGGCATCCACCCACGGCGGACGCGTCAAACAGGTGTTTGAAACATACGTTTATGCCAGATGGGTTGTCAATAGGCCCCGGGGTGCAGCCTGTCACCTCGACCCAAAGCAAGACGCCCCGCCTGCGCTAAAGCGCGGGAGGGGCGTCTGTGCATTCGGATGCTTAGTGAAGCAAGGTAACGAAGCGTTCGGTGAGCGCTTCAGGCATAGGTATCGATCATCGTTCCCAGGGCCCGGTCGGACGCCTTTTCCACCTTTGCCCCGGCCTCTACCTGCAAGGCTGCCTGGGTCATCTGCACCGTGAGCGCGGCCAGGTCGGTTTGCTGGCTGCTGTCCACGGCCTGAAGCCGTTGGGCCTGGTAGCCGGTGGATTGGCTTAGGGCAGGACTGTCGTTCTCCACGCCGGCCACGGCAGTGGCGGCGTTATCGAAGCGTGCGCTGGCGACCTGGATCAGGCTGAGCCCGGAATTCATCGAAGAGGTAATCTGCATGGCGGCGGTGCCCCTGCTTGGCTATGTGCCATCAGTGTACGCCGTCTATGGGCGACGTAAAGCGACGTTGGTCAGGCCAGCCGGCTCAGGTCCAGATGGTCGGCCACCGCGGCAGCGCCGGGAAAGTCGAGGCGCGGCACCCTCCCCAGGCACGGGGCACACAGCCGTTGGGCCAGGGTATCGAGGTTGGCGTCCAGGCGAGAGGTGCCAGGGTCGATGATGTTGGCCACCCAGCCCGCCAGTTGCAGGCCATCACGGGCAATGGCTTCGGCCGTCAGGACGGCATGGTTGATACATCCCAGGCGCACCCCGACCACCAGTATCACGGGCAAGCCCAAGGCGATGGCCAGGTCGGACAGATTGTCTTGCCCGGCCAGGGGTACGCGCCAGCCGCCCGCCCCTTCGATCAGGGTGAAGTCTGCCTGCTCGGCCAGTACCTTGCGCATGGGGGCCAGCAGGGCCTGGGCGGTCAGCGCTACGCCTGCCTCTTGCGCGGCGATATGGGGTGCAATGGCCGGTTCGAAGGCATAGGGATTGATGGCTTCGTAGGGCAGTTTCAGGGTGCTTTCGGCCATGAGTGCCGAGGCGTCGCTGTTGCGCAGCGCACCCTCGGCCCATTCGCAGCCGGAGGCCACCGGCTTGGCGCCGAGAGTGCTCAGGCCCTGGCGTTTGGCAGCCTGAAGCAGCCCAGCGCTGAGGGTGGTCTTGCCGACTTCGGTATCGGTACCGGTTACGAAATAAGCAGCGGTCATGAGTATGTCTCGTCAAGCTTTGCGAAGAACGCCGTAGACCACTTGATAAGTGGCGGGCAGCCCGGCGGGGGTTCGCCAGCGTTCGTAAGCCTGCATCATGGCGGCGACTCGGGCGCGGCCGGTAAGGCCTCCCGGGCGGCCAGGGTTAAGATTGTGGGCGCCGAGCGCCTTGAGTTCGTGAGTGAGGCCGCGTACGTCCGGGTAGTGGAGTACCCAAGGCCGGCATTCAAGCTCCAGCACCTTCAGGCCGCTCTCGGCGCACAGGCGGTGGTAGGTTTCGAACGCGCGGAAGCGGTTCACATGCACCTGCCCGTCGGCGGCCTCCCAACTGCTGCGCAACTCGGCCAGGGTGCCGGTGCATAGGCTGCTGAACGCAAAATGCCCCCGCGGCTTGAGCGCATCGCGCACTTGGGTAAGCACCCGCCGGAAGTCGCCGCACCATTGCAGCGCCAGGCTGCTGAATACCAGATCCAGCGTGTCGGAGTGCAGAGGCAGGTTCTCCGCATCCGCGGCCACATGCCAGACAGCCCCGCCCAGGCCGCGAGCATGGGCGAGCATGCCCTCGGCGATATCCAGGGCCAGCCCTTGCGCCGAGGTAAAGCATTGGTCCAGCCGACGGCTGAAATGGCCGGTGCCGCTGCCTAGGTCCAGCCACAGGCGCGGCGTCAGCGTTGGAGGAAGCATGCTTAACAGATGCTCCCCGACCCCACGCTGGAAGGCGGCGACGCTGTCGTAGGTTGTGGCGGCGCGGGAGAACGAGGCCGCGACCTGACGCTTGTCCGGCAAACCGGCATGAATCTCGGTCATGCCGCCTCCTCAATGAACGCTGCCACTCGGACCGCCACCTCCGTGGCCGCCTCGTTCACCCAGGCATGGCATCCGGGCATCGCTGCCACAATGGCGCCTGGTGCCAGCTTGCCCAAGGCCGTGGCAGCCGCTATCGGCACCAAGGCATCAGCCTCGGCGAACAGGTGCAACTGCGGCAGCCGCAGGCGCGCCACGGCGGCTCGGTTGTCCAGCGCGGCCAGTAATCCCAGCGCGGCCGAGTCGGCATAGGCGGGGCCGCCCTCGGCCAACTGCCTGGCCAGGCCACGCGCAGCCGGGCTCCCCTGAGCGCAGAGCAGCGAGAAGCGCTTGAGCGTAGCGGCCCGGTCGGTTGCGCACAGTTGGGCAAAACCGTCGAATACCTCCGGCGCCATGGCCGCAGGCCAATCCTCGCGGGCGACGAAACAGGGGTTGCTGGCAAAGGTAACCAGCCCAGGGCAAGCCGTGCCACGGCGCGCCGCCAACGCTGTAGCCAGCATCCCGCCCAACGACCAGCCCAGCAGCCACGCGCCTGCGGGCACCACCTGATCCAGCGCGGTCAGCGCCGCCTCGGCGTTGCCCATCTGCGGCAACGGCACCAGTTCTACTCGCGCACCCGGGCGAGCAGCTTCCAGCGCCTGGGCCAGGGGCCGCAATGGCGCCGAGCCCAATCCCCAGCCCGACAGCAGGGCCAATACTTCACTCATCCAGGGCCCCCAGTTGCGCTTGGCATTCAGCCAAACCCTCAAGCAGGCGCGCGACTTGGGCCTGGCTATGGGCCGCGCTCAGGGTGACTCGCAAGCGGGCGCTGCCGGCCGGCACCGTGGGCGGGCGAATGGCCGTGACCAGCAAGCCGCGTTCGCGCAAACGCCCGGACCACGCCATGGCACGCTCGCTACTACCCACCACGATGGGCTGGATGGGCGTGTGGCTGGGCATCAGGTCAAGGCCCAAGGCCTCGGCACCGCTGCGAAACTGCTCTACCAGGACCGCCAGGTGCGCCCGCCGCCAGGTTTCCCGGCGCGCCAACTCCAGGCTCTTCAAGGTTGCGCAGGCCAGCGCGGGGGGCTGACCGGTGGTGTAGATGTAAGGGCGGGCGAACTGGATCAAGCATTCGACCAGGGCCTCGCTGCCCGCGACAAAGGCGCCAGCGGTACCAAACGCCTTGCCGAGGGTGCCGACCAATACGGGCACCTCCTCCAGGCCGAGGCCGAAGTGCTCCACGATGCCGCCACCCTGGGCGCCGAGCACGCCCACGCCGTGGGCATCGTCCACCATCAGCCACGCACGCCTGGCGCGGGCGACTTCGGCCAGGGCAGGCAGGTCGGCCAGGTTGCCATCCATGCTGAACACGCCGTCGGTGATCACCAAGGCGTCCCCCTGCGCGCTCGTCAGGCGGCTGGCCAGGCTTACCGGATCGTTGTGCAGGTAGCGAGAGAAACGGGCGCCGCTGAGCAAGCCCGCGTCCAGCAGGGACGCGTGATTGAGACGATCTTCGAACACGCTGTCGCCTTTGCCCACCAATGCCGTTACGGCTCCCAGGTTGGCCATGTAGCCTGTGGAAAACAGCAGGGCGCGGGGTCGCCCGGTCAATTCCGCTAGAGCTTCCTCCAGCGCATGGTGCGGGGCACTATGGCCGATCACCAGATGCGATGCCCCGGCACCTACGCCCCAGCGTTCGGCACCGTCGCGCCAGGCCTTGATCACCTCCGGATGGTTGCCCAGGCCCAGGTAATCGTTACTGCAGAAAGCCAATAACCGCTGACCATCCACGACTACGTCTGGCCCTTGGGGACTTTCCAGGGTGGGACGCTGGCGATAAAGGCTTTCAGCGCGCCGTTGGGCCAGGCGCGCCTGAAGGTCGAACGCCATGCCTTATACGGCCGCGGCGTCGTAGAACAGTTCGCCGCTGCGCTGCTCGACCAGGGCTTGCTCGATCGCCGCCTGGTGAACCTCGTCGTCATGCTCCTCGCGAGCTTCCGGACGAATGCCCAGCCGGGCGAACAGACGCATGTCCTTGTCGGCCTGCGGGTTGGCGGTGGTCAGCAGCTTCTCGCCGTAGAAAATGGAGTTGGCTCCGGCCATGAAGGCCAACGCCTGCATCTGTTCATTCATCTGCTCGCGGCCGGCGGACAGGCGCACATGGGAGCGCGGCATCAGGATGCGCGCCACCGCCAGCATGCGGATGAAATCGAAGGGGTCCACGTCCTCGGCGTTTTCCAGCGGAGTGCCGGCAACTTTCACCAGCATGTTGATCGGCACCGACTCTGGATGCTCGGGCAGGTTCGCCAGCTGGATGAGCAGGCCGGCGCGGTCGTCCAGCGATTCGCCCATGCCCAGGATGCCGCCGGAGCAGATCTTCATGCCGGCGTCACGAACATAGGCCAGGGTTTGCAGGCGCTCGCCATAAGTACGGGTAGTGATGATGTTGCCGTAGAACTCTGGGGAGGTGTCCAGGTTGTGGTTGTAGTAGTCCAGGCCGGCCTCGGCCAGGGCAACGGTCTGGTCACGATCGAGGCGGCCCAGGGTCATGCAGGTTTCCAGCCCCAAGGCCTTGACCCCGCGGACCATCTCCAGCACGTAAGGCATGTCCTTGGCCGATGGATGCTTCCAGGCCGCCCCCATGCAAAAGCGGGTGGAACCGATCGCCTTGGCGCGGGCGGCCTCCTCGATGACCTTCTGCACCTCCAGCAGCTTTTCCTTTTCCAGGCCGGTGTTGTAGTGCCCGGACTGGGGGCAATACTTGCAGTCTTCCGGACAGGCACCGGTCTTGATGGACAATAGGGTGGAAACCTGAACCTGGTTGGGGTCGAAGTGGGCGCGATGCACGCTCATGGCGTGGAACAGCAGGTCGTTGAAGGGCTGGGTAAAGAGGGCCTTGACTTCGGACAGGGTCCAATCATGACGCAGCGGGCTGTTCAGGCTGGCGCTCATCGGGGTTTCCTTGGTTTATGCAGATGCGCCGGGCGACCACGCCTGGCGGTTCACGGTAGGAAACAAATGGTCAAGGAAGGCCCATGCGCTGTCAACCGCTACGCGACCTACTGGTCGACATATGCTCAAAATTTAATCAAACCTGTTATTTCTGTGGTGCCCGCGGCGATAACCCTTACCCGCTCTGCTCGGGCTGCGAAGAGGATTTGCCCTGGGCCCGCCAGCGTTGCCTGCACTGCGCGCTGCCGCTGACCTTCGATAGCCAGTGTTGCGCGAAATGCGAAGTGGCACCGCCGCCGTTCGCCTGTGTCGAAGCCCCCTGGACCTACGATTTCCCTCTGGATGCAGCCATCCTGGCCTTCAAGCACAGGGGAAACCGCCCCATGGGCCGGCTGTTGGCCGACAGGCTTGGCGCTTGGCTCACCCACCGCTACCAGCAGGGGCTGCCGCGGCCCCAGCAATTGCTGGCCGTACCGATGGCAGCCAAGCGCTTGCGCCAGCGCGGCTTCAACCAGGCGCAAGCCTTGGCCGATGACCTATCGAGACGGCTGCGCATCCCGGCGCCGGCCGGTAGCCTGGTGCGTCTGCGCAACACGCCCGCCCAGCAAGGCCTGGACCTGGTTGCCCGTCAAGGCAACCTGAAGGGGGCCTTCGCCTTGAGCGCGAAGGCGAAGGTCCAAGGCCTGCACCTGGCCATCGTCGATGACGTCATGACCACTGGCGCGACCGCGACGGCCCTGGCGAGGCTACTGCTCGAGGCGGACGCCCACCGGGTGGATGTCTATTGCCTGGCCCGTACCGCCAGTGGCGTGGTGGCTTGACGGGACGCCAGGCGCGGCGCAAGGTCATGGCTTTGCGCGAACCTGGCCATGTCTTTACCGCCCGAACTGTCCCACTACTTCTGGCAGCGCCCACAGCGCATCGCGTTGTTGCAGCACATTGCCGAACAGGGCTCCATCACCCGGGCGGCGCGAGCGGCCGGCCTCAGCTACAAAGGGGCCTGGGACGCCATCGACGAGCTCAACAACCTGGCGCCCTGCCCACTGGTGGAGCGCAGCGTGGGAGGCCGAGGCGGAGGCGGCGCGCGCCTGAGCGAGGACGGCGCCCGCGTGTTGCGGCTGTACCAGCGCTTGCAGGCGCTGCAGGCCCAGGTCCTGGCGATCGCTGAAGATAGCGCCGACCTGGACCTGCTTGGCCGCCTGCTGCTGCATACCAGCGCACGCAACCAGCTGGCCGGCAAGGTGACGCTGATCGAGCGGGCCGAGGGCATGGACCTGATCCACCTGGACCTGGGCGGCGGGGTGGCGATAAAGGCCCGGATCACCCCGGACAGTACCCGTCGCCTGCGGCTGGCCCTCGGGGTACCCGTCAGTGCGCTGATGAAAGCAGGCTGGGTCCATCTGCAAGCCAGCCAGACTTCACCAGCGAACGGACACAACGCCCTGCCGGCTCGCGTCGAAGCCCTTGAGCCAGCTGACTCGGGGCCAAGCGAGGTACGCCTGGTCCTGAGCAACGGCCAAACCCTTTGCGCCCTCGCCGATGGCGAGCGAGTGCAAGCCCTGGGCTTGCGAACCGGCACCGATGTGCTGGCCTGCTTCGACCCTGGCTCCGTGCTGCTGGGGCGGCCGCTCTGATGGGTGACAGCCTCGTCACCAAACCGTCATGAGGTCTGTTTAACGTGGCGGGCTGAACCGCAGGGAGCCGACCATGACCACTTATAACGACAACGAACAGCCCACCGATCTCGAACGCTATGTAGGCCTGAGCCGGCGCCGCTTCATCGGCGCCGGGGCACTGTGCGGCGCCGCCATGTTCCTTGGCGGCGGCCTGCTGACCCGCAGCACCCTGGCCCAGGCAGTGGAAAACGCCAAGGGGTCGCTGCTGGGCTTCGACTCCATCGCCGCCGCCACCACTGACACCGTCACCTTGCCGCCAGGCTACCAGGCCAAGGTGCTGATCAGTTGGGGCCAACCACTGCACGCTGGCAGCCCCGCCTTCGACCCCAGCGGGCGGGCCGATGCGAAAACCCATGAGCAGCAGTTCGGTGACAACAACGACGGCATGAGCTTCTTCCCGTTCCCGGACGACCCTGACCGCGCGCTGATGGCGATCAACAACGAATACACCAACTATCGCTATCTGTACGAGCATGGAGGCCAACCCGTGTCGGCCGCCGAGGTGCAAAAGGCGCTGGCCGTGGAGGGGGTATCGGTAATCGAGGTGCGCCGCGAACAAGGCCAATGGCGCTTCGTGCAGGGTTCGAAGTACAACCGGCGTATCCACGGCAACACGCCCTTGCGTTTCAGCGGCCCGGCTGCGGGCGACGAACTGCTCAAGACCGCCGCCGACCCCAGCGGGCGCCAGGTGTACGGTACCTTCCAGAACTGCGCCAACGGCAAGACGCCATGGGGCACCTACCTTACCTGCGAGGAGAATTTCACCGACTGCTTCGGCTGCAGCCAGCCGGACGCCAAGCTCGACGCCGCGCAGAAGCGCTACGGGCTGGCCCCCGCCAGCAAGGAAATTGGCTGGCACACCCATGACGAACGCTTCGATGTTTCCCGCAACCCCAACGAATTGAACCGCCACGGCTGGGTGGTGGAAATCGACCCCTTCGACCCGGCCTCCACCCCGGTCAAGCGCACTGCGCTGGGCCGTTTCAAGCACGAAAACGCGGCCGTGGGCGAAACCGCCGATGGCCGGGCGGTGGTGTACATGGGTGACGATGAACGCGGGGAATTCATTTACAAATTCATCAGCCGTGACCGCATCGACTACGCCAACCCCAAGGCCAACCGCGACCTGCTCGACCACGGCACCCTCTACGTTGCCCGCTTCGACGCCGGCGACGGCAATCCGGACCGGCCCAAGGGCCGCGGCGAGTGGGTGGCGCTGGAACATGGGCGTGACGGGCTGGACGCCCAGGCCGGCTTCGCCAGCCAGGCACAGGTTTTGGTGCATGCGCGCCTGGCCGCAAGCGCGGTCAAGGCCACGCGGATGGACCGCCCCGAGTGGATCGTTGTCAGCCCCCTGGACGGCCAGGTGTACTGCACCCTGACCAACAACGTGAAACGCGGCGAGGACGGTCAGCCTGTGGGTGGGCCGAACCCTCGCGAGAAGAACGTCTACGGCCAGATCCTGCGCTGGAAGCCCGAGGCCAACGACCACGGCGCCGCGACGTTCGAATGGGACCTGTTCGTGGTGGCGGGCAACCCTCAGGCCAACCCCCAAGGGCCCAAGCGCGGCTCGGCCAACATTACCGCGCAGAACATGTTCAACAGCCCGGACGGCCTTGGCTTCGATGCCAGCGGGCGGCTGTGGATACTGACCGATGGGGACGTGAGCAATACCGGTGATTTCGCAGGCATGGGCAACAACCAGATGCTTGCCGCGGACCCGGCCACGGGCGAGATCCGTCGGTTCATGGTGGGCCCGGTGGGCTGCGAAGTCACTGGCATCGCCTTCGCGCCGGACTACCGAACCCTCTTCGTGGGCATTCAGCATCCGGGTGAGAACGGCGGCTCAACCTTCCCTGAGCACTTGCCCAACGGCAAGCCGCGGTCCTCGGTAATGGTGATCACGCGTCAGGACGGTGGCTTGATAGGCGCCTGAGGCGGCGGCGTGCGCTACCATGTGTAGCCACACGCGCTCAGGAGCCGGCATGTCTCACCCCTTCGATACACTCACCCCCGACCGGGTACTCGATGCTGTCGAAAGCATCGGGTACCTGTGCGACGCCCGGGTCACGGCCCTCAACAGCTACGAAAACCGGGTGTATCAGGTCGGTATCGAAGACAGCGAGCCCTTGATCGCCAAGTTCTACCGGCCCGGTCGCTGGAGCGATGCCGCCATTCTCGAAGAGCACGCCTTCACCGCTGAACTGGCCGATTGCGAGGTGCCCGTGGTCGCACCCCTGGTGCGTGACGGTGTGAGCCTGTTCGCCCATGGCGAGTTTCGCTTCGCGCTCTTTCCCCGGCGCGGCGGTCGCGCGCCAGAGCCTGGCAACCTGGATCAACTGTATCGCCTCGGCCAACTGCTGGGGCGGCTTCACGGCGTAGGTGCCAGCAAGCCCTTTCTGGCCCGTGAAGCACTGACAGTGGATAACTTTGGCAGCGCGTCGCTGACTACGCTTCTGGACGGTGGCTTCATTCCTGCCAGTCTGCTGCCGGCCTACTCCAGCGTAGCCAGGGATGTATTGGCGAGGGTCGAGGCCGCCTTCGCCAGCACAAAGTTCGCATCGATTCGCCTGCATGGCGACTGCCACCCCGGCAACATGATGTGCCGCGACGAAGTCTTCCACCTGGTGGATCTCGACGATTGCCGCACCGGCCCGGCAGTTCAGGACCTGTGGATGATGCTGGCTGGCGACCGTCAGGAGCGGCTCGCCCAGTTGGCCGAGCTCATGGACGGCTACAACGAATTCCACAGCTTTGACCCTCGAGAGCTGGCGCTCATCGAACCGCTACGCGCCCTGCGCCTGATGCATTACAGTGCCTGGCTGGCGCGCCGCTGGGACGACCCGGCCTTCCCCCGAAGCTTCCCCTGGTTTGGCAGTGAGCGTTACTGGGGCGACCAGGTACTGGCTCTGCGCGAACAATTGGCCGCTCTCGGCGAAGAACCGCTGCGGCTGTATTGAGCGAAGCTATCCCTTCGAACCTGACAAGGATTGATCATGCAAACCGCCAACCCCCGGCGCGGCTACGTTCTGGGGCTGACCGCCTACATCATCTGGGGCATATTCCCGATCTATTTCAAACTGCTGCAAAGCGTGCCTTCGATGGAGATCATCGTTCAACGCGTGCTCTGGTCCGCAGTCTTTGCGGTATTGACCCTGTTGGTGTGGAGACACCCTGGCTGGTGGCGCCAGCTTGTGGATAACCCAAAACGGTTCCTCGTGCTCATGTGCAGCGGCAGCCTGATCGCAGGCAACTGGCTGGTGTATGTCTGGGCAGTGAACAACGGGCGCATGCTCGAGGCCAGCCTGGGTTACTACATCAACCCTTTGGTGAATGTGCTGCTGGGCATGCTGTTGCTGGGGGAGCGTCTGCGCCGTCTGCAGTGGGTCGCCGTAGGCCTGGCGGTGATTGGCGTGGTGCAGCAGCTATGGCTGGTAGGCAGCCTGCCTTGGGTATCCCTGGCCCTGGCGCTGAGCTTTGCGTTCTATGGCCTGATCCGCAAGCAAGCCCCCGTCGCGGCCCTCCCCGGGCTATTGGTGGAGACCTGGATGCTGTTGCCCCTGGCGCTGGGTTGGCTGTTGCTGCATGGCGATGCGGTCACGGCCCAGCCTGAATTCTGGAGCACCTCGGTGGCCTGGTTGCTGGTGGCAGCCGGGCCGGTAACCCTGGTGCCTTTGCTGTGCTTTACTGCGGCTGCGCGCAACCTGCCTTATGCCACCTTGGGCTTTCTTCAATACGTAGCCCCGACCCTGGTGTTGATCCTGGCGGTCAGCTTCTACGATGAGCACCTGAGCACTGGCAACCTGATGGCCTTCGCTTTTATCTGGCTAGCCTTGGCGGTGTATAGCCTGGATGTCTGGCAAGTTCTGAGAAAAAACCGCTGATCAAAAAACGAACATCCCGCTACAGCCTGCGATATTCGCGGGCTGTAGCTGAACATCCCAGGGTTATCCACAAGCTGGTCCACTCGGACTGTGCACAAGACCCACGCCTTTGATCAGATTTTGATCACTTCTCTGCAAGCCTTGCCAGCTGCGACATGCAGCGTTCATCCCCCAGGTTATCCACAGCTGGATTCAAGTTTTCCATGAATAACCTAAACGGCTGCCGTCAGATTCAACTCCACGAGCAATTCGTCGGCCAAGGTTTCGAAGGCCCGCTGCAGGTCCCCAAGTGCAAGACCTTCTGGCACGGCGAGTTGCGCTTGGGCCTGGAATAGCGCCTCGTTGCTCATGGGAGCAGGACAAACCGCTGTGGATAAACGCTCTACGTTCACACCCTGCCCAGCCAGCAACCGAGAGATGTCACGCACGATGCCCGGCCGGTCATTGGCGGTAAGGCTAAGGTTGACCGGCTTCCAACGTCCCGTTTCCAGCGGCGCGGTAGGTTCGATCAACACCCCGATGCCTCGCTCCTGCAACCGCCCGAGCGCCTCTGTCAGCGTCGCCTTCCGGCTGGCAGGGACTTCGATCCGCAAGATACCGGCAAAGTGGCCCCCCATGCGCGCCATCTGGCTTTCCAGCCAGTTACCCTGGTGTGCGGCGACACACTCGGCGATGCTCTCGACCTGGCCGGCTTTGTCCGGGGCCAGTACAGTCAACACCAGTTGTTCCACGGCAGCTCTCCCTTGGGTTTGGCTATGCAGTATAGGCAAGCCTCGCCTACCGGCTGCGCTCGCCACGAATTCGCGATGACCGTTCAGTCTCATTTTGCCTAATGCAAAGGCTCATGTAGTATCCGAGAAAAACCACTACATAACCGAGTGGGTCCATCCACGCGACACCTTGAGTGAGGCAGGCAATGACCGAGTATGTCCAAGTAGGCAACTTGCAGGTGGCCCAGGTACTGCGCGATTTCGTCAATGACGAGGTCATCCCCGGCAGCGGCCTGGACGCGCAGGCGTTCTGGGCTGGCGCGGCCGAGGTGATCGAGGCCTTGGCTCCGCGCAATCGTGACCTGCTCGCCCGGCGCGACGCGCTTCAAGCGCGCCTGGACGCCTGGCATCAGGCCCGCCGGGGCCAGCCACACGACGCCATGGCGTACAAGGCCTTCCTGCAGGACATCGGTTACCTGGTGCAGACGCCAGCGGAATTCACCGTGACCACCGCGAATGTAGATGAAGAAATCGCCCGCATCGCTGGCCCCCAGCTGGTGGTGCCGGTGATGAATGCGCGCTTCGCATTGAACGCCTGCAACGCGCGCTGGGGTTCGCTCTACGATGCGCTCTATGGCACCGATGCCATTAGCGAGGCGCAGGGCGCGGAGCGCGGCAAGGACTACAACCCGGCGCGAGGCGCCAAGGTGGTTGCCTTCGCCAAGGCCTTCCTGGACCAGGCGGCGCCTTTGACGGAAGGTTCTCATGCCCAGGCCACCGCTTACTCCGTCGAGGATGGCACGCTGTGCATAACCTTGGCGAACGGGCAAAAAGCCGCGCTGGCCAATCCCGCCCAGTTCGTCGGCTATCAAGGGGCGCCGCAGGCACCGCAGGCGGTGTTGCTCGAACATAACCGCCTGCATTTCGAGATTCAGCTCGACGCCAGCAGCCCGATCGGTCGCACCGACCCGGCGGGCATGAAGGACGTGCTGATGGAGTCGGCCCTCACCACCATCATGGACTGCGAGGATTCGGTCGCCGCGGTGGATGCTGACGACAAGGTACTGGTGTATCGCAACTGGCTTGGGCTGATGAAGGGCGACCTGGCCGAGCCGGTGAACAAGCAGGGCAAGGTATTCACCCGGACCCTCAATCCGGACCGCGTCTATTCAGCGCCCAATGGCGAGTCGCTGACCCTGCATGGCCGCTCGCTGCTCTTCGTGCGCAATGTGGGCCACCTTATGACCAGCGACGCCGTGCTGGATCAGAACGGCCACGAAGTACCGGAAGGCATACTGGACGCGCTCTTCACCAGCCTGGCGGCGCTGCACGATTTGCGTGGCAACGGCACTCGGCGCAACAGCCGCACCGGCTCGGTGTACATCGTCAAGCCGAAGATGCACGGCCCGGACGAAGTGGCCTTCGCCAACGAATTGTTCGCCCGGGTCGAAAGCGTATTGGGGCTTGCCGCCAATACCCTGAAAATGGGCATCATGGACGAGGAAAGGCGTACCACGGTCAATCTCGCGGCCTGTATCCAGGTAGCGCGCGAGCGCGTGGTCTTCATCAATACCGGCTTCCTGGACCGTACCGGGGATGAAATCCACACTTCCATGGAGGCTGGTCCCATGGTACGCAAGGCCGAGATGAAGGCCCAACCCTGGATCGCCGCCTACGAGAACCAGAACGTGGATGTCGGCCTGGCGTGTGGCCTTCAGGGGCGCGCACAGATTGGCAAGGGCATGTGGGCCATGCCGGACTTGATGGCCGCCATGCTGGAACAGAAAATCGCCCACCCACGATCAGGGGCCAATACCGCCTGGGTACCCTCGCCCACCGCCGCGACCTTGCACGCCTTGCACTATCACCAGGTGGACGTATTCGCCCGACAGGCTGAACTGGCCAATCGCGAGCCCGCGCCCCTGGACGACATCCTCCGTATTCCACTGGCACCGGAGGTCAACTGGAGCCAGGAGGCGATCCGCCAGGAACTGGATAACAACGCCCAAGGCATTCTTGGCTACGTGGTGCGCTGGATAGACCAGGGCGTGGGCTGCTCCAAGGTGCCGGACATCCACGATGTAGGGTTGATGGAAGACCGCGCCACCCTGCGCATTTCCAGCCAGCTTCTGGCGAACTGGTTGCGCCATGGTGTGGTGAGCCAGGCCCAGGTAGTGGAGAGCCTCGAGCGCATGGCACCGGTGGTGGACCGGCAGAACGCCTCGGACCCGGCCTACCGCCCCATGGCACCGGCGTTCGGCAGCAATATCGCGTTCCAGGCCGCGCTGGAACTGGTGCTCGAAGGCGCCCGACAACCCAATGGCTACACCGAGCCGGTGTTGCACCGTCGGCGCCGCCAGTACAAGGCTGCCATGGGTTCGTCCAGCACCGTCTGAATCCTGCAGGAGCCAGCGCCAGCTGGCGAAGTGGCGCGGCAATTGCGCAAACTCGCCAGCTTCGCTGGCTCCTGCAGGCGAGGCGGGTTAGAGCAACGGCAAGCTGTAGCTGACGATCAGGCGGTTCTGGTCCTGGTCGTAGTCACCGCTGACGTTGGTGCGCAGCATCCCGTTACGCCAGCCAAAGCCGACACCCTTGAAGGTGCCGCTCTGGACTACGTAGTCCACTGCGATGTCACGTTCCCACTCTTTGGTATCGCTACCGCTGGTGGCTTCGATCCCGGTGCCCTTGAGGTAGGTGACCGAAGCGGTCAGCCCCGGGATGCCAACTTGGCTGAAGTTGTAGGCATACTGACCGAAGCGCGTTTGTTCACCAGCCCGGGTGAAGGTGGAAATCAGACGGTCGGTGAACAGGTAGAGGCTGGCACCGCCCGCGCCTTCGTTGACCAGGCCGCCCTGGTTCAACTGCACGAAGTTGCTGTTATCGGACACGCTCTGATAACCGGCAGTGAAGGAGTGACCGCCCAGGGCGTAGGTGAAGATGGCGCTCCAGGTATCATTGTCGATCTTGCCGTTGGTGCCGTTGCTGTAGCCACCCACCTTATAGCCCGCGGCACGGCCAGCGGCCGAGTCGTTGGCGCCATCGGCGTCGGTCTTGAAGTAACGCAGGTCCGTCTTGAAGGACTGGTCCTTGCTGATCGGGTAAACGTGCACCAGGCCTGCGAAGTGCTGCTTGTAATAATCTTCCAGGTTGGCGTAGTAGTACTGGGCGGTCAGCTGGTCATTGATCGTGTAGTCGGCACCACCGAACCAGAACTCGTTGCTCTCCTGGGTGCCACCGGATACCGCCATGCCGGTACGGTTGGTTGAGGCACGACCTACCACATGCTCAAGGCGACCAGCCGTCAGCTTGAGGCCGTCGATCTCATTAGAGGTGATCATGCCGCCTTCGAAGGTCTGCGGCAGCAGGCGACCATCGTTGGACACCAGGATCGGCAGCTTGGGCTGCAGGTTGCCGTAGCGCAGCTCAGTCTTGGACAGGCGCACCTTGCCGGTCACACCCGCGTGGCTCCACTGGTCTACCGCGTCACCATTGGACTCCGAAGGAATCATGGTGCTGCCCTGGTGACGGCCGCTGCCGCTGTCCAGGGTCAGGCCCAGGAGCGCCTGGGCATCCAGGCCGAAGCCTAGGGTCCCGTCGGTGAAGCCGGATTTATAGTCGAGAACGAACCCTTGCCCCCACTCGGCCAGCTTGCTGCCCGCGCTTGAGGTTTGTTCCCGGTAATCGTTATTGAAATAGAAGTTGCGCATCGACAGCGTAGCCTTGCTGTCCTTGATGAAATCGGCGAGGGCCAGCGTTGGCAGGCACAACCCAGCGCCCACGGCCAATGCGCTCAGCCGAGTCTTGGTGGTTACAGTCATTTGGTGCTCCCCATGTGTTTCTAATTTTTGCGGGGGCATAGATATCAGGCAGGTGACATGTATTGCAATGGTGTGTTGCGGGTTATGTAACAAGCCGATGCGTTTCGACACGCTTGAGAGAGGAAGCCAAGGCCTGAAAAAACTCCTAAAAGCTGTCAATTGGTTTGATAAGCATGAAAATTCGCTGATACACACATTTTAGAGATTAAGCTTTTTGAAAGCAGGCTATGCTAAAAAGATCTGAAGAATGGATTTTTTATTCGTAAGTCAGTTCATACCCAGCTCGCGCCTCACTAGGGTAATGAGCTGATAGGGATCAATGGGCTTCAGGAGAAAGTCCACGACGCTCAAGTGCATGGCCTCGATCGCATCTTTTACACCAGCGTCGCCTGAAACGATGATGATAGGCAGCGCCGCGCGCTCTGACTCGCGTATTCGGCGGACAAGGTCCAATCCCGAGGCGGGCGCCATGCGCAGGTCTGTAACCAGCAAGCCTAGGGTACGGTCGTTCATCAGCAGCTCGAAGGCCGATTGGGCATCGCTCGCAGTCGAAGCCTGCACCCCATGCAAGGCCAGAATCTGCGCCAGCAACTCGCGGGCATCAGTATCATCGTCCACAATGAGCACGCCCGGAGGCGCCAACCTGGGCACCAGCAGAATCTCATTAAGGGCCTCGCGCTCCTCGTCGCTGAGGATATCCAGGTCTGACATCGGGCTCGCCATCCGTTACTTGCAAAACAGGTCTGACGCGCGCCTTGGCCAAGCCGGCGGGCGCGACAGGCTGCATAAGGTGCAGCATAGCCCTGCGCTTGCCAACCTGAAAAAGCCCTGTTTCACAAGCGATACCTACAACCGGCGCCAATTGGCCTCGCATCGCGACCAGGCGGGCCTCAGGCGATACTCCTTACCAATCCCGATACCAGCGGCTAGCACTCAGGCTGGCCGGCGACATAGCGCCGCGCCGGATTCACCGCCGCGCCGAACTCGCGCAAGCCCTTGGCGCCAATCAGCAGGGGATAGTTGAAGCTGCTACGGTCGGTGAGGTTCACCTCGATAGTCTGCTTGACATCGCCCAGGCACATTTCCAGGTCGATTACGGGGCGATGAGCAACCTCGACCCCCTCTTCGTCCCCATCGTTTTCATCAGCACGGCTTTTGATTCGGCTCGTACGGGAAACCTTGTGCTCGTACACCTTGCCGTCCGAGTCCTTGGTGGCGAGCTGGAAGCGTACCCAGTCTTCGCCGTTGCGGGTGAAGGTTTCGATATTGCGCGCTGACAGCGAAGCCGTAAGCGCTCCGGTATCCATCTTGGCTTTGAGCGTCTGGCCCAGCTCTGGCAGCTTGAAGTATTCGTAGCGGCCATACAGGGTAGGTTCGGCGGCCAAGGCCGGTAGCGATAACAGCGACAACAGGGCGAGCACGGCTTTCACGGACGTATTCCTTAGGGGCGCGAAAAATTAGAGCGTTGCGCGACTATAAGTTCGGCAAAAGCTAAGGTAAGGGCAAGCGGACGGGGAGAAAGTAAAAGTTTCGTGAAGTCCCGCTCAGTCGGATGCATTTGGCGCAGCCGCGACACCCCATTATGATGTCGGCCTCCTTTCATAAACGAGTGCGTTCATGCTTCGCCTGCTCAATGGCTGCCTCACCGCTTCGCTGCTGCTCATCAATACCCTGGTATTCATCGGCCCGTTGACAGTGCTTGCATTGGTGAAATTGGTGACACCGCCCCTCATGCGCGACCGGGCGTCTCGTGGAGTGATGTGGATCGCCGAAACCTGGGCGGAGATCGACAAGGCCATCTTCGCCTTGTGCACGCCCACCCGCTGGGACATCCGTGGCCTGGAAGCGCTGCACGTGGACGCGTCCTACCTGGTGGTGAGCAATCACCAGTCGTGGGTGGACATCCCGGCGCTGATCCAGGCGTTCAACCGCCGCGCGCCCTTCTTCAAGTTCTTCCTCAAGAAAGAACTGATCTGGGTACCGCTGCTGGGCCTGGCCTGGTGGGCGCTGGATTACCCTTTCATGAAGCGCTACAGCAAGGCATTCCTGGACAAGCACCCACACCTGCGCGGCAAGGATTTGGAAATCACGCGCAAGGCGTGCGAACTTTACAAGCGCCAGCCGGTGACCGTGGTCAATTACCTGGAAGGCACTCGCTTCACCCAGGCCAAGCATGACCAACAGGCTTCGCCCTTCCGTCATTTGCTCAAGCCCAAGGCTGGCGGAGTCGCCTTCGTGCTCGCCGCCATGGGGGCACAATTGAATCAACTGCTGGATGTGACCGTGGTCTATCCCAGCCAACGCATTCCCGGATTCTGGGACCTGCTCTGCGGCCGGGTGAACAAGGTGATCGTGGACATCCGCGCCCGCGCTATCGACCCGGCCCTTATCCAGGGCGACTATGAGAACGACCCCGCCTTCCGTCAGCAGGTGCAGGCCTGGGTGAACGAGTTGTGGGCGGAAAAGGATGCCCGCATCGAAGCGTTAAGGGTGCGGCACGGCTAGGGCTTGGCATTCCAGAGGGGCCTGGGGCCGAGCGGCCGGCGCCTTGCTGCCCAAGTTATTGCGCAAGGTGCAGGAGGAGCACGGTAGTGAAGTTCAACTCCGGCCTGGCTGCCTTGCATCGCTAGAAGCCGCCCATAGGCTGATGAAATACGCACCGGGTATACCAACAAGATGCCGCTATGTGAAGCGATTGGGCGAAGAGTAGGCTCCCTGGCCCCATCGCTTGCTACGGACCTGCCACCTAACATCTTGCCAGGTAGCTACCCCCCCTCCCCTATGTTTTCATTAAGCATATACGGGGGGAATGCCTATGAATAGCACACCAGTACTGACCGACACGGCCCGAAGCGTACTGAAATCATCACATGGACGCTGGCATGCCTATACCCCACACGGGTTCACACATCCGACTCATATGGGACGAGTCGCCTACAATGCTCAGGTACCAGAATCTGGCTTTTATTTGCTGGGTCATGGATATCGAGCCTACTCTCCCACGCTATACCGATTTCTCAGTTCTGACGCACTGAGTCCGTTCGGAAAAGGTGGAGTCAATTCCTATGCCTATTGCGCGGGTGATCCCGTCAACAAGCATGATAACTCGGGTGCTTTTTGGAAACGGATTAAAGCCTTATTTTCAAGACACTCATCGGGCATGGATGAACTTACAGAAATTGTCATACACTCCCGAGCATCGTTGAGCCCATTGGAGCAGTTGGCGTGCCAAGCGCCCCATGTTGCACAGAACATAGCACAGCATCTCGACACTCGTAGTGTCATGGCGCTTGGGGCTACTTCGAGAACCATGCACAGTGTAGCAGCCGAGGCTCTCAAAGCCCGCCCCATTGAACGCCTGGCCATCAAACATCCGGATGTCCTAGGTAACATAACTCAAATACTCGACTCCAGAAGCATGGTTGCGCTTAACCGGACTTCGAAGGCGGTATACCACAACACCAACCGTATTTCAGACGAGGCTTTTCTCCGCCAATTGCCGGATGAGCGCGCCTCGGCAGTTCTTTTCGCTGAGCGCGCTCATTATTATGAGATTCCAGGCGTTATGCCCTCTTCGGCAAACAACCGCGGCTATCCTCTAAGGCGGGTCAGGAAAGAATTCCCTTATGGTCAGGTCCGGGCGGCACCTAATTACAATGGACCGCCTGACCCTAGCAATATGCTTGGATTCGGACGCTTCCATTATTGGGTGGATGTCTTCAGATGATGGGGGATGGACTACCCCTTCATGAAGGACTAGAGCAAGGATGTCCCGAACAAGCACCTACATCGGTGTGACTGAGCGTTGAAATCACCTACAAGGCTTGCGAACTAGACAAGCCTTAACCGAGGACAAGACGAAATTATCCCAAAGGCGCCCGCTTCGTAACCGAGACAGACGCTCGCACCAAAGCGCTACGGGCGCGGCACGCTTAGGGCTTGGCACCCCACAGGGACGCCAGACTGGACAGCGCCGAGCCGTTGGCGCCCTGCTGGCCCAGATACTGAAGGATGATGGGCGCGAACTGGCTGACCATAGTGCTGTTCATGCCCAGCTGGGTGAAGGCGCTGTTCATGTCCTGGGCGGTCTTGACGTTCGTCAGGGCATTGTTCAGCGCGTTGGCTTTCTGGCTGTCCGACTTGCCCATCAGGCCACTCAAGCCCACCAGCCCGCCCAGGGCATTGTTGCCGGAGAGCTTGTCCAGGCCCGGAACCGACTTGCTAAGCTCCTTGTATTGGGCGGCGGGTAATTGATTCTTCGCCAGGCCCAGCATCGCTCCAGTACCGCCAATGGCCTGCTCCGGCGTGATGTTCAACTGCGTACCCAGCGTATTCAACAACCCTGCCGCCGGTGCCGCGGCAGCCACAGGCGCGCCGTTCTGCTTGCCGTTCTGCAGGGTAGCGGCGGCATTCACCGCGTCATTGAGGTTGAAGGCCATGGCCTGGCCGCCTACCAGAACAAGGGAGAACGCCAGCAGGCTGAGGGAGATACGCATCGGGTACTGCTCCTGAAACACATACGGAAGACCCTTATTGGACGCGACTGGGCCGAAGGGTTCAACCTCCGGCGTCGATAAAGGAAGGCAGAGCCAAACCCGCCTTCCGATCGAAGCGGGATCAGTCCCGATCTGGCAAAGCGAACGCCATCACCATATCTCCACGGTCCGGGGACTGCCGCGCGCCCCCCACGGTCAGCAGCACATACTGCTTGCCGGTTTTCGGCGACACATAGGTCATGGGGCCGGACTGGCTACCTACCGGCAGGCGAGCCTTCCATACTTCATGACCGGTGCGCGAGTCATAGGCGCGCAGGTAGAAGTCCTGGGTGCCGGCGAAGAACACCAGGCCGGACTGGGTAGCCAGGGACGCGCCCAGGGTGGGCATGCCGATCGGGATCTGCATGTGCATGCGGATACCCAGCGGGCCGGTGTCCTGGACGGTGCCCACCGGCACCTGCCAAACCATTTTCTTGGTTTTCAGATCGATCGCCGACATGGTCCCGAACGGCGGCTTCTGGCAAGGAATGCCCACAGCTGAGAGGAAGCGCTGACGCATGGCGCCATAGGGAGTGCCCACTTGGGGTACCACGCCCATTTCGATGCCGTTGGAGTTCTTCGGCATGTTTTCGCGCTTGATCATGTAGTTGGCCAGGCCCAGGCGCATGTCGTTCACGAACATGTAGTTCGTGGTTGGGTCCACCGACACGCTACCCCAGTTCATGCCACCCAGGGAGCCTGGGAACTGCAACGCATGATCCAGCCCCGGCGGGGTATAGACGCCTTCATGGCGCATGCCCTTGAAGCTGATGCGGCACAGCAATTGGTCGAAAGGTGTCGCGCCCCACATGTCCGCTTCGGCAAGGGTCTGGTTGCCAATGTTCGGCAGCTCCACCGAGAACGGCTGAGTCGGCGAATAGCGCTCGCCTTCCAGGTTGCCTTGAGGTACCGGACGCTCTTCCACCTTCGCCAGCGGCACGCCGGTTTCCCGGTTGAGCATGAAGATCATGCCCTGCTTGGTTACCTGCACCAGTGCCGGATCGGTACCGCCGTGATCGTTGGGCACATCGTAGAGCAGCGGCTGGGCCGGCAGGTCGAAGTCCCAGAGGTCATGGTGGGTGGTCTGGAAGTGCCAGCGCACCCGACCCGTGCCTACTTCCACCGCCACGATCGAGGAACTGTACTTATCGTCCTGCGCCGTGCGAGTGCCGCCGAAGAAGTCCGGAGTGGCGTTGCCAGTGGGCAGGTACACCAGGCCCAGCTTGGCGTCGTAGGCCATGGCCGACCATACGTTCGGCGTGCCGGGAGTGTAGGTCTGACCGGCAGGAGGACGCTTGGTGGTGTCCGGGTTGCCCGGATCGAAGGCCCAGGCCAGTTCGCCGCTGTGCACGTCATAGGCACGGACCACCCCCGGCGGCTCGCCAGTGGACCAGTTGTCCGCTACTCGGCCACCTACGATGACCTTGTCACCCGCTACGAGTGGCGTAGAGGTTTGCTGGTAGAAGCCGGGCTTGACCTCACCCATGTCTACTTTCAGATCGACCACGCCGTGGTCGCCGAAGTCCTCGCAGGGCTTGCCGGTGTCAGCGTCGAGGGCTACCAGGCGAGCATCGCCGGTGGGCAGGAACAGTCGCTTGCGACAGGCCGCGGCCGCAGTCGGTATCGAAGCCGATGGCGCAACGGCCACATCCGTGACAGCAGTGACGGAGGCCTCGGTGTCGTCGTGGTATCCCAGGCCACGGCAGCGCTGCCAGTTAGGCGCGCTGCCCTTGGGATCGAAGGTCCACTTCTGTGTACCGGTATCGGCGTCCAGGGCGAATACCTTGCCGTAGGCGGTACAGGCGTAGACCGTATCGCCGATTTGCAGAGGCGTGTTCTGATCTTCGGCGCCCGCGCCTGTACTTTGCGGAATGTCGCCGGTGTGGAAGCTCCAGGCGACTTGCAGCTTGCTCACGTTCTCCCGGGTAATCTGGTCCAGCGCGGCGAAACGGTTGCCGTGCGTGGTATTGCCCCAGTGCTCCCAGTTCTTCTGCTCACTGCCTGGCGCCACAGGTTGCACCGGGGACGCGGTTTCGCTGGCCACCAGAACATTTTTTGGCGAGAACATCGCCACCAGGGTAGCGACCACGCCTACTGCCAGCGCACCGGCAACACCGTAAGCCGCGCGGCCGCCGGGCTGACCAGCGGCGCGCTTGAGGCTGGGGTACGCCAATGCCACTACCAGCGCGATCACAGCGAAGGTCAGTACGCGCGACACCAGCGGCCAGTATTCCCAGCCCGCGTCCCATACTGCCCAAACGCCGGTCAACACAAATGCTGCGGCATATATCCAGGCGCCCCGAGGATCACGTCGGGCAATCAGCAGGCCGGCCACGATCATGGCCAGCCCCATCAACAAAAAGTACCAGCTCCCGCCCAGAGTCGTCAGGTAAACACCCCCCGCCCCCAGGAACAGGCCCAGAAGCGCGATGATCACGCCCAAGGCTCCCAGAAGAAGCTTTCGCGGGCCTGCCGCACGATTTTCAGTAGTCATCAACCCTATACCTTGATTTCTTCGTTCTTGGACCGAATCAGCAGCATCGAGCAAACACTCAGCCCCAGGTCAACAATAGCTATTAACCAACCGGTTCGTTTTCCAATAGTACCAAAAGCGGCCGCTCAGCTGCGACAAATTGGCTCACCTGTACAGGAAGAAAGACTGTTACGCCCCGAGCAATAATTCAGTGACCCATGGACTGTCGTTGACGACTTCGTAGACCTCCAACCGTATATATCGTCTTCGCAGGCACCGCTGCTCTGCTCCAACAGCACCGCGCCTACCAGCCGCGATGCAGCGTCGCCTCGATAAACACTAGTGGATGGCCTGTCGGACGACGTCGAAACCCAGACCTTCAAGGTAGCGAGCCGGCCGCTCCAGCCTCATGGCATCAGCGCGAAAATGCCCCGAGTGATTGGTCAGGAGTATTTCGCCAAGCGATCCTTTACTCAGCATTCCAGCACTCTCGACCGGTGCGCCAGGCATAAGCTCCGCCACGACCGCGTGGGATATATAGCGCTGGCCACCCTTGGCCCCGCTGGGAGACACAATGAGTCGATCATCAGCAAAGACAAACTTGTATTCAACGCCTGTATCGAGTCGCGCAACGTCTGGAGTGGTGGTGATAATACG
Organism: Pseudomonas massiliensis; assembly: GCF_000826105.1. Taxonomy (GTDB): domain Bacteria; phylum Pseudomonadota; class Gammaproteobacteria; order Pseudomonadales; family Pseudomonadaceae; genus Aquipseudomonas; species Aquipseudomonas massiliensis. The sequence continues at coordinate 319,052 of NZ_CCYK01000004.1, read as the reverse complement.
GCGAGGGTCTTGCCGATAGTTTTTTGCGAACAGGTTGTACTCAGCTTCCAGGTGATGCGGGTATCCGTTACGCAGCCCCTTGACGCTTGTATCCCTGGAAACCTTGGAGCCGCCGCGTGATTTCCTGACGCCACGCCTGAACAACCTGCTAAAGAGTTTCCCGATGGACGCCGCGCCGCTGGGGTCGATTCTGTTGACAGGATCATTCAGGCAATAGCCATAAGCATTGCGGCCGCCGTGCCCGAAAGGCGAAAGCACGTCGGGCTGAATGAAACGGCCAAGGGAAGAAAGGTAGGCTCGATAACCACGCCCAACCACAAGTCCCGGCTGTGGTGCTTCGAATTTTTTGCCTTTGTAGTAGGTCGATTGCAACAAATCCCGAACTTGCACCCCAAAGGGGGTCATGCGCCCACCCGGCAGCGAATGAGTCCCGCTCATCAACCAGTCAGCCTTTATTGATCGAAAGGAATTTTGAGACCTCAAGGCAGTTTCCTCGAATGAATACCGGATTTCACTCTAGAAAATCGAGGCGTCCGGCGCTACCTGACAACCTGCCAGACTTCCTCAGGACCAGGCATTACCAGGGCCTTGACATACTGAGCGGGGGTTTTTATTTACGCTGGGCAGCTATTCAAATCTGAATCCCAATACGACTCGAATAAATATCTTGGACAAAAAATGTTCGTAAAATCGCGTCCGAGATAAGCGTACATGATGACATCCATAAGGGCTATCGGCGACTCAATATAAATACCCATGGCAGACCGGGCCTGGTCAAACTTGACGGAGAAGCCGCAGATGGCAACGTACTATATGACAGACTAATAAAATCGGGGGATTGACTTCCAAGACTACCGATATATCAGATTATTAAGTTGCTCCTCTGCTGAAGCCCATCCATACAGAAACATTCCACCTATTCCGAGAATCCTCGCCGACCGCACGAATAAACCTGTAAAGGCATTCCGTGGCGTTGTGAATGTCCAAAATGATGTAGGAAATGTTGACGCTGCGATAGCCTCAAGGGCATTTAGAGGAAACCCCGCAGGCGGCATTGACATTCAGGGGGAAGTTTATGTCGTAAAATATCAGCCAGGCTCTGAATATGTATCGGAGTGGTTCTATCCCGAAAGCTTCTACCGTTAAAAACGGAAGCGCGCCGCAGCGTCGCGCTTCCGTTGTTATCATGCCGCGCTGAACAACCCATGCGGGTCGATCACGAATTTCTTCGGTACCCCCGCATCGAACTCGCCGTAGCCCTGGGGCGCCTGATCCAGGCTGATCACCTGCACGCCGACCACTTCGGCAATGTTGATGCGATCCCACATGATGGCTTGCATCAGTTGCCGGTTGTATTTCATGACCGGCGTCTGCCCCGTGTGCAGGCTGTGGGACTTGGCCCAGCCCAGGCCGAAGCGGATGCTCAGGCTGCCCAGCTTGGCGGCGGCGTCGTGGGCGCCGGGGTCTTCGGTGACGTACAGGCCGGGGATGCCGATTTTCCCGGCCACGCGGGTGATCTGCATCAGCGAGTTGAGCACCGTGGCGGGCGCTTCCTGTTGCGCGCCGGCGTGGCCATGGCCGCGAGCTTCGAAACCGACCGCGTCCACAGCGCAATCTACCTCCGGCTCGCCCAGCAGATTGGCGATCTGTTCATGCAGCGGGGTGTCCTGGGACAGGTCGGCGATCTCGAAACCCTGGGCCTTGGCGTGTGCCAGGCGGGTGGGATTCACATCGCCGACGATCACCACCGCGGCGCCCAGCAATCGAGCCGAGGCAGCGGCTGCCAGGCCTACCGGGCCAGCGCCGGCCACATACACCGAGCTACCTGGCCCGACGCCAGCGGTCACCGCGCCATGATAGCCGGTGGGCAGGATATCCGAGAGGCAAGTGAGGTCACGAATCTTTTCCATGGCCTTGTCGCGGTTGGGCAGCTTGAGCAGGTTGAAGTCCGCATAGGGCACCAGTACGTATTCAGCCTGCCCTCCAGTCCAGTCGCCCATGTCCACATAGCCGTAGGCACCGCCGGCACGGGCCGGGTTTACCGTCAGGCATACGCCCGTGTGTTGCTCCTTGCAGGAGCGGCAACGACCACAGGCCACATTGAAGGGTACCGACACCAGGTCACCGATTTGCAGATGCTCCACGTCGCTGCCCTTCTCGATCACCTCGCCGGTGATTTCGTGGCCCAGTACCAGGCCTACCTGGGCGGTAGTGCGTCCGCGCACCATGTGCTGGTCCGAGCCGCAGATGTTGGTGGAAACGACTCGCAGGATCACGCCATGCTCGATCTTGCGGCCGCGGGGGTCTTGCATCTTCGGGTAGGCGATGGGCTGGACCTCGACCTTGCCGGTTCCCAGGTACACAACGCCACGATTGTCAGCCATGCTTGTTTCACCTCGCTCTTGTTGTTGTTTTAAGCCCCAAGCTTCACGCAGCAAGCTGCAGGAGACGGCTATGCACGCGAGCTTCTTGCCGCTTACGGCTTGCAGCCGTTTCTAAAGCACTACCGTGCGGTTTGCGTTCAGGAACACCCGCCGCTCGATGTGATAACCCACGGCCCGGGCCAGGGTGAGGCACTCGATGTCCCGCCCCTTGGCCACCAGGTCTTCGGGGTAGTGGGCATGATCCACAGCCTCGACGCCCTGGGTGATGATTGGCCCTTCGTCCAGGTCGTTGTTGATGTAGTGGGCAGTGGCGCCCACCAGCTTCACACCCTTGTTGTAGGCCTGATGGTAGGGCTTGGCACCCTTGAAACCAGGTAGCAGGGAGTGATGGATGTTGATGGCCCAGCCATCGAGTCGGCGGCACAGCTCTGGCGAGAGCACTTGCATGTACCGGGCAAGGATCACCAGTTCGGCACCGGTGGCCTCGATCACATCGAGCACCTTCCGCTCCTGGGCAGGTTTGTCCGCCGGGTCCAGCGGGAAATGATGGTAGGGAATGCCGTGCCAACGGGCCAGGGGCTCCAGGTCGGGATGATTGGATATCACCGCCGTCACGTCCATGTTCAGCTGGCCGATGCGCTGGCGATAGAGCAGGTCGTTCAGGCAGTGATCCGCCTTGGACACCATGATCACTACCTTGGGTCGGTAACCGGGCGCGGTCAGCTCGATGTTCATGTCGAACCCGCCTACTCGCTCCGCCAGGCCGGCGCGGAAGCCTGCTTCGTCGAAGCCGGCGGGCTGGCGGAACTCGATACGAATGAAAAAGCGCGCCGAGAGGCGGTCATCGAAAGAGTGATGCTCCGTTACATAGCAGCCTTGCTCGAACAGGTAGCGGGTCACGGCGTCCACTGTGCCGAGGCGGCTGGGGCAATCGGCCGCGAGAATCCAGGTGTCGGGGTTGCGGCTCATGGGGCTCTCCGAATGTAGGGTGGAGCTTGTGGGTCAGGGCCTGCTGGCGAACGGGCAGCAAGGCTTGCGAGTTCGCCAGCGGACCCTGGCTCCGACGCGAACAGATTAGTCCACGATCGCCAATCCATATTCCGCGCTTGCGTCCTGCAGCCAGAGCCACCAGTAATCGGCGAAACTACGCCGTATCACCAGCTCCCAGGTGTCTTCGCCCATGCGCCGGATATTGAGCTGCGACTTGGCGAATACCGTGCCCACGCCCTTGCCCACTGGGAAATTGTTCGGATGCACGTCATAGCTGGTCGATTTCATCAACACCTGGCGCACATTCGGTCCGCTCAGCTCTAGCACTGTCTGCCCACCGCTCACATTGACGACCTGGATGTGCAGCCCCGCCAGAGCCTCGCGCAAGCGCTGCTCCAGGGCATACTCCTCGCCACGCGGGCAGATCAGCAACCACTCATCCGGGCCCATCCATTGCAGCGTGGTTTCGCCGCTCCCTACCACGTTCAGTGCCATGGGCAGCTCCAGGCCCAGGGCCTTGTGCACGCCTCCGGCGAAGGCCGGGTCCTTGGCATCGCCGCGCAAGGTAAGGTGCCCCAGCAGCTTTTTTTCCCGCAGCGTTACACCGGCACCTGCACGGCCCTTGCCCACCAGGCTAGGAAGGTCGGCATGGTGCAGTGGCGACTCGGCCTTGGCCGTCTCTTCAGGTCGCTGGGCATATACGTTGACTGTGCTCATTTCAAAGGCCTTCCGTTAAGGAGTGGTGGCTCATACGTTTTGCCGCTCACCTTTAGGGTCAACGAATACCGAACCGCAGATCTCCGCCTCGATGGCGCTGCCGTCGGCCAAGGGTGCCCACACCTTCTGCCCCATGCGCTTGAGCCCGCCCTTGACCACCGCCATGGCGAAGGAACGGCCCAAGGTGCTGCTCATGTAGCTGGAAGTCACGTGGCCGACCATGTCCATGGGAATGGGCTGCCTGGGGTCGAACACCAGTTGCGCGCCTTCCGGCAATACACGGTTCGGGTCCACCGGCTTGAGCCCTACCAGTTGCTTGCGGTCTTCGCGAACGCAGTCTTCACGGTTCATGCCGCGCCAGCCGATCCAGGAGAACGGTTTGGTCCGACCGATGCACCAGCCCATGTTGAGGTCGTCAGGCGTCATGGAGGCATCGGTGTCCTGACCCACAATGATGAACCCCTTCTCGGCTCGCAGCACGTGCATGGTTTCGGTGCCGTATGGCGTGAGGTTGTAAGCCTTGCCCGCTTCGGCAATGGCTTCGAGTACGCCCATGGCATAGTCCGCCTGTACGTTCACCTCGTAGGAAAGCTCGCCGGTGAAGGAAATCCGGAATACTCGCGCCGGTACGCCCGCCACCTTGCCCTCCTTCCAGGTCATGAATGGGAAGGTGTCTTTGTCCAGGTCGATGTCGGTCACCTGGCTCAGCAGCTTGCGGCTGTTGGGGCCGGAAAGAGTCAGGGTCGCCCAGTGATCGGTGACTGAGGTGAAATACACCTTCAGCTCCGGCCATTCGGTCTGGTGGTACAGCTCCAGCCACTGCAACACCCGCGCGGCGCCGCCGGTGGTGGTGGTCATCAGGAAGTGGTTGTCGGCCAGGCAGGCAGTCACCCCGTCGTCGAAGACCATGCCGTCTTCCTTGCACATGAGGCCATAACGGGCTTTGCCCACGTCCAGCTTGGTCCAGGCGTTGGTATAGACGCGGTTGAGGAATTCCCGGGCGTCCGGCCCCTGGATATCGATCTTGCCCAGGGTCGAGGCGTCCAGCAGGCCCACGCTTTCGCGCACGGCCTTGCACTCACGCGCCACGGCGCTGTGCAGATCCTCGCCTCGACGAGGGAAATACCAAGGCCGTTTCCACTGGCCCACGTCCTCGAATTCAGCGCCCTGCCTGACATGCCAGGCATGCAGGGCAGTGAAGCGCACGGCGTCGAACAAGTGGCCACAATTGCGCCCCGCCACCGCGCCAAAGGTCACGGGCGTGTAGTTGGGGCGGAACATGGTGGTGCCCATCTCCGGGATGGGAATGCCCCGCGAACGGGCGGCGATGGCCAGGCCATTGATGTTGCCCAGCTTGCCCTGGTCGGTACCGAAACCCAGCGCGGTATAACGCTTCACGTGCTCCACCGACTCGAAGCCTTCGCGCGTGGCCAGTTCGATGGCGGCGGCGGTGACATCGTTTTGTTGGTCCACGAACTGCTTGGGCGCACGCGCGGTGGTCTTGTCGTGGGGCACCTGGAACAGCGCCAGGGTCGGCTCCTCGGCCCGGCTCACGGTCTTGGGCAGCACGCCCTCGACGACCTTGAAGCCGGTCTCGGCCGCGGCACGAGCGCCGCCCTCGAAGCCATCGGCCAAGGCATCACCCAGGCTGTAGACGCCGTTGATTCCGCCCACGCAGACGCGCTTCTGCGGCGCCTCGCCCGGCACGAAGCCGAGAATATCTTCACGCCACACGGGCCGTCCGCCCAGGTGAGATGCCAGATGCACCACCGGGCTGTAGCCCCCGGAGCTGCCGACCAGGTCACAATCCAGCCATTCCCCTGGGCTGGTGACTTTCATGGCGCGAGGATCGATGGCAGCTACCCGGGCGCCAGTGACCCGGCGCGTACCCCGGGTTTCGATGACCGCGCTGCTGGTCAGCACACGCACGCCCTGGGCACGGGCCTCATCGACCAGCGCGCCACGTGGGTTGGGCCGAGCATCCGCGACGGCCACCACTTGCAACCCCGCCTCCAGCCAATCCAGCGCGGCCCGGTAAGCGTGATCGTTGTTGGTGCTAAGCACCAGCCGCTTGCCCGGAGCTACGCCATACCGACGAACATAGGTGGAAATGGCGCCGGCCAGCATGTTGCCTGGCAGGTCGTTGTTGCCATACACCAGGGGCCGCTCGTGGGCACCGGTGGCCAGCACCACGCGTCCGGCGCGCACTCTATGTACCCGCTGGCGCACCTGCCCGATAGGCGCGCGATCGCCCAGGTGGTCGGTCAACCGCTGATGGATGGTCAGGAAGTTGTGGTCGTGGTAGCCATTCACCGTGGCACGCGGCAAGAGCGTTACCTCGGGAAGCGCACCCAGCTCGGCCACGACGCTCGCCACCCAATCGGCCGCCAGGCGGCCGTCGAGGGTTTCTCGAGTGTCCAGCAGGCTGCCGCCAAACTCTTCCTGCTCATCGGCGAGGATCACCCGCGCGCCGCTGCGGGCGGCGGCCAGGGCGGCCGCAAGGCCAGCCGGGCCAGCGCCGACTACCAGCACATCGCAGTGCTGGTTCATGTAGTCATAAGTGTCGGGGTCGTTTTCCAGCGGAGAGCGGCCCAGGCCCGCCGCCTTGCGGATGTACTTCTCATAAGTCATCCAGAACGACTGCGGGTACATGAACGTCTTGTAGTAGAACCCCGGCGGCATGAGCTTGCCGCCCACCTTGCCGAGGATGCCCATCATGTCATTGTTGACATTGGGCCAGCCATTGGTGCTGCTGGCCACCAGGCCCGGATAGAGGGCCTGCTGGGTAGCGCGCACGTTGGGGATCTGCGTCGCTTCGGTAGCGCCTAGTTGCAGCACGGCATTGGGCTCTTCGCTGCCAGCGGCGACGATGCCTCGTGGCCTGGAATACTTGAAGCTACGCCCGATCACGTCCACGCCGTTGGCCAGCAGGGCGGAGGCGAGCGTATCGCCTTCAAAGCCGAGGTAGCGCTGGCCGTTGAAAGTGAATTCGATGCGTTTGTTGCGGTCGACACGGCCGCCGTGGGACAGGCGATTGACCTGGCTCATACCTTTTCCCCTTGCACGCGCGCCTGGCCCGGGGCTTGCGCCACGGGCTTCTGAGTGACCTGGGGCTTGGCCCCGATCGGGTAGGTTTCGTAGATCTCGTAGGTAAGGGTGTCGCGGCTCATGTTGAAGTAGCGGCGGCAACCGGCCGCGTGGTTCCAAAGTTCGTGGTGGATGCCACGCACGTTGTCACGGAAGAACAGGTAGGTGCCCCACTCCTCGTCGCTACAGGCGCCGGGGTCCAAAGGGCGGGCGATATGCGCTTGGCCGGCGACCTGGAACTCCTCTTCGGAACGGGTTTCGCCGCAATACGGACAGAAGATGTGCAGCATGATGGGGCTCCGGTCAGTGGGCGACGGCGGCCGCGCCGTGTTCGTCGATAAGAGCGCCGTTGTAGAAACGCTCGATGGAGAAAGGCTTGGCCAGCGGATGCATTTCGCCCTTGGCCAGGCTGGCGGCGAAGACATTTCCTGAACCCGGGGTGGCTTTGAAGCCACCGGTGCCCCAGCCGCAGTTGAAGAAGAGGTTCTTGACCGGGGTTTTGCTGATGATCGGGCAGGCGTCGGGGGTGGTATCGACGATGCCGCCCCATTGCCGGTTCATGCGCACTCGGGAAAGGATCGGGAACATTTCCACGATGGCCTGCAGGGTGTGCTCGATCACCGGGTACGAGCCGCGTTGGCCGTAGCCCACCCAACTGTCGATGCCGGCACCGATGACCAGGTCGCCCTTGTCGGACTGGCTGATATAGCCGTGCACCGCGTTGCTCATGATCACGCTGTCGATGATCGGCTTGAGCGGCTCGGACACCAGCGCCTGCAGCGGGTGGGATTCCAGCGGCAGGCGGAACCCGGCCAGGTCGGCCATGTAGCCGGAGTTACCTGCGGTGACGACCCCTACCCGCCTGGCGCCAATGAAGCCACGGTTGGTTTCCACGCCCACCACGGTGCCGTTTTCCTTGCGAAAACCCGTGACCTCGGTTTGCTGGATCAGGTCCACGCCCAGGGCGTCGGCCGCCCGGGCAAAGCCCCAGGCCACCGCGTCGTGGCGGGCAACGCCGCCGCGCCGTTGCACGGTGGCGCCCATGATTGGGTAGCGAGTATTCCTGGAGCAGTCCAGGTAGGGAATTTCCTCGGCCACCTGCTGGGCATTCAGCAATTCCCCGTCCACGCCATTGAGGCGGTTGGCGCTCACGCGGCGCTCGGAGTCACGCATGTCTTGCAGGGTGTGACAAAGGTTGTAGACGCCCCGCTGGGAGAACATCACGTTGTAGTTCAGGTCCTGGGAAAGGCCTTCCCAGAGCTTCATGGCATGCTCGTACAGGTGTGCCGATTCGTCCCACAGGTAGTTGGAGCGCACGATGGTGGTGTTGCGCGCGGTGTTGCCACCGCCCAGCCAGCCTTTTTCCACCACGGCGACGTTGGTGATGCCGTGCTCCTTGGCCAGGTAATAGGCCGTTGCCAGGCCATGGCCGCCGCCGCCTACGATGACCACGTCATAGACTGGCTTGGGCGTAGGCGTGCGCCACATGCGTTGCCAGTTTTCATGATGGCTGAGAGAGTGCTTGAAAAGGCCGAAGCCTGAATAACGCTGCATAGTCGGTACTCCAGCTCAGCGGTAAACCGGGAATTCAGCGCACAGGGCACTGACCTGCACGGCTACATTGGCCTCCACATCGGCATCGCCGAGGTTGTCCAGAATGTCGCAGATCCAGCCAGCCAGGCACTGGCACTGTTCGGTCTGGAAGCCTCGACTTGTAACGGCCGGGGTGCCGATGCGCAGGCCCGAGGTCACGAAAGGCGATTGTGGGTCGTTGGGCACCGCGTTCTTGTTTACCGTGATATGGGCACGGCCCAGCGCGGCGTCGGCGTCCTTCCCAGTGAGCCCCTGACGGATGAGGCTGACCAGGAACAGATGGTTGTCGGTGCCGCCGGACACCACGTCGTAACCCCGCTCGATGAACACGCCCGCCATGGCCTGAGCGTTGTCGATCACCTGTTGTTGGTAGGCCTTGAAGCCAGGCTCCATGGCCTCCTTGAAGCACACGGCCTTGGCGGCGATCACGTGCATCAAAGGCCCGCCCTGGCCGCCGGGGAATACCGCAGCGTTGAGCTTCTTTTCCAGCTCTTCGTTGCGCCGAGCCAGGATCAACCCGCCGCGTGGCCCGCGCAGGGTCTTGTGGGTGGTGGTGGTGACCACGTCGGCGAACGGTAGCGGGTTGGGGTAAAGCCCGGCGGCCACCAGCCCGGCCACATGGGCCATGTCCACGAACAGGTAGGCGCCGACCTTGTCGGCGATCTCGCGGAAGCGGGCGAAGTCCAGGGTCTTGGAATAGGCGGAGAAGCCTGCGATCAGCATCCTGGGCTTGCATTCCAGGGCCAGACGCTCCACTTCGTCGTAGTCGATCAGGCCTGTGGCGCTGTCCAGGCCATATTGCACGGCGTTGTACAGCTTGCCGGAGAAGCTCACCTTGGCGCCGTGGGTCAGGTGGCCACCGTGGGCCAGGCTCATGCCCAGCACGGTATCGCCCGGTTGCAGCAGCGCCAGGTAAACCGCGGCGTTGGCCTGGGAGCCGGAATGGGGCTGCACGTTGGCATAGTCGGCACCGAACAAGGCCTTGGCGCGATCAATGGCCAACTGCTCGACCTGGTCCACGTACTCACAACCGCCGTAGTAACGCTTGCCCGGATAGCCCTCGGCATACTTGTTGGTCAAGCCGCTGCCCTGGGCCTGCATCACCCGCTTGCTGGTATAGTTTTCCGAGGCGATCAGCTCGATATGGTCTTCCTGGCGCTGCTCCTCAGCATTCATCGCCGCCAGCAGCGCATCATCGTATCCCTGGATCTGGTCTTGCTTGCTGAACATCGCGGATCTCCCAGCGCTGCGGCGCCTGTTGTAGGTGCATTGGCAGCGATGGTAGGGCTGGCGCCGGCGCGCCAGATGCCTATGGGCGCCACGCATCGGCGCGATTACGACATCCGCTCCGCACCGTTGTTGCCGCGTTTCCCGCGCCGCACGAGCGGGTCAAGGGCGATGGTACCGGGAGCCTGGGTCAAGCAGCCCCACGCAACGGAGCATTCCATCACTTCGACACCGGCCAGCCAATGGCACAAGCCATGAGCAGGGGCCGGTATATGGGGTGTTCACCCACCACACATTCGCCAGCTCCGCTGGCTCCTACAAGCGCGCAAAGTTCGCTACAGTGGCGCGGTCAATCCATCAGGACCTGCCCATGACAGACCAAAGCCAACAATTCGCCAGCGACAACTATTCAGGCGTGTGCCCGGAAGCCTGGGCGGCGATGGAGGCAGCCAACCAGGGCCATCAACGGGCCTATGGGGAGGATGAATGGACGGCCCGGGCCGCCGACCATTTCCGGCGTCTGTTCGAAACCGATTGCGAGGTATTCTTCGCGTTCAACGGCACTGCCGCCAACTCCCTGGCCTTGTCGGCGCTGTGCCAGAGTTATCACAGCGTCATCTGTTCAGACGTGGCCCACGTGGAAACGGATGAGTGCGGAGCGCCTGAATTCTTTTCCAACGGCTCCAAGCTGCTCACGGCCCGTAGTGAAGGGGGCAAGCTTACGCCCGAGGCCATTCGTGAGATCGCTCTCAAGCGCCAGGATATCCACTACCCCAAGCCCCGCGTCGTGACCCTGACCCAGGCCACCGAAGTGGGGACGCTCTACCGTCCCGAGGACGTCGCCGCCATCAGCGCCACCTGCCGCGAGCTGGGGCTGAACCTGCACATGGACGGGGCCCGCTTCGCCAACGCTTGCGCCTCCCTGGGATGCAGCCCGGCGGAATTGACCTGGAAAGCAGGTGTGGATGTGCTCTGTTTCGGCGGCACCAAAAACGGCATGGCGGTAGGCGAGGCGATTCTGTTCTTTCGCCATGACCTGGCCGAAGACTTTGATTACCGCTGCAAGCAGGCTGGGCAACTGGCCTCGAAGATGCGCTTTCTTTCGGCGCCTTGGGTAGGGCTGTTGGAAGGCGACGCCTGGCTGCGCCACGCCCGTCACGCCAACGAATGCGCCCGGTTGCTGGCGCGATTGATCGCTGACGTTCCGCAGGTAAGCCTGATGTTTCCTGTAGAGGCCAACGGCGTCTTCCTGAACATGGCACCGGCGGCCATCAGCCGGCTGCGCGAGCGCGGCTGGCGGTTCTATACCTTCATTGGCGGAGGGGCCCGGTTCATGTGCGCCTGGGACACCGACGAGGCGCGAGTACGGGAGTTGGCCGCCGACATCCGCACCGTCACCGCTGAACCTTGACGGTAGGAGCTAGCGGCAGCTAGCGAAGATCGGCACTGCGCTGCCTCCTGCCTTAGGAAGCAGCACTGGCGAATCATTCAGCCGCCCGGCTGACCGTACGCTCCAGCTGCTCTACCGTGGCATTGACCTTGTGCTCATACTGGGCCAAGGCCTCACGGTGCTCCTTGCGAGCATCGAGGATCTGCGAACAGAGATTCATGGCCGTCAACACCAGCAGGCGGTCCCCGACCAGAGTCGGGTGCTTCTTCTTGGTTTCGGCGAGGCTGGACTTGAGCATCATCGCCGCTTCAAACAACGCTTCCTCCTGCTCGGCCGGCGCGCGCAAGGTGTAATCGTTGCCGAGTATTTCGACCACCCGCGTGGTGTTCTGGCTCATGCGTCGGCCGCGGCAGGGCTGACCCGCTCGATCAAGGCCTGGATACGCGCCGCGGTGGCGCCTTGCTGTTCTTCCTGTTCCAGCAAGGTGAGCTGCAAGCTGTCGTTCTCCTCCCGGGCCTGCGCCAACTCGACACTGAGCGCCGCATGGGCCTCGGCCAGCTGACGGTTTTGCTCCAGCAGCTGGCCAACCAGCGCTTCCAATTTATTCAGGGATGCTTCCAACATGGGGTACTCGAAACCAGGATGAACACGTGAAGGGCACGTACGATAAGAAAAAAGCGCGCGCCTCGCCAGTGCGGAGCAGCACGCCATGAAAAGGAAAGGGCCCGCCACCACGCGATGGGCCATGGACTGACAGAAAAGTGTGCGGTTCCGCACAAAACATGACAATGGACGGACGGTCTTCAGGATGCTCCGTCCGAAACGGTACTGCTGCTCAATATTCGATCCGCACATCCCCCTTGGGCACGCTGCAACAGGAAAGAATGTACCCCTCGGCTTCGTCTTCCTCGGTAATGCCGCCGTTGTGGTCCATCTCGACTTCTCCGCTGAGCTTGAGCACCTTGCACGTGCCGCAGATGCCCATGCCACAGGCCTTGGGAATGGTCAGCCCGAGCTTGGCCGCCGCCGCGTGCACGGTCTCCCCCGGGGCTACGCGAATGCTTTTGCCAGTGTCCACGAATTCCACCTGGTGCAACTCGGCGGCGGGCACTTCCGGGGCGTCAGCCGCCTGCTCGGCTTGCTCCACCGCATCGGCCTTGGCTTCCGGCGGGGTGGCACCGAAGGATTCCTCATGATAACGGCGCATGTCGAAGCCGGCCTGCTCCAGTAACCGCTTCACCGCTGTCATGTAGGGGGTAGGCCCACAACAGAAGACCTCCCGCTCAAGGAAGTCAGGGGCCATCAGTTCCAGCATGGCCCGGTTCAGGTAGCCCCGGTACCCGGCCCAAGGCTCGCCCAGGCCGTGCTTCTCGCAGATGATATGCAGGGCGAAATTGCTGATGCGCGCGGCCATTTGCTCCAGCTCGCGCTGATAGATGATGTCCCGGGGAGAGCGGGCGCTGTGCACGAAGATCATGTCCACATTGGCGTTGGTGTCATAGAACCAGCGAGCCATGGACATGACCGGGGTGATGCCTACGCCGCCGCTCAGGTAAAGCACCTTGGGCGAGGGAAAATCGATGGCGTTGAACAACCCAACAGGCCCGTGCACGGCCAACTCCTGGCCTTCATGAAGGGTGTCGTGCAGCCAGTTCGATACTCGCCCGCCAGGCACGCGCTTGATGGTGATCGAGAAGCTGTAGGGCACCGAGGGTGAACTGGAGATGGTATACGAACGCATCACCTGCTGGCCGTCGATGTCCAGCTCCAGAGTCACGAACTGCCCTGGCTTGAAAAAGAACATCACGGGCTGATCGGCCATGAAACAGAAGGTGCGCACATCCCAGGTTTCCTGGATCACCTTGACGCAGCGCACCAGGTGTCGGCCATTGGCCCACGTCTGGGTATTCACCGGGCTCAGGAAATTATTGGACATGCTCGCCTCTCCATAGCCGACCGCCGGCCTTCTGCTGGATTCTGCGTGGCGACGGGCGGCTGCTCTTTCCCATTCGCGACATTCACATGCTTGTGGCGACCAGCCTTGCCAGCACGGGCTTGGCGCGTCGGGAACGGATGCGGCCATGTCGCCCATGGATAAGGATCCGGCCAGCCCCGCAAGCACACTCGCCGCAGATCGTACGCGACCGCATCCGGGTTCGCGGCGAACCGTGAAGCGCACCATGCGCGCCCCCAAAGCCCTGCCGCCGGCGCGCCGGCCTCGAGGATAGAACGATGGACGTCACCCAGAACCTGAGCCTTGGCGACCCCCTGGAACCCGCGCGCACCGCTACCGCCCATATGCTGCAGACCCGGGAACGCACCTACTCCCTACCGCAGCCTTTCTATACCGATGAGCGTCTTTTCGAGATCGACATGCAGGAGATCTTCCACAAGGAATGGTTGATTGCGGGCATGACGTGTGAGATTCCCAAGAAGGGCAACTACCTGACCCTGGAAATCGGCAAGAACCCGGTCATCGTGGTACGCGGCGCCGACAATGCCATCCATGCTTTCCATAACGTATGCCGTCACCGGGGCTCGCGCCTGTGCGCCGGAGAAAAGGGCAAGGTCGCCAAGCTGGTATGCCCCTATCACCAATGGACTTACGAGCTGGACGGCCGGCTGCTGTTCGCCGGCAGCGAAATGGGCGATGACTTCGATATGAAGGCCTTCGGCCTCAAGCCGGTGCATCTGAAAACCGCCGGGGGCTATATCTTCATCAGCCTGGCGCAGAACCCGCCGGCCATCGATGAATTCCTCCAGACCTTGGGCCATTACATGGAGCCCTACGACATGGAGAACACCAAGGTCGCGGTGCAGACCACCCTGCGAGAGAAAGCGAACTGGAAGCTGGTACTGGAGAACAACCGCGAGTGTTACCACTGCAGTGGTTCGCATCCGGAGCTGCTCAACACCTTGCTTGAATGGGACGACACCAACGACCCGCGCGCCGATCAGGCCTTCAAGGATCACGTGGCGCAATCAGCCGCGGCCTGGGAAGCGGAAAAGATTCCGTACCTGCACGCCAGCTTCGGTTTGCGTAACCGCATCGTGCGCATGCCCCTGCTCAAGGGCACCGTGTCCATGACCATGGATGGCAAACCAGGCTGTACCAAGCTGATGGGGCGTATTCAGAACCCGGACCTGGGCTCCATGCGCATCCTGCACCTGCCTCACTCTTGGAACCACTGCATGGGCGACCACGTCATCGTATTCACTGTTTGGCCCATCAGCGCTCAGGAAAGCATCGTCACTACCAAGTGGCTGGTGCACAAGGATGCCGTGGAAGGCGTGGACTATGATCCTGCGCGTTTGCGCCAGGTATGGGACGCCACCAACGACCAGGACCGTCGCCTGGCTGAGGAAAATCAGCGCGGGATCAACTCCACCGCCTACCAGCCTGGCCCCTACTCCAAGACCTATGAGTTTGGCGTGGTGAATTTCATCGACTGGTACAGCGAGCGGATGCTCAATAACCTGGGCGCAGCCCCGGCGCCCTACCTCAAGGGTGTCGCGACTCATGAATAGACGCTCGTATCTCGCCCATTTCTATCGGCTGCAAGGGAGCTGACTGGCGTGCCCGCCCTTGTCGTCATCTCAAGGCCACAGCTAATGCCTCCCGCCTTAGCGCGGCCACATAGCCGCGCCCTGGTGCCGCCCCGCGTCTTATACCGAGCAAGCGTCCCACTACCTTGCGAGGCTCAGTTCGATAGAGTGCCGGCAGGCTGACCGACAAACGCAGCGCGGCACTGGTGAAGGCCAGGCCATACGCCCCCCAGGTCAGGGCGGCGCGGGTCTGGTCCGAGCCACCGAGCACGCCGGCCGCTATCCCCGAGACCATTGAAGCGAGCCCTGCCACGATCCCCAGCCTCATCCCCCACATCATGCGTGCCGGTGTGTCCTTGACGCTTCGCGTGGCCACGAGGCTGGCTTGCAATGTTGCGGAGGTAGCCCCGATCACGATGCTACCCACGATGAGCGCCGTGAAGGCAGCCCCGCTGGGGTCCGTTCGGTTGACCGGATCTGCCGCGCAATAGGCGTAGGCATTCAGGCCCCCGATACCGAATGGGCTGTGTCGATCAGGTTGAAGGAAGCGCCCCAGGCACGGTAGATAGCCTCGCCTCCCGTGACCAAGAAGATAAAGGTCAAGCGAAGGCGAACGCCATTGGCCGATAAAGGCAAGCTGTCCGCGGTCTTGCACATGCCCGACGCCCCCGAAGGGCAGATAACAATCACGTTCGAGCTGCCGTCGCCGAAGCCGAGCACTTACCGTCTGGTTAAATTCAAGCATTAAAAGCTGGAACGTCATGGGGCGCCGACTCCAAGGCAAACCAGAAGTCTAGGCACAAGGAACAAAGGGAAAAAGCTGACAGATCTGCCAGCCGGGGCCATCAAACCAATAGCACTGTACGCAGCAAATAAGATTAAAATAGAATCGTTATCATTAATATTCTCTCTGGTCGCTTTCTATGCACGTCGTTTCCCCTGGTCCCTGGATCGCCCTGGCTATCTGTTCATTGCCAATGGCCTCGCTAGCTCAAGCCGCTCAAGGGAGCGTCGAGTTGAGCCCGATAGAAGTCAAAGGCCAGGCCATCGATGCGCCTGAAGGCTATAGCCGTAACCAGGCCAGCACCGCGAGCAAATCCGAAGTGCCTGTCCGTGACGAGGCCCAGAGCATCAATATCGTAACCCAGCAAACCCTCCAGGATTTCGCCAGCACCTCACTGGACGATGCGCTAAAGTTCGTCAGCGGCGTTTCCCAAGGCAATACCCTGGGCAACACCAAGGACGCCTTGGTCAAGCGCGGCTTCGGCACCAACGATGACGGCAGCATCCTGCGCGACGGCGTGCGCTCGGTGGTGGGCCACAACCTGAGCGCCACCACCGATCATATCGAAGTGCTCAAAGGCCCCACCTCCTTGCTGTATGGCGCACTCGAGCCGGGCGGCCTGGTGAATGTCATCAGCAAGCGCCCGCAATATACCCAGAGCACGACAATCACCGGCTCGGCCTACAGCGAAGGTGGCGGTACCCTCAGCGTGGACACTACAGGTCCTCTGGGCGAAAGCGGGCTGGCCTACCGCCTGGTAGCCGAGCGGCAGCACGAAGATTATTGGCGCAACTACGGCACCAACGAGCATACCCTGGTGGCGCCATCCCTGAGCTGGACCGGCGAGCGCGCCAGCCTCACGCTCTCCTATGAGTACAACGACTACAGCAGCCCCTTCGATCGGGGCACGGTGTTCGTCAACGGCCACCCCGCCGATGTGAGCTATGGCAAGCGGCTCGACGAGAAATGGGCCAAGGCCGTGGGCATCTCGGAAACGGCCCAGGCGCAGTTCGAGTATCAGCTCAGCGATACCTGGAAAACCCGGGCGACCTACGGCTGGAACAATGATCGCTATAGCCTGGCGATCGCACAGCCTTCCACCTTGGTGAACGGTACTCTGAGTCGGCGAGCCAACGGCGGCCACTATGATTATGAAACCCGTTACGCCAGCCTCGATTTCATAGGCGAGCAGCAACTTTTCGGCCAGCGCCACGACCTCCTGATAGGTGTGGATAACGAAGCCAGCGACAAGTACCGAGGTAAAACATACCGCAATAAGGTGTCATCAGGTTTCAGCCTCTACGACCCAGCCTACGGGGCGATGGCTGAACCGAGCCTGGTAGATCCTGCTACCAGTAACCTGCGTAACGAGTTGACCTCCACTTCGGTATATTTCAAGGACAACTGGCACCTCAACGACCGTTGGATCGCGGTATTCGGCGGGCGCCAGCAACATTATGATCAATACAGTATCCAGGGAATCCCTCGCGCCAGTACCCCAAACCGCGACGACAACGGCGAAGCCTTCATCCCCTTCGTCGGCCTGGTATACCAGCCCAACGACGCCTGGGCCTTGTATGGCAACTACAGCCGCTCCTTCGTGCCTAATGACACGGTGGACGACACTGGGCACACCTTCGATCCGGAGGAAGGCCGCAGCTACGAAGTGGGCGCCAAGTACACGCCGTCTTCGGCGCTGAACGTCAATGTCGCGCTTTTCGATATCGTCAAGACCAACGTGGTCACCGAGAATGCCCTGGGCGAGTCCGAGGCCGCCGGCAAAGTCGGCTCGCGCGGCCTGGAGCTGGATGTCACCGGCCGGCTGGCGCCGCGCTGGGACATGATCGGTACCTACGCCTACACCCACACGGAAATCCTCGACGACCCGGAAAACGAAGGTCATCGGCTGAACGATGCTCCGAAGCACACCGCCAGCCTCTACCTGAGCCATCACTTGCGCATGCCTGACGCTACCGGCCAATGGCATGCCGGAGCCGGGGCCCGCTACGTGGGCGAGCGTGCCGGGGATAACGCAAACAGCTATTGGATGAGCAGTTACACCGTGGCTGATGCCTTCCTGCGCTGGGACCTGCCCACCGCGGGCTACAAGACACGGTTGCAGTTGAACGTCGATAACCTGTTCAACAAACAGTATTACCCTTCGAGCACTGGCAGCGAGCTGCAAGTGAATGTAGGGGAGCCGCGCACCGCGAGGCTGACTGCCAGCGTAACCTTCTAACCCGCCCGGCCTAGGTCCTGATCGAGCCGGCGTAACCAGGCTGGCCGGTTACGGCGATCAACGCACCATCCCTTCCTCGAGCAGCAACTTCAGGATCGCCGCCGCCCCCTCCTCCGGGGTCACGCCCTTCAGTACCTTGCCACCGCCGCCGCTGGCCTTGGCGGTGGCGGCCTTCATGCGGTCCGCACCGCTCTTGGCCTTGATTACCTTGAGCCGCTTGGGCCGCGCCCGGGCTGGCTCAAGTTCGGCATGGGCCAGCAAGCTGTCTTCGACCAGTTCCACCTCCTGTGCCTGGAGCCGTCCACGGCGGGCCGGGCCATAGGCGCTCTGCCGAGGCTTGGGGCCGGCGCTGTCCACGGTAGCGACCATGGGCAGGCGTACCCGCAAGCGCCGGCGCTGCCCCCGAGGCAACGCCTGTAGCACCTGCGCCACGCCATTTTCGATGCGTTCCACTTCAGCGAGGCCTACTACCACTGGCCAGCCAAGGCGCTCACCCAGCAGATAGGGCAGCATGCCCGAGCCTTCACCGGTCTCGGCCTGGCTGCCGGTCAATACCAGCTGCGCGCCGGTGTCGCGCAAGTAGTCCGCCAGGCCGGGCAAGGCATCAGCCCCAGCGGGCTGTTCCAATACGTCCAGGCTGTCCACGCCCATGCCCAGGTAGTCACGCAGCACAGGTTGCCGCGGGTCGCCGGCGTGTACGACTCGCAGGTCTTCACCGGCCAGGCGCAAGCCCAGCTCCAGGGCGCGGGCATCCTGCTCGGCGCGTCGGGGACGTCCGGAAGTGGGGTGGGCACCCACCGATACCAAGGTCACGATTTGGGTACTCATCTGCAGAACCTCAGGCAGCGTTGCGTTCGGCGCCACGGCGCCAGGCATTCACGGCGTTCATCAACGCCTGCAACAGCGCCGTGCTGTCACCGATCACCGAGAGGTCGGCGCGCTTGACCATGTCGCAGGCTGGGTCCTGATTGATGGCGATCACCTTGTCGCAGGCACCGATGCCCTGCAAGTGCTGGATGGCGCCGGAGATCCCGACGGCCACATACACCCGCGCGGTGACCCAGGTGCCACTGGCCCCTACCTGCCGCTCCCGGGTCATGAAGCCGTCGTCCACGGCCACTCGGGAAGCACCTTCGGTGGCCCCCAGCGATACCGCGACCTGGTGGAACAGTGGCCAGTCCTTGACCCCGTTACCGCCGGAAAGAATGAATTCGGCCTCGGCCATGGGAATGGCAGCGGGGTCGACGGCCACCGCGCCAGCGTCCTCGATACGTCCGAGCGTGCGGGCTACAGGGCACGCCAGGGTCACCGGCAAGGCCTCATGGCGGGCGTCATCCACGGGCTCGGCACACTCGGCGGCAGCCAGGATGAAGCGAGGCAGCGGCTGCGTCAGGTCGTGCTGCCCCGCACCGGCACGGCCCTGACACCATCCATCCTTGAGCTGCCAGATTCGGGTCGCGGGGCGTTCGCCAAGGCGCGCCGCCAGGCGCCGTCCCAATTCGCCGCCGCCGTCGTGGCTGTCAGGCATCAGCCAGTAGCGAGGGTTGAATTCAGTGTCCGCCGTTTGCAAGGCCTGTACTCGTTGCTCGGGCGCGTACCCGTTGTATTGCGCGCCGCTGAGGGTCAGCAGGCGGTCCACCCCGGCGGTGTCGAATGCGGGCTCCTTGTGCTCGCCGAATACGATCGCCAGTACGGCCCCCTCCTCTCCAGCCAACTGCCGGGCCAAACCAAGGAGGTCTCGATCATGGCTGGTCAGACGGCCGCCAACCAGATCTGGAACCACCGCCACGAGGAACGTCGGCGCCGGTATGCTGCGCAACGGTAGCTGCGGCTCGGCTTGGGCGATACGCCGCAGGTTGCCCCCCTGCTGGGCGCCGCTGCGATCGATGCGGCGTATGCCGTTGGGGCCCATGAAGCCCACCGCATGGGGGTTCTTGCGCACCACGCCTGAAGGGCCCTGCCATGTCGCCTGCTGGGGTTGCAGGCTGCCATGCAAGGGGTGCAGGCGATTGCGGGCGATCCACTCGGCGCGCGGGTCCCGCCGTAGAATCTGATTCATCAGTTCACCTCCGCTACTTCAGGAGCCTTGGCTCGCGGCGTCGCCACCGATGCTGGCGTTTCCACCAGCGCGTCGGCCACCAATTCGGCAATGTCCTTGATTTCCGGGCGAGGCGCGACCACGCCTTCCAGCATGGCCGTGCACTGCGGGCAGCCTACCGCCACCAGCTCGGCGCCGGTTTCGCGAATGTCGCCCATGCGCATGTCCGGAATACGCTGCTTGCCGGGAATGTCAGTGATGGGCGCGCCCCCGCCTCCACCGCAGCAGCGAGACCTGAACCCTGAGCGCTGCATTTCCTTTACTTCGATGCCCAGGCCACGCAGCACCTGGCGCGGTGCTTCGTACTCACCGTTGTAACGCCCGAGGTAACAAGGGTCGTGGTAGGTCACGCTGCCGCCTCGATAGGGCGTCAAGGTCAAGCGTTGAGCGCTCATCAGGTCGGCCATGTAGGTGCTGTGATGATGCACCTCATAATGTCCGCCGAAGGCCCCGTATTCGTTTTTCAGCACATGGAAGCTGTGGGGGTCGCAGGTCACGATGCGGTTGAAGCGGTATTGGCCAAGGCTGTGGATGTTGCGCTTGGCCAGAAGCTGGAAGGTAGCCTCATCACCCAGGCGACGAGCCACGTCACCACTGTCACGTTCTTCCATGCCCAGCACGGCGAAGTCTACTGCGGCGGCCTTGAGCACCTTGACGAAGGCGCGCAAGGTACGTTGGTTGCGCATGTCGAAGGCCCCGTCGCCCACCCAGAAGAGCACGTCGGCCTGTTTCACTTCAGCCATCAGGGGCAGCGCCAGATCCGTAGCCCAGTGCAGCCGTCCGCCGGGGGCGAAGCCACCTGGGTTGTCCGTGGCGATCAGGTTTTCCAGCACCTCGGCGCCCTTGTTGGGCGTCGCGCCCTTTTCCAGGGTCAGGTGCCGACGCATGTCGACGATGGCATCCACGTGCTCGATCATCATCGGGCACTCTTCGACACACGCGCGGCAGGTGGTGCATGCCCACAAGGTATCGGCGCTGACCAGGCCATCGACGATAGGCTGGTGGGCATTGCCGCCGTGATCCCCCAAAGGCCTGCCCTTGCCGTCAGCCGAGGGATAGGGGCTGCCGGCGTAGCGCGCATCGGTGCCGCCCGCCAGGCCGATGACCATGTCCTGGATCAACTTCTTGGGGTTCAGCGGCTGGCCAGCGGCAAACGCTGGGCACATGGCCTCGCAGCGGCCGCATTGCACACAGGCATCGAAGCCCAGCAGTTGGTTCCAGGTAAAATCCTTGGGTTTTTCCACCCCCAGCGGGGCGGTTGGGTCTGCCAGGTCCAAGGGCTTGAGACCGCTGGAGCGCCCCCCGCCGAAACGCTCGGGCCGGCGATGCCAGGCCAGGTGAAGGGCACCGGCGAAGGCATGCTTGAGCGGCCCGCCCCAGGTCATACCCAGAAACAGCTCACAGACGCCCCACAGCACACCTAGCCCCAGCAACGCTGCCAGCACCCAGCCGCCGAAGTCGACAGGCAGTACCCCGGCCACCGGAAGGGTGGCGATGAAGAAGCTAGCCGAGAACATCAACAGGCTTTTGGGCAGGCGCATCCACGGGCCCTTGGACAGGCGAGCCGGAGGGTTCAAACGGCGCTTGTACACGAAGAGGGCGCCGCAGAACATCACGCCGGTAGCCACCAGCAAGGCGACGCCCAGCACCCGGCTATGCCAGCCGAAGCCATGCACGGCCACGGCCAGCATAGCGGCCAGGGCGAAGCCGCCCGCGGTGGCCACGTGGGTGTTGGACATGTACCGATCCCGGGCCACCACGTGGTGCAGGTCCACCAGGTAACGCCGGGGCATGGCCAGCAAGCCGGCCAGCAGGCTGACCTTCGCGCGCCGCCCCTGGCGCCACAAGGCCACGCGGCGAGCCGCGCCCAGTAGGGTCAAGGCCAGGGCAGCGAACAGCAGGATGGGGAGAATGGTGTTCAGCATGGCACAAAGGCCTCCGGCAAAACCAAAGCGCAAGCGTTGCCTCTGTGGGAGCCAGCGAGGCCTGCGAATTTGCTCGAGTTGTCGAGCTCATTCGCTAGCTGGCGCTAGCTCTCACCGATTCGCGCATTCCAAGGCGGCGGTGTCAGAAATCCTTGCACAGCCGCAGGGCGTCGTAGATGGCCGCGTGCACGTTGCGCTGGGCCACGCAGTCGCCGATGCGGTACAGCAAGTAGCCCTCACCCGGCTGGCTTAGCGCCGGTTGTGGCTCGATGGCGAACAGGGCTTCCACGTCGATCTGCCCCTTGTTGCGCGAACCCTCCTTGAGGCCGTAGTAGAGGGTTTCGTCCGGGCGCACGCCGTTCTCGATCACCACCTGGTCCACTACGCGTTCTTCCTTGGCGCCGGTGTACTCGTTCACCAGCAGTGCTACCAGCTTGTCGCCTTCACGGTAGACCTTCTCCAGCATCAGGTCCCCGGTCATGATGACTTCCTTAGGGTAGAGGCTGCGGTAGTATGTGGGGAAAGTGGTGCCGCCCATGGCCACGCCGGGCTTGATGTCATCGGTAACGATTTCCACCTGGCTGCCTTTGTCCGCCAGGAAATCAGCCACGGACATGCCGGTGAACTCGCAGATGGTGTCGTACACCAGCACGTTCTTGCCCGGTGCGACCTTGCCGTCGAGAACGTCCCAACTGCTCACCACCAGGCCCTCGGCGGCGCCCCAATGCTCATTCTGCTCCACGAAGGGATGGCCACCGTTGGCCAGCACGATCACATCCGGGCGCAGGTCCATCAGGGTGTCGATATCCGCCGCCGTACCCAGGCGCAGGTCCACATTCAGACGCGCCAATTCCAGTTGGTACCAGCGGGTGATGCCGGCGATCTGATCACGCTGGGGCGCCTTGGCGGCAATGGTGATCTGCCCGCCGAGTTGTTCCTTTTTCTCGAACAGGGTCACATCGTGGCCCCGCTCCGCTGACACCCGCGCAGCCTCGAGGCCAGCGGGGCCGGCGCCAACGATGACCACCTTGCGTCGGGGCCCGCTGCTTTTCTCGATGATATGGGGCACACCCAGGTATTCCCGGGAAGTGGCCGCGTTCTGGATGCAAAGGACGTCCAGCCCCTGGTACTGACGGTCGATGCAATAGTTGGCGCCCACGCACTGCTTGATCTGGTCGACCTTGCCCATCCTGATCTTGGCGATGAGATGCGGGTCGGCGATATGGGCTCGGGTCATGCCGACCATGTCCACGTAGCCGCCCTCCAGGATGCGGGTCGCCTGGTTGGGGTCCTTGATGTTCTGGGCATGCAGCACCGGGACCTTGACCACTTCCTTGATGCCGGCCGCCAGGTGCAGGAACGGCTCCGGCGGATAGCTCATGTTCGGAATCACGTTGGCCAGGGTGTTATGGGTGTCGCATCCGGAGCCGACCACGCCGAAGAAGTCCACCATGCCCGTGGCGTCGTAGTAGGCCGCGATCTGCTTCATGTCCTCATGGCTCAGGCCATCGGGATGGAATTCATCGCCGCAGATGCGCAGGCCCACGCAGAAGTCATCGCCCACTTCGGCACGTACCGCCTTGAGCACCTCAAGGCCAAAGCGCATGCGGTTCTCGAAGCTGCCACCCCATTCATCCGTGCGCTTGTTGACCCGGGGGCTCCAGAACTGGTCGATCATGTGCTGGTGCACGGCCGACAGCTCCACGCCATCCAGGCCGCCGGCCTTGGCGCGTCGGGCCGCCTGGGCGTAGTTGCCGATCACGCGCTGGATCTCTTCCGGCTCGATGGTCTTGCAGGTGGCCCGGTGCACGGGCTCGCGAATGCCGGAGGGCGACATCAGGGTCGGCCAGTGCTCGCCGTCCCAGCGAGAGCGGCGGCCCATGTGGGTGATCTGGATCATGATCTTGGCCCCATGCTTGTGCATGGCGTCGGCCAGGTTCTGGAAATGCGGGATGATACGGTCGGTAGACAGATTCACCGACTTCCACCAGCCCTGAGGGCTGTCGATGGCCACGGTGGAGGAACCGCCACAGATGGCCAGGCCGATGCCACCCTTGGCCTTCTCTTCGTAGTATTTGACGTAGCGTTCGGTGGTCATGCCGCCATCGGTGGCGTACACCTCGGCATGGGCGGTACTGAGCACCCGGTTGCGGATGGTGAGCTTGCCGACCTGGATCGGCTGGAACATCGCTTCGAAAGCCATGGCAAGATCCTCGGGGTTACAACGGCTTGACGACGAACAGGCCGTCGTCGTGGCCCGCTTCGGAGCCTGCGTACACTTGTTCAGCCACAGTGCGCAGGCTACTGCCACGCGCCGCCAGGATCTGGTCCATGGCCCCGGCGAACCAGCCGGTGAACATGTAGTCCACCTTGCGCCCGACCTTGCCGTAGACGTAAACGAACGCCGAGTGCTCCAGCTTCACGCTGGCGGTGCCGTTGTCCAGGTCGATGTCCTGGATCTTGAACAACCCCCAGCCGCGCTGGGACAACCGTTTCATGTAGTGTTCGAATACTGCTACCCCTTCCAGGCCATGGCATTCGGCTTCCTTCTCGCACCAGTGCCAGGCCGACTTGTAGCCGGCCTTGTAGAGGATCTCGGCATAGGCGTCGGCGCCCAGCGCTTCTTCGATCGCCATGTGGTTGTTCACGAAGAAGTGCCGCGGCACGTACAGCATCGGCAGCGCGTCGGTGGTCCAGACGCCGGTTTCGCTGTCGACTTCGATGGGCAATTCGGGGGCGTGCTTGGCCATGGAACTCAGCTCCAGTCAAAAGATGTTCTAGTCGCTTGCAGGGGTGTTGCGGCGGGAATTACCTATTCGCCCCAGACATCCGCAAGCACGTTGAGCCAGTTCTCGCCCATGATCTTGCGCACCACCCGCTCGGAATGGCCGCGCTTGAGCAACGTTTCGGTCAGGTTGGGGAATTCGCCCACGGTGCGAATGCCCAGGGGGTTGATGATCTTGCCGAAGTTGGTCAACCGCCGGGCGTAACCCTTGTCGTGGGTCAGGTATTCGAAGAAGTCCTGACCATGGCCCTGAGTGAAGTCCGTGCCGATGCCGATGGCATCCTCGCCGACGATGTTCATCACGTACTCGATGGCTTCGGCGTAGTCGTCGATGGTCGAATCGATACCCTTGGCCAGGAAGGGCGCGAACATGGTCACGCCGACGAAGCCGCCATGGTCGGCGATGAACTTGAGCTCAGCGTCGGATTTGTTGCGCGGATGCTCCTTCAGGCCCAGGGGCAGGCAATGGGAATAGGTGACCGGCTTCTTCGATTCGAGAATCACTTCTTCGGACGTTTTCGAACCCACGTGAGAGAGGTCGCACATGATGCCCACGCGGTTCATCTCGGCCACCACCTCGCGGCCAAAGCCCGACAGCCCGCCGTCGCGCTCATAGCAGCCGGTGCCCACCAGGTTCTGGGTGTTGTAGCACAGCTGCACGATGCCCACGCCCAACTGCTTGAACAGCTCCACGTAGCCCAGCTGATCTTCGAAAGCGTGAGCGTTCTGGAAGCCGAACAGGATACCGGTCTTGCCCTGCTCCTTGGCTCGACGGATATCAGCGGTAGTGCGCACTGGCATCACCAGGTCGCTGTTCTCGCGGATCAGCTTCTGGCTAGCGGCGATATTGTCGCAGGTGGCCTTGAAGCCTTCCCACACCGACACGGTGCAATTGGCGGCGGTAAGCCCCCCCTTGCGCATGTCCTCGAACAGCTCGCGGTTCCACTTGGCGATGATCAGCCCGTCTATGACGATGCTGTCGGCGTGCAGTTCGGCTGGGCTCATGGCTGGGCTCATCAGGCGGTTCCCCTTGTCAGCGGTGGCCGGATCGTTCGCCGGCGCTTTCGGGCCAGCATATGCCCCCACGCCAGGGGGCCCGGATGCAAAAACGACTGAGGGATTGCCGAAAGCGTCAAGGCGTGACAGCCATCGTGGCCGAAGATGAAATCCGCTGCTCCGACTGTTCTTCCGGCGGGCCATGGGCCAGAATTTCTGAACAATTTCCGTACGGCCGGGGGCGTGGTAATGAAAGCGTGGTTAGGGATACTGGCATTGATCGCAATGGGCGCGCAGGCCGATGACGATGGCCCCACCCCTTGCGACAACGTGGAAACCAGCCAGCAGAGCCTGGATTGCTCGGTGTACAACCGCAAAACCGCCGAGCGTGAGCTCAACGATGCCTATAACGGCCTCAATGCCCGGATCAGCGCTCAATACGGCGACCAGCCTGCGGTACTGAAGGAGTATCTGGCCAAGGTCAAGGCTGCCCAGGACCTGTGGCGCAAGCTACGCGAGGCCGATTGCGCGGTCGAGGTACTCGAGGCTGACAAGGACGGCAATTCCAGCCAGACCGCCCTCAACGACTGCATGGCGCAACGCAGCGATGAGCGCAGCGAATACCTGCAGACCATCGGTACCCAGGGCGACGAAAACGACGCCCCGGATCAATAACCCCCAGGCTCGTCGCCACCGCCCGCCAGGCTCCGGAGCAGGCGCCTGGAACCGCTTGCCCGTTATCGCTGCTCACCATTCCCGCGATAGTGCCCGCGACCTGCAAGGGTCGATACGGGCCGGGGCACTCTTTGCCCTTTCACCTCAAGGAATGGGAACCATGACTAACGAAGCGTTCGTGAGCCAGCTGCCGATGCCTAAATCCCCCATGGAGCAAGCCATCGAGGCGCTCAAGACCATCGTCGGTCATGTGATTCGTACCCGCTCGGATAGCACACGCCCTTGCACCTTCTGCCAGCGACATCAATGCGGCTACCGACCTGCAGCCCCAAATGCATCTACTCACCGATGCGTCAGCGCGGCTGCGACTGATCCAGATCGCGGTTGCGCCCAACCATCACGCGCCGAAAACCCGGCTACCTGTCGTCCGTTGGGAAGGGATCTATAACCTTGATAATTCGAATCCTTATCGAGCGAAGCTGCAGGCGTTTGAACACGCCGTTATCCAACGCTAGCGCGACGGCTTAGCCAGACAACGAACGATCGTCTCGCGGCGGTCGCCCGAAGCGCCCTTTGTAGCGTCGGGCAAAATAGGACGGCAGCTCGAAGCCGCAGGCAATGCTCACCTCAGTCACGCTCATGTCGGTCTGGCGCAGCAGCTGACGGGCCTTGTCCAAGCGCAGGCCGAGATAAAAATTGCTGGGCGTGTCCTGTAAATGCAGGCGGAATAGCCGTTCCAACTGACGCCGAGTCACCTGCACGGATTCAGCCAGCGCGGCAGTGGTCAGCAGCGGCTCTGTTTGTTGCTCCATGGCGGCGATGACCTGCATGAGCTTCTTATTACGCGTGCCGTAGCGTGAGGCCAGGGCCATGCGCTGGTGGTCCTGCCGCGGCCGGATTCGCCCCAGTACGAACTGCTCGGACACCTGGATTGCCAAGGCGCTGCCATGGGCCTGGCTGATCAGGTCCAGCATAAGGTCGATAGAGGCGGTGCCACCCGCACAGGTAATGCGGTGGTCATCGATCTCGAATAATTCCTGGGTAACCTGAACCTGCGGCCAGCGCTCTCGGAAGGCGTCCACCGCCTCCCAATGCAGAGTGACCCGAGCCTGGTCCAGCAGCCCCGCCGCGGCCAGCACGAACGCGCCGGTATCGATGCCGCCGAGGGTGCCCTGGGTCGCGGCAACCCGCCTAAGCCAGGCACGCAAGGTCGGTGAGAAGGCTTTCAGTGGTTCAAAACCGGCCACCACGAACAGGGTCGCGCCACGCTCCAGGGTTTCGAGCCCGGCATCGGCATTGATCGACATGCCATTACTGGCCAGCACGGCGCCGCTCTCCAGGCTCAGGATTCGCCAATGGTAAAGCCCCGGGCAGAAACGATTGGCCACGCGCAACGGTTCGGTGGCGCTGATGAAGCCCAAGGCGGAAAAACCGGGGAGCAGCAGGAAATGGAACACCTTGGGCATGGCGTAGGCTCCGCTTGAATGGCTGTGTAATAGCGCAGCGGTCGCCAGTGTGCAAGTGGCGGTCGCCGCCGTGCGGATGGACCGGCAAGCGGGGGCGTAGCCTGATTTCAAGGCGCGTAGACGCCCTTTCCCATAACGCCATGCCGAAGGAGCTCGCCCATGACCCGTTTGATCCGCTGTGGTGTGCTGTTACTGAGCGCTCTTGCCCTCCCCATCGCCCAGGCTGCGGACCAGGCCAGCTGCAAGGAAGTGCGCCTGGGCGTGGTCAACTGGACCGATGTCATGGCCACCAGTGGCGTAGCCCAGGCCCTGCTCGACGGGCTGGGCTACAACACTCGCCAGACAAGCGCCTCTCAACAGATCATTTTCGCGGGCATCCGCGACCAGCGCCTGGACCTTTTCCTGGGCTACTGGAACCCCCTCATGACCGCTACCCTGACGCCCTTCGTCGAGCAACAGCAGGTTCGCGTATTACAAGCGCCAAACCTGGGGGATGCCAGGGCGACCCTGGCCGTGCCCAGCTACCTGGCCGACCAGGGCCTGAAAACCTTCGCGGACATCGCGCGCTTCAAGACGCAGCTGGGCGGCAAGCTCTATGGCATCGAGCCAGGCTCAGGCGCCAACACTCAGATCAAAGACATGATCGCCAAGAACCGCTTCGGCCTGGGCGACTTCCAGCTGGTGGAATCCAGCGAGGCCGGCATGCTTTCGGCGGTGAGCCGGGCAGTGAAGCACAAGGAGGCGGTGGTGTTCTTCGGCTGGGCGCCACACCCCATGAACGTCAACCTGGACATGACCTACCTCAGCGGCAGCGGAGATGCCCTCGGCCCGGACGAAGGCAAGGCCACGGTCTGGACGGTCACCGCGCCGGATTACGCCCAGCGCTGCCCTAATGTAGACCGGCTACTGCACAATCTGAACTTCACCGCGGCGGATGAGAGCCGGATGATGCAGCCGATCCTGGATCATAAAGATCCTCTCAGCGCTGCTCGACAGTGGCTGGCCGAACACCCTCAGGACCGCGCCCGCTGGCTCGAAGGGGTGACCACCTTCGATGGCAAGCCTGCCGACACTCACCTCAAGCTGACCACCAACTGATCTCTCTTGCACTGCGCGCCGCCCAGCGGCGCACGGGCAAGCTCGCCTCAAGGAAAATACCATGAACCACGATGTGATCATCACTTGTGCCCTTACCGGGGCTGGCGACACCACCGCCAAAAGTCCCTACGTACCTGTTACCCCGAAGCAGATCGCGGAGGCGGCAGTGGAGGCAGCAAAAGCCGGGGCTACCGTCGTGCACTGTCATGTAAGGGACCCCGCCACCGGCCGCTTCAGCCGTGATGTGGCGTTGTACCAGGAAGTGATGACCCGTATCCGCGAAGCGGATGTAGACATCATCGTCAACCTCACAGCCGGCATGGGCGGAGATCTGGAAATCGGCCCTGGCGAAGAACCCAACGCCTTTGGGCCAGGCACCGACCTGGTCGGCCCGCTAGCTCGCCTGGCGCATGTAGAGGCCTTGTTGCCCGAGATATGCACCCTGGATTGCGGCACCCTCAACTTCGGCGATGGCAACAGCATCTATGTGTCTACCCCGGCCCAGCTGCGCGCCGGCGCGCGCCGTATTACCGAACTGGGGGTCAAGGCAGAGCTGGAAATCTTCGACACCGGCCACCTGTGGTTCGCCAGACAAATGCTCAAGGAAGGCTTGCTTAAGGATCCGCTGTTCCAGCTATGCCTGGGCATTCCGTGGGGCGCGCCAGCGGACACCACCACCATGAAGGCCATGGTGGACAACCTCCCGGCAGGCGCTATCTGGGCAGGGTTCGGCATCGGCCGCATGCAGATGCCCATGGCGGCCCAGGCGGTACTACTGGGCGGCAATGTGCGCGTGGGCCTGGAAGATAACCTTTGGCTGGAGAAAGGCGTGCTGGCGACTAACGGCCAATTGGTGGAACGGGCCGTCGAAATCCTCACGCGTCTTGGCGCCAGGGTGCTCACCCCGGCCGAGGGCCGCGCCAAGATGAACCTTACCACGCGCTACTAAGGACGATCGCCATGGCCTGGATTACCGATGTGAAGACTTTCGCCGCCTTGGGAGGTGGTGTGATCGGCAGCGGCTGGGTGGCCCGCGCGTTGGCTCACGGGCTCGATGTAATGGCCTGGGACCCGGCGCCCAATGCCGAAGCGGTGCTGCGTCAACGCATCGCCAACGCTTGGCCGGCGCTGACCAAGCAAGGCTTGGCGCCCGACGCGTCGCCGCAGCGCTTGCGAATGGCCCCTACGTTGGAAGCCTGCGTAGCCGACGCGGATTTCATCCAGGAAAGCGCGCCGGAGCAACTGCCGCTCAAGCTGGAGCTTCATGCCGCGATCAGCGCGGCGGCGCGCCCGGATGCTTTGATCGCCTCCAGCACCTCGGGCTTGTTGCCCAGCGAGTTTTTCGCCCGCGCCACTTGCCCAGAGCGCTGCCTGGTAGGGCACCCGTTCAATCCGGTGTACTTGCTGCCCCTTGTAGAAGTTGTGGGCGGCCGGGCAACGGCCGAAGACGCCATTACGGCTGCCCAGGTCATCTACCGCCGCCTGGGCATGCGCCCTTTGCACGTGCGCAAGGAAGTCCCGGGCTTCATCGCCGATCGTCTCCTGGAAGCGCTTTGGCGGGAGGCATTGCATCTGGTCAACGATGGCGTGGCGACCACAGGTGAGATTGACGACGCCATTCGCTTCGGCGCCGGCTTGCGCTGGTCCTTCATGGGTACCTTCCTCACCTACACACTGGCCGGGGGTGACGCAGGTATGCGCCACTTCATGCGCCAGTTCGGGCCGGCGTTGCAATTGCCCTGGACGTACCTGCCCGCTCCGCCCCTGACCGAGCGTTTGATCGATGACGTGGTCGAGGGGACCGTCGAACAACTTGGCCAGCACAGCATCGCGACACTGGAGCGCTACCGCGACGATGCTCTGCTCGGCGTACTGGCCGCGGTGCACCAGGCCAAGCGCGACCATGGAATCCACGCCGATGACTGAGCCTCGGGTTACTTTTCAGAGTACGGTGCAGGCTGAGTGGACAGACTACAACGGACATTTGCGCGATGCCTTTTACCTGTTGCTTTTCAGCTATGCCACAGACGGCTTCATGAGCCTGATCGGCCTGGACGCCCAGAGCCGGGAGGCCAGTGGCCACTCGCTGTTCACCCTGGAGTGCCACCTGAATTTTCTCCATGAAGTGAAGCGGGACGAAGGCATCGAGGTGCGCAGTCAGGTATTAGGGTATGACCGCAAACGGATTCACCTCTACCATAGCCTGCACCGGTCGGAGGGCTCGCCTGCCTTGGCGGCCAGCGAGCAGATGTTGCTCCATGTCAGCCTGGCGGGCCCCAAGGCCACGCCCTTCTCGGACCACATCCTGGCGCGGCTGGCCCAGTGGCCGTTACCGATACATCGCCCAGCCTGGGTCGGCCGAGTCATCACGTTGCCGGAACGCGTGGGGCTTGGCTGAAAACGACTCCTTCGTGCCCACGGCTGCCATTCACAGCGAACGCCTATTGCCCGGCGGCCTGGGCCTGAACACAATCGGCCAATCCACTCGACGAAGGAAGCCGAGCCATGATGCACACCGACTTGATAGACCAGGAAGACCTGCTGGGGCAGTTGCGCGCCCTGGGTTTCGAGATGCCGGCCGGAGCCACTGCCGAGCAAGCCTGCGAGTGTGCGGTACGTGGCCTGGATGCCCACCGCGCCAAGGCGCTACGCGGTATGGTGGAGCAACTGCTCGGCGGCCGCGCGACCTTGCTGCCCGCGGTACGCCAGGCCATTGACCGCAACCTGCTGCCGGCGCTGGCTTCTTTCGCCCGATAACACATTAGCTGCGTTGGCTGGATATGGTGGGGGGCAGGCCTGCTGCTGCCAAGGCCGGCGCCCCCTCCCTGTAGCAGCCCGCCTTGGCGGCGACCCGGGGTAATGAAGGTCAAACCCTGTCGCGAGCAAGTTCGGCCGCTACCGCCGATACCGGGCCCCATCCCCGTTGAACCCTGTCGCGGGCAAGCCAGGGTGGCTAGCTCGGTTACGAAAATCATTGCGGGCGGTCATAAACGAACGCTGGCGAAGGTCGACTCGTTTCGCGCCTGGCTGAGGGCGGCCAACGGGCCGGACAGCGGCGCCAGCACCGCGGCCTGGGGAATGGGCAATAGGGCCACGGGCTGGCTGGTGTTGGAACCGACCCGCTCGTCGCGCGGTGGAATGCCGAAGTATTCCCGATAGCATTTGGAGAAGTGTGGGGTAGACACGAACCCGCATACCGAGGCCACCTCGATGATCGACATGGGCGTTTGCTTGAGCAACTGCCGCGCCCGGATCAATCGCAGCTTCAGGTAATAGCGTGACGGCGAGCAATGCAGGTACTTCTGGAACAACCGCTCCAACTGGCGCCGCGACACCGAGACGTATACCGCCAGTTCGTCCAGATCGATGGGCTCCTCCAGGTTGGCCTCCATCAGGGCCACGATCTCCTGCAGCTTGGGCTGGTTGGTACCCAGCATATGCTTGAGCGGGATGCGCTGATGATCCTGTTCATTGCGGATACGCTCGTAGACGAACATCTCGGAAATGGCGGCGGAGAGTTCTCGACCATGGTCGCGGCTGATCAGGTGCAGCATCATGTCGAGGGGCGCGGTGCCGCCGGAACTGGTGAAACGGTTACGGTCCAGGGTGAACAACCGGGTGCTCACGTTTGCCTTGGGGAACGCCTCCTGCATCGCTGCCAGGCACTCCCAATGCACGCTGCAATCGAAGCCGTCGAGCAAGCCGGCACAGGCCAGAGCCCAGCTGCCGGTGCAAACGGCACCCAGGCGGCGCGATTGTCGCGCCTGGCTCTGCAGCCAAGTGACATGCTCGCGCTTGACCGCGCGTTGAATCCCCACCCCGCCACAGACGATCACCGTGTCGATGGCCGGCGCCTGGTGCATGGCCGCGTCGGGGGTGATCTGCAAGCCATCGCTGGCCCAGACCTGGCCACCATCCACGCTCAAGGTCGTCCAACGATACAGCTCGCGCCCTGAAAGCTGGTTAGCCATGCGCAAAGGCTCGACGGCCGAAGCGAGGGAGATGAGCGTGAAGTTATCCAGTAGCAGGAAGCCGATGGACTGGGGCGCGCGGTTCTGGGGTTGAGCCCCGGCGTTGGACAACGTCATCGCGGTATCTCCTCTCGTTCAGGCAAAGGTGGCCAGAAGCACTGGCTCTTGTTTTCTTCCTTTGGCATGGAGCAATTGCCATGCCGAACTTTGAACAGCCGTTCAACGACGCCTGAAAACGACGTCGCAAACAGTCTGGCAAGGAGAGGGAGGCCAGGCCCTGGACGCGTTGACCTCAAAGTGCCATTGCCGCTATGGGCAATTCCGTAGCAGCAAGCGCGCTAAAACGGGGCTGATAGCGCAGCGGGTGTCACCAAGCGATGCATCCGAGGCGCTGATGGAAAGGGCCAGCGATGCGCAGGGCGTCGGCTAGCACTCCACGGTACTGACGGCCAGGCCGCCGCGAGACGTTTCCTTGTACTTGTCATGCATGTCGGCCCCGGTGTCGCGCATGGTGCGGATTACCCGATCCAGGGAAATGAAATGATTGCCATCGCCGCGCAGGGCCATCTGCGCGGCGTTGATGGCCTTCACCGCGGCAATGGCATTGCGCTCGATACAGGGTACCTGCACCAGGCCGCCTACCGGGTCGCAGGTCAGGCCAAGATTGTGCTCCAGGCCAATCTCGGCGGCGTTCTCAAGTTGTTCCGGGGTTGCCCCCAGCACTTCGGCCAGGCCGGCGGCGGCCATGGCGCAGGCAGAGCCCACTTCGCCTTGGCAGCCCACTTCGGCGCCAGAGATGGACGCATTCTTCTTGCACAGGATGCCCACCGCGGCAGCGGCCAGGAAGAACCTGACGATATCGTCCTCGCTGGGCTGCTCGCTGAACTTCATGTAGTAATGCAGCACAGCGGGAATGATGCCCGCCGCCCCGTTGGTGGGTGCGGTAACCATGCGGCCACCAGCGGCATTTTCTTCGTTCACCGCCAAAGCGAACAGGTTCACCCATTCCATGGCGGTCAGGGTCGAGCCGATCACGTTCGGCTTGCCCAGGTCCTGGAGGCTGCGATGCAGGCGCGCTGCCCGCCGGCGTACCGCCAGCCCGCCGGGCAATATGCCCTCCTCGGCCAGTCCTTGGTGAACGCAGTCTTGCATGGCCTGCCACAGCCGCAGCAACCCTGCGCGGATATCCGCCTCGCTGCGCCACACCTTTTCGTTTTCCAGCATCAGGGCCGATACGCTCAACCCATGGAGCTGGCAAAGGCGCAACAACTCGGCGGCGCTATGAAAGTCATAGGGCAGTTCCGTGGTATCGCTGCCTGAGCCACCCGCCGCGGCCTGAGCTGCATCGACCACGAAACCGCCACCTACCGAGTAATAGGTTTCTTCCAGCAACACTTGGTTTTCACCTTCGGCCAGCAAGGTCATCGCGTTCGGATGGTACGGCAGGCTCTCCTCCAGCAGCCGCATGTCTCGCATCCAGTCGAAAGCCACTGGGTAGCGGCCATCCAGCATCAGTTGCCCAGCGTTCTTCACCTGGTTCACGGTTGGCAGGATGGCGCGCGGGTCCACGCTGTCGGGCCAGGCGCCATTGAGCCCCATGATCACGGCGTTATCGGTGCCGTGCCCCACCCCTGTGGCGGAAAGCGACCCGTACAGCCTCGCTTCTACCCGCCGGACCCGGGCCAGCACCTTGCGCTCGCGCAACGCCTGGGTGAACAACGCCGCGGCCCGCATGGGCCCCACCGTGTGGGAACTGGACGGCCCAATGCCAATCTTGAACAGGTCGAACACGCTGATAGCCATGACCGGCGAACCTCCTGCATGGGCGCGAAGGCCCGGTGAAGACGACGGTTAAAGGCTCGACCGCCGCGCGTTGGCGGCATCATTGGGCTTTTGCCGAGCCCCAGGGCGTCTGCAACCGACCCAGCCTTGCCCAACAACGCCCTGGCCGAGAAAGGTCGTTTTTATCAGGCCATAGCCGCTCAAAAGGCTGGGGCATGCCCTGGCGCACCGGATACGACCTCATCGGCACTGGATACGACTCTGCCTGTACTGGATACGACTCACCCAGTAGGCGTTTGCCCGGCGCTGTTGGATGATCGAAAGCGCCCCGCCCGTGCCGCGAGCCTGGCCTGATGGCAGAACCTCTGCCTGGCCGCGCCACCCTGGCGCTTGCAACGCACACGAGAACGGCGTCAGCCGCATAGAAAACACCAAGGAGTCCACCCGATGAGATCCGTACCATCGCTATTGCTGGCCGCCGCGTTGTGTTTGCCGTTGGCGGCCCAGGCCGCCGAGCCGGAGCAATGCGGCACCGTCAATTTCTCGGACGTAGGCTGGACCGACATCACCGTGACCACGGCCGTCACCAGCGCGGTGTTGCAATCGCTGGGCTACAAGACCAGAACCACGATGATCTCGGTGCCGGTGACCTACAAATCGCTGGCCGATGGCAAGAACATGGACGTTTTCCTGGGCAACTGGATGCCCACCATGGAAAACGACATCAAGCCCTACCGTGAAGCCGGTACGGTGGAAACCGTGCGCGCCAACCTGGAGAACGCCAAGTATACCCTGGCCGTGCCCGAAGAGCTGTGGAGCCAGGGGCTCAAGGATTTTGCCGATCTGCCCAAGTTCAAGGACCAGCTCGATGGCAAGATCTACGGCATCGAGCCAGGCAACGATGGCAACCGCTTGATTGAGTCGATGATCGACAAGAATGCCTTCGGCCTCAAGGACGCAGGCTTCAAGCTGGTAGAGTCCAGCGAGGCCGGCATGCTCGCCCAGGTGGACCGCGCCCAGAAGCGCCACGGCGGCATCGTCTTCCTGGGCTGGGAACCCCACCCCATGAACACGCGCTTCAAGATCAAATACCTTACCGGTGGGGATGACTTCTTCGGCCCGAACTTCGGCCAGGCCACCATCTATACCAATACCCGCAAGGGCTACGTGCAGGAATGCCCCAACGTGGGCCAGTTGCTGAAGAACCTGTCGTTCAGCCTGAGCATGGAAAGCGGGCTGATGGGCAACGTGCTGGATGACAAGATGAAGCCGGACGCCGCCGCCAAGGCCTGGCTGAAGAAAAACCCGGAGGTGCTCGATACCTGGCTGGCCGGCGTGACCACGCGAGATGGCCAGCCGGGCCTGGAAGCCGCCCGGGCCAGATTGACCCAGTAACTGCCGATACCCGGCAGGCCAACCTGCCGGATCTTCCCATCACTGCGCAGGTAGGTGCTCATACCATGCTGACAGACCATAAACTCCCGCTTGGCGAGCATATAGCCGCCTTCGTCGACTGGCTGACCCAACACGGCGCCAGTGTGTTCGACTGGATCGCCTCCAGCCTCGAAGCCATGATCCACGGCCTTACGGCAATGCTTACCTGGTTCCCCCCACTGGCCCTGGTGGCGATCTTCGCCGGGCTGGCTTATCTGATCCAGCGCAAGATCAGTCTGGCCGTGTTCGTGGCCTTGTCGTTCCTGCTGATTCTCAACCTGGGCTACTGGCAGGAGACCATGGAAACCCTCGCCCAGGTGACCTTCGCCACTGTGGTGTGCGTGGCCATCGGCGTGCCGCTGGGCATAGTCGCGGCCCACCATCCGTTGTTCTACACCCTCATGCGGCCGGTGCTGGACCTGATGCAAACCGTGCCCACCTTCGTATACCTGATCCCGACCCTGACACTGTTCGGCCTGGGCGTGGTGCCCGGGCTCATCTCCACGGTGGTATTCGCCATTGCCGCGCCTATTCGCCTGACTTACCTGGGTATCTGCGACGTGCCTCATGAGCTCATGGACGCTGGCAAAGCCTTCGGTTGTTCGCGCCGCCAACTGCTCACGCGGATCGAATTACCCCATGCCATGCCCAGCATCGCCGCCGGGGTAACCCAATGCATCATGCTGTCGCTGTCCATGGTGGTGATCGCTGCCCTGGTGGGCGCCGATGGCCTGGGCAAGCCGGTAGTCAACGCACTCAATACCGCCGATATCGCCCTGGGGTTCGAAGCGGGCCTGGCCATTGTGCTACTGGCCATCATGCTCGACCGGATCTGCAAACAGCCCGATGTAAAGATCGGAGGTGACGCATGAGCATCATTCGCTTCGAAGACGTGGACGTCGTATTCAGCAAGCACCCCAAGGAGGCCCTCAAGTTGCTGGACGAAGGCCTTAGCCGGCCGGAAATTCTCAAGCGCACCGGGCATGTGGTGGGTGTGGAAAAAGCCAACCTGGAAGTGAACAAGGGCGAGATCTGTGTGCTGATGGGGCTGTCCGGCTCAGGCAAGTCCAGCCTGCTGCGCTGCATCAACGGGTTGAACAGAGTCAGCCGTGGCAAACTGTTCGTCGAGCACGAAGGCACTCAGATCGATATTGCCTCCTGTACCGCCGCGGAACTGAAAATGATGCGCACCAAGCGTATCGCCATGGTGTTCCAGAAATTCGCGCTCATGCCGTGGCTGACCGTGCGGGAAAACATCAGCTTCGGCCTGGAGATGCAGGGCCGGCCCGCAGAGGAGCGTCGCCGCCTGGTGGACGAGAAACTGGAGCTGGTGGGCCTGACCCAATGGCGCAACAAAAAGCCCGACGAGCTCTCGGGTGGCATGCAACAGCGGGTGGGCCTCGCACGCGCGCTGGCCATGGACGCGGACATCCTGTTGATGGACGAACCCTTCTCCGCCCTCGACCCGCTCATTCGCCAGGGCTTGCAGGATGAACTACTGGACCTGCAGCGCAAGTTGCAGAAAACCATCGTGTTCGTGAGCCACGACCTGGACGAGGCTCTCAAGCTGGGTAGCCGTATCGCCATCATGAAAGACGGCAAGATCATCCAGTATTCACGCCCGGAAGAAATCGTGCTCAACCCGGCCGACGACTACGTGCGTACCTTCGTGGCCCATACCAACCCATTGAATGTGCTCTGTGGCCGCAGCCTGATGCGGCCCCTGGCAGCCTGCAAGCACCTGGACAATGACGTGTGCCTGGACCCAGGCAGCAATATCTGGCTGAGCCTTGGCGAACAGAACGCCCTCAAGAGCGCCCGCATGGGTGACCTGCCCTTGAACGTACAGAGCTGGCATCCCGGGCAACCGGTGGAGAACCTGGGGCGGCATCCCACGCTAGTCAGTTCGGACATCGGCATGCGCGAAGCGCTGGAGATCCGCTATCACACCGGCAACAAGCTGGTGTTGCATGAACATAACCAGATCATCGGCATTCTTGGCGATACCGAGCTGTACCACGCGCTGCTTGGCAAAAGCCTGGGCCAGCCGGCGCAACCCGCTGCGCGCAACGATGCGGTCGTTCCCTTGCGCAAAGCCAACTGAAACCGAGACGGTCGCCAGACAGACTGGGCGGCCGCCGCTGATGAAAAGCAGCCATCTATTCTTATTTGAACGATCAATCAAAATAAAATAGACTGCCCTGGTCGATGCCATTGAAGTGTCCAGCCAGGAGATCAGCCCGTGCCCAAGGTCGGAATGCAGCCCATACGTCGCCAGCAGTTGATCGAGGCCACGCTGCAGGCCGTCGACCAGGTAGGCATGGCCGACGCCAGCATCGGAGTGATCGCCAAGACCGCTGGCGTCTCCAACGGCATCATCAGCCATTATTTCCAGGACAAGAACGGCCTGATAGAGGCCACCATGGGTTACCTGATGCGTGCCCTGGCCACCAGCGTGGCCGCCCGGCGCCAGGCGTTGCGGGAAGAGAGACCTCGGGCTCACCTGAGGGTGATCATCGAGGGCAACTTCGACGCCAGCCAGGTCAACGGCGCCGCCATGAAGACCTGGCTGGCGTTCTGGGCAGCGAGCATGCACCAGCCTTCGCTGCATCGTCTGCAGCGCATCAATGACCACCGCCTGTATTCCAACCTGTGCTGCCAATTCCGGCGGGTACTTCCAGTGGACCAGGCCCGCGCGGCCGCCCGCGGGTTGGCGGCCCTGATCGATGGCCTCTGGCTGCGTGGCGCGCTGTCCGGCGATGCCTTCGACACCGACCAGGCACTGCGCATCGCCTACGAATACCTGGACCTGCAACTGGCGAAGCAAGCGCCCACCGCCTGAACCGGTGGCCTATCGCCTTTAACCGGCGCCGACGTCTGCTGGCGCCCCAGAACTCAAGCGAGGAACGACATGGCCCGTTTCGGATTGCAAAAACTCTATATCGATGGCGGCTACGTGGACGCCAGCGACGATCGCGTCTTCGATGCCATCAACCCGGCCACCGGTGAAGTGCTGGCACAGGTACAGCGCGCTACCGCCGCCGATGTCGAGAAAGCCGTGGCCAGTGCGGAGAAAGGCCAGAAGATCTGGGCGGGGATGACCGCCATGGAGCGCTCGCGCATCCTGCGCCGTGCGGTCGACCTGCTACGCGAGCGTAACGATGAGCTGGCGATGCTGGAAACCCTGGACACTGGCAAAGCCTATTCGGAAACCCGCTATGTGGACATCGTCACTGGCGCCGACGTGCTGGAATACTACGCCGGCCTGGTACCCGCCATCGAGGGCGAGCAGATTCCCCTGCGCGAGACTTCCTTCGTCTACACCCGCCGCGAACCCCTGGGCGTTACTGCTGGCATCGGAGCGTGGAACTACCCCATCCAGATCGCATTGTGGAAATCCGCGCCGGCATTGGCGGCGGGTAACGCCATGATCTTCAAACCCAGTGAAGTCACCTCCCTGACCACGCTCAAGCTCGCGGAGATCTACACCGAAGCCGGCCTGCCCGCTGGCGTGTTCAACGTACTGACCGGCAGCGGCCGCGAAGTGGGCACTTGGCTGACCGAGCACCCGCGCATCGAGAAAGTGTCGTTCACCGGCGGCACCGACACCGGCAAGAAGGTCATGGCCAGCGCTTCGAGCTCTTCGCTCAAGGAAGTGACCATGGAGCTGGGCGGGAAATCGCCGCTGATCATCTGCGCCGATGCCGACCTGGACAAGGCTGCCGACATCGCCATGATGGCCAACTTCTACAGCTCGGGCCAGGTGTGCACCAACGGTACCCGGGTGTTCATCCCCACTTCGCTGAAAGCGGCCTTCGAGGCCAAGGTGCTCGAGCGGGTGCGGCGTATCCGGGTAGGCGACCCGCAGGCTGAAACCACCAACTTCGGCCCGCTGGTGAGCTTCCAGCACATGGAGAGCGTGCTGGGCTATATCGCCAAGGGCAAGGCTGAAGGGGCACGTCTGCTCTGCGGCGGCGAGCGCCTGAGCGAAGGCCCGCTGGCCCGGGGCGCATACGTGGCGCCCACGGTGTTCACCGACTGCACGGACCAGATGACCATCGTTCGCGAGGAGATCTTCGGGCCGGTGATGAGCATCCTGGCCTACGACAGTGAAGACGAAGTGGTTCGCCGCGCCAATGATACGGACTTCGGCCTGGCCGCTGGCGTGGTCACGCCGGACCTCAACCGCGCCCATCGCCTGATCCACCAGCTCGAAGCCGGCATCTGCTGGATCAACGCCTGGGGTGAATCGCCAGCGCAGATGCCGGTCGGTGGCTACAAGCAGTCCGGTGTCGGCCGCGAGAACGGCATCGCTGCCCTGGCCCAGTACACGCGCGTCAAGTCCGTGCAAGTGGAACTGGGTGACTACGCCTCGGTGTTCTGAGGCCGCTATTTGTCCGCGGCCTGCCGAGCAGGCCGCCTGCATCCAAAAGGTGCCCTATGACCAAAGAATACGACTACATCATCATCGGTGCCGGCTCGGCCGGTAACGTTCTGGCCACGCGGCTGACCGAAGATCCTGGGGTAAGCGTGCTACTGCTCGAAGCCGGTGGCCCGGACTACCGCATGGACTTCCGTACCCAGATGCCGGCCGCCCTCGCCTTCCCATTGCAGGGCCGCCGCTACAACTGGGCCTATGAAACCGACCCTGAGCCCCATATGAACAACCGTCGAATGGAGTGTGGACGGGGCAAGGGGCTGGGCGGCTCATCGCTGATCAACGGCATGTGCTATATCCGCGGCAATGCCCTGGACTATGACGGCTGGGCGGCGCTACCGGGTCTGGACAACTGGACGTACCTGGATTGCCTGCCCTATTTCCGCAAGGCGGAAACCCGGGATATCGGCCCCAACGATTATCACGGTGGAGACGGCCCCGTTAGCGTGACCACACCCAAACCCGGCAACAACCCATTGTTCGCCGCCATGGTCGAGGCTGGGGTGCAAGCGGGCTATCCGCGCACCGATGACCTCAATGGCTACCAGCAGGAAGGCTTCGGCCCCATGGACCGCACCGTGACCCCCAAGGGCCGTCGCGCCAGCACGGCCCGTGGCTACCTGGATCAGGCCAAGCGCCGTGACAGCCTGACCATCGTCACCCACGCCCTGACCGATCGCATCCTGTTCGAGGGCAAGCGCGCCGTGGGCGTAGCCTACCTCGAGGGCGACGCCACCAGCCCCACCGAGGTACGGGCACGTCGCGAAGTGCTTTTGTGCGCGGGCGCCATCGCCTCGCCGCAGATTCTTCAGCGCTCCGGGGTAGGCGCGGCACCGTTGCTCAAGGAGCAAGGCGTTCCCCTGGTGCATGATCTGCCGGGCGTGGGCGAGAACCTGCAGGACCATCTGGAAATGTACTTGCAGTACGCCTGCAAGCAACCGGTCTCGCTCTACCCTTCGCTGCTATGGTGGAACCAGCCGGCCATCGGTGCCGAATGGATGTTCAACGGCACCGGCATCGGTGCCAGCAACCAGTTCGAGGCCGGGGGATTCATTCGCAGCCGGCCGGAGTTCGCCTGGCCTAACATCCAGTATCACTTCCTGCCGGTCGCCATTAACTACAACGGCAGCAATGGGGTGAAGGAGCATGGCTTCCAGGCCCATGTCGGCTCCATGCGCTCCCCTAGCCGGGGCCGCGTGCGCATTACCTCCCGCGACCCACGCAAACACCCGAGCATCCTGTTCAACTACATGTCCACCGAGCAGGACTGGCAGGAGTTTCGCGACGCGATCCGCATTACCCGCGAGATCATGGCGCAGCCGGCGCTGGACCCGTACCGTGGTCGCGAGATATCCCCAGGTATCGATGTGCAGAGCGATGAGGAGCTGGATGCGTTCGTGCGTGAACATGCCGAGACCGCCTTCCACCCCTCCTGTTCTTGCAAGATGGGCACGGACGACATGGCGGTGGTGGACGACCAGGGCCGCGTTCACGGCCTGCAGGGCCTGCGCGTGGTTGATGCTTCGATCATGCCGATCATCACCACCGGCAACCTGAACGCGCCGACCATCATGATCGCCGAGAAGATTGCCGACCGCATCCGTGGCCGCCAGCCCTTGGCACGTAGCACCGCCAGTTACTACGTGGCCGGGGATGCGCCGGTACGCGAAGCGCCGATGCGGCCGGTCGCCGAAACCGCAACGGCCTGAAGCCCGTAGAGTCAATGCGAGCTGGCGAATAGGGCTGGGAAAGCCTACTCGATTCGCCAGCTTCGTTGCCTCGGGGTTCAACCTTGCAGCAAGCGCTCTTCCACCCCCAGCAGGTACAGTACACCCTCAAGCCCCAGGGTAGAGATGGCCTGCCTGGCCGAAGCCTTGACCAGCGGCTTGGCGCGAAAGGCCACGCCCAACCCGGCCAGGCCCAGCATGGGCAAGTCATTGGCGCCATCGCCCACGGCGATGGTTTGTTCCAGGGTCAGGCCTTCCCGGGCGGCCAGCTCGCGCAGCAGTTCGGCCTTGCGCTGGGCATCGACGATAGGCTCCACCGCCACCCCGGTACATTTGCCGTCCTCGACCTGCAGCTCGTTGGCGTAGACGTAGTCGATGCCAAGCCGGGCTTGTACCTGCTGGGCAAAGTAGGTAAAGCCGCCCGACAGAATCGCTGTCTTGTAGCCCAGGCGCTTGAGCCCGGCGAACAGCGCCTCGGCGCCATCGGTCAGGCGCAGGGAGGCACCGATCTCGTCCAATACGCAGACGTCCAGCCCCTTGAGCAGGGCCATGCGCTCGGTGAAGCTGGCGCGGAAATCGATTTCACCACGCATCGCGCGCTCGGTGATGGCCGCTACCCGATCACCGACACCGGCAGCCTTGGCCAGCTCGTCGATCACTTCGGCCTGGATCAAGGTAGAGTCCATGTCGAACACAGCCAGGCGGCGATGGCGGCGATTGAGGTCATCCAGCTGCAGGCCCAGGTCCACGTCCAGGTCCTGGGCAGCGCTCAATAGCTCGGCACGCAGGGCCTCGGCGTCCAGGGGGGTGCCCTGCAGGCGTAGCTCGATACAGCCGTGGCCAATGGCAGGCGTTTGCGAAGACACCGCCAAGGGGCGGGAAAGACGGTCGATACGCTCGATGGCCAGGCCATGCCGCTCGATGATGTCGCTTACCTGACGTAGCTGGGCGGCGTTCAGGCCATGGCTGAGCAGGCTCAACACGTAGCGCGGCCGGTCCTGTGCCTGGGCCCAGTGCTCGTAGCCGGCCAGGTCCAGCCGTTGGGCCTGTACGCTCAGGGCCGAATCGGTGCCGAGGCCACGCAAACGGTCGACCAGTGCTTCCAGGGCCGGTGCGCTACTGGCTTGCGCCATGACCGCCAGGCTCAGGTTGCCATGCAGTACCGCCTGGGCGACATCCAGCAGCTTGAGATCCGCGTCGGCAAGCACGCCGGTGAGCTCGGCGCTCAGCCCCGGCCGATCCTGGCCACTGACGGTGATGAGGACGAATTCGCGCAAAGCCCACCTCGATATTGGCAAAAAAAGCGCATTCTACCCAGTTTCGGTGCCCACGGGCGCTTTGAACCCCAGGGGTCGCTCGCTATACTGCGCAGCACCTTACAGCCTCAAGAGCCGAGCGCAGTGAACCGGCCCACGCCAGTCAAAAACGATAATTTCTTCCTGCTGATCTTCCGTGCCCTGCGTCACCGCCGCGTACCGATAGCACTGCGCATTGCTACCCACAACGTGATTCTGGTCGCGGTGGCGCTGCTGATCTACGCCTGCGTGATGGGCCTGCAATTCAAGCAGGCCATGCATGACCAGGCCGACGCGGTGGGCCAGAGCCTGACCACCCAGACAGCGGTGTCCGCCACCGAGCTGCTCGTTTCCAACGACATCCTCAGCTTGAACGTGCTGCTCAACAATCTGGTGAAGAACCCGCTGGTGGCCCATGCCGCTATCTTCAGCGGAGACAACCGCGTGATCGCCGAAGCCGGGCAGAAGCCCAAGCCGGGC
Source organism: Pseudomonas massiliensis (assembly GCF_000826105.1). Lineage (GTDB taxonomy): Bacteria > Pseudomonadota > Gammaproteobacteria > Pseudomonadales > Pseudomonadaceae > Aquipseudomonas > Aquipseudomonas massiliensis. The sequence continues at coordinate 274,925 of NZ_CCYK01000004.1, read as the reverse complement.
TTGATGACCATGTCCGGCGGGGTCTATGAAACGCGGCTTTCCTTCCAGGATGTGAACACCGGTACGCTGCGGGTAAGCCTGAACATGGACCAGTTCCAGCAGCCGATGACCATCAGCCTGCAGAGCATGGGCATTCTGAGCGCCATCCTGCTGGCCCTGGCCTTGGCCCTGAGCCTGCGCATCGGCCGCAACCTGACCACCCCCCTGCTGCAACTGCGGGTGTGGCTGCGCCATGTCGACCCCTACACGCCCGCCATCGACCGTCAGGATGAGATCGGCGACGTGGCCCGGGACCTTCACGCCAAGTACGCCCCCGAGCCACCTCCAGAGCCGGAGCCAGAGCCGGAAGCCGAGGAAGAAGCGCCCGCCGCCCCTGCTTTCGCGCCCTTCACCGGGGCCGCGCCCAAGCCCGCGCCACGTCGCGTACTGGCCGAGGAAGACGAGGAAGACGACGCCGCCTTCGCCGACCTTGGCGACCTCAGCGTGCCAGGCCCCTCGGCCATGTCGGCAGCCCCGCAAGCCCCAGCCGAGCCCCAGTACAGCGTGGTCCTGGCAGTGCAGCTCGGCTCACAGGAACAACTCAAGCGCCTGCCGCGCGCGCGCTTGCAGGAACTGTTCGACCGTTATCGCGGCTTCCTGGCCCAGGCAGCGTCCCTCTACCAAGGGCATGTGAACCACTTGGTCGACGGTAGCAGCCTGGTGCTGTTCCACACCCTCGACGGGGGTGACGATTACCTCACCAACGCCATCTGCTGTGGCGAACTGCTGCGGGCGTTGGGTCACGAGTTGCAGATCGAAGTCGCCGACAGTGGCATCACTCTGCAGCTGCAACTGGGCCTGGCCCTGGCCGACTCACTGCAAGGTCTGGATCAAACCGCCCTGGTGGCCACTGACGCCGCCCGCGCCGCCGTGGCCCTGTCCCAGCACAGCCGCAACCTGCTGCTGGTGGAGCGCAAGGTCAATGAAGACCCGCTGATCCGCCAACGGGCACGCATCCGCTCCATCGCCAGCCCGGAAGGCGCCTCTTGTGTGGAACGCCTGCTGGAGCCCTACCCGTCGCTTCTGGAGAAGCAGCTGGCACGCATTGCCGATCGGCGCCCCCGTTAAAAGAAAAACGAACGGGGTTTCCAGGAGCATCTCGTAGCAGCCGGCCTTGGCCGCGATCAGGTCGGGCACCGCGCTATGCCCAGTCGCCGGCAAGCCGGGCTGCTACGAGGGGTGTATCCGGTATTTGCCGTAGCAGCCGGCCTTGGCCGCGACTAGGCCTGACACCGCGCTATGCCCGGTCGCCGGCAAGCCGGGCTGCTACGAGGGGTGTATCCGGTATTTGCCGTAGCAGACGGCAAGCCGGTCTACGAGCTCGCCCTATCCCCTGAAATGCGGCCAACCGTCAGAACCGAAATACTTCCGTGTTGTTGCGCACCGGCGTAGCCAGAGGGATCTTCGGCTTTTCCGGCTCGTCCTTCTTCACTTGGCTGGCGCTGGGCTTGCGCGATTCGTCGGCCAGGGCAGGCTGGTTGGCCAGGGGCTTGACCGCTGCGCTGATCTGCGCGGCCAGCCGTTGCAGCAGCATGCCCTGGGCCTGGACCTGAGCCGTGGTACTCCCGTTATGCTTCTCTTCCAGGTGGACCAGCTTGCTGTCACGAACCTGCCCACGGCGGTCCAGCACGCGCCATTGAGCGTCCAGCACCGCGGGTTGAGCATGGCCGGAGTCCAGGCGAGTGATGGACAACAGCACTTGGGCGTCTGGATTGAAGTTGGCCGTGGTCGGTGCCAGGACCACCCGTTGGGTATCCAGACGCCAGGCCATTTGCCGCAACAACAGCTGGTCGATGTCCGCGCTCAGGCTGCCTGCCCAGCGCCCATCGGTGGCGGCGGTGAGGCTACCGTCCTTCTGCCGTTGTAGCAGCGTTTCACGCTGCAGGTAGTCGGCGATGGAGACTGGCCCCAGCAAAACGGACATGCCGCTGCCCTGCTTGGGCTGGCCGGGGTGGCCGCTATCGAGCTGATACAAGGCCACGGGTTGATGCATGCTGCAACCGGCCAGGCCGAGCATACCGGTAAGCAATACAGCGAAAGGAAGGCGCAGAAAATTCATGATTCCGTCCAGGCGGCCCGCTTCGACCGGGCCACAGTGATACCGATGCCAATGGGCGCCATAAGGTCCGCGCCACAGGGCCCATATCATCCGTGAATACTGCGCCGGACTCCAGCGTCTAGTGACCGGCTACCGGAATCCGACAGCCGGTCGACGCCAGCTTATGCGCCCGGTTCTACCACCAAGGCATCGACGCGCTGGAAACCTCGCGGCAGCTTGTTACCCCGCCGGCCGCGTTCGCCCTTGTAGTGTTCCAGGTCATCGGCCTTGAGCGACAGCGTACGCTTGCCCGCTTGCAATACCAGGGTCGCGCCATCGCCAAGGACGGCCAGGTCGGTGACGTATTCATCTCGGCTGGCGACCCGCTCCCCCGGTACGCCGATGATCTTGTTGCCCTTACCCTTGCCCAGCTGTGGCAGGTCCGCCACCTTGAATACCAGTAGCCGCCCTTCGGTAGTCACTGCCGCCACCCACTCGTGCTCGCGATCCTTGAGCGGCCGCGGCGCCATGACCTTGGCTCCGGTGGGCAGGCTGATCAACGCCTTGCCGGCCTTGTTCTTGACTTGCAGGTCTTCGCCCTTGACCACGAAGCCGTAACCGGCATCGGAGGCGACCACATAGAGCGCGTCATCATCGGGCAGCAACAGGCATTCGAACTGCGCGCCTGGGGGCGGGGCCAGGCGGCCGGTCAATGGCTCGCCCTGGCCACGGGCCGAAGGCAGGCTGTGGGCCGGCAGCGAATAACTGCGGCCGGTGGAATCGATGAATACCGCGTACTGGTTGGAGCGACCTGGCGCGGCGGCCTTGAAGCCATCCCCCGCCTTGTAGGAAAGCGCCGTTGCGTCGATGTCATGACCCTTGGCGCAGCGTACCCAGCCCTTTTCCGACAACACTACTGTCACCGGCTCGGTGGGCATCAGTTCGTTTTCCGACAGGGCCCTGGCTTCGGCACGCTCCACGATGGGCGAGCGGCGGTCGTCGCCATAGGTCTTGGCATCGGCCAGCAGCTCGCTGCGTACCAGCTTTTTCAGCTTCGCTTCGCTGGCCAGTAATGCCAGCAACTTTTCCCGCTCCTTGGCCAAGGCTTCCTGTTCGTCGCGAATCTTCATTTCTTCCAGGCGCGCGAGCTGACGCAGGCGCGTGTCGAGAATGTAGTCGGCCTGGGTTTCGGACAGGCCGAAGCGCTCGATCAGTCGCGCCTTCGGATGGTCCTCGGTGCGGATGATATGGATGACTTCATCGAGGTTGAGGAAGGCCACCAGCAGGCCTTCGAGCAGGTGGAGGCGGCGCTCGACCTTGTCCAGCCGGAACTGCAGGCGTCGGCGAACCGTCCGCACCCGGAACTCCAGCCACTCCTGCAGCAATGCCCGCAGGTTTTTCAACTGCGGACGGCCATCCAGGCCGATGATGTTCATATTGACCCGGTAGGTGGTTTCCAGGTCGGTGGTGGCAAACAGGTGCTGCATCAGCTCGGCCGCGTCCACGCGGTTGGAGCGAGGGATGATGACGATCCGGCAGGGGTTCTCGTGGTCCGACTCGTCGCGCAGGTCCGCCACCATGGGGAGCTTCTTGGCCTGCATCTGGGCGGCGATCTGCTCCAGCACCTTGGCTCCGGAAACCTGGTGCGGCAACGCGGTCACCACCACATCTCCGTCTTCAACCCGGTATACCGCGCGCATCCGAACCGAGCCGCGACCGTTCTCGTACATCTTCAGCAATTCGTGACGCGGCGTGACGATTTCCGCTTCGGTCGGGTAGTCCGGGCCCGGCAGATGCTCGCAAAGCTGCTCCACGCTGGCGCTCGGCTCATCGAGCAGACGCACGCATGCGGTAGCGACTTCACGCAGGTTGTGCGGCGGCACATCGGTTGCCATGCCCACCGCAATGCCGGTGGTGCCGTTGAGCAGGATATTGGGCAGCCGTGCGGGCAACACCGCGGGCTCGTCCAGCGTGCCGTCGAAGTTGGGTACCCAATCCGCCGTGCCCTGACCTAGCTCGCTGAGCAGCACCTCGGAATAACGGGACAGGCGCGCCTCGGTATAACGCATGGCGGCGAAGGACTTCGGATCGTCCGGGGCGCCCCAGTTGCCCTGCCCGTCGATCAAGGTGTAGCGATAGCTGAAGGGCTGGGCCATCAGTACCATGGCCTCATAGCAGGCCGAGTCGCCATGGGGGTGGAACTTGCCCAGCACATCGCCCACGGTACGCGCGGATTTCTTGTGCTTGGCGTCGGCGTCCAGGCCCAGCTCGCTCATGGCGTAGACGATACGCCGCTGTACCGGCTTGAGACCGTCGCCAATATGCGGCAGCGCACGGTCCATGATCACGTACATGGAGTAATTGAGGTAGGCCTGTTCGGTGAAGTCAGCCAGGGACCGGCGCTCCACGCCATCCAGGCTGAGATCGGTTGATTCGCTCATGCAAGCCTCATCGATGGGTGTTCTGGCGTAACAGCATGGTGCCGTCACGCAAGGTGAATTCAAGACGTTTCAGGGCGCTCATGCCGAGCAGTACTTGCTCGCCTGGCAGCCCGGGCACCACGACGGCGCTGACCTGGGGCAGCCGGATCTCGCTCAGTGTTAGAGCATCCAGACGGGTGCGATAGCCCGCGGTGTTGCCGTTGGCGGTATGCAGCATGACCGGTGCGCCCTTCTCCAGGCCGAGCCGGCTCGCCAGTTCGGCGGGAATCGCGACCTCGGTGGCACCCGTGTCGACCATGAAGGTCACGACCTGCTCGTTGATCCGGCCGTCGGCCACGAAATGCCCTTGCCGGTTGGCGCGCAGGGCAACCTCGACGAAACCCGCGCCGTGACTGGCAACTGGCGCACGATTGGGGTTCTCCTGTTTCTGCTCCCAATCGCCAAAGAACCGCGAGGCCAGGTAGAGTCCGGCAACCCAGGCCAGGACCAGCAGCCAGCGACCGGCCGAGCGTCCAGGTACCGCGCTCATGGTGCCTCCCAGCCGCCAGCAGGCGCGGCGAACCGCCATACGACCGGGCGGCCCTCGCCGTCGGCGCGTACCCAGTCGTTATTGTCAGTGCCTATCCAGGCCCCAGTATCGTCCAGGGCAAGCGCTTCGGTCAGTCCATAGGGCTTGTCATAGCGCCGCGAGGGTGTCAGGCCGGTCTCGGCGAACGACCAGCAGCGCTCCACCGCAGCGGTATCGGGGTCGCGCCGACAGACCTTGTAGGCGTTGCGCTCCAGGGTGAACAGCTTGCCCTTGAAATAGGCCAGGTCCGAAAAATCCTTGGCGTAGCTGAGCCCGATGCGCATGACTGGCGGCACTTCTTCAGAGCCGCCTTCGCTGAGCAGCACGCAGGGCGGGCCGCAATGCCAGCCTTCGGCCTCCAGGCGCAGGCCCAGCAGGCCGCGCCGCTCCCGCTCTGCGGCCAGCCACAGCCGCTGGCCGCTCGAGTCAATGGCAAGGCCTTCGAAGATGGCGTTGAAGTGGTGCAACAGGCCCTGCTGCCGGGCTTCGGCCACCAGGCCACCGGGCAAGGGCAGCCATCGGGCCTTACCGCCGCGGCTCAGGCGCAGCACAGCGGCCTTGGCTTCGCTCACCAGATAAAGCTGGTGCCGGGCATCACAGGCGATGCCTTCGAAATCCAGGCTTCCGCCTCGGATCAATCCGGCCGCCGTCGCCCGCGCGGCGATACTCCAGGGCAGCCCCATGTCCGGCGCCGCTGGCGCGGTGAAAGTCAGTGGCTCGCCCTCCCATACTGCATTGGCACGATCCAGGCGATACACCTGGTCGTCGTCGCGGTCCGACACCGTCCACAACTCGCCATCGCAGGACGTCAGGCCCGAAAGGTTGCCGCCCCGCATGCCTTCGACGGGGTATTCGCCAAGCAGGCTCAACTCCGGCACTTCATCGGCGGCCTGGGCCGAACCCAGGGATGCCATCAATAGCCAAGCCGCGAACGCGGCCCTGATCAACTGAGCACCTCGGCCAGGTTACCCTTGGCCTCCAGCCAGGACTTGCGGTCCCCCGCGCGCTTCTTGGCCAGCAGCATGTCCATGACCTCGCGAGTGCCGTCCACGTCTTCCAGGGTCAGTTGCACCAGGCGACGAGTGTTTGGGTCCATGGTGGTTTCGCGCAATTGCGGCGGGTTCATCTCACCCAGGCCCTTGAAGCGCGTGACCTGAGGCTTGCCGCGTTTCTTTTCCGCCACCAGCCGGTCGAGGATGCCATCGCGCTCGGCTTCGTCCAGGGCGTAGTAGATTTCCTTGCCCAGGTCGATGCGGTACAGCGGCGGCATGGCGACATAGACGTGGCCGGCATCCACCAACGGGCGGAAATGCTGGACGAAGAGTGCGCACAGCAGGGTCGCGATGTGCAGGCCGTCCGAGTCGGCGTCGGCCAGGATGCAGATCTTGCCGTAGCGCAGCTGGCTCATGTCCGTGGCACCAGGATCTACCCCGATGGCCACCGCGATATTGTGCACTTCCTGGCTGGCCAGCACTTCGTTGCCGTCCACTTCCCAGGTATTGAGGATCTTCCCGCGCAGCGGCAGGATGGCCTGATATTCCTTGTCCCGGGCCTGCTTGGCGGAGCCACCGGCCGAGTCTCCCTCGACCAGGAACAGCTCGGCCCGGGCCGGGTCCTGGCCGGCGCAGTCGGCCAGTTTGCCTGGCAGCGCGGGCCCTTGGGTGATGCGCTTGCGCTCGACCTTCTTGCTGGCCTTCAGGCGCCGGCCGGCATTGCTGATGGCCAGCTCCGCCAGTTGCAGACCCAGTTCAGGATGGGCATTTAGCCACAGGCTGAAGGCATCCTTGACCACGCCGGACACGAATGCGGCCGCCTCGCGGGACGACAGGCGCTCTTTCGTCTGGCCGGAGAACTGGGCGTCCTGCATCTTCATGGACAGCACGAAGGCGATGCGCTCCCAGACGTCCTCCGGTGCCAGCTTCAGGCCACGGGGCAGCAGGTTGCGGAACTCGCAGAACTCGCGCATGGCGTCGAGCAGGCCCTGGCGCAGGCCATTGACGTGAGTACCCCCCTGGGCCGTGGGGATCAGGTTGACGTAGCTTTCCTGCACCGCGTCCCCGCCCTCCGGCAGCCAGAGCAGAGCCCAGTCAACGGCTTCCTTGTTGCCGGCCAGGCTGCCGCAGAAGGGCTCGGTCGGCAGCCGGGCGAACTCGCTGACGGCGTCGGCCAGATACGAGCGCAAGCCATCTTCATAGTGCCACTCAGTTTTCTCGCCGCTGGCCTTGTCTTCGAAGGTGACCGACAGGCCAGGGCACAGAACCGCCTTGGCCTTGAGCACGTGCTTGAGACGGCTGATGGAAAACCTGGGCGAATCGAAGTATTTCGGGTCCGGCGCGAAATACACGCTGGTGCCGGTATTGCGCTTGCCCACCGTACCTATGACCTGCAGGTCGCTGGCCTTGAAGCCGTCGGCGAAGGTCATTTCGTATTCCTGGCCGTCGCGCTTGACCCGTACCCGCACCAGGGTGGAGAGCGCGTTGACCACGGAAATGCCGACGCCATGGAGGCCACCGGAAAACTGGTAGTTCTTGTTGGAGAACTTGCCGCCGGCATGCAGCTTGGTCAGGATAAGCTCCACGCCCGGCACGCCTTCTTCCGGGTGGATGTCCACCGGCATGCCGCGACCGTTGTCGATCACTTCCAGGGAGTGGTCGGCATGCAGGATGACCTGGATAGCGGTGGCATGCCCCGCCAGGGCTTCGTCCACGCTGTTGTCGATGACTTCCTGGGCCAGGTGGTTGGGCCGCTGGGTGTCGGTGTACATGCCCGGGCGTTTGCGCACCGGGTCGAGGCCCGAGAGGACTTCGATGGCGTCGGCGTTATAAGAGCTAGCGCTGGGAGTGGCCATGGGGTCTCTTCGTCAATCGTAAATTAGGGTCACAAGGTGGCAAGGTCCAGGGCCGCGCAGCGCTCAGGCGGCACGCCGGCCAGGCGCAGCAGTTCAGGCAGGCGGTCGGCGAAGCCCTGGTAGCTGTGGTCCCCGCCCTGTCGCACATCGAGGGCGCAGCCTTGGTAGAAGGCTTCGGCATGGCGGTAGTCCAGGGTTTCGTCCGCGGTTTGCAGCCATACCTGGAACCGTTCACCGGCCTGGGGCGGCGGCACCTCCAGCTCGGCCAGTGCCTGCACATGGTCCTCTGTCAGTTGCCATTCTTCTCCGGTGTACAGGTTCCGCTGCACGCCCAGGTAGCCATCGAACAGCCGATGCGGGTTCACCGCCGGGTTGATCAATACGGCCGTCAGGCCGTGCCGCTGCGCCAAGTAGGTGGCATAGTAGCCCCCAAGGGAGCTACCGACCAGCAGGGGTTTACCCAGGGTTACAATCGCCTCTTCCAATTGAGCCAGTGCCTGGCGCGGGTGATGATGCAACGCGGGCACACTTACCCGCTCGGCCAGGCCAAGCTGGCGCGCCGCCTTGATCAATTGCTGTGCCTTGCGCGAGGCGGGCGAGCTATTGAGCCCATGGATATACAACAGCGAAGGGGCCACGAAGCCTCCTGGGTACGGTCAAGACAGCCGAGTGTATCCCACCCCCGGCGTAATCAATAACCGCTGCCGCCAAAGTCCGCCGCGAACTCGAACCCTGCTACACGCGATACCCCTGTGTCCAGGCTACCGTCCGGATGCAAGCGCAGCCATCGATACCCAGGCGCGACACGGTCCAGGGAAAAGTCTTCGCTCAGTGGCTCGAACTGTACGCAGGTAGACGGGGTGGCCAACAGGCGCACTCCGTTGCGTTCACGGTCCAGATGTTGGTGGATGTGCCCCCAGAGCAATACTCGTACCTGTGGGTAACGGTCGATGATCTCCAGGAAGGCGTCGGCATTGCGCAGGCCGATGGGCTCCATCCATTTGCAGTCGATGGAAATCGGGTGATGGTGCAGACACACCAGGGCATGACGATCCGGCGCTTCGTTCAGCGCCCGCTCCAGCAGTTCCAGCTGGCTATCGGCCAACCAGCCCGGCACCGAGCCGCTGACCGAGGAATCCAGCAGCACGATGCGCCAGTTGCCGATATCGATCACTGGCTGCATCACATCCGTATGGCCGAAATGCTCGGCCATTACCGCCGCCTCATCATGATTCCCAGCCAGCCAACGGTGGGGGGCCTCGATGGCAGCGGTCATGGCCTGGAAGCGCTGGTAGGACTCCAGCGTGCCATCCTGGGACAGATCTCCAGTGGCCAGCATCAGATCCACATGCGGCTGCTCGGCCATCACCCGCTCCATCACCTGGGCCAGGCTTGCCGCGGTATTCATGCCCAGCAGCGTGCCCTCTTGTTCGGCGAACAGATGGCTGTCGGTGATCTGCAACAGCAAGACCGAGGATTCTCGCGAGATATGATGGTTCGGCAAGGCCCGGCTCCTGGGAAGACACGTCGAGCATTATGGTGCAGTTTCGGCGGTTGCGCCTAGATGGAGGGTAAAGGCCGCCCCGGTGGTCGTGCTTATGCGGTCGTTCTGATTCGATAAACGCCATCGGCCTGCCTCCGGCCTAATCCTCGGAGGCAGGTATTTGTGCGTGTTCTATGATCCAGCTCCGAATGTACGCCAAGACGCGGCGAGCGCCATCAACAGTCTCGGCGAGTTCGATCGGGCGCGCCCCTCCAAAATGCGGGTTCGGCTGCTCCAACCATTTGTATGCAGCTGCCTTACTGCGACGCACCGGGATAGCCAACTCTAGAATTTCCCGTAGCAATTCAGGCTGACCGTACCAAGACTCGGGTTTGGTTGTCGGCTTACGCCCTGGGATCACCCGAGGCAGCTGGCAGGCTGCAAGTTCGCTGGCATGAATGTGCGCTCGCTTCCAGTGGGCCAGCTTTACCAGGTCGGCGTTGGGCATTCGGGTATGGTCGATAGTCGGCACTACCACGCCAATCAATACCTGAGTGTGCGCTCTGATCATCTTTAGCGCTGGCGCGATGTCCGTATCGTTTGTCACGATCACAGCGTGATCGATCTGACCGGTAATCGCGTCATGGTAAGCCTGCAGGGCCAGGTTTACGTCGCTTTGTTTTTCTTCGACCTTCCACGCCTGGATTTCTTGACATTCACGGGGAGGCTTACCGGGATTCTCCGCGTCAACGATCTTCACCTTCATCTTGTTGACAGCGTAATAGCCTTCGATCAACTCGATTCGTCCATCATGAAGCTTACGCAACGCAGTATGGTAGCGTGCCTGGGATGACACAGAATCGACAGCCTTGGCTACGGATTCGATGATCTTGGCAGTGAAAAACTTGATCGAAGGCGATGGCAACAGAGTCGACTGGCGAATATGGCCATCGGCGTCCCTGAGCATTGCGGACGGCAGGATGTACCTCTCAAACAAAGGAAGAAGGTCGAGCCACTTATGCGGGGTGCCTCGCAAACAGCCGTAATAGAAATTATACCCGTCAATGTAGATGCGAGTGCGCAGATGCTCTAGTTCAAGCTTCCTGGACATTTCCTTACTCCAGAAACGAAAAAACCGGCTAGCGCCGGCTTTTTCCCCCTCAAACCAGATGGTCAAGCCACGCCGGTCGTGAGGGTTAGTTGTTGCGCACAGTATCGCGCAATGGGACGCCGAAATGCAAGGCAAGGATGGGCCCGTTAGAGCTTTCCGGTGCCGTGGCCCTTCTACCTCACATACTCATACTCATGCCCACACGCCAGGCAATGGCTGAGCCATTCCCCGAGGAAAAGGTTCAACTGCGCCTTTTCATCCGGCTGGTGCATGGCCGCGTTGGGATAGGGGTAGATGCCTTGGAAGCGGCGAGCATGCTGGGCGCCGATAACCTCGGCCATGCGCGCGTCGTGGTACACCTGCACCTCCATGCGTGGTACCGGCAGCCAGGGCAGGCTGTGCTTCTGGCTCACGCTCAGGGTGGTGGTATAGGGGCTGGCCTGGATCACCTCCAGGCTCAACACGCCAAGGGCCTGGTCGCCCTGAGTCATGCCGATCTGGCGAAAGCGCTGCTCGCCACGCATGCCCGGCAATAGCCGCATCAGGCGTGCGTAGTTGGCCTCGCAGGCCGCTTGCAACGCGGCCAGGTCGACCCGATAGCGCTCGCGCAACAGATTCACTTCCACAACCCCCTGACTTCATCGCGGTTCAGCGCCAGCCATTGAATGGCGATCAGCGCGGCCGCGTTAATGATCCGGCCATCGCGTACAGCCTGCAGCGCATCCTCGAATGCCCAGACCCGCACGCGAATGTCCTCCCCCTCTTCCTCCAGGCCATGCAGGCCACCGGCCCCTTCGCTGTTGCAGCGCCCCAGGTAGAGATGAACGTATTCATCACTACCGCCCGGCGAAGGGAAATACTTGGTGATCGGCCACAGGGCCTGAAACTTCAGCCCAGCTTCCTCTTCCGCTTCCCGATGCGCAACCGCTTCGGGGGTTTCGTCCTTGTCGATCAGCCCGGCAACCATCTCGATCAGCCAGGGGTTGGCGACCTTGCCCATGGCACCGACACGGAACTGCTCGATCAGCACCACTTCGTCACGTTGCGGGTCGTAGGGCAGCACGCACACCGCGTCGTGGCGCACGAACAGCTCACGGCTGATTTCCTTGCCCAGGCCACCGGCGAACAGTTCATGGCGCAGGAATAGCTTGTCGACCTTGTAGAAGCCCTTGAAGCAATTTTCCCGCTTGGTGATCTCGACCTTCGTTGGCACTGAATGGTTAGCGTCTGTCATACGAATCCTCTTTTTCCATCGTCAGGGCCGCATCGTTGCAACCCTTGTGCCTGATCTTGAGTGTTCGGCCCTATGGAGAACCGATCGCTGCGTTTATAGTCCAAGCACGATCCTATACCCGCGAAGGAATACCATGTCACCCTTGAAAATGTCGGCGCTGGCGCTTGCAGTCTTGAGTCTTGGTGCCTGCCAAAGCCTTTTTCAACCGGATTACGACAAACCGCTGAAAACCGAACGCGAGGCCTGGGAGCATATCAAGCCCGGCTGCGCCACCGCAGAATGCCCGCTGGTCAACCTCGATACCGTGCACTTTCCCGACGAACCGGCGTTGGATACCCTGACCCAGCAGCGCCTGTTGCGCATGACGGACAACAACCCGGACATACCCCAGGCGACCTCCCTGCCCGCTTATGAACAGCAATTCTTCAGCACGGCCGAATCGGGCAACTCCACCTACCTGCAAGCCAAGGTAAGAGAGCAGCATGACGGGCTGGTGATCGTGGAGCTTTCCAGTTACCTGGACACCGGCGGCGCCCACGGCATGCCGGGTCGGGGGTTCATCACCTGGTCACGACAGCAGCACAAGGCGCTGGCCCTGGCCGACATGCTCGCGCCAGGCCAGGAAACAGCTTTCTGGATGGCGGCCCAGGAAGCCCACCGGGGCTGGATGATCGCCTCCAACCTGTACAAGGACCCGGAGTTCGTGAAGCAGTGGCCTTTCCAGCGCACGGAAAACATCGCCCTGGCGTCCGACGCGGTGGTGCTCAAATACAATGTTTATAGCATCGCGCCGTACGCCATGGGGCATATCGAGCTGAAGATTCCGTATGCCCGGCTCAACGGGGTGATTCGGCCAGAGCTGCGCCCGGGCCGCTGAGCACCCGCGAAAGCCCCAGGTGAAGCGCGCCGGCGGCGATCAACGACGGCAAGGTGGCGCCCAGGTCGGGGCAATAGCGCGCCAAGGCCTGGTACAGCGCAATGCCGGCCACCCAAGCCAGCAATGCGCCGCCACGCCAGGCCGCTCCCTCATCAAGGGTTCGGCGCTGGCGCAGCAGATAGTGATCCACCAGTACCACACCGAACAGCGGCGCGAATACCGAACCGATCAGCAACAGGAAGTTCTGGTACTGGGCCAGGGGCGCAAAGGCGGCGATCAGGGTGCAAACGACGCCCACCGCAACGGCCAGGTGCTCCACCTTCAAGCGAACCAATAGCCCGCTGGACACAGCGGCCGAGTGGATATCGGCGAAGGCGTTTTCGGATTCATCCAGCAGGATCAGCAGCAAGGGAACGCCCATGCCGGCGCCCGCCAACGCGAGCAGTAGCGCATTGGCTTCCCCACTGGGCGCAAATGCCAGGGTATAGGCCACGCCCAGGCTCATCAGCCACAGGTTGCCCAACATGAAGCCCAGGGCCGTGCCGGTGAATACCGGGCGCGCGGCCCGGCCAAAGCGGGAATAGTCGGCGATCAGGGGCAGCCAGGAGAGCGGCATGGCGATGGCGATATCGAAGCCGGCGGCGAACGCCAGACTGCCATCTCCGGCACGTACCCAGAGCGCGGCCAAGTCCGCCTCGCTGAGCAGGTTCCAGGTCAGCCAGACGCAGGCACCCAGCAGTAGCCAGATCCCCCACTTGCGCAGCACCCGCCGCACGAAGGTCAAGGGCCCGGTAGCAGCCAGGGCCGTGGCCAGCGCGCCGAAGGCCAGGGTCCAGGACAAGGGGTTGGCCCAGGCACTGCCCTCCCCCCAGCGGTTGGCGGCCAGCAGACTGGCGGCATCGCGCATGACGATCAGTTCGAAAGCCCCCCAACCGACCAACTGGCAGAGATTCAACACTGCCGGGAGCGCAGCGCCTCGGCGGCCCAGGCTGGTTTTCAGGGAAGCCATGGCCGAGAGCCCGGTGTCGCTGCCGATCACCGCGGCCGCGGCCAGCAGTAGCACACCCACCAAAGTGCCGAGTGCAATGGCCAGGACGCCTTGGGCCAAGCCAAGCCCGGGCGCCAGCAGAGCGCCCGTTTGCAGCACCATCAGCCCCACGCCAAGGGAGAACCATAGGGTGAAAAGGTCCCGGGCGCCGAATACACGGCGGTCCGCGCTCACGGGAAGGTCAGGGGAATACTGGGTCAAGGGTCGAATCTCGAATGAAAAGAAAGACGCGCCCGGCGGGGCCAGGCGCGTGACGATCACACTTTCTGGTACAGCTGACTGCCTTCGGCGCGGAAGCGCTCGGCCTGCGCCTTCATTCCGGTTTCCGCGTCCAGGTCCACGCTGGGAATCTGGCTGGCCGCGTATTCGCGCACTTCCTGGGTGATCTTCATGGAGCAGAACTTCGGCCCGCACATGGAACAGAAGTGCGCCACCTTGGCCGACTCCTTTGGCAGGGTTTCGTCGTGATAGGCACGGGCGGTATCCGGGTCGAGGCCAAGGTTGAACTGGTCTTCCCAGCGGAACTCGAAACGCGCCTTGGACAGCGCGTTGTCCCGGATCTGCGCCCCCGGATGGCCCTTGGCAAGGTCCGCGGCGTGTGCCGCGATCTTGTAGGTGATGATCCCGGTCTTTACATCATCCTTGTTGGGCAAGCCAAGGTGTTCCTTGGGTGTGACATAGCAGAGCATGGCGCAGCCGAACCAGCCGATCATGGCCGCGCCTATACCCGAGGTGATGTGGTCGTAACCGGGGGCGATGTCCGTGGTAAGCGGGCCGAGGGTGTAGAACGGGGCTTCGTCGCAGCACTCGAGCTGCTTGTCCATGTTCTCCTTGATCAGCTGCATGGGCACATGGCCGGGCCCTTCGATCATGCACTGCACGTCATGCTTCCAGGCGATCTTGGTCAGCTCGCCCAGGGTTTCCAGTTCGCCGAACTGGGCCTGGTCGTTGGCGTCGGCGATCGAGCCCGGGCGCAAGCCATCTCCGAGGGAGAAGCTCACGTCGTAGGCCTTCATGATTTCGCAGATGTCTTCGAAATGGGTGTACAGGAAGTTCTCCTGGTGATGAGCCAGGCACCACTTGGCCATGATGGAGCCGCCGCGGCTGACGATGCCGGTCACTCGCTTGGCGGTGAGCGGCACATAGCGCAGCAGCACACCGGCATGGATGGTGAAGTAGTCCACCCCCTGCTCGGCCTGCTCGATCAGGGTGTCGCGGAACAGCGCCCAGGTCAGGTCCTCGGCGATACCGCCGACCTTTTCCAGGGCTTGGTAGATAGGCACCGTGCCGATGGGCACGGGCGAGTTACGGATGATCCACTCGCGGGTTTCATGGATATGCTTGCCGGTGGACAGGTCCATCACCGTGTCCGAGCCCCAGCGGATGCCCCAGGTCAGCTTGGCCACTTCCTCCTCGATGGAGGAACCCAGGGCACTGTTGCCAATGTTGCCGTTGATTTTCACCAGGAAGTTACGCCCGATGATCATGGGCTCCAGCTCAGGGTGGTTGATGTTGGCAGGAATGATCGCCCGGCCCCGGGCAATTTCCTGGCGCACGAATTCCGGCGTGATTTCCTTGGGAATACTGGCGCCGAAGCTGTGCCCGCCATGCTGCTGGGTCAGCAGGCCCGCCGCCCGGGCCTCCTGCAGCTTCATGTTCTCGCGAATGGCCACATATTCCATTTCTGCGGTGATGATGCCTTGGCGGGCGTAATGCATCTGGCTCACGTTGGCCCCGGCCTTGGCCCGGCGCGGATTGCGCACATGGGCGAAGCGCAGCCGGGCCAGGGCCGGGTCGGCCAGCCGCTCCTGACCGAAGCGGGAACTGAGGCCTGGCAAGCGCTCGGTATCGCCGCGGGCGTCGATCCAGCCTGAGCGCACATCACCCAGGCCCTGGCGGACGTCGATCCGTGCGTCCGGGTCGGTATAGGGGCCGGAAGTGTCATACACCAGCACCGGCGGGTTGATCTCCCCACCGAAATCCGTCGGTGTCACATCCAGGCTGATCTCCCGCATGGGTACGCGGATGTCCGGGCGCGAGCCCTCTACATAGATTTTCCGCGAGCGCGGGAAGGGTTGCACCGATTGCTGGTCGACCCGGGCCGATTCGCTGAGGTGGGTGGCGCTGTGTTGTTGTTCGCTCATACAGGTTCTCCAGCCAGGCTAGGGGGCGTCGGAGCGAACCTGTGGCCGGATTGGGCCCGTGGAGTTGTGCTGGAGCGGAGCGCGTGCATGAACACGACATCCCGGACCGAGCACAAGAGGACTCGCCGGGAAAGCGAGAAATCTTGTTCCCTACGCAGGCATCAACCTGATCAGGTTCAACGGGATCCGGACATATCCGATCTCAGCCCCTCGCGTGGGGCACCCCGACAAGAACGGAGCAGAGTCTAGCCACATAGCAGTGGTAACGCCAACTTCCCTGGATAATACTTGCCCACGGGCGGTCTGACCGACCACGCAGCGGCTGATTTCATGACAAGGACTGACTATGTTTCGCGCGATACCGCTGGCGGTAGGCATGATGAGTTTGCTCGGCGGACTGGCACAGGCCGCCACCACTCCGCTGGCCAGCCAGACCGACCTGATGAGCGTTTACCAGCAGGCCGTGGAGAACAATGCTGACCTGGCCGCTTCCCGCGCCGATTTTGCCGCCCGCCAGGAAGCCGTGCCCCAGGCGCGGGCCGGCCTGCTACCCAACCTGTCGGCTGGCGCCGACGTCAACGATACCCGCCAGGCCCTGGACAAGCCGGCCATGACCGCCAACCGCAGTGGCACCTCCTACCGGGCGACCTTGAGCCAACCGATTTTCAGGGCCGATCGTTGGTTCCAGCTCAAGGCCGCGCAGGCCAGCGATGAACAGGCTGGGCTAGAGCTCTCCGCCACGGAGCAGAACCTGATCCTGCAAACCGCCGAACGCTACTTCGCGGTATTGCGCGCCCAGGACAGCCTGGCCACGGCGCGGGCCGAGGAAAATGCTTTCCTGCGCCAGCTGGACCAGTCCAAGGAACGTTTCAACGTTGGCCTGACAGACAAGACCGACATGCTTCAGTCTCAGGCCAGCTACGATACCGCCCGGGCCAACCGCAGCACGGCCGAACGCCAGGTGGCCGATGCCTTCCAGGCCTTGGTCACCCTCACCAACCGCGATTACAACGCGCTGCAAGGCGTGGTGCATACCCTGCCGGTATTGCCGCCCCTGCCCAACGACGCGCGGGCCTGGGTAGACACGGCCACGCAGCAGAACCTGCAACTGCTGGCCAGCAACTTCGCCGTGGACGCAGCCGAGCAGACCCTGCGCCAGCGCAAGGCCGGCCATGCTCCTACCCTGGATGCGGTGGCTCAATACGAAAAGGGCGACAACGACAACTTCGAGCTAAGCAACCCTTCGGCCCGGGATGGGCTGGTGTACGGCAGCGATGTGGAACGTCGCACGGTGGGCCTGCGTCTGGAGATCCCCTTGTACAGCGGCGGCCTGACCAGCTCCCAGGTACGCGAGGCCTACCAGCGCTTCAGTCAGAGTGAATACCGCCGCGAGGGGCTGCGCCGCCAGGTAGTGGAAAACACCCGCAACCTGCACCGGGCGGTGAATACCGACGTGGAACTGGTGCAGGCGCGCAAGCAATCGATCATTTCCAACCAGAGCGCGGTAGAGGCCACCGAGATCGGCTATCAGGTGGGCACACGCAATGTGGTGGACGTGCTCGACGCGCAGCGCCAGCTGTATGCGTCCGTGAGGGACTACAACAACAGCCGATACGACTACATCCTCGACAACCTGCGCCTGAAACAGGCCGCGGGCACCCTCAGCCCGCAGGACCTGCAAGACCTCGGTCGCTACCTCAAGCCCGATTACAACCCCGACAAGGATTTCCTTCCGCCGGACCTGCAAGCTCAGGCCAAGGCCCTGTTGAAGCCGAATCGATGAAGGGTAGGAGCCAGCGAAGCTGGCGAATTGGGCATGGCTTCCTGGCCCTTCGTGCCAGCTGTTGAACGTAGCGAAGCCACCAAAGGCGAGATATGCCCAAGAACCCACCCCAGCTGGCGCTGGGTTCCACCACGGTCAGCTGCGCTACCGCCCACCAGGTATGAGAAGGGCCACAGCCTTCAGCAACCGCTCCAAGGCGCCCTGGTTGGCGCGCATCACGGTCAGGCCCGCTTCGCCCTGGCGCCGGGCGGCCTGGGGCAGCTCCACCAGGTGGCGCACCGCATCGGCCAGCCCGCTGGCATCCTCGACCACCTGCAAGGCCTCAGCCTGGGCCATCCGTTCGGCAATATCCTGGAAGTTGAACAGATGAGGGCCGCTCAGTACTGGCTTGCTCAACGCCGCCGGCTCCAGCAGGTTGTGACCGCCGTTGGGTACCAGACTGCCGCCAACGAAGGCAATGTCGGCCAGCGCGTACAGGAAAAGCAGCTCCCCCATGGTGTCGCCGAGCATCACCTGAGTATCAGCGCCGACGGCCTCGCCGGTGGAGCGGCGCGACAGCGTCATGCCGGCATCGGTGATAAGGGTAGCCACCCGACCGAAGCGCTCCGGATGACGCGGCACCAGGATGAGCAGGGCATCAGCATGATGCCGCAGCAGCTCGCGGTGGGCGGCCAGGATGATTTCATCCTCGCCCTGATGGGTGCTTGCGGCTATCCATACCGGCCGCCGGCTCGCGTCCCAGGATTGCCGCAGCGCCGTTGCCCGCTCGGGCAAGGCCGGGTCGGGGCGCAGGTCGTATTTGATCGAGCCGGTCACTACCACACGCTCGGGCCGGGCCCCGAGTTCGCGGAAACGCTGGGCTTCGGTTTCAGTCTGCACCGCCAGCAGGTTCATCCGCGCCAGCATGGGCGCGGTGAGGCCGGCAAAGCGAGCGTAGCCCCGGGCCGATCGGGCCGAGAGCCGGCCATTGGCCAAGGCAACTGGCACCTTGCGGCGGGCGCACTGATCCACCAGGTTGGGCCAGAGTTCGGTTTCCATGACAATGGCTAGGCACGGGCGCACATGGTCGAGAAAACGCCCCATGGCCCAAGACAGGTCATAAGGGAGGTAGCAGTGTTGGACCCGCGGCTCATGGCCGAACAAGGCCTTGATTCGTTCTGAACCCGTGGGGGTCATGCAGGTCAGGGTGACCGGCAGCTGCGGATAACGCGCCAGCAAGGCCTTGACCAAGGGCGCCGCGGCGATGCTTTCACCTACCGAAACGGCATGCACCCAAAGCCCGCCCTGGGCCATGGGTGGCAAGCCGCGAGCGAAGCGCTCACCGAGGCGCTCGGCGTAGGCCGGCGCCCGGCGCGCGCGCCACCACAGGCGCAGGGCAATCAACGGCAGGGCCAGGTGAAACAGGGCGGTATAGAGGGGTCTGTTCATGGCGGCGCAGTGTACCCCAAGGGCCGTCCCCTGGCATCGCTTCACGCCGCCAGGGTAGCTCCGCCGTCGACGACGATGTCCTGCAAGGTGATATGGCTGGCCAGGTCCGATGCCAGGAACAATACCGTGTTGGCGATTTCGTCCGGGCGGGCGATCTTGCCCAGGGGGATGCTCAGCTTGTACTGCTCGGGCAGGCCGTCCACCAAGCGTTGCAGTCCCGCCTCGTCGCCGACCATGTCACGCAGCATGGGCGTATCGGTCGAGCCCGGCGAAACCAGGTTGCAGCGCACGCCATGAGCTGCCAGTTCCAGCCCGGCGCAATGGTTGAGCGCGACCAGGGCGGCCTTGGAAGCGCAGTAGCCGGCCATGTTCAGGCGGGGCACATGAGCAGCATTGGAGGCGATGCTGACGATCGCGCCGCTGCGCTGGGCCTTGAATACGGGCACCAGCTGGCGGAATAGCAAGAATGGCCCGGTTACGTTCACCGCCATGCAGGCGTTCCAGTCTTCCAGGCTCAAGCTGTCGCTGTTGCCCAGGCGCAGGATGCCGGCACCGTTGACCAGCACGTCCACGCGACGGCGCTCGTTGAGCAGTTGCTGACACACTTGCTCCACTTGCTGGGGGTTGGTCACATCCAGCGTGACCGTGCGGAACGGGTAATCGGATTCGGCGAACGCCTTGTCCAGGCCCACAACCTCCGCTCCGGCGGCCTGGAAGCGCATGGCCGTGTGCAGGCCGATGCCTTGACCCGCGCCAGTGACCCAGACGCGTTTGCCGGTGAAGTCCAACGTATTCATGAAAAGGCTCCGAGAGCCGACCGTCGGTCGGCCCATGAAAGTGGAAATCAGGCCGCGGACGGCGCCTTGCTGCGAATGATCTTCAGCCAGCCATCCAGGGTAGGTTGCGCGGCCAGCTCGGCGAAGCTGACTTCAAGCCCAAGGCGCTGCCAGGCGGACACCAGGGTCATCACTTGCACGGAATCCAGCCCATAGTCCATCAGGTTGTCCGAGCCTTCGGGCAGGTCGTCGTCCTGATCCAGGTAAGGCGCCAGCTCGGCCAACAACCAGGCCTGGTCGAAGCGTGGCGCGGCCTGGCCGGTCAGCGCCTCGTAGCCAATCACGCTGCCGCAGCGGGTAGCCACGTAGCGCAGGGCCATGCGGTGTTCTTCTTCGGAGAAGTCACCCACTGCATCGCCAATGAAGAATGGCTGGATGTCGCGCATGAAGGCATCGGTAGCGGTAACCATGCAGCCGATGTGGGCGTAGACGCCGCAGATCAGCAACTGATCACGGCGCCACTCTTTCATCAGGTCCTGCAACGGGGAGCGCAGGAAGGCGCTGTAGCGCCATTTGGTCAATACGGTGTCATGGCTGGCCGGCGCCAGCGGAGCCACCACGGCCTGCAGGGCAGGGTCGGCCGTGGTCAGGCCCGGCCCCCACATATCGTTGAGCAGAGCGCGGTCTTCCGGGCTCTGTTCGGTGGGCTGGGCGGTGTAGACCACCGGAATGCCTTGGGCATCGCACCACTGGCGCACCTTGGCGATGCGCGCCACCAGCGCCTCCACCAGCGGGCTATCGTCACCCCAGAAGGCAGTGAAGTACGCCTGCATGTCGTGAATGAGCAACACCGCCCGTGACGGGTCCAGCGTCCAGCTCACCTTGTTGGCCGGGAAGCTGTCAGGTGTGGGCAGTGCATAGGAGGGAAGTCTTGGAATAGCCATGTCTGAAAGCCTTATCGCTGTTCGCTTGAAGACGCCTGCAGGGCATTGCGCAGGCGCTGCTTGTCGATCTTGCCGACCGCGGTGAGGGGAAGCTGCTCCAGGAACTGGAAGCGATCCGGCAGCTTGAATTCGGCCACGCCCTGGGCGCGCAGGTATTTACGCAAGGCCGCCGGCTTGAGGGCGCTGTCGCTGGCCACCACACAGGCGCAGCTCTTCTCGCCCATGAGCTCATCCGGCATGGCGACCACCGCCGCATGGGTGATGCCGGGATGCTGAAGCAGCAGGTTTTCCACCTCGGCCGCGGCGATCTTCTCTCCGCCCCGGTTGATCTGGTCTTTCACGCGACCAACCACGCGCAGGTAGCCTTGGGCGTCTTGCTCGACCAGGTCTCCGGAGTAATAAAAGCCTTCGGCGTCGAATACCTGGGCATTGTGCTCCGGGCTCTGGTAATAACCCCTGAAGGTGTAGGGGCCTCGCGTCGCCAACATGCCGGGCTGTCCCTGGGGCACAGGCTGGCCGTCTACATCCATTACACGGATCTCATCGTCCGGGCTCATCGGGCAGCCCTGGGTGGTGAAGATGCGCTCCGGCTCGTCGTCCAGGCGGGTGTAGTTCACCAGACCCTCGGCCATGCCGAACACTTGCTGCAACTGGCAGCCCAACTCAGCGGGAACCCGGCGGGCCAAGGCCTCGGCGAAGTTGGCCCCGCCCACCTGTATCACTTTGAGCGAAGACAGGCGCGCGCGATGACTGGGGGCTTCCTTGAGCCACAGGGCAACCGCGGGCGGTACCAGGGGCACCCAGTTGACCTGATGCCGCTCGATCAGGGCGAAACAGTTCAGAGGCTCAGGGTCCCGGGCCATGATCACGGTACCGCCGGCCACGAACACGCCCAGCACCCCAGGCGAACTCATGGTGTAGTTGTGTCCCGCTGGCAGCGCGCAGAGGAAGCGGGTTTCCGGGCTCAGCTGGCAGATCTCTACGCTACGGCGGACGCTGTAGTAATAGTCGTTGTGCGTGCGTGGAATCAGCTTGGGTGTACCCGTGCTACCGCCTGATAGCTGGAAGAACGCTACCTGGTCCGCCGAGGTTGGCGTTGGCGTATAGCCTTCAGCGGGCGCGGCGAGGCAATCGGCCAGACGCAGGCAACTGGCCGGCAGCTGCGCGCCTTCGCTGGCTTCCAGCATAACGGCATGCAGGCTCGGCGCCACGTCCCGGAGCTCGTTGAGGAAGTCGCCGTTGGCGAACAGCGAGTGCTGGGTCGAGCCAATGACCAGCCGCGGCTGGATTTGCCTGGCATAGGCAAGCAGTTCCAGACGTTGATGGCTGAACAGGGCGTTGACCGGGGCGACACCCAGCTTGAGCAACGCCAGGTAGGTGATGAAGAACTCGGCCTGGTTCGGCAGTTGCACCAGGGCGGTGTCATGGGTACGCAGCCCCTGCTGATGAAGGGCCGCGGCCAGACTGTCTGACAGGGTATCGAGCTGGGCGTAGCTGAAGCTGCGCTCCCCGCACAGAATGGCCGGTGCCTCGGGCCGCTGACGCATCTGCTCTTGCAGAATATGGGTCATGGGCAGGTCGAGCCAGTAACCCTTGGCCCGATAACGCGCGGCCAGCTCGGCCGGCCAGGCGCTGAAAGCGATGCTCATACCTGGCCCTCCGCCAACCCGCAGGCCGCCAGCATGGTACCCAGTTTGGCCTGAGTTTCGGCCCATTCCGCCGCCGGGTCGGACGCCTCGACGATACCTGCCCCCGCGAACAGACGCAGCCGATCCCCAACCACGGTGCCGCAGCGGATGGTCACCACCCATTCGCCATTGCCCGCCGCGTCGCACCAGCCCACCATGCCGGTGAACAGCCCGCGCTCGAAGGGCTCGACCAGATTGATCAGCTTGCGCGCCAAATCCGTTGGAGCGCCGCAAACCGCCGGGGTGGGGTGCAGCTTGCAGGCCAATTGCAAGGAGGAATGCCGAGGGTCGCGCAGCTCGCCTTCCAGCGCAGTGGACAGGTGCCACATGGCCGCGGTACTCAGCAGCGAAGGCTGCTCCGGGATATGCAACTGTGTGCAATGGGGGGTCAGGACACGGCGAATATCCTCGACTACCAGGCGGTGCTCGTAGTGGTCCTTCTCCGAGTTCAGCAAGGCGTCGGCCACGCTCCGGTCTTCCTGGGCATCGACGCGGCGTTTAGCCGAACCGGCCAAGGGATTGCTGTACAGGCGGTTGCCGCGCTTGCGCACCAGCAGCTCCGGGCTCACCCCGATCAACTCGCCCTCTCCAGGCAAGGGAATGCGGAAGTGGTAACCCTGGGCATTCTGTTGCGCCAGGCGCGCCAGGATATTTTCCACCTGCACGGGCCCGTCCAGCTGAACCTCAAGCATGCGTGAGAGCACTGCCTTGCGAATGGTACTGCTACGGAAGTTGGCGATCGCCTGGCTGACAGCCGCCTTGAAGCCCGCTTCGTCCGGCACGCTGCGCTGGCTCAGTACGGTGGGCGCCGAGCCCGCCGCGCCTGGCTGCGGGCGAGCAGGTTCGCCTTCCACCCAACGGTATCTGGCAGGCACGTACAAACAGGATGGCTCGGTGGTGTCGAAGGGGATGGCCCCCATCAGCACGGGCTGCTCGATGCCGGCGGCTCGCGCCCTTTCGAAGGCCTGCTCTACCGCGGCCATCAGGGCTTGACCCTCGGATGTGGCCGCCGGCGTGGTGATGGAACTGAAAACCCCCTCCCCTCGAAGGCACCGGGTACCTGAGCGGAAAAGAAATTCGGCGGTATCGGCTGTAGGGACGGCCATCCCGGACCCGCTGTCCAGCGCAAGGCTAGTCACAGAAGCTGCGGTCATATTTTTTCACCAAAAGCGTAACGAGAATTGTTATCAAACTATTTCAGGGTAGGTAGCCGACTATCCTATGTCAATGCTGGCATCCCCCTGCCAGTGTTTTTATCAATAGGTAACCGTCTGAATACGAAGGCTTAAAAGCCTGAAAAAACGTCCGGGTTGCGAACTCACTGTAGGCCGCCGAAAATGCGAGTCTTTCTCGTCTCCCTCGGAGTCACTTATGTCGTCTCGCCCCCTGCTCGGCTTTCACCGCCTCGCCCAATGCCTGGCACTAGCATTCACCCTGGGCCTTGCCCTAGTGGCCCAGGCCGATGAAGGCTGGCCACGTACCCTGCCTAGCCGCATGGGCGAAGTGACTTTGGATAAGCCGCCGCAGCGCATCGTTTCCACCAGCGTTACCCTTACCGGTTCGCTGCTGGCCTTGGACGCGCCAGTCATCGCCAGTGGCGCCACGGCACCGAACAACCGCTTCGCCGATGGCCAAGGGTTCTTCCGGCAATGGGGCGAGGTGGCCGCGCAGCGTCAGGTAAAACGGCTATACATTGGAGAGGCCAACGCCGAAGCCGTGGCGGCCGAAGCGCCAGACCTGATCATTGTCAGCGCTTCGGGCGCCGACTCCGCCGCCGCCCTGTACAGCCAGTTCTCGTCCATTGCCCCTACGCTGGTGGTGGACTACGACGACCAGAGCTGGCAAGACGTGATGCGCCTGCTGGGCCGCGCTTCGGGCCATGAAGCTCAAGCCGAGGCGCGCATCGATGAATTTTCCCAGCGGGTCACTGCGCTCAAGGGGCGGTTGCAACTGCCTCCGCAGCCTATAACCGCATTCGTGTACAACGCCTCCGCTCGCCAGGCCAACCTGTGGACTGGCGAGTCCGCCCAGGGCCGCTTGCTGACTTCCCTGGGCTTCGAACTCGCAACGCCGCCGTCGGACCTTCCCACCTTCGTCAGTCAGGGCAAACGCAAGGACATCGTGCAGGTGGGCGGCGAGCACCTGGCGGCGGGGCTGAACGGGCAGAGCTGGCTGATGTTCGCCGCCGAAGCCAGCGACGCGGACGCGCTCAAGGGCAATACCTTGCTGGCCCACCTGCCAGCGGTGAAGTCACAGCAGCTGTACGCCCTTGGTAACGATACCTTCCGGCTGGACTACTACAGCGCGGGGCATTTGCTGGATCGCCTCGAAGCGGCCTTTGTCCACTGAGCGACTTCCGGCCCGTCTCAAGGGGCTGTCGCCGGCCCAAGCCGCCGCAGCCCGGTCAGGCCCAACGCAATCATCAACCCCGCCAGGACGGCGGCAATGCCGAAGCCGGTAGCCGCGGCGGCGGGGCTGACCCAGGCGCCAAGCCCACCTAGCAAGGCCGCGCCCACGGCGTCGCCACAGATGTTCTGGGCGGTCCATAGGCCATTGACTCGCCCGAGCAAGGCATCCGGTGTCTGCGCCTGGATGATCGCGTATTGCAACAGGGCGTTGATCGCGCTGAGGTAGCCGAACGCGGCCAGGCAGAGCCAGGCCAGGCTGAACCCGGGCGCCAGGCCGAACAGCAGAATGCAGGCGAAGGCGCCCATGGCCGTGAACAGCATCAGTTGCCCCGGCTTGGCGTGCGCGCCCACCCGTCCGCTGGTCAGGGTGCCAAGCGCCGCGCCGAAAGGGGTCGCGGCGAAGAGCAGGCCAAGCTGGCCCCCTTGCAGATGCCAATCAGAGGCCAGCGCCGGATACAGCACACGCACGGCGCTGGCCATGGTCACCAAGGCCCCGACCAGGGCCACCGCGCCCACCACCTTGTTGGTGAACAGAAATCTGAAGCCTGTGGCCAGCGCGCGCAGCGGATGTTCCCGTTGCGCCTGGGGCGCCGGCAAGGCCGGCAGCCGCAGCAGCAAGAGCACAGTCAGCAGCGTCCCGAAAGCCGTCGCCAGGTAATTCCAGAGCACGCCGCCTTGCGCGATCAACAGGCCACCTAGCAAGGGCGAGGCTACAGTGCCCAGGCGTACGGTGAGCTGGCTGATCGCCCCGGCGCGCACCATGTTTTCCCGCCCGACCAATGCCGGCGTAGCCGCCAGCAAGGCGGTCACGCCAATGGCACCGAAAAAGCCATCCCAGCAGCCCAGCACGTAGATGGCCAAGAGCGAGGGCGTGGGTAGCGCTGCATTGAGCGCCAGGCCGAGGAAACCGAGCCCGCAGGTCGAGCGTGCCAGCAGAATCAGCCGCCGCCGCTCGAAGCGGTCAGCCAGCACCCCGCCGAATACCAGCCCAACGAACATCCCTATGCCGGTAAGGGTTACGCATAGGCCTACCTGAGCGGGCGAGCCGGTCATGGCCTGCACCTGTACCGCCACGGCCATGGCCAGCAGGCCCAGGGAAAGGATGGAAATCAGCCGGGCAATGAATACGGCACGAAAGGCGGGATGGGTTCTGAGCAGGCTCAGGTCGATCAACAATGAAGGTTTACTCATGCTCACCACGGCGGGAAAGGTTTCTACATCGGAGTCGCCGGGCATGGTAGCATCCGATACTCAGTGGCATTGGACAATGCTTCGTATTACCGCAGATACATGCAGCCGCTCGAGTAACCGCTCCCCATGCGTTTTGCCTTTACCCTCCTTGGGCTGGGCCTTGCCTTGTCGTTGGCCATTGCGCTCAGCCTTCAGGTCGGCGCCAGCTACGTTCCCTTGGCCGAGGTCGCCCATGCCCTGGCCGGCCAGTGCGCCACCCCTGTCTGCACCCTGGTCACCGATGCACGCCTGCCGCGAACCCTGGCCGGCCTGGTGGCAGGCATCGCCCTGGGCACCGCTGGAGTGCTGATGCAAACCCTGACGCGCAACCCGCTGGCTGATCCTGGGGTGCTCGGGGTCAATGCCGGCGCCAGCTTCGCCATCACTGTCGGCATCGCCTTCTTCTCCGCCCAGAGTCCCTTTGCCTATCTGGCCTGGGCCTGTGCCGGGGCCTTGGCCGCCGCGCTGCTGGTTACGCTCACGGGCATGGTCAGTGGGCGCCGCTTCAGCCCGGTACGCCTGCTGTTGGTCGGGGTAGCCCTGGGCGCCGCGCTGGAAGGCCTCGGCTCCGGTATTTCACTGCTGCACCCGCTGGTGTACGACCACGTTCGCTACTGGCAGGCAGGCTCCCTGGATATTCGTGACTTCGCCCTGCTGCACTGGGCGGCGCCCGCCATCATCGGCGGCGTGCTGCTTGCCCTGGGCCTGGCTCGCTCGCTGGACAGCCTGGGACTGGGCGATGACCTGGCCGCGGCCCTCGGAACCGGTGTGCTGCGTACACAGGTACTGGGGTTGCTCTGCATCACCGTGCTATGTGGCGCTACCACGGCGCTGGTGGGGCCGGTCGCCTTCGTTGGGCTGATGGTGCCGCACATGGCGCGGCGCGTCGCCGGCCCGGCTCATGGCCGTGCGCTGCCGGCCGTGTTGCTGATCACACCCTTGTTGCTCCTGCTGGCGGACACCCTTGGCCGAGTGCTCACCGCCACGGAGTTGCGGGTATCCATTGTCACCGCCTTGCTGGGGGCCCCCATGCTGGTGCTGCTGGCGCGGCGCAGCCGCCTGGTAGCGCTATGAGCGGCGTTGCCAGCGGCAGCGGGCTGCGCCCACGCGTCCTGGGCTGCGCCCTGGGCCTGGCCGTGGCCTGCGTTTGTCTGGGGTTCCATGCCTTGGGCAAAGGCACCCTGGCGCTCGCGCCCGAGCAGCTTCTCGATGCCCTGCTCGGACGTGGGCCGAACGCCATGCGCCTGGTCGTGATGGAGTGGCGCCTGCCTCGGGTCGTGGCAGCCCTGTGCCTGGGCGCGGCCCTGGGGGTAAGCGGGGCCATTTTCCAATCATTGCTGCGCAACCCGCTGGGGAGCCCGGACATTCTTGGCTTCAACCTCGGAGCCTATACCGGCGTACTGGTGCTGGTGGTGCTTTTCAAAGGCAGCGTACTGGCCAGCACCGGCGCCGCCATGCTCGGCGGCCTGCTTACCGCCGGGCTGGTCTACCGCCTGGCCTGGAACGGCAGCCTGAGCGCGTTGCGCCTGATCGTCATCGGCCTGGGAGTACGTGCGTTTCTGCTGGCCGTGAACAACTGGCTGGTCACCAATACCACCCTGGACACGGCAGTCTCGGCGGGCTTGTGGAATGCCGGCTCGCTCAATGGAGTGACCTGGGCCAAGGCCGCGCCAGCGCTGGCGATCATCGGGCTGGCGCTGATCGCCGCCTTGCTGTTGAGCCGGCGCATGCGCCTGCTCGAAATGGGCGATGACCTGGCCTGTGCCCTGGGCGTACCCGTGGAGCGCTCGCGGCTGTGGCTGTTGCTGGCAGGTATCGCCTTGGCCGCGGCGGCGACCGCGGTGGCAGGGCCCATTGCCTTCGTGGCCCTGGCCGCGCCTCAGATCGCCCGTCGCCTTAGCGGCGGCCAAGCCCTGGCGTTGCCCATGGCCGCGCTGAGCGGAGCGTTTCTGCTGCTAAGCGCGGACTTCACCGCACAACACCTGCTCAGCCCCTATCAAGTGCCTGTTGGCCTGATCACTGTGAGTGTGGGCGGGCTGTACCTGATCGCTCTGCTGATTCGCGAGGCTCGTCGATGACCCTACGCCCCCCTGTTGCCAGTCGGCTCAGCGCCACGGACCTGACCCTCGCCTACGATGGCAAGGTGGTGGTGCGTGACCTTTCGGTGGCTATCCCGGAAGGCGAGCTGACCGTGATCATCGGCCCGAACGCCTGTGGCAAGTCGACCCTGCTGCGCAGCCTTAGCCGTCTGCTGCAGCCGGCGGGCGGGCAGGTGTGGCTAGACGGTCAGGCGATTCATGCCTACCCCACCAAGGAAGTGGCGCGGCGCCTGAGCCTGCTACCGCAAAGCGCCAGCGCCCCAGGGGATATTACCGTCAAGGACCTGGTCGCCCGGGGCCGCTATCCTCATCAAGGCCTGCTCAGCCGCTGGCGGGCCGAGGACGAACGCGCCGTGCAAAAGGCCATGGCGGCCACCGGCGTCGACGGCCTCTGGGCCGAGCCTGTGGATACCTTGTCTGGCGGCCAGCGTCAGCGGGTATGGATCGCCATGGTACTGGCCCAGCAAACCCCACTGGTATTGATGGACGAACCCACCACCTGGCTGGACATCACCCATCAGATCGAACTGCTCGAGCTGCTCGAACACCTGAACCAGGACCACGGCCATACCCTGGCGGTGGTCTTGCACGACCTCAACCAGGCCTGCCGCTACGCCACCCACCTGATCGCCATGCGCGACGGCAAGATCGTCGCCGGCGGGCGTCCCAAGGACATCGTCACGGTGGAGCTGATCCAGCAGGTGTACGATCTGCCCTGCACCATCATCGAAGATCCGGTTGCCCATACCCCGCTGATCATTCCGTTGGGTAGCCGCCCTGGCCGACGCGCCTGATCCAGCGAACCCTGTAGGCGCCAGCGCTAGCCGGCGAATGGGTGCATAGCCGTGTCACCCATTCACCAGCTAGTGCTGGTTCCCACAGGGTACGCGCCCCGCTTTTACAACGCCTTCAAGGCACGGTTGATCATCGGCCCCACCTGGGCCAGCATCGCTGGCGAGATAATGTCCACGTGGGCGCAATCCAGGCGTTGCACGGCCAGCTTGTCGACGAAGCGGCCCCAGGTCTGGTTCACGTCCATACCCAGGGGCAGGGTCTTCTCCGCCACGTACAAGGTGGCAGTACCCGCGAAGTGAACACTGCGTGCGGTCGCCAGCAGGCGCACGGCGTCGCCGTAGTTGGCCTCGATCTGCTCGAACAACCGGGTTCCGCCTTCGCCCCCCGCTTCGCCCAGCACGCCGCGCTGAGCCGCCAGGAACTGTTCCCGCTCCCGGTTCACTTCCGCCAGCACTTCCGGGTCCAACTGGTGCTGGCCGGCGCGTTCGTCCCAGTTCTGGGTTTCCGGCGGATAGGTATCGAGCAGGCCCAGGAAAGCCACTTCCTCCCCAGCGTCGCGCAGGCGCGCGGCAATACCGTGGGCCAGGGTGCCGCCCAGGGAATACCCCAGGAAGTGATAGGGCCCGTGAGGCTGCACGCTGCGAACCAGGGCCAGGTGAGCTTCGCAGACGTCGTCCAGGTGCTGGCCACGCTGCAAGGGGCCTGGCGACGAGGAATCCTGGCCGCGCGGCGACTGGATGCCCACCAGCGCCCAGTGCGGGTCGATATAGCGCTGCAATACACTGAACTGCCAGGCGAAGCCGGAGGCAGGATGGAAGCAGAACAGGGTCGGCCCCTTGCCCGGGCGCAACGGCAGCAACGCGTCGGTACCGGCGGCCTGGGCCTCGGCTTCGCTGCGCTGGGTTTCGAGCAAGCGCGCCAGGCGTTCGACCGAGGACGCGATCATCACCTGGCCTACGGCCACTGGTCGCTCCAGGGTTCGGCGCAAGGTCGCGGCCAGGGTCATGGCCAGCAACGAATGCCCGCCCAACGCGAAGAAGTCGTCTTCGGCGTGAACGTCATCGCGGCCCAGGATCTGCCCGAAGGCTTCGGCAATGCGCTGTTCCAGGCCAGGCGCCGGGGCGCGGCCGGCGGCCTTGTCCTGCACTTTCGGCAGCGGCAAGGCCTTGCGGTCCAGCTTGCCGGTGGCGCCCAGGGGGAAGGCGTCCAGGGGCACCAAGGCCACCGGCACCATATGAGCCGGCAGGCGGTCCGCAAGGGTGCCGCGCAAGGCCTCCAGGTCCAGCTCGACGCCTGGCTGGGCAATTACATAGCCCACCAGTTGCCGGGCATCGCCACCGTCTGCCGGGGCAGTGTCGCTCAGCACACGGGCATGGGTGACTGCCTGAGCCACACCTGGAAGCGCCAGCAAGGCATGGTCGATCTCGCTGAGCTCGATGCGCTGCCCTCGAATCTTCAACTGGTCATCGCTGCGGCCCAGGTACTCCACTGCGCCGTTGTCCAGCCAGCGGGCCACATCACCGGTACGGTACATACGCTGGCCGTCCGCGTAGGGGTCGGCCACGAACCGGCTGGCCGTCAGTTCCGCTCGCCCCAGGTAACCGTGGGCCAGTTGGACGCCTGTCAGGTACAGGTCGCCCGCTACGCCAGGCGGCACCTGACGCAGGCGACGGTCGAGAATGCGCAGGCCGGTGTTCCAGACCGGGAAGCCGATGGGCACGCTGGCGCCGCTGACCTCGGCCAGGACCGGGCCATGGGCCGGGTACCAGCTGACATCCACCGCCGCCTCGGTCGGACCGTAGAGGTTATGCAGAGCCACGCCGGTACGCCGCTCCCAGCGGCGGCACAGTTCGGTGGGCAGGGCTTCGCCGCTGCAGAACACCTGGCGAAGCGGCCTGCAACGCACCACCGCTTCGGGGTCGTCAAGGGTCGCGACGAAGGCAGCCAGCATCGACGGCACGAAGTGCATGGTGGTGACGCGCTCCTGCTCGATCAGCCGCTGCAAGGCTTCCGGATCCCGGTGCGCCTCCGGCGGGGCCATATGCAGCCGCGCGCCTACCATCAAGGGCCAGAAGAACTCCCATACCGAAACGTCGAAGCTGCTCGGGGTTTTCTGCAACACCACGTCGGCCAGGCCGATGGGGTATTGGTGCTGCATCCACTGCAAGCGGTTGACGATGGCCTGGTGCCCTACCACAACCCCCTTTGGGCGACCGGTGGAGCCGGACGTATAGATGATATAGGCCGCGCTGGCAGGGCTTGGGCCACGGAAGCCGCGGGGCAGTGCCGGGTCGGCCTGTAGCAGGGCGTCATAGCGCAACATCGGGCTGGCGCAGGCGTTGCCCAGGCGCTCGGCCTGGTCCGCCGAGGCCAGCACCAGGCGCGGGCTGGCGTCCTCCAGCATCAGCGCCAGACGCTCATCCGGATAGCCGCTGTCCAGCGGCAGATAGGCCGCCCCTACTTCCAGAATGGCCATCAGGGCCAACGACAGGAACACCGAGCGCGGCATCGCGACGGCAACGGTATCGCCAGGGCGCACACCCTGCTGAACCAGGCGCTGAGCCAAAGCCACTACCTGTTCGCGCACCTGCCGATAATCCAGCTGATGGTCCGCGTCGGACAGCGCTGGCGCCCCTGGAGTGAGTTCGGCCTGCCGGCGCAGCAGGCTGGCCAGCGTGTCTTCACTCAGCAAGCGTGCCGTGTCGTTCACTTTGGTCAGCAGCGCATGGTCCGTGGCGTCCAGCACGTCGACCGCCTGGCAAGGCTGTTGTGGGTCCGCGGCGAACTGCCGGGCCAGCCAGCCGAAGCGCTGGACATGCCGCGCCAAGGCCTGGGGTTCATAGCGCTCGGCGTTGGCCAGTACCTCGAGGGTCAACTGCTGGGCCTGATCCAGATAAAGTGTGATTTCCAGGTCACGCACCGGCCCCGCAGCCAAGGCGTGGGTGGTACCTGGCACACCCGCCAGGTCCAGCTGGAAGTCGAACAGCTTGAGGTTGATCACCGCGCCATACAACGGCTGGGCATCACCGACGCGGCCCAGGTCCCGCTGAATCTGCTCAGCTTCATAACGCTGGCGGCGGCGCAGCGTCCTGAGTTCCTTGGCCACGGTCGCCGCCAGGTCCATGAGGCGGTCTTCGGCCCCGACATGCACTTGCATCGGCAATACGTTGATGACCGCGCCCGCCGCGGTGGCAGCTGCCGAGCCCAGGCGGCGCATGAAAATGAAGCCCGCGGTGAAATCGTCCAGCCCACCCAGGCGCGACAGCCAAAGCCCAACCAGCGCCACGGCCACGTCCGCCGCGCTCAGGCGCTGTGCCTCGGCGGCAGCGATCAGGGGACGCAGCGTATCAGGCGCGACGACGCAGCGTTCGCGCAGCAGTTGGGTCGTAGGTACCTGTCCGCCAAGCGGGGCGGGGGAGAGGCTGACCGCCGGAGGCAGCCGGCTGGCTTTTTCCTGCCAGAAGGCGCGGTCCTGCTGGTATTTGTCCGATGCCTCGTAGGCCTGGTATTCCGCCACCACTCGCTCGAAAGGCGTCCAGGGCGACGGCCCGGGCGCTTCGCCGCGCATCGCGGCACTGTAGCGTTGAGCGATACGTCGGGTAAGGCCAGCGAAGCTGTAGCCGTCCAGCGCCAGGTGGTGGTAACGCTGGTACCAGCACCAACGCTGTTCGCCTGTGCGCAGCAGCACATTGCTCCACTGCAAACCCTTGGCCGTGGCGCGCAGGTCCTGGCGCAAATCCGCCTGCATCCAGGCCAGGGCGGCAGCATGCGGGTCTGGCTGGCCGCGCATGTCCAGAACCACCGCTTCAGGCAAAGGCGCCCGCGGGTCGAAGCGCTGGGTGGGCACGCCGTCGCGTTCCTCGAACACCATGCGCAGAGTATCCACCTCCGACAGCCCCTCAGCGATGGCCTGGCGCAGGACACCCAGGTTCAGCTCACCGTCCAGCTCTACATAATGGGCAACGGCGTAAGCGTTGGAGTGAGGGGTGAGTTGGTCTGCCACCCAGATGCCTGGTTGCGCCGCTACCAGCGGCAGCTCGCGCTCGGCTGCCACGCTTGCGTTGAGTTCGGTCATTGTTCGCTCCCCTCGGCCGCGGTCAGGCTCGTCCAGGCTAGCTCCACCCACTGGCCACATGCCTCCCGGCTGGCGGGGCCATGGACCTGACGCCAGCCAGCCGGAATGACCGCGAAGGCAGGCCACAGGCTATGCTGGCCTTGCCCATTGGCCAGGACGTAGCACAGTTGATCGGGATCATCGAAGGGGTTGAGCTGTTCCACGGGCGTATCCTTTTCAATCCAAAAACGAAAAACGGCTAACGGGCGACATCCGCCCAGAGCGAGGCCAGGCCAT
Source organism: Pseudomonas massiliensis (assembly GCF_000826105.1). GTDB lineage: Bacteria > Pseudomonadota > Gammaproteobacteria > Pseudomonadales > Pseudomonadaceae > Aquipseudomonas > Aquipseudomonas massiliensis. The sequence continues at coordinate 241,592 of NZ_CCYK01000004.1, read as the reverse complement.
CGAGCAGGCCGCCGCGCCAACAGAGAGCATCGTGGCCGCCGTCCACGCGGCGCCAATCGAAAGCCCAACCTCGCTCGGTCAGCAGGTCAACCAGGCGCAGGTTGGCCCGATCGATCAGCGGTTCGCGCTGCCCCGCTTCCAGATAGAGCTTCAGGTCAGTCCCCTGCCCCAGTCCCTGTTCGAGCTGCTGAATCAGCCAGCCATCGCTGGCCGCGTCCGTCGCTTCGCGCCTGGGCCACCAATAGGAGCCGGATTGGCTCAGTACGCAGCCGAAACGCTCTGGCCAATGCAAGCCGGCATAGAGCGCCGAGAGGCCGCCGAAGCTTTGCCCGGCCACTACGGTGGTAGCGGCGGCCTCGCTGAAGCGGGCATGGTGGCGCGCCAAGGGCAGCAGCTCCTGTTGCACGGCGTGCCAGAAATCAGGATTACAGGTAAGTTCGCGAGCGCGATGCTGGCTGTCGATATTGTCGATCAGCAGGTAGACGGCGCCGGGCAGTACGCCTGCCGCCGTCAACTGGGTGATGGCCGGGCCTACCGGTACGGTTTCGGCCCAGAACCTGCCATCGAGCAACAAGGCCAGGGGACGCCGCTCGTCGCTGCCTTCGCCCGTGACGCCCAGCCACACCCGGCGCTTGTTGCCCAGCGTCGGGCTGTCCCACTCCAAGGCCTGCCAGCGGGGAAAGCCTGGGGCGGGCCAGGGCTCACCGCGATCGAAACCTGCCCAGGCGGCTTGTGCCGGGGCCTCGGGCAGCTGCGCCGTGGAAACCTGGATGCCACGTTGCCCCGTCCATCCCCGTGCGCGATTGAGCGGGTCCGGGCGCGCGGCCTGGAAGCGCGCACGCCACCAGGCTCGCAGCGCCTCGCGGCCGCCTTCCGGCCCTGCCGCTTGCTCGCTGGGAATCAGGCTGTAGGTGCCTCGCCAGGTAGCGGGCAGTTCGAGCTGGAAGTACCACAGGTCCGTATCACCCCAGCGCGTCAGGCTACGAGGCCCGCCAGGTTGATGGTGATCAGTGACGCCGGTGATGTTGATCCATACCCGCTGGGTATCGGAGTGTTCGGCGTGCCCTTGAGGGTCTCGCCATAGGAAAGTCAGCAGGCAGTGGCCAGGCCCCGCCGCTTCGATCAGCGGCGTGCCTTCGACGGCCACTGCCTGCCACCAGTGTTCGGTAGCGATGTCGCTACGCTGCAGCCAGGCGCTGCGGGCGGTGTCAGGCATCAGCGCGTTCCAGGTGCGGCCACGGGCCGGGGTGAGCCGGCCGCGACGCTTGAGGGTCAGAAGTCGTAGCGCGCGCCCACGGTGAGGCTACGCGATGGACCGTACATGTTGAAGGTGGACACCGAGCCGACGCGGGAGTAGTAGTCGCGGTCGAACAGGTTGTTCACGTCCAGGGTGGCGGTCAGCTGCTTGGTGACCGGGTAGGCCAGTTTGGCATCCACGGTGGCATAGCCCGGCGCGCTGACCTTGATGTTGTTGCTTTCCATGTAGAAGTCGCTCATGCCGGTGATACCAGCGCCCACACTGAGGCCGGACAGCAGACCGCCGTCGAGGGTGTACTTGCTCCATACCGAAGCCTGGTGGCGTGGCATGGTCATGAAGGTAGTGTTGGCCGCGCCTTCCAGGGTTTCGGTTTTCATATAGGTGTACCCGGCAATCACGTCCCAGTTGGGAGTGAGGTTACCGCTGACTTCGAACTCGGCGCCGCGAATGCGCGATTTGCCCTGGGCCACGTAGTAGCTGGTGATGCTGTTGCCATTGGCATCTACCGGGTTGACCGCCCGGTTCTTGTCGTTCAGCTGGAAGGCCGACACCCGGGCGTTGAGGTTGCCGTCCAGGTAGCTGCCCTTGATGCCTACCTCGAACTGCTCGCCTTCATGAGGCTTGATCAGCTTGCCGTCCTGGCCAACCTGGGATTGCGGCTTGAACACCTGGGAGTAGCTGGCGTAGAGCGAGTGATGCTCGTCCAGGTCGAAGACCACGCCACCGTATGGGGTCACATGGCCGTTGACGTCGCGGTCGCTGCCGGTCTTGGCGCCGCTGGACAGCGTAGTGGTGTAGCCCTCGCCACGGTAACTGCTCAAGCGCGCGCCGCCGATCAGCGCCAACCGCTCGACCGGGCGGAAGGTGACCTTCGAATACAGGCCCAGCTCCTGTTCGTCGGTATCCACCTGGCTGGTATAGAACTTGGCCGGCTTGGCGATATCCGTCGGGTCGTAGCTGTAGATGTTGATAGTGCCCAGGGACTTGCTGCCATCTTTGTAGCTGGTGTTGTAGTGCTTGTAGTCGGTCCCCACCACGAACTCGCTCACCTGGCCCAGGGCCGCGAAGGGCTGGCTGTAGCTGGCGTCCATCGAGAAGGTGTCTTGCTCGAAGTCACGAGCCGTGGCACGCAGGGTGGTATTGCCATTGGCCTGGACCGCGCCGCCGGTGAAGGCATACATGTACTGGGTGTCGCGCTGGGAGCCGCGCAGGGCGATACGGCCATAGCCGCCGTTTTCGAAGCGGTGGGTCAGCTCGGCGGTAAGGTCGGTGGTCTTGCCGTCGAAGGAGTTCCAGTCCGCGCCGAAGAACTTCGAGTGGCTGAAGTTCAGCAGGTTGCCCTTGCTGTCAGTGGGATAGCCATTGTTGGGGCTCAGGTTCTTGACTTCGTGCAGCAGACCGAAGGACAGCTGCGTGCTGTCGTTCAGGTCGACGTCCAGCGCGCCGTAGTAGGTGTTGCTGGTGTTGTCGTTGTAGTCCGCCTCGCCATTGCTGTCGGCGCGGGAGGCGATGAAACGCCCACGCACGCGGCCGGCTTCATCCAGCGGGCCGGAGACGTCCACTTCCTGGTAATTCTGGTCCCAGGTGCCGTAGCGGCCTTCCACATGGCCCTGGAACTCGGAGGTCGGGCGCTTGCGCACCATGTTCACCACGCCGCCCAGCTCGCTGGTGCTGTTGAACAGCCCGGACGGGCCGCGCATCACTTCCACCCGGTCGAAGGCAACCAGCGACGGCACGGTGCCGAAGATACTGGCCATGGGCGCGGGCAGGCCGTCGATGTTGAATTCGTCGTACTCATAGCCGCGGGCATAGATGGACGAGCGGCCGCTGTCGTTGCTCAGGGTACGCAGGCCAGCGGTGTACTTGGCCAGGTCATCGAGGTGCACGAACTGGCGGTCGCGGATGTACTCGTTGGTGTAGCTGGTGGTGGACTGGGGAATGTCACGCAGGGCGGCCGGGGTCTTGCTGCCTACCGTGGCCGAGTCGACGGTATAGCCACCGGTCTGCTCGGAGGGTGGCATGTCGTACAGCCGATTGCCCTCGACAGTCAGAGTGTCCAGCTCCACGGCCGGCTCCTGCAAGGCGACCGTCTCGGCCAGCGCGCTGAGCGGAAACGGCGCCAGAAGGCTGGCTGAAACCCCTGCCAGCAATGAGCGCTGGGCGCGACGGCTTGTAAACAGCTGCGTGATTCCCCGGTGAACGTTCATCTTATGTCCTTTGTATGCCACGTTGCGGTAAGCAGGCCGGCCTTGCGGGCTTGTGGGCTGCGATACAGCGCCCCCGTCTATAAGCCGGTCAGCGAATGTTATTGAAGCGGCGCAAGCGCGAGGAAACAGGCTGTACTTGCCACCGCGTCATTCGGGTGCAAGGAACACCCTTCACCCGGGCCGCCCGGATGGTAATCAATCTCAATAACATCCGCAAACACATTGCGCGTTATATAGAGATTGATACATTCGAATGGATAGGCGTTGCCAGATTAATAAAGCCCCGCCCTGCCTGACATTCAAATCTAATATTCCCGCGCCGCTGTCGCCTCCCCCTCCGCTTCCCTAGAATGACCGAAAACAGCCGACGGACCGCTTCAATGACTGCCTACTACTACCTCGCCATTGCCATCTGCGCCGAAGTGATCGCTACCGTTTCCATGAAGGCGGTGAAGGGCCTGAGCACGCCTTTGCCCCTGGCGCTGGTCATCCTGGGGTACGGCATCGCCTTCTTCATGCTCACTCTGGTGGTGCGCAGCATCCCGGTAGGCATTGCCTATGCGATCTGGGCGGGGATGGGCATTGTGATGGTGAGCATCGCCGCGCTCTTTGTTTATGGGCAGCGCCTGGATGTGCCGGCCATGGCGGGCATGGGGTTGATCGTGGCCGGGGTAGTGGTGATACAGCTGTTCTCGAAAACCGCGGGCCACTGAGCCAGGCAGAGCGACGCCGAGCTTGCCGAGTAAAGGTATACTGCGGGCCGGTTTGTACACGAGGTCGCTCATGCCCACCCCCATTTCCACTGATGTGCTCATCGTCGGCGCAGGCGTCGCTGGCCTGTGGCTGAACGCGCGCTTGCGCCGGGCTGGCTGGTCTACCCTGCTGGTCGAGCGAGGCCCCTTGGGGGGCGGCCAGACCCTCAAGGCCCAGGGGATCATTCACGGGGGGGCGAAATACGCCCTGCATGGCGCGCTTACCGGCGCTTCCGAAGCCATTGCCGACATGCCCAGGCGCTGGCGCGAGGCCTTGGCAGGCACGGGTGAGCTGGACCTGCGCGGCGTACGTTTGCTATCCGACGCTCATTACCTGTGGTCACCCGGCACCCTGGCGGGCAACCTGACCAGCTTTTTCGCCAGCAAGGCCGTTCGTGGCCGGGTGGATACGGTCAAGGGTGACCAGCTTCCGCCAGCGCTGCAAAACCCGGCCTTCAGGGGCAAGGTCTACCGCCTGGCCGAGTTGGTGGTGGACGTACCGAGCCTGGTGGCTCGTCTGGCCGAACTGGCTGCTGGCAGCCTGCTGGCCGGTGAGTGCCTGCAGCCTCTGCGTGAAGACGGCCGCTTGGTGGGCCTGCGCGTCGACGGTCGCGACATCCGGGCGCAACGCATCGTGCTCAGCGCCGGCGCGGGCAACGAAGCGCTGCTCAGCGAACTCGGGGTAGCGCAGCCGGCCATGCAGCGGCGTCCCCTGCACATGGTGCTGGTCAAGGGCGCGGCGCTCAAGCCTTTGTATGCCCACTGCCTGGGCGGCGGTCCCAAGCCGCGGCTTACAGTGACCACCCACCCTGGCAGCGATGGCCAGTGGGTCTGGTACCTGGGCGGTGAACTGGCCGAGGCGGACGGCGTAGCCCGCAGTGAAGCCCAGCAGATCGAAGCGGCCCAACGTGAGCTTGGCCAATTGCTGCCCTGGCTGGACCAGCGCGGCCTGCACTGGTCCACCTTGCGGGTGGATCGCGCCGAGCCTGCCCAGTCAGGCCTGGTTCGCCCGGATAATGCCTTCCTGGCCACCGATGCCCCCCTGCTGGTGGGCTGGCCCACCAAACTGGCCCTGGCACCGGATTTCACCGACCGGGTAATCGCCGCACTGGAGCGCGACGGCGTTCGCCCTGGGCCCGCCGAGCCATTGCCAGCGTTACCGGCACCGCCCCTGGGCGTGCCTGCCTGGGCGGCGCTGCCATGAGCCTGCCTAGCCTGCACGGCCTGTGGCGCCAGCTGGGCGCCACGGGCGCGAAGGTATCACCCCTGGGCCTCGGCACGGTGAAGCTCGGGCGCGACCAGGGGGTGAAATACCCCAACGGTTTCACCATTCCTGACGACCAGCAGGCCGCGGCGCTATTGCGCCAGGCCCAAGCCCTGGGCATCAACCTGCTGGACACCGCGCCGGCCTATGGCCACAGCGAAACCCGCCTGGGGCCTTTGTTGCGCGGCCAGCGCGACCAGTGGGTGATCGTGAGCAAGGTGGGCGAGGAGTTCGAGAACAACCAGTCCCGTTTCGACTTCAGTGCCGAGCACACCCGGTTTTCAGTGGAGCGCAGCCTGAAAAGGCTGGAGACCGATCGCCTCGATCTGGTTCTGGTCCATTCGGATGGCAACGACCTGGACATACTCGAGCGAACCGACGTGTACCCTACCCTGGCCCGGCTGAAACAGGAGGGCAAAATCCTTGCCTACGGTTTTTCCGGTAAAACCGTTGCCGGGGGGCTCAAGGCGCTGGAGCATGGCGACTGCGCGATGGTCACTTACAATCTGAACGAACAGGCGGAACGCCCGGTCATTGAATACGCAGCGTCACATGGCAAAGGCATCCTGATAAAAAAGGCCTTGGCCAGCGGCCATGTCTGCTTGCAGCCAGGCATAGACCCGGTACGGGCCAGTTTCGAGGCCCTGTTCGGTCAGCCGGGCGTGACCGCGGCCATCGTCGGCACCATCAACCCTGTTCACCTGGCCCACAACGTGGCCACCGCCGCCGCGGTTCTGCGAGCCCCTTGAGGGGAAGGCGCGGCGGTCGCTGAAAAGGAAACCTTATGCCGCGCATCCTTCGCCGAAGCAATCCGGCCAACTTCAAGACCCTGCGCATCTCGGTCCAGGCCTCCGCGGACGGCCTCGCCTACCAGGGCACCGGCATGCCCATCAACTTCAGCCAGATGCTGGATAAACGCCGCCTCATGGAGGTTGAAGACCCGCATGCGTTCGAGCTGGAACTGGCCAACCTTGGCGTGTCGGTACGACTGACGCTGGCCTGGGAAGGCAACGAGTATTGGGTGCTGGTACGACAACACCGCCTGGACCGGCGCGATGTGGTGCTCAAGATGATTTCCGGCTATGTACCGGCCCATGAACTCAACCTGCCGTTGCATACCGCCGTGCAGGAAATCGCCGAGGAATGCCTGCTCGAAACCGCCGACGGCTGGCTCAACGGTCGCTTCAAGGAGACTTGGCTACCGGCCCCCTACAGCGCAGCCCTGCGCTATACGGACAACACGCCCTTTGCACTGCGCCCGGTGACCGGAGACGCCCCCCCAGTGCGTAGCGGCAGCCTGACGCTGATCGAGCGCCCTCGTGCCTATGTGCATTTACCCACGGCCTCTTTGCAGCTGGTCTATGACATGCGCCTGGAGGCGCCCAAGGAAGCCCGCGAGCTGAGCCTCTATCATGTGGACGAGCGACTGGACAAAGGGGAGCTGGTCACACAGCTCAGCCGCGGCCGGCCTGACCTGTATCTGATTCCATTGAAGAACGGGGTGCCCCTTGCGCAGTTGTATACCCTGCGCAAGGGAAAGCTGTTTCCCGCGTCCACGCGTGGGCTGTACCTGGCGGAAAACTTTGGCCGCCAGGAAGGCTGGGTGGTGCGCGAAGAGCGGGTGCGCTGGCGGGAATGGCTGGCCCGGCAGGGCGTGAACGCACCGGTGAAGCGCAAGTCTCGGCTCGGCCGCATCACTACCCGGGCCAAGGCGTTGATACGCCTGGCACGGCAAGGGCGAAAGGGGAAAGGCTAAGCCCGGAAGCGTCCCCAGGCATGACGTTCTGCGCCTAGCGGTTGCGGATCTTATCCACGATCGCCGTGGTAGAGCTGTTTTCCACCAGCCCCAGCACCTTCACCATGCCGCCATAGGCTTTGACGATGTCCGCACCTACCACTTGGTCCACGCTGTAGTCGCCGCCTTTGACCAGCACGTCTGGCTTGACCTCGCGCAGCAGGTTTTCCGGCGTGCTTTCAGCGAAGCTGACTACCCAGTCCACGGCGCCCAGGCCGGCGAGCACGGCCATGCGACGGTCCACGCTGTTGATCGGACGCCCCGGGCCTTTCAGGTTGGCCACCGAGGCGTCGTCGTTGATCGCTACGACCAGGCGGTCCCCTTGGGCGCGGGCCTGCTCCAGGTAGGTCACGTGACCGGCATGCAGAATGTCGAAGCAGCCGTTGGTAAAGACGATCTTCTCCTGGTGGGCGCGGGCATCGTCTACCGCCAGCAGCAGTTGTTCGAGGCTCAGCACACCGCGCTCCGAACCCTGCTCACGGGAGATGGCCCGACGCAATTCCGGCGCGCTGATGGCTGCGGTGCCTAGCTTGCCCACGACGATTCCCGCGGCCAGGTTGGCCAGGGCGACGGCGTGGGGCAGTTCTTCGCCCGCCGCGATGGCGGCTGCCAGGGTAGAAATCACCGTGTCGCCGGCGCCGGTCACGTCGAACACTTCCCGCGCGCGGGCGGGCAGGTGCAGGGCCGGTTGCTCCGGACGCAACAGGGTCATGCCATGTTCGCCGCGAGTCACCAGCAGCGCACCCAGCTCAAGGTCAGCCATCAGGGCCGCGCCCTTGGCGACCAGGTCCGCTTCGTCGACGCAGCCGCCGACAATGGCTTCGAACTCACTAAGGTTGGGCGTAATCAGGCTGGCGCCGCGATAGCGGGTGAAATCCTTGCCCTTGGGGTCCGCCAGTACGGGAATGCCACGGGCCCGCGCGGCCTGGATCAGCGCTTGGTGGTTCTGCAGCGCGCCTTTGCCGTAGTCCGACAAGACCAGCACCTTCACCCCCGTCAGCAGGGCCTCCACGTCGCTGCCCAAACGCACTGCGTCCGTGGCGAAGGGCTCTTCGAAATCGATGCGCAGCAATTGCTGGTGACGGCTCATCACCCGCAGTTTGACAATGGTGGGCTGGTGCGCAATGCGCTGGAAATGCGCCTTCACTCCAGCGGCATTCAGGCTGGCGGCCAGGCTTTCGGCGGCTTCGTCTTCGCCGGTCACACCTACCAGGGAGGCAGGCGCGCCCAGGGCGGCGATATTCAGCGCCACGTTGGCAGCCCCACCGGGACGGTCCTCGATCTGGTCCACCCGCACCACCGGCACCGGCGCCTCGGGTGAAATCCGCGAGGTGCCGCCGTGCCAATAGCGGTCGAGCATCACATCACCGACCACCAGGACAGGTGCTTGATCGAAACGTGGCATCGACAACTTCATGGCCCAACCCATCTACCTATGAACAAAGGCGGCGATAGTACCACAAGGTCCGGCATGCCATGCCCGCGGGGCGACGGCCCTTAGCCTAGGCGTAGCCCAGCACCTCATAATCGCGCTGGTACAACTGCCGCAGCCGCTTGCGCGCCAATGGCCCGACGGCATAGCGCGAGCTACGGGGCGTGCGTTCATAAGCTGGCGCCGACCAGGGCAGCACGGCGGGAAGGCACAGGAAATCGGCCATGGATTGGAAGTCGCGCATCAGGCTTTCGTAATGGCCGATGAAATCCAGGCGCACCCGCCCTTGGCTGTCCTCGAGGAAGTCGGTTTGCGGTCGGAAGTCCAGGCGGTCCTGCAAGTCCGGCGGTGCGAGGCCTTCAACGAAGGCATCGAAGTCTTCTTCCTCGTCCAGGCTGGCGCTGCTTTCCGCGGCCTGGAACAGCCGCGCTTCACGCCAGCGAGCCCAGGCCACATAGGCACGCTCCAGGGGGTCGCGCACGAAAGCGAACTTGAAGCTGGTGGCGAATTCCGGAGCGAAGCGTTCTTCGTACCAGCGCAGGGGAACGGGCCCAGGGCTATTGGCGCCGAAAAGCGCCGTATACACGGCCTCGCTCTCGCATCCTGGCACGTTGACGAACAGACAGCGGTGAGCACGGAATGCATCGGGAAAGCGCTGCGGACCACGCATGAAGGCGGCCGGAGCGCCACCTTGCCGAGCGAGACGCCCCTGGATAGTCGAAGACGATAATGGCTTCACGTTGACGCTGGACTGTATCCCCTCCCGAGCCGACCCTGCGGCCATCTCGACAGTAGCAAATCGCCAGCGACGCTACATCATCGTTTCGTCCGATCAGGTAACCATCCGGCTACAAAAACAAAGGCGCTCCCAGGGAGGCGCGCCTTCATGCGCAGTCCGGGTGGGTTACGCCATGTCCAGGTGCCCAGGCTCTTCGAGACCCATCGCATGGAGGCGCGCATAGAAGCCATTGAGGCTCAGCAGGTGCTGGTGGGTACCTCGCTCCACGATTTCGCCCTGGTCCATCACCAGGATCAGGTCCGCCTTTTCGATGGTGGACAAGCGGTGCGCGATCACCAAGGTGGTACGGCCCTGCATGACATGATCCAGGGCCGCCTGGATATGCCGCTCAGACTCGGTATCCAGAGCAGAAGTGGCCTCGTCGAGAATGAGCAGCGGAGCATTTTTCAACAGTGCCCGGGCGATGGCCAGGCGCTGGCGCTGGCCGCCGGAAAGCAGCACGCCGTTCTCGCCCACATCAGTGTCGAAGCCCTGCGGCAGTTGATCGATGAAGTCCTTGGCGAAGGCATCGCGAGCGGCCGCCTCTATCTGCTCCCGCGGCGCGCCCGCCAGGTCACCGTAGGCGATGTTGTTGGCCACGGTGTCGTTGAACAGCGTCACCTGCTGGTTCACCTGAGCAATGTGCCGACGCAGGTTACGCAGCCTGTAATCCTGCACCTCCACGCCATCGAGGAGGATTTCACCTTCGCTGTGTTGATAGAAACGCGGGATCAGGTTGGCCAGGGTGGACTTGCCACTGCCTGACCGCCCCACGAGGGCGATCATCTGTCCCGGCTCCGCCGTGAAGCTGATGTCCTTGAGCACTGGGCGGTCGGTACCGGGATAGACGAAATTCAGGTGGTGAACCTCGAGGCGGCCGCTGACCTGGTCTCGTTCCACAGTGCCGGTGTCCTGTTCCGGCGTGACATCCAGTTGCTCGAAGATGCTTTCCGCGCCGGCGACGCCGCGCTGGATGGTGGAGCTCACTTCGGACAGCTGGCGAATCGGCTTGGGCAGCAGGCCAGCCGCGGTGATATAGGCCACCAGGTCTCCGGCACTGGCATCGCCGCGCAACCAGAGTACCAGGAACATCAGCACCGCCATGGCGGTATAGATGACCAGTTGCAGCATCGGGGTATAGACCGCCCCGGTCTTGGTCATGCGCAACTGCTTGTCGGTATTGCTCTGGCTGGCCTTGCGGAAGCGCTCGGCCTCGTAGCTTTCGCCGCCGAAACTGCGCACCACCCGATAGCCCTGGATGGTTTCCGATGCCACATGGGTCACGTCGCCCATGGCGACCTGGATCTTCTTGCTCTGCTTGCGGAATTTCTTGCTGGTGCTGCTGACCATGATCGCGATCAGCGGCAGGATGGCCAGCATGACAAGGGTCAGGCGCCAGTTCATCACCAGCAGGTAGCCGAACAGGAAGACCACGGTCAGGCCTTCGCGGATCACCACCTTGATCGCGTCCGTCGCGGCCCCGGTGACCATGGTCACGTTGAAGGTGATGCGAGAGATCAGATGGCCCGAGTTGTGCGTATCGTAATAACGGTTCGGCAACACCAGCAGTTTGTCGAACAGCGCCAGGCGCAGATCGTGGATCAACCCCAGGGAGACCTTGGCCAGGAAATAGTTGCCCAGGTACGAGCCCACCCCCTGCCAGGCGGCGATGAGCACGATCAACAGGGGCACCGCCTGCAGCAGTTTCAGGTCACGCAGGTAAGGCACCGTCGGAAACAGTACCGCCTCGGGATTGTTGAGGCCGTCGACGAAATACTTGAGGATGCCGGCGAGCATCGGCTGGGTGGACGCGAATACCACGAAGCCTACGATGCTGAGGCTGAACAGCCCGATGTAGGGGCGCATGTAAGACAGCAGCCGGAGGTAGATCTTCAGGCTCGAAGGCGCGGAGGAATCGGGGTGGCTCATGAGCGATCATCGTATTGAAATAGCCCGGCATTGTAGCACAGGGAGCCATCACGCTGTCCGGTGCGCTACCATAGGCGCAACCCTTCGCTAGCTGGTGCTAGCGCCCTGCAGGCATTCGCCGACACCACCCGAGATAGCGTTTTTATATGAGAGAAGGCATGCAACCGCTCGACCACCGCGACTACCTGGCCTTGAGGGAAGGCGCCCAGGTACTGGAGGCGGACGGCTCCGGCGACAAGGTATTGCGCCTGGCCGATGGGAGCATGTTCAAGCTCTTCCGACGCAAGCGGCTGTTCACGTCTGCGGCCTGGTATCCCTATGCCAGGCGCTTTGCGGACAATTGCCGTCACCTGCAGGGCCGGTCCATCCCCTGCCCCGGGGTCATGGCCGTCTACCGCATCGCTGAAATCGAGCGTGATGCCGTGCACTACGCCCCCTTGCCAGGTGACACCCTGCGCCAGCTCATTGCCAGCGGCAATGCCACAGCCCAACTGCGCACAGACCTCGGCGCCTTCCTCGGGCGCCTGCATGAAAGCGGGGTGTACTTCCGCTCCGTACACCTGGGCAATGTGGTGCTCACGCCCGAGTACAGGCTCGGCCTGATCGATATCGCCGACCTGCGCCTGTACCGCAGGCCGCTCAGCCGCTCCCTGCGCTTGCGCAACTTCCGCCATATGCTGCGCTACGCCACGGATCGCCACTGGCTCACCGAAGATACCGATGCGTTCATCCAGGGCTACATGGCCAGCCAGACGCGCTGCCCCGCCGAGGCTGTCAGTCAGGCACTTGCCGCGCTTTAACCCCGAGCCTCGCCGATGGATACGCGCCTACGGGCAACGGCGCCACCCAGGATCACCGCCGCTGGCAACAGCACAAGCATCCAGAGCTCATCCGGGTTGCCCACCAGCTTGCTGCCGTCGAAGTTGAGCATCAGCAAGGCCGCGACCAGGTAGAGACCCCACGGGTCTCGTGCCCGCCAGGCTTGCCACAAGGTAGCCGCCATCAGCGGCACGAAGATCAACAGCGAGATGCCGCCGGTGTAAAGGCCAAACGCCACGAAGATGTTATGAGGATGCGGGATCGGGATGCCGCCTGGCAGGGTCTGGCTGGTATGGAAGTTCACGCCGCAACCCAGCGCCCAGCCACAGTTGAACCACTCGCCGGTCATGATACGGAACAGGTCGGTGCGGTAGGAGTCGCCACGGCCTATCAGCGATACCAGCCAGCTTTCATGCCAGACACACCAAAGGATCAGGCCAAGCCCGACCAGGATCGCCGCGGCTATGGGCGCCGCTACGCGAGGGTGACGGTAGACGTTGCAAAGGCCCCAGGCGGCCATCACGAACACGCCACCTACAATGCCGGTACGGGTTTGCAGTACGAAAGCCACTGCCACGAACGCCAGCACGACGCCCAGCGCCATTTCGACGTAGCGCCGTTCGCGCGCCCACGCTGGCAATGCCAAGGCCATGGCGCAGACCAGCCAGATGCTGGTGTAGATGACGTTTTCCATGCGCGCCGGGAGTATGTCTACCCGCGCGCCGAAGGGTATCCGGCCTGTCAGGTACATATAGGCCGAACAGGCATAGATATACAGGCTGATGATCCAGAACAGCGCCCTGGCCGTGCGGCCGAGGTGAAAAAAACGATGCTCGGTGAGGCTTGCCACTATGGCCACGAACAAGCCGGTGTAAACGATGTGCTTATAGAACTGCGTGCCCTCCTCTCGCGCTGCTGGCACCAGACACCATAACAACAGCAAGAGCCAGCCCAGGGCCAAGGGTTCGCGCGTCAGCCCAGCACCTCTATAGCGAACCAGCGCTACCAGCCCCGGCAATGCAATCAAGGCGTAGTACAGATTGTTGGTCCACTTCGCCGAGCCCTGCACGAGGAAGCTGATGATGAACGCCACCAGCAGCGTGGTGAAATAACGGGAAACGGACTGGCTTGCCAAAACGACCTCTTGGGCTGTTTACGAAAAGGAGTTTGTGCAGGATGTGGTGAATACCATTTTCAAACGACTGGCCGCCATGAAGCTGTGCTCAGACTCCCAGGCGATTGCGCAGGCGGGCGACCCAACCGGGCGCTGGCGATGGCCGCAAGGGTGCGCGCAGGCAATTCACGATCTGGCTCCCTATGCTATGGAAACCGTAACGCTCGTGCACCAGGGCTTGCCCGCGGGCGGCGATGCCAGCGGCCAGCGCCGGCTGTTCGCGCAGTTGCGCCAGCTTGCGGCGGAGCTCGGCAAGGTCCCGGTACAGCACCAGGTTGACGCCGTCCTCGAAGCCCAGGGCGCGATTTTCTTCTTCTCCCTGGTCGTAGGCCAGAAGTACGCATCCGGCGGCCATGGCCTCGAAGTTCTTGATCATGTACTCCCCCATTCCCACGTCCGCGCTGACGAAGAACCGGATACGGTTGAGCATGCGATTGTAGTCGGCACCGGACTCGGTCCGGGTGATCAGCAGGTTTTCCTCTTGCGCCAGCGCTTCCAGAAATGCCTTGCGCTGGGCATAGGCCACGCTCTTGAGACTGCCGACAAACCCTAGCTCGATGTCCCGTTGCAGCCCCAGTTCGCCAACCAGGGTCTGGTCATAGCCTTTGGGCACGAAGTGAGCGTCCACGCCTTCCTCGCGCAAGCGCCGCGCCACCTGGGCGCCGGAACTGATGACCCGGGCCCACGGAAGTTGCCGGTAATGCCGGCTGAACTTGCCGGTGTATTTGCAGGGAATGTAGTTCTGGTATGCATCGTGCTCGAGGATCACTAGGTTAGGCAAGCTGCGGATAAAGCCCACCTGCCGGATCTCTTGCTTGAAACGCAAAAAGAAGAGGATGCGATCGTAGCGGGAGGCATCTACCTCACGCTTGAAATAGCGGCGCAGATGCCGCTGATCATCGCTGTCCAGCCAGCGCAGGTCACACTCGCAATGTGCCGCCACGCCTCGATACAACTCATCGAGAATGGCGCGCTGGTCTTTCTGCACCAGGAACAGAACTTTCATCGATATCTCTCAAGGCCGCTGGCGGGGCGAATCAAGGGTCCAGGCGCCATAGCAGTTCGTGGCGCCGTACCGCCTTGCGGAAGAATTCGTTTTCCCCTTCCACGGGCCAGCGACGCCCAGCGAGCAGGCGTTGCAGCCCACGGCGCAGCCGACGTTTGAAGGGCAACGGAGGTTGCAGGTCGTGCATCATGCCCAGGGCCATGGCTTTGTCCAGCCGTGCCTGAGCGGTCAGTGGCAGGCTCACTGGCCAGCAGGCACCGGACGGGTCGAACCGGGGCGGCAAGGCGACACCCTGGTGGGCATTGCCCATGGGCCAGCGGTCGTTGTCATGAAGATGATTGGCGTAGCCGAGCAGGTACGATGGCTGCCAGGCCAACCCCTCCAGCGCTTCGCGCACGGCCAGGTGGGCCTGGATATGATCCGGATGAGGATCGAGCGCCGGATCCGGCAGCACGATCACCTCTGGCCTGGCCAGGGTAAGCAGCGCACGCAGGTCCGCGATCAGGTTGTTCCAGGTCGGCAGGCCATCATCGCCGGGCAGGGCCAGGCGATTGTACTGGCGAAACAGCCGGGTATCCTGCAGGCCGGCTTCACGCGAGGAAACCGGTTCGCTGGGCGCCTGATGCATGGCGTCCAGTTGCAGGCAGAAATACCCCAGCTGGACGCAGCGCTCCTCAGGTACTCCAGCCCAGCGCGGCACGGCGAGGCTGTCCCAGGCGCGGAGCCGGCCTTTGAGGCGAGCGGCGGCCTGTGCCTCCAGCCCCATGGCGCGGTAGTGCTCGGCCTCGATTTCCCCGGCGGTGAGGGTAACGACCCAGCTTTCGGCAGCCTGGCTGTATAGGCCGTACGCCGCCAGCTCCGCGTCGTCAGCGTGGGGCGCGATCACCATTACCCGCCGCTGCCGGTAATCAGGCTGAGCGAACGCATATACCTGGGGTGCTTCGCGCAGGCGGCAGTGACGCCCGATCAAGTCCAACCCCGAGGGCAGAATGCTTTCCTGGCCAGACAGGTTGAGGTAACGCAGCCCGCTGCAGCCCCGCTCGAAGGCCTGGGCGTCCTGGTCCTTGCCCTCGCCGATGAGCACAGCAGGGTCTAACAGATGCCCCAGCCAGGTGGATGTCAGTCGCACCTGTGCGACCAGGGTATACGCCTGGTCATTGGGCAGAGGCTCTTCAAGCACCAGGCGGCGCCCGTCCCAGCGGCTGGCCAACAGCCGGCCTCCTTCACCGAAACGGTAGCGATAGTCCTGCCTGGGGGAATAGAAGAGGTGGTCGGCAAACCAGGCTTCGTGGGCCGCCCAGGCCAAAACGGCCAGCAGTAGTGGCAACCACCAGGCCAGCAGCACCCCAGCCAGCAGCAACAGTACGCCAGCGCCCAGCAAGGCGAGCCTTTTGTTGCGTCGATGACGCCGCAACAGCGCCTGCTTGCGGCTCATACCTTGAACACCTGGGCGGGGTTGCACCAGCGGGCCTTGTATTCACGGTCCGCTCGGCCAAAGGAAAAGCGCAGCGCCTTGCCTCGCTCGCGCGCATCCTCCCAGGCCGCCTGGGTATTGAGGTAGCTGAGCACGCTGCCCGGGCTGAAATCCCGGGTAAGCGGGTCGACACCACCGTTGACATACTCGACGCTCACCCAGCCAGGCGCCTCCACCCGATACAACAGCTGGATCGCGATCGCCGCGCCGTTGAGCAAGAGCACCGAACCGACCATGAACTCGCGCAGCAGCTCGAGCACCTCGGCCATATGCGCCGCCCCAGTGGCGGGAAAATTCCACCGGCGCTGGAACAGATCGCAGTACAGGGCCGCGAACTCGGCGCTGGAAAAGTCGCTTACCGGCCGCACTTGGCCGCCGGCTTCCTCCAGCAGGCGCAATTCACGGCGCTGGTTATAGCGAAACTTCTTGGAAAGGTCCTCGGGCGCGCGGGCCAGCGCCAGGGCTTCCGCCTGGGTAGCCAGGCCGGAAAAGCGCCCAATGTTCGGCTCGCCCAGGTACCGGCCCAGATGGCGTAGCGGGGCCTGCGCATCGGCCTCGCCCGGAAGGATGATCTCGGCATTGCCCAGGTCGAACAGGCCCTTCTTGCCAGCCCGTTTGAGCACGTCCTTGGACAGTGCCAGATGCCGCCCCCATACCGGGATGGCGGCGCGCAAGCGGCCTTCCTGCTCCCAGCCCAGGTAGCGCACCGGCAGTCGTGCCAGGCCCGCCAGACGCTCGACGACCTGAGGATGGGTCGCCACGCTGCCGCCGTGGCGGGACCAGAGCTCGGCATAGCTGGCCGCGTCTATGGGGGTCCAGCCACGCTCGCGCCAGAATCGAAAGCGGTTGAGGATCATACGGTCGCGTCCAGCCCTGCCAGCGCCGGCAGGCGCCAGAAGGCTTCACGGACCGCCTGATCGCTGAAGCGTGCCTGCAGTCGCTCGGCCATGCTGGCCGCCAAGGCGTCACGGCAACCCGGCCCGTAGTTGGCCACTTCCAGCAGCGCTTGCGCCAAGGCGGTGGCGTCGCCCAGGGGAAATAGCAGGCCGGCGCCTTCGACTACTTCCCGGGCGCCACCACAAGCGGTGGCAAGAATAGGCACGCCAGCGACCATGGCCTCAAGCAATACCATGCCGAAGGGCTCGTGGTCTGAACTCAAGGCAAATACATCGAAGGCGCGGAAATAGCGGGTAGCGCTCGGCACCTGCCCGGTGAAGCGAACCTGGGCCATGATGCCCAGCTCTTCAGCCAGACGCTTGAGCGCACCCTCGAGCCGACCTTCGCCCATGATCACCAGACAGGCTCCTTGGGGCAGGCCAGGCAAGGCCTGGGCGAAGCCCCGCAGCAGGGTGGCCTGGTCCTTGTCGGGATGAAGCCGCCCTACGTTGCCTACCACCCAGGCATCGGCCGGCAGCCCCAAGGCCTCTCGCGCCTGCGCTGGGCTCAACAGAGCCTGCTGCCGGGCAGTCACGTCCACCCGGTTGTAGAGGGTCTGGATACGCTCGGCCGGCCAGTCGGACAGGCATCGACGAATGTCGTCGCGTACCGCATCGGATACGCCCAGCAGGCTCAGTCGCCGCCGGAACAGGTTCGCAAACAGCCGCCGCCCACGGCGCTGGTAATCGCCGAAAGCGTGATGCACGCCCAGCACCGGCAGTTGGGTCGCCAGCAGGGCGACGTAGATGGGCTTGAAACGGTGAGCGATGCAGAACGCGAAATCGCGCTCGGCGACGATGCGGCGAAGCCGGGCGATGGCGCCCAGCTTCAGGCCACGCACATCCTTGGAGGACAGCTCGAGGAACAGCACCTCGGCCGACGCGCAGGCCGCGGCCACCTCATCGCTGGCACGGCCGGTCAGAAACACCGTGGTGACCGCATGGCCGCTTCCAGTGAAAAGGCTCGCGTACTGCCGGGCACAGTCCAGGAACGGGCCGTCATAGCCGTGGCAGAACTGCAGTACCCGCCGCTCAGGCGCCTGTGTCATAGGCGTTCGCGCCTTCCTTCACCACCAGAATGTCTTCCATGATCAGGTATTGCAGGTCGGAGCCAAAGAACATGTTCAGGGCATCCGTAGGCGAACAGATCATCGGCTCGCCACGGCGATTGAGCGACGTATTCAGCGACACGCCGTTACCTGTCAGCTCTTCCAGGGCTTTCATCATGTCGTAGTAGCGTGGGTTGTATTCGCGCTTGAGCACCTGGGCGCGGGAGGTGCCGTCTTCGTGCACGACTTCCGGTACGCGGGTTTTCCACTCCTCGGCCACTTCGAAGGTGAAGGTCATGAAGGGCGCCGGATGATCCACCTTGATCATCTGCGGGGCCACCGTGTCCAGCATCGATGGACAGAAGGGGCGCCAGCGCTCGCGGAACTTGATCTGCTCGTTGATGCGGTCGGCCACGCCCGGCACGCTCGGGCAACCGATGATCGAGCGGCCGCCAAGGGCCCGCGGGCCGAACTCCATTCGCCCTTGGAACCAGGCTACAGGGTTGCCGTCGACCATGATCCTGGCGATGCGCTGGGGCATGTCGTCGATCTGGCGCCAGGCCGGCTTGCTCGGATGACGAGCACAGGCGGCGATCACGTCTTCGTTGGAATAGGAAGGGCCGAGGTAGACGTGCTCCATCTTCTCCACCGGCACGCCACGCGCATGGGACACGTAGGCGGCTGCGCCCACGGCGGTTCCGGCGTCGCCGGAGGCCGGCTGCACGAACAGCTCCTTCACGTCTGGCCGGGCGATGATCTTCTGGTTCAGCTTCACGTTCAGGGCGCAACCGCCCGCGAACGCCAGCTTGCCGGTTTCCTTGAGGATGTCGCCCAGGTAGTGGTCGATCATCTGCAGGGCAAGCTTTTCGAACAGCGCCTGCATGCTGGCGGCGTAGTGGATGTACGGCTCGTCGGCGATGTCACCTTCGCGCTTGGGCCCCAGCCACTCGATCAGCTTGGGCGAGAAGTAGAAGCCCTTGCCTTTCTCCTTGTAGCGCCGCAGGCCGATCACGTTGGCGTATTCGGTGTTGATCACCAGCTCGCCGTTCTCGAAGCTGGCCAGGCGGGAGAAGTCATACTTGCTGGCGTCACCAAAGGGCGCCATGCCCATGACCTTGAACTCACCGTCGAGCATCTCGAAACCGAGGAATTCGGTGATCGCGCCATAGAGGCCGCCCAGGGAGTCCGGGTCGTAGAATTCCTTGAGCTTGTGGATCTTCCCGTTCTCGCCATAGCCGAAGAAGGTGGTGGCGTACTCACCCTTGCCGTCGATCCCGAGAATGGCGGTTTTCTCGGTGAAGCCGGAGCAATGATAGGCGCTTGAGGCGTGGGCGAGGTGGTGCTCGACCGGCTCGATCTTGACCTTCTTCGGGTCGAAGCCAAGCTGCTCCAGGCACCAGACGATCTTCCTGCGGTAGCGCTTGTAGCGACGGTTGCCCATGAGCAACGCGTCCAGGGCCCGGTCCGGCGCGTACCAGTAGCGTTTCGCATAATGCCAGCGGGCCTCGCCGAACAGGCTGATGGGCGCGAACGGAATGGCGACCACATCGACGTCGGCCGGAGTGATGCCGGCCTGCTCCAGGCAGAACTTTGCCGACTCGTAGGGCATGCGGTTCTTGGCATGCTTGTCTCGCACGAAGCGCTCTTCTTCGGCGGCCGCGATCAGCTTGCCGTCGATATACAACGCAGCGGAGGGGTCGTGGCTGAGGGCGCCGGACAGCCCGAGAATCGTCAATGCCAAGGGTCAGAGCCTCTGTGTACTCAATACGCGCCCAGCAAGGCGCAGGTATTGCTGTTGATCGAAAACGCGGGAGTATAACCCAACCGCCGCCGGGCCAATACCTATGGACAGCTAGGGAAGTCAGCGGCCAGCGCTACCTGAGCATCGGTGGGCAGGTGATAGCGATCCGGCTTTGCCGCCCTTTCATCCGCCCCCTTGGCGACTCAGCCCAAGCGTGGCAAGCGCTCGTCCAGCACCCGGTGCAGTGCGCTGGTTGCCGGCCAGTTGCGCAGGAAACGGGCTCGGTCACGGGCATAGGCCTGCGCGAAGCTGCCAGCAGTGCCATGCTGCTGCATGGCGTCCAGGTCGATCAGGGCCCAGCGGCCGTTCTCCCAGAACAGGTTATGGGCCTTAAGGTCGCCATGGCTGATGCGCTCACGGATCAGCCCGGCGAACAGTTCGTCCAAGGCTGCCAGTTGCGCTTCGGGCACCTGCCCGTCTTGCACATGGCCACTGAAGCAGTGCATCAGGTCGGGCCCTTGCAAGTGCTCCGTCACCAGGTAAGCCTTGCCCCGCAGCCCAAGGGTACGACGCTCCTGCACAGCCAGGGGGCGCGGCGTGGCGAATCCCAGAAACATCAGCCGTTGCGCCTCGATCCAGGAATGCCAGGCCCGACTGGGGCGCCAGAAGCGCTTGAACCAGTGGGCGACCCCTTTGATGTTGTAGCGCTTGATGAGCAATACTCGACCATTGGCATTGACCCGGGCGACCGTGGCAGCGCCGCCGGTCTTGTAGAGGTGGCCCTGGTCGATGAGCCGGTCAGGGTCGGCCAGCACGGGCGCCATGGCCGCTTCCTGATCGCGGGGCGTCGCTTGCAGCAACGACGGGCCTTGCTTCACGCTGAACAGGGTGCAATCCCGACCGGCCTTGGCCAGCAGGTCTCGTAGCCGCCAGGCTCGCACCTTGTCGATCTGCTTTTGCAACGCCTCCAGGGGCAGCGCATGCTCGCTGTTGGCCAAGAGGTAGTACACCAGCAGCTCTTCCAGGCAAGGCGCCAGCGCCTGGGGAAGCTGGGCGAAAAACACCCCCAGGTTTTCCAGCACGCGTTGACGCGAGAGGGGCTGGCCTGGCTGCTCGGCGCGCACGCCGCCACCATCGACCACATAGACCCTACCGCCGCTGCGCAGCAGGTTGTCCAGGTGCAGATCCTCCTGCCACAACCCTTTGGCATGCATGCCGGCGATGGCCTGCAACGCCTCGGCGATCACTTCTGTCTGGGCATCGGCCAAGGGCGGCAGGCTTTCCACTTGCGCCCAGGCATCAGCCAGGCTTTGCCCTTGCTCGAGAAATTCGAACAGCAACCAGCCACCCTGACCTGGCCGTAGGCCATCAGCCAGCAGGGTCGGCGTGGCCAGCCCCTGGGCCGCCAACAAGCGGGCGCCCTCGCGTTCACGCTGGAACTGACGGGGGGCACGAGGACCTACCAACAATTTGGCAAGCACGGCACGGCCGCGCCACACTCCGGCGCCCACATAGCGCTGCCCGGGCAAGACCCGCAGCAGGCTGAGCAATTGCAGCTGCGCCGGGCCGGCGGCGTCTTCCAGTTCAATGCTCATCGGCAGCGTCGGGGCGCGACCGGCGCGCGCCAGGTTTTGCAAATCCATCAGCGGGTTTCCTTATGGCGCCGACGCGCCACCAATCGCTCCATCCAGGTCGTGACCCGGGCGTCGGTACCCGGCACGCCTAGGTAGGCTGTCAGGAAGCCCCGGATATCCGCCTCGCCCCAGGCAGCGGCCCGGCGCAGCAGAGGCTCCAGATCACGCACGCGGTCCCGCTGGCCAAACCAGGCGCGGCGGGTTTTCTCCAGGTCGATCAGGCAGGCTTCGAAGCCCTCGCCAGCGGCCCGCAAGAAGATATGCTTGGGATAGAAGCAGCCGTGGACCAGGCCCGCGTCATGCAAGCGACGCGCGAGCTGGCCACAAGCCGCGACCAGCGCGCCGCGACGCGGAGGCGTCAGCACTGGCCATTGCGCCAACCAGGCGCCAAGCTCGCTCCAGTCATCCAGGCCTCGGGTCAACAGCATCCCTTGCCATTCTCCGCCCTGTCGCCGTTCGGCGAAATAACTGGCCTGCAGCGCGGGGATGCCCAGCTGCTGGTAGAGGCGAATATTGCGAAACTCCCGGGTCACGGTAGGTTCACCCAGGGGATGGCGCAGGCTGCGGGTCAGGTAGTTGGCCTGGCGCTTGAGGTAAAAACCATGCCCGGCCAGGTCCAGGCGAAATACCTGGCTCCATCCGCCGCGCCCGGTGTTGGCTTCGTCCACCGCGGTCAAAGGCAGAGCCCAGAGTGTGTCGAAGTCGGCCAGGCCATGGGCGGCCAGGAGCGACTGGGCATCTGCCGCGATAAAAGGCTTCATTCTCGCCCCTCGAAGAAACTCAGGATATGGCGGATACGCTTCTTGTCCGCCGCATTGAGCCGGTCGCGACGCCGGTACTGGAGGTAGAAGCGCAGCCTCTGGGTGGCCGAGAGCTGGTATTTGGCAACCTTGTCCAGGCAGGCCAGGTCCTTGGTGATCCGATAGCGCAGCATGAATCCCCACCAGAACGCACCGTTGGGGCAATCGATCAGGTAAAGCGTTCCGGCGTCGTCCACCAGCAGGTTGCGCCACTTGAGGTCGTTGTGGGTGAAATGATGGTCATGCAGGGTACGCGTATGCCGCGCCAGTTGATGGCTCACATGATTCACCCAGGCCCGGTCTCGTAGCCGTGGGTCGTGCTGCCTGACCAGGGCGAGCAGATCTTCGCTGGCGGGCAGCCCCAGGGTGATCATCGCGCCTCGCTCGAAGGAGCCCCCGTCGCGCTCGAGGCCGAAGCCCACCACTTCGGCGGTGGGGATGCCCCACTTGGCGAAGCGCTTGAGGTTCTGCCATTCGGCCTTGACCCTGGGCTTGCCCAGGTAGCGGCGCAAACCCCTGCCGGCGCTGGTATAGCGCTTGACGTAATAGGCCGCGCCCTGATGGTCGACCTTGATCAATTCGGACAGCGCGTCCTGGGTCAGGCGTTCACCCTGGGCGGCGAAAACCGCGTCCAGGCTGCCGAATATCCCATCCAGCCCCGCGAAGGCCGGGTCCAGGTTCCAGCCGGCCATCAGAGCGCGTCTCCGTAGCGTTGCTTGCGCGCATAGAGCTTGGCCGCCTTGCCTTCCAGCCAGACGAGCAACGCCGCCTCGTCACCCAGCACCTGGCGCAGCGGCCGCCGGAAGTACGCGCGAAGAAAGCGCAGCTTGTCCCGTGACGTCAGACCGATGTCCAAGGCGGAAAAATAGAGGGCGGCCAGGTCCTTATCTCGCCAACGGCGGCTGATCCGGGAGCGGGTCTGGGCCCGGTGCAGGTCGATCACCGACAGCTTGAAGCTAGCCGGGTCGAAGGGGCGGTCCGTGTGCAGCAGGAAGTGGCAGATGTAACAATCCCGGTGATTGACGCCAGCGCGATGCATGCCGCCCGTCATCTCGGCCACCCGCTGGATCAGCGCCCATTTCACCGCCGGTGCTGGCGGCTGGGCACGCCAATCGAGGCTGTAGTCCTCGAGGCTGATGGTGGGGGCCAGTTCCTCGGTGACGATGAACGAATGCTGGGCAGCAGGATTGGCGCCGCGCTCGCCGTAGGCCACGGCGGTCATGGTAGGCACCCCTGCCTGGTGCAGGCGCTCGATGGCCGCCCACTCCTGGCCCGCACCCAGCACCGGCAGCTTGGCGCTGAACAGGTTCTTGAAGATCTCCCCCCAGCCGATGCCGCGGTGAATCTTGACGAAATAGCCGCGGCCGTCCACTTCCGTGCGCAGGGTGCGACGCCCCTCCAGCTCACGGTAGACCTGGCCTTGCAAGGCCTCGACCGCGACGAAGGGGTCGGCCCCGGCCCAGAGGGCCTCGAACGGCGGCTGCAGCATCACCTTCATTGGGGGCGCTCCGCCAGGATCAGGTCGGCGGCGTGCTGGGGCATGCTGTACAAATCCGCGCTGTCGGCAAAGGCCAGGCCATTGCGCCCCCACTGAGCGCGCGCGGCCTTGTCTTCGAGCATCCGCTGCAACTGGCGGTTGAGGTCTGCCTGGTCGAACGGCTCGGGTATCACGATGCCAGCCTGGGCTTCGCCAATGTAATGGGCATAGCCACACACTTCGGTCACCAGCACTGGCAGGCCGGCCACCACCGCTTCGAGCAGCACGGTGCCTGTGTTTTCGTTGTAAGCGGGGTGGATCAGCACATCAGCGCCGAGCAGGAAGCGCGGTATATCGCTGCGCCCTTTCATGAAACTGACCTGATCATTCAGGCCCAGGGCAGTGCTTTGCAGCTGGAACACCTTGGGGTCGTCCTGACCTATCACGAACAGCCGCGTGCGCTGGCGCAGGGCGGCTGGCAGCGCCGCCAAGGCCTTGAGGGAACGATCCACCCCTTTGGTCTTGAAGCCTGAACCGATCTGCACCAGCAGCAGCTCGTCTTCGCCCAGGCCGAACTCCTCGCGGAAGGCGGCCCGGACCTGCGCGGCGTTGGCCGGTGCGCGGCGATCCTGGGAGATACCCGGCGGCAACAAGTGGAAGCGCTGCGCGGGCGTGCCGTAATGCTTCACGAACAGCGGCTGCTGAACCTGGGAAATCATCAGGATTTCAGTGCGTGCTTCAGGCGCGAAGACCGCGCGCTCATACTCGGCGAAGTGGCGGTAGCGACCCCAGCGGCGATACAACCCGTTGCGCAGGGTTTGCGCCTTGTCCTCGAAACAGCCGTCAGCGGCGTAGTACAGGTCCAGCCCTGGCATCTTGTTGAAGCCGATGAGCCGGTCCACCGGGCGCCGGGCCAGGTCGGCAGCCATCCAGGCGCTGAGCTTTTCGTTGCGGCGGTGATTGAACAGCGCTTTCACCGGGGCGACCAGCACTTCGAACCCTGGCGGCACGTCCCCCTCCCAGATCAGGGTGTACACCCTGATCTGATGGCCCCGGGCCTGGCATTCAAGAGCGATACGCATGAAATCGCGCTGCAGGCCGCCGAAGGGAAAATATTTGTACAACACGAAAGCCAAATGCATCAACGCAGGTCCTCAGCCAACAACAGCGCGCTCAGGCGTCCTGCCACTCGTTCGGGATTGACGCGAGTGAAGCACAGCGGCCACTCGCGCTTGATATCGTGCCGACGCAGGTCTTCTGGCGTCGGCTTGTAGGTGCAGGTTTTCTGCAGGCAGGGCGCGCACGGCCAGTCACTGCCCAGATGGACCTGGGCCCGGCCATAGGCGCCGGTCAGGCCGGGATTGGTAGGCCCGTAGATCGACACGGTGGGCACATCCAGCGCGGCGGCCAGGTGCCCCAGCCCGGTGTCCACGGCGACGCAGGCCCGGGACTGGATCATCACCTCGGCCACCCCCGCCAGGTTCAACTTCGGCAGCACGGCGACATTGTGCAGGCCAGCCGCGATCCGGTGAGCGCGGCGAAACTCAGCCTCGTTGCCCCATGGCAGGCGCACACCGATGTTGGCCAGCCCCAGGCGCTCGGCCATTTCGCGCCAATAAGCCTCGGGCCAGTGCTTGCTGTCCCAGGTGGTACCGTGCAGGAACACCACGAAGGGCACCGGGTGGGGCACCGCCAATTGCCGCGAGCGGCTGAGTCCGTACTGGCCCAGGGTATCAGGCAGGTCGTAACCCAACGCCAGGGCGAACAGCTGGCGAACCCGCTCCACCGCATGCTGGCCTCGGGCGACGCCAAGCTTGCGATCATAGAAGCGGCTGGCCAGGGGCTCCCGGGCCGAGCGCTTGTCCAACCCCGCCACCGGCGCCTTCACGTAGCGCGTCAACCAGGCGCTTTTGAGCAGGCCCTGGGCGTCGATCACCAGGTCATAGGTACGCTCGCGCAACTGCGCCTTGAAGCGCCGCCATTCCCCACTCTTGACCGTCGCCCAGGGCGCCTTGCGCCAGCGCCGGATGGCGACCGGAATCACCTTGTCCACCGCCGGGTGCCAGGTGGGGATCTCACGGAAGCCCTCCTCCACCACCCAGTCGAAGCGAATGCCCGGGATGGCGCGGGCCGCGTCGGTCAACGCGGGCAAGGCGTGGATCACGTCCCCCAGGGAAGACGTCTTGATCAGCAGAACCCGCACTAGTCAGCCTCCGCCATCTGCTGGGCCTCGGGGGTACCCATGCGCTCCAGCGCATCCACCACCCGCTGTGAGTCCAACAGGCGCAAGCAATTGTAATGGCCCAGCGGGCAGGTGCGCTGGAAACAGGGCGAGCAGTCCACCCCCAGGCGCACCACTTCCACCTGGTCAGCCAGCGGGGGCGTAAAGCCTGGCGAGGTGGAACCATACACCGCCACCAAAGGACGGTTGAGCGCCGCGGCCACGTGCATCAAACCCGAGTCGTTGGACACTACCGCCCCGGCGCAGGACATCAGGTCGATGGCCTCGGCCAGCGAGGTGTCGCCGCACAGGTTCACAGCTTCCTCACGCAACCCGGGAATCAGCCGCTCGCGTATCGCCTCGGCCACGGGCTGGTCCTTCTTGGAGCCGAACAGCCATACTTGCCAGCCCTGGCGGATTCGCGCCTCGGCCACTTCGGCGTAGTGTTCGGCGGGCCAGCGCTTGGATTCGCCGAATTCCGCGCCTGGGCAAAGGGCAAGCACCGGGCGATCCAGTTCCAGGCCGAACCGCTCCAGCGCCGCGCTCCGGCTCGCCGGGTCGATGCGCAGACGAGGCTGGGGATAAGGCGTGGGAAGGGCTTCTTCCGGCGCGTAGGCCAAGGCCATGAAGCGTTCGATCATGAGCGGGTAACGGGCCTTGTCGAGCACCCGCAGGTCGTTGAGCAGGCCGTAGCGCAGCTCGCCTTTCCAGCCCGTGCGTCGCGCGATGCTCGCAAAGAAAGGCACCAGGGCAGACTTCAGCGAATTTGGCAGCACGATGGCCTGGTCATACTGGCCCCGGAACGAGCGGCCGATGCGGCGCCGCGTGGCCAGTTCGAGCGCCCCGTGGCCGAGCGGAAAGCTCAAGGCCTGCCGTACCTGGGGCATGCGCTCGAGTATCGGCCGGCTCCATTCGGGCGCGAGCACGTCGATCTGGCAGTCGGGGTGGCGGCTTTTCAAGCACTGGAACAGGGTCTGTGCCATCACCATGTCGCCGACCCAGCTGGGCCCGATGATCAGAATTCTCATGGATTTTCCGCAAACGATCAGGGAGGCGGCGGCCTCCCCGGTGGATTCTCACAATCAGCCTAGCCCCAGCTCGGCCCAGATCCGCATCACCGCGCGACGCTCGGCAACGAACTGGTTGCCGGCGATCACGGCGACCTGCTTCTGCAGCGCCCTCCGATGCGCCACGGCGCGGTAGGCCTTGTACGCCTCGCGCAGGAGACTGGCATCGCCTCCCGGCAGCAGCCCGGCCTGCTCGAGCCCCTCGAGGATACGGATGTTGTCGGTGTAGCGCAGCAGTGCGGGATGCTCGCGCGACCAGGCCAGGGCCGCGTATTGCACCATAAATTCAATATCGACGATACCTCCGGCGTCCTGCTTGATATCGAAGGCCGCGTGAGCATCGAAGGCATTGTCGGCTCGGCCGGCCGCCGTCGGGCGCGTGCCAAGGTTGTCGCGCATCTTGGCGCGCATCTCGCTCACCTCGATGGCCAGAGCCTTGGGGTCACGCTCGCGACCCAGCACCGCCGCGCGGATGGTTTCGAACGCGACGGCGACATCCTGCCCCCCCACTAGTACCCGCGCTCGCACCAGCGCCTGATGCTCCCAGGTCCAGGCTTCGTGCTGCTGGTAACGCTCGAAGGCGCCCAGGGAGCTGACCAGCAGCCCCGCCGCGCCCGAAGGCCGCAGGCGCATGTCGACCTCATACAGTTGCCCGGAGTTGGTCTGCGCTGTGAGCAAGTGAATGATGCGCTGGCCCAGCCGCGTGAAGAACTGTGCGCCGTCGATCGCTCGCGGCCCGTCGGTTTCCGCCACGCTATCGGCGTCATGGATGAAGACCAGGTCCAGGTCCGAGCCGTGCCCCAGCTCCAGCCCGCCCATCTTGCCGTAGCCGACGATGATGAAGCCCGGATCACAGGGGCTGCCATCCGGGCGCCGCGGCGTGCCGTGGCGGGCGACCGTCTGGCGCCAGGCCAGGGCCAGCACCTGGGCCAGGATGGCCTCGGCCAGCCAGGTCAGGTAATCGCTGACTTTCATCAGCGGCAGGGTGCCCGCGATCTCGGAAGCCGCCACGCGCAGGCTATGGGCCAGCTTGAAGTGCCGCAAGGCCTCCATTTGCTGCTCGAGGTCGTCTTCGGGGATCCGCGCCAGCCGCTCCCGCAATTCGGCCGCCAGCTCCGGGGCCTGGGGTGGGTGGAACAGCCGCGCTTCGTTGAGCAGCTCATCGAGCAAGAGCGGGAAGCGGGTAATCTGTTCGGCAATCCAGGGGCTGGCGGCGCACAGGGTGAGCAGTTGGCGCAACGCGCCGGGGTTTTCGGTCAGCAGTACCAGGTAGGCCGACCTTCGCGCCACTGCCTCGACCAAGGGCAGCACGCGTTCGAGCACAAGATCAGGCTCGGCATGCTCGCTGGCCTGAGCCAGCAGGCGAGGAATGAAGGCATCCAGGCGCTCGCGGCCCATCCGCTGCATCGCCCGAAGCTGACCGCTGGCGCGCAGGCTGGCCAGGCGCTCCAGGGCCTTGGCGGGGGCGGCGAAACCGCTCTCGGCCAGTTGCCTGATCGCCGCTTCGTCGTCTTGTCGTTCTTCCCACAAGGGCAGCCACTCGCCCCCGACCACCACTTCGCCATGCCCTTCGTCTTCGTCCGGGTCGGCGATCACGCCTTTGAAATGCCAGTCGACGCGTCCACGCCAGGCCATGAGCTGGGCATGGAAACCGGCCCAGTCGCGAAAACCCAGCATGGCGGCGACGCGCATTTGATCCCGCTCGGTGTCAGGCAGCATTTGAGTCTGGCGATCAGCGATGGCCTGCAGGGCATGCTCGGTATAGCGCAGGAATTCGTAGCCCTGGCGCAGCTCGGTCACTACCTCCGCGGGCAGATAGCCCTGGCGCTCAAGAGTGCCGAGCACGTTCAAGAGCGATCGCTGCTGCAGGCTCAGGTCCCGGCCCCCATGAATCAGCTGGAACGCCTGGGCAATGAACTCCACTTCGCGAATGCCACCGGCGCCCAGCTTGATGTTGTCAGCCATGCCCTTGCGCCGCACTTCCTGCTGGATCAACTGCTTCATGGTGCGCAACGCTTCGATGGCGGAAAAGTCCAGGTAGCGACGGTAGACGAAGGGACGCAGCATCTGCAGCAACTGGGCTCCAGCAGCTTGGTCGCCAGCCACTACACGGGCCTTGATCATGGCGTAGCGCTCCCAGTCCCGCCCCTGGTCCTGGTAGTACTGCTCCAGAGCGTTGAAGCTGAGTACCAGGGCTCCGACCGACCCGTAGGGGCGCAGGCGCATGTCTACTCGGAACACGAAACCATCGGCGGTCACCGGGTCCAGCGCCTTGATCAGCCGCTGACCGAGGCGGATGAAAAACGCCTGGTTGTCCTGCGCACGTTTGACTCCTTCGGTTTCGCCGCCCTCCGGGTAGGCGAAGATCAGGTCGATATCCGATGAGAGGTTCAGCTCCCCCGCGCCCAGCTTGCCCATGCCCAGCACGATCATGTGCTGGGGCTGGCCGGAGCGCCGTCCGATAGGCGTGCCGAATTGCTGGCAATGGCGGGGGTATAGCCACTGGTAGGCTTCATCGATGCAGGTGTCGGCCAGCTCGGACAGGTCTCTGCAGGTTTCCTGCAGGTCGGCCTCGCGAAGCAGGTCGCGCCAGATGATGCGCACCTGCTCACGGTTGCGCTGGCGACGCAGGGCCATCCCGAGGGCGTCTTCATCCTGGCAGCGTGCCAGGGCAGCCCGCACCTGCCCACGCAACTCCCCTTCGCCCAGGGTCCGAGCCAGCTGACCGCTGTCGGCCAGTTCCCGCCAGAGCCCAGGATCACGCAGCAGCTGCTCGAACACGAAGTCGCTCAAGGCACACACGCGTCCAAGGGCTTCGCGTAGCCCCGACGGTTCTGTATCCGCCTGAGCCTGGAGAACGGCCCCGGCTTCCGCCAGGCGCGCCAGGCGATCGGCCGCCAGGGCCTGCAATACGTCGGGTAATGGGATCAGGGGCGGACGGCTCATGGTCTATCCTTCAAGGCGCCTACAGGCGAGGGGGCTGGGGGAAACCGCGAAGCGAGCGGCTGGCCGGACTGTCCAACAAAAGCTGAAAATAGCCGAAAACGGATAATTTTTGGTGGCAGTCCTCAAAAGCATCCCTCCGCGGGCGATTTTCGACATGCACGGATGGTTTTAGCCGACCGAGGGATGCCCAAGACACACCCCGGCATGTGAGGTATTCCTCTTCCCCCTGTCGCTGCGGTGCATGAAATGAACAAGGATTTGTAGTAAAACTACAGGACACCGGGCCAACCAACCGGTGATCCAAGAATTCATGTCGTCTGCCCACAAGGCCAGTCGCAAACTCAGGTCATCGATTCTGGTGGCCTTTCCGCCCTGGAGCAAGCCATGCAAGACCTCGATCCCGTCGAAACCCAGGAATGGCTGGACGCCCTGGAGTCGGTTCTCGACAAAGAAGGCGAAGACCGCGCTCACTACCTGATGACTCGCATGGGCGAGTTGGCCACCCGCAGTGGTTCGCAACTCCCCTACGCAATCACCACGCCATACCGCAATACCATTCCCGTGACCCACGAAGCGCGCATGCCTGGCGACCTGTTCATGGAACGCCGCATCCGCTCGCTGGTTCGCTGGAACGCGCTGGCCATGGTCGTTCGCACCAACCTCAGGGACTCGGACCTGGGCGGACACATCTCCAGCTTCGCCTCGAGCGCGACGCTGTACGATATCGGTTTCAACTACTTCTTCCAGGCACCCACCGAAGAGCACGGCGGCGACCTGATCTTCTTCCAGGGCCACGCTTCGCCGGGCGTCTATGCCCGCGCCTTCATGGAAGGTCGCATCAGTGAAGAGCAGATGGACAACTTCCGCCAGGAAGTCGATGGCAAGGGCCTGTCGTCCTACCCTCACCCCTGGCTGATGCCTGATTTCTGGCAGTTCCCCACCGTTTCCATGGGCCTGGGCCCGATCCAGGCGATCTACCAGGCCCGCTTCATGAAGTACCTTGAAGCCCGCGGCTACATTCCCGCCGGCAAGCAGAAGGTCTGGTGCTTCATGGGCGACGGCGAATGCGACGAGCCGGAATCCCTGGGCGCCATCGCCCTGGCCGGCCGCGAGAAGCTGGACAACCTGATCTTCGTCATCAACTGCAACCTGCAGCGCCTCGACGGCCCGGTTCGCGGCAACGGCAAGATCATCCAGGAACTCGAAGGCGTGTTCCGTGGCGGCGGCTGGAATGTCAACAAGGTAGTCTGGGGTCGCTTCTGGGACCCGTTGCTGGCCAAGGACACCGACGGCATCCTGCAACGCCGCATGGACGAAGTCGTCGACGGCGAATACCAGAACTACAAGGCCAAGGACGGCGCGTTCGTCCGCGAGCACTTCTTCAACACCCCGGAACTTAAGGCGATGGTCGCCGACCTGTCCGACGACGAGATCTGGAAGCTCAACCGCGGCGGCCACGACCCGTACAAGGTGTACGCGGCTTACCATGACGCCGTGAACAACCACAATGGTCAGCCGACCGTTGTATTGGCCAAGACCATCAAGGGTTATGGCACCGGTGCCGGCGAAGCCAAGAACACGGCCCACAACACCAAGAAGGTGGATGTGGACAGCCTGCGCAAATTCCGCGACCGCTTCGACATCCCGGTACGCGACGAAGACCTGGAAAAACTGCCGTTCTACAAGCCCGAGCCTGGCAGCGCCGAGGCCAAGTACCTGAGCGAGCGCCGCAATGCCCTGGGCGGCTTCGTGCCTCAGCGCCGCAGCAAGAGCTTCAATGTTCCGGTACCGCCGCTCGACACCCTCAAGGCTATCCTCGATGGCTCCGGTGATCGCGAAATCTCCACCACCATGGCATTCGTGCGCATCCTGACCCAACTGGTGAAGGACAAGGAACTGGGTCACCGCATCGTTCCGATCATCCCGGACGAAGCCCGTACCTTCGGCATGGAAGGCATGTTCCGCCAGCTGGGTATCTACTCGTCCGTAGGCCAGCTCTACGAACCCGTGGATAAAGACCAGGTGATGTTCTACCGCGAGGACAAGAAGGGCCAGATCCTCGAGGAAGGCATCAACGAGGCCGGCGCCATGTCGTCCTTCATCGCTGCCGGCACCGCCTACAGCTGCCACAACCAGCCGATGCTGCCGTTCTACATCTTCTATTCGATGTTCGGTTTCCAGCGTATCGGCGACCTGGCCTGGGCCGCTGGCGACAGCCGCACCCGGGGCTTCCTGATCGGCGGCACCGCCGGACGTACCACCCTCAACGGTGAAGGCCTGCAGCACGAAGACGGCCACAGCCACCTGATGGCGGCGACCATTCCGAACTGCCGCAGCTACGACCCCACCTATGGCTATGAACTGGCGGTGATCATCCGCGAAGGCATGCGCCAGATGATGGAAGAGCAGCAGGACATCTTCTACTACATCACCGTGATGAACGAAGCCTATGCCCAGCCTGCCCTGCCGGCCGGCGCCGAGGAAGGCATCATCAAGGGTATGTACCTGCTGGAGAACGATACCCGCGAAGCGGCGCACCATGTGCAGCTGCTGGGCTCGGGCACCATCCTGCGCGAAGTGCGCGAGGCGGCGAAAATCCTGCGCGAAGAGTTCAACGTGGGCGCCGATGTATGGAGCGTCACCAGCTTCAACGAGCTGCGCCGCGACGGCCTGGCCGTCGAGCGCAGCAACCGCCTGCACCCGGGCGAGAAACCGGCGCAAAGCTACGTCGAGCAGTGCCTGGGCGGCCGCAAGGGGCCGGTCATCGCATCGACCGACTACATGAAGCTGTTCGCCGAGCAGATCCGCCAGTGGGTTCCAAGCAAGGAATTCAAGGTCCTGGGCACCGACGGCTTCGGCCGCAGCGACAGCCGCAAGAAGCTGCGCCACTTCTTCGAAGTGGATCGTCACTTCATCGTGCTGGCCGCCCTGGAAGCCTTGTCAGATCGTGGCGACATCGAACCGAAGGTCGTGGCCGAAGCCATCGCCCGGTTTGGCATCGACCCTGACAAGCGCAACCCCCTGGACTGCTGAGGAGAACATTCGTGAGCGAGCTTATTCGCGTACCTGACATCGGCAGCGGTGAAGGGGAAGTAATCGAGATCCAGGTCAAGGTCGGCGACCGTATCGAAGCCGAACAGAGCCTGGTGACCCTCGAGTCGGACAAGGCCAGCATGGAAGTGCCCGCGCCCAAGGCCGGCGTGGTCAAGGCCATCAAGGTCAAGCTGGGCGATCGCCTGAAGGAGGGCGACGAACTGCTGGAACTGGACGTCGAGGGCGCCTCGGCGCCCGCCGAACAGGCCGCCCCCGCGGCGGCGCCTGCCAGCGCTCCGGACGAAGCCGAGGAAACCCGGCCGTCCGCGCCTGCTCCTGCCACCAATGGCGGTGGCGCCAGCCAGGACGTACACGTACCGGACATCGGCTCTTCGGGCAAGGCCCAGGTGATCGAGATCCAGGTGAAGGTCGGCGATACCGTCGAGGCTGATCAGTCCTTGATCACCCTGGAATCCGACAAGGCCAGCATGGAGATCCCTTCTCCCGCTGCCGGCGTGGTCGAAAGCATCAGCGTGAAGCTGAACGACGAAGTCGGCACCGGTGACCTTATCCTGGTGCTCAAGGGCGCTGGCAGCGCTTCGGCTGCCACCCCGGCGCCGGCGGCCAGCGCGCCAGCGGCTTCGGCTCCGGCACCCGCGGCGGCACCCGCGGCGGCACCTGCCAGCGCGCCGGCCGGCGATACCGTCAAGGATATCCACGTGCCGGATATCGGCTCGTCGGGCAAGGCCAAGGTCATCGAAGTGCTAGTCAAGGCCGGTGACAAGGTCGAGAAGGACCAGTCGCTGATTACCCTTGAGTCGGACAAGGCGAGCATGGAAATCCCCTGCCCCGAAGCGGGCGTGGTGGAAAGCGTGATCGCGCAGCTGGAAAGCGAAGTCGGTACCGGCGACCTTATCCTGAAGCTGAAAGTCGCGGGTGCCGCCGCGCCTGCGGCGTCCACGCCGAAAGAGGCGGCCCAGGCTCCGGTGGCCGCGGCCACGACCCCGGCGGCCGCCAAGCCTGCCAGCGCCCCCGCTGCCGCTCCGGTGACCGCGCCCAGCGGCAAGGTTCATGCAGGTCCCGCGGTACGCCTGTTGGCCCGTGAGTTTGGCGTGGATCTGGCCCAGGTAGGTGCCACCGGCCCACATGGTCGTATCCTGAAAGAAGACGTGCAGGCGTACGTCAAGACCATGATGGCCAAGGCCAAGGAGGCGCCAGCCGCCGCCGCGACTACGGGGGGCGCGGGTATTCCGCCTATCCCCACCGTGGACTTCAGCCGCTTCGGCGAAGTGGAAGAGGTGCCGATGACCCGCCTGATGCAGGTCGGCGCCGCCAACCTGCACCGCAGCTGGCTCAACGTGCCTCACGTAACCCAGTTCGACCAGGCCGACATCACCGAGCTGGAAGCCTTCCGGGTGGCCCAGAAGGCGGTGGCCGAGAAAGCCGGGGTCAAGCTGACTGTGCTGCCGCTGCTGCTCAAGGCCTGCGCCTTCCTCCTCAAGGAGCTGCCGGACTTCAACAGCTCCCTGGCCCCGAGCGGCAAGGCGATCATCCGCAAGAAGTACGTGCACATCGGCTTCGCCGTGGACACACCAGATGGCCTGCTGGTGCCCGTGATCAAGAACGTGGACCAGAAGAGCCTGCTTCAGCTGGCCGCCGAAGCCGCCGCCCTGGCGGAGAAGGCGCGCACCAAGAAGCTTGCGTCGGATGACATGCAGGGCGCCTGCTTCACCATCTCCAGCCTCGGGCATATCGGCGGTACTGGCTTCACCCCGATCGTCAATGCGCCTGAAGTGGCCATCCTGGGTGTATCCAAGGCCGCCATGCAACCGGTATGGGATGGCAAGGCCTTCCAGCCACGCCTGATGCTGCCGCTGTCGCTGTCGTATGATCACCGCGTGATCAATGGTGCCGCCGCCGCGCGCTTCACCAAGTGCTTGAGCGACGTGCTGGGCGATATCCGCGCGATGCTGTTGTAATGCCCCTGCCATGCCCAGGCGGGCATGGCATCTGTCTTGAGCCGCTATGCTCGAAACCTCGACCCCGCCTTGGCGGGGTTTTTTTTGAGCCTGCCAGTGACAGTCCTGGCTTGTCTGAGTTGACGCCAATATATCGGCAATTCCAGTTTTACTGCGCCTGGCCGATAGATGAACACTGAAGTGGCAAATAACTGACGTGAATGCCGACCAATGAAGGCATTAAGCCACTGTTGTGCTTGTCAGCCGAAGCGGCATGATGCAACCTTGCCGAACGCGACAATTATCATCAGACGGATCTGTGTAACCCGTATTTCTCAAGCGAGTTCTCGATGAAAAGCCAACCGGATGCCGCCTCTCGCATGGCGGCCGAGGTCGTCACGCAGCTTCCGGTGCCGTCGCGCCTGGGTATGCTTCGTTTCGAACGGCTCAACGAGGCGAACTGGGCCCTCCTATACCTGGACCCAGCCTGTGAGAAGGACTTCGGCCTACCGGCTTCTGAGCTTTGCGCACTGATCGGCTCACCTTATGCCAGCCTGATGGAGCCCGAGGCGCGCTATCGATTGCACGATGCTATCCAGGCGCAGCTGGCCATGCGCGCCTACTATCTGGTCCGCTACGTCTTGCATGCCGTCGATGGTCCTCGCCATGTTCTTGAGGTGGGCGAACCTTTCAAACAGCACAACCGGCAATTGCTGCGCGGGTACCTGCTCGCGGTCGACGAACCGGTGGCGGACAGCTTCGCCATGGGAAAGCCCGACGCCCAGGCGCTCCTGGCAGGCCTGGATATGCACCTGGAATCGGCACTGGCGCTACAAGCCGATCCTGTCCGGCAGCTGGAACGGATGCGGGCCCAGCAAGACCTCATGCTGCGCCTGGCTCGCTTGCGCTATGCCACCGATGATCCCTTGCGAGAAGCCGCAGAGCTTATTACTCGTGGCGCGTGCGAAGTCTGTGAAAGCGACAGCGTCAGCCTCTGGCGGATAGAGGGGCAGAAGCTGCTCCCGGTCATGGCCTGGCGCGCGGCGACCCAGGCTCACCATGTGCCCACGCAGGTCGAACCCGGACGCTATTCAGCCTACCTGCAAAGCCTGCGGCGCAGCCCGGCAGGAAGCCCAACCGCTACCAGCGAGCTTGCCTTGCAGGCCTTGCCAGGTGGCCTGGCCAGTGTGTTGGATGCCTGCATTCGCGTGGATGGCCAGGCTGTCGGCGTGCTGTGCCTGGAGCACATGAGCAAACGGGCCTGGCAGGCGAGCGATATCGCCTTCATGCATGAATTGGCCGACCAGCTTGCCCAGGTGATCTCCAATCACGATCGCCGGGCGGCGACCAGCGCCCTGCACCTGTTCCAGCGAGCGGTCGAGCAAAGCGCCAACGCCTTTCTGCTGGTGAACCGCGACGGCGTGGTGGAGTACGTAAACCCAAGCTTTACAGCAATCACCCAATATACGTCGGACGAGGTCCATGGCCACCGCCTGTCCGAGCTTCCCGCGCTGGAGAACCTAAGCGAACTGTTGTTCGATGCACCGTCCAGCCTGGCCAAGAGCAACAGTTGGCAGGGCGAATTCAAAAGCCGACGCAAGAACCTTGAGCCCTACTGGGGGCAGCTCTCCATATCCAAGGTTTTCAATGACCATCGTGAACTGACCCATTACATCGGCATTTACGAGGACATCACCCAGACCAAGCTGGCCCAGCAGCGCATCGAGCGCCTGGCCTATACAGACAATCTGACCAATCTGGGCAACCGACCGGCCTTCATCCGTTCTCTGGATGAGCGCTTCGCCTCCGACGCAGAAACGCCCCTGGCACTGATGCTGGTGGACATCGACAACTTCAAGCGCATCAATGACAGCCTTGGTCATCAGACTGGCGACAAACTGCTTATCAGCCTGGCCCGCCGCCTGCGCAACAGCCTGAGTCCGTCCGGCACCCTGGCGCGTTTCGCCAGCAACGAGTTCGCGGTACTGCTGGACGACACCGTGCCCGAAGCCGCTCAGCAGCTGGCACTGCAGGTGCTCAAGACCCTCGACAAGCCCATGTTCGTGGATAACCAGCTGATCAACGTCACGGCCTCGGTAGGGCTGGCCTGCGCGCCACTGCACGGGCGAGACCCGCAGACCCTGATGAAGAATGCAGGGCTGGCGCTGCACAAGGCCAAGGCCAATGGCAAGCATCAGGTGCAGGTGTTCACCGAAGTGCTCAATGCCGAGGCCAACTACAAGCTGTTCGTGGAAAACAATCTGCGCCGGGCCCTGACCCAGAACGAGCTGGAAGTGTTCTACCAGCCCAAGCTTTGCCTGCGCACCGGCCGCCTGCTGGGCATGGAAGCCCTGTTGCGCTGGAATCATCCTGAAAAAGGCATGATTCGCCCTGATCAGTTCATCAGTGTGGCCGAGGAAACCGGGCTGATCATTCCCATCGGCAAGTGGGTAGTCCGCCAGGCCTGTCGCATGAGCCGCCAGTTGACGGCCGCCGGCCATGGTCCACTGCACGTGGCGATCAACCTCTCGCCCAAGCAGTTCTCCGACCCGGACCTGGTCGCTTCCATCAGTCAGATCCTGACCGAGGAGCGACTGCCTCCAAGCCTGCTGGAGCTGGAGCTTACCGAGGGCCTGTTGCTGGAGGCGACCGAAGATACCCGCCAACTGCTAGGGCAGCTCAAAGGCCTGGGGCTGTCGCTGGCCATGGACGACTTCGGCACGGGTTATTCGTCCCTCAGTTATCTGAAGAAGTTTCCGATCGACATCATCAAGATCGACCGCAGCTTCATCAACGATATCCCCACCAGCCAGGACGATATGGAAATCACCTCGGCCGTGATCGCCATGGCGCACAACCTCAAGCTCAAGGTCGTGGCCGAGGGCATCGAGACGGCCGAACAGCTCAACTTCCTGCGCCGTCATCGTTGTGACGTGGGCCAGGGGTACTTGTTCGACCGTCCTATCCCCTCGGCGCGACTGGTGGACGCCTTGAAACGCTACCCCCGCGGCCCGATGGCCTGACAGCCGCGCCCGGCTCGGGCACACTGTGGGTCTGTCGCCAACCTTTGCGGAGAAAGCCATGGTCTTGCGCTCTGAGATCCTCGTGAACAAAAACGAATTGCCGACCCAGCAGCAAGCGCTGCCCGGGCGGGAAACCCCCATGGCTGTGCCTGAAGAACATTTCGTCAACGGCCGCACCCTGCAAGCGCCCTTCCCTGCCGGATTGGAAGTGGCCTATTTCGGGCTGGGCTGCTTCTGGGGCGCTGAGCGCCGCTTGTGGCAACAGCCGGGCGTCTATACCACAGCCGTGGGCTATGCCGGCGGGTATACCCCCAATCCTACCTATGAAGAAGTCTGCTCGGGCCTGACCGGGCACAGCGAAGTGGTGATGGTAGTCTTCGACCCGAAGGAAACCTCCTACGAAGCCCTGCTGAAAGTATTCTGGGAGTCCCACAATCCTACCCAGGGCATGCGCCAGGGCAATGACATTGGCACCCAGTACCGCTCGGTGATTTTCGTCAACAGCGAAGCGCAGCTTCACGCCGCGCTGGCCAGCCGGGAGGCCTTCCAGGGCGAACTGCGCAAGGCCGGGCACCCGGAAATCACCACCGAGATCCAGAACGCCCCGGCGTTCTATTACGCGGAGGCTTACCATCAGCAATACCTGGCCAAGAACCCAGGCGGCTATTGCGGCATTGGCGGTACCGGGGTGTGCCTGCCGGCCTGATCATGCCGGCCGGCGCGCCAGCCTTTCGCGTATAAGCAGGGTTGGGGCCGGCCCTGTAGCGGGTTATTCGGGAATGGGCCAGTCCATCCGCCAGCTACCCTGGCTCTGGCCTAGCAGTTGCGCCAGCCAGGGCAGCAGGCCATGGAGCTCCTCTTCCAACCCCCACGGCGGATTGCTGATCGCCAGGCCGGAACCATTGAGCCGAGTGTCGGTGTCTGCCGGATGGACGAAAAGCTCCGCCTTGAGCAACTTGGGCGCGCCTGTGCTGGTGAGTTCCTGGTAGAAACGCCGCATCGCCCTTTCGTCCTTGATCGGATACCAGAGCACTACCACCGCCTGACGCATGCGAGCGATGGCTTCCTTCATGGCCTTGGCGCAACGCTGAAGCTCATCAGGCTGCTCGAAAGGCGGGTCCACCAGGATGATCGCCCGCTTTTCCGGAGTGGGAAGCAAGGCCCTGGGCACGTGCCAGCCTTCGCCGCGATGGACCGCCACGCGAGGGTCACGCTTCATGTTTTCCTTGAGCGCCAGGCCGTCGTCGGGGTGCTTTTCGTTGAATTGCAGGCTGTCCTGCTGGCGAGCCAGGCGGCGCGCCAGCTCAGGGGAGCCAGGGTAGTAACGCAGTGTGCCGTCGGGATTGAGCTTGCGCAGGATACGCAGGTAGTCTGCCGCCAACTCCGGCACCTCTTGCGCGCCCCACAGGCGCGACACACCCTCCAGGTACTCGCCCGTCCGGCTGGCCTGATCTCCATGCAGGTCGTACAGGCCTACCCCGGCATGGGTGTCGAGATAGGCGAAGGGTTGCTCCTTGCGCGACATCAGCGCGATAAGACGGCTGAGCACCAGGTGCTTGAAGACATCGGCATGGTTGCCGGCATGGAAGGCGTGGCGGTAATTCATGGTTACTCCTGCAGGGGCGGCAAGTTTACCCCGCAGCGGCCCCCCAGCCAAAGGCCAAGGGGCCCGATGGCGCCTATCGACGCGCGGCGCGCCAGGCCTGGTTGGCGGCTTCGAAACGCTTGGCTACGGAATCACCGGCCTGGCCAGCGGCACTGACTGCCATGATCGCCAGGCAGGCCAGGACAAACCCAGGGATGATTTCATAGACGCCGGTCCCGCTCATCAGCTGTTTCCATGCCACCACGGTAACCGCCCCGGTCACGATGCCCGCCAGGGCGCCATTACGCGTCATGCCTTTCCAGAGCACCGAAATGATGACCACCGGGCCGAAGGCGGCACCGAAGCCAGCCCAGGCGTAGCTGACCAGGTCAAGTACACGGCTGTCCGGGTCCGCGGCCAGGTAGATAGCGACCAGTGCCACGAGCAGCACCATGGCACGCCCTACCCAGACCAGCTCACGCTGGGAAGCGTCCTTGCGCAGGAAATGCCGGTAGAAGTCCTCGGTCAGGGAGCTGGAGCACACCAGCAATTGGCAGCTCAGAGTGCTCATGACCGCCGCCAGGATGGCGGAAAGCAGTACGCCTGCGATCCACGGATTGAACAGCAACTGGGTGATCTCGATGAAGATGCGCTCGGGGTTGTCCTTCAGCACCACCGCGGCATCAGGATAAGCCTCGAAATAGGCGATGCCGAAGAAGCCCACCGCGCTGGTGCCTGCCAGGCACAGCACCATCCAGGCCATGGAAATGCGCCGCGCATGATGGATCGCCTTCACCGAGCCGGCGGCCATGAAGCGAGCCAGGATATGCGGCTGGCCGAAATAGCCCAGGCCCCAGGCCAGCAGCGAGGCGATGCCCAGCCAGGTGGTGCCGGTGAACAGATCGAAGCTGGCCGGCCTGGCGGCCTCGATGTGCCAGAGCGCCGTATCCACGCCGCCACTGGCCAGGACTACCACAATGGGCGTAAGAATGAGCGCGAACAGCATGAGCGAAGCCTGCACGGTATCGGTCCAGCTTACCGCCAGGAAACCACCGAGGAAGGTATAGGCGATGGTGGCCGCCGCGCCTGCCCACAGAGCGGTTTCATAGGGAAGGTCGAAGGTGCTCTCGAACAGGCGAGCCCCCGCCACGATGCCGGAAGCACAATAGATGGTGAAGAACACCAGGATGACAACCGCCGAGAGCACCCGTAGCAGGCCGTGCCGGTCTTCGAAGCGAGCGGCGAAGTAATCGGGCAGCGTCAGGGCATCCCCATTATGCTCGGTATGCACCCGGAGGCGGCCCGCCACCAGCCGCCAGTTCAGGTAGGCGCCGATGACCAGGCCGATGGCGATCCAGACCTCGGACAGGCCACTGACGAAAATGGCCCCCGGCAGGCCCATCAGCAGCCAGCCGCTCATGTCCGATGCCCCGGCAGACAGGGCGGTAACGAAGCTCCCGAGGCGGCGACCACCAAGGATATAGTCCGAGAGGTTACGGGTGGCGCGCCAGGCCAGCAGGCCTATCAGCAGCATCAGACCGATGTAGATGGTGAAAGCGACCAGTGTCGGATTGCTCAGGCTCATGGGTACTCCTGCCCTTTTTATTAGGTGCACCAGGGTTGCACCGAGAGCGGCATCCTAGGGAGGCGAGCGACATCGATACAAGGGCGAACGGGCAGTTTAGGAAGAGTCCTACAGGAGTATCAGACAGGTCCCTAAGTACACCCTCACTCCGGGCTAACGCACCTTTTTAGGGCGAAACCTCTGATCATATTCGGCCAGTCAGCCGTCCGGACAAATAGTTCCCCTTTTTGGGTTGCACCCGGTTGCACCCCGTCAAGCCCCCAGATAATCTTCCGCCACGCACAAGCCACGCGACAGTGGCAACCCGATGAGGACAATCAAAAATGGCGACGACCACCCTTGGGGTCAAACTTGACGACCCGACCCGCGAGCGCTTGAAGGCGGCGGCTCAGTCCATCGACCGCACGCCGCACTGGCTCATCAAGCAAGCGATCTTCAACTATCTGGAGAAGCTCGAGGGTGGGGCCTCCCTGACCGAACTCAACGGCAGCGTCGCCACCCTTGGTGAGGATGCAGGTGAAGTACCTGCGGAAGGCATGCACCAATGCTTCCTGGAATTCGCTGAAAGCATCCTGCCGCAATCGGTTTTACGGGCAGCGATCACTGGCGCCTATCGCCGGCCCGAACAGGAAATGGTTCCCATGCTGCTGGAGCAGGCGCGACTGCCTGCCGCCATGGGCGAGGCTGCGAACAAGCTGGCCGCCGGCATCGCCGAGAAACTGCGCAACCAGAAGAACGCCACGGGCCGGGCGGGCCTGGTTCAAGGGCTGCTACAGGAATTTTCGCTGTCGTCCCAGGAAGGCGTTGCGCTGATGTGCCTGGCCGAGGCCCTGCTGCGCATTCCCGACAAGGGCACCCGGGACGCGCTCATCCGGGACAAGATCAGCAATGGCAACTGGCAACCGCACTTGGGCAACAGCCCATCGCTGTTCGTCAATGCAGCCACCTGGGGCCTTCTGCTCACCGGGAAGCTAGTGTCCACTCACAATGAAGCCGGTCTTACCTCCTCCCTGAGCCGGATCATCGGCAAGAGCGGCGAGCCCATGATCCGCAAGGGCGTGGACATGGCCATGCGCCTGATGGGCGAACAGTTCGTGACAGGTGAAACCATTGCCGAAGCCCTGGCCAATGCCAGCAAGTTCGAGAGCAAGGG
Organism: Pseudomonas massiliensis; assembly: GCF_000826105.1. Lineage (GTDB taxonomy): Bacteria > Pseudomonadota > Gammaproteobacteria > Pseudomonadales > Pseudomonadaceae > Aquipseudomonas > Aquipseudomonas massiliensis. The sequence goes on along the minus strand of NZ_CCYK01000004.1, from coordinate 199,497 downwards.
TTTCCGCTATTCCTACGACATGCTGGGCGAAGCGGCATTGACCGAGCACGACGCCCAGAAGTACCTGGCGTCCTACGAGCAGGCCATTCATTCCATCGGCAAGGCCTCCCATGGCCGTGGCATCTACGAAGGCCCCGGCATCTCCATCAAGCTGTCCGCGCTGCACCCGCGCTACAGCCGCGCCCAGTACGAGCGCGTGATGGACGAACTCTACCCTCGTCTGCTCTCGCTGACGCTGCTGGCCAAGCAATACGATATCGGCTTGAACATCGATGCCGAGGAAGCGGACCGCCTCGAGCTGTCCCTGGACCTGCTCGAGCGCCTGTGCTTCGAGCCGCAACTGGCTGGCTGGAACGGCATCGGCTTCGTGATCCAGGCCTACCAGAAGCGCTGCCCTTACGTGATCGACTACGTGATCGACCTGGCCCGGCGCAGCCGGCATCGCCTGATGATTCGCCTGGTGAAAGGTGCCTATTGGGACAGCGAGATCAAGCGCGCCCAGATGGAAGGGCTGGAAGGCTACCCGGTCTATACCCGCAAGGTGTACACGGACGTGTCCTACATCGCTTGTGCCCGCAAGCTGCTGGCAGCACCGGAAGCCATCTATCCCCAATTCGCCACTCATAACGCCCATACCCTGGCGGCCATCTACCAGATCGCCGGCCAGAACTACTACCCCGGCCAGTACGAGTTCCAGTGCCTGCACGGCATGGGCGAACCGCTGTACGAGCAAGTGGTGGGCAAGATCGCCGATGGCAAGCTCAATCGCCCCTGCCGTGTGTACGCGCCCGTGGGTACCCATGAAACGCTGCTGGCCTACCTGGTGCGCCGCTTGTTGGAAAACGGTGCGAACACGTCCTTCGTCAACCGCATCGCCGACCACTCCATTTCCATCCAGGAACTGGTGGCCGACCCGGTGGCCACCATCGAGCGCCTGGGCGCCCAGGAAGGCGCGTTCGGCCTGCCGCATCCGCGTATCCCGCTGCCGCGGGACCTCTATGGCAGCGACCGCCAGAACTCGGCAGGCATCGACCTGGCCAACGAACACCGCCTGGCTTCCCTGAGCAGCGCCCTGCTGGCCACCGCTCATAACGACTGGACGGCCGGCCCGCTGCTCGGTTGCGAAGCCTCACAGGGCCAGGCGCAGCCGGTGCTGAACCCGGCGGACCGCCGCGATGTGGTTGGCCAGGTACAGGAAGCGGACATCAGCGACGTGGACGCCGCCATCCAGTGCGCCCTGATCAACGGCCCTATCTGGCAAGCGACCCCGCCAGTGGAGCGTGCCTCCATCCTCGAGCGCGCCGCGGACCTCATGGAAGCGCAGATCCAGCCCTTGATGGGCCTGCTGGTGCGCGAGGCTGGCAAGACCTTCGCCAACGCCATCGCTGAAGTGCGCGAAGCCGTGGACTTCCTGCGCTATTACGCCGTGCAGGCTCGCCACGATTTCACCAACGAAGCTCATCGCCCGCTCGGGCCGGTGGTGTGTATCAGCCCGTGGAACTTCCCTCTGGCCATCTTCACCGGCCAGGTCGCCGCCGCCCTGGCCGCGGGCAACCCTGTACTGGCCAAGCCCGCCGAGCAGACGCCTCTGGTCGCGGCACAGGCTGTGCGAATCCTGCTGGAAGCCGGCATTCCCGAGGGTGTGGTGCAATTGCTGCCAGGCCGCGGTGAAACCGTGGGCGCTCGCCTGGTAGGCGACGAACGCGTCAAGGGTGTGATGTTCACCGGCTCCACCGAGGTGGCCCGGCTGCTCCAGCGCAACATCGCCGGACGCCTGGATGCCCAGGGCCGGCCGATTCCGCTGATCGCTGAAACCGGCGGCCAGAACGCAATGATCGTGGATTCTTCCGCCCTCACCGAACAGGTAGTGATCGACGTGGTGTCCTCGGCGTTCGACAGTGCTGGCCAGCGTTGCTCCGCCCTGCGGGTGCTGTGCCTGCAGGAAGACAGCGCCGACCGCGTGATCGAAATGCTCAAGGGCGCCATGGCCCAGGCTCGCCTGGGTAATCCGGAGCGTCTGGCGGTGGATATCGGGCCAGTGATCGATGCCGAAGCCAAGGCCGGTATCGAGCAGCATATCCAGGGCATGCGCGAAAAAGGCCGCACGATTTATCAGGTGGCGATCGCCGACAGCACCGAATGCCGCCGGGGCACCTTCGTGATGCCGACCCTGATCGAGCTGGAAAGCTTCGATGAGCTCAAGCGGGAAATCTTCGGCCCTGTGCTCCACGTGGTGCGCTACAAGCGCAAGGACCTGGACGCCTTGATCGGCCAGATCAACGCTTCTGGTTATGGCCTGACCCTTGGGGTCCACACCCGGATCGACGAAACCATCGCCAAGGTGGTAGAGAACGTCAACGCCGGCAACCTGTATGTGAACCGCAATATCGTCGGCGCCGTGGTGGGTGTCCAGCCCTTCGGTGGCGAAGGCCTTTCCGGGACGGGGCCCAAGGCGGGCGGCCCGCTGTACCTGTACCGTCTGCTGTCTACCCGGCCGGCCGATGCAGTGCTCCGTACCTTCGAGCGCAGCGACCTGGCCACCCCGGACAGCCGCGCCCGCGAGGCCCTGCTCAAGCCGCTGCAGGCGCTCAAGGCCTGGGGCGAAAGCAAGCAGGAAGCAAGCCTGGTGGAGGCCTGCAACCAGTACACCGCACAATCTCAGAGCGGTGTGACTCGCCTGCTGCCAGGCCCGACGGGCGAACGCAACAGCTATACCATTCTGCCGCGCGAGCAAGTGCTTTGCCTGGCCGATAACGAAGCCGACCTGCTGACCCAACTGGCCGCAGTGCTGGCGGTGGGCAGTCGGGCTGTCTTCGCCGATGGCGAGCCGGCTCGCGGCCTGGTCAACCGTCTGCCCAAGGAAGTACAGGGTCGAATCCAGCTCATCGCGGACTGGAAGCGCGACGAGGCGCACTTCGACGCGGTCATCCACCACGGTGATTCCGATCAGTTGCGTGGCCTGTGCGAAGCCATCGCGGCCCGCGCCGGCGCGATCATCGGCGTGCAGGGGCTGTCCCATGGTGAAACCGGCATCGCCCTGGAACGCCTGGTCATCGAGCGGGCCGTCAGCGTCAACACGGCCGCCGCGGGAGGGAACGCCAGCCTGATGACCATCGGCTGACCCTGGTTGCGACACCCTGCGGCCCGGCTGATAGCCGGGCCGTTTCATTTCCGCGGCCTACCCTTGGCATCAGAATCAGACGTGCTTTGACAGAATGCCAAAGCTACGGGTTAGAATCGGTTGGCACGTTCTCTGCACGTGCCTTGCCCTTGATTTGAATGGAGTACTGCCCTTGGATGCCGCAACCATCAACAGCCTGTTCCTCATCGGCGCGTTGCTGGTCGGTGCGAGCATTCTGGTGAGCTCGCTCTCGTCTCGCCTCGGCATTCCGATTCTCGTCATCATCCTGGCGGTTGGCATGGTCGCAGGCGTGGATGGTGCCGGCATCGTCTTCGACAACTATCCTACGGCCTATCTGGTCGGCAACCTCGCCCTGGCGGTGATCTTGCTGGACGGCGGCTTGCGCACCCGGGTCGCCAGCTTCCGGGTAGCCTTGTGGCCGGCGCTGTCAATGGCCACCGTGGGCGTGATGATCACCACCGGGCTCACCGGCGTCGTGGCGGCCTGGCTATTCGACCTCAACCTCATGCAAGGGCTGCTGATCGGCGCCATCGTCGGCTCAACGGATGCTGCGGCGGTGTTCTCCTTGCTGGGCGGCAAGGGCTTGAACGAGCGGGTCACCGCCACCCTTGAGATCGAGTCCGGCAGTAATGACCCCATGGCGGTATTCCTGACCGTTACCCTCATCGACATGCTTGCCAGCGGCGAAACGGGTTTCCATCTGGGCCTGCTGATGCATCTGGTTCGTGAATTCGGCATCGGCGGGCTGGTCGGGCTGGCGGGCGGCTGGCTGATGCTTACCCTCGTGAACCGCATCAACCTGGCCAACGGGCTGTATCCGCTGCTGGTCATCAGTGGCGGCCTGGCGGTATTCGCACTGACCAATGCCTTGCATGGCAGCGGCTTCCTGGCCGTGTACCTTTGTGGTCTGGTCATCGGCAACAGGCCGGTGCGCAGCCGCCATGGCATCCTGCACATGCTCGACGGCATGGCCTGGCTCGCCCAGATCGGCATGTTCCTGGTGCTGGGCTTGCTGGTCACACCTCATGACCTGCTGCCGATCGCGCTGCCCGCCCTGGCACTGGCCTTGTGGATGATTCTCTTTGCGCGGCCGCTCTCGGTACTGGTAGGCCTGGCGCCTTTCAAGGCCTTCCATGGGCGTGAGAAAGGCTTCATCAGTTGGGTAGGCCTGCGCGGCGCGGTCCCCATCATCCTGGCGGTGTTTCCGCTGATGGCCGGGCTGCCCCAGGCCCAGCTGTACTTCAACCTGGCCTTTTTCATCGTGCTGGTTTCGCTGCTCGTGCAGGGCACCAGCCTGCCGTGGATGGCGCGCCTGCTCAAGGTTACGGTACCGCCGGATCCGGCGCCGATCTCCCGCTCCGCCCTGGAGGTGCACCACACCAGCGAGTGGGAGCTGTTCGTCTATCGACTGGGCGCCGAAAAATGGTGCATCGGCGCCGCGCTGCGGGAACTGAAAATGCCGGAAGGCACGCGCATCGCCGCGCTTTTCCGCAACGAGCAGTTGTTGCACCCGTCCGGCAGTACGGTGCTGGAAGCGGACGATATTCTCTGCGTGATCGGCCATGAGCATGACCTGCCGGCCTTGGGCAAATTGTTCAGCCAGGCCCCGGAACGCGGGCTGGACCTGCGCTTTTTCGGCGACTTCGTGCTCGAGGGCGACGCCGAACTGGGCGCGGTCGCCGCGCTCTATGGCCTGCAGCTTGAAGGCGAGGACCCGCAAACCTCCCTTGGCAGGTTCATCAGTCACCGCGTGGGTGGCGCGCCCGTGGTGGGTGACCAGGTTGAATGGAACGGCACGCTGTGGACCGTAGCGCTCATGGATGCCAACCGCATCGCCAAGGTGGGGGTACGTTTCCCCGAAGGTAGCAAACCTGGGCCCGGGCTGTTCCTCTAACTACTGGTTTGAAAATGCGCGCCGGGATGCACGACCCAGCCGCATAACGCTGCCACAGGAAAGGCCGGAGCCGGTAAACTTCCAGGTTTCGTCAGTTGACCTTTCTTAGCCATGCCTATTCTTCGTGCTTTTCTCTGGGCAGCCCTACTTGGGTTGCTCACTCCCATGGCGATTGCCGCGGACGCGCCCACCCCGGCCAGCGTCCAGCAAAGCCTCGACCATATCGCTGAACGCAAGCTGCCGGACGCCGACCAGAAAGCCCTGGAGCAGGTACTGGAGCAAACCCTGGCGCTGCTCGGCACCAAGGCCGAGCGAGAACAACAACTGGCGCAAGTGAAGCAACAGATCGCCGAGGCGCCGCGGCAAACCAGCGAGAACCAGCGCGAGCTGGACCGCCTGAAAGCAACCCGGACACTGCCCGTGGCACAGCGCTATGCCAATGCCAGCGTGCCTCAGCTGGAGCAATTGCTGGCCGATCGCGGCAACCAGCAGACTGAGCTGCAAAAGGCCTTGGGGGAAGCCAATACCCTGGCCATCACCGCGCAAACCCGTCCGGAGCGGGCCCAGACCGAGATCGCCGACGCGCAAACCCGGATCGGCCAGATCAACGCCATCCTGAAAAACGGCAAGGACGCGGGTAAACCGCTCAGTTCAGACCTGCGCAATCAATACCTGGCCGAGCAGGCTTCGCTCAATGCGCTGATCAACCTGCGCCGCCAGGAACTGGCCGGCAACAGCCTGCTGCAAGACCTGGGCAACAGCCAGCACGACCTGCTGATAGAGAAAATCGGTCGCTTGGCGCAGGAAATCCAGGACCTGCAGTCACTGATCAACCAGAAGCGCCTGGCGCAATCCCAGGAAACCGTGACACAGCAGTCGCTGGAGGCGCAGAAAGCGGGCAACAGCAGCTTGCTGGCCACCGAAAGCGCGACCAACGTGAAGCTCTCGGACTACCTGCTGCGCAGCACGGACGAGCTCAACGAGCTGACCCAGCGCAACCTGCACACCAAACAGCAACTGGACACCCTGACCCAGGCTGACCAGGCCCTGGATGAGCAGATCAACGTCCTCAAGGGCAGCCTGCTGCTGTCCAAGATCCTCTATACCCAGAAGCAGGCGCTGCCCACCCTCAAGGTGGACCGGAACCTGGCAGATCGCATCGCCGACATCCGCCTGTATCAGTTCGACGTCAATCAGCAACGCGAGGCCCTGAGCAACCCGGCGACCTACGTGGATAACCTGCTCGCCAGCCAGCCCGCGGAGCAGGCCACCCCGGCGCTGCGCAAGTCGCTGCTGGACATGGCCGTGACCCGAGCGGACCTGCTCGAGCGCCTGAACCGGGAACTCAGCGCCCTGCTCAATGAATCCATCACACTGCAACTCAACCAGAAGCAATTGCTGGACACCGCCCAGGGGCTGCGCGCGACCCTGGACGAACAGATGTTCTGGATTCCCAGCAACAAACCCCTGGACACCGAGTGGCTGAGCAACCTGCCGCGGCGCATGGCCAAGCAGGTGACCACCCTGCCTTGGGTATCGAGCGTCAAGGAACTTGCCGACGGCCTGGCGCAACGCCCGCTGTTGTTCCTTCCGTTGCTGCTGGCCATTGGCGCCTTGCTGTGGCGCCGCAAGTACCTGTACGACAAGCTCGGCCAGGTCCACCGAAACGTCGGGCATTTCCGCCGCGATAGCCAATGGCACACGCCGCTGGCCATCCTGGTGAACGTACTGCTGGCCATGCCGGTCGCCCTGGCCCTGGCGGTGTGCGGTATCGCCCTGCAGATCGACGCGCGCGGGCAGAACCTGAGCCTGGGCTCGGCCCTGCTGCAAATGGCACAGGCCTGGCTGGTGTTCTACACGGCCTACCGGGTGCTGGCACCGGGCGGGGTCGCCGAGCTTCACTTCCGTTGGGAAAAGGCCCAGGTCACCTTCCTTCAGGGCTGGGTGCGGCGCCTGGGCATCGTGGTCATGGCCCTGGTGGCGGTGGTGGCGGTGGCGGAACTGCAACCGTCCGGGCTGGCCGACGATACCCTCGGCATCCTGGTGGTGCTGGCCTGCTTCGCCCTCATGGCCTGGCTGCTCAGCCGCCTGCTGCTGTCCAGCCCCACCCATCGCAATGCCTCGCTGTTCCGCAAGCTGATCGGCGTCGCCTTCACCTTGCTGCCCGTGGGCCTGTTCCTGGCGGTCTGCTTCGGCTACTACTACACCGCGCTCAAGCTGACTGATCGGCTGATCGACACCCTTTACCTGATGATGCTCTGGCTGGTGATCGAGGCGGCCTTCGTGCGCGGCCTGAGCGTAGCGGCCCGGCGCCTGGCCTATAACCGGGCCCTGAGCAAGCGTCAGGCGGCGCGGGAAACCGGCGGTGACCCGGAGACCCTGATCGAGGAGCCTACCCTGGACATCGAGCAGGTGAACCAGCAGTCGCTGAGGCTGATCCGCCTGGTGCTGCTGGGCAGCTTCCTTGGCGCGCTTTACTGGGTATGGGCCGACCTGATCAGTGTCTTCGCCTACCTGGACAACATCACCCTCTACGAATACACCAGCGGCACGGGCGCGAGCATGAGCATGGTGCCCATCAGCCTGGGCGACTTCCTCGGCGCGCTGGTGATCATCGGCATCACCTTCGTGCTCGCGGGCAACCTGCCGGGCCTGCTGGAAGTGTTCGTGCTGTCCAAGCTCAATCTGGCCCAGGGCAGCGCCTATGCCACCACCACCTTGTTGTCGTACACCATCGCCGGCATCGGTTTCGTCTCCACCCTCTCCACCCTGGGAGTGAGCTGGGACAAATTGCAGTGGCTGGTGGCGGCCTTGTCCGTGGGCTTGGGCTTCGGCATGCAGGAGATCTTCGCCAACTTCATTTCCGGCATCATGATCCTGTTCGAACGCCCAGTGCGCATCGGTGACACCATCACCATCGGCAACCTGTCCGGCACGGTGAGCAAGATCCGCATTCGCGCCACCACCATTACCGACTTCGACCGCAAGGACATCATTGTCCCCAACAAGACCTTCATCACCGGGCAACTGATCAACTGGTCGCTGACCGATACCATTACCCGGGTCACATTGAAAATCGGTGTGGACTACGGTTCGGACCTGGACGTGGTACGCCAGCTCTTGTTGCAAGCCGCGGACGAAAACCCCAGGGTGTTGAAGGACCCTGCCCCCCTCGTCTATTTCCTGGCCTTCGGCGAAAGCAGCCTTGACCATGAACTGCGCATGCATGTGCGAGACCTCGGAGACCGCAACCCGGCGCTTGACGAGATCAACCGCTTCATCAATACCGAGTTCAAGAAGCATGGCGTGAACATATCGTTTCGCCAGCTGGAGGTGCACCTGAAGAACCTCGAGGGCGTCGAGCGACAGCTGGCGGTACGCAACCCAGGTTCCGATCGCACCGATCCGGCCTGAGAACGGTCCATCCTCTATGCTCTTTTCGGTGAGTGGCCATGAAAGCCTTGGATGAACTGCAGTTCGATAATCGTTTCGCCCGCCTAGGCGACGCCTTTTCCACCCATGTGCTGCCGGAGCCGATCCAGGCGCCGCGGCTGGTGGTGGCCAGCGAAGCAGCCCTGGCGCTGCTCGACCTGGCGCCCGCAGAGGCCGAAGGCAGCCTGTTCGCTCAGGTATTCAGCGGGCATAAGCTCTGGGAAGCGGCCGACCCACGGGCCATGGTGTATTCGGGTCACCAGTTCGGCCATTACAACCCGCAACTCGGCGACGGCCGCGGACTGTTGCTGGGCGAAGTGGTCAACGAGGCAGGACAACATTGGGACCTTCACCTCAAGGGGGCGGGGCAGACTCCTTGGTCTCGCATGGGCGACGGTCGGGCCGTGTTGCGCTCGTCCATTCGTGAGTTCCTTGCTTCCGAGGCACTGCACGCCTTGGGCATTCCTACTACCCGGGCGCTCTGCGTAATCGGTTCCGACACGCCAGTATGGCGGGAACGGCAAGAACGGGCCGCGACCTTGCTGCGCCTGTCGCCCAGCCATGTGCGCTTCGGCCACTTCGAATACTTCTACTACACCCGCCAACCGGAACTGCAAAAGCAACTGGCCGATCATGTGCTGGCCGCGCACTTTCCTGAATGCGCCGAGGCGCAGCAGCCCTACCTGGCGATGTTCCGTACCGTGGTGGAGCGCAACGCCGAACTCATCGCCAAATGGCAAGCCTATGGCTTCTGCCATGGCGTCATGAACACGGACAATATGTCGATCCTGGGGCTCACCTTCGACTTCGGCCCCTTCGCCTTCCTGGATGACTTCGACGCCCGTTTCATCTGCAACCATTCCGACCATGAAGGGCGCTATGCCTACAGCAACCAGGTACCCATCGCTCACTGGAACCTCAGTGCCCTGGCCCAAGCGTTGACACCGCTGATCGAGGTCGAGGCCTTGCGGGAAGCCCTTGGCCTGTTCCTGCCGCTTTACCAGGCTCACTACCTGGACCTGATGCGCCGTCGTCTCGGCTTGCTGACCGCCGAAGATGACGACCAAGAGCTGGTCGAACGCCTGTTGCAACTCATGCAGGGCAGCGCCGTGGACTACAGCCTGTTCTTCCGCCGCCTCGGTGAGCAGCCCGCCGCGCTCGCGCTCAGGCAGTTGCGGGATGATTTCGTCGACCTGGCCGGGTTCGACAACTGGAGCGAAGCCCTGCTGGCTCGCCTCGGCCGCCAGCCTGAGGAGGCCCAACCGGCACGGCAGGCACGGATGAACGCGGTAAACCCGCTGTATATCCTGCGCAACTACCTGGCGCAAAACGCAATCGAAGCCGCCGAAGCCGGCGACTACAGCGAGGTGCGCCGCTTGCACCAAGTACTGTGCCGCCCCTTCGAAGCCGAGGCGGGCATGGAAGCCTATGCGCAGCGGCCACCGGATTGGGGCAAGCATCTGGAGATCAGTTGTTCGTCCTAGCACCGGTCGAACATCGCGATAGCAAGAGTGCTTGCGATAGGGCTCGGAATAGCCGCACTAACCTACGGCACCACGGCAAGCCCTCGATAAAGACAAGCCTTCAGGGTCTGTGTGACAGTCTTGAGACGAAGGTCAGGCCGGGCCGCGCAGGCAAGACCAAAACAGCCGAGGAAGCGGAGTTACGGGTTGTAAATGAGCATTCCGAGGGAGTTTTCAACGCAGCATCACCGAGTATCAATTTTAGCTATCGACGTCTTCGGCCAAGTTCCAACCCGGAAACTCCCAGTGCTGCAAGGGCTCCAGCTGAGCGAGCAGCAGCATATGCTCCACGTCCTTGACCTTTTTCAAGCGCTTGAGGGAAGGCTCGCCGCCGAAGGCGAGAGCCGGAACGAAGCCGTAGATTTCGTCGTATTTTAGACGTCCAAGGGTCTTTAGAGCGGGTGAAAATAGGCCGTCCAGATCGTTGTACTCCGGTGACTGGAACGCAAAGAATGAAGTTACAGCCCGGGGATCTCCATGACGTTTCGGCGCCCAGGCATGGTAAAAGTATTTATTGAAATAGGAAGATATCGTAAGAGACTGCGCTGTCTCTTCTCCCCAAAGATACAATTCTCCAAATCCATTCTTGGCAATAACGTGGTAGGTGTCAGAGGTTGCAAACTCCGTTCCGTCAAGAAAAGCGTCCACCACCGGCTTGTAGTCCTGAGGGTTTACTGTCCAGAACAAGCCGTCTGCATAGCCACACCAGCCATAGGCCTGCCAATATTCCATAAGTTTGGCAGGAAGCCTTCCTTTGTAATGCTCTATAGAACCTTGAGAAACTTCGCGCCGATCAAATCCATTACCGAATTTCTTCAGAAAATATTCAAAGCCATCGTCCATGCTGCCCTCCTACATGCACCTAACGAGTACTGCGTTCAATTTAGTTTGCTGCCTGAGATTCGAGGGTACTTCATTTGCGATTTTATCAAGCTCGCCAAGGCGACTTCGCCATTGCGGACCAATAGTAGCATTGACTTGCCGATCACCAAACCCAGCGATTCTGTCCATTCCACCAGCAATCATATCGGGATTATGCAAGGCTGCTAAATTTCTCATTTTCTCATCAGTCATTTTTTGAGCCATACGATCTGCCTGATCCCAAGATACCCCCTGCTGCGCTAGTTCATCTGAAATGGCCATATAAAGACCTTTCGCATACTTGGTACGGGCATCCATTGCCGCTCGCCTATTTCGCTGCACATTCCCTGCCCCAAACAAAGCCCTCCCATCCAAATACTCCTGAACCGTCAAATCATTCAGTCCCCCTTCTTGGCCTTTGAGCTGTCGGTCGAATTCAGGAATCTTTTTCTTCGGCAACCTGTAGGCCTTGAAGCAAGGCACCTGGTGGCGCGGTGCGCGGCGATATTGGCGGCCATGCGGGGCATGTTTGTCATTCGGCTGCGCGCCGGGCGCATGCCTTAGTGGCGTCACCTGGGTATGCGGCGCCTCGGCCATTGCGAACAATGGCCTGCGTGGCTGCAGCGCGGGGTGGGCCAGCAAGGCCTCCTGGTGCTTGGCCACCCATTGAGCGATCCGTTTGCCGCGCTGGGTCGTTTGCAGTTTGCTGGCCAGCCCGTTCAGGTTGCCCCGCTCCCTCAGCAGGTAAGCGACCACGGCGCTCAATAGCAGCATCACCGCTTCTTCATGCGCTAGCCCGAACTTCAGGCTGCCATTGCCGGTGAGCCTTGTAGCGTAGTGCCGGCCCAGCGGATCCCGGTTTTCGGTGACGCTGTTGTAGGCCTGCCAGGACGCCTGGGCATACAGGCCGGCGATACGGGGAAGTTTCTCCGCAAGGTCACCGGCCAGCTCAGCGAGCCCAAAGACGCCAATGGCGGCACCCGCGGTGCGCAGGCCCAGCGTGGCACCACTGACGAACCCCGGCCCCGCGCCCATGCCACCGGCGAAACTGCCGCCGATCGCCCCGATAGTACCGCCACCCAGGGCCGCGGCAGCCATGTACATGGCGAGGGTTTCAGCCTCTCCCATCAAGCTGTCTAGAACGTCATCGATATCGAGGTCTTCAAGACGTTGGCGAAGCCTGATGGCGGTGATCCGTCGGCCTTCTTCACTGGCGCTCTGGATAGCGAGCACCCGTCTTCTGATCAAGGCGCTTGATGGCAAGTTACTACGAATGGCGCTTCCCGGCAGATGCCAGCCTTTTGTTTCCAGCCACTCACTCAGGCGTAGCCAACTTGCCCCTACTCCATATTGCACCCAGTGCTCCTTGCACTTTTGAAACTTGGGCGATTATGGGAAGCGGGTTTTATGCAAGGCAAGTTCGAAGGGCAAAACTTCCCTCTTTCCTACACGCATTGTTCAACTATGTTTCTTAATATTTAAATAATATTCTATTTGTAAAAATCTAATTCAAATTGGCACTTAGCGCCAGCGGCCAGGCCGGGAGAGCCGCTGAGGTGAAGCTTGCCTTGATCCTGTATCATCGCCTCATACTGTCCACGGCTTTTTTCCATGGCTTCCAAATCCCTCGGCAATACGCTTCGGCGCCTCTGGGCGCGAGACAAGTTCAGCTACAGCGTGCGAGTGTTCATTGCCCTCACGGGCAGCATGGCCCTGTGCTGGTCGCAGCATGACTTGCACATGCTGATCCCTCTTTTCCTGGGCATCATCGCCAGCGCCCTTGCCGAAACCGACGACAACTGGCAAGGGCGCCTGACCGCCTTGCTGGTCACCCTGGTGTGTTTCAGCATTGCCGCGTTTTCGGTAGAGCTGCTGTTTCCCTACCCGCTGGTTTTCGTACCTGCCATGGCGGTCGCCGCCTTTGCCTTGACGATGCTGGGCGCATTGGGGGAGCGTTATGGCGCTATTGCCTATGCCACGCTCATCCTGGCGGTGTACACCATGATCGGGGTAGACCAGCGCGGCGGCGAGCTGGCCAGCTATTGGCGCGAACCTGCCTTGCTGGTGGCAGGGGCGGCCTGGTACGGCCTGCTGTCCGTATTGTGGCAGGCCCTGTTTTCCAACCAGCCGGTGCAGCAGAGCCTGGCGCGGGTATTCTTCGAACTCGGCCAATATCTGAAGATCAAGTCTTCCCTGTTCGAACCCATCCGCGGCCTGGACGTGGAGGGTCGCCGCCTGGAGCTGGCTCGCCAGAACGGCCGCGTGGTGGCTGCGCTGAATACGTCCAAGGAAATCATCTTCAACCGAGTAGGCAATTCCCGGCCTGGCTCCAAGGTCAGTCGCTACCTGAAACTGTATTTTCTCGCCCAGGATATTCACGAGCGCGCTAGTTCCACTCACTACCCTTATAACGCCCTGGCCGAAGCCTTCTTCCACAGCGACGTCCTGTTCCGCTGCCAACGGCTGCTGCGCCAACAGGGCAGTGCCTGCCAGCGCCTCTCGGAAACCCTGCAACTGCGCCAGCCATTCGTGTATGACGATTCCTTCGCCGAAGCGCTGAGCGACCTGCACGCCTCGCTGGAGCATTTGCGCATCCAGAGCAATCCGGCCTGGAAGGGCTTGCTACGCTCGCTCAGGGCACTGGCGACTAACCTGGGCACCCTGGATCGCCTGCTCAGCGATGCGAGCAATCCGGACCTGCTGGCCGAAGCCACCGACAGCAGCCTGCTGGACCGTTCGCCCCGCACGCTTGGTGACGTGTGGAAACGGATCCGGCAACACCTGACCCCCACCTCCCTGCTGTTTCGCCACGCCTTGCGCCTGCCCCTGGCGCTGACGATCGGCTATGGCATGGTGCACCTCATTCACCCCAGCCAGGGCTACTGGATCATCCTGACCACTCTGTTCGTCTGCCAGCCCAGCTATGGCGCTACCCGCCGCAAGCTTGGCCAGCGGATCATCGGCACGGCCATCGGTCTGACCGCGGGCTGGGCGCTGTTCGATCTGTTCCCCAGCCCGATCATCCAGTCCTTCTTTGCGGTGGCCGCCGGCCTGGTGTTCTTCGTCAACCGCACTACCCGGTATACCCTGGCAACGGCAGCGATCACCCTGATGGTACTGTTCTGCTTCAACCAGACGGGCAATGGCTATGGCCTGTTCCTGCCACGCCTGCTCGATACGCTATTAGGCAGCCTGATCGCCGGCCTGGCAGTGTTCCTGTTCTTGCCGGACTGGCAAGGTCGAAGACTGAACAAGGTGCTGGCCAATACCCTGAGCTGCAACAGCGAATACCTACGGCAGATCCTGCGCCAGTATGCCGAGGGCAAGCGCGACGACCTGGCTTACCGCCTGGCCCGACGCAATGCCCATAACGCCGATGCGGCGCTGTCCACAACACTCTCCAACATGCTGCTGGAGCCAGGTCACTTCCGGAAGGAGGCCGATGCCGGGTTCCGTTTCCTGGTGTTGTCCCATACCTTGCTCAGCTACCTCTCCGGCCTGGGTGCCCATCGCGGCACCACCTTGCCGGAAGACGTACGTGATGAGTTGATCGGCAAGGTGGGCGAGCGCCTGGCCGTGAGCCTGGACGAAATAGCCCAAGGCCTGGCCGAGCGCACCAGCGTGGCCGTGGAAAACGAAACGGAACAGGCGATGGCTGAACACCTGGAGCAAATGCCCGAGGAGCTCGACGAGAGCCAGCGGCTGGTGCAGAGCCAACTTGCGCTGATCGCGCGACAACTGGCGCCACTACGCACCATGGCGGCCCATCTGGCGCAGCCTGCCCCGGTCAGGGCACCGGCACCGGGCTTGTGACGCCATAGGCTTTGAACAAGGCTTGCAGGGAGCCGTCAGCGCGCATCGCGGCGATGGCTTGGTTGAAGGCCTCCGCGATGGCGCCATAGTCGGGGCGCTTCAGGCTTATCAAAATCCTCAAACCGTTTTCCGCCAATGGCGGGTCGAGGAGCTTGAGGTTGTCCCGCACCGTCGCAGGCTGCAACGCCAGCAGGTAGTCGGCAACATATTCATCTTCCAGGGCCAGTTGAACGCGACCCGCCGCCAGCATGGAGAGCGCCGCCTGGAAGCTTTGAACCGGGACCCTCTTCAGTTGCGGGTCATTGTCGAATTCAGGGGTATAGGCGTAACCGCGCACTACGGCAATGGAATAGGGGTATAAGGCAGACAACCCTCGGGCAACGGAAATATTGCTGCCCCGAAGCGCGACGAACCGCAGCCGGTTCGTAAGGAAGGGGGCCGAGAAACGCCCGATCCGGGCGCGCTCGTCGCTGTACCAGGCATCGACCAGTACATCGTAACGGCCTTCCTCGATGCCCTTGAGCGCGCGAGCCCATGGCGCCTCTTCGAAGGTGACCTGGTAATGAGCCCGCTCCAGCGCCGCGCGCACGATGGCCGTGGCCAGGCCGCCGTCTTTCAGGCTGGTGCCGACGAAAGGCGGCCACGGATCGCCGACCAAGCGCAGGGTATCGCTCCAGCCGACCGTTGGTAGGGCAAGCACCGCCACCAGGCCAATGCACTGAAACCATCGCCACATGGGTGTCTACCCCTGTTCGTCATCGCTTCAATGAAGATTTGCTCCAGGCTTCTAAGCGCTGCCGGCGATGGATGCCAGCAAAGTGCCAATTGGCCAGGCCGAACTGTCAGGCCCGCTGGTGCCTACCACGCCTTGCCACCCTTTACCGGGGCCGGCTCTAAGCGAAATCCCACTGGTAGCGCGCCGGAAACTGACTCGCATCGCTCGCTGTCAACGGGTGCGCGATGACGAAGCCTTGGATGTACTCACATCCGTTGCCACGCAGCCAGCGGGACTGTTCAGCCGTTTCCACGCCCTCGGCGATGACTGTGATAGAGAACTGGCGACACAGATCCAGGATCGTCCGGGCTATACCCGCATCGCGCTCCGAGTTCGGAAGCCGTGCTACCAACTGCCGATCCAGCTTGAGGGTATCGATAGGCAAGTCTCGGAGGATCTTCAGCGAGCAGTGGTCCCAGCCGAAGTCATCCAGGGCCACTCGGACGCCCAGGCCGCGGAGCAGGGAAAGCTGGCGCCGGCTCTCTTCCAGGTTATGCAGCAACGAAGGCTCTATTACTTCGATTTCAAGCTGCTGGGGCATCAAGCCATGAGTGGAAATGGCATGCTGCAACTCGGTGATCAGGTTAGGCATGCTGAATTGAGCGTTACTCAAGCTCACCGCCAGCACCAGGTCTTCATCGAAACGCTCGCGCCAGTGCTTACGCTGGCTGGCGCCTTCCTGATAGATCCATGAGGTCAGCCGGCTGATCAGCCGGGCTTCCTCCAGCAGGGGGATGAACAACCCCGGCGGTACGTCTCCCACGCTGGGGTGTTGCCAACGCAACAATGCCTCGAAACCACGCAGGCGCCCATCGGCCAGGCGAACCTGTGGCTGGTACACCAGCGAGAACTCTTTATGCTCGATGGCTGCCGACACACTCTCTTCCAGCAACAGCCGCGAGCGGGCCCGCACGTTCAGATCCTGATCGTAATAGCGGTACTGCTGCTTGCCGGCCTGTTTGGCGGCATACATGGCGATATCCGCGGCCCGGAGCAGGTGCTCAAGGTTTACACCGCATTCGGGATAGGTCGCGATACCGATGCTTATACCCAGGGTCACTTCGAGACCGTCGATTTCACGGCAGCTACGCATCCGCTCGAGGATCTTCTCCGCCACCTTGGCGGCTTGCTCGGGGTAGTCCAGGGTGTCCAGCAGTACCGTGAACTCATCTCCGCCAATTCGCCCGATGATGTCATAAGGTCGCAGCAGCTCCTTGAGCTGCATGGCCACCCAGCGCAACACCCGGTCACCGGCGTCGTGACCATGGGTATCATTGATGCGCTTGAAGCCGTCCATGTCCAGGTACAGCAAGGCCTGGCTTTTCTCCGGGCGTTCATTGCGCACCAGGGCGCTTTCCACGGTCTGGTAGAAGCCGCGCCGGTTCAGCAAGCCGGTGAGTGGGTCCGTAACCGCCTGGAATTCCAATTGCTGGTGCAGGTTACGCACCACTGACATGTCCTGCACTGTCAGCACCATGGCCTTTTCGCTGGCCAACGGCGCGCAAGACAATGACACCGGCAAGGACTGCCCGGAATAGGTCCGCAGAATGGCGTCGTGCACGCGGTGGATATCACGCAGGGTATAGGCGCGGAAGAATTCCGACTCATGCCAGCTGGCGACGCTGGGCTTCTCGATGAAGTCCAGCAGCCTGGCGCTTTGCAGCTCATCCACCGTAGCCCCGAGCAAGCGAGAAATCGCCGGGTTGGCGAAGCGGATGTTGCCGATTTCATCGATGACCATGATGCCTTCGGCGGCATTCTCCAGCACCGAGGCGTTGAAGGCGCGTGCCGCCTCCAGGTCACGCGTCAGACGTTGCAGCTCGCGCCGGCTGCGCTGCTGCTCGAGAATGGCCTGGACTTTGGGCTTGAGGATTTCCGGGTCGATGGGTTTGAACAGGTAGTCCACTGCCCCGTTGGCGTACCCTTTGAGTACTGCCGCTTCGGACTGCTCGTTGGCAGTCAGGAAAATGATCGGCGTCAGGCGCGTACGCTGGCTGCCTTTCATCAACCTGGCCACTTCAAAGCCATCCATGCCGGGCATCTGCACGTCGAGCAGGACCAGGTCCACTTCATGCTGCAGCAGCAGGCCCAGCGCTTCTACCCCTGACGGGGCGGTCATCACTTGCCAATCCTGGCGCTCCAGCAGCGCCCGCATGCTCAGCAGGTTCTCTGGATAGTCGTCCACCACAAGGATGGTGGACCGGTCTTCGGTCGGTTTGGCGTGCGCGCGATCCATGCTACTTCTCATCAACAGGGTGGCCACAAGCCAGCGCTCGCTGGCTTGGGTTAAAGACACTCTAGCTGCGGTTTTGTCGCATAACGCAACGGGAAAAGTCCCATTTTGTGACGTACCTGACGAACGGCATCTTGCTGAAACCGCATGAATCAAGGAGTTACGCAACCCCGACAAACGGTTGGCGCCAAAGGGATGGCGCCACCGATTATTCAATGTATCTTTTTAGACATACAGAGGGGGGCCGCCCTTGTTATACGCCCGATTGCATCGGGTTTTTTTGATCATTTAATTCGGCCATTAACTTTTCTTCAGTATTAGTAGTGTAGGTGAAAGCATCATGATCGACCTGTCCACTTGGAACCTCAGCATTCCCGTTGGTAGCCCTGCCAAAACCATCGATACGCCAGTACTGGCAAAAGGATATAAGGACCAGTACTTCCATGCCGATAGTGGCACTTTGTTCTTCTGGGCTCCAGTAACCGGCACCACTACCAAGAGCGCCAAGTACCCACGTAGTGAGCTGCGTGAAACCAATGCCGACGGTTCGTTGCGCAACTGGAAATACACCGCCGCGGATAACTACCTGCGGGCTAGCCTCACCGTGAACAAAGTCCCTTCCACCGGCAAAATCGTGATCGGGCAGATCCACCAGCACGACAGCAGTGAGCCCCTGATCAAGCTTGAGTACCAATACAAGACCAGCAGCAAGACCGGCAATATCGTTGCCAAGCTGCGCTCGTCCCCTTCCCAGGACGACCCGACCGTGATCCAGATCGGTACCGGAGTGAAATTGAACACCAAGTTCGATTACACCATCCATCTGGACAAGCAAGGTAACCTGACGGTAAACGCAGCCAACTACCAGTGGAGCACCAAACTGAGCTCAGGCTGGAAAACCAAGAACCTGTACTTCAAGGCAGGCGTCTACGTGCAGGACAACGCCGGTTATTCCACCGAAGGCGGCCAGGCAGTGTTCGACAAACTGTCCATCAGCCATGTAACCGGCTCCTGATAAGCTAGCCGCATAAAAAAACGGCGGGTGAGGCCTTGGTCTCATCCGCCGTTTTTTTCAAGGCTATTTAGTTTACTTTCGCCGCCAGTTCGCCTTTCGCGTAACGCTGGAACATCACTTCCAGGGAAACAGGCTTGATCCTGGACGCATGCCCAGCCGTGCCGAAGGCTTCATAACGGGCAATGCAGACGTCGCGCATGGCCTTGACCGTTTCGGCCAGGTATTTGCGCGGGTCGAATTCGCTTGGATGCTGCACCATGAAGCGGCGGATGGCACCCGTGGACGCCAGACGCAGATCGGTATCGATATTGACCTTGCGCACGCCGTACTTGATGCCCTCGACGATTTCCTCCACAGGCACGCCGTAGGTTTCCTTGATGTCGCCACCGTGCTCGTTGATGATCGCCAACCAGTCCTGAGGCACAGAGGACGAACCGTGCATCACCAGGTGGGTATTGGGAATGCGCTTGTGGATTTCCTTGATGCGGTCGATCGCCAGCACATCACCGGTAGGCGGCTTAGTGAATTTGTAGGCGCCGTGGCTGGTACCAATGGCGATGGCCAGCGCGTCCACCTGGGTCTTCTTGACGAAGTCAGCGGCCTCTTCGGGGTCGGTCAGCATCTGGCTATGGTCCAGGATGCCTTCGGCACCGACGCCATCTTCTTCGCCCGCCTGGCCGGTTTCCAGGGAGCCCAGGCAACCGAGCTCACCTTCCACCGATACGCCGCAGGCGTGGGCGAAGGCGACGGTTTGCTGGGTCACCCGTACGTTGTACTCGTAGTCCGATGGGGTCTTGCCATCTTCCTTGAGCGAGCCGTCCATCATCACCGAGCTGAAGCCCAGCTGGATGGAACGCTGGCATACATCCGGGCTGGTGCCGTGGTCCTGGTGCATGACCACCGGGATGTGCGGGAATTCTTCGACAGCCGCCAAGATCAGATGACGCAGGAAAGGCGCGCCAGCATATTTGCGAGCGCCTGCCGAAGCCTGCACGATCACCGGCGAGTCGGTCTTGTCGGCCGCTTCCATGATCGCGCGCATCTGCTCAAGGTTGTTCACGTTGAACGCCGGCACGCCGTAGCCGAATTCGGCGGCGTGGTCCAGCAACTGGCGCATGCTAATCAGTGCCATGGTTTGTCTCTCTCCCGGTCCAGGGTCGGTGAAGTTGCATGTGCGGCTACCCTAGGGCAACCGCGCTACAGGCTAATTACGGGCCTCAAAGGGGCCCGGGCATGTTCACGGACCGCCGCGGCGCTCCGGTAATCCGGCCAGGCTCGGCATGCGCGTCACCTGGCGGCAAGGTCAATCCGACTCGCAATTCTGCTGGCTGTTTCCAGCCACTGTCGGATCTCCCGTTGCGTTGGTCTGTACTCGCTGGTCGTTCTGGTTGCTTGGCAGTTCCACGGGCGCGGGGCTGAATACCTCGCAGGGGCTGCCTTGGCCACCGAACATCGAACAACCTGACAACACAAGCATGGCGCAAGCCAAAGCCGTTACTGACTTCATGATGGACTCCTTTCTCGTACCGGGACGGTCTTCAAAAGACCGCTCCGGTGGCCGTTCGTTGCTCAGGGGCAAGGCGCTTGGCCATCGCCCTCGGCATCGAAGGTTTCCAGGGCCTCCTGCCCTTGGCGTTTGGTGATCACGGGCGCGGTCTCGGCCTGCCAGCGCAGCCGCCAGTTCGGCTGGCTGCAATCTGGCGCGGGCGCGGCGGAACCAGCCGTCGTCCGTCCCGGATCCGCAGCGTGACTGCAACCGGCGAGCAGACCGACCGTGAACAGCAAGCAAGCACCACGCCTCATGCGGATCAGCCCTTGGCTCGCTGTTCCAGCATATCGACAGCCGGCAAAACCTTGCCTTCGACGAACTCGAGGAAGGCACCGCCGCCCGTAGAGATGTAGGAAATCTGCTCGGCCACTTGGTATTTATCGATAGCGGCAAGGGTATCGCCACCACCTGCAATGGAAAATGCGTCGCTTTGCGCGATGCCTTTGGCCAATACCTTGGTACCGTTGCCGAACTGGTCGAATTCGAAGACGCCCACCGGGCCGTTCCAGAGGATGGTCTTGGCGCTCTTGAGCAATTCGGCGAACTGTTCAGCCGTTTTCGGACCAATGTCCAGGATCATGTCGTCATCGGCCACGTCAGCGATGGACTTGACCGTGGCGGCGGCGCTCTCGGCAAACTCTTTGGCGACCACCACGTCTACCGGCAGCGGCACGCTGACCTTGGCGGCAATGGCCTTTGCCGTGTCGATCAGGTCAGGCTCGTACAACGACTTGCCCACCTTGTGGCCAGCCGCGGCCAGGAAGGTGTTGGCGATGCCGCCTCCAACGATCAGCTGGTCGCACACCGCGCTCAGGCTGTTGAGCACATCGAGCTTGGTGGACACCTTCGAGCCCGCGACAATGGCCGCCATCGGCTTTGCGGGCGCCTTCAGGGCCTTGCCCAGGGCGTCCAGTTCCGCCGCAAGGAGGGGGCCGGCCGCCGCTACCTTGGCGAACTTGGCCACACCGTGAGTCGAGGCCTCGGCGCGGTGAGCAGTGCCGAAGGCGTCCATGACGAAGACATCGCAGAGCGCCGCGTACTTCTGGGCCAGGTCATCGGCGTTCTTCTTTTCGCCAGTGTTGAAGCGCACGTTCTCGAACAACACCACCTGCCCCGGCTCGACGGCTACGCCGCCCAGGTAATCCTTGACCAGAGGCACCTCGCGGCCAAGGGCCTTGCTCAGGTAGGCCGCCACCGGCTGCAGGCTGTTCTCGGCGGAGAACTCCCCTTCAGTGGGACGCCCCAGGTGGGAGCAGACCATCACCGCCGCGCCCTTCTCCAGGGCGAGCTTCAAGGTAGGCAACGAAGCAAGGATGCGCGCGTCGCTTGCCACGGCGCCATCCTTGATCGGGACGTTCAGGTCTTCGCGAATCAGCACGCGCTTGCCTTGCAGGTCCAGCTCGCTCATTTTCAACACGGTCATGTGTCAGTCCTTAGGCGTGTTCGTTCTTGGTGGTGGCGATGCCGAGAAAGTGGTTCGCGACATCGAGCATTCGATTGGCAAAGCCCCATTCGTTATCGAACCAGGCAAGCAGGTTCACCAGCCGGGGGCCGGATACCCGGGTCTGGCTGGCATCGACGATGGCTGAATGAGGGTCATGGTTGAAATCACAACTGGCGTGCGGCAACTCCGTATAGGCCAGCAACCCCTGCAGAGGCCCGCCGGCTGCCGCTTCGCACAATACGCGGTTGACCTCCCGAGCATCCGTGTCCCGGGCTGTTTGCAAGGTGATATCCAGGCAAGACACATTGACGGTGGGTACGCGCACTGCTTTGGCCTGAATTCGGCCCGCAAGTTCCGGAAGCAGTCGTTCTATTCCGCGCGCAAGCCCGGTAGATACCGGAATCACCGACTGGAAGGCCGAACGGGTGCGTCGCAGGTCTTCATGGTGATAGGCGTCGATGACCGGCTGGTCGTTCATCGCCGAATGAATGGTGGTGATGGAGGCGTACTCGATGCCGAAGGCGGCATCCAGCAGGCGCAGCAATGGCACCGCACAGTTGGTGGTGCAGGAAGCATTGGACACCAGCCGTTCGCTGCCGCTCAGATGATGCTGGTTGATGCCGTAGACCACGGTCGCGTCCACATCCGACTCGCTAGCCATGGGCTGGGAGAACAGCACGCGTGGGGCGCCGGCGGCCAGGAAGCGCTCACCGTCAGCCCGGGTATGCCATGCGCCGGAACACTCCATGACCAGGTCCAGCTCCAGGGAGGCCCAATCCACGCCCTCGGGGGTGGCACTGCGCATGACGGTCAGACAGCGGCCATCGATGCTCAGGCCGCCGTCGACCTGGTGCACCTGACCCGGGAAGCGGCCATGGGTGGAGTCGAAGCGGGTCAGGTATTCCAGGCTGGCCAGGTCCGCCAGATCATTGAGCGCCACCACTTCCAGGCCGCCGCGCCCACGACGCTCGTGGAGCGCGCGCAACACGCAGCGGCCAATGCGGCCATAACCGTTGAGGGCAACCCGATAGGGGCGAGACAGGGACATGGCGCGGCTCATTTTCCGGGTAAACCAGCGCCGCCCCGCCCTCCCTGCCCGGGAAAGCGGGGCGGCGCGGTGGGGTCAGTCTTCCAGCAGCTCGTTGGCGATACCCACGATGTTCGCCACCGTGAAGCCGAACTCCTCGAACAGCGCCGGGGCCGGCGCGGACTCACCGAAGGTGGTCATGCCGACGATGCGACCTTCCAGGCCCACATACTTGTACCAGAAGTCCGCATGGGCAGCTTCGATGGCGATCCGCGCGCTGACTTCCAGCGGCAGGACCGCCTGCTTGTAGGCCGCGTCCTGGGCATCGAACACGCTGGTGCTTGGCATGGAAACCACGCGCACCTTCCGACCTTCGGCGGTCAAGGCGTCGGCGGCCTGTACGGCCAGGCCGACTTCGGAACCGGTGGCGATCAGGATCAACTCCGGCTCGCCGGCGCAGTCCTTGAGTACGTAGCCGCCCTTGCTGACGTTGGCCAGCTGTTCGGCATCGCGGGCCTGATGGGTCAGGTTCTGCCGGCTGAAGATCAGTGCCGAAGGGCCGTCCTTGCGCTCCAGGGCGTGCTTCCAAGCAATGGCCGACTCCACCGCATCCGCGGGGCGCCAGGTGTCGAGGTTTGGCGTGCCGCGCAGGCTGGCCAACTGCTCGATCGGCTGGTGGGTAGGACCGTCTTCACCCAGGCCGATGGAGTCATGGGTGAACACATAGAGCACCCGCTTCTTCATCAGCGCGGACATGCGCACCGCGTTGCGGGCGTATTCCATGAAGATCAGGAAGGTCGCGCCGTAGGGCACGAAGCCGCCATGCAAGGCGATGCCGTTCATGATGGCGCTCATGCCGAACTCGCGAACGCCGTAGTACAGGTAGTTGCCGGCCGCGTCCTCGGCGCTGATGCCCTTGCAGCCCTTCCACAAGGTGAGGTTGGAACCGGCCAGGTCCGCCGAACCGCCAAGCAGTTCAGGCAGCAGCGGGCCGAAGGCATTGAGGGTGTTCTGGCTGGCCTTGCGGCTGGCGATGGTTTCGCCCTTGGCGGCCACTTCGGCGATGATGGCATCGGCCTGCGCGGCGAAATCGGCTGGGAGCTCGCCACTCATGCGGCGGATCAGCTCGTTGGCCAGGTCCGGGTGGGCAGCGGAATAGGCAGCGAAGCGCTGGTCCCAGTCAGCCTCGAAAGCGGCGCCCTTCTCGCGGCCGTTCCACTCTTTATAGATGTCGTCCGGGATTTCGAAGGGACCATGGCTCCACTTCAGGTTGGCGCGGGTCAGGGCGATTTCGTCGGCGCCCAGCGGAGCGCCATGGCACTCTTCCTTGCCTTGCTTGTTCGGGGAGCCGAAGCCGATGGTGGTCTTGCAGCAGATCAAGGTAGGCTGGGCGCTCTTGCGCGCGGTTTCGATGGCGGTCTTGATCTCGTCGGCGTCATGGCCGTCGACGTTGCGGATCACCTGCCAGCCATAGGCTTCGAAGCGCTTGGGCGTATCGTCGCTGAACCAGCCCTCGACCTCGCCGTCGATGGAAATGCCGTTGTCATCGTAGAAGGCGATGAGCTTGCCCAGGCCCAGGGTACCGGCCAGTGAGCAGACTTCATGGGAAATGCCTTCCATCATGCAGCCATCACCCAGGAACACATAGGTGTGGTGATCGATGATGTTATGACCTGGGCGGTTGAACTGCGCCGCCAGGGCCTTCTCGGCGATGGCGAAGCCAACGGCGTTGGCGAGGCCCTGGCCAAGCGGGCCAGTGGTGGTTTCAACGCCAGGGGTATAGCCGTATTCCGGATGGCCTGGCGTGCGGCTGTGCAACTGGCGGAAGTTCTTCAGATCGTCGATGGACAGGTCGTAGCCGGTCAGGTGCAACAGCGAATAGACCAGCATGGAACCGTGGCCGTTGGACATGACGAAGCGGTCCCGGTCAACGAACGCCGGGTTGGCCGGGTTGTGCTTGAGAAAGTCGCGCCACAGGACCTCGGCGATATCGGCCATTCCCATGGGGGCCCCGGGGTGACCGCTGTTGGCTTTCTGCACGGCATCCATGCTGAGGGCACGAATGGCGTTGGCACGCTCACGACGGCTGGGCATCGCTGATCTCCATTGAAATGATGAAACGACAAAGGCGGCATTTTCGCCCATGGCCGGGGTGCTCGCAATCGAAGATAAAGGGCGCGGCGCTTTTTTCGCCCTTAAACGGTTCACCCTTCAATATCAAAAGTTTTTGATATTAGCCTTGCGAGCACCCGGTGGCGGCACTAGACTCCCGCCCCATGAGCCTGCGCGTACCTACTCTTCGCCACGAACCCGCCGATGACCTGGCCAGCCTGTGCAAGGCCGGCGGTGATCCGCTGCGCCTGAACGTGCTGCGCGCCCTGGCGTGGGACTCCTTCGGCGTGCTGGAGCTGGCGCAGATCTTCGACATCGGCCAGTCGGGCATGAGCCACCATTTGAAAGTGCTCGCCCAGGCCGGGCTGGTGGCGACGCGGCGGGAAGGCAATGCCATTTTCTACCGCCGTACCCTGCCGGCGGACCAACGCCTTGGCGGCCGCCTGCACGGCGCCTTGCTGCAGGAAGCCGACACCCTCGCACTGCCGACGTCAGCCCAGCAGCGCATGGCCGAAGTCCAACGCCAGCGTGCCGCGGCCAGCCAAGTGTTCTTCTCGCGCATGGCCGAGCGGTTCCGCGCCCAGCAGGACCTGATCGCCGGCCTGCCGCAATACCGCGACAGCCTGCTGGCACTGTTGGACACTCTCGCCTTGGGCTCGACTGCCACGGCGCTGGAGGTCGGCCCCGGCGACGGCGGTTTCCTGCCTGACCTGGCGCAACGTTTCACCCGGGTGACCGCAGTGGACAACAGCCCGGAAATGCTCGACCTGGCCCGGCAGCTCTGTGAACGCCAAGGGCTGGGAAACGTCGAGGTCGAGCTGGGCGACGCCTTGAACAGCGGGGGCAAAAGCGCTGACTGCGTAATCGTGAACATGGTATTGCATCATTTCAGCGACCCTGCCCACGCCATGAAACAACTGGCCGCCCGGGTGAACCCAGGCGGCAGCCTGCTTGTAACCGAGTTGTGCAGCCACGACCAGGATTGGGCCAGGACGGCCTGCGGAGATCTTTGGCTGGGCTTTGAACAGGAAGAACTGGCCCGCTGGGCCACCGCTGCGGGGCTATGCCCCGGGGATGGGCTCTATGTGGGCCTGCGTAACGGTTTCCAGATCCAGGTGCGCCACTTCCGGCGGCCGGCTGGCAACACTCACCATCGGTAATTTTTTTCAGGAAGCCGTCGAGATGAGCGAATACTCCATTTTTACCTCTGAGTCCGTGTCCGAAGGGCATCCGGACAAGATCGCCGACCAGATTTCCGATGCGGTGCTGGATGCCATCATCGCCGAAGACAAGCACGCCCGCGTGGCCTGCGAAACCCTGGTCAAGACCGGTGTGGCCATCATCGCCGGCGAGGTGACCACCTCCGCCTGGGTCGATCTCGAGGAGATCGTGCGCAAGGTCATCATCGACATCGGCTATAACAGCTCCGAAGTGGGCTTCGATGGCGCCACCTGCGCCGTGATGAACATCATCGGCAAGCAATCGGTGGACATCGCCCAAGGCGTGGACCGCAGCAAACCGGAAGACCAGGGTGCCGGCGACCAGGGCCTGATGTTCGGCTATGCCAGCAACGAAACCGATGTGCTGATGCCCGCGCCCATTCGCTTCTCCCACGCGCTGGTGGAGCGCCAGGCCGAAGCGCGCAAGTCCGGCCTGCTGCCATGGCTGCGCCCGGATGCCAAATCCCAGGTGACCTGCCGCTATGAGAACGGCCGCGTCACCGGCATCGACGCCGTTGTGCTGTCCACCCAGCACAACCCGGAGGTTAAGTACAACGACCTGCGCGAAGCGGTGATGGAGCTGATCGTCAAGCACAGCCTGCCGGCCGAACTGCTGCACAAGGATACCCAGTTCCACATCAACCCCACCGGCAACTTCATCATCGGTGGCCCGGTAGGTGACTGTGGCCTGACCGGCCGCAAGATCATCGTCGACACCTACGGCGGCATGGCGCGTCATGGCGGCGGCGCCTTCTCCGGCAAGGACCCGTCCAAGGTAGACCGCTCCGCCGCCTACGCTGGCCGCTACGTAGCCAAGAACATCGTCGCCGCGGGCCTGGCTGATCGCTGCGAGATCCAGGTGTCCTACGCCATCGGCGTGGCCCAGCCCACGTCCATTTCGCTCAACACCTTCGGCACCGGCAAGCTGTCGGACGAGAAGATCATCCAGCTGGTGCGCGAGCACTTCGACCTGCGGCCTTACGCCATTACCCGCATGCTCGACCTGCTGCACCCGATGTATCAGGCGACCGCCGCCTACGGCCACTTCGGACGCAACCCCTATGAAATGACCGTGGGCGAAGACACCTTCACCGCCTTCACCTGGGAGCGCACCGATCGCGCCGAGGCCCTGCGGGCGGCGGCTGGGCTCTAAGCTCCGTCGGCCGGCGCGGCCTGCCGCCGCTCGCAATATGTCGTAAGAAAGCCTTCCCTCGGGAAGGCTTTTTTCGTTCTAGGCTGTCGCATCAACCGGAGCAAGGATGCCCGACCATGCAACGCTTGTTACTACTTGCCCTGTGCTGCCTTGTCAGCACTCTCGCCCTGGCCTGCCCCGGCTGGGATGACCATGAAGCCGAACAGCGCCTGCGCGCCCTGGATGTTCAAATACGTCAATGGCAGGTCGCGTACCATCGAGACGGCAAGGCGAAGGTGGCCGATGAGGCCTACGACCAGGCCCTGGATCGCTTGCAGCGCTGGCAACGATGCTTTCCGCACATCTCATTGCCCGATCAAGCCCCCTTGGCCAGTGCCGCCGGCCCGATGCCTCACCCTATTCCCCACACCGGTGTCGGCAAGCTCAAGAGCCAGGCCGAGGTCCAGGCCTGGCTGTCAGCTCGCGAGCAGGTATGGGTACAACCCAAGGTCGATGGCGTAGCGGTAAGCGTGAAGTACCGCCAGGGTCGGCTTGCCCTGATGCTCAGCCGGGGCGATGGCGTGCGGGGGCATGACTGGACCCGCCACGCCCGGAAAATTGCTGCCCTGCCCGACCGGTTGCCCGAGCCGCTGGACCTGAACCTGCAGGGCGAGATCTACCTTCGTCTGGACGCTCATGTGCAATCGGAAATGGGAAGCCGCAATGCCCGCGGCGAAGTCGCCGGGTTGATGGCGCGTCGCGACCTGCCTGAGATCGAAGCGAACCGCCTTGGCTTCTTCCCATGGGCCTGGCCGGAGGGTCCCGCCGCTCTTGACGAGCGCCTTTCGCGCCTGACTGAGCTGGGCTTTCCGGATCCGCAACGCTACAGCCATCCGGTCATGACCCTGGATGACGTGAGCCGCTGGCGAAAGCATTGGTACAACAGCCCGCTGCCTTTCGCCAGCGATGGGATCATCCTGCGTGAAAGCCGTCGACCTCCTGCCAGTCGTTGGCAAGCCAGGCCCGCGCACTGGGTGATGGCCTGGAAGTACCCTTGGCGAAGCGCGCTGACCGAAGTGCGTGCGGTAACCTTCGAGGTCGGCCGTACCGGGCGCGTCACGCCCGTGCTGGAGTTGCAACCTGTGCGTTTGGACGATCGCACCGTGCGGCGGGTGAGTCTCGGCTCATTGGCGCGCTGGAAAGCCCTGGACGTTCAGCCTGGGGATCATGTTTCCCTCGAATTGGCGGGCCTTACCATCCCTCGGCTGGGCGAGGTGGTTTGGCGCAGCCCGGTGCGCGAAGCGGTCAACCCGCCGGAGCCGTCCCGCCATGGCCCCTTGACCTGCTGGACGCCCAGTGAAGGTTGCCGCAGCCAGTACCTGGCCAGGCTGCGCTGGATGAGCCATCGCGACACCCTCGCCCTGCCCGGGGTCGGCAAGGGAACCTGGGAACGTTTGCTGGATGCGGGCCTGCTACCTGAGCTTCACAGCTGGTTGAGCCTGGATGAAAACACCCTGGCCAAGGTAGACGGCATCGGCCCTCGCCAGGCTGAACGAATTGCCGCCAGCTTCGCCCTTGCTCGGAAAAAACCCTTCAGGCTTTGGCTGAAAGCGATGAGCATACCGCCCATGCATCGTCCGGAGGAAGGCGCCACCTGGGCAACCCTGGCCGGCCGCAGCCTCGAGGCCTGGACCAATGAAACCGGGACCGGCCCCCTTCGGGCGGGGCAACTGGCGGCATTCTTCCAGCACCCGCCAGCCCTGCGAATGGCGGCCGCGCTCGGCCGGCTGGGCGTCGACGGGTTCACCGAAGGGTTTGAACTTCCTTCGGACATCCGTTCCAATGGCCCTGACCAGAGCGCAACGAACCCGGAGAATTCATGAAAGTCTTGCTTACCTTGGCCCTTCTTTTCGGTGTGGTAGCTCAACCGTCCCTTGCCGCCACCCCCGACGAGACCGACGACCTGAAGGGTTGCGCCGCCAAGGAGCAGCGCGTGCAGGCGCAGATCGACCGCGCCCGCAAGGATGGCAACACGCATGAACTGGAAGGCCTGCAGATTGCCTTGGGCGAACTGCAGGCCAATTGCACCGATGAGCGCTTGCAGAAAGAGCGTGAAACCAAGGTGCTGGAGGCAAAGAAGGAGGTCAGCGAGCGTCAGGCTGATCTCGACAAGGCCATGAAGAAAGGCGACCCGGACAAGATCAACAAGCGCAAGGACAAGCTCGCCGAAGCTCGCAAGCAACTGCAGGAAGCCGTGGACGAGCTCGACAAGTAAACGCCCGAAAGCGCGCGATCACGCCGCTACGCAGAACAACGCAACGATGGAGCCCAGGCCGATCAACCAGCACAACGAGCGAAGCGTGGCCTGGTCTGCCAGGTAGCAGAGGATATAGGCCAGGCGGCTGACCACGAACAGTAGCGCGAGCCCGTTCAGGGTACTTTGTTCGGCGCCTCCGGCCAGGTGCGCGATGATCACGGCCGCCGCAAAGGCCGGGGTGATCTCGAAGCCGTTGAGCTGCGCGGCATGGGCCCGGCGAGGCAACCCCTGAAGCTTGTCCAGATACGCCCTGGGGTCGCGGTTGGCACCGCCCGCGTAGCGGCCGCCGACCGCCTTGGCGACCACGGTACACACATAAGGCAACAGGATAGCTACCAGTACGCACCAGTAGGCAGTCGTCATCTTTTACTCCTTCCCGTTTTCAATGAAGCTTCATGACCATGATGCTGGCCGCCACCCAGGCGCAAGCCAGTAGCCGAGACATCCCATGGGTTCCTTCAAGTACTGTATCCCCAACAGTAGGCAAACGCTCACCACTGCGCCCTGCCAGACAGGCAGGCCATGCCACATGCCTCATGCAAGGGTGGCACGGCTATCCGATCAGTTGCTCAGGGCATCCTCGGCGAACTGATCCTTGATGTAGCGGATCTCGGTACGCCCATGGGGAGCGGGCAAGCCATCTTCGCCCAGGTTCACAAATACCAGCTTGTCCACCGTCAGGATGCTCTTGCGCGTGATCTTGTTACGAACCTCGCACGTCAGCGTGATCGAGGTGCGGCCGAATTCGGTAGCGGTGATACCCAGTTCGATGATGTCGCCCTGACGCGAGGCACTGACGAAGTTGATTTCCGAGATGTACTTGGTAACGACACGCTGGTTGCCAAGCTGCACGATGGCGTAGATGGCCGCCTCCTCGTCGATCCAGCGCAGCAGGCTGCCACCGAACAGGGTGCCGTTGGGGTTCAGGTCTTCAGGCTTCACCCATTTGCGGGTATGAAAGTTCATGTGCATCCCTCATGTCATGTCCGGGCACCAGCATGGCAGAGCCCGGGCCGCGCCTCTACGGCTGTTTCGTCGCGAGCGACCGGTCGCCCGGCGGATTCGACACTCTGCCCAGGCAGCCTATATACTGACGGACGTTCACCGCCTACGTTCATGTAGGCACTCCCGCCACCCAACCGAGGGGCGCTGCAGCAGGTCATACCTGTCAGGCTCGGTTGGGGCGTTTGCAGGGTCGGCACTGACCGGCCTCGGGTCAACTGGCCCGGACGCACAACGGCGCCCATTCGCATATTACGAATGGAGACTCTCGAATGAGTGCTGTACTGACGCCTGCCGATTTTTCCGACTACAAGGTCGCCGACATTTCCCTGGCTCCCTGGGGCCGTCGTGAAATCATCATCGCCGAATCGGAAATGCCTGCCTTGATGGGGCTGCGCCGCAAGTATGCCGGTGAGCAACCGCTCAAGGGCGCCAGGATCCTGGGTTGCATCCACATGACCATCCAGACCGCCGTGCTGATCGAGACCCTGGTTGCCCTGGGCGCCGAGGTACGCTGGTCTTCGTGCAACATTTTCTCCACTCAGGACCAGGCCGCCGCCGCCATCGCCGCCGCTGGCGTGCCCGTTTTCGCCTGGAAAGGTGAAACCGAAGCCGAATACGAATGGTGCATCGAGCAGACCATCCTCAAGGATGGCCAGCCATGGGATGCCAATATGGTGCTGGACGACGGCGGCGACCTGACCGAGATCCTGCACAAGAAATACCCGGCGATGCTTGACCGCATCCACGGCATCACCGAGGAAACCACCACGGGCGTGCACCGCCTGCTCGACATGCTCGCCAAAGGTACCCTCAAGGTGCCGGCGATCAACGTCAATGACTCGGTGACCAAGAGCAAGAACGACAACAAGTACGGCTGCCGTCACAGCCTCAACGACGCCATCAAGCGTGGCACCGACCACCTGCTCTCCGGCAAGCAGGCGCTGGTGATCGGCTACGGTGACGTGGGCAAGGGCTCGGCCCAGTCCCTTCGCCAGGAAGGCATGATCGTCAAGGTCAGCGAAGTGGACCCGATCTGTGCCATGCAGGCCTGCATGGACGGCTTCGAAGTGGTTTCGCCCTACCAGAATGGCATCAATGACGGCACCGAAGCTTCGGTCAACCGTGAACTGCTGGGACGCATCGACCTTATCGTCACCACCACCGGCAACGTGAACGTCTGCGATGCCAATATGCTGCGAGCCCTGAAAAAACGCGCCGTGGTCTGCAACATCGGGCACTTCGACAACGAAATCGACACCGCCTTCATGCGTCAGAACTGGGCGTGGGAAGAGGTCAAGCCTCAGGTTCACAAGGTTCACCGCACCGGTGCCGGCAGCTTCGATGCACAGAACGATGACTACCTGATCCTGCTGGCCGAAGGCCGCCTGGTCAACCTGGGCAACGCCACTGGCCACCCCAGCCGGATCATGGACGGTTCCTTCGCCAACCAGGTGCTGGCACAGATTCACCTGTTCGCCCAGAAGTTCGCCGACCTGGCGCCCGCTGCCAAGGCTGAGCGCCTGACCGTGGAAGTACTGCCCAAGAAGCTGGACGAAGAAGTAGCCCTGGAGATGGTCCGCGGCTTTGGCGGCGTAGTGACCCAGCTCACGCCCAAGCAGGCCGACTACATTGGCGTGACCGTCGAAGGTCCGTTCAAGCCAGACACCTACCGTTACTAACCAGCTGTCGGCGGCAAGTGGCAGGGACAAGCCTGAAACGTGGCTTGCCTCTCGCCGCTTGCGGCCGCGGTGCTTCGAAGAGCTGTCTTGACTATGTCCTTTGCCGATAAAAGCTTCAGCTTCGAATTTTTCCCGACCAAGACCGAGGCCGGGCATGAGAAGCTGATGGCCGTGGCGCGCCAGCTGGCCGCCTACCAGCCGGAATTCTTCTCCTGCACCTATGGTGCCGGTGGTTCCACCCGCGATCGCACCTTCGATACCGTCATGCAACTGGAGCGGGAAGTACAGGTGCCCGCCGCGCCTCACCTTTCCTGCGTGGGCGACAGCAAGGCCGAACTGCGCCAGCTGCTGGCCCAGTATCGCGATGCCGGCATCAAGCGCATCGTGGCCTTGCGTGGCGACCTGCCATCCGGGATGGGCATGGCCGCGAGCGAGTTGCGCCATGCCAATGACCTGGTTGAATTCATCCGCGCCGAAACCGGTGACCATTTCCATATCGAGGTAGCGGCTTACCCGGAAATGCACCCCCAGGCTCGCAATCTGGAAGACGACCTGGCCCATTTCGCCCGCAAGGCCAAGGCTGGCGCCGATAGCGCGATCACCCAATACTTCTTCAACGCCGACAGCTACTTCTACTTCGTGGAACGGATTCGCAAGCTCGGCGTGGAGATTCCAATTGTGCCCGGCATCATGCCCATCACCAACTACAGCAAGCTGGCACGTTTCTCTGAAGCCTGTGGCGCGGAGATTCCACGCTGGATCCGTAAGCAGTTGGAGGCCTATAACGACGACAGCGCAAGCATCCAGGCCTTCGGCGAAGAGGTGATTTCCCGGATGTGCGAGCAACTGCTCGTCGGCGGCGCCCCAGGGTTGCACTTCTACACCCTCAACCAGGCCCAGGCGAGCCTGGCCATCTGGAAGAACCTGGGCGGGGCTGCCTGAGCCGTTTCAGCCTGCAGGCGCGGCAGCCCGGCCCGCTTGTAGGAACTGGCGCCAGCTGGTGCATGCCGAATTCGCCAGCTGGCGCTGGCCCCTACCGGGTTCCGCGTTCACGGCTTGGCTGGCGCCAACGGACGACAGCCGTCACATTGCCATTAAGGGAAAGCCTGACTAGCCAGGCGTCTACTCGGCCCTTACTCTGCGCCCATGCGCGCCCTAGCCATTTCCCTGCTTGCCTTGCTTCTCTGCCCCATGCTGGCCATGGCCGGCGCGCGCTCCCTGCATCTGGTTACCGACCCCTGGGAACCTTACGTGTACCGGGACGGTGCAACGCTCAAGGGCATTGACTATGAGATCGCAAGCGAAGTCTTTCGTCGCCTGGGTATCGAAGTTGAATGGGAGCTGCTGCCGTGGAAGCGCTGCCTGATGATGCTCGACCGAGGGCAGGCCGATGGCGCGCTGGATATCTTCCGGACATCGGCCAGGGAAGCGCTGCTGGTCTATGCGCTGGAGCCGTTGTCTACAGTCAACTTCGTATTTTTCCAGGCGCAGGCGCGACCGCTGCCCCTGGCACGGCTCGGCACATTGCAAGGCGTGCGCGTGGGCATTGCGCCCGGCTTTCTCTACGGGCCGGAATTCAGCGCCAGCCTGGCCATCCAGGAGCCGGCACCTACACTGGAAGCCAACTTCGGCAAACTGCTCCTGGGACGCGTGGACCTGGTCATCAGCGACCGACGCCAAGGCCATGCCGCCCTCGAGCATCTGGGCCTGACCGACAGGGTTGAGGAAATTCCCAGGCTGGTGCACCGGGACGTCCTCTATCTGGCCTTGCGGCGCGAGGGCGATGGCGCGTCAATGGCCGAGCGGTTTGCCGACGCTCTTCGCGCCTTCAAGCGCGAGCCCGGCTACAGGCGACTGCTCGAACGTTATGGAATGTAAGCGTCCGGTATAAAAACATGACCTTCGGGCTGCGAAATATCAGCGGCACCGCAAGGCTCTGTTATACTCCGGCGTTCCCGCCAGGCTTACGCCCGGACGCCGGTCCTCGCTTCCCATATTCGTATGCCCGCGCCAGGCTCATGCCTCGGCAGCCCGCTGCGACCCTCCGCGAGCACCAGCAGTACCGGACGCGGTTGCGTCGATATCCGCCCCGCGCCAGGCAAACGTTTCTCGGGCCCAAGCCCCTACAACGAACAGGATTGCCCATGTCCTTTGCTTCCCTCGGTCTCTCCGAGGCTCTCGTCCGTGCTATCGAGGCTGCTGGCTATACGCAGCCAACCCCCGTGCAACAGCGGGCCATTCCCGCCGTGTTGCAAGGCCGTGACCTCATGGTGGCGGCCCAGACGGGTACCGGCAAGACGGGCGGTTTCGCCCTGCCCATCCTGGAGCTTCTGTTCCCGGCGGGCCATCCCGACAAATCCCAGCGTCATGGCCCACGCCAGCCGCGTGTGCTGGTCCTGACGCCTACCCGTGAACTGGCGGCCCAGGTTCACGACAGCTTCCGCCTCTATGCGCGGGACCTGAAGTTCGTCAGCGCCTGCGTCTTTGGCGGCGTGGGCATCAACCCGCAGGTGCAGGCGCTGGCCAAGGGTGTAGACGTACTGGTGGCTTGCCCGGGGCGCCTGCTGGACCTGGCTGGCCAGGGCAGTGTAGACCTCGCCCATGTGGAAATACTGGTGCTGGACGAAGCCGACCGCATGCTGGACATGGGCTTCATCCACGATGTCAAGAAGGTGCTGGCACGCCTGCCGGAGAAGCGTCAGAACCTGCTGTTCTCGGCTACCTTCTCCAAGGACATCACCGACCTGGCCGGCAAGCTGCTGCACAATCCCGAGCGCATCGAAGTCACCCCGCCCAACACTACCGTCGAGCGCATCGAACAACGGGTATACCACGTCGCCGCCAGCCACAAGCGTGCCCTGCTGGCCCACCTGATCACCCAGGGTGCCTGGGAGCAGGTCCTGGTGTTCACCCGCACAAAGCACGGCGCCAACCGCCTGGCCGAATACCTGGAAAAGCACGGCCTGACCGCAGCCGCCATCCATGGCAACAAGAGCCAGAACGCGCGTACCAAGGCGCTGGCCGACTTCAAGGCCAAC
Organism: Pseudomonas massiliensis; assembly: GCF_000826105.1. Classification (GTDB taxonomy): domain Bacteria; phylum Pseudomonadota; class Gammaproteobacteria; order Pseudomonadales; family Pseudomonadaceae; genus Aquipseudomonas; species Aquipseudomonas massiliensis. Next base: position 164,286 of record NZ_CCYK01000004.1, on the reverse strand, counting down.
ACCGTGCGCGTACTGGTGGCTACCGATATTGCCGCGCGCGGGCTGGACATCGACCAACTGCCCCACGTCGTCAACTTCGAGCTGCCCAACGTTGAAGAAGACTACGTTCACCGGATCGGCCGTACCGGCCGGGCAGGCCGCAACGGTGAAGCCATTTCCCTGGTCGCCCCCGACGAGGTAAAGCTGCTCAAGAGCATCGAGCGCATGACTCGTCAGAAGATCCCGGATGGCGAACTCATGGGCTTCGACCCCAGCACCATCGAAGCGGAGAAGCCGGAAACCCGTGAGCGCCCGCCTGCCAACAAGGGACGCGGCCGCGAACCTCGTAGTGACAAGCCAGCTGGCGGCCGCAAGGACAAAGGCAAGGACAAGGGCAAGGACAAGCCTCGGGAAAAAACCCCCGAAGGCAGCGCTCCCCGTGGCGAAGCGCGCCAGCCCAGGGGCCGCGCTCAGTCCGGTCGTCAGCCTCAGCGTTCGGCCCAGGCCGCGCCGGTGCCTTTAGCCGAGCTGGGCAATCGTGACCCGGAAGTCTTCCTGGACGACGAGGTCGATAACTTCGGCAATCGGGCTGACTACGTCAGCCCGTACCAGAATCAGAAAGGGCAAGGGCGCAACCGTCGTCCAGGCGCGGCAGCCGGACAGGCACCCGCCGCCGGCAAGAGCACTGGCCAGGCACCGCGCCGCAACCAGCCAAACGGCACACCGCGCCCGACCAATGAAGCTGGCGCCAAGCGCTCCGGCCCGCGCAACCCCAAGCAGGGCAGTGGCCAGCCACGCCGGGACAACCCACGCAATCGTCGCCCCCGTGACGAGCTGGGTGCTTCCCTGCCGAGCGAAGCCCGCCGTGAAGCGCCGAAGCCGGTGATCATCATGAAAGAGTCCAAGCTGGACCGTTCGCTGACCGCCGAGCAGCTCGATGATTTGCAGAGCCGCGCCAAGACCGGGGAAAAGCCAGCATTGCTGACACGCAAGAACTAAGGCGAACCCGGAAAAGAAAAACGCCGTGCCCCGAAAGAGGTATGGCATTTTTCATTGGGGTCAATAATTACATCCAAACATGGCTCTTCCTTGAACCCTGACAGTCAAGCACAGCCCGCAGCATTGCCATGTCAAACCTTTATAGGCGCCGCTAGCGCATATCTACGGCTTTGGTGGCCACCCAATCCAATTACCTATCTCCAAGCCCCTGGCGGATCGACTCGAAAGAGTCATTTCCAGGACTACTCTTTCGAAATGTCTAGCTGAATTAGCATCAGGGAATATTTCTTTGAAAATTTGCATACGCCTTGGAGAGCTTAGTTGATACGAAAGCTCATACCTGACGCCCAGTGAATCCCTTACTTCATCAAGTCGACGCTTTAATAACTTATCGGGAAGCGAATAGCGGTTATCCACTCTTTTTAGCGCCCTCATACCTGTTGCTTCAGCGAGCAAGGCACGCTGCCCATCTTCAATAAAATGCGCGTAGCGTTTACCTACCGTTACCGGTCGTACCTTCGCCAACCATCTACGTGTCTTTACAGCAAATTTCGCTATTGACGGCAGAGAGAGTCTTCCGGATGGGTCTACTCTGTTTACAGGGTCCGCCAGACAGTACGCGTAGCTATTCAACTCACCCTTGGTGAACGGACTCAGGCTATCCGGGCTCATGAAACGTTGAATTTTCGGAAAATACCCACGGACCCCATTGCCGAGGATATAAACATCGTGGGCCTCAAACAACTGTCCCACAAAGGACAGACGCTTATGGTTTTCAGGTTGATAGCCAAAAGGCATGTAATTAATACGAGACATACTGCCAGAATAAAAAAATCCGAGCACGCTTCCTTGACTGCTCGTCTTGAAAAATTTTCGTTTCATCTACTTTCCCTCCGTCTATGTACTAGCTTAGCAACGACGTTGGGAGTTTTGACCTGCCAATATGCTAGCTACCGATCCAATGCAGTGTCTGCAGTGGACCAGCAATCAATAGCTAAACAAGCGCGACGCTTGGAGCACGCCGCGCTTCCCCTTTTACTTCTTCTGCACACCCTCAAAGGAGAAGTACAGCTCTACCGTATCGGACTGTGGGCCCAGGTCCATGGCCTTGGGTGCGAAGTCTTTGCGGTTGATACTGGTGGTGCCTTCGAAGCCGGCGCGGTAGCCGCCCCATGGGTCCTTGCCTTCGCCGAGGAAGGTGGCCTTGATGACCACAGGCTTGGTGACGCCCTGCAGGGTCAGATCACCGGTCACGTCCGCGGTCAGCTTGCCATCGGCGTTCTTGCCGGTGGGTTTGACGCTGGTGGACTTGAAGGTAGCGTCCGGATATTGGGCGACGTTGAGGAAGTCCTTGCCGCTGATGTGCTTGTCACGCTCGGCATGGTTGGTGAAAACGCTGGCGGTTTTCAGGGTGACGTCGATCTTGGCGTCTTCGGGCTTGGTGGCATCGAAGCTGAAGTTGCCGTCGAAGTCCTTGAAGGTACCGGTAATGAAGCTGTAGCCCAGGTGGCTGATCTTGAAGTCGACGAAGGCGTGCTGGCCTTCCTTGTCGATGTGGTAATCAGCGGCCATGGTCTGGCCGGCGGTCAATGCGGCAGTGGTCAGGGCCAGCGCGGCCAGTGTGTGCTTCAACATGAGAGGGTTTCCTTTTCGTGAGTAGGTCATTGCAGTCAAGCGCGGCGGCCCAGCATGCGCACCAAGGTGGCATCCCGGTCGACGAAATGGTGTTTGAGCGCGGCCAGGCCATGCAGTACGGAGAAAACGACCAGTGCCCAGGCCAGGTAGAGGTGAATATCGCCTGCCCGCTCCGCCTGGTTCTCGATGCCGCTGAAGGCCGCTGGAATCTGGAACCAGCCGAACACTGAAATGCCTACGCCATCGGCGGTGGAGATCAGGTAGCCGGTAATCATGACCAGGAACAGGTCTAGGTACAGGAACATATGCACCGCCACGGCAGCTACCCGAGTGGGCTTGCCCTGGTTGGGCGTTGGTGGCGGCGGCGGGCTGACGACCCGCCAGATTGCCCGCAGCAGCATGAAGAAGAACAGCACCAGGCCAATGCTTTTGTGCAGGTCTGGCGCGGCCTTGCGCCAGGGGTCGTAATAGCCGAGTCCGACCATCCAGAGGCCCAGGGCGAACATGCCGAATACCGCGAGTGCCACACCCCAATGCAGGAAGAGGCTGACGGCACCATAGCGTGAGGGAGAATTGCGAAGCTGCATGACAGCGTTCCTTGAAGTCGATGGCGGAAGAGTAGCGGCTTACCTATCGAAAAAAAGCGGAAAATTTCGCTTCAAACTATCGAGAGTAACGATAGGAATAATGCTCTACTGCCGTTAAGGCAAGGTTAATCCAGGCAAGAGTTGTGATACGCCGCCTGCCAGCGCGGCGCCATGACGCAAGTCACTCCCTGAGTTTATGGGTTGTTCGCCGCGGCGGCATTGCATAGGCTTGCGTCTTTATTTTTCAGCGGCCCTGTACCATAGGCGCCACGGAGCTTGACCTTGAGTCTCAATCAACACTGGATGGACCGGGACCTGGACGTGCTATGGCACCCCTGCACCCAGATGAAAGACCACGAACGGCTGCCTGTCATCCCGATCAAGCGTGGTGATGGCGTGTGGCTGGAAGACTTCGATGGCAAGCGCTATCTGGATGCGGTCAGCTCCTGGTGGGTCAACGTGTTCGGCCACGCCAACCCGCGGATAAACCAGCGCATCAAGGATCAGGTCGACCAGCTGGAACATGTCATCCTGGCAGGGTTCAGCCACGCCCCGGTCATCGAGCTGTCCGAGCGCCTGGTCAAGATCACTCCGGCCGGCCTGGACCGGGTGTTCTACGCAGACAATGGCTCCTCGTGCATCGAAGTGGCGCTCAAGATGAGCTACCACTACTGGCTCAACCGCGGCCAGTCGAAGAAAAGGCGCTTCGTCACCCTCACCAACAGCTATCACGGCGAAACCATCGCGGCCATGTCCGTAGGTGACGTGCCGCTGTTCACGGAAACCTACAAGGCCTTGCTGCTCGATACGCTCAAGGTACCGAGCCCGGATTGCTATCTGCGCCCTGAAGGCACGAGCTGGGAAGACCATTCGCGCACGCTGTTCGCGGCCATGGAACAAACCCTGGCCGAGCACCACGAAAGCGTGGCCGCGGTCATCATCGAGCCGCTGATCCAGGGTGCCGGCGGCATGCGCATGTACCATCCGGTGTACCTGCGACTGCTGCGCGAGGCCTGCGACCGCTACGGCGTGCACCTGATCCATGACGAAATCGCGGTAGGCTTCGGCCGCACTGGAACCCTGTTCGCCTGCGAGCAGGCCGGCATTCGCCCGGATTTCCTTTGCCTTTCCAAGGCGCTGACAGGGGGGTACCTGCCCCTGGCCGCCTGCCTGACCACCGACGAGGTGTATCAGGCGTTCTACGACGACTATTCCACCCTGCGTGCCTTCCTGCATTCGCACAGCTACACGGGCAACCCGTTGGCCTGCGCCGCCGCGCTGGCCACACTGGACATCTTCGAACAGGACCAGGTCATCGAGCGCAACCAGGCGCTGGCCCGGCGCATGGCTACGGCAACCGCGCACCTGGCTGATCACCCTCATGTGGCGGAGGTGCGCCAGACCGGGATGGTCCTGGCCATCGAGATGGTACAGGACAAGGCCAGCCGCCAGCCCTACCCTTGGCAGGAGCGACGCGGGTTGCGGGTATTCGAGCATGCCTTGACCCGTGGCGCCCTGCTGCGCCCGCTGGGTAGCGTAGTGTATTTCCTGCCGCCTTATGTGATTACCCCGGAACAGATCGACTTCCTGGCCGAGGTGGCCAGCGAAGGCATCGACATGGCTACCCGGCAGGGCGCGTCGGTCAGCGTGCCGGCGGCTGGGCCGGCGAATTTCCGTGATCCGGGCTAGGCCCTTGGCATTTTCCTTTAATCAGCGACCAGGCTCATGAGACTTTCCCGCTTCCATGTCGACCTTCCCCTGTCCCTGGGCGAGCACCTGCTTCCCGAGGCCCAGGCTCATTACATCGGCCGCGTGCTGCGCCTGGCCGAAGGCGATCGCGTCCAGCTGTTCGATGGCCTCGGCCAGGAGTACCTGGCCACGCTGCTGCACGTGGGCAAGAAAGCCTTGAGCGTTCGCGTCGATGAGGTGTTACCCGGCCTGCCGGAATCTTCGCTGACGATTCACCTGGGTCAAGGGTTGTCCCGCGGCGAACGGATGGACTGGGCCATCCAGAAGGCAACCGAACTGGGCGTGGCGGAGCTCACGCCGATCCTCACCCAACGGTGCGAAGTGCGCCTGAAGGACGAGCGCGCAGACAAACGCCTGGCCCACTGGCGCCAGGTGGCGATCAGCGCCTGCGAACAAAGCGGTCGTTCCCGAGTGCCGCTGATTCATCCACCCCTGCCCTTGACGGACTGGCTCGATCAGTGCGAAGCCGAGCTGAAGCTGGTACTGCACCCGGTTGCCGAGCCGCTGACCCGTCACCCGGCCCCAGGCTCCCTGGCGTTCCTGATCGGCCCGGAGGGCGGCTTGAGCGAAAAGGAAGTCCAGCAAGCGCGCCAGGCCGGCTTTCAACCCGCGCGTCTGGGGCCTCGGGTATTACGGACGGAAACCGCGCCCGTGGTCGCCCTGGCCGTGGCTCAGCAGCTGTGGGGCGACTTCAGCCAGGACGGCCATTGAGGACCAGGGTAGCCAGGCCATCCAGGTCTGGCACCCGCACTGCATCCTGGCCGACCAGAACGGCCGCCAGCTCCAGGGGCGCCAGTGGCACGTCAACGTAGCTCAGCTGGCTGTCGACCTTCAGCGTGCGTGGAATGCCCTGCATCAATAGGGCAAAGAACGGCAGCCGTTCGCCTACCCCATGCATTACTGCCACGCGCACCCGCTCGCCGCGGGGCAAGGGCTGTCCGCAGGCAGCCTCGAAACTGACCAGGGGCAATTGGCGTCCCCGCCAGGGGATATCCCCCAGGTCCCAAGGCGCGGCCCGGCCTGCGGCGTCCCTGGGCCGGTAGCCAATGAGTTCGGCTACCGCTACGTCCGGCACCATCAATTGCCGGCCAGCCAGGGGCAATAGCAGCACGTTCAGGGCTTCCCGCCGTGAAAATATCCGGTCAGGCATGTTGGCTGCTCCAGAAGCGAACCAGGTGCAACAGCTGGGATTCCTGATAAGGCTTGCCCAGGAATTCGCTGACGCCCAGGGCCATTGCCCGCTGGCGGTGCTTCTCGCCAGTACGGGACGTGATCATGATCACCGGGATTGCCGCCAACCTGGGCTCGGACTTGAGCTGGCTCACCAATTCGAAGCCGTCCATGCGCGGCATCTCGATATCCACCAACAGCACGTCTGGCTGGTGTTCGGCCAGAGCATGCAAGGCTTCGACTCCATCCCGAGCGGTGATCACCCGCACCCCATGACGCTCCAACAAGCGCCCCGTGACCTTGCGCACCGTCACTGAATCATCGACCACCATGGCCAAGGGCGGCCTGGTGGCTGGCGTGTCGTAACGCACTTCAGGACTCAGCCTGGGCGCCGGACGCACGTGTGCCGCCCGAATCTGGGCGAGCAGGTCCAGGATCAGCACCACTCGCCCGTCACCCAGCAAAGTGGCGCCGCTCACCCCTGGCAAAGCGGCGAACTGTGGCCCCAGGCTTTTCACCACGATCTCCCTGGCCCCGGCCAGGGCATCCACATGCACGGCAACCTGATGATCCGGTGCGCGAATCAGCATCAGCGGCTGCGGCAGGTCACGGTTGATCGTCTCTGGCCGCGCCGAGGCATCCAGGACCTCGCCCAGGTAGCGCAGGTCGTAGGACAAGCCAGAGAAACGGTAACGTGGTGGCTGGGCAGCATAGGCAGCTTCCAGCTCCTGGGCATCCACTCGCACGATGCCTTCAATGCTGTTCAGCGGCACCGCGAACAACTCCTCGCCGCATTGCACCATCAGGGCCCGGTTGACCGACACGCTGAACGGCAACCGGATCACGAAACGCGCGCCGCTTCCCACCCGGCTGTCGATGATCATGGTTCCACCCAGTTGCTTGACCTCTTCATGGACGACGTCCATGCCCAGGCCACGCCCGGAAATCTGGGTGATCTTCTGGGCAGTCGAAAAACCCGGCTGAAGAATGAACTGAAGCACGTCGTGATCGGGCAAGTCGCTAGCCGGGTCCAGCAACCCTCGCTTGGTCGCTTTCGCCCGCACGGCGTCCAGCGGAATGCCCGCGCCGTCGTCGATCATTTCGATCACGATCTCACCGCCCTCATGGGCTACCCGCAGCGTCACCAGTCCGCGCTCGGGCTTGCCGGCGGCGCGGCGGCCCTCGGCCGATTCCAGGCCATGGTCGATCGCGTTACGCAGCATGTGCTCCAGAGGCGCGATCATCCGCTCGAGCACGGTGCGGTCCATCTCGACTTCGGTATCGCTGGTTTCGAATTCCACCTCCTTGCCCAGTTCTTCAGCGACTTGCCGCACGATACGCTGCAAGCGTGGCAGCACCCTGGCAAAGGGGACCATGCGAGTGCGCATCAGGCCTTCCTGCAGCCCCGAACAGATGCGCCCCTGCTGGGCCAGCAAGCGCTGGGCATCCTGGGTCTGCGTGGCCAGGGTGTCACGCAGGTCGGAAAGGTCCGATACAGCTTCGAGCAACGCTCGGCTCAGCTCACGCAGGTGAGTCTGGCGTTCCAGCTCCAGCGGGTCGAAGCCGTCTTCGGGCGCGCTTGCGCCACGCCCTGGCAGGGGCTGCAAGGTCTCGCTATCCAGATGTACCAGATGGTCGCGCATGCGCGCCAAGGTCGTTTCCATTTCCAGCAACGCGGTTTGCCCGTCGTTCACCTGTTGCTCGACCCGCCCCCGGATGATGGACGCTTCACCGGCAAGGTTGGCCAGGTCCTCGAGCATCAGTGCCGCGACCTTCACCTGGTCACTGGTACCGCGCTCGGATGCCGGGGCAAGATCGCCCACCGCCGTGCGCGCGGGCTCCCGCGCAGGGGGCAGCAGACGGCTTCCGTAACCCTGGATGCTTTGCAGCAGGGCATCGTCCACCGGGGCCGGCTCACCCGAGCGTGCAGCGTCAAGCATCAGCGCGAGGCGATCGTGCCCCTTGTGCAACAGCTTGAACAACGCAGGGGCGATGGGAAGCTCTCCGGTAGAGATCCGCTCGTAGAGCGTTTCCAGCTCATGGGCCAGGTCGCCCACCGGGCCTACTTCAGCCATGCGCGCGCCACCTTTGAGGGTGTGCAGGTCACGTAGCAGGTTTTCCACCTCCAGAGCATTGGCCGGCTCCGCTTGCCAGCGAGCCAGGGCGGCGCCCGCGGCCTCGATAAGGTCCGCGCCTTCCTCGAGGAAAACGTGCAGCAACTCCTGCTCGTCACTGGCCAGGGCTTCCGACGCTTCACCCTCGAAGGGTGCATGGAGCTCAGCCAGCCAGTGCTCCACGGGTATCTCGCTTGCGGTGGCTTCGAGTTGATCAAGCCAGTAGCGCAGGCGCTCGTGGGCCTGACGGGCACGGGCCCGCTCTTCTTCGGAATGGTCCAGGCGTGGGTAGAGGTCGCGCAGGCTGGCCGCAAAATCAGCCAACGGCAGGAACCCAGCCAGCCGGGCGCCGCCTGCCAGGGTATCCAGGTCACGCTTTAAGGCGGCCAAGGCCGCCTCACGCTCGACCCCTTGGAGCCATGAGCGCAGCGCATCGTCGGCATTGTCGAGCAGGTCGCTGGCTTCAGCGCGGAAAAGGCAGGCCAGGCTGGGTTGGTCAGTGGGACCGACCTCGGGCCAGGTTCTGTTGGGCAAGGGCATCGCGCCACTTGGGCGGACGATGCCCAGCTCATTCGGCGCAAGGGCCAGGCCCAGCCAATGCCGGAGTCGCTTCAGCGCCTCGTCTCCAGGCGTCAGCGATTGCCCCGCCGCCAATTCGTCGAACTGGTCGTACAGTGCCTCCTGTGCCTGCCGGGCATCGCTGAGCAATGCCTCATCGGCACTGAGGCTGCCTTCCTCGACCGCGCCGTACAGATCGAGCAAGGCCTCGCAGAGCGCATCCATGGCAGGAAGCTCAGCCAGGTGCGCCTGTTCCCCTAGACGCTCGATGGCTTCCAGCAGCGCAGTCAACTCAGCGAAGCCGCCAGGTGTCCGCTGCCAGCAGGTCAGCAACTCCTGGGCCTGGTCAAGCTCGTCGATGCCCTCGCGCAGCAATATCCGGCGCGCCTCGCGTGTGCCCTGCTCCTGAGCGCAAGCCCGGCCGCCTGTAACGGTGCCAAGCAAGGCATCGACACGCGTGGCCAGGTCCGCCCTTTCAATAGCCTCGGGCGCATGCCGAGCGACCTGGGCCAGGCCCTGTTCGAGCATGTCCAGCGCTGTGCCCAACAGCGCCAGGTCAGCGGCGTCCAAGGCTTGCTCTCGGGCCCGCCGCTCCTTGCAAAGCCGGTAGATGGACGCCGCCAGCTCGCCCAACGCCGGAACGCCGGCCATGAAGGCGCTACCCTTGAGGGTGTGCAACGCGCGCTGCAAGGCGTCGGTCACTGCCGCTGGCGCCATGGCCTTGCGCAAGAAGCCGCGCAGGATCTCCACATAGGTACGGGCTTCGTGGTGGAAGATGTCGAGCAGCTGCGCATCCAGCGGCTCGGCCAAGGGCGGATTCGAGACCCCTGCTGGCGCGGGCGCGATGCTGGAAGCGGCCATGGCGGTCGCATCACTGCTCAACCCGGCCAAGGCATGGCGGGCGCTGGCCAACAACGCTTCCTCCGCTTCCCGTGGGTCGACCATCCAGCGACGCAGCATCCATTCGATCGCGCACAGAGCATCGGCCAGGGTTTCCAGCACCCGCGCCGCGGGCCGCTCGGTCGCCGGCAGCAGGCGCTCATGAGCATAACGTTCCAGGGCACCAAGCAACTGCAACAGGGCTTCCGGGCGCACCATGGCCAGGGCGCTGCGCAATTCGAGCAATTGGGTAGGCACCTGCGCAAGGCGCGAGACTGCCCAGCCGCCTTCCAGACATTCACTGATGGATTGCTCGATCCGCTCGAGGGCGGTCAGAGCTTCTTCGATCGCCAGATGGTGGATGCGCTCCAGTTCCGTAGGCGCGACCTGCGTGGCATCGGCGGCGCGCTCTTGCGGCCCGACCATGCCGGCCAGGGTCCCTTCGACGTAGAGCAAGGCACCCGCGGCATCCAGAACGCTGGCGTCGTCCAGGTCCGACTCCTCCTGGGCCAACGCTTGCACCGTACTCATCTGGTCAAGGATCGCTCGCCGTGGTTGCTGGAAACCCAGCACCGCCAGGGCATCGGCGATTCGGCGCAGCGAAGGGGCGATCACCCCCAGGCCATCGCGGTCGCGGTGGGGGTCGTTGAGGTAACGATCCAGGCGAGCCTTGTTCAAGGACAATTCTTCGCAAAGGGCACCGACCAAGGGGCCAAGCCCTGCCCTGTCCGGGGTTACTCTAGGCATGCTCGCCAGCGGCTCCAGCGCATGCTGAGGGCCGACCAGGGCGGTCAGCGCCTCGGCAGGCAAGGCAGGCTCGCCAAAGGCGGCGCTGATCTCGTTCAACCAAGGGTGCAGCAGCGAAGGCAGGTCCTGCCGGGCCTCGACCACTCGCTCCAGATAGGCCGGGAGCCGGTCGATCAACTGCCGCAACAGCGTCAGCGCCGTCGGCGAAGGTTGGGTCAGGCGGGCCAGCCGTTCCAGGTCACTGGCCAGGCGCGCCGCGCCGGGGAAATTGACGAATCCCAGCGCGGCGACGACCTCATGCAGCGCTTCGGCGCACTGCCTGCGTGCTGTTTCGTCGGCTGAGCCGTCCAGGGCCTGGCGAGCCTGCGCCAGGGTTGTGGCAAGTTCAGGCCGCAGCCACTGCAGGCCTACGATGTCGGGGCGCCCGTGCCTGTCCAGGTTCATGCCCTTGCCCTCGGTCGGCGGGGCCAGGCGCGGCCCGGGGTACCGCCATCGGCGCCCATGGGTTCAGTTCCCATCGTTGGCGGGCAAGGTGAAGCCCGACACTGACCGCCGCATCTCGCTGGCCATCTGCGCCAGGTTGCCCATGCTTTCGGCCGCGGCGGTGGAGTCGGCGGAAGTCTGGGTAGTGATTTCCTGGATCACCGCCATGGTATGGGAGATCTGCCCCGAGGAGGACGTCTGCTGCTGGGCCGCGTTGGAGATCCGCTGGATCAATGCCGCGAGGTCCTGGGACACGCTTTCGATCTCTTCCAGCGCCACACCGGCGTCCTGGGCCAGGCGGGCGCCACGCACCACTTCGTAGGTCGTCTGTTCCATGGACATCACCGCCTCGTTGGTATCGGCCTGGATCGCTCGCACCAGCATCTCGATCTGTCGGGTGGCGGCCGATGACCGTTCCGCCAGCCGCTGTACTTCATCGGCGACCACCGCGAAGCCCCGACCTGCTTCTCCGGCCATGGACGCCTGGATCGCCGCGTTCAGGGCCAGGATGTTGGTCTGCTCGGCGATGTCATCGATCAAGCCCACGATATCGCCGATTTCCTGGGAAGACTCACCGAGCCGCTTGATACGCTTGGACGTGTCCTGGATCTGGAAGCGGATCACGTCCATGCCCTGGATGGTGTTATGCACCGTCTCGCTGCCTTTGTTGGCAATGTTCACCGAACGCTCGGCCACCTTGGCTGACTCGTAGGCGTTGAACGACACATGGTCGATCGATTCGGCCATGTCGCCGATGGCTCTGGACGCTTCGCTGATCTGCTGCGCCTGGTGTTCGGACGCCTTGGCCAGCTGGCTGGCCGTGCCCTGGGTATCCTGTACCGCGGTGGCCACTCGCTCGGCGGCGCGATTGATGGTGGCTACCAGGCCACGCAACTGGTCGATGGAGTGGTTGATGGAATCGGCGATGGCACCGGTGAAGTCTTCGGTCACCGACGCGGTCACGGTCAGGTCACCGGCGGCCAAGCCCTCGATCTCATCGAGCAGGCGCATGATCGCATGCTGGTTGCGCTCGTTTTTCTGCGCGGTTTCCCGCAGTCGCCGGTTGGTTTCCCGGACCATCACCACCGCCATCAGAATGATCGATGCCAAGGCCAGCAGACCCAGTACGTAGCCGCCTGCGACATCCATGCGGCGGCCAGCGGCGAGGGATTCGAAACCACTGGCCAGGCGTGACGCCTCGTCGAGCAACGTCTGGGAAAGCTTGAAGATATCAATGGCAGCAGCGCGAACCTTGAACAGTTCAGGGGATGTTTCAAGGATTTCTCCGACCGACCCCGAGACGAAGGCAAAAAGTTCGGCGATTTCCTGCAGTCGGGCGCGGGCGAGCGGATCGGCTACCTGACGAATGCCTTGGCTAGCGCTGCCATTGAGCATGCCGTCGAGCACGACGCCGAAGCGATTGGCGTCCCGGCCGAACGCTTCGGCAGCCCGAGGCGCGTTCTCGTCGCCAGCCAATACGGTATTCACCGAGCCAAGGATCCGCTCGGCCAGAAGCGACTGGCGCTGGGCCACGGCCACTTGATCTGCCGGCGCCCCGCGACGTAGCAGACTGTCGACGACCTTCTCGGACTCCAGCTGCAACTGGGGCACGGTCTCGGCCAGGGTGGCAGCTACCTGATGCAGGGAAAGTACGGTTTGCTCGCTGGCCAGAATGGTATCGGCACCTTGTCGCAGCCGATCCCAATCCCGCTGCACCGCGAGCATTTGTTCATGCACGGCATGGGGAGCCGGAGGAAGGCCGGTATGGGCATCGCCATCGAGCAGGTAGCGCCAGCGTCGATCGAATTCGTTGCGCGCCGCGGTCAGCTCGCGGAACGCCTCGGCTTCCCCCGTGGCCGCTTCGGTCGCGCTCTTGGCGATACGCTGGGACACCACCCGCAGCTCACCGGCATGGCCAATGTACTGCTTGTCGTGGTTGGCCTGGGTATTGAGGTAGGCGAAGTTGGCGAACAGCAGCATGATAAGAATCACCAGCGCCACGAACAGCCCGGCGATCTGGGCGGTACTGCGTGAGCCCTGCAGGCTGCGAGTCAGGCCAGGCATGTTCATCGCGCGACGCCTTTGAGCGCATCAAGCCGCCACATCGAGAAACTCCGTCGCCGTGACCAGCGCGAAAGGACTGAACACCGCCCATTCGCGCTCATGAAAGAAGTAACCGCGAACGAAGGGCGCCAAGGCCTCGTCGAGGTTTTCGGGTGGGACCATGGCCAGGTCGGTCCGGGGAAAATGCTGAAGGCCGGGCGCCTCATCCACCAGCAGGCCGGTGAACAGGTCGTCGTGGTCGATCACCAGCACCCGCCGCTGCCGTCTGTGGCTGGACAGGGCCGCGCCGAAATAGCCTGACAGGTTCATCACCGGCAGCAGGCGCCCACGCAGGTTCGCCACGCCCAATACCCAGGGCTTGGTGCCCGGAATGCGAGTCATGCGTGGCTCAGGCAGTACTTCGGCCACTTCGCTCATGGGCGCCACATACCAGCCATTGCCCAGGCGAAAGCTGATACCGCTCCACGGCGCTTCGCCATCCTGCTCCACCGGCAGGCTCGCGGCCCGCGCACGGCAGCGCTGGTCCATGGCCAACAGCAGCTCGAAGGCCGTCGAAGAGGCATTCATCGCTGCTCAGCGGGCCAGTACGCCGGCGAGGGCGGCGGTGAGCTCGCTTTCCTCGAAGGGCTTGGTCAGGTAAGCCCGTGCCCCCTGGCGCGCGCCCCAGACCTTGTCGGTTTCCTGGTCCTTGCTGGTGATGATGATGATCGGGATCTGCGCGGTGGACTCGTCCTTGGTCAGTTGGCGAGTTGCCTGAAAACCATTCATGCCCGGCATCACGATGTCCATCAACACGGCGTCCGGCCGCTCCTGCCGGGCCAGGGCCACGCCGTCGGCGCCGTTGGCGGCCTTGAGTACCTGGTGGCCCTGGCGTTCGAGCATGCCGGTGAGTTTCTGCAGCTCGGTGGCCGAGTCATCGATGATCAGGATTCGAGCCATGCTGTTCCTCGTAGGATTCGATAAAGGGTGCGCGACAAGGCGCGGGGCGGAGCGCTCACGGCGGCGACGGCTGGAAGTCCGGCACCTGGGCGTGGATGGCCTGCACCAGCGAGGCACGGTCGAAGGGCTTGGTGAGGAACTGGTCGGCCCCCACCGCCCGGGCCCGGGCCCGGTCGAACAGGCCATCGCGCGACGACAGCATGACCACACGAACGCTCGCGAATCGGGGGTTCTGCTTGATCAGCTGGCACGCCTGGTAACCATCGAGACGCGGCATCATCACATCGATGAATACGACCCGGGGCTGTCGGTCGGCCAGGCGCGCCAGCGCGTCGAGACCGTCCACCGCGGTCACCACTTCGCAGCCAACCTGCTCCAATAGCGTTTCGGCCGTGTGGCGGATGGTCTTGGAATCATCCACCACCATGACTTTCAGGCCCTGCGAATGCTGTTCCATGATCGCTCGTTCGGTCTGCCTCGGCTGGCCCGGCACGCCTGCCGGACGGGCGCGGACCTGGGAGCTTTTTAGCATACTCCCATTGCGGCTTCCACGACCAACCGGGTAGCCGCCCTTGACCGCGCCTCGCGCGCGGGCCACCCTGACGGCCATCGAAGCCTGCCCTTTTTTTGCCTGGAGACCCGCCACCATGCCTATCCGCGTCGGAATCGTCATGGACCCCATTTCCCGTATCGCCTACAAGAAGGATACGTCCCTGGCGCTGCTCCTGGCCGCCCAGGCCCGCGGCTGGGAGCTGACCTACATGGAGCTGCCCGACCTCTACCAGGCCAATGGGCAACCTCGGGCCAAGGCCAGCCCCTTGAAAGTGTTCGCCGACCCGCAGCATTGGTACGCGCTGGAAGCGGCCCAGGACATCGCCCTGGCCGAGCTTGACGTGATCCTGATGCGCAAGGACCCGCCCTTCAACATCGAGTTCGTCTACGCCACCTACTTCCTCGAGCAGGCCGAGCGCGCCGGCGTGCTGGTGGTCAACAAGCCCCAGAGCCTGCGCGACTGCAACGAGAAGCTGTTCGCTACCCAGTTCCCGCAGTGCAACCCGCCGACCCTGGTCAGCCGCCGCCAGGACATCATCCGTGCCTTCGTGGCGGAGCATGGCGATGTCATTCTCAAGCCTCTGGACGAAATGGGCGGGGCGTCCATCTTCCGTCATCGCGAAGGCGATCCGAACCTGTCGGTGATCCTGGAAACCCTTACCGCGCACGGCACCCACCAGACCATGGCACAGGCCTACATCCCGGCGATCAAGGAAGGCGACAAGCGCATCCTGATGATCGATGGCGAGCCTGTGGATTACTGCCTGGCGCGTATTCCCGCCGCTGGGGAAACGCGAGGCAACCTGGCCGCTGGCGGCCGTGGCGAGGCGCGGCCGCTCACCGAGCGGGACCGCTGGATTGCCGCCCAGGTAGGCCCTACCCTGCGGGAAAAGGGCCTGATGTTCGTAGGCCTGGATGTAATTGGCGATTACCTTACCGAGATCAACGTCACCAGCCCGACCTGCGCCCGGGAAATCGACGCTGCCTTCGGTACGGACATCGGCGGGCTGCTGATGGACGCCATCGCGCGCAAGCTCGAACAGCGCTGACAAGAGGGGGCGGGCCGCCAATCGGCTGCGCCGTCCTCATCAGGCTTTTGCGGTATGATGCCGCGCCATTGGCCGCAAGGGCACGCCTGCCGGGAACCCGATGACCAGCTTTACCGACATCTCCGCCAAGCTCACCACCAAGGCCGCCCGCCCGGCGGACCGCTTGGGGTTTGCCTTGTTCGTGGCCGCGCTGGTGCATCTGGCGGTGATCCTGGGAGTGAGCTTCGATCTGCAGCCACCGGCGCAGATCAGCAAGACCCTGGAAGTGACCCTGTCGACCTTCAAGAGCGACAAGGCCCCGGAGCAGGCTGATTACCTTGCCCAGGACAACCAGCAAGGCAGCGGCACCCTGGAACACAAGGCGGTACCGAAAACCACCGAAGTGGCTCCGTTCCAGAGCGAGCAGATCAACAAGGTCACGCCACCGCCAGCGCCACGGCCCGTTCGTGAGCAGGCACCGCAGAAGACCAAGGCAGTCGCCACCACAGCGAGCCAACCTACCAAGACCGAAGCCCGGCCACAGAAGCAGCCCGTGGACGAACGCCCCAAGGCCGCCACTCCAGACTTCGACAGCGCCCAGCTTTCCAGCGAGATCGCCAGCCTCGAGGCCGAGCTTTCCAATGAACAACAAGCCTATGCCAAGCGCCCGCGCATCTACCGGCTCAGCGCCGCCTCGACCATGCGCGACAAGGGTGCCTGGTACAAGGAAGACTGGCGCAAGAAGGTCGAACGCGTAGGCAACCTCAACTACCCGGACGAAGCACGCCGGCAGCAGATCTACGGCAGCCTGCGGATGTTGGTATCGATCAACCGGGATGGGTCGCTGTACGAAGTCCTGGTACTGGAATCCTCGGGGCAGCCGCTGCTGGACGAAGCCGCCCAGCGCATCGTTCGGCTCGCGGCCCCCTTTGCGCCTTTCACCGGGGACCTTTCCGACATTGATCGGCTCGAAATCATTCGAACCTGGCGGTTCTCGAAAGGGGACAGGCTGTCGAGCAACTAGGTTTTCGCGGCACAGGCATTTGCCGGCGGTTTTCGTACCAAAGCCCCGGCTGGGCCATTCCTGGCTTGTAAGCACACCAAGGCGGCGCCACACTACCTTTATGAAGACTCTCGAAACCAGCTACCTCAAGCATCAGTTCCTGATCGCCATGCCGCACATGGCCGATCCGAACTTCGCCCACACGCTTACCTATATCGTGGAGCATACTGATCGTGGCGCCATGGGCCTGGTGGTCAATCGCCCCCAGGAACTGAACCTGGCCGACATCCTCGAGCAGCTTCGCCCGGAGGCCACCCCGCCCCTGTCCGCGCAACTGGTGCCGGTCTACGGGGGCGGCCCCGTGCAGATGGACCGCGGCTTCGTCCTGCATACCAGCGGGCCAGTGTTCGATGCCACCGTGGACCTGGGCGGCGTGTCCCTCTCCACGTCCCAGGATGTGCTGTTCGCCATCGCCGATGGTAGCGGGCCGGCCCATAGCCTGATCGCCCTGGGCTATGCCGGCTGGGAAGCGGGGCAACTGGAAAGCGAAATGGCCGAGAACGCCTGGCTGACCTGCCCCTTCGATGCCGAGATCCTGTTCAACGTGCCCAGCGAGCAGCGGCTGGAGGCCGCCGCCAGTCGGCTGGGGGTCACTCTGGGGCTGCTTACCAGCCAGGCGGGCCACGCCTGATGAGCGTGCGTTTGCTACTGGGCTTCGACTACGGCAGCAAGCAGATCGGCGTTGCCGTGGGCCAGGTCATCACCGGCCAGGCTCGCGAGCTTTGTGTGCTCAAGGCTCAGAACGGCGTGCCCGACTGGCTCAAGGTGCAAGCGTTGATCACGGAATGGAAGCCCGATGCGCTGGTGGTGGGGCTTCCGCTGAACATGGACGGTACCCCCAGCGACATGAGCGCCCGGGCCGAGCGCTTCGCCCGCCAGCTCAGCGGTCGTTTCAACCTGCCGGCCCATACCCACGACGAGCGCCTGACGACCTTCGAAGCCAAAGGCGAACGCATGTCGCGAGGCCAGCGCACCCACAGCTACCGTGACAACCCGGTCGACGCCATCGCCGCCCGGCTGTTGCTCGAAGGCTGGCTGGAGGCCAACGGCGCGCAACTTTCCTCTGACTGACCGGACTGGAGCCTGCATGACCCTGCCCAACCCCACCGACCTGATTCGCCAGATGGCCAGCGACCTGCGCGCGCGACTCGGCGTCCGACGTATCGAAACCCCCCGCTTCATTGGCATTCGCACAGGTGGCGTCTGGGTAGCCCAGGCCTTGCTGGCCGAGCTCGGCGTGAGCGACACGCTCGGCACCCTGGACGTGTCCTTCTACCGGGATGACTTCAGCCAGAACGGCTTGCACCCGCAAGTAAGGCCGTCGGAGCTGCCTTTCGAGATCGAAGGCCAGCACCTGGTGCTGGTGGACGATGTACTCATGAGCGGGCGCACGGTGCGGGCCGCGCTGAACGAGCTGTTCGACTATGGCCGCCCTGCCAGCGTGACCCTGGTCACCCTGCTGGACCTGGACGCCGCCGAATTGCCGATCCGGCCGGACGTGGTGGGAGCCAGGCTGTCCCTGGCGCCGAACGAACGTATAAAATTGCTCGGCCCCTCCCCGCTCACCCTGGAACCGCAGGTTCTTGAATCCGCGTCCAGCTTCCAAGAGTCCACCCGATGACGTCGAACCACGCCAAGCGCCCCTTGCAGCTCAACGACCAAGGCCAGCTGCGGCATTTTCTTTCCCTGGACGGCCTGCCCCGCACATTGCTCACCGAAATCCTGGATACCGCCGACTCCTTCCTGGAGGTTGGCGCCCGGGCAGTAAAGAAAGTCCCGCTGCTGCGCGGCAAGACGGTCTGCAACGTATTCTTCGAGAACTCCACCCGCACGCGCACCACCTTCGAGCTGGCGGCGCAAAGGCTTTCGGCGGACGTGATCACCCTGAACGTGTCGACGTCATCCACAAGCAAGGGTGAAACCCTCTTCGATACCCTGCGCAACCTGGAAGCCATGGCGGCAGACATGTTCGTGGTGCGCCACGCCGACTCCGGCGCCGCCCACTACATTGCCGAACATGTCAGCCCGCAGGTGGCGGTGATCAACGGCGGCGACGGCCGTCATGCCCACCCTACCCAGGGCATGCTGGACATGCTCACCATCCGTCGGCACAAGGGGGGCTTCGAAAATCTCTCGGTAGCCATCGTCGGGGACATCCTGCACTCGCGGGTGGCGCGCTCCAACATGATCGCGCTCAAGACCCTCGGCTGCCCGGACATTCGGGTGGTCGGCCCGAAAACCCTGCTTCCCGTTGGTGTGGAGCAATACGGGGTGAAGGTGTACACGGACCTGGCCGAGGGCCTCAAGGACGTGGATGTGGTGATCATGTTGCGCCTGCAGCGCGAGCGCATGCAGGGTGGGCTGCTGCCCAGCGAGGGCGAGTTCTATCGGCTGTTCGGCCTGACCACCCAACGCCTGGCCCTGGCCAAACCCGACGCCATCGTGATGCACCCGGGCCCGATCAACCGGGGCGTGGAAATCGAATCGGCCGTGGCCGACGGTGAGCAGTCGGTGATTCTCAACCAAGTGACCTACGGCATCGCCGTGCGGATGGCGGTGCTGTCCATGGCGATGAGCGGCCAGGCGACGCAGCGGCAGATCGAGCAGGAGAACCTTCAGTGAGTGCAAGCATCATCGGCGCGCGAGTGATCGACCCAGCCTCGGGCCTGGACCAGGTCACCGACCTTCACCTGCGCGACGGCAAGGTTCTTGCCATCGGGGCGGCACCGGAGGGCTACAAGGCTGAGCAGCGGATCGAAGCCGCCGGCCTGGTGGCCGCGCCGGGCCTGGTAGACCTCAATGTGGCATTGCGCGAACCGGGTTATAGCCGCAAGGGCAATATCGCCAGCGAAACCCGGGCGGCCGTGGCGGGCGGGGTCACCTCACTGTGCTGCCCACCGCTGACTCGTCCCGTGCTGGACAGCTCCGCCGTGGCCGAACTGGTTCTGGACCGCGCACGGGACGCGGGCAACAGCAAGGTGTTCCCTGTAGGCGCGCTGAGCAAGGGCCTGGACGGCGAGCAACTGGCCGAACTCGTGGCCCTGCGTGATGCGGGCTGCGTCGCCTTCGGCAACGGCTTGAAGAGTTTCAACAACACGCGAACCCTGTGCCGGGCGCTGGAGTACGCAGCCACCTTCGACCTGACGGTAGTGTTCCATTCCCAGGATGCAGACCTGGCCGCCGGCGGGCTCGCCCACGAAGGTCCGGTGGCCAGCTTCCTCGGCTTGAGCGGCATACCGGAAACGGCGGAAACCGTGGCCCTGTCTCGTCAGTTGCTGCTGGTGGAGCAGAGCGGCGTGCGAGCCCACTTCAGTCAGCTCACCACCGCCCGTGGCGCTGAGATGATTGCCCAGGCGCAGGCCCGCGGCTTGCCTGTGACAGCCGACGTCGCGCTCTACCAGCTGATACTGACCGACGAGGCCCTGACCGGCTTCTCTAGCCTCTATCACGTACAGCCACCCCTGCGTACCGCCAGGGACCGTGACGGCTTGCGCGAAGCGCTCAAGGCTGGCGTCATCCAGGCCATTTCCAGTCATCATCAGCCTCATGAGCGGGATGCCAAGCAAGCGCCATTCGGGGCCACCGAGCCAGGCATCAGCAGCGTGGAGCTCTTGTTGCCGCTGGCCCTGACCCTGGTGGACGAAGGCGTGCTGAGCCTGCCGGAGCTCCTGGCGCGGCTCACCCATGGCCCTGCCCAGGCGCTTCGCCTGCCAGTGGGTCGGCTCACGCCGGGCGCCGCCGCCGATCTGGTGCTGTTCGACCCGGCCGCATCGACCCTGGCGGGTGAACAGTGGTATTCGCGCGGGCAAAACTGCCCCTTCCTGGGCCATTGCCTGCCCGGCGCCGTTCGCTATACCTGGGTCGACGGGCGCATCGCCCATCAGGCCTGACACCTGGGCCAATCGCCTCGCTCCTTTGGGCGGGGCGGATCCCTACCGTTCCCGATACATAACCGCAGGGATGTATCAGGGACGCGACCATGACGACTCATTCAGCTTATATGGGTGGCGTTAAATACGGCGATCGAGCAGCCTCGCAACCAGGTCACCGTGCGGCCTCCTGGCGGCCATGCGCGGGCAATGCTCCATCGCCTTCAGCGTGGTCCGCCCCTCATGTCCTCACTCGCAACCGCTCAGCCATGCTTCAGTGCATGCCGCGATACCCGGCAAGGGCCGGTGATCATCCTCGCTTCGGGCCCGTCCACCCAGGATTTCCCTCTGGAGGAGTTCGCTTCGATCCCGATCATCACCATGAACGGTGCCATCTCACGGTTGTTGCCTACAAGCATCGAGCCACTGTTCTATGTCTGTACGGATCGCGGCTTTCCACTCCAGCAACCGGAGCTGTATGAAGCCGCCGTGGCCAGGGCCAGGCACCTGGCCCTGTGGCCTGACGAGATCGCCCGCCTGGCACCTTCCAGGCGTCTCCAGGCGTATGCGTTACGGCGTGCCCCCGCTACTTGCTGGCGACATATTTTCGGGAAGGAACGTGAACAGGCAGTGCGTTCGCGCAATGTATTGAGCAAACGATGCCGGAGTATCGGTTTCAGCCAGGACATGAGCTATGGATTCTTCGATGCGCGGACCGTCGCCTATGTCTGTGCGCAACTGGCCTACCACCTGGGTTTCGAGAAGGTCTTCCTGGTGGGCGTGGACCTCGACGGCACAGCCCAGCGGTTCTATGACCGGGAAACCAGGACGCTCTCCCCGTGCGGGTTGAACGATCACTTCGACACTCGGATAGTGCCCAGCTTCGAAGTGCTCCAACGCGCGTTCCGCCGCGCAGGCCGGCAGGTCTTCAACCTGTCGGCACGCAGTCGGCTACCGGCTTCGGTGATTCCGAGGGCTGACCTGGGTACCTTGCGCCGCGCGCTCTACGGCTCCTTGACAGGACATGGCAATCCCTGAGCATCGGCAACCAGACGATCAAGCATGGCCTCCGGGGAATAACGGTACAACACCGCATCAGGCAACGGCACCAGAGGGGCGTCCAGAAACGCCCCGAGGCCCGCCAACCCGCCCTGGTCGCCATCCTCGAAGCCGTCCGGCGAGCCATTCGGCAAGCCCTTCGGCGAGCCCTCTTTCCATATGAACACGTTGTTGGGGTGGTACAAGGGAAGCTGAGCGACAGCCGCGTTATTGGTGATGAGCTTTTTGCCAAAGTAGGCAGCCTCAAGGGTGCGCAAGGTGGCTCCAGACTGTCCTGGCTGGTTGATTTCCACCAGCACATCTGCACGCTGTGCCCGGGCCAGGTTTTCCTCGTAATCCAGCAGGTCGTCTACGTGATAGGCGCAAGCCTTTTCCGTGCTGTCATCACGAACAATATGGAAGTCAGGCTCGCAGCCATTGGCTATCAAACCCTCGGCAAGCGCCTGCAATGTCGATGCGCGGTGCTTGTCACGGCCCAGGAAGAAACATGTTCGCGGCCTCCTGGCCGTGCCTTGGCCTCGCCTGGCCCTGGCCTCTTCGTAACCCAGCGCAAAGAACTGATCCAGCGGCAGCATGCCCAGGGCCGCGCACTGCTGCTGGTCGAAGCTGTAGATCGCGTTGAACCATGGCCGAACCTGGGCCACGAAAGCCGAGTCCACCAGATCGCGTACCAGTAATACCTTGCGCCCCGGGAAAGCCCGCACCACTGCCGGGTTGATGTGCCGACGAACCTGCCCTTCATTGCACACCAGCAAGTCCTGCGGGCCCGCTCCGCTCAGGCGACACGCCAGCCGCCCAAGCCAGGCATCGCTCAGGGGGGCGCCCATGAGACGCTTGTTCAAGGATTGAAGCTTACGCTGGGCGCGCTGAAGCACCCTGGCTGGCTGCAAGTGCCGCACCGGACGATGGCCAGCCAGGGCTGCGATAAAACGATGCTCATATTGAGCCGTCCAGCCCAGAAAAAACGCTTTCACCGGGTCAGGCCCTCAATTGCTCGCCATTGGCGCGAAGCGGGATTATCGCAGCCGCTCTTGACCCAGGCCAGGGCCACGTCAGGCCTGGCCACCCTGGCGATTGCGCAGGGACAGTTGATCATTGAGCGTCCAGAAGTCGTAGAGCACGCCGACGAGAAAGAACCCGCACGTGAAGAAATACAGGATGCCGGTAATCCATTTGTGCTGGTACAGCCGGTGTATCCCGAACACGCCGAGGAAGGTCAGCAGGAGCCAGGAAACGTTGTAGTCGAAAGGCCCACTGTGGAAGCGCAGGTCTGCCTGGCGATCCATGGCGGGTATCAGAAAGATGTCGATCAGCCAACCGATGCCGAATAGCCCAAAGGTAAAGAACCAGAGCGTGCCTGTAACTGGCTTTCCATAGTAGAAGCGGTGCGCCCCGGTGAACCCGAAGATCCACAAGGCATAGCCAAGAACGAGACTATGGGTATCGTGAAGGCGCCGCTCGGCACGATAGATATTCATAGGCAGGGACCATCCTGTCGATCATTAAATTTTCTGGAAGAAAGTGTGACTTTTAAGGCTCGACCCGACAAGCGGTCGGCAAGGACAGGAAACGGTTTAACCCTGCTAATACGGGGTTTGGCTGGCTTCCATAGACATAAAGAACTGCTCAGGGTTCGCTGCAGCCGGGTTTTGGATCGACCAGTGGGCAAAAAACAGGCAAAAAAGCTGTTATAAAGTTGCGCGCCACATCACTGAGCCCTGCCTAATGCATCCAATTATCAAGACATGGCTGACTGTTTGCCTTTTATGTCCACTGGCCGCTTACGCCTCCAACCGTGAGCAAACCCTTCCTTCCAGCTTCTCGGGTTATACCGCCGGAGCCGACCACTCCGAGCGAGCCCCGCGTGCGCCGCAGCGCGGCATCAATCACAAGACGCCGGTTCACTCGGCCCAGGCCGCCAGCGCCCAGATGGCGGCTCGGCAAAGCAATGCCGTGCTCAGCCGCGCGGTGAAGGTATTGGGCACGCCTTACAAATGGGGCGGCAGCAGCCCCAGCAAAGGCTTCGATTGCAGTGGCCTGGTCAAGTATGCCTTCAATGACGTCAAGGCCGTAGACCTGCCCCGCACCTCCAATGCCATGGCCGATGGTCACGGGGTCAAGGTTGACCGCGAAGACCTCAAGCCCGGTGACCTGCTGTTCTTCAACATCAAGGGCCGCCGTGTGAACCACGTCGCCATCTACCTGGGCGATGACAAGTTCATCCATGCGCCGCGCCGCGGCAAGGCGGTGTCCATCGACACCTTGAGCAAGCCTTACTGGACGCAGCATTACGTAGTAGCCAAGCGCGTACTGCCCAAGCAGCCACCCGCTACCACGCTTCGCTTGAGCCAGCGCTGAAAGCCGGGCGCCAGCCCCGCGCCAGACGCGGGCTGGCTTAAAGGGCGTCAGGGTTCTTGGCTTTCTCCCTGGCCGCGTCCTTGGCGATTAGCCCCTTGCCCAGCAGTTCCTTGAGGCAAGCGTCCAGGGTCTGCATCCCCAGGGCCCCGCCTGTCTGAATGGCCGAGTACATCTGGGCCACCTTGTCTTCACGTATCAGGTTACGGATGGCCGGTGTGCCGATCATGATTTCATGGGCCGCCACTCGCCCTCCGCCGATCTTGCGCAGCAGGGTCTGGGAAATCACCGCCTGCAACGACTCCGACAGCATCGAGCGCACCATGGCTTTCTCTTCGGCAGGGAAAACGTCCACGACCCGGTCGATGGTCTTGGCCGCGGAAGTAGTGTGCAAGGTACCGAACACCAGGTGACCGGTTTCCGCCGCGGTAAGTGCCAGGCGGATGGTTTCAAGGTCGCGCATCTCCCCCACCAGGATCACGTCCGGGTCTTCCCGCAGGGCTGAACGCAGCGCATTGGCGAAGCCCAGGGTATCGCGGTGTACCTCACGCTGGTTCACCAGGCACTTTTTCGACTCATGCACGAACTCGATCGGATCCTCGATGGTAAGGATGTGATGATGCTTGTGGTTGTTCAGGTAGTCGATCATCGCCGCCAGGGTAGTGGACTTGCCCGAGCCGGTCGGACCGGTGACCAGAACGAGACCTCGCGGCACGTCGGTAATACGCCGAAACACATCCCCCATGCCCAAGTCTTCCATGCTCAGCACCTTCGAAGGAATGGTGCGGAACACCGCCCCTGCGCCTCGGTTCTGGTTGAAGGCGTTGACCCGGAAACGCGCCACGCCAGGCACTTCGAAGGAAAAGTCCGTTTCCATGAACTCCTCGAAGTCCTGCCGCTGCTTGTCATTCATGATGTCGTAGATCAGCGATTGCACCGCCTTGTGGTCCAGCGCCGGCAGATTGATGCGTCGCACGTCCCCGTCGACCCGGATCATCGGTGGCAGGCCTGCGGACAGGTGAAGGTCCGACGCGCCCTGTTTCGCGCTGAAGGCCAGCAGCTCGGTAATGTCCATGAGACTCCCCAAATACAGACAAGCAGGTAGAATGCCGCAGACCCCTAAAGCCGCTGGCGCCAAGTAATGTCCACCATAGCAGACAACCTTTCTTCGGTGAGCGCCCGAATTCGTAGCGCCACCCTGGCCGCGGGCCGGCCGGAAAACGCTGTCAACCTGCTGGCCGTGAGCAAGACCAAGCCGGCCGACGCCATCCGCGAAGCCCATGCCGCCGGGCAGCGGCATTTCGGCGAAAACTATCTGCAAGAGGCATTGGCCAAGCAGATCGAACTCACGGGCCTGGAGCTGACCTGGCACTTCATTGGCCCCATCCAGTCCAACAAGACCCGCGCCATTGCCGAGCACTTCGCCTGGGTTCATTCGGTGGACCGGCTCAAGATCGCTCAGCGCCTGGCCGAGCAGCGCCCCGCTGAGCTACCGCCGCTCAATATCTGCCTGCAGGTGAATATCAGCGGCGAAGCCAGCAAGGCCGGCTGCGACCCGGCCGAACTGCCCGCGCTGGCGACCGCCGTCGCAGCGTTGCCGAACCTTCGCTTGCGCGGCTTGATGGCTATTCCCGAGCCTTGCGCGGATCCGCAGCGCCAGCAGGCGGTCTTCGCCCAGGTCAAGACACTACGCGACAGCCTGGGCCTGGACCTGGACACTCTCTCCATGGGCATGAGCGACGACCTGGAGGCCGCCGTTGCCCAAGGCGCTACCTGGGTACGCATCGGTACCGCGCTGTTCGGCGCCCGCGACTACAGCAAGCCTCCCCTTTAAGCTGCCAGAACAGGAACCCTGCATGAGCACACCACGAATTGCCTTTATCGGCGCCGGCAACATGGCCGCCAGCCTGATTGGCGGCTTGCGCGCCCAAGGTGTCGAAGCCGACCGGATCAGCGCGAGCGACCCTGGGGCGGCCACTCGCGAACGCGTCAGCGCCGAACACGGCATCGTTACCTTCGAAGACAATGCCGCGGCAGTCGCACAAGCCCAGGTGGTGGTCCTGGCGGTCAAGCCCCAGGCGATGAAGGCCGTCTGCGAAGAGCTGCGGCCTGCGTTGCGGGAGGACCAACTGATCGTTTCGATCGCTGCCGGCATCACTTGCGGCAGCCTGCAGGCATGGTTGGGCGACCGGCCGGTGGTACGCTGCATGCCCAACACCCCGGCCCTGGTCCGTCGTGGTGCCAGCGGTCTGTATGCCAACCCCCTGGTCACCGCTGAGCAAAAGGCAGCCGCCGAGCAACTGCTCAATGCGGTAGGGATGGCGCTCTGGCTGGACAGCGAAGCGCAACTGGACGCGGTAACCGCGGTATCCGGCAGCGGCCCGGCTTATTTCTTCCTGTTGATCGAAGCCATGACCCAGGCTGGCGAAGCCTTGGGCCTGTCCCGGGAAACCGCCGCCAGGCTCACTCTCCAGACGGCCCTCGGCGCCGCCGAGATGGCCATGGGTAGCGACGTTGATGCCGCCGAGCTGCGTCGCCGGGTGACCTCCCCCGCCGGCACCACCGAAGCGGCCATAAAGACCTTCCAGGCTGGCGGCTTCGAAGCATTGGTAAAAACGGCCTTGGATGCGGCAGCGCATCGCTCGGCTGAACTGGCCGAACAGCTCGGCCGCTAAGGAGCCTTTTCGATGATTGGACTGAACACTGCGTTGATCTACGTGCTGCAAACCCTTGGCAGCCTTTACCTACTGATCGTCTTGCTTCGCTTCGTGCTCCAGGTTGTGCGCGCCGACTTCTACAACCCTCTGAGCCAGTTCGCCGTACGCGCGACCCAGCCACTGCTGCGCCCGCTGCGGCGGATCATTCCCAGCCTGTTCGGGCTGGACATGTCCTCCCTGATACTGGCAATCGTCATCCAGATGGCGATCATGGCCCTGACCCTGCTACTGGCTTACGGGACCACTGGCAACCCGGTCCAGCTGCTGATCTGGGCGATCATTGGCGTCACCGCGCTGTTCCTCAATATCTTCTTCTTCGCCATGATCATCAGCGTCATCCTGTCGTGGGTAGCGCCGGCCAGCCACAACCCAGGCGCGGAGTTGGTCAACCAGATCTGCGAGCCGGTACTGGCGCCCTTCCGGCGCATCCTGCCCAACCTGGGCGGCCTGGACATCTCACCTATCCTGGCCTTCATGGTGCTCAAGCTGCTGGACATGCTGGTGATCAACAACCTGGCCGCCATGACCGGAATGCCGCCAATCCTGCGCACGCTGATCTGACCGGGCAACAGCACTGCATCAGGAGCTGTTGAAAAAGGCTTGAGACGAAGGTCAGGCCGGGCCGCGCAGGCAAGCGAAAACAGCCGAGGAAGCGGAGTTTACGGGTTGTAAATGAGCATTCCGAGGCTGTTTTCAACGCAGCATCACCGAGTATCAAGGTTTTTCACCCGGAGCCTAGGGTCCCTGCGAAAAATCTTGAGACGAAGGTCAGGCCGGGCCGCGCAGGCAAGGCGAAAACAGCCGAGGAAGCGGAGTTTACGAGTTGTAAATGAGCATTCCGAGGCTGTTTTCAACGCAGCATCACCGAGTATCAAGGTTTTTCACACGGAGCCTAGGGGGCAACGCTGCTTGCCCCTAATGCCCCCCCTCCTTATCCTTACGCCTCATTCACGTGAGAGCAGGGTCGATGTCCACAGTCTTCCCCGAAGATTCGGTCGGTTTAGTCACGCCACAAGTCGCGCAATTCAACGATCCCTTGCCCCTGGCCTGTGGCCGCTCCCTGGCCAGCTACGAGCTGATGTACGAAACCTATGGGCAGCTCAACAGCGACGCCAGCAATGCCGTGCTCATCTGCCATGCCCTTTCCGGCCATCATCATGCGGCGGGTTACCACACACCCAACGATCGCAAGCCTGGCTGGTGGGATAGCGCCATCGGCCCCGGCAAGCCCATCGACACGCGCCGTTTCTTCGTGGTGGCGCTGAACAACCTGGGCGGCTGCAATGGCTCCACCGGCCCCGGCAGCCTTGACCCGGTCACAGGCAAGCCGTTCGGCGCCAACTTTCCTGTGCTCACCGTAGAAGACTGGGTCAACAGCCAGGCCCGCCTGGCGGATCGCCTGGGCATTGGCCAATGGGCAGCGGTGGTGGGGGGCAGCCTCGGTGGCATGCAGGCCCTGCAATGGTCCATCAGCTATCCCGAGCGCCTGCGTCACTGTGTCGCCATCGCGTCGGCACCGAAGCTGTCGGCACAGAATATCGCCTTCAACGAAGTGGCGCGTCAGGCGATTCTCTCCGACCCGGAATTCCACGGTGGCGACTTCCAGGCCGAAGGGGTGATTCCCAAGCGCGGCCTGATGCTGGCCCGGATGGTAGGCCACATCACTTACCTGTCGGATGATTCCATGGGTGAGAAATTCGGCCGCGAACTCAAGAGCGACCAGCTGGCCTACGATTTCCACAGCGTGGCTTTCCAGGTGGAGAGTTACCTGAGGTACCAGGGTGAGGAGTTTTCCGGCCGGTTCGATGCCAATACCTACCTGTTGATGACCAAGGCCCTGGACTACTTCGACCCGGCGGCGGCTCATGGGGATGACCTGGCCAAGACCCTGGCCGGCGCCGGCGCGGACTTTTGCATCATGTCGTTCACCACGGACTGGCGCTTCTCCCCGGCCCGCTCACGAGAAATCGTCGACGCCCTCATGGCGGCGCGCAAGAACGTGTCCTATCTGGAAATCGATGCCCCCCAGGGTCACGACGCTTTCCTCATGCCGATTCCGCGCTACCTGCAGGCCTTCGCCAGTTACATGAACCGTATTGTCATCTGAGGTGCCCATGAGAGCCGATCTGGAAATCATCCAGGAATGGATTCCCGCCGGCAGCCGGGTACTGGACCTGGGCTGCGGCAACGGTGAACTCCTCGCCTGGCTGCGCGACCATAAGGGCGTTACCGGCTATGGCCTGGAAATCGACCCGGACAACATCAACGAATGCATCCGCAAGGGTGTCAACGTGGTGGAGCAGAACGTCGACAAGGGCCTGGGCAACTTCGCCAGCGATAGCTTCGACGTGGTGGTCATGACCCAGGCCTTGCAGGCCGTGGAATACCCTGACCGCATCCTGGAAGAAATGCTGCGCGTGGGCAGGCAATGCATCATTACCTTCCCCAACTTCGGCCATTGGCGCTGCCGTTGGTACCTGGCCACCAAGGGGCGCATGCCAGTCTCCGAGTTCTTGCCATATACCTGGTACAACACGCCCAACATCCACTTCTGTACCTTCGAAGACTTCGAAAACCTGTGTCGCGAACGCCGCGCGCAGGTCATCGATCGCCTGGCCGTGGACCGCCTCCATCGTCACGGCTGGGCAAGCCGCGCCTGGCCCAACCTGCTCGGCGAAATCGGCATCTATCGCCTGAGCAGCCCCCAGTTGCGCCCTGAAAACATGGCGGTCTGACCGCCCGGCCGCCACGCTTGCCCCAGGCTCTGGCCAGGGGCATGCTCTGCGCTATTCCGGCGCCTTGGCGCCGCCCGCTTATCGAGCCTTATCGAAACCCATGACCACTTTTACCCAATTGGTATTAGCCAGCCATAACACCGGCAAGCTCAAGGAACTCCAGGCCATGCTGGGCGGCAGCGTACAGCTGCGCTCCGTGGGCGAGTTCAGCCAGGTGGAGCCGGAGGAAACCGGCCTTTCTTTCGTGGAAAACGCCATTCTCAAGGCGCGCAATGCGGCGCGCCTGTCCGGCTTGCCTGCCCTGGCCGATGATTCCGGCCTGGCTGTGGATTATCTTGGCGGGGCGCCGGGCATTTATTCGGCTCGCTATGCCGATGGCCAAGGCGACGCGGCCAACAACGCCAAGCTATTGGCCACGCTGGAAGGCGTACCGCAAGCCGAGCGCGGAGCCCAATTCGTTTGTGTCCTGGCCCTGGTGCGGCATGCTGACGACCCCTTGCCCATTCTCTGCGAGGGACTCTGGCACGGGCGGATCCTGCCGGCGGCACGCGGCGCCCATGGCTTCGGCTATGACCCCTTGTTCTGGGTACCGGAGCGGGGCTGTTCCAGTGCCGAACTCAGTCCTGATGAGAAGAATCAGCTCAGCCACCGCGCCCGGGCCATGACTCTGCTGCGCCAACGCCTGGGGCTGGCGTGAGCCCCGTGCCCGGCTTGCCACCGCTGGCGCTATACATTCATATCCCCTGGTGCGTGCGCAAGTGCCCCTACTGCGACTTCAACTCCCACGCCGCGGGATCGGACCTGCCTGAAGACGCCTACGTCAGTGCCCTGCTCGATGACTTCGAGCGAGAGCTGGGCGGCGTGCAGGGGCGCCCCCTGTCATCGATCTTCTTCGGCGGCGGCACGCCCAGCCTGTTCAGTGCCGAGGCGCTGGGCCGACTCTTGGACGGCTTGCGCGCACGCGTTGCCATACCGGAAGAAACAGAGATCACCCTGGAGGCGAATCCTGGCACCTTCGAGCAGGAAAAATTCATCGCCTACCGCAAGCTCGGCATCAATCGTTTGTCTATCGGCGTCCAGAGCTTCCAGGCCGACAAGCTCGAAGCGCTAGGTCGCATCCATAGTGGAGATGAAGCCTTGCGCGCGGCGGAAATGGCTCGCCGGGCCGGCTTCGACAACTTCAACCTGGACCTTATGCACGGTTTGCCAGGGCAAACCCAGGAAGAAGCCCTCGATGACCTGCGCCAGGCCATTGCCCTGGCCCCGACTCATCTGTCCTGGTACCAGCTTACGCTCGAGCCCAATACGGTGTTCTGGAACCAGCCGCCGCAATTGCCCGAAGACGATATCCTCTGGGACATCCAGGAAGCCGGCCAGGCATTGTTGGCCCAGGCCGGCTTCGCCCAGTACGAAGTCTCTGCCTATGCCAGGCCTGGCCGAGCCGCCCGCCATAACCTCAACTATTGGCAGTTTGGCGATTTCATCGGCATTGGCGCTGGGGCGCACGGAAAGCTCACTGACGCCAACGGGGGTATCCGACGGACCTGGAAGACCCGCCTGCCAAAGGATTACCTCAACCTGGCCAAACCGTACCTGGCCGGCGAGAAATACCTTGAGCCGCAAGAGCTGCCCTTCGAATTCCTGATGAACGCCCTGCGCCTGACGGACGGTGTACCGACGCAACTGTTCGCCGAGCGCACCGGCCTCAGTTTGACAGCCTTGGCCGAGGGGCGGCGCGCGGCCGAACAAAAGGGGCTTCTGCAGGTCGAACCGGCGCGCCTGGTTGCCACGGAGCGAGGCCAGCTGTTTCTCAATGACCTTCTGCAATTGTTCTTAAGCTAAGGATTCACGCATGGACATGCTTCTGGATGTGCTTTCGACGATGTCCCGCTGGTGCCGCGGACAGCTTTCCGAAATTGCCCTGGCGTTGGTGGGCTGCGCCCTGGTGCTCTTCGGCGCGCAGATCAAGGCATGGGCCGAGCAGAAGGTCGGCGGGCTGGGCGGGGCCTTGCGGGTGCCCTTGATGGCCCTGGCCTGCGCGGTGGGCAGTGGCGCTGTGCTGATCCACGCCACGCCCTGGGTACTGAAGGGCCTGCAGCAATTCAACAACTACAGCCTGGCGCCAGTGTTGGTGGTAGTGCTGGTATTGGTTGGGGTGGTCGCGGACCGCAAGTGATCCGCTGCCCACCTGGGATCATTCGACGCGTTCGAACTTCAGGTCCCAAACGCCGTGGCCGAGGCGTTCGCCACGACGCTCGAACTTGGTCACAGGCCGCTCGCTGGGCCGCTCGACCCAGCGCCCGTCGCTGGCAAGGTTGCGATAGCCAGGCGCCACGCTCATGACTTCCAGCATATGCTCGGCGTAGGGCTCCCAATCGGTGGCCATGTGCAGGATGCCGCCAGGCTTGAGCTTGCTGCGAACCAGCTCGGCGAAGGCCGGCTGAACGATCCGCCGCTTGTGGTGGCGGCTCTTGTGCCAGGGATCCGGGAAAAACAGCAGCAGGCGGTCCAGGCTGGCGTCGGCCACACAGCGCTTTAGCACCTCGATGGCATCGCAATCGAATACCCGCACATTCTTCAGCCCTTGGCCCAGCACGCCGTTGAGCAAGGCGCCGACACCGGGACGGTGCACCTCTACCCCGATGAAATCCTGCTCCGGGGCGGCGGCGGCCATTTCCAGCAACGAGTGGCCCATGCCGAAGCCGATCTCGAAGGTGCGGGGCGCCGAGCGTCCAAACACCTCATCGAAATCCATCGCGGCGTCGGCCAGCGGCAGGATGAACAGCGGCCCCCCCTGGTCGAGACCGCGTTGCTGCCCTTCGGTCATGCGGCCGGCGCGCATTACGAAACTCTTGATGGTGCGCCGGTGGGAAGGCGTGTCCTCGGCGGCTGCCGGGTTTGGCTGTGAATCGGTCATGGGAGCTCTTTACTTGATCAGGCCATCCAGCGGCGAAGAGGCGCTGGCATAGAGTTTTTTCGGCATGCGGCCGGCGAGCCAGGCCAAACGGCCGGCAACGATCGCATGTTTCATGGCTTCGGCCATCAGCACGGGTGACTGGGCATGGGCGATGGCCGAATTCATCAGCACCGCTTCGCAGCCCAGCTCCATGGCGATGGTCGCATCGGATGCCGTGCCTACGCCAGCGTCCACCAGTACCGGTACCTTGGCCTCCTCGAGGATGATCCGCAGGTTGTACGGGTTGCAGATACCGAGGCCCGTACCGATCAGACCCGCCAGGGGCATGACGGCTATGCAGCCGATCTCGGCCAGCTGTCGGGCGATGATGGGGTCATCGCTGGTGTAGACCATAACATCGAAGCCTTCCTTGACCAGTACTTGCGCGGCCTTGAGGGTTTCGATCACATTGGGGAACAGGGTTTTCTGGTCTGCCAGTACTTCCAGCTTGACCAGCTTGTGGCCATCGAGCAGCTCGCGGGCCAGGCGACAGGTGCGCACGGCCTCGTTTGCATCGTAGCAGCCCGCCGTGTTCGGCAGGATGGTGTAACGATCAGGCGGTAGTACGTCCAGCAGATTCGGCTCGCCGGGGTTCTGCCCGATATTGGTACGGCGCACTGCCACCGTGACGATTTCAGCACCCGAAGCCTCGATGGCCAGACGGGTTTCTTCCAGGTCGCGGTATTTACCGGTCCCCACCAACAACCGTGACTGATAGGTACGCCCCGCCAGGACGAATGGCTTGTCTGCGTTCATTGTGCTCATGGTCTTCTCGTAGGGAATGAGGTGCGGTACGCCGGCCTGGCTATCCGCGACAGTGGGCAGGTTCACCGATGTTCGGCGCAGCCCCTAGCCGCCGCCGATCGCCTGCACGACTTCCACCTGGTCACCTTCGTTAAGCAGTGTGGTGGCGTGCTCGCTGCGCGGCACGATATCCAGGTTCAGCTCGACCGCGACTCGGCGCCCGGCCAGCTCCATGCGAGCCAGCAGGTCGGCAACGGTTTCGCCGGTCGGCAGCTCGAAGGTGTCTCCGTTCAACTGAATGCGCATGTGCGGCGCCAATGCTATGTGAGGGCGTGCATTCTAGCGAAAATCCAGGGTAGCGACCAAGGCACAGCCTGTTCAGGCAGCGCCGAGCCGCCAGGCGGCCAGGCCCAGGCAGGCCCAGCCGGCCAGGAACGCCAGCCCGCCGAATGGCGTGATGATACCCAGGCGCGGTATCCCACCCAGGGTAAGCGCATACAGGCTTCCGGAAAACAACAGGATGCCTAGGGCGAAGAGCCCACCGCTCCATGCCATCAAGCGTCCGGGAAGGGCATTGGCCAACACCGCCACTCCAAGCAGGGCCAAGGCATGGATGAGCTGGTACTGCACCCCGGTCTGGAAAATGGCCAGGCATTCCTGGCTGAGTCGGCCCTTGAGACCATGGGCCGCGAAAGCGCCCAAGGCCACTCCGGTGAAGCCGAAGAAAGCAGCCAGCATAAGTAAAGTGCGCAACATGGAGTGTCCTTCCGGATCAACGACATCGAGGCCTGTATAATGGCCCGCTCTTTCGCCAGGGCCAAGGACACCATGCTAGGGACGCTCCTTCAGCACACTCGTCGCTTTCTGATGTGGTTCGCCATCGGCAGCGTAACCCTGGTGCTTGTGTTTCGCTGGGTTCCGCCGCCGGGCACCGCCTTGATGATCGAGCGCAAGGTGCAATCCTGGGTCGATGGCCAGCCTATCGACCTGCAACGGACATGGCGAAGCTGGGACAACCTGCCCGACGACCTGAAAGTGGCCGTCATTGCCGGTGAAGATCAGAAATTCCCCTTCCACTGGGGGTTCGACCTCCCCGCCATCCGCGCCGCCTTCAGCCATAACGAACGCGGTGGCGCGCTACGCGGCGCCAGCACTCTGACCCAGCAAGTGGCCAAGAATCTGTTCCTGTGGTCGGGTCGAAGCTACCTGCGCAAGGCACTGGAAGCCTGGTTTACGGTATTGATCGAAGTGCTATGGCCCAAGCAGCGCATCCTGGAGGTATATCTGAACAGTGCCGAATGGGACAGCGGCGTGTTTGGCGCCGAAGCGGCGGCCCGACATCACTTCAATACGTCCGCCGCCAATTTGAGCCGCCAGCAGGCCAGCCTGCTCGCCGCGGTACTTCCCTCACCCTTGAAATGGAACGCAGCCCGGCCTAGCCCCTATGTGCTACGCCGGGCTGCCTGGATACGCCAGCAGATGGGCCACTTGGGAGGAAGCGATTATCTGGGGAACCTGGACAGGCCCAGGTCCGCGCCCTGGGCCCAGTAGGAGGTAGCGAAGCTACCGAATGGCACCCACACGAGCGTGGATTCACAAGCGTCGATTCGCCAGCTTCGCTGGCTCCCACCCGCTGTCCAACGATTAGCTTGAGCATTTGATTCAGGCCCGTGCCCCAGGCCAATATTGGCCAGCTGCCCAGCCTCCACTAAGGAGGCCGGCAGGCTTGAGGCGTATCAAGCAGCGATGGTGCCCTTGAGCTTGTTCATCGCGTTCTTTTCCAACTGACGGATGCGCTCGGCAGACACGTTGTACTTGGCGGCCAGTTCATGAAGCGTGGCCTTTTCCTCGGCCAGCCAGCGCTGGTAGAGAATATCGCGGCTGCGTTCGTCCAGCACTTCCAGCGCCTCGTGCAGGTTGCTGGTGGAGCTGTCGGTCCAGTCTGCATCTTCCAGCTGACGAGCCGGGTCGTAGCGATGGTCTTCCAGGTAATGAGCCGGAGACTGGAACGCGCTGTCGTCATCGGCCTCCGCGGCCGGGTCGAAAGCCATGTCCTGGCCTGTGAGGCGGCTTTCCATTTCACGCACTTCGCGAGGCTCCACGCCCAGGCTTTCGGCCACGCGATGCACTTCTTCGTTGTTCAGCCAGGCCAGACGTTTTTTCTGGCTGCGCAGGTTGAAGAACAGCTTGCGCTGAGCCTTGGTGGTGGCCACCTTCACGATCCGCCAGTTGCGCAGGATGAATTCATGGATCTCGGCCTTGATCCAGTGTACGGCGAAAGACACCAGGCGCACGCCCATTTCCGGGTTGAAGCGCTTGACCGCTTTCATCAGGCCGACGTTACCTTCCTGGATGAGGTCAGCCTGGGCCAGGCCGTATCCGGAATAGCTACGGGCGATATGCACCACGAAACGCAGGTGGGCAAGGACCATCTCCCGAGCGGCGTCGAGGTCCTGGTCGTAGTAGAGCTTTTCGGCCAGTTCGCGCTCCCGCTCGGGTGTCAGCAAGGCAATGCTGTTCACCGCATGCACGTAGGCCTCCAGGTTCGCACCCGGGACTAGCGTATAAGCAGGTTGCAAAGACGTGGTCATTCAAAAACCTCCGAGAAACCGATGTGCGCCTTGTGAGCGCCGACCCAATAGACCACGCTGCCGGAGACGAGTTCCGGTGCACGATCCACTGGCGCCAAAAATTCGATCAGCGTGGCGCCAGCTCCCGAAGGTGCCTCGCCACTGCAATCCATGCACCGATATACCCTAACAATACCGCCCCTAGCAAGAGCGATACCCCGTCTGCCCCGGGAACTCCGGCCAGGGCAAAATCGCTACCGTACAGCCCGGCCAGGTTGGTCACGGCGCCATTGAGCCAGTCCAGTCCGAAGGCAAGCACTGCCCAGGCGAGCAAGCCGGCACCGACCCCATAAAGCGCGCCCATGTAGAGGAACGGCCGTCTTACATAGGCATCCGTGCCGCCCACCAATTTAATGACCTCGATCTCGTTGCGGCGGTTCTCGATATGCAGCCGAATGGTATTACCGATCACCAGCAGCAAGGCGGAGATCAGCAGTACCGCCAGACCGAAGACGAAACGGTCCCCCAGCTTCAGGATAGCCGCCAGGCGTTCCACCCAGACCAGGTCCAGCTGGGCCTGCTCCACGTTCGGCAGTTGCGCCAGTTGTTCACGCAGGGCTTCAAGAGCGGGCTTGTCGACCTCCAGGGGGGTTACCACCACGACGCCCGGCAAGGGATTGTCTGGCAGTTCCTTCAGCGCCTCGCCCAGACCGGACTGCTGCTGGAAGCTTTCCAGAGCCTTGTCGCGGCTGATGAATTCGGCGTCCGCGACGCCCGCCAGCCCCTTCACCTGCCCTACAAGGGACTCGCCTTCCCGTGTTCCAGCGTCCATGCGCATATAAAGGGAAATCTGCGCGGCCCGCTGCCAGGAACCCCCAAGGCGCTCCACATTCTTGAGCAGCAACGACAACCCCATGGGCAGGCTCAAGGCGACCGCCATCACCATGCAGGTGAAGAAGCTGCCGATGGGCTGCCTTCCGAGACGCTTGAGGCTGTCGGCCAGGCTGGCCCTGTGACTTTCCAGCCAGGCGTGAAACAGGGTGCCAAAATCCGGACCCTCGTCTTCGTCCTGGCGACGCGGTTTCTTCGGCGCCGGATCAGCGGGCTTGGGCGCGACCCGGTCCGATACCTTAGGGCTACGTGTGGCGCTCATTGGCCTGCCTCCCCATCGCCGATCAGGCGACCTCGCTGCAAGGTGAGCATGCGATGGCGCATGCGTGCGATCAGTGCCAGATCATGGCTGGCGATCAGCACGCTGGTGCCCAACCGGTTGATATCTTCGAATACGCCCATGATTTCCGCGGCCAGGCGCGGGTCCAGGTTGCCAGTGGGCTCATCGGCCAGCAGCAAGGCCGGCTTGTGCACGATGGCCCGGGCAATGCCCACCCGTTGTTGCTGACCAGTGGAAAGGTCGCCCGGAAAAAGTTCGCCCTTGTCGCCAAGGGATACTCGCTCCAGGGCCGCGTCTACCCGCTTGGCGATCTCGGCCTTGGACAGGCCCAGGATCTGCAGCGGCAAGGCCACGTTGTTGAACACGGTACGATCGAACAGCAACTGGTGGTTCTGAAACACCACGCCGATCTGCCGACGCAGGAACGGGATCTGTGCGTTGCTGATCTGCCCCAGGTCCTGACCGGCCAGCAGCAACTTGCCGCTGGTGGGACGCTCCATGGCCAGCAACAGGCGCAGCAGGGTGCTTTTGCCCGCGCCCGAATGACCGGTTACAAAAAGGAATTCACCTCGACGCACGCGGAAGCTCAGCTCATGCAGGCCCACGTGGCCATTGGCGTAGCGCTTGCCCACCTGCTCGAAGCGGATCATGCACCCTCCCGCTCGGCGAACAGGGCCTTGACGAAGGGCTCGGCCTCGAAGGTGCGCAGGTCGTCGATCCCCTCGCCTACCCCGATGTAACGAATCGGCAGGCCGAACTGCTTGGCCAGGGCGAAGATAACCCCACCCTTGGCGGTGCCGTCCAGCTTGGTCAGGGCCAGGCCCGTGAGGGCCACCGACTGGTTGAAGTGCTTGGCCTGGTTGATCGCGTTCTGGCCAGTGCCCGCGTCGAGCACCAGCAGCACCTCATGGGGCGCGGCTTCATCCAGCTTGCCCATGACCCGGCGTACTTTCTTCAGCTCCTCCATGAGATTGTCCTTGGTGTGCAGGCGGCCGGCCGTATCGGCGATCAGCACATCGATACCCCGGGAGCGGGCGGCTTGCAGCGCATCGAAGATGACCGAGGCGGAGTCGGCACCTGTATGCTGGGCGATCACCGGCACATTATTGCGCTCACCCCAGACCTGCAACTGCTCTACGGCGGCGGCGCGGAAAGTATCGCCGGCGGCCAGCATGACTTTCTTCCCCTCGCGTTGGAAGCGCGCGGCCAATTTGCCGATAGTGGTGGTCTTGCCGGCGCCATTGACACCCACCACCAGGATCACGAACGGCTTGTTCTGCGCCTGTACGACCAAGGGCTGCTCCACGGGGCGCAGCATGTCCGCTAGTTCGCCCTGCAGGGAGGTGTAGAGCGCCTGGGCATCGGTCAACTGCTTGCGCGCCACCTTCTGGGTAAGATTGCGAATGATCACCGAGGTGGCCTCGACGCCCACGTCGGCGGTCAGCAGACGGGTTTCGATTTCGTCGAGCAGGTCATCGTCGATGGCCTTCCGGCCAAGGAAGAGGCTGGCCATGCCTTCGCCGATACTGGCGCTGGTCTTGCTCAACCCCTGCTTGAGCCGGGCGAAGAAGCCTACCTTGGTAGCCTCGCCAGCCACGGGCGCTGGGGGCGCGATCTGCGGCTCGAACGCAGGCATGGCAGGTTCAGGCGCCGCGGGGATCAGGGCCTGGGCCGCCTGGGCGGCCTGCACCGGCGTGGGCGGCGGCAGCGGCGCGGGCTCCGGCTCTGGAGCGATGCCAACCGGCTCTTCCGGTACCGGCAACTCCAGCCGTGGCTCGGGCGCCGTGGTTTCAGGCGCCACTTGCGCCGGGACTGAATCCGACGCCTCGGTGGTCAGCGTTGGCTCGGGGGCAAGTTCCACGGCACGCTCGACGTCCACTTCGGCGGCGTCAGGAGCGTTCGCCAGGGCAGGCTCGGCCACAGGCTGTGGAGCAGGCTCCTGCGGCTTCTTGCGCAGCCAGCCGAACAGGCCTCTTTTCTCACCGGCCTGGGCCGGGGTCTTCTTATCGTCACTGGAACCAAACATGAAGGGCGGCTATCTCAAGGTAGCGAAGCGCCAGCCGGGGCGCTTCGGGGAAACTGGAGGTCGCAGAACAGACCTTTTTTCGCCCGGCGCGTTCGTGCAACATTTTGCGCCGAGACGCTTGGCAAAGCATGGCCACAGGCGTGGCCGTCCACCGGGCGGATCAGTATCCTAGCACCTCCTCGCCCGCCGACGCTAAGGCCAGGGGGCATCCGTACAGGTTCCGTAGTGAAAATGACCGCTCACACCCGCCGCTTCGCCAGCTGGCTGGCCAGCCTGGCCTGCTGTTCCATGGCCACCGTTGCGCTGGCCGCTCAACCCACCCATGAATACCAGCTCGCCAACGGCCTGAAGATCATCGTGCGCGAGGATCACCGCGCGCCGGTGGTGGTTTCGCAGCTCTGGTACAAGGTGGGCTCGAGCTACGAGGGGCCGGGCCACACGGGCCTGTCCCATGCCCTGGAACATATGATGTTCAAGGGCAGCAGCAAGCTCGGCCCCGGCGAGGCCTCGCGGGTACTGCGCGACCTGGGCGCGGACGAGAACGCTTTCACCAGCGACGATTACACGGCTTATTACCAGGTCCTTGCAAAGGATCGGCTGGCCGTGGCCTTGGAAATGGAAGCCGATCGCATGGCTACCCTTGCCCTGCCCCCGGCGGAGTTCACCCGGGAGATCGAGGTGATCAAGGAAGAGCGCCGCCTGCGCACCGAGGACAAGCCCGCGCAGAAAGCCTTCGAGCTGTTCAAGGCGGCCGCCTATCCGTCGTCGGGATACCGCACGCCGACCATCGGCTGGATGGTCGACCTGCAGCGCATGACCATCGATGACCTGCGCGCCTGGTATCGCACCTGGTACGCCCCCAATAACGCCACCCTGGTGGTCGTGGGCGACGTGCAGCCAGAGGAGGTCAAGGCTTTGGCCGAGCGTTTCTTCGGCCCCATCCCGCAACGGCCAGTACCGGCGGCCAAGCGTCCGGTCGAACTGGCCCAACCTGGCGAACGGCGGCTGACGCTGCGGGTACGCACACAACTGCCAAGCGTGCTGATGGCGTTCAACGTCCCGGGCGCGGCAACAGCCACCGACCCTCGCTCGGTCTCCGCGCTGCGCTTGCTGGTGGCCTTGCTCGATGGCGGCTACAGCGCCCGCATGGCCGCGCGACTCGAACGCGGCGCCGAAGTAGTGACCGGAGCCTCGGCCAGCTACGACGCTTACAATCGTGGCGATAGCCTGTTCATCCTCTCGGCCACCCCCAACACCGAGAAAGGCAAGACAGTGGCCGCTGCCGAGAAGGCGCTCTGGGGGCTGCTCGACGAACTCAAGCGCACCGCGCCGTCGGCCGAGGAACTGGAACGGGTCCGCGTGCAATACATCGCCGGGCTGGTCTACGACCAAGACTCGATCACCTCCCAGGCCACGGCCATCGGTCAGTTGGAAACCGCCGGGCTGCCCTGGACCCTGCTCGACAGCGAGGTCCAGGCCCTCGGCCAGGTCACGCCGGCCGATATCCGCCAGGCCGCGCAAACCTACTTCAGCCGCGACCGACTCACCGTCGCCCACGTTCTTCCGGAGGCTGATCATGAGTAAGCGCCCCGTTACCCCATGGCTGCTGGCACTGCTCATGGCCGGCCACGGCGTCGCTCATGCAGAGGCGGCGCCTGCTACCTCAGCGCCCCGGCTGGAGACCCTGGCCAGCGCCGAGGCCGCCACCCCGACCTACCGCCAATTGAATGTGCAGCGCTGGGTCACCCGCGCTGGGTCACGGGTTCTTTTCGTCGAAGCCCACGAGTTGCCCATGTTCGACCTGCGCGTGACTTTCGCCGCTGGTAGCGCCCGTGACGGGCAGCATCCCGGGCTGGCGCTGATGACCAACGCCATGCTCAATGAAGGCGTGCCAGGCAAGGACGTTGACGCCATCGCTCGTGGTTTCGAAGGCTTGGGCGCCGACTTCGGCAATGGCTCATACCGTGACATGGCCGTGGTGAGCTTGCGCAGCCTGGTCGATGAAGCCAGGCGCGTGCCGGCCATGGCGCTGTTCACCCAGGTGATCGGGCAGCCCACCTTCCCGGCTGCCTCGGTCACCCGCATCAAGAACCAACTGCTGGCCAGCTTCGAATACCAGAAACAGAGCCCAGGCCGCCTGGCCAGCCTGGCGTTCATGAGCAAGCTCTACGGCCCCCATCCCTATGCTCACGACACCCAAGGGACGGCTGCGTCGGTGCAGGCCATCACCGTGGCGCAGATGAAAGCCTTCCACAAGCAGGCCTATGCTGCCGGCAACGCCGTTATAGCCCTGGTGGGCGACCTCGACCGCGCCCAGGCCGAAGCCTTGGCCGAGCAGGTATCCCAGGCGCTGCCGGCCGGCTCTGCCTTGCCAGCGCTGCCTGCGGCCGTTTCGCAGGCGCCCGGCGCTACCCATATCGAATTCCCTTCCAAGCAGACCCACCTGCTAATTGGCCAGTTGGGCGTTGAACGCAAGAATCCGGACCATGTCGCGCTCACCCTGGGCAATCAGATCCTCGGCGGTGGCGGCTTCGGCACACGCCTGATGAACGAGGTCCGCGAAAAGCGGGGCCTGGCCTATGGCGTGTCTTCCGGTTTCTCGCCGATGCAGGTTCAGGGCCCCTTCCTGATCAGCCTGCAAACCCGGGCATCGGTTAGCGAAGGCACCCTGGAGCTGGTTCGTCGGGTGCTTCATGACTACCTCCGCGATGGCCCCTCCGAAGCGGAGCTGGCCGCCGCCAAGAAGGAACTTGCCGGAAGCTTCCCATTGTCCAATGCCAGCAACGAGAGCATCGCCGGGCAACTGGGCAGCATGGGCTTCTACGACCTGCCAGCTTCCTACCTGGAGGATTTCATGGCCCAGTCTCAGAAGCTGACCGTGGAACAGGTCAAGAGCGCCATGAATCGTCATCTCGATGCAGACAAGATGACGGTGGTGACCGTAGGGCCGACCGTGGCGCAAGATGCTCTGCCCCCTCCAACCGATAACCCGACCGAGCCTGCGCTCGGCATTCCGGAGCACTAATGGCCATTCAACCTGCCAAATCCGGCCCCCGTGGCGGCCAGGGTCAACTCCGCATCATCGGCGGCGAGTGGCGCAGCCGCAAGGTCAGCTTCCCCGACGGCCCGGGGCTGCGGCCTACGCCTGATCGGGTACGGGAAACCCTGTTCAACTGGCTGGCCCCCTATGTGGCTGGCGCACGGGTGCTCGACCCCTTCGCCGGGAGCGGCGCGCTGTATCTTGAAGCACTTTCCAGGGGTGCTGCCATGGGCTTGGCGCTGGACAACAACGCCGTTGCCATTGCCAGCCTTCGCGATAACCTTGCCCTGCTCAAATGCCCCGTAGGGCAGCTATTGCAGGCCGATGCGGTGCGCTATCTGGAAAACCAGCCCGCGCATCCCTTCGACCTGGTTTTCCTCGATCCGCCGTTCCACCAGAACCTGCTGGCCCCGGTATGCGCCCTGCTCGATGGCAAGGGCTGGCTGGCCGAGCGCGCCTGGGTCTATACCGAGAGCGAAACGCCTCCGTCTTCCTTGGGCCTGCCCGCTCGCTGGCGCCTGCATCGGGAAAAACAGGCCGGCCAGGTGTATTACGCGCTCTGGGCCACGGCTGAGTGAGCCCGGCGCGATGAACCTCGACACGGCGCCAGGCGAGCCCTTCCGCCCCGCCCGGGGCCTGGCGAACCCGCACCTGCAAACCCTGTGGGGGCCGCTCTGGCGCAACGCGCCTGCGCTGGAGCGAACCCGCGAGCGGTTATGGCTGCCCGATGGCGACTTCCTTGATATCGACTGGCACGGCCCTCATGACACCCAAGCCCCGCTGGTAATGGTGTTGCATGGCCTTACAGGCTCATCGAATTCACCCTATGTCGTCGGGCTGCAACAGGCCCTGGCGCGCCAAGGCTGGGCCAGTGCGGCTCTCAACTGGCGGGGCTGTTCGGGCGAGCCCAACCTTCTGCCGCGAAGCTACCACTCGGGGGCCAGCGAGGACCTGGCCGATGTCATCGCCCAGTTCAAGGCGCGCCGCCCCCTGGCGCCGCTCTACGCGGTCGGCTACTCCCTGGGTGGGAATATCCTGCTCAAATACATGGGCGAGACCGGGGCAGGCTGCCCATTGCAGGCTGGGGCGGCCGTGTCGGTACCCTTCCGTCTCGACCAATGCGCGGACCGTATCGGCCTAGGCTTTTCACGCATCTATCAGGCGCATTTCATGAAGGAAATGCTTGGTTACCTTCAGCACAAGCGCCAGCGCTTCGAGCAGCAGGGCCATGCGCACCACGTGGAAGCCTTGGCTGCCTTGGGCCCACTCCAAGGCATACGCACTTTCTGGGATTTCGACGGCCGCATCACCGCGCCGCTGCACGGCTT
Source organism: Pseudomonas massiliensis (assembly GCF_000826105.1). GTDB lineage: Bacteria > Pseudomonadota > Gammaproteobacteria > Pseudomonadales > Pseudomonadaceae > Aquipseudomonas > Aquipseudomonas massiliensis. The sequence continues at coordinate 121,170 of NZ_CCYK01000004.1, read as the reverse complement.
CAAGGACGCGCAGGATTATTACCGCCGAGCGTCCAGTCGCTACTTCCTGTCAGGTATCGAACGCCCTTGCCTGCTCATCCAGGCCGAAGACGACCCGTTCGTGTTTCGTCACAGCCTGCCCGAAGCCAGCGAACTGTCACCGACTACTACCTTCGAGCGGCACCGCCGTGGTGGCCACGTTGGCTTCGTGGAGGGAAGCCTGCGGCGTCCCGGTTATTACCTTGAACGCCGGATTCCCCAGTGGCTGGGCGAGCGCGCCCTCAACCCGGCCTGACATCGCCCGTCGTGACTTCCACCGGGCGCTGCGGGTCGGTGATCCACTCGCTCCAGGAGCCGGCGTACAGGCGCGCCAGGGGCAGCCCTGCCAGACACATGGCGAACAGGTTGTGGCAGGCGGTGACACCAGAGCCGCAATAGGCTACCAGCTGTGCGGTATCCCCTTTCAAGGACAGGTAGGGCTCGAAACGTTTGCGCAGTTCCTCGGCCGGCAGGAAGGTACCGTCCGGGCCCAGATTCCGGTTGAAATCCAGGCAATGGGCGCCGGGTATGTGTCCCGCCACAGGATCGATGGGTTCGACTTCGCCGTCGAAGCGCGCCTGGGCCCGAGCATCGAGTAGTACAAGCCGGTCCTGTCCGAGCTGATCATGGACCTGCTGGGCGGTCGCAACCAGGTCTGGGTCAGGTTTGCCGCTCAGATGCCCGCGCTTGGTGGAAGGGGGGTTCAGACTTAGCGCGCCGCAGGCCCGGTGCCATGCCTTGAGGCCCCCATCGAGCAGGTAAAGGCCGTTACGCTTACCGAGCCAGACCAGTAGCCACCATGCCCGCGCGGCATAGATGCCTGGGCCGTCGTCATAGAGCACAACGTCGGAATCGGCATCGATGCCCCAATCCTGAAAGCGCTCCAGCAGATACCCAGGGCTGGGCAACGGATGGCGTCCGGTGACGTTCTTGACCACCTTGCCACTCAGGTCTCGTTCAAGGTCAGCCAGGCGCGCGCCTTCAATATGACCTTGGGCATAGCTGCGTCGGCCATAGTCCAGGTCCTCGAGTGAAGCCCGGCAATCGAGAATCACCAATCCAGGTTCCTCGAGCCGCTGGTACAGGGCGGTAGGCGTAATGAGTTGCGCGATAGGCATGGCAGGTTTCCCAGGAAATGCTCGATTGATCCGTGGTTCAGGCCTAAGTTCCAGCGGCCAGGGCGACTGGAGGGCCTGGGCGCTCGGGTTGGTCGACACCCCGAAAGCTCAGCATCAGCTCGGCAAAGGCCGGCCTGGCCGTCGGAGTCACGAACCCCTGGAGCAGACTCAAGGCTTGCCAGGCACCCCGCCGTACTGCCGGCACCGTCAACCGCGCGGGTCCGGGCAAGGTCGTTTGCAGGTAACGAACCCAGGACGTAAGGATCAACCATGCATTGATCGCCACGGTTTGCTGCTCCTGCCCGGTCATGATGAGGATCTGGCAGTTGCAGAGCGCTTCAAGAAGCTTGCGCCCCTCACGCAGGCAAGCGGCTGAAAACGCTCTATGTTGGAGCGCCAGCTCTTGATCAGCCTGAAGCAGATGCTCAAGGTCCCGGTAGATGAAACGGTAGTCCCAGATGGCCGCGATGACCCCTTCAACACAATTTCGCAATCCAGGCATGCCCTGATCCGAAAGCGGATCAAGCTTCAGTGCTCGCTTGACCTGTGCCTGATAGTCAGAAAACAGCAGCGCCACGATCTCTTGCTTGTTACTAAAATGGTAATAGAGATTACCAGGCGACATGTCTGCCGCTGCGGCGATGTGATTGGTGCTCACGCTGCGCTCACCGTGCTCATTGAATAACGCAAGGCCGGTGAAGGCGATGAGTTGGCGGGTTTTCTGACTGGCCCTCATGGCATGTCTCGGCGCGGCTATTCGAGGTATGAGCATAGTGACACAGGCGAGCAAGCCTGACTGTTTTTGCGATTTGCGAATAGAAGCCCAAACAGATCTTGACGTGGCGCAATGCCAGCACTAGCGTGCGTTCAGCTCGGACTTTCACGCGAATGAGGCAGTGATGAATGTATCGCGGGACGATGTCATCGGATTGTGGAAGAAATACCTGCACGTGGATGTGGTCAACGATCAGGACAACTTCTTCGAGCTTGGCGGGGACTCCATCCAGGTATTGCGTATCGTGTACGAACTGAGCCTGCGCTACAGCACGGGCATGGACGTGCGCTCCTTTCTCGCCAACCCTACGCCGGCCGGCCTGCTGGCCGCTGCTCACTGAGGCTTGTCAGCCCCTGCGTACTCACCTGCTGGCGCCTGTGCGCCCGGCTGCGCTACCATCCGAGTCCCTAACGGCTTCCTTTTCAGGATCTGGCGATGAATCGAGTGTTGTATCCAGGCACCTTCGACCCTATTACCAAGGGCCATGGCGATCTGGTCGAACGGGCGTCGCGCCTGTTTGACACTGTGGTGATCGCAGTGGCCGCCAGCCCCAAGAAGAACCCGTTGTTCGCGCTGGATCAACGAGTGGCCCTGGCCAAGGAAGTCACCAGTCACCTGCCCAATGTGGAGGTGGTTGGCTTTTCGACACTGCTGGCGGCCTTTGCCAAGGAGCAAGGCGCCAACGTACTGCTACGCGGCCTGCGGGCGGTTTCCGATTTCGAATATGAATTCCAGTTGGCGAACATGAACCGCCAGCTGGCTCCCGATATCGAAAGCCTGTTCCTGACCCCTTCCGAGCGCTATTCGTTCATTTCCTCCACATTGGTCAGGGAAATCGCCGCTTTGGGCGGTGACATCAGCAAGTTCGTGCATCCGGCCGTGGCGGATGCCCTGCAACAGCGCTTCAAGGGCTGAAACCGACACACCGGCGTGCAAGGCGCCGGTGATTGGGGCAAAATGCGCGCATTGTCTCAGCATGCCCTGGCGCCGGCCCGGGCCGGAGTTTTCATGTCTTTGATCATCACCGACGATTGCATCAACTGCGACGTCTGCGAACCCGAGTGCCCGAACGCCGCCATCTCTCAAGGGGAGGAGATCTACGTGATCGACCCGAACCTGTGCACCCAGTGCGTGGGGCACTATGACGAACCCCAGTGCCAACAGGTGTGCCCGGTGGACTGCATCCCCCTGGATGAAGCCAATCCGGAGACCCACGACCAGCTCATGGACAAGTACCGCCGAATCACCGGCCAGGCCTGATGGATCAATCCCCGTGGTGATAGCCGCTTTCAGTGCAGCCCAGGCAGCGAACGAACGCGGCCCTGCCCGGATCGACCACCAGGGCCTTGCCAGCAGCCTTGACGTTGCCGCCAAGCGCGGTGAAAGGCAGCGACACCACGAACACGCCGGTGCCAATGACGGTAGCTGCGATCAGTAATGGCCGGGCTACCAGCAGGTCGCCAATCATCGCGTAAGCGGGTGGTGCCTGTACGTCGTAGACGGGATCACCGCTGGTATTGCTCTGGGACACCTCGGCCACGACCGAGACACTGGTCATTGCCATGGCCAGCGCCAGGGCGGACGTTAGGGAACGGAACGGCGTCATGAGGCTTCCTTTTCCCCAATGGGGGAAAGCGACTGCAAGTCTGGTTAACTATATCAGCGCAACGCTGGCTGTCAGGCTAGGGACATCATTTCTGACAACCTGGACAATATACGCTGGCACGCTGCCCAAGACGTATTTCTCTTAGTATCCGACCGCATACTTTGCAGTACTCGCCAGCTCGGCCATAAACGAACAGCTCTTGCTGAAAGTATCCTGGCTGGCCGTCACCGCCGATGAAGTCGCGCAAGGTAGTGCCGCCGCGCTCAATGGCATAGGCCAGGATTCGCTTGATTTCTTCGGCCAGGCGCAGGTAGCGCCCTTTGGAGACATTCCCCGCGGCCCGGCGTGGATCTATGCCCGCGGCGAACAGTGCTTCGCTGGCATAGATGTTCCCGACGCCCACGACCACCTGGTTATCCATGATGAACGGCTTGATCGCCGCGCTTCGCCCGCGTGAAAGCGTGAACAGGCGATGGCCGTCGAAGGCATCGGTCAGAGGCTCCGGCCCCAGGCCGCGTAGCAGTTCGTGAGCGTGAGGGTCACTGCTCCAGAGCATCGCACCGAAGCGCCTAGGGTCCGTGTAACGAAGCGCCAGCCCTGACTCCAGTTCGATATCTACGTGCTCGTGCTTCAAGGGCGGCTGGCCGACCGGCACCAGGCGCAGGTTACCCGACATCCCAAGGTGCGCGATAAGCGTACCCACTTCGGCATTGAGCAAAAGGTACTTGGCCCTGCGCTCCACCGATACGAAACGCTGCCCGGAAAGACGCGCATCCAGGTCTTCGGGGACAGGCCAGCGCAAGCGACCGTCGCGGACCACGACACGAGACACGCGCTGTCCCTGGACATGGGGCGCTATGCCACGACGGGTCGTTTCGACTTCAGGTAGTTCAGGCATTGGAAACTCAGCGGGCTGACGTTAGCGGGCACTCATTTCACGCAAGGTTTGGCGCAGGTTATCGAAATCGTATTCCGAGCACCCTACATAATCGAGCACCAGGTCTGCGACGCGGTTCCATTCGTGATCCTCCACCTGGGCGCCCATCACCTGATGGGAGCGGCCTATATGCTCAGCCATCTTCAGTACCGCCAGCAGATTCTTCAAGGGGGTGTGCTGACCAGGATTCGCCTCCAGAACCGCCAAGGCATTGTGATGATTGCCAATGGCCGCGCACAATCTGTCCGGTAGCCGCCATGCCCGGGCTGTGTAGTACCCGACCACGGCATGGTTGGTGTTGTAGGCACGGTTTTCCGCATCCACCACACGGTCGTCCATGCTGGCAGCATAGGCAGCTTCCAGCTGGGCCATGTATTGCGGGAAACGCCCGAGCATCAGCGGCACGCCACAGTCGTGGAGCAGGCCAAGCGCATAGGCCTCGTCCTCGCCGGGCACCTCGAACTCCCGGGCCAGTGCGGCACTGGCGGTGGCCACATCCTGGGCGTTGTCCCAGAACCGGTTGAGGGTAACGATGGTTTCATCGCTCATCTCGCCCTTGATGGACTGCGCATCGATCAAGGCCGCCACCAGTGGCGCGCCCAGGGTATCCACGGCCTGCCTTATACAAGTAAGCCGCTCGCCTTCGGTCAAGCTATTGGTCACCTTGAGTACCGCGCCGGCCAGGCCAGGGTCCTGCGCGATCAGTCGGCCGATAGCGGGCAGGTCCGGGTCGGGCATATACAGCTCCATTTGCAGGTCGACCAGGATCTGGGGCTGGGCAGGCACGCTGATGCCTTGCAGGGTTTGCTCAAGTTGTTCAGGGGTCAGCGCATGCGCCATAAGAAGGGTACTCCGCAATGCGCTGATTCTACCTTCTGCTCAGTTCCTCAGGGCACAGCCTGTCACAGGTTTCATCGGCAATAAGCCCGTGTGGCGCGGCTGCGGGTATAATCACGCTCTTTTTGTCCGGAGCACCCTCATGTCCTTGCCAAGCCTACGTCTTAAAGCCAACGCCGACCGTCGGTTGCGCGCGGGCCATCTGTGGGTCTTCAGCAATGAGGTGGACGTCGCCGCCACGCCGCTGCAGAGCTTGCAGCCAGGCGGCCAGGCGATCCTGGAGGCGGCCAATGGCAAGCCTTTGGGCGTGGTGGCCGTGAGCCCGAACAACCTGATCTGCGCCCGCCTGGTATCGCGCGATGCGCGAATCGTGCTCGACAAGTCGCTGCTGGTGCACCGCCTGAACGTGGCGCTCTCCTTGCGGGAACGGCTGTTCGACAAGCCTTTCTACCGCCTTGTCTACGGTGACTCGGACTTGCTGCCAGGGCTGGTGGTGGACCGTTTCGGTGACATCCTGGTCGTGCAACTGGCTTCGGCCACCATGGAGGCCCATAAGGACGACGTACTGGCGGCCTTGATTCAAGTGCTCAAGCCCAGCGGCGTGCTGTTCAAGAACGACTCCTCCGCGCGTGATGCCGAGGGCTTGCAGCGCTACGTCGAAACGCCGTTCGGCGTGGTGCCGGAGTGGGTGGGCCTGGAAGAAAACGGCGTGAAGTTCGAAGCGCCCGTGATGGAAGGCCAGAAGACCGGTTGGTTCTATGATCACCGCATGAACCGTGCCCGCCTGGCGCCCTATGTCAAAGGCAAGCGGGTACTGGACCTGTTCAGCTATATCGGCGGCTGGGGCGTGCAAGCCGGTGCCTTTGGCGCCAGTGAGGTCTTCTGCGTGGATGCGTCCGGCTTCGCCCTCGATGGCGTGGAGCGCAACGCGGCGCTCAATGGCTTCGCCGAAAAAGTCACCTGCGTTGAAGGCGATGTGTTCGAAGCATTGAAAGAGCTCAAGGCCGCCGAAGAGCGTTTCGATGTGATCGTGGCCGACCCGCCCGCCTTCATCAAGCGCAAGAAAGACCTGAAAAACGGTGAAGGCGCCTATCGCCGCCTGAATGAACAGGCCATGCGGCTGCTGAGCAAGGATGGCATCCTGGTCAGCGCCTCCTGCTCCATGCACCTGCCTGAAGATGACCTGCAGAACATCCTGCTGACCAGCGCCCGCCACCTGGACCGCAATATCCAGCTGCTGGAGCGCGGCGGGCAAGGCCCGGACCACCCCGTACACCCGGCCATTCCGGAGACGCGCTATATCAAGAGCATTACGTGTCGCTTGTTGCCTAATAGTTAAGCGGATGGCGCCTTCGCTGTATTGAGCAGGAATTCAGCTGCCCCTTGACCGATCACACCCCGCCTTTGGGGCATGGCGATTCGTCGCCCTACGCGCGTGTGTGATTTTGCCGTTGGGGCCTACTTTTCCTGACTGAAGAATCATCCAGATGGGTGGGTTCCTGGCTGATTCTTTTTTTGCGCTTCAGCACGACCACTCAGCGCGGAAACACACTCCAAGAATTTTCCTACGGTCTTTTCAGCTCACGTTGCGCTGGGGTTTGCTTTTAGGCTGCCGCTTCCTCTTGTAGGGAGTCTGCAATGCCGGCCGTTATGCCTCTCCTCCTGCTGGTTGTGCTTCTTGGTGTATTTCCCATGGATGTGATGCTCGCCTCGATTCCATCCATGGCGCTGCATTTTGAAAGCAGCACCCAGCGACTCGTAGCCAATGTGGCGCTGTTTCCTATGTTCGCAGCGCTCGCGCAACTGATTGTGGGCGCTGTCTCGGATCGATACGGCCGCAAGTCGCTGCTAATGGCATGCCTGGGCATGGCCGCCGTCGGTGGGCTAGGCAGTGCGTTTGCCAGCAGCTTCACTGGATTTACTTTCTGGCGCGCCATGCAAGCCCTTGGCTGCGGAGGCTTGGTCCTTGTACACGCGCTGGTACAGGACTTGTACCCCGCCCGCCAGCGTACCCGCCAACGTATAGGGCTAAACACTGCCAGTGGCGTCTTCATCTCGCTCTCGCCTCTTGCAGGCGTGGTACTGGAAGGGCAGTTGGGCTGGCGCGGGAGCTTCTGGGTATTCGCCGGGCTCTGCGCCCTGGCGGCCCTGCTTGCGGCGAAGATCCTGCCAGGCGGCGTGTCTGAAACCAGGGGGGAACGCCTCGGTGCATGCGAAGCCCTGACACACAAGGTCAACTTCGCCTGCGCCGCCTTGCTGGCCATGCTGTTGTTCACTGCTCACTTCAGTTTCATCGTGCTTTCCCCCCTGATTTTCCTCGAGCAACTCAATAGGAGCAGTACAGCCTATGGCTTCGCCATGCTTGCCTATGGAAGCGCCTACCTGGCAGGCGGCGTGATTGCCGGCCGCGTGGCGAGTCGGTACACGGAGATCGCCCAAATGGGCTTCGCCCTTGCCTTGGTCATGGCCGGTGGCACATTGATGACTTTGCTTCATGGCCTGATCGGCATGACGTTGTTCAGCCTGCTCAGCGGTGGTTGCCTGATGGTCGTGGGCGTGACTTTGGGACGCCCCGCCGCCACCACGGTCGCAATGAACAGCCTGCCAGGCAGGGCTGGCCTGGCGGCGGCAATACTCAATGCATTAACACTCATTGGCGGCGGCGCGTTGAGTGCTCTATTGGGGCTGTTTGCAAAACACAGCCTGTGGTTGCTCCCAGGCGTATGGCTGGCACTAGGGACCCTGGGGTGCTGCTTGATCTTGCACCCCAGGATACGCCGACCAGTGGAAGCCCCGCTTACAGGTCCAGCACCTGCGAAGCGATAGCGAAATACACCAGCACCCCGGCCGCATCCGCGATGGAGGTGATCAGCGGCCCGCTGGCGGTGGCCGGGTCCATGCGCAGGCGGCTGAGCAGGAAGGGCAGGCTCATGCCGATCACGCTGCCCAGGATCACGATGATCACCATGCTGCTCGCCACGATGGCGGCGATCGCCGGGCCGCCACGCAGTATGCCCAGACCTGCCACGGCCACCGCCATGGTCGCGCCCAGGGCCAGGGCGACCAGGCATTCGCGCCCCAGCAGGCGAACCCAGTCGCGCAGCACAACCTCCCCCGTGGCCAGGGCGCGAACCATCAGGGTGGCGGACTGGGAGCCCGCGTTTCCGCCGCTGTCCACCAGCAGCGGCAGGAAGAAGACCAAGGCGATATTGGCGGCGATCACGTCTTCGAAGGCCGCGATGCCCGCGCCTGAGAACAGATTGCCGAATACCAGCAGCACCAGCCAGAAGACGCGCTTGCGGTAGAGCAACCCCACGGTGGCGTCGCGCAGGTTGCCAATGTGGGTAGCGATGGACGCGCCCTTGTGGAAGTCTTCGGTAGCCTCATCCACCACCACATCCATGGCGTCGTCACAGGTGACGATGCCCACCAGCCGTCCGTGCGGGTCCAGGATGGGCAGCGCGAGCAGATCGTAATCGTTGATAAGCCGGGCAACCCGTTCCTGGGGGCAGTCCACAGGTGCGCTTATCACCTGGGCCGAGGCCAGGCTGGCGACCGTCATCTCGGGCGCGGCCAACACCAGGTCTCGCAGGGACAACACGCCAGTGAGACGGCGCTGCTCGTCCACCACATAGGCCTGGTAGATGGTTTCGGCCCGAGGCGCGCCCTCGCGCAACGCGGCAATGGCCTCGCTGACGGTCATCGCACTGTCAACGGTGCAGTATTCACTGGTCATGATCGCGCCTGCGGTGCCCTCTTGATGGGCACTGAGTCGGAGCAGATCGTCACGTTCCGCCTGGGCCAGGGCGGACAGCAACTGCTGGCGGACGCTGGAACCCAGGCGTTGGAAAAGGTCCACCCGCTCATCGGCGGACATGGCGCTGACCAATCGGGCCAGTTGGGTGCGAGGCATGTTTTCGGTGAGCTCGACTTGCCGCGTCAGTGGCAGGTAGCCGAACACTTCAGCACGCTCTTTCAGCTCCACCTGTTCCAGGTTTTCAAGAGCCGAATCGACTGGCATGAGGGCAAGATAACGGGCGATGTCGGCGGCCAGTGAGGCTTTGGCAACAGCGGGAGCAGCCAAGGTGAAAACAGCATTGTGGACATGGGTCATGGCATTCTCCGGCACTCGAACGGGCCGAAGAACAGGGCAGGCAATGGCCGCCGAGACTACGGGCCGTACGCGCGCGTACTACAGGGTTGATTCGATGAACTGGGAAGGTCCATTCAGAAGGTCTCTAAACACCGCAAATACGGCGAGGGGATACTAGGAAGCCGAACGAGGCGGGGCAAGCTTGCAAGGCCTTGCTGAAACGTTTCTCTGAAAAGTCCTACAGTTGATCGCTGCCTGCGCCTTTTCCCACGTCCGGATGTCCGGGCCCATTCCCTCAAGGCGTCAGGGGTGTAGAATCGGTTCATTCATCGCCAACATCCCCCGGCGGGTTTATGAGCCAGGCCCAGGCTTGCGGAGATCCCGCGCAGCTATCGGCCACTTCCGCAAGGGCAGCCCAACGGCCTCCCGGCCGGAACAGAACAAGGCTCACATTTCCTGGAACCTGATTGCCGCCCGGAGCGCCTCATGCCTGATTACCGTTCGAAAACGTCCACCCATGGCCGCAACATGGCCGGTGCCCGCGCGCTGTGGCGCGCCACCGGCATGAAAGACGACGACTTCAAGAAGCCGATCATCGCCATCGCCAACTCCTTCACTCAGTTCGTGCCGGGCCACGTGCACCTCAAAGACCTGGGTCAACTGGTAGCACGTGAAATCGAGCGCGCCGGGGGCGTAGCCAAGGAGTTCAACACCATCGCCGTGGACGACGGCATCGCCATGGGCCACGACGGCATGCTGTACTCCCTCCCCAGCCGGGAGATCATCGCCGACTCGGTCGAATACATGGTCAACGCCCACTGCGCTGACGCCATCGTATGCATCTCCAACTGCGACAAGATCACCCCTGGCATGCTCATGGCCGCGCTGCGCCTGAACATCCCGGTGGTCTTCGTCTCCGGCGGCCCGATGGAAGCGGGCAAGACCAAGCTGGCCAGCCACGGCCTGGACCTGGTCGACGCCATGGTGATCGCCGCGGACAGCAGCGCGTCGGATGAGAAAGTCGCCGAATACGAACGCAGCGCCTGCCCTACCTGCGGTTCCTGTTCCGGCATGTTCACCGCCAACTCCATGAACTGCCTCACCGAGGCCCTGGGCCTGGCGTTGCCCGGCAACGGTTCGATCGTGGCCACTCACGCCGACCGTGAGCAGTTGTTCCTGCGCGCCGGCCGCACCATCGTGGAGATCGCCAAGCGCTACTACCACGATAACGACGAGTCGGTGCTGCCGCGCAACATTGCGTCCTTCAAGGCGTTCGAGAACGCCATGACCCTGGACATCGCCATGGGTGGTTCGACCAATACCATCCTGCACCTTTTGGCGGCGGCCCAGGAGGCTGAGCTGCATTTCGACCTGCGCGACATCGACCGGCTATCGCGCAAGGTGCCGCAGCTGTGCAAGGTGGCGCCGAACACACCCAAGTATCATATGGAGGACGTGCACCGGGCCGGCGGAATCTTCGGCATCCTCGGCGAGCTGGCCCGGGCCGGCCTGCTGCATACGGACGTACCCACGGTCCACAGCCCGAGCATGGCCGCAGCCATCGCCCAGTGGGACATCACCCAGACCACCGACGAAGCCGTGCGCGAGTTCTATCGCGCCGGGCCCGCTGGCATCCCGACTCAGGTCGCCTTCAGCCAGAGCACGCGTTGGGAAACCCTGGACGACGACCGCGCCGAAGGCTGCATCCGTAGCCTGGCCCACGCCTATTCCCTGGAAGGCGGCCTGGCGGTGCTCTACGGCAACCTGGCCGTGGACGGCTGTGTGGTGAAAACCGCGGGCGTGGACGAATCCATCCACCGCTTCGAGGGCACCGCCAAGATCTTCGAAAGCCAGGACAGCGCCGTGCGTGGCATCCTCAACGACGAAGTGAAGGCCGGCGACGTGGTGATCATTCGCTACGAAGGCCCCAAGGGCGGGCCGGGGATGCAGGAAATGCTCTACCCCACCTCGTATCTGAAATCCAAGGGTCTGGGTAAGGCCTGCGCACTGCTGACCGACGGCCGTTTCTCCGGTGGTACCTCGGGTCTGTCCATCGGCCATGCCTCTCCGGAAGCCGCCGCGGGCGGCACCATCGCCCTGGCGCAGGATGGTGACAAGGTATTGATCGACATCCCCAACCGCGCCATCAACCTGCTGGTCGACGATGGTGAGCTGGCGGCGCGTCGTCACGATCAGGAAGAAAAAGGCTGGAAGCCCGCCGAAGCGCGCCCACGCAAGGTGACCACCGCGCTCAAGGCCTACGCCCTGCTGGCGACCAGCGCCGACAAGGGCGCCGTGCGCAACAAGGCGCTGCTGGACGGTTGAGCCGATGCCGAGGCTGGCCTACCTGCGCCAGCCTCGGCACTTTGCCTCTCAAGCGGTTCGCCGCTCCCAAACCTCGAAGGTGTAGCCCGGCGCTGTGCCCTCAACCGGGTTGGAAACGCTGGAAACCTTCTCCCATGCCTGGCAATCGAAGCTCGGGAAGTAGGCGTCCCCTTCTGGCGCGGCATGCACACGGGTCAGGTACAGACGGTCGGCATCCGGCAGGCCAAGGGCATAGAGCTGCGCCCCGCCGATCAGCATGATCTCATCTACCCCTTGATCCGTCGCCCAGGCCTGGGCGCGGACGGTGGCTGCCTCGAGCGACGGGTAGACCTCCGCGCCCTCCAGGATCAGGTCCGGCTGGCGGCTGACGACCAGATTCAGCCGACCAGGCAGGGGCCGACCGAGAGAATCCCAGGTCTTGCGCCCCATGATGATGGGCTTGCCCAAAGTGGTGGACTTGAAATAACGGAAATCGCCCGGCAGGTGCCAGGGCATGCGGTTGTCGATACCGATAACGCCATTTTCAGCGGCGGCGGCAATCAGGCTTAACGTAAAGGACTTGTTCATGGTTGCGAGGATAACAGAGGGCCGCGCTGCCAGCAGCCGGGGTGCGATATGCTGGCGACTGGATTTTCCACGGGAGTGCGCGTGAACAAGCTGGATACCCTTTGGTTGACGGAGGCGATCAGCCTGCGCGAGCGTGATACCGGCCCGTTGGATGACAACGAGGCTAATAGGGTAGCGCGGCAGGAAGGCGGCGACTTCGCTCAACGCTGGCAGGCCCGCGCATTATGGCTGGCGCGCCGAGATGGCTTGGTAACCGCGTTGACGCACTGGAAACAGGGCGCCCGCCTGGGTGCGATCGCCCTGGCGATTCTGGCGCTGTTAAGCGGCGCGGGCATGGCGGCCACTGCCTTTGCCGACGCGCCACGGCCAATCAATGTATTCTGGGCGGTGGGCAGTCTGCTGGGCCTGAACCTGATCATGCTCGCGCTCTGGTTCCTGGGCCTTCTGCTTGGCGGCGGCCACGGCGCCTGGCTGGGCCGGCTGTGGCTGGGTCTGAGCCAGCGTCTGGCGCGGGATGCCAAATCCGCTCACCTGGGCGCGTCGCTGGTCACGCTTTTGCACCGACATGGGCTCAATCGCTGGCTGATGGGCGCGGCGGTCCATGCCTTCTGGACCCTTTGCATGCTGGCCACGCTGCTCACGCTGCTGCTGATGTTCGCCGCTCGCCGCTACGATTTCGCCTGGGAAACCACCCTGCTCCACAGCCAAGCCTTCATTGCCTTGACGGTTCACCTTGGCACCCTCCCCGCATGGCTTGGCTTTCCGGTGCCCGATGCCGCCCTGGTACAGGCCAGCGGCAATGGCCCTGCGGCGCTGGAGGGCGCTCGCCAGGCCTGGGCAGGCTGGCTGGTAGGGGTGGTCGCGTGCTACGGCCTGTTGCCGCGAGCGCTGCTGGCCCTCGGCTGCTGGCTGCGCTGGCGCCTGGGCCTGAGGCGCCTGCGGCCCGCGCTGGATACGCCCCAGGCTCAACGGCTGCGCGAGCGCCTCATACCTTCGGCCGAGCCGCTGGGCGCCAAGGATCTCCCGGCGGAGCCCGCCTGGGGAATGGTCGCCTCAGCTCAGGGTAGCCAGGGGCATGGCGCTGTCATGGCCGCCATAGAGCTGGACAGTGATCAACCCTGGCCGCCCATGACCAGCCCGCACATTCGTGACGCCGGCATCCTGGATGACCGGGCCTCCCGGCACCGCTTGCTCGAAGCCCTGGCCAGCCACCCCGCCGAACGCCTGTTGCTGGCCTGCGACCCTCGTCGCTCACCAGACCGAGGTACCCAGGCACTGTTGGCGGAGCTTTCGCGCAATGCGCGGGAAACCCGGGTATGGCTGCTACCCTTGCCATCCGGGGTCGCCGATGATCCGGCACGCCTGGAAGCCTGGCGCGGCGCGCTGGAACAGTTGGCTCTGAAGGCTGAAGTGGGGTTTCCTCAACATTGGCTGGAGCAGGCCCATGGCTGACACGCTGCGGCTGGCCGTGGTCGGCCATACCAATGTCGGCAAGACGTCATTGTTGCGTACCCTTACCCGCGACCCTGGGTTCGGCGAGGTGTCGCACCGCCCCGGCACCACCCGCCATGTAGAGGGTGCTCGTTTATCGGTGGACGGCCAGGCCTTGCTGGAGCTTTACGACACCCCCGGCCTGGAGGATGCCGTGGCACTGCTTGAATACCTGGACCGGCTCGGCAACGGCCATGTACGCCTCGACGGGCCAGCGCGCATAGAAGCTTTCCTGGGCTCGGCCGAGGCGCGCCAGCGCTTCGAGCAGGAAGCCAAGGTGGTGCGCCAGCTCAGCGCTTCGGACGCCGGGCTTTACGTGATCGACGCCCGTGAGCCGATCCTGGCCAAATACCGGGACGAGCTGCAGATCCTGGCCAGTTGCGGAAAACCCCTGTTACCGGTGCTCAATTTCGTCAGTGCTCCGGCAGCGCGCCGCGAGGCCTGGCAAGCGGCCCTGGCGCGCTTGGGCTTGCATGCCCTGGTCGCCTTCGACACCGTCGCCCCGCCTCAGGATGGGGAGCGCCGCCTGTATGAAAGTCTGGCCCTGCTGATCGAGCGCGCCCGCCCAGGCCTGGAACGACTGATCGAAGACCTTGAGCAACAGCGCCAACAGCGCTTGGCAGCGGGACGAGCACTGATCGCCGAATTGCTCATCGACTGCGCCGCCTGCCGCCGCGCGGTGGCGCCGGATGCCCGAGCGGTGGAGGTCGAGGCTTTGCGCGCGCAGGTTCGTCAGCGCGAACAGGCCTGCGTCAGCGAGCTGTTGGCGCTCTTCGGTTTCAGGCCAGGGGACGCCGAAGCGGCGAGCCTGCCCTTGCTCGACGGCCGCTGGGGTGATGACCTGTTCAACCCGGAAACCCTTCGGCAGTTGGGTGTGAAAGTAGGCGGTGGCCTGGCGGCTGGCGCCGCGGCGGGGGCCGGGATAGACCTGCTTGCCGGCGGCCTCACACTGGGCTTGGCCACCCTGGCGGGCGCTGTGGCTGGCGGTGCCTTGCAGACCGCTCGCGGCTACGGCGGGCGTTTGTTGGGCAAATGGCGCGGAGAGCAGCTGTTGAGTGTCGACGACGCGGTACTGCGGCTGTTGGCCTTGCGGCAGAATGCCTTGATGCAGGCGCTGGTGCGCCGCGGGCATGCGGCTCAGGATAGCGTGCAGCTACCCGAGCAGGACCCCGGACAATGGCGCGAGGGGCGGCTGCCGTCCGCGCTCAAGCGGGCCCGCGCCCACCCGGAGTGGTCCAGCCTTAATCCAGGCTGGCGCCGTGGCCGCGGTTTCCCTGGCCGAGACGAGCGCGCTCAGGCGATGGCCGAGGTGGCCGCCGAACTTTGAACCGGACCGCGCAGCAAGCGCAACCCGTTGAACACCACCAACAGACTCACCCCCATATCGGCAAAGACGGCCATCCACAAGGTAGCCAGGCCAACCAGGCTGAGCCCCAGGAAGACTGCCTTGATACCCAAGGCCAGCGCGATGTTTTGCATGAGCACTCGCCGGGTACGCCTGGACAGCTCGATGAATTCAGGCAATTTGCGTAGATCGTCGTCCATCAAAGCCACATCCGCGGTTTCGATCGCGGCGTGCGTACCTGCCGCGCCCATGGCGAAGCCGATATCAGCACGGGCCAGGGCCGGCGCATCGTTGATACCGTCCCCTACCATACCTACCGGCTCGCCACGCTGAACCAGGGCTTCGATCGCGGCCAGCTTGTCTTCGGGTAGCAGATTACCTCGAGCCTGGTCGATTCCCACCTGAGCCGCCATTGCTGTCGCGGCTGCCTGATTGTCACCACTGAGCATCAGGGTCGCCACCCCCAGGCGGTGCAACCGGGCTACAGCCTCGCCGCTCGATTCACGCAGCGCGTCAGCGACCGCGAACAGCGCCAAGGCTCGCTGCTCATCGCACAGCACAACGCCGGTCTTGCCGGCGCCCTCCAGCTTGGCAAGGGCCGCTTCCAGCTCAGGCCCGCACAGGCCCAGCTCTTCGACCAATCGATGATTGCCCAGGGCATAGTGCTGGCCCTGGATCAGGCCACGACTACCACGGCCTGGCAGTGCCTCGAAGCCTGTGACGGGTAGCACCTCTGCCTGCAAGCCACCAGCCAGGGCTTTGGATACAGGGTGGTCCGACCGGCTCGCCAGGCTTTTCGCCCAGGTCTCCAGAGGCAGCGCCTGATCCGTCAAGTCTATGACATCAGTCAACACAGGCGTGCCCTGAGTCAGGGTGCCGGTCTTGTCCAGCGCAAGCCAGCGCAAGCGATAGCCGCTTTCCAGGTAAGCGCCGCCTTTGATCAGGATCCCACGACGCGCCGCCGCCGCCAGGCCGCTAACCAGGGTAACCGGCGTCGAGATGACCAACGCGCAAGGGCAAGCCACGACCAATAACACCAAGCCGCGATAGATCCATTCCAGCCAGGTGCCCAGGCCGAACAATGGTGGCAGCAAGGCAACGGCTGTGGCCAGGGCCATTACAGCCGGTGTGTAGACCCGGGAAAAGCGTTCGACAAAGCGCTGGGTTGGCGCCCGGCTACCCTGGGCCTGGGCGACCACGCGCTGGATCTGCCCTAGGGTGGAATCGTTGGCCAGCGCGGTGGTGCGATATTCCAGCTCGCCGGTCTGGTTCACCGTGCCGGCGAACAACAAGTCGCCAGGCGTTTTATCCACAGGCAGGCTTTCACCCGTGATGGGGGCCTGGTCAACGGTCGAGCGTCCCGTGGTAACCGTACCGTCCAAGGCGATACGTTCGCCGGGTCGCGCCCGTACAAGGCTGCCCACTGCGATATCGCCTACCGGTCGCATTTGCCATTGGCCCTGAGCGTCCTGTGCCAACGCTTGCTCAGGCGCCAGCTGCATCAGCGCGCCAATGGCATTACGCGCGCGCTCCAGGGAACCTGCCTCGATTCGCTCGGCCAAGGCAAAGAGCACCATGACCATGGCGGCCTCGGGCCATTGGCCGATCAGCACCGCCCCGGTCACCGCCAGGCTCATCAAGGCATTGATGTTCAGGTTGCGCTGACGTATGGCGATCCAACCCTTGCGGTAGGTACCAACCCCGGTCACGCCTATGGCGATCAGGGCAAGGATCACCACCAGCGCCTCGGGCCCTCGCTGGAACAGGTGCAGCAGCTCCGCCGCGGCCGCTGCTACCAACCCGAGGCCCAGTGCCCAACGGCCGTGCCGGGCAGGCGTGGGCGCCTGGGCGGCATCGGCTTGCGCCTCGCTCAGGGGAACGGCGGTCATCCCGACTTCGGCGATGGCGGCTTCGATGGCGGTGGTCGCTTTCAGCGAATGGCGGACACCGAGAACCCGGTTGATGAGGTTGAATTCCAGGCCATGGATGCCCGGCATCTGGCCAAGACGTTTCTCCAACAGCGCCTGTTCGGTAGGGCAATCCATGGCTTCTATGCGGAAACGGCTGAAGTGACCACCGACTTGATCGTCGAAGGCCACGCCAGTGGGACGACCATCGTGGTCATGGTCATGGTCATGGTCGTGGTCGTGGTCGTGGTCGTGGTCGTGGTCGTGGTCGTGGTCGTGGCGCTCAGGGTGATGCGCATGGGCCTGGCGCGCATGTCCATCGCCATCGTTGTGCTGGCAGGACGACGCGCAAGCGTGCACGGATCTGGAATCGGGCTGAGAGTGGCGGTGCATGGATGGCTCCGACGGCTGACTGTTGCTTAGTCAACACCCTGTAGCCACTATAGGGTCAAGGGCGCATTCGTTCATGGCCCGCATACCGAGGATCGGCGTCATGAAAATCGGCGAACTGGCCAAGGCCACCGACTGCCAGGTAGAAACCATCCGCTATTACGAACGTGAGCGGCTACTACCGGAGCCGGCACGCACCGAAGGCAATTACCGACACTACACCCAGGCCCATGTGGAGCGGCTGACCTTCATTCGCAACTGCCGCACCCTGGACATGACCCTGGACGAGATACGTTCGCTGCTCGCCCTGCGCGACAACGTCCGCGCGCCCTGCGCCCGGGTCAATGCCTTGGTGGACGAGCATATCGAACATGTGCGTGCCCGCATCCAGGGTTTGCTGGAACTCGAAGCCCAGCTGGTCGGCCTGCGCGATCGCTGCCAGGCAGGCGACACCACGGCCGGGTGCGGCATTCTGGAGCGGCTGGAGGTCAGCGGCGCGGTGACGCTACCTACCGCTGAAGCCAGCCATGTGGGACGTAGTCATGGGCACTAGGCGCTAGGGACTTCAGCGAGGGCGCGTCAGTGGCACACGAGCGGTCAGACCGCCATCGGCGCCGTCAACGGCGGGTGGTGCTCGTAGCCTTCAAGGCTGAAATCGCTGGGCTCGATCTTTTCCAGCCACTGCGGCGCGTAGACACCGGTCTTGGCGTAGTCAGGCACGCGGTCGGAAATCACCAGCCGCGGCGCGGGCAAGGGTTCCCGGCGCATCTGCTCGTTGAGCATGTCCAGGTGATTCACATACACATGGGCGTCGCCCACGAAATAGGTGAGCCAACGGGGTGTGTAGCCGGTCAGGCGCCCGAACAGAGAGAGCATGGCGGCGCCTTCGGTGATATTGAAAGGCGTGCCAAGGCCCAGGTCATTGGAGCGGATGTACAGCGTCAGTGAAAGCTCGCGCGTCTGTGCGTTGGGATGGAACTGGTACAGCAGATGGCAGGGCGGTAGGGCCATTTCGTCGAGTTGGGCGCAATTCCAACCATGGAACAGAATGCGTCGGCTGCCGGGGTCATTGACGATGGTGTCCAGGCATTGGCGAACCTGATCGATGGCTTTGTACAACACGACGAATCGCTCGCCGTTTTCCTCGTCTTCGGCAATCTGCCGGTAACCCTGGGCCAGACTGGCCTGGATGGCGGCCGGGTTGCTCGACGGCACGCGCTTATAGGCAGGCCACTTGCGCCATTGCACCCCGTAGATTTCACCGAGATCGTCAGTGCCCTGGCGGAAGGGGTTGTTCAGCCACTGGCTGTTTTCATTGGCGTTCTGGTCCCAGACCTTGCAGCCCAGGGCACGGAAATCCGCGGCGCTGTTGGCGCCGCGCAAGAAACCGACCATTTCGCCGATGGCGGATTTGAATGCCAGCTTGCGGGTGGTGATGGCAGGGAAGCCTTCCTGCAGGTCGAACTTCAGCATGGCGCCCGGCAGGCTGATGGTATTCACTCCGGTGCGGTTGGCCTGGCGGGTGCCGTGCTGGATAACCTGGGCGACGAGATCGAGATAGTGCTTCATGACAGTCCTGAAGGAGCGGAGCCTTGGCCCCGCCCGAAAATTTAAGCGGTTTGCCGGCGGGCCGGATCACGGTGGTACGCCAGCCAGATAAGCGCGGCGCCGCCGAGGATCATCGGCAGGCAAAGTACCTGGCCCATGGTCAGCCAACCGAAGGCCAGGTACCCCAACTGGGCATCCGGCACGCGCACGAACTCCACCAGGAAGCGGAAAATGCCATAGCAGAGCGCGAACATCCCCGACACCGCCATGGTAGGCCGTGGCTTGCTGGAATACAGCCAGAGAATGACGAACAGCGCCACGCCTTCCAGGGCAAACTGATAAAGCTGGGAAGGATGACGCGGCAACTGGGCAGGGTCGCTGAAGGGCGGAAACACCATCGCCCATGGCAGGTCGGTGGGTTTGCCCCACAACTCGGCGTTGATGAAATTGCCAATGCGCCCCGCACCCAGGCCCAGGGGCACGAAGGGCGCGATGAAGTCCATCAGTTGGAAGAACGTCTTGTCGTTGCGCTTGCCGAACCACCAGGTAGACAGCATCACGCCGATAAGACCGCCGTGGAACGACATGCCGCCTTTCCATACTTCGAAGATCAGTGCCGGATGGGCAATGTAGGCTGGCAAATCGTAGAACAGGACATAGCCCAGACGCCCGCCCAGGATCACCCCCATGGCGACCCAGAACACCAGGTCGGAGAGTTTTTCCCGGTTCCAGGTAGGGTCGAACCGCGGCAGGCGTCGCGGTGCCAGCAGCCAGGCACTGCCGATGCCCAGCAGGTACATCAGGCCATACCAATGGATCTGCAACGGCCCGATGCTCACTGCCACGGGGTCTATCTGCGGGTAAGGCAGCATTTCTTTTCCTCGATCAAAGCAAAAAACCAAGGCCAACGCTGAACAGCAGCATGGCGAACAGACGCTTGAGCAGCCGCGGCGACAAGCGATGGGCCAGACGCGCGCCGAAGCGGGCGCACAACATGCTGGTAATGGCAATGCCCACCAGCGCCGGCCAGTAAACGAACCCGGAACTATGCGCTGGCAGCAGCGGATCCTGCCAGCCCAGGATGATGAAACTTATGGCACCTGAGAGGGCGATAGGCAGCCCGCAGGCTGAAGACGTGGCCACCGCCTGTTGCATGGGGACACGTCGCCAGGAAAGGTAAGGCACGGTCAACGAGCCACCGCCGATGCCGAAGATCGCCGACGCCCAGCCGATGATCACGCCGGCCAGGGTAAGCCCGCCCTTGCCGGGAGTGTCCCGACTGCCCTTGGGCTTGAAGTCGAGGAACATCTGCACACTCACTAGCAAGGCGAACACGCCGATGATCTTCTGCAAATGCGGCCCCTGGATGAGCGAGGCGGTCTTGGCGCCCAATGCGCTTCCCAGCAGGATGCCCAGGGTCATCCAGGCAAAGACGTGCCAGCGCACCGCGCCGCGCTTATGATGTTCGCGAATGGCATTGAGCGACGTGAACACGATGGTGGCCAACGAAGTGCCTACCGCCAGGTGTGTCAGCACATCGGGAGAGAAGCCTTGCAAGCCGAAGCTGAAAACCAGCACCGGAACGATGATGATCCCGCCGCCCACTCCGAACAGGCCTGCCAGCACACCGGCGCAAGCTCCCAAGGCCAGATAGAGCGCGTATTCCATGTCAGACTCCCCAAGCGAGGGCGCATGGTAACGGATAGGGTACCGCCGGCTCCAGTCGCCCTGATGGAACCCGATGACCGCAGCCCTGCGAAAGAGCTGCCAAGGAGACACTCCAGCCCATGTGCCTGATTACCTTCGCCTGGCGCCCTGACCATGACCGCCCCTTGATAGTGGCCGCCAATCGTGACGAATTCTATGCCCGCCCGACCGCCGCCGCGGCTGAATGGGAGGACGCGCCAGGCGTCTATGCGGGACGCGACCTGGAGGCTGGAGGGACCTGGCTGGGCATAGGCCCGCGAGGCCGCTTCGCCGCGGTCACCAATATCCGCGCGGTAGCGAGCCGGCCTGCCCCGCGTTCCCGAGGCGAATTATGCGCGGCTTACCTAGCTGGTGAACTCAAGCTGGACGACTATGCGCGCCAGGTGTGCGACCGTGCGCAGGCGTATGGCGGCTTCAATTTGCTCTTGGGAGATGGAAGCAACCTGTATTACCTCAACAGTCACAGCAGAGTGCCCGAGGCCCTGGCCGCTGGTGTATATGGGCTGTCCAACGCCGCGCTCGATACGCCCTGGCCCAAGCTGCTCAAGGCCCGGGAAGGCTTCGCGGCCTTGTTGGAGGCGTCGCCGGAGCAGTTGATGGCATTGCTGAGTGACCCTACCTTGGCCAAGGACGCGGATTTGCCCGAGACAGGCGTAGGGCTGGCAACCGAGCGGTTATTGTCCAGCGTGTTCATCGCCAGTCCGACCTATGGCACCCGTGCGAGCACGGTACTAGTGGCCTGGGCCGATGGTCGGCGCACCCTGGTCGAGCGCAGCTTCGGCCCCAGCGGTGGCCGGCTTGGAGAAGTAAGTTTCGAGATTCCGGACTGACTTCCGTTCAGCCGTAGGAGGCAGCGAAGCTGCCGAGCCTGACTCTTCTCCGTAAGCCTCGGCACCCGCATTCGCTTTCCTGTACCTGTCGACGCGAGCACCGTTCGGGTATCTCGCATCCCGCAATCAGAGGCTCTTGGGCGCGGCCGGGTTGATCATACGCGCAAGCCCCTGGTTCTTGAGGGCCAACTGCAGGGAGCTGTGGATAAGTTGCGGGTTGTCCATCTTCATCAGCTGGGCCAGCAATTCACGGGATTTTTCGTGGCTCACCTGGCGCAACATCCATTTCACCTTGGGGAGGTTGGTGGCGTTCATGGACAAGCTGTCGAAGCCCATTGCCATGAGCAGCACCGCGGCGGCGGGGTCGCCTGCCATTTCGCCACAGATGCTCACCGGCTTGCCTTCGGCATGGGCCTCGGTGACCACGTGCTGCAAGGCCTGCAACACGGCAGGGTGAAGATAGTCGTACAGGTCGGCTACCCGCGGATTGTTGCGGTCCACGGCCAACAGGTACTGGGTGAGGTCGTTGGAGCCGACCGAGAGGAAATCCACCTGACGAGCCAGCTCGCGGGTCTGGTAGACCGCCGCGGGAATCTCCACCATCACGCCAATCGGCGGCATCGGCACATCAGTGCCTTCATCGCGTACCTCCCCCCAGGCCCGGTGCAGCAGGTGCAAGGCTTCTTCCAGCTCATGGATGCCGGAGATCATCGGCAGCAGGATACGCAGGTTGTTCAGGCCCTCGCTGGCCTTGAGCATGGCCCTGGCCTGCACCAGGAAGATTTCCGGATGGTCGAGGGTGACACGAATACCGCGCCAGCCGAGGAAGGGGTTCTCTTCCTTGATGGGGAAGTATGACAACGACTTGTCGCCGCCGATGTCCAGGCTACGCATGGTGACCGGCAAGGGGTGGAAGGCGGCCAGTTGTTCCCGGTAGATCGCCAGCTGCTCCTTCTCGGAAGGGAAGCGCTGGTTGATCATGAAGGGGACTTCGGTACGGTACAGCCCTACCCCTTCAGCGCCGCGCTGCTGGGCCCGGGCCACATCGGCGAGCAGGCCGGTATTGACCCACAAAGGCATGCGATGGCCGTCGAGGGTGACGCACGGCAGCTCGCGCAGGGCGTCCAGGCCCTTGGTCAGTTGCCGCTCTTCCTCGACAACCGCCGCGTATTGCTTGCTGAGAATCTCGCTGGGGTTGGTGAAGACTTCGCCGTGATAACCATCGACGATCATCTGGATGCCGTCGACCTTCGAATAAGGCAGGTCCACCAGGCCCATGACCGTCGGGATACCCATGGCCCGAGCGAGGATGGCCACGTGGGAGTTGCCCGACCCCATTACCGATACCAGCCCTACCAGCTTGCCTTCGGGCACCTCCCCCAGCATGGCCGGGGACAACTCCTCGCTGACTAGGATGGTGTTGTCCGGATACACCAATGACTGCTGCCGCGCCTGTTGCAGGTAGGCCAGCAGTCGCCGGCCAAGGTCCTTTACATCCGAGGCACGCTCGCGCAGGTAGGCGTCGTCCATCAGCTCGAAACGGTTGACATGCTCGGTGACCACCTGGCGCAAGGCGCCCTGGGCCCATTGGCCGGTCTTGATGACGTTACGCACCTCGCTACCGAGCGACGCGTCGTCCAACATCATCAGGTAAACATCGAACAGCGCGCGTTCTTCGGGACGCAATTGCGTCGCCAGTTTCGCCGAGAGCGTCCGCATGTCATTGCGAACACCTTCCAACGCGGCCTCGAACAGCTGCAGCTCGGCATCGATGTCGGTCACGGTGCGATCCGGCACCACATCCAGGTCCGCCGGTGGAAGCATCACCAGGGCGGTACCCACGGCGGCGCCTGGAGAACCAGGCACCCCTACGAAGCGGGCTTCCTGGGTGCCCTTGCCCTGTCTACCAAGACCACGGATGGAACCGGTGGCTTCAGCATGGGCAATGACCCCTGCCAATTGCGCGCTCATGGTGACCAGGAAGGCTTCTTCGCCTTCGTCGAACTGACGCCGCTCCCGCTGCTGGATCACCAGCACGCCTACGACTCGGCGGTGGTGGATGATGGGCGCGCCCAGGAAGGAGGCGTAACGCTCTTCGCCGGTTTCAGCGAAATACCGGTAACGAGGGTGGTCCGCGGCGTTTTCCAGGTTCAGCGGTTCTTCCCGGGTGCCTACCAGGCCCACCAGGCCTTCGTTGGGCGCCATGCTCACCCGACCGATGGAGCGCTTGTTCAGCCCCTCGGTAGCCATGAGGACGAAGCGGTTGGTTTCAGGGTCCAGCAGGTACACCGAACAGACCTGGCTGCTCATGGCCTCCTGGACGCGGATGACGATGATCCCCAACGCCGTCTTGAGATCCTTGGCGGAGTTGACTTCCTGGACGATCTTGCGCAGCGTATTGAGCATGGCTCGGGGTCGGACTCCGTCGTCAGTCGCGCGATAACAGGCGTGGCGCCAATTCTTTCAAGGCCCGGCGGTACACCTCGCGCTTGAAAGTGACGACTTGCCCTAGCGGATACCAATAGCTGACCCAACGCCAGCCGTCGAATTCCGGTTTGCCGGTCAGGTCCATGCGAACCCGCTGCTCGCTGGATACCAGACGCAGCAGGAACCACTTCTGTTTCTGGCCGATGCACAGTGGCTGACTATGGGTTCTTACCAGCCGCTGAGGAAGACGGTAGCGCAACCAGCCTCGGGTGCAGGCCAGGATTTCCACATCCTGCCGCTCGAGCCCAACTTCTTCGTTGAGCTCACGGTACAGGGCCTGTTCAGGGGTTTCTTCAGGGTTGATCCCCCCTTGGGGGAATTGCCAGGCGTCCTGATTGATCCGACGCGCCCATAGCACCTGGCCAGCATCATTGGTAAGAATGATGCCGACATTGGGGCGGAATCCATCAGGATCGATCACGGTGGCAACCTCGCAAACGCATGTTCAGGCATTGTTCCACAAAGCCCGGCAGAGCAGCAACGAGGCTGCGAGCCTTATGTGCAGCCTGACTAAAAGGCCGTATTCTGTGGGCCATTTCACTGGCAATGCGAGCCCATCCATGCGTCTGGCCCTCTTCGACCTCGACAACACGCTGCTTGGCGGCGACAGCGACCATGCCTGGGGTGATTACCTGTGCGCCAAGGGCATCCTGGACCCGGTCACCTACAAGGCACGCAACGATGCCTTCTACCAGGATTACCTTGCCGGCAGGCTGGACCTTCAGGCCTACCTGAACTTCAGCCTGGAGATCCTTGCCAGTACCGAGCCTGCCCAGCTCAAGGAGTGGCATGCCGCTTTCATGCGCGACTGCATCGAGCCCATCATCCTGCCGAAAGCCTTGGCCCTGTTGGAACAGCATCGCAACGCAGGCGACAAGCTGGTCATCATTACCGCGACCAATCGTTTCGTCACCGGCCCCATCGCGCAGCGGCTGGGGGTAGAGACACTATTGGCAACCGAATGCGAAATGGACGGTGATCGCTATACGGGCCGTAGTACGGACGTGCCGTGCTTCCGCGATGGAAAGGTCACTCGACTGGAGCGCTGGCTGAGCGAAACCGGTTCGAGCCTGGAAGGGAGCTATTTCTATAGCGACTCGATGAACGATCTGCCATTGCTCGAGCGCGTGGCACACCCGGTAGCCGTGGACCCGGACCCGGTCCTGCATGGCGAAGCCATGCGCCGGGGCTGGAAGGTAATCTCGCTACGCGATTGATTCCGCTGACCGTCGGAAATCGCGTAGCTGGCGAAGGGCTGCAGGGCCCAGCTCGGCAGCTTCGCTGCGTCCCACAGCGGTTCAGCCGAGGAAGAGTTGGTAGGCCGGGTTATCGGTTTCGTCCCAATAGGGGTAGCCGATCTCTTCCAGCGCAGCGTACACCTGGGACCGCTCGCTTTGCGCGACTTGCAGGCCGGCCACCACCCGTCCATCGGCGGCGCCGTGGTTGCGGTAGTGAAACATGGAGATGTTCCAGCGCCCGCCCAGCTTGTTCAGGAAGTTGAACAGCGCGCCCGGGCGCTCGGGGAACTCGAAGCGCAGCACCATTTCGTTGCTCACTTTATCGGCGTGCCCGCCGACCATGTGTCTGATATGCAACTTGGCCAGTTCGTTGTCGGTCAGGTCCTGCACCGGGAAGCCCTGGGCGATAAGGCTGGCGATCAGGGCCGCGCGCGGGTCGTTTTCCGGGTGGGTTTGCACACCTACGAAGATATGCGCCTCATCGCCGCTGTGATAGCGATAGTTGAACTCGGTGATCTGCCGCTTGCCCACTGCCTCGCAGAACGCCTTGAAGCTGCCCGGGCGCTCAGGAATGGTCACGGCGATCACCGCTTCACGCCCTTCGCCCAACTCCGCGCGCTCAGCCACATGGCGCAGGCGATCGAAATTGACGTTCGCCCCTGACTCGATGGCGATGAGGGTCTGCCCGTTGGCACCGGTGGATTCCACGTACTTCTTGATGCCCGCGACTCCGAGCGCGCCGGCCGGCTCGGTGATGGAACGGGTATCGTCATAGATGTCCTTGATGGCCGCGCAGATTTCATCGCTGCTGACCGTGATCACATCGTCCACGTAGCGGCGGCAGATTTCAAAGGTATGCTGGCCAATCTGCGCCACCGCCACGCCGTCCGCGAACAGCCCCACCTGAGGCAGCACTACCCGCTCACCGGCCGCCAACGCGGCCTGCAGACAGTTGGAATCGTCGGGTTCCACGCCGATGATGCGTACATCCGGGTGCAAGTATTTGACATAGGCCGCGATGCCGGAGATGAGCCCGCCGCCGCCCACCGGAACGAAAATGGCATCCAGCGGCCCGCGATGCTGTCGCAGGATTTCCATGGCTACCGTGCCCTGGCCGGCGATGGTATCCGGGTCGTCATAGGGATGGATGTAGACGTAGCCCTTTTCCTCGACCAGCTTGAGGGACCAGGCGAGGGCCTCCGGGAAGGAGTCTCCATGCAGCACGACCTTGCCGCCCCGTGAGCGTACGCCTTCGACCTTGATCTCGGGGGTGGTCTTGGGCATGACGATGGTCGCTTGCACGCCCATCTCCCTTGCCGCCAGGGCCAGTCCCTGGGCGTGATTGCCCGCCGAGGCGGTGACCACGCCGCGGCTGCGCTCGCTGTCGCTGAGCTGTGACAGCTTGTTGTAGGCGCCGCGTACCTTGAAGGAAAACACCGGCTGCAGGTCTTCACGCTTGAGCAGCACGCGGTTGTGCAGCCGGCGCGACAGCTGTTCGGCTGCCTGCAAGGGCGTTTCGACCGCAACGTCATAGACGCGGGAGGTAAGGATCTTCTTGACGTACTGTTCGAGCATGGGCGCGCGGTCACTGCTGGCGGAACAAGGTCTTGGAGTCTACCCCAGCGTCATCGGCCGACACCATATTGAGGGCAAGGTTTCCCGGCCCTCTATGACTATAATGTTGCCCCTTTTTCGACACCAGCCGCTTGCGGAGCGCCAGCATGAACCAGGATCAACTCAAACAGGCCGTTGCCCAGGCTGCCGTCGACCATATCTTGCCCGGCTTGAATGACAAGAGCATCGTGGGCGTGGGTACCGGGTCCACGGCCAACCTGTTCATCGATGCCCTCGCCCGCCACAAGGGGGCTTTCGATGGCGCGGTCGCCAGCTCGGAAGCGACCGCGGCACGCCTCAAGGGCCATGGCATTCCTGTATACGACCTCAATACCGTGGGCGAGCTCGAGTTCTATGTAGACGGCACCGATGAAAGCGACGAACGCCTGCATCTGATCAAGGGCGGCGGTGCCGCGCTGACGCGAGAGAAGATAGTCGCGGCCGTGGCCCGCCAGTTCATCTGCATCGCCGATGCCAGCAAGCTGGTACCGGTGCTGGGTCAGTTCCCGTTGCCGGTGGAGGTTATCCCCATGGCCCGCAGCCAGGTCGCACGCGAACTGGTCAAGCTCGGCGGAGACCCGGTCTACCGCGACGGCGTTGTGACCGACAACGGCAATATCATCTTGGATGTGCATAACATGCACATCACTGACCCGGTGGCTTTGGAAAACGCTATCAACCAGATCGTCGGGGTAGTGACCAATGGGTTGTTCGCGGCGCGGCCCGCTGACTTGCTGCTGCTGGGCACCGCCGAAGGCGTCAAGCGCTACGTCCGCTAGGGTTCAGAGCGTCGGCCGGGGGTCGAACCGGTAGAACAGGTTCGGCTCGCTGACCAGGTACAGGCGGCCCGCCTTGTCCATGGCGATGCCTTCAGCCTGGAGCACCTTGGACGCGTCGATTTCGCTGGTGGTAGCGTCCATTACCACCTGTACCAGCCGCTGTCGCCGCTCGTCGCTGATCACATAGGTGTCGGGCGCTACATACTCGACCGTTCAGGATCTTCAAAGCGTTTGAGCAGAATGCGCCGCAGCACCTGGCCTTCGAGTGAAAGCTCCAACTCAGGCGTTTTATTGATCAGTTCGCTGAAACAGGGCTTAAGACTGCCGCCAGGTTTCATTTTTTCTCGAAGGCATAGAAGAGGTTGGGTTCGCTCACTATATAGAGCGTGCCCTGGTCATCCATGGCCACCCCTTCTGCCCGTGGCACCGTATGGGCCAGGCCGTTGAAATGGCCGAGCAGGGTCATGAAGCTCACGGGCTGGCCGTTTTCGTCGGCTTCGATGAGCAGATGCGAGTCGGCGGAAAGCAACAGAAGATGGCCGGTGCGTGGATCGAATGTCATGGCCGAGAGGTTGCGCATATCCAGCGCATCACTGGCTACCGGCGTCTTTTGCGGGCCAAAGCCGCTGCCGTTGTCCTTGAGGCTCAACAGCAAGGAGGGGCGTTCCTGGCCCACCAGCAACCGCTGGTGACGAGCATCCCAGGCTACACCTTCATAGCCCTTGTTCCCGTCCGGGCTGGCGCCAAGGTCGATTGAAGGAAAGTCGGCGAAATTCAATGCCGTGGTATCAGCGTTCACCGTTACCACCGTGAGGGTATGCTGACGCTCGTCCGTGATCGCCAGACGGCCATCGGCCAGGCGACTTATACCTTCAGGGTTGCTCCAGCCCACCAGGGGAATGCGACGTAGCACATCGCCTTGCAGGCTGAGCTGAACGAGCAGCGGCTCCTTGCCCATGACCGAATAAAGGGTGCGGGTCAGCGGATCGTAGGTCAGGTCCGAAACCTCCGCGTTTTCCAGGCCCGGCAGCGGCCGGGCGTCGATGGTCACTTGGTAATCGGGCAGCCACACCGCCTTGGCCTGGGCCGCTGGCGAAGTCATGGCCTCCCTGAACCAGAGCAACGCGCGGTCATCCCAATGCAGCAGAGCGGCAACCAAGTAAGCGACGAACAGGATCGCGGCTCCGGCGCTGTACAGCCGCCTGCGGCCCGAGGCTCTACCTGAGGCCGATATGGAGGGTAAAGCGGCTGTGTCGGACATCGAGTCACCTGCGGCTGGCAAGAGGTGCCGCCATTATCTGCATGCGGTGTGAAAAAACCGCGAAGGTCGGGACTGCCGACACTCTCAAAGCACCCGGGTTTCTACCTGGATGGCCCCTGGAAGCGCCAGTATCAGCTCATCGCCCGGCTCGAGCGCTCCGACGCCGGCCGGCGTGCCGGTCATGATGACGTCCCCGGCCAGCAGCGAGAAGTGCCCGGCCATGTACTGGATGGTCTTGACGATCGGGTTGAGCATCTTGGCGCTGGTGTCGTCCTGGCGCACCTGGCCGTTGAGTGTCAGGCGCAGGGGAATCGCTGCCAGGTCTTCGAAAGTGGACGCGGCAACGAAGGGGGTAAGCACGCAGGCACCGTCGAATGACTTGGCCAACTCCCAGGGCAGGCCCTTTTCCTTGAGCCTGGCCTGCACATCCCGCAGGGTGAGGTCCAGCGCCGGGGCGAAACCGGAAATGGCATCGAGCACTTCCTCTTCGCTCGGCTGGGTGGACAGCGCCTTGCCCAGCAGCACCGCGATTTCCGTTTCGTAATGAACCGAGCCGCGCCCGCTGGGGATCTTGAAGCCGCCCGCGGCTGGCACCACGCAGCTGCCCGGCTTGATGAACAGCAAGGGCTCGGTAGGCACCGGGTTGTTCAGCTCGTGGGCGTGCTCGGCGTAGTTGCGGCCAATGCAGACTACCTTCCCCAAGGGGAAATGGATGTGGGTACCGTCGGCATACTGGTGCTGATAGCTCATCGTCGACTCCTGGAGGGCAGAACCTGCAAGCGAACCCGCGAACCACTCATGGGGCGCCTGAGCCATATTCACGTCTCAGGGCGGGCGCCAGGGAAGGCGGACATGCTAGCATACGCCCCCGCCCTGGCGCTGCCAGACGCGGCGCCCAGCGCGAGCGCAGCGGGTTTTTCCCCTTTCCTGCCCTTTTTTCCGGAACCCAGGTTTAAGCAGATGAGCAAGACTTCTCTCGACAAGAGCAAGATCAAGTTCCTTCTTCTCGAAGGCGTACACCAGACTGCCGTGGACACGCTCAAGGCGGCCGGTTACACCAACATCGAGTACCACTCCAGTTCCCTGCCGGAAGCAGAGCTGAAGGAAAAGATCGCGGAAGCTCATTTTCTCGGCATTCGCTCGCGGACTCATCTGACGGAAGAACTGTTCGACAGCGCCAAGAAGCTCGTGGCGGTAGGCTGCTTCTGCATTGGCACGAACCAGGTGGACCTCAATGCCGCCCGTGAGCGCGGTATCGCTGTCTTCAACGCTCCCTATTCCAATACCCGTTCGGTGGCCGAACTGGTACTGGCCGAAGCCATCCTGCTGTTGCGCGGGATTCCCGAGAAGAACGCTTCCTGCCATCGTGGCGGCTGGATCAAGAGCGCGGCGAACTCCTTCGAGATCCGTGGCAAGAAGCTGGGCATCGTCGGCTATGGTTCCATCGGTACCCAATTGTCGGTGCTTGCCGAAAGCCTGGGCATGCAGGTGTTCTTCTATGATCCCCTGACCAAGCTGCCCCTGGGCAACGCTACCCAGGTACCGACCCTCAAGGAGTTGCTGGGCCTGGCGGACATCGTTTCGCTGCACGTACCCGAGCTGCCCTCGACCAAGTGGATGATCGGCGAGGAAGAAATTCGCGCCATGAAAAAGGGCGGGATCCTGATCAATGCGGCACGTGGCACCGTGGTGCGCCTGGAAGCCCTGGCCGACGCCATCAAGGACAAGCACCTGATCGGCGCCGCCATCGATGTGTTCCCGGTGGAACCGCGCAGCAACGACGATATATTCGAGAGCCCCCTGCGTGGCCTGGACAATGTCATCCTTACCCCGCACATCGGCGGCTCGACCGCTGAAGCACAGGCCAACATCGGGCTGGAAGTGGCGGAAAAGCTGGTCAAGTACAGCGACAACGGCACCTCGGTTTCCTCGGTCAACTTCCCGGAGGTGGCCCTGCCGGCTCACCCGGGCAAGCACCGTTTGCTGCACATCCATGAAAACATTCCTGGCGTGCTGAGCGAGATCAACAAGGTGTTCGCCGAGAACGGCATCAACATTTCCGGCCAGTTCCTGCAAACCAACGAAAAGGTCGGCTATGTGGTGATCGACGTGGATGCCGAGTACTCCGACCTGGCCCAGGCCAAGCTGCAGCAGATCAAGGGCACCATCCGCTGCCGCGTGCTGTTCTGATGATCGCGGCCACTTCTCCGAGGGGAAGTGGCCGCAGCCTTCAAGGTTCCAGGCGCTCCAACAACGCCTCTACCTGCTCCAACTGCCCTTCGTTGAATACCTTCACCCCTGCCTGCGCCAGCAAGGCCGCGGTCACGCCTTCCCCTGTCACTCGCCGTCCGCTGAAGCTGCCGTCGTAGGTCTGCTCGTTGCCGCATGACGGGCTGTTGGCCTTGAGGACGGCCACGCGGATGTCATGGGCACGAACCAGCGCCAGCGCAGCCTCGGCCCCTGCAAGAAACGATGCGGTCACGTCCTCGCCCGTGCTGGCGATGATGCGCGCCTGGCCGGCAAGCACCGCGCGGCCTTGGCCGCCGTCGATTTCCGCGGGAGGTCGCGGTGTTGGCAAGCCGCCGGCGACTTCCGGGCACAGTGGCACGACGCGCCCTTCGGCCTGCCAGGCCATCAGCAGTGCCCAGTACCCGCTGGCCTGTCCGTCATAACGCACGGGTTCGCCTAGCAGACAACGGCTGACCAGCACCTTGGCTGTCATAAGGGCGAGGCGCCCCGGCGTCGGAACCAGCCGGTCAAGGACAAGCGCTCTCGACGCGCAGGAAGTACTTCGTGGGGTATCTGGTCGGAAAGAAAAACCACCAGGGCACCGCCCGTGGGAACCACCTCATGCTGGCGTTCATGGGGAAGATAGAGCCGCAGTTGACCGCCATCTTCCGCAGACCACGCCTGGTTCAGGTAAAGCACCGTGGAAACGCTGCGGCGGTCGTCATCGTTGAAGCGATCCAGGTGGCGCTTGTAGCAAGCGCCGGGCGGGTAACAGGCGTAATGGCTCTCAAAGTCCTCCAGGCCCAGGTACAGCGCCTGGTTCAGGCTTCGCCGCAAGCTGTCCATGATGCCCAGGTAGCGGTCGGTGGGCTCGCTCTGGCCTGGCTCCAGCCACTGGATGGCATCGCCACGTATACCTTCGCGCACCTGGGCGTTGGCGCCTCGGCCCGTGGCCGCCGGGGTCAACGCGCCCGCCAGGGCACGCGCCTGGCATTCCTGGGCCAACGCCTGGGTCAGGGTGTCGGGCAGGAAGATGGTTTGCTGGGACCAGCCATGGTCGGCCAGGTCCGAAGCGATGCGCAGGAATAGCGGATGGTCGAGTGAAATAGTCATGTGCTCATGGTAGCGGCCAGTGCCGCGGCTTCACAACGTTGCCAAAGGCGCTTTCATCGCTCGCCGCCTCGCCTCTCTCGACAAACGCGGCCGCCCACACAGACAATAGCGCCCTGCCGACAGGAGTCCTCCATGCGTCGTTTTATTTCCGTTGTGTTGCTGCTCTGCGCCTTCCCGGCCTGGGCGGACATGCACGACGAACTCTACAAGGCAGCGGGCTGGCCGGAGCAGCGGGGACACTTCACCGAAGCCTTGCGGGCCGCGCAACAGCGCTACCAGAACAGCTTGCCCCCGGCGGTGTTCCAAGCGCTGGTGAACAATAGCAACCAGCGCTTCGCCCCCCAGGCCATGGATCAGCGGGCCGAAGCCAGCCTGCGCCAGGCGCTGGCACGACCGCAGCCGGCCCTGGCCTTCTTCCAGTCGCCCCTGGGGCGCAAGATCGTCGCCGCCGAACTGCTGGCTACCCGCGCCGACCAGCTGGCCCGCAATGCCCAAGGGTTGCCCAAGATGCAGGCCAGCGATACCCGGCAGCTGCTTATCGGCCACCTGGCCCGCGCCCTGCCTGCTCGCGAAGCCGGTGCTGAAGTGAGCCTGGCCATTGCAGGCGTAGCGGCCGACAGCCTGAGCTCGATGATTCCCGGCCTGCTCGGAGGCGGTTCTCCGCAAGGCCTGCTGGAAGGCCAACGTGAACGTCTCGAGCAGCAGATAGGCGCGGACCTGGATAACACCCTCCTCTACGTCTATCGCGAACTGAGCGATCCCGAGCTGGAAGAATTCGTAGCCTTCGCCGAATCGGCGGACGGCCAGGCCTACTACCAGGCAGCCTTGGCAGCGGTGCGCGCGGGGCTGGCGGTAGGTACGCGCTGAGGGCGCCTGGACTTGGCACCGGCCCGCGCCTGCACTACAGGCGCTCGCGCAGATGCGAAAGGTAATGTTCGCGAATCCGCGTCGTCTCGTTGGCCAGATGATGCCGGCCCTGAGGCAGGCGCAGGATTTCGGGCTGCCTGAATTTGCGCTCTAGGACCTTGAGGTTATAGCGCCAGTCCACGGTCATGTCCTGCTCCCCCTGAACGATCAAGGGGCTGCGCTCACAGCCGGGAGCGGCCTCGATGCGCTTGACCCACTGCACCAGCGCGCCTACCCAGGCCGTGGGCAGGCGCAGCGGCTGTAGCGGATCGGCCTGGAGAAACGCCAGGAAAGCCGGATCGTTACTGTTCTCGCTGAAGCGCCGGGCGATCCCGTCCACGAACGGGCGCAGCGCATGGTAACTGAGCCTGGACCACCCCCATGCCCGGGGCCGTACCAAAGGCGCCAACAACATCAGCTGCCCGTCGATGGGGCTGCGCTGAGCCTGGTGCAATGCATGGTCGATGAGTATCGCACCGCCTGTACTCTGCCCCAGCGCGTGCCAGGGCCGAGGAAGCGTCAGGCTACCGGCCTGGATCAGCAGGCTGTCCAGTACTGACTGGTAGTGGGCGAAATCCTGGATGCTTGCCCGCGTGCCGCTGGACAACCCATGGCCCGGCAGGTCGCATGACAACACCGCCAGGCCGCAGTCCAGCGCCCAGTCTATCAGGTGCCGGAACAGCCCCATGTGGTCATAGAAACCATGCAATAGCAGCAAGGTGCCGCGAGGTTGCGGCGGGAGCCAGGCCTGGGCTACCACATCGAAGCCTTCAACCTCGAAACGCCCCAGCAGGCTGGTGAAACGGACTCCGCAGCCCGGCAGGTCGAGCCCGTAGAAACGCTGGTAGGCTGCCCCGTGCTCGCAAGGCGGCCGGGCATCGGCGAGAAGGGCGAGGCTGGCGCGCAGCTGGTCTGGATGGAAGGTAGCGGACATAAGGGTTACCCGGTTATGCGGGTAACCCTACCGCCACGTTTCCCTGGACACAAGGGCTCAGGCGGAGACAGCTTCGACCTTGGCCCGACGGGGGTCCGGCTGTGCCGAGTTGGCTTGAGCGGCTTCTTCGATCGCTTGCTGGATGGCCCGACGGCGACGCTCTTCGGCTCGGCGGCTGAAGAACCAGACGAAGAAGGTGAAGATCGACACCACCAACAGGATGAGGCTGGCGATGGCGTTGATCTCCGGCTTGACCCCCAGGCGCACCTGGGAGAAGACCTCCATCGGCAAGGTGGTGGAGCCGGGCCCGGCCACGAAGCTGGCCAATACCAGGTCATCCAGGGACAAGGCGAACGACATCATGCCGCCGGCTGCCAGGGAAGGCGCGATCATGGGGATGGTGATCAGCATGAAGACCTTCCAGGGCCTCGCGCCCAGGTCCATGGCTGCCTCTTCGATGGACAGGTCCAGCTCACGCAGCCGCGCCGACACCACCACCGCCACATAGGCCGCGCAGAAGGTAGTATGGGCAATCCAGATGGTCGGCACGCCGCGTTCCTGCGGCCAGCCCACCACCTGCGCCATGGCGACGAACAGCAACAGCAGCGAGAGACCGGTGATCACTTCCGGCATCACCAGGGGTGCCGTGACCAAGCCACCGAACAGGGTACGCCCTTTGAAGCGAGGCACGCGGGTCAGCACGAAGGCCGCCAGCGTGCCGAGGAACACCGATGAAAGGGCGGTGTAGGTGGCGATCTCCAGCGAGCGGAACACGGCGCTCATCAGCTGATCGTTGTGCATCAGCCCCACGTACCACTTCACCGACCAGCCTCCCCAGACCGTCACCAGCCGGGAAGCGTTGAAGGAGAAGATCACCAGGATGACCATGGGCGCGTAGATGAACAGCAAGCCCGCCCACAGCATGAAGGTGGAAAAACGCCAGCGCGAAGTCATACCTTGCCCTCCATCTCTTTGGCCTGGCTACGGTTGAAGAGCAGAATGGGGACGATCAACAGGGCCAGCATCACTACTGCCAGGGCCGATGCCACCGGCCAGTCACGGTTGTTGAAGAACTCCTGCCACAATACCTTGCCGATCATCAGGGTTTCCGGCCCGCCCAGCAGTTCCGGAATCACGAACTCACCCACCACCGGGATGAACACCAGCATGCAGCCGGCCACGATGCCGTTCTTCGACAGCGGCACGGTGATCTTCCAGAAGTTGTTGAAGCGGCTCGAGCCCAGGTCTGACGCGGCTTCGAGGAGGCTGTGATCGTGCTTGACCAGGTTGGCGAACAGCGGCAGGATCATGAACGGCAGATAGGAATAGACCACGCCGATATACACCGCCAGGTTGGTGTTGAGGATCTGCAGTGGCTGATCGATCAGGCCCAGGTACATCAACAGGCCGTTCAAAAGACCATTGTTGCTCAGCAGGCCCATCCAGGCGTACACCCGGATCAGAATCGCCGTCCAGGTCGGCATCATGATCAGCAGCAAGAGCACTGTCTGGGTTTCTTTCTTGGCCACGGACATGGCGTATGCCATGGGGTAGCCGATCAGCAGGCACAAGAGCGTGCTGAAGAACGCCATCTTCAGCGAACCAAGGTAGGCCGAGAAGTAAAGCTCGTCGTCACCCAGCAGCAGGTAGTTCGCCAGGTTGAGGGCGATGTCGATCTTGCCTTCGGCGTACTGCCAGATTTCCGTATAGGGCGGAATGGCCACATCCGCCTCGGCAAAACTGATCTTCAATACGATGAAGAACGGCAGCATGAAGAACAGGAACAGCCACAGGAACGGGATACCGATCACGACCTGGCGGCCGCCAGGCACCCACCGGTTATAGATACGCTTAAGTTTCTTGTTCATGAGCGAAGCACCACGCCGCTGTCGTCTTCCCACCATACGAACACTTCATCGTCCCAGGTCGGCCGGGCGCCGCGACGCTCGGCGTTAGCCACGAACGACTGTACGATCTTGCCGCTGGGCAACTGTACGTGGAACACCGAATGCCCACCCAGGTAGGCAATGTCATGGACCTTGCCGCGAGACCAGTTGTGCTCGGTCGGCGGCTGTTCGGTGGTGACCAGCAGCTTTTCCGGGCGAATGGCGTAGGTCACGCTCTTGTCTTCGGCCGCGGTACTCACACCGTGGCCCACGTAGATGCTGCGTTCCAGTTCAGGAGAGCTGATCAGGGCATAGCCCTCCATGTCCTCGACCACTTCGCCGTCGAACAGGTTGACGTTACCGATGAACTCGCACACCAGCCGGCTGGTAGGGGTTTCGTACACGTCGATGGGGCTGCCGATCTGGGCGATCCAGCCCAAGTGCATGATGGCGATACGCTGGGCCATGGTCATGGCTTCTTCCTGGTCGTGGGTCACCATCACGCAGGTCACACCCACGCGCTCGATGATTTCCACCAGTTCCAGCTGCATCTCCGAACGCAGTTTCTTGTCCAGCGCCCCCATGGGCTCGTCCAGCAGCAAGAGCTTGGGACGCTTGGCCAGGGAGCGCGCCAGCGCCACCCGCTGGCGCTGGCCGCCAGACAACTGGTGCGGCTTGCGCTTGGCATACTGGGTCATGTGCACCAGCTTGAGCATTTCGGCGACCCGCGCGTCGATTTCCGCGGCGGGCATCTTGTCCTGCTTGAGGCCGAACGCGATGTTCTGGGCCACCGTCATGTGCGGGAACAAGGCGTAGGACTGGAACATCATGTTGATGGGCCGCTTGTAGGGCGGCATATCGGTGATGTCCACTCCGTCGAGGAAGATTCGCCCTTCGGTCGGCCGTTCGAAGCCGGCGAGCATGCGCAACAGCGTGGATTTACCCGAGCCCGATCCCCCCAGCAGGGCGAAGATCTCACCCTTGTGGATCTGCAGGGACACATCGTCCACGGCGATCGTCTCGTCGAACTTCTTGGTGACCCGATCGATCTTGACCAACACCTCTTTAGGGTGTTGCCCGCCTTCGAGGGCTTTCTTATAGGCACTGGAGGCAACGGCCATCAACGAACTCCCAACGTTTCACAGGCCCGCCGCGAGGCGGGTAAAGGTTAATTATTTGCCCGTCTTGATGCGCGTCCAGGAACGGGTCATCAAGCGTTGAATGTTAGGCGGCAGCTCGTGGCTGACGTACGCCTTGTCGAGCACGTCCTGTGGCGGATACACCGCAGGATCCTGGCTCACGGCTTCGTCCATGTCAGACTTGGCCTCCGGATTCGGGTTGGCATAGCCCACATAGTCGCTCACCTGAGCGATCACTTTGGGCTCCAACAGGTAGTTGATGAAGGCATGGGCCTGCTTCGGATCCGGCGCATCGGCGGGAATGGCCAGCATGTCGAACCACAGGTTGCCTCCTTCCTTGGGTACGGCGTAGGCAACGTTCACACCGTTCTTGGCTTCACTGGCGCGGTTGCGCGCCTGGAACACGTCTCCGGAGAACCCGGCGGCCACGCAGATGTTTCCGGAGGAAAGGTCCGTGATGTATTTGGAAGAATGGAAATAGCGCACGTACGGGCGCACCGCGAGCAGCTTGGCTTCAGCCTTCTTGTAGTCGTCCGGGTTGGTGCTGTTGGGGTCCAGCCCCAGGTACTGCAGCACGGCAGGCATCATTTCGTCAGGCGAGTCGAGGAAGGCCACGCCACACTTCTGTAGTTTCTTCATGTTCTCGGGCTCGAAGATCGTTGCCCAAGAGTCGATCTTTTCCACGCCCAAGGCAGCCTTGACCTTGGCCACGTTGTAGCCGATGCCGTTGGTACCCCACAGGTAGGGCACGGCATACTGGTTGCCGGGATCATTGGCTTCCAGGCGTTTCATCAGGGTCGGATCGAGGTTTTTCCAGTTGGGCAATTGGCTGCGGTCCAGCTTCTGGAACACGCCAGCCTTGATCTGCTTGCCCAGGAAATGGTTCGACGGTACCACCACGTCATAGCCGGTATGGCCTGCGAGCAGTTTGCCCTCGAGGGTTTCGTTGGAATCGAAGACGTCATAGGAAGGCGTGACGCCCGTAGCCTTTTCAAATTCCGCCAGGGTCGTTTCACCGATGTAGTCCGACCAGTTGTAGATCTTTACCGTCCCTGCCGCGTGGGCGCCAGCCGTGAAGGCAAGCCCGAGGGTGAGCATTATCGCCTTGCTTGTTAAGGAGTCAGACAAGTGAAATATCCTCTCGAAATATTCTTTCAGACGGCAACCAACCGACCGGAATCTAAAACCGGCGCGCAACTTACCTTCGATACGCCCGCTGGGCAAAATTAATTCGTAAACATTCGCCCCGGCTTGCCAGGCACAGCCGCCTGGCAAGCCCTGGAGCGGGCGCTTATTTGCCCGACTTGATCTTGGTCCAGCTACGGGTCATGTCACGCAGCGTAGGCTGGGGCAGATCGGCGATCGCGTAGAACTTGGCTTTCACCTCGTCGGACGGGTAGATGCTCGGGTCCGACTTGATGGCATCGTCCACGAATTCAGTGGCGGCCTTGTTACCGTTCGGGAACTGAACGGCGTTGGTGATCTGGGCCATGTTCTTGGGCTCAAGGAGGAAATTCATGAAGGCATAGGCAGCCTCCTTGTTTTCCGCATCCTTGGGAATCGCGACCATGTCGTAGAAGGTGCCGGCGCCTTCCTTCGGAATGGCGTAGCTGACCGTCACCTTGCCGCCGGCTTCCTCGGCACGAGACTTGGCCTGCTGCACGTCACCCGAATAGCCGACCGCTACGCAGATATTGCCGGTAGCCAGGTCAGAGATGTACTTGGAAGAGTGGAAATAGGTGATGTTCGGGCGGATGCTCAGGAAGAGGTCTTCGGCTTTCTTCAAGTCTTCCTTCTTGGTGGTATTGGTCGGCAGGCCAAGGTAGTGCAAGGCGACCGGCAGCATCTCGGTAGGCGAATCCAGGAAGCTGACCCCGCAGGATTTCAGCTTGGCAATGTTCTCAGGCTTGAGCAGCACATCCCAGGAATCGATCTTGTCCACCCCCAGCGCGGCCTTGACCTTGGCAGGGTTGTAACCGATGCCGATGGTGCCCCACATATAGGGGAAGGCATGCTTGTTGCCCGGGTCGCTGGCATCGCCCACGGCCTTGAGCAAAGACTCGTCCAGGTTCTTCCAGTTCGGTAGCTTGGCCTTGTCCAGTTCTTCGTAAACGCCGGCCTTGTTTTGCTTGGCAAGGAAGTTGTTGGACGGCACTACGATGTCATACCCGGATTTACCGGCGAGCATCTTGGCTTCCAGGGTTTCGTTGCTGTCGTAGACGTCGTATACCACCTTGATTCCGGACGCCTTCTCGAAGTCGGCGACGGTGTCGGGCGCGATATAGTCGGACCAGTTGTAGACGTGCAGGACCTTGTCATCCGCGTGGGCTGCCCCGGCCGCGGCGGCCACGAGGGACATGGCGAGCAGCGTCTTGCCAAATTTCTTCATGCGTAATGCTCCAAATTTTTTGAGTAACCACCCGCTCACCGCCAGCGCCTGGCCAGCGGGTGATCCGGCGCCTAGGCTAACGCACCTGGGTACAGACTAGCATTTAGCCATTTATCGCATTAAGGGTCAGGTCCAGGCACAACCGCGCCTTGCTTACCAGTTCATCCACGTCCGCCTCGGTCATCACCAGCGGAGGCGCAATGATCATGGTGTCGCCCACGGCGCGCATGATCAGGCCATTGTCGAAGCAGAACTGCCGGCAGACCATGCCTACACCACGGCCTTCATAACGCTCGCGCGTGGCTTTGTCCTTTACCAGCTCGATGGCGCCCAGCATGCCCAACCCACGGACCTCGCCCACCAGCGGGTGGTCTTCGAGTTCCCGCAAGCGCTTTTGCAAATATGGTGCCGTTTCGCTTCTCACCCGTTCAATGATCTTTTCTTCATGGAGCAGGCGCAGGTTGGCCAGGCCGACAGCGGCCGCCACCGGATGCCCGGAGTAGGTGAAGCCATGATTGAAATCACCGCCTTCGCTGATTACCTTGGCGATACGATCGCGCACGATCACGCCACCCATGGGCACGTAACCCGAGGTGAGGCCCTTGGCGATGGTCATCAGGTCCGGTTTGAGCTGGTAATAATCGCTACCGAACCACTCGCCCGTACGGCCGAATCCGCAGATGACCTCGTCGGCAACGAAGAGGATGTCGTACTTGGCCAGGATTTCCTTGATGCGCGGCCAGTAGCTGTCCGGTGGAATGATGACCCCGCCGGCGCCCTGGATCGGCTCGGCGATGAAGGCCGCTACCTGGTCCTCGCCCAGCTCCAGGATCTTTTCTTCCAGCT
This sequence comes from Pseudomonas massiliensis, assembly GCF_000826105.1. GTDB lineage: Bacteria > Pseudomonadota > Gammaproteobacteria > Pseudomonadales > Pseudomonadaceae > Aquipseudomonas > Aquipseudomonas massiliensis. Next base: position 80,855 of record NZ_CCYK01000004.1, on the reverse strand, counting down.
GGTTCGCCGCCCACAGGCCGAATTCATCCGGGCTCATGTCGCCGCCTTCACCGAACCAGTACGGCTGCGGGATGTGAGCGATGCCCGGGATCGGCAGGTCGCCCTGCTCGTGCATTCCGGACATCCCGCCGAGGCTGGCGCCGGCCACGGTGGAGCCGTGGTAGCCATTGACCCGACCGATAATGGTTTTCTTGCCAGGCTTGCCTTGCAGTGCCCAGTAATGGCGAACCAGGCGCAGGACGGTATCGTTGCCCTCCGAGCCAGAGCCGGTGAAGAACACGTGGCTCATGCCGTCAGGCGCCACCTGCACCACTGCCTGGGCCAGTTCCAGGGCAGGCGGGTGGGCCGTCTGGAAGAACAGGTTGTAGTAAGGCAGCTCACGCATCTGCGCGGCCGCGGCCTGTACCAGCTCTTCTCGGCCGTAACCCACCGCCACGCACCACAGGCCCGCCATGCCATCCAGGATCTTGTGCCCTTCGCTGTCCCAAAGGTGAACGCCCTGGGCCTCGGTGATGATCCGCGGACCTTTTTCCTTCAGTTGCCTATAGTCGCTGAAGGGCGCCAGGTGGTGATCCCCGCTGAGGGCCTGCCATTGCAGGGTTTGTGGACTCTTAGTGCTCATCATTCCTCTCCTGGGCCGGCCCGGGATGGGCGGCGGTCCGCATCGATCAGACCGCGAACAACAGGAACTCCCGTTCCCACGAACTGATCACGCGCTTGAAATTCTCATGCTCGGCACGCTTGACCGCTACATAACCGGTCACGAACTTGCGACCGAGGTATTTCTCCACCGTTCGGCAATTTTCCATGCGCTCGAGCGCATCCTCGATGGTCAGCGGCAGGCGCAGGTTGCGGCGCTCATAGCCACGGCCATGCACCGGCGCGCTGGGCGGAATGCCCTCGACCATGCCAATGAAGCCACACAGCAGGCTGGCCGCGATGGCCAGGTAAGGGTTGGCATCCGCGCCCGGCAGACGGTTTTCCACCCGGCGATTCTGTGGCGTGGCGTCTGGCACGCGCAGGCCCACGGTACGGTTTTCCTCGCCCCATTCGACGTTGACCGGCGCCGAGGTATCGGGCAGGAAGCGGCGGAATGAGTTCACATTGGGCGCGAACAGTGGCAGCAACTCGGGAATGAACTTCTGCAAGCCGCCCACATGGTGCAGGAACAACTGGCTCATGGAGCCATCTTCGTTTGAAAAGATGCTTTTGCCTGTTTCCACGCTCACCACGCTCTGGTGCAGATGCATGGCGCTGCCAGGCTCGCCGGTCATGGGCTTGGCCATGAAAGTAGCGGCCACGTTGTGCTTGAGCGCCGCCTCGCGCATGGTGCGCTTGAACACTACGATCTGATCGGCCAGGGACAGAGCGCTGCCATGACGGAAGTTGATTTCCATCTGGGCGGTGCCGTCTTCGTGGATCAGGGTGTCCAGGTCCAGGTTCTGCAGCTCGCACCAGTCATACACGTCTTCGAACAGGGGGTCGAATTCGTTCGCGGCCTCGATGGAGAACGACTGGCGACCGGTTTCCGGGCGCCCGGAGCGACCGATCGGGGGCTGCAGAGGGAAGTCCGGATCGTCGCAGCGCTTGGTCAGGTAGAACTCCATTTCCGGCGCCACGATTGGCTGCCAGCCACGATCAGCGTAGAGCTTGAGCACCTTTTTCAATACGTTGCGCGGAGACAGCTCGATCGGGTTGCCCTGCTTATCGTAGGTATCATGAATCACCTGGGCGGTGGGCTCGATGGCCCAAGGCACCAGGAATACGGCGTTTTCATCCGGGCGGCAGAGCATGTCGATATCGGCCGGGTCGAGCAACTCGTAATAGATATCGTCTTCGACGTAGTCACCGGTAACGGTTTGCAGCAGTACGCTTTCCGGCAAGCGCATGCCCTTTTCGGCGATGAACTTGTTGGTAGGCGAAATCTTGCCGCGAGTGATGCCGGTCAGGTCACTGATCAGGCATTCGACTTCGGTGATCTTGTGCTTCTTCAACCAATCCGTGAGCTGGTCGAGGTTGGTACTCATAAATACCTCAGGAGGCAAGGCCCCCGGCCTCTATGGCCGAAGGTGACCGACGCGGCAGCGTCAGCAGGTGGCGCGGATGTTCCTGGCCTTCCGCAAGGGGCCAGGCGCTGTGCCGCAAACATGCAAGGGCTGCCTCGACGGGGCCGAGCGCGCGCAGGGATGCGCCGCTGCCCTGGGCCGATGAGGCGAACGGGTGCACGAGAGCGACTTCTGGCAGTATGTTAATACGAACCTGTGCCGGTTCGTGACGCGCTCCAGTCGAGCTGAAGGCATTGTAGTGATAGGGTGTGCCTGACCAAGCATCCGGTAACGCTGTTGCGACCGGGAACACTCTGGGGCCGGCAAGCCCTTTGCAGCATAAGGCAAGATGTGACGGCGCGCAGCGTCGCAAGCGCGGCGATGCCAACCAGGCAGTTGCGCCCATACATAGCAGGCGTGCCATGATATTCCCCGTTATTGTTGCTGTTATGGGATACGACCGAGCTTAGCGCTGTTCAATTTTTTATACAACACCCCGTAAAGAATTCACCACGTCTTGGTTTACGCGTCAAAAATGATGAAAAATTCAGACGTTAATCGCACCATAATTAGGCAGAAGTGGCCTAACAGGCCCCTTCTTGAGGCGCAGCTGGGCCAGCTTGACTTCGGATTGGCTTTCGGATTGACTGAACTGGTTCCAAGCCAATGATTGATATTTTTAACAACAAAGGTGTTGCATCATGTCGGTACCCCCGCGTGCCGTTCAGCTGAACGAAGCAAACGCATTCCTCAAGGATCATCCTGAGGTTCTGTACGTCGACCTTCTGATTGCAGATATGAATGGTGTAGTGCGTGGCAAGCGCATCGAGCGCACCAGCCTGCATAAGGTGTATGAGAAAGGCATCAATCTTCCGGCGTCCTTGTTCGCATTGGACATCAACGGGTCTACGGTAGAAAGCACGGGCCTGGGCCTCGACATCGGTGACGCAGACCGTATCTGTTATCCCATCCCCAATACCTTGAGCAACGAGCCCTGGCAAAAGCGCCCTACGGCGCAATTGCTGATGACCATGCACGAGCTCGAGGGCGAGCCTTTCTTCGCCGATCCCCGAGAAGTGCTGCGCCAGGTGGTGCAGAAATTCGATGAGTTGGGCCTGACCATCTGCGCAGCCTTCGAGCTGGAGTTCTACCTGATCGACCAGGAGAACGTGAATGGCCGACCGCAACCTCCTCGCTCGCCGATCTCGGGTAAACGTCCACAGTCCACCCAGGTGTACCTGATCGACGACCTCGACGAGTATGTGGATTGCCTGCAGGACATTCTCGAAGGTGCCAAGGAGCAACGCATCCCCGCCGACGCCATCGTCAAGGAGAGCGCCCCAGCTCAGTTCGAGGTCAACCTGCACCATGTGGCAGACCCGCTACGGGCTTGCGACTATGCAGTGCTGCTCAAGCGATTGATCAAGAACATCGCCTATGACCACGAGATGGACACGACCTTCATGGCCAAGCCCTATCCGGGCCAGGCGGGCAACGGTCTGCATGTGCATATCTCGATCCTGGACAAGGACGGCAAGAACATCTTCACCAGCGAGGATCCCGAGCAGAACGCCGCATTGCGCCACGCAATCGGCGGTGTGCTCGAGACCCTGCCGGCCTCCATGGCCTTCCTTTGCCCCAACGTCAACTCCTACCGCCGTTTCGGTGCTCAGTTCTACGTGCCCAACTCCCCGACCTGGGGCCTGGACAACCGCACCGTGGCGCTGCGAGTACCCACGGGCGCACCCGATTCGGTCCGTATCGAACACCGGGTCGCGGGCGCCGATGCCAACCCTTACCTGCTGATGGCGGCGGTGCTGGCGGGCATTCACCATGGCCTTACCAACCAGTGCGATCCGGGAGAGCCCCTGGAAGGCAACGCGTACGAGCAGACTGAACCAAGCCTGCCGAACAACCTGCGCGATGCCTTGCGAGCCCTGGATGACAGCGAAATCATGGCCAAGTACATCGACCCCAAGTACATCGATATCTTCGTGGCTTGCAAGGAAAGCGAACTGGAGGAGTTCGAACACTCCATCTCGGACCTGGAATACAACTGGTACCTGCATACGGTGTGAATGGAGGTTCAACCAGCGCCAGTAGGCGAATCTGGCTGCATTCGATGCCTGTTCGCCAGCTGGTGCTGGCTCCCACCGAGGTTTCCAAGCCTGTTCGCCAATTGGCGCTGGTGCCAACCGGTACCAGAAGGCTTGCTGTGCCTTTAGAATGCGGGCTGCCTCCAGGAGCCCGTCATGCCGCGCACTGTTACCCCCCGTAAACCCCGCCAACGCAGCCAGGCGCGTATCGATGCCATCCTTGCCGCGGCGCGCTCCATCCTGGCCGAGGCTGGCGTGGCAGGCCTTTCCATCTACGCCGTGGCGGAACTGGCGGGCATTCCCCCTTCCTCTGTCTACCATTTCTTCCCCAGCGTGCCCGCCTTGCTGGAAGGGCTGACGGCAGACATCCACGCCGCCTTCCGCGCCTGCCTTCAGACACCGATCGACAGCCATAGCCTGACGACCTGGCGCGACCTGTCCCGGCTGGTGGAAGAGCGCATGCTTGGGCTGTACAACGAAGATGCCGCGGCTCGCCAGTTGATCCTGGCGCAGCATGGCTTGAGCGAGGTGACTCAGGCCGACCGCCAGCATGACATTGAACTGGGCGCATTGATGCAAGCTCTCTTCGCCCGTCATTTCGTGCTGCCGCAATTACCAGACGATGTAGACGTCTTCACCCTGGCCATGGAGCTGGGCGACCGGGTGTACGCGCGCTCGGTGCAGATGCATGGCGTGATCACGCCGCGCCTGGCCGAAGAAGGCATGCGGGTATTCGATGCTTACCTTGGGCTTTATCTGCCCCCGTACCTGGCCCGCCGGGGCCAGGACACGGGGGAGTGAAGCAGGCCCGCGGGGGAGTCACAGCTTGGCGATGGACACCTCGGTGGATTTCACGAAGGCGATCACCTCACTGCCTACCGCCAGTTCCAGCTCCTTTACCGAGCGCGTGGTGATCACGGAGGTAACGATACCCGAAGCCGTCTGCACATCGATCTCCGAAAGCACGGGGCCTTCGATGATTTCCTTGACGGTGCCTTTGAACTGGTTGCGGACGTTGATGGCTTTGATGGTCATGGTGTTTTCCTCGATTGACTTTCAATAAGCCCAGCGCAACTGCGTAGGCAAGGGTTGAACAGGTTCCTGCGGCGCATCCTGGCCAGGCAACGACAGCACCCGCTCCAGAATGCGACTTTCCAGCTCGGCCAGGGCGTGTGAACCCCGCTGCCGTGGGCGTGGCAGATCGACCGCCAGGTCCAGGCCAATCTGGCCTTCTTCGATCAGGATCACGCGATCGGCCACGGCTACCGCCTCGGCGACGTCATGGGTCACCAGCACCACGGTGAAACGATGCTGCTGCCACAGGCGCTCCAGCAGCTGCTGCATTTCGATGCGGGTGAGGGCATCGAGCGCGCCCAGGGGTTCATCCAGTAATAACAGCCGTGGCTGGTAGATCAGCGCCCGGGCCAGGGCAACACGCTGCTTTTGCCCACCCGAAAGCGCTGCCGGCCACTCCCCGGCCCGCTCGGCCAGGCCTACGGCCTTGAGCGCGTCCAACGCCTGGGCTTTCCAGTTGCCCTTCAGGCCCAGCCCAACGTTTTCGATCACCGTTTTCCAAGGCAGCAGGCGCGGCTCCTGGAACATCAGGCGAGTACCGTCACGCACGCTTTCCAGGCTGCCCTCGTCGCTGCCCAGGCTGCCGCCGCTGGGCTTGTCCAGGCCAGCCAGCAAGCGCAACAACGTACTCTTGCCGCAACCGCTGCGGCCTACCACGGCCACGAACTGGCCCAGCGGAATGTGAAGGTCGATGCCCTTGAGTACCTGACGCCGGTCGAAGGTACGGGTCAGGCCCCGCACATCCACGCTGATGCCACGCAAGAAATGAGGTGTCTCGTTCAGGATGCTCATGCCCTGGCCTCCTTGGCGCCCTGGTAGGCCGGATGCCAGCGCAACCAGGCCCTCTCCAGGCCACGGGCGGCCAGATCGGCCAGCTTGCCCAGCACGGCATAGAGCACGATGGCCAGGACCACTACGTCGGTTTGCAGGAATTCGCGTGCATTCATCGCCAGGTAGCCGATGCCGGAGCTGGCGGAAATGGTCTCGGCCACGATCAGCGTGAGCCACATGAAGCCCAGGGCAAAACGCACACCCACCAGGATCGATGGCAGCGCGCCGGGCAGTATCACCTGCCAGAACAGCGCCAGGCCTGATAGGCCGTAACTGCGCGCCATCTCCAGCAAGGCCGGGTCGACATTACGGATACCGTGATAGGTGTTGAGATAGATAGGGAACAGAGTGCCCAAGGCTACCAGGAAGATCTTTGCCGACTCGTCGATGCCGAACCAGAGGATCACCAAGGGTATCAACGCCAGGTGCGGCACGTTGCGGATCATCTGGACGGAGCTGTCCAGCAAGCGTTCACCCCAGCGGGACAGCCCGGTCAGGAACCCGAGGCCCAGCCCGATGCTGCCGCCTATGGCAAAGCCCACGGCGGCGCGCCAGCTGCTGATGGCCAAGTGTTTCCAAAGGTCGCCCGACTGTACCAGGGCCACTCCCGCCTCCAGCACGGCACTGGGCGCGGGCAGGATGCGGGTAGACAGCCAGCCCGCGCTGACCGCCAGTTGCCACGTCGCCAGCAGCACCACGGGCAAGGCCCAGGGGGCCAGGCGTTCGGTGGTTCTACGCGCAATGCTCATGGCCCCTCCTCAACTCTGCGCAACGGCTTTGGGCAGGATGTCATTGGCGACCATTTCACCGAAGGGGCTGATGTAACCCTGGCCGCACTGTGCTTGTGGACGTTCCACGTCAAGGTGCGGGAACAGCAGCTCAGCGACGCGATAGGACTCTTCCAGGTGTGGGTAACCCGAGAAAATGAAGGTGTCGATGCCCAGGTCGGCGTATTCCTTCACCCGCGCGGCTACTGTAGTGCCATCGCCCACCAGCGCTGTGCCAGCGCCGCCGCGCACGAGGCCGACGCCGGCCCAGAGGTTCGGGCTGACTTCGAGCTTGTCGCGACGGCCTCCATGCAAGGCCGCCATGCGCTGCTGGCCGACCGAGTCGAAGCGTGCGAAGGCCGACTGGGCCTTGGCGATGGTGTCATCGTCCAGCTCGGCGATCAGCCGATCCGCCGCGGCCCAGGCCTGCTCATTGGTTTCGCGCACGATCACATGCAAGCGAATGCCGAAACGCACGCTGCGCCCTTGCGTCGCTGCCTTGGCTCGCACCTGGGCGATCTTCTCCGCCACGGCCGCCGGTGGCTCGCCCCAGGTCAGGTACAGCTCCACTTGCTCCGCGGCAAGGTCTTGCGCGGCCTCGGAGGAACCACCGAAATAGAGTGGCGGACGGGGCTGCTGCAGTGGGGGGTAGAGCAATCTGGCACCCCTGACCTTGATGTGCTTGCCGTCATAGTCGACGGTCTGGCCTTCCAGCACGCGGCGCCAGATGCGGGTGAATTCCACGGAGGCTTCGTAGCGTTCTTCATGACTGAGGAACAGGCCATCACCCGCCAGTTCATCCGGGTCGCCGCCGGTCACCAGGTTGAACAGCGCGCGGCCGCCTGAAAGGCGATCCAGGGTCGCAGCCTGGCGCGCGGCCACAGTTGGCGAGATGATTCCCGGGCGCAGGGCCACGAGGAATTTCAAGCGCTGTGTGACCGGAATCAACGAGGCGGCCACTAGCCAGGAATCTTCGCAAGAGCGCCCGGTGGGAATCAGTACCCCGCCGTAGCCGAGACGGTCAGCCGCTTGGGCGATCTGCTGCAGGTACCCATGATCGACGGTGCGGGCGCCCTGGGCAGTGCCCAGGTAGTGTCCGTCACCGTGGGTAGGCAGAAACCAGAAAATGTTCAGACTCATGGGAGTTGTCTCCAGAGGGAAGCGTCGGCCAGACCGGCCAGGGAATTCATTGCACGGCCAGGCTTGCCGGAGGTGTCCAGACCACATCCTTGACGTTCAAAGGCTTGGGTATCAGCTTGAGCTGGTAGAAGGCATCGGCGATCTTCTGCTGGGCGGCAGTCACCTCCGGGGTGATGTAGCCGGCCCCGAAGCCCTGACGCTTCACTGTTGTCAGCACGATAGGGGCAGGCAGTCCCAACAGGGGTACGACCTGCTCGGCAACCTCTTGCGGGTTCGCCTGGGACCACTCCCCTGTTTTGCGAACTTCTTCGACCAGGGCCGCCACCACGGCGGGGTGGGCTTGGGCATAAGGCCGGGTGGCCAGGTAAAACTGGTTGTTGTCTACCAGACCACTGCCGTCACGCAGGGTACGGGCGCCGAGCTGTTGCTCAGCGGCAGCCTGGTAGGGGTCCCAGATGACCCAGGCGTCCACGCTGCCTCGCTCGAACGCGGCGCGGGCATCGGCCGGGGGCAGGAATACGGTCTGGATGTCAGTGTATTTGAGCCCGGCGTCTTCCAGGGCGCGCACCAGCAGGTAGTGCACGTTTGAGCCCTTGTTCAGCACTACCTTCTTGCCTTTCAGATCTTTGACACTGGCAATGGCCGACTCCTTGGGCACCAGGATCGCTTCGCTGGTCGGTGCGGGCGGTTCGTGAGCCACGTAGACAAGATCGGCACCGGCGGCCTGGGCGAACACTGGCGGCGTTTCACCGGTGACGCCGAAATCGATCGACCCCACATTCAACCCTTCGAGCAACTGTGGCCCACCGGGAAACTCCGTCCACTGGACCCTGATGCCCTGGTCAGCCAGGCGTTTCTCCAATGTGCCCTTCGCCTTGAGCAGCACAAGGGTGCCGTACTTCTGATAGCCGATGCGTAAGGTTTCAGCCTGTGCCTGGCTAAGTGCTCCGAGGGCAACGGTCGCGGTAAACAGGGCGACCAGCCCTCGACGCAAGGTGATTGTGCGCATGGCGCTCTCCTTGTTGAGTGTCGGGTACTGGCACCTGCTTCCCGTGGTCGGGTCAGAAGGCGATAAGACGGTTCAGACGGTTCAGATGCTCCAGCGCGCCTCGATCAGGCTACGGCCGAGCTGCCCGTGCAACAGCGGACGAGGCCGCCGGGCAAGCGCTTGATGAAATTCTTCCAGCGCGCCCTCCAGGCGCTGTTCCAAAGCCGGGCTGAGGCTGGCTGACGCCGCGCCTTCGCCATAAGCGATCTGGGAATCTTCGGCAAAGATGCCCTGGAGCATTTCCTGAGCTTTCAAGGCGGCCAGCACCGGCTTGAGGGCGTAGTCCACAGCCAGCATATGGGCGATGCTGCCGCCCGTGGCGATAGGCAGGACCACCTTGCTGGCCAAGGCCCGCTCGGGCAACAGGTCAAGCAAGGTTTTCAAGGCGCCGCTGAACGAGGCCTTGTACACCGGGGTCGCGACAATCAAGCCGTCAGCCTGCTCGACCACATCCCGAAATGCCTGGACCTGCGGGCTATCGAAGCGGGCGTGCAGCAGATCTTCGGCGGGAAACTCCCGCACTTGGTAACTCACCACTTCGATGCCCCGCTGCTGCAGGCTCTGTCGTGCTCGCTCAAGCATGATGGTGGAGCGTGACCGCACGCTGGGGCTACCCCCTATCGATACCACAAGCATCCGACGCTCCTCGCCAACCCTGAAACCAGAGCGCTGAGCCTACTCCTGCTTTCATATATCCATAAATCATATTTATTTCTTTGCTTATTCCATTTTTTATAGCCGCTGGTCTGCCGGCTGACGGAGGGAAAACTTGAGAACTTTTTTGTAACATTTGACGAGCAGGATCAGGGTTGCCTCTTTCCAGCCTGGAGCTGCCCGATGACTACCACCACACTCGCCGGAGTCGCGAAGCGAAACGGCCCCGAGCTGGATCGCCGTTCCCATCCCTTGGTCAAGGCGCTCTTCTACGCCGTGTTGGCCGCTGGCCTGGGCTATATGTTCTGGAGCCTGAACCGAGATCTGGATACGTCCAACGTCGATGCCACCACCTGGACACCCTACATCCTGCTAGGTGTCGCCCTGGTAATCGCCCTGGGTTTCGAATTCGTCAACGGCTTCCATGACACCGCCAATGCCGTGGCGACTGTGATCTATACCCATTCGCTCCCCGCGCAGGTGGCGGTGATGTGGTCAGGTGCCTTCAACTTCATCGGGGTGCTCAGTTCCAGCGGAGCGGTGGCCTTTGGCATCATTGCGCTGCTACCCGTGGACCTGATCCTCCAGGTGGGCTCCTCGGCCGGCTTCGCAATGATCTTCGCCCTGCTGATCGCCGCGATCCTGTGGAACCTGGGCACCTGGTGGCTCGGCCTGCCGGCGTCTTCTTCCCATACGCTGATCGGCTCGATCATCGGCGTAGGGGTAGCCAATGCCTGGATGAGCGGCCGCGATGGTACGTCCGGGGTGGACTGGAGCCAGGCGGCCAAGGTCGGCTATGCCCTGCTGCTGTCGCCCTTGATCGGCTTCGCCTGCGCGGCCGGGTTGATGCTGCTTCTGCGCCATCTAGTGAAGAACCGCGCGCTGTACCAGGCCCCGGAGGGCAACACGCCGCCGCCGTTCTGGATTCGTGGGCTGTTGATCATGACCTGTACCGGGGTGTCCTTCGCTCATGGCTCGAACGATGGGCAAAAGGGCATGGGACTTATCATGCTCATCCTGATCGGCACCTTGCCCATGGCGTATGCCCTGAACCGTGCCATTCCCGAACCCGAGACCCAAAGGTTCGCCGCCCTGGCCCAGGTTACGCAGCAAGCTTTGCTACAGGCAGAACCCGGTACCCCGAGCGAGGCGCCACGGCAGCAGCTGGAACAATTTCTCATCGACAAGAAAGCCAGCCCCGGGCTGGTCCCGGCGCTGGCAAGCCTGATCGGCAGCATCGGCGACCAGGTCAAGGGCTACGGCTCCCTGGATCGGGTACCGCCGCAAGCCAGCTCCAACGTACGCAACGACATGTATCTGGCGTCGGAAACGATTCGGCTGATGGACAAAGAAAAGTTGGGGAGCTTCAACGCCGATACCAAGGACAAGCTCAAAGCCTTCCAGGCCTATACCAACGAGGCGACACGCTTCATCCCGCCGTGGGTGAAGGTAGCGGTAGCCATCGCCTTGAGCCTGGGCACCCTGGTGGGCTGGCGTCGTATCGTGATCACCGTAGGCGAGCGCATCGGCAAGACGCACTTGACCTACGCCCAGGGTGCTAGCGCCGAAACCGTCGCCATGCTGACTATCGCCGCGGCCGACATGTACGGCCTGCCGGTATCGACCACCCACGTACTCTCGTCAGGCGTGGCCGGCACCATGGCGGCCAATGGCTCAGGCCTGCAGATGCGCACCATACGCAATCTGCTGATGGCCTGGGTACTCACCCTCCCCGCCGCCATTGCGCTCTCGGCGGGGTTGTACTGGCTGTTCCGGCAGTTTGTCTAAGGGAATGATGTCAGGCAGAGCACCGAGGCAGGTTGTGTGGGACCTAGCGAAGCTAGGGAACGAGCGCTGATAGCTTGCGCGAATTCCCAGCTTCGCTGGCTCCAACCGCTATACATATCCGGCTCGGTGCCAGTGCCCAACAAAAAAAGGGGGACCACCCTCGTGGCCCCCAAAGCCCTGCTAGGCATAGGTTTCAGCGGTTGGGCTGCGGTGTCAGGCGCAGGTAGGGCTTGACCGCGCGATAGCCCTTGGGGAACCGCTGCGCAATCTCGCCTTCGTCTTTCAGAGAAGGCACGATCACCACGTCTTCACCGTCCTGCCAGTTGGCGGGGGTAGCCACCTTGTGGTTGTCGGTCAGCTGCAGCGAATCGATCACCCGCAGTATCTCGTTGAAATTTCGCCCCGTGCTGGCGGGATAGGTGATGGTCAGACGCACCTTTTTGTTCGGATCGATGATGAACAACGAGCGCACCGTCAGCGTGTCATTGGCGTTGGGGTGGATCAGGTCGTACAGGTCGGAGACCTTGCGGTCCGCATCGGCCAGGATAGGGAAGTTCACCTGGGTACTTTGGGTTTCGTTGATATCGTCGATCCATTTCACGTGGGACTCGACCGGGTCTACCGAGAGTGCGATGGCCTTGACGCCGCGCTTGTCGAATTCTTCTTTGAGCTTGGCGGTAAAGCCCAGCTCAGTGGTGCACACCGGAGTGAAGTCGGCAGGGTGAGAAAACAGCACACCCCAACTGTTGCCAAGCCATTCGTGGAAGCGGATACGGCCGAGGCTGGAATCCTGTTCGAAATCAGGGGCGATATCGCCCAGCTTAAGGCTCATGAGGTAGCTCCTTGGGTCTGTCAGGTCATGCTGCATCAGTTAGAAGAAGACCAGAAGGAATAAATGATTCTCTGCTTATAACCTTACTTCCAGGCGTACTAACTGCGTAGGCAGCCCTGACAGGTTTAGCTGAACCTGTGTTTCCTGTCTTGCGGGCTCGGACATTCGCCATAAGCTAATAACCAAAAAGTATTTATTTAACATTTCTTATAACAATATTATCGTCGCATTATTCACTTCCCAGGCATTCCCATGGCCCGCACCCTCAGCTTCCACTCATTGATCACCGCTCTTGCCCTGGCTGCCGCTACGGTGTCCGCCCAGGCTGCAGATCTTACCGTGGCCTACCAGACCGGCATCGACCCAAGCAAGGTACCCCAGGCTTCTGGTGCCTATGAGAAGGCGATCGGAGAAAAGATCGACTGGCGCCGTTTCAATAGCGGCTCGGAAGTAGTGACCGCCCTGGCCTCGGGCAATGTTCAGATTGGCAACCTCGGCTCCAGCCCGCTGGCCGCGGCGGCTTCGCGCAAGCTGCCCATAGTGGCGTTCATTGTGTCTGCTCAGATCAACAGCTCGGAGCAGCTGGTGGTACGCAATGGCAGCGGCATCAGCAAGCCTGAAGACCTTGTTGGCAAAACCATTGCGACACCCTTCGTGTCCACCTCTCACTACAGCCTCTTGGGGGCGCTCAAGCATTGGGGGCTGGACACCAGCAAGGTGAAGGTAGTGAACCTGCAACCCTTGGAGATCGCCGCAGCCTGGAAACGCGGCGACATCGACGGCGCCTTCGTGTGGTCGCCGGCCCTGGGCGAAATCCGCAAGACCGGCACGGTGCTGACCGATGCCGCCCAAGTGGGTCAATGGGGCGCGCCTACCTTCGAAGTCTGGGTGGCGCGCAAGGACTATGCCGAGAAACATCCGGACGTGATCGCCAAGTTCGCTCGTGTCACCCTCGATGCCTATGCCGACTACGCGGCACACAGAAACGAATGGACGGCGGATTCGGCGCCAGTGAAGGACATCGCGCGGCTCACCGGCTCCAACGCGGCCGACGTGCCTGAACTGCTGGCCGGCTCGGCCTTCCCCCAGGCCCAGGTGCAGACCTCGCCGGCGCTTCTGCAAGGTGGAACGGCCAAGGCCATCGCGGATACCGCCGCCTTCCTGAAGGAGCAAGGCAAAGTCGAGAGCGTACTGCCGGACTACAGCGACTTCGTCAGCGCCAAGTACGTCCAGTAGCCGCTGGGTCGTCATTCAGAGGAGGGTCACCATGGCACAGCTAGAACTCGACTGCGTCAGCGCCCATTACCCAGGCGCCAGCGCCCCGGTACTGGAAAACCTGTCCTTGCGCCTGGGCCCTGAACAGCTGATGGTCGCCCTTGGCCCCTCCGGCAGTGGCAAAACCTCATTGCTTAATCTGATCGCCGGTTTCGTCCCCCCCAGTGCTGGTAGCCTGCGCCTTGACGGTATCCACGTGAAGGGCCCCGGCGCGGACCGCGCCGTGGTGTTCCAGGACGATGTGCTCTTGCCCTGGCAGAATGTGCTACAGAACGTAGCCTTCGGCCTGGAGCTCGCCGGCATCGATCGCCCCAGGCGAGAAGCCAAGGCCGAACAACTGTTGGCTCTGGTGGGGTTGGCGGGCTTTGGCCAGCGTCGCGTCTGGGAACTGTCTGGCGGCCAACGCCAGCGGGTCGGCCTGGCCCGGGCCCTGGCGGCGGAGCCGCGGATATTGCTGATGGATGAACCCTTCGGCGCCCTGGACGCTTTCACCCGGGAGCAGATGCAGGAGCTGTTGCTGTCGGTATGGAAGCGCACGGCCAAGCCTGTGTTCCTCATTACCCATGACATCGAAGAGGCCGTGTTCCTGGCCACCGACCTGATTCTTCTGGCGCCCAATCCAGGCAGGATCGTTCAAAGACTCAGCCTGGACTTCGGCCGCCGCTACGCTGCCGGCGAATCGGCGCGGGCGATCAAGTCGGACCCTCGCTTCATCGAGACTCGCGAGCGGGTATTGGCCCAGGTCTTCTCGCAACGCCACGCTGCTGCCCAGGAGGCGCCATGAACCATGCTGAGTTGACCGTGGCCGGGCACGCGCCCGGTCGCGCGCCCGTGTCGAGCCGCGCTCTGAGCACCCGCGCGCTGAGTGCCCTTACTGCCGCCACGCTGATCCTGGCCTGGTGGGCCGCCACCCGCTTCGGCTGGGTCGACCCACTCTTCCTGCCGGCGCCCTCGGCCGTACTGGAGAAGGGCTGGCTGCTGGCAACCACCGGTTACATGGATGCGACCCTCTGGCAGCACCTGGGCGCCAGCCTGCAGCGCATCGGCCTGGCCCTGGGCCTGGCCATCCTCACGGCCATTCCGGTCGGTATCGCCATTGGCCGCAACCGCATCGCCCGAGGGGTGCTGGACCCGCTAATCGAGTTCTACCGGCCGATCCCCCCCTTGGCCTACCTGCCACTGATCGTCATCTGGTGCGGCATCGGTGAGTTCTCCAAGGTTTTGCTGATCTACCTGGCCATCTTCGCGCCCATCGCCATCGCCACGGCAACCGGCGTGCGCACCGTAGACCCGGCTCGCCTGCGCGCCGCCCAATGCCTGGGCGCTACGCGGACACAGCTGGTACGCCATGTGATTCTGCCCAGCGCCCTGCCGGATATTCTCACCGGCGTACGCATCGGGCTGGGCGTAGGCTGGTCGACGCTGGTTGCCGCCGAGCTAATCGCCGCCACCAGCGGCCTGGGCTTCATGGTCCAGTCCGCCGCGCAGTTCCTGATCACCGACGTGGTCATTCTTGGCATTCTGGTCATCGCCGTGGTCGCCTTCGCCCTGGAACTGGGGCTGCGGGCGCTGCAGCGTCGACTGGTGCCCTGGCATGGCCGTGGCCATTGATCGCGCCCTCTTTTCGTATTGGTCAACCGAGCGAATCCCATGACACTGAACATCACCCCGCTGAACCCTGCCATCGGTGCGCGTATCGATGGCCTGGACCTCACTCGCCCACTGGGCGAGGCCGACCGCGACGCGCTCGAGCAGGCCCTGCTCGACCATCAGGTGTTGTTCTTCCGGGAGCAGCCTTTGACGCCCCAGCAGCAGGCCCGGCTCGCCATGACCTTCGGCGACCTGCATATCCACCCTATCTACCCCAACGTGCCCGAACAGCCTGAAGTATTGGTACTTGATACCGCAGTAACGGATGTCCGCGACAATGCCATCTGGCATACCGACGTAACCTTCCTGCCGGCACCGGCCATGGGTGCCGTGCTGGCGGCCAAACAGGTGCCGGCCCAGGGTGGCGATACCCTCTGGGCTAGCGGCATTGCCGCCTTCGAGGGTTTGTCCGCGCCCATCCAGCGGTTGCTCGAAGGCCTGACGGCGCGCCATGAGTTCAGCAAATCCTTTCCCCTGGAGCGCTTTGGCACCAGCCCTGAGGCGTTGGCCCGCTGGGAAGAAACCCGGCGCCGTCATCCTCCGGTCAGCCATCCGGTAATACGCATCCACCCGCGCAGCGGGCGCAAGGCGCTGTTCGTCAATGACGGTTTCACTACCCGCATCAACGAGCTGAGCGAGGCGGAAAGCACCACCCTGCTCGCCTTTTTGTTCAACCATTCCACTCGCCCGGAATTCACCGTGCGTTGGCAATGGCGGGTCAACGATGTGGCCTTCTGGGACAACCGCGTAACCCAGCACTACGCCGTGGATGATTACCGGCCCACGCGTCGTGTGATGCATCGCGCGACCATCCTGGGAGATGCGCCACGTTGAATGAAACCGGAATCGGCGCTAGCTTTCGGGCAATGCCCTGAGCGGAGCCCTTCCATGTTGCAGAAGCTTGCGATCAGCCTGCTGATCCTGCTCTATGCCTGCATCTGCAAGGGCGGGCCCTTGCAAAGGGTGCCGATCGCCGTCGATCACGGCCTGGCGGCCTTCGCTAGCAGGCCGTTGAACATGCCAGGTGGCGACCCCGAAGTAGAACGCGTGGTCGTCGTTCTTCATGGCGTTCGCCGTAACCCAGCGGATTATTTCAGGATCGCCCAGCGACTATCGTCAGACCTTTCCTGGCCAGTGAGTCATACCCTGGTGCTGGCCCCCGGCTTTTTCACAGCACACGACCTGCCGGGCCGCAGAGACCTCCCGTTGTGGAGCAAGACCTGGATGCAGGCCAGCCCATCGGTGGCTGGCCGTACGGGCATCACTCCGGTACAGGCCCTGGACGAACTGCTCACCTGGTTGGGCGATAACCAGCATTATCCCCACCTGCGGCACATCATACTGATGGGTCATTCCGCCGGCGGCCAGCTGCTGCAACGCTATGCAGTGCTAGGCCACGCCGACCTCGCCTTGGCCAACCGTGGCATCAAGGTGCGCTATGTCATTTCGAGCCCGTCGAGTTATCTGTATTTCGATGCTCGCCGACCGGTCGAGGGTGGCTTCGCCCAGACCGTGGAAGGTGACTGCCCGGGTGTCGACCGTTACCGCTACGGTTTGCAGGCGCTACCAGCCTATCTGGGTTCAGGGTTGGACAGCCGCCAATTGTTCCAGCGCTATGCCAGGCGCGACATTACCTATCTGGTAGGCGCCCGGGATAACGACCCCGGCCATCCCCTGCTGGACCGCAGCTGCGCCGCCTTGGCCCAGGGCGACAATCGGCTGCAGCGCCAACGCAACTACCTGGCCTATGAACGCCAGCTCAGCCGCGATTGGCAGGTACCCCTGACGCGGGAACATGGAGAAATCCCTGGCGTGGGCCATGGCGCCAAAGCCCTTTACCAGGCTAAAGAAACTCTGGGATTGCTCAAAAAGTAGTAGTTTCACGAAAACAGGCACGTATCTGGGCTAGGGTTTTGTAACTTTCATCCGAGGAGCTCTTCATGGTTATCGCTACCCAGAAAACAGCCCTGATCACGGGCGCCTCTCGTGGCATTGGTGCCGCCCTGGCGTTGCGCCTGGTGGACGATGGCTTCGCTGTGGTCATCAACTATGCCCATAGCGCCAAGGACGCTGATGAACTGGTTGCACGCATCAAAGAAGAAGGCGGACGCGCCGTGGCGATCAGGGCGAACGTGGCCGACAGCAGCGATGTACGCCGCCTGTTCGATGAGGCCGAAGCTGCGTTCGGCAAGATCGACGTGCTGGTCAACAACGCCGGCATCCTGAAGATGGTGCCTTTGGCAGACAGCAGCGACGAGCTGTTCGACCATACCTTCAACATCAACACCCGCGGTACCTTCAATACACTGCGCGAGGCGGCTCGGCGCTTGAACGACGGCGGCCGCATCGTGAATCTTTCCAGCAGCACGGTGGGCATGAACCTGCCCAATTACTCCCTGTATATCGCCAGCAAGGCGGCGGTGGAGTCATTGACCAAGGTATTGGCCCAGGAACTGCGTGGCCGGGACATTACGGTCAATGCCGTTGCCCCAGGCCCGGTCGCCACTGAGCTGTTCTTCGAAGGCAAGACCGAGGAACTGATCCAGCAACTGGCCAAGCGCCCGCCTCTGGAGCGCCTGGGTGAGCCGGAGGATATCGCCGGCATAGTGGCTTTCCTGGTAGGGCCCGAAGGCGGCTGGATCAACGGCCAGGTGCTGCGTGCCAACGGCGGGATCGTCTAGCGGGGCCCCGGCAGCGGACTACCGCCTTTGCGCGGCGGCTTCCGCTGCCTCCTGTCAGCGAACCAGGTGCAGGAACTGCATGTGCCGTTCGTACTGATCCAGGATGTCGGTGATGATCTGCTCCTTGTTGTAGCCAACCAGGTCATAGTCCTGGCTGCCTTCTGCTAGATGAACCTCGGCTCGATAGTAGCGGCGGTTCTTGAGCTCCTTGTTGCCCATCCCGCCGCGAGCGAACGACGGCGTGAAGTACCCACGCATGCGCACCTGATAAATGAAGGGCCGTTCCTCGCCGTGGGTCACGATCAGGCTTTCAGCGTCGTGGCCGGTGTTTTCCTCGACCCGCGCAGTGAGGCCCTTGCCCACGAACTCGGCACATACCTCCTGCATCGCTGGGCGAATGGAGCCTTCCATGAAGCGGTACACCTCATCCCGCGAGGGGAAATGCACGGCTTGGCTCAGGCGTTGACGCCAGCCGCCACGCCCCTTGCCACGGCGCGCAGACGTGCTGGGCGCCAAGGAATAAAGCTGGGCGATCTGCCGCTGAGACTCCATGTAGAACGCCTTGTGCAGGCCCCACATCATCAGCAAGAGGATCAGGGAGAACGGCAGGGAGGTCAGCACCACCGCCGACTTGAGCGAATCGATACTGCCGGCGAACAACAGGCCGCCAGTGACCAGGGCCGTGGCGGTACCCCAGAACACACGCAGCCACTTGGGGCCGTCTTCGTCCGGCCCGCCGCCCTTGGCAGACAAGGTGGACAGCACCACGGTACCCGAGTCCGCGGAGGTGACGAAGAAGACGAAGCTGACGAACACCGTGACCGCGATGACCGTGCGGCTCCAAGGGTACTGCTGCAGCATCAGGTACAGCGTACGGGACGGATCGGCGATGGCCGAAGCGGCGAGGTCAAGTACGCCGTGAAGCTGGAGATCCAGCGCACTGTTGGCGAATATGGACATCCAGGCCAGGGTGAACCCCAGGGGAATGAACAGCACGCCGAACACGAATTCGCGGATGGTTCGCCCGCGGGAAATCCGTGCGATGAACAACCCGACGAAGGGTGCCCAGGCAATCCACCAGGCCCAGTAGAACACGGTCCAGTCGCCTAGCCAGCCGCCGACCTTGCCATAGGCATAGAGGTCGAAGCTCTTGGCCGGCAGCACCGAAAGGTAATCGCCCACATTCTGTACCAGGGTATTGAGCAGGTGCTGGGTAGGCCCGGCGAAGAGCACGAACAGCAGCAGGGCGCAGGCCAGAAGCATGTTCAGGTCCGACATGACCCGCACGCCCTTGTCCACGCCGGAGACGGCCACCAGGATGGCGGCACCCATCATGAGGGCGATCAGCCCCAACTGCACCCATTGGTTATGGGGCATCCCGAACAGTTGATCAAGCCCGGCGTTGAGGTGCAGCACCCCGAAACCCATGTCAGCCCCTAGCCCGAACACCGTGGCGATGATGCCGAAACCATCCACGGCATAGCCGATAGGGCCGTTGATCCGCTTGCCGATCAGCGGGTAAAGGGCCGAGCGCAACGCCAGCGGCAGGTTATGCCGGTAGGCGAAATAACCCAGTGCCATGCCCACGAATGCGAAGACACCCCAACCATGCAGGCCCCAATGCAGGAACAGCAACTGCATGGCCTGGCGAGCAGCGGCCTCGTTGCCAGCTTCGCCCTGGGGCGGATGAGTGAAATGGGTCAGCGGCTCCGATACACAGAAGAAGAACAGCGTGATGCTGATGCCCGCGGCAAAGAGCATTCCCGCCCAGGAGAGATAACTGAACTCAGGCTCGTCATGGTCCGCGCCCAGCTTGATACGGCCGTAGCCGGAAAGCGCCGTGACCACTACGAAAACCAGGTAAAGACTCATGGCCAGCAGGTAATACCAGCCGACGGTATTGGAGGCCCAGGCCTGAGCCTTGAGCAGCCAGGCCCCCGCGGCGCTAGGGAAAGCCAGCACAACGGCGGAGAAGAGAAGGATGGCGCCAGCGGCGAAGGCAAACACCGGCGGGTTCATGCGGACAGGTGCGGAATGACTGGTCACGGGCAGGACGGGCCTCCAGATGAACGCAGCGTGCGAACATGTTTTAATTGAACGAGCGTTCAATTAAAACATGATTCCCGCCCGAGGCCAAACCGGCTCACCGCCACAGGTCTTCCTCATGGGGTTGTCTGTGTCCCGTGGGACCCAGCGCCAGCTGGGGAACAGACGTTGGCAACATCTATTCGGCAGCTGCGCTGCCTCCCACCAGGGCTTGCATCGCCTCGCGGCCTCTATCGAACGCCACTTTCATCCTGCTGCAGGTTCGCCTGGGTCAGGTTGCTGCCCGGCGACACGCTGCGGGTGAGCCAGACATTACCGCCGATGGTGGAGCCCTTGCCGATGGTGATACGACCCAGGATGGTCGCCCCGGCGTAGATCACCACGTCGTCTTCCACGATGGGATGACGCGGCAGGCCTTTCTGCAGCGAGCCGTCCTCAGTGGCCGGGAACCGCTTGGCCCCAAGGGTAACGGCCTGGTAGATCCGCACCCGCTCGCCGATGATGCAGGTTTCCCCGATGACCACGCCCGTGCCGTGGTCGATGAAGAAGCTGGGGCCGATCTGGGCGCCGGGGTGGATATCGATGCCGGTACTGGAATGGGCCAGCTCCGCAGCGATGCGCGCCAGCAAGGGAAGACCCGCGCGGTACAGATGATGGGCCAGCCGGTGATGGATGATCGCCAGTACGCCTGGATAGCAAAGCAAGACCTCGTCCACGCTGCGGGCGGCCGGGTCGCCCTGGTAGGCCGCTAGCACATCGGTATCGAGCAGGCGCCGGATGCCTGGCAAGGCGGTGGCGAACCCTTGGATCAGGCGAAGCGCGGTGGCGTCCAGCTCCTCGATGTTGCATGGGCCGTGGCGGCCGGCGTAGCGCAGTTCGAGGCGCGCCTGGGCCAACAGCCCGTTCAGGGCTGCATCCAGTGTATGGCCGACGTAGAAGTCTTCGCTCTCCTCGCGCAGGTCCACCGGGCCCAGGCGCATCGGGAAGAGCGCGCCACACAGTTGCTCCAGCACCGTGGCCACCGCCTCCCGAGAAGGCAGGTCACGCCCGCCGGTGGAACCACAACTGCGGCCATTCTGGCGGCGCCATTGTTCGCGCGCGCTCCGTAGTTCGTCCACGATGCCTTTCAGTTGCCAGTGGCCGCCGTTATGGCTGCGGCTTTGCCCAGTCTCGCTCACGGTACCTTCTCCTGCGTTGGGGCAACGGCGTGCGCGCCGTTCCGGCGCCTACTGTACGGGAAATCAGAGTATTGAAAAAATAACCATTTTCCCGACCGTCCAGGCGTCAGGGAATATGTATCGGCGTGCTTATACTTGCCCGACAAGCGTATTGCCTGGGCCGCGACGCATGCCTATAGTCGCTGGTCGACCGCCTACTGGACATCCCATGATCTCCACCCAGCTTGCCCGCTTTCCTCGCCTGAACCTGATGCAAACCGCAACGCCGCTGGAAAGGCTAGAGCGGCTCTCCGCGTGGCTGGGGCGGGACATCCACATCAAGCGGGACGACCTGACACCCTTGGCGCTGGGAGGCAACAAGCTGCGCAAGCTTGAATACCTGGCTGCCGACGCCCTGGCGCAAGGGGCCGATACCCTGATCACCGCGGGCGCCATCCAGAGCAACCACGTACGGCAAACCGCCGCCCTGGCGGCACGGCTTGGCCTTTCCTGCTTCGCCTTGCTGGAAAACCCCATTGGCACCACGGCGCCGGATTACCTGGGCAATGGCAATCGCCTGTTGCTGGACCTGTTCGATGCCCGGGTGGAGCTGGTCGAGAACCTGGACAACGCCCCGGCTGCCCTCGAAGCCCTGGCGGCGCGGTTGCGCACGGCGGGCAAACGGCCTTACATCGTGCCTGTCGGCGGTTCCAGCCCTGTAGGCGCGCTTGGCTACGTGCGAGCCGGCCTGGAGCTGGCTGAGCAGATCCAGGCCAGCGGCGTGGATTTCGCCGCCGTGGTGCTGGCCAGCGGCAGCGCCGGCACCCATGCCGGGCTGGCCCTTGGCTTGAGCCATCAGCTGCCGGAACTGCCGGTGATCGGGGTAACCGTTTCCCGCGACGAAGACCAGCAGCGCCCCAAGGTGCAACACCTGGCCGAGGCCACGGCTGCCTTGCTGGCCGTCCCGCTGCCTGAAAGCCTGCGCATTCATCTGTGGGACGAGTACTACGGTCCTCGTTACGGTGAACCGAACGCTGGAGGCCTGGCGGCTATCAAACTGCTGGCCGCCCAGGAAGGAATCCTGCTCGACCCTGTCTATACCGCCAAGGCCATGGCGGCGCTGCTCGACGGCGTGGGTCGCCAACGCTTCGACGATGGCCCCCTGCTGTTTCTCCATACCGGCGGGGCGCCTGCCCTCTTTGCCTATACCGATGCCTGGTCTGCCTGACCTTAGCCCAAAGGATATTGCCATGCGCTTGAACGCTCTGCGTCGCTACTTCGCCTTCACCGCCATCGCCCTGGCCACCGCCATGGGCAGCCAGGCCCAGGCGGGCCAGCAGTTGCAACAGATCCAGGACAGCAAGGTCCTGAAGGTAGGCCTGGAAGGCACCTACCCACCCTTCAGCTATGTGGATGACAGCGGCAAGCTGACCGGCTTCGAGGTAGAGCTGGCCCAGGCCCTGGCCAAGGCGCTGGGTGTGAAGGCCGAACTGCAGCCGACCAAGTGGGACGGCATCCTGGCGGCGCTGGAATCCAAGCGCCTGGACGTGGTCATCAACCAGGTGACCATTTCTGACGAGCGCAAGAAAAAGTACGACTTTTCCGTGCCTTATACCGTATCCGGCATCCAGGCCCTGACCCTGAAGGCCAATGCGGCGACCATCACCAAGCCGGCAGACCTGGCGGGCAAGAAAGTCGGCGTCGGCCTGGGTACCAACTACGAACAGTGGGTAAAGCAAAACGTACCTCAGGCTGATGTGCGCACCTACGAGGACGACCCTACCAAGTTCCAGGACCTGATGAACAAGCGTATCGATGCCATCCTGGTGGACCGCCTCGCCGCCCTGGATACCGTGAAAAAGACCAACGACCGCCTGGCCGTGGCCGGCGAAGCCTTCTCTCGCCAGGAAGCCGGCGTGGCCGTGCGCAAGGGCGAGCCGGAACTGCTCAAGGCCATCGACGACGCCCTGGCCAAGCTGCGCCAGGACGGCACCCTGGCTCAGCTGTCCCAGAAGTGGTTCGGCGCTGACGTCACCCAATGAACCAGGAAAGCCTGCGCGTCGCCCTGGAGTCGCTGCCCTTCCTGCTCCAGGGCGCCTGGTTCACCGTGGTGCTGAGCCTGGGCGGCATGTTCTTCGGGCTGCTGCTGGGTTTCGCCCTGGCCCTGATGCGCCTGTCCCGGCTGCGGCTACTGCGCTGCCTGGCCGGGATCTATGTGTCGTTCTTCCGCGGCACGCCCCTGCTGGTGCAGCTGTTCCTGATCTACTACGGCCTGCCGTCGGTGGGTATCGAACTCAGTCCACTCACGGCGGCGCTGATCGGCTTTTCCTTGAACATGGCGGCCTACGCCTGTGAAATCCTGCGGGCCGCCATTGCCTCGATCGATCGCGGCCAGTGGGAAGCCGCCGCCAGCATTGGCATGACCCGCTGGCAAACCCTGCGCCGGACCATTCTTCCCCAGGCAGCGCGCACCGCGCTGCCGCCATTGGGTAACAGTTTCATTTCCCTGGTCAAGGACACGGCCCTGGCAGCGACCATTCAGGTGCCGGAGCTGTTCCGCCAGGCGCAGCTGGTCACCGCGCGCACCTTCGAAATCTTCGCCATGTACCTGAGCGCGGCCCTTATCTACTGGGTGTTGGCCAGTATCCTTGCGCACTTCCAGCATCGCCTGGAACGACGCGTCAATCGCCATGACCTGGAGCGCTAAGCCATGATTGTGGTGGAACACCTCACCAAGCGGTTCAAGGACACGACTGTGCTCGATGACCTTGACCTGACGGTAAAAGAAGGCGAAGTCGTGGCCATCATTGGGCCGAGCGGCTCGGGCAAGACTACCTTCCTGCGCTGCCTGAACCTGCTTGAAACGCCGACAGCCGGGCATATCCAGGTGGGCGACGTGCAGATCGACGCCAGCCAGCCCATTGCCCGGCAGCAGGCGCAAGTGCGCCGGCTACGTCAGCAGGTAGGCTTCGTTTTCCAGAACTTCAACCTCTTCCCTCACCGCACCGCCCTTGAGAACGTCATCGAAGGCCCTGTGGTGGTGAAGAAGATGCCCTTGGCCGAGGCCCAGGACCTGGGCCGCGCTCTGCTGGCCAAGGTAGGGTTGGCGGGCAAGGAAGACGCTTATCCTCGTCGGCTCTCCGGCGGGCAACAGCAACGGGTTGCCATTGCCCGTGCCCTGGCCATGGCCCCGGAGGTGATTCTGTTCGATGAGCCCACCTCGGCCCTGGACCCGGAACTGGTGGGCGAGGTACTGGCGACCATTCGCGGCTTGGCCGAGGAGAAGCGCACCATGGTGATCGTCACCCATGAAATGAGCTTCGCCCGGGACGTGGCCAACCGGGTGATCTTCTTCGACAAGGGCAAGATCATCGAACAGGGAGACCCGAAGGCCTTGTTCGCCGCGCCCCAGCATGAGCGCACCCGGCAGTTCCTTGGCAAGTTCGTCAGCTGAGCAACCGGTGAACTGAACCCCCATTCATTGGACAGCGAGTGATCACGGCGGGAGCTAGCGCCAGCTAGCGAAAAGGCTTTCTGATCGAGCGCAATTCGTCAGCTGCGCTGACTCCCACCCGCTGAATTTCAATGCTCCTTTATGCGATACCAGGCCACATAGAGCGCGGGGAGGAACAACAGCGTAAGCAGGGTCGCGCTGATGATGCCGCCGATCATGGCGTAGGCCATGGGCCCCCAGAACACTTCCCGGGCAATCGGGATCATGCCCAGACTGGCCGCGGCCGCGGTCAGCAGGATCGGCCGGCGCCGGTGCTGGGTCGCCTCCACCACGGCGTCCCAAGGCTTGTAGCCGTCGCGCTCGAAGATATCGATCTGGGTCACCAGGATCACCGAGTTGCGGATGATGATGCCGATCAGCGCCAGCACCCCGAGAATAGCCACGAAGCCTAGCGGCGTGCCGGTGGGCACCAGGGCAATCACCACCCCGATCAGCCCCAGGGGCGCCACGCTGGCGACCAGGAACATCTTCTGCACGCTGTGCAGCTGGATCATCAGGAAGGTGGCCATCAGGAAGATCATCAAAGGTACCACTTGGGCGATTGGCCCCTGGGCCTTGCCGCTTTCCTCCACGGTACCGCCGGTAGTCACCGTATAACCCTGGGGCAATTCGGCGGCGAAGCGATCCACGTCGGCCTTGAGCTGGGTGACCAGGTCGGTGGGCTGGATCTTGTCGCGCACCGCCGCCTTCAAGGTTACGGTGGGCAAACGGTCCCGCCGCCAGACCAGTGGCTGTTCCAGTTCATAGCGGACCGTGGCGAACGCCCGCAGCGGGATGGACACCCCATTCGGGGTCACGATCTGCAGGTTCTGCAGGGTTTCCGGCGAATCCCGCTCCGCATCCTCGGCGCGACCGACGACGTTCACCAGATAGATGTCATCGTTGACCTGGGTGATGGGTGCGCCGCTGACAATGGTATTCATCAGCTTGGCCACGTCCTCGGAGGAGAGCCCCAACTGGCGGGCGCGGTCCTGGGCGATATCGACGCGCAGGACCTTGCCCGGTTCGTTCCAGTCGAAAATCATGTCCCCCACATGAGGGTTCTGGTCCAGCAGCGTGGCCAGGTCGATGGCATGCTTGCGCACTTCGTCGAGGTCGCGGCCGCTGACCCGGTACTGCAATGGTCGGCCCACCGGCGGTCCCATCTCCAGGGGTTGCACGTAGGTGCCGATGCCTACGAATTCCTGACGCAGTTTCTGCCGCAGCCGCTCCGCCAGTGCTTCACGCTCTTCCAGCCCCTTGCTGACGATCACCAACTGAGCGTAGTAAGGGTTCTGCAGCTGCTGGTCCAGTGGTAGATAGAAGCGAATCGCCCCCTCACCGATGTAGGTACTCCAGCGCAGGATGTCCGGGTCGTCCTTGACCATGGCTTCGAGTTTGTCCACCGCTCGCGCGGTCTCATGGATGGATGCGTTCTGCGGCAGGTTCAGGTCTACCAGCAGCTCTGGCCGGTCTGACGAGGGGAAGAACTGATTCTGGACGAAGCGCATGCAGAACAGCGCCAGGGCGAAGATCGCCAGGGTGCCGATGATGGTCAGCCAACGGTGGCGCATGCAGCTCAACAGGGCGTTGTTGAACATCCGCCCGATACGCCCCGGCTCGTCCGAGTGCTTCTTGGTGATTTTCTCGCTGAGGATGTGCACGCCGATCACAGGCGCGAAGAACACCGCCACCACCCAGGATACCAACATGGCAATGGCGATCACCGCGAACAGCGTGAAGGTGTATTCACCCGCAGAGCTGGCATTGAGCCCGATGGGCGTGAAGCCGGCCACGGTGACCAGCGTGCCGGTAAGCATGGGAAAAGCGGTGGAGGTATAGGCAAAGGTCGCGGCCTTTTCCCGGCTGTCGCCAAGCTCCAGCCGCGTGACCATCATCTCTACGGTGATCATGGCATCGTCTACGAGCAGCCCCAGGGCGATGATCAAGGCCCCCAGGGAAATACGCTGCATGGTGATGCCGCTGTACTCCATGAAGACGAACACCATGGCCAGCACCAACGGGATCGAGCAGGCCACTACCAGCCCGGCGCGGATACCCAGGCTGACGAAGCTGACCACCATCACGATCACCACTGCCTCGAACAAGGCGCTGGTAAAGCCGCCGACAGCCTTTTCCACCACGGCCGCCTGGTCCGATACCGAGTGCACGCCCACCCCGACCGGCAACTCGGCGGTGAGCTCGCTCATCCGCGCGTGCAGGGCCTTGCCGAAAGCCTGGATATTGCCGCCATCACGCATGGCGACGGCCAGGCCAATGGCCGACTGCCCGTTGTAGCGGAACATGGGCGCGGGCGGCTCGGCGTAGCCGCGGCTGATCTGCGCTACATCGGCCAAGCGATAGAAACGGTCGTTGACCCGCAGGTTGAGCTCGCGCAGGTCAGCCTCGGAGCGGAACTGGCCGGTGGTGCGCACGGAAATACGCTCAGGGCCGGCCTCTATGGTCCCCGCGGGGGTCACCGCATTCTGCGCCTGTAGCGCCTGCACCACCTGTCGCTGGTCCAGCCCCAGGGCGGCCAGTTGACGCGTGGAAAAATTCAGGTAGATGACTTCGTCCTGTTCACCGATCATCTCCACCTTGCCCAGGTTTTCCACCTGGCGGATGCCCGCGCGTACTTGCTCCACATAGTCACGCAGCTGGCGCATGCTCAGGCCATCTGCCGTAAAGGCGTAGATAGAGCCGAACACGTCGCCGAATTCATCGTTGAAGGCCGGCCCCTGCAAGCCTTGGGGAAACTCCCCGCGGATATCGTCGATCTTCTTGCGCACCTCGTACCAGATATGAGGTATCGCCCCGGCCTTGGTGGTGTCGCGCAGATACACGAACACCGTCGATTCGCCTGGCCGGGTATAGCTCTTGGTGTAATCCAGCGAGTCGAGCTCTTCGAGTTTCTTCTCGATTCGGTCGGTGACCTGCTTGAGGGTTTCGTCCTGGGTCGCGCCCGGCCAGCGGGTCTGGATGACCATGGTTTTGATAGTGAAGGCCGGATCTTCCTCGCGCCCCAGCTTCATGTAGGAAAACACGCCCATCAGCAGGGCCACGAACATCAGGTACCACACGAAAGACTGATGCCGTAGCGCCCAGTCCGAGAGGTTGAACTTGCTGCCGCTCATTGGGCCTTTCCTTGGTCGGTCTTGATCGCTTGCCCCGGCTTGAGGCTGTTGAGCCCGGCGATGGCCACTCGCTCACCCGGGCGCACGCTGGTGTCCACGATGGCGGTATCGCCTTGCCGCTCCAGTACAGTGACCGGGCGGGGCGACACACTGCGGGCCTGTTCATCGATGACCCACACCCGGGTTTGCCCATCGGCTTCTTGCAAGGCCTGCACGGGCAAGGCGCTACGGGGCTGAACCGGGCGGCTCAGGGTCACGCTGATCGCAGTGCCCAGGCGCAGGCCCGCCGGAGTGTCCACCAGGCTGAGACGTACCTGGCGGGTGCGAGTGGTGCTATTGGCCTGGGGCTCGACCTCCCGCAGCCTGGCATGGGTGGTCACGGTAGGGTCCAGTTGTGCCTGCACCTGAAAGTCTGCATCCGGCGAGAGCTGTTCGGCCAGGCTCATGGGCAGGTCAATCACCGCTTCCTTCACATCGGGCCGGGCGAGGGTCACCACTTCCTGGCCAGCCGCCACCACTTGCCCGGCTTCGGCGCTCAAGGCGGTGACCACGGCATCATGGT
The DNA here is from genome assembly GCF_000826105.1 of Pseudomonas massiliensis. Lineage (GTDB taxonomy): Bacteria > Pseudomonadota > Gammaproteobacteria > Pseudomonadales > Pseudomonadaceae > Aquipseudomonas > Aquipseudomonas massiliensis. The sequence goes on along the minus strand of NZ_CCYK01000004.1, from coordinate 52,582 downwards.
CCGCGCGCAGCTCGCTGTAGCCTAGCTGGTCACGGGCCTGGCTTACGGCGGCCTTGGCTTGCTCCAAGGACGCGGCAGTGGTTTTCAGGTCCGCGGTGGCCCGGTCCAGCAACGCGGCCGAGCCCACGCCCCGATCGAACAGCTCTTGCTGCCGTCGGCTGTTGGCCTGGGCATTGATCCACTGGGCCTCGACCCGGCTCAGGTCGCCCTCACGGGAGCGCAACTGGTTCTGCTGGTCGGTGGGGTCGAGCACGGCAAGCAGGTCGCCTCGTTTGACCTCATCGCCCACGTCCACCAGCCGACGAGCGATACGGCCCGGCACGCGAAACCCCAGGGTGCTTTGATAGCGCGGCTCGATATTGCCGGCGAAGCGACCCAAGGCTTGCTGGTCGACGGCGACCACGACCGCCGACAGCACCGGCCTGATCGGCTCCTTCGGCGGCGGGTCTTCGCCGCAACCGGCCAGCATCAGCATAGGCAGCAGGAACCAGGGTTTCATGGCTTGGCCTCCTGGGCGACTTCCACCTGCATGTCCGGATGCAGCAATTGCCCGCCTGCCACCACGACACGGTCGCCAGGCGCCAGGCCTTCGGTGATCACCACCTTGCCGGTCAGGTAGCGGCCAACGGTGACCTTGTGCAGCGTGACCTTGTCACCATCCAACCGCCACACAGCCGGGTCATGCAGGTCCTTGGTCAAGGCCGACCATGGCAGCTCCATCGCTGGCTGGGCCGGGGCCGCCAAGGCGCCGCTGACCACAGAGCCCAGGCGCATGCGCGGGGGAAGCGCCGCCAGCGCTACCTTCACCTGCAGCGTGCCGGTTTGCGCCGATACCGTTGGGGTGACTTCCCGCACGCGACCTTCCACGGTCACGCTGGGGTCTTCCAGCAAGCGCACCGTGATGGGCGCATCGCCCGCAGGGCTGAGGAACAGCGACTCATACACATTGAACACCGCATCGCGTTCACCGTCCCGGGCGAGGCTGAACATGGGCTGGGTCGCCTGGACCACCTGCCCGACCTCTGCCTGTCGCGCCGTGATCACGCCTGGCGCATCGGCGATCAGGTCGGTGTAACTCAGTTGCTCCCGGGCATTGGCCAGCTCGGCGCGGGCGGCGGCCAGCGCGCTCTGGCTGCTTTTCAGCGCAGCCTGGGCGGAATCGTATTCGCTACGGCTGGTATAACCCTTGGGCAGGAGCTTGGCCTGGCGCTCGAAGGCCAGGCTGGCCTGGGTGACACGCGCCTGTTCAGCGGCGACCGCGGCCGTGGCTGAATCCACACTGGTTTGCAGGTCCTTCGGGTCCAGCCGGGCCAGTACCTGACGTGGGCTGACACGGTCGCCGACGTCCACCATACGCTGGATGATCTTGCCAGAGACGCGGAACGACAGCTGCGTCTGCACCCTGGCCTGGATGTCGCCGGTGACCTCGACCTTGGGCGCGAACGGCACGCTCTGCACGGTCTGCACCATCACTCGAGGCCGCTCGGGTTGCAAGGCGGGTTTTTCGCCGCAGCCGTACAGCAACGCCAGGAACGCCCAGGCGACTCCCCTCCCCCACGCACGCGTCATGCACACTTCCTTTGCACGGAAAATCTGGTGATGCGACTGTAACCGATTGTGATCGGTTCATTGCGCCTGATGCATCGAAGGAGGAAAAAAGAACCGCCTCGCCGGGTCGAGCGAGAGTGCGGGGAGGATTGAAAAAGCAGAAGCGAGGCCTTGCCCAAGGCGGGCCTCGACTCAAGAGGGCCAGCGAGCGCCAGCCCCCGCAGGCATGGTCAGAAGGCAGGCAGTACGGCGCCGTTATACTTCTTCTCGATGAAGGCCTTCACTTCTGGCGAGGTCAGGGCCTTGGCCAGCTTCTGGATGGCATCGCTGTTCTTGTTGTCCGGACGAGCGACCAGGTAGTTCACGTAGGGCGAGTCGCTGCCTTCGATCACCAGCGCATCCTTGGCAGGGTTCAGGCCGGCTTCCAGGGCATAGTTGGTGTTGATCATGTCCAGGTCGACCTGGTCCAGCACGCGCGGCAGCATGGCCGACTCCAGCTCCTTGAACTTCAGGTTCTTGCTGTTGGTAGCGATGTCTTTAGGCGTAGCCAGGGCATTGCTTGGGTCTTTCAGGGTAATCAGCCCAGCCTTTTGCAGCAGCAGCAAGGCGCGGCCGCTGTTACTGCCCTCGTTCGGAATGGCTACGGTCGCCCCGTCCTTGAGTTCGGACAGGCTCTTGACCTTCTTGGAGTAACCACCGAAAGGCTCGACATGCACGCCAATGACCGTCTCCAGGTGGGTACCCTTGCCTTCGTTGAAACTCTTCAGGTAAGGCAGCGTCTGGAAGTAGTTGGCGTCGAGGCGCTTCTGGTCTACCTGAACGTTCGGCTGTACGTAGTCTGTAAAGACCTTGATCTCCAGGTCGATGCCTTCCTTGGCCAGGGTTGGCTTGATCAGCTCAAGGATTTCAGCATGGGGGATAGGCGTGGCCGCCACCACGAGCTTTTCAGCGGCCTGGGCGAAGCCCGCCACGGACAACGCAGCAGCGAATGCAGAGAACAGAAGTGCCTTTTTCATTGGTAATCCTTATTAAGCAGGGTGCCAGTATTCTGGCATGGCGGGACGATACTCAATTCCCTTATGCCGTTGAAATACCTTTTTTCTAGCTGCTTATGAATTTTTTTCAAGCTCAACAGCGTAACGGCGTAAAAGAACCAGCGTAGCCGCTCTAGAATGGGCATCCCCTGTTCTAAGGCACAAGGCTAGATGGTCCTCAAGGCGGCTCGAATTCGCGCCTATGCCGGCCTGGCTCAAATGCCTGGCTTCGATGCAGGGCCCTTCGCTGACCAGAAGCGCGAAGTGAATGATGTTTTCCAGTTCGCGCGTATTGCCTGGCCAGCCATGGGCAAGCATCCGTTGCATCGCGGCTTCGCTGAAGGTTGGAGTAGGCAGGCCCAACCGCTGGCTGTAGATACCCAGGAAGTATTCCGCCAGAGGCAGGATATCGCCGGGACGTTCACGCAAGGCCGGGAGCCGCAGGCGCCCTTCATCCAGATAACGCCACAGCCGCTCGTTGAACTTGCCGACCGCCACTGCTTGGCCCAGTTCGATGCTCGAGGCCGCGATCAAGCGTACATCCACCGGAGTGGGCTGCGTCGCGCCTACGCGCAGCACTTCGTGATTTTCCAGCGCCTCGAGCAGTGCGGCCTGGATGGGTAGCGGCAGGTCGGCGATCTCATCCAGATAAAGGGTGCCGCCATTGGCGGAGCCGAACCAGCCCGCCCGGCTCGCGGCCGACCCGGGCGAAGCGCCTGGCGCATGGCCGAACAGTTCCGCCTGGGCATAGGTCGGGCTCAAGGCCCCGCAATTTACCGACACGAACATGCCCGGCCGGTCGCTGGCCTTGTGCAAGTGCCGGGCAAGCAGCTCCTTGCCGGTTCCGGTTTCGCCATGAATGAGCACCGGCAACGCCCCAGGCGCAAGCGCCTGCATACGCTCGCGCAGGACCTGCGAGCGAGGGTCTGCGAATACCAGTGCCTTGGCGCGAATGCTCAGCGGGCTGCGGTCCGCGTCCGGGAATGTCAGCAGGGGCTGGCCCAGGCTACTACTCATCGCTTCATTCTCTCAAAGATTCCAGGCTGGCTGCCCGAGGCCACGCAGGCTAGGCTCAGGCACGGCGCAAGCCGTTTCGCTGCGCGCGGCTCTGCAAGCGGTAGAGATAGGCGAAGCCTTGATCCCAGCGGTGGTGGCCGGATTTCACATTGATATGCCCCGCCCCGCTGAGGATGCCTGCCTCGGCGCCCCAATCCCTGGCCATCTCCAATGCTCGGGCGACCGAGGCGGCAGGATCGTTGTCCGAGGCCACGACCTGGCTTGGGAAGGGCAATGGCTGTCTTGGAACGGGCGCGAAATCAGCCAAGGGCGAGGGACGATTGGGCCGCTCCACGTCCGCCGGTGCCACCAGCAGCGCGCCCTGTACCCTACCGACCCGCGCAAGCGGCGCCTGGCCGGCCCAATGCGCTACGGTAATGCAGCCCAGGCTATGGGCAATGAGCACTGTGGGCTTGCTGGTGCTGGCGATGGCGTGGTCCAGGCTGCTGACCCAGTGATCTTTTTGCGGGTGGTTCCAGTCTGCCTGTTCCAGCCACTCGCTGTTGGGCAAGGTGTCATGCCAATGGTGCTGCCAGTGTCCATCGGGCGAGCCTTGCCAACCGGGGACGATAAGGTAGCGGATGGAATCGGTGCGCATGATGGCAACTCCTGGCCCTGTCTGCTTACATGTGGAGAAGTATAAGGAGCGGCCTTATTCGCGTTAAGGAATAAGAAGCTATTTATAATAACTAGGGATGCTAACCGTGAAGACGCTGACGCAACACCTGAGCCAATACGCCGCCTATCACCAAGATCCGCGCAACGTCGCTACTCATTTCGTGGGCATCCCTTTCATTGTCCTGGCAGTGGCGGCGCTTTTGTCGCGGCCAGACTGGCACGGCATTTCTCCCGCCTTATTGGTGGCCCTGGCCAGTGGAGCGTTCTACCTGCGCCTGGACAGGCAGCTGGGCCTATTGATGGCGATGCTACTGGCGCTGAGTCTCTGGTTCGGCCACACGGTAGCGTCGCTCTCCACGGCCAGCTGGCTGACACTGGGAATAGGCATGTTCGTGATCGGGTGGGCAATGCAGTTCCTGGGTCACCATTATGAAGGGCGCAAGCCGGCCTTCATGGATGACGTCAGTGGGTTGGTCATTGGTCCGCTGTTCGTGGTAGTGGAGTTCGGCTTCCTGCTGGGGCTGGGAGAAGAGCTCAGGGAGCGGATGGAGACCGAAGCCTAACGGTTCACGTCTGTAGGGCGGCATCCGATCGGTAGAAAGGATGCCGTGTGACGGATGAAGCTCGCGGATGCAGTGCAAGGCCGTTCTCGAGCTGCATCCGGCTCCTGCTGCTTAGCAGGTTCAGTTCATGGGCACGCGTCCCTTGGGCGCGAAGAATAGGGTATCTCCGCGGTTCAGCCCCGCCAGGCTGTCATGGTCCTTCACCACCTCCGCCTCGATCAGCTCATCCTGGCCTTCCACCTTCAGCGTGATACGCGTGGTCGCGCCCAAGGGGCGGATGTCGCGCACTTGGGCCGGATGGTGCGCGTCTACCCCCAGCCGCGACAAGGAAATCTCATGGGGCCGGAATTGCAGAGGCTGCTCCTGGCCCAGGTACAAGCGGTTGGAATCGCCCAGGAAGTGATACACGAAGTCGCTGGCCGGATGTTCGTAGACTTCACCAGGCGAGCCGATCTGCTCAATCACGCCCTTGTTCATTACCACAATGCGATCGGCAACCTCCATGGCCTCTTCTTGATCGTGAGTAACGAACACCGAGGTCAGGTTGATTTCCTCGTGCAGGCGCGCCAGCCAGCGCCGCAGCTCCTTGCGCACCTTGGCGTCGAGGGCACCGAAGGGTTCGTCCAGCAAGAGCACCTTCGGCTCCACCGCCAAGGCGCGGGCCAGGGCGATGCGCTGCCGCTGACCGCCTGACAGCTGTTCAGGGTAGCGATCGGCGAGCCAATCCAGCTGCACCATGTTCAGCAACTCATGCACCTTTTCAGCGATCCGAGCTTCACTGGGGCGCTGGCCGCGCGCCTTCATGCGCAGGCCGAAGGCGACGTTATCGAACACCGTCATGTGACGGAAGAGCGCGTAATGCTGAAAGACAAAACCTACATTGCGGTCCCGTACGTCATGCCCGGACACATCCTCCCCATGGAAGACGATGCTTCCCTGATCAGGGGTTTCCAGCCCGGCGATGATGCGCAGCAAGGTGGTTTTGCCACAGCCGGAGGGGCCCAGTAGCGCCACCAGCTCGCCGCTACGGATGTGCAGGTCGATAGTGTTCAACGCCTGGAACTGGTTGAAGCGCTTGCTGACATTACGGACTTCGATCGACATGGATTATTCCTCCGCGGCGCTATGGCGCAGGCGGTCAAGGCGGCTTTCACTCCACTGCTTGAGCAGCAGGATGAACAGGGCAAGGGCCAGTAGCAGGCTGGCCACGCTGAAGGCAGCCACATGGTTGTATTCGTTGTAGAGAATTTCCACGTGCAGCGGCAGGGTGTTGGTCACACCACGAATGTGCCCGGACACCACCGACACCGCGCCGAATTCGCCCATGGCACGAGCGGTGCAGAGCACTACCCCATACATAAGGCCCCATTTGATATTGGGCAGGGTCACATGCCAGAACATCTGCCACCCATTGGCGCCCAGCAACCTGGCGGCCTCTTCTTCCTGAGTGCCTTGTTCCTGCATCAGCGGAATCAGCTCTCGCGCCACGAACGGCACGGTCACGAAGATGGTGGCCAGCACGATGCCTGGCAGGGCGAAAACAATCTGGATGTCATGGTCCGACAACCAAGGCCCCAGCAAGCCGCGCGCGCCGAACATCAGCACATAGACCAGGCCGGCGATCACTGGGGATACCGAGAACGGCAGGTCGATCAAGGTGACCAGCAGGCTTTTACCCCGGAATTCGTATTTGCTCACACACCAGGCCGCGCTCACGCCGAATACCAGGTTCAGCGGCACCGAGATCGCCACGGCCAGCACGGTCAGCTTGAGCGCGCTCAAGGCGTCGGGCTCCAGAATGGCGCTGAAAAATGTGCCCGCGCCTTCCTTGAGTGCCTGGGAGACAACGATAAACAACGGCAGCAGGAGGAACAGGACGAAGATCAGCCAGGCGAGGGTGATCAGGGTACGTCGCGCCCAAGGGCTACCGCGCCGGGCAGCATTGGCCGCCTGCGCGGCCGAAACGGTCGAACGGGACATGCGGCTTCCTCAAGGGGTTTCGATGCGACGCTGAAGCAGGTTGATCAGCAACAGCAGAATGAACGAGACCACCAGCATCAAGACGCCGATGGCGGTAGCGCCGGTATAGTCGTACTGGTCGAGCTTGACCATGATCAGCAAGGGCAGGATCTCGGTCTTCATCGGCATGTTGCCGGCGATGAAAATCACTGAGCCGTATTCCCCGACCCCTCGGGCGAATGCCAGTGCGAAACCCGTCAGCCAGGCGGGTAGCAAGGCCGGAGCGAGAATGTGACGAAACACCTGCCAAGGACGCGCGCCCAGGCAGGCGGCGGCTTCTTCCACCTCACGCGGGATGTCAGCCAGTACTGGCTGCACGGTGCGCACTACGAAGGGCAAGGTGACGAAGGTCAGGGCCAGGGTGATACCCAGCGGGGTGTAGGCGATCTTGAAACCCAGGTCCGTGGCGAGTTGCCCCACCAGGCCGTTCGGCGCGTACAGGGCCGTCAGAGCGATGCCCGCCACGGCGGTGGGCAAGGCAAAGGGCAGGTCGATCATGGCATCGATGACGCGCCGTCCCGGGAAGCTGTAGCGCACCAGTACCCAGGCCAGCAAGGTACCGATGACGCCGTTGATCACGGCGGCATAGAGCGCGGTACCGAAACTGAGTTTGAGCGCGGCCATGACCCGAGGGGCACTGACGACCGCCCAGAACTGCTCCATGCTCAGCTGTGCGGCATGTACGAACATGGCGGCAAGGGGAATCAGCACGATAAGGCTGAGGTAGACCAGCGTGTAGCCCAGCGTCAGCCCGAAGCCGGGTATGACGGGGGAAATACGGCGCGACATAGAAGTCCTTTGTGTGAACGCAACGAGCCCGGGAACGATCCCGGGCTGCTTGCCATACCTTTAGGGTTTACTGAGCCTGGTAGATCTGGTCGAAGATCCCGCCATCGCTGAAGAACTTGGGTTGAGCAGTTTTCCAGCCGCCGAAGTCTTTGTCGATAGTCACCAGGTTGAGCGTGGGGAAGGTGCTGGCGTATTTCTTCGCCACCTCAGGATTGCGCGGCCGATAGAAGTTCCTGGCGGCGATCTCCTGCCCAGCGGGGCTGTACAGATGCTCGAGATAAGCGGTGGCCACGTCCACCGTGCCTTTCTTTTCCGCGTTCTTGTCCACCACCGCCACCGGTGGTTCGGCAAGGATGGAAAGCGACGGCACCACAATGTCGAACTTGTCGGCGCCCCCGTCTTCTTTCAGGGCCAGATGCGCTTCGTTTTCCCAGGCGAGCAGCACGTCGCCCTGGCCATTGTTGACGAAGGTGATGGTGGAGCCGCGAGCGCCGGTGTCCAGTACAGGAACGTGCTTGAACAGCTGCTGTACATAGGCCTTGGCCTTGGCCTCATCCCCATTGTTGGCCTTCAGGCCATAGGCATAGGCCGCCAGGAAGTTCCAGCGCGCGCCGCCGGACGTCTTGGGATTGGGCGTGATCACCGATATGCCATCCTTGACCAGGTCATCCCAATCCTTGATGCCCTTGGGGTTGCCTTTGCGCACCAGGAACACGATGGTGGAGGTATAGGGCGTGCTGGCCTCTGGCAAACGCTTCTGCCAATCGGTGGGCAACAGCTTGCCGAGGTTGGCGATTTCGTCGATGTCCCCGGCCAGTGCAAGGGTAACCACATCCGCGCGAAGCCCGTCGATGACAGAGCGCCCCTGTTTGCCTGACCCACCATGGGACTGCTGGATCCTTACCGTGTCGCCCGGATGCTGTTGTTTCCAGAAGCTGGCGAACTCAGCGTTGTATTCCTGATACAGCTCACGGGTGGGGTCGTAGGACACATTGAGCAGTTCGTAGTCCTTGGCGACGGCAGAACCTGCGAACAACGCGGCCGTGAGGGCAGCCAGCGCGTAACGACGGATGAACATGGGTGTGCTCCTGAAGACGACTCGAGTTGGCGTTTTTTCTTATGGCGCGCTGGCACTGCTGATAAGGCGACCCACAGAAGGGGTTGGTTCGCTGTCGGCAGCCCATGTGGCGCCCTTCGGGGGTCCGGTCGGGTCAAGGGTCAGCTTGGCTTCTGATTGGCATGTTGCAGGCGAAATTTCTCTTTGCGCTCGATCTGCACGATCTGGGCGTTATGCACCGTAATCTCTACCGCGCCGAAACGAAGGTCACGCAAGGCGCTCTGGATTTCTCTAAGGATTGCCGTTTCATCCTGACTATCGACGCTACGCAAAGGTGCGCTCATGGGGTGCTCCTGGCTCGGTGGCTATGCTCGGGGAGAGCGCCGGCAAGTTGCCTGACGTAGGTGGACTATAAGATCTGCCATTTATTCTCAAAAATAATATTTAAGAATGCATCTAGATCTAAAAGTTTTAAGTAAGAATTTTAGGATCCTTAAGCGATACGGCGGCTGAACTTTCACGGCCAAATTCGATCAGAGCCACATGCTCGCTGGTGCAGCGAGCCATGGCCACCTGCCGGTGGGCCCACCTCGACGCGTCCCGAAAGAAGCCGTGATGGTCAACATTCAAGCTCCGTCCACATCGCTCGAGCAGGTTCCGGAAGCCGCGGAAACCCTTCTTGCCCTCATGCATGCTCAAGGCGAAGTCGCACGTCTCAAGGAACGCGAGGAGCTCTTCAGTTCGCTGCTGGTCAGTGTCAACGCCGTGCTATGGGCGTTCGACTGGGAAACCCAGCAGATGATCTACGTCAGCCCTGCCTACGAACGCATCTTTGGCCGCTCCGCCGGGCTGCTGCTGGCCGACTATAACGAATGGCGAGACAGCATCTACCCCGATGACCTGGACTATGCCGAGCGAAGCCGTGCCGAGGTGCTGGAAAAGGGCTCCATCGAAGACCGGGAATACCGGATCATTCGTGCCGACGGGCAGATCCGCTGGCTGAGCGACAAATGCTTCATCAGCCACCGCCCCGAGTCCGGGCAGCGGGTGATCGTTGTCGGCATTGCTGAAGACATCACCGAAAAGAAGCATCTGGAAGGGGAGCTTCAACGCCTGGCCACTACCGACGTGCTGACCCAGAGCAGCAACCGTCGCCACTTCTTCGAGTGCGCCCATCGCGAGTTTGAACAATCGAGGCTCAACGACACGCCCATGGCGTTTCTGCTCCTGGACATCGATGACTTCAAGATGATCAACGACACTTACGGCCACCAGGACGGTGACCTGGTGCTGCAGCGTATCGCCGAAAGTGGCAAGGCGGCGCTGAGGCGTGGCGACCTGTTCGGACGTATCGGTGGCGAGGAGTTCGCCGCCGTATTCCCAGGCTGCGCCCCGGAGATGGCCCGCCAGATCGCCGAGCGCTTGCAGCGCGAGGTGCAACGGCTGAGCTTCAGCAGCGGCGACAAGACCTACGGCGTGACTGTCAGCCAGGGTTTGACCAACCTCAAGCCGGACGACGAAGCGCTGGACAACCTTTACTCGCGCGCGGACGCGGCCATGTACCAGGCCAAGCGCCAGGGCAAGAACCAGATCATCATGGCCTGAGGGCCAGGTCAGCCGGCCGTGGGCGCCGCCGGGCGAGGCGATCCTGCCGCCTTGCGCAGCCCGGCAAGATGGGCGGCATCCAGCCCCAGCAGTCGGGCAGCCTTGCCTTGAGCTACGGCCGTGACGTCTTCTTCGGCGGGCAGGTTCGCCAGTTGCCCCGCGATATTCATCACCAACGCAGGCCTGCCGTATACCCCCATCAAGGCATACACCGAGGCGATCAGGTCCCGCAGATCGTGCGGCAACCGCCAGCGCGCCCGCAGGGCCGAACCGAAGTTCGCCCCGAAGCGCTGCAGCGAGGCCTCTACCTGAGCAGGCTGCAAGGAGCCTCCGGCCAGTTTCCACTCCATCAGAGTACGTAACAGCGCCAATTCACCCAGCCGATGCAGAAGCCCGGCACAATAGCAGAGCTCGGCGTCGATCCCCTGCTGCCGCGCCAGGGCTCGGGCCAGTTCCGCGGTAGCCAGCGACCCCTTCCAATGCACCTGGGCATATTCGGCCAGCAAGGGATCATCGAGCCGGGCGCTGCGCTTGAGCGCGAGCCCCAGAATGAGGTTCATGCTTTGGTTGGCACCCAGCCGCGACAGGGCTTGCAGGAGGGTATTGGCGGGTTCCTCGCGATGGCGGGCGGCGCTGTTGGCGGCTGCCAGCAGGACAGCGGTCACTTGCGGGTCTGAACGGATCTCTGCTTCAAGCGCGCGCAGGTTGAGCGAACGTGCCTTGATGCTGCGCACGACGGCATCGTACACCTCGGTCATGATGGGCGCGCCATCGGAAGCTTCCCGGCGCATCTCGAGAAAGTCGGCGAGTTCGATCCCGGGCATGACGGGCGGTACTTCGCACACTACCGCTTCCCCGGCCTCCAACAGCAGATTGCTCAACCGCTCCCGCAAGGATTCGAAATTCAGCGGCTTGGTCAGGTAGGCAGTGGGCGTCAGGGCCAGGGTTTCCCGCACGCTGGTGCTATCGCCCCGGCTACTGAGCAGAATGAACGGCAGCCCCGGCGCTCGCGCGCCTCGCCTGACTTGCCGAAGCAATTCAAGCCCATCGGTGCCGGGCAATTCACGGCTGGCGATGATCAGGTCCGCGGGCTCGTCCAGCGCAGCCAAGGCCTGCGCGCCATTCTCGCAGAGGGTCACCTTGGCGTCGCAGCGCACGCTGAGTAACAGCTGAGTCAGCAGGTCCCTGCTCCAGGGTTCGGATTCCGCAATGAGCACGCGGGGGGAGGCGTTCAAGGGTTCGGCCATCGGCAGATCTCCACGGGCCCATTTCAGCCCGACCATTAGCCATTTATAGGCGGCTATTGGCGCTTCTCCAAGTAAAAAACCCGCCTCTAGGGGCGGGTCTCTTCAGCGCGGGCGTGCTCGGGCCGGTTCAGCTCGGCGGAGCACTCTTCCCGAATGGGCCGGGCCTTTTTCCACTGCTCGTCCCGCGCGGGCAGCGGCACCAAAGCCCCACAGTGCGCGCGGGGGGGGGGGCGTAAAGGGGTCCGCCCACCGGCAGATCCCCCGGGCCCCTTTCCACCCCGACCATTACCCATTTAGGGGCGGCTTTGGGCGCTTCCCAAAAAAAAAAACCCGCCTCTAGGGGCGGGTCTCTTCAGCGCGGGCGTGCTCGGGCCGTTACAGCTCGGCGAAGCACTCTTCCAGAATGGCCAGGCCTTTATCCAACTGCTCGTCCGGCGCGGTCAGCGGCACCAAGATGCGCAACACGTTGCCATAAGTGCCGCATGACAGCAGGATCAAGCCTTTCTCACGCGCCTTGGCCACGACCTGGGCCACAGCGGCGGCATTAGGCTTGTGGCTGTCGCCACCTTCGAACAGCTCGACGGCGATCATCGCGCCCAAGCCGCGAACGTCGCCAATGACTGGGTGCTTGGCCTGGATTGCGCGCAGGCCAGCGGTCAGGCGCTCAGCGACTGCCTGGCAGCGTTGCAGCAGTTTTTCTTCCTCGAACACTTCCATCACGGCCAGGGCCGCGGCACAGCCCAGCGGGCTGCCGGCGTAGGTACCGCCCAGGCCGCCTGGGGCGATGGCGTCCATGATCTCAGCCTTGCCGCACACGCCGGCCAAGGGGAAACCGCCGGCGATGGATTTGGCGAAGGTGGTCAGGTCCGGCACGACGCCCATCTGCTCCATGGCGAAGAAGGTGCCGGTACGGCCAGCGCCGGTCTGCACTTCGTCGGCGATCAACAGAATGCCGTGTTGGTCGCACAGGGCGCGCAGGCGTGCCATGAAGGCCTTGGGCGCGACATAGAAGCCACCCTCGCCCTGCACAGGCTCGATGATGATGGCGGCGATGTCACGTGGCTCGGCGTCGTTCTTGAAGATGCGCTCGATGCTGGCGATGCTGTCGTCCACGCTTACGCCGTGCAGCTCGCACGGGTACTGGGCGCGGAAGATGCCGCCGGGCATCAGGCCCATGCCGGCCGAGTAAGGCACGACCTTACCGGTCAGGCCCAGGGTCATCATGGTGCGGCCATGATAACCGCCGGTGAAGGCGATCACGCCCGCGCGGCCAGTGGCTGCTCGGGCAATCTTCACGGCGTTTTCCACGGCTTCGGAGCCGGTGGTCACCAGCAGAGTCTTCTTGGCGAAGTCGCCGGGCACCTTGGCGTTGATCTTTTCGCACAGCTCGACATAGGGCTCATAGGCCAGGACCTGGAAGCAGGTATGGGTCAGCTTGTGCAACTGAGCTTCCACCGCGGCGACGATCTTGGGGTGCAGGTGACCGGTGTTGAGCACGGCGATGCCGCCGGCGAAGTCGATGAATTCACGGCCTTCGACGTCGGTAACAGTGGAGTTCTTGGCGTGGTCGGCGAAAATCGGGTGGATCTGGCCGACACCACGTGGCACAGCGGCCATGCGCCGCTGCATCAGGGATTCGTTGGTCTTGCTCATGGGAAAGCTCCTCGAGCGCCGCTCATCGTCGGCGCGGATCAGAACAGGGCACCTGGCACGGCGGGGCAGCATACGATGATCGACTGCCCAGCGGCCGGGATGCCCGGGGTAAGTGCTGCCCGCGCTTATACGCTCAGGCAGAGGTATTTGATTTCCAGGTAGTCTTCGATGCCGTACTTGGAGCCTTCACGGCCCAGGCCGGAGGCTTTCACGCCACCGAAAGGCGCGACCTCGTTGGAGATCAGGCCGGTGTTGATTCCGACCATGCCGTATTCCAGGGCTTCCGCAACCCGGAAGACGCGGCTCAGGTCCTTGGCGTAGAAATATGAAGCCAGGCCGAACTCGGTATCGTTGGCCGCGGCAATCACCTCGGCCTCGTCCTTGAAGCGGAACAGCGGCGCCAGCGGGCCGAAGGTTTCTTCCTTGGCCACGGCCGCGCTGGCCGGTACGTTCAGCAGTACGGTCGGCTGGAAGAAGTTGCCTTCGATGACATCGCCGCCGGTCAGCACGCTGGCGCCCTTGCCCACGGCATCGGCAATGTGCTCCTTGACCTTGGCCACGGCCTTTTCGTCGATCATCGGGCCAGTGGTGGTGCCATCTTCCAGGCCATTACCGACCTTGAGCTTGGCCACCGCCGCCTTGAGCTTCTCGGCGAAGGCGTCGTAGACACCATCCTGTACATAGATGCGGTTGGCGCAGACGCAGGTCTGGCCGTTGTTGCGGTACTTGGAGATCATCGCCCCTTCCACGGCCTTGTCCAGGTCCGCGTCGTCGAACACGATGAAGGGCGCGTTGCCGCCCAGCTCCAAGGAAACTTTCTTAATGTCTGCGGCGCACTCGGCCATCAGCTGGCGGCCGATATCGGTGGAGCCGGTGAACGACAACTTGCGTACGGTAGGGTTGCCGGTGAGCTCGCCGCCCACTTCACCCGCGCTGCCGGTGACCACGTTGAAGACACCCTTCGGAATGCCGGCGCGCTCGGCCAGCTCGGCCAGGGCCAAGGCCGAGTAAGGGGTCTGCGAAGCAGGCTTGAGTACCATGGTGCAACCAGCCGCCAGGGCTGGCCCGGCCTTGCGGGTGATCATGGCTGCCGGGAAATTCCAGGGGGTAATGGCCGCAGTCACGCCGATGGGCTGCTTGAGCACGATCAGGCGCTTGTCGGGCTGGTGACCAGGGATCACATCCCCATAGACGCGCTTGGCTTCCTCGGCGAACCATTCCAGGAACGAGGCCGCGTAGGCGATCTCGCCCTTGGCCTCGGCCAGCGGCTTGCCCTGCTCTAGGGTCATCAGGCGGCCCAGGTCGTCCTGGTTTTCCAGCATCAGCTCGTACCAGCGGCGCAGCTTGGCGGCGCGTTCCTTGGCCGTCAGCGCGCGCCAGGCCGGCAGGGCGCGGTCGGCCGCTTCGATGGCCCGGCGGGTTTCAGCCTTGCCCATCTTCGGCACGCTGCCCAGGATCTCACCCGTGGCCGGGTTGTTGACGCTGATGGTCTGGCCGCTGTCGGCGTCCGCCCAGGCACCATCTACATAAGCCTGCTGGCGGAACAGTTGGGCATCTTTGAGCTGCATGTCGGCTCCCTAAGCTGGCCTCGCCCGTGCGAAGCCTGAGGTTGGCGGATGGGCGCCCAGCGTTTGGGCGTTTGAAATCTCAAACGCATCCTAGGATCTGGGCAAGAAAAGGACAATAGCTGTTCGAAAAAAAGAACATCGCGTGGAGGATTCCCTGATAGCAGGCCCGCCAGGCCTGCGAACCGGGGCTACGGAAACGCAGGGCGACTTATCAGCATAGACGGGCACCCTAGACATGGGTATCATGGCGCCCGCGTTGCACTCGTAGCTCAGCTGGATAGAGTACTGCCCTCCGAAGGCAGGGGTCGTGGGTTCGAATCCCGCCGAGTGCGCCAGATCAATGTTTCTAGTTGTTTACCGATGCCTATGAAACGCCCCGCAGAGCCCGCCCCGTGCGGGCTTTGTCGTTTCTGGCTATCTCTTCTATCTACCCTCATACCGGCCGCTTGGTATATCAGGCTATCCCCGGGAAATCCTGAGAGCCGAAGGGATATACAAACTGAAGCGTTTCGAGATCGGATACTCGCAGGCAGGGGCTCTTTAGCGCGCCGGACGGGGAACCAAGCATCGCTCAGGAGAATCCTTCGCAGTTGCCCCTAAGCCAGTAGTCTCTCGCTACATGTTGCCTCCACCGCCGCATCCAGCTCAGCGCCAGCCAAGTGCTTTGCATAGTGTTCTATCAGCTCCGGCCCCCAAGAAGCGACCTCGTCCAATATGCCCGCCGCCTCATCTTTCGTCAGTGCAAAATGCTTATGCTGGCTAAGCAGGTTAGCTCGACTTAGCAGGGTACCGTCGATACCAACAGCCATCGACAGCCTCTGTGCAGGTCCCTCTCCCAGTATTGGAAGCACGTCATACATAGGCGAAAGACGCCAAGCCCCTTCCTGCCAGATCACTGCGTGGTTGCGAGGATGATCGTCACTGTTCCCTGCAAGAGCGTTATAGGCCATACGCCTGTAGAGCTCTTGCCTATCAGAATCTGGCGCGCCTCTGCGGTATAGCTCATCGGCGAGCGCCGCGTAGAGCCACCCGTTGTTGCGCTGCGCATGCCATTCGGCATCGAGAAGAGTCAAGCCACTCATCATCGGGATGCGCCGAAACCTTGCATCTTCCTCTGACCATTCTCTGTCAAATCGCTCCACTAGCAACGTGTTGCCTTTCTCACTTTGATAGAGCGCAGTCCGGGCTACATTCATGCCCTTACTAGCCGCGAAAGTCATGCAGGCATACTCGAATTTAGGCAGATCGTAGTGATCGAATTTGTCGCGTGGCTTAGCAAGAATCAGCTTGTGATCAAAACGGTACGTGCGTTTGGGCCTGGCACCGCCGACAGCTGAGCGCTGATCTCGTATTCTTAATGCTTCCAGCTGCTCAGCGCTCAGCTGGCTGTCATAGATCGCAGCACAA
This sequence comes from Pseudomonas massiliensis, assembly GCF_000826105.1. Lineage (GTDB taxonomy): Bacteria > Pseudomonadota > Gammaproteobacteria > Pseudomonadales > Pseudomonadaceae > Aquipseudomonas > Aquipseudomonas massiliensis. The sequence goes on along the minus strand of NZ_CCYK01000004.1, from coordinate 36,418 downwards.
ACATCGATGAAGTGATCGAGCCCTTTGGCTTCAAGCATTTTCATGGGCCTTTCGCCTACACCGGGCCTCGGTGTGCGATCTTCACCAGCCATTATATTTCCGGCGCGATCCTCATTAGGAGATAACAACAGAAGCTGGATCGGAGTGAGCTCTCCTTTTCGGGTGCGGCGCAGCAGCCGTTCTCCCCAACCATCTGGCATCGCATCATCAATGAACCCTGGAACCCCCCCATTCTTCTGCACCCGAAAAGGTCGAGCGGAGAGCGGATATCGTATCGGATCAGGCACCCAACGCCTGGCATCCACGATTTCCGGCGCATAGACGAAGGTTCCCGTACCACCTGCAAGGGTCAGTCTGCCCAAGGTCAGGGTCTCGCGCGTTTCTGGACATTCCATATAAATGTAAGCGCGTGACACTAGAAGTCCTCCGGGTTACTACGCGGCAGTCTTACTCGCTTGGTCGTGTTGGTTTCCAAAGAGTCGAGATCAAGCGCAGGGTCATCGAGCAGCGCTTGGAAAACCCGGTCAGAGACACCAACAGTAAATAGCGCGAGCATGAAATCGCGCAACGAGACCCCTTCAGGCTTCCCGCCCTCGAGGTGACGAACCGCTCGAAGAGAAATCCCGGCCATAGCAGCCAGGTCAGCCTGCCGTATCCCCATGCGCAGACGGGCCTCCTTCACCAGAAGACCTATACGGTAAAGCAGCGAGGCGCTTTGGACAGGGAAAAAGCTTTTCATAAGGTTATACCAGCCGACATCCTATAGGTAATAAGATATCATTTAATGCAATCTTAACAGCGCTCCCCGGCGGCTAAGATTTCTTATAATGAAATCTTAAGTACGATAAGGTTTCCTTAAAGGATATCTTATAAGCGTGGACCAAAGGGACGAAGCTTCCGAACAGGTCCTGAACCGTCCCCCCGAGGGATATGCCTCATTCGTAGGCCGGCCGTCCCTTGTCTCCTACACTCCAGCCTGACGCCAAAAGCCTATCACCGCATCACCTTTGCCCGAACGCCGCCATCAGGAAACCCGCGAATTCCTGGGGCGTCATCTTCTGGCCGTTGAAGTCCACGCTGCCGTTCTCGTAGCGCAAGGTTGAGACCACGGCATCTCCTTCAGCCTTGGCCAGGCCTTGCAGCGTTGCGAGGGTGGCGACCATGGTCGCGGCGGCATCGCCGTTCTGGGCCAGGATGGCGGCGTCGGTCTGGCCCTCCAGGCGGCCCTTGAGCATGGCGAGATCGCGCAAGGTGCCCTTGGCCAGGGACAGGCGAGCATCGAGGAGGCTGAGGCTGTTCTGGAACACTTCCGGTGCGGGGGCGTTCGGGTTGGCCGGAGCGGTGAAGTCCAAGGCTAGGGAGAGATGGCTTTCACCGGAGGCGGTCTTCAAACCCAGTGGCTGCAGTTCCACATGGGGCTTGCCTTGCAGAAGACGCTGCAGGCTCGCCTGCCAGGCCGCTTGTTGCTCCGCAGTCAGTTGCAGGTGCAGCGGGCGATGCTCCTGGGTGGCTTCGGCGGCCTGGGGGGCTACCACTTCCTGATAGAACCTGGCCAGGTCTCGGCTGGCCTGGATGTCCAGCTTATCGAACACCCAGCGCATCTGCCCGCTTCCCACGGCCTCACCCGCGGCAGTGGCAGAGCCGAAGCGATAGTCGACGAAACCCTTGAGCTTGCCTTCAAGCTCTTCCAGGCTGCCATTGGCCGCCAATGCGGTCACTTCCAACACCGATTCACCGCCGGAGCCGACGCTCATCCGTTCGGTTTCCATGCTGGTGTTGCCCAGGTAGAAACCGGACTCGCCCTTGATCCCGCCGGTATGCAGCTTCACGTTCTTCAGTTCGATGTTGACGGGAGCGTCGGGATCGGTGGAGGTATAGGTAAAGCTTGCGATACGCGCGTCCACCTCGTTCTTCTTGCCATCGATTGTGCCCTTGCCCGTGCCTTCCAGCCCGGTGAAACTCAGTACGCCCTGCCCGCTCTGCCATCTGAACGGCACGGCATGGAACTCAGTGTCCAGGGTACGGCCGTAGCCGAACACGCTGTAGACGGTGATGGGCGCCTGACCTTCCGGCAAGCTCAGCAGCTGGCTGAATTCACCGCCAGGCACCAGTTGATAGTCCATGGCAGCCATGACCGGCAGCCACTTGAATACCCGCACCCTGGACCACGGCAAGGGACCGTGCTCGATCTGCGCGGTGGCCTCTATTTGTAGAGGCTGGCCGCCATTGAAATCCGGCGCCTGAATGGTGTTGACGAAATGCGCCGTACTGCTGAAGAGATGGCGCTCGAACCTAGTCAGCTCCACCTTCGCGCTTACCGGCTGCCCGGCTAGGCTCGCCTGGATCTGCTGGTTCGTTTCGCTGACCTGCTGGCGCAGCAGGGGCTCGACCTGGGTACCGGTGTACCAGGCCATGCCGGTGATGGCCGCGCCCGCGACGATGACCGCGCCGATCGCGGTAGGGAGAATCTTGCTCATGGATCGGGATGCTCCTTGCAATGAAGCTGCACAGCTTTTCATGAATCGGGATGGAAGACATCTGCTACGTGAGATCACTCGGTCATTCGCTCCGGAAGAATCCCTGCAACGCCGGGGGCAGCGCTAAGACATATGAAAGTTCGCCAGCTCAAGGACTACCCGGGTGAAATGATGGTTATGCCCGATCGCGGCCCACCCGCCGGCCCCCTGAGCCGGAATGCCGAGCTCGGCGCATTGCTGGATACATTCATCTCCCCAGGAAAAGCACTCGCCGTCGAATTGCCCGGAGGTCAGCACCTGCTGGCAAAGCTCTCGGTACTGGTCGTGCCCATCGTGGCGTACCGGCCCTCGCTGGGCCCTCAGCCAGCCATCGGCCACGGTGTAGTCGATCATGGCCTGAGGCTTTTCCAGACGCGGATCGGACAGTCCGGTAAGCGGATGAGCGATGCTGTAGTCGCCGAAGGCGGGGCGCCGGGTTTCCCCGAGGCGCCTGGACAATTGCTTGTAGGCCAGCCACTCATAGCGCCGGGCGACCTGCAGGTAGGGCCGCATCTGTTCCTCCGTCTCGGTCGGAAAGGCCGACCCTAGCAAGGTCAGGCTACGCCAGCGTGCCAGCAAGGGAGTGTGCTCGAGCAAGGCCTGGGCATGCCCGGCCTGGGCAGTGGCGCAATGGGCTATATGCTGGTGGAAGTCCAGGATCAGGTCCACTTGGCCAGGGGCCAGACCCATATAGGCCAGCAGGCCTCCTACCTGAGCGGCCAGCTCCGGGCGATCGTAGTCTTCGCCGGTCAACCGCAGGCAAAGGCCTCGGCCCTGGCGACGAACGATACGCGCGGTGGCGGCCTGGTATTGGTAGTGTCGGTTCAGCCCAGTCACCGGTAGCGCCAGGCAGCCCGCTTGGGCCGCCAGCTCAAGCAGGCGTTCGAAGTGATGGATGCCGCTGGCGCAGAGCGCGTCCGCCGGCAGGTGGCAGGAGTCCACGAAGCAGGGCAGGCTGCCCCAGTTGGCCATGAGGCGTCGCCCGAAGTGCTCGATGTGGTCGTCGATGCTTTTCTGCGGCTGCGCCGTTTCGTGGTCCCAGGCTTCGGCCGGGATCTCCAGCAGTGGCGTTATACGGCTGCGTAGCAGATCGCTGACGCGAGCCAGGGCCTGGTATTCCCCGTGGCGCCATTTCAGCACCGGTACGTACTGACGGTGGTCGAACATGCCATGGCGTCCTTCTGTGCGAGTTTCAGCCGGACTATAAAGCGCACGCCCGAGCGCTCTGAATCAGGCGAGGCTTAAGTTTCTGTAGGAAAGGGTCCGCACACCCCGTAGCCCCTTGGAATAGAGGTTTTCCTGTCCGCGACGGCAGGCCCCAGGTAACCTCGCGAGTCTTGGCGGGACAGTCGCTTGCCAAGTGCCAGGATTTTTTCCCAGCGCAACGGGCCTAATGTCCATGCCCCACTGGAATGCACCTTCATGAGCCTGCTCGACCGTGTTTACCGCACCCTCAACCCAGCGGCCAACCCCTCGCTGGAAAAGGCTTTCCAGCGCAGCGAGGCGCACCTGCCTACGTTGTGGCTGCTGGGCAAGACCGGTGCGGGCAAATCATCGCTGGTGCGGGCGCTCACAGGCCTGGACCGTGTCGAGGTAGGAGCAGGGTTCCGACCTTGCACCCTGACCTCCGTCCGCTATGCCTATCCTACCGAAACCCCAGTGATGGCGTTCCTGGATACCCGGGGCCTGGCCGAAGCGGACTACGACGCTCGCGAGGACCTGGCCAACTGCGAGCGCACCAGCCATGCGCTGATCGTGGTCATGAAGGCCGAGGATCCAGAGCAGTCCCAGGTGCTCGCCGCGCTCAGGCAGATCCGTCGCTCCGGCAAGGTTCGGGAAGCCTTGCTAGTACATACCGGCGTATTGCAGATCGATGACGTGACGGAACGGGAACGTTGCATCGCTCGTAATGAAGAGCAGGTCCGGCAAAACTGGGGACAGGTCGATGCCGTGGCGGTGGACTTCGGCGACCTGGACGGCCGGCCCTATGGCCTGAAGGCCCTGACGCAGAAGCTGGCCGAGCGGCTGCCGATCCTTGGCGAGCTGTTCGAGCATCGGGCCCATGCCGATGTGGAAGAGCGCAACTTCCAGCGGCTGAAGAAGGAGGTCATCTGGTACGCAGGGGCCGCGGGCGCTGCCGATGCCATCCCTGCCGTTGGCCTGGTGGCTGTGCCAACAGTACAACTGAAGATGCTGCACAGCCTCGCCAATCAATATGGCCTGGCTTATGACCGGCGCTTGCTGGCGCAATTCGCTGCTGCCCTGGGCACCGGTTTCGGTGTGCACTACGCCTCACGGCTTGGCCTGCGCCAGCTGCTGAAGCTGATTCCCGTGGTTGGCCAAACGGTAGGCAGCGCATCGGCGGCGGCCGCCAGCTACGGCTTTACCTACGCCCTGGGCAGGGCAGCCTGCCTGTACTTCTATCGCCTGTCCCGTGGGGAAAGCATCAGCGCCGCGGAGCTGCAAGCGCTCTACAAGAACGCCTTCAACCATATCCTTCCGGTGGCTCGCGATGAAAAGAACCTTTAGTGGGTTGGCCGCGCTGACCCGGCTGTCAGACCGGGTGATGCCCTATGCCCTGGTCTCGGTGGTGCTGCCGCTGTTGGTACTGGCCGGGTTCGGTCTTTACGCCGTGATCCGTTACGGTTATGTGTTGCACCTGATCCTGGTGCTGATCGCTTGCACCTTGCTGAGCAGTTTGGGCCTGCTGCTGGCCCGCCGCCGGTTCGGCCAGAAAATGGGGCCGGCGGTACGGGAAGCTCTCGAAGCGACGCCGCGCACCCCGGACTACTGGCGCCCTCAGGACCGTGAAGTGCAGCAGGCGCTGATGCCGGAGCTGCGCGCCATGGTGGCCGCAGAGGTACCTTGGCAGGAGCTCCCGCATACGGGTCTGGCCGTGTTGAGGCTGGTGGCGAGCCGGTATGATGCCCAATCCAGCCGGGCCCACTGGGCCTTCACCGCGCCCGAGCTGCTGGCCATCATCGAGCAGGTCAGCCGTCGTTACCGCCGCGTGCTCAAAGCCCATGTGCCGGGTGTCGACCATTTGCGCCTGTCGACCTTGCTGAGCTTGAACGAGCAGGTGGAACGCTATGGCCCGCTCGCTCGCAAGGCGTTCAACCTGTACCGGGCCGCGCGCCTGATTTCACCCCAGGGCCTGGTGGCGGAGGCCTTGACGCAGTTGCGAGGCGAGGTGTTCAGTGGCCTTAGCGACGAGTTACAGAATCGTCTGAAGTACCTGCTGTTGCTGGAAGTGCTCAGGGCTGCCATCGACCTGTATGGCGGGCATTTCCGTCTCGATGACGATCAACTCCAGGCGGCCCGCGTCACCGAACGCGACGACGCTCGCAAGGCGCCACCGTTGGACCCGGTGCGCATCTGCCTGGTCGGCCAGGTGGGCGCTGGCAAGTCCTCGCTGATCAATGCCCTCACCGGCAGCCTGAATGCCGAAGTCAGCGCCCTGCCCGCCACTGATGGCGTAGCCGTGTACGAATGTGCAATCGAAGGCGCGCCCAACATTCGCCTGGTCGACCTTCCCGGGCTGGATGGCAGCGAAGCGGTAGACGCCTTGGTGTTCAAGGAAGTGTGCGAGTGTGATCTGATCATCTGGGCCTTGAAAGCCAACCAGCCAGCCCGCGCCCTGGACAAGCAGTTCCGCGAGCGGCTCAAGCTGTGGTTCGCCAAGCCTGAGAACCTTGAGCACGAGCCAGCGGCGATACTGGGGATCCTTACCCAGGGCGATCGGCTGGTACCCGCTGGCAGCTGGCCCGCGGCCTTTAGCCTGGACGATGGTAGCAAGGCCGCCCGCGCCGCCGGCGACGCCCTGGCCTACAACGCTCAGCTGCTGGACCTGCCCGACCTCATCCTGACCGCGCTACCCCAAGGCCAGCCCGCCTTTGGCTTGGTGCAATTGCAAGAGCGGCTTCAGGGGTTGTATGCCAAGGCGGTGAATGTGCAACTCAACCGGCGTCGGCGCGAAGCCGGGGCCTTTTCCGTCAGCCGCGAGCTGGAACGCATCAAGCGCGGCGCCAAGGGCGCGTTCAGTCTGTTGCGGTGATACCACCTTCGCCAGCTCCGCTGGCTCCCACCGGGTGAACTGACCCCATTGATTGAACCGCGAGGTGATGAAAAGGCTTTCTGATCGAGCACAGTTCGTCAGCTTCGCAGGCTCCCATCGGGTTCATCGCTTCGCCGGTTGCTACCGCTCCCACCCGCCACCCAAGGCCAGGAAGAGGTCGATCTGGAGCATGGCGACCTGGGTGTTGGCTTCGGCCAGCTGAGCGCGGGCGCTGGTATAGGTGCGGGTGGCCTGGAGGTCTTCCAGGAAGGATTGGCGTCCGGCCAGGTAGAACTGATGGGTCTGGTCCGCGGCCTGGTGGGCTGAGCGTTCGGCTTCGGCCAGGGCATCGCGACGCTCAAGGGCCGCGGCATAGCTCGACAGGCTGGTTTGCGCTTCGCGCACGGCATTGAGCACCACCCCATCGAAACTGGCCAGGGCACCCTGAGTGGCCGCCTCGGCTTCGCGGATACGGGCGCGGGCGCCGTTGGTGGGTACCGTCCAGCTGATCATCGGGCCGAAGCCCCAGCGGTTGGTGGCCGGCCCGCCCAGATCCTCCAACAGCCCTACGGTACCCACAGTGGCGCCGATACTGATGTCCGGGTACAGCTGGCCGGTCGCAACCCCGATACGGGCTGTGGCGGCGGCCAGCTGGCGCTCGGCCCGGCGGATGTCCGGACGGCGCTTGAGCAGGCTGCTGCCATCGCCTACAGGCAATAGCTGGGCGATATGGGGCAGTTCCGCGCAATCCCCTACCCCGGCGGGCAATTGCTCCACAGGCCTGGCGAGTAACATGGACAGGCGATACAGGCCCGCGGCGCGCTCGGCCTGGTAGCGCGGCAGCTCGGCACGCAGGGATTTGAATTGGGTCTGGGTGCGGGTGACCTGGGTTTCATCACCGCGCCCTGCGTCACGCAGGCGCTGTGCCAAGTCTACCCCTTGCTGTTGCAATTCCAGGGAGCGCAGGGCGATGTCACGCTCTTCATTGGCCGCGCACACCTGGGTATAGGCCCGCACTACGTCGGCCACCACCGTGATGCGCGCGGTATCGGCCGCGGCCTGGGCCGCGTCGGCATTGGCATTGGCCGCTTCCACGCCGCGCTTGAGCGTGCCCCAGAGGTCAAACTGGTAGGACGTCTTGATGGAGGCCGCGCCTATGTTGTCCACCGGCACCTTCTCGGTAAGCAGAAACGCCTGCCCCGACTCCTGCAGGCGCTGGGCTTCGGCGCTGATACTAGCATTGAACCCGCCCTCCGCCTTGGCTTGCTCGGTCTGGTAGCGTGCCCGTGCAATATTCGCCGCCGCCACACGCAAGTCGGTGTTGGACGCCAGGGCCTGGCGTACCAGCGCATCCAGGCGCGGGTCATGGTACAGCCGCCACCAATCGTTCGGCACAGGCGCCGATACTACGTTGGGGTTGTCGGTACCGAGATTGCCTTGCAGGTCGGGACGCTGCAGCGCCGCGTTGGCTGGGAGGTGATAGTCCGGGCCCACGGTCTGGCAGGCCGCCAGGCTCACTAGCCCGGTCACCAGACCGGTCAGCGTCAGGGCTCGCCACAGACCGTTCATTGCGCCGCCTCCGGCTGTCCCGCTGCCCGCGCATCATCGAGCAAGGACACCGTGGCGGTACGCCCGGCGATCATGCGGAAATCCTTCGGCACCTGGTCGAAGGCGATCCGCACCGGGATACGTTGCGCCAGGCGTACCCAGCTGAAGGCAGGGTTTACGTTGGGCAGCAGGTTGCTACCGCTGCTGCGGTCGCGGTCTTCGATACCCGCGGAGATACTCTGCACATGCCCGGTCAGACGGGCCGTGTCGCCCATGACGCGGATATCCACCGCCTGGCCGACATGGATATGAGGCAACTTGGTTTCTTCGAAATAGCCATCGATGTGGAAGGAATCGGCATCGACCACCGAGAGCACCGGGCGACCCGCACTGACGAACTCGTGCTCCCGGGGAGCGCGATCGTTCACATAGCCATTGACCGGGCTGCGCACTACCGAGCGATCCAGGTTCAGCTGGGCGGCGTCCACCGCAACCTGGGCCTCGAGCAGGGCTGCCTGGGCACGGGTTTCTCGGGACTGGCTTTCTTCCAGTTGCTCTTTGGCCACCAGGTTGCCAAGGCCCCGGTTGCGCCTGTTCTCACGCTGCGCCTGGGCCAGGGTTTCCTTGCGATCGGCCAGCCCTGCCTGGGCCTGGCGCAGGGCCAGGTGGAAGCGGTCCTGATCGATGGTGAACAGCACATCGCCACGCTTGACCCACTGGTTGTCATGCACCGGCACCTGTTCGATCAGGCCGGACACGTCCGGGGCGATCTGCACGATATCGGCACGGATATGCCCGTCCCGGGTCCAGGGCGCGAACATGTAGTACATCACCATGCGCCATACCAGCACCACGGCGAGCGCCACCACGATCAGAGTGAGAAAGAGGCGGCCAAAGGTCAACAAGGGTTTTTTCATGTCATCAGGCTTCGGCAGATTACGTCCACCGCGCTCAGCAGCACGGCATAAAGGGCAATGTTGAACAGGGCCCGGTGCCACACCAGGCGATAGAAATGCAGCCGGTTGAGCACGGCATGCACCGCCAGGAACAGCCCATAGGCGATGGCCATGATGCCTAGCAGGGTCGGCAGGAAGATCCCGCCGATATCCAGTTCACCGATCACAATGGCGCTCCATCGATACCATAGGGAGGCTGTTCTTGCGCCTGCTCGCCTTCCACCACCATTTCAGTACCCGGCAGCAGCGCCAGGCGCAGGCCACTCAAGGCCAGCAGCAGATGGGGACAGGCGTCGCTCGCCAGGCTATTGCCCAGGCCACGGCGGGCACGATCCAGCGTCTTGAGAATGTCCAGGGGCGCTGGCAAGCGCTCCCCTGCCTTCAGGCACGCCGAAAAATAAGCGGCGACCTCCTCCACGACTTGCTGCAACGACGCTTGGGCTGAGGGCTCCACGCGCCGCGCATAGGCCAGGATATCCAGCAGGTTGAGGGCCACTCGCACATCGCGCAGGGCACCGCCGGTGTCCTGGCCAACCTGCCCCAGACGCGGCAGCAGTTGCATCAGCCGGTCTAGCAGGCGGACCGCCATCTGCCGGTGCTCCTGCAAGGTGCCGGGCTCGCCAAGCCGCACGATGTCCTTCCAGCCGAAGCGGGTCAGCCGGCGCGCCGCCGCCTCGGTGCCGAAAGGCCGCACTACAAGTGTCCAGCAGAAGGCGAACAGCAGCCCGGCGGGGCCGGCGATATTGCCGTTGATGAAACTCATGAAGTCCGCATCGTATTGGCTCTGGATACTGATGAACGTGGAGCTGTTGACGATGGTAAGCAGGGTGCCCAGATAGAACTTCGGTTGCACCGTCAGCGCGCCTATCCAGATAAAGGGCACCGCGAACGCCAGCACCAGCATGGCGAAGTCATGCAGGTTGGGCAGCACGAGGAATAAATACAGGCCCGACAGCACCACGGACACCAGGGTCCAGAAGAAGAACCGGTAGATCTGCGGCGCCGGGTCGTCCATGGAGGCGAAGAAGCTGCAGGACACGGCGGCGAGCACCACGGCGCTGGCCCCATCGGCCCACCCGGTCAGCATCCAGATAGCGCTGGCGGCGATGATGGCGGTCACCGAGGACAGCGCCGAATACAGCAACAGGCCTCGGTCGAAGAACGGCGTCAGCCGGCCCAGGCGCCAGTGCCGGTACACGGCTTTCCAGGGCTGGCGCTGTTCGCTGGCGATGGCTACGTGCAGTGTCCGACAGTCCTGCCAAAGATCGATCCACTCTTCGAGCCGGTAGAGCGCGTTGGCCAGCAGCAGGTTATGCCGGTCGCCCAGCGCCTCGTTGGCGGGGCGGGCCTGGTCGATCTGCGCGTGCAATGCCTGCCAGGCCGCTTCGCCAGGCGCGTCGGCGCTGGCGCTCACCCAGCGCTGGGCATGCTCCAGGATCGGAGCCATCCGTGCCGCCAGCTCAGGCGTGCGCCGCTCCAAGGCCACCAGGGCGTCATCCAGCGCATCGATGGCAGGCAGAAGATGAATCATCCGCCCGCGCAACTCCTTGCGATTTCGCACACTCTGGGGCGTAGCGCCTTCATGAGAAAGCTGGCCGATCATCTGCTCCAGGGAGTTGAAGGTCACCACCATGGAGGCCCGCAGCGGGGCCACTTCCTCTGCGCTGACGCTTCGCGACAGATAACGCAGGCTGTAGTCGCTGGCTTCCTTGAACCATTTGTCCAGCGCCCCGGACACCACCGGTGCCAGCCGCCGCGGCCAGAAGATCGCGCCAATCACCGCCGCGCAGACGATGCCGATGAAGATCTCCTGGGTACGCGCCGAAGCCACGTCGAACACGGCCGCGGGGTTATCCACCACTGGCAGGGCGATCATCGGCATGGTGTAGCCGGCCAGCATCAATGCATAGAAATTGGCGGTGCGCAGATGCAAGGAAAGGAACAACAAGGTGCCGGTCCACAGGCCGACCACGATGGCCAGCAAGGCCGGCGCCTGGACAAACAAGGGCACCAACAGCACGGCCGCGCTGGCCCCTAGCAAGGTCCCCAGGAAGCGATAGACGGCCTTGGAGCTGGTTGGGCCTACGTAAGGGCTGGATACGATATAGACCGTGGCCATGGCCCAGTACGGCCGCGGCATTTCCAGCTTCAAGGCAATGTACAGCGCCAGCATGGAAGCGCAGAAGGTACGCACCCCGTACCACCAGTCCTGGGCAGGGGGCAGGTCGCTGAAAAAGCCTTTCAGGATGCCCATACGGCCGACCCCTGCCCGGCTTCCTCGAAAGCCCGCACCACGCGCAGGGCGGCTTCCAGGTCCGCTTTTTCCACGTTCTTGAGCACATCGCGACGCAGCCTTACCAGTTCGCCCTCGATGGCTTCGGCCAGGCTACGACCCTCGGCGGTAAGGCTCAAGGCCTTGGCGCGCCGGTCGGTGGCATCTTCGGTGCGTATCACCAGGCCCTGGGCGCACAACTGGTCCAACAGGCGTACCAGCGAAGGGCTTTCCAGGCCAGCGGCCTGGGCCACCGTAACCTGGCGCACCCCATCACCCAGGCGCACGATGACCAGCAAAGGCACCGCGCACGCTTCGGAGATACCGTAGTTGGCCAAGGTCGTCTGGCAGATACGCCGCCAATGCCGACCGGCGACGACCAGGCCGCTGCTGACGTTCAACTGGAGCTTGTCGAGTGTGTTCACAGGCACCACATGATTGATAGGTTGCTAACTATCAATATTCGAGCAAGCTTACAGTGTAGTCAATAGTTACAAATTGCCAGAGTGATAGGTGGTGTGCGTGGAGAGGCGCCTGCTGGCTGTCAACAGGAAAACAGCGAAGCGAGAGTCCGGCAGGCAGGCTGCGCGGATTGACTCGCTTCGCTGGTTCCCCACGGAGGTGCTTAGATAAGGCCGGTTTCTTCGTCGTTGATCAAACGGCTCAAGCCCCCCAGGGCTTCGCGCGCCTGGGTGCGGTCGAGCAGCTTGGCCTGGGCAGCGGGCGGGAGGTCGGTGATGCGGATGACGCCTTTGCTGGTGAGCAGCTGGATCAGGTCGTCCAGTACCCGCACCATGTCCAAGTCACTTTGGCGCAACTGCTTGAGGCTGGTTTCCACCGCCTCGCTACTGAACCAGGCCTGGATATCCAGATGGTCGGCGGCCAGGGTTTCGGTATAGCCGGGAAACTCTGTTGGCTGGACCCGCATAAGCTGGCCTTCGCCATTGCGCTCGACATAGAACATCACAGAACCCTCATGATTGGTGCCCTTAGCATAGGGCAAGCACAGGCGGCACCACCAGCGCCACCCGGGACGGCAGCCCCGGGTGGCTCGGCGTCAAGCGTGATCGACCTTGATATGGCTGTCCGCGCCGGCCACCAGGCTCTTGAGCGCATCGTAGCCAATGCCGCTGACCTTGATGGTGACGTCCGCCGCCGCCGCGTTGGTGTCCGCCGCGGCGGTAGAGCTCAACTTGCCCGCGCTGCTGACCAGCAGGGTGGCGGTGCCATCGCTGTCCTTGCCCACCTGCAGGTACTGGGTCAGGTCACTGCCATGGCCGGACAGCAGGTCGCTGAGGTCGATGACATCGCCCTGGCTGGTGCTGAAGTCGGCAATGGTATCCGTACCCGTGTTGCCTTTGTTCCATACGAAGGTATCTGCCCCATTACCGCCGACCAGTGTGTCATTGCCGGCCCCTCCGTTGAGGACGTCGTTACCACCTTGACCGAAGAAGATGTCGTTGCCTTCGCCGCCCAATAGCGTGTCGCTGCCACCAGAGCTCGAGTCCGTCAGCTTGGCGATTTCCGATACATGCTCGGTCACGTACTGGTGCAGCGCCGAATCGCTCACGCTGCTGACCTTGGTGACATCCGAGACGTAGGCACGCAGGTTTTCCACGCCATCGCTAGAATAACCCGTCAGCTTGATGGCATCCCCGAAGATGATGTCGTTGCCGGCCTCGCCGTTGAGGGTGTCGGCGCCCGCCGGGGTAGCCACGTCGTGACCGAGGATGGCGTCCGCCAGCTTCGATGGGTCGACGTTGGTCTGCACCTTGCCATCGGTGTCGTAGGGCTTGAGCTTGTCAGCCGAGATCGAGGAGTTGAGGCCGATGGCTTCGACCGTTGGGCTCACTGCCTTGAGTGCGGCATAGGCAGACTTGGCGTCGGCGGTAGCCGCGTCTGTGAAACCGGTATTTGCTCCTGTGGTGTCGGTGACATCATAAGTACCATTGCCTTCAGTATGGATCTTGCCAATGACTGTGGAAACCCACTTGCCGTTTACCGACGTCCATTGCAAGACATTCCCTGACCTATCGACGATTACATGATCGGAGCCGCCAAACCTCTCCGTCAGTGTCTGCCCAGAACCGATGCTGTACTTGGCTGTGGTAACCAGCTCATCCAAGGTATGAGATGTGCCATCAGCTGTATAAATCGTTGGGTTGGCATTCTGGTAGGTGTTCGGTTCGCCATCGGTAATGAAATAGGTCAGGTTCGTAGCGTTGGCATTGGCCAGCGCCGTCTTGCTCTGGAACCAGCTGGCCGTTGTCTTGAAGGCATCTTCGTAGTTGGTCGTTCCACCAGACGACATGGAACTCAGTGCATCGGTCAACTTGGACAACGCGTCGCTGCTGGCCAGGTTCACTGAAACCGACTTCTTGACGTTGGTGTCGAAGTCCACCAAGAGAATGTTCACCGTACCGGCGCCATTCTTGGCGGCACTGGCCTGCAACGACTTGAACGCTTCGGTGAGCGAGTTCACTGCCGCGGAGACACCATCGCTGCCCATGCTGCTCGAGCTGTCGACGATGAACGCGATGTTGTAGTTCTGGCCCTTGACGAACTGTCCCGATATGTCGCCGGTCATGATGTCGTTGTTGGCTGTGCCGGTGGAGCTGCCATCGCCCGCGTTGCCGTCCTGGTGGTTGTAGACCGCCGGGGTGACAGTGATCGGCAGGCTGGTCACGGTGTCGAGCCTGGAGGTGCCGTCCACGGAGGTGGTGGTGACCTGCAAGGTGTCAGTGCCGTTGTGGTAGGCCGCCGGGGTGTAGGTCAGGCTGGTGACCGTCCACTGGCTGACATCCACTTCGGTATTGCCCGTGGTGGCTGTGAAGCTATGGCCAGCGCTGTCGGACAGGGTTGCGCCCACCGGGATGCTGCTAATCTTGGTGACAGTGGCGGTTTCCGAACCGTCGGTATCCGGGGTGCTGGCCACCAGCTTGAGCGTGGTCGAGTTGTTTTCGACCAGGGTCTGGCTGCCGTCCACCTTGAGGGTAGATGCATCCGCTACCGGCGCCACGCTGATGCTCAGCGTGCTGCTGGCGCTGTAGGCCGCCCCATCGTAGGCCTTGTAGGTCAGGTTGACCGTGCCCGACGCATCCTTGGACGGCGTGTATTTCAGATAACCACTGTCGATGGCAGCCTTCGATATCAACTGGGTGCTGCCTGCGGCCAGGGTAACCCACGTATTGCCGTCCTTGTACTGCAAGGTGCCCTGGTTGGCGGCCGGCGCAGTGACCTGCACGCTCAGCTTGTCCGCTGCGGTATCCACATCGGAGACGCTGAAGTTGCTCCACTTGAGCACCACTGCGGTGTCTTCATTGGTCGAAGCCGAGCCGGTGGCCGCCACGGGGGCATCGTTCACTGCCGTGACATGGACCTGCCCGCTGGCGGCCACCGAGCTGGCGCCGCCGTCGTTGACCACCACGCTATAGCTGCGATCGACCACGCTTGGGTCTTCGCTGGTATTGGCGTAGGTGATCGCCTTGATGGCCGCTTCATAGTTGGCCAGGGTCGAGGTCCCGCTCAGGGTCACGGTGATCTTGCCGCTGACGCTGGTGTCGATGGTCGCGGTGATGCCGCTTGGCAGGGTGCCCACTTTGAGCACATCGTTGGCCTGGGCATTGCTCAGGGTCACGGTGGCGCTCTTGAGGGTGTTGGTGCCGTCGGCATCGCTGATGCTCAACTGCTTGACCAAGGCGGTCGCGGCGGCGTTCTCCACGTAGGTCACGTCAGCGCTGGTGCCGCTGCCCGGGGTCAGGGTGACCACCGGCGCGTCGTTCACCGCGTCGACGGTCACGCTCAGGGTACCGGTGCGCACTTGCGGGCTGGCCACGCCCTGCTCGGTCGCCGTGGCGGTGACGGTCAGGGTGAAGGTGCCGTTGTAGTTCAGCGGGGTGGTGATCGACAGCTTGGACAGGTCCAGCCCATCGACCACAGCCGAGCCGTTCTTGTCGAAGGTGACGGTACGGGTACCATCGCTCAGGGTGCTGCCAGCTGGCGCGCCGCTGAGGGTGGTGACATGGGTCTCCGAACCGTCGGTGGTGTCGCCATAGGTGACGCTGATCGGCGCCAGCTTGATGGCGGTGTCTTCCAGGCCGTGGTTCAGGCTGGTCGCGGTATAGTAGCCCGTGCCATTGCTGCCATGCAGGCTGGACACATCCAGGCCCGCGTTGGTCATGTCCTGGACACTGCCGAAGGTCGTCAGGCTTGCCAGTGAGGTAGACACGCCGTTGACCAGCAGGGTGACGTCGTAGTTGCCCGGACCATTCTGGTTGTAGTGGTACAGTTCGAAGGTGTAGTAGCCGGTATCAGTTGGCGTGAAGCTGCCGCTGCTCACGACGCCGGAGCTCTTGCCCCAGCTGGCGGTGGCCACGGTGGTGCCGCCCAGCTGGATCGCCAGGCTGTCATCGCCGCTGCCGCTGAAGCTGTAGCTCTTGCCCGCTTCCAGGTACACCAGGCCGCTGATCTTGGTCGCGGTGCCGGCGGCCAGGTTGCTGCTGGACGCCATGGCGGTGACGCCATGGATGGTCGCGCTGCTGTCCACCTTGGTGCCGCCCAGGGTATTGATTAATACCTGGGTGTTGGCGCCGTTGCCACCGCCGACGTCCAGGCTGGAGCGATCGCTTGGCGTCCAGGTGTCCTTGTTCAGGCCAGTGGAGGTGATGTTCGCACTGGCGACGCTGACCACAGGAATGTCGACCACTGGGTTGACGGTGATCTTCAGGGTGCTGCTGGCCCCGGTGTTGGTGGTGTAGGTCACCTCCGGCACGGTGCCGGCCCAGTCTGCGGTCGGGGTGAAGCTGTAGGTGCCATCGGTGGCTACCTTCAGGGTACCTACTCCAACATCGACATCCTTGCCTATGCCGTAGGTTTGGCCACCTACGCTGACCGAACTGATGCTCAGGGCGTTGTCAGCATCGCTGTCGTTGCTCAACAGGTTGCCGCTGGCCTGGCCATCTTCATTGATGGTCTTGGTGTCTGCCTTGAGTACGCTAGGGTCGTCCACCGCCTTCACCGTCAAGGTGCTGTTGTAGACGGTGGTCTGGGCCGGGTCGCGGGCCAGGTTGTTGCCGCCCACATCAGTGACCGCCACGGTGACGTTACGCACACCGTCCACAGGGGTATCGGTGCCGTTGGAGAACTGGATGGCGTTGATCAGCGCCTGGTAGGTCCCCACCGACGAAGTGCCGCTGAGGGTGAAGGTCTGGGCGCCGTTCACCACATCGCTGGCGACCAGGGTCACACCTGAAGGCAAGGTGCCGGTGAAGGCGACAGTGTCGCCGGCGCCCAGGCCGCTGATGGTGACCACGGCCTTGGCCAGGGTCGTGTTATCCACGTCGGAAATAGTCAGGCCGTTGACGATGGAGACGGCTGCCTGGCCTTCGGTGAAGCTTACGGACGAGCCCGTGACGACAGGTGCGTCGTTTTCCGGCACCACGCCGATATGCGAGGTGGCCGTAGCGGCTGCGCCAGCATCGTCACGCACTTCGATGGTGATGTTGCGGGTTTCCGAGCTCGGGTTCTGCGAATTGTTATCGAAGGTGATGCTGTTGATCACGGCCTGATATTGGGCCGGGGTCGCATCGCCAGTCAGGCTCAGGGTAATGATGGCTTTGCCGTTGGCATCCACGCCCTCGACGATGGAGGCGGTGATGCCGCTGGTGCCGGTGTTCACCGCCAGGCTGTCGCCAGCGTGCGCATTGGTCAGCACCACGGTCGCGCTCTTGAGCGTCGGGCTGTCCACGTCGGTCAGCTTCAGATCCCGAGCGATCAGCGCTACCCCTTGGCCAGCATGAGGCGTTTCGCCCGCCGCTGGGGTTTCGATGAAGGTGTTGCCGAAGTTATTGGTGTTGGTGCTGCCGTCGGTATGGGTGATTACCGGGGCGTCATTCACCGCCTTCACGCTGATGGCGACAGTGCCAGTGTTGGTGCTGGTCGCACCCTGGTTGTCAGTGGCGGTGTAGACCACGCTGGTGCTGCCGTTCCAGTTGGCGTTCGGCACGAAGGTCAGGGTAGCGCCGTTGCCGGTCGCAGTGATGGTATCGCCGACTGTCACAACGCTGAGCGGATCATTGGCATCGCGCAGCAGCACGCCATCGGCTGGGACCGAGGTAATGGTGAAGTAATCGACGGTGCCGTCCACATCGCTGCCACCCAGGGTCACGGTGACCGGGCTGTCTTCACTGCCGGTGGCAGTGCTGTTGCCAGCAGCTACCGGAGCGTCGTTGACCGCATTCACCGTCAAGGTGCTGTTGTAGACAGTGGTCAAGGCCGGGTCGCGTGCCAGGTTGTCGCCACCGGCATCGGTGACCGCCACGCTCACGGTACGCACACCGTCCACCGGGGTATCGGTGGTATTGGAGAACTGGATGGCGTCGATCAACGCCTGGTAGTTCCCGACCGACGAGGCGCCGCTGAGGGTGAAGGTCTGGGTACCGTTCACCACATCGCTGGCGACCAGGGTTACACCCGACGGCAAGGTGCCGGTGAAGGCGACAGTGTCGCCAGCACCCAGGCCGCTGATGGTCACCACGGCCTTGGTCAGGGTGGTGTTATCCACGTCGGAAATCGCCAGTCCATTGACAACGGAGGTAGCGGAATCGCCTTCAGTGAAGCTGGCTGGCGAGCCGCTGAGCACAGGTGCGTCATTCTCCGGCACCACCGCAACGTGGGAGATGCCAGTGGTGGTCGCGCCCTTGTCGTCGGTAATGGCGATGGTGATGTTGCGGGTTTCCGAGCTTGGGTTTTGCGAGTTGTTGTCGAAGGTGATGCTGTTGATCACGGCCTGGTACTCGGCCGGGGTCGCATCGCCGCTCAGGCTCAGGGTAATGATGGCTTTGCCGTTGGCATCCACACCTTTGACGATAGAAGCGGTGATGCCGCTGGTGCCAGTATTCACCGCCAGGCTGTCGCCAGCGTGGGCATTGGTCAACACCACGGTCGCGCTCTTGAGCGTCGGGCTGTCCACGTCGGTCAGGCTAAGGTCGCGAGCGATCAATGCCGGGCCCTGACCTGCATGCGGGGTTTCCCCCGGTGCCGGGGTTTCGATGAAGGTATTGCCCAGGGCGCCGCTATTGGTGCTGCCGTTGGCAACGTCTTTACCCGCACCATCGGAAATCGACGGAGCGTCGTTCACCGCCGCGACGTTCACGGTCACGGTGCCGGAAGTGGTGCTGGTCGCGCCTTGGTTGTCGGTGGCGGTGTAGACCACGCTGGTGCTGCCGTTCCAGTTGGCGTTTGGCACGAAGGTCAGGGTGGCGCCGTTACCGGTCGCGGCGATGGTGTCCCCGACTTTCACAACGCTGAGCGGATCGTTGGCATCGCGCAGCAGCACGCCATCGGCCGGGACCGAGGTGAGGGTGAAGTGATCGACGGCGCCGTCCACATCGCTGCCACCCAGGGTCACGATGACCGGGCTGTCTTCACTGCCGTTGGCGGTGCTGTTGGTTACCAGCGGAGCGTCGTTCACGGCCGCGACGTGCACCACCAAGTCCTGGCTGACGCTTTGCGGCGCGGCGTTGCCGTCTTGCGCGGTAGCGGTCACGGTCAAGGTGTAGTCACCGCTGGCATTGGCAGGCGCGGTGAATTTCAGGCTGGACATATCCCAGCCAGTGATATCGACAATGCCATTGGCACTGGCGGTCACGGTGTGTGCAGTGGTGCCATCGGTCAGCACAGCGCCTTCGGGCAGGTTGCTGATCTTGACCGTAAGGGTTTCCGAACCGTCGACGTCGGTAGTCGCAGCCTTGATGTTCGACAACAGAATCGGCTGGTCTTCCAAGCCGCTATTGCGGGTTTCCACCAGCTGAATGTTGTCGAGCAAGCCGCCCGCGCCGCTCTTGTCAGCCGCCACGAATTCCAGCCTTTCGTTGCCATCGGCGCTGACCGGCAGGTTCAGGGTGTAATGGGTCATCCCCGCCGAGTTGGCGGAGAGCGTGGTGATCAGCTTGCCCCCCCAGAACACATTGACCGTGGAGCTGCCTTCGGCACCTGAACGCGCCGAATAATCGAACGATACCGTGTAGGTTGCGCCCGCTTTGGCGTTGACCGTGGTGTAGAGGTTGCTGGCATCGCCACCGTTACGCTCGAGCTCGATGACCTGGCTGCTGGTATTCGCGCCGTAGGTGTTGCCGGAGCCGATTTCCACGGTCTGCGGCTGGTTATCAGTGTGCCATTCGCCGCTGCCCAACTTGCCTACGTTTACCGTGGTGTAGCTGCCGGCGTTCACTTCCTGGAAGTTGGTCGAAGCGACCGTGTTCTGGCCAATCAGGCTCAAGGTCGGGATGTCGGTCACCGGGTTCACGGTGACGACGATATCGCCGGAGCTGGTGGCCTTGCTGCCGTTGGCGGCTTCGGTGGTGGTACCGGTTACTGTCAGGGTATAGGTGCCACTGGCATCCTTGGCCGCGCTGAAGCTGATAGTGGACAGGTTCCAGCTGCTCACGTCCACGGTGCCGTCGCCACCAGCTACCGCCGTATAGCTATGACCAGGTGTGCCGTCGGTAATGGTTGCGCCAGTCGGGATGCCGCTGATGACGGTGGTATGAGTTTCGGAGCCATCGTTATCGGTGTAGCTGGCGACAGTGCCCAAGGCAATGGAAGTATCTTCATCGCCACTGACGGTACGTGAATCGACGATCACCGCGGCGTCTGCCACGGGAATGACTGTAACGTTGAGCGTAGCCGTACTGGTTGCCGACTGGCCATTGGCACCTTCGGTAGAGGTGGCGCTGACAGCCAGGGCAATGGTGCCGCTGTAGTTGGCCGCCGGAGTGATGCTCAGGGTGCTGAGATCCCAGCCGGTTACGTTGGCGCTGCCATTGGTGGCGGTCGCGGTGAAGCTGTGCCCACTGGCGTCCTGCAGCACCGCGCCGCTCGGTATGCCCGAGATAGTGACGTTGGTGATGCTTTCAGAGCCGTCAGTGTCGGTCAGCGCTACGTTGATGGTGCTTAGCTTGATGGTGGAGTCTTCAGCCCCATGGTTGAACGCATAGCCGGCGTAATAGCCTTCACCATTGGCGTCTACATGAGGGACCACATCCAGGCCAGGGGTCGTGATGTCGGCGATGTTCTTGTAGATAAGGTAGTTGTCGCTGGTAAGCAGCTTAGCCTCAGCGCCATCCACGGACATCAGTACTTCGTAGCGGCCCGGGCCGTCCTGGTTGTACTGGTATACATCCAGGGTATAGAAACCAGTGACGCTCGGGGTGAAGCTGCCATTGAGGCCAACCGCCAGGGACGCTGAAGCGACCAGCTGGCCGCCTACGGTGACCGCCATGCTGTCATCGACGCTACCGCTGAAGCTGTAGGTGTGGCCAGCTTCCAGGTAGATAACGCCCGAAGTCTTGCTGGCAACGCCCTGAGGCACGTCGGCATCGACCACGCTATTGACGATCTGGCGCGCCACGCTCTGGTCGGCCGCGCCAATGCTGCTGACCAAGGCCGCGGCTGACGCGCCCCAGCCATTGCCTTCCATACCGGGCAGGCCGGTCCAGGTCTGCTTGTACAGCCCCGTGGAAACGACGTTGTCTGGCGTAATGGACAGGCTCGGGGCGTCGGCGACGGGGTTGACATTGATGTTGAGCGTATTAGATGAGCCGGTGTTCGTAGTGTAGGTAACCTGGGGTACCGTGCCCGACCAATCGGCCGCTGGCTTGAAGACATAGCTACCGTTGGCATTAACTTTCAACGTGCCTACGCCCGTGTCGATATCGGTATCCACCGCGTAGATTTTGCCGGCAATACTGAGCGAGCTGATGCTTAGGACGTTATCGACATCGCTATCGTTACTCAGCAGGTTTCCTGAAACTTGGCTGTCCTCGTCAAGAGTAGCCGTATCGGCAACAAGCGCACTAGCGTCATCGACAGGGGAAACCTGAATGGTTGCGGCAGCTTCCTCGATACTTGTCGCGCCTTGGTTGTCGGTGGCGGTGTAGACCACGCTGGTGCTGCCGTTCCAGTTGGCATTTGGCACGAAGGTCAAAGTCGCGCCGTTGCCGGTCGCAGTGATGGTGTCGCCGACGTTCACAACGCTGGACGAATCATTGGCATCGCGCAGCAGCACGCCATCGGCCGGGACCGAGGTAATGGTGAAGTGATCGACGGTGCCGTCCACATCGCTGCCACCCAGGGTCACGGTGACAGGGCTGTCTTCACTGCCGGTGGCGGTGCTGTTGGTAACCAGCGGAGCGTCGTTCACCGCCGCTACGTTCAGGGTCACGGTGCCGGAGGTGGTGCTGGTCACGCCCTGGTTGTCGGTGGCGGTGTAGACCACGCTGGTGCTGCCGTTCCAGTTGGCATTTGGCACGAAGGTCAAAGTCGCGCCGTTGCCGGTCGCAGTGATGGTGTCGCCGACTTTCACAACGCTGAGCGGATCGTTGGCATCGCGTAGCAGCACGCCATCGGCCGGGACCGAGGAGAGGGTGAAGTGATCGACGGTGCCGTCCACATCGCTGCCACCCAGGGTCACGGTGACAGGGCTGTCTTCACTGCCGGTGGCGGTGCTGTTGGTAACCAGCGGAGCGTCGTTCACCGCCGCGACGTTCACGGTCACGGTGCCGGAGGCGGTGCTGGTCACGCCCTGATTGTCGGTGGCGGTGTAGACCACGCTGGTGCTGCCGTTCCAGTTGGCATTTGGCACGAAGGTCAAAGTCGCGCCGTTGCCGGTCGCGGTGATGGTGTCGCCGACTTTCACAACGCTGGACGAGTCATTGGCATCGCGCAGCAATACGCCACCGGTCGGGACCGAAGTGATAGTGAAGTGGTCAATGGTGCCGTCCACATCGCTGCCACCGAGAGTCACGATGACTGGGCTGTCTTCACTACCATTGGCAGTGCTGCTGATCACCAGCGGGGCGTCGTTGGTGCCGGTAACTGTCAGGCTCAGCGTTTTTGTATTGCTTGCCCCATGTTCATCAGTCACTTGGTACTGAACATCAATATTCTGGGTCTGACCCATAGCCAGTTGCTGGTAGGCCGCATTGCTGGCATCCAGGGTCCAGCTACCATCGGTGTTCAGGGTAAAGCCAGGTACAGTCGCCTGGTTTTCTGCAAGGCCGAAGCTCAGCTGGGCACCGGTATCTACGTCGGTGGCAGTAAGTTGGCCGCTAACCGTGGAGTCTTCATCTACAGCCGCAGCGCTGTTCACAGCGGATGTAGTGACAACTGGCGCATCGTTGGTGCCGGTGACGGTCAGCGTCAGCGTTTCAGCAACGCTAGCAGCATTGTTCTCATCGGTCACCACGTACTGGATAGCGATGGTCTGGGTCTGACCGACGGCCAGTTGCTGGTAGGCCGCATTGCTGGCATCCAGGGTCCAGCTACCATCGGTGTTCAGGGTAAAGCCAGGTACAGTCGCCTGGTTTTCTGCAAGGCCGAAGCTCAGCTGGGCACCGGTATCTACGTCGGTGGCAGTAAGTTGGCCGCTAACCGTGGAGTCTTCATCTACAGCCGCAGCGCTGTTCACAGCGGATGTAGTGACAACTGGCGCATCGTTGGTGCCGGTGACGGTCAGCGTCAGCGTTTCAGCAACGCTGGCAGCATTGTTCTCATCGGTCACCACGTACTGGATAGCGATGGTCTGGGTCTGACCGACGGCCAGTTGCTGGTAGGCCGCATTGCTGGCATCCAGGGTCCAGCTACCATCGGTGTTCAGGGTAAAGCCAGGTACAGCAGATTGGCCTGGCGCGGTGTTGAAGGTTAGTACTGCACCAGCGTCGACATCCGTCGCCGTCAACTGGCCAGAGACGGTAGCGTCTTCGTCCACGCCGGCAAAGCTGGCGACGTCGCTCGTAGTAATAACAGGCGCATCGTTGACAGGGTTAACAACAATATCTAGCGACCCGCTCACGCCGGTATCGGTCGTGTAGGTAATCTGTGGAACCGTACCGTTCCAGTTAGCCACTGGGGTGAAAGCGTAATCACCATTGGTGGCGATCGTGATGGTACCTACACCCTGGATCGTAGCGACTTGCCCAGCCACGAACGTACCCGTGACCCCCGCCACGGTATAACTGGTAACGCTCAATGCGTTATCAGCATCGCTGTCGTTGGCCAGCACATTACCGGTCGCGACATCATCTTCGTTCAGAGTCGCGGTATCACCCGCCACGATGGTCGGACTGTCAGTCGGGCTGGTCTGTTCAGCAGCGATGCTGTCACCGGACGACAGCCCTGCAGTCTCGAAGCCCACCGTTGGGTCTACCTCGCCTGCAGTCTCTTCCAGCAAAACGAAGCTGTGGCTGCCGCCACCTGAGCCGCCAGTATCCACGCCGGTTTCGCCCGCCGCGGTAGCTTCCAGTTCGGTGGTAGGGTCTGCGCCCGCGGCGATGGCTTTCTGTAGCTCAGCGACCGAAGGTGCTTGCTGCGCAACATCTTCTGCGGCGCGCATCGTGTCCGGCGCGCTGGCGCTCCACTGGCTTTCACGCCCTATATCCAGTGTACGGCCATCGTTCAAAGACAGGGTTACCGCACCAGACGCGCCGGTTTCCACCACCTCCCCCGCGAACAGCCGATCCCCCTCCACAAGCACCCGACGGATGCCCTCCGGTGAAACCGCGACGACCTGGCCAACAATGCTTTTTACGATGGCGACGACACTGCTCATGAAGCTTCTCCGGGGGTACCGATCTGGTCGCTTCCGTACGACGTGTGGGCAAAAAAGCCCTACATTTCAGAGGGGAGCGTAAGGTATAAAAAGAATTTCTAATCTGCGTCGGTTTTATGACGCTACTTATAGGAAGCTAACTAACCGACAAACTATTGACCTATTGTGTGGCATCCTAAACAATCCGCTGAGTAATGTCACATTGATATTTCATGGCAAACCGCCTTCACTGTGTGCACTTCCTTTTCCTCTTGCACCAGCAGACGCTTGCGCGCTTCGGCTGCGACTTCCACAGCCTTATACGCTTGTCAGAGTCATTGTTTTCAAAGGACTTTCGGTATTTCTTGCGATGCGTTCGTACTTCCCCGCCTCACTTCCCATGGCCTTCGGTATCAGCTTCGCTCAGAGAGGCACTTTGTCCGGTGCCATTAAGCATGCGCCTGAGGCCCATGCTCAGCCTCAGGCAGGGAGGAGCGCCTATTTGTTGTCAGCGCCTTCGAGCGCACTGCAGTGACCGTTGTCCAGGTTTACCCAGATGGGCTGATCCGTTGCGAATATGTTCGGCCGCCGGAGGAGAATCTTAAGAACCACCAGCGAAATTCTGCTCAGAGCAACCTGCGCACGGCTCGCGAGCCAGGCCGCAACGCGGATTTGGATCAAGCGCAACCGTGTCTGGCTCAAGACTGGGAAGGACTGGTGGCAGACGGGCCGGCGCGGCGCTCGGACCAAGCCGACCGCGAAGCGGTATTCGGTACCCGTTCGTCGCTCCATCCGAAATTCGATGTAGAACTGTCACGCAATGCCGACAACAACATCAGCGCTGGAGAAGGCCATCACAACGCTTGCTCGGCCGTGGCACGCATGACCTCCAACCTGTACGCTGGTGGGGCCAACCAGGCGCACCTGCAATCCGAGCCTTGCCTGGCGGAGCAGGCGCCGGTATTTGCACACTGCCTAGAGCCAAAGGCCGATCGCCCAGCCGCATGCGAAGCGAAGCGGTCGGGTATGCATAGCGCACCCGACGCGGTTCAGCCAGGCCGTGCTCGCCCCGCTGGCATCGGTTGTACAACAGGACCTCAAGCCGGAGGTTAAACTGCCCGGCATGAATTGATTCTTGACCAATCCCCGTAATTTAAAAATCAGAGAGCGCAGCGTGGAATCAGAAGCCGGTCGAAACCTACCCACTCATGATCCACGCAGCCTGCATGACGACCCGCTGCTCGATGGGCTGTTGTCGCTTTGTTATCTGCATCAGAAGCCGGCCAGCCGGGCCATGCTCACCACGGGCCTGCCTTTGCCGGATCAGCGTCTTTCACCGGCCTTGCTGGCCCGGGCAGCGGCCCGCGCTGGCCTCCAGGGTCGCCTGCTGACCCGGAAGCTGGAACAGATTCCCGCCATCGCCATGCCCGTGCTGCTGCTGTTGAAAGACAACCGTAGCGCCGTGCTGTTAGGCTGGGAAGGCGAGCAAGCACGGGTGCTGCTGAGCGAAAGCGATGGCGGCGAAACCCGGGTGAGTCGCGAGCTGCTAGAGGAAGACTACAGCGGCCGGGTCTTTTTCGCCCAGCCGCAACACAAGTTCGACGTCAACCACGGTTCGCTCATCCCCAGGGCCCAGTCGTGGTTCAAGGACACGCTCAAGCGGTCCCGCTGGCTGTACATGGACGCCATCGCCGCCAGCCTGGTGATCAACCTGATCGCCATGGCCGCCCCCCTGTTCGTGATGAACGTCTACGACCGTGTAGTTCCCAACCAGGCCACGGCGACCCTTTGGGTACTGGCCGCGGGTATTACCGGCGCCTACCTGTTCGACCTGCTGCTCAAGGGCCTGCGTGGCCTGTGCCTGGACCTGGCGGGAAAAAAGACTGACCTGATCATTTCCGCCACGCTGTTCGAGCGTGTCGTGGGCATGGCCATGAAGATGCGCCCCGCCCGGGTGGGTAGCTATGCCCAGAACATCCATGAATTCCAGGGTATGCGGGACTTCCTGACCTCGCTGACCCTCACCAGCCTGATCGACTTGCCCTTTACGGTACTCATTCTTCTCGTAATCGCCATTCTCGGCGGGCACCTGGTGTGGATTCCCATCGTTGCCTTCCCATTGGCGCTAGGGCTGGGCCATGTGCTGCAGAAGCCTCTGACCGCTACCCTGGAGCGCACCATGGCGCTGGCGTCGGAACGGCAATCGGCGCTGATCGAAACCCTCGCGGGCCTCGACGGCATCAAGGTGAACAACGCCGAGAGCGAGCGGCAGTACCAATGGGAACAAACCATCGGCACCCTCAGCCGCCTGGAACTGCGGGTGAAGGTGCTGTCCAGCCTGGCGATGAACCTGACCTTGATGATCCAGCAACTGGCCGGCGTGGCCATGATCATCTTCGGGGTGTATCAGATCATCGATGGCAACCTGAGCATGGGCGGCCTGATTGCCTGCTACATGCTCAATACCCGCGCCCTGGGGCCCCTCGCCCAGCTCTCGGGCCTGCTGACCCGCTACCAGCAGACCAAGGTGACCATGGTGTCGGTCAACCAGATGATGGACCTGCCGCAGGAGCGCAACTTCGAGGAACGGCCCCTGAGCCGTCCGGTACTGCAAGGGGCCGTGGAGTTTCGCAACCTGGGCTTCACCTACCCCAACCAGCAGAACGTGGCCTTGCGCAATATCAACCTGAGCATTCGCCCAGGCGAGAAGATCGGCATCATTGGCCGTAGCGGCTCGGGCAAGAGCTCCCTGGCCAAGCTGATCGTAGGCCTCTACGAGGCCGATGAAGGCGCGCTGTTGATCGATGGCATGGACATTCGCCAGATCGACGTGAGCGAACTGCGCCACAACATTGGCTACGTGCCACAGGACATCCAGCTGCTGGCGGGTACCTTGCGGGACAACCTGGTATCCGGCGCGCGCTACGTCGAGGACGAAATGGTGCTGCAGGCCGCCGAACTCAGCGGTGTGCATGAATTCGCCAGGCTGCACCCCCAAGGCTATGAGATGCAGGTCGGTGAACGCGGGCAGAACCTCTCCGGGGGACAGCGCCAGAACGTGGCATTGGCCCGGGCTTTGTTGCTCAACCCAAAGATTCTCCTGCTCGACGAACCTACCAGCGCCATGGACAACAGCGGCGAAGAACGGCTCAAGCAACGGCTGCAGCCGGTGATAGGGGACAAGACCGTGGTCCTGGTTACCCACCGTGCCTCCCTGCTGTCCCTGGTAGACCGCCTGATCGTCATCGACCGGGGCCAGATTGTCGCCGACGGCCCGAAAGCCGCGGTGCTCGAAGCGTTGAAAAAGGGGCAAGTCAATGTCGCTTAAGATAGACAAGGGCGGTATCGGCGCCTACTTCAAAGGCCGGGACAACCTTTCCGGCCAGCCGCTTCCAGAAGTGAACAAGGCACTGATCGACGATGCGCCTCGAATTGTGCGCCTGACCATCTGGGGCGTGATCCTGTTCTTCGCGTTTCTATTAGGCTGGGCTCATTTCGCGATCGTCGACGAAGTGACCAAAGGCGAGGGCAAGGCGATTCCTTCCTCGAAGATCCAGAAGGTGCAGAACCTGGAAGGGGGCATCGTTGCTGAAATCTACGTCAAGGAAGGGCAGATCGTGGAAGCCGGCACGCCGCTTATCCGCCTGGACGATACCCGCTTCGCCTCCAATGTGGGGGAAACCGAGGCCGACCGCATCGGCATGGCCCTGCGGGTAGAGCGCCTGAGCGCCGAAGTGGAAGATCGGCCGCTCAATATCTCCGACACGTTGCGCAAGTCGGCCCCCCGCCAGGCGGCGGATGAAGAACAGCTGTATCGCAGCCGACGACAGCAACTGGCCGATGAAATCGGTGGGCTGCAGGCCCAACTGACCCAGAAGCAACAGGAATTGCGCGAGTTCGCCTCCAAGCAGGAACAATACCGTAACAGCCTCGCATTGCTGCGTCAGGAGATCGGCATGTCTGAACCCCTGGTCAAGCAAGGCGCGGTTTCGCCTGTGGAGGTGCTGCGCCTGAAGCGTTCCGAGGTCGAAACCCGCGGGCAATTGGATGCCACTTCCCTGGCCATCCCCCGCGCCCAGGCGGCTATCTCGGAAGTACAGCGAAAGATCGATGAAACCCGGGGCAAATTCCGCAGCGACGCTCTTACCCAGCTCAACGAAGCGCGCACAGATCTCAACAAGTACACCGCCACGGCCAAAGGGTTGGAAGACCGTGTCAGCCGGACCATGGTGTCTTCGCCAGTGCGCGGGGTGATCAAGCAGGTGCTGGTCAATACTGTCGGCGGCGTGATCCAGCCCGGTAGCGATATTGTGGAGATCGTGCCTCTGGACGATACCTTGGTGGTGGAAGCGAAGATACGTCCGCAGGACATCGCTTTCCTGCATCCCGGCCAGGAGGCCATGATCAAGTTCACCGCTTATGACTACACCATCTATGGCGGGCTCAAGGGCGAACTGGTTCAGATTGGCGCCGACACCATCACCGATGAAGACAAGAAACAGACCTACTACCTGATCCGCCTGCGTACTGATCGCAACCATCTGGGCACGGACGACAAGCCCCTGCTGATCATTCCAGGCATGGTGGCCTCGGTGGATATCATCACCGGCCACAAGAGCATCCTCAGTTACTTGCTCAAGCCTATCCTGCGGGCCAAGGCCGAGGCGCTGCAAGAGCGGTAAAGCCAGCGCACCCGGCTATGGAAGCGTTGACTAGCGAAGCTGGCTCCCTCGGGCGCCAGCTCACCTCACAGCAGGGCCTTCGATGCTTGGGCCCTGAACTCAAGCCTCTTGCCATGGGCCTGGCTCGCCCACCAGCCGCCCCTGGACGCCTTCCAGGCCCATATGCCGGATGACCGCCAGCTCGCCCTCGGTTTCTACACGTTCGGCAATCAACGGCAGGTCGATACTATGGGCCGCCCGTTGAATCGCCTCGATGAACAGCCGCTTGTGGTTTTCCTGATCGATGGCCCTGATATAGCTGCCATCGACCTTCAGGTACGCCAGGCCCAACCGGGACAGGTTGCCGATCATGCTGAAGCGCCCGCCGAAATGCTGCAGTGCCAGGCCAAAGCCCAGCGCATGCAAGCGGCGGGTGACCTGCTCCAGCACTTGTTGCTGAGGTAATTGCTCTTCGCCGATTTCGAAGATCAACCGCGGCCCAAGCGCTGAGTGGGCGGTCAATAGATCGAAAATGCGATTCAGCGCCTGGGTGTCATCCAGGGTAGCCGCCGAAAGGTTGAGCGCCAGCACGCCCGGGCGGGCTTGCAAATGCGTCAGTACTAACCGGAGCACCGTGATATCCAGGCGAGCGGACCAGCCGAAGCGCTCGATCCAGGGCAGGAAGCGCCCCGCCGGAATCGCCGCGCCATGGGCGTCCAATACCCTGGAAAGCACCTTGTGGTGCAAAGTATTGCCTGTCTGGGCATGGATAACGGGCTGGAAGAACAGCTGTAGGCCATGCCCCTCCAGCGCCTGGTCCAGCAATTGATGCCAGGCATGGTGATCATCGCCGACCTGCCGAACGCTGGGCTGGTCAAGGCACACCCAGTGCCCATCTCCCGAGCCTTCAGCCTGGGCCAGGGCCTGGTCGGCGAGCTTGAGCAGGTCCTGAGGCGCTTCGCCCGCTGTATAGGGTGCCAGCCCCATCCAGGCCACCGGATACATGTCCGAAGCGCCTGTTTCATAGAGGCTGTGCAAGGCGGTATCCAATGCTTGCGCCAACTGGTGAGCCTCATCGAGCGTTAGCCCAGGCGCCAGTACCGAAAACTCGCCCCCTCGGCTGCGGCAAATCAGGTTGGCGGTTTCTGGATGACGGGCGCACAGGCGCGCGAGCATCGCTGCGACTTCCTTGAGCAGCGTATCGGCGGCGGCGGCGCCCAAGCGCAGGTTCAAGCCGGCCAGGTCATTGACCCGCAGCAGCAATAGGTAACCAGGCCTGTTTTCTTCAGCATGACTGACGCGCGCCTGGAGCTGCATGTCGAAATAACGCCGGTTTGCCAGCCCGGTAAGGCTGTCTTGATAGGATTCTTCCCTCAACCGCTCACTGCGTTCAGCCTGTTCCATGAACAATGCCTTGAGCTTTTCCACCATCTGATTCATGGCCTGTACCACACGCCGCAACTCAGGCGTGCGCGGCAGCTCCGGCAGGCTGAGGAATTCACGCCGGGCAATGGCATGGGATTGCTCGACCATATAGTCCAGCGGGCGCAACTGGCGCTTGAGCAGCAAAGCCCCCAGCAAGGCACTGATAGCGCCACACAGCAGCAGCCATCCCAAACTGCCTAGGGCGCTTTCCCATAGCTTGGCCAGGGCGAACATGGGATGGCTGACCACCTCGACCCGTGCCGCCTGCTGCCATCCCCGGCTGACGATAGCGTCCCCACCCGCGGCTTCCAGCCCGATCAAGCGAATGAACCAATGCGGAACGCCACTGCTGTCGGGCTCCGCGCTGCGCTCGACCATCACCTTGTTGTCCGCCAGGTCGATCACGCGGATGCTGGCGTAGTAGCCGCTATCGAAGATGGACGTCACCATCAGCTCGACCATCGCCGGGTCATCGATATTGGGCGTCAGGGACAACGCCAGGGCCGTGGCGGCATCCTGTGCGTGGGAACGCAGTTGATTGACGTACTGAGCTCGGGAGCTCTCCAGGCTGACCATGAAGCTCCCGCCGAATGCCACCACCAGGAATAGGCAGATGGCCAACAGTAATTGCTTGAACAGAGACATCAGGGCTCCTGATTAGTCAGTAGGGTCAGCCGGAAAGCCTTCGGCGGTCATTTTCTTGAGCACGTCCTGCCAGCGCGACAGGCGTTTGGTGTCACCTACCCGCTTGTTGCCTGCCTGGCCGGTCAGCCAAAGCCCTTCGGCATTGAAGGCATAGACAGGAAGCAAGTCGCTGCGCTGGCTGGCTGGCAGGATGTCATCCATCAGGCTGTCCAGAACCAGCGGCATGGCGTTCGGGCTGGCGTAGTAGGTCAACACCATGTGGGCGCGATTCTGTCGCAAGGCCTTGACGTAAGTGATGCGTAATTTATCGCCGGATACGCCCAGATGGCGCAGGCTGAAGTACTTGGCGATGGCATAGTCTTCGCAATCGCCGGCGCCTTTCCAGAGCGACTGCACAGGCGTGGCCCAGTAATCCACTTCTCTCCAGAGGTCGATATCTTCGCGGTACTGCATCTGGTGGTTGAAGAACAGGTTGACCACCTTCAACCGCTGCGCTTCAGGGACCTGCTGTTGGGTCGCCAACAGCTTTTGCCAAGCATCGATCCGTTGCTGGCCGGCACCCAGCGGGCCGTACAAGGCCTGGGCCCGTCGACCGATAAGAGTAAAATCCCAGTCCGCCTGCAACACGCCGATTAAGCCAAGGCTCAGCGTCAGCGCAAACAGGAAGCGGCGCAGCCTGGTCTTCGCTAAGGTCACCTTCAGCACGTTGGCAAGCTCGAGGCGCGGTGTGAGGCGCAGCATGGTGCGGGTAGCGCCGGTAAAAAACAATCGCAACCTGCAATCAGTGCGTCGACTCTCACGAAACAACTCAGCACAAGATCGAGGAAGGTACCGCCCCACAACGGATAAGTGCTGAAAACGACGATCAAAGGACGTAAGCTCCATGCCGATACGCCGGTGTGGCCCAGCCCACCGAAAGGAATTCCGGCGTTCAGGTGGCAGGACACGCCTCGCACCGAGATTTGGGTGACAACAATATGCGGTTTCACATCTATCAAGGTAGTCAAAGTGCCTAGAAAACCCAGCGCCTTGAGCGTTGTGCTGGCGGCCGAACAGTTGCCTGCCCACCTTGCTCGCTCCATCATCCAGGAACGCCTGCGCATCGCTATTCTCGAAGGTCGCCTGCCAACCGGCACGGCAGTGCGGCAACAGGAGCTGGCCACCATGTTCGGCGTCAGCCGCATGCCGGTGCGCGAAGCGCTACGCCAACTTGAAGCCCAGGGCCTTTTGGCCGTTGAACAACACAAAGGCGCGGTCGTTGCCCCATTGATTACCTGGGACGCCACCGAAACCTACGAGCTGCGGATACTTCTTGAATCCGAAGCCCTACGACAGTCTGTACCGAGGCTCACTGAAAGTGACCTTGACGAAGCCGATGCCTTGATCGAACGCATGGAAGCTGAAGCGGATTACTCCGCGATGGGCGAGCTGAATAAACAGTTTCACTTGGTGCTCTATCGTAGAGCCCCTAACCGCCGCCTGATGACCTTGGTGGAAACCGGGCTGGACGAAGAAGAGCGTTTCCTGCGCTTCAATCTCAAGGCCATGGGGTTGGGTAAAGTGTCGCAGGACGATCACCGAGCCCTGGCCGCCGCAGCGCGGGCCGGGGATACCGAGCGCTGTGTCGGCGCGCTGACCGAGCACCTGCAACGCGGTATCGAAGCCATCACTCGCTTCCTGGCGCAAGGCCAGGCTACGTAATCGGGCACCTACGCCCTTGGTGCCCTTCAGGCAATTGCTTCGTCTTCCCGCCCCGTTTCGGCCCGCCCAGGGCCGACATCTCCTCTCCTCGCGCGCTCGCGGTTCCGTTTGACGGCGCGAGGCCAGTCGCCAAGGTTCCTCAAGGTTTCGCAGATACTGCCATGAAAAGGTAGCGCTCAGGCAGAACATCTGGAATTGCTAGCCAAGACCCTAGCCTTGAGGGGGTTAGAGAGTTTTATGCTTGTTCTTCAAGCATGAATCAACCTGAATAACCAAGCCCTTGAAAGACAAAACCCCTGATCGCGATGCGACCAGGGGTTTTGGGAATGAATCTTGACGATGACCTACTCTCACATGGGGAAGCCCCACACTACCATCGGCGATGCATCGTTTCACTGCTGAGTTCGGGATGGGATCAGGTGGTTCCAATGCTCTATGGTCGTCAAGAAATTCGGTGGCCGTTTCGCCTATGGCGCCCCGGCGGAATCTTGATACTTCTACTAAAGACAAAACCCCTGATCGCTGTGCGACCAGGGGTTTTGGGAATGAATCTTGACGATGACCTACTCTCACATGGGGAAGCCCCACACTACCATCGGCGATGCGTCGTTTCACTGCTGAGTTCGGGATGGGATCAGGTGGTTCCAACGCTCTATGGTCGTCAAGAAATTCGGTAGCT
Source organism: Pseudomonas massiliensis (assembly GCF_000826105.1). GTDB lineage: Bacteria > Pseudomonadota > Gammaproteobacteria > Pseudomonadales > Pseudomonadaceae > Aquipseudomonas > Aquipseudomonas massiliensis. The sequence continues at coordinate 3,375 of NZ_CCYK01000004.1, read as the reverse complement.
GCCTCGTTTGCACGGTGCAGCGAATCTGGGTATGTGTAGTTGTGATGGCGAACTTTCGGTGTTGCCTTCGCGTTCTGCCCTTGGGCAGATTGCTTGGGTGTTATATGGTCAAGCCTCACGGGCAATTAGTATGGGTTAGCTCAACGCCTCACAGCGCTTACACACCCCACCTATCAACGTCGTAGTCTTCGACGGCCCTTCAGGGAGCTCGAGGCTCCAGTGAGATCTCATCTTGAGGCAAGTTTCCCGCTTAGATGCTTTCAGCGGTTATCTCTTCCGAACATAGCTACCCGGCAATGCCACTGGCGTGACAACCGGAACACCAGAGGTTCGTCCACTCCGGTCCTCTCGTACTAGGAGCAGCCCCTCTCAAATCTCAAACGTCCACGGCAGATAGGGACCGAACTGTCTCACGACGTTCTAAACCCAGCTCGCGTACCACTTTAAATGGCGAACAGCCATACCCTTGGGACCGGCTTCAGCCCCAGGATGTGATGAGCCGACATCGAGGTGCCAAACACCGCCGTCGATATGAACTCTTGGGCGGTATCAGCCTGTTATCCCCGGAGTACCTTTTATCCGTTGAGCGATGGCCCTTCCATACAGAACCACCGGATCACTAAGACCTACTTTCGTACCTGCTCGACGTGTCTGTCTCGCAGTCAAGCGCGCTTTTGCCTTTATACTCTACGACCGATTTCCGACCGGTCTGAGCGCACCTTCGTACTCCTCCGTTACTCTTTGGGAGGAGACCGCCCCAGTCAAACTACCCACCATACACTGTCCTCGATCCGGATAACGGACCTGAGTTAGAACCTCAAGGTTGCCAGGGTGGTATTTCAAGGATGGCTCCACGCAGACTGGCGTCCACGCTTCAAAGCCTCCCACCTATCCTACACAAGCAAGCTCAAAGTCCAGTGCAAAGCTATAGTAAAGGTTCACGGGGTCTTTCCGTCTAGCCGCGGATACACTGCATCTTCACAGCGATTTCAATTTCACTGAGTCTCGGGTGGAGACAGCGCCGCCATCGTTACGCCATTCGTGCAGGTCGGAACTTACCCGACAAGGAATTTCGCTACCTTAGGACCGTTATAGTTACGGCCGCCGTTTACCGGGGCTTCGATCAAGAGCTTCGCTTGCGCTAACCCCATCAATTAACCTTCCGGCACCGGGCAGGCGTCACACCCTATACGTCCACTTTCGTGTTTGCAGAGTGCTGTGTTTTTAATAAACAGTCGCAGCGGCCTGGTATCTTCGACCGGCATAGGCTTACGGGGCAAGCCCTTCACCTTCGCCGGCGCACCTTCTCCCGAAGTTACGGTGCCATTTTGCCTAGTTCCTTCACCCGAGTTCTCTCAAGCGCCTTGGTATTCTCTACCCAACCACCTGTGTCGGTTTGGGGTACGGTTCCTGGTTACCTGAAGCTTAGAAGCTTTTCCTGGAAGCATGGCATCGACCACTTCGTGCCCGAGGGCACTCGTCATCAGCTCTCGGCCTTGGGATCCCGGATTTACCTAAGATCCCAGCCTACCACCTTAAACTTGGACAACCAACGCCAAGCTGGCCTAGCCTTCTCCGTCCCTCCATCGCAGTAACCAGAAGTACAGGAATATTAACCTGTTTTCCATCGACTACGCTTTTCAGCCTCGCCTTAGGGACCGACTAACCCTGCGTCGATTAACGTTGCGCAGGAAACCTTGGTTTTTCGGCGTGCGAGTTTTTCACTCGCATTGTCGTTACTCATGTCAGCATTCGCACTTCTGATACCTCCAGCGAGCTTCTCAACTCACCTTCACAGGCTTACAGAACGCTCCTCTACCGCGTCACTTGCGTGACACCCGTAGCTTCGGTGTATGGTTTGAGCCCCGTTACATCTTCCGCGCAGGCCGACTCGACTAGTGAGCTATTACGCTTTCTTTAAAGGGTGGCTGCTTCTAAGCCAACCTCCTAGCTGTCTAAGCCTTCCCACATCGTTTCCCACTTAACCATAACTTTGGGACCTTAGCTGACGGTCTGGGTTGTTTCCCTTTTCACGACGGACGTTAGCACCCGCCGTGTGTCTCCCATGCTCGGCACTTGCTGGTATTCGGAGTTTGCATCGGTTTGGTAAGTCGGGATGACCCCCTAGCCGAAACAGTGCTCTACCCCCAGCAGTGATACATGAGGCGCTACCTAAATAGCTTTCGAGGAGAACCAGCTATCTCCGAGCTTGATTAGCCTTTCACTCCGATCCACAGGTCATCCGCTAACTTTTCAACGGTAGTCGGTTCGGTCCTCCAGTCAGTGTTACCTAACCTTCAACCTGCCCATGGATAGATCGCCCGGTTTCGGGTCTATACCCAGCGACTAAACGCCCTATTAAGACTCGCTTTCGCTACGCCTCCCCTATTCGGTTAAGCTCGCCACTGAATATAAGTCGCTGACCCATTATACAAAAGGTACGCAGTCACAGAACAAGTCTGCTCCCACTGCTTGTACGCATACGGTTTCAGGTTCTATTTCACTCCCCTCTCCGGGGTTCTTTTCGCCTTTCCCTCACGGTACTGGTTCACTATCGGTCAGTCAGTAGTATTTAGCCTTGGAGGATGGTCCCCCCATATTCAGACAAAGTTTCTCGTGCTCCGTCCTACTCGATTTCATTGACAAGGGATTTTCGCGTACAGGGCTATCACCCACTATGGCCGCACTTTCCAGAGCGTTCCGCTAATCTCAAGTCAACTTAAGGGCTGGTCCCCGTTCGCTCGCCACTACTAAGGGAATCTCGGTTGATTTCTTTTCCTCAGGGTACTTAGATGTTTCAGTTCCCCTGGTTCGCCTCTTGCACCTATGGATTCAGTACAAGATACTCAGCTTGTGCTGAGTGGGTTCCCCCATTCAGAGATCTCCGGATCAAAGTCTGTTTGCCGACTCCCCGAAGCTTATCGCAGGCTACCACGTCTTTCATCGCCTCTGACTGCCAAGGCATCCACCGTATGCGCTTATTCACTTGACCATATAACCCCAAGCAATCTTGGGATTACGGTTGTGAAGACAACATTCGCCGAAAATTCGCATTCGCTCTTTCGAGCAACTCACAAATTTTACCTTAGCCTGATCCTACCAGCAGTGAAACTGGTCGATCAGTCTATCTTTCTATCACATACCCAAATTTTTAAAGAACGATTCTGGAAAAGACCAGAAATCAACATTCCGCTTCAGTGTGAAGGAATGCTCATTTCTAAGCTTTCGAACAGAGGATGGTGGTGGAGCCAAGCGGGATCGAACCGCTGACCTCCTGCGTGCAAGGCAGGCGCTCTCCCAGCTGAGCTATGGCCCCGTATTCTACTACCGGCCGTTACCACTGGAAATTGGTGGGTCTGGGCAGATTCGAACTGC
>NZ_CCYK01000003.1 GCF_000826105.1 Pseudomonas massiliensis | reverse complement strand
CAATCAAGCAATTCGTGTGGGAGCTTATGGGCGGCTGTGTCGTCGATTAAGGAGGTGATCCAGCCGCAGGTTCCCCTACGGCTACCTTGTTACGACTTCACCCCAGTCATGAATCACACCGTGGTAACCGTCCTCCCGAAGGTTAGACTAGCTACTTCTGGTGCAACCCACTCCCATGGTGTGACGGGCGGTGTGTACAAGGCCCGGGAACGTATTCACCGCGACGTTCTGATTCGCGATTACTAGCGATTCCGACTTCACGCAGTCGAGTTGCAGACTGCGATCCGGACTACGATCGGTTTTGTGAGATTAGCTCCACCTCGCGGCTTGGCAACCCTCTGTACCGACCATTGTAGCACGTGTGTAGCCCAGGCCGTAAGGGCCATGATGACTTGACGTCATCCCCACCTTCCTCCGGTTTGTCACCGGCAGTCTCCTTAGAGTGCCCACCTTAACGTGCTGGTAACTAAGGACAAGGGTTGCGCTCGTTACGGGACTTAACCCAACATCTCACGACACGAGCTGACGACAGCCATGCAGCACCTGTCTCAGTGTTCCCGAAGGCACCAATCCATCTCTGGAAAGTTCACTGGATGTCAAGGCCTGGTAAGGTTCTTCGCGTTGCTTCGAATTAAACCACATGCTCCACCGCTTGTGCGGGCCCCCGTCAATTCATTTGAGTTTTAACCTTGCGGCCGTACTCCCCAGGCGGTCAACTTAATGCGTTAGCTGCGCCACTAAGATCTCAAGGATCCCAACGGCTAGTTGACATCGTTTACGGCGTGGACTACCAGGGTATCTAATCCTGTTTGCTCCCCACGCTTTCGCACCTCAGTGTCAGTATCAGTCCAGGTGGTCGCCTTCGCCACTGATGTTCCTTCCTATATCTACGCATTTCACCGCTACACAGGAAATTCCACCACCCTCTACCGTACTCTAGCTTGCCAGTTTTGGATGCAGTTCCCAGGTTGAGCCCGGGGATTTCACATCCAACTTAACAAACCACCTACGCGCGCTTTACGCCCAGTAATTCCGATTAACGCTTGCACCCTCTGTATTACCGCGGCTGCTGGCACAGAGTTAGCCGGTGCTTATTCTGTCGGTAACGTCAAAACCGTCACGTATTAGGCAACGACCCTTCCTCCCAACTTAAAGTGCTTTACAATCCGAAGACCTTCTTCACACACGCGGCATGGCTGGATCAGGCTTTCGCCCATTGTCCAATATTCCCCACTGCTGCCTCCCGTAGGAGTCTGGACCGTGTCTCAGTTCCAGTGTGACTGATCATCCTCTCAGACCAGTTACGGATCGTCGCCTTGGTGAGCCATTACCTCACCAACTAGCTAATCCGACCTAGGCTCATCTATTAGCGCAAGGCCCGAAGGTCCCCTGCTTTCTCCCGTAGGACGTATGCGGTATTAGCGTTCCTTTCGAAACGTTGTCCCCCACTAATAGGCAGATTCCTAGGCATTACTCACCCGTCCGCCGCTGAATCAGGGAGCAAGCTCCCTTCATCCGCTCGACTTGCATGTGTTAGGCCTGCCGCCAGCGTTCAATCTGAGCCATGATCAAACTCTTCAGTTCAATACTGCTTGGGTTTTGAGAAAACCCTAAACTTGGCTCAGCAATCGCAATGCTTCCCGAAGGAAGCCACTCATTCGAATTCTCGTCTGAGTATTTGTGATGCTGATAATCATTGTGACAATCAGTCCAACTCACAAGCACCCACACGAATTGCTTGATTCATTTGTTAAAGAGCGGTTGGTTGAGCCGTTCGCTTCAACCGAGGCGCGCATTCTACGCTAACCTCACATCGTGTCAAGCGTTTATTTCGGAAGTTTTCAGAATTTCTCGTTCAACTTCAAACACTTGACCGCTTCACTTACCTCTCGAAGCGGGAGGCAAATTCTACAGCACTACAACCTGCTGTCAACCACCTTTTTCACCGCATCCGACCCGGAGACCGAAGCCACTTCCTGCTTACCCGAACCGCTAACTCGTTGATTCTCAAGAAGTTTGCCGTTCCGTTGTCGCTGGAAGTGGGGCGCATTATAAGGGGTTTCGAAAGGCCGTCAAGCACTAGTTTGGGAAATATCGCGTTTTCTTGAAGGCCGCTTCAGCGAGCGGGCAACCAACGGCACGCGGCACAGCATCAACAGCGCACCCGCGCCTGCATAGAGGCCCCACTCTGCCCAATTAGCGCGCACCACCCAAAGGAAATGCAGCAGGGCCAGCCCGAGCACGACGTACACCGATTTATGCAGCAGTCGCCAGCGCTTGCCCAGCTTACGCTGGCTCGCCCGGTTCGACGTTACCGCGAGAGCCAGGAGAACCAGCCAGGCCAGCGCGCCGACGATAATGTAGGGGCGCTTGCGTAGCTCCACGCCGAGCTGGCTGAAGTCGAAACCCAATACGAAGAATAGATAGGCAACCAGATGCAGCGTCGCGTAGGCGAAGCACCACAAGCCCAACTGCCGCCGAACGATCAGCCAGCCGCTCCAGCCGGTCAGGCGCTGCAGCGGTGTCATGCTCAGGGTAATCAGCAGCAGCACCAGAGCGCCCAGGCCCAGCCGAATCAACAGTACCTTGCCCGGGTCCGGACCCAGCGCGAAGATCCATGCCTGATAAACCCAGTACACAGGCAAGGCCGCTATCAATACGAACGCGCCCAGCCGAAACCACGGATAGCGCATCAATAGTTCTTCCTCAGGTCCAGGCCCGTATAAAGGTTGGCGACTTCTTCGGCATAGCCGTTGAACATCTGCGTTTCCCTTACATTGGGCGCGAACAATCCGCTGGGCAAACGTCGCTCGCGAGCCTGGGTCCAGCGCGGATGGTCGACCTGAGGGTTCACGTTGGCATAGAACCCATACTCGTCCGGCGCGATCGATTGCCAGGTAGTCGACGGCTGTTCGGCGACCAGGCTGATCTTCACGATGGACTTGATGCCTTTGAAGCCGTATTTCCAGGGCACCACCAGGCGCAGTGGCGCGCCGTTCTGGTTGGGTAGCTCGCGACCATACATGCCCACCGCCAACAGGGTCAGCGGGTGCATCGCCTCGTCGAGACGAAGCCCCTCTTCGTACGGCCAGCGTATATAGGAGAAGCTGGAGCGCTGGCCCGGCATCGAGGCCGGATCCTGCAGGGTTTCGAAGCGTACATAGCGCGCCCTGGAGGTGGGCTCGACCCGCTTGAGCAATTCCGCCAGCGGAAAGCCCAGCCATGGGATGACCATGGACCAGGCTTCCACGCAGCGAAGCCGGTAGATGCGTTCTTCCAGTTGGTAGGGTTTGAGGACGTCTTCAAGGGCATAGGTACCCGGCTTGGTCACCTCACCGTCTATGACCACGGACCAGGGCTGGGTCTTGAGGCTTGCGGCATTTTCGGCCGGATCGGACTTGTCCGTGCCGAACTCATAGAAGTTGTTGTAATGCGTGGCGTCTTTATAGGGCGTGATTGCTTCGCCCGGCGCGGTGACGGCTTGCCAGCGGACCTGGCCAAGCTTGGCCTGAAGCCAGGCGGGGGCAGCACCGGCCTCCACCCCCTCGTAGCGGGACACCTCCCCTTCGGCCCATGCTGGCAAGGCACTGCCCGCGGCAAGGGCGGCGCCAGCGCCCATCAGGGCGCGTCGAGAAAGGTAGATCGCTTCAGGCGTGACTTCAGACTCATGGCAAGCCGACGCCGGGGAAACCTTGATGATCATGGGGCACGCTCCGTACATAACCTTGAACTGTATGACGAAGCCCGCCCCGTTTTATTCACCGGTGCCGACGAAGGCGCAGCAGATGTTGCACTGGTCCGGAAGCAGCATAGACCACGAAGATCAGCAACAGGATGCGCGGCGGGTCGATGAACACTACGGCGAATACCAGCACTACCGCCAGGATGGCAACGAACGGCACACGCCCCTTGAGATCCAGCTCCTTGAAGCTGTTGTACTTGATATTGCTGACCATGAGCATGCCCGCGCCAGCGACCAGGATTGCAACCAGGAAGGAAAGCTTGGCGCCGGGAATATCGAAGTCGCTCAAGGCCCACACCGTGCCTGCCACCACACCCGCCGCGGCCGGGCTGGCCAGGCCGATGAAGTAGCGCTTGTCGGCCTTGCCCACCTGGGTATTGAAGCGAGCCAGGCGCAATGCCGCCCCCGCCACATAGATGAAAGCGACCATCCAGCCCACCTTGCCCATGGCGCCCAGTGCCCAGACGAAGGCCAGCAGTGCTGGCGCCATGCCGAAGGCGATCATGTCCGACAGTGAGTCGTATTCGGCGCCGAACGCGCTCTGGGTATTGGTCATGCGGGCCACTCGGCCATCCAGGCCGTCGAGCACCATGGCGACAAAGATGGCGATGGCCGCGAAGGAGTAGTACTTCAACGCTTCGGCCGAGTTACCGGCGCTCAAGGCGCTCTGCGCGGTGATGGAGCTGATGATGGAGTAGAAGCCGGCGAACAGGTTGGCCGTGGTGAACAGGTTCGGGAGCAGGTAGATGCCGCGGTGGCGGACTCTGCGCCCTTCGGCGTCCCGACCTTCTTCCACATGCTCATCGATGGGCAGCAGGCTATCGACGTCGGGCGCCGCATTCGGCTCTTCGGGGCGTTCGCTCATAAACAATACCTTGCAACGTGTGAAAAATTTCGACCGGCGCCAGGGACGAGGGTTCGTCCACAAACGTTGCAGCTTTATACCAGAACCCCGCTGCGTTAACGAAAAAACGCGGCCTAGGCCGCGTTCTTCCAGGCGAAGAATTGAATCAATTCTTGGCTTTGTCGACGATCTTGTTCGCGGAAATCCACGGCATCATCGAACGCAGTTGCTCGCCGATCACTTCGATGCCGTGGGCCGCGTTGTTACGCCGCTTGGCGGTCATGGAAGCGTAGTTGGAAGCGCCTTCGGAGATGAACATCTTGGCGTATTCGCCGTCCTGGATACGCTTGAGGGCATTGCGCATGGCCTGGCGGGACTCGGCGTTGATGATCTCCGGGCCGGTGACGTATTCACCATATTCGGCGTTGTTGGAGATCGAGTAGTTCATGTTGGCGATGCCGCCTTCGTACATGAGGTCGACGATCAGCTTCAGCTCGTGCAGGCACTCGAAATAGGCCATCTCGGGTGCATAGCCGGCTTCGACCAGGGTTTCGAAGCCTGCCTTCACCAGTTCGACGGTACCACCGCACAGTACGGCCTGTTCACCGAACAGGTCGGTCTCGGTTTCGTCCTTGAAGGTGGTTTCAATGATGCCGGTACGGCCACCGCCTACGCCGGCGGCATAGGACAAAGCGACGTTCTTGGCGTTGCCCGAAGCGTCCTGGTAGATGGCGATCAGGTCAGGAATGCCGCCGCCCTTGACGAACTCGGAACGCACGGTGTGGCCCGGAGCCTTGGGCGCGATCATGATCACATCCAGATCAGCGCGTGGCACTACCTGGTTGTAGTGGATCGAGAAACCGTGAGAGAAGGCCAGGGTCGCGCCCTGCTTGATGTTCGGCTCGATCTCCTGCTTGTACAGCTGGCCCTGGAATTCGTCCGGGGTGAGGATCATCACCAGGTCGGCGGAGGCAACCGCGGTGGCGACATCGAGCACGCGCAGGCCATGAGCTTCGGCCTTGGCAACGGTGGCCGAGCCCTTGCGCAGGCCGACGACAACGTCCACACCGGAGTCTTTCAGGTTGCACGCCTGGGCGTGGCCCTGAGAACCGTAACCGATGATGGCGACTTTCTTGCCCTGGATGAGGGACAGGTCGCAGTCTTTGTCGTAATAAACTTTCATGAAATTCCCCTGGTTATCCTGGCCGTCAGGCCATCTGCAAAATAGTGGTTCAGATGCTCAGCACTTTGTCGCCACGAGCGATACCGGTCACGCCGCTGCGCACGGTTTCCAGGATCGAGGCGGTGCCCACGGCCTGGAGGTAGCTGTCCAGCTTGTCGCTGGTGCCGGTCAGTTGCACGGTATAGACGCTGCTGGTCACATCGACGATCTGGCCGCGGAAGATATCGGTGGTACGCTTGACCTCGGCACGCTGGGCGCCCGTGGCCTTGACCTTGACCAGCATCAGTTCACGCTCGATGTGCGCGCTTTCGGAAAGATCCACCAGCTTGACCACCTCCACCAGCTTGTTGAGGTTCTTGGTGATCTGCTCGATGACTTCGTCGTGGCCGATGGTGGTCAGGGTCAGACGCGACAGGGTCGGATCTTCCGTGGCCGCCACGGTCAGGCTTTCGATATTGTAGTTGCGTTGGGAGAACAGCCCGACGACGCGGGACAATGCACCAGGCTCGTTTTCCAACAGCAGAGAAATGATATGCCGCATGGTCAGGTCCGCTCCGTCTTGCTCAGCCACATGTCACGCATCGAGCCGTCCTTGATCTGCATCGGATAGACGTGCTCGCTGGTATCGACCTGGATGTCCAGGAACACCAGGCGGTCTTTCATGGCAAAGGCTTGCGCCATCATGGGCTTGAGGTCTTTCAGGTCGGTGATGCGCATGCCGACGTGGCCATAGGCCTCGGCCAGCTTCACGAAGTCCGGCAGCGATTCCATGTACGAATGCGAATGGCGACTGCTGTAGTTCATGTCCTGCCACTGGCGCACCATGCCCAGCACGCCGTTGTTCAGGTTGACGATCTTCACCGGCAGCCCGTACTGCATGCAGGTGGACAGTTCCTGGATGTTCATCTGGATACTGCCTTCACCGGTTACGCAGGCTACGTCGCTGTCCGGGAAGTTGAGCTTCACGCCCATGGCGGCCGGGAAGCCGAAGCCCATGGTCCCAAGGCCACCGGAGTTGATCCAGCGGTTGGGCTTGTCGAAGGGGTAGTGCTGGGCCGCGAACATCTGGTGCTGACCCACGTCGGAGGTGACGAAGGCATCGCCCTGGGTCACGTCCCAGAGGGTACGGATCACCGTCTGCGGCTTGATCAACGGGCCATCGCCCTGTTCGTAAGGGAACAGGCCATGCTCGCCACGCCATTCGGCGATCTGCTTCCACCAGGCGGCGACCGCTTCCTTGTCCGGGGTCTGGCCCAGCTCCTTGTAGGCGGCGACCATCTCGGTCAGCACGCTGTCCACAGGCCCCACGATAGGCACGTCCGCCTTGATCGTCTTGGAAATGGAAGCTGGGTCTATATCGACGTGAATGATCCTGGCATTGGGGCAGAACTTGGCCGCGCCATTGATCACCCGGTCATCGAAGCGCGCGCCCACGGCGAAGATCACGTCGGCATGGTGCATTGCCAGGTTGGCCGTATAGCTGCCGTGCATGCCCAGCATGCCGAGGAACTGCCGGTCAGTGCCAGGGTAGGCACCTAGGCCCATCAGGGTGTTGGTGACCGGCGCGTTGAGCAGGCGCGCCAGCTCGGTCAAAGGTGCCGAGGCGCCGCCCAGGATGACGCCGCCCCCGGCGTAGATCACAGGGCGACGGGCCGCGACCAGCATCTCGGCCGCCTTGCGGATCTGCCCGGAGTGGCCACGCACGGCTGGCGAATAAGAGCGCAGCTTGACCTTCTTGGGATAGACGTATTCGAACTTTTCCGCCGGGTTGGTCATATCCTTGGGGATATCCACCACCACCGGGCCAGGACGCCCGGACTCGGCTAAATAGAAGGCTTTCTTCAGCACTTCGGGAATTTCGGACGGGTGCTTGATCATGAAGCTATGCTTCACGATGGGCCGGGAGATACCGATCATGTCGGTTTCCTGGAAGGCATCGGTGCCGACCATGGTGCTGGGCACCTGCCCCGACAGCACCACCATGGGGATCGAGTCCATGTAGGCTGTGGCGATGCCAGTGATCGCGTTGGTAGCGCCCGGCCCGGACGTCACCAATACCACGCCGGCCTTGCCGGTGGCACGGGCATAGCCGTCGGCCATGTGGGTGGCGGCCTGTTCATGGCGGACCAGGATATGGGCCACCTCGGGTTCCTTGAACAGGGCATCGTAAACATGAAGGAGAGCACCGCCAGGGTACCCGTAGATGTGCTTGACACCCTCGTCGCGCAAAAAGCGGACGACCATCTCAGCGCCGGATAAGAGCTCCACGTTGTTCACCTCTAAAACGCCAGAATACCGCCGGAAGGCGGGTCCATTAGGTTTACTGCCAAGCAGAGCATGAGCGACGGTGGTCGCCGACTACGTCAGCACTGACTGAGCAAGTATTGGGACTTCCCCAAGTATTGCGGGGGTTTCCCACCCAGCGCGAGGTAACGCGTTGCGGGTGTAACAGGTCGGCGCGGGTGTGCGCCTCATGATCTGCTGAGCGGGTCTGCTTCTGGCAGTCCCTTCACAGCGGACTTTGGATTGTTGTGAATCGTGTTTCTCAAGTCAAGCGATCTGTTGCCTTTCTGCTTCTGTGGTAATTTGCCTCCAACTCTCATTCACTGACGGAGCGGACATGCGCCTAGGATGCCTGGTAGCCGGCCTGATGCTGGCTTCGATGGGGTCGCTGCAAGCGGCTCAGGTGTACAAATGGGTAGACGCCAACGGCGTGACGCATTTCGACGCCAAGCCTCCGGCCGGGCAGGCCGCAACCCCGATCGACACCCATGCCCCGCCGCCGGCCAGCCCACCGAAGGGCAAGGCCGGTGATGACAGTATCGATGACGATCCGGAGCAAAAAGCGGTGGACGCTCGAGTCCGGGAGCAAGTCGCCGAGCAGGAAGAGAAAACCAAGGAGTTTTGCGACCAGGCCCGCACGAACCTGGCGCAACTGAACAACAACCCGCGGGTACGCCAGGAAGTCGATGGGGAGCTTCGCCGGCTGACCGAGCAGGAGCGGCAAGCCAAGATCAGCGAAACCCGCCAGGCCATCGCCGACCAATGCCGCTAGGGCGAGCGCTCGATCAGGCCTGCGGGCGGCCACTGATGAGGCTGTCGAACCTGCGAAGCGAGGCCATGAGTTCGCCCCCCTCCCCTGGCCGGTGCATATAGACCATTTCGGCCATCGCGAGGATGCCCGAGGCGTTGGGCAAGGCCAGGCCCTGTTCGAGGATCACCTTCATGCGGGGCAGGAAGATCCACTGCAGCCACTGCTCGAACCCCAGCGTGTCCACACAGAACGGCTCCACACTGGCCAGGGCCTCGGCGCTGGGCGGTGTTTGCGCCCACTCACCGGCCTGGCGCAGGGCCCGCTCGATCAACAGCAGTTCGTCCGCGATGGCGGGCAGCCGATCATCCATGTTCTTCAGCCCCTGACGTTCTGGCGAGCCTGGGCGGCGCCTGCGGCGTCCCCTTGCTTCTCGCGGGCCTGGGCGATGGTTTCCCACAGGCGCGCCTGGAGGTCCGGCCGACCGTTGGAGTAGCTCAGCGCCCGGCGGGCGAACTGCTCGGCCTGGGCCGCGTCGCCCTGGGCCAGCCTGACCTGCGCCAGGCGGAACAGCACCTGGGGTTCGCGAGGGGCGATACGCTGGGCCCGCTCGAGGCTGGACGAAGCACCGTTCAGGTCACCGCCTCCTTGTTGCTGTTGAGCGGTAGTCAGCAGTGCCAGCACCGGACCATCCAGTTGCTCGTCGGCCGCCAGGCCACCGCTGGACACGCTGCCGGAGGGAATGCCGCTAGGCGCCGGCGCGCGGCTCGGGCTGCTGTAGAGGCTGCCGGTGGCGGCACCTGGTGACGTCGGGGCGCTATAGCCTGGCCCATCGGTAACCGGCCCTGGGGTGATCGGGCTTGTGCTGATGGGCGCGGCGCTGGCCTGGATAGGCGCGCTGGCGGTCGGGACCATTACGGTCACGCCGCTATCCTCGGGCACGGCCTGCACCGGTGCCCGGGCGACTGGCGCGCGGTAGGCGCCATTACGGTTGGCCGACACGCGCTCGCTGTTGGAAACCGCCGACCCTTGCTCGACCACGGGAATCGAACCCTGGGGCACGCTGGCACAGCCGTGTAGCATCGCCGCCGCGGCCATCATGGGAAACCACCACTTCTTCACGTCAGTTCCTCAGTCAATTCAGCCAGCCCTTGATCCAGTCCATGACCGGATCTTCGCCCCCGCCGGGCCCGCTGTTGCAGGCGGTGCCCGCGGCGGGCTCACTGCCCCGAATATACGGCATCTGCACCGCGTTCGGGCACCCTTCGGCAGAGCCCTGCCCGGTATGGGCGTCTACCCAGGCCAGCACGATGTTGTCCGGCACGGCCATGTTCAGCGGCAAGGGGTCCGCCTTGCGCATGAAGCTGGTCCACACCTGCAAAGCGCCGGTGGCACCGGTGTAGGGCGTCTTGCCGTTATCGTCGCGGCCCATCCATACCACGGCGAGCAGGTCCTGGCTGAAGCCGGCGAACCAGCTGTCGCGCGAATCGTTGGTGGTGCCGGTCTTGCCCGCCAGGTTCAGGGATGATGGCAATACGTTGTAGACCGAGCGTGCGGTGCCTTCGCGCACCACTCGCTGCAAGGCCGTCTGGATCAGGTAGATGCTGCCCGGATCGAAGCGCTGCTGGATCTGGAAGGGGTAGCGCTTCAACGGCTGCCCCTGCGCGGTGAGCACGCTGCGGATGCCGCGCATGGGGGTGTTGTAGCCCCCGTTGGCGATCGTCTGGTAGACCGTGGCCACCTGCATCGGCGACAAGGCCCCGGCGCCCAGCAACATGGACGGGTAAGCCGGCCAGTTCACCTCTACCCCAAGCTTGCCCAGGGTCTTGAACACGTTGGGCACGCCCAGGTCCAGGCCCAGGCGCGCGCTGGACAGGTTATAGGAGTGTGCCAGCCCCTGGTAAAGGAAGATGGTGCCGTTGGACCCCCGCTCGTAGTTCTGCGGGCTCCACACCTGGCCATCGGCGCCTTTCACCGAGAAGGGTTCGTCCTTGATCCAGCTGGTAAGAGTGTACTGGCTCGGCTTTTCCAGGGCGGTGAGATAGATGGCGGGCTTGACCAAAGAGCCGATCGGCCGCACTGCGTCCAGTGCCCGGTTGAAACCGGCGAAACCTGCCTGGCGGCTTCCCACCAGGGCCTGCACTTCGCCACTTTCCGGGTTGGTGACCACCATGGCCGTTTCCAGGGCGTCGCCGCCCTTGCGCGCCGAGAAACGCTTGAAGCTTTCGGTCACGGCCGCTTCGGCCTTCATCTGCAGGATAGGATCGAAACTGGTGAAGATCCGCAGGCCCTCACCGGTCAGGTCCTCCTCCTGGTAATCCTCGCGCAACTGCCGTTTGACCAGGTCCAGGAAGCCGGGGAAGGAACTGTCGGCCAGGCTGCCGCGCCCAGTCACCCCCAAAGGCATCTTCTTGGCTGCCACCACCGCCTCCGGCGTGGCGACACCCTGTTCCTGCAGCAGATCGAGTACCAGGTTGCGCCGCTCCAGCGCCCGCTCCGGATACCGCCGGGGGTTATAGTAGGACGGCCCCTTGACCATGCCTACCAACAGGGCCACCTGGTGCAACCTGAGCTCCGACAATGGCTGGCTGAAGAAGAACTGGCTGGCCAGGCCGAAACCATGGACCGCGCGCTGCCCGTCCTGGCCGATGAACACTTCGTTGAGGTAGGCCTCGAGGATTTCCTGCTTGCTGTAATGCAACTCCAGCAGCACGGCCATCATGGCCTCGGTGAGCTTGCGGCTCAGGCTGCGCTCGTTGGTCAGGTAGAAGTTCTTGACCAACTGCTGGGTCAGCGTACTGCCGCCCTGCCGCATCTGTCCGCTGGAAGCATTGACATAGACAGCCCGGGCGATGGATTTCGGAGAAACGCCGAAGTGATGGTAGAAGTCCCGGTCTTCCACGGTAACCAGGGTGTCGACCAGATAAGGCGGCACCTGGTCCAGCTTGATAAGAATCCGATCTTCCAGGTTCTTCGGGTAGATGCCGCCGATCAGGAGCGGTTCGAGTCGTACCACCGGCAGCTTTTCGCCCCCCGTGCCGGAGAGCTCGGCGACATAGTCGCCATTGAAACGCACCCGCACGGGCCGCGCCTGCTCCAGGCCTTCATAGAACTGGAACCCTCGGGTGTTGAGCGAAACCGTGCTGCCGACCACCGCCACCTGGCCAGGGCCATCCACAGCGTTGGTGCGCCGGTAGCCCAGCGCATCGAGTTCAGTGAGGAAATCCTTCAGTACAAGCTTCTGCCCGACGAAAAGCTCCAGGGGGCGTGCATACACCTTGGCCGGAATGGTCCAGCGCTTGCCTGAGAATTTTTCCTGCACCACGGCATCGAGGTAGACGGCTACGCCGGCCAGGGCGACCAGCCCTACCAGGCCAAGCTTGAACACCCAACCCAACAGGGCACGGGTACGACTTCTGGCGGGACGAGAGGATTTGCGGGGGGATCGGCTACGTGTCATGGCGGCGGATTATACGCAGTTTGCCCCGTTGCAGACAGAAACCTCGTTGCGGTTTGCAGCACCGGAACGAGCCGCCATAATGAAGCCCATTGCCCCACATCGCATAAGGATTTTCCGTGAGCCAAGCCCTGATTGCCGCGCTGCAGAACCCAGCGCTCTACCCGCACCCCGTGGATGCCTTCGAGCTCATAGAGACACACATTTCCTGGGTCATCCTGACTGGTCCCTATGCCTACAAGGTCAAGAAACCGGTCAACTTCGGCTTCCTGGACTTCACCACCCTGGCTGCCCGCGAGCATTTCTGCAACGAAGAGCTGCGCCTGAACCAGCGGCTCACCGAAGGCCTGTACCTGGAGGTGCTGGCGATCACCGGCAGCGAGCAGGCGCCGAACCTTGGCGGCAGTGGCCCGGCGATCGATTACGCTCTGAAAATGCGGCAATTCCCGCAAAGTCAGTTGCTCAGCACCTTGCAGGCCAATGGCGAGCTGGGTAGCGGGCATATCGACGCCCTGGCCCGGCAGATCGCCGAATTCCACCTGTCCGCGCCCAAGGTGCCGCTCGAGCGCGCCGAAGGCACGCCGGAAAGCGTGATGGCACCGGTGACCCAGAACTTCGAACAGATTCGCCCTTTCCTCAGCGAGCGCGGCGACCTGGTGCAGCTGGAGGCGCTCGAGGCCTGGGCACGCGCCGAATACGATCGCCTGCTGCCGCTGCTGCGAGCGCGCAAGGCCGATGGCTACATCCGCGAATGCCATGGTGACATTCACCTGGGCAACGCCACCGTCATCGACGGCAAGGTGGTGATCTTCGACTGCATCGAGTTCAACGAACCCTTCCGTTTCACCGACGTCTACGCGGATATCGGCTTCCTCGCCATGGACCTGGAAGACCGTGGGCTCAAATGCCTGTCCCGGCGCCTGCTCAGCGGCTACCTGGAACTGACCGGCGACTACGCCGGGCTGCCCTTGCTCAATTTCTACAAGGCCTATCGGGCCATGGTGCGGGCCAAGGTGGCACTGTTCAGCCTGCCGGCCGATGCCGACGGCCTGCAACGCAAGACCGCCCTGCGCCAGTACCGTAACTACGCCACCCTGGCTGAAAGCTACAGCGCCATCCCTTCGCGCTTTCTGGCCATCACCAGCGGCGTCTCCGCGGTGGGCAAGAGCCAGGTCGCGCTGCGGTTGGTCGAGGCCCTCGGCGCCATTCGGCTGCGCTCGGATGTGGAGCGCAAGCGGCTCTTCCCCGACCAGGGCAGCGCCGCACTTTATACCGGCCAGGCCGGCGAAGCGACCTATCAGCGCCTGCATCACCTGGCCGAGCAGGTGCTCGGCGCCGGGTTCCCGGTGGTTCTCGACGCCACCTACCTGAAGCAGGGCCAGCGCGAGGCGGCCCGGCACATCGCCCAGGCCCAGGCGGTTCCCTTCTCCATCCTGGAGTGCGAAGCGCCTCGGGCGGTGATCGAGAGCTGGCTGGGCCAGCGTCAGGCCGAGGGCCAGGACCCTTCCGATGCTACGCTGGAAGTGATCGCTGCTCAGGAACGAAGCCGAGAGCCACTTACCGCCGATGAGCGCCTGGCCGCCAAGCGCGTGACCACTCATGACGCCGGCAGCGTCGATTCGGTTGTGGACGCGATCAGGCAGAGACTGCCGGGGCTTTGATCTGGGCAAGGCGTGAACCAGTCCACACCTTTGGCTATCCGGTGGTGTCATTATGATGGCGCCACCCTTCCAGCGGAGATGCTGCCATGAGCCAGCCACGTCTGATCGATTCGCCCCTGTTTACCCTGGTTCGCGAAGAGAAGATCCAGGCTTTCAACGAGGAAAAGCGCCATGTGGGGCCGCTGGATTTCAGCGGCGGAGATTTCCGTGGGCTGGACCTGCGCAACCTCGATGCTGAGGGGATCGACCTGCGCGATGCCTATTTCCGCTCCGCCGACCTGCGCGGCATCGACTTCCGCGGCGCGCAGCTCGAGGGCGCGTCCCTGGCCCATGCGCAGATTTCCGGGGCCTACTTCCCCCCCGAGCTGAGCGCTGATGAGATCCTGATGTCGGTCAACTTCGGGACGCGCCTGCGCTATCGCACGAAATAGGGCCGGCCCGCTATGCTTCAGGCAGGGCCTGCATGGCCGCCCAGAAAGGAGCGTGGATGAACGACGAGCTTCAGGACCTGCGAAACCTCGGCAAAACCTCTGCCCAATGGCTTCATGCCGTGGGCATCCATAGCGTGGCGGACCTGCGTCGGCTCGGCGCCGTCGATGCCTACCGCGCAGTCAAGAACCGTGGCTTCAGGGCCTCCAAGGTATTGCTCTACGCAATCGAGGGGGCCCTGCTGGGGGTGCATTGGAACGATGTACCCCTTGAGCGCAAGCAGGCATTGAACGAGGCGTTCGAGGCCTTGCCCGCGCCCGGCCAGAAACCCTGATACGCCGCTGCCCGCGGCTTCGAGAACGAATCATGTATGTAGTTGGGGAGCAATCGGCCCACGCCGAAGAGTGCATCAGCAGGCTGCAAGGCCTGCCCGCAAGCCTGCTGGCCGGCATGGAGCCGGCTGGCGAGACGCTGGACATTCCAGCCGATACCGCCTTGAACGAGCACTTGCGCGCCGAATGCCTGTATCTCATCGAGGTCGGCCTGGTACAGCTCGCCCTCGACGAACGTCCGTTGTTTTACCTCAGTGAAGGAGATGCCCTTGGACTTGCCCTACCGCCAGCGCACCTGAACTGCCGCTACCGGACTACCGCGCCCCTGCACCTGGTGCCGTATGAACGCCAGGCGGTACTGGCCCACGTGGCAAGCACAGGCCAGGGCGCCGCGCTGGTGGACT
The DNA here is from genome assembly GCF_000826105.1 of Pseudomonas massiliensis. Taxonomy (GTDB): domain Bacteria; phylum Pseudomonadota; class Gammaproteobacteria; order Pseudomonadales; family Pseudomonadaceae; genus Aquipseudomonas; species Aquipseudomonas massiliensis. The sequence goes on along the minus strand of NZ_CCYK01000003.1, from coordinate 178,371 downwards.
ACCTGGGCGGCCACGCCTGGCTATTGGCCGAGACGGTAGCGCGGCTCAAGCAGCCCGAGTATCGAGGCGCCAGCGGCTTCAAGCATGTCGCGGCGGGCGAGGTACTGATCCAGCAGGGCGATGACCCTGACCATGTCTTCATCATTATCGATGGTCACGCCGAGGTTTTCGTTGACGGCCTTAAGGTGGGAGATGTGGCCAAGGAAGAGATTTTCGGCGCAATGGCAGTGTTTACCGAGGAGAAGCGCACCGCCACCGTGATCGCCAGCACCCCTTGCACCATCATGCTGATTCCCAAGGATCAGTTCCTGGCCATGACCCAGTCGAATCCGAAAATTGCTCATAGCCTGATAGAAAGCATGGCCAGGAAAATCAATGTGTTAAATCGTCAGCTCACCGGAACCGGGTTGGATGGCCAATAAGATTTCGATAATGAGCTTGACTCTCAAATGAGAATAGTTATGATTAGCACAACTGGTCGCGAGATCAGCCGATAAGCAGCCCGGTGGTTCGGACTCAGCTTATCTCCTCATCAGGCTAATCACGGTTCTTGACCCGGCTTTTGCCGGGTCTTTTTTTGTCCCTAATTTCCCTTAGTAGTCAGCGCAGGCCGGCCATGGTCGCGAACCCGTGGCGAATACGCCAGCTGCGCTGGCGCCTACAGCTCCACGCGCAATGGCCGGTCGATGAAGATGTGCTCTGGCGTCAGCTGCACGCCATAGGCCAATACTTCTACGCCTTCGGCCACTGCCTGGCGCAGGGCCTGGGCGTAGGCGTCGTCGATCTCCTCGGCCGGTCGAACGCTTTCGATACCTGTAAGGTTCACACAGTACAGCTGCACGGCCCGATGGCCCGCGCGCACCATCGCTGCCAGCTCCCGCAAATGGCGGGCGCCACGCTGGGTCACCGCATCCGGGAAAGCGGCGGTGCTGCTGCCGTCGAAGCCAAGGGTCACGCTCTTGACCTCCACGTACGCCTGGAGGTGCTCATAACCGAGCTGAAAGTCCACACGGCTGTTTTCCTCGCCATAGCGAACCTCGCGGCGCAACTGGGTAAAGCCGGCCAATTCCGGGATGGCACCGGCGAACAACGCCTCCTCCACCACTCGGTTGGCCCGACCGGTGTTGATGCACGCCAGCCTTCCCTGGGGCGTTTCTACGATTTCCCAAGTGCCGGGAAGCTTGCGCGCCGGATCGGCGCTGCGGCTGAACCAGACTCGGCTGCCCGGAGCCATGCAATTGAGCATGGACCCTGTATTGGGGCAGTGAATTGTCACCTGACTACCATCGGCCAATTGGATATCCGCCAGAAATCGCTTGTAGCGGCGTACGAGGGTCCCGGCTTGCAGCGAAGGTTCGAAGCGCATCAGCCCTGCCACCGTTGCAAGCCCCGGGCGATGCGTTCCACGGCCTGCTCCAGGCGAGGCAATGCTTGTGTATAGGCGAAGCGAACATGTTGGCGAGCCAGGTGAGTGCCGAAATCCAGCCCCGGGGTGAAGGCGACATGCTCCTGCTCCAGGAAGAAGCGGGAGAAGTCGAAGGCGTCACCGCCGAACCGGCTGATGTCCGCATACAGATAGAAAGCCCCCTGGGGCTCTACCTCAATGCTGAAACCCAGTTCGCGCAAGGCTGGCAGGAGAAAATCGCGACGCGCCTGGAAAGCGGCCCGGCGCTGTTCGAAGATCTCCAGGGTGGCTGGCTCGAAGCAGGCCAGGGCGGCATGCTGGGCCATGCTCGGCGCACTGATGTACAGGTTCTGCGCCAGTTTTTCCAGCTCCGGTACGGCCTCTGGCGGCGCCACCAGCCAGCCCAGGCGCCATCCGGTCATGCCGAAGTACTTGGAGAAACTGTTAAGCACAAAGGCATCGTCGCTCACTTCCAGCACGCTGGGCGCATCCACGCCATAGGTGAGCCCATGGTAGATCTCATCGACCACCAGGTGCCCGCCGCGGGACTGTACCGCGTCACTCAGGTCCTTGAGGTCGCCGCGCCCGAGCACGGCGCCGGTAGGGTTGGCCGGGGATGCCACCAGAGCCCCTGCCGACTGCGCATCCCAGTGCCGGGCCACCAGGTCGGGATTCAGTTGGTAGTTCTCGGCGGGGCCAACCGGCACCAGCTTGGCGCCCCCCTCGATCAGGCGCAGGAAGTGGCGGTTGCAGGGGTAGCCCGGGTCGGCCAGCAGCCAGTGCTGCCCAGGGTCCACCAGCAGGGCGCTGGTCAGTAACAATGCACCCGAGCCGCCGGGGGTGACCATGATCCGCTCAGGGTCGAGCGCTACCCCGTAGCGCTGCTCATAGAAGCCGGCGATGGCCCGGCGCAGTACCGGCAGGCCACGCGCGGCGGTATAGCCGGTATGGCCGGCCGCCAATGCCGCCTGGCCGGCAGCGACGATGGGCGCGGCGGTGGTGAAGTCCGGCTCGCCGATTTCCAGGTGAATCACATCATGGCCGGCTGCCTGGAGCTCGTTGGCGCGCGCCAGCAAGGCCATGACGTGGAAAGGTTCGATGGCGCGGCTGCGCGCGCTGTAGGGCTTGGCCATGAGGATTTCCTGATAAGGCGCAAAGGCCGGATTCTACGGCAACCGCGCCTCGGAATGCGCCTGTTGCCGGGCAGGGAATGAACCGTGGGCGCCGCGGTCCAACCCGCGTTGCACAAGGCAAATCAGGCTGGATAACCGGGAGTGGCGCACCCGGATTCGATCTGGTAAGTTCGCCCGCTTGCAGTCGCGGGGCCGGCGGGCGCCGGAGATGGATCATCCCGCGCAGTGAATTAGAAGAGCGAGAGGCGGTCATTCATGCCCACCAATGAAAACCAGCAGCAAAGCAATGAGCTCGTTCGTGGCTTCCAGCCCTATCAGGAACAACCGGGCGAGGAGTACATGAGCGAAGGGATGCGAGCTCACTTCACCAAGATCCTGAATCGCTGGAAGCAGGAGCTGATGCAGGAAGTGGACCGCACCGTGGACCACATGAAGGACGAGGCTGCCAACTTCCCCGACCCGGCCGACCGCGCCAGCCAGGAAGAAGAGTTCAGCCTCGAGCTGCGCGCCCGTGACCGTGAACGCAAGCTGATCAAGAAAATCGACAAGACCCTGCAGTTGATCGAAGACGAAGAGTACGGCTGGTGCGACTCCTGCGGGATCGAAATCGGCATTCGCCGCCTGGAAGCCCGCCCAACCGCGGACCAGTGCATCGATTGCAAGACCCTGGCCGAAATCAAGGAAAAACAGGTCGGCAAATGATCTGAGCCGGGGCGTTCTTCAGGCACGCCCCACCTGGCCCTCGCCCTCATGCCCTCCCCACGCATTGGCCGTTTCGCCCCTACCCCCAGCGGGCTGCTGCACTTCGGCTCCCTGGTAGCGGCGGTTGCCTCCTACGCCGACGCTCGCGCTCAAGGCGGCCAATGGCTGCTGCGCATGGAAGACATCGACCCACCCCGGGAAATGCCCGGCGCGGAGGATGCCATCCTGGCGCTCAAGGCGGCCAATGGCTGCTGCGCATGGAAGACATCGACCCACCCCGGGAAATGCCCGGCGCGAAGGATGCCATCCTGGCGACCCTGAGCCAGTACGGCTTTGAGTGGGATGGTCCCGTTCTCTACCAAAGCGCCCGCCATGACCATTACCAGGCGGTGATCGACCGCTGGCTGAGCCAGGGCCTGGCCTATGCATGTACCTGCTCGCGCAAGACCCTGGAGGCCTATCAGGGCGTCTACCCCGGTTTCTGCCGCAACGCCGGCCATTCTCCCGAAGGAGCCGCGATCCGCCTGCGTGTTCCGGAATTGCGCTATGGGTTCGAAGATCGCCTCCAAGGCCACTTCGAGCAGCACCTGGGCCAGGAGGTGGGAGACTTCATCATCCGCCGACGCGACGGGCTTTATGCCTATCAGCTGGCCGTGGTGCTCGATGACGGCGCCCAGAGAGTGACCGATGTGGTGCGTGGCGCCGACCTGCTCGATTCCACTCCACGCCAGCTCTACCTGCAGGAACTGCTGGGGCTGCCCGCGCCTACCTACCTTCACGTTCCGCTGCTGGTGCAACCCGATGGGCACAAGCTGGGCAAGCGCTACCGTTCCGCCCCTCTGACCACGGCCATGGCCAGCCAGGAGCTGCTGCGCGCCCTGCGCACCCTGGGCCAGCGCCCCCCATCCGAGCTGAACGGCGCTTCGCCCGCTACCCTCTTGGCCTGGGCCGTGGCCCACTGGCGCGCCGACGCCTTGCCAGCGGTGGCTACCCTGCCCGAGGCAGAAGCGCGCTGAATGCGCCCGACGGCGACGGTAGGCAGCCAGCCGGGCTTGGGCTACCATCCCGGCAGCCCCGGCGGGGCGACTTCATCAGCCGCCTGAGGTGACGAGGCCAGCATGTATATCTATCGCTTGGTGTTGCTGCTGGTCGTGGGCATCTACCTGTTTTCCCCGGCCATCATGGACTGGTGGATCGAACCCACCGGCGCCTGGTACCGCCCCTACCTGTTGTGGCTAATCCTCATCGTGGTCACCTTTATCCTGCAAAGCCAGAGAGACGCCGATGAGCTTTAGCCTTACCCAGATGATCCTGATCAGCGCCGCTTACCTGTTGGTACTGTTCGGCGTGGCCTGGGTGAGCGAGCGTGGTCACATTCCCCGGGCGATCATCCGCCACCCCCTGACCTACACCCTGTCGCTGGGGGTGTATGCCAGCGCCTGGGCCTTCTATGGCACCGTGGGCCTGGCCTATGAATACGGCTACGGGTTCCTGGCCTGCTACCTGGGCGTCTCCGGTGCCTTTCTGCTGGCGCCGGTATTGCTCTACCCGATCCTGCGGATCACCCGCACCTACCAGCTTTCCTCGTTGGCGGACCTGATCGCCTTTCGCTTTCGCAGCACCTGGGCCGGCGCGCTGACCACCCTGTTCATGCTTGCCGGGGTACTGCCATTGCTGGCGCTGCAAATCCAGGCCGTGGCCGATTCGATCAGCATCCTGACCCAGGAGCCGATCAAGGACCGGGTCGCCTTGAGCTTTTGCGCGCTCATTACGCTCTTCACCATTTTCTTCGGCTCGCGTCATATCGCTACCCGGGAAAAGCACCAGGGGCTGGTGTTCGCCATCGCCTTCGAATCGGTGATCAAGTTGATCGCGCTGGGAGGGCTGGGCTTGTATGCCCTTTACGGCGTGTTCGGCGGCCCCCACCAGCTGGAGCTCTGGCTGATGCAGAACCAGATGGCCTTGGCCGGGCTGCATACGCCCCTGCAGGAGGGACCGTGGCGAACCCTGCTGCTGGTGTTCTTCGCATCGGCCATTGTGATGCCGCACATGTACCACATGGCCTTCGCCGAAAACCTCAACCCCCGGGCGCTGGTCAGCGCCAGCTGGGGGCTGCCGCTGTTCCTGCTGTTGATGAGCCTGGCGGTGCCCCTGATCCTCTGGGCCGGGCTGCGCCTGGGCGCAACCACCTCTCCGGAATACTTCACCCTGGGCATAGGCATCGCCGCCAACAACCGAGCCCTGGCCCTGCTGGCCTATGTGGGCGGGCTGTCCGCTTCCAGCGGGCTGATCATCGTGACCACCCTGGCCTTGTCCGGGATGGCCCTGAACCACCTGGTGCTGCCGCTATACCAGCCCCCCGCCGGCGGAAGCATCTACCGCTGGCTCAAATGGACCCGCCGCGGGCTGATCGTGGCGATCATCATGGCCGGCTATGCCTTCTACCTGATGTTGGGCAGCCGCCAGGACCTGGCCCACCTGGGCATCGTCGCCTTCGTCGCCACCCTGCAATTCCTGCCAGGGGTGCTGTCAGTGCTGTACTGGCCCACCGCCAACCGGCGCGGCTTCATGGCGGGCCTGCTGGCGGGTATCGCCGTCTGGTCCTTGACCATGCTGATGCCGCTGCTCGGTGACGTGGACGGCTTCTACATTCCTGTGCTGGATATGATCTATGTACTGGATGACACCAGCTGGCACATGGCAGCCATTGCGTCCCTGGCCGCGAATATCCTGCTGTTCACCCTGGTCTCGGTGTTCACCGAGGCCAGCCCGGAAGAAAGCAGCGCGGCCGAAGCCTGCGCCGTGGACAACGTCCGCCGCCCGCAGCGACGCGAACTGCATGTCGCCTCGCCTCAGGAGTTCGCCACTCAGTTGGCCAAGCCGTTGGGCGCCCGGGCCGCGCAAAAGGAAGTGGAGCAAGCCCTGCGCGACCTTTACCTGCCCTTCGACGAGCGCCGCCCCTATGCCCTGCGCCGCTTGCGCGACCGCATTGAAGCCAACCTGTCGGGCTTGATGGGCCCCAGCGTGGCCCAGGACATCGTGGAAACCTTCCTGCCCTATAAATCCGGTGGGGAAACCTATGTCACCGAAGACATCCACTTCATCGAGAGCCGACTGGAGGATTACCACTCTCGCCTCACCGGCCTGGCCGCCGAGCTGGACGCCTTGCGCCGCTACCACCGGCAGACGCTTCAGGAACTGCCCATGGGGGTCTGCTCCCTGGCCAAGGACCGGGAAATCCTCATGTGGAACAAAGCCATGGAAGAGCTTACCGGTATCTCCGCCCAGCGGGTGGTGGGCTCGCGCCTGATGACCATCGCTGAGCCTTGGCAGGACCTGCTGCAAAGCTTCATCCAGGGGCCCGACGAGCATCTGCATAAGCAGCGCCTGGCCCTGGATGGCCAGATTCGCTGGCTCAACCTGCACAAGGCCGCCATCGACGAGCCGCTCGCCCCAGGTAACAGCGGGCTGGTATTGCTGGTGGAAGATCTGACTGACACCCAGATGCTCGAAGACAAGCTGGTGCATTCCGAACGCCTGGCCAGCATTGGCCGGTTGGCCGCAGGCGTGGCCCATGAGATCGGCAACCCGATCACAGGCATCGCCTGCCTGGCGCAGAACCTGCGCGAAGAACGCGAGGGGGACGGCGAGATCACCGAGCTGTCCAGCCAGATCCTCGAGCAGACGAAGCGGGTGTCGCGCATCGTGCAATCGTTGATGAGCTTCGCCCATGCCGGTAGCCATCAGCACAGTGTCGAGCCCGTCAGCCTGGCCCAGGTGGCCCAGGATGCCATCGGCCTGCTGGCCCTGAACCGACGCAACTTCGAAGTGCAGTTCTACAACCTGTGTGACCCCGACCATTGGGCCGAAGGGGACCCCCAACGCCTGGCCCAGGTGCTGATCAATCTGCTCTCCAACGCCCGCGACGCCTCCTCGCCAGGGAGCGCCGTGCGAGTGCGCAGCGAGGTCAGCGAGCACACTGTCGCGCTGGTGGTCGAAGACGAAGGCAGCGGCATTCCGAAGAACATCATGGACCGGCTCTTCGAACCTTTTTTCACTACCAAGGATCCGGGCGAAGGAACGGGCCTGGGCCTCGCGCTGGTCTATTCCATCGTGGAAGAGCATTATGGACAGATCACCATCGACAGCCCGGCGGACACAGAACGGCAGATAGGTACCCGTATCCGGGTGACCTTGCCACGCCATGTCGAAGCGACGTCCGCTGTTAACTGAGACCGTCGAGAGAACCGAATCAGATGCCGCATATTCTCATCGTCGAAGACGAAAACATCATTCGCTCTGCCTTGCGTCGCCTGCTTGAACGGAATCAGTACCAGGTCAGCGAAGCCGGTTCCGTGCAGGAAGCACAAGAGCGCTTCAGCATTCCGTCGTTCGACCTGATCGTCAGCGACCTGCGCTTGCCCGGCGCTCCGGGCACCGAGCTCATCAAGCTGGGCGAGGGTCGCCCGGTGCTCATCATGACCAGCTACGCGAGCCTGCGCTCAGCCGTGGACTCCATGAAAATGGGCGCGGTGGACTACATCGCCAAGCCCTTCGACCACGACGAGATGCTCCAGGCCGTGGCCCGCATCCTGCGCGATCGGCAGCCTGCCGCGGCCACGAGCGAGCCTGCCAGGGCCAGCCCTCGCGGCGCCGACAAACCGGCCGCCGCGCCACAGGGCGAAATCGGGATCATCGGCTCCTGCGCCCCCATGCAGGACCTGTACGGCAAGATCCGCAAGGTTGCGCCTACCGATTCCAATGTGTTGATCCAGGGCGAATCCGGCACTGGCAAAGAGTTGGTCGCCAGGGCCTTGCATAACCTGTCGCGCCGCGCCAAAGCCACCATGATTTCGGTGAACTGCGCGGCCATTCCAGAAACCCTGATCGAGTCGGAGCTGTTCGGCCATGAGAAGGGGGCCTTCACCGGTGCCAGCGCCGGCCGCGCCGGGCTGGTGGAGGCAGCCGATGGCGGTACCCTCTTCCTCGACGAAATCGGTGAACTGCCGCTGGAGGCCCAGGCACGCCTGCTACGCGTGCTGCAGGAAGGGGAAATCCGTCGGGTGGGCTCGGTCCAGTCGCAGAAGGTGGATGTCCGCCTCATCGCTGCGACCCACCGGGACCTCAAGAGCCTGGCCAAGGTCGGCCAGTTCCGCGAAGACCTCTACTACCGCCTGCACGTTATCGCCCTGAAACTTCCACCCTTGCGCGAGCGGGGCAGCGATGTGATCGAGATCGCCAATGTGTTCCTGGCCCGCCAGGCCGCACGCCTGGGCCGTGAAGGGCTGCGCTTCGCCGCGGACGCGGAAAGCGCCATTCGTCATTACAGCTGGCCGGGTAACGTACGGGAACTGGAGAACGCGGTCGAGCGCGCGGTTATCCTCAGCGAGGGCCAGCAACTCACGGCCGATCTGCTGGGAATCGATATCGAGCTCAACGACCTGGATGACGACGACGAAGCCTTCAGCACACCCGCCGCCGCTTCGCCGACCAACAACCATGAGCCCACCGAAGACCTCTCTCTGGAAGACTATTTCCAGCATTTTGTACTCGAGCACCAGGATCACATGACCGAGACAGAGCTGGCGCGCAAGCTTGGGGTCAGTCGTAAATGCCTATGGGAGCGCCGCCAGCGGCTGGGCATTCCTCGGCGCAAGTCGAGCGTGGCCAACGAAGGGTGAGCAGGTGTTACCGTCACTCGCAAGGCTGTAACAAAGGCGGGGCGTACGGTAACGAATTCCCCCTGTAGCGAAGCTCGAAAAACGCTACCTTTTATACCAAGCCTTTGAAAACAAAGGATTTTTAAAAGTTGGCACAGCATCTGCAATATCTACGGTACAAGAACAAGAAAAAGCGCAAACCCATAATAAAAACAACATGAATCGGCTCACGCATAACAAGAACAAGACGGCATGAGGCGTAGCTAACTGATTCTTTTGAAGAGGTATCGTTACGGGATTTTCCCGCAACCAGGCCGAGAACAATAAAAACTGCGATCGAGCAGTGCCTGAACTGGTTGGACCCTAGGGTCAGCAATACGGCGTTCAAAGCAATCCGTTTGCTCTTGGCTCCCCCTTTGGGAGATGCTCCCAGGCAATGCCTGGCGGGCCGGGCACACAACAAAAACAAAAGCCCAAGCGAGAACAAAAACGAGCAGGCAACGACTTCCTGGGGAGCTACGGCTCCCCTTGTCGTTTCCGCCTGATGCACGTTGTTCCGCCCACCATACCCTTCGGTGCGGCAGTTAGCGAAGCCTGATAGCCCGGTATTGGGCGATCGAATTCGCCAGCTTCGCTGGCTCCTACACCATCCCGTCACTAAATGCTAGAATCCCCGCCCATTATGCGGTCAATCTTGGTATGGCCGATCATTCCTTCATACAGTGCATCCCATGCTGAAAAAGCTGTTCCAGTCTTTTCGTCCCCCGGCCCGCCAGGTCCATCATCAACGAAGCACCCCTGAAGTGCTCAACAGCGGCGCCCACGGCCTGCAGCGCCATCAGTTCAGCCGCCATGCGGTCAGCATCGTCGAGCGCCTGCAGCAAGCAGGCTACCAGGCCTACCTGGTGGGCGGTTGCGTACGCGACCTGCTGCTGAACCTGCCGCCCAAGGATTTCGATGTGGCCACCAGCGCCACGCCCGAGCAGATCCGCGCCGAATTCCGCAACGCCAGGATCATTGGCCGTCGTTTCCGGCTGGTGCATATCCAGTTCGGTCGCGAGATCATCGAAGTGGCCACTTTCCGCGCCAATCATCCGGAAGACGACGCCACCACCAGCCGCCACTCCTCGCGCAACGAGAGCGGTCTGATCCTGCGCGACAACGTCTATGGCAGCCTGGAAGAAGACGCCCAGCGCCGCGACTTCACCATCAACGCGCTCTACTACGACCCGGTCAGCGACCGCATCCTGGACTACGCCAACGGCGTGCACGATGTGCGTAACCGCCTGGTCCGCCTCATCGGCGAACCGCGGCAGCGCTACCAGGAAGACCCGGTACGCATGCTGCGCGCGGTGCGCTTCGCCGCCAAGCTGGACTTCGGAATCGAGCGCCACACGGTGCAGCCGATCCGGGAAATGGCTACGTTGTTGCAGGGCATTCCCGGGGCCCGCCTGTTCGAGGAAGTGCTCAAGCTGTTCCTGTCCGGTCAGGCGGCCGACACCTTCGAAATGCTGGTGGACCTGAACCTGTTCGAGCAGATGTTCCCGGCCAGCGCCCAAGCCCTGGAAGACACGCCGTCCTATACCCATACCCTGATCCGCAATGCCTTGGTCAACACCGACCTGCGCGTGCAAGAAGGCAAGCCTGTCACGCCTGCGTTTCTGTTCGCCGCGCTCCTGTGGCCTGCTCTTCCGGCCCGCGCCCTGGCCTTGCAAGGCCGTGGCCTGCCGCCGATCCCGGCCATGCAGGAAGCGGCACACGAGCTGATCGCCGAGCAGTGCCAGTTCATCGCGATCCCGAAACGCTTTACCTTGCCCATCAAGGAAATCTGGGACATGCAGGAGCGCCTGCCACGGCGCAATGGCAAGCGCGCCGACGTACTGCTGGACAACCCGCGTTTCCGGGCCGGGTACGACTTTCTTCTGCTACGCGAAAGCGCGGGAGAGCAAACCGATGGGCTGGGCCAATGGTGGACGGACTACCAGGACGCCACAGACAGCGAACGGCGGGCCATGATCCGCGACCTCGGCAATCGGGACGAGGCTTCCCCCTCGGCCGGCCCGGCGCGCAAGAAGCGCCGCAACAACAGTCGTCGCAAAGGCGACAGCTTCGCCGAATGAGTGCTCCAGAACGGGTGTTCATCGGGCTGGGTAGCAACCTGGCCGAGCCCACCGAACAACTGCGCCAGGCGCTGCATGGCCTGCGTCAGTTGCCCGCTACCCAATGGGCGGGGGTCTCCGGCCTGTACCTGAGCGATTCCCTGCTGCCCGGGCAGCCTCGCTACAGCAACGCCGTGGCCGCCCTGGACACGACCCTCGCCCCGCTGGCCTTGCTCGATGCGCTGCAACGAATCGAGAACGAGCAAGGACGCGTGCGCGCCGAACGCTGGGGGCCGCGTACCCTGGACCTGGATATCCTGTTGTTCGGCGAGCGCCTGCTGGACGAACCACGCCTGCGGGTTCCTCATTACCAACTGCACCTTAGGCCATTCGTGCTTTACCCCCTGGCAGAACTGGTACCCGGTGATTTCACCCTGGCCGACGGCCGGGCACTGAGCGAGCTGCTGCGTGCCTGCCCCTTCCAAGGGCTGGAGCGGGCTGGCGAGCTGGCGTAACCTCGCGGTAACACCGGGTAACGCCATCGTGGACCACAATTGACTTCCCTCGATGGCGTCACGACTATAGGCGGCCCGTCGGTCTTGCCGAAGGGCTTGCCGAAGGGCACCCACCGATAGCGAATGCGGCTGCCCTGCCTGTCCGCCCGCGCGGATACCCGCTTCGTTACCGAGATACACGTGTTGCCCTCCCGCCTTGGGAGGCTCACCGAGGATATGAATTCATGCCAGAGATCACCCTGACCACCCTCCAGAGCCTCAAGGCCAAGGGTGAAAAAATAACAATGCTGACCTGCTATGACGCCACCTTCGCTCGCGTGGCCAGCGAGGCGGGTGTCGAGGTGCTGCTTATCGGCGACTCTCTGGGCATGGTCCTGCAAGGTCACGACAGCACCCTGCCGGTCAGCAACGCGGACATGGCGTACCATACCGCCTGCGTCAAGCGCGGCAACGCCGGGGCACTGATCCTGGCCGACCTGCCTTTCATGGCCTGCGCCACCCTCGAACAGGCCTTCGCCAACAGCGCCGCGCTCATGCAGGCCGGAGCCCACATGGTAAAGGTGGAAGGCGCTGCCTGGCTGGGCGAAACCATCCGCCTGCTGGCCGAACGTGGTGTGCCGGTGTGCGCGCACATGGGCCTTACCCCACAATCGGTCAACGTACTGGGCGGCTACAAGGTACAGGGCCGCCTGGAAAGCCAGGCCCGGCAAATGCGCGCGGATGCCATCGCCCTACAGGATGCCGGCGCGGCCATGATCCTGCTCGAATGCGTGCCAAGTGAACTGGCTGCGCAGATCACCCAAGCCGTGCGCGTGCCGGTGATCGGTATCGGCGCCGGCCCGGCGACCGACGGCCAGGTCCTGGTATTGCACGATATGCTGGGCCTGTCGCTGACCGGCCGGGTCCCGAAGTTCGTGAAGAATTTCATGGCCGGCCAGGCCGATATCCCGAGCGCGCTCAGCGCCTATGTCAGCGCGGTCAAAGATGGCAGCTTCCCTGCCCCTGAACACGGATTCAATGCATGAACACAGTCAATACGGTGCAGGAACTGCGCGCCGCCGTGGCCGCGGCCCGGGCGCAAGGCAAGCGTGTCGGCTTCGTCCCGACCATGGGCAATCTGCACAGCGGGCATGTGGCCCTGGTCACCGAGGCGCGCCGGCGCGCCGACTTCGTGATCGCCAGCATCTTCGTCAACCCGTTGCAGTTCGGCCCTAACGAAGACCTGGACAGTTACCCTCGCACTCTGGCAGCGGACCAAGAGAAGCTGGAGCAGGCCGGCTGCGACCTGCTGTTCGCCCCTTCCGTGGCACAGATGTATCCAGGCGGCACCAGCGTGCAGACCCGTGTCAGCGTGCCCGAGCTGTCCGAGGAACTCTGCGGCGCGAGCCGGCCAGGGCACTTCGAGGGCGTGGCCACTGTGGTAAGCAAGCTGTTCAATCTCGTCCAGCCTGACCTGGCCGTGTTCGGCCAGAAGGACTACCAGCAGTTGGCGGTGATCCGCGCCATGGTGCGGGACCTGAACATGCCTATCGAGATCGTCGGCCAGCCCACGGTGCGAGCCGACGACGGCCTGGCACTGTCCTCGCGCAACGGTTACCTGAGCCCCGAGCAGCGGCAGATCGCGCCCGCCATCTACCAGAGCCTGAACACCATCGCCCGGGCGCTGGAAGCCGGGGAGCGTAACTTCCAGGCACTGATGAGCGAACAGCGCAAGCACATTGTCGACAGCGGCATGCGCCTGGACTACCTGGAGATCCGCCAGGCCGACTCCCTGCGCGCCGCCGCGCCGGATGATCACGACCTGGTGATCCTGGCCGCCGCCTACCTGGGCAGCACGCGCCTGATCGACAACCTCAGGGTAAGCCTGGAGGGCACGCCGACCGCGGGCTGATCCGCCCTGGCCCGAAGGCTGCCACAAGATAGTATGCAAACCCCTTCGCGCAGGCGCAGACAAGGCGTCGCGCAAGGGGTACCGTGAGCACTGAGCACAGATTCGCCCCATCGCACCGGTGGCCGAAAATGCGAAGCAACCGCCCGGACTCCCAAAGGTCCAAGAGGCTGAACAAGTAAAAGGAAACTTGCAGAGATGGCGTACTACCGCAATCCTCACGACGTGACCGCCCTTCCCGCCTGGCAGGCGCTGAGCGAACACCGCGCAGCCATGCAGCCGTTCAGCATGCGTGAAGCCTTCAATGCCGACCCAACCCGGTTCGATGACTTTTCCCTCAGCGCCTGCGGCCTGTTCCTCGATTACTCGAAGAACCTGATCACCCAGGAAACCCAGGACCTGCTCGTTTCCCTGGCCAATGAGGTCAAGCTCTCCGAAGCCATCAAGGCCATGTTCGCCGGCGAGATCCTCAACGCCTCCGAAGGCCGCCCTGCCCTGCACACGGCCCTGCGTCGCCCCATCGGCGACAAGCTGAAGGTCGCTGGCACCAACATCATGCCCGAAGTGCACAAGGTGCTGGGGCAGATCACCGAACTGGTGACTCGCATCCACGACGGTCTCTGGCGCGGTTATACCGAAAAGCCCATCACCGACGTGGTGAACATCGGCATCGGTGGCTCGTTCCTGGGCCCGCAGCTGGTCTCCGAAGCCTTGTTGCCGTACAGCCAGAAAGGCGTGCGCTGCCACTACCTGGCCAATATCGATGGCAGTGAATTCCATGAGCTGTCGGCCAAGCTGCGCGCCGAAACGACCCTGTTCATCGTGTCGTCGAAATCCTTCGGCACCCTGGAAACCCTGAAGAACGCTCAGGCTGCTCGTGCCTGGTACCTGGCCCAGGGCGGCTCCGAAGCCGAGCTGCATCGCCACTTCATCGCGGTATCGAGCAACAACGCAGCGGCGGTGGCCTTCGGCATCCGTGAAGAGAACATCTTCCCCATGTGGGACTGGGTCGGCGGCCGCTACTCGCTATGGTCAGCCATCGGGCTGCCGATCGCGCTGTCTATCGGTACCGCCAACTTCAAGGAACTGCTCTCCGGTGCTCACACCATGGACGAGCACTTCCAGACCGCGCCCTTCGACAGCAACATGCCCGTGCTGCTGGCCTTGCTGGGCGTGTGGTACGGCAATTTCTGGGGCGCGCAGAGCCACGCGATCCTGCCGTACGACCACTACCTGCGCAACATCACCAAGCACCTGCAACAGCTGGACATGGAATCCAACGGCAAGAGCGTGCGCCAGGACGGTTCGCCGGCCACTACCGACACCGGCCCGGTCATCTGGGGTGGCGTAGGCGCCAACGGCCAGCACGCCTACCACCAGCTGTTGCACCAGGGCACCCAGCTGATCCCGGCGGACTTCATCGTGCCCGTGGTGAGCTTCAACCCGGTGGCCGACCATCACCAGTGGCTGTTCGCCAACTGCCTGTCCCAGAGCCAGGCCCTGATGCTGGGCAAGACCCGCGCCGAGGCCGAAGCCGAGCTGCGCGCCAAGGGCATGCCCGAGGCAGAGGTCCAGCGCCTGGCGCCGCACAAGGTCATTCCGGGCAACCGCCCGAGCAATACCCTGGTGGTGGAGCGCATCAGCCCACGCCGCCTGGGCGCGCTGGTGGCCATGTACGAGCACAAGGTATTCGTACAAAGCGTGATCTGGGGTATCAACGCCTTCGACCAATGGGGCGTGGAGCTGGGCAAGGAGCTGGGCAAGAACGTCTACCAGCGCCTGATCGGCGACGTGGAGGAACCGGCCGAGGACGCCTCGACCCAGGGCCTGATCAACTTCTTCCGCAGCCGTCATCGCGGCTGACCCGGCTGGGGTGAGCCCGGGACATGGCTGTGATCGAGGCCGTTCGCCAGCGCATCGAGCGCCAGGTGCTGGGCTTGACCGGCCTGGCCCTGGGCCAGCTCGACCTGCGCAACCCACCGGGCGACCCGGGCCTGTTCGGGCCGGCGTCCATCTGCTGGCAGGTGCACGGGGACTTCACCGCCATGATGATCGGCGGCATCCGCGCCCTGCTCTTGCAGATGCTCCACCCCTTGGCATTGGCCGGGGTGTGGGACCATTCCAATTTCCGTGACGACATGCTTGGCCGGCTGCGCCGCACCGGGCAGTTCGTCTCCGGCACCACCTATGGCTCCACCCAGGATGCCAACTGGCTGATCGATAAGGTCCGCGCCATCCATGCCCGGATCACCGGGGAACTGGCCGGGCAGCCCTACGCCGCCAGCGACCCGGCCTTGCTGACCTGGGTCCATGTAGCCGAGGTCAGCAGCTTTCTGGCCGCCCATCTGCGCTACCGCAACCCAAGCCTGAGCCTGGCGGAGCAAGACCGCTACTACGCGGAGATCGCACTTGTCGCCGAGCGGCTCGGGGCGCGGGAAGTGCCACGCTCAGTGGATGAGGTGCAGGCCTATCTGCAGCGCATGCGCCCTGCCTTGCGCTGCGACGAACGTACTCGCGAGGTGGTCAGGCTGTTGCGAGAGGCGCCGGCGCCCAGCCGCCTCGCGCGGCCCATGGGTCAGCTGATGCTCAATGCAGGCATGGCTCTGCTGCCGCCCTGGGCGGCGGTGCTGCTCGAGCTGCGCCAGGGGCCCCTGAGGCGAGCCATGATCGACTTGGGGGTAGGCTGCACTGCGCCCTTGCTGCGCTGGGCCGTGCGCGACGGTTCGGCTCATCGGGCGCGCCAGCGCATGGGCCTGGCCACCCGATAGCGCGTGGCACGCGCAAATATGCCAACATGCGCTGTCTTGCAGTCTTCCCGGCTCGCCCCTGGCGACCGACACTAATAACAAAGAGGATCGAAGCGCATGAAAGACGTGGTCATCGTTGCCGCCACCCGGACTCCGGTGGGCAGTTTCCAAGGGGCCCTGGCAACCGTCCCGGCCGTGGAGCTGGGCGCGACTGTCATCCGCCAGTTGCTGGAAACCACCGGGCTGAACCCGGCCGAGGTCGATGAAGTGATCATGGGCCAGGTACTTACCGCCGGCGCGGGGCAGAACCCGGCCCGACAGGCGTCGATCCACGCGGGCCTGCCTGTCGCGGTACCGGCCATGACCCTGAACAAAGTCTGCGGCTCCGGCTTGAAGGCCTTGCACCTGGGCACCCAGGCCATTCGCTGCGGCGATGCCGACGTTATTATCGCCGGCGGTCAGGAAAGCATGAGCCTGGCCAACTACGTATTGCCTGGAGCCCGCACCGGCCTGCGCATGGGCCATGCCAGCCTGGTGGATACCATGATCAGCGACGGCTTGTGGGACGCCTTCAACGACTACCACATGGGCATCACCGCCGAGAACCTGGTAGAGCAATACGGTATCAGCCGCGAGGACCAGGACACCTTCGCCGCGGCCTCCCAGCACAAGGCCGCCGCGGCGATAGAGTCCCAGCGGTTTCGCAGTGAGATCACGCCAGTCAGTGTCCCACAGCGCAAGGGTGAGCCGGTGCAGGTGCTCGATGACGAGCAGCCCCGCGCGGGTACGACGGTGGAATCCCTGGCCAAGCTCAAGCCAGCCTTCAAAAAGGATGGTACCGTTACCGCCGGCAATGCATCGGCCCTCAACGATGGCGCCGCCGCGGTGATACTGATGAGCGCGGAAAAGGCCGCCGCCCTGGGCCTGCCGGTGCTGGCCAGGATTGTCGCCTATGCCAACGCAGGCGTGGACCCGGCAGTCATGGGCATCGCGCCGGTCAGCGCCACCCGTCGCTGCCTGGAGAAAGCCAAATGGGCGCTGGAGGACGTCGACCTGATCGAAGCCAACGAAGCCTTCGCCGCACAGGCCCTGGCCGTTTCCCGCGAGCTGGGCTGGGACATGAACAAAGTCAATGTGAACGGCGGCGCCATCGCCCTGGGCCACCCGATCGGGGCCTCCGGTTGCCGGGTGCTGGTCACCTTGCTGCACGAGATGATCCGCCGCGACGTCAGGAAAGGCCTGGCCACGCTCTGCATCGGCGGCGGCCAGGGGGTCGCCCTGGCGATCGAGCGTCCCTGAGCCTGATTGCCCCGGGGTCCTGGGCCCGGGGCATGAGCCCCACAGCGCGTTGGCGCTTCGCAGCGACCCGGCCGCTGATGGAACCCGGCTCCGCCCAACGCACTCCAATGCACCTTTCACTGAATAAGCGAAGCCGACATGCCGAAGCTATTGCCCAAACGGTTGCTGCGAATCGGGGCCGGGGTACTGATCGCTGTCGCGCTTTACGCGGCGCTGGGGTTCTGGGTAGTGCCAGTGGTCGGGCTACGGATTGCCAACGAAAAGCTGGCCACAATGGCTACGACCCCAGCCCACCTGGACAAGATCAGCTTCAACCCCTTTACCTTGGAGTTGACCCTGCATGGCTTGCAGCTCGGTGCCGACAACGATCCCCAGGTGGCTTTCAGCACCTTGTATGCCAATTTACAGGTCGACAGCCTGTGGCGGCGGCAGGTACACCTGCTACGCGTGGACCTGCAACAACCCCAGGCGCAGGTTCTGATTGCCCGGAACGGCCAACTGAATCTGGCCTCGCTCTTCAAACCCTCCCCCGAACCTGAGCAGCCTGCAGGTGAAGACAGCACACCTTTCCCGCTGACGCTCGATGAGCTGAACCTCGGCGGCGGCCATGTGCATTTCCGCGACGCACGCGGTACCGAGCCGGTGGAGTTCACCTACGACGCGCTGGATTTCCAGCTCCGCCACCTGACCACGCTGCCCAAGGGCGATGCCCAGATGGAGCTGACCGCCGGCGGCCCCCTGGTCGGCAAGCTTATATGGACAGGACGCTTTTCACTGTTTCCGTTCACCTCCGAGGGGCACCTTTCCCTGAAGGAGGCGCCCCTACAAACCTGGTGGCCCTATGTGCAGGCCGCCGCCCCGCTCAAGTTGGAGCAAGGCAAGGCCAGCGCGGAACTGTCCTACCGCATCGACCTGACCGGTCAGGCGCAGGTACAGGTGAATGATGCGAGCGTCACGGTCGCGCCCTTCGCCATGGCAGCGCCGGACGGGCGCCCATTGCTCCGCCTGGCCGCGCTCAAGGCCAGTGGCGCCTCGTTCGATCTGGCGCAGCGGCAGCTGGCGGTGAAACATGTCCAGGCCCAGCAGCTCGAGAGCTGGGCGGCACGGGAAGCCAATGGTGAGATCGACTGGCAACGGCTGTTCACGCCCGCTGGCCAACCTTCGGAGGCTGCCCCGCCGCAAGCGGCCGCGCCTGCCTGGCATGTCAGCCTGGGTGAGGCCCGGATCAGCGAAGCCCGGCTGCACCTGGCCGACAAGAGCACGGCAGAGCCTGTGAGCCTTGAGCTGGCGCCCTTGAACCTGCGCATGGCCGGGTACGACACTGTTAATGCTAAGCCGGTCACCCTGGAACTGGACACAGGCGTAGGCAAGCAGGGCCGGCTGCAGGCCAAGGGCGAACTCAGCCTCAGCCCCGTCAGCGCCCAGTTGGCAGTGACTACCCAAGACATCGACCTTCGCATAGCCCAGCCCTATATCACGCCCTTCATGAAGCTCGAGCTGCGCAGCGCGATGCTGGACAGCGATCTCACCCTTGACCTGAGCAACACGGCGCCGCTGGCGTTCGCCGTGACCGGCAACGCCACGGTGAACCAGTTGCATACGCTGGATACCCTCAAGTCCCAGGACTTCGTGCGCTGGGCCAGCCTTGAACTCGACGGCCTGGCGTACCGCCACAACGACGGGCTGAGCATCCGGCAGGTGACGGTTGCCCAGCCCTATGCGCGTTTCATGATCAACGAAGACCGCACCACCAACATCGATGACTTGCTGGTGCCGCAAAAGGCAACGCCGCCCGTTGCACCGGCGGCGACCGAAGCCGCGCCCAGCAAACCCCTGGCCGTGCGCATAGGTGGGGTGACCTTCAGCGACGGCTCCGCCAACTTCGCGGACTTCAGCCTCACGCCAAACTTTGCGACCGCCATTCAACAGCTCAACGGCAAGATCGGTGCCCTGGACAATTCCAGGCCCCTGGCCGCCCGGGTCGACGTCAAAGGCCGGGTGGATAAATATGCGCCTGTGACCATCGAAGGCAGCCTCATACCGTTCGACCCCCTGAGCAGCCTGGACATCGCTACCCACTTCAGGCGCGTGGAGCTGACCACCCTGACCCCCTACTCCGGCAAGTTCGCCGGGTACCGCATCCGCAAGGGCCGACTGGACCTGGACCTACGCTACCAGATCAGCAAGGGTCAGCTGAAAGCGGATAACAACGTGGTGGTCGAGCAACTCGAACTGGGCGAGAAGGTAGACAGCCCGGATGCGGTCAACCTGCCCATAAAGCTCGCCATTTCCCTGCTCAAGGACAGCCACGGGCGTATCTCCATCGCCTTGCCCGTATCCGGAGACCTCAACAACCCACAGTTCAGCGTGATGCCGGTGGTATGGCAAACCCTGCGTAACCTGATGGTCCGTGCCGCCCAGGCGCCCTTCCGCCTGCTGGGTAATCTTGTGCCCGGAGGCGCCGACGAGGAGCTGGGTAACATTGGCTTCGCTGCGGGCAGCAGCGACCTCGACCCGCGAGCGCAGGCGGACCTGCTGAAGGTCGCGGCGGCGCTCAACCAGAAGCCGGAGCTGCGCCTGGAAGTTGAAGGCGCCAGCGCCGCCGCAAGCGACGGCCCGCTGATCGCCGCACAGCGCCTTGAGCGCGAATACCAGGCCATGTGGTACAAGATCCTCCAGCGGCGCGGCGATAAAGTCCCTGCCCAGGCGGCCCAGCTCAGTGTTCCGCAGGAAGAGAAGCCTGCCTTGCTGGAAGGGATCTACCGCACCCGGCTCAAGCAACAGCCGCCGGCGCAGTGGCAACAGCTGGACGACCTTGCCCGGCAGGCGAAACTGCAAGCCGCAGTCATCGACTCCTGGCGCGACAGCAATACCTTGCTGCGCCAACTGGGCCAGGCCCGCGCGACCAGCATCAAGGACTTCATGGTCAACCAGGGTAAACTGGCCGATGACCGGATCTACCTGATCGATGCCCGCCTGGCCGACGCCCGGCCCGATGGGCAGGTGGTGAGCGTGCTGCACTTGGATGTCGCTCCGTAGAGCCAACAGTGCGAGGCTGACCCGAGCGCCCTGTAGGATGCGGGCGAAGCTCGCGAAGGCGACTGCGGGCGTGCGCACTTACAGCTGAGACCGCTCTATGGTTTCCCGTGACGCATGAAAAAGCCCCGCCAAGGCGGGGCTTTTCAAACAACCGTACGGCTTAGTTGGTTTTCAGGCCATCTGCAGATACGGCTTTCACGCCTTTGATGCGCTTGGTGATCGCAACAGCAGTGTCTTTTTGAGCGTCACTCAGGGCAACGGTGGAGGACAGGGATACGACGCCCTTGTTGGTCTCTACCTTGATGTCGGTACCTGGAATGCCCTTCTCGGTAACCAGGTCAGCCTTGACCTTGGTGGTGATCCAGGTGTCGGAGGTTACTTCCTTGGCTTCGGTGACTTCACCGGCAGCCAGCATCATCGGTGCTTGTACGGCCTGGGTGGTTTCAGCATAGGCGCCAGTAGTCAGGCCCATCGCCATAACGGAAGCAGCGGCGGCAGCGATAGCGAATTTTTTCATGGGAGTCACTCCTGTTCTTTTGAATAGTCCGTAGCCAGTTAGCTACCGAGTGACAGTAGTGTTGCAGCTCGCGTGCCAACGCCTCGCTTATGCAGTCGCCTTTAGATATCAACAACTTAGGATAAATGATGGGTTCAGGCCATCGTGCAACCTGCAACCTGTGACGAAAATTTGCGTGCAAGTTGCAGGTACAGCAACCGCCCGCGCAGACATGAAAAAGCCCCGCCGAGGCGGGGCTTCTCACAAGCTCAAGCGAAGGTTACACGCCCGACGCTTCAGCAGCAGGTACGTCCTTGATGGACAGCTTGATCCGGCCGCGGTTGTCCACGTCCATGACCAGTACCTTCACTTCCTGGCCTTCCTTGAGTACGTCGGTGACCTTCTCCACGCGCTGATCGCTCAGCATGGAGATGTGCACCAGGCCGTCCTTGCCAGGCAGGATGTTGACGAAGGCACCGAAGTCCACGATGCGCTCGACCTTGCCCACGTACACCTTGCCGATCTCGGCTTCGGCGGTGATGCCCAGCACGCGCTGGCGAGCCGCTTCCGCGGCTTCCTTGGTTTCGCCGAAGATCTTGATCGAACCGTCGTCTTCGATGTCGATGGACGCCTTGGTTTCTTCGCAGATCGCACGGATGGTCGCGCCACCCTTGCCGATCACGTCGCGGATCTTGTCGGTGTCGATCTTCATGGACAGCATGGTCGGTGCGTTGGCGGACAGCTCCGAACGCGACTGGCCGATCACCTGGTTCATCTGGCCGAGGATGTTCAGACGCGCTTCCAGGGCCTGGCCCAGGGCGATTTCCATGATCTCTTCGGTGATGCCGTTGATCTTGATGTCCATCTGCAGCGCGGTCACGCCCTTGGCGGTACCGGCTACCTTGAAGTCCATGTCGCCCAGGTGGTCTTCGTCACCCAGGATGTCGGTCAGTACGGCGAACTTGTCGCCTTCCTTGACCAGGCCCATGGCGATACCGGCTACCGGCGCCTTCATCGGCACGCCGGCGTCCATCAGGGCCAGGGAAGCACCGCACACCGAGGCCATGGAGCTTGAGCCGTTGGATTCGGTGATTTCCGAGACCACGCGGATGGTATACGGGAATTCGGAATCGCTCGGCAGCATGGCCTGCACGCCACGACGGGCCAGGCGGCCGTGGCCGATCTCACGACGGCCGGCGCCGCCCATGCGACCGCACTCGCCAACCGAGAAGGGCGGGAAGTTGTAGTGCAGCATGAAGGCGTCTTTCTTCTCGCCTTCGAGGGTGTCGAGCAGCTGGGCATCGCGCGCGGTGCCCAGGGTGGCGACCACCAGGGCCTGGGTTTCGCCGCGGGTGAAGAGCGCGGAACCGTGGGTCTTGGGCAGTACGCCGACTTCGATGTTCAGCGGGCGCACGGTGCGCGTGTCACGGCCGTCGATACGTGGCTTGCCGTTGACGATGTTCTCGCGAACGGTGCGGTATTCCAGCTCGCCGAAGATTTCCTTGACCTCGGCCGCGCTTGGCGCGCCTTCGGCATCAGTGGCGAAGTGAGCGACGGCCTGGTCGCGCAGCTGGCCCAGGCGGTTGTAGCGGTCCGCCTTGAGGGTGATGGTGTAGGCGTCGGAGATGGCTTCGCCGAACTGGCCACGAACGGCAGTGAGCAGTTCGGTGTTGGCCGCTGGCGCCTGCCATTCCCAGGTAGGCTTGCCGGCTTCGGCAGCCAGCTCCTTGACGGCCTGGATCACGACCTGGAATTCGTCATGGGCGAACAGAACCGCGCCCAGCATCTGGTCTTCGGTCAGTTCGCGCGCTTCGGATTCCACCATCAGCACGGCGTCGGAGGTACCGGCAACCACCATGTCGAGGCTGGAAGCGGCCAGCTGCTCGTAGGTCGGGTTCAGCAGGTAGCCGGTGCTCTCATGGAAGGCCACACGGGCAGCGCCGATCGGGCCTTCGAACGGAATACCGGAGATGGCCAGGGCGGCGGAAGTACCGATCATGGCGGCAATGTCCGGATCGGTCTTCTTGCTGGTGGACACCACGGTGCACACCACCTGGACTTCATTCATGAAGCCTTCAGGGAAAAGCGGGCGGATCGGACGGTCGATCAGACGCGAGGTGAGGGTTTCCTTCTCGGAGGGGCGGCCCTCACGCTTGAAGAAGCCACCTGGGATCTTGCCCGCGGCGTAGGTTTTTTCCTGATAGTGGACCGACAGCGGGAAGAACCCTTTGCTCGGGTCGGCCTGCTTGGCGCCAACGACGGTCACCAGCACGGTCACGTCGTTGTCGACGGTGACCAGTACGGCGCCGGTGGCCTGGCGGGCGATACGGCCCGTTTCCAGGGTTACGGTCGATTGACCGAACTGAAACTTCTTGATTACCGGGTTCACGGCTTCCTACCTTCCATTGCTCTTGGGGGAAATCTTCGAAACGAATGCTTGGGCGCTATCGGGATTCGGCCCGTTCAACGTCCGGATAAAACTTGAGGCTGGAAACCCGCCCCCGAGCACAGGCTCGGCGGGGCGGGCTGCCAACCTCATTGAGTCGCACGGCCCCGGCCATGGCAGCGCTGGAAGCGCCCCCATGGCCAGTGCCGGGCTCACCACTGGCTGGGCCGCTATCAGCGACGCAGGCCCAGGCGACCGATCAGGGCGCTGTAGCGAGTGGTGTCCTTGCCCTTCAGGTAGTCCAGCAGCTTGCGACGCTGGTTGACCATGCGGATCAGGCCACGACGGGAGTGGTGGTCTTTACCGTTGGCCTTGAAGTGGTCCTGCAGCTTGTTGATGTTGGCGGTCAGCAGGGCAACCTGGACTTCCGGGGAACCGGTGTCGCCAGCAGCTTGCTGATATTCACCAACGATACGAGCTTTTTCTTCAACGCTAAGTGCCATGAGGCATTCTCCAGTTCAGGGAACCGCGAACGGTTCCAATAGGCCAGGGACCAGCCCTGTCGTTTAATAAGAGGAATGACCGCGCCTACTGACAGCCACCCTCGTTCGGTCATTCAGACCGAATCAGTCTACGTGGCGCAATGCGCCCGTCTTCGCTCACCTCACCGATACCGATGAAGCGGCCATTGTGATCCTGTACCCGAACCATCCCGAACGCGGGGGCCTCGGGAGCGCGAACCGGCTGGCCATGCAGCCAGTAAAACGCGCTGTGCTCGGAGAACCGAAGCAGTGGCCAGTCCTGCAGGCCACTGTCAGCGGGCATCAGGAAGCGGTCCAGCGCCTCGCTGCCGCCTTCGGCATGGGCCTGCTCGAGCGCCTCCAGAGTCACCGTCTGCACTAGGGTGAAAGGCCCGGCCTGGGTGCGCCGCAGTTGCGCCACATACGCGCCGCAACCCAACCGCTCGCCGATATCCTCCACCAGTGTGCGAATATAGGTGCCCTTGCTGCACTGAACCGCCAGGGTAGCCCGGGTGTTCTCCAAGGCCAGCAACTCAAGGCTGCCAATAGTAACAGAACGCGCCTCACGCTCCACTACTTCCCCCGCCCGGGCCAGCTTGTACAACGGCTGTCCGTCGCGCTTGAGCGCCGAATACATCGGCGGAACCTGCTGGATAGGGCCGCGAAACGCCGGAAGCACCGCCTCGATGTCCGCGCGACCGACGGTCACTTCACGTTCCTGCAGCACCTCCCCTTCGGCGTCTGCCGTGGTGGTGGTCTGCCCCAGTTGCATCACCGTCTCGTAGCCCTTGTCGGAATCGAGCAGGTACTGGGAAAACTTGGTGGCCTCGCCGAAGCACAGCGGCAACACACCGGTGGCCAGTGGGTCGAGGCTGCCGGTGTGGCCCGCCTTCTCGGCGTTGAGCAGCCAACGCACCTTCTGCAAGGCCGCGTTGGAGGTAAAACCCTGAGGTTTGTCCAGCAGGATGATTCCGCTGACGTTACGACGGATACGCTTGACCTGTGCCACGTTCAGTCCTCGTTCGCGTCATTGGCCGTGGGTGAAGCCGGCGCATGCTGGCTGTCTTCGGCAACGGCGCGCTCGATCAGGGCCGACAAGTGGGCGCCGCGGGCGACGCTTTCGTCGTAGTGGAAATGCAGCTGGGGCACGCTGCGCAGTTTCATCTCACGGCCCAGCTGGGCGCGCAGGAAACCGCCGGCGGCGTTGAGCACCTTGACGCTCTGGGCGATGTGCTCAGGGCTCTCGTCCCCGAGTACGGTGATATAGACCTTGGCGTGGCCAAGATCGCGGGTGACATCCACCGCGGTGATGGTGACCAGGCCCACCCGCGGGTCCTTGACCTCACGACGGATCAACTGGGCCAGCTCGCGTTGCATCTGGTCACCGATGCGTTGGGTACGGCTATATTCTTTTGCCATGGCAGAACTACCTGTATCGGCCACCCGCTTCGCGGATGGCTTGAAAGCGGCAAACGCCCGGCCCGGCGAGAGGCCGAACCGGGCGTTGCATGAGGGAACGCGAAGCTCCCGGCCTGAACCAGCTTAGAGCGTACGGGCCACCTGGACCTTCTCGAACACTTCGATCTTGTCACCGACCTTGACGTCGTTGTAGCTCTTGACGCCAATACCGCACTCCATGCCGGCACGCACTTCGGACATGTCGTCCTTGAAGCGGCGCAGCGACTCGAGTTCGCCCTCGAAGATCACCACGTCCTCGCGCAGTACGCGGATCGGGCGATTGCGGTGTACCACGCCCTCGATCACCATGCAGCCGGCGATCGCGCCGAACTTCGGCGAGCGGAACACGTCACGCACCTCGGCGATACCCAGAATGTTCTCGCGGACATCGCTGCCAAGCATGCCGGTAAGGGCCTTCTTGACGTCTTCGATGATGTCGTAGATCACATTGTAGTAACGCATGTCGAGGCCTTCCTGCTCGACGATCTTGCGAGCGCCGGCATCGGCACGCACGTTGAAGCCGAACAGTACCGCGTTGGAGGCCAGCGCCAGGTTGGCATCGCTTTCAGTGATGCCGCCGACACCGCCGGCCACGACCCGCACCTGGACTTCTTCGTTGCCCAGGCCGCCGAGGGCGCCCTGCAAGGCTTCCAGAGAACCACGCACGTCGGCCTTGAGCACGATGTTGAGGGTTTTCTTCTCTTCCTGGCCCATGCTCTCGAAGATGTTCTCGAGCTTGCCAGCGTGAGCGCGGGCCAGCTTGACCTCGCGGAACTTGCCCTGACGGAAGAGCGCCACTTCACGGGCTTTCTTCTCGTCAGCGACCACGCTCAGCTCATCACCGGCGTCCGGGGTGCCGTCCAGGCCGAGGATCTCGACCGGGATCGACGGGCCTGCTTCCTTAACCGGCTTGCCGTTTTCGTCCAGCATCGCGCGGATGCGGCCGAAGTTGGAACCTACCAGCACCATGTCGCCCTGACGCAGGGTACCGTCCTGTACCAGCACGGTGGCTACTGGGCCACGGCCCTTGTCCAGGCGAGACTCGACCACCACACCGCGACCAGGGGCCGCCGGGCTGGCCTTGAGCTCGAGCACTTCGGCCTGGAGCAGGACAGCTTCGAGCAGCTCGTCGACGCCGGTACCCATCTTGGCGGATACCGGGACGAAAGGCGTGTCACCGCCCCACTCCTCGGAGGTCACGCCATGCACCGACAGCTCGCTGCGGATGCGGTCCAGGTCGGCGCCCGGCTTGTCGATCTTGTTCACGGCAACCACCAGCGGCACGCCAGCCGCCTGGGCATGCTGCACCGCTTCGATGGTCTGCGGCATTACGCCGTCATCCGCCGCCACCACCAGGATGACGATGTCGGTAGCCTTGGCACCACGGGCACGCATCGCGGTGAACGCGGCGTGGCCCGGGGTATCCAGGAAGGTGACCATGCCACGCTCGGTTTCCACATGGTAGGCACCGATGTGCTGGGTGATCCCGCCTGCTTCGCCAGCGGCGACCTTGGCGCGACGGATATAGTCGAGCAGCGAGGTCTTCCCGTGGTCGACGTGACCCATGACAGTGACCACCGGCGCGCGGGCCACGGTTTCACCTTCATAGCGCAGCGATTCGGCCAAGGATTCTTCCAGGGCGTTGTCGCTGACCAGCTTGACCTTGTGGCCGAGCTCTTCGGCGACCAGCTGGGCGGTATCCTGGTCCAGTACCTGGTTGATGGTGACCGGCGTGCCCAGCTTGAACATGAACTTGACCACTTCAGCGCCCTTGACGGACATCTGCTGGGCCAGGTCGGACACGGTGATGGTCTCGCCGATCACCACGTCACGGACCACCGGCCCGGTCGGGCTCTGGAAGCCATGCATGTTGCGTTTCTTGAGCTTGGACTTGCCACGGCCACCGCGGCGGAAGCCATCGCTCTCTTCGTCCGTGGTGCGCGGCGCGGCGCGCGGCGTGGGCGCCTTTTCCTTGACGGTAGCGCGGTGCGGCTGGCCCTTGCGCTCGCCACGACGATCGTCATCGCCACCGGCACGGGCTTTGTCGGGACGGCGGGCGTCTTCACGCTTGCGCACTTCCACGGTCTGGGTAGGCACGGCCGGGCGCTCGACGGCGCCACGGTTTTCAGCGGCGCGTGGCGCGGCAACGGGCGCAGGCTCCGGCGCCTCGACAGGCGCGGGCTTGGCGGCCTCGACCACGGGCGGTGCCTTGCGGGCTTCTTCCTCGGCGCGGGCGCGAGCCTGCTCCTCGGCCTTTTCCCGAGCGGCGTTTTCGGCAGCGCGGCGTTCTTCGAGCTCACGACGCTGCGCGGCTTCGATCTCTTCGGGGCTTTGCTTGACGAAGGTTTTCTTCTTGCGCACTTCGACACTAATGGTCTTGCTGCCAGCAACACGCAACGTGCTGGTGGTTTTGCGCTGCAGGGTAATCTTGCGGGGTTCTTCCACTTTTGCCTTGTGACTGCTTTTCAGGTGCGCCAACAGCGCTTGTTTTTCGGTATCGGTCACAACCTGGCCAGCGTCGGTATGCGGCAATCCCGCCTCACGCATCTGTTGCAACAGGCGCTCCACCGGTGCGGCGACCTCTTGGGCCAGTTCTTTCACCGTGACTTGCGTCATGCACTTCTCTCCTCAGGCCGCGCCACTTACTCGAACCAATGGGCTCGGGCGGCCATGATCAACTTGCCGGCACGCTCTTGGTCGATGCCGTCGATGTCGAGCAAATCGTCAATCGACTGCTCGGCCAGGTCTTCGCGGTTGATGACACCGCGAACTGCCAATTCCTTCGCAAGATCCGCATCCATGCCGTCGAGGGAAAGCAGGTCGTCCGCCGGTTGGGCGTCCGCGAGTTTTTCCTCGGAGGCGATGGCTGCGGTCAGCAGGCGGTCCTTGGCCCGGGCACGAAGCTCATTGACGATCTCCTCATCGAACCCATCGATGTTGAGCATTTCTTCCAAAGGCACGTAGGCGATTTCTTCCAGGCTGGTAAAACCTTCGTCCACCAGAACCTGGGCCAGCTCCTCGTCCACTTCCAGTTGCTCGACGAAGTTGCGCAGGATGTCGCCGGTTTCGGCCTGTTGCTTGGCCTGGATGTCCGACTCGGTCATGACATTGAGCGTCCACCCGGTCAGCTGGCTGGCCAGGCGAACGTTCTGCCCGCCGCGGCCGATGGCCTGGGCGAGGTTGTCTGCCGCGACGGCGATGTCCATGGCATGGGCATCTTCATCAACGATGATCGCCGCCACTTCAGCAGGCGACATGGCATTGATGACGAATTGCGCCGGATTGTCGTCCCAGAGGACGATATCCACGCGCTCACCGCCCAGTTCGCCCGAGACCGCCTGGACACGCGAGCCGCGCATGCCGATGCAGGCGCCTTGCGGGTCGATGCGTTTATCCTTGGAGCGAACGGCGATCTTGGCGCGAGAGCCCGGGTCGCGGGAAGCGCCCATGACTTCGATCAGCCCTTCGGCGATTTCCGGCACTTCGATGCGGAACAGCTCGATAAGCATTTCCGGCGCGGTGCGCGAGAGAATCAGCTGAGGGCCGCGGTTCTCGCTACGGATTTCCTTGAGCAGCGCGCGAACCCGCACGCCCACCCGGAAGGTTTCCCGGGAGATGATGTCTTCGCGCGCCAGCAGGGCCTCGGCATTGTTGCCCAGGTCCACGATGACGTTGTCGCGGGTGACCTTCTTCACGGTGCCGGAGATGATCTCGCCCACCTTCTCGCGGTAGGC
Organism: Pseudomonas massiliensis; assembly: GCF_000826105.1. Classification (GTDB taxonomy): domain Bacteria; phylum Pseudomonadota; class Gammaproteobacteria; order Pseudomonadales; family Pseudomonadaceae; genus Aquipseudomonas; species Aquipseudomonas massiliensis. The sequence goes on along the minus strand of NZ_CCYK01000003.1, from coordinate 149,289 downwards.
ATCGACCACCTGGGCACGCTCGGCCTCGCGCACTTTCTGCACGATGACTTGCTTGGCGGTTTGCGCGGCGATGCGACCGAACTCGATGGAGTCGATCTTTTCTTCGATGATTTCACCGGCGACCGCGTCAGGCTTGCGTGCCTGCGCCTGGTCGACGGCCAGCTGGATGGCCGGATCGTCGAAATCCTCGTCCTCGACGACGGTCCAGCGGCGGAAGGTTTCGTAGCTGCCAGTGTGACGGTTGATCTCCACACGCAGGTCTACTTCGTCCTCGAACCGCTTCTTGGTCGCGGTAGCCAGGGCGATCTCCAACGCTTCAAATATTACACCCGCCGGTACACCCTTTTCATTGGATACCGATTCAACAACCAGCAGTACTTCTTTACTCATCGTACGCCTCGCCTTTCGCAAGCCTTCTGGATTCGCCCTTGAGGCGAAATCCGAAACGTCTCAGTCAAAACTGGGAATAATATGTGCCTTGTCGATCGAGTCGATAGGCAACAAGAATTCATGGTCATCGACCTGGACCACCACATCCTGTTCTTCCACGCCGCGAAGCAGGCCTTGGAAATTGCGCCGCCCTTCGAAGGGGATACGCAACTTGATCTTCACTTGTTCGCCAGCATGGGCCGCGAATTGCTCCAGCGTGAACAGCGGCCGGTCCATGCCTGGAGAGGAAACTTCCAGCGTATATTCAACGGCGATCGGGTCTTCCACATCGAGCACCCCACTCACCTGACGGCTGACGATCTCGCAATCGTCCACCAATACGCCGCCTTCCTTATCGATATAAATACGGAGCAGCGAATGACGACCCTGGGAAATGTACTCGATTCCCCAGCACTGATAGCCAAGCGCCTCGACCACTGGGGCCAGTAAGGCCTGCAACTGTTCTAGCTTGCTCGACACCTGAACCCCCTCGTGCATGCTGTGCAAATAAAAAATGGGCGAAACGCCCACACTGGAAACACCGCCTGGAAGCGGCGCATGTGCTGATCAGCTAACAAAAAGCCCCTGAACAGGGGCTCCGCTGAATACTGGTTGCGGGGGCTGGATTTGAACCAACGACCTTCGGGTTATGAGCCCGACGAGCTACCAGACTGCTCCACCCCGCGACATAGCTGGCCCGAAAGTATAAGGCTTCAGCCTTGAACGGTCAATCGACAGCCCTGGAACAAGAAAGCCCGCAAAGTGCGGGCTTCTTGTATATGGTACCGAGAAGGGGACTCGAACCCCTACACCCTATGGGCACAACCACCTCAAGGTTGCGTGTCTACCAATTCCACCACCTCGGCAAAACTTTTGAAACCCTGTTACTTCTGCTCTTGAGCCGGAGGAACATCATTGGTGTTCGAACCGCTTTTTTGCTCTTGGAGCACCGGAACATCATCTGTTGCCGGTTTTTGCTGTGGAACTTCGAGTACCGCTGGATTCGGAAGCCCTGCCTGACTCAGTTCATGAGCCTTTTGCTTAGCAAAGTATCCTAACCCCAAGCTGGTCAAGAAGAAACATGCAGCGAGTATACCAGTAAACTTACTCAGAAAGGTAGCAGAACCTTGGCTTCCGAACACAGTATTTGAAGCCCCTGCGCCGAAAGATGCGCCTGCTTCGGCACCTTTCCCCTGCTGCAGCAGCACGAGGACAACAACCCCGAGCGCACCCAGCAGATGAAACACTACTACGACGTTTTCCAGCATCTTGTCAGCTTCCCGCGGCGCGACAGATCGCACCGAACTCATCTGCATTCAGGGCGGCACCACCAATGAGGCCCCCGTCGATATCCGGCATACGGAACAGATCAGCCGCGTTGGCCGCCTTTACGCTGCCGCCGTACAAAAGCCGCACGCCTTGTGCAACCTCGGCATTCCTGGCTGCCAGCTTGTCGCGGATAGCTTTATGCACGTCCTGCGCCTGCTCTGGCGTTGCCGTCAAACCTGTACCAATCGCCCAGACCGGTTCGTAAGCGATGACCGCACGGGTGAAGACTTCCACACCCAGCGCGTCGATGATGCTGTCGAGCTGCGACCCCACGACTTCCAGGGTTCGCTCGGCCTCGCGCTCCGCCAAGGTTTCGCCCACGCAGAGCACGGGCACCAGCCCCACTTCCTGCGCAGCCTTGAACTTCGCCACGAGGACGCTTTCATCCTCGCCGATGACCTGCCGACGCTCCGAATGCCCTATGAGCACCAATGAGCAGCCTGCATCCATCAGCTGGCTTGCCGCGACCTCACCCGTAAGCGCGCCTGGCGCCGACTGAGTAGCGAGATCCTGCGCACCTACCGCGATACCGGAGCCCCGCAATGCCTCGACCGCTTCGCTGATGTGAAGGAAAGCCGGAAAGACCGCGACCTCTACTGTCGCTGAAAACTCCTGACTTTTCAACCCCTTGAGCAGCTCCGCAACGCTGGAGCGGGTACCGTGCATTTTCCAGTTACCAGCTACCATCAAGCGACGCATGCTTTACCCCGTCGGTCAAAGTGGGCGCAGATGTTACCCATAAGCGCATTCGGTGGCAAGCCTTCGAAGCGGCAATCACGCACAAACTTCTTCCACCACCCCGGCGAGCTCTTCCGCGTAGCGGCGCACCTGGGCTTCTTCGTCTCCCTCGACCATGACCCGCACCAGCGGCTCGGTGCCGGACTTGCGCAGCAACACCCGGCCGCGGCCGCCCATGGCATCGGTGACCCGCTGGCAGGCCTGCTCCACCGAGGGATGACTGACAGGGTCCTGACCACCGTCGAAGCGAACATTGATCAGTATCTGCGGGCACTTGCGCAGGCCGTGCCGGGCTTGGGCCAGGGTCTCACCGCGACGCTTGAGGGCCAGCAGCACCTGCAGCGCGGCGATGATCGCGTCGCCGGTGGTGGTGTGTTGGGAGCATACGATGTGGCCGGAATTCTCGCCCCCCAATGGCCAGCCACGCTCGGCCATGTCAGCGATTACGTAGCGGTCGCCGACCTTGGCGCGACTGAAGGGAATGTCCAGGTCGCGCAAGGCCAGTTCCAGGCCCAGATTGCTCATCAGGGTCCCGACCACGCCGCCTTCGAGGCGGCCGCGCTCCTTCAGGTCGCGGGCGATAATGAACAGCAGCTCGTCACCATCGACGATGGCACCGGTATGGTCGACCATCAGCACGCGATCGCCGTCGCCGTCGAAGGCGATGCCCATGTCGGCATGCCCCAGCAGCACAGCGGCCTGGAGCGCCTCCATGTGAGTCGAGCCACAGTTTTCATTGATGTTGAGGCCGTCCGGCTGCACCGAGATGGCGGTGACCTGGGCGCCAAGCTCGCGGAAGACATTGGGCGCGACCTTGTAGGTAGCCCCATGGGCGCAGTCCACCACCAGCTTGAGGCCAGCGAAGTCGGTGCTGGTGGGCACGCTGCTCTTGCAGAATTCGATATACCGGCCGGCCGCGTCGTTGATCCGCGATACCTTGCCCAGGTTGCCGGACTCGGCCACGGTCATGGGCTGGTCCATGAGTTCTTCGATCATCAGCTCGATTTCGTCAGGCAGCTTGGTGCCCTGACCCGAAAAGAACTTGATGCCATTGTCGTGGTGCGGGTTGTGGGAGGCGCTGATCACGATGCCCGCCTCGGCATGGAAGGTTCGCGTCAGATAGGCGATGGCAGGCGTGGGCATCGGGCCCAGCAGCATCACGTCCGCCCCGGCGGCCGACAGACCGGCCTCCAGCGCGGATTCGAACATGTAGCCGGAAATGCGAGTGTCCTTGCCTACCAGCACGCGGCAGGCGCCAAGCTTGCGGAAGGCCATGCCAGCCGCCCAGCCGAGCTTGAGCATGAAGTCCGGGGTAATGGGGTATTGACCCACACGGCCCCGAATACCGTCGGTGCCGAAATATTTTTTGCTCATAGGTGCTCCGTTCGTTCTTATTGCGCCGCGCTGACTGCCGCGATCATACGCACCACATCCACCGTCTCGGCCACGTCATGCACGCGCAGGATGCGCGCGCCCTTGAGCGTGGCCAAGGCCGCCAGTGCCAGGCTGCCCGCCAGGCGCTGGTCCACGGGCTTGCCGAGGGCCTGGCCGACGATACTCTTGCGCGACACGCCCACCAGCAAGGGCCGTCCCAGGGCGTCCAGCGCCTCGAGCCGCTTGAACAGGCTCAGGTTGTGGTCGTGGGTCTTGGCGAAGCCAAAGCCGGGGTCCAGTACGATGCGTGATGCATCAATGCCCGCATTCTGACAGGCGCGCATGCGCTCGGCGAGGAAATCGGCCACTTCGCCGACCAAATCGGTGTAGTGAGGATTGTCCTGCATGTTGCCGGGTTCGCCCTGCATATGCATCAGGCATACCGCGGCCTGAGTATCGGCAGCGGCCTCCAGGGCACCGGGACGGCGCAGGGAGCGCACATCATTGACCAGGCCCATGCCCAGCGCAGCGCTCTGTCGAATGACTACGGGCGTGGAAGTATCCACGGAAATGATCACATCCAGCTCGGCGGCGATGGCTTCCACCACCGGGCAGACGCGATCGAGCTCTTCCTGCTCGGATACGGGCAGCGCACCTGGGCGCGTCGACTCTCCACCGACGTCGATCAGGCTTGCGCCTGCCGCGACCATGTTCCTGGCGTGCGCGAGCGCGCGCTCGACACCCTTGAAGCGGCCGCCGTCGGAGAAAGAGTCCGGGGTTACATTGAGGATACCCATGACATGGGTATGGGATAAATCAAGAACCCGGTTGCCGCAAGGCAACCGGGTCGAGTGCAGCGTGGAACTCATGTGAGGCCTTAGTGTTGAGCGGCAGGGCCACCGATTGGCGCCTGTGGGCGCTCACTGCCCTTGGCCGTGGTACCCGAGGAGCCGGAACCGCCGGTCCAGTCCCGTGGTTCACGCACCGGCCGCCCGGCCATGATGTCTTCGATCTGGTCCGCGTCGATGGTCTCGTACTTCATCAGCGCATCGGCCATGGCGTCGAGCTTGTCGCGATTGTCCGCCAGGATCTGCTTGGCCGTGGAGTAGCAGTGATCGATGATACTGCGAACTTCCGAATCGATCATCTTCGCGGTTTCGCCAGACACACTGCCGTTCTGCGAGCTGCCGCCGCGGCCCAGGAACACTTCGCCCTCTTCCTCGGCATACATCAGCGGCCCCATCTTCTCGGACAGGCCCCACTTGGTGACCATGTTCCGGGCGATCTGGCTGGCGCGCATGATGTCGTTGGACGCACCCGTGGTCACGCCATCGAAGCCCAGGGTCATCTCCTCGGCGATGCGGCCGCCGTAGAGCGAGCAGATCTGGCTGACCAGGGCGCGCTTGGACAGGCTGTAGCGATCCTCTTCCGGCAGGAACATGGTCACGCCCAGGGCGCGGCCGCGAGGAATGATGGACACCTTGTAAACCGGATCATGTTCCGGAACGATGCGACCGACGATGGCATGGCCGGCTTCGTGGTAAGCGGTGTTGCGCTTCTCCTTGTCCGACATGACCATGGTCTTGCGCTCGGCACCCATCATGATCTTGTCCTTGGCCAGCTCGAACTCGCGCATCTCGACGATACGCTTGCCGGCGCGGGCGGCGAACAGGGAAGCCTCGTTGACCAGGTTGGCCAGGTCGGCGCCCGAAAAGCCGGGAGTACCACGGGCGATGACCGCGGCGTTCACGTCTTCGCTCACCGGCACCTTGCGCATGTGTACCTTGAGGATCTGCTCGCGGCCACGAATGTCCGGCAGCCCCACCACGACCTGGCGGTCGAAGCGGCCCGGACGCAGCAGGGCCGGGTCCAGCACGTCAGGGCGGTTGGTGGCGGCGATCACGATGATGCCGTCGTTCATTTCGAAGCCGTCCATCTCCACCAGCAACTGGTTGAGGGTTTGCTCACGCTCGTCGTGGCCACCGCCCATGCCAGCGCCACGGTGGCGGCCAACAGCGTCGATTTCATCGATGAAGATGATGCAGGGGGCGTGCTTCTTGGCCTGCTCGAACATGTCACGGACGCGGCTGGCGCCGACACCCACGAACATTTCGACGAAGTCCGAACCGGAAATGGTGAAGAACGGTACCTTCGCCTCGCCAGCGATGGCCTTGGCCAGCAGCGTCTTGCCGGTACCGGGCGGGCCGACCATCAGCACGCCGCGGGGGATGCGACCACCCAGGCGCTGGAACTTGCCCGGGTCGCGCAGGAATTCGACCAGTTCGCCCACTTCTTCCTTGGCTTCGTCGCAGCCGGCGACGTCGGCCAGGGTAGTCTTGACCTGGTCCTCGGACAGCAGTCGCGCCTTGCTCTTGCCGAAGCTCATGGGCCCACCCTTGCCGCCGGCGCCGCCCTGCATCTGCCGCATGAAGAACATGAACACGGCGATGATCACGAGGATCGGGAAGCTGGCGACCAGCAGCTGAGTCCAGATGCTCTGCTGCTCGGGCTGCTTGCCCTCGATCACCACCTTGTTGTCCACCAGGTCGCCGATCAGGCCGTTGTCCTGTATCGCCGGGCGGATGGTCTTGAAGTTGTCGCCGTCGTTTCGCTTGCCGGTGATCACGTAGCCGTCGACCTGCACGCGCTCGATCTTGCCGTCCTTCACCTGCTGGATGAAGTCCGAATAGTTGAGGGTTTGCGGCTCGTTGGGGCTGGAGAAATTGTTCATCACCGTCACGAGAACGGCGGCGATGATCAGCCACAGGATGAGATTCTTTGCCATATCGTTCAATTCGCTACCCTCTGAAGCCGATCCCTAAGACCCAGCGCCAGGCTTCGTATGATGTCCATCGGCCTAACTTACTACACAACCTAGGCATGCGCAGACGCCGCTTGTAACGCTTTGTGAAACTTTTGACTGCGTAATACTCGCTTATGCTTCATCGCAGCCACCATTTGAAAAAAGCTATCGGCTGCCGTGAGGCTGCTTCAGTGTAGCCTTCAGCCCTTGAACCCGCGCGCGAGAAGGTATTGCTCGCGAGAGCGATCCCGGGAGGACAGGGGCTTGCGCATCTGTACCTTGTCGAACATCTGCCGAACGGTCTTGAGGTAGGTGTCGAAACCCTCGCCCTGGAAGATCTTGATCAGAAAATCCCCGCCTGGCTTGAGTACCCGGCCGGCCAGGTCCAGGGCGAGTTCGCACAGGAACATGGCCCGGGGCATGTCCACCGCGCTCAGTCCACTCATATTGGGGGCCATGTCTGAAATAACAAGGTCCACCTCGCTGCCACCGACCGCTTCGAGGATCTGCGCGAGCACGGCGTCCTGGGTGAAGTCCCCCTGGATGAAGGTCACGTCGGGAATGCTGTCCATTTCCAGGATGTCCGACGCGATCAGCCGGCCCTGGCCGCCGATCAGCCGACTGGTCACCTGCGACCAGCCCCCCGGCGCGGCACCGAGGTCGATCACCGACATGCCGGGGCGGATGAGCTTGTCCTTTTCCTGGATCTCCAGCAGCTTGTAGCTGGCGCGAGAACGGTAGCCATCCTTCTGCGCCATTTTCACGTAGGGGTCGTTGAAATGTTCTTTAAGCCAGTTATGGCTTGTCTTGGAACGGGCCACTGGGCACCTCTGGGTAGGGCGGCGTTGCGTGTCGCTGGGCTTAATACCGGGCGCTCGGGTAAAATGGCCGCCGTTTTATACGGTTTCAATCAAAGGGTCAGATTATGCCGCTCAATACAGAGCAGAAGAAGCAATACAAATCCATTGGTCACCATCTCAAGCCGGTCTTGATCGTAGCCGAGAATGGCGTCAGCGAGGGTGTGGCGGCCGAACTGGAGCGTGCCCTGGCCGACCACGAGCTGATCAAGGTCAAGGTGAACATCCTCGACCGGGAAGAACGCCTGGAGGCCATCACCGGCCTGTGCCAGGCGGGGCGCGCGGAGCTGGTCCAGGTCATCGGCAAGATGGCCCTGATCTACCGCCGCAATCCACAGCCGAACAAGCAGCTGTCGAACATCCATCGGTTCCACTGATCCGACAGGCCCCAGGCCTCGTTCGCGAGCTGCGCGCGCATCCCGCAGGGTCGTTGATCTCCCTGCAGGAGCGAGCGACAGCTCGCGAATACATCCACAGGCCAGAAGCCCTAGATGTGCAAGACCTCGATGATCTCGTACTCGACGGTACCGCTCGGGGTCTTGACCACCACCACGTCGCCTTCTTCCTTGCCGATCAGCGACCGGGCGATGGGCGAGCCGACGGACAGCTTGCCGGCCTTGATGTCGGCCTCGTCCTCGCCGACGATCTGGTATTTCACGCGCTCGTCGGTCTCGGTATTGGCGATTTCCACGGTGGTGCCGAAGATCACCTTGCCAGTCGGCTCGATGGTGGTCACGTCGATCACCACGGCGTTCTGCAGGCGCCCTTCGATGTCACGGATACGCGCCTCGGCCAGGCCCTGCTCTTCACGGGCGGCATGGTATTCGGCGTTTTCCTTCAGGTCGCCCAGCTCGCGGGCCTCGCCGATCTTCGCGCTGATCAGCGGGCGTTGCTCCTTGAGCACCTTCAGTTCCTGCTCCAGGGCGCGCGCGCCCTGGACGGTCATGGGGTATTTATTCATGCGTTGAGTCCTGCGTGTAGATCCTGCAACCGGCGCACGGTCTTTTCAGGGCCGAATTTCAGCGCCTCACAAATGGCTTCGCCCGCAGCGATGGTAGTGGTGCAGTAGATCTTGTGCTGCAAGGCGTTGCGACGAATCGAGTAGGAATCGGCGATGGACTGGCGACCTTCAGTGGTGTTGATGATCAAGGTGACTTCGTCGTTCTTGATCATGTCGACCACGTGAGGACGGCCCTCGGTCACCTTGTTCACCCTGCGCACCTTCAGGCCTGCTTCTTCGATCACCTTGGCAGTGCCGCTGGTGGCGACGATGGCGAAGCCCTTGTCGATCAGCTGGCGCGCGACGTTGGCCACGAAGGGCTTGTCGTCATCGCGCACGCTGATGAACGCGGTGCCGCCGGTAGGGAGTACTTCGCTGGCGCCCATCTGGGCCTTGGCGAAGGCCTCGCCGAAGGTATCGCCTACGCCCATCACTTCCCCGGTGGATTTCATCTCCGGGCCCAGGATCGGGTCAACCCCCGGGAACTTGGCGAAGGGGAACACCGCCTCCTTCACGCTGTAGAAGTTGGGGATGATTTCCTTGGTGAAGCCCAGCTCCTTCAAGGTTTTGCCAGCCATGACACGGGCCGCGATCATTGCCAGGGAAGTGCCGATGCACTTGGAGACGAAAGGCACGGTGCGGGAGGCGCGCGGGTTGACCTCGATCACGTAGATCTTGTCGCCCTGCAAGGCCAGCTGCACGTTCATCAGGCCGACCACGCCCAGCTCCAGGGCCATCTTCTTCACCTGCTCGCGCACTTCGTTCTGCACGTGTTCGGGCAGGGAGTACGGTGGCAGCGAACAGGCCGAGTCACCGGAGTGTACGCCAGCCTGCTCGATGTGCTGCATGATGGCGCCGATGACTACGTCCTGGCCGTCGCACACCGCGTCCACGTCCATCTCGATGGCGCAGTTGAGGAAGTGGTCCAGCAGCACCGGGCTGTCGTTGGACACCTGGACCGCCTCGCGCAGGTAGCGCTTGAGCTCTTCGAGCTCGTAGACGATCTCCATGGCGCGACCGCCCAGTACGTAGGACGGGCGAACCACCAGCGGATAGCCGATACCGCCCGCGGCACGGATGGCTTCTTCTTCGCTGCGCACGGTGGCGTTCGGCGGCTGCAGCAGGTTCAGGCGCTGCACCATCTGCTGGAACCGCTCGCGGTCTTCGGCGCGGTCGATGGCATCCGGGCTGGTGCCGATGATGGGCACGCCGGCCTCTTCCAGGGCGCGGGCCAGCTTCAGCGGAGTTTGCCCGCCGTAGTGCACGATCACGCCCTTGGGCTTCTCGACCCGCACCACTTCCAGCACGTCTTCCAGGGTCAGCGGCTCGAAGTAGAGGCGGTCCGAGGTGTCGTAGTCGGTGGAAACGGTTTCCGGGTTGCAGTTGACCATGATGGTTTCATAACCATCGTCGCGCAGGGCCAGGGCCGCGTGCACACAGCAGTAGTCGAACTCGATACCCTGGCCGATCCGGTTCGGGCCGCCGCCGAGGATCATGATCTTCTCGCGGTCGGATGGGTTGGCCTCGCACTCTTCCTCATAGGTGGAGTACAGGTACGCGGTATCGGTGGAGAATTCGGCGGCGCAGGTGTCGACCCGCTTGTACACCGGGAAGATCTCCAGCTTGTGGCGATGACGACGCAGGTTCTTGTCGGTCACGCCCAGCAGCTTGGCCAGGCGCTGGTCGGAGAAGCCCTTGCGCTTGAGACGGAACATCAGCGCCTTGTCGATATCGGCCAGGCCCAGGGTCTTGACCTTCTCTTCTTCCTTGATGAGGTCTTCGATCTGCACCAGGAACCAGTGGTCGATCTTGGTCAGAGCGAAGATCTGCTCGCAGGTCATGCCGGCGCGGAAGGCATCGGCCACGTACCAGATGCGCTCGGCGCCCGGCACGGTCAGCTCGCGCTTGAGGATGCTGTGGTACTCGGGGTTGCTCGGCTCGACCTTCGGGTCCAGGCCGGCCACGCCGACTTCCAGGCCGCGCAGGGCCTTCTGCAGGGATTCCTGGAAGGTCCGGCCGATGGCCATGACCTCGCCTACGGATTTCATCTGGGTGGTCAGGCGGGCGTCGGCCTTGGCGAACTTCTCGAAGGCGAAGCGCGGCAGCTTGGTGACCACGTAGTCGATGGACGGCTCGAAGGAGGCCGGGGTTTTGCCGCCGGTAATGTCGTTCTGCAATTCATCCAGGGTGTAGCCCACCGCCAGCTTGGCCGCGACCTTGGCGATGGGGAAGCCGGTGGCCTTGGAAGCCAGGGCGGAAGAACGGGATACCCGGGGGTTCATCTCGATGACCACCATGCGACCGGTATCCGGGCAGATGCCGAACTGCACGTTGGAACCGCCGGTTTCCACGCCGATCTCGCGCAGCACCGCCAGAGAGGCGTTGCGCATGATCTGGTATTCCTTGTCGGTGAGCGTCTGGGCCGGGGCCACAGTGATGGAGTCACCGGTATGCACGCCCATGGGGTCGAAGTTCTCGATGGAGCAGACGATGATGCAGTTGTCCTTTTTATCGCGGACCACCTCCATCTCGTACTCTTTCCAGCCGATCAGGGATTCGTCGATCAGCAGCTCCTTGGTAGGCGACAGGTCAAGGCCGCGGGCGCAGATCTCTTCGAACTCTTCGCGGTTGTAGGCGATGCCACCGCCGGTGCCACCCATGGTGAACGACGGACGGATGATGCACGGAAAGCCCAGGCGCTCGAGCACCGCGTTGGCTTCTTCCATGCTATGGGCGATACCTGAGCGCGGGCATTCCAGGCCGATGGCTTTCATGGCCTTGTCGAAGCGCGAGCGGTCTTCGGCCTTGTCGATGGTGTCGGCGTTGGCGCCGATCATTTCCACGCCGAATTTTTCCAGCACACCTTCGCGCTCCAGGTCCAGGGCGCAGTTCAGGGCGGTCTGGCCACCCATGGTCGGCAGCAGGGCGTCCGGGCGCTCCTTCTCGATGATCTTGGCGACGGTCTGCCACTTGATCGGCTCGATGTAGGTGGCGTCGGCCATGGCCGGGTCGGTCATGATGGTGGCCGGGTTGGAGTTCACCAGGATGACCCGATACCCTTCCTCGCGCAGCGCCTTGCAGGCCTGGGCGCCGGAGTAGTCGAACTCACAGGCCTGGCCGATGACGATGGGGCCGGCACCGAGGATCAGGATGCTTTTGATGTCTGTACGTTTTGGCATGGTTGTCACTCAATTCCGCGAATCGGTGGGCGAGCCCGGCTGGGGCGAGCCGCCTCGAACAATCTAGGGCCGCGCCGTCCCGCCCGGCTGGAGCGGGCGGGCCGAGGGCTATCAGCAGTTAGCGGCGCTTGGCCATCGCATCGATGAAGCGGTCGAACAGCGGGGCGACGTCGGTCGGCCCCGGGCTGGCTTCAGGATGGCCCTGGAAGCTGAACGCGTCCTTGTCAGTGAGCTCGATCCCCTGCAGGGTGCCGTCGAACAGCGACTTATGGATGGCGCGCACGTTCTTGGGCAGGGTGCTTTCATCCACCGCGAAGCCGTGGTTCTGGCTGGTGATCATCACCACGCCGGTATCGAGGTCCTGTACCGGATGGTTGGCACCATGGTGGCCCGTATCCATCTTCACTGTGCGGGCGCCAGCGGCCAGGGCCAGCAACTGGTGGCCCAGGCAGATGCCGAACACCGGCGTGTCGGTTTCCAGAACTTCCTGGATCGCCTTGATCGCGTAGTCGCAAGGCTCAGGATCGCCAGGGCCATTGGACAGGAACACGCCGTCGGGCTTGAGTGCCAGCACTTCATTGGCCGGGGTTTGCGCCGGTACCACGGTCAAGCGGCAACCACGGGCCACCAGCATGCGCAGGATATTCAGCTTCACGCCATAGTCGTAGGCGACTACGTGATACGGCAGTTCTTCGTCCTTCATCACCGCATGGGTGTCGGTGGCCAAAGCCCAGACGCCTTCACGCCAGCTGTAGGTTTCCTTGGTGCTGACTTCCTTGGCCAGGTCCATGCCCTTGAGGCCAGGGAAGGCGCGAGCGGCGGCGATGGCCGCTTCTTCAGAGATGTCGTCGCCGGCCAGGATGCAGCCATTCTGCGCGCCCTTCTCACGCAGCAGGCGGGTCAGGCGGCGGGTGTCGATCCCGGCGATGGCCACTACATTGTTGGCCTTGAGGTAGTCGGACAGGGACTGGGTGTTACGCCAGTTGCTGGCCACCAGTGGCAGGTCGCGGATCACCAGGCCGGCGGACCAGACGCGGTCAGCCTCGGCGTCCAGCGCGGTGGTACCGGTGTTGCCGATATGCGGGTAGGTCAGGGTAACGATCTGCTGGGCGTAGGAAGGGTCGGTGAGAATTTCCTGATAGCCGGTCATTGCGGTGTTGAACACCACCTCTCCGACGGTCTGGCCGTCGGCTCCGATCGCTTCACCGCGAAAGACGCTGCCGTCGGCAAGGGCGAGTATGGCTGGCTTAGTCAAGAAGACCTCCGATAAATCAAGCCTGAAGGGGCGAACGCAGGTTGTAAAAAAGCGGAGAGACGTATTGACACGTCACCCCGCTTTTTCATCGAATCATCTGCGCGCTTTTAGTGGACACACTAAAGCTGTAGCTTACAGAAAAGCGACATTTAGGTCCACTCCCGGCACATGTTAAATTCGCCGGGCCGCCAGACGGCCCACCCAGTCGTAAGCGTAAGGCCCTTTCGCGAGCTGCGCCCGCTTCCTACCAACGCAGGCCGAACACCAGTGGGAAGCGGGCGAAGCCGAAGGCGCAGCTCGCGAATGCGCCCCCTGCAAGTTACCGAAGGTCAAGCACATCCTGCATGTCATACAGCCCCGGCGCGCGACCTTCCAGCCACAGGGCGGCACGTACCGCCCCCTTGGCGAAGGTCATGCGGCTCGAAGCCTTATGGGTGATTTCCACACGCTCGCCTTCGGCGGCGAACAGCACGGTATGGTCACCTACCACATCGCCAGCACGCACGGTGGCGAAGCCGATGGTCTGCCGGTCGCGCGCGCCGGTCTGGCCTTCGCGCCCGTATACGGCGACTTCCTCGAGGTCACGCCCCAGGGCGCTGGCCACCACTTCGCCCATGCGCAGGGCGGTCCCGGAGGGAGCGTCCACCTTGTGCCGGTGATGCGCTTCGATGATCTCGATGTCCACTTCGTCGCCCAGCACCCGGGCGGCGGTGTCGATCAGCTTCAGGCACAGGTTCACCCCCACGCTGAAGTTGGCCGCGAACACAATGGGAATATCCTTGGCCGCGTCGGCCAGGCGTTCCTTTTCCTCAGCGCTGAAACCGGTGGTACCGATGACCATGGCCTTGCCAGCCTTGCGGCAGAACGCCAGGTTCTTCAGGGTCACCGATGGGTGGGTGAAGTCGATCAGCACATCGAACTCCTCCCCCACCTTGGCCAGGTCCCCGGAAAGCGGCACGCCGATACGGCCCAGGGCCGCCAGCTCGCCGGCGTCGGCACCGACCAGGGTGCTGTCGGCGCGATCGATGGCGGCAGTAAGGCCGGCACCCGGCGCCTGCTGCACCGCCTCGATCAGGGTTTTGCCCATGCGGCCGGCGGCCCCCATCACAGCTATACGTCGCATCAGTGAATCCTTTTGATCGTTCGCTTCAGAGGTCGCCAAAGAAGCGCTTCATGCCTTCGAACCAACCGCTGGCCTTGGGCGAGTGGGTGGTGTTGCCTTCCAGCGAAGCGCGGAACTCTTCCAGCAGCTCGCGCTGGCGGCGATCCAGGTTGACCGGGGTTTCCACGGCGACGCGGCAGAGCAGGTCGCCCGGGCCACCACCGCGCACCGGCGCTACGCCCTTGCCGCGCAGGCGGAACTGCTTGCCGGTCTGGGTGCCTTCCGGGATCTTGAGCTTGACTCGACCATCGAGGGTCGGCACTTCCAGCTCGCCGCCCAGGGCCGCGTCGGTGAAGCTGATCGGCACCTCGCAGTAGAGGTTCTTGCCGTCGCGCTGGAAGATCGAGTGCTCGCGCACGTTGATCACCACGTACAGGTCGCCGGTGGGGCCGCCCTGGGCGCCCGCCTCGCCTTCGCCGGACAGGCGAATGCGGTCGCCGGTATCCACCCCTGGCGGCACCTTGACCGACAAGGTCTTGAACTCTTCCACGCGCCCTTCGCCATGGCAGCCATCGCAAGGGTCGGAGATGATCTTGCCCTGGCCATGGCAGCGCGGACAGGTTTGCTGTACGGAGAAGAAGCCCTGCTGCATGCGTACCTGGCCGATGCCGGCGCAGGTGGGACAGGTCACGGGGGCGGAGCCTTTCTTGGCGCCGCTGCCGTCGCACACCTTGCAGTTGACCAGGGTGGGCACGCGAATGCTCACAGTGGTACCGCGCACGGCTTCTTCCAGGTCCAGCTCCAGGGTGTAGCGCAGGTCGCTGCCACGCTGGGCACCGCCGCGGCCACCGCGGCCGCCGCCGAAGAAGTCGCTGAACACATCGCCGAAGATATCGGAGAAGTTGGCGCCGCCGAAGCCCGGCCCGCCACCGCCCATCTGGGGGTCTACCCCGGCATGACCGTACTGGTCGTAGGCGGCGCGCTTGCTGGCGTCGGAAAGCACTTCATAGGCCTCGTTGGCCTCCTTGAAGCTTTCTTCGGCGGCCTTGTCGCCCGGGTTGCGGTCCGGGTGATACTTCATCGCCAGGCGGCGATAGGCTTTCTTCAGGTCGGCTTCGCTTGCGCCCCGCTCTACCCCAAGTACCTCGTAATAGTCACGCTTAGCCATATGGTCGTTTTACACCCTGAATAAGATTCGCCAATGCTCCCTGGCCTGAGCCAGGAAGCGCGCTGGCCGAGCCCCGCCGCCACGCCTGAAGACGGGGCGACCGCTGGCACGCTTGCCGGCCCGGCGCCGGGGTGGATAGCCACACCCCTGCGTTCGCGCCATGGTCAGCAGAACGCGCCCGGCAAACCGGGCGCGATGAATTTCCTGTGTTCCAGACACGCCAACGCGGGGACCAGGGCCCCCGCGCGGCGACATGCTACCAGTCACCGCGCGAATGCAGGAAACCGGCCGATCACAAGTAAGGCTTACTTGTTGTCTTTCACTTCTTCGAACTCGGCATCGACGACGTCGTCGTGCTTCTTCGGCTCTTCAGCCGCTGGCTGCGCGCCAGCTTCCTGAGGGCCTGCCTCGGCGTACATCTTCTGAGCCACAGGCGCGGTGACCTTGGACAGCTCTTCGATGCGCGCCTCGATGGCCGCCTTGTCGTCGCCCTTTACAGCCGTTTCCAGCGCGCTGACCGCGGTTTCGATGGCCGCTTTCTCTTCGGCGGTCACCTTGTCGCCCGCCTCGCTGACCATCTTGCGAGTGGAGTGCACCAGCGCGTCACCCTGGTTGCGGGCAGTGGCCAGCTCTTCGAACTTGCGGTCTTCCTCGGCATTGGCCTCGGCGTCACGCACCATCTGCTGGATTTCTTCCTCGGACAGGCCGGAGTTGGCCTTGATCACGATGGACTGCTGCTTGCCGGTGGCCTTGTCTTTCGCGCCCACGTGCAGGATGCCGTTGGCGTCGATGTCGAAGGTCACTTCGATCTGAGGCACGCCACGCGGTGCTGGCGGAATGTCGCTCAGGTCGAACTTGCCCAGGGACTTGTTCTGCGCGGCCTGCTTGCGCTCACCCTGCAGCACGTGAATGGTCACGGCGCTCTGGTTGTCGTCAGCGGTGGAGAACACCTGGGACTTCTTGGTCGGGATGGTGGTGTTCTTCTCGATCAAGGGGGTCATCACGCCGCCCATGGTTTCGATACCCAGGGTCAGCGGGCTGACGTCCAGCAGCAGCACATCCTTCACATCACCGGCCAGTACCGCGCCCTGGATGGCGGCGCCCATGGCAACGGCTTCGTCCGGGTTGACGTCCTTGCGCGCTTCCTTGCCGAAGAAGTCGCTGACAGTCTTCTGGACCAGCGGCATGCGGGTCTGGCCACCGACGAGGATCACGTCGTTGATCGAACCAACGTCGATGCCGGCGTCCTTGAGCGCGATGCGGCAAGGCTCGATGGTGCGCTGCACCAGGTCTTCGACCAGCGACTCGAGCTTGGCGCGGGAGATCTTCACGTTCAGGTGCTTCGGCCCGGTGGCGTCGGCAGTGACGTATGGCAGGTTGACGTCGGTCGACTGGGAGGAAGACAGTTCGATCTTGGCCTTTTCAGCGGCTTCTTTCAGACGCTGCATCGCCAGCGGGTCACCCTTGAGGTTCATGCCGCTTTCTTTCTTGAACTCGTCGACCAGGTAGTCGATCAGGCGGATGTCGAAGTCTTCACCACCGAGGAAGGTGTCGCCGTTGGTGGCCAACACTTCGAACTGGTGCTCGCCGTCGACTTCAGCGATTTCGATCACGGACACGTCGAAGGTACCGCCGCCCAGGTCGTACACGATGACGGTGTGGTCGCCCTTGGCCTTGTCCATGCCGTATGCCAGCGCGGCCGCGGTCGGCTCGTTGATGATGCGCTTGACGTCCAGGCCGGCGATACGGCCGGCGTCCTTGGTGGCCTGACGCTGGCTGTCGTTGAAGTAGGCCGGAACGGTGATCACCGCTTCGGTGACCGACTCGCCGAGGTAGTCTTCGGCGGTCTTCTTCATTTTCTTCAGCACTTCGGCCGAGATCTGAGGAGGCGCCATCTTCTGGCCGTTCACTTCGACCCAGGCGTCACCGTTGTCGGCCTTGGCGATCTTGTACGGGACCATCTTGATGTCTTTCTGTACGACTTCTTCGTCGAACTTGCGACCGATCAGGCGCTTCACCGCATACAGGGTGTTGTGCGGGTTGGTGACCGCCTGGCGCTTGGCCGACTGGCCGACCAGGATTTCACCGTCGTTGGCGTAGGCGATGATCGAAGGGGTGGTACGCGCGCCTTCGGCGTTTTCGATGACCTTGACGTTGCCGTTCTCCAGAACGGAGACGCAGGAGTTGGTCGTCCCCAGGTCAATACCGATAATCTTGCCCATGTATGAAACTCTCCCGAAACTTTGAATTGGGTTGCCGCGCCAGTGGTGGCTGTACGCGGTAGCACTCGAACGCTTGACGACTAGATGGGGGCCGCTCTACGGATTTCAAGCCTTCTCGTCGATAGAAGGCGTGGCCGCGGCGGCAGGTTTGCTGACCACCACCATGGCAGGGCGCAGCAGGCGGCCATTGAGCTGGTAACCCTTCTGGAACACCTTGATCACGGTGTTGGGTTCCACGTCGGCGCTTTCCTGCATGGCCATGGCCTGGTGATGCTCGGCATTGAAGGGCTCGCCGTGCGGGTCCACCGCTTCGGCGCCGTAGCGCTTGAGAGTGTCGGCGAACATCTTCAGAGTCAGCTGCATGCCTTCACGCATGGGGCGCAGGGCTTCGTCATCGGCGCTGGACATTTCCAGGCCGCGCTCGAGGCTGTCGATGATCGGCAGCAGCTCGCCAGTGAACTTCTCCAGGGCGAACTTGTGAGCCTTCTCCACGTCCTGCTCGGCGCGGCGGCGAATGTTCTGCACTTCGGCAGCCACGCGCAGGGATTGGTCCTTGGCTGCGGCCAACTGCTCCTCGAGGGCCTGTACCTGAGCGGCAAGATCCTCGCCAGCGGCTTCCGGCGCCGCGGTCGCTTGCGGGTTCTGTTCGTCCAGAGTCTTGTCTTCAGCCATGGAATTCTCCTTTTGAATGCGTTAGCGGGGTTCGGCCGAGGAAGCCCCGCGCCTGTTGCCGGCCTATATGGGGGCGTCGGCGACGGGTTCAAGGGCCTGACAGGCTAAAGACCTTCCCGAACGTACTGGCTTTCACCCAGGGCGACGCCTGGCATTGTCAGCCCATGCGAAGCACTGTATAAATAACCAGACCTTTTCACCTCGGGGATCGTGACCATGCTGGTACACCTGTCCGTTCACAACTACGCCATCGTCGAACACCTGGACCTGGAACTCGAGCGCGGGATGAGCGTGATCACCGGGGAAACCGGCGCGGGCAAGTCCATCATGCTCGACGCCCTGGGCCTGACCCTGGGCGACCGGGCCGACAGCGGCGTGGTGCGTCCGGGGGCCGACAAGGCGGACATCCTGGCCACCTTCGACGTGAGTGAAATCCCCGATGCCCGGGCCTGGCTGGCCGAACGGGACCTGGACACGGACGCCCACTGCATCCTGCGTCGGGTGATCACCAGCGAAGGCCGTTCGCGCGCCTACATCAACGGCACCCCCAGCCCCCTGGGCGACCTGAAGGCGCTGGGCGAACTGCTGATCGACATCCACGGCCAGCACGAGCACCAGTCGCTGCTCAAGCCAGATACCCACCGCCGCCTGCTGGACGAATACGCCGGCGCGGTGGACCTGGCCCGCCAGGTCAGCCTGGCCGCCCAGCGCTGGCGGCAGACTCGCCAGGAAATCCATCGGCTCTCCAGCACCAGCGACGAACAGCGGGCCCGTCATCAGTTGCTCAGCTACCAGCTCGAAGAGCTGGAAAACCTGGCCCTTGGCGAGAACGAGCTGGAAGAACTGGAAGAAGCCCAGAAGAACCTGGCCAACGCCGAGGGCCTGTTCGCCACCAGCCGCCAGGTGGTGGAGCAATGCGCCGAGAGCGACTCGGGCAATATTCTCGACGCCCTGGGCGCCTGCCTGAACCGGCTCACCGCCATCGCCAACCCGCCGCGCGCCCTGCAGGAAGCGGCCAACATGCTGGCCAGCGCGCAGATCCAGGTAGAGGAGGCGGTAGGCGAGCTGAACCGCTTCGTGGACAATTTCGAGGCGGACCCGGCTCGCCTGCAACTGGTGGAAGAACGCCTGGACACCATCTATACCCTGGCCCGCAAGCACCGGGTGCAGCCCAACGAAGTGGCGGCCCTGCAGCAGAAGCTGTTCGACGAGGTGGAAAGCCTGGCCGCGTGCGACGAGTCCATCGAGCGCCTGGAAGGCGAGCTGGCGGCCTTCGCGCGTCATTATCATGAGAAAGCCGGCGAGCTCACCGGCCTGCGCGCCGAGGCGGCCAAGCGGCTGGCCGCGGCGGTGCAGGAAGAAATCCACCGCCTCGGCATGCCGGGCGGGCGCTTCCAGATCGACCTCAAGCCCCACGCCGGCGATGACCTGCACCCCCACGGCCAGGAAAGCGTGGAGCTGATGGTCAGCGCCAACCCTGGCCAGCCGATCAAGTCCCTGGCCAAGGTGGCCTCCGGTGGCGAACTGTCGCGTATCAGCCTGGCGATCCAGGTGATCACCGCGCAAACCTCGCGCACCCCCACCCTGGTCTTCGACGAAGTGGACGTGGGCATCGGCGGCCCCACCGCGGAAATCGTCGGCCAGTTGCTGCGTCGGTTGGGGGATCGCGGCCAGGTGCTCACGGTCACCCACCTGCCCCAGGTGGCGGCCCAGGGTCATCATCACCTGTTCGTGCACAAGCTGCGCGGCAACGACGAAACCCGCACCGCGGTGCGCAGCCTGGCCAAGGCCGAGCGTATCGAGGAAGTGGCGCGGATGCTCGGCGGCGTGGACCTGACCAAGGAGTCCCTGGCCCACGCGCGCAAGATGGTGGTCAGCGCCAAGGGTTGATTCCACGCCCTGATACACGAAACCCGCCATTCGGCGGGTTTCGTTTTACTGCGGTTCGGCTTATTTGGGCCGGCGCACGTACAGCACCAGATTATGGTCTACCAGCTCGAAGCCATGTTCGGCCACGATTTCCTTCTGGCGTTTTTCGATCTCGCTGTCGAAGAACTCGATCACTTCGCCGGAATCCACGTCCACCATGTGGTCGTGATGGCCACCGTCGGCCAGTTCGAACACGGCATGGCCGCCGTCGAAGTTATGGCGAACCACGAGCCCTGCGGCCTCGAACTGGGTCAGGACACGGTAGACCGTGGCCAGCCCGACGTCTTCACCCGCTTCCATGAGGGCCTTGTACACGTCCTCAGCGCTCATATGGCGCTGCTCGGCCGAGTCAAGCATTTGCAGGATCTTGACCCGAGGGAGGGTCACCTTCAGTCCTGCTTTTCGTAGTTCGTTGTTTTCAACCATGGTCAGCTTTCTCGCCGATGCTGCTTCGCAGCTTGATTCAATGCGGGTATGATCGGGGCTTTGTTGACCCAGCCAAGATAGTGGAAGTCGCCCACCGATGCAAAACACCAAGCACCTGCTTACCAGCCTCACCTTCGTGGGCCTGCTCGCACTCGCCGGTTGTTCGTTCCCCGGGGTTTATAAGATCGACATCCAGCAGGGCAATGTCGTCACGCAGGACATGATAGACCAGTTGAGGCCTGGAATGACCCGGCGGCAAGTGCGGTTTATCATGGGCAACCCGATGCTGGTCGACACCTTCCATCCCAACCGCTGGGACTATCTCTACAGCATGCAGCAAGGTGGCGCGCGTCGGCAGCAGGAGCGCATCAGCGTCTTCTTCGACGAGCAGGACCAACTCGCCAGCCTCTCCGGCGACTTCATGCCGGGCGTGAGCCGCGACGACAGCATCCTCGGAAAGGACAACAACGCCGCGCCGGCTGATTCCACCGCCCCCGCGCAGCAGCCTGAACAGCCCCAGGCGCCCGCCCAGCCGGGTTCGCTGCTGGATCAGATCCAGCGCGACGTGGACCAGGCCAAGCCCGTGCCGGTACCCAGCCCGGCGCCCATCGAGACCTCGCCGCAGTAATACGGCCTGGCCAAATCGCTGGAAACGAAAAGCCCGGTTCGCAGACCGGGCTTTTTCATTATGGCGAGTTCACTACCTGTAAAGCGCCCCGCCGGTTCCTGGTGAACCTGAAACCGCAGGCTCAGCCATTCAACTGCTTGGCCCGTTGGCAGAAAGCGTCCACCAGAGTGTTCGCGGCCTGGTTGAACAGCGGCCCTAGGGTGGCGCGCACCAGGGGGCCGTCGTAGTCGAAGGCCAGGTCCAGGCTGATCTTGCAGGCTTTTTCGCCCAACGGCTTGAAGATCCAGACACCATGTAGCTGGGTAAAGGGCCCCTCCTCCAGGTTCATCTCGATCTTCTCGCCGGGCGTGAGGGTGTTGCGGGTGACCAGCCGTTGGCTGAGGCCGCCCTTGGCCACTTCCAGGCTGGCGCGCATGAAGTCCGCGCCGGTTTCCAGCACTCGCGTGGACGAACACCACGGCAGGAATTCCGGGTAACGCGCCACGTCGTTGACCAGGTCGTAGAGGAACTGGGCCGGATAAGGCAGCAAGGCGGAACGTTGAATATGGGTAGTCATGAACGCGTCACTTCCAAAGCTGAGCGGCAAATACGACGAGGATGCCGCACGGCGCCACATAGCGCATCAAAAAGAAGGTGAGCTCGAACAGCCGTGGGTTACGAATGGCCAGCTCATCGCGCACGGCCTCCCGCCCCATGGCCCAGCCCGCGAAGAGAACGAAGCAGAGGCCGCCCAGCGGCAGCATGATACGGGACGTGAAGAAATCCACCACGCCGAAGAAGTCCAGGCCGGTTTGCGCTCCCCATTCATAGATGCGCAAGCCAGCGCCATCGTTCACGAAAAATTTCGCCTGCTTCCACAGGTTGAAGGAAAACACCGTGCCCAAGCCGAACAGCCAGCAGGCCAGCGCCAGCCAGGTAGCGACCCAGGCGCGCGAGGTGTTGTAGCGCTCCACCATGAAGGCGACCATGGGCTCGAGCAGAGAAATGGCCGAGCTCCACGCCGCCACGCCCACCAGGATGAAGAACACCACACCCATCAGTTGGCCGAAGGGCACGCTGCCGAAGGCGAAGGGCAGCGTCACGAACATCAGGCCCGGCCCTTCGCCGGGGTTCAGGCCGGCGGCGAACACGATGGGGAACAAGGCCACGCCCGCCAGCAGCGATACGAAGGTATCCAGCAGGGCCACCGAGACGATAGTGCCGCCGATGGACGCACTCTTGGGCATGTAGGCGCCGTAGATCATGATCGAGCCTACACCCACGCTCAGGGAGAAGAAGGCATGTCCCATGGCCGGCAGCAGCCCGTCCATGACCTTGCTGGCATCGAAGTCGAACATGAAGTGCACGCCATCCATGAAGTGCCCCGTGGTGAGGCTGTATCCCAGCAGGATCACCAGCAGCACGAACAGCAGCGGCATCATGATCCGCAGGCTTCGTTCCAGGCCGCTGACCACACCCTTGGCGATCACCACGGCGGAGGTGAACATGAACACGCTGTGCCAGAAGATCAGCCGCAGCGGGTTGCTGATCATGTCGCCGAAATAGGCCCCGACCTGATCGGGCGTCACGCCCTGGAAATCCCCGCGAGCCATGTCCACGATGTAGTCGAAGGACCAGCCGCCCACCACACTATAAAAGGAAAGGATCAGCAGGGCCGTGAGCATGCCGGCGAAGGCTGCCCAGGACCAGGCGGTGGATTGGCCCGCCTCCCGGGCCAGGGTAGCCAGTGCGTTGGCCGGGCTCTGCCGCGAACGCCGCCCGATCAGGGTTTCGGCCAGCATCACCGGCACGCCGATCAGGGCGATGCAGGCGAGGAACACCAGCACGAAGGCGCCGCCGCCATAGACGCCGACCATGTAGGGAAATTTCCAGATACTGCCCAGCCCGACCGCGGAACCCGTAGCGGCCAGGATGAACACCCAGCGGCTTGCCCAGCTTCCATGGACGGACACCTTTTCACTCGCCATCGGCTTTTCGCCCACCTGCCAAAAATGAGCGCGCATTGTCCGGGATTCGCCGTGGTGGCTCAAGGCGCCGCGGCGCCTGGAAACAATTGCCCCCGTAGCGGACCGGCCAAGTTACCCCTATAATGCGCGCCCTATGGCCAAGCAAAAGAAACATCCCACAGGGACGATCGCGCTGAACAAGAAAGCGCGCCACGATTACTTCATCGAACAGCGCTACGAGGCGGGGCTGGTACTCGCCGGCTGGGAAGTCAAAAGCCTGCGCGCCGGCAAGGCGCAGCTGGTCGACAGCTACGTCCTGCTCAAGGACGGCGAAGCCTGGCTGTTCGGCGCCCACTTCACGCCGCTGACCACCGCCAGCACCCACGTGATCGCAGACCCGATCCGCACCCGCAAGCTGCTGCTCAACAAGAAAGAGCTCGAACGCCTGCACGCCTCGGTCCAGCAGAAAGGCTACACCGCCGTGTGCACCGCGCTCTACTGGAGCAAGCACCTGATCAAGTGCGAAATCGCCCTGGGCAAGGGCAAGAAGGAATACGACAAGCGCGACACCGAGCGCGAACGCGATTCCAACCGGGAAATCGCCCGGGCCGTGCGCAGCAAGGGCAAGGGCGAGGACTGAGCCCGCCGGAAACAGCGAAGCTGCCGGATGCGGGTCAACGCCATTCGCCAGCTGCCGCTGGCTCCCACCGGAATACGCTCTGAGCCACGCTCACGGGGGCAACACCAGTCATCTGGTGGGAGCTAGCACCAGCTAGCGAACCCTTGTACTTCCGGCTCAACACCTCAGGCAGCTCCCCTGCCCCCCGCTCCGCCCGGGGCCAGCCACTGGCTCTAACCCACCCTCACGGGCCAACACCAGTCATTTGGTGGGAGCTAGCGCCAGCTAGCGAACCCTTGTACTTCCGGCTCAACACCTCAGGCAGCTCGCACTCCCAGCACCTACAACCCCTGCCGCCGCTCCGCCCGGGCCAGCCGCTGGGCCTGCTGCTGTACCTCCTCGGGCACTTCCTGCACATGCATAAGAAGCTGCCGAATGCGGGTCAACGCCATTCGCCAGCTGTCGCTGGCTCCCACCGGAACAGGCGTTGAGCCCAATCACCTGGTGGGAGCTAGCGCCAGCTAGCGAACCCTGGCAACCCGCCCCCCAGGTCTACAACCCCTGCCGCCGCTCCGCCCGGGCCATGAGCTGCCCCTGACGAGGGTCAACACCAGCCACCTGGTGGGAGCTAGCGCCAGCTAGCGAACCCTTGTACTTCCGGCTCAACACCTCAGGCAGCTCGCACTCCCAGCACCTACAACCCCTGCCGCCGCTCCGTCCGGGACAGCCGCCGGGCCTGCTGCTGTACCTCCTCGGGCACTTCCTGCACATGCATAAGAAGCTGCCGAATGCGGGTCAACGCCATTCGCCAGCTGTCGCTGGCTCCCACCGGAACAGGCGCTGAGCCCAATCACCTGGTGGGAGCTAGCGCCAGCTAGCGAACCCTGGCAACCCGCCCCCCAGCTCTACAACCCCTGACGCCGCTCCGCCCGAGCCAGCCGCCGGGCCTGCTGCTGCACCTCTTCGAGCACTTCCTGCACATACAGAATGTGTCGGCTGGACACCTCCCGTGCCAGCTCCGCCTTGCCCTCCATGATCGCCTCGTACAGCTCGCGATGCTGGCTGATCAGCATGGCCCGGGTTTCCGCGCGCTGCTTGTACATGCCGCCGATATTGGTGACCACATTGCGTTTGAGCAGGTCGAACAACCCTCGAATGGTATGCAGCAGCACAGCGTTATGGCTCGCCTCGGCAATCGCCAGGTGGAAGCGCGCGTCGGCGGCGCCCTCCTCTACTCGGCTGGCTTCGTCGGCCTTGGTGTAACAGGCCTGCAGCGCCTCGAAGGCCGCGCTGAGGCGCTCTCGGTCCACCTCGGTCGCCCGTAGGGCAGCGTAATAGGCACAGGAGGCTTCGAGGGTGTGGCGGAATTCGAGGAGGTCGTGCTGGGCACCAGGGCTATGCTCGAGCAGTTCCAGCAGGGGGTCGCTGAAGGTGGCGCCGAGGCTGTCCACCACATAATTGCCGCCGCCCTGGCGGCTGACCAGGATGCCCTTGGCCGCCAGCTTCTGGATGGCCTCGCGCAGCGAGGGGCGGGACACGCCAAACTGCTCGGCCAGCACGCGTTCGGCCGGCAGG
This sequence comes from Pseudomonas massiliensis, assembly GCF_000826105.1. Taxonomy (GTDB): domain Bacteria; phylum Pseudomonadota; class Gammaproteobacteria; order Pseudomonadales; family Pseudomonadaceae; genus Aquipseudomonas; species Aquipseudomonas massiliensis. The sequence continues at coordinate 124,038 of NZ_CCYK01000003.1, read as the reverse complement.
CGCTCACCGGCGCGCAGGGTACCTTCGAGAATCATGCCCTCGAGCCGCTCGACGATATCGTCGGACAAACGGCGCTGGCGCACCTGATCAAACCCCATCGTCTTCTCCACCGCCTCAAGCCCAGGCCCTGGTAGGCCATTGCCGGCAATTCTAACAAGGCCGCGAGGCGCCCACACGCCTGGCCTACGACCAAAGTCGCCGCCGGGAAAATTGACAGCGCGGCCCGAGCCACCCTAACCTAGCCCGCACCTGATGTAAATTGGTATTACCAATTACCCGTAGCGCCTGACCAACAACAATTAGAGGCCTCCATGCAAACCTGGCAGCAAATCTATAGCCCTCTGGGCAGCCTCGGGCTGTCCGCCGCCTTTGCCCTGATCCCCATCGCCTTCTTCTTCCTGGCCCTGGCCTGGCTGCGCCTGAAGGGGCACGTGGCTGGCAGCCTGACCTTGTTGCTGTCGCTGTTGGTAGCGATATTTGCCTTCAAGATGCCCGCGGATATGGCTGTGGCCGCCGCGGGCTATGGCTTCCTGTACGGCCTCTGGCCCATTGCCTGGATCATCGTGGCGGCGGTGTTCCTCTACAAGCTCACGGTCAAGAGCGGCCAGTTCGAGGTGATCCGCAGCTCGGTGCTGTCGCTCACCGAAGACCAGCGCCTGCAGGTATTGCTGATCGGCTTCTGCTTCGGGGCCTTCCTGGAAGGCGCGGCCGGCTTCGGCGCTCCGGTGGCGATCACCGCCGCGCTCTTGGTGGGCCTGGGCTTCAATCCGCTCTACGCCGCCGGCCTGTGCCTGATCGCCAACACCGCGCCCGTTGCCTTCGGCGCCTTGGGCATTCCGATCATCGTGGCGGGGCAGGTGACCGGCATCGACGCCTTCAAGATCGGCGCCATGACCGGCCGCCAGCTGCCGCTGCTGTCCATCTTCGTGCCCTTCTGGCTGGTGTTCATCATGGACGGCTGGCGCGGCGTGCGGGAAACCTGGCCCGCCGCCCTGGTGGCCGGCGCCAGCTTCGCCATCACCCAATACCTGACGTCCAACTTCATCGGCCCCGAGCTGCCTGACATCACCTCCGCCCTGGTCAGCCTGGTGTCCCTGGCGGCCTTCCTCAAGGTATGGTCCCCGGCGCCCAGCGCCGCGCAGCTGGCCGGGGCCAGCGCCGGTGCCGCCGCCGTGCGCGCACCCGGTCGGCAAGACTCCAGCCACAGCCTGGGTGCGATTCTCAAGGCCTGGTCGCCCTTCCTGATCCTCACCGTGCTGGTGACGATCTGGACGCTCAAGCCCTTCAAGGCCCTGTTCGCCGCTGGCGGCGCGCTTTACGCCTGGGTGTGGAGCCTACCGGTACCGCATCTGGACCAACTGGTGATGAAGATGGCGCCCATCGTTACCACGCCGACCGCCATGCCTGCTGTGTTCAAGCTGGACCCGATCTCCGCCACCGGTACGGCCATCTTCCTCTCGGCCGTGGTCAGCATGCTGGTACTGCGGATCAACGCAAGAACTGGTCTTACCACTTTCGTCGAGACCTTGCATGAGCTGCGCTGGCCGATTCTATCCATCGGTATGGTGCTGGCCTTCGCCTTTGTCACCAACTACTCGGGCATGTCCTCTACCCTGGCGCTAGTGCTGGCTGGCACAGGCGCGGCCTTCCCGTTCTTCTCGCCCTTCCTCGGCTGGCTAGGAGTGTTCCTGACCGGCTCGGATACCTCCTCCAACGCGCTGTTCAGCTCGCTGCAGGCCACCACCGCCCACCAGATCGGCGTCAACGACACCCTGCTGGTGGCGGCCAACACCAGCGGCGGGGTCACTGGCAAGATGATTTCGCCGCAGTCCATCGCCGTGGCCTGCGCTGCAACCGGGCTGGTGGGCAAGGAGTCGGATCTGTTCCGCTTCACCCTCAAGCACAGCCTGTTCTTCGCCGCCGTGGTAGGCCTGATCACCCTGGCCCAGGCGTACTGGTTTACCGGCATTCTGGTGCATTGAGGCTTTAATCAAAGGGCACCCGCGCATTGGGTGCCCAACCCGAGCCTTGCCAGGGTCACGCACAGCGTGCCGAAGAAGCGGGGCCACAGTGGAGACCATGCCTGATGAGCGAGCTTTTCTATAACGCAGCGCGCAACAACCCAGAGCACAGCAATGCAGCGCACAATGCGACTTGGGTCGCCCCACCGCTGGCCGAACCGCGCCACTACCCGCAGACCAAACCCGAGCGGGTGTACCTGTTCGGCACCTGCGTGGTGGACCTGTTCTTCCCCGAAGCCGGCCTGGACGCCATCCGCCTGCTGCAACGGGAAGGCATCGCGGTGGATTATCCACAGGGGCAAAGCTGCTGCGGGCAGCCGGCCTACACCAGCGGCTACACCGAGCAGGCCCGCACCGTGGCCGCGGCACAGCTGGACCTGTTCGCCGAACCCTGGCCGGTGATCGTGCCCTCCGGCTCCTGCGCCGGAATGTTCCGTGAGCATTACCCACACCTGTTCGAGCACGACCCGGCCCGCCTCGCCCAGGCCAAGGCCCTGGCCGCGCGCACCTACGAGCTGGCCGAGTTCCTACTGGAAGTGTGCAAGGTGCAACTGCATGACCAGGGCCAGCCGACCCAGGTGGCCCTGCATACCTCCTGCTCCGCGCGGCGTGAAATGAACACCCACCTGCACGGCCGCGCCCTGCTGGCCCAACTGAGCGGCGTGGAACGGGTGGAGCACAGCCATGAAAGCGAATGCTGCGGCTTCGGCGGCACCTTCAGCGTACGCATGCCGGCCATCTCCGGCGCCATGGTGGCGGACAAGACTCGCAACCTGATCGACTCCGGCGCCGACGAGGTGATCACCGCCGACTGCGGCTGCCTGATGAACATCAACGGCGCCCTGGAAAAACAACAGCAGGCCCTGCGCGGTCGCCACCTGGCCAGCTTTCTGTGGCAACGCACCGGAGGTGAGGCATGAACAGCCATACCCGCATTCCCGCCGTCGAACTGCCTGAGGACTTTCGCGGCCGCGCCCGCCAGGCCCTGGGCGATGCGCAACTGCGCGGCAACTTCCGCAAGGCCATGGATTCGCTGATGACCAAGCGCGCCCTGGCCTTTGCCGATGCGGATGAACGCGAGCGCCTGCGAGTACTGGGCAATGCCATTCGCGCCCGGGCCCTGTCCAAGCTGCCCGACCTGCTGGAAACCCTGGATCGCAACCTCACCCGCCAGGGCGTGCAGGTGCACTGGGCGCAGACCGTGGAAGAGGCCAACCGCATCGTGCTGGGCATCGTCGAGGCCCATGAAGCGCGCCAGGTGATCAAGGGCAAGTCCATGGTCAGCGAAGAAATGGAGATGAACGAGGTGCTCGCCGCCCACGGGGTGGAATGCCTGGAAGCGGACATGGGCGAGTTCATCGTGCAGCTGGACCACGAAAAGCCCTCCCATATCATCATGCCGGCCATTCACAAGAACGCCGGCCAGGTGGCCTCTTTGTTCGAGCGCAAGCTGGGAGTGGAATACACCCAGGACGTGGACGCGCTGATCCAGATCGGCCGTCGCGTGCTGCGGGAAAAATTCTTCGAGGCGAACATCGGCGTGTCCGGCGTTAACTTCGCCGTGGCGGAAACCGGCACCCTGCTGCTGGTGGAAAACGAAGGCAACGGCCGCATGGTCACCAGCGTGCCCCCTGTGCATATCGCCGTGACCGGCATCGAGAAGGTGGTGGAAAACCTGCGCGACGTGGTGCCGCTGCTCTCCCTGCTCACCCGCTCGGCCTTGGGCATCCCCATCACTACCTACGTGAACATGATCTCCAGCCCGCGCAAGCCTGGCGAACTGGACGGCCCCCAGGAAGTGCACCTGGTGCTGCTGGACAACGGCCGCAGCCAGGCCTTCGCCGACAGCGAGCTGCGCCAGACCCTCAACTGCATCCGCTGCGGCGCCTGCATGAACCACTGCCCGGTCTATACCCGGGTGGGCGGCCACACCTACGGCGAGGTGTACCCCGGGCCCATCGGCAAGATCATCACCCCGCACATGGTGGGCCTGGAGACGGTGCCGGATCACCCCAGCGCGTCTTCGCTGTGCGGCGCCTGCGGTGAGGTGTGCCCGGTGAAGATCCCGATTCCTTCCCTGCTGCGCCGCCTGCGCGAGGAAAACGTCAAGCCACCGGTGGCCAATCCCCTGCTGCGCGGCCAGGGCAGCAAGTACTCGCGCAAGGAGCGCCTGGCCTGGAATGCCTGGGCACGGTTGAATGCCTCGCCCCGGCTGTACCGCGCCTTCCTGCGTATGGCCACCCGCTTGCGCGGCCTTACGCCCAGCCAGCTTGGCCCCTGGACGGACCACCACAGTGCGCCCAAGCCAGCACCGCGCTCCTTGCATGAACTGGCCGCCGAGCACCTGACCAAGCCCCTTGAGGGGTGGGTTGGGAGGAAAACCCCATGAGCGCCCGGGAAAACATTCTGCGCAGCCTGCGCGCCAGCCTCGAAGGCACCACGCCCCTTGTGGACAACTTTGACGAAGCCCTGGTAACCGTGCCCTGGCAGTACCCGGCCAGCGAACGGGTAAGCCGCCTGCGCCAGTTGATGGAAACCGTACACACCGAAGTGCACCTTACCCAAGGCGCCCAATGGCCCACCCTGCTCGCCGAACTGCTCGCCGCCCGCGGCATCGAGCGTCTGCTGGTGGCGCCGGACACCGCTCATGGCCGACAGCTGGCCAGCGCCTGGGCCGACCAGGCCGACGCGCCCAAGACCACCGCCTACGATCGGCCTATCGAAGCCTGGAAGCGCGAGCTGTTCGACCACACCCCGGCCAGCCTCACCGGCACCCTGGGCGCCATCGCCGCCACCGGCAGCCTGATTCTCTGGCCCGACGCCGCCGAGCCGCGCCTGATGAGCCTGGTGCCGCCGGTGCACTTCGCGCTGCTCAAGGCCAGCGAGATCTTCAACAACCTGTACGAGGTGATGCAGCGCTTCGGCTGGGCCAGCGGCATGCCCACCAACGCCCTGCTGATTTCCGGCCCCTCGAAAACCGCCGATATCGAGCAAGTGCTGGCCTATGGCGCCCACGGCCCGAAAGACCTGGTGGTACTGATCCTGGAGGACCAATGACCCTGCCCGCCGCCTTTCTCGCCGAAGTGCATCGACTGATCCCCGCCGAGCGCCGCTTCGACGACCCCATGGCCACCCTGGCCTACGGCACCGACGCCAGCTTCTACCGGCTGCTGCCCAAGCTGGTGATCCGCGTGGAATACGAAAGCGAAGTGATCGCCCTGCTCCAGGCCGCCCAGGCCGAGCGCGTGCCGGTGACCTTCCGCGCCGCTGGCACCAGCCTCTCCGGCCAGGCCATCAGCGACTCGGTGCTGCTGGTGCTGGGCGACCACTGGAGCGGCCGCGACATTCGCAACGGCGGCGCGCAGATCCGCCTGCAGCCCGGGGTGATCGGCGCCCAGGCCAACGCCTGGCTCAAGCCCTACGGCCGCAAGCTCGGGCCAGACCCAGCCTCGATCAATGCCTGCAAGATAGGTGGGATAGTCGCCAACAACGCCAGCGGCATGTGCTGCGGCACTGCCCAGAACACCTATCACACCCTGGCCGGCCTGCGCCTGGTACTGGCCGACGGCACCTGCGTGGACACCGAAGACGCCGCCAGCGTGGCCGCCTTTCGCCACAGCCACGCCGGCCTGCTCGCCGAGCTGGCGCGCCTGGGTGAGAGCACCCGCGCCGACCCTGCCCTGGCCGAGCGCATCCGCCACAAGTACCGGCTGAAGAACACCACCGGCCTGAGCCTCAACGCTCTGGTGGACTTCACCGACCCGCTGGACATCCTCAGCCACCTGCTGGTGGGCTCCGAAGGCACCCTGGGCTTCGTCAGCGCCGTCACCTACAACACGGTGGCGGATCTGCCCCACAAAGCCACCGCGCTCATCGTGTTCCCCTCGGTGGAAACCTGCTGCATGGCCGTCACCGCCCTGCGTACCCAGCCGGTGACCGCCGTGGAACTGCTGGACCGCCGCAGCCTGCGCTCTGTGCAACACAAGCCCGGCATGCCTGCCTTCGTACAAACCCTCAGCCCCGGCGCCTGCGCCCTGCTGATCGAATGCGCCAGCGAACAGGCCGCGGGCCTTGAGAGCGCCATCAGCCAGGTGATGGCCGCCCTGGCGCCCTTCCCGGTGGAAGCGCGCATCGACTTCACCACGGACGCGGTGGAAAACGCCCGCCTCTGGGCCATTCGCAAAGGCACCTTCCCCGCCGTGGGCGCGGTGCGGGAAACCGGCACCACCGTGATCATCGAGGACGTGACCTTCCCCGTGGAGCGCCTCGCCGAAGGGGTGAACCAGCTCATCGCCCTGCTGGAAAAACATCGCTACGACGAAGCCATCCTTTTCGGCCACGCCTTGGAAGGCAACCTGCACTTCGTGTTCACCCAAGGCTTCAACAGCGCGGAGGAAATTACCCGCTACGATGCCCTGATGAAGGACGTGGCCCAGCTGGTGGCGGTGGACTTCGGCGGCTCGCTCAAGGCCGAGCACGGCACCGGTCGCAACATGGCGCCCTTCGTGGAACTGGAATGGGGCACGCAGGCCTACCAACTGATGTGGGCCGTCAAACGCCTACTGGACCCACAAGGCATTCTCAACCCGGACGTGATCCTCAGCGAGGACCCGGCCATCCACCTGAAAAACCTCAAGCCCCTGCCCGCCGCCGACGAGCTTGTGGATAAATGCATCGAGTGCGGCTTCTGCGAACCCGTGTGCCCGTCCAAGGGGCTGACCCTCAGCCCGCGCCAGCGCATCGTGATGTGGCGAGACATCCAGGCCAGAAAACGCAGCGGCCAGAACACCGCCACCCTCGAACGCCAGTTTCGGTACCAGGGCATCGACACCTGCGCCGCCACCGGCCTGTGCGCCGAACGCTGCCCGGTAGGCATCAACACCGGCGACCTGGTAAAAAAACTGCGTGGCCAACAGGCCAGCCGCCCCCAGGCCGCGCGCTGGGCCGGCGATCACTTCGCCACGCTACTGGCCAGCGCCCGCCTGAGCCTGCGCGCCGCCAGCGGTGCCCAACGGCTGCTCGGCGCCCCGCGCCTGGGCCGCTACGCCAAGGGCCTGCGTAGCCTCAGCGGCAACACCCTGCCCCGCTGGACGCCCGCCCTGCCCCAGGCCCGCCCGGCCATCACCTTTACCGCGCCCAACGACGACGCCCGGCCACGGGTGGTCTACCTGCCCGCCTGCGTATCCCGGGTGATGGGCCCGGCCATCGGCGACGCCGAACAAACCCCACTGATCGAAAAAACCCAGGCCTTGCTGGAAAAAGCCGGTTACCAAGTGGTGTTCCCCGAAGCCTTGGACAGCCTCTGCTGCGGCCAACCCTTCACCTCCAAGGGCTACACCGAACAAGGCGAAGCCAAGCGCCAGGAACTGCTGCGCGCCCTGCTGCGCGCCAGCCGCGGCGGGCTGGACCCGATCTACTGCGACACCAGCCCCTGCACCCTGCGCCTGGTGGACAACCTGGCCGACACCCGCCTGGACCTGTACGACCCGGTGCGGTTTATCTACAGCCATCTCATGGACAAACTCGACTTCACCCCCCAGCAAGCGCCCATTGCGGTGCACGTTACCTGCAGCACCCAGCACCTGGGCCAGAGCCAGGCCCTGCTCGCCATCGCCCGCCGCTGCAGCGATAAGGTGGTGGTGCCCGAAGGCATTCACTGCTGTGGCTTCGCCGGCGACAAAGGCTTCACCCAGCCTGACCTCAACGCCCATGCCCTGCGTTCGCTCAAGGGCGCCGTACAGCATTGCAGCGAAGGCATCTCCACCAGCCGTACCTGCGAGATCGGGCTGAGCGACCACAGTGGCATCAACTACCACAGCCTGGTGTATCTGGTAGACCGCGTGACAAGCCCCAAGATAGAGCACTCCGAGAACAGCCTTCATGCTCCAAAACAGGGCGAATTGGCAGCGATCAGCGGATAACGTGACGGCGAAGATTGGTGTACAAAAATAGAACCCAGGAGCGTAGCGGCAGTCCATCAGGTAAGCCCAACCGCGCGGGCGAACCCGACGCCTGGCCTTCTGCCAAGGCGCCAATGCCGCTTTCAAGGAGAAATGACATGACCCGTTCCCTGCTTTCCGCCTTCGCCCTCTCGGTCGCTACCCTGGCCGCCGCCCCCGCCTTCGCCGCGGACGACCTGTGCGCCGCCAACCTGCAGAAAATCGACGACACCATGGTGACCGTGGCCCCGTCCAACCCTGCCCTGGAAAAAACCATGCGCCAGCAGATCGACGCCGCCAAGGCCGACCAGGCCAAGGGCGACACCAAGGCCTGCATCGCCAGCACCGGCAAGATCCTCACCCAGTTGGACAACTTCACCAAGAAAGGCGGCGCGGCCGGCAACTGAGCCGTTGTGGTGCGCCCAATGGTCGACATTCGCCGCCAAGGGGCGTATCCTACGAACACCTGCCGCCTCTGGCAGCAGGTACGGGGCCGATCAGGATTCGACGCCGGTAACGAAACTCTAGGTGCATGCCGAGTTGGTAACAGAACTCGTAAATCCACTGTTGCAACTTCTATAGTTGCCAATGACGAAAACTACGGCCAGGAATTCGCCATCGCCGCTTAATTGCGGTGACTAGAACCTGAGCTTCTGGTTACTTCGGTACCAGCAGTCGCTAGGGGATGCCTGTAAACCCGAACCGACTGTCAGACAGAACAGGATCGCCGCGTAGTACGTCGTGGACGAAACGGCTAAAACTTACACGACTCGCCCAACGCACCCTGCCCCTCGGGCGGCCGCGGGTTAACTCAGTAGATCGGGCTAAGCATGTAGTACCGACAGCGGAGTACTGGCGGACGGGGGTTCAAATCCCCCCGGCTCCACCACTTCATAATTTAAAGACGTCCTAGGGCGTCTTTTTTTGTGCCTGAAAGCCGGGAAATACGGGGCTTTCAGGTCCTATGGGGTCCGAGGCTATCCGAGCACATCCTACAATTCGTGTATTCCACGTGGTATTCCAAGCCTACCACTGGTATTTTTTGGAATACACGAGGCTCTGGAGACGACCATGTTTGCCCAAGCTGCGCGGCTTTCAGACCTGAAGGTCAACGCCGCTAAACCCGCTGAAAAAGACTACATCCTCACCGATGGTGACGGCCTGCAAATGAGGGTAAGAGCCAATGGCTCGAAGCTCTGGAATTTCAACTACATCCATCCAGTGACCAAAAAGCGCGTGAACATGGGGCTGGGCACTTTTCCGGAGGTGGGCCTCGCGCTTGCCCGCAAGCGCACCGTAGCGGCGAGAGAGCTCGTTGCTCAAGGACTCGATCCGAAGGAAGCACGAGACGCAGATCGCCAGGCCCTCAAGGCGACTGTGGAGCACACCTTTAAAAATGTGGCAATCGCATGGTTCGAGCTGAAGAAGGACGCAGTCACTCCCGCCTATGCCGAAGATATTTGGCGATCGCTGACGCTGCACATTTTTCCTGACCTTGAGGCAACGCCGATATCTGCGGTCACTGCACCGACGGTGATCAAGCTGCTTCGCCCACTGGAGACAAAGGGCAGTCTCGAGACGGTCAAACGCCTAAGCCAGCGTCTGAACGAAATTATGACTTATGGCGTGAACTCCGGCTTGATTCATTCGAATCCGTTGACTGGAATTCGGTCCGTCTTCAAAAAACCGAAAAAGAAAAATATGGCAGCTCTTGCTCCGGATGAGCTTCAAGAGCTGATGCTCGCGGTTGCTAACGCCAGCATCAAGAGGACGACGCGGTGCTTGATCGAATGGCAACTACACACCATGACTCGCCCAGCAGAAGCGGCGACTACCCGCTGGGCAGACATCGACCTTGAGAAGAACATCTGGATCATTCCACCGGAGCGAATGAAGAAGCGACGCACTCACATCATCCCTCTTACCGATCAGGCAATCGCGCTTTTGAATGCTATCAAGCCCCTCAGTGGTCATCGGGAGTACGTTTTTCCGGCAGACCGCAACCCCCGCACACACTGTAATAGCCAAACGGCAAATATGGCACTGAAGCGAATGGGGTTCGAAGGCCGACTCGTCAGTCACGGTATGCGCTCGATGGCCAGCACCATTCTCAATGAGCAAGGGTGGGATCCTGAGCTGATCGAGGTAGCGCTTGCCCATGTGGACAAGGACGAAGTGCGCAGCGCTTACAATCGTGCGGATTACATTGAGCGTCGACGGCCGATGATGGCTTGGTGGAGCCAGCATATCCAGGCGGCAGCCGCGGGCAATCTAGCGATCTCCGCGGTATGAAAACCTTCCACAGGGAATCCTAAACAAGGGACTACCTGTGGATTTTTTTTTCCTCGTCGGTCCAGTACTCAACAAGAGAGCCGTATTTCTAAGTGTACGAACTTGCTCTTCGACGGATCACTGCGCATCGGCAAACGGGCGGCATCGATCGCAAAACGGCGAATCATACTCCCGGAGCGTAGGAGTCTGTCAGGCGGTGCAGCAGATCTTTATGGCGCACCTCTAGATCAGCCAGCGCAAAACTTCCCATCGCCAACAAACGCTGCGAGTTCGGCAGGCTTTCCACTCGATCCTCAAAGTAGCGAACACGCTTGCTCGCAAAGTCAAGATTTCCTAGAGACGTATTCTTACGCCGAGAAAGCAGCATAAGATTGCCCAGCCTGTGCAGCCAGGTCTCGCGCTGCTCTTCGTTGAAATCCTTTACCCACTGGCTCGTGCCGCCCGGATTCTGCGGCAGAATGTGCTCCACACTAATTTCATCGGGCAGATTCAGCGGAGCTGCATGGCTAGCCAGCAGGTATTCAAGTCGCAGCAAAACATAGCGGGCGAAACGCCGACCGTAAATGGCGCCGCCCAATAATTCTTGTAACTGCTTGAGATCAAAATCGAAGACCTTGCTAGCTAACACTTCAGCAGGGGTATCGGCCGCCTCGATAATTTTGAGAACATCATTCATGTTGTTGATGCGCTGGGTGGGCGTGAGCTGTACGATCCAGTCGGCCGAGAACTTATTATCAATGCGCCCGACTAGATCAAGCAACCTATCTGCCTTAAACTTACGATACCAGGCCAGGACTGGTGGAATCCAGTCGGTGGAGGGTAGACCTCGACGCATCACGTTAATACGGTTACGGTAAGCATTTCCCAAACTAGCTGGCAGGCCATCAAGCTGAATTGCCTCATCGAAAGCATCCTTGTACTCCTTCACGGCCTCGAAGCTCTCGCTACCTAATGCCAGTAGTGGAGGCCTAGCGCCGTATATACGCTCATCAAACTCCCTGAGTAGCCCTTCCCGCGCTTTGTCCTTCACGTAGATGGTGCGTACCAGCGAGAGAAAGCGATCAAACTCATCACGCCCCATCTCACCCTCAACCTCCTCCCAGTACTCAGCCCATTTGCTGCGCTCACTCTCCTTGGTTACGGCACCGAGATTTTTGGCCTTCAAAATGTCGCTGCTAGACAGCGGAATACCCCGATCATTTAAAATCGTGAATAAACGAAACGCATCGTCCAAATCTTCGGTAGCTACATAAATGAATAGGGCGTTATTTAAAAGGTAGCGAACGAAACGAGCGAAGTCGCCATCCGTGAGAAATCGAACTTTGTCATTAAAGCAGGCATGAATGGTCTGCATCCCCGCCGCCATATTTGACAGAGATAGATTTTTGCTAGCAGCGATGCCCGAAAAATCGGAGCTGTAAGTACCATTATCTACTTTAATATAGCGCTCTATGAAACTCCCTACATTATCACGAATTTCGTAAACAATTCGATTCCGGCCCGGAACCTTCTGCCACTTGTTCTCTTCCTGAAACAACATGCCACGACAGGCGCCCTTGAGCTGATCGTCCGCAACCCGATCGCGGATACAGGCTAACAATAGCATCAAGGTGGTCAATCGCTGCTGACCATCTAGCAGCTCGTACTCCTCGAAGCTGACCCCATCTGTGGTCCGTGTAGCTCTACGCAGCACCATCGAACCCAGGAAATACTGGCCGTCCGGGTTGTGCTCGCTGGCGTAGTTAACATCGTCGATCAGCTCGGAAATCTCATCCTTGCCCCAGACGTAAGCCCGCTGATAGTCCGGAATGCGGAACCAGAAGCGTGAGCACACTTCGCCGATCACGATCTTGGCGCTGTCAATCTGGCCTTTCTTGCCTGTGCCCAATACAAATACTCCTTGATCCAATCCCGCCGATCGGTGAACCACTCGGGAAACTCATTCCAGCTTTATGCCGGTACAGCCAGCGTGATGCTCAGGGCATCAGGAACAGCCAAACCTAAAGGAGGAAAATATCAGGTCGGTATCTGCCAGGCGAGCTCCTAGATCGTGTCCCTAGAAGTGGTGTAACTCTTCACGGCTCTGGCCATTGAGTTCGCCGTTTAGTTGATCACGGCCGACAGCTTGGCCTGCGGATTATCGCTGACTGCCTCGAAGGCCTCCAACTGCATGTAACGTCGTTGTAGGCACCACTCGTCGTTCTGCTCCAGCAGCATCGCCCCGACCAGCCTGGTAATCGCAGGATCGTTGGGGAAGATGCCCACGACATCGGTACGTCGCTTGATCTCTGCGTTCAATCGCTCAAGCGGATTGGTGCTGTGCAGCTGTTGGCGATGGGCCTTAGGGAAGGCCATGTGAGCCAGTACTTCATCCTCGCAGCTGTCCATGAGCGCCGCGATCTTCGGGTACTTCTCGCGTAACTGATCGGCCACCAGGCGCCACTGCTGATGGCATTCAGCGCGACTGTCTTGAGCAAAAACGGTACGCAGCAACGCCGCCACCATGCTGCGTTAGCCCTTGCCAACGTGGGCCATGGCGTTGCGCATGAAGTGCACCCGGCAGCGCTGCCACGTCGCATGGAAGACCTTGGCGGCAGCTGCCTTGAGGCCTTCGTGAGCGTCAGAGATAACCAGCCTTACCCCGCGCAACCCACGGCGCATCAGGCTGCGCAGGAAATCTGTCCAGAACGGTTCAGCTTCGGAAGGGCCTACCCGCATGCCCAGGATTTCCCGCCCGCCATTGGTGCTCACGGCCACGGCGATTATTACCGCGACCGACACGATACGGCCTGCCTCCCGCACTTTGACGTAGGTGGCGTCGATCCAGAGGTAAGGCCAGTCGCCTTCAAGTCATCGATCGAGGAGCGCATTGACGCGCTCATCAATCTCGCCCGCGAGCCTGGATACCTGGCTCTTCGAGTTGCCAGTCATGCCCATGGCCTTGACCAGTTCGTCGACCGAGCGTGTGGAAACGCCTTGGATATAGGCCTCTTGAATGACTGCGGCCATCGCCTTCTCCGCGGTTCGCCGTGGCTCCAGAAAGCCTGGAAAGTAACTGCCTTGGCGTAGTTTGGGGAGCTTCAAGTCAACGTCGCCGGCGCGGGTCTCCCAGAGGCGGTCACGGTAGCCGTTGCGGCTGTTTGTGCGGTTTGGGCTTTTGACGTCGAAGCCGGCGCCGCACAGGCTTTCAACGTCGAAATCCATCATCCGCTGGGAAACGAACTGGATCATTTGCTTGAGCAGATCTGCGTCTGCCCCTTTCTCAACCAGCTCGGTCAATTCGATAGTGGGCGTGGTCATCGTGGTTTCTCTGGTGAGCGTTTGGTCTTCGCAAACTCAACAGTAGCCAAGAACCACGATGACCATTCTCTCACCCGTAGGGTGCCTTCGGTTGGTTCAGTTACACCCTGTCAGTTCAATACCAGGCCTGCAGAGCGAGCGAGGCTGGGTCGCCGCAGGCTAAAACAACCTTCTCATGCGTGGGCTGGATAACGCAAAGCGTCACTGATTTCCACAATGCAATCATGGGCACGGGTCAGGGCAATATTCACGTCACTTTCATTGATCCGATCGCCTGCTTTACGTATGCGTCGATCACTTTTTTCGACGAAGCGAGTCGAGGCAAAGAACCGATCCTCTATCCCATGCACCCTGCGAGCAGGCTGAGTGAAAGCTGGCAGAGAATCCATCAAGGCTTCCTTGTCAGCCGAGCGGAAAAATGGATACACCCCGAACCAATTGTGCTTGTAGATCTTGACCCATACCCCGCTGGGCCAGGTCTTTAGACGAATATCAAGATCATGATGAGCCTTTTCCGGATTGGAGCTTGCCCGTACCTCCAGCACATCAGCCCATTGCTCGAACAAGGTATCGTTTCGTACGCGATCCTGCATGGATCGGAATAACTCGGTTACCTTTCGCGCCATGCAATACTCGTGATGCTTCACCAAGTGCTCATAGGCTTCCTGATTCTGCTCGAAGATGTTCCAGCAAAGCTGACCCAATTCCGTGTTGCCTGACATGGTTTTTCCCACGTGAGCGATGAACTCGCCAATGAAGTGTGCGGCAGGTGGCGTGGCCAACGTTTGGTATTCGCCCAGCAGCGCTGCCAGCTCTCCGTACGACATGTAATACACGGGAACGCTTGAGTGCGCATTTACCGTCGGCGATTCGCGCCCTGTAGGCGTAAGGTAAACAAGAGCTCGCGACTGGTAATGCGGGTACAAGGTGCAAAGCGCTTCTTGGTAGCCCTCAATTTGCTTATCTTGGTCGGCCGCCCAGATCTTGTTCTCAATGGCAATGACCAAACGCAGCGTGGGGAAATCGATCAGTACATCCAGATGGGCTAGCTCGCGGGCAACCTTCGCCTGAGCGCCGCGAGTCGATTCCAATACAGTCTGGGAGAGTGCCGGGCCTACGCAGGGCCGTTTCGAAAGTGTCTTAACGAAAGCATCCCTGAATTGCCCCCCGAGACCATGGGCTTCATTTGCGTTCAAGAACGAGGCAGTGATATTGGAGTGGACCAGCTCCTTGGAGCTCACGCCCATTACCCGGAACAGGTCGAATGCTTTGGTATAGCAGGTAAGCGCAGTGAAATCGGAACTGTCGCGTAGCACTTCAATACTTGCAGCGGCATCCATACCGTTTTCCTCTACGGTGGCCGGGTGAGCGATGGGAAAATATTAGGGCAAGTGAAGGCACAATGCCATACCCCTAAGATGGCCTTGCTTGTCCCGCTTCGCGCCTTCTTTCACTTCCGAAGAGAACCCTGGTGCTGCGGGTATCCATAGCAAGGCCTATGGCGAAATTCGGGCACTTTTCATATTATGTGGGGGAGGTCATGCCCCACCGACGCCCCGGTGGCTTGTAGGACGGATCGGCCCCCCTTTGTGGATACGACAAAGACGGCGCCCCGCGACTTCCACCCATGGCCTCGCCTGTTTTCATCGGCAATCGACCTGATCGATGGCCTCGTAGAGGTGATTTAGATTTGTATCCTGTGCTGCGCCAAGGGGCCGCCTCTCTCGTAGAAGCCCCTGCGGAGGTCCACGAGTAGGCCGCTGTAGAGGTTCCTGTTACGGCACGCTCCGCATAGGCCTGATCTGCTGGCCATTGCCGCTTCGCTGATTACCGTGTCCAGTGACGTTGCTGCCCGGCTTTTCAACCTGCACTAACCACCCTTCCCGTTCTCCAGCGCTCGCCCGGTGCGCCAGCCGAGCGCTTTTCCCTGTCTGGTGCCCCATGAATTTCCTGGCTCATTACACGCCGCCAACTGCCGCGCAGCTCAACGACCTCAAGCAGCGGACCGCCCTAACCAGCAACCAATTAGCAGCAATGGCCGACCTGACCATCGGCGGCCACTGGCGCCGGTACACCGGCGGTGATGAACCTCGGCCGTTGTCTCTCAAAATGCACTTTATGCTTGCGGCCCTGATGACCTTGACCGATGACGAGCTGGGGCGTGTGGCGGCCACCATGCGCGAGCAGGGGGCGGAGGTCCAGATGCTGCCGACACGCACCCTGCGCGGCCCGCTTCGTGACCTAGCGCGCGAGGGCTAGCGGATAACGATGGTGCCCGAGAAAGGGTGGCCCGTTTCCTTGAACGTCTTGGTTTCAATCCCTCATCCTGGATGAGCAGCCAGTCAGGGAGGGGAAGTCATGGAGCTGATCGACGTTACCTCTGGATATGATATAGATTCAGCGGGTCTGCTACGGCCACACGATTTAAACGCCACACCGCGTATGGCTTACCCACGCTGGATCACTGAAAAAGGCGGCGGCGCTGATACCATGAGGGCAGCCAGCCGGAGTCGTAGCCCCAGGCAGCGCTGGGTCAGGTGGATTTGAAGTGCATAAATATCGCCAGATCAAAGCCTGAAATCAAACTATCACCCCTTGTAACGGATTTTTCGTGAGCGCTACCTTGTATGACTATCCTGTCCAGATCCATGATGATCCGGACGGCCTTTGGCTGACCTGCCCTGATATTCCACGCACCTATGGGGTAGGCGATAATATGGCCGCAGCCCTTGAATCACTACGCGATGGGCTGGTAACGGCCTTTTCATTCTACGTAGAGGAAGGTGTGATTATCCCGGGCCCGAGCGCCTCTGTTACCGGGCAGCAAAGGGTGCGCCTTCCATTTCTGGCCTCACTTAAAGCCGCTGCCTGGAATGCGTTTGTGACGTCCAAGCTCAGCAAGGCAGAGCTGGCCCGCCGACTGGGCGTAGCCCGCCCGCAGGTAGACCGGCTGTTTGACTTTCTTCACGACTCCCGCAGTGACCAACTCGAACGTGCGCTGGTGGTTCTGGGGTTGCGTGTGGCAGTGACGGTTGAGCCGGTAGCGCTGTAAGCCAAGCCCGTGGGGAATGGCCGACCTACGGACTTTGGACGACAACATGCGGTGGCATTACGTGGTCTCGACCGCTGTTTTGGCAGGCGCTTAAGCACTTGCCCTACCCTTTCTGAACTCATCGCACGTTAGCCCAAACCGTCCTGGGTACTTGCAAGTCCTGTCTGAGTTATTGGGGTTGTTCTTGAGCGTGCGCGGGTGCTCGAACAGCTTACCCCCGGCGTGAGGATGGCCTCTGGACTCGCGACAGATCCGAGAAGCAATGGCGGCAAATAGAGACGGAGCATCACTCCCTCGCCGGGGGCAGATATTCAAATCTACACATCCGTGCATCGGGATCCCTGCCAAGCCTTTGAAGATCAAACGCGTAGGTATAATTTGTGGCATCTACCAACGCGGCCTTCAGCGCCTCGACGTCCTTGGCTTTGCTGACTTTTGTCAAGTACTTGACGTATGCAGACTCCGGCTTGTACGTGCAGCACCAATGCAACACCAAAAAGCGATGCATGTAATCATCATCAATCTCGCAATTCAAGTCAGCAAAATAGTAAACCTCCTTGCCCAATACCTGCTCCAGCGCTGCGGCTACCGTACGCATGCCTTCGCGCCAACGCAAAAATGGCTCATACGCGGAGTCATTAGCACTCTCGACTTCTGGCCCGAGCCATGGTGCACCCGGTACGAACTCGACCATATACCAAGGCGCTGGTAAGGCGTGCAAAGCCTCAAGAGACAGGCTTTCACCGCGCTCACTCCACCCTTCGAATATCGGCTCTGTAGAAACAACGCGTGCCGTGTTTTCAAAAAAATTGAGCATGTGTGTGAATAGCGCAGAGCTCTCGATGCCTGCCGTTCCAGTGGCTCCTATCTCCAGGGTGAGTGAGGGAGAGCCCTGTCGGCGAAACCAACTCACGAAATCCCAGACCGGTAAGCACTCAGGCGAGTCCGGTTCAGAATCCAGGAAATTCGCCCAACGTTCATCCGCGATCTCCACTCGCATTCGAACCACGCACTCTCTCGCCGCATCGCCAGCGGCCAGTTGCGCCTTACCCCAGGCGCTAAATATCGTCTGCAGCGCTCCGAAGGGTTCGATGTACGGCGCGTGATGGTGAGCAGGTGGCTCCAATAGCATGATGCTGCCCGTCCAGCTTCGTTCGTGTGGCGGATAGAGGATGCCGCTGATCAAAGCAATGCTCTGGGGCTCAAGCCCTGAAACGGGTAGTGCTTCCATCAACGCGGTGATATCAACCATTCTCAAAACCTTGATGCGTTGCCATGCCGGTTTGACGCAGACTGTCTGTTATCGCTGATGAGCATTTGACCCAAATGCTTACATTTCGTTAACCCCTGTCGCTGCTTCCACAGTTGGTACCAGCCAGGTTTCGCTTTCACTGGTTATCGCGGCACCGGCGGGCCATCTCCACATCGGCGACAAAAATCTGGACGTATTAGACAGTCGAAAAACCATGCTAGCATAAAGCCCTCATCTAAAAAACCTTAAGAACACACAGCGTTTATTACATACTACAACACTAGAGAAACAATTACATATGTCATACGGCAAATCAGTTCGTATATTCCTTCCAGATGCCACTGCCGCCGGGATCCGTCATGCCGAGATCGTAAACAGAACTGGCCAGACAGTTGCATGCCCCAGGAATCGTCTGGAAGAACTCAAGCAATGGCCCGAAACTGCAAAACCGGGCGTATATATTTTATTTGAAGCACGCCTAGGTGATTCAAAACCCATGGCCTACATCGGCGAATCCGAAAACGTCGCTGATCGCCTGCTGATGCATGATCGTAAGAAAGACTTCTGGAATGACGTGGTCATCCTTACAAATAAAGATGACAATTTAACAAAATCTCACGTCAAGTATCTTGAATCTAAACTAGAGGCGATGGCGAAGACCGCCGATCGCTATAAGCTTGAAAACGGCAATACACCAACGGCATCCAGCCTCCCGCGTGCAGAGCGCGAAGCGATGAATGAGCTTCTGGACGATATGCGGATAGTGCTGGGCACCTTGGGCTACCCGATTCTTGAGCCGCTGATACCGGCCAAACCCTCCCAGAACGCCTCAGTCTCGGCTCAGGTTGTTGCCCCAGAATACAACGAAGAACTAACATTTACCGTTCATCAACTGAAAGCTCGTGGCGTTCAGACAGACGAAGGCTTTGTAGTCAAAAAGGGCTCCACCGCGTCCAAAACGACGACCGCCAGCTTGAATGGCAAGCTTCTCAAGATGAGAGAGCAGCTCCTAGAAGACAAAAGAATGGTCGACCAAGGCGACCATTTGCTTCTCACCAAAGACCTACTCATGAGTTCTTCCACCTACGCGGCTGCCTTAATTGCAGGGACCGCACGCAGCGGTCCTCAAAGCTGGTACACCGCAAGCGGCGTGACGTTGAAGTCTCTGGAAGAAGGCATGGCGGGTCCTACTGAAGGCTGACACCTATCACGTAGATATACGAAAGCCCTCGAACGCCGATTCGCCAGGGCATGGGTTCATTTACATGGAGTGCTGTGCACGATATGCGGTAAGCGTGAGCCCCTGATAGCACCAGTAGTCAGGGCCACGCGCTGCTTTGGGGTTACGTCCGTGCGCCTTCAAAGCCTTGATAGCGGCATTGGACAAACTCATCTCTTTGCCCATGAAATGAACCTTGTTTGCCTCGGCCACACTGCAGATCACCGTAGTGTCTAGCTTGAAGGTGAGTACCGTACCTGGTACCAGATCCAGCTCAGCGAACTTGAACGGCGGCAATCTAGACCCTGAATCGGAGGCGTCTTCGAGGACCGATTTCAGTTTAGCCAGCTCAACTTTTGGCACGAAATCTTTCAGCGTTTTGTCAGGAGAGGTGAGCGTGTGCGTTCCGAGATACACGGAGCATACGAACGCCATCAAATGGGCCAGCCGATCCGGAAACAGATCAGGGCCGTCAATATCCACGAGCTGCAGATTGTACAGCGCTCGCACGGCCAGACTTATCGACGCCAAGCTTTCAGAGACGATGAGATGCAGGTCCTCATCGGTGCAGTATTCTTGGTCGAGATCAAACCGCTTGATCAGTGCCCAGCCCAACTGATCCTTGGTATGCCAACCGGGTATACGGACATAACCGGTGCCATCCTCAGTCATGATCCTTGCCAGCTCAGATTGCTTGGCGATACATTCTTCGTACTTTCTCTCCCGGGCAATCACGCCGAGCGTTACGTCGAAGAACTCCATCATAAGCGCATGCACAGTCGCCGGTGCGCCCAGATAGTTAGGCCGAGACGCGAGCGCCAATGCCGAGACAATGGTAGGTTGTTCCACCAGGCTCTGATTGTACTGTGCCAGATTGCGCACTAAAGATTCGATGCGCTCGATGTCCACCGCATCATCCGTCTGCGAGTAATGCTCCGGTTTACGGTTCACCTGCGCGTGAGTGGCGCGTAGCCCCCCTTGATGCTCGATAAAATGAATCTGATCAATGCAGATACCTGTCCAGCTCCGGTGCTGAAATAGTGTGCCGCCGGTGAGTAAGCGAACCACTTATCCTCTTGCTCTATGGGCTCGAAACCCTTGCGTATAGCATCGCTATCAGCTGCGCTCAGCAGGAAATCCAATTGCAGGGTAGTGTGCTGTTCCGGCAGCGCCGCTTATATCCCAGTCACCGGCGGTGATGAACCCAGCTGTTTCATCGCCTGCCATCAACAACTCATGATTAATGTCCAACCAGGATTTCGCGGCGCGCAGTATCTCCAGATCTCTCTGCTTGCCAATGGGATTAAGCGTCTGTTCGATACGGAAAGCCGCATCATTGAAATTAGCCCAGCGAATGGATTGGGTTTCCCAATCCGGCTTGCCCGGCACACCCAGCGGACGCATCACGAAATAGGCATTGGTGGTCGTCCCGCCCGCGAAGGTGCCTGGAAGTATGCCAATGATCTCCGCCCGATAGCCCGTTTCCTCCAGGACTTCGCGCAAGGCTGTCTGTTCGGGTGTATCTCCCTGCTCCGGCCTGCCTTTGGCAAACGTCCAAACATAACCATCAAAGTGATTACTAGGCTCGCGCAGAAGCACTTCACCATTGGGCCGAAGCAGGACGCCACCGTAGGCGGTAGCTTGGGCGATCCCCCAACATTGCTCGCTAGATCGGTGCGCCACTGAGTCCCTCTCTTCGCCAAAACCAATAGCCAAACCAACCCGGCGACGGCTGCACGGTTGAATAATTAGAATCCACGGTGCCCTTTACCCTGGTCAGCCGCTGCTCTGCGTTCGGCTTTTCGATCTCAACCACGATTTTTTCCGTCTGGGCTTCGATAAGCATGTGCTGCATTTCCCCAGGCCGTAGCATCCACTTTCCAATCAGCTTTATCGTTAAATAATTTTCATCCAAAATCAATTCGGGGCCTCAGCGTGCAGGTCCGTTCAAGTAGCTCGCCGACGCCTCCTGGGCCTCGCAAACTTTAACGTAGGTCGCGTCGATCCATAGGTAAGGCCAGTCACCTTCAAGTGGTCGATTGAGGAGCGCATTGACGCGTTCATCGGCCTCTCAGTTACACCACTTCCTGGGACACGATCTACATGGATAACAGTTTCGCTATTACCCAACAGCTGCCCACGTAGCAGTAGTTCCGGCTTACGGTACGGATGCGCCGTGAAAAAATGATCACGGCGTGCCTGAACACTGCCAAATTGTGCCGAGCAGCGCGGGCACTTGTAGACGATCGGCTGCAACGCCACTGGTGGCGACTCCGGAATGCTGACGCTGCCGCCAGCATTACCCGGATCGATAAAGTTCAGATACCAGGCCATCCCTTTCCCCCATCAAAATCACACTGATTACTTCACTAACTCCACCAGCTTCCCATACCCATCCACAACGTCATACCTTATCTACCAGCTTGTAGATTGATCGAGTAAGACCAGATGTCTGAATGACTTCGCTAAGACGGATGATTCTCACATCAGGCTTTGTCCCTTACCCTAAGAACTGCAAGTGAATTACGACAGAACTGCTGGAAGTCACTATCAACTGAGTACCGCTGTCCCAGCTCACGATCAATCTCTTTCTGGCTCAAGCACTCAGCAAATTTCAGCTCTTGTACAAAGGCCTCATCCAGCAGCACCGCCAAATCATGCGCATCACCCGCAAGAACCTCTCGAATAGCACTTACCAGCGCCTCGCCAGAACAGACGTGCCGAAAACTCAAGCACTCGTTGTCGGCGATGAGCTTATCAGCCTCATTAGCCAGCAGATCCTTCATTGCCGAATTCAGCAACTTGCCTGCGAAGTTCCACCAAATCGCATTACCATCGGCATCAAGGATCAGAGTACTTTTACCTGACTCCATCCAGCCATATTGGTCACGCAGATCGGCAAGCAGTGCTTGAGCTCTGGATGAAAGCCCCTCTGGAACAAGATCTGAAACCAACACATCTGCAATCGCACGACATAGCTCGTATCTCAGCGGCTGTGCATCGCTGACCCATTGCGACTTACCTCGTACCTCCGAAGGCTCGACAAAAGCCTTTTTACGCGGCCAGTCGATATAGGTCGTCTGCCAGCTGCGTCCGCCAAGAGTAAGCAACGCCGGGCCATTATCACGGACAGCAAAGGTCAGTTGATGAACTTCCCCTAGCTCCTGCTTGCCCCAATAAACCTTAACCATGGGAGGCGTCGTGAACACCGAAAAGAGCTCCATGAAGTTCTTCTCACCATACGCCCTCTCTCCGGCCTTGCCAATTCCGATGAGCCCCTCATCAGATTGCAATATTCCGGCCCCAAGCATGTAGCTGATAACACCAGCCCGGTCATCGGTCGTGACTCCAGCAAAACCCGGCATGCGCCCCACCCACTGATCGACGTCGGCAGCGATGATGCCTTTTTGCTGAAGCGCCAATGCCATGGTTTGCTGGGCATAGATGTGCATTGGCCTCGCGGGGGGAACGATCGGTTCGACATACCCTTGCCGCCACAGCTGTAACAACGCCAAAGCACGAAGAAACGCATCTTCCTTGGTAGCTAGAAACAGACAGTTTCGAGAGCTGCCCGAACGTCTGCCAGTGCGACCAATACGCTGCAGGAACGAAGCAACCGTGTACGGGGCATCGATCTGGATCACTCGATCAAGGTCGCCCACATCGATACCCAACTCCAACGTCGAAGTAGAAACGATGACGCAGTCATTACCCTGGGAGAACGCTTCTTCAGCAGCTCTCCGCTTCTCCAGGCTCAAGGAACTGTGGGAGATGTAGGTGGCAACACCAAGGCACCGTAACTCAACAGCGAGCTCCTCAACCTTGGATCGGCTATCCACGAAGACGAGGCGCTTCTCGCCTTTGTGCAATCTTGAAATCACAACTGCTGCGTTTTTCAGCGACCCGACCCAATCGACTTGGACGTCAGGAATCACATTGTTCTCTGCAGGAGGGTTGATCACGCTTCTTCGGGCATTACAGCTACCGGCAAGCCAATCGCAGAGCGTGTCAGGATTACCTACGGTCGCTGAGAGCCCTAAGCGCTGGATCTCTCGGCCTGCTAGAACGCTGATTCGCTCCAAGACAGACAGCAAGTGCCAGCCACGGTCATCACCGGCAAAGGCATGCACCTCATCAATAATCACCGTCCGAACATTAGCAAACAGCTGCTGATGATCAACCTTGTTGGAGACCAGCATTACCTCTAGCGATTCAGGGGTTGTAAGCAGAATGTCCGGTGGCGAGGCCACAATCTTGGCCTTACGAGAAGCACTGATATCGCCATGCCACAGGGCAACGCTTCGCCCCAGGAGATGCCCGTAATAACTCAAGCGCTGCTCAAGGTTATTGAGCAGCGCCTTGATCGGGCAGATATAGAGAACAGAAAGGCCTTCCCAGCTCTCACTGAGCATGCGTGAAAACACCGGAAAGCTTGCCGCTTCGGTTTTTCCGCCAGCCGTTGGAGCCAGCAGAATCGCGTGCTCGCCATCGAGGACAGGCTGAATGGTGGACTCTTGCAAAGGCCGCAAACCGTTCCAACCCAGAGAGTTGACGATGTGGTGCTGCAAGGCAGGGTGGAGCTTGTCGAACTCACTCATGCAGCAAAGCTCCAATCAGGCAGCTCAAAGATCGAGCTCGATATCATCTACCGAGCTTGCCGCACTGGTAGCGCGCTCCACCGATGTCAGCTCGGTATCTGAAATGGTCAATGCGTAGTGCTGTCGCGGATTGAAGTCTTCGAACTGGTCAATACGATCCAGGACCTCACCCACCAGCTTTTTCAGGAAAATCCGCGGTGCAATTCCGACCTTGCCGCCCAGCTTACCGGTCACCGCCTTTGCCAGCTCAGCGATGTAATCATCGTCTGCCAGCCGCAGAATGCGGTCAGCCGTAACGCTGTTATCGGCATACAGGTTGCGCACCTTGCGACCAACCTCTTCCAGAGACTCCTGACTGAACCCACGGAGACGAATTTGCACGGCGCGAGGATTATCGAACCGAGCATCAGTGGTGAAGTCGACCGCCAGACGTTGAGCGAGAGGAGACAGCCGCTGGACACCCATAGGGCCATCGTAGAAGGCTGGAGTACCTGTGATAACCAGATAAAGGCCAGGGAATCGCCCAGAGTCCACCTCATCCATCAACTGACGCAATGCGTTCAGGCTCTTGTCGCGAACATCTCCGCGCATACGCTGGAGTGTTTCAACCTCGTCGAGCACCAGCAGCAGACCAGGATGCCCTGAATCCTTGAGTATGGTTAGAACACCTTGCAGGAAGCTCAACGCGCCGAAATGATCGATGTCGCCCTTGATCATTGCATAGCGCTTAACCGCAGCAGAAATGTTCGGCTGACCTGCCATCCAGGCCAAAAGCCCGTTGGCGATCTCTTCCTGGCCTTCAAGGAGTGCTCTCCGGTAGGCACGTAGAGTTAAGGCAAATGCAGGTGCAGAGCGCACTACTTCGCCCAAGCGCTTTTCCATCAGTAAATCAGTGGCATCAATCAACGCCTCGGAGTCGTTCGGATCGATGTCATGCTGGGCCAGTACATCCTCTTCAAGGGTGTAGAACCAGGCTTCGACGATATTCTGAAAAGCGCCCGAGGGCATATCTGGCGTCGTCAAACGCTCCATCAGACGCCGATAGACCGTCTCCAAGCGATGAAGCGGGGTCTCAGTCTCGGAAATTTGTACCTCGGCGCAGGCAAAGCCGAGTCGATGTGCTTTTTCACGGAGCCAACGTGACGCAAAGGTTTTACCGCTGCCGTACTCGCCACGAATAGCCTTGAATACCGCCCCGCCTCGACTGACCTTTTCCAGCTCCTCATCAAAGGCGCGCTCGAAGGGCAACAAGCCAACAGCTAAGGCATCTAAACCATACTGCGGCACAGTTCCACGCCGCAGAGCGTCCAGAATATCCTGACGACGTTGTTGGCTAATCGACATGCCTATACCCTGTAGTTAATGGATTTCAAACTGCTTCTTCAGATCTGCAACGTTCAAACGCACTGTCTGGGAATCACGCTCGACTGAAAGGATCGGATAGCCATCCACATTGAGCAGTTTCTGTGCTCCCGCGAGGAACCCTCGAATCCGCAGTTTCGGGATCAGCAACTCAGAACAAAGCGCCGCCTCCATAACCTGCCAACGGTGCTTTTCCAGCAGCCTCAGCAGCGTCTGCATTTGTTCATCGCTGATCGCTGTGCGGCCTGCTCTATCGCGAACTTGGCCATAGACCGGCGAACTGAGCAACTCAGCAACCCAATCGCTAGCGACCACCGGAGCGCTTTTGCTCAAGGCTTTCGCTGGCGATGCAAAGCCGAACATGTCCTCGACAACCTCAGCCACAGCCTGCTTCTTGCCAGCTGCTTTCTTGGTGGGTGCTTCGACTGATACGGTGGGCTGATCAACCGCGCTCGGTGTTTCTGCCTCAATGGCTTTTGTCGAATACCACCAGGCTGGCAGTCGTCGAGGCACCTCACGCCAACCCTCTACCCTTTGCCGCGTGGCGGCATTGATATAGACCCCAAGCGGGATCACAACCTCCTGGAGCGAACCACCACCGTGGTAGCCATGGCTCCTACTTTTGGTGTAACGCAGACGTTCTGACCAAGGCAGGATCACCTGCTTATTGGCCGTCACGACACGTTCCCCTGACAACTGGACTTCCAGCTCAGAGGGCGTGATGCCGGGAGCAACCGGGTGATAGCGCTCACCGTTTTCGTCGGCTGACTGCTGGTAAACCGAATCATGATCCAGCACGTGACCGTGATCACTGGTAATGATCACCACACGGCCAGCCTCGCGAGCAGCCTCCATCACATGCCGGAGCAAGGCCACGGTTTCAAACGACCAGTCGACCTTAACTTGCGAGCTACTGGACAGCTGATCATCGATGGCGTTGATCACCACTGCCAGAACTCGGTGCTCTGTACCCGCAATTATCCCCCGAACGTTGCTATGCAAACTGCCAGATCCAGACTGGGACAAATCCTGCTTATGGAACACTTGCGGTGGAAACTTGGTGGAGGCCAGCTTTTTTAGCTGCGGGTGGCTACTGAAAGCCTTCTTCTCGTCGTTGGCATTGCCCTCACACAGAGCCCCCGATAGCAGCGAGCAACGGCTGACCTGAGTCACCGTGGGCAATGCTGCAACCAGACATGCATCGCCCTGTGCGCCAGCGGGCTGTAGCTCCAACCAATGATTACGAGTAAGGTCTGCGCTTAACTGCCGGTAGACGGCTTCGCTCATCCCATCCAGCACAAGCAAAAGCACTTGCCCCTGCTCGGCCAATGGTGCAACCAGATCATCCAGGGCGCGCTCGACAGGAATGAATCGAGCAGGCAGATGATCACCCCGAGCGATGCTTGACAGTTGCTGCCCGAAAGCCTGGTTTTGCCGTTCCCTGTAACGCCCAACGTGCTGCGAAAGCTTCTGGTAGACCGTACTTAGAGACTCCTCAGCATCTCCCGCCCAAATTTCGGTTCGTGCCCAATCACAAAAACCACCCTGCTCGATGTAATCGCCGATCAGGCTAACTGCAGTTCCGTCCGCGTTCGGCGCCTGCTTGAGCCAACGTAGAAGGCGCATGGCCATATTGGCCCGAGCAACAGTCTCGCTGTAGCGATCCAAGCCAGCCAGACGATGCCCCTCTATCTGCTGCAAAGCCGACTCCGCAGCCATGGAGTCGCCGCCGTCCAGAGCTACACCCAGGGCTGAAGCAAACGCACTAAAGCGCGCGTGCAAACCACAAGGCAAAAGTGCCGAGTGCTCGGTGGCAGCCTGCATATCTAAGCTCGCAAGAATCTGCTCTGCTTTCGACAAGAAGCGTGCATAGCTAGGGAAACCGAGAGCACCTATCCACTGCCTGACCAGAGTAACTGCGACCTCGCCAAGCGGCTGCAGGACTCGGAATTCGATCTTCTTCCCACCCAAAAAGCGCTCACGGAAAATCCCACGACTGATATGCAGCTGGGTTAAATCAAGCGCTTGCAGACGTTCAATGTCCGAGGAAAACAGCACGGAGCACGCCAAGGCGACGGCGAGCAGATCACTCCCCTGATCATTCAGAAGCAGCGTCGATACCACCTCATGAGTGTCGGGCAGGCCGCGGGCCAACCAATCCCCAAGGTTGTCTCGAATATCGCCTGGCAGAGCCGTAATCAGTGCACTGACATCCCCCTTAGTGCTCCAGCTCAATACCGACTGCAGATCCAACGTGGCTTCTTGGTAGTTCAGATGAGCCATGGCGATAGCGCGCCAGGCTGTCTCCTCATCCAGGATCTCGCCGAAGCTGATTTTCCCCTGATAGCGTTCAACACCATTGAGCATCGCCTCAGCTACCCAACGGCCATGCTTGCGCGTTAGACGAGGATCAATATCCCTTACACGAATCAGTTGCTGCAGGGTCTTCCAAGGGCTTATCCGCTGAGGCTCGTTGCGCCAAATTCTGGCCAGCACGTCCATAGCCAGATCCGTCTCGGCAAAGCCGGACAGCAGCACAAGACGCTCCGAGGTTTCCTTTCGATCTTGTTGATGCTTGACCAAGGCCTCGCGCATCGCCAACTCAGAGACGCAGTAAATGGCCCTGACTTTTCGCCCTTCAACAACTTGTTCTACAGCTAAAGCCGATAAAGGGTTTGGCCACACTAATGCCACGCAGTCAGCCTCAGCGTCACGCTGAAAAACTGCCTGCAGTTGGGTCACCACCGGCATCGGCAATGTCGCGCTCGCCTGCATGATCGACATCACCTCAATCCCCTGCCCCATCCATGCGCACAATGCTGTAGCTCACATCCAGCACATAGCCGTCCTGCAATTTGCTCTCAATCTCTGCGAACAAGTTGCGCGCCTGCTTGCTGGTCAACCCACTCTGCTGAACCTGCTCCAGCACCTTTCTGCCAGCCGCACCCTTGATACTGGTATCGGCAGTCGGCACGTTCTGAATGACCGGGGGAATCACGTTGCGCGTCAATTGCGATGTAGCATCTGACTGAGCCTGACGAAGCGCTTGAGCCAAAGCCGTGACAAGCTCGTCCGAGGTCAGCGCAGCACTGACACGCTGCTTAATCTGCAACGCCTCAGCCGGCCCTGACTTCCAAACAGTTTCCAGCAGTTGCCAGTTATTGTCCTGTATTGCCTGGGTCACGCTGGCAGCGCTGACGATACTCTTGGCGAGAGCCATCGCGTTGGTGGGCGGCTGAATATCTGCCAGCGCAGCGATCAGATCCGCACCCTGCTTACCCTGTAAGGTCTGCAAAAGGCTCACTGCATACTCGGCATTGCGCAGACGATTGCATTGCGTCCCCTGATTAACCCGGCTCAATGCAGCTCTGAGCTCAGTAACCAGTTCCTCACAATGCCCAAGCTGACGCTTAACCTCATCCTGCATATCTTTTTCCAGTGCATTCTGATGGTTGGCGGTGCGCAGCTTGTTAGGCGTCAGGCCGAAGATGGCGGAAGCGTTATCTACGCCCAGCTTCCAGATGTTCGGCTCAGCCAGATCCTGCTTGCTCAGCAACAGGTTATCCGGCATGTCCTTGAGCGTCGGCTCATAGTCCTGACCATGCAACGAAAAGGCGTACTGACCATGCTCGGCAAACACCATGATCAGCAGGTTCTGCACAATGTCCGGTAGCCCTTTGGGTGTCGGCTGATCAATCGCCGAACGTAGGCGCTTCACCGTCACTGGATCCCCGGCATGTTCATCCTTGGCCAGCTCACGAGTCATGTGCTTCGGCCAATCATCCTTGAAGATGAAATGCCGCTCGTGCATTTCACCCAGCTTCAATGGCTGAGCAATGGAACGCATGATCGAGCGCAACGGCGTGTCAATATCGATGCGACCATTACTGGCATGCACAGCACGACGCAGCTGCTCCATCACCTTGCCCAAGTCTGCCAGCCTGACCTCACCATCAAATTCAGGGTGGTCTGGATACTGGAAGCTCAGTGCCTGGTTAAGCAGGTGCTCGAAGGCAGCACGCAGATTACTGCCCACCGGCAGCTGCGGGGTAAATCCAGGCTCCAGCGAATAAACCTGGCTGTCCAGTTGTACCGAATCATCAAGCGAGCCCGGGATCGGTTGTGCAGCGCCGAATGCACCCATGAGGTAATCACGAATACGCTGGCGTAACTGGCTGCGCTGGTTATCGAGAAGCGTACGTGCCTGGGCCCGCTCAAGTGGGCTCAGATGCTTACTGAAGGAGACGAAGCGATCTTCGCTTTTCAGTACGTGCTCAAGCGTCACCAAGGTTCCCAGATCACGCTGCGCCGACTGACTAAAGAAATACGGTAACCAGCACAGGGTTTGTGTCCCATTACCAGTGGCTTCGTACTCCTGGATGCGTGCCCTATCGCTCGCGGGAGAGTGATTGCCCTGGTCAAAGGGAAAGTCGACCAGCACCTTCCAATCGTCACCCCGCGCCTCAAAGGTAGTGAAGTCAGAAATCTCGCGAATGTTCTGGAACATCACCTCAACGGTGCGACGAGTTCCGCGCCAGGCGAAGGGGTGCTCGATAAATAGCTGGTTATCATCCTGAACACCGAAGGCTTCGAACAGCAAATCCTTGGTCAGCTTACGGCGCGCGCCATCGTTGTCATGGATTTTCGCCTGTTCAAGAATGCTTTCGGTATCTACGCCTGAAAGCTGAATCGCGATGACCGGGTTGGAGTCATCACTGATCTTGATCTCACCGACACGCCCCGCCCATTTGCGGCACTTCTGCAAAACTGTCTGCGCTTCACGGCCTGGGATTGGTGATTTGATGGTGCCGTGGTTCAACGCAGCGAGCTTGTTGGCCGTGAGCTGCTTGAAGCACTCGACCTCAGGAACCAGCGCCGACAGCAACAAGGTTTTAATCAGGCGCATGTCATTGGTAAAGGCACGACGGCCGGGGTCATTGACTGGCAGCTCCAGCAGCTGATCAAGCCTGAGGTTGTGCTCTTCCTCCAGCAGCGGCACCAACTTGCGCTCGAACAGATGGCGAGCATTGTCGAAATGCATGCGCATCACTTCCGAGAACGGCTCGGCCTCAGAAGCAATCACGTCGTACAGGTCACCGACCGGAATGCATCCACCTAACTCCAGGGTTTCGCGCTGATCGACCAACAGCATCAGCATGACCTTGAGAGCAGTACGCTCACGCTGAAGAGCGGAAGAAAGCGCAACCAGTGCCTGCACCAGAGCAGGACTAAAGGGATACAGCGAACGGAACATCTCGCGGTCACCCTGGTTGGTCAGCAGGATTTCCTGCACCTCGCTGCGCAAGCCGGCATCCATGGCCGCAAAGGCATTGTCGATCTCTGCCTTGGCAGCCGCATTAATCGGCTTGAGCAAGCGACGCTCAGCGATCACTGGAAGGTTACGGTCTTCCAGAGTGATGGTGTGGAAGCGACCATCCCAGTACTTGAGCGAGTCACTCAGTGCTTGCTGCTCAGCGCCGTTGTACTGATCGCCCACAAACTCACGCAGATCACGCTGGCGAGCGATAAAGCTGGCCATGGGCAGCGCACGCTGCTCGCTGGCTTCAACCAGCTTCACCACTTTCTGAATGTTGTTGGCGATAAAGCGCGGGTCAGACAGGTGACTGGCCAGCCAGAGAATCAGCTCATCGAGGAACAGGATGACCGCGTCGTATCCGAGCGCTTTGGCATGCTCCGTCATGATGCGCAGGCCTTCATCGAAATCGACGTAGCCGCCGAACTCGCTGTTGGCCATATCCGCCATGGAGCTGTAGAAGGTGCCGATAAGATCTCCGACCAGACGGGCCTTATCGTCCGCGCCGGCTTGGTCATTCAGCACTGCATCGAAACTCGCTGCGTCCCAACCAGTCGACAGATCGCCCCAGCCGTCATCCTCGGCCGCCGCAGCTCCTTTGTTCAATGTGGCGAAGAAATTCGCATCACCCATATTGCTGCGTAGTTGCCGCGCATCACGAAACAACCGGTCACTCATGTAGAAACCGGGGACCGGTGCATCTGGGTGCAGGTGCTTGATATGTCGCGCGTAGCCACCCAACACACCCGCCTCAATGCTAGCGGCACCGATCATGTGGTAGGGCACCAGCAGGATGTTGGTTTGCTGCAGCCACTCATCATGCTTAGCTACAGCCGGCGCCAGCTCATTAATCGCCCGGGCTTGGGGATTACCCTGCAAAAGCAGGTGCAGCACCGCCATAAAGTGCGACTTACCGCTACCGAAGCTGCCGTGAAGGTAAGCGCCCTTCTGACGGTTCTGGTTGCCCACCACGGTGCTCTTGATAAAGCTCAAGGCATCGTCGAACGAGCGCTGCAGCTGCGGCGTCACCACATACTGCTCGAGCGTTTGGCTGATAGCTGTATCAGCCAAACCACTGGACAGGTTAAGAACGAAATCACCCCGTTGAACCTTTTCTGGGATCTCGATCAGCTCTTTAATCAATGTCATGCGTCAAACCCCAGAATCAGTTCTGCTCGGCCACTTTCTTTTTACGACCGCCACGTTTCCCAGCCACTGCAGCCGGCTGCCAGCTCAAAAGATCAGCCCGAGTAATCTCGAGATTACGCAGTTCTTCGAGCAGGAATCCTTCGTAGTAATCACCCATCCGCTCGCCGAACTCTGGATCCACTTCGTTGTGCCATTGCTTTAACCAGGGGATCAACTCATCTAGCGCCACCAGCATGGGCATCAGTCGCTCAGCTTCCCAGCCCTCACCCTCTTTGCGATCCAGGTACCAAGCTGCAATGGCCTGAGCCCGTTGCAAATGGTTCAAACCAGCCCAACCGATGACAAGCGTGCTATCACCACCTTTTTCACAGCCTGGCAGCGAGAAGAAGCGCTCTTTGGGGACATCCAGTTTGCCGCGCAGTGGCCAGTAGCTGGGCTTACGGAAATCGGTGGACTTGTATTGAGGAGGCAGAGGAATATCACCTACTCGCTCAACCTTTTCCAGCTTTGCTTGAGCCAAGGCCAAGTCGTACTTGGCTTTCTTCTCAGAATCCCTGGAATCTTCCACGGATAGTGGCTGATTGACGCCATATTTGGCGTCAATGGCATCTTCCCGACGCTGCTTGTCCCAGGTTTCCTGCCAGGCACGGAATTTAGGCAGAGCATCAGCCTTAAGACGGGCGGCGGCCATTTGTGGCACGTTGTCCCCATCTACCAGTTCGCAAACCAGCGCCTGCAAGTCCAACAGATTGACGCCGCAGTACAGCTCTGCAACACGGACTGCATCCGCATCGCTACGAAGGCGGTCAGCCAGCTGAGCGCAGGTTTTCAGCTCGGGAGCCCGGCAGGCTTGCTCCAGCCGATCTAATAGCCACTCTTTCAGCGCAACCTGCAGTCGGGTTTCCCAGTTATCACGGTTCCAGCGTCGTTTGTATTCCGATCGCTCAACCAACTTAATCCAGGGATTCTCTTCAATGGCCTGCAAGCGACGCTCGACTAATGCCTTGTAGTCCGCCGGCCAATGCTCCGGAATCTCGGTAATCGGTGTGCTGCCGTGACGCTCAAACCAGGTGGACTCGGCCTCACCGGCTGCCATTTTACGGGCCAGGTGAATTTCAAAGGCACGCTCACCCAGATTCACTTCCAGCATTTCACTTTGGTAATAATTGGCTTCAGCGGTCAGACCATAAAGGGAATAAACATACCAATCCAGCTCTTCCTGAAGAGCAATCATGCGCGCCCATAACCGACCCTCTTCCACCTGTGCATTGTTAAGGGCTTCGCCTAAGTCTGAATCGGAAATATCGAGATAAGCCTGCGGCGCATGTGCACGCAGCTCCCGGCCAAGCGTATCCAGTCGCTCTGAAAGTTTCTCAACAACCCGGGCTGAATCTTCAGGAACAGGAAACTTTTTCAACCCCGTTCCCGTAAATTCATGAAACTCCTCCCATTCTGCACGACTTTCCTGCCCAACGCCTCCCTGCCCTTTGCCATGAAATACCTGCTTCATCCAGAACATACCGGCAGAGCTATTCAGCAACCCTAATAGCGCAAAGTGCTCTGCCTCACCCGTATTCTTTGGCAGTTTTATTACTGGCGCAGAACGGTTAAACACCTTGCCACCACGATCCAGGACGAAGTGGTTGTGGGTCGCTACAAATGCGTAAGTGATGGTTAATGGGGAAACCAGTCTGTCTAATGTTACCTGATGCCACGCCCACCAAGGGCGCCCCTCAGCAAAATATGTTTGCTTGCCAAAAGTCGCTCTGTTTCCCAGATTATTTTTATTCGGCCACACCCATTTGCGAAATCCCTCAGTCAAAGCAACATCGAGGAGTTCCCCATCGGCACTGTATGGAAATAAAGCGTGATATTTCTCCTCAGCGGACCAATCACGAATCGAATCCCCCAAACAAATTGGCCGATAAAGGTCAAACTCCACATTCTTCCTTATAAAGTCTTTGGCGCTAGAAAACATGACCTCATCAGCGTTTGTCATCCCAAAAACGCCAATCGCATCCTGAACGTCGCTCAATAACGTCTGAGAACTCTCGTCCATTAATGCCTTTAGCTCAGCTGCGCCCCCGCCGCCGACACTCCACGGGTGTGACTGAAATAGAGACCTTTCTTGATCGAGAACAGTAACGAATTCGTTTTGACCACTTCCTTTTGGCATCAAATCCACAATGGATGACCATACCTTGCCCTGAGCTGCATTTTCAGGTGTGCCGGGCTCACCGCGAATACCCAGAACTGCTCTAATGACATCAAGCTTAGGAGACTGATTGCGGGCAAACAAAATCACAGTAGGCGTGCCATGACCTGGAATATATGCTCGCGAGGTATCAATCACATGGGTCAGGTCTTTGCGTGGCAGGTAATCTTCAATCAGCTTCTTGCCAAACTCTCGCTTCATAAAGCTGTTGGCAGTAATCATGCCCATAAAGCCAGCGGGTTGGTTGCTCTCAGGATAGAGGGCCAAATCAAAGAAGCGCTCGGTAAATGGCGCCCCGAGTGAATATTTACGGTGACAGGTTGGGTACTTGTCCCGGTACGCCTGATTCAGCGCTTTATCTTTCACCGTAATGTAGGGCGGGTTACCAACCACCACGTGATAACGCTGCCCAAGAATCCTGTTGAGCTTTTCAGGGTCTTCAACTTCGTAAACGTGCCTCTTTTCCTCATCCAACAAGCCGCCCTGGATGCCCTGCCCCTGCCACTCAAATCGTCGTCCATGCAACAGAGAATCACCACACGCCAGATTGAAATGAAAACTGGGCGCATCCTTGATCTTGCTGCTGCCCGCAGCCTTCATGGCAGCGATCAACAGACGGAATCGGCAGATGGCAATGGCATAAGGGTTGATATCGGTGCCATGCACCACATCTAGTGCGCGCTGTGCCAGCTCACGGGTATTTGTGCCAGGCTCACGCTTCAACCATTGATTAAACACCCGTTCGAAGGTCGTCAGCAAAAAGTGTCCCGAACCACAGGTAGGGTCGATCAGACGCAGACCCGGCAGACCGAAAGTCTGAATCGCCGGCTCTAGGGTGTAATCGAGAATAAAGCTCTCAACGAATTCCGGGGTTTGCAGCAGCGCATAACGCTTGCGCACTGATTCAGAAAGATCCTGGTAGAGATCGCCAAGAAAGCGGGTATCCCATTCCCGGTCGGTAAAGTCGTGGAGGATCTCACCGCTGTCCGCATCGATCTTCTGGAAGAAGTCAATCAGACGTTTGGCACCATCAGCCGAAACGGGAATCTGCCAGAGGGGGTTATGGCGATGATCCAAGAGCTCCGCGATCACCGGATATTTTTCCAGCTCCGCGAATAGATCGAGCAGGTAGTGGCGTTCTTCAAAGGTGGGGTTCTCGTTGAAGTAAGCCACCATGCGCTCTTTAGCCTGCTGCAAGGCATTTCGCCCCTGCGCATCACTCACCGGGCCAGCCAACACTGGCTCGTTCAGTAAGCCGTTGTCTTCAAGAAAACGCACAAACACACAGGTCAATACCCAGGCCACTGCGGCCTGGGTTATTTGCGCTTCACGCCAGGAAACGAAGTGCTCGGCGGTGCGTTCAGCCTCAACTGCCGCGCGATATTCGCTCTGCAAATGATCACTGAGCTCCGCGTTGGACTCGCTGTAGGCGAGGATGTCCTTCTCAATATGCGGTAACAGGGACTGCAGGTTTTTCAGCAGATCGGCACGGTTAATCACAGGTAAATCCTTATGCATTTGGCCCAATACCTGAAGGTTCTGGGTCTGCTATCAATTTTTCTTAGGCAGTGGTTTTGACTGCCTGAGGCAGTGACTGGGAATCGTCAAGCCAGCTACTGGGAATATGGGCAAACTCTTTGCTACCGGCGCCTGTAGGCACCAATACGTCATCGATCATGGCCGCGGAACGCTGCGCATCGACGGCGATGAGCAGAACCAACCCGGGCAACGCAATGCCGCTGCGACCGCTAACGTTCATCAACTGTTGGCGCAGGTCATTCAGCCATGTTGTCACCAGCTCATAGCGCGCCAGCAGCCCTGGCTCCGTCAGAAGTACTGGTTGACCGGCCTGCAGAATCTCCTCAGCCAAGCCCGGTAACGCACGCTGCACCAGACGCTGCAGGTTCTGCCAATCACGAGAACTGTGCTCACAGGCGTCTGCTTTGAGCACCACCTGCCAGTCCGGCGCTTTGGGCATGCTCGCGCACACAGCCTGTACATGGCGAAGTAGAAGCTCATCAAAGCTGATGCGCTTAAACGGATAGTCTCGGCAGAGTTTTTCCTGCGCTTGCCACCACTGACGCGGCCTGACGGTTAGCGCGAGGAAGTGGGAGGCAGTCACTGCCTTCTCCAGCATCAAGCCCAGCTCTTTAACCGACTTGAGTGTGGTGGTGTCGTCTTCGCCTTGTTGAGTCGGACTGTAGTGAGTAGACCCGGCTGATGCGAAGCTGGTCATCCCTGCGCTTGGCAGGCAGTATCCCCCCCTATCGCCGTTGGCAAACTCAAAGCCGCCATTCCACTGGAAACCGATATCCAGGGAGCGCACCAGCTCATCCAGCTCAGGGCGGCCAGGTAGCTCCTGCGCTGCAGGATAGCGGCCGGCCACGCGGGTCTGTATATCTTTGACGGTAAGCGCCTTGCTGCCCAATAGCGCTCCTTGGGCCAACTCCAAAGCAAGCTTGGCAGGCATCCCTCGCGGATAAAATTCCACACGGCTGGATAGTGCTGCACTCTCGGATGCAGCCGCAGCCAAACGCAGAAGTCGGTGGTTGCTCAGACCTGCGAATGATTCTGGTGCTGGCACAGCGCGGATCTTCTCCAGCGTACGAACGGGGGCCAGCAGTGGCAGCTGGCGAGCACACTCATCTGCCAGGCTGCCAAGGTCGCAAGCGTAATCGGCCAGCTCCTCCCCTCGCCCCTGACGATTATCGGCAATCAGGAAGCGGTTACCGGAGCGACGCAAAAGCCAACGAGGCTCCTGCTTACTCAATTCCGTTTCCACAGCTGCACGCACGACAGCATAGGCCCAGCGCTCGCGCAGTGGGCTGTCTTGTACCGAGCCACGACGAAGCAGGATTGCGTCAGCCACTTCGACCGCTGTCATCACGCCGCCGTTATCTTCCAGCAAGCCGACGATGTCTTCTCTCAAGTCCGTAATCGCTTTGGTCTTACCCCACTGGGTCAGAACCTTATCGACCAGCTCGCGCACCAGCAGAGTCTCAATGCCGAGGTGGCCGCTGATGGCTGCAGGTGTAGGCCAATGAACGTTGTGAGAGCCCTTGGGCGCATCTTCGTCCAGTCGCCCCAGGTATTCGTTAAGAAAGCTCAACCGAGTCTGATCAGCGGACTTCGGCAGGACCTGCTGAAACAGACGGTCGACACTAACGACACTGGTGTCACCGCTATCCAATTGCTGAACCTGCTGGCCGTCCAGAAGGCGCGCCTGAAGCTGACCGATGACATCGGACAGCTCATTACGGGTCTTCACCCCCACTCCCGTCCAGACTCGAACGCGGGAGCGGTTCAGCTTGATGATGTCAGCAACGCTGTTGATATTCCGGCGACTGAGCGTATCCAGCGCTTGTGGGCTCAGAGCCAACAGGCCGATCTGAGTATCCAACTGAGCCTCGCTGATGGGGCACGTACGCTCCTGTGGCTGCTGGGTCGTGTGCAGAGACTCACTGCGCGCATCATGGAATGTCTTGCGCCACTCACGCAGCATCTCGCCGGCACTGGCAAAGCGCTTGCGCACATCACGAACCAAAGCCCGCTTGAAGAACTCAACCATGCGGTCGCGAATGCTCGGGTCGAAGACGGTTCGATCGATCTCCAGCTCCCCTTCGAGCAGATGTGGCAGCCCTTCAGAGGACGTCCACCCTGGCAAAGCACCGGCAGCCATCTCGTAAAGAGTCAGCGCAACCGAGAATCGCTCGGCATGGTCGTCCCAACGGCGGCGGCCAGGATCACGGATAAAAGGATCCATATAGGCCAAAGTGCCAGCACTGATATTGTCAGCACCGACACTAGACAGTGAGAAGTCAAAAAGCATGAGGTGAAGAACGCTGCCTTGCATCACCAAGCCGATGTTCTCTGGCTTAATATCACGATGCACCAATGCCTGGTCTTCCAGATGCACAACCGCACTGAGCAGGTCATCACCGAAGCGCTCAAGCAACTCCAGCTGCACAGCGCCGACATGGCGGAGGCGCTGAGCCAGGGTGCCCTCGGTCGCGTAGTCGAGTAGCAGAGCGGTATGGCCAACGATATCTAGGGTTTTGTAGTAAGGAACAATGGCCTGATGACGCAATCTGGCCAGCACCTCACCCTCTTTTGTAAGACGGCTATTGTGGTCAGGTGTCGAAGCGATCTTCAGAACGCGAGACTGCCCCTGGTAATCGACCAGGAATACGACTGAGCACGCACCTTTGCCAAGCGGCTGAACAACCTGGAAGCCTCCCGGTAGGAGGTCACCTTTACGCGCCTCAGTTGGGTTAGTTCGCAGTGTGTTCGGCTGACTGACCTCGTCCTCAAGGTCATCCAGTCGTTTTATGAACTCACTGACTGACTCCAACCGGCTCCCCACATCAGGGTGAGTGGCGTACTGCACCAGGTACTGCATAGCCTCGCTTGCCCCGTTGATTTCATCGGTGAGCTGCAGACCATTACCGCGGCGCAGCCTGTCCAGTAGCTCGATGTCGGTCTGCGCGGGCTTCTTACCTGTAAATAGGTGGTAGGCGATCGCCCCTAGGGAGAACACATCCAAGTGCACACCGTCTGCAGCGCCAGTGTGCGCTTCCAGCGCGACATAAGGCCCGGCATCTTCATGCACAAGGTTGCTGAGACGGGTTAGGGCGCTAACGTTGCGCGACTCACTCTCGAACACACGCTCTGCAGTGGCCCAGTTGCTGATTTTGACACTGTACTTCTCTTCACCCTGAGACTTGACCCAGATGCATTGCGGACTCAGACCACGGTGATAAAGCTTCTGGCCATGCGCGTACTGCACAGCCTCTGCTATGAGGCGAAGCAGGTAGGTAGCCTGTATCGTATCCAGCCGACGATCCTTGCCTAGATTCATCAAAAGATGGTCGAGACGAAATGCCTTGGGATCGTGCTCGTAGATCAGAGCTGGGCCGCTATCGTGTTGCTGAAATTCGTGCGCCCGTAAAATTCCTGGATGCTCGATACCCTCAAGAAAGCGAAACTCAAGTTTGGCCGCTTTTTCGAGCCGAAAAACCTCTTCCCTTGGCTTGCCCTGGGTCAGATAAATTCGCACCTTGCGCTGCAGACCTAGGTCTGGATGCAAGGCTAGCCAATCCTGATAAGTGTCGGACTCGTCGAGAAGGCTTTGAAGCTCATAGCTGCCCACACGACGCATGCGCACGGACTCTTTAATGCCCGCTTCCTCTACAGCGCGTGAGATGACTTTGGCTGCATAAGCGGTAATCTGTCGATGCCTCCAGTTCTCATCGATTAGGGTGATCTCGCGGAGCAGCTCTTGCCGATTGACCACACCTTGGCGCGCATTACCTTCCAGCTTGATGACCAGGTCCTCTGCAGAGAGGAACACCAAGGCATCAATAAAAGGCACCGTTTCCTTGCTTCGATGAAATGAAGGCTGCAGCTTCAGCAGAGACGCCAGCTTTTGCGCTTTGCGACGAGCAAGCAAACGGGGGTTGTCGAAGATCTTCTGCCCACCTTTGGGCAAAGGCTTTTCCCAGACCCAGTTGGCAGCGTCACCAAGAATCACGCCTGGGTGGGATTTGATCTCAATGACGTACATGCCCTTAGGCGTCAACACCATGAGATCAACTTCGTTTATGGAGCCATCCTGAGCGATAAACTCGAAGTTTGCCCACGCACGATAGGGGTCGTGGTCAGGGAGCAACTGCTTCGCGAACTCCAGCGCGTCCCGTTCCCATGTGTAATCGGATTGGGTAATTTGCTTCCAGAGCTTGTCCATTAAATACTATCTCTGAGCGGTGCCATGGCGTGACACACCCCACTGGCTGTAGGTTTCTGGAGGTTATTGTACTCATTTAAGAGCTAGCATGTGGCTATCACTGTCAGTGGTTGAGCTTCGACAGCTCGCGGGCCCATGTCGAGCCTGTCATACAGCTACCTCCATTTTCATGAAGGTCCACTGTAGAGTGTGCTGAGATGCATGGGAAGCGCACCCAGGCGCCTCCGGGGCCCTAGGCGCTAAGGTCAGCCTCTGCTGCTTGAGAATCCACGGGCACGGTTACCGTAGACCTTAGTAGCGGCCTTACACAGGTAGCTTGCGCGCTTGTGTAGTTCCGCCAGCATGGCCTGATCCTCTCGATCCAGCCTGTACGTGCTATTTTCAGGAATGTGTATCAAACCTGCTGCGGTGCCGACCGGTAACCCCGTCGCACTGGCCCAGGCCTCCTGCATACGGCTGATCATGTTGGGGGTGCTGGAGTTCAAGTTCCCCACGGTGTAGTACGCGGCGCCATTGAGCATAAACAGCAGATGGTAATGCGGTCGCTCAGCCTGCCCGAACTCCCGTGTCCACACGTACCTGACCTTTGTATCGTGAGCGTAGGGGCGGTCACGCATCGCTACTGCTCGATTGTGCTCAATCTTCGCTTTATAGGACTCGATGAATCTGCTAATGGCTTGGTTGTCCTTGAGGTAGTCAGTGATGTCCATGTCCTTGGGAAAATGGAGGTCTACACGGTATGCCAGTACTCTACGGTACTGGCCTTGGGCCAAGGCAATGGTATTCTGGAGCACGTCTAGATACTCCGTGATGAAAGGCCCCTTACCGCGCATGACCGGTAGCCCGTTGTAGTAATGATCATCGAACAGATGCAATTTAGGATTGTGAGGGTGACGTATGCTCATGGCTAGGTACTCTTAGTGTTTAACTCATACACTAGGTACCGTCGGTAAATATTCGTAGATGCATTCACTTGAGGTGAGTGCAATTTCAGATTCTAGTTTATTGAAAAATCGCTATCTGATGGATCCCTAGCCGACATATATTCTTCGGCTTAGCGCACTCTTTGCTCAGCCATTAATATGATAGCTGAGTACTGCATTTACAGTAGGATATAAACATATTAACCACACAGCATAAAAAACGGCTTCAAGCCGCCATAAGAAAAGGCTCTGCCATGATTCTCTACTCCGGCATAAAGCCATCACGACACGCTCATGGCGCGCCGTGATAGGTTAAGGTAGTTTTCAGCGAATCGACGATAGATCTCTTTCTTCAATTCGAGCCAGAAGCCAATCCATGACCTCACTTTCGAGCCAACCAACGCTCCGCTCACCCAATGAAATTGGTTTCGGAAAGGTACCTTCTGAGATATATTTGTAAACCGTGGACCTAGACAGGCCGGTCGTATCGATTACATGATTCAGCCGTAAGATTTTCATGGATGGGCCCTCTGTCATTCCCAGAGGATGGATCTGTCAGGTATTTATTTCCCGGAACAAAACCTCAGTCGCCCCGCCAATGGTCCGTTTACGAGATCCATATTTTCTTGGACCTTCGGCAGCGTCAGTTACGATGCCTTGCCTAATCCAACTCTTCACCGGCTGCTCAGCTAACCAGGCGCTATCCATTGCAGCGACGTTTTTACTGCTATTCGTAAGCAGCATGAAGCCACCCACCTCTACTTCAGGCTGCCTACTACCAAAAAATGGTAACACCACGAAAATATCAAAATGGCTAGTACCAGAATAAACAACGTATCCAAATTCTTCTCTAAGATAGCAGAAGAAGGATACTATCAGGTCCACAAAGCCCGGGATTTCTCCACCTATGCTGCCATCTTCAATTTTAGACATAGACCCGCCTGTAGACGTGATGTAACGGGCAGCCGCGGACATCTCCACTATCACTCGATTTCGCAGATGTGTCTGGGCATGGTCCGCGTAGGCTCGCCTAGACGAGTAGGCATCATCATCGTTGGGCTGCGCGCTCCACATTTTTTTAGAGAAAAGCCTAACAGAGGCTTCACTGATAAAATTCTCGAGGTTGGGGTTTAGTCTAGCCAGCTTCCATCCCGGGTAGAAGCTTGCCCAGCATGGGTGAAGCAGGTTTAGGTAAATACAGGTCTTTCCTTTCTGCTCATCGTTCAAAAGCGTGGCCCCGGGCACCACACCGCTGACCAGGCCAAAAAATTTCAACCGATGCATCTGACATTTTAGTTGGGCCT
The DNA here is from genome assembly GCF_000826105.1 of Pseudomonas massiliensis. Lineage (GTDB taxonomy): Bacteria > Pseudomonadota > Gammaproteobacteria > Pseudomonadales > Pseudomonadaceae > Aquipseudomonas > Aquipseudomonas massiliensis. The sequence goes on along the minus strand of NZ_CCYK01000003.1, from coordinate 82,355 downwards.
TAGCGAATCCCGTCAGATGCATTAGCTCGGTATCGCTCACTGCGTCAATTCTTCCAGTCTCATTCGCCAAAGATAGCAGCGTCACCAGCAGCAGGCGATTATCTGGCTTCAGCCCTATTTTGAATCTGCTCTCAAAGTCCAGATGGGAACTACGAGGATACTCAAGCAAAAAACGGATGGCCTGCGCGTGCGTTAGGGTAGGGAAATTTTCACGATAGGGAAGCCTGGTACTCCCCTTCGAAAGCCAGCCGCAATCGGTTAGATCCTTGAGGCCAATGGGAGCTTGGCGCGCTGAGACCCCTACAGACTTGAGAAACCCTGCACTCACTAGGGGCCGACCGTCTGTCAGGCTAGGCTGATGATGTGCAAGCAGAAGCGCTAACCACTTGCCTTGACGCGTACACGGGGTTCTTGCGGGGCGACGCAGACGCGGGTCGGAATTCAACGAAGTTGCAAGGATGACCGCTATAGCAGATTCGGGGTTCAGCATGACAGACCTCTCGAAAGGCTAGTGTAGCATAACCGTGTGCTCTACATATTACACCCTGTATTTTGTTCAGACATGACATGTCATCTCCGAGCTAGCGCCGCTCAGCGCCCCATGGCACCATACAAATCGGTTTCCGGTAACTTCAAGAGGGCTCTCATGCAAGCTGACATCTGCTCAGTGCTAGGCTGGATCGACTGGAGTGATCCGATCCAGACGCGCTGGGCAATCAAATACTTCAGCAAAGCTGCTGGCGAACCATTGAGCTCCTACAACGCAATACTTGCTTGGTATGCAGCAAGAACTGAAAACCTCTCCCAAACGCAGTTAACCAAAGCAAAGAACTCATGGGCGGTACATAAGTACCGAAACAAACAAAAATCAAAGCTCAAATCCCCGATCCAGCTATCTCTGCCCCACGACGTACTGCTATACATAAGAAAAACATCCAAGGCGCTGAATATTACTCAAAGCGAGCTAATAGAGGGCATAATAGAAAACCAAGAAGAACTCTTTAACAAAGCGAAGACAAAAAACGAAACCCTCAAGAAAAAAGTAGAATTCCTTAATGAGCGATTTCAAATTCAGCACACAATAATAACATCTATGCGCCAAAAAATAATTGACCTGGAAGATGAAATTATAAATTTAAAAAAGCAGGCAAGAAAATAAGCACCATTCGAATATCAACATCGAAAATTCCAAAAAAAAAAAAAAAAAATCAATAAAACAAATTTGAAATATATATAACCTCGGCGACTAATACCCAAGAGGAGTCGCCATGCCTTTCCCTCGCCCTATCTGCAACTCACGCTGTACTGCATCGATTACAGCGACTTACCGCCTGGCTATTTGCGCCGAATCGGTAAACAAGCTGATTCTGGCTCGCCTCCAATCCTGCTACCCGGCCGTATCAACCGGCACAAAATACCGCGCTCTTGAAAAGCCATCTCAAAACCTAGTCACAGCACTCGCTCAATCCACCCGAGCAAAGCTGGCAGCAACGGGGCCTCACGATCCAGCAGCGTATGTATGTTTGCGCTGCGGTGGTTCATTTACTCCTAGTTAATTTCGTACAGAGCCTAACAGCCTCGACCCTAACACCCTCTAAAATCAAGTAAGCGGAATCATTAACCATGGCACATGAAATCCAAAATATGGCCTATGTCGGCACTACGCCCTGGCATGGGCTGGGTAACCAGCTACGGCCGAACCAGTCTATTGAGGTTTGGCAACAACAAGCCGGTATGAACTGGCAGATTGAATCCAGCCCAGTCCATTTCAAATCCACGACTAAAGGCCCGCTGGCTGAGATCCATTCCTTCGCCGATCAAAAGGTGCTTTATCGGTCAGACACGCTGGAACCATTATCCGTCGTTTCACATCGTTACCAGGTGGTTCAGCCAGCCGAAGTCCTCGAATTCTACCGAGAACTTACTGAGGTCTCGGGTTATGAGCTTGAAACTGCAGGTGTGCTCAAGGGCGGCCGCAAGTTCTGGGCCCTCGCTCGTACAGGCCACTCGACAGCACTTAAAGGAAAGGACGAGGTGGGCGGCTATCTGCTGCTGGCGACATCTTGCGACGGCACGTTGGCCACGGTGGCTACGCCGACTACGATCCGCGTCGTCTGCAACAACACCCTGGCTATGTCGCTCGGGAGCGCGACCGGCGCGATTAAAGTGCCTCACAGCACCCGCTTCGATCCGCAAGCGGTGAAAAAGCAGTTGGGTATCGCCGTCTCGCAATGGGACGACTTTATGTACCGCATGCGCCAGCTCGCGGAACGCAAGGTCTCCCTTCAGGAAGCCCAAGCGTACTTCGGGCAGATCCTACACACCGAAGTCACCCCACGCAGCAAGACCAGGCCTGCGTTAAACCTTGCTTTCCAGAAGGCTATGGCGCTCTACACAGGGCGCGGGCGCGGGTCTCATCTCATATCAGCCAATGGTACCGCCTGGGGCTTACTGAACGCCGTCACCGAGTACGTGGACCATGAGAGACGTGCTCGATCGGTAGACTACCGCCTGGACTCGGCCTGGTTCGGCCCAGGCGCGGGAATCAAGCAGCGTGCGTTGGATGCTGCGCTTGAACTGGTAGCCTGAACGCCCAGGCGCATATGTGGGATGCCCTCAGAGGGCATCCCATATTTCTTTTTTAGGTACAAAGGAGTTCATAATGTTAAAGCTAGCGTTGGGCTGCGCTCTTGCGGCATTCGCTCTGATAATCGGCTCGGCTAAGATCATCGTTGCAGCCGAAATCAGTACCCTTGCTGTGTGGTTGCTTGCAATCGCCGTAGTGTTGGTAGCCCTATTCAGTAGAGAGGAGGCAAATCGTGCTGCTTGCTCCTGAGACGAGATTACCTTTGCGGCTCATCGCGCTCCTGGAGTAAGCCCTGCCGTAACCCTGTCCTTCCTGCACATGAGAGCTCAGAGTGGCTCAAGCCTTACCCAATCAACCGGTATTCCAAAATGTATTCCAATTAAAATTCTAAATTTAATTTGTTGATTTAAATCAACGATTTACAATTAGAGTTCAGATCACCCCGACCCACCAAATCCGAAAAGAAAGCGCCGAAAGGCGCTTCCCGATGCCTGCCTTCCTCCGGTATCAGACGCTAAGGTAGCTAGCGAAGTCTTCAGGCCTAACCAGACTGGAGTTGTAGTGGTCTACTAACCCCGGACACCTTTTTAGGCGAAAATGATCGCCACACAGAGGTGTTCGATGAGCAGACAACGACGTACCTTTACCTCCGAGTTCAAGCGCGAAGCTGCCAGCCTGGTGCTTGACCAAGGCTACAGCCACGCTGATGCAGCTCAGTCGCTCGGGTTGGTGGAGTCAGCCCTGCGCCGGTGGGTCAACCAGCTCCAGCAGGAACGAGGTGGTGTCACGCCGACTAGCAAAGCGCTGACACCCGAGCAGCAGAAAATCCAGGAATTGGAAGCCCGAATCAACCGCCTGGAACGCGAGAAATCCATTTTAAAAAAGGCTACCGCGCTCTTGATGGCCGAGGAGCACGAGCGTTTGCGTTAGTCGATCAGCTTCGCTCAGAGGAGCCGGTTGATTTGTTGTGCTCGGTCTTTGAAGTCACTCGATCCTGCTACTACGCGTACTGCCGCAGACGTCGTTCTCCGAACGCTGAGCGGGTAATTTTGCGCAGCCGTGTGAACGAGCTGTTTACGCAAAGCCGAAACGCTGCAGGTAGCCGCAGCATCATGCTGATGATGAAGGAGGATGGCCTGCAGATTGGACGGTTCAAGGTACGTAAGTTGATGCGCGAGATGAACCTGATCAGCAAACAACCGGGCTCTCATGCCTACAAAAAGGCCACCGTGGAGCGACCTGATATCCCAAACGTGCTTGATCGAAAGTTCAGCGTGGAATCCCCAGACAAGGTCTGGTGCGGTGACATCACGTACGTTTGGGCCGAAGGTCGATGGCACTATCTGGCAGCGGTGATCGATCTTTATGCGCGCAGGGTCGTAGGCTGGGCGTTCTCAGCCAAGCCTGACGCCGACCTGGTGATCAAGGCATTGGATATGGCCTATGAGCTGCGTGGCCGGCCTCGGAATGTGCTGTTTCACAGTGATCAGGGCAGCCAATATGGGAGCCGGAGTTTCCGCCAGAGACTATGGCGATACCGCTTCACACAGAGCATGAGTCGGCGCGGCAACTGCCACGATAATGCCCCGATGGAGCGGCTATTTCGCAGCCTGAAAACTGAATGGATACCGACGATGGGCTATATGAGCGCCGCGTTGGCTAAACAAGATATCGGTCGTTTCCTGATGGAACGGTACAACTGGCTACGACCGCATCAATTCAACGAAGGCTTGGCGCCTGCCGTTGCCGAGGAAAAACTTAACGCAGTGTCCGGGATCAGTTGACCACTACAAGTCGACCGTACCCTGGTCCGAACGAGATGCGCTAAATCGATTTTTTCCTTGCTTTACGAATTTCACATTTTCCGCTTTGGTCTTCGTAGGAATCGATAATTTGGCGCTTCTTCACTGCTACGAACGCACCGTCTTCGGCCTGGGATACGCCCGGCGGTTTCAAAGGCTGAGTGCAACACCAAGCTATTGAGTTAAGGGTGGGCTTTCGTGGTGCCTGGCCATCATCTGCGTCATCATTTCGATTGGGCATTGATAATCAAAACGTTGGCGCGGCCGAATATTGAGTTCGTACGCGATCGCGTTCAATTGCTCCTGGCTCACACCCGACAGATCGGTACCCTTGGGTAAATACTGGCGGATCAAGCCATTGATGTTTTCGTTGCTACCACGCTGCCAAGGGCTGTGAGGGTCGCAGAAGTACACGGCAACACCCGTGCGCTGAGTGATTTCGGCATGGCGCGCCATCTAGCGGCCCTGGTCGTACGTAAGCGTTTTACGCGCAGCCAGCGGCATACGATTCAACGCCGCGCTGAAGCCTTCCACGGCAGACGTGGCGGTGGCGTCATGCATTCTCACCAACATCAGGTAACCCGTACTGCGCTCAACGAGCGTACCGACTGCGGAGGCGTTGCCCTTGCCCTTGATGAGGTCGCCTTCCCAGTAGCCGGGCGTCAAGCGGTCTTCGGCCTCCGGCGGGCGTACATGAATGCTGACAAGATCGGGGATCTGACCACGGCGATCTACTCCACCCGAGCGGGGCGGCGACTGGTTTTGCCCTGACGCAGGCAAATGATCAGCTCCTTGCGAAGCTCGCCCACCGGCAGCGCGTAGATGGCGTTGTAGAGGGTCTCGCGGCAGACGTACACGTCTTCACGCTTTGGAAATTCCATGCGTCGAAGTTTGCCGGCAATTGGCTGGGGAGAAAAGCGCTGTCGCAACAGGTAGACCACAAGGTCGAACAGTTCTGTACCTGGTTCAAGCTTGCGGGCCGGCCGACAGACCGTACGGCGCTGGCGCATCTTTCGATGGGCTTGGCTGGCCGAATAGGGCGATGCAACGGCGGCATTACGACGAAGCTCCCGGCTGATGGTCGAGGGGCTGCGATTCAATATCCTCGCGATGGCTCGCTGGCTCAGCCCTTGGAGCTGGCCAATCTGGATAGTGATGCGTTCTTCAATGCTGAGTTCTCGGTAAGACATGCGTACACCGTACCGGATGGATCAGGTGTTGCACTCAGTTTTTGCCGTCGCCCCCTTTTCCATCGCAATCACTGCTATGGGCAACCGAATTTTCCATCAAACCGCCTGGTAGCTGATCTCGCTCTCGCCCCTGTCGCTCAGTCTGTCTTCCAAAAAGCTCAGCGGCTCGGCTTCGGGCGCCTGCTCCATGGGAATGAAGTCGATTTCCAAGGCGGCCTTTTCAACGAAGTAGGCTGGCAGTTCTGCCTTGATAGCCGGTGCTAGGTTCTTGAATTCGCCGACTTGCTTCACAAGGTTTCCCTTGCCGCTGATAAGCTGCCCTTCCGCTTTACCATAGGCTTCGGTCGCTACCTCAAGCCCTTTCTTGATTCGTTCAAAACTGCCAAGGAACGTATTCAGCTTCTTGAACACGGTTTCTGCCTTATCGGCCAATGCCGCCGTGTGCTTGTTCTGGTCTTCATAGCGCCACAACTGGCGCACAATGTTGAGGCTGGTCAGCAAGGTTGTAGGGGTTGCAACCAGCACGTTGTTTTCGATCGCCTGCTGGAAAAGCGTTTCGTCTGCCTTCAGCGCCTCAACGAATGCAGACTCGATCGGTATGAACATGAACACCATGTCAGGTGAGCGAAGCCCTGGCAGTTTGTAGTAATCACGGTCCGCCAGCTCCTTGATGCGGCTGGCCACAGCCTGTACGTGCTCCCGCAGCGCCAATGCTCGCTCATTGTCGTCAGTACTATTCACGAAACGCGTATAGGCGTTGAGTGATACCTTGGCATCGATGATCAGGTGCTTGTTTTGGGGCAGGTAAACAATCGCATCGGGCCGCTGCGCGCCGTCGTCGGTCATGATGCTGACTTCACGCCGGTAGTCCTTGCCCAGCTGCAGGCCTGAGCGCTCTAGTACGTTCTCTAGTATCAGCTCGCCCCAATTGCCTTGCAGCTTCTTCTGGCCACGCAAGGCCGTGGAGAGCTCATGTGCTTCCGCGGTGATCTGCTGGTTAAGCGCCTTGAGCGATTCCAGCTCTTTACGAAGCTCACCTTGCTGGGTTGTCTCGCGATGGTGGATCTCCTGAACCTCCCGCTTGAAGGTGTCGATCGATTGCTGGAAGGGGCTCATCACCGCACTCAAGGTGACCTTGCTGCTTTCCTGCAACGAAAGCGTTTTCGCTTCCAAGATCTCAGTTGAAAGGAGCTTGAACTGCTCTGAGAGGCTCGCCTTCTGCTGCTCGAAGGCGGCCAGTTCCCGAACATGGCTGGCGGCGCGCTCGTCCAACTCGGTCTGAAGCCGAGTGCGCTCACGGCTGCTTTCGGCAAGCTGCCGCTGTAGTGCCTCATACTTCTCCACCGCTGCCGCAAGCTGGGCCTTCAGTTCATCCAGATGGGCGCGGACAGTACTATCGGCTGCTTCCAGCCCCTTGGCACGCTTGCCCTCCTCTGCAAGGGCATCTTTCAACATGCCGATAGCCCCCCGCGCTTCCTCCAATTGGGTACAGGCCTGCCCAAGGCGGGATTTGTAATCATCCAGTTGCAGCTTCAAGCTACGAGATTCCGCCAATACCGCCTCGTGGAGTGTCACGGCCTCATGCCGCTGCGTGTTCGAAGCTTCCAGCTTGGTTTCCAGCGCAGCTTGACGCTGCTTGCCTTCATTAACCTCCGCGGCCAATCGCGCCTGGGTAGCCTCTGCGGAAGCTAGTGTGGCGTTGAAGCCCCCTGCGGCAATCTGCAATTGATGGCTATGGTTTTCAGCTGCCTTGATCTCGACTTTCAGCGCCAGAAGTTGAGCGGCAGTCTCGGTTTGTTCGGCCTGGGCCTGTCCAAGCTGTATAGCAAGCTGGCTCGATCGCCGAGCCTGTCTTGCATTCGCCACGAAATAGCCAAGCAATGCGCATATGGATGCGAGTACTGCGGTGATGATTACAACGTCTATGGGCCACTGAGTCGCTTGCATGGTTACCTCGCAATCCTTTGGTAGGCTCTGGTCGCTTTTACTACTCAGATTTCAACCAGAAGCGTTTCGTATACGCCTAACCTAGCGTTGTGCCTGGGTGAGGTCCATCTTGTGTAAATTCACAGGTAAAGTTTTCGCGCAGGTTTTCTGCCTTTGCCCGTTACTGCTTTACAACTGCACCGAAGTCAGCCGCATGTACTTCGCCTGCGGCCTGCAGCATGTCCCTGGCCAACGCCCTGCGCTTGTTCAGTAATTCATCCAGCGTGGCTTCGAATGTCGGCATTTGCGCGTCTCTGATGGTCGGGTAATAGACATACACGTCTTTCTCTTGGCCGATGCGATAGGCGCGGTCTGTTGCCTGGTCTTCCTTCGCGGGGTTCCAGCAACGGGTAAAGTGAATGACATGGTTTGCTGCCTGTACGTTTACGCCAAACCCGACTGCCACGGTCGAGAGGATGATTACTGAGAAGCCTGGCGCCTCCTGGAAACGGTCAATAAGCCGCTGGCGACTTTGGGAACTATGGCTGCTGGTACTGGTATCGCCATTGATGATGGTGGCCTTGAAGCCGAAACGCTCTTCTATGGCGTGTTGTAATTCACGCTGGATATCTCGTAGCTCGGTAAACACGATCACCTTATCGCCGCTGCCGGAGCGATGGATCTGTTCAAGCTGTTGGATCAACCAACCCATTTTTGGCGAATGAGTGCGCAGCAGGGGGTCTGGTTGCACGCTATAGGGGTGTGCACATATCAGCTTGAGTTTGTGCAGCAAGCCCAGCATGCCGCTTTCGCGCTGATTCAGCTGCTCTTGCATTTGCTGTCTTTGGGTGTAATCCGAGATGGCTCCTAGGTACAGGTTGCGCTGCAGCTTATGCATCTGCAGGGCTCTGCAGGCCTCGTCCTCGATCTTGGCGGGCAAGTCCTTGGCAACGTCCTGCTTGGTACGTCGCAACGTTTGCGGCTCGATAAGCGCCCGAAGCCGCTCCAGCGCGACCGTATCACGCTCGGCAGCCGCCTCGATGGGGCGCTGATACTCCCGCCCAAATTGGTTCAAGCCACCCAGCAAGCCCGGCTGGATGAAGTCAAACAGGCACCACAAGTCTATGAGGGTGTTTTCGACAGGCGTACCCGTGCAGGCAACCCGGAACCTTGCTGGGATGGCCTTGGCAGCTTGAGTGATCAACGCGGCGGGGTTCTTGATTTTTTGTGCTTCGTCGCACACTACGATCGCCCACTGTTGGCGAGCCAATGAAAATTCCTGATCACGCAAAGTTTCATAGGTCGTGAGTACGATTCCTGCGTTACCCCTCCAGCCTGGCCGAAGGAGGTTCTTGATGCCCTTGGCTTGCAGCTCGAGCGGGATCTCGTGCTTCTTGAACTTGACTGCACCTAGCTCGCCGCCATAAAGCTTCAATACCGCTAGCGCATCGCTGTGGAAGAACCGCTTCAGTTCCCGTTCCCAGTTGTCGAGCAAGGATACAGGCGCAATGATCAGTACCGGCTCCGCGGCTGGATTTTGCTCCAGGTAGTTCACAATGAAGGTTAGTAACTGAATGGTTTTCCCGAGCCCCATGTCGTCTGCTAGCAAGCACCCGGACACATGCTGGGGTGAAAGACCGAACAACTGCTGCATCCAAGCCACACCCTTGAGTTGGTGCTCGCGCAGTTGAATGTCATCCCGCAACAGCGTGGGTAATTGAGCAGGCGCATCATGTGCTGCCTTGAGCGCAGACTCGCGTCGCTGCGCATAGGTAGCTTCTTCGATGTTGTGTGCAATCTGCAGGACCGTCCGGGCCGCTTTCTCGGGCTTCTGCTCGGTGCACTCTTGAGCGGGTTGAAGCTTGCGTAACCAGGCGTCACGCAGTTGTTGCGCAGCCTTCAACGGCAGCCGCGCGTCGCAGCCTGGAAGGTCAACGTACGCTTCACCCGTCTCACGGGCTTGATCCAGACGAAGCTGGAACTCCTCGAAATGCTCGCGATTGGCTGGGTCCCATCGGTTGAGCAATGCCCCTTCGAGGCCGGCCGCCTTTACCTCGGCAGGTAGCCAGTTCTCGGTCGCTTCCTTCACCAGAAACGGCGAGCTGATGTGTTCGGCTTCGCCGATGCCAGTTACCCGGTCACCATAGGAGGCTAGGTCCAACACAGCCTCGAAGGTATATCCAGATTCTTGCTTTTGCCAGTCGGATAGGAGTGTATTGATACCTGCCAGTTGGCCGAGGTCGAAGTCGCTGAGCTCCAACTCGAACCCTTGCCACAGGCCAGCTGGCATGCCTGCGGCTAGCTTGACCTGCAACTCTTGGACAAACGGAGCGAATTCATGCGAGGCCCGGAATTCCAGAATGTGTTCAGGCAGCGGGGCCTTGCTGATAGGTTCGAGGTAGAGGTTGACTGCTTGGATAGCTTGACCGTCTTCGGCTAAGACAGGGGTCACCCGGAATCGGTGGAAATGGATACCCGCCTCTACCAGGCTTGCCTCGTATTCATCCGGGTCAATGACCTTTTGCGCAGCATCCCCTATCACGCTGTATGGGTTGCGTACGAGAGTGATCGCGTCATCACCGGCAACGCGACGCCCAGGCAACCCCCTCACCGACTCGAGTACCGTTCGCACATCCGGCTCAATCAATACATGGGTTATCGTGCCATCGCTGTCGCTGACGCGGTAAGTGTCCTGTACCTGTTTATAGCCATCGAAACTGGCCAGCCAGTTGGCAGGCTGGCCTTCGAAACCCGCCTCCAGCTCAATTACTGGCGTATTCCCCACCATGGCTTTGCGTGGCTTGATTTGTAGCCGCTCCGGCTTGATAACCACTGTCTTGTCGAGGAAACCATCCATGCCGGCCTTGGCTTTTTTTGCCACCTTACGGATGTTCGCCCAACCGATCTGATTGGTGCTTTCACCAGGGTGTTCCTTTTGGGCCTGGTGTAGGCTCTGGACGGCCTGTAATAGCGCCCAGCTGGGCTCGGGTAGCAACTCAGTGTTTGTGCCATGGCGAACCACAGCGCCCGTACGCTCAAAGTTGACTGGCGCATGAGTGAGAGGGTCTTGCCAGCTCTGGATGAATACTTTGAAGTCCGCTTCGGCAAGGCTGCCACTGCTGCAAAGCTGTGGTCGTAACGCTGAGAGAGGCGGTAGGCCTAGCAGCGGTAGACTACTGACATGCTCCGGGTCATCAAGCAACTGATAAAGAGCTTCCCAAGGCAGAAGCCAGCGGTCACTAAGTTGGGTAGCCAGATCTTCTTCGAATAACTGGTCCAAGTAGGCTGCCAGGTGCCAATGTGAATCGTCCTCGGCCAAGGCAAGGGGGTAACAAAAGCCCTGCTCCTCTACTACCGGAGCAAAACCGGTTGGCCGGGCGCTGGTGATGCCTGGCTCGCGACGGGAAAAAAATCGCTTCAGCATCACGACCTCCAGAACGCTAGCGGGTTATTGTTCACGGGTTTGAAGCCGAGACGCTTGAGTGCCAACTCTGCCCGGGCGTCTACCCGTTCAAGCACCACCTGCAGCGCGCCACCACGGTCGCGGTTATCTACAAGCTTGTACTTGATGTGTTCGAGCAGTACGGCTAGCTCCGCTGTAGAGGCTGATTGAACGTGAGCAGTTTGCGCAGAAGCAGACGCCGCAGCGGAATGGGGGGTAATGCCCAGAGCACGTAGTTCCGAATCGAATCGGTCTAGCCACCCTTCCACACGGTTTGGCCGACGTGGGGCTGGGGAATGTGACATGCGCTTCAATGCGCGACCTTGCTGCTTCAATTCGGAAGCGAGCGCCAAGGATTTTTTGTCCGGATTGAACGGCGCTGCGTCAGACCGGTAAACGTAGCAGGCATTACCTGTTCCGGAAAATTCGACGAAGAAGTAATTGCCAATTTGCATAACGACCGCATTGTTGTGACCAGGGCCGCCGGTGAGCTGGCTTAGCCTGCCCTTGTTTTTATCCCGGAACTGAACGAAGTCCGATGCCTGGTCGCGCCATGCATCGGCTCCCATCACGATCCGTGTGTAACTCATTTGATTGGCGAAGCGCAGCCAGTAAAAAAGCCGAGATTGGTCGACTTCTGCCTCGCCTTTGAGGAGTGTGAAAAAGTGTTCGAGGTCTTCCTTGGCGAACCAGGCCACGACCATGGCGCAAACCGGTTCTTCCACATATTGAAGCCAGGCATTCTGCCTTGAACGAATCTGAGGACTGCCCCAATGCTCAAGCGCAGCCTGCTTGAGCAGGGACGATGATTGCTCCCGCATACGGGACCGGTGATACCGAGTCAGGCAAGCGCTGAGTATGGAGTTCACATAGCGTGTATTGATCTGCCCCAGCGCGACCAGTTCGGGCAACCTTTGAAGAAACGCGTTATCGTCCAGGGTGAATATTCGCGACAGCAAGACGCTGAAAATCCTCTGCCATAGCCAGCTGCTGTCAGGCACCTGAGCAATCGCCTGCAGCGCCGAGAGATCCCGGGCCCGCCCTGCAAAGATATCTTCGGCCAATTGGATACCAGCTTGTTCGCCAAAGAGTGTGCGATGGTGCTCGACGATCCGCATCCACTCCTTTTCACGGGCTGCGCATGCCTTGATCATGCTGAAGCCACGGTCAATATCGCCGCGTAGCAGACCCCAGTTGTGGTTATCCGCAGGCACATTACCGTCATAGGCGAAATAACTGTAGCAGAGCGCGAGCCAGTCCCTGCGATTGAGTATTTTCCGATCGATACGACTGCCCACTTCGCGATGTACTCGCTCGAATAGCGGCTCATCCTCTAGAACAGCAATGGCTTCGTTTTCCCGATCCGAAAGGCCAGCAAACACTAGTCGCCACTCGGAACTATCAAGCTTTTGCTCGGCTTTGAATTTGTTAAGTGCTTCCTGGCGCTTTTCCTTTGGGGGTACGAATGCCTTCTCTGCCCGGTCATATCGCCTGGCCAGGTCTTCCCTCGCAAGGCGCAAGCCGTCGAAGCCTGACAGCTCAACGCCATCCGTGCGCCCTCGGTGACGCTGCAGGCCAGATTGAATGGCAGAAGACAGCGCTGACAATGCCGTGCTCATCAACGCATCTCCAATTGGCACTTCTCTGGTGCCATGCCTGTAAATACCGGGCCATCCTCGGCCACCACGCCTTGCTTGTCCTTCAAGCCATAGAACTGCATCCTCAATTCTACGCGCCGGCTCTCCTGCTTGCTGTCCTTGGCGTTATTGAACGAAACGCCTCCCGCAAGGAACATACTGCGAATCTGCTGCTGCCGTTGAGGATCAAGTTCTTTCTGCACCGGGCTACGGCTATCCAACAAGCTACACATCACCCATTCGGAACGCTGCAAGGAAAGGTGCAGGTTGTACAGGTAGGAGCCATCGGTATCCGTGAAGCCCTCGATGACTACCTGCTTAAGCCATTTGCGGCCTTCCTCGCTGTCTGCCGCATCCAGTATCAGCGGCACTACATCCTGCAATGCCTGTTGCCCCTTATTATCCAGGTAGTACTGGTTATGGCCGAACCGCCCCGCTTCGCCGAAGCTGATGCGGTTGTCGTGGCAGTCCACCAAGATGGTTGTGTTCCGGTTACCGGCCTTGATCTTAAGGTCCTGGCAAAGCCTGGCGATATCGGCCCCTCGCTGTTTCTCCCCCTGCTCTGCTTGCTGGATACGCTGGGTTACCGAGCTCAATGAGGCAACCATTACCACCAGGAACAGGATCATCATCGCAGTCATCAGATCTGCGAAAGAGATCCAGAACGGTTTTTCACCTTCGTCGCGGGCGCGAACGGGAGCCGCCGGTTTCCCAAACATTCACTAACTCCCCTAGCGGCGCTGAACGCGTTCCATGATGTCGCTGAAGTCTTCAAGGCTTTCCTTGACCCCATCCACGCCACCCGCAAGGCTGGTGACCACCTTGTGCAGTTCGGCATCCAGACTACCAAGCGTCTGGCGCAGGCTGCGGTCCATTCCTTCGCTGAATTCGCTGAACCCGCCCCCCAGGATCTTGCTGATCTCTTCGAGGTACTCGTTGGCTTCGCGATTAAGCCGCTGCAAACCGTCACTGTGCTGCCTGAGATCGTGCAAGTACTGGTTACGCCCTGCTGCTTCCTGCTGAGCACGCTCAACCACCCCTTGGATGATCGCTAACGTCTGGTTCAGGGACTCTCGGTTATTACGATAATCCGCCACCACACTGCTCAACTCACGCGAGGCGCCTACCAGTTCGGTACTGGTACCTTGCAAGGCACCTACCACCCCTGCAGTTGCCTCGCTGGCCTTGCTAACGCTTTGCCCGGCTATATCGAAACGATCGGCAGCCGAGCGCATCTTGTCGGCCCCTTGCTGCATGCTGAGTAAATGCTGAGCGGTCTGGGCACTGAGTTGGCCCAAGGTGTCGCGCATCACCCCGCTTTGCTCCGCTACAGCATCCAGTAGCTCGCCCACCTGCTTTTCCAGGCCCCCTACCATTTCTCGGGTGCCCTGGTGCAGCTCGCCCTGCGCGACGCGGGAGGCCTGGTCCATCTGCAAGCGATTGGTTTCCATCTGCTTGAACAGGCTTCCCAACTGCTCGCCCAGCACATCGACGGACGCGGCGATCTTACTCATAGTTTCCTGCTGCCCATGTCCAACGCTCTGCTTGAGCGTTTCGACAAACGCTTGGAGGTTTTCCGCCATAGCCTGCTGCCGCGCTTCGCTGTCGGCGAAGAGTTTTTCAAGCTGCCGTGCCATGCGCTCACCGGCGCCTTCGCCTTCACTGCCAATGCGCGCAATCGACGCTTGCAGGTTGGAAAGCATCTCGTTCATACCGGCTTGCATCGCGTTTTGCCCGGTTTGCATATCGGCAAGCAACTGGCCGATCATCTTTGCACTGTTGTCCGAAGAGGCTTCGCTGGCCGAGCGCATATCTTGCACAAGGGTATTGAAGCCTTGCTGCATGGATTGCATGGCAGCGATCGATTGACCAAGCATCTCGTGAAGGCCGTTGAATTGCTGGCCAAAGGAGCTTTCTAGCTTGTTCATGAATGCAACTAGTACGTCTTGCAGCAGGCCTTGCACTTGGCTGCTCTGGTCGCCGCTGGCCGATTGGACAGCCCCTGCCAACTGTTCCAAAGGCGCCTTGAGGCTGTTTTCGATAGCTCCGCCAATTTGTTCAGCGAGCACCTGGCCAGAATCTCGATAACTAGCCGAGAGCGTTTCGGCCAGCTTGAGGTTTTCCTTCACCTGGGTGTCCACTAGATTTTGCAACATTTCTCGCAAGTCGGTGACCAAGCTGTCCTTGAGCTGACGGGTCTGGATGGAGCTTTCGTTACTAGACCTGACAAGTTCGGCCAGGTATTCCTCTCCTACCCCGCTATCGAACAGGCCATCGATCTCCTCGGTCAGAGCCTCCAGATGCTGGTAACAAACCCCCAGCCTCCATTTCTCCGTCACAGTTACGACGATGGAGGCCGCAATGGAAACGAACGAGCCCAAGAAGGCGAACAGGACATCCTTGAGCAGCTTGTCGACGCTTGCATTCACCTGCTCAGGGGTACTCGGGTCAAAGTGTTGCAAACCCAGCATAAGACCAAAGAATGTCCCGACAATGCCCACGCCGGTGAGAATGCCAGGCAAGTGCTTGTAAAACTCTGCACCCAGCGGGGTCTCAATCATGTTCTGCGCGGTGAAGAAACTTGCAGCGCTGGTAGTTGCGCGTGACCGCCTTAGTTGCTGTTCGCCATCCTGTAACGTGAATTGATCATGGAGGGTCTCTGAATACTCTTTCCAAAGATGCTCGAAACGCTGGCCTTTGAAAAGCATTGCCGCTGCATCACGGCGTTGCGCTGGCGTCTTTGCCTTCGCTGCCTTCATGCCCCGAGTGAGTGCCTTCAACTGCCTGGACAGCGCAAAGGATCGGAAAAAATACCGCCAGCCGTACCAAGACAACAGTAGCAAGACCACGGCCCCAACGAATGAAGGTGCCCAGAATTGCGCAGAAGGGTTCTCGGTCCATGTTCTGAAGAGCATTGAAAAAGTGTCCATTTATGTAGAACTCAGTCGTCATGATCAGTTGGCCGAACAAGCCCGTAGGCGGGCGCTTGATAAAGCCGTATTTGAAATTGCAGGCGGCGCACCTGGAGTATTTGGGCGTACAGACGGCACAGCCAGACTCATGCGCCGCCCAGTGCCGGATGCTTGGTAACCGCCGTAACCACTCCTGGTTAAAGGCAGGCAAATGTATCAATCGTCAAGCAGTTGATGGCAATTTGCCCGAAAATGGATCCTTTGGCAAACGCTTGCCGTACGGACGGTAGTTTCAGTCAGGGACAGCTCTGCTACAGGCCTGTCGGATACGCCGTCTCCGCCAAACAGTGCCTTGGCATTTTGAGCCAGCGGCTCTTACGCCACCCAGCCGCCAGCCGACCCAGTAACATGTTCAGATGTAGGGTGATGCTCTTCATAAAAAACAAAGCAGCAGATAATCCATGAGCGCTCGGCCGTATTGCCACTTCCCAACCTTAGGCTCTGCCTGCTAGCACCCTACCGCCAATACGTAACCCCATCATCACACTGATACCCAGTCTTACCAGGGTCGAATGTGGTCACATGCGCCAGTTGCCCACTCATGGTAACCGCCACTCCGGTACTCACATCGGGGCTCACTTCTCCAACCTTTCGACAATGGTGCTGCTCGGCGAAAGCCTTCCAGCGCTCGTTAGCGGCATCGAGATACCAAACAAGCCCAACCAGCGCAGCCGCAACGCCCAGCAACATAAGATTTCTGATTTTCGTGTCGCTCATACTGCCTCGTTTCGTTTCCATTTGATCAAACAGCTGACCTGATGGCTGGTAATGCCGGAACGCCCGTCCCCATTCACCCCCTCCTCTCTTTTCGCCGGCGGCGTCAGATGTGTATAAGACCCCCACTCCCCCCTCCCCGCCGACCCCACAATATTCCCGTGGCACTCGGTAGACATCCCCGGCCATACGCTCCACCACTCCGCGCATCCCTACCCCCGCCAGCCACCGCGACGGGATGCAGCGTACGCCGTGCTGGAGCCCCAACACCTGCCCGGCGAGTTGCCCAGTGGCGCTGCTGTTGCCGCTGTGGTTAACGGCGGTGATAATGCCTTCCTCCACATCGTCCGCCATCAGGGCGCACCAGAGGGCGGTCGCCAGTGCTTCTTCTGCAGCCCAGCCGCTGCCGAAGGCGGCGATGCGCTCGGGGCCGGGGCGGTAGTTTTCGTAGAAGTAGAACAGGGATCGTTCCAGCGTGGCCTTTACGTCTGCCATGCCGGGGCGGGCGCCGTGTGTGGCGAGGCTCTGGGTAATGGCGTGCTCCAGGCTGCTTCCCTGCTCCGTCAGCCGCTGGAGGATGTCGGCGAACAGCCCGGCAGCTAGGTGGCCACTAGGATGGCCAAGGGTGAGGCGGGCTGAGTCGGCGGCATAGGCGAAGGCATTGCCGAAAAAGGCGCAAGGTGCGGCGCGTAGCAGGCCGTCGCAGCCGTTGCGGTCATTGTTCGCGGGTTTGCCGAGCCGGATGGCGGCCTTCAAGGTGGCGATATATGCCGATGTTTCCACGCTTGGCAACCAGGCGTTGGGTTGCTCCGTCAACCAACCGTTGACCTGTACGGGGACCTCCGTGTTGTAACCCTGGGCAGTGAGCCAGCGCAGCAGGGACGCGTGAATAACGCTGGGCACGTGGCAGGGTTCGTGGCGGCTGTTGCGCAGAAACGCACGTAGCAGGCCTTCCCCGGTGAATAAGGTCATCTGCAGGTTTTGAGTGCAGCGTGTGCGGCTGGTGGTGGGGGCCAGCTCGCTAACACCATGGGGGCCGTAGGCGAGTTGAATGCCTGGCCACGACAGTGCGTCCACAGGCACACCTAGGGCCTCGCCCACCGCGCCGCCCAGCAGGCAGCCTTTGATCTGTTCCATCGTATTCATTGGTAGTCCCTTAACGTGTCGCTGGCCGTGCAGGCCGCTGTTGGGACGCACGATATGTAATGGAACTCGACAGATCTAGATTGTAGACTTGTACAGGTAAATTATTCGCGCATGTGGAGACAGGATGAAACGCAAGCAGGCCATCGAACAGGTTCGCTGGGACCTAGCCCTTCGCTATCGATTGATCGAGACGGTGGCCTGGTGGGAGGGCCGGCTAACCACGGGGCATCTGATGCAGAGCTTCGGCATCAGCCGGCAGCAGGCGTCGAAGGACATCAATACCTACATCACCGAGCATGCGCCTAAAAACCTTACATATGACAAACAACTGAAAGGCTACGTGCCGAGCAAGCAGTTCAAGCCGCTGTTCATCGATGACAGCGCCAGCGCGTATCTGCACCTGCTCTATCAGAACAATTCCCGCGCCAGGCACATCGAGGGGCTTGCCCTGGCCTATGCCCACACCCGGGTATTGGAAGTGCCGGACCGTTCGATCACGGCCGAAGTGCTGCGCCCTTTGCTCAAGGCTTGTCGGGAGCATCTGCGTCTCGAAATCGAATACGTGTCCCTGGCAAACCCGACGCCGGAGGTTCGCCTGATCGCGCCGCACACTTTGGTGTATACCGGCATGCGCTGGCACGTGCGGGCGTATTGCGAAAAGAACCAGGCGTACCGGGATTTCGTATTGAGCCGGCTCCGGGGTGTGCCTGACCTGATGGACGATGTCACCACCCATGGCATCGAAGGCGACCATGAATGGAACACCGAGGTGCCGGTGCTGATCGTGCCCGATGAGCGCCTTACGCCGGAACAGAAGGCAATCATAGAAACCGATTTCGGTATGGTTGGGGGCACATTGGAAATTCAGACGCGTCAGGCGCTGGTGAAGTATGTGCTGCAACGCTATCAGATCGACCCGAAGAAGCTGGACCCCAAGCCCGAAGCGCAGCAGATCTGGGTGAAAAACTTGAAGGAACTGAAGGCTTGGCTGTATGACTGATCGAGCGTCCGTCGAACTTAAGCAGCTGTAGACCATTTTTTCAAAGGCCAACCATGCCCTACCCCATCGAACAAAAACTGGTGGTCGGCGTCGCTTCCAGCGCCCTCTTCGATCTCACGGAGTCTCATGAGGTGTACTTGAACGAAGGGGTGGAAGCCTACCGCCAACATCAGGAACAACACCTGGACGAGCCTTTCCCTCGGGGCGTGGCGTTTCCGTTCATCCGTCGTTTCTTGAGCCTCAACCAGGCATTTCCGAACGAGCAGCCGGTGGAAGTGGTGCTGCTCTCGCGAAATTCGCCTGAAACCGGCCTAAGGGTGTTTCGCTCTATCCGACATTACGGACTGGAAATCAGCCGTGCCGCCTTCATGACCGGCCGCTCGCCGTACGCCTATCTGCCTGCCTTCAATGCGTCGCTGTTTCTCAGCGCCAACGAAGAAGACGTGCAACGGGCCATCGATGCCAACTACCCCGCTGGCCGCGTGTTGCCTTCCAAGGTGTACGACGACGAACTCGACCCTGAGTTAAGGGTAGCTTTCGACTTCGACGGCGTAATTGCCGACGACGAAGCGGAAAGCGTGTACAAGCGCAACCTGAACCTGGACGAATTCCAGGCCCATGAGACCGAACGCCAAGGCATCGCCCATAACCCCGGCCCTCTCGCGGACCTGGTGCGCAAGCTATCGCTGATCCAGGCACTGGAACAACGACGTCTTGCACAGGACCTGGACTATTCACGGATCCTGCGCATCGCCATCGTGACGGCCCGCAATGCACCCTCCCATGAACGCGTGGTGACCACCCTCAAGGAATGGGGCGTGTCGCCGGATGAATCCTTCTTCCTCGGCGGAATGGAAAAATCACGGGTACTGAGCATTCTCAAACCGCACATGTTCTTCGATGACCAGCGCAGTCACTTGAGCTCACCCGCGGGAGATTTGCCGCTGGTGCATGTACCGTTTGGGGTTGCTAATCGGGGGTAGGCCAGAACCAGCCGTCTGGCATCAAACCCGGCTTGAAGTCGACTCAGTATAGTCCTGCGCTAAGCCAAGCATCAGGCGCTGCATATGCCAGCATTGGTCACGTTTAGCGATTCTGAGCTGACGCGCGCAAACGTCCATTAGCGAACACGGCGACACCTTTGAGGTGGACCTGCTTTTACCTAAGAAAGCTCCGAGCAACTTCGCCAGAAAGGTCTGACGGACGCAAAAATACCGAGATCGCGTCCGTTTTTAGTCGTCAGTGCCCATGCGCAGGGCCAAGCGGGGCTTTTCAGCCCGTTTTGCCCATCTACACGCGCAACTCGCCCGTACCCATTACATGTTTTCGAGCCATCCACAGGTTCGACAGGGCGAACAGGGTCGTCAGTTGCGCCGTGTTCTTCACCAAGCCACGGAACCGCGTTTTCACGTAGCCGAACTGGCGCTTGATGACTCGAAACGGGTGTTCGACCTTTGCCCGGGTCTGCGCTTTGGCACGCTCGATGCGCCGCTTGCCCTTGTAGATCAGGCTGCGTTTGGGCAAGGCGGTATAGGTGCTGCGCCTCGCTGCAATCTGCCAGATCACCTCACGCCCGGCATGCTCTTCCCGTTTCTCGACCCCGGTGTAACCGGCATCGGCATCGGCATACACTGCGTTCTCGTCGCCATGCAGCAGTTCGGCTACCTGGGTGACGTCCGCGACGTTGGCGGCAGTGCCGTGAACATGATGCACCAGGCCCGATTCCACGTCCGCGCCGATGTGCGCCTTCATTCCAAAGAAATATTGATTGCCCTTCTTTGTCTGGTGCATGTCGGGGTCGCGCTTGCCGTCTTTGTTCTTTGTCGAACTCGGCGCGTGGATGATGGTGGCGTCGACGATGGTACCCTGGCGCAGCGACAGGCCCTTGTCCTGCAGATAGCCGTTGATAACCTGCAGAATCCCGGCCGCCAGTTGATGCTTCTCTAGCAGGTGCCGGAACTTCATGATCGTGGTGTCTTCGGGAATCGGCGCGCTCAAGGTCAGGCGTGCGAACTGGCGCATCGGCGTGATCTCGTACAGCGCTTCCTCCATCGCCGGGTCGCTGAGCGAAAACCAGTTCTGCAACAGGTGAATGCGCAGCATGGTCTCCAGCGGGTACGGCTTGCGCCCGCCACCCGCCTTTGGGTAGTGCGGGTCGATCAGCGCCACCAGCCCTGCCCAGGGCACCACCTGATCCATCTCGGCCAGAAAGCGCTCGCGGCGGGTCTGCTTGCGCTTGCCGGCGTATTCGAAATCGGAAAAGCTCATCTGGCTCATGGCGGTCTGTCGCAGTGGGTGGGCGAAGGCTATTTCAGCACAGGTTGGCGGGTGCTTGGAAACTTGATCGGAGAATCCCTAACTCCATAATGTAGTTGATATAAAAGTCGTGCGCTAAAGATAGTCATGATTTTGGTGGTGTTCGTAGCCGCCTTCCCTTATCTACCCCTGTTGTGAGCAGCCAACTCACGAACCATTGATTCTATACGCCGAATATCCACCGCATCGTCCGTTTGTTGATATTGCCTAGGGTCACGATTTACCACAGCACTTACCGCCCGAAGCCCAGTCAGGGTGGTTTCGAAAGTGATCTGATCTATCATGAACCCTGTCCAGCTGCGATGCTGATAAAGCACGTTGTCAACAAAGTAACTAAACCATTTTTCTTCCATCTCTGACGGAATATATCCTTTGCGAATAGCCTCCACGTCCTCAGCGTCCAGGTTAAAATCCAATGATAGTGTTGTCCGCTGCTCGGGCATTTCCTCGGTTAACCAATCTCCCTTAACCGCCCACCCGAGAGAACCATGCTGCTCAAAGGCTATAACACCTTTTTCGTTTCGCTCCAACCATTGCCGGGTTGCTTCCAATACCGCGAGATCACGCTTACGGCCAACGGTATTGGTAGTCTTACCAATCAACACGCGAGCTTGATCGAAGTTCGCCCAGCACGTTGCCTGGGTATGCTCATTCAGCGTACCGTGGTTAAGTTGGGGCAACATTAGAAAAAACGCGCTTAGCGACGTTCCTCCCATGTACTCTCCTGGCAGCACTCCAACAGCTTTGGCATTAGTGGCGAACCCACTACGAACTGCGCGATATGCGGTTTGCTCCGGTGTTTCACCCTCACTCACTCGAGTTTTGGCGAATGTCCACACGTAGCCGTCGTAGTGATTCATGGGCTCGCGCAACAGTATCAGCCCAGTTGAGCTCAACACGACACCGCCGTAGGCAGTCACCGAAGAAATGGTCCATGTCATTCAATTTTTACCAGTATAATATTTGGAAGAGAATAGCGTCGGTACGCAGACGCGTGAAGACAACATTGAGCTCCAGCATCTCCCCATTCGACCTCTCAGCCTCTAGCATCCAAGCCCTGCAACTTTCAATAATATCCAATCTCGTCGCGTCCATAAGGCGCCCATAAAGCAGCTAGAGGAAAGGCACCTGCACCGTGTCTGCATCCAGCAGGCAATCCTTGTCCAAATCGAATGGCAATGCGCATAGCTGCATCCCTCCTCCGTAATCGAACACCGGCAATGCATGTTGGAAGCCGGCCCAATAGGGGTAGATCAGTACCAACTTCGGCACTTGCCCTCCTTTCTGGTATTTATGACCGTAGGCAAACAGCTGGTAGAAATCGCTCTGGCTGAGATTGTAATTCTGCTTTGCATTGCGCTGGTCGATGCGTTTCCATTTGGTGTCCATCACCCAGCGTTGATCAGGTGTATCGATCAATATGTCCGGCCGCAGCCGGAACATACCTTTTTCGTTATGACGACACAGCACCGCCCCGGCGGCCTGCTTTGTCAGTTTGGCGTCGGGCTTCAACTGGCTGTCTAACCACTGTTCTACGTAGTTCTCGAACAGCCGCTCCATGGGGAACAGCAGGCTCATGCCTTTCCACTCGCCCTGCACGGCTACCGGCATCTGGTGATTCAAAATCAGCTCACACCAGGGTTTGATCGCTCGATAGTGAGCCATCAGGCGATCAAAGCTCCAAAGACGCAAATCCTCTTGGACTTGACGGCTTGCGGGGATTTCGGCCAACAATGTGCGAAGCTCATTGGCGAGCCGCCAATGAGCAGGCTCCCGCGTAACCTTAGCAACGCGCTCCAGCGCGAGTTTCAACAAGCGGTTCTCAGCACGGTTGGGCAAATACACATCGTGGCGAAGTTGGAAGTGATGCTGCCTACTCAGCGGCTGGCGAAGCTGCCCGATCACATTGAGCTGTCCACGCAGAAAACGTTGCTCTTCCTCGACGCGTTTATAGTCAAAGCGAATACCGCGCTTTATCAACACGTCTAGCTCAGTCAGGAACTGCCCCATCACCCATTCAGTCAGCGGGGCATCAAACAACTCAAGCCCCGTCACCGACACCTGCCGTGGTTTCAAGGAGAGCGCCGCTTGAATCAACTTCCGAAGCAGCGCTCGGCTTCTGCGCACGCAGGCATCCTGCTCGATATGCTTGGGCAGTATCTCCAGTCGTGTACCGCACGGCGTTTCGATTACCCCTACATAGCTGTCCCACTTCAGCGATTGTCTGCCCTCCACCTGCAGCAGCGTGGCGCCACTGCGGTTGAAGCTTGCACTCAGGTCACATAGCCAATCGAAGGCGCTTTCCGAAATCTGCGCGCAATCCAGGTTGCCCGATGGTACCGCCGCCGTGGTAAGCCTGGCGTACTCTCGAACAAGAACGCTGATGCTCAAGCTTCCTGCTCCCTGATGTCAGCCTCAGTCGAATCGATGCCGTCGCAGGTGATGACCCCGGCATAAGCGCTTGACCGGCCGAACGCTTGCGGATTAATACGCCACACTTGGCCCTGAGTGGGTACTTTATTGCCTAACAGCGCCAGATGGTCTTGGTCTTCACTTACCACAAAGCGATCGACAGGCGGCTTGCGGTGATCATTCAACACCCACTGGATGCGCTGCCAATCTTCGAAAAAATACTCTTGCAACAAAGGCAGTACTTGGTTGCGGAAAATCAGCTCCAATTCTGCCAAGGTGCCACCATTCGCCAATGGCATGAAGTACGCATGCCCCAGGCAATGTTCACGGTCTAGTAGCACCTCGATACGCTGATTCATTACTCTCAATAGCTGGCCGATGTTCACACCCTCTACTGCTGTGCCATCCAACAGATGCGGCTCTGGCAACATTTCCCTGAACACAAAACGGCGGCGCAGCGCGATATCCAGTCCAGCTAAGGACCTATCTGCGGTATTCATGGTACCGATCAGGTACACATTCTTTGGCACAGTGAACGGCTTTTTCGAGTAGGGCAATTGCAGGCTGAGCGCTTCATCCGCGCCTTCGCGCTTGGAAGGTTCGATTAGCGTAATTAACTCGCCGAAGATACGCGACACGTTGCCTCGGTTAATCTCATCGATGATGAGCACGTAGGGATCATCCGTAGGCGTCGTTAATGCTGAAGGTTCGGCGGGCTTTACGCCCTCGTGCTGTAGGTATGTGAGTAGGTCCGCCCAAGTGAACCGGCTCATGGCGTAGACGGTTTTCAGCGTGAACTGGCGGCCATCGTTGATCGGCAGGACAGACAGGTTGATATCGCGATAAAGCCAACGCACCGAGCGTACGTGCTGATAGTCAGGTATCACCCCTTCCGGCGTCCTGGGCTCGAAACGGTACTCACTAGTGACCACTCCAATGGAGCCGATCTTCTCGGCCGATTGGATGCATAAGAGAATGTCCCCCACTGCCATTTGCTCAGCAAAGTAATGGAGTGTGCCTTTATCGCCGCCGCCCAACCCTTGGTAATAGGCGTTGGCCTCGTAGTTTTCGCGCAAATCCCCGGTCTTGCCCCAACCAATGCGGGCCTCATTGTGTTTCAGACAATAGCTTTTGCTAGGTGAGGAGCCTGAACCATCTATAGAGATTTTCCAAATAGCCGGGTTTGGGCGTATACCCAGGTCCGTCGCAGGCTGCGTTTTTGCATCGTCGCACAATCGCTTGAACACACCTGCTTCGATGGAGTAGCGCAACTGGCCTGTTTCACTGTCTGAATCCGCCCGGATGCCTTCTACGAAATCCTCATAACTGAAGCTTTGATGGAAAGTAACAAAACGAACGCGGCCAGCAGTCGCGAAACGCTCAAATTCTGCTTTGAGAGCTTGGCGCGCTTCGGGCGAGTTGTCGGCGTTTTGCGCCAGAAATTCAGGGGCAAGTACCGCCAAGGCCTGATTGATGGTGGCGTAGGTCTTGCCTGTCCCAGGCGGGCCGAAGAGGATCTGGTTAAGGGGTGGTTTGGTCGTTGGTAAGTTGATCACTGCTTCGGGTCCTCCCAGTTCAGCCTGTCCATAATCGCTAGGTACCCTACCAGAACCCTTTAATGGCAATTGCTTACCTGTAAGCACATGGTCCACCGTGGTCAGCCAGGCCTCTATGTCTGCTTGAGCAGGGCGATGGCGAGCGCTGATCTCCCACTTCTCCCCCCGCGCGTTCATCAAGGCATGATGATCGGCTATCTCACGCAGCGAAAAACGTAGTTCACCGCCGTACCAATAAAGGGTAAACGCAGGCCTGCCCCTAAGGCTGCTCTGCTCGCGCACGCCGATTCGGATATCAGGCGGGGTAACGTTTACGGTCCAGTGATCCGCCTGCGGGTATCGTTGGCGGATGCACCTTAATAACGTCCAAACCCACATTTGCTCCTCAGGCGTACCTTTGCTGAGTAGCTCAAATACGCGCTGATCGGCATAGCCAGGGATCGCACCTAGCATGAACTGCCGCCTCTGATACTCCAGCCATTGCTTGAGCCCGTTGTGCACGTTACCGCTATTGCTTGCACCTATATGTGCAAACTCCCCACCGGGGCCATACTGACGGTATAGAGCCTCGAGCTCGTCGACGTCCGTTATTCGCAGCACGTCACGCCCCAAGTGCTTGGTGATTGTATTCAGGCCCGACCGATAGTTATCAGCCGTAGTCAAGGCTTTACCGGTGTCGCTTAACCAGAACTTGAACAGGCTTCCTTGCATATCACTCACAGGCGCACTCCGGTTTTCAGCATCAGATAGACATAGGCAAATCTCAGTGTAGATCGGATTGCTGGCGTGTTGCCATAGGGCCAGATCTAATAGCCTACGCCGGCGAGCGGCGACGAGACATTGTTGGGCGCAGACAGCGCAGTGACGGAGTTCGGCCTGTACGAAGTCAGAAACCAGCAGGTCTAGCTGAAAGAGTACATCATCAAGCGCGCCGCGCAGGTATTCGGTCTTGCCGACGCCGACACACTCGGCCGCGCCGTACCGCTGCACTAAGCCCACCTTCAAAAGCCAGTCATCGCCCCTGACGCTCCCGTTTTTCAGGAGCCTTCATCATGATGCCCCCCGGCCACAAGACCGCGAAGTCTACCCATACCCTGGGGACTGATCGTGTCCCTGAAATTGGTGTAACTGAACCAGCCGAAAGCGCCCAATGGGCAAACAAGGAGGGTCATCGTGGCTCTTGGCTAACGTTGAGTTTGCGAAGACCAAACGAACACCAAGAAAACCACGATGACCAAGCCCACTATCGCATTGACCGAGCTGGTTGAGAAAGGGGCAAACGCTGATCTGCTCATCCAGGGGACGCGAGCATGCCATTGCCCAACACCGACGGTTGACCTCGCAATTCACCGTCCCTATCCTCCCCCCGTCACGCCTCACGCGCGACCAGGTTTGACGGCCTGCCCTACATACGAACGTGCAGTCTCATGGCTTGGCTCGGGGCTTTCCTATACCCGCTCCACACTCAATGGCGGCTGTGCGTGGGGCGCCTTCGGGTGCGCCGGGTGCGTATGTGACCGGTCCGTCAACCCATGCACAGCTGCCACCACTCGTTTGACGGCGGGTGCGGCAGTGTTCGCTCACATACGGAAATGCCGACCATGACTGACCATTCCACTACCCCCATTTACCAAAAGCTTCAACGCGCCAGCCAGTTGCTGGAGACGGCCGTCGTACTGGCCAGCGAAACAAGCGACGCCGACCTTAGGCTATGCCGGGCTATTAACCAAGCCGTGGTCGTGCTGACCGAGACCAGCTTCATGCTTGTTTCTGAATTAATGCTTGAGCTCAGGCAACCGGTATAGGGCGGCTGCCACGGATCGCGGCGCACTCGCTCGATGTGCGTCGCGGTTCGGCATATTCCCCTGCAGCGCCCAGCGAACAACGCGTTGCTATAGAGCCATCACGGACAAAACAGGTAAGATGAGCCACTGGATATTGCCTTATAGGTCGCTCGATGGCGTTCTATCAATGCTGCCTCACCTGAGCCCGCTGTTACTTTGGCCTCTTTCCGCTCTTCCCCTGATTGCGCTGCTGAAGTCCCGCTGGGCCAAGGGTCACCTCGGCGAGCTCTTGGCGCGCTTCGCGGCCTACTTACACCTCGACCAGAAAACCTACCGTCGCCTGCACAACCTCACCTTGGATACCCCAGACGGCACCACGCAAATCGATCACGTATTCCTGTCCCCGTACGGCATTTTCGTACTGGAAACTAAGAACATGAGTGGTTGGATCTTCGGCAGCGAGGGCCAGGCACAGTGGACCCAGAAGCTCTACAAGCGCAGCTTCAAATTCCAGAATCCTTTACGGCAGAACTACAAGCACCTCAAGGCACTGGAGGCCGCGCTGGGGATCAGTCCCGAGCATGTGCATTCGGTGATTGCCTTCGTTGGCAGCAGCACCTTCAAAACCGAGATGCCAGCCAATGTCACCCAGGGCGGCGGCTTCGTTCGCTATATCGAGTCCTTCCGGCAACCTGTCTTCAGCGAGGCCGAAGTGTGTGCCATGTTGAGTGCCCTGCAAACCGGGCGCCACGCGCCGACACGGGCAACCCATCGGGAGCATGTACAGCGGCTTCAGCAACGGGCGGACCCCACCGCCAAGCGGTTGTGCCCCAAGTGTGGCAGCGCCTTGGTCGTCCGCACGGCTAAGTCCGGCGCGAAAGCGGGCCAGCAATTCTGGGGTTGTTCCGCGTTCCCGAAGTGTCGAGTGATGCAGTCTCTTTGACAGGAGATTATAGCCAGGCCCCAAGCTCATCGCCTATGCAGCGCACATCCAGCTCTATCACGGTTTGGTCATCGGCATACCGGGCGTGACTTTTTCAGTCCCAAGCAGGGACTAAGTCGGGGCTAAGTCGGGGCTAAGTCGGGGCTAAGTCGGGATCAAGTCGGGACCAAGTAAGCACAGCATGGCCCCGAACCCGCCGCGCTCGAGTTAAAGACCTTCACTTAGCGCGAGCATAAAGACGCCATCACCCGGGCGGCGGCCCGGCACGTGGAGGACGGTGACACCCTGATGCTCAATGGGGGCACCACCTGCGCAGCGCTGGCCTTGCATCTTTCCTCCCGACAGAACCTACATGTGGTCACCAACAACCTGCTCGCGGTGACGGCCTGGCCAACCCGCCCGGGGTTCACCCTGATTGGCGGCGACTTGCGCGGTTGAGCATGAGCATCCTCGGCCCCTTGGCGGAGCTGACCCTCAGCCGCCTGAGCGTCGATAAGGGGTTCCTGGGCCCGGACGGGTTGGTGGCCGAGTTCAGGTCTAGCTGAAAGAGTGCATCATCAAGCGCGCCGCGCAGATATTCGTTCTTTCCTGACGCCGACACATGTGGCCGCGCCGTAACCGCTGCACCAAGCCCACCTTCTTCTTGAGTGACACCTTGCCGTAAGCGCCGATTTGCGAACGTTGCGCGCCTGGCGCTGCATGTGCGAGTCAATGAACTTGCACGTGATCAACTTAGGTCCGCAAAGTCGCCAACCAGTTACTAAGTTTTAAGACATAAATATGGCGCCAACTTTATGGCTAAGTCAAAAAAATGATTAAAGGATAGTGGCATAGTGAAGGCACTTGTAGTTAAATGCCGCATATCTTATCCAGTGCCTTACAAAACCAATGAAGTGCTCTGCCTTGATCAGCCTGGTTGCGCTCGCACTATGCATCGGCTCAGTGGCCTTTGCGGATGAAAGCGTAAGCACCACACAAGCTCTGACACAGCACCGCGCTCTGAGCCGCGATGATGTGGGCGGGCTAGTGGTGGGGCAGACTGTGACAATGAATGGACGCGCCTTCTACGACAGTTTTGCTTTGGCATGGAATGAAAAAGACGAGGCTGGCCGCTTCAGTGTATCGATCACTGAGCGCCCTACGGCGCGCTTGGGAAGTCAGATCTACATTACCTACGGCAACCGCCGGATGATGCAGATGCTCCTTCCGACGAACCGAAGCCAGATCCCGGCCATTGCGGCAGATGCTGCCGCCCGGGTGTTCCAGGGCATCCTCGACTACCAGTTGACGCAATTTTTCGGCGACCCGGATGTGGGCCGCGACGAGCTATGAAGGGACTCTACATGAAGTGCTTATCGACCGTTTTCGTGGGCCTTGCCCTGCTGCCATTTGTATTGCCGGGCTTACAAGCCAGCGAGCTGGTGTACACCCCCGTGAACCCGTCCTTCGGCGGCAACCCGCTCAACGGCCCGGTATTATTGAACCAAGCGAATGCTCAGAACCACTTCACCGATCATTCGTCGAGTACCGCTTCCAGCTCAACGAACAGTGCCTTGACGCAGTTCAACAGCATGTTGCAGAGCGCCATTCTAAGTCGGGTTTCATCGGCCGTAACTTCGAGCATTGTTGGCACCGATGGGAAACTGACCCCGGGCACGGTAGAAACTACCGACTTCACTATAACAATCACCAATCTTTCAGCTGGCCTGCTGCAAATCACCACTACGGACAAAACAACCGGGCAGACCACGTCGTTCCAGATCAACCAATAATTTCGCTTCCAAAAGCATCCTCAGCAACTCGCCACAGAAAGTTCGTTCCACGCTTGAAGTGCAAACGTGCGGGCGCTTTTGCCTGCGCAAACACACACCAGACAAACTAAACCGGGAAAGGAATATCTCCATGTTCGCACGTAAATCGTTGATCGCTGTTGCCGTACTGGCGGCTTTGTCAGGCACTGCCTTCGCAGACAACAGCACCGTAAATACCTCTCAGAACGGTGACAAGAACGTTCTGAACGTCGACCAGGCTTTTGCGGCCGGCTCGAAGGTCAGCATCAACCAGACCGGCACGCGGAATGACTCGGTTGTGAAGCAGGTAGGCGCGTCGAACACCGCCGCCGTCACTCAGGTTTCGGGTACTCCGCTGGCCAAGGACGTGGACCAGGTCGCCAAGCTGACCCAAGGCGGCACGCAAAACAACGCCAATATCCGCCAGGAAGGCACTACCGTGGCCAAAGTTACTGCCACTATCAACCAGGCTGTCAATGGTGGCCATGGCAACGACGCCGGCATTACACAAGTGGCTGGAAGTGGCAACGCTAAAGCGCAGATCGATCAGGGCGGCAATAGCCACAAAGCCTACATCTCGCAAAACAAGACCATTGCCGGTGCGGCCACAATCGACCAGAAAGGCACCAGCAACTACGCCGGAATCAACCAGACCGACAGCTACATGGGTGAATCGGTGAAAGTGACCCAGGGCGGCTTCAACAACAAGGGTTATATCACCCAGTACGATACCGACTTCAAGAACGCCAGCGTGAACCAGTCCGGCAACAACAACGTAGGCCTGGTAGAGCAGTCCAACGCCAACTTTGGTGGCGTTACTATCACCCAGACCGGTTCGTTGGGCGACGCTCGTGCCTATCAGCGTTCGGGTAATAACATGAACGCAACCATCACCCAGGCCGGTACCGGCAACCGCGCCACTGCTGACCAGGCAGGCCACAACCATAACGCCACGGTCAAGCAAGAAGGCGCTGATAACGGCCTGGTTGCTGTGAACCAGCGCGGCCTCAATGAAACGGCTTTGGTTACCCAGAGCTGGGGCAGTGATAACTCCGCCTACGTCAACCAGTCGGGCGCCTATAACGAAGAAACCCTGCTGCAAACCGGCTTCAACAACACCGCCACTATCAACCAGAGCGGTATCGCGGCGAGCGGCACTGCCAACGTGGTCAGCCTGACCCAAAGCGGCAACTTCCAGACAGCCACCATCAGCCAGTCCGGCGGCGCCAGCAACAGCGCTGTAGTGACTCAGCGTTAATACCTCGCTTTAGCAGTCACCATGCAGTAACTCCGCCGGTCTCCACCCCGGCGGTTTTTTTACGGAGTAACACCATGCGCGCCCGCTCGCTTTCATTGATGATAATCGCCGCGTTAGTCATGAGTGGCTGTGCCACTTCGCGCCCTGCGGGCACTATTTCTGCTGCAAGTATTTCGCCTCCTACTCACAGCACGCGGGATCTGGTTCGGCTGCCCCCTCCGGCAGGTCCAATCTCCGTGGCTGTTTATGGGTTGCGAGACCAGACCGGCCAATACAAACCTTCGCCGGATAGCTCATTCTCAACCTCGGTGACCCAGGGCGCAGCTTCGCTGCTGATCACCGCGCTGCGGGATTCTCGCTGGTTCAAACCTGTCGAGCGCGAAAATCTCCAAGACCTTCTCACCGAGCGCAAGATCATCCGCGCCCTGGAAATCCCGCAGGACAAAGCCCAGGTGCAGCTACCTGCCCTGCGTCCGGCCAACTTGATCATCGAAGGCGCGATCATCGCCTACGAAAGCAATGTGCGCACCGGCGGTGCCGGGGTGCGCTATTTAGGTATCGGACCTTCCGACACTTACCGCCAAGACCAGGTCACCGTGAACCTGCGTGCGGTCGACATTCGCACGGGCGACATCATCCAGAGCGTTACCACCACCAAGACGATCTTCTCGATCCAAGTGGACTTTGGCGTGTTCAAATATGTGAGCTACCAACACTTGTTGGAAGTCGAAACCGGATTCTCGCAGAACGAACCGGTGCAGCAATGTGTGCGTGAAGCCATCGAAAATGGTCTGATCCATCTCATCGCGCAGGGAGCACGTGATGGCAGTTGGAACTTGAAAAACCCCGACGACCTGAATAAGCCATTGTTGCAGCGCTACCTACAAGCCTATGACGAGCAAACCACGCTATCTCCCACGGGCCCTGAAAACCGAGACACTGCTAACGGTGAAGTACATGGATCGTAACGCTCATTACCGCTGGCGCGGCCTATTAGCTGCAGCCCTGCTGATAGCCAGCACCGCGAGCCAGGCGGCAGACCTGGTATCGGAGGCACGCTATTCGAGCATTCGCCCCAGCGGAAGCCGAGTCGACCTGACTCAGATTGGCAATGACAATAGTGCCGCTGTAGATCAAGTCGGCCGCGACCAGCACCTCCAAATGCTGCAACAGCGCGACCGAAATACCGCAACGGTCAACCAGGGGGGCGCTTACAACGCCGCTGCGGTGGCGCAATACGGCTACAACAACTACGTCCAGCTTGACCAAAATGGCCGCTACAACCAGGCCGCAGTCACCCAGATCGGCACTGGCAACCAAGCCAGCGTGGTACAAAGCGGTGCCTATAACCAGGCCTTTGTCGGCCAATATGGCACCGGTAACCAGGCCAGCGTGACCCAGAATGGCTTCGGCGGCAAGGTAACCGTAAGCCAGTACGGCACCGGTGGTACCGCAACCGTTACCCAACAGTGAGCCCCATGATCGATTACAGTCAGCTGGCCGTAAGCATCGATACTCAGCGCGATGGTGGAATTGTGGTGATCCGCCCTCACCTTGAAAACCCCACCCCGCTCACACTGCGGTATCAGCTGAAGGTAAGCCAAAGCAGTTCGGGCGGGACGTCCGAAATCGTCCAAGGAGGTGAACTCCAAAGCGGCAGCGCAGGCTCGATCGTACACCTCAGCCTGCCCGAGGGCGCGGTGTGTAAGGTGCACCTTTCCGTGTTTGACCAGCAGGCGCTGGTCAAGGCAGTGGATAGACAATGTGAAGACCAGGCGCAGCGTTGAAAGCGATTTGGCAATCAACTACCCAGCACGCTCTGCAGTGGCCAAGTGATAATGGCCCTGGCATACATCGCAGAGCAGGCTCGGCTATTCGCCCAACAAATCGGCCTGCAGCCTATCTCCGGCTACTTGCCTCACAAACGCGCATAATAACTAGCGAGCAGTATCCTTGAGGGGAGCCTGAGGCCAGCATTGGCGGAACAACGCAGTTGCATTACCTTCGCTCCAAAGCCCTTCTCTTGGAGCCGATCATGACCCGAGCGCTTGAAGTCGAGCCCACGCTTACCGACCGCTATCGAACTGCGGTCCCTGAAACAGTACGTCACGCCTCGGGCCTCAATAAGCGGGACAAAATCCATCACGAAATTCGCCCCAGTGGCGAAGTGGTACTGACCCGTGCCGAGGCTTCCGAGGATGACCCGCTGATCGGCCAGCTTCTAGGCTTCCTGGCCAGGGACAGCGCCGGTCACCCTGAGAATCTACAGGCCATAGACGCCAGCCTTGTATCACGCATCCACGCGCTCGTCGGTAACATCGACGTCGACTTGGAAGCTGCGCTGGCAGCGGAGGATGAATGAGTCAAAATGGGTGATTCACGCTCACCCCTTCACACAAACCACCTGCCGCAAGGTATGCACCACCTCCACCAGATCCCGCTGCGCGGCCATCACCTTGTCGATGTCCTTGTACGCCATGGGGATCTCGTCGATCACCGCGGCATCCTTGCGGCACTCCACCCCGGCGGTAGCGCGTTTCTGATCCTCGACGGTGAACATCGCCTTGGCCTGGGTGCGGCTCATCACGCGTCCGGCGCCGTGTGAGCAGCTGCAGAAGGCTTCTTCATTGCCCAGCCCGCGGACGATGAAGCTCTTGGCGCCCATGGAGCCGGGGATGATGCCCATTTGGCCTTTCTGCGCGGAGACGGCGCCTTTGCGGGTGAGCAGGATGTCTTCACCGAAGTAGGTGCCGCGCTCCACATAGTTGTGATGACAGTCCACGGCGACGAGGTGGGCGTCGAAGGGCTTGTGGATAACCTTGCGGGCGGCGTCGAGCACGGCGAGCATCATCACGGCGCGGTTCTGGCGGGCGAAGTCCTGGGCCCATTCCACGGCTTCCACGTAGTCGTCGAAGCTGCGGGTGCCTTCCTTGAGGTAGGCCAGGTCCTTGTCCGGAAGGTTGGCGATGTGGGCGCGCATTTCTTCGCGGGCCTTGGCGATGAAGTAGGTGCCGATGGCGTTGCCGACGCCGCGAGAGCCGGTGTGGAGCATGAACCAGACGTGATCGGTTTCATCCAGGCATACCTCCACGAAGTGGTTGCCGGTGCCCAGGGTGCCGAGATGTTTGTGGTTGTTGGTTTTCGCCAGCACCGGGTGCTTGGCCACGATGCGGTCGAAGCGGCCTTTAAGCGCGGCCCAGG
The DNA here is from genome assembly GCF_000826105.1 of Pseudomonas massiliensis. Classification (GTDB taxonomy): domain Bacteria; phylum Pseudomonadota; class Gammaproteobacteria; order Pseudomonadales; family Pseudomonadaceae; genus Aquipseudomonas; species Aquipseudomonas massiliensis. The sequence goes on along the minus strand of NZ_CCYK01000003.1, from coordinate 48,679 downwards.
CGTGGTCCACCTGGCTGGGCGGGGTGACCCAGGCGCCGGTATCGCGACCGCCCTTGGCGGTGCGGCCGTGGGGTACGGCTTTTTCGATGGCGTGTCGAAGCGGAGCGAGGTTGTCGGGCAGGTCTGGCGCGCGCAGTGAAGTGCGCACGGCGGACATGCCGCAACCCAGGTCCACGCCCACGGCGGCGGGGATGATGGCGCCCTTCGTAGGGATTACGCTGCCGATGGTGGAGCCCTTGCCCAGGTGCACGTCTGGCATCACCGCCAGGTGCTTGAAGATGAACGGCATCTGGGCGGTGTTGAGCAATTGCTGGCGGGCGGCGGGCTCCACGGGGACGCCGCGATTCCACATCTTGATGGGGCTGCCCTTGGGGCTTTCGAGCAGGTCATAGGGCTGCTGGTGGGCGTGGCTGGGTTGTTTATCAGGCTGTGCGGCCATGGCTGGGTCTCCGGTTTCAGGGCCTGACGGGGGCCTTTGGCGCTGGCGAAGGGTACCTCGCTTAAGGTTGGACTGGCCTGGCGGGGTGGAATTGCGCTGGGAGGGTGAATGGTATCTGGACGGCGTTCATGCCATGGCCGAGGAAAAGAGATACCAAGGGCGGCTTGGATTCGGCAGCTTCGCTGCCTCCTACACCAGCTCGACGCCTTCCAGTGCTTGCCAGCGTTCCAACAGGGCCTGGCGGCGTATGGGGAAGCCTTCTTTCAAGATGTCGAAGACCACCATCCGCGCCGGCCGGAAATGGCGGAAGTCTTCGCGCTTTTCACACCAGGCCACCAGCACAAGCTTTTTATCGAAATATCCCAGGCCTACCGGCCAGATAACGCGAGTCGTGGCGCGGCCGCTGGCGTCGCGGTAAAGCATGCTGACCTTTCGCTCGGCCTGGATGGCTTCGTGAATCTGCGCTTCGGTGACCTCTGGCGTTTCCTGAGGGGCCTGGGGCCTGAGGAACAAAGTGGACTTGTTCAGCCCGTGCCGAAAGCCGGGCGGTATGGCTGCGCTGACTTTATCCAGGGCGCTCTGGCCAGCCTGGGCCAGGCGCTGGTCCGAGCGACCGGTGACCCAGCGCAGGCCCAGCATCAGGGTTTCGAGTTCGTCGTCAGTGAGCGCCAGGGCCGGTAGCTGAACCCCCGGGCGCAGCGTGTAGCCTGCCTCGGCGTCACCTTCGATGCGAGCGCCTTGAGCTCTCAGACATTCGATGTCCTTGGTCAGGGTTCGTGGGGTAACGCCCATTTCCCTGGCGAGCGCGGCGCCCTCTACCGGTGAACGTTCGCGCAGGATTTCCAGCAAGGCAGGCAGGCGTTCTGTGGTGGGCATGACAAGGCGCTCCATGAAGGCATGAGCGCTCTACCTTACGCGATCCGCCCGAAGGCATCACGCTCGCGCGTGCTTCCTCGTCCCTGCTGGCGACTGCCCCTGAACCGATTCACGTCCTGTAACGGATTGCCCCGCTCTAGTACCGAACCTTCCGCCCTCCTTCACCGTCGGACGCTCATCACACAAGCGCATCACGCGAGGTTCTGAAGTGAAGGCAGCGATCATCAAGAAGTACCGCTTGATCATCAAGACCCTGGGCTATGTCGGTTGGTCCCTGTTCTGGCTGTTGCTGTGGGACGTGGCCGTGACCGTGGATTTCATGCTGTTCCTGGACAGCAAGTTCAATCTGCCCTTGATGCCGCTTACCTTGCTGGGTTCGGCGCTGGTGGTGTTGATCAGCTTTCGTAACAGCAGCGCCTACGGTCGTTGGTGGGAGGCGCGGACACTGTGGGGTTCCATGGTGAACAACTCGCGCAGCTTCGCGCGCGAGGTGTTGACCTTCGTGGAGGACCCGGCCGAGGGCGCCAACCCGGTCAAGGCCACGCTGCTCCGTCGGCATGTGGCCTATGTGAACTGCGTGGCGGCGCACTTGCGCGGGCGCCCCTGCCCGCCTGAGGTGCGTGCGTTCATTCCGGATGATGAATTCGAGCGCCACGGCAGCACCAACAACTTCGCCAATGACATTCTCAACGGGTCGGCGGCGCTGCTGGCGAAGGAGTACCAGGCGGGGCGACTGGACAGCATGCGCCTGGCACGGCTGGAGGCCACCATGGTGGAACTGTCCAATGCCCAAGGCGGCATGGAGCGGATCGCCAATACCCCGCTGCCTTACCCCTATGTGTACTTCCCCCGGCTGTTCCTGACCCTGTTCTGCCTGATCGTGCCCATCGGCCTGGTGGAATCCCTGGGCTGGTTCACGCCCCTGGCGTCGACGGTGGTGGGCTTCATGCTGCTGGCCATCGAGCGCATCGGCACAGACCTGCAAAGCCCCTTCCGCGCCAGCGAGCACCAGATTCCGGTGGATGCCATCTGCGAGACCATTGAAAAGAATCTGGAATCGATGCAGCGGGATGCGTTGGGGGGATGTGCCTGATTGGGCATGGAATCGGGGGGTTGTTCGCCAGCTTTGCTGGCTCCCACCGGGTGAACTGGAGCCTCATGCAAGGCTTCGAAAAGATATTTGGTGGGAGCTAGCGACAGCTAGCGAATAACCCTGCATCAAGAGGGAATTCGCCAGCTTTGCTGGCTCCCACCAGGTGAACTGGAGCCCCATGCAAGGCTTCGGAAATGTATTCCGGTGGGAGCTAGCGACAGCTAGCGAATAACCCTGCATCAAGAGGGAATTCGCCAGCTTTGCTGGCTCCCACCGGGTGAACTGGAGCCTTATGCAAGGCTTCGGAAGTGTATTCCGGTGGGAGCTAGCGAATGGAGTCGTCTTCCAGCGTTTCGCGCGCCTGGGCGTAGGCGTCGTCGGCTTGCCGCTTGAGATCGAAGCATTCCTGGGTGCTGATCACGCCCAGGCGTTCGAGCACTTCCACGTGGGTACGGAGTGCGGCCTGATAGTAGTCCGGTGCGCCCTTGCGCAGCTTGGCGTCTTCGAGCATGTCGTGCCACAGGCGCAGTTCGTTGACCCTGATTTGCTGTAAATCCTTGAACATGGCGGAGCTCTCTTGCAAAGACAGTGTTCAAAGGACGGGGATTTGCCGGGAAGGTTCGAATACGTGCACCTGATTACGGCCCGCCTGCTTGGCGTCGTACATGGCGGTGTCGGCATCCTTGATCAGCTGTTCGGCGGCGCGCGGGTCGCCGTCGCGGTAGAGGGTCAGGCCGATGCTGGCGCTGAGCTCGACGCTACCCGCGGCCAGCAGCACGGGCGCGCTCAGGGCGGTGAGCAATTTCTCGGCGACACCGCTGGCCTGGCCCGGGTCGGCCAGGTGGGTGAGCACCACGATGAATTCGTCCCCGGCGATGCGAAACACCCGGTCGGTGCCGCGCAGGCACTGGACCATGCGCTGGCCCATTTCCTTGAGCAGCAGGTCTCCGGCGTCGTGGCCGAGGTTATCGTTCACGGCCTTGAAACCGTCCAGGTCGAGAAAGAGTACGCTCAGGCAGTCGCCGTCGTCGTTGGCGCCAGCCATGGCGCGGGGTAGCCATTCGCTCAGGGCACGCCTGTTGGCCACGCCGGTGAGCGGGTCTTGCAGGGCTTCGCGCTCGCGGGCTTCTTCTCGGGCCTTGCGGGCGCTGATTTCATGCAGGAAGGCGTTGAAAAACACGCCCTGCTCCACATGCAGGGCGTTGATGTGCAGCTCCACGGGAATGGTATGCCCCTGCCGATGCAGGGCCTGCAGTTCCAGGCGCTTGCCCAGTACGCGGTTCTCCCCGGTACTGAGGTAACGGCGCATGCCGCGCACATGCTGTTCGCGCAGTTCCGGTGGCACCAGCAGGTCTTCCAGCAGCCGGCCTACCGCTTCCTCCCGAGACCAGCCAAAGGTCGCCTCGGCTTGGCGGTTCCAGGCCAGGATGCGGCCGTGCTCGTCGGTACGCACATAAGCATCCTGGGTGTATTCGAGCACAGCCACCAGCTCCGCCTCACGCTGATGCAGGGCCTGGGTGCGCTCGGCCACGCGGGCTTCCAGTTCCTCGGCCAGTTGAGCCAAGGCAGCCTGGGCGGTCTTGCGAGCCTCGATGTCAGTGGCCACAGCCAGGATGAAATCCAGCTCGCCATTGCTCAGGTCATGGCGGGTAAGGGTGAGGTGGACCCATCGCACGTCGCCGTCCTTGCGCAGGTAGCGTTTTTCCATTTCGAAGCGCGAGATCAGGCCCTTACGCAGCTGTTCACGCAACTGCGCGTTGTCTTCCAGATCGTCAGGGTGGGTCAGTTGTCGGTAGCTCATGCCTACCAACTCCTGAGCACTGTATCCGGCCAGTTCGCAAAAGGCCGGGTTCACTCGCAGCAGGGTGCCTTCGGCGTCGGACAAGGCCATGCCCGGCCCCGCGCTTTCGAACACCGAGCGCAGGCGGTCTTCGGCGGTCTCGATACGGGCCTGGGAGTGCTCCAGATGGGAGCGGGACAAGAAAGCCGTTTCGCGCAGGCGCAATTCCCGCTCGGCCAATTCGGCCAGGTCCGTGAGAATCTGCAGTTGGTCCGCGGACAGCTCGCGAGGGCGCGAATCGATGGCGCACAAGGTGCCCATGGCATGGCCCTCGCTGGTGTGCAGCGGCACGCCGGCATAGAAGCGAATATAGGGCGATTGGGTAACCAGAGGGTTGTTGGCGAAGCGTTCGTCACCCTGGGCATCGGTTACCACAAAGGCATGACGCTGGCGAATGGCATGGTCGCAGAAGGCGATTTCCCGAGGTGTCTGCCGCACTTGAAGCCCCACGGCAGACTTGAACCATTGGCGATGTTCGTCCACCAGGGTGATCAGGGCGATGGGAACGTCCAGGACACGGGCCAGCAGCCGAGTGATGCGGTCGAACTCCGGCTCGGGCTCGGTATCGAGCAGGTTGAGGGCATGCAACAAGCGCAGGCGGATCTCCTCAGCGTCGCTCACGGATGCATTCATGGAAGAAATTACCGTGCTATGGGTGCTACGCGCTTCTGCGCAACCAGCGCAGCTGGCGAACGGGCGGTCGAGCCCCATCCGCCAGTTGCGCTGGCGCTACAGTAAGCCGGGTCGCTTGCAGTATAGAACTGTCTAGCCCCGTGAACCGCTGCGCTCCATGCGCTCACGATCGCTCAGCTCAACGGCGCGCCGGGCCGCGTCTACATCGGTTTTCCGGTATTCGCAGCGGCCATGCTCGTCGGTGACCTGGAATACCACGCCCTCGTCTTCGCGCCGGGCTTCACAGGGAATGTCCCTGCCTTCGAGTCGTTTCACGGTGACAGCCATGGGAATGTCCTCAGAGGAGATCCGCCGGAACGGTGCCGCCGCTGGCCGCTACCTTCTGGAGGATGGCTTTGTGTAACCACATGTTCATTTCAGCGGAATCATTCAGCTTGTCGGCCGGGCAGCCCAGCTCGTTGGCCAAGCCCTTGCGGTGCTCCAGGCTGCTGTCGATGCCCAGCAGTTTGAGCAGGTCCACCACCGAGGTACGCCAGTTGAGTTTTTCGGCGTGGCCGCTGGCCATGCCGTCGAGCTTGGCGCCCACGTCAATGGTGCTGTCGGTGCGCGGTACCGAGGTCCCGGTAATGCTGGGGGCCAGCCCATCCTGGTTCACCGGCGCGGTGCCCGCTGGGGCGGTGGTGGCAGGGCCCGTGGTGGTAGTCGAGGCCGCGCCCACGGTAGACGTGGTAGTGGACGTCGGTTGATTATCGTCGTGGCCGATGCCCAGCTTGCTCAGGATATCTTTGAAAAAGCTCATCAATGTTTCCTCGTAACGCGATAGGTAAAAAGTTGACCTGCGCCTTACGAGGAAAGTTTGATCGCATCGACAATCGTGCTCAGGCGTGCACGGTCACCCGGTTGCGGCCACTGCGCTTGGAGTTGTAGAGCGCCTGGTCGGCGCGCTCGATCAGTTCCTGATGGTCGGCGGCCGGGCGGTGCAGGTCCGCCACGCCCAGGCTGATGGTAAAACGGATGAGCTTGCCGTCGTGCTCCACCACGGTTTCCTCGATCGACGCCCTGAGACGCTCGGCCAGGATTTGCCCGCCTTCCTTGTCCGTGTCCGGCAACAGGAGGGCGAATTCCTCGCCGCCGTAGCGGCCGCAGATGTCCGAATCCCGCACGTGCTCGCGCACCAGGTCCGCCACCCGCTGGATCACCCGGTCGCCCCCGGGGTGGCCATAGGTATCGTTGACCTGCTTGAAGTGGTCGATGTCGAACATGATCAGGGTACAGTCGTTGCCGTAGCGGCTGTGCCGGGCGTACTCATGCTTGAGGGCTTCTTCCCAGTGGCCACGGTTGTACAGGCCGGTGAGGCGATCGGTGCTGGAGAGCTTCTGCAGCTGGGCGTTGACCGTTTGCAACTGCCGACGATTGGTGGCGACTTCCGTCACGTCGTAGACCACCAGGCAGATATGCTCCACCTGATTGTTGATCGAACGCAGCGGGAAGAGCGTGGTGTTCTGGTACATGAAGGGTTCGGAGCCGGTGATCGGCTGGTAGGTCTCGAACTTCAGCAAATGAGGCCGCTGCTCCCAGATGGTGAACGACGGCGACCCCAGGGTAATCACGCTTTCGACCTTGCGGGTGAACCAGGTCTGGTCCACCTCATGGAACAGGCTGAAGAAGGACTTGCCCTGGGCCTCGCGGGCGGGCACGCCGGAGTGGTTCTCGATGAAGGTGTTCCATACCGTCACGTTGAACTGGCGGTCGAACACCACCACGCCCACGTCGATACTCTGAGTAATGGCCAGCAGCCAATGCAGCTCGGTCAGGTCAAGGGATCTATTCATGTCAGTTCATCATGTACGCGAGCTTGCCTTTTAGCCGGGGCAGCGAGGTTTCGGTGAACAACAGCAAGAGGTCGAAATGAATATCGTGGCCCTCCACGCTGTAGCTGATCTCAACGGCCAGGGTTTGTTTCCAGCGATGGCGGTTGAGCTTGATCAGGTCCTCGATGCGCGCGTGTTCACCCAGTACTTGCGGATGGCTGAGCGAGAAGGTGAGGTCGATCTGTTCGCCGATCCCGCTGAGGCAGGCGCCGATCAGCAGGGCGGAGAGGTCCAGCAGCATTTCGGACTGGCTGCTTTCACGGTACTCCTGGCGCAGCAGGCGGGCCATGTCGGCCATGCTGCTGTCATGGAACATCAGCAGGGCCTCGCCCGCGATACCTTCGCCGATGTAGCCCTGGCAGATGGCGGTCAGTTGGCTGCCCCGCTGGGCATCGGCCAAGGCCATGTGCAACTCGCCTACTTCCAGCACGTTCACATTGGGCAGTGGCAGCTCCACGAACACATTGAGCACCTTGGCCAGCAGCGCCGCGGCTCGGCCCATGGCTACGTTCACGGTTTCCCGGAAGGCATCGTTGAAGCTGATATTCATGGCTGAGGCAACGTCGCTGGGGCTGCCTTCGCCGCCTGCTGTCAGGCCACACAGGGCCAGGGCCTTGCGCAACTCATCCGGGTTGCCGGGCTTTCTCAGGAAGGTGACCGCCCCCAGGACCATCACCCGACGCACGGCTTCGTCCTGCACATCGCCGGACACTACGACCACCTTCACCGGCAAGCGCTCGTCACGAATGGCGGCCAATACCTGGTAGCCATCCATTTCCGGCATGGTCAGGTCCAGCAGCACCACCTGGCCCTTGCCCGCGCGAATGGCCTCAAGCCCCAGCCGCCCGTTCTCGGCCTGGGTGACCGATACGTTGAGCCCCTCGGGCAATGCCCGCAGCAACTGCTTGCGGGCCATGTTCGAATCGTCACAGATCAGCAAAGGTACAACGGCCATCGACAGGGTTATCCCGATTAGTTGCCCGTGGCGCGGGGAAAGCCCGCGGTACGCCAAACAGCGAGTTGTGGCATAAGGCCACCTACTCTACCAGTCTGTATCCACTTACTCATACGGACGGTAGCAAATCACAGCGGTTGCGTCAGGCTACAGTGAAGAGCACCCTGAGCAGTGCTTGGACATCCCCGCCCGCAGTTGTATGATGTCCGTTAACAAACAGCGATAACCTGCGTCGAAGCTCTTCGCTTTGGTTTGTATCCCCGCTTCGGCACCGCTCATGCTTCCCCGTTAACCGAACAAGGAGACAAGAATGCCTGACGTTCTCGGACAGAACTTCATCAACGGTTCCCGTAGCAAAGGGGGCGAAGCCAGCCTCAAGAGCGTAGACGCCAGCACCGGCGAAGCCCTGCCCTATGCGTTCTACCAGGCCACCGAGGCTGAAGTGGACGAAGCCGCCCGCGCCGCCGAAGCGGCCTACCCTGAGTTCCGCCAACTGAGCCCGGCCCGCCGCGCTGAGTTCCTCGAGGCCGTCGCTGATGAGTTGGACGCTCTCGGGGACGATTTCGTTGCCATCGTTTGTCGCGAAACCGCGCTGCCGGCTGCCCGCATCCAGGGCGAGCGCGGCCGCACCAGCGGCCAGATGCGCCTGTTCGCCAAAGTACTGCGCCGGGGCGACTACTTGGGTGCCCGCATCGACCTGCCGCTGCCAGACCGCAAGCCCCTGCCGCGCCTGGACCTGCGCCAGTACCGCATTGGCGTAGGCCCGGTGGGCGTATTCGGCGCCAGCAACTTCCCCCTGGCCTTCTCCACCGCCGGTGGTGACACTGCCTCGGCCTTCGCCGCAGGCTGCCCGGTGGTGGTCAAGGCGCACAGCGGCCACATGGCCACCGCTGACCTGGTGGGCACGGCCATCGTCCGCGCCGCTGAGCGCACCGGCATGCCCAAGGGCGTGTTCAACATGATCTTCGGCAACCGCGTCGGCGAAGCCCTGGTCAAGCACCCGGCCATCAAGGCCGTGGGCTTCACCGGTTCGCTCAAGGGCGGCACCGCGTTGTGCAAGATCGCCGCCGAGCGCCCGGAGCCCATCCCGGTATTCGCCGAGATGTCCAGCATCAACCCGGTGATCCTGCTGCCGGAAGCCTTGAAAACCCGCGGCGCCACCGTGGCCAAGGAGCTGGCCGGCTCCGTGTGCATGGGCGCGGGCCAGTTCTGCACCAACCCGGGCCTGGTCATCGGTGTGAAGTCCGCCGAGTTCACCAGCTTCCTCGAAGCGCTCAAGGGTGAAATCGCCGGCCAGGCGCCGCAGACCATGCTCAACGCCGGCGGCCTGGGCAGCTACAGCCAGGGCGTGCAGCACCTGCACGACCACCCGGGCATCACCCACCTGGCCGGTAACGCTCAGGAAGGCAGCCAGGCCCAGGCCCAGCTGTTCAAGGCAGACGTGTCGCTGTTGCTCAAGGGCGACCCATTGCTGCAGGAAGAAGTGTTCGGGCCCACCACCGTAGTGGTGGAAGTAGCCGATGACGCCGAGCTCAAGCAAGCCCTGCTGGGCCTGCGTGGCCAGCTCACCGCGACCCTGATCGGCGAAACCGCGGACCTGACCGCCTACCAGTGGCTGGTGCCGATCCTGGAGCACAAGGTAGGGCGTATCCTGGTCAACGGTTACCCCACCGGTGTAGAAGTGTGCGAAGCCATGGTCCATGGCGGCCCCTTCCCGGCTACTTCGGACGCTCGCGGTACTTCGGTCGGTACCCTGGCCATCGACCGCTACCTGCGCCCGATCTGCTTCCAGAACTACCCGGACGCGCTGCTGCCTGAAGCCCTGCAAAACGCCAACCCGCTGGGCCTTCAGCGCCTGGTGAATGGCGAGTGGAGCACCCAGCCCATCGCCTGATGGCTGTGCCGGCCGCCGCCCCGCCAGGCGGCGGCCACCTTCGCTTATTTCACCACACGCCCCTCCCCGCGCCCACGCGGGTCAGACGCGGTTTCCAGCTCGCCGTCCTGTACCCGAATCAACTGCACATTGCCCATCAGCCACCCCTGATCTTCCAGGGTGTAGCCCATTTTCTTCAGGTCATCGGCCACCTCTCCCGTCAGCGGCGCCAGCGCGTCGTAGTAGATGGTGTCCTTGGGCAGCAACTGGTGATGCACCCGCTGTACGGTCACCGCTTCCACCGGGGTCAGCTGATAGTCGTACAGGTTGTTGAGCACCTGGAACAGCGTAGTGAAGATCCGCGAGCCACCCGGCGTGCCGAGCACCAGAGTCACCTGGCCGTTGCGGGTCACGATGGTCGGGCTCATGGAAGACAGCATCCGTTTGCCCGGGGCAATGGCGTTGGCGTCGCTGCCGACCACACCGAACCCGTTGGCCACGCCGGGCTTGGCGCTGAAGTCGTCCATTTCGTCGTTGAGCAGGAAGCCCGCCCCGTCCACCACCACGCCGCTGCCGTAGTCGAAGTTCAGGGTGTAGGTGTTGCTCACGGCGTTGCCGTCTTTGTCGATCACCGAGAAGTGCGTGGTCTGGTGGGTTTCCAGGCCTGGGCGCACCTGCTCGGTGGGCGAGATCGCCTTGGGGTTGATCTCGGCGGCGCGGCGGTCCAGGTAGGCCGGGGCGATCAGCTTGTCCACCGGCACCTTGTTGAAGTCCGGGTCGCCCAGGTAGTCGGCGCGGTCGGCGAACACGCGCTTTTCGATTTCCGCCAGCAGGTGAATGTACCGGGCCGAATTGAGCGGTACGCCTTTGAAGTCTTCGCTGCGCCTCTCCTTGATGCCCAGCAGCTGGGCCAGGGCGATCCCTCCGGAACTGGGCAGGGGCGCGGTGTAGATGGCATTGCCGCGCCAGTCGATCTTCAGCGGCTCGCGCCAGTGGGCCTTGTAGCCCTTGAGGTCCGCCGCGGTGATCAGGCCCTTGTCCTGCTGCATCTGCTTGACCAGCAGTTGGGCCGTCTTGCCCTGATAGAACTCGCTTACGCCCTTGTCGGCGATGCGCTCCAGGGTTTGCGCCAGCTCCGGCTGGGTGAAGCGCTCGCCGACCTTCATGTTGCCGAAGTATTTGCCGAAGTTGGTGCTGCCCTTGAACAGGCCCAGGGCATCCTCGCGGTATTGGTACTGCTCCTGGGCTACGATGAAGCCGCGCTTGGCGTAGCCGATGGCCGGGGTCAACAGCTCGGCCCAGGGTAGCTTGCCGAAGCGCTTGTGGGCTTCCCACAGGCCCATCACGGTGCCCGGCACCCCGGCCGCCTTGGCGCCAACCAGGCTCAGGTCAGGCACCACCTCGCCCTTGGCGTCTAGGTACATGTCCTTGGTGGCGGCCTTGGGCGCGGTTTCCCGGTAATCGAGGAAGTAAGGTTTGCCGTTGACGTACAACGTCATGAAGCCACCGCCGCCGAGGTTCCCGGCCTCGGGGAAGGTCACTGCCAGCGTGAAGGCAGTGGCCACCGCCGCATCCACCGCGTTGCCGCCACGCTTGAGCACGGCTTCGGCCACTTCCGCGCCGTAGCGGTCCGGCGAGGCGATGGCCCCCGCCGGCAGGGCACTGGCCCAGCTGGTGCCGCAGGCGACCAGCACGGCCGTGGCGACCAGGGTTTTGCAGAGTACGAGACGCATGGGCGATCCTTGTTGTGGGAAATCCGCCCTCAAGTAAGGACCAAAAACGCCGTCTCGGCAAAATCCGGTTATTTGGCGTACGCCTTCAGCTTCTCCTGCATGAAGTCCAGGAAGCACTGGATGCGCAGGGCCAGCTGCGTGTTGCGGTAGTACACCGCGTGAATCGGCTGGCGATGGCCGCTGTTGTGGCTGGCCAGCAGTACCTTGAGCCGGCCCTCGCGGATGTCGTGGTGGGTCATGAAATGCGACAGGCACACGATACCCTCCCCGGCCAGGGCCAGCTCGCGCAGGGTGTCGCCACTGGAAGCAGCCAGCGCCGGGGTAATGGCCCAGCGGTCCCCGCCACTGTGACGCAGCGGCCACTGGTTGAGCCCCTCGTTACGGGTGAAGCCGAGCAGGGTGTGCCGCTGCAAGTCTTCCACATGCCGTGGCGTGCCATGGCGCTCCAGGTAGGCCGGGCTGGCCAGCAGGTTCAGTGGGCTGCTGCCCAGGTGGCGCGCATGCAGGGTGGAATCGGCCAGGCTGCCGATGCGAATGGCGACGTCGGTGCTTTCTTCGAGCAGGTCGATGATCAGGTCGTTGGTGTTGAGCTCGAGGAAAATATCCGGGTAGCGGCTGCGGAATTCCGCCACATGGGGCACTACCGCATGGAGCATGAAGGGCGAGGCGGCATTGACCCTTAGCCGTCCGGCCGGCGCCTGTTGGCGCAGGGCGAGGTGTTCCTCCAGTGCTTCCATGTCTTCAAGGATGGCCTTGGCCCGCTCCAGGAAGAACTTGCCTTCCTCGGTAAGGCTCATGCGCCGGGTGGTGCGGTTGATCAGGGTAGTGCCCAGCTTGGCCTCGAGCCGCGCCAGGGAGCGGCTTACCGCCGAAGGCGATTGCCCGACCTGCTCGGCGGCGGCGGAAAAGGAGCCGCCGTCGACCACTGAAACGAAGAGTTGCAGTTCATCGGATCGGGCTTTCACATACCAGGCTCTGCGGGAATTCACATTCCTTTTAACACAGTTTCCAGGTGCTGCTGATAGCGGGCAACGTCCGCATCTACATTCGGCCGTTTCATCACATCCACCGCCAGGAAGGTGGGCAGCGGTTGCATGCCGAGGAACTGGTTGGCCTTGTGGAAGGGGAAGTAGACCGCATCCACACCCCTGCCTTCGAAGAAGTCCTGCGGGTCGTCAAAGGCTTGCTGGGGGGCGTTCCAGGTGGCCGAGATCATGTAGCGCTTGTCGTGGATCAGCCCGCCGCTGCCGTAGCGCTGGGAGGCGTCCGAACGGGTACGGCCGTCGTTGGAGTACAGGCTGCCATGGCCCTGGGTAAACACCTCGTCGATGTATTTCTTCACCGTCCAGGGCGCGCCCATCCACCAGCCGGGCATCTGGTAGATCACCACGTCGGCCCAGAGGTATTTCTTCACCTCGGCCTCGATGTCGTAGCCGCCATCGATAAAGGTGGTCTGCACGTCATGCCCGGCATGGTCCAGGTAGGCCAGGGCGGCATTGTGCAGGGTTTCGTTGTAGCGGCCGTCGGAGTGGGCGAACTGCTTACCGCCGTTGAGCAACAGGATCTTCATCTGAAACCTCCAAAAATTCGATGGAGCGCAGACTAGAGCCTGGGGGCTTGAGAAAACAGCTGAGGCGATGCAAATCGCTTGTTCCGCCAATGCACGAATTCCATCTGCATTGTTGCGGTAATCTTCAACTCCGCTCACTGGTTTGGAGACGCTTCGTGACAGACGCCTATGCTTTCATCCTTAAAGCCAAGACCCGCCCCGAGCGCGCCGAGGCGTTCAAAGCGTTGTTCTTGAACTATGTCGACGCCAGCCGCGCCGAGCCGGGCTGCATCGAATACCACATGCTTCAGGACGACGAAGACCCGAGCCTGTTCGTATTCTTCGAGGTGTGGGCCGATAAGCAGGCCTTGGACGTGCACTCCGCCCTGCCGCACATGCAGGCGTTCTTCGAGGCTCGCATGGAGTACCTGGAGGGGGACTTCGAGATCCAGCGGGTACGCCCGCTGAAGTGAAGCCCCATTGCCCGTCGCACCGGCGGCTAGGTGTTTTCACCGGCTTGATAGGCCTTGACGATGGCGGAAAAATCCAGCCCGCCCTCGCCTCGCAGGTTCATGGCCTGGTACAGCTGCTGGGCCAACCCACCCATCAGCACCGGCTGGTTGGCCTGGCGGGCCGCTTCGGTGGCCAGGCCCAGGTCTTTGAGCATCAGGGCCGCGCCGAAGCCGCCGGTATAGCCGCGGCTTGCCGGCGCCGTGGGCACGATCCCCGGCCAGGGGTTGTAGGTCTCTGCACTCCAGCAGCGGCCCGTGGAACTGTTGATCACCCCTGCCAGCACCTGGACGTCTATGCCCAGGGCATTGCCCAGGGCCATGGCTTCGGCCACCCCGATCATGGAAATACCCAGCAGCATGTTGTTGCAGATCTTGGCCACCTGGCCGGTGCCTACCTGCCCACAGTGCACGATGTTCTTGCCCATCTGCGCCAGCACGGGCTGCAAGGTGGCGAACAGGGCATCGCTGGCGCCGACCATGAAGGTCAGGGTACCGGCCTGGGCCCCGCCGGTGCCGCCGGACACCGGGGCGTCGGCGAAATCCACGCCCTGCTTGGCGGCCAGGGCGTGCAGGTCGCGAGCGGTCTGCGGGTCGATGGTGCTGCAGTCCACCACCGGAGTGCCGGGACGGATGCCGGCCAGCACGCCGGTTTCTTGCTGGAACACTGCCCGCACGTGGGCAGCGGCTGGCAGCATGGTGATCACCAGTTCAGCCGGCTCGGCGGCCTGGCGCGGGGATTCGGCCACCTCTGCGCCCAGGGCGCCGAGTTCCTCCAGGATGCCTCGGTTGAGGTCGAACAGCACCAGCTGATGGCCGGCCTTGATCAGGTTGCGGGCCATGGGCGCGCCCATGTTGCCCAGGCCGATGAATGCGATACGCATGGCAGCTCCTTAGCGCAGGTGGATGGTGGTGTTCACGCCGGTATTGACGCTGGCGTCATCGAACCAGCGGGCGGTCACGGTCTTGGTCTGGGTGTAGAACTGCACTACCTGCTTGCCGTAAGGCCCGAGGTCGCCCAGCTTCGAGCCGCGCGAGCCGGTGAAGCTGAAGAAGGGCACCGGTACCGGAATCGGGATGTTGATCCCCACCTGGCCCACGTCGATCTCGCTCTGGAACTTGCGCGCCGCCGCGCCGCTCTGGGTGAACAGCCCGGTGCCATTACCGAAGGGGTTGCGGTTGACCAGCGCGATGGCCTCGTCGAGGGTGTCCACTTCCAGCACCACCAGTACCGGCCCGAAGATCTCCTCGGTATAGATGCGCATGTCCGTGGTTACGCCAGTGAACAAGGTCGGGCCCACAAAGTTGCCGTTCTCGTAACCCGGTACCTTCACCCCGCGGCCGTCCAGCTCCAGACGCGCACCTTCGCGCACGCCACTTTCTATCAGCTCTTCCACTCGCGCCTTGGCCCGCGGCGAAATCAAGGGGCCCACATCGGTGCCCGGCTCGCTGCCCGCATTGACCTTCAGTTGCTCGGCCAAGGCCTTTAGCTGAGGAATCCACTGGCGACTTTCGCCAACCATCACCGCCACCGAGGTGGCCATGCAGCGCTGGCCGGCGGCACCGAAGGCCGCGCCCACCAGCGCATTGAGGGTCTGTTCGCGGTTGGCGTCTGGCAGCACCACCGCATGGTTCTTCGCGCCCATCATGGCTTGCACCCGCTTGCCGTGCTGGCCGGCCAGGTTGTACACATGTGTGCCCACCGCCGTGGAGCCCACGAAGGACACCGCCTTGATCAAGGGGTGGGTGCAGATGGCATCGACCACTTCCTTGCCGCCGTGCACCACGTTCAACACACCGGCCGGGATGCCGGCCTCCAGGGCCAGCTCCACCAGCAGCAGGGTGGAAAGCGGGTCTTGCTCGGAAGGCTTGAGTACGAAGGTATTGCCGCACACGATGGCCATGGGGAACATCCACAGCGGGATCATCGCCGGGAAGTTGAACGGCGTGATGCCTGCGCATACCCCGATGGGTTGGCGCAGGGTGTAGGTGTCGACACCGCCCGCCACGTTTTCCGCGAACTCACCCATCTGCAGGCTGCCCACGGAGCAGGCGTGTTCCACCACTTCCAGGCCCCGGAAGATATCCCCCTCGGCGTCGGCCAGTGTCTTGCCCTGCTCGGCGCTGAGCACCGCGGCAATGCGCTTGCTGTGCTCGCGAATCAGCGCCTGCAGCTTGAGCATGATGCGCATGCGCGCGCCTATGGGCGTTTGCCGCCATTCGGTGAAAGCCCGCTGCGCGGCCTGCACGGCGGCGTCCACTTCCTCGAGCGTGGCGAAGGGCACCCGCGCCAGCACTTGCTGGGTCGCGGGGTTGAGCACGTCTTGCCATTCAGTGGTGTTCGATTCGACCCAGCGGCCATCGATCAGCAGCTTGGCGTTTTCGACCTGGGTGGAATTGGACGGAACGGGTGCGTTCATGAAACCTCCGCGTGATTGTTGTTATTCGCAGGGCCGCCATTTAAGAGGAGTGGCAGCCTGGGGCTGCATCCAGTATAGGTATGCAAACTTCCAATAAGAACGTAGATATAAGCCGGACCATCATGCAAAAACACCTAACTTCCCTGGCAGGCCTGAACTGGGACGACCTCAAGTTCTTTCTCGAAGTGGCCCGCCTGCGCAAGGCCAGCAGCGCGGCGAAACGCCTGGGCGTGGACTACACCACCGTCTCCCGCCGCATCAATGCCCTGGAAGCCTCCCTTGGCACCCTGCTCTTCGAGAAGTCCCGCACCAACGGCTTCAGCCTCACCAACGAAGGGCAGCGTCTTCTCGGTTACGCCGAGGCCATCGAAAGCACCCTGCACATGGCCTGTGAACAAGTCACCGGCTCCGGCCTGGCGCCCTCAGGGCATGTCCGCATGGGTTGCACTGAAGGCTTCGGCAGTTTCTTCATCACTCCGCTGTTGAGCCGCTTCGTGGAGCAGTACCCAGCCATCTCGCTGGACATCCTGCCGCTGCCGCATTTCATCAGCCTCTCCAAGCGCGAAGCCGACATCGTGATCGCCGTGGAGCGCCCCGAGCATGGCCCCTACGTCTGCTGCAAGCTCACCGACTACCGGCTGCGCCTCTACGCCACCGCCGATTACCTGGATAGCTACCCAGCCATCACCGACGTCAGCCAACTGGCCGCTCATCCCTTCGTCAGCTATGTGGACGACCTGGCCTTCAGCGCCGAGCTGCTCTACCTCAGCCATGTGCTGCCCAACGCCAGCGCCCGCCTGCGCAGCACCAGCGTGGTGGCGCAGATGGTCGCCGCCCGCCAGGGCCATGGCCTGGCCATCCTCCCCTGCTTCCTCGCCGCCGAAGCGCCGGACCTGGTTCCCGTGCTGCCGGACCAAGTGAGCCTGACCCGGCAGTTCTGGATGTACTGCCGGGAGGACCTGCGGAAGTTGAAGCGGATAACCTTGTTGTGGGATTACATCAGGGCGGAGACGGAGGCGCGGCAGGGGGTGTTGATGGGGCATTCGGCCTGAGGGCAAAAGCGGTTATCGCTCCCGTAGGCTCTCCCTTGTCATCACCTCCAAAGGCGTAAGGAAATAACTGATCAAGCGACGCTGACGGGTGGTGATCTCCGCGGTGACCGCCATGCCAGGGGTGAGTAACAGGGGAGCCGCACCGGGGCATGTGAGCCAGGGGCTGTCCAAGCGAATACGCACGGCATACACCAAGCCCCGTTGTGCATCCTCGATGGCGTCATGGGACACGCTGCTGACCACGCCCTGCGCCAAGCCGTAGCGGGTATAACTGAAGGTCTCTACCTTGATCTGGGCGGACTGCCCAGGCTCGACGAAGCCTACATCCTTGTTCGCCAGAAAGGCCTCCACTTCGATAGGTTGCTCCTTTGGCACAATGACCATCAGGGGCTGCGCTTCAGTGACCACGCCCCCTACGGTATGCACCGCCAGTTGCTGCACAGTACCGTCCACTGGCGCCCGGAGCGTGCGCTGACCGTGGCGCAGCCGTGCTTTTTCCAGTTCATGCTCCAGAGTATTCGCCCTTGACTCAGCTTCGTGTTGAAGGTCCAGCATGTTCCGGCGCTGCTGGGCGAGGATAATGGAACGCCGATGGACCGCTGCCTGTAGCGCTGAAGTGACCTCCTGCCGCCTGGCTCGCAACTGCTCCAATTCTCGCTGTTGTTGAAGCTGCTCCTGTTTGCGCTGGAGATACTGATGCTTGGCAACAGCATTCTCCGCTAGAAGCTGAGCGTAGTCCTCTACCAACTCCCGGGCGATGGGCAGAGACAACCGCAAGGCCGCTATGGATACATCGAGGGAGCCCAACTCGTGTTCGGCGCGAGCGATTTCAGCCGCTGCCTGATCCAATTGGCTACGCAGCTCCAGGTACTGGCCTTCCAGCCACCGCTGAACGGCTTGCCGCTTCAGAGTACTGACGCCTGCTACCCGGTCATCGGGCAGTTGGGGTGGCTGGTCGGTTTCCACACTTGCGATCATTGCAACGGCCCGGGCCGCGTCCATTCGCGCGGACAGCAGATCCGTCCGCAGTCGCGCAAGGTCGGCCGCGGTTGCCCGAGCCTCCAGCTCTACCAAGACTTCTCCGGCCGCTACAGGCTGGCCATCCTGAACGTGGATCGCTTTGATCACTGCGCTTTCCTTCGGCTGCACGACCTTGCTGCGCCCGCTGGGCACAACCTTTCCACTGGCCGTAGCGACTACATCGACCTTGCCAACCACCGACCAGATCAGGGCGAACAGCAGAACGGCCAGGATGAGGCCTTGCAGCAACCTGGGAAAAACCTGAGGCGGACGCTGTTGTAGCGCCAACGCCGGCGCCATGAACGCCCATTCCGCCGGTGGACGATCGTGTCGCTCCGGCTGGCGCCTCGCCCAGGCTACACGGACGGCCGCCGCATAGCGACGGGCCATGGCTCGCCAACGCATCATGCCTGTGCCTCCTGCAATCGCAGCAGCCGGGCGTAATGCCCGTCAGGCCTGCCGGCCAGCTCGGCCGGGCTTCCGTGCTCCACCAGCCGCCCGTCATCGAGCACCAGAATGCGGTCACAGGTGCGAAGGGTCTCGAGCCGATGAGCGATCATGATCAGGGTGCGGCCGTGACCGATCTGTGGAAGGGCCGCGATCAGTTGAGCCTGGGCTTCGTCGTCCAAGGCGCTGGTGGCCTCATCGAAGAACAGAATGGGCGGGTTCGGCAGCAGGGCGCGGGCAATGGAAATGCGCTGGCGCTGGCCGCCAGAGAGATTGCCTCCCGCCTCGACCAAAAGGGTGTCGTAACCATGGGGTAGTCGCTCGATGAATGCGTGCGCTCCCGCCTGGCGGGCCGCCTCCATCACCTCGTCCCTGCTTGCCCCCGGGAGTGCCAGCGCGATGTTTTCATGCACGGTACCCTGGAAGAGAAACGGCCGCTGAGTGACCACACCGATTTGCCGTCGCAGGCTGGCCAGGTCAGCCGTGGCGATGTCGTGGCCATCGATGCGAATGGTTCCCTTGCTCAGCGGGGCAAACCCCAACAGGAGGTTGAGCAAGGTGCTTTTTCCGGAACCCGAGGTGCCGGTGATGCCAACCCGCTGCCTGCTGGGAATAGTGAAATTCAGATGGTCGAGCACCCAAGGGCCGTCATCGCTATAGCGGAAGCACAGTGAATCGACTGCCACTTCGCCGACCAAGGGGGGTAAGGCCAGTGTGCCGAGGCGCCTCTGTGTCGGTTGTTGCAGGATTACCGCCAAACGCCGCAGGGCCACCTGTGCTTGTTGGTAGTGCGCCCATACCTGCCCTAATCGAAGGGCGGGCTGAGCGACGCGGCTGGCAAACAGGTTGAAGGCTATGAAGCTTCCCACGGTAAGGTCTCCCGCCATCACCGCTTGCGCGCCACACCAGAGAGTAATTGCCGCCACGAGCTTGCCCGTAAGGGCAATCGATTCATGAGCGTAGGCGGCCGATAATCCCATCCGGCGCTGAGCCAAGGCGGCCTGGGTGAGACGGGTGTCCCATTGGTCCGCGGTCCAACGCTCGGCTGCCATCCCTTTAAGCGTGCTCACGCCATGGAGCGACTCGACCAGGAAGCCCTGGTTGTCTGCCGAACGCGCTTGAGCCTCCTCGGCCTGGCCACGCAATACCGGCCCCCAGCACAGGGCAAGCAGTGCATAGATCACCAAAGAGCCTGCCACCACGGCCGTCAATGCGGGACTGTACGCCAGCATCACCCCCAGGAAGACAAGGGAAAACAGACCATCCAGCGCAACCGCCAGGCTATGATGAGTCAGGAAGTCCCGCACCGTGTCCAGCTCTCGCATACGGGCGGCGATCTCACCGACCGGGCGCTGGCTGAAAAAGCTGGGCGCCAGCCCAAGCAAGTGCTCGAACAGGGCAGCCTTGAGCTCAGCGTCCATGCGCGCCAAAGAGTGGGCGAACAACCTATGCCGCGCGGCGCTGAACACACTTTCGAACAGTATCACCCCCAGCAGCCCGATGATCATCACCGCCAAGGTCGGCAGGCTGCGGTGTACCAGGACGTTGTCCATTACCACCTGGAAAAACAGCGGCGTGATCAGCGAAAAGCCGAGCAGGCAGATACCCGCAACCAAGACGCGGGCCAGTGCATGCTTGTATCTGCGAATAGTCGGCCAGCACCAGTTGAAGCCGGAGGTGCTTGACGGAGCCTGTGCCGGGGCAGGCCTCAGGAGCAGGGTAATCCCACCGCTGCGGCTCGCTAATCCAACGCGGCTGACCGGGAAAGGCTCGGCATCCCCCATGCGTTGTATCCATAGCCTGCCCTGCGCGCGGCGCCACATCACGTAGGGTCGCTGGTCCCGTCCATAGCCAATGGCAGGTAATGGCAAGCGATGCAGGCGCCGATAACCCTGCTGCACATGAGTGTGAAAGCCTAGTGCGCGAGCAGCATGTTGCAGTTGCCCAAGGGTCAAGGGCTGGCCGCCTGAGCCATGTTCATGCGCCAGGCTTAGCGGGCAGCCCGCGATTCGGTAATGACGAGCGACTTGGACCAGTGCCCACAAGGCGGGGTCGGCCGGGCGCTGCGGAGCGATGCGAGTGTTCATCAGGTAACGCGACCAAGAAGCGCGCCGCTCGGCTGAACGGCGCCAAGTTGAAGAAGTCAGGCGGCTTGGGTTAGCAACGCCCCATGGAAAGGCAGGTGGTGGTCGTAGACGGTAGGCAAGCTGCCCGCGCCTTCGGGGGCGAAGCCGGCAATGGCGTGCGACAGTGACGCGCCTCCCGACAAGGGCGCCGCCGCGCCAGTAGCGATTGACCCGGCGATGAGGGAACCAGGCTCGCTGATCAAGGCTTGGGCCAGTGGCAACTGAGGGTCCGGCAGGTAGGGTGTGCTCCCGGCCGGGGCGAACAGAAAGTGGTCAGGGCCGAGCTGGTTGGGGTCCAGACCATCGATATACATCAGCTCCAGGAATTTGCCATTGCCATTGGGTTTGGTCTTCAGCTTGGTACCGTTGGCCAGTGGCAGCCCGTTGATCACGATGCGCTCACTTTTCTCAACCGCCAGCTGGGACCACTCCGATACACCCAATTGAGAAAGGTCGATCTTGTCGGTGGACGGGTTGAAACCACGCAAGGCGTTGCGCAGGTCGGTCTCGCCTTCCTGCTTGGCCGCAACGAAGATCGCGGGCCCAGGTTCAGCGCGCTCATAGATCACGCCGTTGAGTTTGGCCTGGGCTCGCCCTTCCATATCGAAGTACAGGCCAACGCCCTCCGCGCCACCGTTCAGAAGGACCTCACCTGGCCGTAGCGCAGGCGGTTGAGGTGCCACGGCAGCGGCCCCGCTGAAATACCCTTCCGGTAGACTGAAACGGCGGTCGAAGCGGAAATGGTCCGCCGACAGGCTGGCAGCCTGGGTGCCCACGAGGTTGATTCGCTGACCTTCGGGCAGTTGCACTTGGGCATCCGCGCCATCCTGGATCACCTTGAGCTCGGCGAACATGCTGACACCGCTACCGCTCAGGTTGATCAGCTCGCCCTTGGCAGCTTCGAAACCCTGGATAGTGTCCTGCCCATTCGCTCGCTGGCGCACCACATAAAGGTCTCGGCCAGCGCCGCCTGTGAGGGTATTCGATCCCCGGCCACCTTCGAGCACGGTGCCCTGCCCAGAGGCGAGCAAGTGATCATTACCATCACCCCCAATCACATGGCTCAGCCCGCCTGGCGATACGATGGACAAAGGTTGCCCCGCCAGCCTCGCGGCGCCGGTTTGAAGGTTGACCATCACGTCCCCGGACATGGCGGCGGCATTGAAGATGTTGAAACCGCCCGCCGTGCCATTGACCGTATCATCCAACACCGCCCGTGCCGGCTCCTGGGCAATGCTTGCGAACGCATCGGTATAGACGTACTGATCATCGGCGGACGCCGCCTCGCCAAAGGCGCGAAGGCCCCAGCTGTTCAAGGTGATGGGCTTGCCGCCTGCGGCGTTGATGGCCTCCAGCGTCCAAATGCCCTGGCTGTATTCCCCCCAATGGTGCGTGGACATGAAGCTGTAATTGAAGGTACCGCTGCGATCACTGCCACGATCCGCATCGCCCACGCCGTCGCCGAAACGTTTTTTCCCGGCGCGGTCGAGAAGCAGGCTCTGGGTACCCGAGGGCGAAGTCAAACGCAGTTGCAGGTCCCCTAACTGGCCGACCTCGCTGTAGATATCGACCTCCACATGCTCGACCTTAACGCCCGCGGGAAGCACATGCTCAGTGCGCACGGCTTGCCCCGGGGCGACCGCCAGGTTGACTGGCGTCCTGGCAACGCCTACTTCGGCTTCGTTGGCCAGGGTGCTGGTAGCGCCCCAGCTTTCCGCCAACCGCACCGCGGCGCGTGCGTCCACCTTGCCGAAGCCATAGTCATCGCTTTTGCGCAAGCCGCCTCCATTCCAGTCGCGGGCGCCGTTGTAGGCCCAGGTGGTGGCCGAATCCGGCACGTAAGCGGCCGACAGGGCGAGGATGCGCTGCACATCCCGATAGCCGAGGGAAGGATTGGCCTCCAGCATCAAGGCGACCACCCCGGAAACGATGGGCGCGGCGAAGCTGGTGCCCTGAGTGGCTGTGTAATCGCTACCGAAGACAGCGCCCCGAGGGGTGTCCAGTTTGCGACTGGGCGCCAATACATCGCTCCCGGGCGCGGATACCAGCAGGCTGGTGCCCGGATTGGAAAATGGGGTTGCGCCTATATGAAGGGTAGAAAGGTCACCCTTGGCATTGATCGCGCCGACCTGGATGCCGAAACGGTTATTGTGGGTCAACGAGCCCTGCGCGCTGCCGCCTTCGGCGCGCTTGTTACCGCCGGCACTGACGATGACGGTTCCCAGGCCGCCGCGACCATTACGGGCGGCGTACTGGCTGTTGAGCAACAGCGCGGTTTCCGTCGTGACGCTCCCGCTGGTCAGGTTCGATAACGCGAAATCGTTCACGAAGCCCCAGCTGTTGTTGGCAATGTCGTAATGCGAGGTGTTGGCCAGGCCCTTGAGGTCATGGCCTCGGTTCGCCAGATAGTGCCCGGCCAGGCTGGCGGCCGGGGCGACCCCCACGGCCCCCTGGCCATCCCGCGCGGCGGCGATGACCCCGGCGACCTGGGTCGCATGATTGGAGAATTGGGGCGGCAGCACGCCTTCCTTGCGCTGTGACGCCAGCCAGCGTGGGTCTACGTTGGGCGCCAGGTCCGGGTGGTGAATATCGAAGGTTTCAGGCCCCACGGAAAACTCGCCGCCCGGCTCGAAGACCCCTACTCGAATGCCTTTGCCACTGTACTGCTCCCAAGCCGGTAGCACACCCACGTCAGCCAGATACCATTGCCTGGAGGCCAGCGGGTCCGCAGGCGTCTGGTCGGTTAACAGGTGAACCTGCCCACGCATGGGTGCCGCCTCGCCTGTTTTCAGGCTGACCACATCCATGGCCGGGTTGCCCGCTGCGTCAACCAGGGCGTATTTGAAACCCATGGCGCCTTGACCATGTGGGTCTGGCATGAAAACCACGTCGCCTTGCTCATTGAGCACCGCCGTGCCGCCCAGCGCATCGCTCACCTCGCTGATACGCAAGGGGCCCTGGCTGCCCATGGGCTGATCATTGGCCAGCAACGTGGCTGCGGCGATCAACCGGGCACCGTCTCGGCGGGTCAGCTTCGCTCCCGCGGCGTCTGTGCGAATGCTATCGCCCACGGGCATAGCGTTGGGGCCGCCCAAGGTCACCGCTGAGATATCAGCGAAGTTCAGCTTCTGGATGCGCGTCAGCGTCAGGGTGCCGTCACGCCCCGCGAGCTTGTCCTGAATGCGATAGCCTGTCTCGGTGGGGGTGATGACGTAATCGCCGTGATTCCCATGCAGGGTCACTAGGTTCACCCCGCCGCCACCATCGATCACCGCATCGCCTTTGCCCGCTTCGATGACGTCGTCGGCGTCGCGGCCGGTGATACGGGCCTTGCCAGCGCCAGCATAGATAATGCTTCCCTGCGTAGAGCCGAAGATCAGGTCATTGCCAGGGCCGGCATAGATCACGGATTTTCCTGTGCCACCAACGATGATATTACGACCCTGGCCGCCGACCATTACGTCGTTGCCACCGCCACCGATGAGCGTGCTACCGGCGGCACCGCCTTTCATGAAAACGCCATGATTGCCCCCAGCGATGAACACATCGTGCCCGCGGCCGCCCTGCGCCATTAACAGTCCGGCCTTGGCCAGGTTGAGCGAAACGCTGCGGTCCCCGATCACGATCACGCTGTCGCGTCCCCCGCCGCCGTTGATCTGTGCAGGATCATCACTGGCGCTGATCAGGAACACATCATCGCCCGGCCCGCCTTCGTAGCGATTGCTGCCGCCGCCACCGATCAGCCAACTGCCTGCGGGAGCGGCCTTGAGCGTATCGTTGCCAAGCCCTCCCTGAACGGTCTGCACCCCGAGCGCCTGGGCATCCAGGGTGATTCCGCTGTCATCGCGGGTAACGTAGCTGATCCGAGTAGCTTCCGCGGCGCGGCTTTCGATCCGCTGCCCCTGCCCATCCTCATGTAGTCGGTGGCTTACCGCATCGCTGAGAAAGCTGACCGCGATCGCTTCCCGTTGTTGTCCGTCGATGGTGAAGGTGCCGGCGGCACGGACGGTGTTGCCGCTTGCATGGGTAACATTTCGGGCCGAGGCAGCGAGAGATATTTCGGAGATCGCCCAGGCTTCCAGCGTTTTCAATTCGCCCGGTTCGCTACTACCGTTGCGATTCTCATCGGTCCATACCCGAAGCTGCTGCCACTGCGCATCCGCCGCCGTCACCCGCCCATCTCCGTTACTATCCAGCGAGGCAAGCGCGGCGAAGGCGTCGTCAAATTTTACCTCGCCCGGCCGGCCGCCTTCTCCAGGCATTGACCCAAGGTATTCAGAAACCAATTGCCCGCCATGCCGTACAACTCCGCTGCCATCGTCGAGTACAAGCATCCCGGTACCAGCGCCACTCCAGCCTGTGCGCTTCAGGGTACCGCTGTTGTCGATGTCAAAGAGCACGCCTTCGGCGATGGAAACCATCTTCACCCCCTTCCCGGTCAGGTCCAGGAGAAGCGGGTCGACATAAACGTTGTGAGTGGTGTTGGCGCCCAGGTTATTGAAGATCAGGCTGTTCTGAAGCCGCTCGGCAGGCGTGCATGCGGCACCTTTGTCGATATAGCTTTGCTGTAGGTACTCGTTGGGCTTCGTATTGGGATCTATCTGCACTTCACCTGGGCGGATGCCACCTGTGGCTAGGCTGGAGATTTGCGAGTCAATAAAATTAGCGCCATCAAGTTCCCCGTTCGTCAGAGCTATGGACTCAGTAGCAGAGCGTGTAACGAAACCCTGCCGCACATTTCCAACGACTGCACTTTCATCTTCTATCTTGATTTTTGGCAGAGGATTAGAGTTAACTTCTATCTTCAGGGAATCGGGGCCTTGGCTCGCCTCCAGCTGATTGGTCAATAAGCCGGCCATTACATCCATTATTTTTTGGCTGACTGCGTCGTGCTCAGCGACCGTTTCTGGAAGCCATCCCCGCAGATAACGTCGGAGCCCTGCCACATTCTGCAATGCAGCTTTGAAAGCGGTTTTTGGCAGGTTTATATCCAGAGGAAAACTTTGGTAGTCTTTCCCTAGCCCTAAGGGCGGAGGGAATAGATCGCCGGCGGTTCCAGCCCATTGCCAAGCCTCAAGCCCGAAGCTATCTACTGCATTTCTTATATCCGCATTGACTATCTCATCCGCTGTAGGAACGGCACCACTAGTTAATACGGCGCCTACTATGGCCTTGGCAAACTCGTCCGACGCTCTCTGAAACTCATCAATCGAAAGTGGAATTCCGTTCTGTAAAGAAGCCGATTGCATTGCCCCTCTTACTATCTCACTTAACAGAGAGCCATCATCGGAATTTATTGACTTGGCTGTATTTAACCAGGTGATCAAACGAATGTAATCTTGACGTATCACAGGATCGCTGACTGAAGCGACTTCCTGCTTCACAATTTCACTGAGGTACCCATAAGCCTCTGGATAATTTCCATTGTCATTGAGAGTTTTTAGAGCTGCAATCTGTTGCTCACCAAGCGATATACTCATAAAAAATTCCTTTTTATTGGATTCTACTCAAATAACCAAGCACCACGTGATCTATATAACCTATAGGAGCCACATCTCCTTTGTATGAGTAAACCACATACCGACCTCGATAATATCGATGTACTAGCCAACTAGACAGGTAGGGTGAAACGCTAACCGTCTCATGATCTTCTCCCTCAAATTGAAAATTTGTATTCCTGCCGGATAGGTTTGGCGCCGCATCGGCCTTGCCCAATGCCCTTCGACCTTTAACTGAGGGCAGGGAGGGCTTGAGATCTACAGTTACCAAAACGGAGCCCGACTTTCTTTTATCCGAAACTATAAGGTTATTACGGACATCTATCCTGAAACTTACAATACTGGAATTATTTACACCAATCAAAGAGCACTCCTCCTCGCTCAAATCCATTGTCGCAACAAGCGATTTTGGCCTTTTAAACAGGGAGCAGGTCCTTATATCCATAAAGTATTCCTTAGGAGGCCAAACGAAAAAAATGCCTATAATCGCTAGTATCGCCAAGAAAAAAAATTTGCGGATCATAACGCGGTGCTAGCAGCCCTCCGTATCTCGGATGATCCATATATGAATCACTAGCAGCCCTCCCTCATATAGGAATTCGGAATTCCGGCAATGCGTCTGCAACGCAATCAACGGTTATTTTTACGACTCATTGAAGCAAGAGATAAAAGCTGAGCAAAACCGTTTCTTCAAAAAGCTGGGGTGCACATGGTACTTTACGAGTCAATTCCATATCCGAAGCTGCTGCCACTGCGCATCCGCCGCCGTCACCCGTCCATCTCCGTTACTATCCAGCGAGGCAAGCGCGGCGAAGGCGTCGTCAAATTTTACCTCGCCCGGCCGGCCGTCCTCTCCAGGCATGGACCCCAGGTATTCAGAAACCAATTGCCCGCCATGCCGTACAACTCCGCTGCCATCGTCGAGTACAAGCATCCCGGTACCAGCGCCACTCCAGCCTGTGCGCTTCAGGGTACCGCTGTTGTCGATGTCAAAGAGCACGCCTTCGGCGATGGAGGTCATCTTCACCCCCTCCCCGGTCAGGTCCAGGAGAAGCGGGTCGACATAAACGTTGTGAGTGGTGTTGGCGCCCAGGTTATTGAAGATCAGGCTGTTCTGAAGCCGCTCGGCAGGCGTGCATGCGGCACCTTTGTCGATATAGCTTTGCTGTAGGTACTCGTTGGGCTTCGTATTGGGATCTATCTGCACTTCACCTGGGCGGATGCCACCTGTGGCTAGGCTAGAGATTTGCGAAGAAACGAAGTCCGTTTTTTCCAACGCGCCGCGCCCCAACCGGATTTGATGGGTAGCCTCGGAAACGGCGTAACCATTGCGAACCGATTCGGCCGCCTCGGTTTCTTCCTTTGTCCGGTTCTTGGGCAGCGGATTGTTTTTGATGAAGATGGCCAGTTCTTCGTCCGGTACGAAATAGGTCGCGGTGGTAAGCAGCTGGTCCACAGACTCCTCGACGATGGTGGTCGACTCCCTAAGGATAGGGTTCGATAGCGCGGCAACGGTGCGGGGCCCGCCAACTCGAACAACCCAACTGAGCACATCAGGATCGCCAAAAGTCGCCCCGTGATAGGCCATTTCCTTGAGAGTTTCTCCGGCGATCATCACTTCGCCTGTGAAACTTCCGGCCCGCCCCAGCGTATTCCTCCAATAAGGCTCGCGCTCTTCGGGCGGCAAGGTGTTAAGCACGACATGAAGAGTCCAATAGTCCGCCTTCAAACCGAGGCCGCGAAATGTTTCTCGATGGAATTTTTCAGCTTGATCCAGGCTAACATCTTGAAGACCTGACTTTATATTCTCCTCAAGCGCATCGATACAACCCAAAGCCATACCGAACTTTACACCTCTCAGAACCTCCTCAGGCATTTCTGAGCCATGCTCTTCGTAGTAACGTTCCCTCATATATGAAAGCGCAGATATTCCGGCAAAGGTATTTTCCTTGGCTACGCCATTTGCCAATACGGCATACCTTGACCCTTGCGAGATCAAGAAATCATACACCGCAGCAGGCCCACCTTCATTGCGCAAACGTTTAGCTACAACAATGTCTTCTCGCACCAACTGCATAATCATTCACCTCCTAGGCGAACTACTTGAAAGATTAGCAATTTACTTTCTACCGCATTCAGCCATTCCTCCCAATGACGAATATCGTGCATGGGAAAGCTCACGCTTATAGCAGCGCCTGATGCAGCACTAAACTTCTTGAAATCACATTGGGGATAAGTAACACTAAGCGTGCACTTTCCATATACGTATGGTTTATTTTCCGATCTGGCTCTCCAGAAAATCCTCTGAACCGCACCAACGTCCACGTCGAAACGATAAAGTTCCAGGTCGCCATCATAAAAATCCGAATTCTTACTCTCTAATCTATAAAGCCTCTTATCCTTGACAATCTCTTCGAGATATTTGTCGCCGCTCGTATTAGATAAACTCACAAAGATCCGACAATTTTCCTCCCACTCAGACAACGCGCTTTGGAACCGAAAATCTGGTAAGCACGCCAGGAAACCCGTGCCTCGAAATTCATCTTTACAGGACCGTTTGACCTTTGGAACTTCGGGGGACCATGGTTGGTCACCGATATATTGGATAAAGGGTTCGGTGAGTGCCTTCGGAAACCTGTAGACCCTATTTCCGAACCTCCCGCAGTTATATGTAGCGCCTTCAACCGAACCAAGTTTAGGGTCAGCTTCGACCCTATTCGACTTCAGTCGGAACCCTGGCCCCTCTTCCAGAGGGTAAGTCATGTGCGCGGCAACCATGACTGCCAGCAGAATTGACACGTAGCAGACCTTTTTCATAAACCAGGCGCCCAAATCAATCGACCTCAACTCCAGCAGAAATCAAGATTAACGTCCATTTTTCGACTTATAAATATGTTAACCATCATGACTTACCCTATCTCCCAAGATAGATAAAATAAACTTTTCAACAAGGCTACGTCAGTACCTAGAGAGCAACTTGATCCGTTACTTATTAGGTCAAAGAATATAAAATTTTACTTTTGCATTGATTGATCTTGAGGATTCGCCTATCCACATTAATCACACTGATTACAACCTTAGATTTATAACCCGCCCCGCCTTCTTCAACGCTTGCGCCCTATGGGCAATGATCAATACCGTTCTCCCCCTACATATCTCGGGCATGTGATCGAGTATGTGTTGCTCGGCCTCGGCATCCAGGGCGCTGGTGGCTTCATCCATGATCAATAGTCTGGGCTTGGCGAAGAGGGCGCGGGCCAGGGCGATACGCTGGCGTTGTCCGCCCGATAGCGAGCCTCCGCCTTCGTGCAAAAGGGTGTCGTAGCCTTGGGGCAGTTTTAGAATGAACTGATGGGCGCCTGCCAGCTTCGCGGCGGCCATCACCTCATCGAGGGGGGCGCCGGGGTCGTTGATGGCGATGTTTTCCCGTATAGAGCGGCTGAGCAGCACCGCGTCCTGCGTGACTACGCCGACCTGTTGCCGCAAGGAAACGGGCTGCACCGTGGCCAGGTCGATGCCATCGATGAGCACCTGGCCTCGCTCCGGCACCTGAAGGTTCTGCAGCAGCAGGGCCAGGGTGCTCTTGCCACAGCCGGAAGGGCCGCGGATGCCGATGACTTCGCCAGGGCGGACGAGTAGGTTGAAGTTTTTCAGGATGAGCGGTTCGCCGGGTCCATAGCGGAAGTGAACCTCGCGAAACTCCACTTGGCCGATCACATCGGGCATGGGCTTGAGTTCAGGATCGGTATCTTCTCGCGGGGCGTCGAGCACATCGGCCAGTCGATGCATGGCGATACCTGCCTGCTGCAGATGCACCCACAACTGCGCAAGGCGTTGCAGCGGCTGGGCGACCCGGGTGGCCAATAGATTGAACGCTATCAACTGGCCCAAGGACAGGCTCGAGTGGATCACCAGCCAAGCGCCTATGCCCAGCACGCCGGCCGTGGTCAGCTTGCCCACCAGCCCCACGGCTTCCTGCATAAGAGCCGATGCGTTGCCAGCCTGGAACCCGGCGAGCAGGGTTTTAGCTTGAAGGCTGGCCCAGCGCTGCTTCAGCTGCGGTTCCACGGCCAGGGTTTTCACAGTGTCGATGCCGCGCAAGGTTTCCAGCAGGAATGCCTGCTGGGCAGCGCCATGTGCCGCTTGCCGCTCCAGCCGTTGGCGCAAGCGGGGCGTTAGCCAAAGTGCGAGCGCGAGGTACAGCGGAAGCGAGGCCAATACCACCAGGGCCAATAGCGGACTCAATAGAAACAGGGCCGCGCTGAAGAAGAGGAAGAACAGCGCGTCGATGATTGCCCCAAGCGTTTGTGCGGACAGAAAGTGGCGCAAGGTTTCCACTTCCCCCAACCGCGCGACCAGGTGGCCGCACGGCCGCGCCTGGAAGTAAGGCAGGGGCAAGGCGAGCAGATGGCGATAGAGTTGGCTGCCAAGCTTGGCGTCGATGCGCGCGGCCGTGTGCTCCAGAACGTAGGTGCGGATGGCGCTGAGCGCGCTTTCCAACAGAGCTACCGCTACAAGGGCGATGACCAGGATATCCAGGGTATGCAGGTTGCGATGTAACAGAACCTTATCCATCACCGCTTGAAAGAACAGAGGCGCCATCAGGGCGAAAAGCTGCAACCCGAACGCGGCCGCCAGGACTTGCCACAGCCACTTGCGATGTTCCACCAGCGCCGCCACGAACCAGGTGAAATCGAATCTGGCCAGGCTTCCCAGCGCCATCCGGGCGGAGCGAAGGAGCAACAGTTGCCCGGACCAGCGCTCGGCCAGCCCTGCCAGCGTCAAGGTTTCCGATTGGCCGCTGAGCGGGTCATGAATGAGTGCCTCGCCCGGGCGCACCCCCGCAACGATGAAGGCGCGACCATCGGCACCCAAGGCGATGGCCGGAAGCGCCTGCCTGTTCAAGCAGGACGCGTCGCAGCGCTGGTATTGGCCTGTAAGGCCAAGCCGATTGGCCTCATCGAGCAGCGTGGCCCAAGTCAGGTCCTGGCTGTGGCACACCGCCGTGGTGCAATGGTGAAAACGACCAATTGCCTGGAGGCAGGCCTTAAGGCTGGGGGCGTTGTTTTCCATGATCCGAGCCGTTCAACGAAGTCGGACCAAGGTTAACCACAAGGGCCAGGGGAACGCTGTCAGCCCGCTTCTGAAGGTTCTGTAGGACGTTTCGCGGAAGTCTTAAGAATGCCTTTGACGCAAGGGTTTCAGTAAAAAAACAATATTGTAAAAAGCTTGCGCGATTGGGTCTTCATCGCCCACGCCCGCGCGCGCGGCTGGTTGTGTTAAAGCAGAGAGGCTTGAAAGCGCTGGAGTTCGGCAGCTGTCGCTGCCTCCTACCAGCCCACGGTCGAGACCGGGCTTACTCAAGCGCCATAGTTCAGATTTCCCTGAACTTATGATTTGCCCCAGCCTATTCATCGGGCCGCTGCGTAATGCCTACCATCGGCGCATCGGATCGGGCCCGTCAGAGGCCCGGCCTCGGTTTCATCTTTGCTACTGCCCTTATCTGCCCTCGGCCATGGCCGGGGGCACCTGTAGCGATGGACCGAGGGCCTGCCGATGCGTCTTGAGATTTTCCGTTCACTCTGGGGTTACCGCGCCAGCAAGGCGCAGGCGCTGGAGGAACTGCTGGCCGCGCGCTTCGAGGGCATGGAGGCGCGGCTGCCATTGGAGGCGGCAGAGCGGCGGGAATTCGGGGCCTTCCTCGCCAGCAACCAGGTGCCCTATATCGCCACGGTGTTTACAGCCTACGATGTGCTGCCCGAGCAGCGCGCCACACCCGCCGAGCACCTTGAAGACCTGCGCCGCAAGCTGGACTGGGCTAGCGAACTGACGCCGCGCTTCATCAACCTGCTGGCGGGCAATGATCGCTGGCCATTGGCGCAACAGGTGGAGTTCTTCGGCGAGCTTTTGGCGATGGCCTCCGCACAGGCGGCGCCTGTGTTGGTGGAGACCCACCGCGCCCGCTCCCTGTTCAACCCCTGGGTCACCTTGGAGCTGATCCGCCAACTGCCTGACCTGCGTTTCACCAGCGATATCAGCCATTGGGTGGTGTGCTGCGAGCGCCTGCTGGATGACCTGGCCGATGACCTATCACCGTTCGTGGAGCGGGTGATGCACATCCAGGCCCGGGTGGGCTACGACCAAGGCCCCCAAGTGCCCCACCCCGCTGCCCCGGAATACGCCGCTGCCCTGGCCTTCCATCAAAGCCATTGGGAAGCCGTGTGGCGGGCCCAGCGCGCCCGTGGCCAGGCGGTCACCACCCTCACGCCTGAATTCGGTGCCGACGGCTACCTGCATCACCTGCCTTTCATCAACGCGCCAGTGGCGGACCTGTGGGCTATCAACCAGTGGATGGCCACCGCCGAGCGCGCCCATTTCCAACGTTTCCTCGACGAGGGCCAGTCGGCATGAGCAACGCCAATTTCAGCAGCATTCCCGTGGTCGATATCGCCGGCCTGTTCAGCGTCGAGCTGGAGCATCGCCTGGCAGTGGCCGAGCAACTCGGCCGTGCCGCCAGTGAGGTGGGCTTTCTGTACATCACCGGCCACGGCATTGACCTGGCCTTGATCGAAGGCTTGCAGACAGCGGCCAAGGCGTACTTTGCCCAACCGCTGGATGCCAAGATGAAGCACTACATCGGCACCTCGGCCAGCCACAAGGGCTTCGTGCCCAAGGGCGAAGAGGTGTACGGGGAAGGTGAGCCAGATCACAAGGAAGCCTTCGACGTGGGCTTCGAAGTGCCCGCCGACGACCCGCTCTTCCTGGCCGGCACACCCTTGCTGGGGCCCAACGACTGGCCCCCGGTGCCCGGCTTCCAGGCCGCGGTACAAGCGTATTACAAGGCGGTGTTCGACCTGGGCGGCAAACTGTTCGGCGGCTTCGCGTTGGCCCTGGGCCTGCCGGAGGACTACTTCGCGCCCATGGTCAGCCGCCCGCCGTCCAAGCTACGGCTGATTCACTACCCCTTCGACCCGCGTCGAGTGGATGCCCCGGGCATCGGGGCGCACACCGATTACGAGTGTTTCACCATCCTGCACGCCGACCAGCCGGGCCTGGAAGTAATGAACGACCAAGGCCAGTGGGTGGATGCGCCACCACACCCTGGCGCCTTCGTGGTCAACATCGGCGACATGCTCGAAGTGATGACCGCCGGTACCTTCGTGGCCACCGCTCACCGGGTGCGCAAGGTCGCGGCCGAGCGCTATGCCTTCCCCTTGTTCTACGCCTGCGACTACCACACCCGCATCGCCCCGCTGCCCAGCTTCGACAAGGGCCAACAGCAGTACGAAGCGCTGGCCATCGGCGAGCACATGTGGGGCCAGGCGCTGCAAACCTACCAGTACCTGC
Source organism: Pseudomonas massiliensis (assembly GCF_000826105.1). Taxonomy (GTDB): domain Bacteria; phylum Pseudomonadota; class Gammaproteobacteria; order Pseudomonadales; family Pseudomonadaceae; genus Aquipseudomonas; species Aquipseudomonas massiliensis. The sequence goes on along the minus strand of NZ_CCYK01000003.1, from coordinate 15,398 downwards.
GCCGCAAGGTCGCCGCCGGCGAGCTGCGCTTGCCCAGTGAGGCACGCAAGCCGGCCAGCTTCGGCCATCTCAAGAACCAGGCGACCGCGCTATGAACGTACCGCCTTCCCCCGTGACCCTTCAGGAGCCTTCACCCATGCGCCACACTGTTCGCTTCGGCCTGCTTGCCGCCGGCCTGCTTTGCGCCACCGCCAGCTCCGCTGGCCCGACCGCCACGCCGGGTGTGTTCAAGGTGGGGATGGAAATCACCTACCCCCCGTTCGAGTCCTATGACGCCAACAAACAGGTGGTGGGCTCGGACCCGGAACTGGCTCACGCCCTGGCCAAGACCATGGGCAGCCAGGCGGCTTTCGTGGACACCAAGTTCCCCAACCTCATCAATGGCCTGAACGCGGGGCACTACGACGCGATCATCTCCGGCATGTACATCACCCCTGAGCGCGAGGCTCAGGCCCAGGCCATTCCCTACGCCAACACGGGCGCGGCGATCATGGTGCCCAAGGGCAGCGAGCTGAGCCCCAAGACGCCCGAAGACTTGTGCGGGCTGAAGATCGGCCTGGAACAAGGCACCACCTGGGTAGCGAAATTCCGCGAACTCTCCAGCAGTTATTGCGTGCCCAACAACAAAGGCGCCATCACCGTAAGCGAGTTCCCTTCCGCCCCGGAAGTCACCCAGGCCCTGCTTTCCAAGAACGTCCAGGCCCAGGTGGAAATCGCCGGCGCGGCGCACATGATCGCCCAGCGCACCAATGGCCGGGTGGTGGTCAGCTCGGAAAAGCTGGTGTACCCACAAACCCTGGGCATCTACGTGAAGAAAGGCAATGCCGAAACCTACCAGGCCCTCGTGCAGGCAATGAAGGCAAGCAAGGAAAACGGCGAGTACGCCGCGATCCTGAAGAAATACGACCTGGAAGCGGTTAACTGAGTTTATCCGCCGCCTCGTCCGGGGCGGCGCTTGAGGTGCCTATGGAATTCGATTGGGGTTATTTCGTTTCGCTGTTTTCCATGGCGGATTTCTGGAAGGCCTGCGTCACCGTGATCTGCCTGAGCGCCCTGGCCTGGCTGCTGGGCATGGTGCTGGGCTTTTTCCTGGCCACGGCCAAGCTTTCGACGCTGGCCTGGCTGCGTGTGCCGGCCAGCCTGTACATCTGGTTTTTCCGCAGCATTCCGCTATTGGTACTGGTGGTATTCGTCTACAACTTGCCACAGCTGTTTCCCGCCAGCGGCGCGCTGCTATCGCAACCTTTCTATTCCGGCCTGCTCGCCCTGGTGGTGACCGAGGCGGCCTACATGGCGGAGATTCACCGCGGCGGATTGATCTCCGTGCTCAAGGGGCAGCGCGAAGCGGGCCGCGCGCTTGGCATCGGGCCGATCGGCCTGCAGCGGCTGATCGTCATTCCCCAGGCCTTTCGGATCTCGCTGCCGACCCTGATCAATGAATACATCACGGTGGTGAAGCTAACGTCGCTGGTCTCGGTGATTTCCCTGACCGAGCTGCTCACCGTGGGTCAACGCCTGTACGCGCAAAACTTCCTGGTGATGGAAACCCTGGCCGCGGTGGGTGCCTACTACGTGCTGATCGTGACGGTGTTCGGCTGGGCGCTGCAATGGCTGGAACGCGGCCTGGACCTCAACAGGCGCACCCCGGCTGCCTTGGGTGATGTTGAAGTGGCTCGGCTACGCAGTACCCTGCCAGCGGCTGCGCTGCGTCCAGCGCAAGTGCCGACCCGAGGCGCGGCGCCAGCGCTGCAACTGCGTGGGCTGCACAAGCGCTACGGCAACCATGAAGTGCTCAAGGGCATCGATCTGAGCGTGGCCAGTGGCGAGGTGATCTCCATCATCGGCCCGTCAGGCTCAGGCAAGACGTCGCTCATCCGCACCATCAACGGCCTGGAAAGCATCGACCGCGGCGAGATCGTGCTCTTCGGAGAAAGCTACATCAACGCTGGCGAGCATCCCAATAGCGGTCGCGTGCGCCAAGGCATACGCCGCATCGGCATGGTGTTCCAGAACTTCAACCTATTCCCTCATCGCACCCTGGTTGACAACATCACCCTCGCGCCCCGCTACCACGGCGAGCCGGCTGGGCTGAGCGAAAGCCGGGCGCTGGCATTGCTGGACAAGGTGGGTTTGCTGGCCCATGCGCGCAAGTATCCGCAGCAGCTTTCCGGTGGGCAGCAGCAGCGGGTGGCCATCGCTCGGGCCATGGCCATGGTGCCTGATGTGATGCTGTTCGACGAGCCCACTTCGGCCCTGGACCCGGAACTGGTGGGCGAGGTGTTGAAGGTGATCCGCGACCTGGCCAACGAAGGCATGACCTTGATTATCGTCACTCACGAAATGGAGTTCGCCCTTTCCATTTCCGACCGGGTCATCTTCATGGAGCACGGCACGGTGGCCTTCGACGGCTCGCCCACAGCCTTGCGCAGCGACCCCGCGGCACAGCGTGTGCGCCGCTTCGTGGGCCTGGAAGAGCAAGCGCCGGTCGAGCTCAGCCAGCCGGCTCTAGCATCAGGCCACTGAGGCGCCGCACCCGTCGGCTTACCGCCTCCTCGAACACGCCCGGGCGTGGTTCCACCAAGGTGAACCAGCGCCGCGCCCGGGTGATGCCGGTGTAGATCAGCTCCTTGGTCAGCACCGGGTTGAGCACATCCGGCAGGATGAGCGCCGTGTGCTCGAACTCAGAGCCCTGGGACTTGTGCACGGTCATGGCGTACACGGTTTCCACATCGGTGAGGCGGCTGGGCAAGACGAAGCGCACTCCACCCTGGCCGTCGTTGCGTGGGAAGGCGACGCGCAGCGTCAACCGGTTGCTGTCTTCCGATTCGGGCAAACGGAGGGTGACACCGATATCACCGTTCATCAGGCCCAGGCCGTAGTCATTGCGGGTCATCAGTACGGGGCGGCCTTCGTACCAGTGGTGATCGCTTTCGATCAGGTTCGCGCCATAGAGTGCCCGAGTGGCGCGCTGGTTGATGGCGTCCACGCCCCAGGGCCCCTTGCGTACCGCACAGAGCAGGCGGAAGCGGTCGAAGCTGCCCAGTACTTCACCAGCCCAGGCCAGCCAGGCCGGGTCCGCCAAGTGCGTATCTGCCGGCGGGCGGTGCCGCTGCAGCACATCGAAATACTGACGATAACCGCTGGCGCTGCCACGACCGCGCCTGCTACCGCTGAGCAACAGCCTTTCCAGGGCCTGGTCCTGCTCGCCTTGCAGGCGGCAGCTGGTGATGTCGTCGAAACTGGCGTCGGCCAGGGCGCGGCGGGCATCGACCGGGCGCTGCTCATTGACCGCCCGGGCCAGTTCGCCGATGCCGCTGCCTTGGGCGAAGCGGCGGGAGTGGCGCAGCATCACCAGTTGCTGGGCCAGGGCATGTTCGACCGGGTCGCCCACGCGCAGCCCGGAAGCGTCCAGGGCCTGACCGGCGACCTTTTCCAGCCAGGCCCAGGTGGCCGGGCTGTAATAACCAGCCTCTGCGTCCCGGCAAAGGTCGCCCAGTACCGCGCCGGCTTCCACCGAGGCAAGCTGGTCCTTGTCGCCCAGCAACACCAGCCTTGCACGCGGCGGCAGGGCTTCGAGCAGGTTGGCCATCATTTCCAGGTCGATCATCGAGGCTTCGTCCACCACCAGTACATCGAGCGGCAGCGGATTGCCCCGGTGATGACGGAAATGCCGAGTGCCCGGGCGGCTGCCCAGCAGGCGGTGCACCGTGGTCACTTCGGTGGGAATGCGCGCCTTGATGGCGTCGGCCACGTCCAGGCTCTGCACCTGGGCGCCGATGGATTCGGTAAGGCGGGCGGCGGCCTTGCCGGTGGGAGCCGCCAGGCGAATACGCAAAGGCCGCCCGGCCTCGACCCGAGGCCCTTGCAACAACGCCAGCAGGCGCACCACCGTGGTGGTTTTACCGGTACCAGGCCCGCCGGTAATGATGCTCAGGGCGGCACGGGTGGCCAGCGCGCAGGCCAGTTTTTGCCAATCCACACCCCCGGCCGCAGGCGTGGGGAAGAGCGCGGCCAAACGTACGGGCAGGTCGCCGGGCACCTCCGCTGGCGAAGCCAGGCGCATGCGCAGGGCCAGCTCTACGGCACGCTCGTAGGTCCAGTACCGACGCAGGTACAGACGTTCGTTGCTGAGCACCAACGGCCTATCGCTGGGCCCATGCTGGCCTTGGGCAACCAGCGCCGATGCTTCCAGTGCCTGAATCCACTGCGCCAGGCCCTGGTGCGCCAGGACGCTCGAGGGCAGTACCTCGGGATTGAGGCTGTCTTCGCCCTCCGGGGGCAGCGACAGGGCAAAGTCCGGCTCGGCCAGGGTTTGTGCCAGGTCCAGGCAGACATGGCCATGGCCCAGTTGGTGGCTGGTCAAGGCCGCCGCCAATAGCACCAGGGGTTCCGCGCAGGCGGCTTGCTCGGCCAGGAAGCGTACCAGTGCCAGGTCCAATGGGCGCAGCCAGCCGCGTGCGACCCAACGGTCCAGAAGCGCGAACAGGCCGGCGCTGGAGGCCAGCGGGGTCAGCGGCTCGGCTACCGCAATGGTGTTGTCTAGACTGAAGCGATCACTCATGGCCGGGCTCCTTCGAACAGGTCGGCTTGGGCATCGGTATTCAGCGCGTGCAGCCTGCCTTGGAAGAGCAGGTCCAACTGCTCGATCAATATCCTGGGTGGGCGACTGAAATAGACGCCGCGGCTGCGCGCACCGAGCCCACGCAGGAAGATGAAGAGCGCGCCGCCCACGTGGCGGTCGTAGTCGTAGCCGGGCAGGCGTGCCTTGAGCTGGCGATGCAGCGCCAGCAGGTAGAGTACATATTGCAGGTCGTAGCGATGCTCGAGGATGGCGACTTCCATGGCGGCCGATGAATAGCTGGCGTTTTCGGCCCCCAGCCAGTTGGATTTGTAATCGGCCACGTAATAACGGCCTTCATGCTCGAAACAGAGATCGATGAAGCCCTTGAACAGCCCGTTCAGCCGGCTGCCTTCGGCCGCGGCGCGTGGGGCGCCTGCATGGGTGTGCTGGCGTACCAGGGTATCGAGGCGCACCACGTCTACTTCTCGGCTGGCGAACCAGAATTCCATTTCATAGCGGTAATCCCGCAGTTCGCACAGGCGAACCTGGACGTCTTCCGCCAGCGGCAATGGCGCGGCTAGCAGAGCGTTAAGCCAGTGCTCCAGGGTAGGTATCCAGCCGTCCCAGCCGCGCGTGGCGCAGCGTCGGGCCAGGGTATCACGCAGGGCTTCGGGGTTTTCCGCCAACTGGCCGAAGCCCTCGCGCCCGGCCCACTCCAACAGCCCATGAAGGAAGGTTCCCGGGTGCGGCCCGCGCGGGAACTGGTGGATCGAACCATGACCGGAGGCCACCAGGCCGGCGTTGCCCAGGGGCTCGTCATCCAGTAGGTTCTGGGCGCGCAGGCTGTCCGGCGCCGACTCGCCTTCCACGCTATCGGCAATGCGCAGGGCGCTGTAGGAGGCGATCCACCAATGTTCGGCAGCGCGCCTGCTCGGCTCGCGGGCGGGCTGTAGGCGCTGCTCGCTACGCGGCGGCACGTAGAGCTGGTCGCTCACTGGCGGCAATGCCTGGGCGTCCAGGGCCGGAGCGCCCGCGCAGACCTCGGTCAACCAGCCGGCCAGTTCGGCGGACGTTTCTAGCGCTGCGCCGCCGCCGAGCAGATAGCCCAGGGCCGAGCGGTGCAGCACGGAACGGCTATCGCGGCCCCGCTTGAGGTCCGCCACGCCGAGCCAGCAGGCATACTGCGCCCGGGTGAGCGCGACATAGAGCAGGCGCAGGTCTTCCCCCAGGCGCTCGTCATCGGCCATGGCGATCACCTGTTCATCCGGCGTCATGGTCACCCGCAGTTCGCCTTGGGCATCGTGCCAGCTGACGGGCAGGCGGCTGCCATCCACCGGCCGCGCGCTGCAGACGAAAGGCAGGAACACCAGGGGGTACTCCAGGCCTTTGGATTTGTGAATGGTTACCACCTTGACCAACTGTTCGTCGCTCTCCAGGCGCACCACCTGTTCTTCGCCGCCATCCACTTGGCTGGTAATGCGTTCGGCCAGGTAGCGGATCAACGCCTGTTCGCCATCCAGCTCCGCCGAGGCTTGCTGCAGCAGCTCGGTCAGGTGCAGCAGGTTGGTAAGTACCCGCTCGCCATCGGCCCTGGCAGTGAGGCGTACCGGCAACTCGAAGTCATGCAACAGGCGGCGCAGCATGCTCAGCACGCCTTGCCCGCGCCAGAGCGCGCGGTACTCGCGGAACTGCATCACCCGTGCTTCCCACACCAGCTCGTTGCGGTTCAAGGCTTCCAGCTCAGCCAGCGGTCGGGCCAGGGTGACGCTGGCCAGGGCCGCGCGCAGCAGACGGTCCGCGTCCGGCTCGGCACAGGCGCGCAGCCAGGCCAGCACATCGACCGCCTCCTGACTGCGGAACACGGATTCCTTGTCCGATAGGTAGACGCTGCGCACGCCGCGGGCACGCAGCTCGGAACGAATAGCCTGGGCTTCACCGCCGTCGCGCACGAGGATGGCGATATCCGCCGGGGCCAGTGGCCGCAGCTGGCCGTCTGGGCTGGCGAACCCACATTGGCCGACCTTGGCCAGTTCCAACAGGCGAACGATCTCACTGGCGCAGGCGGGGGCCAGGTGCTCCCGATAGCTGCCGTTGGCCACGGGCTTGTCGCTGTGCAGGGCCCAGAAGGTCAGGGCCGGTTGCGCCTGACCCTCTACCTGGAGCCTATCCTTGCGGCCCTGGGCCGCCACTGGCAGGAAGGGCACCGGGTTGTCAGTGCCTTCGCGGAACAGGAAGGCACCGCGCCCGGTAGGCCTGGCCTCGGCGTGCTCGAACACGCGATTGACCGCCGCTACCATGGCCTCGGTGGAACGGAAGTTGGTGCCCAGGCTATGCAGCCGCCCGGCGCTGGCCCGTCGCGCGCGCAGATAGGTATGAATATCCGCGCCACGGAAGGCATAGATGGCCTGCTTGGGGTCGCCGATCAGGAAGATGCCCAGGTCCTGGCGGTTCTGTTCGATCTGGTAGATACGCTCGAAGATGCGGTATTGCACCGGGTCGGTGTCCTGGAATTCGTCGATCAGCGCCACCGGGAACTGCTCGCGAATGACCTGCGCCAGCGCCTCGCCGGATTCTCCGCGCAGGGCTGCGTCCAGACGCAGCAGCATATCGTCGAAGCCCATTTCGGCCCGCCGACGCTTTTCGCTTTCGAAGCGCGCCGCCACCCAGGCCGCCGCGTGGGCCAGCGCATCCGTGCCGGGGTCGGGCAACTGCCGCAAGCGTTCGCGCAGGTCGACCATGGCGTCCAGAGCGGCATGGCTGGGCGGCTCGGTCTTCCAGGCTTCAGCCAGGCCCTGTGGTGTCAGCCGCTCGAAGCCCTTGCCGATATCCAGTAAGTGAGCATCCGAAGTCCCATGCCACTCGGCCAGCCCTTGCAGCCAGGGCTCGAAGTAACGGGGCTGCAGCTTGCGGGCGTCCACGGCCTTGTCAGCGATGCCCTGCAATAGCAAGGCACGCAGCTCCTCCACCCAGGTGCCCCAGGGTTGTTTGATCTGGGCCAGTTCATCCAGGCGGCGACGCAGCCCTTCTTCGATGTGCAAGGCCGGATGTGCGTTTTCGTCCAAGGGGCCAGCACCGCCAAGCAGGCCTTTCACCCGCGTCAGCAAGGCGGCTGGCGACTTCCAGTTTTCCCTTACCCAGCCGAGGGTGTCGCCTACCATGCCGTAACAGAACTGGCGCCAGTAGTCGCGTACCACCTCATTGAGCAACTCGCTGTGGTCGGTTTCCAGACTCTGGGTGAACAGACTGCCGCTGTCGAAGGCATGTTCGCGTAACATGCGCTGGCACCAGCCGTGGATGGTCGAGACCGCTGCTTCATCCATCCACTGGGCTGCCGCATCGAGCTTGCTGGCACACAGGGGCCAGGCGTCGTTGGGGTAATCGTCGCGGAGCTGGCCGACCAGCGCATCAGGCGCGGCGATCTCGTCCCGGAAGAACTGTGCCGCCTGGGCCAGGCGTGCACGGATGCGGTCTCGCAACTCCTTGGTGGCGGCGTCAGTGAAGGTCACCACCAGGATTTGCGGTGGCAGCAGTTCGCGACCGAACCCTGAATCCCCTACCCCGTGGCCCAGTACCAGGCGCAGATAAAGGGCAGAGATAGTGAAGGTTTTGCCGGTGCCGGCACTGGCTTCGATCAGCTGGCTGCCGCGCAGCGGAAAGCTGAGGGCGAGGGGGCGGGGTGCTTCGCTCATCGGGCATTCTCCCGGGCCTGAAGGTCCGCCCAGGGGGCGCTGAACAAGGGCTGGTACAGCGCCTGCACCCACCCTTCGAAAGTCTCATCGGCAATAAGCGCGGCGAAGTCAGGGTATTGCCGTGCCAAGGCCATGTCACGCGCCCGCTCGCCGGCACTCGCGCCTGGGAATTCCGAACCTTCGTAGGCCACTTGGGCCGCCTTGAATGCCGCGTCCCGGTCCTTGGCCGCAAGAAAGGCGAAGGCAGTGCGCGGGGCAACCGGTAACGGCCGTGACATGCCGTTGCGCCACGCTATTAGCAGTTCTGTCAGCGTGTCATGGGCGATCTGTGCATCCAGGGGAGCCAGAAGCAGGGTGGTATCAGTGGCAACCACGGCGGTGTGCAGTGGCAGCCCTTCGGCGCAGGCCACCAGGTGCTGCACCCAGGGCGCGATCAGCCGCGACCATTTGCGCCCGCCTCGGGTGTTGATTGCGTTGGCCAGCAGGGTGACGCTCAACAAGGCTCCGCCCTCACCTTCATGTAGCCCCGCCAGCCAGCCTTCCACTTCCAGGCCCTGAGCCTGGAAGTACAACGGCAGCGCGCTTTCCATTGGCGCGGGCCAGCGGACCAGCAAGCCCTGGTAGCGGGCGAGCAGGTCTGGCAAAGGCGCGATCAGCTCCGCCTGGAGCAGTTCGCCAAAGCCGGCCATGGGCAAATGCCCGGCTGCCTGCAGTCGCCCAGCCTGGGTGCGCAGTAGGGCTTCAAGTTCGCCTTCCCCGCCTTGCAGGGCCGCTTCCAGCAAGTGAGTGCTCAGGCTGTAATGCTGTAGACCATCGAGGATAAACGGCTCGGCTTCTTCCAAGGCGCCTTGCAACGCTTCGAAATGCACCTTCAAGCGTTGCGTATAGAAGTGCTTGACCGGGTTGCGCAGGAAGTTCGCCAGCACCTCCAGCCCCAGCGGGCCGTCGGGCTCGAAGGGCGGCAAGTCCTCGACCGCGGTCAATGGAGCGCCAGATTCATGGACCGATTGCCACTCACGGGCATAACTGAACAAGGCCGGTTGGCCTTCTTGGAAATAACGGATGCTGAAGGGCTGCAAGGGGTGCTCCAGGCTCAAAGCCTTCACCAGGGCCTCCCCTTGATCGGGCTCACCCTGCAGCCGCCAACCGGCGGCAAGATGATCGCGCAACTGGCCCACCAGCACCGAGGGTGGGCGCTCGGTATTGTCGCGAATACTGCGCCCCACCCAGCTGATGTACAGCTCCGTACGGGCCGAGAGCACGGCTTCGAGCAGCAGGTAGCGATCGTCCTCACGCCGGGAGCGGTCACCGGGGCGGTAGTCGGCCGCCATCAAGTCGAAGTCGAGCGGCGGTTGCGCGCGGGGGTAGTCACCATCGTTCATGCCAAGCAGGCAAACCATCTCGAAGGGAATGGCGCGCATGGGCATCAGCGTACAAAAATTCACCGAGCCGGCCAGGAAGCGCTGGTTCAATCCGCCCTGGTCCAACCCCGACAACCAGGCTTCGCGTACGACTGTCAGAGGCAGCGCCTCCACCAGGCCGACCTCTTCGCAGGCTTGCAGCCATTGGTCGCGCAGCTCATCGAGCTGTATGAGCAGGTACTCGGCGTGCTCGTCCTCGGGCTTGAAGAAGTCGTTGACCAAGCCTTGCAGGCGCTGGCCCCATATCTCAGGCGCGGCCGGCTCGAGCAGGGCTTGGTACCAGTGGTCCAGGCGGTCGATGATGGCGAACAAGGGGCCCACCAGCGCAGCGTCCAGGCCACCGACTTCATCATAGGGTTCGACTCCGGCGAACCCTTCGCCGCCGCCCACGGCATAGCCCAGCAGCATGCGTCGCAGGCCGAATCGCCAGCTGTTTTGTTCCATGCCTTCAGGCAGGCCCAACGCCTTGCGCTGCCCGGCGTCCAGCCCCCAGCGGATGCCGGCGCCCTCGATCCAGGCGTGCAGGATGGCCAGGGACTGCTCGGGGATGCCGAAACGAGCCCGCACGGCGGGTACGTCGAGAAGGTCCAGAATCTCGCCGACGGCGAAGCGGCTATCGGGCAGCTGCAGCAAATGCTCCAGTGCGATGAGCAGTGGGTCCCGACCGCGCTGGGCCTGATCGTTCAGGGTGAAGGGTATGAAGCGTTTATCGTCCCGCGCCACCTGGCCGAACACGGCGCGGATGTAAGGCGCGTAGCCATTGATGTCCGGGACCATCACGATAATGTCCCTCGGCTTCAGGTCCGGACTGCTGGAAAAGCGCTGCAGGAGCTGGTCATGCAGCACCTCCACTTCACGCTGAGCGCTATGGGCGATGTGGAAACGGACGGAAGGGTCCACCTGCGGATCTACCGGGGGCCAGAGCTCACGGGTTTCAGCCAGGGGGCGCAGCTCCAGGATGTCGTTCTGTAGCTGGCTCAGCAGCGTATCGGTGCCGCCATCGCTGTAGAGGTCGATCTTGCCGTCGCTGAACGCGCCCCTGTAACTGTCTGGCTGGTCGAACTCATCCAGCAAGGCTATGTAGTCACGGCCTTGCTTGCCCCAGGCGGCCAAAAGCGGCTGCGCGTGCTGGTGCAAGCTGGTAGCGTCCAGCTGCAGCGGCATGCCGGGCTTGCGGCTTTGCCTTCTGTACTCGCGGCGCAGGAGGTCCTTGTCCGCTACGATGTCGGCCCAGTGATGGCGACAGGGGTTGTGCACGCACAGCAGGACTTGCGTGAATCGGGCCAGTCCGGCCAAGGCATGCAGTACCTGCGCGGGCAGCGAGGAGATCCCGAATACGATCACTCGGCTCGGCAGGCCCGGTGGCGGGGTTTGCGCCGACAGCATGGTATGCATGTAACGCTGATGCACCCCTGCCCGGCTCTGTGCCATGCCTTGCGTGCCCACGTCAGCCAGCAACGCCTGCCACAGCGCGGCTTGCCAAGTGTTGCCGTCGTTCAAAGGGCGCGCGTCACCCCGCACGCTGCGCAGTTGGTAACGTCCTTCGGCCCAATCTTCAAGCCAGTCGGCGCGATAGACCTGGTACTGGTCATAGAGATCAGCCAGCCGTTGCGCCAACTGGTAGCGTTTGCGCATGTCCCGATCCTCTTTGAGGAAGCGGGCCAGCGGGGCGAACACGGGCTGCTCGATCAGCACTGGCAGGAGGCGCATGAGCCGCCATGTGAGGGGGCCCTTGTCTAGTACCGAGTTTTCCGGAATCTCCGAGCGGCCCAGTACCGACCGGTACAGCCGCCACATGAAACTGCCTGGTAGTTGCACGTCGATTGCAGCCGCGACGCCACAGCCGCCGTCTTCTGGGTCCGCGGCCAGGGCCATTTTCAACCATTGAGCGATACCGTTGCTTTGTACCAAGGCAACTTCGTTCTCAAGTGGGCGCAAGGGATAGCGACGCATCCACTCCACCACCAGGCTACGTAGATCATCTGGGCGGTTGCCGTGGATCACCATGAAGCCTGGCGTGATGGGTTCGAACTGCGACATGGGCTACCTGAGTCAGATTGGCGGAAAACAGGCATAAGCTACAAGCCGGGTGCTGCAAGCTCAAGCACGCGCCTGCAGCTTTAGATCTGTTTGCTTAAGGCTTGAGGCTCGACGCGTGCCGTTTCAGACCCGGAAAAAGACAAAACCCCTGATCGCGGTGCGACCAGGGGTTTTGGGAATGAATCTTGACGATGACCTACTCTCACATGGGGAAGCCCCACACTACCATCGGCGATGCGTCGTTTCACTGCTGAGTTCGGGATGGGATCAGGTGGTTCCAACGCTCTATGGTCGTCAAGAAATTCGGTAGCTGCCTCGTTTGCACGGTGCAGCGAATCTGGGTATGTGTGTTTGTGATGGCGAATTTTCGGTGTTGCCTTCGCGTTCTGCCCTTGGGCAGATTGCTTGGGTGTTATATGGTCAAGCCTCACGGGCAATTAGTATGGGTTAGCTCAACGCCTCACAGCGCTTACACACCCCACCTATCAACGTCGTAGTCTTCGACGGCCCTTCAGGGAGCTCGAGGCTCCAGTGAGATCTCATCTTGAGGCAAGTTTCCCGCTTAGATGCTTTCAGCGGTTATCTCTTCCGAACATAGCTACCCGGCAATGCCACTGGCGTGACAACCGGAACACCAGAGGTTCGTCCACTCCGGTCCTCTCGTACTAGGAGCAGCCCCTCTCAAATCTCAAACGTCCACGGCAGATAGGGACCGAACTGTCTCACGACGTTCTAAACCCAGCTCGCGTACCACTTTAAATGGCGAACAGCCATACCCTTGGGACCGGCTTCAGCCCCAGGATGTGATGAGCCGACATCGAGGTGCCAAACACCGCCGTCGATATGAACTCTTGGGCGGTATCAGCCTGTTATCCCCGGAGTACCTTTTATCCGTTGAGCGATGGCCCTTCCATACAGAACCACCGGATCACTAAGACCTACTTTCGTACCTGCTCGACGTGTCTGTCTCGCAGTCAAGCGCGCTTTTGCCTTTATACTCTACGACCGATTTCCGACCGGTCTGAGCGCACCTTCGTACTCCTCCGTTACTCTTTGGGAGGAGACCGCCCCAGTCAAACTACCCACCATACACTGTCCTCGATCCGGATAACGGACCTGAGTTAGAACCTCAAGGTTGCCAGGGTGGTATTTCAAGGATGGCTCCACGCAGACTGGCGTCCACGCTTCAAAGCCTCCCACCTATCCTACACAAGCAAGCTCAAAGTCCAGTGCAAAGCTATAGTAAAGGTTCACGGGGTCTTTCCGTCTAGCCGCGGATACACTGCATCTTCACAGCGATTTCAATTTCACTGAGTCTCGGGTGGAGACAGCGCCGCCATCGTTACGCCATTCGTGCAGGTCGGAACTTACCCGACAAGGAATTTCGCTACCTTAGGACCGTTATAGTTACGGCCGCCGTTTACCGGGGCTTCGATCAAGAGCTTCGCTTGCGCTAACCCCATCAATTAACCTTCCGGCACCGGGCAGGCGTCACACCCTATACGTCCACTTTCGTGTTTGCAGAGTGCTGTGTTTTTAATAAACAGTCGCAGCGGCCTGGTATCTTCGACCGGCATAGGCTTACGGGGCAAGCCCTTCACCTTCGCCGGCGCACCTTCTCCCGAAGTTACGGTGCCATTTTGCCTAGTTCCTTCACCCGAGTTCTCTCAAGCGCCTTGGTATTCTCTACCCAACCACCTGTGTCGGTTTGGGGTACGGTTCCTGGTTACCTGAAGCTTAGAAGCTTTTCCTGGAAGCATGGCATCGACCACTTCGTGCCCGAGGGCACTCGTCATCAGCTCTCGGCCTTGGGATCCCGGATTTACCTAAGATCCCAGCCTACCACCTTAAACTTGGACAACCAACGCCAAGCTGGCCTAGCCTTCTCCGTCCCTCCATCGCAGTAACCAGAAGTACAGGAATATTAACCTGTTTTCCATCGACTACGCTTTTCAGCCTCGCCTTAGGGACCGACTAACCCTGCGTCGATTAACGTTGCGCAGGAAACCTTGGTTTTTCGGCGTGCGAGTTTTTCACTCGCATTGTCGTTACTCATGTCAGCATTCGCACTTCTGATACCTCCAGCGAGCTTCTCAACTCACCTTCACAGGCTTACAGAACGCTCCTCTACCGCGTCACTTGCGTGACACCCGTAGCTTCGGTGTATGGTTTGAGCCCCGTTACATCTTCCGCGCAGGCCGACTCGACTAGTGAGCTATTACGCTTTCTTTAAAGGGTGGCTGCTTCTAAGCCAACCTCCTAGCTGTCTAAGCCTTCCCACATCGTTTCCCACTTAACCATAACTTTGGGACCTTAGCTGACGGTCTGGGTTGTTTCCCTTTTCACGACGGACGTTAGCACCCGCCGTGTGTCTCCCATGCTCGGCACTTGCTGGTATTCGGAGTTTGCATCGGTTTGGTAAGTCGGGATGACCCCCTAGCCGAAACAGTGCTCTACCCCCAGCAGTGATACATGAGGCGCTACCTAAATAGCTTTCGAGGAGAACCAGCTATCTCCGAGCTTGATTAGCCTTTCACTCCGATCCACAGGTCATCCGCTAACTTTTCAACGGTAGTCGGTTCGGTCCTCCAGTCAGTGTTACCTAACCTTCAACCTGCCCATGGATAGATCGCCCGGTTTCGGGTCTATACCCAGCGACTAAACGCCCTATTAAGACTCGCTTTCGCTACGCCTCCCCTATTCGGTTAAGCTCGCCACTGAATATAAGTCGCTGACCCATTATACAAAAGGTACGCAGTCACAGAACAAGTCTGCTCCCACTGCTTGTACGCATACGGTTTCAGGTTCTATTTCACTCCCCTCTCCGGGGTTCTTTTCGCCTTTCCCTCACGGTACTGGTTCACTATCGGTCAGTCAGTAGTATTTAGCCTTGGAGGATGGTCCCCCCATATTCAGACAAAGTTTCTCGTGCTCCGTCCTACTCGATTTCATTGACAAGGGATTTTCGCGTACAGGGCTATCACCCACTATGGCCGCACTTTCCAGAGCGTTCCGCTAATCTCAAGTCAACTTAAGGGCTGGTCCCCGTTCGCTCGCCACTACTAAGGGAATCTCGGTTGATTTCTTTTCCTCAGGGTACTTAGATGTTTCAGTTCCCCTGGTTCGCCTCTTGCACCTATGGATTCAGTACAAGATACTCAGCTTGTGCTGAGTGGGTTCCCCCATTCAGAGATCTCCGGATCAAAGTCTGTTTGCCGACTCCCCGAAGCTTATCGCAGGCTACCACGTCTTTCATCGCCTCTGACTGCCAAGGCATCCACCGTATGCGCTTATTCACTTGACCATATAACCCCAAGCAATCTTGGGATTACGGTTGTGAAGACAACATTCGCCGAAAATTCGCATTCGCTCTTTCGAGCAACTCACAAATTTTACCTTAGCCTGATCCTACCAGCAGTGAAACTGGTCGATCAGTCTATCTTTCTATCACATACCCAAATTTTTAAAGAACGATTCTGGAAAAGACCAGAAATCAACATTCCGCTTCAGTGTGAAGGAATGCTCATTTCTAAGCTTTCGAACAGAGGATGGTGGTGGAGCCAAGCGGGATCGAACCGCTGACCTCCTGCGTGCAAGGCAGGCGCTCTCCCAGCTGAGCTATGGCCCCGTATTCTACTACCGGCCGTTACCACTGGAAATTGGTGGGTCTGGGCAGATTCGAACTGC
>NZ_CCYK01000002.1 GCF_000826105.1 Pseudomonas massiliensis | reverse complement strand
CCTGCGACGTAGAGGCGGTTTCGCGCCGTGCTGTGCCAACACTACCCTGCAAGGCTTCCAGGCGTTCCGACAGCCGCGCAACCGCCTCAGCGGTTTCCACCCATGCTATTTCTCGTGCAGTAATGGGCAGCAGTTGATTTTCGATAGCACTGAGGTGAGCCGCCACTTCATCCCAAACATGTGACCGGTCAGACAGTACCTTTACCGCTTCGCACAAGGACCGCGCGGTGTCATCGGCCGCTTCGGCGGCCTCGCCGGCTCGCTTAGCGTTCTCTTCCAATGCTTGGACGGTCGATGCCAACTGCTCATCCCCGGTAAGCAGGCGTTCTGCTAGTGCGCGAAGCTCCACAAGGTCGCTTGTCAACTGCGTGGCGCGCTCACTGACGCCCCCCAACTCTTCAGCCAGGTTGGTGGCCTTCGACTGCAGTGCGTTGAGTTGCTCGGTAACAGCATCCGTCGCCGCTTCCAGGGTTTCGACGCTGCTCTCGATGGTACCGACGCGATCCGGCAAGGCGTCGAGCAGTCGATCGCGTGCCACCATGGACGCGGGGCGAAATTTGCTTAGCGCTGCCTGAGCATCGGCGTGGTCAGCAAACCCACTAAATGCGATCAAGCGTTCTACCGTTTCCCGCGGGGCCTCCGGGAAACGTTCAGCGAGTTGCATCAGAAAAAGCGGGCCAGCGTCACTAGCAGGCGGCAATTTGTCACCGGCGGGGAAATCGCTATGCAGATGATTTTTCGCCCACGCAACCCAAAAGTTGGCGAAGGTCTTCCAATCGGCTTCACTTTTCTGACCGCCTGGCGGATGCAAAAGATGACTGATGAGTCGCTTTTGCTTCGCTTTGAAATCCATGGGTGAGCCGCTGCGAAAACCGTCAATGGCGGATAGACGGTCATAACAGGACTTCCGATAGCTATGCGGTACTTCCTCAATAAACTCAGTAAGGTACTGCTGCTCGAACGCCGAGATCCGAACTCTAGCCTCCTGGCTGTAATAGTAACTCATGGTGAGACACTTTTCCCTGTAGGTTTGACCTCAAAACCGCAGGCGATAACCTCCCTGATCAGGGCACGGTAATGCGGAATGAGCGGAGGTTGTGGTTGGAGAGTGCTGAGCGCATAAACCAGCTGATCATCGTCGGCGTCAACGTGGATCAGCGCAGAGCCCTGTAGTTGTGTCATAAAACTGCGCAGTCTCAAGCGCATCGCCGGCTTGAGACTCGGCACAGCAATGCCCGAGTCCGATGAGCGTAGTGCGTTACCGTGCAAACGCAGCCGGCCGAAGCCGCCGAAATCAAGGTCGACATGACATGCAGCATCAGTCAAACCGTCGATCACAATCGCTTGTAACTCCGGTGCAAGCAGGCGTTGGTGCGAACTGTAGGGCGCTCTCAGGTCACTGGCTGCCAGTTCGTACCTGAGGCCAGTCGCGGCGCGTTCTAGGTAAACCGAGCCCGACGCCCCAGGAGGAATGGTCAGGTATTCCAGCCTCATCTGGTTGATTCTGGCCAGTGCGATACACTCCTTGCATCGAGCTTTTCCGAAAGGCACGACCAGGCGCACACCTGCAGGGTTGGTAAAAGCCACTTCAACCCCAGGCAAATCTGCCGTAGCGTCGACCTGGAGCGTCGTTGATAGATATTTCTCGATCTCGGACGTACCAGCATTGGCCACGTGAAACTGCTGACGGCTGTCAGGTATCAGGGCAAACAGTGCCGGATCTCGTTCCACGCCGGTTGACGATAACCGATTTTGCTCGCTCAGCAGCAGCATGGTGGGTCCGCTAGCGGTCTGTCCCACCGGCATTCCTCGGGCAACGACAATGATTGCGGCGGACACAATACATTCGGCGGAATTCAAACTGGAACTGCGGGCCATAAAAGGCCAGGCGATTGAAATACTTGGTGCTGACCCATTGATGGTCAAGCCCGTCAGGGATTCCAGCCATTCTGCACAGGCTGTGGAGGGTGACGTGGGGACCGTGACGAGGGCAAGATTCCAGCCTTGACGGCTATCGAATCTGTCAGGTACCAGTTCCTCTGGAAATTTCAGGTTGTCCGGAGCCTTCCACAGCAATGCGTAGCTACTCTCCTTTTTGAGCTCCTTCGCTCTGGGAAAGCCCGGTGTGCCGTTACTACCTGAGGCCGTGAACACGGCGGCCCCGAAGGTGGGTAGCCCCTCACAGGCACGCTCCACGCCATCGGCAAAATGCCGATCGGGGGAGCCCCGAAACGACACGATGCGGAAACTCTCCTGCGCCAACTCCACTGTCACGCGGCGGCCGTTCGGCATTCCGCGCATGTCGATCTCCTGAAGGACCCCATTGCCTACGTCAAGGGTGAAACTCGCCTCGCAAGGCCGACAGGGCGGTAGCGTCAGTTCCAGATACCAGGCAGCGCGGTTTTTCCCTCTTTCGATTTTTAGTCGTAACTCCATGCTGCGCATGGGCCGCGATGACAATGCAAGTCCGACTCCGTGTTGACCGTAAAGCCCGGGCACAAAATTATCGCACTGTGCCGAACCGAAGCCCGGCCAATGGGCAAAACACTTCTTCTTCTTGACCCCAGCGCGACGCAATACCTTCTCACGACAGATAGGGCACACATAACGGCCCTTGCGTGTGGCCTGCTCTGCTGACTCAACCTTATTGGTTAACGTATTGACGGCATAATCCAAGGCCTGTCCCCTCTGCGTCCCTAGTTTCCGAAAGCGTTCGCCATTGCGTTGTCTAGGTGGATCTCGGGGCGCAGCAATTGTGCTTGGCTACCAAACAAAGCAATTAGGTCCGACGACCGCCACCGCCGGTAATCGGGGACGTTGGCGCCACGCGGGATTACCCAGCGATCCAGTGCCAAACCAGCGATTTGCTTAACCGTTTGGAGGGAACGAATATCCGGCTTACCCTTTCCGGTTTGCAGGATCTTCGTCGCATTGGCTGCCAGTTGGCAGATAAAAACTTCCCGTTGGATGCCGTGACGCATCAAGTCATCCTTGAAACCTAAAGCTTTGAGGGCCGCGCGGGTAGTGCGCAGTCGCCAATTCGGTCCTTGGCCGTACCCATGATGATCTGCATAGGTGTGATCAATGTGGCGGAGATAGTCACGCAACTCCAGAAATAACCAGTCAGGGATATGGAAGTGTCCCCAGCCGCCGGTGTAGCCGATCGACTTGAGGTACTCCGTCCCATCGAGTTTCAAGCGGTTGTACACCGAGGAACGGCCCATTGAAGACGTGGTAATGACGGCCATGAGGCGTGCCTGCTTCTCCTCCTGAGAGATAATGCCTGTGGTGGCGCCGTAGGCAGTGGCAAAGTCGTTATACAGATCGCGACTGCGGAGCAAGCACGCGATCAGTTTGCCGCAGAGCAAGGTGTTGTAAGGCGGGAGCGCACCAAGGACATAAGCATCCATAATGTTGACCAGACGCGCACCTCGATCGTGCGAGTTCCAGCCGATGAACTTGTCACGTACGCCGAGGTTGAACACCGGATCACCCACGGCAATGATGCCCATCAGCTTGCCATTGGACTGGTCCCACACCAGGTAGCGCAATCGTCTGCCGAAGCCGCTGGACACCGGAACTGACCAAGAAAGCGATGCTAGCCGGAACAAGTCGCTCTGCCACGTGCCAGACGAAACCCGCTCCAATGCAGGAGAAATCTTCTTGGGAATCACCTCGGTGCCTGAGGCGAAATATTGCATCAGTTTCACACCCGCGCGGGCAACGAAGTTGCCGCTGGCGATGAGACGCTCTTCCCGTTGAGCCCCATGCAACACTCGGATTGCATCCTTGTCATTGCTAGGCGCGCGCAACGCCCCCTCATCGGTTCTGGTAAAGCCCAGCGTATGCAGGTGTTCGCGAAGTTTTCGCTTGAGGTTGGCTTCCCTCGGGTTGACACCTGAGATAATGATGTTGCCTTGTGACATCTACGGCTTCCTGCTCACTGTCATACTGCATTCAATTTCCAAAATTCATTCATTGACGCATGCGACGGCTCATACGCTATGCACCTGGAACGGGATGGCAGTGCACGCTTGGGAAAATTGGGGAAATCAGCATGTCGTGCGGGCTGAGATCCGTAATGATATGTGCAATCGTCAGCGAACCCAGACGCTGCGACGCCTGTAACCCGTGGCGAAGCGGATGAAGCTTTCACTGGGAGTACCCAGTTTCTCCACTAACCGCTGCAACATTACTTTATCTCGCGGGTATTTCCCGCAACCCTGCTCCACTACGAGGTTTTCCGGCTATTAGCGCTGCCGATGAGTCTTGGTACAGCCTATATCAACCTTTTCTTCCCTAGCATTCGTCTAGGCACTAGCCTAAAGCCTGGGGCTGGCATCGCGCCATCTTTTTGCACCTAAGCAACGCGCTTCCTGCCCAGTGGCGCACTGTCAGCTCCTACATCGATAATGCGGGATCGCTCATAGCCCTGTCCCTAGGCACAAAGCGTCGAACAGCGACCTGCTCAGTCCTCTCGGGCGGCTTACAAGGCTTCCTGTAAGCGATTGGTGTTCTTCTCCGCCTCACTGGCCCATTGCTGGGCCTTCGCCAAACTGCGCGCCGAACGATTGCCATGGCTACGTACGCCTGCAATTGCTCACGGTCTCTCCCAGCGCAAGTGGATGCTCCTCTACGCCGGCTGGACCACAATGAGCCGACCCCTAGGCATCCTTGATTTACTAGGCAGGGTTTGAGCCGTGACACCTCAATTGGGCGTGATCGTCACCACCTCCACATACCGAAAGCGTTTCCGAGCCGCCTTCACCGCCTCCTGCTCCGCCAGCAGCGTGCTCAGCGTATCGGCCTCATGCACGAGTTCTTCCGTTTTGCCTTCAAAGACATTCCCCACCCTGAGCGTGACCTTGAGCCTCGGCGTAAACGCCTTGTCGACCTTCCGTTTTTTCGCCACAGCCGCCGGCGGGACGATGATCACGTCCGGAATAGCCTCCATGGGATCGGGGATGTGCACATGCGTGGGTGCAGGCGCCTCCGCGGCGCCAAACAGGGCGCGGCGCATTTCTTCTTCAGTCAGGTCGGTCATGGCGGTCTCAATGTGTTGAATCTTCAGCGTGGCGCAGCGCCGGCGTACCTGTAGCGCCGGATAATAGACCACCTGCTTCAGGTTCGGTTGAACGGTGCTTCAGCGAGCTGCTTCCCTATTTCTTCGGTATCCAGCTTCATGCCCAATCCGCCATTTCACCCCTGCCCTTCCGCTTTCGCTGCCAGCAGCGCCTCGTGCCGGGCCTCGAGCCGCTCGTGGGCTTTCTGCAGCGGCTGCAGCTGCGCGGCCAGACTGTCGACCTGCGCCCGATACCCGGCAGCTTCCTCCTTGGCGTCCGAGCGCTGCACCCGCAGCCGCTCGACCAGGTCGCGGCTGTGGCTCAGTTCGCGGGTCAACCGCTCGGTTTCCACCCTGACGGCATCCCGCACGCGGCTGGTTTCCTGCATCAGGTGGTTGGCCGTGCCTTCGAAGATATCGGCCTGCCGGCTGACCTCGGCGCGCAGCGCGGCGTTTTCTGCCTGATGCACGGCCTGCAGGCGGGCCAGCTCGGCGGCATGGGTTTCGGCCAGCCGCTCCTGCTCGGCCCCGTGCGTGGTGTCGATCCTGGCCAGCTCGTCGCGGTGACGCTGGTCCAGCGATCGATGCTGCGCCGTCAATTCGCCCAGCTCCTGCCTTAGGGCTTCGCTCCCCGCTTGTGCGCGGTCCAGCTGCGCATGGAGGCGCTGCACCTGCTCGGTGAGCAACGCGATCTGCCGTTCCTGGTCCGCAAAGCGCCCCGTCGCCTGCTCGGCTTCTACCTGCGCCTCTGCGGCCTCGCGCTGCGCCCGCTCGGCCTGCTCCTGGTAGTGCGAGCGCTCGATCGCATAGGCGGCGGTGGCCTCGTTCAGCGCCACGTCCCACACCGCGTCCAGCGCCTGGCCCACCGCTTCGGGGATGCCTGGTCGTTTCAACCTTGCATTCAGCAGCGGCCCGGTGCGCGCCCAGAACTGCTTCACCTCGTCCCCCACCACGTTCGGTGAAGCGCTCACCCCGTGCTCCTCGAGGATTCGCGCGCGGATCGCCGTGACCGATACCTCGGCGCCGGCCTCGAGCAGCTGCCCGGCGTAGTGGCGCACCAGGTCGCGGGTTTTCGGCAGGCCGCTGCGGGCGGTGGCGGGTGTAGTCACTAAAAGTGCTCCGGGGTGAGGGGTTGAAGGGCTTTTTGAGGCGGCCGATTTTGCAGGGCCTAGCCCTTCTTTTAGGGCCAAAACGGCCCGGAATCGCAAAAATCCGGTCGATTCGGTATGATTATATCCATACTGCAAGTGATATGAAAAATATCGTAGATTTAAAAAATTCGTGATTACTTCCTATTATCACGAATTTTTTGCCCGTGACTGGTCCAGCGGGTAAGCTTGGCGGTAGCCAGGCTCGCCGCTATCCAGCGATTGGCTCTGTCCTATTTCTATGAATTCAATCGGTTAACAAGGACAAACTTGCGCTGTGGATCAAGTCGCCAATGGCCTCGCATTGCTCCGTCCACCCCGGTTGAGCCCGTCGGAGTTCAAGGCGCTGATTCGCCAGCGGGGCTGGCGCATGGCAGACGCGGCCGTGCGCTGGAACGTGCGACCTGAAACGCTGAGCCGGGTGGCGGCCGACCCTGCCCGGGAAACGCGGTGGGATGACCTGGTGCGCGCCTTGCCCCAGTTGACCCGCCGCGAGCGGGCTGCGGCTACGGCGGCGCGTCTGGCGCTCCATCCGCCGCGGCCACGGACTTGTGTCGGAGTTGCGGAGGCGGCCAGTCCGGTCATGAACTCGTCCCCGGCTGCATCGCCACCGACACCGCTGCCTTGGGCCGATGACGAAGAAGAAGATCTGGACGACTCGGCCTATGGGACCAATGGTTTCCGTTACCGGGGGTATGTAGGGGTGCGTTCGGAGCTGATTGTGGTCCGGGAGATCGGCAGCTTTGCGTCGGAGGGGGCGGTATTGGTCGTCAGCGATACCCGGCTGGGGGTGAACGCGCACGCGGAGCCCCAGGAGGAGTACTGCTGCGAATCGCCCAGCGGCCTCCTGCAGTGGCTCACCCCTGATGAAATGGATGAGTGGGTGGTCTCCACCGGCAAAACGCGGAGTACGTTCGGATGACCCAGGTGCTGACCGTGGCCGGTACCGAGCCGATCGATTTTCAGCAGACCGTTGCGCTCGAGCAGGTACAGGTACCCGAGGCGCACCGCGGCGCGAATGCCCTTCCCGACCTCATCCAGGCGCGGTCCGACATCGAGGCTGCCGCCATCTGGCTCGAGGCGACAACCGACAATCCCAAGACCCGCCGCGCCATGCGCAAGGAAGTCGAGCGTTTTATCCTCTGGGCACTGCATGTCCGCGGTAAGCAGCTCTCCCAGGTGGGTGTGATGGACGTGCGCGCGTATGTGCGCTTCCTGCAGGACCCGCAGCCGGCCGACGTGTGGGTGTCCACCGTCAAGCGGCCGCGGCAGCACCCGGAATGGCGACCCTTTGCCGGACCGTTGAGCCCCGCCTCGCAGCGGTACGCGCTGGTACAGCTGGGCAGTCTGTACAGCTGGATGGTCAAGGGCGGGTGGCTCAAGGGCAATCCGGTCGCGCTGGTGAAGAAGCCGGCGGCGCCGATCGATCCCGGCATTCAGCGCCTGTTGCCGCCCGAAGGGATTGCGCTGGCGTTCGAGGCCATCGCGGCGACCAAAAGCCCGCTCAAGCGCGCACGCGATCATTTCATGCTGAGCCTGTTCTACCTCACCGGGCTGCGAACCTTCGAGGCAACTGGGGCCGACATGCGCGCGCTGCGCCGTTCCGCCAGCGGCCAGTTATGGTTGCCCGTCCATGGCAAACGCAGCAAGCGGCGGGAGGTACCTATTCCGGAAGCGCTCTATGAGGAGCTCGGGCGGTACCGGGCCGTCTTTGGTTTGCCGACGGCAATTGCTGCAGACGAGGACACACCGCTGCTGATGGCCGCCAACAGCAAGCGCAAGCGGGCCAGCAACAGCACCGTACTGAAAGCCATGATCGACCTGATGATGCGGGCTGCGGACCTGGCCCGCGCGGGCGAGCAGCTTGAGCTGGCCGAGCGGCTGGCGGAAGCCACCACCCACTGGCTGCGGCATTCCTGTTTCAGTCACCTGGCTCAGGCCACGGGCGATCTTGTCATGGTGCGCTCCCTGGCCGGGCACGCGCGCCTGGACACGACGAGCCGCTATCTCCATGCCGAGGCAGATGAGCTCCACATGCGGGTGAGCCAAGCTTTAACGGCGCCCGCCAGTGTTTCATTGATCATCGCTGTTGCTGGCTTGCCTGAATAGATAACCCACTGGCAGTAAAGCGTGTGAATGCGGCTTTTTTCAAATCGTCATGGCCTACTGCCCCACCGCTCGCCTTCCAAAGGCATACCAAGCCCGTTCGCCTGCTTTCTGCGTGTCGGAGCGGAACACTTTTCTGGGTCAGGTAAAACCCGGTTCAGTCTTGCCCCAGCCCGCCGGGGCACAAATAAGCTGAGGTATCCACGTCCGGTAGTGGACCCGCTTATTCCGGATAAAACGTTCAAATTCTGATCATCAGATGGGGCCATAGGTGCGTCACACTTGGGCATGAACCTAATGTGTGCACCGATTTGTAACTGAAAGAAACGAGGGCTTGTAACAGGCCTATCGCCGCAGCCCCCTAATACGAGCACCACGACCGACTGGCACGCTCCATGCTTTATTAATTTACTAGTTGATTAATTATTGCCGTTGGGGTGTTACCTGCTTTTAGCAATCCCAAAATTTGCAGTTCTAGCGGGACGGCCAAGCCGTGGACAGCCTTCGTACACACCTGCAATTGGCGGCTAGATAAGCCGAATCAAGCGGTTCTCGGGAGAAAGACGATGCGTGCTTTGAGATGTGCTCAAGTGATTGCAATTTCGGTTCTCGGCACCGCGCCGATGCTAGCGCTGGCTGCCGAGACGGTGAAGATAGGGGTAATCCAGCCCCTGACCGGATCGGTGGCCTACAACGGTAAAGCCGACGTCAACGGCGCCAAGCTGGCCATGGAAAGGCGCAATGCAAAAGGCGGCGTGCTGGGTCGCCCTGTGGAGCTGGTGATCGAGGACGGTCAATGCAGCCCAGCCAACTCGGTAAACGCTGCGGAGAAACTGATCCAGAAAGACAAGGTAGCGGTACTCTCCGGTGCCTTCTGCAGTTCGGCCACTGCCGCCGTCATGCCGGTCGCGGAGAAATACAAGCTCCCTTTCCTCACAGGGGTCTCCTCCAAGGCCGACCTGACGGAAAAAGGCAACGCCTATTTCTTCCGCTCGGCCGAGACCGACGCGCTATTGGCCAATGCCTTTGCAAAGATCCTGGCCGACAACCTGAAGCTCAAGAAGGTCGCGTATATCGGGGTCAACGACGATTGGGGCCGCGGTGGTGTCGAGGAATTTTCCAAGGACCTGGCCGCTCGCGGCGTGGAAAACGTGCTTACGGAATATTTTGACCATGGCACCACGGACTTCTATACGTTGCTGGCCAAGCTTCGCACTTCCGGTGCCGATGGTGTGTTCGTCGCGGCCGAAACCCAGGATGGCGCGGTACTGGTCAAGCAGTTCAAGGAATTTGGCATTGACATGAAGGTCTTCGGCGTCGGCTCCTGGGCAACGTCGGACTTCGTCAACCTGGTGGGCGAAGCCTCCGAGGGCATCTATGCCGCCGTCCCCTATGTGGCCAGCTTGCCAGGCGAGGCAAACACGGACTTCGTCAAAACCTATCAAGCGCAATACGGACAAGCGCCCGACAAATATGCGGCCGCGGGCTACAACGCTACCAATATCCTGATGGACGCCATCGAGCGCGCCGGCTCCACGGATGCCGCCAGCATTCGAGACGCCCTCAAGGCCACCGATTACCAGGCGCCAAACGGGCGCTACCGCTTCACCGCCAACGGGCAAGCCTACGGCTTCAACGCAGCCTTGGTGCAAATCGAGGGCAAGCAGCCCAGGGTCGTGGAAATGACCGAGGTCCAGCCCCCGTCCACCCTCACCGCCCGGGGGGAATGAGCCATGGATCTGTTCCTGCAGTTTCTAGCCAACGGATTGGTGACCGGGAGCTTCTATGCACTCTCCGCCCTTGGGCTGACCCTGATCTTCGGGTTGATGCGCGTCGTGAACTTCGCTCACGGCGAGTTCTACATGCTAGGCGGGGTGCTGGGCTGGTTCGTCACGGCACGCCTGGGCCTGGATTTCTTCTCGGGCCTGTTAGTGGTAGCGGCCGTCATGGCGGCCTTTGGCTGGATGGTGGACCGCTTCCTCATTGAGCGCGTCCGCGGCCAGGGCGAGGAGCCAGGCATTCTGCTGACCATTGGCCTGTCGATCTTCCTGGCCAACTCGGCCCTGCTGCTGGCAGGGACGGCTCCCTTGAAGATCGACGGCCCCCTGTCCAACGCGCCGGTATTCCTGGGGCCCGTGGTGCTCACCAAGATGCGTATCTTTGCCGTGGCGGTCTGCGCGGCGCTGATCTTGGCGGCTCACTTGCTGATCAAGAAGACCAAGCTGGGCCGAGCCATGCGCGCCACCTTCCAGGATCCGATGGCGGCGCAACTGGCGGGCATCAAGACAGCCCATGTCTACGCGAGCACCTTCGCCCTTGGCGCGGTGCTGGCCGCCTCGGCCGGGATGCTGCTGGGTTCGATCTACTCGGCCCAGGTCGCCGTCGGTGGCGTGGTAAGCCTCAAGGCATTCGTCGTGGTGATCCTGGGCGGCATGGGGAGCTTTGCCGGCGCCATTGTCGGCGGCTTGGTGCTGGGCGTGGCCGAGGCCATGTGGGGCGGCTACGTCTCCACCGGGATGGTGGACATCATCGGCTTCGTCATCGTGATCCTGACCTTGATCTTCAAACCCTACGGCCTGTTTTCGGCCCGCGCGGAGAGAGCGTGACATGGCACTGGAACGCAATACCTTACTGATACTGGCGGCCTTGGCCGCGCTCTTCCCCCTGGTGGTCAACGATCTGTACCTCCTCCATATTGGCATCATGGTGCTGTTCTACTGCGTGCTGGCCAGCAGCCTGAACCTGACCCTTGGCTATGTGGGCGAGTTCTCCCTGGGGCACACGGCTTTTCTCGGGCTGGGGGCCTATACTGCGGCCATCCTCTCGACCACCTTCGGCTTACCCCTATGGCTTACGGTGCCGTTGGCAGGTGCGGTGGCCGCGCTCTTCGGCCTGTTGATCGGCGCGATCACCTTGCGCCTGCAAGGCCCGTATTTCGTGATCATTACCCTGGCCTTCGCCGAGGTGTTGCGCATCGTGGCCAATAACTGGGTAGGGCTGACCAATGGCCCCATGGGCATTGCCGGCATCCCGCAACCGGACCTGTTGGCGGCGGGCTCTACCCTCTTGGCCAAGCGTGTGTATTTCTACATCGCCCTGGCCATCGCTGCCCTAGCGCTCTACCTCTCCTACAGGTTCGTGTACTCCAGCGCCGGGCGCGCGGCAGTGACCGTACGCGAGAATCGCTATGTGGCGCAGTCAGTGGGCATCCGGCCCTTTGCCCATGCCCTGCGGTCCTTCGTCCTCGGCGCCTTCCTCGCCGGCCTGGCCGGCGGGTTCTATGCCCACTACATCTCCTTCGTAGGCGTCGATGTGTTCCGCTTCAGCTTCATGGCCACCATGATCATCATGGTGCTGATCGGCGGAAAAGGCACCCTCCTGGGGCCCTTGGTGGGCGCATTGGTGGTGACCCTGGCAGAAGAGTACCTGCGCGAGTTCCAGGAGCTTCGCTTGTCGATCTTCGGCCTGATCGTGATGCTGGTGGTTCTGTTTCTTCCCAAGGGGCTGATGGGCTTCCTGACCCTTCGCCGGGAGCGTCGTGTGGCTACCACCGTACCCCCACTCCCTCGCCTTTCCAAAGGAGGTGCGGCATGAGCGTGCAACCTTTCCCTGCGCCCTTGCTCTCGGTCCATGGCCTGGAAAAGACCTTCGGTGGCCTCAAGGCTGTACAGGACATCAATTTCGAGGTCAGGCCAGGCGAGATATTCGGCCTGATCGGCCCCAACGGCGCGGGCAAGACCACCTGCTTCAACCTGGTTACCGGCTTCTACACGCCCTCGGCCGGCCGGGTAATGTTCCGTGGCCACGATATCACCGGGCACAAGCCTTACGCCATCGCCCAGCGTGGCCTGGTACGCAGCTTCCAGAAGACCAGTGTGCTCAAGTCGCTGACCGTGTTCGAGAACATACTGGCCGGCCACTACCTCAGCACCCGGCAATCGCTGGCCAGCACCTTTTTCCCCGGCGCCAAGGTGCGCCAGGCCGAGCAGGCGGCGCGCGATAGCGCCGCACACATCGCCGAGACCATGGGCCTAGCCAGGCGCCTCAATACCCCGGCTAACCAATTGTCCTGCGGGGAGCTGCGGCTGCTGGAGGTGGGTGTTGCGCTGGCGGCAAAGCCGACCCTGTTGATGCTGGACGAACCGGCTGCTGGATTGAACAGCCAGGAAGCCATGACCTTTGGCGAAACCCTCAGGCAACTGCGTCAGACCCAGGTGCAGTCGATCATCATCGTCGAGCACAACATGGGGCTGGTCATGGGTATCTGCGACCGCCTGGTGGTGATGAACTTCGGGCAGAAGCTTGCCGAAGGCACGCCTGCCCAGGTGCAGGGCAATCCACAGGTCGTCGAGGCTTATCTCGGGAAGGCACGCGCATGAACCACACCACAACCCCCTTGCTACAGATCCGTGGCCTGCATGTGGCCTACGGCAAAGCCGCCGCGCTGCACGGTATCAACCTGGATGTTGCCAAAGGCGAGATCGTCGCCTTGATCGGCGCCAACGGCGCGGGCAAGAGCACGACCCTGCGCGCCATTTCCGGCCTGCTCAAGCCAACCGCGGGTTCGATCATCTGGGATGGTAAACCTGTCACTGGCTGGAGCGCGGACCGCATAGTGGGCCAGGGGATTGCCCACTGCCCTGAAGAGCGCCACATCTGGCCGGCCATGACGGTCAGGGAGAACCTGATGCTCGGCGGTTTCCTGTGCCGCTCCAACAGCGAGGTGGAGGCGCGCGTGGACAAGGCGTTCCACCGCTTCCCTCGCCTGCGCGAACGCCAGAAGCAGCTCGCCGGGACGCTCAGTGGCGGTGAACAGCAGATGCTGGCCATTGCTCGGGCGCTCATGTCCGAGCCGCGCCTGCTGTTGCTGGACGAACCCAGCCTGGGCCTGTCACCGAAGATGGCCGACGACGTGTTCGACGTGGTGCGTGAGATCAATGCCCATGGCGTGACCGTGATGGTGGTCGAGCAAAACATCTACAACGCCCTGTCAGTCGCCTCCCGGGCCTATGTGGTGGAAACCGGGCGTATCACGGCCAGTGACGAGGCCGCCAACCTGCTCAAGGACCCAGACGTGTTGAATGCCTACCTAGGCGCCTGACGGCGGGTGCTCACGTTCGACAGTTAGGCTTATGCGCGAAATTAATTAAACACGCAGTTAATAAGGAAACAGTTCATGACTCGCAAGCTTCGTATCGGTGTGATTGGCGGCGGAATCGGCGGTGTGGCCCTGGCTCGAGCATTGCACCGCCTAGGCATCGAGTTTCATCTGTTCGAGCGCGCGCAAGGGTTCGGTGAAATCGGCGCCGGCGTGCAGATGACCCCCAACGCAGTCAAGGTACTCAAGGCGCTGGGCGTGGAAGAGGGGCTGCGGCGCATTGGGTTCTTGCCCGAGGCAATGGTGGGGCGTAACTGGGAAACCGCCAGCGAGCTGTTCCGTACCCCGCTCAAGGACACCAGCATCAAGGCCTTCGGCGCCGAGTTCTTCCATGTCCACCGTGCCGACCTCCACGCGATCCTGTGTGAAGGCTTGCCGCCTGCGCAGGTAACCTTCGGCGTGCAGTGCACCGGTGTCCAGCAAGGGGAAGGTTCGGCCACCGCGACCTTCAGCGACGGCAGCACCTTCGAAGCCGACCTGATCATCGGCGCCGATGGCATCCATTCGGCCGTGCGCGGGGCGCTTTGGGGGAGCCACAAGCCCAAGTTCACCGGCCACATGTGCTGGCGCGCGCTGGTGCCGGTCGAGCAGCACCCCCTCCCCTTCGTAGGCCCGGACGCCGCCTTCTGGATGGGCCCCAAGGCGCATGTGGTGACCTACTACGTGAAAGGCGGCAAGGCGGTCAACATCGTCGCGGTCGCCGAGTCGGACGAATGGGTCAAGGAATCCTGGACCGAGCCTAGCTCCACCCAGGAGCTGGTCGACGCCTATACGGGCTGGCACAGCGATCTTATCCAGCTGTTCGAGCGAACCGACCCCTCCCAGACCTACAAGTGGGGCCTGTTCGATCATGATCCCATGGCCCGGTGGTCCAGCCCCAACGTAACCCTGCTGGGCGACGCGGCTCACCCCATGTTGCCGTTCCTGTCCCAAGGGGCGGCCATGGCCCTGGAAGACAGCTATGTGCTGGCCCAGGCCCTGGCTCACTTCAATGGCGACGTCCCCGCCGCGCTGGAAGCCTACGAGCAGGAGCGGCGCCCGCGCACCTCGCAGGTGCAGCTGCAGGCGCGCGAGCGCGGAAAGACCTACCACCTCTCTACCCCCGAAGAGCTGCGCCAGCGTGACCTGGCCTACCAGAAAGCACAGGCCCAGAACCCCAATGCCGTGGGCATCCGTGCCGAATGGATCTACGAATACGACGCCACCACCTGCCGCGAGCGCTTCGCCGCCGAGCCCGCGCTGGCCTGAGCAAGGCCTGCCGGGTCGCGGGCCCGCAACGCTCCGGCCGCCGAGACCGCTGCCGGATTACTGAACACAAGGAGAACAGCATGCAACGCCTCTACCGTATCGGCCAGATTGTGCCGAGTTCTAACACCACCATGGAAACCGAGATTCCGGCCATGCTTGGCGCACGCCAGCTGATCCGGCCCGAGCGCTTTACCTTCCATTCGAGCCGCATGCGGATGAAGCATGTGAAGAAGGAAGAGCTTGCCGCCATGGACGCGCAATCGGACCGCTGCGCCGCCGAGCTGTCCGATGCCCGCGTCGACGTGCTCGGCTACGCCTGCCTGGTGGCAATCATGAGCATGGGCCGTGGTTATCATCGAGAATCCCAGGCCCGGCTGACCCAGGTCACGCGTGACAACGATGCTGAAGCGGCGGTCATCACCAGTGCGGGCGCCCTGGTGGATGGGCTGAAGGTACTGGGCGCCAAGCGTATCGCCCTGGTGGCCCCCTACATGAAGCCGCTCACCGAACTGGTGGTCGACTACATCGAGCACGAAGGCATCGAGGTCAAGGTCTGGCACGCGCTGGAGATCGCCGACAACCTGGCCGTGGCCCGTCACGACCCGGCGAACCTGCCCGGCATCGTCGCCGAACTGGACCTGGCCGGCATCGACGTCATCGTACTGTCGGCCTGCGTGCAGATGCCTTCGCTCAGCGCGGTGGCCAAGGTGGAAGCCCAGACCGGCAAGCCCGTGGTCACTGCCGCCATCGCCACCACCTACGCCATGCTCAAGGCGCTGAACCTGGAGCCCATCGTGCCCGGCGCCGGCGCGCTGCTGTCCGGCGCCTACTGAGGAGGTACCCCATGAGTCAGTACCTGTACGGTGCCAATGTCCAAGCCAATGGGATCCGCCAGCACTACCTGCGCTACGGCGGACGCGGCCTGCCGGTCATCCTCATCCCAGGCATCACCAGCCCGGCGGTGACCTGGGGCTTCGTCGCCGAGCGCCTCGGCCGCCACTTCGATGTCTATGTGCTGGACGTGCGCGGCCGCGGCCTGTCCCAGGCGTCTCCGGAGCTGGACTATAGCCTCGACGCGCAAGCGGCAGACGTGGCCGCGCTGGCCGCGGCGCTCAAGCTGCCGCGCTTTGCCGTGGTCGGCCATTCGATGGGTGGGCGCATCGCCATCCGCATGGCCCGGCAGTTCAACCCCGACGGGCTGGACCGCCTGGTCATCGTTGACCCACCTGTCTCTGGCCCAGGCCGTCGGCCCTACCCTAGCGGGCTGGCCTGGTACACCGATTCCATCCGGCAAGCGCAAGCAGGCATGAGCGCCGACGACATGCGTGCCTTTTGCCCGACCTGGACGGAGCAGCAACTGCAGCTGCGCGCCCAGTGGCTGCATACCTGCGACCCGCGCGCCATCGAGGCGAGCTACTACGGCTTCCATGAGGACGACATCCACCAGGACCTGCCCCATCTGAGGGTACCCACCCTGTTCATGCTGGCCGGGCGCGGCGGTGTGGTACAGCCGCAGGACGTCAGGGAAATCGCCGAGCTGGCGCCCAACGCCTCGTTCGTGACCGTGGAAAACGCCGGCCACATGATCCCGTGGGACGACGAAGAGGGTTTCTACCAAGCCTTCGGCAGTTTCCTCGGCACACCTGTCTGAAAGGAGCACCACCATGGCTATCAGCGATATCGACTTGATCAACGCCTGGAAGCAGGTGCTGACGCTCTCCAGGCTCCAGGCCGGCGACATTGTCACGGTATTGACCAGCGACACCACCCATCCGCAGACCTTGCGCACCGCGATCATCGCCGCGAGCGGGCTTGGCGCACGGGTCAATCGCCTGGACCTGCCGCCGGTCAACGGAGAGAAGGCCCACAGCCGGGACAGCCTCGCCTACCTGGGCACTACTCCGCTCACCGGTAACCGCGCCGCCATCGCCGCGCTCAAGGAGAGCGACCTGGTGCTGGACCTGATGACCCTGCTGTTCTCCCCTGAACAGCACGAGGTGCTCAAGTCAGGCACCAAGATCCTCCTGGCGGTGGAACCGCCGGAAGTGCTGGCGCGCCTGGTGCCGACCGAGGCGGACCGTGCCCGGGTAGGCCGGGCCGCCGCCCAGCTCGAAGGTGCCCGGGAGATGCATGTTACCTCCAGGGTCGGTACCGACCTGCGCTGCCCCTTGGGTGAGTATCCGGCGATCAAGGAATATGGCTTCGTGGACGAGCCAGGCCGCTGGGATCACTGGCCCAGCGGCTTCATCCTCACCTGGCCCAATGAGCGGCAAGCCAACGGCCGGATCGTGCTGGACCGGGGCGACATACTGCTGCCGCAAAAATGCTATGTGAACGAGCCCATCACCTTGACCGTGGCCGATGGCTTCGTCACGTCCATCGAAGGCGGCCTGGACGCTGACTTACTCAAGGACTACATGGGTGAGTTTAACGACCCCGAAGCTTACGCCCTGTCCCATATTGGCTGGGGCCTGCAACAGCGTGCGCGTTGGTCGACGCTGTCGCTGCTGGATCGCGAGGCCACCATCGGCATGGACGCACGTGCCTTCGAAGGTAATTTCCTGTTTTCCATGGGCCCGAACAACGAGGCGGGAGGCGACCGGGTCACGGCGTGCCATATCGATATTCCCATGCGCAACTGCACCGTAGCCCTGGATGGGCAGGTGGTCGTGCAAGACGGCAAGGTGATCGGCAACCCGGCCTGATATCACCATTTACGCGGGCGGGCCTGGCGATAACGCCCACCCTGCCCGCGTCATCAACCAGAGGACACTCAGCATGCAAGCAGACCAAGCAGTGTACGAACGCCAGGGCTTTGGGGCGCGGATGGGCATCGAGGGGCAGATCGGCCTGCTTATCGTCGATTTCGTCAACGGTTTCGCGGACCCGGCGGTATTCGGCGGCGGCAATATTCCACAGGCCATCGCGGCTACGGTTCCCCTGCTGGCCGAGGCCCGTGCCCGCGGCTGGCCGGTGGCTCACAGCCGCATCGTGTTCGCCGACAACGGCAGCGACAGCAACATATTTTCCCTCAAGGTGCCCAGCATGCTTACCCTCAAGGAGCATGACCACAACAGCGCAATCGTGGCGCAACTGGAACCCGCGGAGGGTGAACTAGTGGTGCGCAAGACCGTTCCTTCGGCATTTTTCGGCACAGGGCTGGCCGCTTGGCTGACCCAGCGCGGCGTCCGCACCTTGGTGGTCGCCGGTGCGGTGACAAGCGGATGTGTGCGCGCCAGCGTAGTGGATGCCATGTCCCATGGGTTCCGCCCCGTGGTATTGAGAGACTGCGTAGGTGACCGAGCGCTGGCACCACATGAAGCAAACCTTTTCGACATGGGGCAGAAGAATGCTGAGGTTATGGATTCCGATGCCTTTATGCTCGCAATAAGCTCGTTACCGCGGCCACATTATTAGCCTGCAAAGGACCGGTTCGCCGCGATTCGAGCATCTATACGATCCTCGTCGTGGATCATTTCTTTATGTAGAAAGGCACATTAAACGTGCTGATTCCTATGAGGCAGGCTTGCCGTTATTCAATGCAAGGATGGGGTGTCTGGCATGACGGCGTCCCGGCTCAATACGGATGCTCTCATCCAAGCGCAAGGTCGGGCGGACCCTATGGCTGCACGTGCGGGTATTGGGCGTGTAGTAAGCATGTTTGATTCAGCCGCTTTTCCCCGACGCCACGTTAGCAGCGGCGAGCAAATCCAAGACACCCGGCAGGCGCATGTGAATAGAGCTGACACAGGTTTTACCCGAGTCGGTTAATATAATGTGGCATTCCTAGTAACTAACGGAACCCAATGGATAATCAAACCTTGAACGGCCGCCGGCGGGTGCCTCCGCCGCGGGTAAAACCTGTCCCAAAAAACAAGCCGGGGCGGCCCGAAGGTTCGAGCAATGTCCGCGAACAGATCATAGATGCGGCAGAGCTGATTTTCGCCGACCATGGTTACGCCGGCACCACGCTACGTGAGGTGGCGGCGTTCGCTGAGGTGACGCAGGCCCTCATCAACTATTATTTCGGTTCCAAATATGGCCTGTTTGAAGAAGTGTTTCTGCGCCGTGGCCGGATCATTTCCGAAGAGCGAGCCAGTCGACTGCAGGCGCTTAAGCAATCGGGCCCTCTGGATGCCAAGCATATTGTACATGCCTTCCTAAGCCCCACCTTAGCGCTGCGACAGACCCCAGGGGGTCGTGCCTTTATTCGCCTGCAGGCTCGCCTACACACTGAACCTCCAGAGATATCGTACAGACTGCGCAACGAGGCCTATGACACCTCTACCAAAGCTTACGTGGCGGCCTTTCTTGAAGCCCAGCCCTACCTGACCGAGCGTGAAGCCTATTGGCGGGTGACGTTCATGATCGGGGCCTATATGTATGCTTTTTCCGATACACATCGCTTGGAGCAACTTGCTGCTGGGGTATGCAACCCGGCCGATTCTGAGGAACTGCTGTCGCAAATCACCGCATTCGTTGCAGCCGGGCTACAGGCACCCAGCCCAGAGTGAGCTGTAAAAGGTGGTAAGCGTAGCTATGGCCAGTTATGGCAATGATCCACAGCATACGTAACAACCGGCGGGGGCTGATTAAGGAAGCGTTATATGAGGCGGTGGGCGTTGTAGGGTCGCATTTTGCTATTTCGGCAGTCATCTGTAGAGAGCATCCCTGCGACCAATGGCGGGACAGATGGCAAGCACAAGCGGGCAGCGACAGCACCGTACTGAAGCCGTCATCGGCTTAATGGCGTGGGCCAGGTACCGGCTTTTGCCGTGATCAGGCTGATCCGGTCATCGGCTGACAAAAGCGACTATCTGCTGGCTGCGCTATTCCCAGCATTGCCGGAGCGGATGCATTTACGTGCGAGTGAACGAAGGGTTGGCGAGCACATGCTCGCCAGATCCTACCTTGACCCTAATGCCTGAGGTCATTCCCCCCTTCATGTCTTAACCCCGCTCAACTTCGAGCTGCCCCGCCAGTAATAGGCACTATCAAACCCAATGATTTCTG
Organism: Pseudomonas massiliensis; assembly: GCF_000826105.1. Lineage (GTDB taxonomy): Bacteria > Pseudomonadota > Gammaproteobacteria > Pseudomonadales > Pseudomonadaceae > Aquipseudomonas > Aquipseudomonas massiliensis. The sequence goes on along the minus strand of NZ_CCYK01000002.1, from coordinate 120,071 downwards.
CTCGCGCGTCTGCAGGCTTAGCCTAAATGCATTCTTAAAACGCAATGCGCTGCAGCTGGAGGGACCCATGAAACGCCTGACGATACTGGCTTCATTGATAGTAACCGCTACGCTGGCAGGGTGCGCGTCAAATGCGCCCGAGACCCGACCATACACGCCAGAGGAAAGTTTTCAGCTTTCCATGGAAGCTCTCAACCGGCAGGGCCTGCCAGTTGATCAGTACGTCCAGGCCCGGAACAAACTGATCCGTGCGCATAACGAGAATGCTGGCATCGCTCAGCGCGGCGGCGCCGTCTCCGTCGGTCGTGAAAGCTGAGCATCAATGCTGAGGCCATCACCGGCTGGGTTGAAGCTATAGATAAAGGTATAGCTCCAGGTGTTCCTGGCAGCAGGCAGCCGATTGAAGCATCCAGGCATCGCACTTAATAGACTCTTGATTGCCCTACCCTTCTAACCGAAGGTGCAGGAGGTTTGTCCTCCTGGCCTGGCACGCAAAGCATCAGCTGGGCCAGGAAAAAGGCGCAATCGTCCCGATGCAGCATATCCAGAAAAACCGCTTCTACCAGCAGCTGCCAACAGCAATCGTGCCATTCCTCCCGATGATGAATCGCCAAGGTCAAAATCATATCCAAGCGGCGAGCCATCTCTGGGCTAGCGCTTCCGGCCAGGCATTCCCTGCACGAATAGAAGAAGAACCTGACTCGCTGCGCATAGCGCACGCAGGGGTCATTCATCGTTGCTGAGATTCCGGCTTCTTCCTCAGCCGAGATTGCTTTCATTACTTTGTCCAGCATTGGTCTCTTCCCTGGTTACCAAATATTAGCCGGTGACAGCTGGCACATAATCTTGAGCCGACAGCCCACCCTGCACGCTTGTCAAAGCTACCCCAAAGTAATTCATAATTATTAACTGACAATTAATAACTCAGATTTGGCCGTGGATATCTGTAGTAACCGCCTAGGATTCGAAGATGATCGAAAGGAGTCGTTCCACCCGCGGCTTTCATCGTCTCTGCTTTTGGCCTCGCCATCGAGGCCTATCATAGCTAACCGGTCAAGTCGTGTGGCTTTAAGGGTCTAAGCGGTACCCCCCGTCCAGTTTGGATGCAAGGTGTTGCTTGATACTGTTGGGTTGGGATAGGGACGCGGCCACGTAAAGCGTAAAAATACCATACGGTATTAGTAATTAACAATTAATAACTAACAATTTGCTACCCTTGTTTCTCGCCTTGATGTATTCCTCAATGGATCTACTGCGGGATTTTGTGGGTGTACCTAACCCTCCCCCCTTCAACGGCAAAGCATCGACTCGCGCTTGGACGGTACAACACGCTACATCTCAGCGGATGTCCGGCGCTCCTCGGAAAGTCCATGAGGCTCTATGGGGTAATGAATAAACCTCGCCTCATTTCGACTGGCTGAGCTGCGATACGCGTTGCGAATGTTCATGCAAGCAAGCAAAGCTGAAATTAATAATTATTAAATCGTAATTACTAGGTTGCTACTGAAAGCCAGGATGCTAACCTGGCTCAAGCAGTAGGTGGGCCTTAGGTAAGTATCCTAGTAGGGCTTCGCCTAGCTGCAGGCGGCACGGTCGTAGGTGCGTGACTAGGGAGCATGCAGCGCAGAAGCCCAGATTAATAATTGTTAAAAAGCAATTAATAACAATAAATCAGACGTCTTTAGTAAAATCCTATATTGCTAATTAATAATTAGTAATGACCAACCTATAGGTGGGAGGCGGGCTAAACGCTAGGCGGGAAGGGCGTGTAAGCGGCAACGGCGTGGCTTGTCGGCAATCTCTTATGGTCAGGATTGAACGACCTAAGCGCATTCCTCTAGCTGAGTAGCGAACACCAAAAGTGGGTCCTATGGTTGGTAGGTAATTTTGCGGAAATGGCGCTCCGCTTGGCATCGGAGAGCAGGGTAAATGCAGCGTGTAGGTGAGCATGAAGCGCCGCAAAGCATTAGGCGAGACCCCGGAAGGACAGGCAGCAACCATGGCCCTCAGTCCGTCAATAGCCCCCATTGCAGGTATCTACTTGCGCCGTTGCAATCCAGACCACAGCGCCCCGAATGGTGCCTGGTGTGAAAATCTAGACGGTAGGGAAGCCCCCATACAGCCGGGCATCAACTAGATAAATCAGTGCGCTAGGAGAACGCTTGGACCGTAGACGGAGAAAAGCTTGACTTTAAATTCACAATTGTTAAATATGAATTACTAATTGTGAAGGATCCGGCTATGGGCAAGATTGTGATCGTAGGCTGCAACAAGGGCGGGGCGGGTAAGACGACCACTGCGATTAACCTGTCAGTCGCCCTTGCTTTGAAAGGGCAAGATGTATGCTTGCTTGACGCTGATCCGCAACGAAGCGCTTCAAGATGGTATGCAGAACGCGAAGCGGCAGATCTCAACCCAAAAATTACCCTTATTGAGAAAAGGGATAATATCAGTTCGACATTGCGTACCTTGGGCGAAAAATTTGACTATGTAGTCGTTGACGTCGCAGGACGAAATTCGCGAGAGCTGATTACAGGGGCTACCGTAGCCGACTTGATCATTGCCCCGCATCAATGTAGCCAGCTCGACTTGGATACTCTTGGGGAGCTACAAGAACAGGTAATCCGGGTAAGAGATCTCAATCCTGGGCTACAGGCCTATGCGTACCATTCAATGGCATCGACGAATCCTTCCGTGCGTGACACAGAAAGGAGCGAGTTTCTCGAATTCGTATCGGAGTTTCCGGAAATCAAGCCTTTGGACGCGGTGGGCTTCTACCGCAAAGCGTACAAGGATTCCATTCCTTCCGGAAAATCTGTTCTTGAGGGAGACAACGCGCAAGCAGCCAGTGAAATAAACGATCTGATGAAGGAGATCTGCCGTGGTGCTTAAGAAGCCAAGTCAGGCGGTTGCTGCGAGAAGCGCAGCAACCGCCGAAGAGGCTGATGCTTTGGCACGGTTGCTCGCTGATAAACCTTATGGTGAGAAAAAGTCAGCTTCGGAAGGGGCAAGGAAGGCGAAGCCGCTTTCAATTAGCTTACCCCCTGACCTGATCGAGCAGCTTGAGGATGCGGTGCGCAACAACAAACGCTCGGGTTCAGGCTCTCGAACGGTCAGCGCTTTAATACGGGAAGCACTGGAGCGAGCCGGCTACAAAGCTAATTAGTAATTAGTAATTATGAATTATCAATTACCAATTGAAAAGAATACGCTCCAAGGACCAGTATCCAGAGTCGTTGGAGATCAAATCAGCGGCCTACGCGCCTAAGTACCTTAGGCGTATGCCATGTCTGATTGCAGCCATGGCTGCTTTCCATCGATGCCTCGGGGCCTGAAAACGGTAAAGAAGCTGCCCTAGCGCAGCCTGGAGGTTTTCAGGTCTAGTCCACCGGCAGGGTTGCGGAAGGTCGTTGCAGTAACCGTTGCGGCGACCACCTGTTCGAACCTGCCAAGCTTAAGCCCGGTATCGCACCTTCAAGATCGACCCCGCCTACTAAGCGCTAAATACGGCATTTGTCTTACCCAAGTGTTTGCTCCGTGCGGTAGCGCTCAGGGTAAAGGATGTGTAATTCAGAGATATCACCCTCGAAAACACGGCAAAGGTTCTCCGCTAATGTCGCAGACGCACGTTGCTCACATCGCTCGATTCGAGAGAGATTGCCTGTATCGGTCCGGTCCGCCCCAACGGCAGCTAAACGATCGGAGACTTCTGTAAGGGTCCAACCCCTAGCAATTCTTGCTTTTTTTAGCGGTGTCATAGCTACAGCCTGAATGAAGGTGAGGCCGATTCTGCGATTGGCGCATAGCCAATTCAAGCAAAATTTGCGTAGATAAATTTGCGCGGAGCGCATCGGGGCCGGAAAATTCGTGCCTATGGACATAGGACAGATCATAAGAAACGCACGCAAGGCGAAAAAGCTCTCGCTAGAAGAGCTCGCCTACCGTATTGGCTCTGATTCAGGAAACCTATCAAGACTTGAACGCGGTTTGCAGGGCACCACGCCTGAAAAGCTGAAGCTCATCATGGCTGCGCTCGACATCCAGCTCACCGCGCAGCAGCAAATGGAAACAGTACTTTACTCAGACCCCAACAACGTATCAGGCGCGCGCCAGCCTGGGCGTGAGCCTCGCGAATTCCCCTTGATAAGCTGGGTTGAAGCAGGAGCGTTTACTGATACGCCTGGGAACATCGGAGAAGATCATAGGATGATTGAATCAACAGAAAATGCTGGTCGGGGAGCATACTGGCTGACCGTAAATGGCCACTCCATGACCTGCACAGGGAATCCGAGTTTTCCTGAAGGATGCCTGATTCTGGTGAAACCTGACGCAGACGTAATCAACGGCAAATACTACGTAGTCGAAATGCTGGATTCAGGCGACAAGACGTTTAAGCAATACGTGGAGGACGCGGGTTATCGATACCTGCGACCACTTAATGACAAATACAGAACCATTGAGATTGACGGTAACTGCCGCTTCATCGGGCGTGTGGTAGACGCGAAAATGTCTGGTTTGTAGCCTTTGCCTGGCTAGCAGCCAGCCTCCCCATCCCCTCATTCAACACTAAGCCCGCCTAGCGGGCTTTTTTTGGCTCCAATTTGCACTTGACGCAGAATATACTCTGCGCATAATGCAGCCTTGGTTCTGCGGATAACGCAGAATCCTGCCGGATAGACACCGGCCTTTCCAAGGCAGCGATGAGTCGGCCTCGACGGCTCAGAGGGTTGGCAACTGGCCCAGGGTGCGCAGCGTAAAGCCCCAAACGAGTTATTCGGCGGACAGACGGTCGCGGTCGAAGTCAATTATGTAGCTCCTCTCGATTCCCAGTTCTTCTGGATTGAGAGGGGTTTCCCAAATGTCCTCTAATAGGCCATTTGGGAAATCTCTCCCTCCTCGCAGCAAAGGAAAAAACCACAATGCTCACCACCAGTGCCTTTCTGGCCCTGGCTATGCAATGCGCCCCCTCGATACACCCCGCCACGCTTACCCCCATCGTCAAAACAGAATCCTCCTTCAATCCCTGGGCTATTGGAGTCGTGGGCGGAGCCTTGCCGCGTCAGCCGCAAAGCCTGGATGAAGCGGTGTTGACGGTGAAAAAGCTGGTAGGGGAGGGCGCCAACTTCAGCATCGGCCTGGGCCAGATCAACCGGCAGCATTTCGATGTCAGCCACCCCGAAACCATGTTCGAGCCTTGCACCAACCTGCGCATGACCGCGCAGCTTCTGCAGGACTGCTACACCGCCGCCGCTGAAGCCGACCCTGACCCGCAAGGGGCCTTGCGCAAGGCCATCTCCTGCTACTACAGCGGCAACCTAACACGCGGCTTCCAGGCCGAAGCCGACTTCGGCGGCAGTAGTCACGTTCAACGTGTGCTGGCCAACGCAGACATCACCGTGCCGGCCCTGGAAGGGGGTACAGCCGAGCTAGCGCCGCGCCAAAGACAGCGCGCAACCGCCGAACCCGTTACCGCCGTGCAGCCGGTGTACGAAAGCTGGGACGTGCTTCGACAGTACCCACGCTATCCGCCGCCCGCCCCGGTTTCTGCTCCACCCGCTGTTTCCGCTGTTCCCGCATCAACCCCGCAAGAAACCTCCCCGACCGTTAAGGAAGATCAATGATGACCAAGCGAAGCCTTGTCCCCAACAAAACCGAGCTGTGCATTCTGCTGGTAGCCGTGGCCTGTATGCCGGGCTTTGCCTCGGCTGACTGGCAAGAGACGTTGCAGACCTGGGGCACCAATATCCGGCTGGCCCTGTACGCCCTGGGCGGCACCCTGGGCCTGGGTTGCCTGATGTGGTCCGGCATCCAGTGGATGATTGCCCGCTCCACAGGTGACCGGTCCCACACCTTCATGGACTACCTGCAACAAGTCGGTGTCCTGGTCGTCGTCGGCGGCACCATGGTGCTGGGCGCTGCGGCCTGGCAGGTCTTCGGCACCGGCGAGCCGGCCTGACCAGGAGCGCTTATGGCCGGTAACGAAGCACTCAAGCAACTGACCTTCGAAAGCTACAACGGGATGAGCCGGCCCGCGATGTTCTGGAGCATTCCCATCATGCCGATGGTGGGGCTCCTGATGGGGGGACTGGTGTGCGGCATTGCCGCGACCACCCTGCTGTCCTGGGTGTGGGGGCTGATCGCCGCCGCGCCCTTTCTCATCGCCCTCATCGCCTTGAGGGTTGTCGGCCTCATTGATCCCCAGTACCTGCGCCGTATCCGGTTTGGGCTACGGCGCCTGAAGCTGGGCCTGAACTACGGCAAGCCGTTGTTGCTGACCCCGTTCAACCCGCAATGGAGTGAATTCTATGGCGCGCGATTTTCACAGAAGCGTTATGCCCCCCGAGGTGAAAGTGCCGCTGCTGCGGTACCCGGTTCACGAACACATGGTGACGCTGCCCGGTAATCGCCTGGTCAGCCTGATCCGGCTCAAGGGCGTGTCACACGAAACGCGCAGCAATGACGAACTCATTGGGCTGTTTCACAAGCTCAACCGCTTCTTTCTGGCCATGGGCAAGAAGGAAGGCAAAAACCTGATGCTGCAGACCTACATCACCAAGACCGGCATCGAACTGGATTCGCAGTACACGCTACCGCTGCCGGCCTTGCAGGATTTTGTGGACACCTACACCGCCCCGTTTCGGGACGGCACCTTCTACCAGGTCGGCTACAGCATCGCGCTGATTCTCAAATACCGCGAGGTAGACGAGGGCATTCAGCGCATGAGCGAGCTCCTGACGCTCAGCGAAACCATGCTGGCCGACTATGACCCGGCCATCATGGGGATCGAGGAGAACGCGCACGGCGCGCTATTTTCGCAGATGGGCCGCTACTACAGCCTGCTGTTCAACGGCCATGAAAAAGACATCCTGGTCAGCGACACCCGACTGGGTGACGCGGTGATCGACAGCGTGACTAGCTTTGCGCAGTACGACTTTATCGAGAACCGGCCCAACCGGGGCGGCCAGCGCTTCGCCACGACCTACGACCTGCGCGACTACCCCGGTTCCAGCTATCCGGGCATGTGGGACGAGGCCATCGAGCAGCAATTCGAGTTCACCCTGGTGCAGTCGTTTCTGTTCGAGGACCGCAACGCAGCCAAGGGCAAATTCAAGCGGCACATTGCGGACCTGGGCTCCGTGGAAAAGGAGTCCAAGCAATCGCTGGAGCTGGAAAACGCCATCGAGGCGATCACCCTCGGGGATAAGGCGTTCGGACGCTATTACGCCTCCCTGATCGTGTTCGGCAAGACACCGGACGCGGCTATAGAGAACGGCTCGAAAATGGCGTCGGTGTTTGCAGTTCATGACGCCACGTTCGTGCGCTCCACCATGAGCAACATCGACACCTGGTACACGCAGTTTCCCGGTGCGACCGAGGCGCTGTACCCCATGATCAAGTCCACCGAGAACCTGGCCTGCGGCTTTTCCTTGCACGCCACGCCGACCGGCAAGGCCAAGGGCAATCCTATCGGCGACGGCACCGGCCTGATGCCGTTGCTGACCGTGAACAAGGCGCTGTACCTGCTGAACCTGCACGACAGCCCGCCCGGCCAGAACAACCTGGGCGAGTTGCTGCCCGGTCACGCGGCCTTCACCGGGCAAACCGGCGTCGGCAAAACCACGGCAGAGGCCACGGTGCTGACGTTCCTCAGCCGCTTCAATCCGATGATTTTCTGCATCGACTACAACGAGTCGCTGAAAAACCTGCTGGGTGCGCTGGATACCCAGTACTACACCTTGCAGCCTGGGCACTTCACCGGCGTGAACCCGTTCCAGTTCCGCGACAGCGCAGGGCTTCGCCAGATGCTGCTCGACTTGGTGCTGGCCTGCGCCGGCGGCAAAGACAAGACCAGCGACGAGGAACAGGACGAAATCAAGGATTCGGTCGAGGCCGTCATGCAGCACAGCAACGTGGGTTACCGCGGCATGTCGCTGCTGCTGCAAAACATCACGCACCGAGGCGGCAACTGCCTGCACACGCGCCTTTCGAAGTGGTGCCGCCTGGCCGGGAGCCGGGAAGGGCAATACGCCTGGGTGCTGGACTCGCCCACCAATCGCTTCGACGCGCACAGCTACCGGCGCCTGGCCTTCGATTGCACGCAGCTGCTGAAAAAGGAGTACGCCGAGAAGCACCCCGAGGTGCTGGAGGTGTTGTTGAACGTGCTGTTCTACATGAAGCGCGAGATGCACCAGGCGCGGCCTGGCTCGTTGCTGGTCAACGTGATGGCCGAGTACTGGGTGCCGCTGTCGTTCAAAAGCACGGCGGACGCCATTCAGGAAGTGCTCCAGAGCGGCCGGATGCGCGGTGAAATCCTGATGATGGATACCCAGTACCCCGAGCAGGCCCTGAACACGCCGTATGCGCCGGCGATCATTCAGCAAGTGGTCACCCCGGTATGGCTACCCAACCAGAAAGCCCAGGCAGAGAGCTACGAGAAATTCGGCGTCACCGGCAAGGTGTTCGAGGCCGTCAAGGACATGCAGCCGCTGAGCCGGGAAATGGTAGTGCAGCAAGGCCACCAGACGGTGAAGCTGAAAATGGAGCTGACCGGCGCGCTCAAATACTGGTTGCCGCTGCTGTCCGCCACCCAAAAGAACCTGGCCGTGGCCGAGCGCGTGCGCAAGCACCTGAACACCACCGACCCCAAGGTATGGGTAGCGCCGTTCCTGGTGGCCGAGGCGGTGCGCCAGTGGCTCAACACCGAAGACCCCGCCGAGTGGATACCGGCCTTCGAGCAGGCCGAGCGGCTGTGCAAGAGCCTGAACACGCGGGACGCCGAATGCTGGATGCCCGCCTTCCAGACGGCGTGGAAAGCCGCCCAGGAACACCAACACACCGAGGCCCTGTCATGAAGAAGCATGCGATTGCCTGCGCGTTGAGCGCGGTTCTGCTGGCCAACGTAGTACCCGCCCAAGCGGTCACTGGCGTTCCCACCCTGGATGCGGTTACCGCCGCGATCCTTGAAAGTAACGCCGTGGCCCAGGCCAAGCAGGCTCTGGATGCCCTCAGCACCGCCAAGGACGGTATCCGTCAGGTCGAGCAGCAATACAACAACTACAAGAGCATCGTCACTGGCAACGACAAGCTAGGGGCCTTCCTGGATAACCCCTCCGTGAACAAGGTGTTGCCCTTGGGCGAATGGTCCGATGTTTACGACACGGCGCAGAATATTGCGAGTTTGCGTGACCGATACGGCCTGACCTCTGATAATGCCAGCGTTCAGGCCAAGTTTGATCGGATGTTGTCAGCAATGGATGCACTGGAGCGCAATTATAAGGCCACTACGGAGCGGGTCAGCAACGCCGAGCAGCTGCGCGCCAAGCTCAATGAAGTCCAAACCCCGCAGCAGAAAGAAGACCTCCAGTTGCGCTACCAGCAAGAACTGCTGGAACAGCAAAATCAGCAAATGCGATTGGCGAACATGCAAATGCTTCAACAGCAACAAGAAAAGCTTGATAGCCAAAAGCGGGCTCAGGATTTTCAAGACTATATGTTAGGTAAAACAACCGTGATACCTAATCAGGAATAGATATAGATCAGGAGTGATTATGAAAGTTAGTAAATTTATCTTGCCTTGCGTGATTGCTTTTGTATCCGGCTGCAGCGGGCCCTCCGGGAATGGATTTGAAGGTGAGTGGGTTCAGAAAAACAGCGAGAAACCATCAAAACTGTTGCTTAAAAAAGATGGTGATATCTACCACGTAGATTTTACTTATAATAGCCCTCAGCTCAATGAGTACCACACTAAAAAGATAGAAGCAAAAATTGAGTCAGATAGCGTGCTGACAATCGTAGGAGGAGGGCCATTAAGTTTCAGGCTGCAAGATGGACATATTTACTTTAAAGATGGCGACTATATCAGGGTCAACTAGATGGGTGATTAAATGGAATTCGACGTAACGCAAACTCTTTACGATGCGATTGATTCCAGCCTGCAAAGTACACTGCTATCAGATATGACAAACGTCATGCTTGGGGTGTCGGCATTGTTCGGCACCTTTTGGCTACTTCATTTCACCCTGAAAAGCATTTTTTGGCTATATCAGGGAATGACAGTAGCCTTTCAAGAGGTAGTCATTGAAATCGCCAAGGTGGCGGTCATTGCAGGGCTGGCCTGGAATGTATCCTGGTATGTTCAAACGATCGTGCCCTTTGTTACTGGTTTTCCGTCTTGGATGGGCGGTGTGTTAAGCGGCCATGAAGGAGAGCAAATAAATCAGGTTGATGCACTAGTCGGAGACTATGTTGATTCCCTTGTCAAACTAACCAAAGCTATGGATTTCGATTTGTTTTCCACTAGCTTTTCGGATGTCTATCTTGGAATCCAAGCTGTTGTAATATTCCTTGTGGCCGGTATCCCGTTTATATTGGTGGCAGTGGGAAGCCTGATTACGTTAAAGATCGTAACGACTGTCTTTCTGGCTTTGGGTCCACTATTTATAGCCTTTGCGCTTTTTAACCAGACCAGACAATGGTTTTGGGGGTGGATCTCAATATTGTCTGGTTTTATGTTAACTCAGGTTCTTTTTTCAATTGTTTTGGGATTAGAGCTGTCTTTCATAAATACAGTAATTATAAAAAACGGGGTTATTGATACCAGCCTGAAGGGTAATATATCACTACTAATTTACTTCGCCTGCTTTACTGTCTTGGCTACTGAGCTACCTGGATATGCAGCAACGGTGATGGGAGGGGCGCCAGTTTCTACCAACGGCATATTTGGTATGCTGAAAAAAGGCACTGGAATTCAGGCTGCGATGAACGGTGCTAGGGGGGCAAAAAATCTATTTGGGAAAATTAAAGGATTTGGACAAAACAACATTAGATAAAACAGCGCTCTAATCGGTCACCTCTCCCGCTTTCGCTCCACCCCTCGCTTCCACCAGGTATCCATCATGAACTTCAAACTTGCTTTGAGCGGGCTGCTTTCGGCTGTCCTGCTGACGGGCTGTGGCTCTGCACCCAAGCTTTCGGAGCCTTCGGGCGACTGGGAGGACATGCCCTTTACCCACGTACCGACCCCCCGACAGGCCGCGATTGCGGCCCCTGTGCCGCCGCCCCTGGCAGAACTGGAGCAGCCGGTGGCCAGCGCCGCGCCTGAAGCGCCGCCGCTCACCGTGCGCAAGCCCGCCAAGCGCAAACCGCGTCCGGTTGCCGCTTCGCCAGTCCCGGAGGCCCCCGCAGTAACCCCACCCAGCGATTCCAAATGCTCCGCGAACTGATCCCCGCGCAGCGCGTGTTCGAGCCCAGGTTTTAGGTGATTTTATGATGAAGCTACGCAAGTCAAAGCAGGACGTGATCGGGCAGGAGCGGCAGCTGGCCGCCCGTACCAGCCTCGATGCTGCGACCGCACAGGACATCAGCCTGGCCGAGCAGGCATACCTCCATGCGGCGCGGTATTTCGAGAAGAACATCGCCGCTGATGAGCGCGCCAAGGCCAAACGGGCCACCCGCCTGAACTATGTGTTCGGCGCGCTGGCTTTTATGTCGGTCGGTGCCGTGATCGGCCTGACCCCGCTCAAGACCGTGGAAACCTACCTGGTGCGGGTGGACAACAATTCGGGCTTCACTGACGTGGTTCAGCCCGTCAGCAAGGCCAAGGCCCCCGAGCAGATCGACGACGAATTCTGGCTGGCCAGCTATGTGCGGTTTCGGGAGAGCTACAACTTTTCCAGCAACGACGCCAATTTCAGCATGGTCAAGTTGATGTCCTACGACGCGACCTTTGCGGACTACCGCAACTTCCAGCTGTCGTCCAAGGGCTACCTGTCGGTGCTGGGCCTGAACCGCCAGATCCGCACGGACGTGACCAACATCAGCTTCCTGGACCGCAAGGACGGCAAGGGCACCGCCCAGGTGCGCATGACCAAAACTGTCCTGGACCGCAACGGTGTGCCTGATCCCCAGCTGGACCCGGCCACCTGGATCGCGACCGTCACCTACGACTACAAGAACCCGACCAAAAAGGCCGGCGATCAATGGCTGAACGCCCGAGGTTTCGGCGTGAAGGCGTACACCATGACCCAGGAAATGGGGGTGCCGCATGACAAGTAGATCGAAGGTTGCGAGCAGCGTCGCCGCCGCGCTGCTCCTGACGTGCGGCCCCTTGGCCCAGGCCGAAATCATGGGCAATGGTTCACCGCTGGATAAGCGCGTGCAGACTGCCGTGTACAGCCCCGACAACGTGTACCGCGTGCAGACCGCGATAGGTCGCACCACGCTGGTTCAGTTTCCGCCCAATGAAACCATCAATGAGGACTCCGGCTTGATGGCCTCGGGCGATCCCAGGGCCTGGGCCATTGGCCCCAACAAGGCTGGCAACCTGGTGTCGATCAAGCTCATCACGGACCTTCAGCCCGACACCAACCTGGTCATCAACACCAACCGGCATACCTATCTGCTGGAACTGAAGATGGTCAAGCGTACCGAGGACATGACCTACGCGCTGCGCTTTACCTACCCCGAAGCGCCCAAGAAGCCCGCAGCGGTGCGCCGTGACCCTGGCAACCCCTGCGCTGGCCCTGTACAGAACGGCCCTTACCAGCGTCGCTCGGACAACACCAGCCGCTCCATTGCCCCGGCAGAAGGCTGGGACAACGGGATGCTGACCTGCTTCCGCTTCAATGGCAGCGGCCCGCGCCCCGTGCTGTACCAGGTGCTGCCCGATGGCACCGAGACCCTGGCCAACACCCACAACGAGCAAAACGTGGTCGTGGTGCATGGCGTCAGCCAGCTGTTCCGGTTCCGCCTGAACAAGATGGTCGTGGAGGCTCGACCCAAGACCCCGATAGACACCGGGTACAACTTCAACGGGACCACGACCGGCGAGATTCGGGAGCTTAAACATGCAGAACAATGACGACACCCAGGCCCCGGATCATTCGCCCGGGCCAGACAGCATCGGGCCCGCCGTGCCGGACGCAGCCAGCAGCCAGGCACGCGGCGCGTTTGACGTGCGTACCCAGCGCAAGGCGGTGACAGCGGACAAGAAGCGGCTTTACCTGGGTATCGCTCTGATGGCCGTGCTGTTCCTGGTCATCGTCGCTGGTGTCTGGACCGTGGTTATCTCAAAGATGAAGCAGGGCAGCACCAAGGTGGACGAAACCCACGTCAAAAGGGACGCCACCCTGGACGTCAATCAGGGTGAAGACGACAGCATGCGGCAAGCCAAGATGGCCAAGCTGCGCGCCGAGGCTGCCGAGGAGGAACGCAAGGCCCGCGCCGAACGCGAGCGCCAGGCCCGCGAGCAGCAAGCCAAGACGAACCCGGAGCAGCCACCCCAGGCGCCGGCCGCTCAGGCCGCACCTGGAGCCAGCAACAAGGCTCAGCCACCGGTGATCACGGCCAGGCAACGCAAGCTGGACCCGGCCATGTTCGTGCAGTCGGACGAAGGCCCTGCCAATGGCGCCGTTGGCAGCTCGCAACCGTCGCAAGGCGGCGAGCAGTCGCCTCGACCGCCGTCGCTCTTGGCTGATGGTCAATCCGGCTCTGGTGGCTCGTTAGGCTCAGGCGGCCCCCTAGGCGGTGATGCGTCATCGGGGACACGCGGCAGTTTGAGCGACCTCGGCGGGACGGGCTTCGCGTCCGCCAAGGCGTACCTGGCCCCGCCGCGCAAGTACCTGGTCACGCACAACACCTACACCCGCTGCGCGCTGTACACGGAAATCATCTCGACCCATCCGGGCATGGTCGATTGCCGCCTGACCGAGCCGCTGTATTCGGCCGATGGCAGCACGGTGATCGCCGACGCCGGCGACAAGCTCACCGGCGAGCAGCGGGTACAGGTCGGTCGCGGTCAATCCAGCGTGTTCACCACCTGGACCGAAATCGAAACCCAATCCGGTGCGCGTGCCCAGATCAACAGCCTGGGCGCCGGCCCCCTGGGGGCCAGCGGCACCGAAGCGTGGATCGATCACCACTACCTCCAGCGCTACGGCGGTGCGGTGATGCTGTCGTTCATCCAGGACGCGCTCCAGGCCGCGGCCAACAGCACGCAGCAAAGCTCAAGCGGCTACACGGTGAACAACAGCGAGCAGAACGTGGAGAGCATGGCCAACAAGGCGCTGGACAGCACCATCAACATTCCAGACACCGCGCATGTCCTGCCGGGCACGGTAATCACCGTCATCGTCGCCCGCGACATCGACTTTTCGCCGGTTTTCGAGAACCGCTAAGGAGGCTGCATGACAACGCTAGTGCTACCTGACGAACCCCAAGGATTGACCGAAGACACCTTGGTTCAAGACTTCCTGGACCAGTCCGGCGTGACCGAGCGGTTGAACCGTCCAGGCACCACGGACGTGGCGATCAACCGTCCTTTTGAAATCTGGGTAGACGGCCCCAACGGCTGGACACGGGAAGACGCGCCGTGGCTCACCTATACCCTGTGTTGGAGGCTGGCCAACGCCCTGTGCGCCTTGAATTTTCGTGTTCTGTCGCCGCACACACCGATTCACACAGTCGAGCTACCGGGCGGCGAGCGCGGCCAGATCGTGATGGCCCCAGCGTGTGAAAAGGGCACGCTTTCGATGACGTTCCGTAAGCCTTCCTTGCAGCGGTTCACCCACAAGGATTACGTCAACAGTGGCCGCTACGACCGGGCCAAAGCCATCTCCGCACCCGTGAACGAGCTGCAAACCTGGCAGCGGCAGATGCAGGACGCACACGCGGTCGGTGATTGGGACCGGCTCATGGAACTGGCCGTGGCCAACCGCCAAAACATCATCGTGTTTGGCGGACCCGGTTCGGGCAAAACCACTTACGGCAAGTCGCTGATGGACCTGTTCCCCAGCGGTCGGCGGATGCTCACCATCCAAGAAATCAGCGAACTGCAACTGCCCCTTCACCCCAACCATGTGCACCTGTTTTATGGCCATGTGGTGATGCCCAAGGCGCTGGTGGCCAGTTCGCTACGGATGAAGCCTGACCACCTGTTCCTGGCTGAGCTGACCGGTGACGAGGTATGGCACTTCATCGAGATCCTGAACACCGGCACCAAGGGCACCGTGACCACCGCGCACGCCAACAGCAGCGAAGAAGGCTTTGCCCGCGTGTGCGGGCTGGTGAAGCAATCGGAGGTCGGCAAGGGCCTTGATTACGAGTACATCGAGCGCCTGGTACGCACCTCGTTTGATGTCGTGGTGTACATGGAGGGCACCTACATCGAGGAAGTGCATTACGAGCCCGAACACAAGCTGGCCTTGCTCAATGGCAAGCGCCGTCAAGTCGCCTAGGAGGCGTGTATGTGGTGGAAAGTCTCGCTGTCCATTCTGTTCCTGATGGCCGTGTGTTTTGTGATCGGCCTGTACGCCGGCGGCGCGCTGTTCCTGCACCTGAACCATATGCCGCTGGCTGGTCTGTCCTGGGACACACTCTGGCAAGCCCGGACCATCCCCTGGAATGACAAACGTGTGCTGTACCTGCCCTGGTCCTGGTGCGTCACTGCCGGCCTGACCTTCCTGCCAGCCGGCGCCGCGCTGCTGGCTGTTTTCTTCCGGCTCAAGCCCAAAACCACGCTGCACGGCGATGCGCGCTTTGCCAACAACCGCGAGCTTCGCCAGTTCGAGTACGCTGGCGAATACAAGAACACCAGCAAGTAAGGCTGGCCCATCTGACGAGTACCTGGAGGGCCAATTCATGGCCAAAGCCAAACCCATCAGCCCCTCGAATCCGCAAAAGCGGATTGAGGAATACCCGGCCTTCCTGCTGGGCAAGCACCCGACCAAGGACACTTTTCTGGCCAGCTACGGGCAACAGTTCGTGATGTTGGCTGCGCCGCCCGGCACGGGTAAAGGCGTCGGGGCCGTGATCCCCAACCTGCTGAGCTACCCCGATTCGATGGTGGTCAACGACCCCAAATTCGAAAACTGGGACATCACCTCGGGCTTTCGCGCCGCCGCTGGCCACAAGGTGTTCCGCTTTTCGCCGGAGCGCCTGGAGACGCACCGCTGGAACCCTATCAGCGCCATCAGCCGCGATCCGTTGTACCGGCTGGGGGAGATTCGTACCCTGGCCCGCGTGCTGTTCGTCTCGGACAACCCGAAGAACCAGGAGTGGTACAACAAGGCCGGCAACGTCTTTACCGCCATCCTGCTGTACCTGATGGAAACCCCGGAAATGCCCTGTTCGCTGCCCCAGGCGTATGAAATCGGTGCGCTGGGGACCGGCATCGGTGTGTGGGCTCACCAAGTGATCGAGCAGCGAAGCGGCGGGCCGAATCGGCTGAGCGTCGAAACGCTGCGCGAACTGAACGGCGTGCTGGAAGCGTCGAAGAACAAGAGCAGCGGTTGGTCTACCACCGTCGATATCGTGCGTGACGTGCTGTCGGTCTACGCCGAGAAGACCGTGGCATGGGCCGTATCGGGCGATGACATCGACTTTGCCAAGGCCCGCGAGGAGAAAACCACCATCTACTTCAGCGTGACGGAAGGTTCGTTGAAAAAATACGGGCCGCTGATGAACCTGTTTTTCACCCAGGCGATCCGGCTCAATTCCAAGGTACTGCCCGAGCAGGGTGGCCACTGTGCGGATGGCACGCTTCGGCTCAAGTATCAGCTGGCCTTGATGATGGATGAGTTCGCCATCATGGGCCGCATGGAAATCATGGAAACGGCGCCGGCACTGACGCGAGGCGCCGGCCTGCGGTTCTTCCTGATTTTCCAGGGCAAGGACCAGATCCGGGCCACCTACGGCGAGGAAGCGGCCAACGGCATCATGAAGGCGATTCACAACGAAATCGTGTTCGCCCCCGGCGACATCAAACTGGCCGAGGAGTACAGCAAGCGCCTGGGCAACACCACCGTGCGCGTACAGAACCAGTCGTTCAACAAGCGGGACATGAACAACCGGGGACAGACGGACAGCTACAGCGAGCAGGCGCGGCCCCTGATGCTGCCTCAGGAAGTGAATGAGCTGCCCTATGACAAGCAGCTGATTTTCATCCAGGGCACCAAGCAAACGGAGCCGATCAAGGTGCTGTCGCGCAAAATCTTCTTTTATGAGGAAGAGGTGTTCAAGTCACGGGCCAACATGACGCCGCCGCCGCTGCCGATCGGAGACGCGTCGAAGATCGACGCGCTGACCGTGCCGGTGCGCACGATCGAAGCCAAAGTGGCCCTGTCGGACGAGCAGCCGCTGCGCGCCGAGCAAGAGCAGCGCTGGAGCCCCAGGACAGCTGAGGCCACCGCGGCAGATTCACCCCCTGCAGAGGCCGTTGAGCACGCTGAAACGCCCCTCTGATCGACCGGCGCAC
Organism: Pseudomonas massiliensis; assembly: GCF_000826105.1. Lineage (GTDB taxonomy): Bacteria > Pseudomonadota > Gammaproteobacteria > Pseudomonadales > Pseudomonadaceae > Aquipseudomonas > Aquipseudomonas massiliensis. The sequence goes on along the minus strand of NZ_CCYK01000002.1, from coordinate 102,820 downwards.
CCTGCGCCTTCAGGAATTCCCTCCATGAAAACATCCGTACACGCGGCTGACCCCCCAAGTCAGGCCGAAGGCAACGCCGTGCCTGGTCGCGGCCAAAAACTGGTGTGTGCCGTCTTCGTCGCTTGCCTGCTAGGCAGTCCTCAAGCCTTCGCCGGCGACGCCTGCAAATCGGTGCTGTGCATGTTCGGCAGGTTCACCGGCAACAGCGGTGGCAGCGCGTGCAGCAGCGCCGAACGGGACTACTTCAGCATCCTGGTGAAGAAGCACGGCAACATCAAATGGAGCAAGACGGCCACGGCGCGCTTGAACTACCTCAACAGCTGCCCCGGTGCTGACCGCAGCTACACCCAACAGATCAACGCCAAGTTCGGCACCGTCCGGGGCTAAGCCCTGGCCAATACACGGAGAACACCATGCGCGTATTTATCGCGGAAAAGCCCGCGCTGGGCCAGGTCATTGCCGAAGCGCTGGGCACGGTCATCCGCAAGGATGGCTATTTCGAGTGTGGCAGCAACGACATCGTGACCTGGTGCGTCGGTCACTTGCTCGAACTGGCCCCGCCCGAGGCCCATAACCCCGCCTACAAAGCCTGGAACCTGGCCGACCTGCCGCTGAAGCTGCGCCCGGCCAAGTACCAGCCGATTGCGCGCACCCAGGCCCAGCTGAAGGTAGTCCAGCAGCTGATCGGCCGCGCCTCGGAAATCGTCCACGCCGGCGATCCGGACGACGAAGGCCAGCTCCTGGTGGACGAGGTCCTGGAGCATTTCGGCAACACCGTGCCGGTCAAACGCATCCTGATCAACGACCTCAACGCCAACGCCGCCCGCAAGGCCCTGGCGGGCCTGCGCGATAATCGCGAGTTCTTCGGCCTGTATCAAAAGGCGCTGGCCCGCAGCATTGGCGACCAGCTGTACGGCTTCAACATGACCCGCGCCTGCACCCTGGCCGGCCAGGCCAAAGGCGTCAAAGGCGTGCTGTCGGTTGGCCGCGTGCAAACCCCGATCCTGGGACTGATCGTGAACCGCTACCTGGCCAACAAGCACCACGCCAGCGCGTTTTACTACACCGTCGCGGCCAGCCTCGCTTTTGATGGCCATCGCGCCCAGGCGCGCCTGGTGGTAGCCGCAGATGCCCCGGTGGACGACAAGAACCGGATCATCGAGGAGGGTTACGCCAACCAGGTAGCCGACGCCTGCAGGCTCAAACCTACCAGCGTGATCGAGGCCCGCGTGGAGGAAAAACAGACGCCGGCACCGTTGCCGTTCGCGCTGCTGGACCTTCAGGTGTACATGAGCAAGGCCCACGGCATTGATGCCGAAAAGGCCCTGGCCCTCACCCAGTCGCTGCGTGAGAAATACAAGGCCATCACCTACAACCGCTCCGATTGCAGCTACCTGTCCAGCGACCAGTTTGCCGAAGCCCCGCAGACCCTGAGCCTGCTGCGCCAGGCCCTGCCGGACCTGGCCGGGATGTTTGCCGAGGTGAAACCCGAGCGTAAAAGCCGCGCCTTCGATGACAGCAAGGTGTCGGCCCACACCGCGATCATTCCCACGGCGGTGAAGATCAACCTGGAGCAGCTGAGCGCGGATGAACGCGCCGTGTACCTGGCCATCGTGAAACGCTACGTCGCCCAGTTCCTGCCGGAGAAGCGCTACCTGAGTGCCGAAGCGCGGTTTGATGTGGGCGGCCATACCTTCGTGGCCCGCTCCACCCAAGTGACCCACCCTGGCTGGACCGCGCAGATGGCCGAAGAGCGCGAAGACGACGAGGACGGCCAGGACGGCCAGGACGTGGACGCCGTTAGTCCATTCGATGCCCTGGCGGCACTGAAGGCCGGCGACACGGGACGCTGCGACGGCATCACGGTGGCCAAGGAGAAGACCAAGCCCCTGCCGCTGTACACGGAAGCGACGTTGCTCAAGGATCTACAGCGCGTGGCCAAGTATGTGAAAGACCCACGCATCAAGCAGCTGCTGATCGCCCGCGACCAGGGCAAGAAAGGCGAAAACGGCGGGATCGGTACGCCGGCGACCCGCGCCGCGATGCTGGCCAAGCTTCAGGAACGCGGTTTTTACGCGGTGGAGAAGAAAAAGCTGATCCCCACACCGCTGGGCCTGGAGTTCATCGCCGCGTTGCCGGCGATTGCTACCACGCCGGATATGACCGCGCTCTGGCACGAACAGCAACAGATGATCGAGGCCGGCGAGCTCACCGTAGACGCCTTCCTGGACGAGCTTGAGCGCTTCATTGCCGACCAGGTGAAAGACGTAGACCTAGGCAACGTGCAAGGCACCGCCAAGCCGGCCCCGGTCGCATTGAACGCCAAGTGCCCCATGTGCGGCACTGACCTGGCGGTGACGCCGCGTGTGATCGGCTGTCGTGGTTGCGCCTTCAAGCTGTACCCGGAGGTCAGCGGCAAGATGCTAACCCCCGGCCAGATCGAAACGCTGCTGACCAAGGGCAAGACCGGCGTGCTGAAAGGCTTTCACAGCAAGAAAACCGGCAAGTCGTTCGACGCCGCGTTGAAGCTCAACCACGAAGCCAAGCTGGAATTCGTGTTCAGCCGCTAGCCGTCCCTCACCCACCAACCACCGCGGAACTGGCCACGTCAGGTGCCGCGCTCCCGGCTCGTCGTGACGCGCTCCATGGTCGCGGCGAACGGAAGCACGGGCGAAGCGAACACTTGACGGCACCCCGACCAGAAAAGGCTTACCGAGGAGTGTGGGGTGGCTTCATCACCCCGCGCTCCCGAGGTCAACGCGGCCGTTGCGGGATGACAAGGGCAGCGCCCTTGGTGTGAAACCGTCAGCGGCCTACACATTTTTCAATCAAGCACGCCGGGCGATTGCGCCCGGTGCGATGTTCCCTATCTGAAGGATACCCAAATGAAAGTCATCGTTATCAACTACACCGGCACCGTAGGCAAAACCACCATCGCCGCCAACCTGCTTTCGCCTCGCATGGACGGCGCTCCGATCTACGCTATCGAATCGATCAACGAGACGGCTGAAAACCTGGGCTTGGACGTGGAAAAGCTGCGCGGTAACAAATTCCGCGAGCTGTTCAAACGGCTCATGTTGGAAGACCAGGCCATCATCGACGTAGGCGCTTCCAACGTCGAAGACTTCATGTCCAACCTGGAAGGCTTTGAAGAAGCCCACGAAGAAATCGACTATTACGTGGTCCCGGTCACCTCTGGCACCAAGGAGCAAAAGGAGACGGTCAGCATGATCGGCAGCCTTGCTTCCATGGGCGTTCCAGCGGACAAGATCCGCGTCGTATTCAATCGCGTTAAACGCGACGTAGAAGCCGAATTTCCGATCATCACCGCTTATTACCAGCGGGCAAGCGCGTTCAAGATGAACTATCAATGCGCGGTGTTCGAATCGGAATTGTTCGATGCCTTATCCATCAATCGAATCTCCATGCAAAGCCTCATGGAAGATGAGACGGACTATAAAGCGCTGCTTAAAAACAAAGAAGCTAGCGCGCAAGAGCGTGACAAGTGGTCCGATATGTACGGTTTGAAACTCCTGTGCAAAGGCGTTAATCGTAAGCTTGACGCAGTGTTCGCAGAATTGTTTAACCTGGAGTTTGTCAAATGAGCGAACATGAAATTATCCCGTCTACGGCGCGTGATGCTCTGATTATTGAGCTTCTAAGCGACGTAGGCCGCTTGCACGATGATGTTAAAAGCATCCCGAAAATGCTTGAAGTGTCTATGCGGGATTCGCTGGATATTGTGGCCGACGCCGTAGAGGATGCGGAGGATACCGCATTGCTTTTACAGAAAAGCACTAAGGAAATAATAGAAGCCACTGCCGCCAAAGCCGGGGTTGATGTCGCCATAGAGATGTCTACGGCCATTCACCAAAGTCTGGAGCGGGTTTTTGAGCCTGCTCTAAATCGTGCAGCCGCCAAAATCGAGAACCTGGAGAAGCGCATCGCGGGTTTATCCGGCAATGTCCGCGACACCCAGGCCACGCGGTTCAACTATATGATCCTGGCAGGATTCGTCGCGGTGAGCGTGGTCATGGTGTGCGCAATGGGCTGGCTTGCGATACAGGCACAGGATGTTAATGACACCAATAAATGGTTCTATGATGAATACATTCATCAGCGGGCCGTGATTGACAAGCTACCACCGGCCATAAAAAAACAATTTGCGCAGTAGTTACTGCGCAAAAGCTACTTCACTCAAGGCTGGGCCTTGCGATTTGCGTCGCTGATCACTTGGGCCCAGTCCGTATTCTCCACCTCAGCCCTGATTTGCTTCAGGCTTTGCCTGAAGTTTGCCTGGGGCTTGAGCGTATCGCCGCTCAGCAGGGCCGGCTTTTTGGCCGCTACGCTAGGGCTTTTTTCAGGTAGTAGGTGTTTAGCCTGTTCAGGTTGCTTACGGCTTTTACGGATTCTGTAGAGCGCCTGGTCAAAGTGGCGAAGGCTGATGGCCAGCCCCGTATCCACCAGTTTCTGGTGAATCACGGTTCTGCTTACCCCTGACCTAAGAGCATTCTCGATTACGTCATACACGTCACGAATTTGCGCGGTGTATGACCTTGCTGAGTTGTCCTGGACCAGTTCAGCCAAGGCTTCACGCCGGTTTTGGGTTTCCTGAGCCACGTTTCGTCCCTTTCTGTCCGCCGAGTGATGTAAAAGTGATGTAAACCTGTCGTATCAGAGCGTATCACTGATGCATAAAAACGCAATGCAGAGCATTTTCGATGCATTCCCGAGCAATATAGATGCACGTTTGATGTAACCACCTCTCTCAAAATCTCTGAACAGGCACGTTACCGATGTATACGGGGGCAAGCCCCCTCCTACATCGACGTGCCAAAGGGGACACCCCTTTGCAACCCCGCAGCGCGCTAGCGCTTCGCTTGTCATTCGTCGTCAGTCATCAAAGCAATCGTCATTGTTGGAGGCCCTATGGCTGAGCAGTCCAAGAAAACCCGCGTCCTTACCCTGCGCGTGACCGAGGAAGATTTTGCTGAAATCGACAAGAAGCTCAAAGCCACGGGCATGACTACATCCGAATTTCTACGCGATGTTTTCCTGAACTCCAAAGTCACGTTCAACGTCAAGCAAGCCAGGCCGGTGGATTACTACCGATTGCTGTTCTTCTATAACAAGGCCAGTAACAACATTAACCAGTTGGCTCACAGCGTGAATGCCGCCAACCGGCGCGGTTTGATTTCGGAATCCGTCTATCTCAAATGGCTTAATAAACTAGCCTCGATTGAGTCACGCTTTCTGACAGGTATCTCCAATGTTGATTAGGGCGAGTGGGTACAACACTGGCGCGCAGGAATATCTTGAAAAAGGCAATAAATCAGGTTGCGAATTAAGCCGCGATGAACTGGACCACCGAATGGTCCTGTCGGGTGACTTGGACCTGACCCGGGCGATCTATGAAAGCATTCCCGACCGTGGCCAGGACCGGTACCTAACCTTCACGCTCAGCTTTCATGAAGACATTATACCCGAGGCAACGCTTCATGCGGTAACTACCGAATTCAAGCAGTTTCTGATGTATGCCTATAAGGAGGATGAATTCAATTTCTACGCCGAAGCGCATTTGCCAAAGCTCAAATGGGTAAACGATAAGAAGACCGGCGAAGCCATCGAGCGTAAGCCTCACATCCACGTTATCGTGCCCCGGATCAACCTGCTCAGCGGCAGTGAAGCCAACCCCGTAGGCTTCTATAAAAACCACGAAAAGCATTTTGAAGCGTTTCAAGAGTACCTAAACCAGAAATACAACCTTGTTTCACCCAGGGAGCGTGTCCGAGTAGACATCAGAGACGCGGCCAGTGTGTTGTCCAGGTACAAGGGCGATGATTTCTATGGGAAGAACCGCGAGTTCAAGCAGTCCCTGGTCAAGCAGGTCATTGAAAGGAATGTCACCACCCGTGCTGACTTTTACGAACTGGCTTCTACCTACGGTGATACGCGAATTCGCAACCAGGGTAAGGACAATGAGTATCTGGCGGTAAAGCTACCGGGTGATACCAAGTACACAAACCTGAAAGAGACTATTTTCCAGGACGATTTTATCGTTCGACGCGAGTTGAAGAAGCCGCCCTTGGATAAAGCCGTCATTGCGCAGCGGTTGACGGAGTGGCCGCAACGCGCCAGGGAAATCAAGTATGTGGAAAAGGCTACGCCCTCGTTTCGTAAGCGCTATGTGGACGCTAGCCCCGAGGTAAAACAGCAATTACTTGCTGAGCGTGAACAGAAATTCTACCGAATCCATGGAGAGCACAATGACTTACAGCCCGGCAAACGGCCGCGAGATCACCAGCGAAGTGTTGTTGAAACTACGGGGCGACGCGCTGCCCAGTCTGCCGATGGCCTGCAAGACCTGTCCGTCAGCGATGTGGCAAATCACTGGCAAGCCGGATCGACCCGAAGCCGTGACGGTACGGTGTTACTGCCCAGTGATGCACACGTTCACCTGGGACAGCCGCAACCAGGAGGAAATTCTGGACTGCGATCATCTGTACGAGGAGGAGGACGAGGAGGGCGCAGCCGGCCCGCAGTTGAGCGAGGAGGAAGAAGAGGCCAGCCTGCCGCCGTTTCTCAGGCAACAGCGGGAACAACAGCGCCAGCAGGCTCAACAGGCCGGCGACGCGTCGGAGCTACCCGAAATCCACGAAATGCCCGAGTACAACGAGCTGGACGCGTAATCCCGCCCTACGCGAAGAACCCGTATCGGGTGGCAACGATTGCGGACATCGAGGAGCGCGGCCGGCGCTTATTCGAACCGCTAAAGCAGCCTGCGCAGCGTGAATTGGTGTTTTTGCGTAAGCCCTTCAAAACGCTGGCCAGCGATCCCCAAGCCGGCACGTCCATCCCTAAGGCCGTGCACGCAGGCCAAGGCGCTGGCCAGGCCCGTGCAGCCCGCAAACCTCACAAGCGCCGGATAGGCGCAACGGTGCCGCCCTATGCGAGAAACCCCCATCGCGTGGCCACGGTAAAGGACATCGAGCAGCGCGGACGGATGTTGTTCGACCCTCTCAAGCGTCCTGCAGAAAACCCGCTGGTGTTCAAACGGGCGCCCATCAAGGCCCTGACAGCCAACAAGCACGCCTCAACGGTGGCCGCGTATTTCACGCGGGAGGCGCAGCACAACCAGATTTTGCCGGCTCACCGCCACGTCATGCGCCGCATTGACCAGCAGTTCTATTCGACCCGGCGCGCCGTGTTTTCCGATGACCGCTTGACCCGCCAGGACAAGGCCCAGCTGATCTCCGTGCTGACCTTCGAGCGGTTGCGAGCGCGTGAACAGCTTCAATCCCCCCAACCCAGCACCGAGGTAGATTTTATGGGCAGTGCAGCCATACGACAGCTAATTGAGGAAGAAAAGGACGAACCGGGTTTCAAGATCAGCGGGGCCAAAGGGCCTAACCCTGAAGGCGTGCGGGACCGCGTGAAGCGCATCATGGATCGCTTCGCCAACCAGGTAGACCCGCAGGCCGCTGCGGAACGCGCCCGCGATCTGAGCGCCAAAGACCTCTATACCAAAAAGGCCAAATTCAGCCAGAACGTGCATTACCTGGACAAAGCGACCGACAAGACGTTGTTTGTGGATACCGGCAAAGCTATCTCGATGCGCCGCACGGGCATTACCGAATCGGGTGTGGCCGTGGCCCTGGAGCTGGCCAAGGAGCGCTTTGGCAGCACGTTGACGATCAACGGTACCGCTGACTTCAAGAAGCTGGTAATCGAGGCCGTGGCCAAAAATGGCCTTGATGTTCACTTCACCGACAAGGCGATGAACCAGGGCCTGGCCGCCCGCCGTGCTGAGTTGGATATTGCCAAGGACGAGCAAACCATCGAGCCCGGTGTGGACACGTCGAAGGACGTTGACCAGGCCACCGCTAAACGGGCTAATGAGCCTGGTCAGGAGCAGCCAGCGAATGCGGCCGCGCCGAAGGCCGGCGTTGGGCTAGATCCTGACGCGCAAAGCCCCAGCGAGATGGTCAGGCGCGAAGCGGCCTGGCGGCAGGCGATGCCGCTCACTGAGGCAGACGTGCGAGCCTCGGACACGGTGATGAGCCTCAGGGCTGAAGACCATGCGGTGTGGCTGATCGCAACCGACGACAAGACGCCCGAGGCCGCCGCCATGCTCGCTTCCTACATGGAAAACGACGCTTACCGCGAGACGTTCAAGGGCGCCATTGAAGCGCTGTACGCGCAGGCCAAGGGCTCGCCAGAAACCGTTCAGGCTCTGGACGCCGCGACGGAAACAGCGGTCGGGATTGTTCACCAGGTCGAAGACCGGTTGCAGGCAGTGGTGCCGGCACCGTCCGAAAGTCCCGCGAAGGCCAATTCGCAGATCATCGAGGGCGAACTGGTGGACCATGGCGCAGCGCGTTACCAGCACCAGGACGACAAGCAGATGAGCTACTTCGTCACGCTCAAGACCGACGCCGGCGAGCGTACGGTGTGGGGGGTAGGTCTGGAGCAGGCCATTGATAACATCATGGAAAACACAGACCTGGTAGTGGGTGACCAGCTGCGCCTTGTAGACCTCGGCACGCGGCCAGTCGTGGTGCAGGAAGTGGCCGAAGATGGCACGGTGAAGGAGAAGACGACCAATCGCCGCGAGTGGTCAGCACAACCCGCCATGCCAGAACGCGAAGTGGCCGACACCACACCGAAGGGCTTGGCCGTTGCAGCAGGAAGGCCGGAGCTACCAGAGCCGGAGCAGGAAGCCGGCATGGGGTCGGACTGATCAGTCCTGACTGAAGCCGCCCCAGGCGGGGCGGTTTCGACGATTCTTACCGGCAGCTACCGACCCATAGCTGCCCTCCGTCTCAGGCTGCAACCCTTATGAAGTGTTATACCCGCTGCGCTTGAGTACCTTCGTGCTGCACCTCTGGTTGAGCTACCAAAAAATACAAACACCCCACAATCAGAGCTGCACCAACCCAACCAAGCAAAGGGAGGCGCTCGCCTACGATGACGACTGCCAATACCGCAGCTACCACGGGTTCAATCAGCGATAGCGTGGTCGCAGTGCTTGCTGCAACCTTCGAAAGCCCAAGCCCGAACAGGATGTATCCCAGAAACATTGGTACCAGGATCATATAGAGACCTACCGCCGCATTGCTCCAGCTCTCCACCAAGCTGGCTCCCGTCAACAACAAAACCGGAAGAAGCATGAGGCCGCCCAGCCCGAACGTAGCACCCATGGCGGCGCTGGAAGACACACCTTTTCTCATGAGTCGATGAGCCGTCCAGGAATATAGGGCATACGTAGCGCCTGCAAGCAGGCCAAGCACAACGCCGAAGACGCTTGCTGACAGTGACACGTGAACAGCTGAGCTAGCATGTCCTTGAGCCTTGGCAATGCACAGCAGCACAGTTCCAAGTAACCCAAGGCATGCGCCGACAAGCCACCTTGCGGTGAGCTGCTTGCCATCGAACACTCGTTCGATGACCGCACTCAAGAGTGGAGCTGAGCCGATGGTAACTACCGTACCGATGGTGACGCCAGCCAGGTGCATTGAGGTGTAGAACGCCAAAGGGTAAATGGCGACTGCGATAGCCCCGATCAGCACGAAGGCCCAGTGGCTGTGCAGAAGGCTTCCGTCCCCTTTGATCTGTCGAAACGCCAAAAGCATCTGCAACAGCCCGCCAATCCCCATGGCAGCGGCACCAATGGCCAATGGACTTACGTCAGGAGCGAAGGTCGCAGCGGTGCCTGTGGTCCCCCACAGTACAGAGGCAGCCAAAACGCAGAACACGCCAAATCCGCGGCTAACAGGTAAGGCCCGTGTGCTCATCTTACTGCCTCCAATAGCGAGGCCGCGATAAGCCGAGCTTGCTGTACCCGTGCATCGTTGCCCTCCAGGCCTGCGCGGGACATTGAGCCCTCCAAAAGAAAGGATAGATGGGTTGCCGTTTGAGTAGCGGCTTCAGGACTAAGCGGCGATAACTCGGCCAGATGTTGCACCAGGAGCTGCTCAACATGCTCTTTATGGCGTCGAACTGCCTCACGTCCTACGTCGCCTGCGGGCAATTCGGCAGCAGCATTTAGCAAACCACAACCCCTGAATCCGCGTTCATAGGCAGAATTTGCATGGTCCGCGTAGGCATCAAAAATGGCCAGAACGCGTTCCTGAGCTGTCCTGGCTTCAGCCAAGCGGGCTTCATATAGTGCGAGCCACTCGGCATGCCGTGCCTCGATAAAGGCGGCCACCAGGTCAGCCTTCGATTTGAAATTGTTGTACAGGCTCATCTTCGCCACGCCAGCTTTGGCGGTAATGGCGTCAATGCCCGTCGCGGTAATGCCATCGTTGTAAAAAAGCGTCGCTGCGGCCTCAAGCAAGCGCGCTTTGGCGGCCTTCGTTTTTAAAGCTGGCAAGTGGCAACCTCCGGAATGGGTAGACTAGTCTACCTATTTCCATGGAGCGGTAAATCAGATTTGCTTTCAATGGCCGCTGAGGGTCGAAAGCGGCCCCCTTTCACCTCTAGCCGGATCCTGCTCTGTAAGGTTTAAGCTTACAAAAAATGGTTGCTAGGTGTAATGGATAACCTTACACTCCAGACATGATAAAAAGCTTCCGACATAAAGGCATCAAGGCCCTATATCTGACCGGCAACGCCAAAGGCGTTAGAGCCGATCACGTCGCTCGGTTGCGGCGGATTCTGGCTTCGCTGGATGTGGCCAAGGTGGCTGATGACATGGACGAACCAGGAATGCGCCTGCATCCGCTCAAAGGCGAGCTTGCAGGTTTCTGGTCGGTGAGCGTGTCGGGTAACTGGCGGGTGATATTCCGCTTTATCGATACTGATGTAGAACTGGTGGATTACCTGGACTACCACTGACAGGAGAACGTTAGATGACCATGCACAACCCTCCCCATCCAGGCGAGGCGCTACGCGAAGACGTACTGCCTGAAATGAAGCTGTCCGTCACAGCGCTGGCCAAGCACCTAGGATATTCTAGGGGGCAATTGTCCACGATCCTTAATGGTCGAGCCGCGATCACTGCTGACCTGGCTTGGCGCCTGGAGCTGGCCGGCTTGGGCAAGGCCCATATGTGGCTTGCTCGGCAATCGGCCTACGATTTATGGCAGGCGCAGCATAAAGACGTGCCTGCAATCGCTCGATTGCACGCGGCCTAGCAAGCGGCTCCTACGTGCCGACTAAACCTACACTTGTTCGCTTAGGCCACCTATGCCCCGTGGCGAGCGCAAAGGCTGATGCAGACAATCATAGCGAAGCGACTGAAACTTATGTAAGTTACGTAACTTATTCGGTTGAGGTTGAGTGCTCCTATGATTCTTCTACTAGGCGGTGAAAAGGGGGGTAGCGGTAAAAGCTGTCTTGCTCAAAACCTTGCCGTATGGCTGCAAGCCCGAGGTGGCGATGTCCTTCTTCTCGATGCAGATCCTCAAGGCACTACCGCAGACTGGGCAGCTGAGCGCTCTGCTCAGGGAGATTTGCCGGCAATCCCAGTCGTGCAGGCCCACGGTAATATCAGGCAAACGCTAGCGGACCTACGAGGTCGATACAGGCAAATTGTGGTCGATGCTGGAGGGTCGGACTCTGAAGCATTGCGTTCGGCTATGACTGTCGCGACGCACATGCTGATTCCGTTCCGACCAAAGCGGCGTGACTTGAAGACCTTACCCAAGGTGGACAATCTAGCCCGGTTAGCCACAGCCGTGAATCCTGTGCTGACGATCCGCGCCGTGATCACGCAATGCCCCGCATTGCCTAGCCAAGTGCAGCGAATTCTTGATGCCAAGGAGGCATGCCGGTCCTTTGGCATTCTGCCCTTGGATGCGATCACTACAGCCCGTAACGTCTACGACGATGCCGATGAAGACGGTTGCTCCGTTCTTGAAAGCGGCAATGACCCGCGAGCCAAGGAAGAAATCGAAACGTTGGCCACCGAGCTCTGGGGGAGCAGATCATGGGCTTGAAGGATTTGGTTCGTAAGCCTGAGCAGGCGGTTCCGCCGACCGAAGCCAACGAGGAAGCCGCGCTGGCATTCATTGCAGCTGCGCCTCTCAGCGCAACGCCCAAGGCGAAGCGCAAGCGTCGAAAAGCGCCTACTTTCGTGCGCACAACGTTCTCGCTGTCCAAAGATATCAATCTGAAGATCGATAAGCTTTCGATGCTGCCGCGTGAGTTCAAGGCAACCCGTTCAGACGTGATACGTGCCGCAATCATCGCGCTTCGGAAGCTAAGCAAGGCTGAAATAATTGCCTTATTAGAAGACGCTTCTCAGGCTGAACCCCGCGCCAACCGGGAGCCAGACGGCGAAAGCGAATAAGTTACATAAGTTATGTAACTTACATAACTTACGTAACGAATTGAAGTGAATCCTAGGCGCCACGGGGGCTTCAGACGTTCTAGCTTGCTATGCATAGCAAAGAAAATGTGGCTTAGTGCCGACGCGTTTTCGTTGCAGAGAAATTTCTGTGGTGATAGTGTTCACGCACTTTGCGTTCCCGAACGCTGTACGCCGGTGCTTGCGCAGCCGTTTAGAGGCCGACGTGAACCAGATAGAAAGAGATTTTGAGTGAGATAACCAAATCGTAGAAACCAAAAAGCCCCGGTTGGCGCCGGGGCTTTTTGGAAAATCCTGAACAGGCCTGTTTGAGATCGGGTACCTGTCCAGCACACATAACGTGAGCCAATTATGGCGATCACCACGGCTTCGTGCAAGCCCCAAAAAGTGATCCTAAGTGGCTCACCGCTGAATGGCGGACTTATGGAAAAGATTCCTCCGCAGGCTGTGCCGTACCCCGGCTTTAGCCTGTACACCGAGCGACACCCAGACCTGAATAGCTTCACCGCAGCGCATGGCCCGAGAGCCCCAGGCGGTGAAGCATGAGCCACCTCAAGGCCGTCAGGCTCGCCCCCTCTGACCCTCATTCCGCGTTGCGTCGCCCCGGCCGGCCGATGCCTGCCCGCTATGCCGCGCCGCGTCACCTCACCGAACAGCAGCTGAAAAACCCCCTGATCCGTAGCGCCTATGAGCGGCTGAGCAACATGGTCAGCTACCGCGGCCGCTACCTGCGCCGCCTGGACGGCGTTCACGGTGATCGCCGCACCCGCCGTGAGAAATTCTGCGCGATCGAGCGGGTGGCCGAGCAGCTGCTGGTGCGCCTGGACCTGGCCACCAGTGTGCTGGGCTACATCGATCCGCAGAACGGGCGCTTTGTGCTCAATACGCAGCGCGGCATTGCCGAAGATGCCGGCATTTCCGCGCCGGCGCTGTGCCGTTTGCTGAAGACCCTGGACGATGCCGGCTATGTGTACCGTCGCATCGAGCGCGTGCGCCTGGACGAAAGGGACGACAACGGGCTGCACCTGGTGCGCACCCGTGTTCTGGTGCGCTTCACCAAGCTGTTCTGGAAAGACCTGGGTCTGGCCTACGTCTACGAGCGCGTGCAGAAGTCGGCCAAGAAGCGCCGTGACGCCGCGCTGCGCGACATCGGGCAACAGCGCATGGCCGAGTTGGAACGCCACTCCCTGGAGCTCCAGCGCCGTGAGGTGTCCCGGGAGCGCTGGCAGGCGAAGGAAGCGCGCGAGGCCGGCGTAGAGCGCCCACGCAAGGCGCCCGTCCAGCCTCAACCCGAGACGCGAGGTAACACGGCCGTCAAGGCCGCGAACAAGGTCCAGAGCGCGATGGACAAGCTCTTTGCGTCGGTGGCCAACAAAGCCAAATAACCCCCCTGTTCTGCCCAAAATCCGTATCCGCTCACGCGGAGGCGTTGTCACGCCTGCGATTTAGTGCGTTTTTAACCGAGGTTTCCAGCGGGTATCGCCCGGCCAGGCAACTGCCCTAATCCCTCCGATTTTGCCCCCGAATCGCCCGCCCCGGGAGCGTTCAGCGCGGCGGCTTGTGGAGGCTTTGAAATAAATGGAATTTTATACCCTCTTCAGTTACCCGTCCCGGAAAAACAGGGAATTACGAGGTGTGGAGCCCCCCCTCGTAAAGCATAATGCCCACGCATTTCGTGCCGATGGCACGGCGTGGACAGGTGAACTTCAGTCCCGACTAAAGCCTGTCTAGGCGGCCCAGGGCGGTCCCCGCCCTGCCCTGGCCTGCGGCCACCCTACGGGCGCCAAGACCCGGATAAATCGCCCCAGCCAGGCCTCGCCTGGCTGCGCCTCAACCGGGCGCGCGTGCGCGCAGGCTTTCAGAGCAGGCAGCGTTTGAACGTCCGCACGGTGCCTTCGGTGAAGGCATGCGTTTTGAGCCCCCGGCCTGACCGGATGATGATGCTGACGCGGCAATCGTCACGGCGGCGGTACGCGGCTTTTTTTCAACGTGACAAGGCGTGTGGCTCTGGCTACAGTAGGTGCATTAAACGCACCTTTGAACTGTGATGACCGTGATTGCGACCTACCCTAAAGGCGACCTGCGCCGAATGCTCGCGGTCCTCGCCGCCATCGAGGCAACGCCCGACGCGACCCTGGTCAAGGTCGCAGCCAGGACCGGCCTCGATAAAAAGACCGTGACGCACCTGGCCGCCCAGGCGAGCGAGCAGGCCGGCGTAACCCTCACCAAAACCGGCCCGATCTACACCCTGGACGACTGGGGACCGGTGTTCAACCCGGCCGGCGCGCACCAGGCGTTGGCGGGCGCGCTGAAGGCCCCGGATACCCGGACGTCTACCGGTGGCCCCGACCCTGCTACGCCGGCCATGGGCCGGCAAACGGGGGGCAATGACCTGTGGTCAACGGTATGGCCGTGTGAATTGATCCTGCCGCTGGGGCACGGCTGGGTGGCCTGTAGCGACGCCCTGCCCTGGAATGACTATCAGGGAGAGCTCGAATACATCGTCTACAGCCCCGCGTATGGCGGTGACTTGCACCGGTGCACGTTCAGCTTGAGCGGAGCGCGCTGGTACGACGAACGCCAGGCACTGGGCATCAGCGGGGTGACCCACTGGCGCCTGACCCGCCGCGATGAGCCCCGCGACAGCACTTTGGATGGCCCGCCCCCGACGGTGACGCAAGTGGATGGCGAGCGCCTGGCCCTGCTGCACCAGTGGTGGGAGTGGTATCGCCACCATACTGGCATTGAGGAGGCCTAATGTCTCAGGGATGGCTTGTAAGCCGCGCTGCCGCCGGCGTGCCGTGGTACGCGTTCTCGTAGATCGCGGCGCTGTTGCCGGCGGCTTCACGGGCCATGGCGGCGACAAGCCGGTCCTTTAGCCGCTTCACTTCGGTTTCAAGCTCACCGATCCGGGCCTGCTGGTGTTTGAGCCGCTGCTGGTCGCTGTCGTGCTGGGTCACCAGCTGGGCGATCCGGCGCCGGCCATTGGCGAGTTCGCGGCACGCCTCGTCCAGCTCATGATTGAGCAACGTGCAGTGGTGTTTCCACGCGGCGAGCATGGACGGGATACCCAGGGAGAACGCGTCCTGGTCGGGCGCGGGCAGTGAGTTTGAAGGCTGTGCGTCCATGGCGGCTGTCCGGTTATAGTGTATGAATATACAGTATAACCCTAAGCGCGTGGTTGGGAATGGGCCTGCTGTCGCCATCCTGGAGAACGGCGCGCGCAATCGCTATCCGCCGCGAAGCCCTGCGTTTTGAAACCGAAGGCGCTACCTGATCATTTCGTCGCTGTAAACGACCCTGGCGTCCATCCTTGGCCTAACGTTAGGGGCTGACGCTAAGGAGGATACAGATGAAAGCGGCTAACGAAGTCTGGACCCTGGCCCGCCCCTTGCGTGCCTTCTGGATCGGGGAAGATGCGGTGTATGCCGCGTTTGATGCGCAGGGTGCCTTGCAGCTGGCCAACGCCGAATACGGTTATGTGCGTTTCAGTTTGGAGGACGTGATTCCCTGCGACAGCACGGCGCTACAAGGTCCGGCGTATTCGGCGGCCGGTCCGCGGCTGGGCACCCTCTGGCAGCAGCTGGCCCTGATGCCGGGACCGGGTTACCTCTGTGCGAGGCGGCCATGATGGGTAGCTACGTAGGGCCATCCTAATTATTCCCAAGTAAGTCTAATTGGCTAGACCGCTGGTGTGATGCCGCTGAGCAAATAGGGAATTTAGAGTGATGGTATTTCTCATTCATTACAAAATTGTAATTTTTCGATCATTTTTAGGTTATTAATACAAGCTTATTATAGGGAATGCATGAATGTGGATTGCTCCTGCGGTTCTCACGTGCGGCCTATTCACCTTTCTGCTCCTTTGGTTGGAGGTGAATTTTTTAGCGCTCATCGAGCGCTTTTTTTATTTCTGGATTGTCATTTTCAAGCAACCCTCTCGTTAGGAAGCGTTTTGGATAATACCTCCAACTTGAAACGAGGCACCTCCAGAATGAAACCTAAAAACATGATTTTGACAGTGGTGATGGCTTTGCTCGCTCCCGTCGCATTGGCGAAAGCTAACCCTAAAGCACTGGACCTGGAAATTGAGAAACAAAACCAGAAATCCTTGGAAGCCTATTCCCAGCAAACGGGTAAACCCGTACCAGAGGTAGTGGATTACCGTTACGGTATGAAGCTGGATGTAGCAAAACTGATCTACACTTCCCGCCCTGTAATATATTGCGGAGTCGTCAGTAAAATCATGAGCTTTGAGGACTCGCAAGGGGAGCCTCAATCGGTTCGGTACCGCGACCAAGGTGAATGCCGCACCAGGCATTAAGGTTGGTTTTTGCACTCGGACTTTTGAGCTTTAGTGAATGTAGAATTATATCGAACATTTCAGAATTGTAATTCTACGATCACCTTGCCGTTATCCTATTCCGTTGAAGATGGTGGTACCGCTTTGCGGTAAACAATAAATGGAGCGCGCTATAACGTTGCCCAGCCTTATTATCCAGGTACTGCCAAGGAATCAGGAGCAGATGATGTACAAAATCCCAATTTTCAGCCTGAGCGCATTGTGCGCCGTGCTGGCTTGCCAGGCCAATGCCGAGGATGCCGTTGAAGCCAAAGAAGGCTTTATCCAGGGCAGTAGCTTGAACATACTTAATCGCAATTTCTATATAAACCGGGATTACCGTAAGGGGCAGTCCGATGCGTCCGGCGACAGCTACTCCGAGGCCTGGGCCCAGGCAGCCATCGCCCGCTTCGAATCCGGCTTTACCGCCGGCACAGTAGGCTTTGGTTTTGATGCCTTCGCCATGGTGGGTTTGAAGCTCGATAGCGGTAAAGGCCGCTATGGCCCGGGCGGTAGTATCAATGTAATGCCCGTCAATGATGACGGACGGGCAGATGATGAATATGTCAAAGCGGGTGGAGCTCTCAAAGCCCGGCTATTTGATACCGTTATCAACGTCGGAGACGTCTCCCCCTACACGCCGGTTCTGGCCGCCGGTGATTCCCGGTTGCTGCCTGAAAGCTTTAAAGGGTTTACCGTTACCAACACCAGTATCGACAAGCTGACACTGATGGGCGGCCGGGTCCACGCCATGAGCCAGCCACAGGACACAAGTCTTAACGAGAATTTTGCGACCTTTTACGCAGGGCCAGTCGATTCGCCCTGGGCTGGATATGTAGGGGGAAATTACGAGCTGAATAAAAACCTCACGCTGGGTTTATACACCGGTCGCCTCAAGGACGCCTGGGACCAGCATTACTTTGGCGTCAACTACAGCTACCCCATAAACGACAACCTTGCGCTGTTCGCGGACTTTAACTATTACAATGCTACCGATGAAGGAAAGCGCTTGCTGGGTGAATTCAGCAACAATATCTTCAGTGGTCGTATTGGCGCTACTTATGGCCCTCATACCCTGGCGTTTTCAGCGCAGAAGAACAACGGGAGCGATGACTTCGATTATCTTCGGCAATCGGACTCCATATACCTTAACAACTCTATCCAATACAGCGATTTCAACTCGCCGAAAGAAAAATCCTGGATGGTCAGCTACCAAATTGACATGGGCCATTTTGGCGTGCCCGGTTTGACGCTCATGACGCGTTACGCCCAAGGGCGTGATGCCGACTATTCAGGGGCAAACGATGTGTACATGCGTCGCGATGGTGATGGCAATCCGCTCTCTGACCAGAAGCGTTGGGAACGTAACCTCGAGGCGAAGTACGTCGTACGCAGTGGTACGCTCAAGGATGCCTCGTTCCGTCTGCGTCAGGCGACCACCCGTGCCACCGCATTTGAATCGGATCTGGATGAAATCCGCCTGATTGTAGAATACCCGCTTTCCGTGCTCTGACCCCCCTAGGACAGCAGGCGCCCAGCTTGCTGTTCTCTCTGCCGTCCTCCCCTCTCTGTCCCCTGCCGCTGACGTGAAATCGTAGGAACCCTCGCAGTGAGGCGTTACCCAACGTTCGTATTCCTATTATCGATTCAAGGAGGCACCGATGGGTGCAGGCCATTCGCACAGCCATGGCGATGTTCGCGAAGGACATCAGAAAAAACTGGTTATTGCCTTGGCAATGACCACAGGCATCATGCTGGCTGAAGTCATCGGTGCATGGGTGACAGGAAGCCTTGCACTGCTTTCCGATGCCGCACACATGTTTACGGATGCGGCAGCACTGGCCTTGTCATTAGTGGCCTTGCAAATTGCCAAACGACCCGCTGATCGCCGGCGGACTTACGGGTACGCCCGCCTGGAAATATTGGCCTCAACGTTCAACGCTATGCTCTTGTTCCTGGTGGCCATGTACATCTTGTACGAGGCGTGGCAGCGGTTCTTCCTGCCGGCGGAAATTGCCACCAATGTCATGCTTTGGATTGCCGTTGCTGGCCTGCTGGTAAACCTTGCGTCCATGCGCTTGCTGGCCTCCGCCAGCGGTGAAAGCCTCAACGTGAAGGGGGCGTATCTGGAGGTCTGGGCCGATATGCTCGGCTCGCTAGGGGTCATTGTTGCGGCGTTGGTCATCCGTTTCACAGGCTGGACCTGGGTAGATACGCTGGTGGCTGTCGGTATCGGCCTTTGGGTCCTGCCGCGTACAGTGCAGTTGCTGCGAGAAAGCCTGAATATCTTGTTGGAAGGCGTTCCGGATGGGGTCAATCTTGCCGAAGTGGAAGCCACTATTCTCCAGATCGGCGGCGTAGAGGCCGTGCATGACCTACATGTATGGGCCGTCAGCAGTGGTCACAATCTCCTGACCGCGCATGTGGTGATCAAGTCAGAAGTGGCGGACCCAGACGTTGTACTGGCGGCTGTGATCGAGGCTGTCAGCCATGCCCATCACATCGGTCATTGCACCATTCAGGTCGAACGCGGCGATTTCCACCGGCAGGGCCCCGGTCTCCCGGAGCACTGACAGCGTCTGGATCACTCCTCGTCGCGGCGATGCGCCCACTGATAGAGCGCTGGCAGCACCAGTAGGGTAAGCGCCGTCGACGAAAGGATTCCGCCGATGACGACCGTGGCCAGGGGCCGTTGGACTTCAGCACCGGTCCCCGTGGCCAGGGCCATTGGGACGAAGCCCAGCGAGGCCACTAATGCGGTCATCAGCACAGGCCGCAAGCGCGTTAATGCGCCTTCACGGATTGCCTCTGTTAAAGGCCGACCTTCTTCGCGCAGGTTGCGAATAAAGGCGATCATCACCAGGCCATTGAGTACCGCCACTCCAGACAGGGCAATGAAGCCCACCCCAGCGGAAATGGACAGGGGAATGTCCCGAAGCCATAGGGCTACCACGCCGCCGGTGAGTGCAAAGGGGATGCCAGTGAATACGAGCATTCCGTCTTTGAGGTTGTTGAACATCATAAAGAGCAGCGTGAACACCAGCAGCAGGGCGACAGGTACAACGATCTGCAGCCGCTGAGCGGCGGATTGCAGCTGTTCAAATTGCCCGCCCCAGTCGATCCAGTAACCTGCAGGCACCTTCACGCCTGACTCGATGGCCTGCGCGGCTGCGCTCACGAACGAACCCAAGTCGCGGCCGCGCACGTTGGCTGTGACTATCACCAGCCGCTTGCCATTCTCACGGCTGATCTGGTTAGGCCCCATCACCAGCTCTACCGATGCTACCTGCGACAATGTGATGAAGCTGACACGTGATGGTTCGATGCCCGTCTGGGTTGGCAATGGGATCAGTAGTTGCGACAGCGTGGAAACGTCAGTGCGGAGCTCCTCAGGCAGGCGTACGGTGATATCGAAGCGGCGGTCACCTTCGTACAGCGTGCCGGCCTGTCTTCCGCCTACGGCGATGGAGATGGCATCCTGTACCGTGCCAATGTTCAGACCGAACCGCGCCGCTTTCTCCCGATCCACGTTGATGGTCAGTACGGGCAAGCCTGAGGTTTGCTCCACTTTGACTTCCGAGGCCCCTTCCACCTTTTGCAGGGTGGCGGCGATCTGATTGGCGGTTTGGTTCAGGACTGCCATATCATCACCGAACACCTTCACCCCGACGTCACTACGCACCCCGGAGATCAGCTCGTTGAAGCGCAATTGGATGGGCTGGGACATCTCGTAGTTGCTCCCTGGCACCAGTGCTGCGGCAGCTTCGATTTCCTGGACCAGTGTTTCGCGGCTTTTCTCAGGGTTGGGCCATTGATCGGTGGGCCTGAGCATGACATACGCATCCGAGATATTCGGCGGCATCGGGTCAGATGCGATTTCTGCCGTACCGGTGCGGGCAAATACCCGTTCCACCTCCGGAACATGTTGAAGGATCGAACTCTCTATCCGCTGCTGAATGTCCAACGACTGCGTCAGGCTCGTACCTGGTACCCGGATCGCCTGCAACGAAAAGTCGCCCTCACTGAGGCTGGGAATGAATTCGCTGCCCATCCGGCTTGCCACCACTCCAGAAAGCAGGATTAGCGTCACTGCGCCGCTGAAGGTGATGTTGCGATGGGCCAGTACCCAGTCCAGTGCCGGCGCGTAACGCAGCCGTGCGGTGCGCATCACCCGACCTTCTTCCTCCTTGACCCTGCCCGTTACGAACATCGCCACGGCCGCCGGCACAAAAGTGACCGACAACAGCATTGCGCCCAGCAATGCAATGACCACCGTCAATGCCATGGGGTGGAACATTTTACCTTCGACGCCAGTAAGGGCGAAGATGGGCAAGTACACGACCATGATGATCAACTGCCCAAAGATCAGGGCACGGCGCGCCTCCCTGGATGCCGCGAACACTTCATGGAAGCGCTCGGTGCGCGTGAGCTTGCGACCATGCCTGTGCTGCGCGTGGGCCAGTCGGCGAATGGCGTTCTCCACGATTACCACCGCGCCGTCGACAATGATGCCAAAATCCAAGGCGCCCAGGCTCATCAGGTTCGCACTGACCTTGTTGCCGAGCATCCCGGTGAACGTGAACAACATGGCCAGTGGAATCACCATGGCGGTGATCAGGGCCGCGCGGATATTGCCCAGGAACAGGAAGAGAATCACGATTACGAGGATTGCCCCCTCGATAAGGTTCTTCTTCACGGTGCCGATGGCTTTTTCCACCAGCGTGGTGCGGTCGTAGACCGTGACGGCTTTCACCCCGGCCGGTAAGGTCTTGTTGATATCTGCAAGCTTTGCGGCGACCGCTTTGGAAACCGTGCGGCTGTTCTCGCCCACAAGCATGAACACCGTACCCAGCACCACTTCCCGGCCGTTCTCGGTGGCGGCTCCCGAGCGCAATTCCTGCCCGATTCCCACCTCAGCAAGCTGGCTTACCCGGATAGGGCTGCCCTGCACGGTGGTGACGACGATATTGGCAATATCGTTGATAGTGCTGACCTGTCCTGGCGCACGTACCAGCAGTTGCTCGCCATTACGCTCGATGTACCCCGCCCCGACGTTGCCGTTGTTGCGTTCCAAAGCAAGGATCAGGTCCTCCAGGGTCAGCTGATAGGCCGCCAGTTTTCGTGGGTCTGGCGAAACCTGGTATTGCTTCGCAAATCCACCGATCGTGTTGATCTCCGCCACACCCGGGACATTGCGTAACTGCGGCTTGATGATCCAGTCTTGAATCACGCGCAGGTCGGTAGGGGTATAAGGCTTCCCTTCTGCGTTGAGTGCGCCATCCTCGGCTTCCACCGTCCAAAGGAAAATTTCCCCGAGCCCGGTGGAGATGGGCCCCATCACGGCCTCGATATCCTCGGGCAATTGCTCTTTGGCGCTTTGGAGCCGTTCACTGACCAGTTGCCGAGCGAAATACAGGTCGGTGCCCTCTTCGAAGATCACCGTGACCTGTGAAAGGCCTGAGCGCGACAGCGAGCGGGTTTGCTGCAAGCCTGGCAGCCCCGCCATAGCGGTCTCGACCGGGAAGGTAATGCGCTGCTCGGTTTCCAGCGGCGTGAAGCCGGGTGCGGCTGCGTTGATTTGCACCTGGACGTTGGTGATGTCCGGTACAGCGTCGATCGGCAGCTTTTGGTAGCTGGCAATGCCGAGGCCGGCCATGATCAGTACGCAAATCATCACCACGATGCGCTGTTCGATAGCAAACTGAATCAGTTTTTCAAACATGGAACACTCTCAGCGCGCGTCAGTGGGAATGTTCGGCGCTGGCTTTGCCCAGCTCCGACTTGAGGATGAAGCTGCCATTTGCGGCCACGTGCTCGCCGGCTTCCAGGCCTTTGAGCACTTCAAGGTAACCGCCATCGCGACGGCCGATGTCGACGGTACGGGCCGTGAAGCCTTCATCGGTCCGTACGAACAGGGTTGGCCGGTCTTCTACGCTTTGCAGCGCAGCTTCTGGCACGCTGACGGGGGCAGTGGCTTCCTGCGCAGCCACAAGAACATTCACAAACAGGCCAGGACGCCAAGCGCCTTGCGGGTTGGTCAGGGTCACACGTACTTGAGCGGCGCGGTTCTGTTCCCCCAAAAGGCTGCCCACGTAACCCACCTTGCCTTGCACCTGCGTTTGCAGATCGGGTGCATCGACTGTCACTTCTCGCCCTAAGATGACTTTTTCCAGCTCGGACGGTGGAACGTTAAACGTGGCCCATACCTGCGTTAAGTCGCTCAGGACGAAGGCTGTGGTAGTGCTGTCGACCCGTTCACCCTGACCCAGGTGTTTTTCCACGATCACGCCGTCGAATGGCGCTCGCAGTTCATAGCGGTTGCCGCCGGCAGTGGCAGTGTTTCCACCCAATGCACTGACCTTCTGCTTGGCATTGGCCACCTCAATCTCGGCCTCCTGGTACGCCTGTCGGGCTTGCAGGTAATCCTGTTCAGGAGAAATCTTCTCTTCCCACAGGGCTTTTTCCCGGCTTAAGGTGATGCGCGCTAGCTCCAGACGCTTGCTTGCTGCATTCAAATCACTCCGTTGCTGGGAGATATCCTGGCTTGCGATCACTGCCAGTACCTGCCCCTTGCGGACGGTTTCGCCTAGGTTGGTATTGACCTTTTCAACGAAGCCTGCAAGTTGCGGCACAATGTGACTGGTGCGGTCTTCGTCAAAGCGAATTTCACCGGGAAAGCTCACCGAGGTCCGCATGGGGCGGGCGGCGGCCATCACGACCTCTATTCCAGCGGCATTGATCTGGTCCGCAGTGAGTTTCAAGGCACCTTCTTCTTCGTGTCCGCCCTCCTCGGCGTGTTCGCCTTGTGCATGTTCCGCCTCGTCTTCGCCATGGCTTTCCGCTGCACCGTGTGCTTCCGGCGATATGGGTTGCGCCGAGCTTTCCCGGGCAAAGGACGGCCCAACCGAACTCACGGCGCCCCCGATGACGGCAAGCAACGCCAGTACGCCCAGTACCAGGGCGGCGTGGTTTTTTCTGTTCATTAAAGCTCCGAAGCCCCGGCATCAGCGAGGCGGCAGATAGTCAGTGGGAAATGGGAATGTCTGCCGAAGCGGGGCTCAACGCGGCCACGTCACCCAGCAACCGCTCCAGGGATGCCCGGCCCTCCGTAGCGGTGGCCAAGGCATCGAGGTACTGGGTGCGTGCTCCAATCAGCGTGCGCTGAGCATCGAGCACTTCGAGATAGCCGAATTTTCCTAACTCGAACCCCCGGGTAGCCGCATCAACGGCCTGCCGGGCAGCGGGCAAAACGTCCCGTTCGAAACCTTGTATCTGCACTGCCGCAGTGCTCCATTGGTCGAGCGCGGTCGCTGCTTCGCTGCGCAAACTCAACTCGGCCGCGACACGCAGGTCACGCGACTGGTCTGCTCGACGTGAGGCGGACAAGACATTGCCCTGATTGCGGTCAAACAGTGGTAATGGCACCGAAACGCCTATGACATTCACGCGCTCACGCTCGACCGCTTGGTACTGGCTACCCAGGCTTAGCGTGACGTCGGGTATCCGCTTACGCTGCTCCAGGCTCAAAGCGGCGTCGGCTTGGTCCATTCGCGTCTGCGCCAGTTGCAACTCGGTACTGCGCCCAAGCATCGCCTGCAGCGCGATGGAGGCAGGAGGAAGGCCCGGTGACGGCGAGGTATTGGCTGGCAATGCAGTAACCTCGCCCTCCGCAAGGCCTAATATGCGCGACAGGGCGCGGTATTGATTAGCGCGTTCCGTTTGCGCACGCTTGACGCCAAGGGCGGTTTCCACAAGTTGAACCTGCGCACGCGTAGCTTCCACCGGTGATGCTTTGCCAGCACGTACCCGCCCTTGAGCGACCTCAACCCCTCTGCGCGCGAGCGCCTGAGCTTCTTTGGCTAAGGCCAGTGCCGTATCTGCACGTAACGCCCCGAACCAAGCCCGGGTGACATCGGCTCGCAGCAGATCAGCCTGGCGCGACAGCGCCAGGTCCGCAGCGGATTGGCCAAAACGCGCGGTATCTATGCGTGCACCACGTTTACCACCAAGCTCAAGGGTCTGGCTTAGCGTGATGGTTTCGGTGCGGGTAGCGCGCCGGGTGTCCTCGGTCTCCCAAGACAGCACCGGATTGGGAATCAGCCCAGCTTGCACACGCTCGCCTTCGGCTATACCGATTTCGCGCTGGGCTGCGGCAAGGTCCGGATTATTGGAAAAAGCGGTTTTTACCGCTTCGGACAGCGAAGCGGGGGCGGCCAGGCTTATTGGGCTGAACGGCAGTAGGGCTGCCAAAAGCGCCCAGCGAAAGCGCGGGAATCGGGACATTGAGCAGAAAGCGAAAGCGCTGCTATGGCTGAGCACAACAAGACCTCTGTACAAGTTTGGAAATAGCCAGACCTCATCAGCCCGAACTGTGGCGAAGGCAATTTAGAAAACAGTGGTTATCAAAGGCGTTGCGGCAGCATTACAATTTCGTTATCTAACTAGTTCTCATGAGTATTCGGCTATATTTATTCTGGTAATGCGAATTGGACACTTTTTGAAACAATTATTGATGAAGGCGAGGCGGCCGCTGCCTGCAATCGGCATGAAAATGTGCTGGAAATCGCTGATTTTAAAAAACAAACCTTGACCCTGAAGCGGCTACAGACTTTATGCTAAGGGCTATTGCTGGGTGAAAGCTCGATTAAAAGTTGTACGTTATTTTGGAAATTGGCTATGAAGATTTTGGTTGTAGAGGATGAACAAAAGACTGCCGAATACATGCACCAGGGATTAAGTGAAAGTGGGTATGTGGTCGATATTGCCGGTACGGGTGTAGATGGCTTGTACCTCGCGCGAAGTCAAAACTACGATTTGATTATATTGGACGTAAACCTTCCCGAGATGGGCGGGTGGCAGGTACTGGAAGAGTTCCGGAAAACGCACGATACCCGGGTCATGATGGTGACTGCGCGTGGACGCCTTGGCGAAAAGGTAAGGGGGCTGGAGAGCGGTGCCGACGATTACCTGGTCAAGCCTTTCGAGTTTCCGGAGCTATTGGCGCGGGTGCGCACGTTGCTTCGCCGAAGCGAGAAAACCAGCACGCCCGATGTGGTGACGGTGGCTGATCTTGAGCTGGATCAAGGGCGGCATCGTGCCTTTCGCGGTGGCAAGCGCATTGATTTGACCACCAAGGAATTTGCCCTTCTTCACCTGCTCATGCGCCACAGTGGCGAGGTGATGACGCGGTCGCAAATTATCTCGATGGTGTGGGATATGAATTTTGACTGTGACACCAATGTGGTCGAGGTGTCCATTCGGCGCTTGCGGGCAAAGATAGACGACCCCTTCGAGAAAAAACTGATCCATACGTTGCGAGGTGTTGGCTATGTATTGGAGCTGCGCGAATGACACCACGACGGCTATCCACGCGATTGGGGTTGAGCGTGGGGGCTCTGAGTGCCTTTGTCGTGATCGCCATGGTTATCCTGGCCTGGTTCGAGATCAGCCATCAGCTCGACCTTCGCGCTCGGGAAAGCTTGGCAGAGAAGCTCCAACAGATTCAGCACACGCTTCAGGAAACCGCTGCAACCAAAGCCGACATCGTTTTGCACTCACATAACCTTCGCGATCAAGTCGCGGGTCATGACTATGTAGCATTGATGATCGACGAAACCGCTACCGATGGTAAGCGGCTACTCAGTGTTGGTTCGACCGCAGGCCAAGCGCTGCCTCTGGCGGAGCTTAATAGCGACCAGAGCTACCACAGTCTGGTGTCGCCTGAAGGCTATGAAATGCTGGTGGTATCCAAAGAGGTCAATCTGCGTGGAGGTCAATCCGTCAAAGTATTTCTGGTATTAGAGCGCAAGGATGACGCGCTTCTGGTGAATGCGTACCTCAAATCGGCGCTGCTGGTCTTACCGCTTATCCTGATAATGGTGGGAGGGTTTGGCTGGTGGCTCGTTCGGCGGGGTCTGAAGCCGTTGATGGCTTTTCGCGAAGTCAGCCAAAGCGTTTCCGCCCGGGAGCTCTCTTTAAGGATGCAGACGCAAGGGTTGCCGGAAGAACTTGAAGGGCTTGCCCAGGCTATCAACGTCATGCTGGATCGGCTGGATGCCGAGGTCAGCCAGATGGCCCACTTCTGCGATGATCTGGCGCATGAGTTACGTACGCCCATAAACAATCTGATGGGGAAGGCGCAGGTCACCCTTTCGCGGGAGCGTTCACCCGAAAGCTACAAGCAGGCTTTGGAAAGCTGTACGGAAGAACTGGAGCGTTTGTCACAGATGGTTTCGCAAATGCTGTTCCTCGCCAGTGTTTCGCAACCTTCCTCATTACAGCTCACAACAATCAGGTTACATGAGGAGGCAGGTCGTATTGCAGAAATGTTCCTCCATGTGGCGGAAGACAAGTCTGTCTCATTGACCCTTCACGGGGAAGCGGAGGTCCAGGGCGACCGGCTCATGGTGCAGAGGGCAATATCCAATTTGCTTTCCAATGCGATACGCCACAGTCCGCACGGTGAAGTGGTATCCATAGACATTACCCAGGATGCGGAGGCCACCCGGTTGGCGGTTGCTAATAAAGGCGCCGGGATCGAAGCGGAACATATTCCTCACATTTTCAAACGCTTTTATCGTGTGCACTCAAGCCGCTCGCGTAAGCAGGGGGGCACTGGGCTAGGACTTGCTATTGTCCGCAGTATCATGAACCTACACGGGGGAGAAGTGAGCGCCTGCAGTGCACCGGGCGTATGTACGACGTTTACATTGCAGTTTAGGGCGAATACACGTTAACGAGGCCACCTTACAGATTTCCGGGCCGATCCGACGGGTGGTGGCGCCAGGCGTGCATGCCCCTGTCAACGTAGGCAAGTGCTCTAATGTTTTTGAACTGGTTCTTTTCAGAGATGCGGCTATGAAATTCAAAGATCTTGTTAGCGCTGGACCACGTGTAGCATTACTCACGGTGCTGTTTACCGCGTCAATCGCACAGGCCAGTACTGCTCAGTTGATTGATGTGTACAGGGATCCCAATTGTGGCTGCTGCTCCAAGTGGATTGCTTACCTCCGGGACAATGGCTTCACGGTAAATGACCATTTAGAGGAAAACATGAGCGCTGTGAAGGCCAAGCTTGGCGTGCCTGAAAAGCTTATGTCGTGCCACACAGGCGTAACGGAGGGGAAATTTATCGAAGGGCACGTACCGGTACAGCAAATTGCAGAACTTGCCAGTCGGACCGACCTCGTCGGTGTTGCCGCCCCAGGCATGCCGATGGGCTCGCCCGGCATGGAAGCGGGTGAGCGCAAAAGTGCCTACCAGGTCCTCGGATTAAAAAAGTCGGGTGAGCAGGAGGTAGTAGCTGATTACCCCGCGCGTTGATTGCCTCCAGCACATCGCTGACCTACCGCTGCGCGTGGCTTCCTTGCACTCGCGGCGCGGTACCTTTTTCACATCAGTGCAGTGCGAGACAGGTAATCTTCGATTTTGCTTGACCCTGTAGCTACTACAGGCTGTTGAATGGCCTTATTTCCTTGTTAGCAGGCGCCTTATGAGCCAAGAAAATAAGCCTTCGTCGACGCTGCGTCCCGTTCCTGAGCAGGACAAATGTTGTGGTGCGAATTCCAAGCGCGATTCCCTGGTGAAGCTGCCGGCTAAAAGCTCCTTCGTGCATCTCCATGACCCTGTCGGTGCAGCTCCTACCGGTCCGTGCTGCCCGGCTGAGGGCAGCACGTTAGAGCGGGCGTGCACCGACGATTCAAGTCACGGCCACGGTCAGTGCACAGACGACCATGACCATGACCATGACGATGCACATGGGACCGCCGGGGCGGATACCTGCTGTTCCCAGGGAGCGCACGCAGCGGAAGCGATCGTCCCACGTTCCGTGACTCCAGGCCCTGAAGGGACTACTCAGGTCCGGTACCGCATCGACAAGATGGACTGCCCGACAGAAGAGCGGCTGATTCGTAATCGGCTGGAGCCGATGCCCGGCATCGCCCGGCTCGATTTCAATCTACTGAGTCGCGAGTTGACCGTGCATCATCGGCTGGATGATCCGCAAGCGATTGTCAGCGCTTTGGTTGCGCTGGACATGGGCCCTACCCTTATCGAGGCTGGAGCCCCGCCAATAGCTGCCCCGCCGGCGCTGACGAAGAGATTGAAAGGGCTGCTGGCTGTCAGCGGCGTCGCGGCTGTGGCCGCTGAAGCCATCGCCTGGACAACGGGGCAGGAAGGCTCATGGCCCGTGATGGGTTTGGCTGCTGTGTCCATTCTTGCCGCCGGTGTGCCTACCCTCAGGAAGGGATGGATCGCGGTGAAGAATTTCACCCTGAACATCTACTTCTTGATGTCTTTGGCTGTCCTGGGCTCCGTCGTGATTGGTAAATGGCCGGAAGCCGCGATGGTGGTTTTCCTGTTCGCCATTGCCGAAGCCATCGAAGCACTGTCGCTTGAGCGAGCGCGTAACGCGATCAAATCATTGACCGCATTGGCCCCAGAGACTGCGGAAGTCATGGGCGAAGGGGGCTGGAAAGAGCAGCTTGTCGGAGCTGTCGCGCTTGGCAGCCGCATCCGTGTTCGCACTGGATCACGGGTGCCATTGGATGCGACGGTGGAGTCTGGTCGTGCAGCCCTCGACCAAGCCCCTATTACCGGTGAAAGCCTCCCCGTGGACAAGGTGGTTGGCGATCCGCTTTATGCGGGCAGTATCGTGACCGACGGCATCGTTGAGGCTACGGTCACCGCAGTAGCAGGCCAAAGCACCCTTGCCCGGATCGCTGCCGCGATCCAGGACGCACAGTCCCAGCGGGCACCTACGCAGAGATTTGTGGATCAGTTCGCGCGTTACTACACACCGGCGGTCGTGTTGGTAGCGTTCTTGGTCGCTGTTTTAGGGCCGTTGCTGCTGGGGGGCACCTGGGGGGGGTGGCTGTATGAGGCCCTTGTCCTGCTGGTCATTGCTTGCCCTTGTGCCCTGGTCGTCTCCACGCCTATCACCGTGGTAAGTGGCCTTGCCGCAGCTGCCCGCTCCGGCATCCTGATCAAGGGGGGGGTGTACCTTGAAAGCGGTCGGCTGCTGAAAGTGGTTGCCTTGGACAAGACCGGCACGTTGACCCAGGGCAAGCCTGTTTTAACGGACGCGGAAACCTTCAGTGACCTGCCGATCGAAAAGGCCACGTTGATCGCGGCCAGTCTGGACGAACAGAGTACTCACCCCGTAGCGAAAGCACTGGTCAATGGGTGGAAGACCCAGCAACCTGGCGTTTCGACCCTGCTTGTCAGCGACTTCAGTGTGCTGAATGGACGAGGCGTGAAAGGCTTCATTGATGGCCAACTGTGGCACCTGGGTAATCACCGATTGGTTGAAGAACTGGGAGTGTGCTCTCCGGCGCTCGAGGCCAGGCTTTCACGGCTCGAAAATGCGGGCAAAACGGTCATCGTGCTGTGTGGTGCTGAAGGTCCCGCTGCAATATTCGGGGTCGCGGATACCGTTCGACCCGAGAGCTTCGAAGCTGTCGCTGCGCTGAAGGCGTTGAACGTTGTCCCGGTGATGCTGACGGGTGACAACCCCGCGACGGCGAAGTCGATCGCTGATCAGTTAGGTGTTACCGATGCACGCGGAAATCTCATGCCAGAGGACAAGCAGACCGCAGTCGCTGAGCTCAAACGTCGATATGGCCACATTGGGATGGTCGGGGACGGTGTGAACGACGCCCCTGCTTTGGCGCAGTCCGATATCGGTTTCGCCATGGGAGCCGCTGGGACAGCCACGGCCCTTGAAACCGCGGATGTCGCAATCATGGATGATGACCCACGCAAGATCGCTGATTTCATTCGGCTTAGTCGTCGCTCCGCTTCCATTTTGAAGCAAAACATCACGCTGGCATTGGGGATAAAAGTTGTCTTTCTAGCACTGGCTCTGTCGGGCATCGCCACCTTATGGATGGCAGTCTTCGCCGACATGGGAGCGAGCCTGCTCGTCGTGTTCAATGGTCTGCGGCTCTTGCGTCGGTGACACGACAGCTGCGGTTTAGACAGCGTATTCGCTGAAGGAGAGAACCATGCAGTGCCCTGTTTGCAAAGACGTATCGTTGGTCATGACAGACCGTCAGAATGTTGAGATAGACTACTGCCCTCAATGCCGGGGCGTCTGGCTTGACCGGGGGGAGCTCGACAAGATCATCGAGCGTAGTCAGCAGCTGGAGGCTCGTTTTCTGCCACAAAGCGCAGCGTCATCAAGGCAAGACGCGCCCCTATCAGAACCGGGGTATGCGCATTCGCCTGCTGCTCAACCTGGCAATAAGCATGGCTGTTCTGATCCGCAGCCCAGTCAGGGGGGCGGATGGCGGGACAGCTACCAGAGCGGTCACCAGAATCAGCACGGACATCAAAGCCAAGGCAAGCATGAAGGGCAGCAGCCTTATCGCAAGAAGTCCTTTTTACAGGAGCTTTTCGACTAAGTTTTGCTCAGGTACACGGATCACCGCTCAGCTGACAGGCTCCATTGGCTGATTCCAATGTGTCACCTGTTAACGCCAATGCCGTAATCAAGGGCCTAAGGTCGAGGTGACCCGGGCCGCCGGCACGACCTCTTGCGTCGGTGATGCCTTCTGCCAAGCCGGCCACGTTGGTAGCCTGAATGTGCCGCCAGGCATCCAGTACAAGCTGACAGCCCCTGACCTGGATAAGGCCCGCGCTATAACTGAATAGTAGTCGCTATGGTAGCTGCCATAGCAGCTGCTGCGCTCATTATACGATGGACTATCATATCGACTGATGACCCCGTATACGTGGTATTAAGATCTCAAGATAATTAAGCCATATTCGCGGCACGAGAACATTGGCTAAAGCCTGAAGATATGGAAGACTTCCCATTTAGTGTGATGCTAGACTCTTGGAAAAGAAGCTCACTCCCTTAGCATTCCTGGCGATTTAATTAATGACCCTGTCCCCCGACCAGATAAATATCCTCTCTGAGTACATGAATGATCCGAACGTACTGTATCCACAGCGCGTCAGGTATTTTTTCTACACGTGCAAAGAACAAATCTCAGGTCGACACACTGTTAACACAGTCAAGCTATTGGACCGGGTCTTGACCGTGCTCTCCTTCAAAATCAGGAGTGGCACGAAAGCTTTAAAGGGGTCCTGGCCCAAGCCGTTGAGCTTAATCTGCTTCATAACAGCGACTACGAGATATTCCTGTCTCATTTAAATCGCTGTACTCCAGGTAGCAAAGACCGGCCCCCTACCCGGCAGTATCGCCGGATTGGTCAGCAGCGTAGCTGTTGAACCCATTGCAAGCGTGACGGCGGCACGCGGTCACGTACGGCCTCAACCTGCGCTTATTGAAGATATTCGCTACGGGGCACTACAGGTCTGGGGTGATCTGAAACTGGTCGTGCCGGATAAAGCACCATGGCTTCTTTGGGTGGGCCCCTGATCGACGTAGCGGTGAATTTGGCTCACCACGAAATGGAGTGGTTCACCGTGTATACGCCTGGACTTATAATCAAGTTGGCAGGGCATTTTCCTGTCCCTATACTGAAACCCTCCTGAAGTCCAGTGGATAGCAAAAAATGTCACGTCTTGCCGAATACCGCGCGTTAGAACAAAAGCTGGCCGCTCAGCTTGCTGAGCTCGAGAGCATGAAGAATGATGAAGGTTTGCAGCGTGAAGTTGAATTTGAGCAAAAATTGCGGGAATTGCTAGGCGAGTATAATTTTAGCCTGAAGCACATTATTGCGATTCTCGACCCGCAAGCGTTTCAGCGTGCTCCGGCTCAGACTAAAGCGTTCACCCGCAAAGCACGCCAAGTGAAGCGTTACCGGCACCCGGAATCCGGTGAAATCGTTGAGACCAAAGGGGGCAATCATAAAACACTCAAGGCGTGGAAAACCGAGTACGGTTCGGAAGCCGTCGAAGCATGGTTGCAATAACGTGCTTTGAATTAGGTTCTCCATAACCAGCAACACGAGTTGCTCTGGTTTGGTAAGGCACCTGGCTGGAGCATCACCGGCCAGGCCATCACCTTGAATGTTGTACTGTCGATGTGTGCCTGACCTATGCCCGCGGCCTTACCAAAGCAGGCACGAGTCTGATATAGAAGAGCTCAGCTATCAACTCCATCAGTGTTTGCGTGATGATCGCTGCTGCCGCAAGCGTTCGAATATTTTCCGGCAGCGCCAACGCCAGAGGCAGCACTACCAGCGAGTTCCTGGTAGCGCTACTAAATACCACTGACCTGGCACTTGAGGCGCCCAGCCCAAATGCTTTAGCCACCACGGCGCCTACCACGGGGGCCAGCAGCATGAAGCCCAGATACACCGGGATTACCGGAAGAAGGCTGTTGAAGTCACGCACCACATAAGCGATCTGGGAACCGATGACTGCTATCAGTACCGCCACCATGGCAGGAACAGGCATCCACGCCCAAGCAGTGTTCCAGCTCGCCACGACGCTGGATTTTCTCACCAGCGCGGCGGTGATCACTGCGAGAATCAAGGGCAGCACAATCAACACCAGGAAGGCCTCCGCAAAGGGCCCAACGGTGATGACAACCTCGCTGCTTTCTCCAATCATGACGGCCAGATACACTGGTAGGAGTAGTAGCTGGAGCAGTAGCAAGATTGGCGTCGCTGCGAGCGTTAACTTCGAATCTCCCTTACCTATGTGCGTGAACACCACAACGTAATCAATGCATGGAGTGAGCAGCACCAGCAGCGCGCCGACCCTGATTACAGGGTGATCGGCCAAGCCCTGACTCAAGCTCCAGACCAGCAAGGGTATGACCACGAAATTGGCAGTGAGCAACGTTGCCATAAAGCGTCTGTCACCCAGCCCGTTGCGCAATTCCAGGAACGGAATTTGTAAAAACATTGCGTACATCAACGCTGCGATAGACGGTGTAACCCAAGCGCTCAGGCTCTGTGATGCTACAGGCGCCAGTAAGCCGCCCATGGCGGCGGCAATGACCGCCAAGAAGTAGATAGGAATCTGGTTCTGCTCAAGCGTTTCTTTTTGCACACTATGCCCTTACGACGGAGATCAATGGCCGACCGGGCAGGTAATAGCTGCTAGCTATTAAGAATTCAAGGGCATTTATCAGCAGGACGGCGGGAGAAACCTCTGTCGAAGTTCGGATTGCCCTGTTGGGAGTCGCCGGGGAGGACTGTGGGCTTCTCCGAAGGTTAACAGGTCGTGGACCGCGAAGCCCATCAATAGGATTTCATGCTCAAAGCGATCTAAAAAAGGTACCGTTCCGGTTTTCAATCAGGGACGACCTACAGTGGCTTTGAGCATTCGTACGGCGGTAGCAACAGACGCGGCCGCCATCCAGCGTATTTACGCGCCGGTGGTTCTGGACACGGCGATTTCCTTTGAAGAGGTCCCTCCGACCGTCGAGGAAATGGCCCAGCGGATAGTGACCACGCTTCAGACCTACCCCTACCTGGTAGCCGAGGAGGACGGGGTCATCAAGGGATACGCGTACGCCAGCCAACACCGCGCTCGCCCAGCCTACCGCTGGGCCGTGGACGTGACGGTGTACATCGCCGAATCGGCGCGCCGTCAGGGCATCGGCCGGCAACTCTATGAAACGTTGCTGCCCCTGCTTGAGCAGCAGCGGTTTCGGGCCGCTTACGCCGGCATTGCGCAGCCCAATGAGGGCAGCGTTGGGCTGCACGAAACGCTGGGCTTCGTGCACATCGGTACCTACCCGGAAGTGGGCTTCAAGCTCGGCAAATGGCACGACGTGGGCTACTGGCGGCGCGGGCTGTGCCTGTTGACCCCACCGTTGGAGCCGGTGCTGTTCCCTGAGCTGGAGGGTAGTCCCCGGTAGGCCGCCCCGGCACACCTGGGCCGTCAGACCTGCGTCGGTTCGAAAGCCCGTAACCGGGCGAACGCCACCACTGCGCCCAGGCCCAAAAGGCCGGCCAGAATCCCGATCAGCCCGCGCGGGCCCAGTTGCTCCAGGAGGTACGCACAGACCAGCGGCGCCGCTGCCTGGGCGATCAGCACCGGGCGCGCGATCAACCCCAGGTGGCTGCCCAGTTTGGCGCTGCCCAGCAGGGTCAGCGGCACGGTGCCCCTGGCAATCGTCATGATCCCATTGCCCCCACCGAAGGCGACGACGGCGAGCAGGGACAGCGTCACCAGGCCCGGCCCCAGGCCCAGCAGGCCGGCGATACAGGCCAGCATCCCTAACCGCGCGATCCAGACCGGGTGCGCCTGGCGACCAAAGACATATTCGAGCACTCGGGCGACTACCTGCGAAGGCCCCATCAGCGCGCCGAGCGTTACCGCCAAGGCTGCCGGGATACCCTGGCCCTGCAGGATGACTAGCAGGTTGACCGCCAGGGCCGACATCACGAAAGCATGCAGGGTGAACAGCACCGCGATCCAGGCTAATTGGGGACCGGCTTGCGCGTCGGTGGCATGGGTCGCGGTGGCCGCGGCCGGTGGTCTTGGCGCCGGCGACGGCACCGTGAACAGGTGAAGCGGCAGGCCGACCAGCAGGTGGATAATGGCCAGCACCCGGCAGGTGGCCGGCCACCCCTGGTTCGCTTCCATGGCCGCGAGGAAAGGCCAGGCCACCGTACTGGCGAAGCCGGCGATCAGGGTCAGGCCGGTTATCGAGGACCTGGCCCGTGAACCCATCAGGCGTCCCAGGGTGGCAAACCCCGCGTCATACAGCCCGGCGGCCATGCCCAGCCCGAGCACGGTCCAGGCGGCATAGTAGGCGATCAAACCGCAGGCAAACGACAGGGCCGTCAGCCCCAGGGCCAGCAAGACCGCGCTGCTGGCCAGCACCCACTTGCCCCCGAATCTATCAATGGTCCGGCCCACCAGCGGTGCGCACACGCCAGCCACCAGCAGGGCCCAGGACAGGGCCCCCACCACCGCAGGCACCGAGGCGCTCAGCGAATGGGCCACCGGCACCGCCAATACAGCTGGCAGGTAAAAGGTCGAGCCCCACGCCAGGATCTGGTTGCAGCCCAGTGCCCCTATCAAGGTTGCGTGACGGCGTCTTGACAGGGACAGGGCAGGCATCAGTCGGCCCCGGTAAGGTCGTGCTGCACCTGCCTGACCACGTCCCGAGCGGTCCGGGTCACCCCGATCAAGGTCGCGGAGGCGAGCCCTGTCCAGTCGCCATAGCCCACCAGCCACAGAGCGGGTAGCGCTACGCTCCGGTTTTCGGCCACCGCGATCTTGCCGTCCGGGCCCACGATCCCCAGGCTGGCCAGGTGGTCGAGCGCCGGGGAGAAGCCGGTGCACCAGATGACCGAATCTACCGGCGTCTCCTCACCCGAGGGCCAGACCACGCCGGTTGAGGTGAACCGGGTGAAGGGCCGTACCGCGTGCAGCACTCCGCGTTCGCGGGCGTCCTTGACCGGCGGCACCATCACGATGTCGCCCAGCCCGCCGGTGAGCGGCGGCGGTTCCTGGCCCGCTTGCTGGGCTTTCAACCGCGCGGTGGCTCGCTCAAACAGCACACGGCCATCGACCTCATCGGGCAGGTAATTGGGCGGCGCCTGCGTTACCCAGGTCGCCTGGGCGACCTTCGACACTTCCGCGTAAATCTGGGCACCCGAGTTGCCCCCACCGACGACCAGCACGGTCTTTCCTTCGAACGCACGCGGTTCAACGTAGTGCGCCGAGTGCAGCTGCTGGCCTTCGAACAGCGCTTGCCCTGGATAGGCCGGGATGACCGGGCGGCTCCAGGTGCCGGTGGCACTGATGACGGCCTTGGCGTCCCAGACACGGTCCTGTGAAACGACCCGCAATCCCCCCGCGATCTTTTCCACCCGGGTCACCCGCGTGGAATGCAGGAGGGGAAAGGCGTACCGCTGCTCATAGCGGGTCAGGTAGTCAATCACCTCGTCGCGCCCCGGCGTCCCCTCGGGCACGGCGGGCATCGGCCAGCCGGCAATCGAGCTCCAGGCCGCAGGGGAAAACAGCCGCAGCGACGCCCACCCATGACGCCAGGCCCCACCGGGGCCCGGCTCGGCATCGAGCACCACATAGGACAGACCGGTGCGCTTCAAAAAATAGGCCACGGTGAGGCCCGATTGGCCACCGCCAATGACCACCACGTCCACGGTTTTGGCTTGATCCACGCTACCCCTCCCCGTTCACCGCCCCTGGCCTTGCCTGCTTCGCTTCAGACCCGGCGGCCGTGTTCATCGATGACCACCTCGCCGTCTTCCTTGACGAAGCGGCCACGTTGCGGCTGCGGCAGCAGGTCCAGAACCGCTTCGGAAGGCCGGCACAGACGGGTGCCCAGAGGGCTGACCACGATCGGGCGATTGATCAGGAGGGGATGCTCGAGCATGGCCTCGATGAGCTGTTCATCGGTCAAGGCCGGATCGTCCAGCCCCAGTTCCTCGTAAGGGGTGCCCTTGATCCGCAGCAGCGGTCGCGCGCCGGTCCCCATCGCCTCGATCAGCCCGACCAGGGTTGCGCGATCCGGCGGGGTCTTGAGGTATTCGATCACGGTGGGCTCTTCGCCGCTGTTGCGGATCAGCGCCAAGGTATTGCGGGAGGTGCCGCATTGCGGGTTGTGGTAGATGGTGACCTGGCTCATGGGATGGACCTCGCAGTAAACACGCGTTAAATGGAGCGCTGGTTGACGCGCTTGGAGAGCGCTTCAGCGGACTCCTTGCGTTCGGAGTAGCGGTCCACCAGGTAATCCTGGCGATCACGCAGCAGCAGCGTGAACTTCATCAGCTCCTCCATCACGTCCACCAGGCGGTCGTAATAGGAGGAGGGTTTCATCCGGCCGGCCTCATCAAACTCGGTGAAGGCTTTGGCCACCGAAGACTGGTTGGGGATGGTGAACATGCGCATCCACCGGCCCAACACGCGCAGCTGGTTGACCACGTTGAACGACTGCGAGCCGCCGCACACCTGCATCACGGCCAGGGTCTTTCCCTGGGTCGGCCGCACTGCGCCGAGGGTCAGTGGTACCCAGTCGATCTGCGCCTTGAACACCGCGCTCATCGCGCCGTGCCGTTCAGGCGAGCACCACACCTGCCCTTCCGACCACTGCATCAGTTCGCGCAGCTCCTGCACCTTCGAGTGGGAGTCGGGGGCATCGTCCGGCAGCGGCAGGCCGGAGGGATCGAAGATGCGGGTTTCGGCGCCGAATTCTTCCAGCAGGCGTGCCGCCTCCTGAGTCACCAGGCGGCTGAACGAGCGTTCCCGCGTCGAGCCGTACAGGAGCAGAATCCGGGGCTTGTGCCGCGACGGGGTGGCCGGTGTCAGCTGCTCCAGCGTGGGGAGGTCGAGCAGGTCTGCCTGCACGTTGGGTAAGGTATCTTGCATGGCATTCTCCTAAGGCTGCGTCCTGCGGGCACAGCCCTGGTTGATCTTCAAAGCGTTCCGATACGGCCCAGCTCGGCTTTCAACTGCTCCTCGCTCAGCGTTGCGAAGGGCAGCGCCAGGAAGGCGCGCACGCGTTCCTGGATCTTGGCCAGGGTGGTGGCGAATGCCGCGTCGATGTCAGCCTCCGAGCCGGTGGCTTCCGAGGGATCGGCCAGGCCCCAATGCGCTTTCAAGGCGGGGCCGAAGAAGAGGGGACAGGCTTCGCCAGCGGCCCGGTCACAGACGGTGATCACGATGTCCGGAGGCGCGCTTTCAAAGGCGTCCGACGCCTTGCTGCTCAAGCCGGCCGTAGGAATGCCGGCAGCTTCCAGTGTGTGCAGCGCGCGCGGGTTGACCCGACCGCTGGGAAAACTGCCCGAACTGACCGCTTCGAAGCCGTCCGGGGCCAGGTGGTTGAACACCGCTTCGGAGAGGATGCTGCGGCAGCTGTTGTGGGTGCACATGAACAGGACTTTCATCAGAGGATTCCTTGATTCAGAAACTCAGGCGCAAGGCCAAAGCACAGAGGGTGGCGACGAGGATGGGCAGGGTCAGCACGATCCCGGTCTTGAAGTAGTAACCCCAGCTGATGGTGATCCCCCGCTTGGCCAGCACGTGCAGCCACAACAGCGTGGCCAGGCTGCCAATCGGCGTGATCTTCGGGCCCAGGTCGCAGCCGATGATGTTGGCGTACACCATGGCCTGCTGGACCACGCCATCGACCTCGGCGGCATGGATGGACAAGGCGCCGACCAGCACCGTGGGCATGTTGTTCATGATCGAGGACAGGAAGGCAGTCAGCAGCCCGGTGCCCAGCGACGCGCCCCAGAGGCCGTAGCCGGCAAAGACGTTGAGCAGGTGCGCGATGTAGTCGGTCAGGCCCGCGTTTTTCAGGCCGTAGATCACCAGGTACATGCCCAGGGAGAAAATCACCACCTGCCAGGGTGCGCCCTTGAGCACCTTGCCGGTGTTGATCGCATGACCCCGGGCCGCGATCACATACAACACGAAGGCGCACACCGCTGCGATGGCACTGATCGGCACGCCCAGCGGCTCGATCACGAAGAAGCCGATCAGCAGCACCGCCAAGACCCACCAGCCGGCCATGAACGTTGGTCGGTCGCGGATCGCCTCATCAGGGTGATGCAGCTGCGCCAGGTCGTAGGTATTGGGCAACTCCTTGCGGAAGAACCACAGCAGCATCAGCAAGGTCGCCGCCACGCTCACCAGGTTCACCGGGACCATGATCGAGGCGTACTCGCTGAAACCGATGTTGAAGTAGTCCGCCGAGACGATGTTAACCAGGTTGGACACCACCAACGGTAAGCTCGCCGTGTCCGCGATAAAGCCGGCCGCCATGACAAAGGCCAGGGTAGCGGCCGGGGAAAAGCGCAACGCCAAGAGCATCGCGATGACGATCGGGGTAAGGATCAACGCGGCGCCGTCATTGGCAAACAGGGCCGATACCGCGGCGCCCAGCAGAATGATGAACGCAAACAACTTGCGTGTGCTGCCGCCTCCCCAGCGCGCGACA
The DNA here is from genome assembly GCF_000826105.1 of Pseudomonas massiliensis. Lineage (GTDB taxonomy): Bacteria > Pseudomonadota > Gammaproteobacteria > Pseudomonadales > Pseudomonadaceae > Aquipseudomonas > Aquipseudomonas massiliensis. The sequence goes on along the minus strand of NZ_CCYK01000002.1, from coordinate 63,325 downwards.
TGCAACGCGGCCCATTCGAAAAAGCCGGCCTCATCCAGCAGCAGGCTGATGATGATGACCGCGATGAAGGTCGCGGTAGCATTCCAGACGATGTGCCACACCTGGGGGATGTCGCCCACGCTGACCACACCGGTCAGCAAGGCCAGCACGGCGCCAAAGGTTGCGCTCCAGCCTACACCCAGCCCCCTGGGTTGCCAGATGACGAGCACGATAGTGGCTATAAAGATCAGTACGGCAGTCAGCATTTCGGTCACTCGGTTGGGACGTGATTCAGCTGCACACGGCCTGATTGACGGGACGGTCGTTCATGCCGCACAGGCGTTTGGCCTCGGTTTCCAGCCATTGCTGATTGGCGTCCACCACGTCCTTGAGCACGGCGGTGACCCACGCGGGCAACTCAGGGTGCAGGCGGTAGTACACCCACTGGCCTTGGCGGCGGTCCATCAGCAAGCCGGCCGAGCGCAGCAGGGCCAAGTGACGGGAAATCTTCGGCTGGTTCAGGTCGAGCGCGGCGGTGAGCTCACAGACACACAACTCGCCCTGGCTCACGATCAGCAAGGTGATTTTGGTACGGGTATCGTCGGCAAGACATTTGAATAACGCCGTCGGGGTCATGGCGGTTAGGGCAGACATGACAGGCTCCATCACATATGGGAATTCAAATATACGCATTGTCAGATATATGAGATAGCGAATATTTGAGCGATCTGACAGAAACAAAAAACCGCCCTAAAAGGCGGTTTCGTTCCAGCGGGGGTAGTTGCTCTTTGGGTCAGCTACCGTAATGGATAAGGTAATTACGCTGTAGACGACACGGCTCGATACTCAACAGTGAGGTGGCCGACTTCGTGGACAGACTTCAACCGTTCACGGATGCTATCCGCGTCCATGGTGGATTCACCAAGCACGCTGACAATGGCGGCATGAGCCTCTGGGCCAACGCGCCAGACATGCAGATCGGTAATTTTGGCATCACCGGGCTGTTCAACCAGCTCGCGGATTTCTGCCGCAACGTGCTGGTCCGTCTCATCCAGTAGAACACTGGCGGTCGCCCTCATCAGGCTCCATGCCCACCGTGCGATCACAATGGCTCCGACGACACCCATGGCCGGGTCAAGCCAGACCCACCCGAGGTAGCGCCCAGCCAGTAGGGCGGCGATGGCCAGGACAGACGTTAGGGCATCGGCGATGACGTGTACGTAGGCAGACCTAAGGTTGTTGTCAGTGCCTTGGTGGGCCTTGTGATGAGCGTGGTCATGGTCGTGGTGGTGGTCATGGTCATTACCATGGTGGTGACCGTGCCCCAGCAACACCGCGCTGAGGACGTTCACGGCCAGGCCCACAATGGCGATGAGGGTGGCGGTTCCAAATTGAACATCCGCAGGCTGGAGCAAGCGAATCACGGACTCTATGCCTACCCCCAAGGCGACCAGCCCCAAAATCAGGGCCGAGGCAAAGCCTCCCAAATCACCCACCTTGCCCGTGCCAAAGCTATAGCGCGCGCTGGATGCATGGCGCTTGGCATACGCGTATGCGCCGGCAGTGATACCCAGGGCGCCGGCATGGGTTGCCATATGAAACCCATCCGCGAGCAGGGCCATGGAGCCGGTGATGTACCCGGCTGCAATCTCTCCGATCATCATGACGACGGTGAGCATCACGACCCAGAGGGTGCGTTTTGCATTTTCATCGTGTGTTGATCCGAGGAAGACGTGCTCGTGTGTAAATCGGGTACTGCTGTTCATATTCAGGCCTGCGTTCATCACTTGGAGTAGCGCCGAATGGCTTCTAAGAGTTCCTCGACGCCTTTATTGCGTTCCTGCTCACTCAGTGCAGGGTTCGCCACGTGCTCCCTGGCGTGATCCTCAATGATTTCGTCCATCAGCCCATTGATGGCCCCGCGGGTGGCGGCCACCAAATGAAGGGTCTTTGCACAGTCATGATCGGCTTCCAGTGCCCTTTCAATGGCTTGAATCTGTCCCGCGATCCGTTTGACGCGCTTGAGTAAATCGTCTTTGTTTGATGCCAAGTGACCCATACCATACCCCCCTTACCTATATAAAGAATGACATACGTGCATTTTCCGGCGCAAGGGGGACAGGCGCAGCATTCACTACTGCGCGTTCAGTGTTGAAGGGCCGCTTGCGGGTAGTTACGCCTGAGGCCAAGGAACAGGGTTACCGCCCTATGGCATTGCTTACGATCGGGCTATGACCCGGCTGCAGGTAGTGCTTTGCGCAGGTGACACAGCCAGGGTTTTCCACGATGGAGTCGCATAAGTCTTTATGTCGCTATCCGAAGGGAGGATCGCACCACACCATCATGAGCTGTCGTGCGTGGCTATTCGTCACACCGCGGACAAGTGCTCATAAAGGATGGTCGACCCAACCGCCATCAGCACTACACCCCCGATGATCTCAGCTCGTTTACCCACGACCGTTCCCAGCACGCGGCCCAGCATCATGCCGACCGTGACCATCACCGTCGTGGCCACACCGATAGCCGAGGCGGCAACCAGGACGTTCACATTGACGAAGGCCAAGCCAACCCCGACGGCTAAGGCGTCAATACTCGTGGCAACGGCCGTCGCGGCCAGGATGAAAAACGAGTGCTGGTTGGGCTTCTCTTCCTCGGCTTCCTCGTGCTTGAGGCCGTTGTAGATCATGTGCACGCCCAGCGCCAACAGGAGGAAGAAGGCGATCCAGTGGTCCCAGTTTTCAACGTATTGGGCAGCGGCTTGCCCGATGACCCAACCTACCAGGGGGGTGATCGATTCAATCACGCCAAAGATAAGGCCGGTGCGCAGCGCTTCGGCAAAGCGTGGTTTATGGAGGCTTGCGCCCTTGCCAATGGCCGCTGCGAAAGCGTCCGTGGACATCGCCAGGGCAAGGAACAGAAGGGAAATGGGGCTCACGGTTAACGTCCAGTCGGGCTTTGAGTCAACGACACAACCACACGCCCGACTTCAGGCATGGATGCATCGTCGGTCTCGCCAACCAGAGGGTGTTCGTGCCACGGCATGCTGCCGAGAATGTTGACACGAACGCTCTAGATCAGGTCTAGAGCAGGCTACTCCCCAACAAGGGGCGCCACTATAGCGGCGTGAATGTAAAAAAAGCATCAATAGGATCTGCCGGTTACCCATCACCCGATGGCGCGCGCGGACCTCAAGCCCAACCTTACAGAAACGTAATTAAACTCTAGAAACCCCTACCACCAGGCTGAGTCGGACCTCATGTGCCTTGGAAAAAGGCCTTGGATGTAAACGCGAGAATCGACCGTCAACCTCGGAGATAACTCATGAACGGTGGTTATGATGATTGCATTGAAGAATGCCTGCGCTGCGCCCTGGCCTGTGAACGCTGCGCTTCAGCCTGCTTGCAAGAGCAGGATGTTCAAATGATGGCTAACTGCATAAAATTGGACAGGGACTGCGCCGATATGTGCAAGCTTGCGGCGAGCCTGATGGCGCGCCAGAGCCCCCTAGCGAAGGAACTCTGTGCCCTTTGCGCGAAGGCCTGCAAAGCTTGTGGTGAGGAGTGCGGCAAGCATGGCGCTGACCATTGCCAGAATTGCGCCAAGGCCTGCCACGCCTGCGCCCAGGCCTGCGAGGCCATGGCGGCTTGAGTTCCGGTCCCGGCAAGGAGCATAAAGACCACGGAAGGGTTGCCGAGCCGACAGCGCGCGCCAGCATTACGGGCGATCAGGACGTAGAGCGTCAGGATGAAGGCTGTTCTGTCACCACAGGCTTGCATCAATAGTCGGCGCGGCAGCAGTTCTATGGCGCGGTACTGCTATCGCGACCGGCAAATCGTAGGCACAAAAAAACCGCCTTAGGAGGGCGGTTTTTGCCTCGAAGCCGGTCAGTCTTGCGCATTGGGTGGATACACAAATCTGGTAAATGCGTATGAGTTCCAAGCCACCACCTCGACCTTGATTCATTCCTGTAAGGAGAGTCGAGGAAGCCGCTTGGTGTCAAAGCCGAGTGATTTTTTTATGCATTTCAGCCGCTCTGCTCGCGCTGACCCGCTAAAAAAATCACCATGCTGCGAAAAACCAGTCATCGTCAGTGTTTGCCCAGCCAGGATTTTAGTTCCGCAATACTTTTGCTTTGCTCTTGTATATTTTTTTCAGCCATCTGTTTAATAGCAGGATCTTGAGTATTTTTAAGCACAATCCTGGACATGTCGATGGCGCCTTGATGATGTTCGACCATCATCTGAGCCCAGCTTTTCGACGGGTCAGGCGCCATACTACTCATCATCCCTTTGTTCATCTTCTCCATCGCTTGCTTGTATTCTGTGGACGCACCTCCACCCGTCGTGGCCGAAGCCATATTGACAGCACCGCCTTTCTCATTAAAAGCAGCATGGGAATCGTTGTTGTCAGCGAACGACAAAGTAACTGAACTTAAGAAAAGAATACTTGTAAGAGCGACACCGCTTAGATGCTTGTTAAGCATAGTAGACCTCTTAATGAGCGTTATTCGATTGATTTCGGCAGTAAGAATATCCGACGTCTTCCGAAGGGTAGCTAAGAAAAGGGCACTGGTAGGGTTTGCCACGATTACATTTCTGTAAGGTTTACGCGAAAAAAAGCGCAGCCGTTGAAGCTGACCATTTCATCTCAGTGGGCCAAGCGCTGGTTATAGCTGTCCATACTGTAATCTTCCCCTCAGCTGCCTGAAAGGTACAGGCCCTTAGTATTGCCTCAGCGCCAAACGCGCTCCACCTGAACGGGCTAGCCCTTACCGGGTACCTTGAACTGAGGATTTACCTATGAATGCTGTCAAAATTCTTCTCGTTACCCTCGCGCTGGGCGCATCTTCCTTGGCACTTGCCGAAGGCGGGAGTGAGCGGGTATCTGCTCGCATGGCCGAAGCCCGTGAGACGGCCATGACCGCCCATAACGCTAAAGCCGCTTCGCAGGAGGCTCCGGAAGTGGCGCAAGAAGGGCCAGAAGCGAAGCCAAAGCACTGCTAACCGCTCTGGCAAGCTTACAGAAATGTAATCGCTGTGTTGGTTAGGCTGTGCCACTCTTTGAGACGAATTCGTTCAAGTATTGTTTTCAAGCGCAACCGCAGTAGATTTTCCAACTATCAGGCAGATATATGCAATCGAAAACGTCGAGACGCACTTTCGTCAAGGGCCTGACGGCCATGGGGGTTCTAGGTGGCCTGGGTCTCTGGCGAAACCCGTCGTGGGCGCTTTCAGGGCCTGGTCAACTGAACACGCTTACCGGCACTGATTTTGATCTTTCAATCGGTGAGATGCCTGTAAACATCACCGGCAAACCGCGTACGGCAATGGTTATTAACGGTGGGCTTCCGGGGCCCCTATTGCGCTGGAAAGAAGGCGATACTGTAACCCTTAGGGTGCGCAACAAGCTGCGCGATCACACATCGATCCATTGGCACGGTATTATTTTGCCCCCCAATATGGACGGTGTACCAGGACTAAGCTTCGCCGGCATCGAGCCGGACGGGATGTACGTTTATAAAATCCACGTCAAGCAGAATGGCACTTACTGGTACCACAGCCATTCCGGTTTCCAAGAGCAAGCCGGGGTTTATGGGCCATTGGTGATTGAAGCCAAGGATCCCGAGCCTTTTACGTATGATCGCGACTATGTGGTGATGCTGACTGATTGGACTGACGAAGACCCCGCTTCGTTGATGCGAAAGCTGAAAAAACAATCGGATTACTACAATTATAACAAGCGCACAGTTGGCGATTTTATCGAGGATGTCCACAAGCAAGGCTGGTCAGCGACCGTGGCTGACCGAAAAATGTGGGCTGAAATGAAGATGAACCCCACTGACCTGGCCGATGTGAGCGGGGCTACCTACACCTATCTCCTGAATGGCCACGCGCCGAACACGAACTGGACGGGCGTTTTCCGCCCGGGTGAAAAGATTCGGCTTCGCTTCATTAATGGCTCCTCCATGACGTATTTCGACATGCGTATCCCTGGCCTGAAAATGACGGTGGTCGCCTCGGATGGGCAATACGTAAAGCCAGTCACCGTTGACGAGCTGCGCATCGCGGTTGCCGAGACCTATGACGTCATTGTTGAGCCTACCGAGCAGGCTTACACCTTGTTTGCTCAGTCGATGGACCGTACTGGTTTCGCACGCGGCACCCTGGCGGTTCGTGAAGGCCTCGTAGCGCCCGTACCGTCGCTTGATCCTCGGCCACTGGTGACCATGGCCGACATGGGTATGGGCGGTATGGATCACGGTTCGATGGGCGACATGGGCAGCATGGAAGGCATGGAAGGCATGGATCACGGCGCCATGGGCGCAGGTGACATGCAGGGCATGAACAGTATGTCTGGCGTACCCATGCAGGGCATGGACGGCGGGCAGATGCAGGGCATGGACCATAGCAAAATGGCAGGCATGGACCATGGGGCCATGGGAGACATGGCCGGCATGGCGGGAATGTCAGGCATGGGTGACATGCCGATGCAAGCCCACCCGGTTACCGAGAAGGACAATCCCTTGGTTGACATGCAGGCCATGAGTCCTACGCCAAAATTGGATGATCCCGGATTAGGCCTGCGCAATAACGGTCGTCGGGTGCTTACCTATTCCGACCTGCGAAGCACCTTTGAAGACCCGGACGGCCGAGAGCCCGGGCGAACGATCGAGCTGCACCTCACAGGCCATATGGAAAAATTCGCCTGGTCATTCAATGGGGTCAAGTTCGCCGATGCTGAGCCCCTGCGATTGAAATATGGCGAGCGAGTGCGCGTGGTCCTGGTAAACGACACCATGATGACCCACCCCATTCACCTGCACGGGATGTGGAGCGACCTCGAGGACGAGAACGGCAATTTCATGGTGCGCAAGCACACGATTGACATGCCTCCTGGCTCCAAACGCAGTTATCGAGTCACCGCGGATGCGCTAGGCCGTTGGGCCTATCACTGCCACCTCCTGTTCCACATGGAGATGGGCATGTTCCGTGAAGTCCGGGTAGAGGAATAACAGGTATGGACACATTACTAACGCGTAATGGGGTGCGTCTGGCGGTCACGGCAAGTCTGATGCTGGCCCCATTTGCCTATGCGGCAGCGGAGGACACCATGCAGGGGATGGATCACAGCCAGATGCAGGACATGGATGACTCCATGACGGGCATGGCCTCGTCCCCCCAAAAGCCTGCTCCGACTCAGAGCCGTACGCCCATTCCAGCGATTAACGCAGCGGACCGCGCCGCCGTTTATAAATCGGACGCCGGCCACACGGTGCATGATGAGTCGGTCAACTACATGCTTCTGTTCGATCAGCTTGAATGGCAGGACGCTGACAGCGGCAGTGCGCTGAACTGGGATTTCACCGGCTGGGCTGGTGGCGACATCGACAGACTGTGGGTGCGCTCGGAAGGTGAGCGGCTCAATGGCAAAACCGAAGAAGCGGAAGTTCAGGCCCTGTGGGGCCATGCCGTTGGCCCCTGGTGGGATGTTGTGACAGGCGTTCGCCAGGATTTCAAGCCAGGAGATCCACAGACCTGGGCCGCTTTTGGTCTCCAAGGTCTGGCGCTGTACAACTTCGAAGCCGAGGCTACGGTCTTTGTTGGCGAAGGTGGCCAAACAGCCATGCGGCTTGAAGGTGACTACGACATCCTTCTGACCAATCGACTCATCCTGCAGCCTACTGCCGAGGTCAATTTCTACGGCAAGAATGACCCACAGAGGGGTACCGGTGCGGGTCTGGCCGAGAGTGAAGTCGGCGTACGACTGCGCTACGAAATCCGCCGCGAGTTTGCCCCCTACATCGGTGTGACCTGGAACCGGTCATATGGGAACACGGCCGATTATGCCCGCGACGAGGGTGAGGATCGTAGTGAAGCCCGCCTGGTCCTCGGCGTGCGCCTGTGGTTCTAACCGCTACATTCACCCAATAATTACCCCCAATCGAACAGCCATCCGCTGTGAGGAGCGTTTTATGTCTCTCTTGAAGTCCACAGGTATCGCCACCCTTCTGGCTGCCGGCATGCTGGCAAGCGCCCTGGCTCAAGCCCATCCGAAGCTTGTGTCTTCCACGCCTGCGCAAGGGGCCGATGGTGCTGCGCCGGAGAAGGTCGAGCTTCATTTCTCGGAGAACTTGGTCACTCAGTTTTCCGGTGCCAAGCTGATCATGACGGACATGCCTGGCATGCCTAATTCCCCCATGCCGGTAAAAGCAAGCGTGGCCGCTGGCAGCGATCCTAAGACGATGGTCATTACCCCAGCGTCGCCGCTCACAACGGGCAGCTATAAGGTGGAATGGCGCGCGGTCTCGTCCGATACCCATCCCATTACAGGCAACGTCACCTTCAAGGTGAAATAAGCATGGCCGACCCACTCAGCATCGCGCTTCGTTTTGCGCTTTATACCGACCTGATGGTGTTGTTTGGCTTGGCCCTTTTCGGTCTGTACAGCTTGAGGGGAACGGAGCGCCAGTCAGGCGCGGTGCTGAACTTCAAGCTATTACTCACCGGGACAGCCGTGCTGGGAGCGTTGCTGTCCCTTGCCGCGCTGTTGCAGATGGCTAAAGCCATGAGTGGTGCTACTGAGTGGGAGGAGCTTTTCCCTCATGTCAAAATGATGCTGGCAGAAACCGAGGTGGGTTTTTCCTGGGACGTACGCATGGCGGCCCTTGCCATGATAGCGGTCGCTGGCCTGCTAACCAGCCGCAGCCCGACAGGCAGTCTTTGGGTGGTCACAGCACTCAGCGGGGTTGCCTTGGCCACACTGGCCTGGACAGGCCACGGTGCTATGGACGAAGGAAGTCGCCGTTTCTGGCATTTTGCGACCGACATCGTGCATTTGTTTGCCGCAGGCGGCTGGGTAGGTGCTCTGGTCGCCTTTGCCTTACTGCTGCGAGCTAAAAAGGTAGATAACCACGGTTCTGTGAAGATCTTGGCGCGGACGCTGACCGGCTTTGAATCGGCAGGTGGTGTCATCGTCGCGACCATCCTGGTCACAGGGATAGTCAACTACCTGTTCATCGTTGGCCCCCAGTTGGACAGCCTGGCTGATACCACGTACGGGTGGTTGCTGATGGCTAAACTGGTGCTGTTTGCGGCAATGATTGGTTTGGCCTCGTTGAACCGCTTTCGGCTCAGCCCTCACCTTGAGCATTCCATTGGGCACGGGGACTACACCGGGGCCGCCAAGGCCTTGCGTTGGAGTATGGCCACAGAGCTTGCTGCAGCAGTCGTTGTTCTTGGGCTGATCGCCTGGCTGGGTACGCTGAGCCCGGAGGTGGACATGGCGATGCAATAGTTGCCCTACTGGCTGTGCATTAAGCCTGGCTCAGCCTCCAAGAAGAACCAGGCGGCTCCTCCTGAGGAGCCGCCTGTATGGAAGCCTTAGGGCCTGGCGTCATACGTTGCGACCGTTTCCTGCTGTCCGGCAACAGTCACCCCAATGACCTTGTAAGCGTGCCGGGCAGTGCCGTGCTCCATGCCCGGCGAACCCAGCGGCATGCCGGGGACCGCAATCCCCACCAGGTCAGTACGTTTGCTCAGCGCTTTGAGCTGTTCTGCCGGCACATGCCCTTCCACAAAGCGACCGTTGATGACGGCGGTATGGCACGAGCGCAGCCCCTGTGGCACACCAAGCTGCCCCTTCACAGCCGCCATGTCTTGCTCCACCTGGTCATTTACCGTGAAGCCCTCAGCCTCCAAATGTTTGATCCAGCCTTTGCAGCACCCGCAATTGGCATCACGGTGGACATCGACCTTAAGCGTCTCCGCCGCCTGAGTGGTACCGGCGATAAGCAGGGTCGCCAAGGTCATGATTGTCTTTCTTTTCATCGTTGCTCCTGATTGAAGCCAGGCCCTTTGGCAAGAGGCTGCTCGAATAGTCACCTGGAATGGAATAGCCCAAGGATATCTTCCAAGCTGCCACGACCCCATTACAATGCTGTAAGCAAGGCGCGCCATAGCTGGCCCAGCAAGCGTTTCGCTCTATAATCAGCCTCGGTGACAGCCAATGGTTTGGCTCGCTTCATGGAATCCTATGGCTCGCGTGGTTTTCGTACTTGCTCTTATTCTAAGTCTTCTTCTCCCCGCTTATGGCCAGGGTGGCGGGCCGCTGCCAGCGGAGCCATGTCCAATGCAAGCAGTCCAAAAGCGCGCTCAGACACCGTGTGCGGATATGGAGAAAAAGGTCAAGGATAGCCAGACAGCGCCATGCAAATGGGGACAGGATTGCAAAACCAGCTCTCTGATCAGCCTGTTCATCCTACAAATCCCAAAGCCGGGCCCCCTGCCGGTTCACGCCTGCGTAGCTAGGCCAGCGCCTCAAGAGGCCTTCGCTACGCCTTGGCGTCCACCACGCTTCGTGTAATTCCTTTGTCCGAACGCATTACCAACGGCGCAATACCGCTGGGGCTGCGTATACATTGGTTTCGCATGGAGGCAGGTCATGCCTGTTCGTCCCGCTTTTGCCGCTGGCATACCCAGCGCGCTTGCACTCTTGCTGCTTGTAACTGCGGCGCAGCCGGCCCTGGCTGACGCCCTTACTTTCGATTATGCGCTGAAGCTGGCAGAGACAATGGCCCCTGAAAATCTAGCCAGGGCCGCTCAGGTCGCGTCGGCAAATGCCGCCATTCGCCCCGCTGATGCGCTACCTGATCCCAAGCTCTTTCTGGGCATCGACAACTTGCCCGTAGAAGGGCAGCAGCGCTACTCATTGGACGACGACTCAATGACGATGCGTCGGATCGGGGTTATGCAAGAGGTTCCTAACAGCGACAAGCGCCGTGCACGGCGCCATTCGGCTGAAGCCTTCGCTGAGCTTGCGCAAGCCGAGCAGCGCCAGGCTCTGATCAAGGTCAAGCAGGACGTTGCCGCCAGTTGGCTGAGGCTCTTTTATGCTCAGCAACGCTTTTCCGCTTTTGATGACCTGTTGAAACAGCTCAACCTACAACGCTCTACGGTACCTGCGCTGATTGCCGGGGGAACAGCAAAGCCTGCTGATGCTGTGGCGCTCGAACAGGAGACGTTGGACCTTGAAGACAGGCGCGATCAGCTGATCAGTGATGTAGCCGGCGCCAGGGCGCAACTGCGCCAGTTCCTGGGTGCGCAAGGTGACCAACCCTTGGCTGGGTCGGCGCCTGTATTGGAGTGGTCAGCTACTCATAGCCAGCATGGGCTGGCCCATCATCCCGATATCCAGGCCGCCGCCGCTCGGGTCGGTGAGGCCAAGGCCGAGCTGGGCGAAGCAGTCGCCGAGAAAAAGCCCGACTGGGGCGTGGAGCTTGGTTATGGCAACCGCGACAAGCGATTCGGCGATATGGTCAGCCTACAGGTGACGTTCGACCTTCCACTGTTCACCGGGGCCAGGCAAGGGCCGCGAATCACATCAAGGGAAAAGAACCTCTCGCGCATGGAGCAAGAACAGGAAGTGATGCTACGCAGTCACCAGATGGAGTTGGAATCGGGGCTGGCTGAACAGGATCGCTTACGTGCGGTACTCAGGCGAAGCACCGAGAGCGCTATACCGCTGGCCCAGCGTAGGTTCTCCTTGGAAATGGCAGCTTACAAGGCTGGCAGCGCTGACATCGGCACGGTCGTTTCTGCGCGCCGGCAGCTGATTGAAGCGACTTTGCGCAAGGTCGGGTTGGAGGAAGAGCTGTCGGTTCTGACCGCCAAACTCTTCTTTGCCTACGCGGAGGGCGCGCAATGAAGGGCTCATACGTGATGGGTACGTTGTCCGCCGCCTGCCTGGTAGGCGTGGGGGCTCTGCTTGGCTTTTGGCTCGGCACGGCAAGCGAATCGACAGCTGTCGAACCTGGCACTACCACGACCCAAGCGCGCAAGGCGCTGTATTGGTATGACCCCATGAAGCCAGACCAGCATTTTGATAAGCCTGGTCGATCGCCGTTCATGGACATGGCCCTGGTTCCAAAATACGCCGATGAGCAAGCGTCAACATCCTTGGGACTGGCGGCAGGAACAGTGCAAAGCCTGGGTGTTCGAACCGTGCGGGTGCAACGGGGGGCATTGCCATCAAGCATTGATGCCGCCGGCACTTTGGGATACAGCCAGCGGGAGCTGGCCACGGTCCAGGCCCGTGCCGACGCCTACGTTGATAAGGTCTACGGCCGGGCTCCGGGCGACGTATTAGCCGCCGGCACACCGCTTGTAGACCTGCTCATCCCTCAGTGGTCCGCGGCGCAGCTTGAATACCTGGCTGTAAAACAGACCGGAGACTCTCAGCTCACTGCCGCTGCGAAAGAACGCCTTCGCTTGCTGGGAATGCCCGGATCCACCATTGCAGCTGTAGACCGCACCGGCCGAGCGGCTGCCGTACAAACCATCGTGATGCCCATCGCCGGTGAGCTGCTGACCCTCGACGCCAAGGCCGGAATGGCTATCTCCAAAGGCCAGGACCTGGCTCGGATCAATGGGCTTTCGAGGGTATGGCTGGACATCTCCGTACCTGAGGCTCTGACATCCAGTGTGGCGGTGGGCAACCCCATTTCTGCCTTTTTCGTCGCCTGGCCTGGCCAAGCTATACAGGGAAAGATCATTTCCATGTTGCCCTCCGCTGACAGCGCAACGCGGACGGTCACGGTGCGCGCTGAACTACCCAATGCCAACGGGAAGCTTCGTCCAGGCATGTACGCTCAGGTTCGCCTGCAGGGTGAAGAGCAGCCCTCTGTACTCCTAGCCCCGAGCGAAGCCGTAATCCGCAGCGGTAAGCGGTCCTTCGTCATGGTTGCGTTACCCGAGGGGCGATATCGACCGCAGGTGGTCGAACTGGGCAAAGAATCTGGGGGGCAAGCAGAAATCATCAAGGGCCTGACCGAAGGAGATGAGGTAGTCAGTTCAGGGCAATTTTTGCTTGATTCGGAAGCGAGCCTCCAAGGCCTGCTCGCGCGTGAGGGGCCCTCCGACGGAGCACAATGGCACACAAGTACGGGTCAGATCATTGACCTGGACAGCGAGACCGTCACACTGGCCCATGGCCCGTTCCAAAGTCTTGGCATGCCCGGCATGACCATGACCTTCCCACTGGCGAGGCCGGACGTGGCTAAAGGGCTCAAGGTGGGTGATCACGTCGCCATTGGAATTTCCCAAAGCGACGCTGGGCTTATCGTTGAACAGCTCTCCAAGCAGGAGACTGGCCAATGATTCGCCGGCTGATCTACTGGTCTATCGCCAACCGATTCCTGGTGTTGCTAGCTACGCTCGTCGTGGTAGCCGCAGGGCTCTGGGCCGTGCGCAACACACCACTGGACGCGCTGCCTGATTTGTCTGATACCCAAGTCATCATTCGAACCAGCTATCCCGGTCAGGCTCCACAGCTTGTGGAGAATCAGGTGACCTACCCTCTGACCACGATGATGCTTTCGGTGCCAGGCGCAAGGACGGTCCGAGGTTACTCGTTCTTTGGCGACTCGTTTGTCTATGTGCTCTTTGAAGACGGGACTGACCTGTACTGGGCGCGATCAAGGGTGTTGGAGTACCTCAGCCAAGCGCAGGCGCGCATGCCAAAAGGCGTTACGCCTAGTCTGGGGCCTGATGCAACGGGCGTGGGTTGGATTTACCAATATGCGCTCGTTGACCGCTCGGGTAGCCACGACCTCGCTCAGTTACGGTCGATCCAGGACTGGTTCCTTCGGTACGAGCTCAAGTCCCTCCCTAACGTGGCTGAAGTCGCGACAATCGGCGGCATGGTCAAACAGTACCAGGTGGTACTCGATCCCCTGAAGCTGGCAGCGTACGGAGTAACCCAACAGGAAGTGACCCAGGCCATCCAGGGCGCCAACCAGGAAGCGGGTGGTGCGGTATTGGAGATGGCCGAAAGGGAATACATGGTCAGGGCGTCCGGCTATCTGGAAAGCCTGGAGGACTTCAAAAACATTCCTCTTCGGACCTCTCGCAATGGCATCCCGGTGTTGCTCGGGCAAGTTGCCAATATCCAGCTTGGGCCTGAAATGCGGCGCGGCGTTGCTGAGCTGGACGGCAGAGGTGAGGTTGTGGGCGGGGTCATTCTTTTGCGCTCCGGCAAAAATGCACACGATACCCTGATTGCCATTAGGGAGAAGCTGGAACACTTGCGCACCAGCCTGCCGGCTGGGGTTGAAATAGTCACGACCTATGACCGCTCACAGCTTATCGATCGCGCCATCAGCAATCTGGGTTTCAAGCTGCTTGAAGAATTTGGGGTGGTCGCGCTGGTCTGCCTAGTCTTCCTCTGGCACGTACGTTCCTCGCTGGTGGCCATCGTGACCTTGCCCCTGGGCATCTTGGTTGCCTTTCTTGTGATGCACTACCAGGGCGTCAATGCCAACATCATGTCACTGGGGGGGATTGCGATTGCCATCGGGGCGATGGTCGATGCTGCAGTAGTGATGATCGAAAATGCGCACAAACACATCGAGGCGTGGCAACAGCAGCATCCTGGAGAGCCGCTGGAAGGCCAGGCTCACTGGCACGTAATCGCTCAAGCCGCTGCCGAGATCGGGCCGGCTGTGTTTTTCAGCCTGCTGGTGATTACGTTGTCTTTCTTGCCTGTTTTCACGCTACAGGCCCAGGAAGGCAAGCTATTTGGGCCTCTGGCCTTCACCAAGACCTATGCAATGGCAGGCGCGGCAGGGCTCTCGGTGACGCTGGTCCCCGTGCTGATGGGTTACTGGATCCGGGGAAGGATTCCATCCGAGCATCAGAACCCTCTCAACCGCGGGCTGATCGCGGTGTACCGCCCGGCAATCGACACGGTTCTGGCGTGGCCAAAACTCACCTTGCTTATCGCCGCCCTGGTGTTTTTCTCGACGCTTTTGCCTTTAAGCCGACTGGGGGGAGAGTTTCTTCCTCAAATGGATGAAGGCGATTTGCTGTACATGCCATCGGCCTTGCCTGGTTTATCGGCCAGCAAGGCGAGCCAGCTGCTCCAGCTTACTGACCGAATGATCCTCTCAGTTCCTGAAGTGGAGCGGGTATTCGGCAAGGCGGGACGTGCGGATTCAGCTACCGATCCTGCGCCGTTGGAAATGTTCGAGACTACTGTACGGTTCAAGCCCAGGGAGCAATGGCGAGCCGGGATGACCCCTGAAAAGCTGATCGAGGCGCTGGACAAGGCGGTACAGGTCCCAGGCCTCTCGAACATTTGGGTGCCCCCCATTCGCAACCGCATCGACATGCTTGCCACGGGCGTTAAAAGCCCGGTGGGGATCAAGGTGGCCGGCACCTCGCTTGCGCAGATAGACCAGGCAACTCAACAGATCGAGGCCGTGGCCAAGCAAGTCGCCGGTGTCCAATCCGCACTGGCGGAACGGCTGACAGGAGGACGCTACGTAGACGTACGTATCAATCGCCAGGCCGCAGCGCGTTATGGCATGAATATCAGCGAGGTGCAGGCAGTGGTTTCTGGTGCCATTGGCGGAAGCAACATCGGCGAAGTCGTGGAGGGGCTCGCCAGATACCCTATAAACCTGCGCTACGGGCGCGAATGGCGAGATACGGCACAGGCGCTAAAAGGGCTCCCCGTCGTCACCAGCAGCGGCCAGCAAATTACCCTATCGATGGTGGCAGATGTCAGCATCACCGACGGCCCACCGATGCTGCGTAGCGAAAATGGCCGGCTTTCGGGTTGGGTCTATGTGGACGTGCGTGGGCGCGACCTTGCCACGACAGTGAAAGAGCTTCAGACACAGATAGCATCCAGAGTCCAACTGGCTCCCGGCCTCACTGTCTCGTACTCGGGTCAGTTCGAGTACCTGGAGCGGGCAAACCAGCGCCTGCTGTGGGTGATACCGGCTACCCTGGCGATCATTTTCGTGTTGCTGTACTTCACCTTCGGTACGGCCAGCGAGGCGCTACTCATCATGGCGACGCTGCCTTTTGCGTTGTCCGGCGGAATCTGGCTGTTGTATGTCCTGGGCTATAACCTGTCCATCGCTACAGGCGTGGGCTTCATCGCCCTTGCCGGCGTTTCTGCCGAGTTTGGCGTCATCATGCTGGTGTACCTGCGCAGCGCCTGGTCGCCCCGCCTCGCAGCAGGACATGGAACCGAGCAGGATTTGACAGAAGCTATCAAGGAAGGCGCAGTGCTCAGGGTGAGGCCCAAGGCGATGACGGTGGCCGTGATCATCGCGGGGCTGCTGCCCATACTCTGGGGGTCAGGGGCCGGTTCGGAGATCATGAAGCGAATAGCAGCACCGATGATAGGGGGTATGCTTACCGCACCGCTGCTATCGATGCTACTGATTCCAACATGCTATTTCCTCCTCCAGGCTCACCGTATTCGAGCGCGACGATTAAAGATCTGAGTACCTGAACGTACCCTGATTCGTAGGTACCGCAAGTGCAGGGCGCCTGGCTTAACACGCTGGCTGGCCTGACATCAGGGCTTTGCGCTATTTGCCCTCGACTCCGGCCAGCGAGTCGAGAATGGCGCAGGTAGAATCGTTGTTGCCCTGGCATTCATTGATCAAGGCCTGCAGCGTATCGCGCAGGCTGATGAACTCCTCGATTTTGCGGTTCAAGTCCTGCACATGAGCATTGGCCAGCGCTTTTACGTCGGCACTGGCACGGTGTCGGTCGCGTTGCAGTTCGAGCAGGGTGCCGACTTCCTCCAAGGAAAAGCCCAGGTCTCGAGCACGTTTGAGAAAAGCCAGGGTATCCAGATCGGCAGGCCGGTACTGGCGATAACCGCTTGCTGTTCGTATGGCAGGCTCAAGCAAACCAATGCTTTCGTAATAGCGCAGCATCTTGGGCGTCAGCCCACTGGCGTGTGCAGCTTGGCTGATGTTCAGGGTGTGTCCTCCAATGCCGGTTGCCAGCGTTTGAGCAGCAGGGCATTGCTCACCACGCTTACGCTTGAAAAGGCCATGGCTGCGCCGGCAAAAACCGGATCGAGCAGACCGAACGCTGCCAATGGGATGCCGATCACGTTATAGACGAAGGCCCAGAACAGATTTTGGCGGATTTTGCGGTAGGTGCACCGGGCGATATCCAGCGCTGCCGGTACAAGTCGTGGATCACTGCGCAGTAGGGTGATTCCGGCAGCATGCATGGCCACATCGGTACCGCTGCCCATGGCAATGCCGACATCGGCAGCCGCCAGGGCGGGCGCATCATTGATACCGTCGCCGACCATGGCCACCCGTGTGCCCTTCGCCTTGAGGCCTGCAACGACGGCCGCCTTTTCGGCCGGCAGTACCTGGGCATGAATGTTCTCAATGCCCGTCTGAGCAGCGACCTGCCGGGCACTGCTCCAGGTATCCCCGGTAATCAAATGGCTGCTGATCTGACGTGCTGCCAAGGCCGCTACAGCCTGCTGGGCGCCAGGCTTAAGCGCATCGCCAAACGCGAGCAAGGCCAGCACCCTGGGCGCAGCGCCCAGCTCGATCAACCAGGACAAGGTCCGGCCTTCGGCGTCCCATTGCTGAGCGTGTTCAGCTAACGCGCCTGGCTCGAGCCCTAGCTCTTCAAGCCATCGGCCATTGCCCAAGGCAAGCTGCCGGCCTTCGACAGAGCCTTGGACACCACGACCAGACAGCGCACGGACGCTGTCAGCCACTGGGGTATCAAGGTCGCGTTCACTACAGGCCGCCAGAACAGCACGACCCAGGGGATGTTCACTACCTCGTTGCAAGCGGCCCGCCAGTGCCAAGGCTTCCGCTTCGGGGATCGAAGCTACCGCTATATGCACCAGATGGGGCTCCCCTGAGGTCAGGGTACCGGTTTTGTCAAAGGCCACCGCTTGCACGGCATGGGCGACTTCCAGGGTTTGTGCATCCTTGATCAGGATGCCGTGACGTGCCGCAACGCCGGTGCCTGCCATGATTGCAGTTGGAGTGGCCAAGCCCAAGGCACAAGGGCAGGCAATGACCAGTACGGCTACCGCGTTGATCAGCGCCGTCTCCCAGCCGCTCCCTGCCAGCAGCCAGCCCACAAGCGTTAACAGGGCAATGCCGAGCACCACCGGCACGAAAATTTCGCTGACCTTGTCCACCAGGCGTTGGATGGGTGCCTTGGCCGCCTGCGCGTCTTCAACCAGACGAATGATCCGCGCCAGTACGCTCTCTCCCCCAAGGGCTGTGACCTGGACGATCAGCATGCCTTCACCGTTGATGGAGCCACCAATGACCTTGTCGCCGGCTTGTTTGGCCACCGGGCGGCTCTCGCCACTGATCAGGGCTTCGTCCGCATGGCTGTCGCCTGTCTCAATGAGGCCATCCACCGGGATGCGCTCGCCGGGCCTGACCCGTACGCGTTCTTTCAGGCGTAAGTCAGCCACCGCAACCTCCTGCTCACGGCCATCAGCTTCCAGACGTAGGGCGCGCTCGGGCCTTAACCCCTGAAGCGCACGTATGGCTTCACCGGTCTGCCGCTTGGCCCGGCTTTCAAGGTATTTGCCCAGACGGACCAGGCCAATCACGACAGCTGCAGCTTCTAGATAAAGGTGGGGGAACTGGCCGGGCACAGCGGTCGCGGCTTGGTAGACGCTCAAGCCATAAGCAGCGCTGGTCCCCAGGGCGACGAGTAAATCCATATTGCCAGTGCGGGCCCGTAGCGCTTTCCAGGCTGCGCGGTAAAAACGGGCACCGAGCAGGAATTGCACCGGTGTGGCCAAAGCGAACTGAAGCCACACCGGCAACATGATGTGAATGCCTAACGGTTGCAGCAGCATGGGCAGCACGAGCGGAGCGGCCAGCAGCAAGGCTGCGATCAACGCCCAGCGCTCCTGTGTGAGTCGAGTATTTTCAGCGGCTGGGACCTTGGTAGTGGGAGGTTGAGCCTGGTAGCCCGCGTCCCTTACGGCGGCGATCAAGGCCTGCACAGACGTGCCTGCTACGGCAGTGACATGGGCCTGTTCGGTGGCTAGATTGACGCTGACCTCGCCCACGCCGGGCACTTTGCGCAAGGCCCGTTCGACACGGTTAACGCAACTGGCACAGGTCATGCCGGTGATGCTCAATACGAGGGTTTCGTCCGGGACTCCATAGCCGGCGCGGGTAATCGCCTCACGTAAAGCCGGCATGGCGTCCTGCGGCGCTTCAATTCGGGCTTGCTCGTTGGCCAGATTCACACTGGCTTCCTGTACGCCGGCCACTTTCTTCAGCGCACGCTCCACGCGACCGGCACACGCGGCGCAGGTCATCCCTTGGATAGGTAGATTAAATTCAGCCATGGCGGATTCCTCGCTATCAATCCGTAGAGGATCAACCTTGACCTCATGTAAAGGTCAACCTCCAACCGCGCCTAACGCTTCAGAACAGAAGAGGCTTGACCTTGACCTCATGTCAACGTTGAAAGTAGCGC
This sequence comes from Pseudomonas massiliensis, assembly GCF_000826105.1. GTDB lineage: Bacteria > Pseudomonadota > Gammaproteobacteria > Pseudomonadales > Pseudomonadaceae > Aquipseudomonas > Aquipseudomonas massiliensis. The sequence goes on along the minus strand of NZ_CCYK01000002.1, from coordinate 44,054 downwards.
TGCCCCCCATGATTTGGAGACACGCTATGTATCAGTTCAACGTGCAAGGCATGAATTGCGGTCATTGTGTCAAATCGATCACCGCAGCGGTCACTGCTTTGGATAGTGAGGCCGCGGTCGATGTGGACTTGGAAAGCCGTACCGTACAGGTTCAAAGCCGCCAGCCAGCGCAGGCCCTGCTCGAAGCAATCCAGGAAAAAGGCTATCCCGCTGAGCTTGCCTGATTCCTGTCCTTCCCTTGGGTTCAGGCTTTCCTAAGACGGTTCTTTGCAAAAGAAACGGCGCCTGGACAGGCGCCGGAGACCAAGGAGCGGAGGTCTTTGAAGGGAGCTGAGCCCAGACTAGCCCTTGGCAGCTGACGTGCACCTGATTTGCCGATTACATTTGTGTAAGGTGGCACCAAACCTATCGGTTTGTCGGCAGACTAAACCTCATCTGTAAATGAGGTTGCTGTCATGAAACTGTTGGTGGCTGAAGACGAACCTAAAACCGGCATGTATCTGCAGCAAGGCTTGATGGAAGCTGGATTTAGCGTAGATCGGGTAATGACCGGTACCGAGGCACTAAACCAGGCACTAAGCGAAGCCTATGACCTGCTTATTCTCGATGTGATGATGCCAGGCCTCGATGGCTGGGCAGTCGTCAAGAGCGTGCGCGACGCTGGCCAGTCTGTCCCCGTGCTGTTTCTCACGGCACGAGACGGCGTCGATGACCGGGTGAAAGGGCTTGAATTGGGAGCTGATGACTACCTGATAAAGCCTTTTGCCTTCTCCGAACTATTGGCACGTGTGCGAAGCCTGTTGCGTCGGGGCAGTACTGCCCAGACCCAGACAACCATGCAGATAGGTGATCTTCAGGTGGATTTGCTCAAGCGCAGGGCCACCCGCTCAGGCAAGCGAATTGACCTCACCGCAAAAGAATTTGCCCTCCTCGAACTGCTTATGCGCAGACGGGGCGAAGTGCTACCAAAGTCGCTCATTGCCTCTCAGGTCTGGGACATGAATTTCGACAGCGACACGAACGTGATCGAAGTGGCGATCCGAAGGCTGCGCGCCAAGATCGATGACGGTTTTGAAACCAAGCTGATTCATACCTCGCGTGGCATGGGCTATATGCTCGACACTCAGGAAGACGTATGAAGCGTGGGTCATTGACGCTGCGCTTGAGCATCATGTTCGTGGTTTCAGTCGTAGCCGTGCTGGTAGTAGCGGGCACCGCTTTCAACGAGCTGAGCAGACATCACTTCAGAGCCCTGGATAAACAAGCGCTCGTCGAGAAGCTTGAAGCCACACGGCTAATCCTTAACAGCAGTGAAAGCGCAGAAGCCCCATCAGGTATTCAGCTGCAGTTACGCGCCTTACTGAGCGCACACCCTGACCTATCGGCATTAGTCCTGGCATCAGACGGGTCCGTTGTTTTCTCAGCCCCGCCTGACCTTGAGCTTCCGTCTCTGGATGACGGTAAATTGCGCGATGACGTCTGGGAATGGGGGCATGGTCACCATCTCTACCGTGGTTTGACCGCCAAAGTGGTGCAAACAGCCCGAGGGCAAACCTTCACGGTCTGGTTAATCCTGGACGTAACTACCCACATGCATTTTTTTGCGCTATTGCAATGGTGGTTCGGTGTGGTTTTGCTAGGCAGCGCAGTATTGAGCGCCCTCCTCGGCTGGCTGGTGGCCAAAAGCGGCTTGAAACCGGTCGCTCAGGTAACGCAGGTCGCAGCCTCGATGTCGGCAGGCTCGCTGAAAAGTAGAATACCGCTTGAGCCGGTGCCGGATGAGCTACGGGAGCTGATAGTTGCGTTCAACTCCATGCTCGCGAGGCTCGAAGAGTCGTTTGTCAGGCTCTCCAATTTTTCTGCGGACATTGCCCATGAGTTGCGGACCCCGCTTAGCAATCTCAGGACCCACGCTGAGGTGATCCTGGCCAAAAAGCGCACGCCCGATGCTTACGAAGAAAATCTGTTCTCGAACCTGGAGGAGCTTAACCGACTTTCCACCATCATCGATGGCATGCTTTTTCTGGCCAAGTCGGACAACGGTTTGGTATTGCCAAACGCCTCGTCATTCGAGTTAAGCGACGCGGTAAAAAAACTCTTTGGCTACTATGAGCTCCTAGCTGAAGATAATGGTGTGAATCTATTCCTAGAAGGACAGGGTAAAGTAGTTGCGGATGCGGTCATGGTGGACCGGGTTGTGTCGAATCTTCTTTCAAATGCCCTGCGCTACGCCCCGGCGGGAACGACTATAAAGGTTAATATCCGCAGCGATGAGAGCACGATTCAGCTAGCGGTCCAAAATGCTGGACCGGCAATATCTGCAGAGCATGTTGAGCGTATTTTTGATCGTTTTTATCGGGTTGATCCAGCAAGAAGGGAAGGGTCAGGAAATTCTGGGTTGGGCCTTGCCATTGCCCGATCGTTGATGCAAGCGCACGGTGGTCAAATATCCTGTAAATCAAACGAACATATGACTACGTTTACACTCGTGTTCCCTCGGAACAATTGATTCAGTTTAAGCCACAGCCAGCGATGCTCATGTAAATCTTGAAATAGATACCAGTAATTGCTACAGCTATAAGGGATCATATGGAACATGGGGGCCGCAATTCTGCTCAAGACCTCATAAAATGGCTTGCCATGGCCAGTATGCTGGTTGATCACCTCCGGTATCTTTTCCCAAAAGCTGAGGTTCTTTTTATTCTTGGACGGTTCGCGTTTCCATTTTTTTCGTTAGCAATGGCAATAAATATCGCGCGGGCACCGAGCGATTCCATGATTACGGACGCCAATAGCCGCTATCTTATATGGCTGATAGTATTCACTGTCATTTCAGAAATCCCCTATCGGTGGCTTGACTGGTCCTCCAGCACTACGAATATCATGCCGACACTCATGCTTGGCCTGCTAGTCGCCTGGGGGATTCACTATCGCTCAAAGCCCTCTTTGTTTCTGTCCATAGGCGTTACGTTACTGGCTGTGGCTCTTCACTCCTCTCTGATGTACGGAGTCTATGGCGTACTGTTGCCAGGAATATTCCTTATGGCCCTCAAATATAAATCCTGTTGGCCCCTTATCGCAGCATTGGTGTGTGTGGCGGCAAACAATCGTAATGTGTGGGTAACAAGGGGAGATGCACACGGGTTTGTCCGGGTCATCTGGATAGCCGCTTTTCTTGCTCCGCTGGTTGGCTTATATTTGGCCAACATTAGTTTAGGATTTCGAGTATGGCGTGTTGGCCGTTGGGGCTATTTCTTCTATCCTGCGCATCTGTTGGCGATAAAGCTGATAAAAATTTTGTAGTGGACGCGCATGGACTGCAAGTTAAATCCTGTCGGCCAGGAACGCACAGCGTGCAATGTTGACTAGAGTCAGATAGATAAAATTCGGTGTGGTTAGACTTTAAATTGAAAGCCTGTTTTGTTTTAGGTAGTATGTCAAGGACACATGATAACTACTTTAGGGAGAAGATGATGCCGCCTTTGACTTCAAATCAGTGCGATAGCTTTGCCCAGCATATGAGCGATCCCTACGTGTTGTACCAACAACGAATCCGTTATTTTATCTATGCGTGCAAAGAACAGCTTTTCGGTCAGCATCGAGTAGGCATTGTCAAGCGTCTCGATCAGATCTTAGCGGTCGCTGTGCTTCAAAAGCAGGAATGGCACGACAGCATGAAGTTGGTTCTTTCGCAGGCCGTCGAACTAAACGCACTTCATAGTAGTGATCATGAGTTCTTCTTGTCGCACCTGGGTCGCTGCACGCCGGGCAAAAACGACAGGCCGCCTGCCCGTCAGTATCGTCGTGTTGGTCAGCCCCGCGCTTATTGACCAGTGCCTTAGCCAGTCCCCGACATCGAGGACTGGCTCCACCAGTTCCTCGTCAAGCCTCCCATCCCCTGCTCATTAAATATTTACCTTGTCAATGGGTTTCGGCCTTAACGGCTATTTATTTTCGGCGCTCAGTTCAAGGTTGCACCTATGTATGATAATGTCCTTTATCATATGTAGGCTGGAGACGTCTGATGGAGCTAGAAAAAGATCTGATGCGGGAAATTCTGTTGGCTGTGGAAGCCAGCAGGAACAATCCTGATCATGGCATCGACCTGTCCATTGAAAACCGCACGCATCAAGACCTTTCATACCATGTGATGCTGATGAGGGAGGCAGGCTTGCTGATGGCCCAGAATGCGACCTACCTTGCAGATACTTTTCCAGTTTGGAAGCCTCAGCGGCTGACCTATAAAGGGCATGAATTCCTAGACACCATTCGTGACGATGAGGTTTGGCGCCAGACCAAGGCCGGTATGGAGAAGGCCGGTGGTGCCGGGTTGAGCTTTGTTCTCGAAATCGCAAAAGCGATAGGCAAACAGGTATTAAAGGAGAGGCTTAGTAAGCTGGGGATCGAGTTGCCATGAATGGTTTGATACTGCCCCCCTCACCCTTTGGAAGTGTCCCGGCGCTTATCAGCCAGGCAGGTGAGCGTGCAGGTATGCGCTTCGTAGAGTTCTTCACGGCCAACATCCGCAATCCCAATACGCGACGCGCTTATGCCCGAGCAACAGACGAGTTCCTGACCTGGTGCGCAGCGGTTGGTGTGTCCAGCCTGGCCGCTGTCACCTCGTTGCACGTCTCGACCTGGATCGAGCTACAGCTACAGCGGCTGTCCGTTCCTTCGGTAAAGCAGCGATTGGCCGCTCTACGCCATTTGTTCGATTGGCTAGTAGTGGGCCAGGTAGTCCCGCTGAATCCCGCTGCGTCAGTCCGCGGGCCTAGCCATACCAGCCGCACCGGCAAAACGCCGGTGCTTGATCCGAGCGAGGCGCGGCAACTGCTGGACAGCATTGATATCAGCACCCCTGCAGGCCTTCGTGATCGAGCATTGATCGGGCTAATGGTGTTTTCGTTTGCGCGGATCGGGGCAGCGCTATCCATGAGGGTGGAGGACGTGTACACGCAGAACCGCCGGCTATGGGTTCGATTGCGTGAGAAAGGGGGCAAGCAGCACACCATGCCCTGCCACCACTCTTTAGAGGAATACTTGCATGCGTACCTGGTAGGGACCGGCATCGACCTGGATAGCAAAGGCCCGCTGTTCAGGACGCTAGCCAGGGGTACAAAGCAGCTCAGCAGAACCGCCCTCCCCCAGCCCAGCGCTTACCTCATGGTCCGTCGTCGTGCCGTTGCAGCTGGCATTGGTACCAAGATTGGCAACCATACCTTTCGAGCCACTGGCATCACCGCGTATCTCAAAAACGGTGGAACGCTGGAAAGCGCCGCCGCTATGGCCAACCACGCCTCTACCCGAACCACGCAGCTCTATGACCGTCGTCATGATGAAATCAGCCTGAGCGAGGTAGAGCGTATCAGGCTGTAAGCATTGTTGAAGCCTGGGTGTTTCGCACCGGTCCGACTACTTTTCTTGAGGCTTAGGCTGGTTCAGCTCACGCTCCAGTGCTGACAGCGCCCTTTTTAGCGTCTCCCCGAGAGGAGCGTTAATCTCATCTGCCAGGCGATACAGCTCATCTTTAGTAGCTTGATCGCCTTTTATGTTGATTTGGATGTTCCTACCCGTGGTGAATCTTCGCCTTGACCTATCGGCCGGGGCTTTTATTGGCACTGATGGCCTGGCTACGAAGCCATGCTCGCTTGCCAACTCTTCAAGCGCCGCACTCTCCTCCTTCGACTTTTGCCCAACAGCAGGCTTAGGCTCAAAATTCTTCAAGCCTTCTAAAGGGTCTACTCGGCTCATGCCTCAATCTCCGTTGCCTTTGCATTGCCAGGTGTAAGCTTGGCGATCACTTCACGAGCGAAAACCTCAGCATTATCAATAGCTTTATCTACGTTGGAGACTTCATTTGGCGGAAGCGATTCCAGGGTTTGGCGGTAGGAAAACATAGCTTTGAATGCGGCCCTTTCGTTCAGCTCGACCTCAAAGAATGGGATACCTCCTTTCTTGAAACTCTCTCTGATGTGCCGCGTGTCCCTGCTTTGTATCGCGACAGATGTACGAGTGAACAGGACGGCATAGGGTAATTTGTAGTCAGGCTTATGCTTCTGAATGCCCCGCTCATGCGCTCTGATAAGCCCAAACGCCCTACTAGCTTGCTCAGCATCCAGCTGCGAACCCTGAGAAGGGATGATGACCAGATCAGACTCCGCTATAGCGTACGCCACGATCGTGGCCGCTGTACCTTCCAGGTCCACTATTACAAAGGGCGTTTTCGTCGCTGCTTCCGCAATGATGTCACTTATCGTTTGGTCCGTTACACCTGAGATGACGGTCATGCTCTCAGGGACCGCTCCTCCTTTTGCCCAGGAATCTATGGGGTGATTTGGGTCAGCATCAATTACTGTCACCGCCACACGCTTTGCGATCTGGGTAGCTAGCGCAAGGGCAGATGTTGTCTTGCCAGCCCCGCCTTTAGGGGACACAAACGATATGACAGGCATGTATGGTACCTATGGTAGCCGATAGGGATTCATTAAGATACCAACATGAATTCGTATAGGGTGACCGAAAAGAATTCATAAGAATCCCTTAAGGATACTAATCTGAATTCGCTAAGGCACCTTTTAGGATATCCTAGAGGATATCTAGACAGAATTCAATAGGAATTCCTAAAGGCAAGCTGATAGATATCAAGTAGAATTCACGTATAGTATCTATTGGAATCCCTTTCGGAATCCAGGTGGATACCACCCCGGCATCCAGACGGTGGGCAAATGACTCTCTAGGGGGACGAGGCTTGAATCGCCCCCAGACTGCGCCGACACGAATTAATCACCCCGCTTATTGATCGGCCAGGGGAAGGCAGAAAGAACGGTAAAACCATAGGTTAAGCAGGAGGTTGCTGGCTGAGGCCGTGGGGGTAGGTGCGTCGGCGTCTCGATTGACAATCCTTGGAAAAGTGAGCGGCAGCAAACGACCAAATGCCAGGCCCTATTGGATGACATCCAAGGCGCGTACAGCGTCAACGTGGCGTTGTTGAATGAGCAGCATGCAGCGGGGTTTACCGAGGCGCTGGCCTGGCTGCAGGTCATGCCGCCTGCCCAAAGCGAAGGGTTGTATCGCTTGTATGGACAGGCCCTGAGGGGAAGGATTGCCGCGCTGGGCCATTGAGCGGCAAAGGATTCCGGGGCCCAAGTCCATGATGTTAGTCACCGCGCGCTGCAGGACTCACGCAGCTGTTCGCGCAACAAGCCTGGAGAGAGCAGTCATGTTCTGCGAGACCGACGACGAGAAGGCGGGCCGGCTGGCCGAATGGGAGGCTTTGCTGAATGACCTCCGCGCCCAGGAGGAGCTGGAGATCTGGCACACCGACCTGCTGCGCCTGGCCGCTGAGCTGTGCGCGCAAGGGGTGGTGAACACGATGGAGCACCTGGAGCTGCGCGAGCTGGCAGACGCCGCCTACAGTCATCATGTCGAAGACCAGGTCACCCGCGAATTGATCGCCGGCAGGGAGCGAACCGAGTGAGCCGAACGGCCCCTTTTTTACCGTATAGCTTTCGACCTGTACGGGGCTTTACATGCGCCTGTTCCTTCTCGACAGGGCCGCGCTCACGTTATCTAGCGCTCCAACCAGTCAAGCAATTCCTGACCGAGACTGGTCAGGGTGGCCTTGATGGTGATGGCTTGATCGTCCAGCGTTCCGGTCAGCTGGATGTGGCCGGACAGGGAGAGCTGTTCTACCCAAGGCCGGTTTTCCTCGTCCAGATGAATGGGCAAACCGCGAGCGGCCGCCACAAGGATCCGCGAACTCAGCGTGCAAGGCAGTGACATTTCGTGTTTCTAGTGAATTCGATGACGCTGATCATACAACGAGGTTAAAAAGCGAGTAACCGACCTGACAGGAGGCCAAGCCAGCGCGACGCTAGGCTGTTTCCCTCGGTTCCAGAAATCTCTACCCCGTCGATGTCCTATCCTTCGCCTGCGACCCACCTACCGACGCTACCCAGAAGTACTAAGTAGACGCTGGATAAAAAAACAGATTTTTCATACCAAACCTGTACACTCGCGCGCCATATCCCGGCAGGGTGGTAGTCCAGCTAACCCTACACTGGTCTATCACAGAGAGTGGAGGGAGGTCATTCGGTGAGGGGCTTTGCAACCTTGAGTCTTGTCAGCTTTGTCATTGGCAGATGGGCGTTGTCTTGGTGCTCCTGTATTTCATCCTGACCCGAAGCACGGTTCGAATGACCGAAGAAGACGCAGTCGGTCCGGTCTTGGCCGATGGCACGGTTGATCCTGACTTTGAGCCGCTGGGCATGCTCCGGCGCACGCGCATCGAGGCGCGCCAAACGCTCGCCTTGCCGGTACCACCACTGCTGGCGGTTTATGGCACCTACCAAGCAACGTTCGGCGGCCGCCTGGGTTGGTGGGTTCGTCTGGAAACTGGGCAGACCTACTACATCACCACTGGGTAACCCGGTGGATAAGGAGCGTGCAAGCCAGGATGAACCCTATAACCGTGTCCCAGCATGCAGAAAAGCGCCGCCTGATGCGCAAGGATTGGGAGGAGAACTATGAGCGTCGGCAGTAACCGCTCCTCGGAAGGTAAGCGAACACTTCAGGCGTTCCGGGTCGGCCACGACGAGATCTATGCCGCGTACGATGCACCCGGTGCGTTGGCGTTGGCCAACCAGGAATACGGCGAGGCTTATTTTAACCTGGCCGAGGTTCAGCTCTGTGATCAGGCCACGTTGGAACGGCCCGCGTTCGCGTGGGCGGGCGGCAGACTGGGGCCTGTGGGGCAAGTGTTACGCTGGATGTCCGGTCCAGGCCATTTGTGCAACTGTCCGCCATGAACAGGCCGCCGTTGACGCTCGGGCCGTTGAATATGCCAAAATTGCTGGTTGATCGGTGCCAGGCACTGCTGGATGACGTGCAGCAGGCCGCTACGGCATCACGCGTACTGATGTGCGCCCAGCGCGCGCTAGGATTTACCGAAGCGCTTCAGCTGCAGCACGCGGAGCGTGAGGCCTGTATTGCGCGGCTTCATGCGCTGTTGGAACAAGCGGTGTCAGAGCGGCTAGCGGAGCTTGAGGGATGGAAGTAAAAGGAATCGACGAGGACGTATTCAAGCTGATGGTGCACGCGAAGGCGGTGCGTGAGGTAGTGGCGGTGCGCACCGAGGCAGACCGGGGGAAATGGACAGTGGCGGTCCGTATTGGGGCTGGGGACTCGCCGCTTGTCCCGCTGCGCTCAAGGCGTGAACCGGTGCGCACCTGGACCAGCCTCACCGCAGTAGAACGGTTTGCCGAAAGGATGGGCCTTGAGCAGTTCGCGGTAGAGCTTCACGCCCGGTCCAGCACGCCGCGTACCGAAGCACAGCCCATCCTTTGATCCTTGTCGCGGGCACGGCTTAGCGCGCGCCCCTGCTTGCCTCAACGGCTTCGGCACTGGGGGGTAAGCCTACCGCGACTTCAGGCCGGTCCAGGGGGTGGGCTTGAACCCCGAGGATATACACGGTTTGCAGGCACTCGGGCTGAGCGGGGTGGCTGGCAGAGGTGATGGCCAGCAATTTCCAACCCATGCGAATGGCGTCGTTTGCGCCGTGCAAATCGGTTTCCATCAGCAATGCGGCTTCGGACAATTGCATTTCGACGTGCTCCTTGGCGGGGGCTACCCCGGCCCAACCACCCGCTTGTTGTGGCCAGGCGCTCACCGAGAATCGTGGGCCCGGCGCTGGGTAGCGCCCGGGTTTGTAGAAATGGCTGTCCTGAGCGTAGACGGTCGTGGGCACCGCGCGCCTTTCATCCTATGGAATGACCAGCTACGCACGTACACAGTCCTACTTGTATGAAGACGTTAAAACCCCGCAGTGCCTTGCCCCACGTGCTCATCGTGGAAGATGAGGAGCTGCTTCGTCAGTTGCTCGCCGATGTGATTGCTGACCTTGGAACGACCGTTACCGCGGTAGGAACCGCAGATGCAGGCGCTGATGTCCTGGCGCACACGCCTGCCATCGACTTGTTGATTACCGATGTCCGGACGCCGGGACAATCGAGCGGCTGGGACCTGGCGGCGTTCGCTGCTGCCCGGCGACCTGAGCTGCCCATCATCATCACCAGCGGGTTTTCCGTGCAAACCTGCCCCCTGCCCGCCAGCGCCGTCTTCGTGGGCAAGCCGTGGCGGCTGGACGCCCTCTGTGAACTGGTCGAGTCAAGACTGGACCGGACCTGAAGGGTACGGTCCGCTGGCTCGCGTACCGTGAATGGGATAGGTGACCTAGAACGCTTTTTCGCACGCGGGGCTGTGCGCGTGTTGGAGCAGGCAGGTCACGGGCGGCACGGTCACGTCATAGAACGAAGCCCCGAACACGGGCGGCTCGCAGGGCTGCGCGCCGAATGCCTGCGCCACGTCTGCGTGGCCAGGCAGCACGAACACCGTGGTGCACGCCGTCTCGGCATCGAGAACAACCTTGTAGAAGGGTTGATGCTTGGGAATGCCACGCAGGCCCAGGCCGAGTTCGCGCAGCTGCCTCAGGGCCACAAATGTTTTGGGCCCTTGCTCGAAGCGCTTGCAGTACCACTGATCCATACGTCATTCGTTCTGTCTGTCGGCGGTCAACTGACCGACCGGGGTAGGTAACGTTCCAGTCCGCACCAGCACACAAACCTAGCGTCGCCTCGGGGTGCATGGGTAGGGGCCTGTTTGCTAAAATATTGCCGTTTTTTTTCACTGTGATGGCATTATGCTAAAGCCTATTCTCCTGGTCGAGGACAATCCACGCGACCTGGAACTGACCCTGATTGCGCTGGAAAAGAGCCAGCTGGCCAACGAAGTGATCGTCCTGCGCGACGGTGCCGAAGCCCTGGATTACCTGCTTCGCCGTGGCGCGTACGCGGACCGGCCGGAGGGCAATCCGGCCGTCGTCCTGCTCGACCTCAAGCTGCCCAAGATGGACGGCCTGGACGTCCTTGACGCAGTCCGCACCACCGATGCGCTACGCAGCATTCCTGTGGTGATGCTGACCAGTTCGACCGTAGACGCTGACCTCAGCCGCGCCTACGCGCTGGGTGCCAACGCCTATGTGGTCAAGCCGGTCGAGTTCAAGGCATTCGTCGCGGCGGTGTCGGACCTGGGGATGTTCTGGGCGGTGCTCAACGAACCGCCGCCCGGGTCTGTCCGTCTCACCACCCACCGTCGCGAGTCCACGGCTGATCGCGGTCATAAAACCCCGGGCGCACCGGTCCTCGGACAACGCTCCGAGCGCAGCAAGTGACGAGGCGGCACACCGGGAGCACGCCGGTAAAGATGAGCGTTGAGCCAAGTTATTGCGGCGCAATGAACACGTCCATGCGTGACCCGGTGCCCGGTTGCCCCCTGTCTGCCTCTGTACGTACCGGGTTACATAGCCTTTAACCCCGCCTGCCCACCCACCTTTGCCCATGAAACGAGGTGTTTTGCAGTGCTATGACGATCACCTGAAAGATAAAGGTCCATAGCAGCAGACGCGGCTTCCGGTTGCTTTCAAGGTTTTCGTCAGGGCCAGCGAGCCCAGGATTGCTGGGTTATATCGTCGTCATAGACAAGGGTATAAGGCGCTTTGTCCGGTTGCGGGCCCTCGTAGTGCAGGGGGATATCCAGGAGCTGATGTGCCTCATCTCCTCGATCCACCAAAGGGCTTGTTATCACTTGGTACCAGAGCTCGGGGGAGTTCACGATGATCCGTTTGAGGGGGCGCCGTAATTGTCAGCGTTACGGATTTCTACAAGAAGCTGATACATACACTGCCCCCACGGAAGCTTCAAATCTTGAAGCGGGCCACGAGCTGATTGAGATTAACGGCGAGTTTTGAAAGCTCCGCAGTAGCGATCGTGGTCTGTCGCGATCCTTCGGACGTCTGGCCGGACAGGTCGCGAATGCTGACCAGGCTCTGGTCTATCTCGCGAGCGACCTGCGCCTGCTCCTCCGCTGCCGTCGCGATCAGTAAGTTGCGCTCGTTGATCTGCTCGATGGATTCGGTGATGACGTGAAGCGCCTGGCCAGCGCCTTGGGCCTTCTGCAGCGTGTGCTGTGCTTGGGTATTGGTGTCATGCATGGAACTGACGGCATCCTCGGTACCCGTTCGGATGCGGCCGACCATCTGTTCGATTTCCAGCGTGGATGACTGGGTACGGTGCGCTAATGCCCGTACCTCGTCAGCCACAACAGCGAAGCCGCGGCCGGCTTCTCCAGCGCGGGCAGCCTCAATAGCGGCGTTAAGCGCCAACAGGTTGGTTTGCTCGGCAATGGCCCTTATCACTTCCAGGACCTTGCTGATCGCACGCGTATTCTCCGCCAGGTTTTCTACGTTGGTGGAGGTGGATCTGACGGTGGCGACCATCCGGTTAATGGCATCAACGGTTTCGTTGACGCGCAAACGACCGTCCACTGCCGCCGCGCTGGATTGACCGGTGGCTTCGGATGCCGCGGCGGCATTGCTTGCGACTTCATCTACCGCTGCGCTCATTTCCGTAACGGCGGTGGCCGCCATTTCAATCTCGCTGTTCTGCCGTTGCAAGCCGTGCGATGCGTCTTCGGTCACAGCATGCATCTCTTCAGCGGTCGCAGAAAGATGTGTCGCGGACTCTCCAATCAGGCTGATGGCTTCTCGCAGCTGATCCTGCATTCTGGACAGGGCCATCATCATGCGTGCAGGTTCATCATTACCTTCAACCTGAATCTGCTGACGAAGATCGTTTCCTGCAATGCCCTCGACTGCAGCAAGCGCCTGACGGATAGGCACGGTGAGGCTTCGGGTAAACAGGTAGGCCAGCAGAATACTGACCAGCACCCCTACGATGATAAAGCCTGTGACAGTCGCTACAGCCTGGCTGTACGCCGCGCGTGCCGTTTCCCCTGCTCGAGCGCTCTTGTTGAGATTGACGTCCACCAGACGCGAAAGCATCGCATCGAGGGCTTCGGCGTCAGCGCGCATTTCACCGGCTGAAAACTGCATTGCCGCGTCCAACTGGTTGGCTGTGATGAAGCCGACATAGCGGTCCAGCTTTCCGTCATAGGACTGCTCCAGCTTTTTAAGCGCATCGAGCGCTTCGCGACCTTGAGGCGTCACGATAAGCGCTTCCAGTCGGCTCAAGGCTTCATCAATCGCTGCCCTGCTTTTCTGAAGATCCTGGACAGCCTCTGCTTTAACCGGCACTGGCTCAGCGGCATTGCGCAATCGGGCATTGTTACCGCGGATGGCAGCGAATTCTCGCTCCAGAATGCCCAATTGCCTGATGCTGGGAACAACGTTCAGCTCTACGAACTGCTCCGCTTCATCCAGCTGGTGGGCTTGCCGAAGGGAGACCAGCCCAAGGGCGATGAGCATCGCGCAAATCAGGCCAAAGAACAGGGCAGAACGGGGACCAATACTGAGATTTCGCAGGCTCATCGTGATCGTTTTCCTAACGGTTATGGAATGCTTCAGTCGTCATCCGGACGTGAACCACCTTAGGTGTTATTAGAAGCCTTGTTGTATGAAGGCTTAATGCAACTGTAGCCCCACTCGGTAAACCAGCTCAGAAAAGCGTTTACTTCAAGATGTTTCAGTGGTGATGACGCCTTAGCCTGCATATTCAAGGGGTTACGTATTCTTGAAACCTCGGTCTGCCTCAGCGTTGGCAAGCCATGGGAGGACGAAAAAACCTTGCTCAGCCGGTTTTACTGTAATACTGTAAATATATACAGTTAAGAGTCACTGTCATGGCCACGTCTTCCTTTGCCCCTGCCCGGCTGACACCCTATGCCCTATTGGCCACGCGCTTGCAGCGGGCCATCAACCACCCCGCCGCCCAGCAGGCCAGAACCGCGTTGCTGGAGCGATTGGAGGGCGATTCGGAAGAAGCCTGGGAGCGGATCATGGCGGAGCTGGGCGAAAACGATAACGTGACCCTGGCCTACCGCGACGACGGCCATATCCAGATTTTCTGGACCGTGCTGCAGGACGACTGACCATGAGCATTGTTGTCCTGGGGCCGCTTGAGCCTTCCGTCTATCCATTGCCGTTTTTCGCCTGCCGCGTGCCGGCCGGCTTCCCCTCGCCGGCGGCGGATCACCTGGAAAAGCACATCTCCCTGGATGAGCTGTTCGACCTGCGCGCCCCGCATGTTTACCTGGTGAAGATCGAGGGCGACAGCATGAACGGCGCCGGCCTGTTTTCCGGCGACCTGGTGATCGTGGATCGCGGCCGCGAAGCGCGCCATGGCGACATTGTGATTGCCGCGCTCAACGGCGAGCCGGTGTGCAAACGGCTGCACCGCAAGGGCAGCGACGTCATTCTCCAGTCCGAAAACCCGGCCTACCCTCAACGCTACGTGCTGGAAAGCGATGACATGACCATCTGGGGTGTGGTCCGCTACAGCGTGCGCGATCATGCCTACGCCTGAGCCGGTATTCGCCTTGGTGGACTGCAACAGCTTCTACGCCTCCTGCGAGCGGGTGTTTAGGCCGGACCTGGCCAAAACGCCGATTGTGGTGCTGTCGAACAACGACGGCTGCGTGATCGCCCGCAGTTACGACGCCAAGCCCTTCGTGAAAATGGGCGCGCCGTACTTTCAGATCAAGGACACGCTGCGCCAGCATGGCATCGTCGCTTTCAGCAGCAACTATGCGCTGTATGGAGAAATGTCCGAGCGGGTGATGACGATCATTGAGGGCATGGTGGCCGGCGCCGAAGTCTATTCAATTGACGAGATCTTCTGCGACCTTACCGGCCAGCCGGGCAACCTGACCGCCCTGGGCCGGTCTATCCGGGAGAGGGTGCTGCGTTGTACCGGCATTCCAGTCGGCGTGGGCATTGCCCGCACCAAGACCCTGGCCAAGCTGGCCAACCACACCGCCAAGCGCTTGCAACAGCAAACCGGCGGCGTGGTGGACATCTGCGACCCGTTCAAGCGTGACTGGGTGCTGCGCAACACCGCCGTATCCGAGGTGTGGGGAGTAGGCCGACGCCTGAACGCGCACTTGCAGGGCATGGGCATCCACTCCGCCATGGACCTGGCCAACGCCGACCCCGTGACCCTGCGCGCCAGGTTCAGCGTGGTGCTGGAACGCACCGCCCGCGAGCTCGCCGGCGTGCCGTGCCTGGAACTGGACGAGCCCGACCCGCCGAAGCAGGAAATTTGCTGTAGCCGCATGTTCGGCAAGCGGCTGACCGACCTGGCCCCGATCAAGGAAGCGGTCGCCAGCTACACCGCACGCGCGGCCGAGAAGCTGCGCGCCCAGGGCTCGATGTGCAAGAAGATGCGCATTGCCGTGCGCACCGGCATGTTCAACCCGGACGAAGCCAAGTACGCGAACGGCGTGTTGGTCGAGCTGCCCTACCCCACCCACGACACCCTGCTGATGACCAACGCGGCCACTCAGACCGTGGAGCGGATCTACAAGCCAGGCTACCGCTACAGCAAGGCCGAAGTGCTGTTGCTGGACCTGCGGCAATCGGGTGAGTTTACGGACGATCTATTTGCACAGACGCAGCCCGAAAAGTGCGAGCAGCTGATGCAGACCATGGATGCTATCAATGCTCGGTGGGGCCGGGGTACGCTGCGCTCAGCCACGGTGCCGATAGCGCCCGACTGGGGCATGCGCCGCGAGCTGATGAGCCAGAGCTACACCACGCGCATCGATCAGCTGTGGACAGTCAGGGCACACTAACAAATGCAAGCGAAGGCGCTTTTAATAGCCTCCACACTCCGACGCCTATCACTGTTTCTTCTTTGCTGTATAGCTTTTTCAGACCTATAAGAGTGATCTGCCACCCAAAGGAGCGCGCCATGTTTTGCGGTACCGATAAGGAGAAGGCCAGCCGGCTGTTCGAATGGAGAGGGCTGCTAGATGAGCGCCGGGCCCAAGGCGAACTCCCTACGGATCAGCCATGAGCGGTCCCTGGCCTACCGTGGCGGGGTTGAAACTCCCCGACTACCTGGAAGACAAGTGCCAATCGCTGCTCGAAGACATCCAGCGCGCAGACACCATGACCAACGCCTTACTGGCCGAGCAACGCGCTGTGGGCTTTACCGAAGCCCTGAAGCTGTTGCAGGTGATGCCCGTGGCTCGAATCGAGCGGCTGTATGAGTTGTATGAACGCGCCCTGACCAGGCGAACCGCGGAGCTGGGCCTTGATCGGCAAGGATATGGATGAATACGCTTTTCGAGCTCAACCGCTAAAGATCACTCGTCGCTTCGTCTTTTTAAGGTCTTGACCTTTAAGGTATGAGGCTCCCAAGTGACGCCAGATGGTCGTGAGCCCCGAGCGTTCTCGGGGCTGCTTCGGCATCTATAGCCTGGCAACGTAAGGCATCCGCTAGGCGGAGATCCTCCGCCATGCGATTGCCTTGAAAGCTGCCGATGAGCCCGGCATCTAGAGGATCTTGTAGGTATATTTCGGCGCTATCTAACGCTGCAATCGCAGCGGTGTGTCCAGAGGCTTCATTCACGAGGAAAGTATCTTGGTCCACCGGGGGGCTGCACGCCTACTGAGCGGATGGAGGAAATAGGGACCACAAGGCTTACCTGGAAAAAAGGTATAACCTTTCGCAAGAACCATTCTTTTTGGTTCCTACCACCTACCGGTCCATCCTGTCATACCCGCTCTGCCATGCGGCTTGTGCCCGAGTATGGACGCGTCCAGAAAAGAGGTGCTTCGAATAGATGCCGCCTGGCTCCCTGGATAAGGTAGATTTTAATGGTCATCTTTGCAGATGGATTGCGAACTGTCCGACAGCATCTACCACCTTCTTCGCACCTTCGCGAATCTCGACAATGACGGCACCTGCCTGGTTGGCCAGGCTCAGGCCTTCCTGGGTTTCTTCCCGACTGCTCGAAATGCGGGCAATGGCCTCGTCCACTAGTGCCTGGTTCTGTTGCACCAAGTTGACAATTTCCTCGGTCGCCGTGCCGGTACGATTGGCCAGATGCCTGACTTCATCGGCTACCACCGCAAATCCCCGCCCTTGTTCCCCTGCGCGCGCCGCTTCGATAGCCGCGTTCAGGGCCAACAGGTTCGTCTGGCTCGCGATGCCACCGATGGTTTGTACCATGGTACTGATGAGCATGGACTGCTTCCCCAGGGCTTCAATACCTGTGGAGGCGGACGCCATTTCGGCCGCAATTTTTTCCATCGTGTTTACAGTCTGTGCAATGACGTCTGTTCCGCTCTGAGCCTTTTCGTCTGTCGCTTTGGAAACGTCATAAGCCGTTACAGCCGCTTCGTTAACCTGTGTTTCCCGATTCACTTGCTCAGTGATGACGGTGGCAAACTTTACCACCTTGTATAAAACGTTCTGTGTGTCGCGAACAGGGTTGTAGGTTGCTTCAAGCCAAACGTCTCGTCCTTGCGCGTCCCGACGCTTGAACCGGCCTCCCATCACCTCGCCTTGATTCAGCCGACGCCAAAACCCTGCGTACTCCGCAGAAGCTGCTTCGGCAGGTGTACAGAACATCGAATGGTGCTTGCCCTTGATCTGGGCCAGGCCATAACCCATGGCTGCACTGAACGGTGCGTTGGCCGTTATGATGTAGCCTTTCAAGTCGAATTCGATCACGGCAGTAGAGCGTTGTAAGGCCGCAATCAAATCCTCGTTCTCGCGCGCGAGCTCAGTGGCCTGCGTGACGTCGGTACCGATGCAGACCACGCTGATGACCTTGCCACCGGTATCCTTGATGGGCTGCCAATAAGCCTGAATCCAAACCAATAAGCCGTCCGGGCGCAGGAATCGGTACCGGTCGGAAACCGCAATACCGGCACCGACGGCTTGCCGGAGGTTACGAAAGCAGGGCAATGTTTTCACGTAATCAGGGACAAGATCGCCCATGAGACTGCCGTTTACCTGCTCAACAGAGCGGCCCAGAAAGTCGGCAAATCGTTTGTTACATTCAACAATCCTGTAGTCCAGATCAACGCTAAACTTGATCATCTCGGCGTCCAAGCTGGCCTGGATTTGCCGTAGCAACGCCAACTCACTCGCGTTACGACGCAATTCGTCCTTTAGTGCGGTGTTGAACATTGCGGCCACCTGTGCTGATTATGAAAGCGCTATCGGCACAGGCACGCATTTCTTTAATGGAACGCTTGTCTGGTTCGAAAATATGCTAGGACGCTATTAAATCAGATGGTTACGGTCCGCATGGCTGCGCGGCAGTGCTGAACGGCCGCTCGTTGATTCCAAGATCCAGGAATTGGTTAAGTTGTAGAAACCTGTTGATCATGAACCGTCCCTTTACAAGCCGGGCAGTGCATCCTTTGCTGTGTAGCGTATCGATCTGACGAAATGGAACCAGATTGCTTTTAGCTTAGGTAGGCACAGCGTAGTCGCTGCGCCAGTAACATGAAAAATCCGTGCTGAATCAAAGCGGATTCAGCGTGCTCGACAGGACGTATCAACAGACGCCCCAACGCTGGTTGCGCCAAGCTCCAGCGCTTCATGACCGGACTTTGATAAAGCTCCTAGGAACTCCCTTAGGCGCGTTTCGGAAAGCGGTTCACTGAACAGAAACCCTTGAGCCATGGAACAGCCTGCTTCACTCAGCCACTGCGCCTGTTCCTGCGTTTCAACTCCCTCCGCAAGGGCGGGCAGGCCCAAGCCTTCACTTAGACGAATGACGGCACGGACGATACGAGCATTCTTGTTGTTTTCAAGAACGGTGCTGATGAAGGTGCGATCTATTTTAAGTTTGTCAAAATTGAAGTGAGCCAGTTGAGCCAAGCTGGAGTAGCCCGTCCCGAAATCGTCCATCACCATACGGATGCCTATGTCATGCAGCGCTTCTATGTGCTTGCTGGCCAATGCCACATCGCTCACGACGGCTGTTTCGGTCACTTCCAGCTCCAGCCTGCCGGATGGGAAACCGCTTCGCTGTAAGGCACCCTGCACCCGGTTGACGAGACCTTCATCGCGAAGGTCCATCGCGCTGAGGTTGAATGCAAGCCAGAGGTGTTCAGGCCAGGCTGTTGCTTCTCGACAGGCTCGCTCCAGCAACAACGTGGTCAGCTCACGCATCAGACCGGATCGCTCCGCAGCAGGGATAAAGTGTAAGGGTGAAATTGGTCCATGAACGGGGTGATTCAGGCGGGCCAGGGCCTCGAAGCCAACAATGCGCCCATCCTCTAGAGCGACGATTGGCTGATACGCCAGGCTCAGATAGCCATTGTCCAGCGCTTCACGTAGTAACTGCGCAACTTGTGATTGCTCTTCCAAATGAAAATCCCGGTGCGGGTCGAAAAACCGAACCGTATTCTTACCGTCATACTTACCCTGATACAGCGCGAGATCGGCCCGACGAAGCAAGCTGCTAAGGTCCATCCCGTCTTTGGGATACTGGGCAACGCCATAGGTGCCTCCCGTCCCGAGACGTACGGAATCAAATACCATAGGGCTTGAAATCAACGAGGCTAGTTGATTGAGCAACAGACGGGCAGATTCAGCTGTTTTTGCTGAACGAATGATCAGCGCGAACTCATCTCCACCCAGACGACAGGCGAAATCCCCACTTGGTAAGCTTGTACGGATACGATCCGCCAACTCCTGCAACAGCCGGTCGCCATAGCTATGCCCATAGACATCGTTTACGGATTTGAAGCCGTCAAGGTCAAACAGTACAAGAAAGAAGGGATCATTGGGGCACAGTCGGCGCGAATGGAACTCCAAGTCTAGCCCTCTGCGGTTCGGCAACCGGGTCATGGAGTCATGGATGGCCATATCGATAGCGGCTTTTTCGGCGGCCCGGCGACCGACAATTTCCTTGCGAAGCTCGAGGACCCGTCGGATACCAAAGGCAAATCCACACCACCCCATGACGACGAAGCCCAGGATGAATTCGTCTGACTGCCAGCTTTCGTGCCGATCATTGAAGCGAGTGAGTGCTTCATAGAGGTCGAAGTGGATGCCTGTCCAAAGCACAAAAGTGCCTAGACAGGCGATGACGAGAAGGTCCAACCAAGCTTGGTGGAGGCTGAAGAAGCGGCGGAATACACGGTAGGCCATAGGAATTCCATCATTTGGGCTCTAACCGTTAGCTATCGACACGGCCCAACTTTTCTTAAAGACCGCTTGTCCTCCAAGCCAATGCTAGCGGGCTCGTGTCGCCAGCATTACTTAGCCAGGGAATCAATATCTCACCTTGTACGTAGGTGAATCCTCCGGCCGGTTCTGCCGCTAATCATAGATCCGTTTGGTACTGATGTTCGCATGCCCCAATCAGGCCTGGACCTTCGCAATGTCCGCCTCATGCTTCACAGCATTGGTGGCCGCCGTGGCTCGCAGACCATGCACGCCAAGACCCGCGACCTTGATGCCGGCTTTCTTCGCGTACGCTTCTACCAGGGTATAGATCCTTAGCGGCGACGCCAGCGCCGGTCTGTCGGCCGCGCAAGGGCATGAACAGCGGTGCTTTGGGGTCCGTCAGGTGATGTGCTTAGCGCCCAGTTAGGCATGCATGCGTTCGCCGGTCATGGCGTGCAACGGCAAATAATGCACCTTTCCGCCCTTCCGTTGCGCCAACAAATGCTCCATCCCGCGCCGCTCGAGTATGTTGCTTGCCACCGCCAACCGCGTTGTTTCCAGCAGGTGGTCGAAGAGGCTGGCCAGCGCCGCCAGCTTGCGGCGAATGGTGGATCTGGCCACCCACGGCGTTCTAGGTTGGCCCGCTAGGCCAGGACGTATGCACGGGTGTCCAGGCGAAAATCCTCCGTACCGGTCAGCCCTATAAAAGACGAGAAATCTGTCAGGCCATCTGATACGCACGGCATGTGCGGAGGTTGTCGATGTTGGCAAACCATTCTACCGCGGCGGGCACCCGCCTAGGTGCTGAAATTCTACCGCCGTCAGCCGCCGCTCCCTTCACCTTCCTGATATCAATCTCAACGGTGCGCTCCTTAACTGATCGATTCCGATCCTATTTGCCAGCGGGTACAGCGCCGCGCAGCGCTCGAGCCCGAGTTTCGTGAACTGACGATCATCAACAAGCCGTTTTCAGTGGCTCGACTGGACAGTGCGATACGGCAAAGCTTAACCTGAGCTTCGCTGCGCCTATGGCCTCTTGTCCCGACCGTTAAAGGTAGCGTCCCTTCCCTTATACGCCTTTGGATAGCGATCAAAGTCCTGTGACTGATTCCTCTCTCAGCGCAAAGCCAGACGCGCCTGATTTTTCCGACGCCATCGCCGCCGTTCAGAAGATCGATTCGGTGCCGTTGATCCTGGAAATGGTCAAGCAGGCAACGGGGATGCGGTTCGCAGCCGTGGCCCGGGTTACGGATAAGAACTGGGTGACCTGTGCGGTTGATGACTCCATTGATTTCGGTTTGATACCCGGCAGCCAACTTGAGTTGGGAACCACGATCTGCCACGAGATACGGCAGAACCGAAAGCCCGTCATCTTTCCCCACGCGAGTAATCACCCTGTCTTCTCACAGCACCACACGCCTAAGCTGTACGGGCTAGAGAGCTATGTCTCCATCCCCATCGTCACCGCCGATGGGGACTTTTTCGGTACGTTGTGCGCGATCGACCCGCTTCCCGCCAGCTTTGACGAAGCGACCGTGTTGAAGACGATGGGGCTTTACGCTCAGTTGATTGCGATGAACCTTGATCTGCACAAAGGATTACTCACGTCCGAACAGGCCCTTGTCGACGCAACCGAAGCCGGAGTGTTGCGCGAGCAGTTCGTGGCCGTACTAGGCCATGACTTGCGAACCCCTTTAAGTGCGGTACGGCTGAGTGCGGAACTGCTGGAAGCCAGAGTTAATGAGCCACGCAGTGTAAAAATGGTCCGGGCCATTCGCCAGAGCGCGCTGCGGATGAGCAGCCTGATCGAGGATGTGCTTGATTTTGCCCGTGGCAAATTGGGAGGAGGGATCCCTGTCAAACCCGTGCTGACTGATGATCTGCAGGAGCAGTTCGAAGCCGTGCTCATGGAGCTGAGGGTCGTGCACCCGCATGCGCAGATTCTGGAAACGTTGCATATCCCTACCGGGCTCTATTGCGACCCCAATCGATTAGGGCAATTGCTGTCCAACCTGGTCGGCAATGCCATTACGCACGGGGCAAAAGGCACCCCGGTTAAGGTGCGCGTTAACACGGTCGGGCAAAACCTGATGCTTTCGGTGCACAATAGCGGCCCTGCGATTCCTGCAGAGGTATTGCCCTCGCTTTTTCAGCCGTTCAAACGCCCTGAACTGGGCCACCGCGAGGATGGATTAGGCTTGGGGCTCTACATCTCGAATGAGATCTGCGTAGGGCACCATGGAACGCTCCACGTTACCTCAAGCAATTCGCACGGCACCGAAATCGTGGCTACCCTTCCCTGCCAGATGCAGTGGACTTAAAGGATGTCTGCTATCGAGTATCAACGCTTAGGCAGGGACACCAAACCGCGTAGTGTGGAATCGGCGGTTCAATACCGGACCTTATAAGTAGGTGAATCCTCCGGCCTATTCTGCCGTCGATCATAGATTCGGGTCGTGCTGATGTTCGCATGCCCCAGCCACGCCTGGACCTTTGCAATGTCCGCCTCATGCTCCAAGGCATTGGTCGCTGCCGTAGCGCGCAGGCCATGCACGCCCAGGCCATCCACCTTGATACCGGCTTTTTTCGCATACGCTTCGACCAGCTTATAGATGCCGTCCGCCGTGATGCCGCCTCGATCAATTGGGCCGCGCAGCGGTAGAAACAGTGATGCCTTCGGGGCGACCAGGTGATGCCCGGAACGCTCCAGGTAGTCGTGGATGCGGTCCGCCGCTACGGGGTGTAAAGGTAGATACCGCACCTTGCCGCCTTTGCCGTGGACCCGCAAATGCTTGATGCCGCGGCGTTCCAGGATATCGCCCACCGCCAGTTGCGCCGCTTCCTCCCGGCGCAGCCCGTGGTACAGCAGCACGGCCAGAATGGCCCGATCCCGCAGTGCCTTCAATGTGGCCGCGTCCGGCGCATCGAGCAGCGCTTTGGCCTGGTGATCGCCCAGCGCTGGGGTCTTGCCTTCGTTGGTTTCGATCCTGGGCCGTTTCACGCCATGCACCGGGTTACCGCCCGCGACGGCGTTGCATTCCAACAAATGGTCGAACAGGCTGGCCAGTGCCGCGAGTTTGCGCCGGATAGTGGCCCCGGCCAGACCGCGCTGTTCCAGCTGCGCCCGCCAGGCCAATACATGCGCACGGTTCACCCTGCGAAAGTCCTCGGCGGTCGTGAGCCCTATAAAGGACGAGAAATCCGCCAGGTCGTTCTGGTAGGCACGGCGCGTGCGAGGGTTATCAATATTGGCAAACCATTCGACCGCCGCCGGCACCGTGGCCAGGTGCTGAAACTCGACCGCCGTCAACCGGCGTTCAACCGCCTCCTGGTGCACCGTCAGCTCATCCATCTCCCCTGCCCTCTCCAAAACGACCCAAACGGCATGCTAACCGAAAACTCTTGATAACCTATTTTATCAATAGTAAAAAATTGATTTCTACTCGCAATTGCAAATACCTATTGCAAGTTGCATTTTATAATGCAATTATGCTTGCAGTGGGTTATGCATGTGGCAAGCGCCCTAGGCCCTTCTATAGAGGAAACCTCATGAAAATCTCCCTTGTTCTTACTCCCGAGCTTGCCGCTTGGGCACAGCATGAAACTGATGCTTCGGAGACGATCCTGACGCTCTTGCGAGCACATGTGAACAGCATTAATACCCCAGCGAGTCGCGCCGCGGCGGTCCTCAAGGAAAACGTTCCCAGATTGCCGGAAGATATGGAGTTCGAGATTCCGCAAATCATTGGTCCAGCGATCTGGCAAACCTTGGATCGCTCCAGCAGGGTAATTTTTGGGAAGCAGGTGAAACGCGAGGCTGCAGAATTTGGGCTGGAGTTTGTCCGTACCACGGTTTCCCGCCATGCGGTCTATAAAAAGCGAGCATAGCCGGCTAGCCAGTTCAAAAACACATAGCATCACCAGCCTGACAAGGGTTCTTAAAGAGCGATAAGGGGGCAGCATGAAAACATGGGGAATGCGTAGCGATTTTGCCTATGAAGGCACTGTACTGACTGGCACCACGATCAAATTTGGTAAAACAGGCAAGACCTACGTAAGCGCCGAGCAATATGCCGCGCTCAGAAAGCATATGCTCAACCGGACAGTGCTTATCGGCACCTCGCGGACGGACACTGATCCGGAGAGCCTGGGCGCTTGGCTTCAGGCGAACGTAACCCCCGTGGCCATCGCTTCGTACGTAGGACCTATTCTGCTTAACGGGTATGCGGAGCGGCTGGATCGAACCCATATTCGTATAGTGCGTTAGGCCTATCAGCCCAGGTGACGAACCGGCCTCAGCAGGCTGAGGCGTTCCGCGTAGGTACTGTCCAAGTTGCGTATACAACGCGCTTCGGTAGAAAAAGCGGCTGTGAATACCAGAGCCGCACGGGCTGCTAAGCAGCAAGCTGGACAGGCCAGCACAGGAGAGATGTATTTCCGCCACCTCAGGCGGTGACTACCACTACAACAACCGAGATCCATCCTGGCATCGTGCTGGAATCGATCCCGGGATCACTTCATAAAACCTTCGCTTCGCTTCGCAGCGTGGCGAGCTTGGCCAGGATCCGTGCCTTGGCTGCATCCAGAACCATCGGATTGGTCTTGCTCGACAGCTTTTCGCGAGGCTTATCGCCCAGGAAATAGCTGATCCGCTCTGCGTTCGCTCCGGAAGGATGAGGAAGGCCATCAAGGAGCTGCTCCGGCTTCAGCAACCCTTGAGCCTGGAGATGATGGAAGGCTTCGGTGACCTTCGGGCCGAGAGGGACATAGATGCACATCGGGCCCAGCACCCTGATCTCTTCCGCCAGGTGTGTTTCGATCTGGCTCCGCAGGCTCGCACGGCTGAGCATGGCAGGGCTGCCACTGTAGTTCTGACCGTCCAGGAAAACCGGATAACGAAGTGCCGAGGTGTAATGCACTAGGTGCCGGTGTGAGTCGAACAGGCGTGCACAGCTGTCGATTCCCAGCAGCGTATGAAGGCCCACATGATCGAGCATATTGATGAGGTTGCTGCGCATGGGCCCGGCAAAACTGGCCGTTTTCTTGGCTGCCTGCCTGGCCTGTTCGAGCGAGGCCCCCTGGCGCAGTTGCCTGCGGGCTTCTGCCAGGGCGCGACTGGCCTGCTGCAACCCGGGGGTAATGCCACACAGCACGACCCTTGCTGCCGTATTGATGTGATCGAACGGGGCATAGAAGGTCTGCAAGCGACCCTCGGTCGAAAGCAGCAGCTCCGTCGGCAGGGTCTTTGTGAAATCGTGGGTGGAACCGGATAGCAGGATGCTGAACCGTTCTAAGCTCATGGTGAAGTCCTTTTTAACGATGGCTGGGTTGGGACAGGGAAGCGAACGTCAGTCAACCCGAGTGGCTACAAAGCCGCGACGGCCTTTCAGCCAGCGCAACGCCTCGTGGGCGTCGACCACTGTCTGGTTCTGTTCCTTGCGGGTTTTTAGCTGATCTGCCGCCGTGGGTTGGGCGGCATTGCGCACGGCTCGCTCGGACATCTGCCCCAGGAGCGCGATCTCTTTCAGCGTGAGGTATCCGGTATGGGTCTCTCCACGAAGGATCATGGGGATCCCCTCGTGCTCTTCGAAATCAGGATCGGTGCCCAGGTCAAGGCGGGCCCGTACCAGCGCATGGAAGAACAGGCGTTCGAGCCTCGTGGGTACAGCAGTCTGGTGACCCCGAACCTCCGGCGAAAACAATTCGATACCTGGTCGAGCGGACAACAGCAGAATGGCCAGGCAGCTCCAGTTGTCATTCATCTGGTCTTGTTCCTGTCCATTTCTGGCCAGTCGCAGTCGTCCGTTGATTGCATAGTCATAGCAGTCATTGGCCGCCAGCCGTACCCGCTCTTCGCCGTTGAAGAGTTGATCCAGGCTTTCCAGCTTGGCCGGGTCAATCTCACCGTGGAAGCCCATCAGCGAAGCGCCGAGCCACCCCAGATACGCGGCCTCTGCGTCCGAAAGGATATCGTTCAGGCCAAGCGTGGTCTCGGTGGTCAGAAAATTGTGTTCGAATTTGTCACGCCAGAATGTGCTCACGGTTCGCTCCTCAGGTGATGTGAACAGAGCTTAGAGCGCTAAAATTACATTGTCAATGATTATTATATGACATCAAAGAAGATTAATGGAGGGTCTGACGGCGTACTAATGCCGACCCGGAGAAGGCGGGCGTCCGGCCTCGGCGTTATGCTGGAGCTCGGAGAAGCCTATGGGAGGAAGTGTTGAAGGAAAATCGAGCTGCCATGAACGAGCCTGTGCTGTCGTGTGCAATCTTGCCAAGCGTGCCGGTCTTTGTCGGCCAAGCCGGAGAACGCGCGGGGATAAGCTTTCTGGCGTTTTTCACGGTCACGATCAGAAACCCAAAACACGATGCGCCAGTGCTCGCGCAGCCAATGAGTTTTCGACCTTTGCTCCGATGGCAGGCCGACCTTACGCATCGGGTAGTAAGCGCCGCCAATGCAGCCTGCAAGATCATGACCTATCGCTATGAAGCACAGCCGCCGCGGTGCGATCGAGATGAACAAGACAGAATGAACGCAGCACGGGCGAGCGGCATACAACCTGGATCAATCATACAGCCAAGGCTTCAGCTCCTTGAGGTTGCTCACCACAATCTGCTGGGCTTCGGGCTTGGGGTCGAGGTTCTTCGGGTCTATCTGATAGCGCTGCAGTACGTATTTCACCAGTGCCTGCCGGCTGGGAATCACCAGCTGGCCGTCGACCATCCCATAGTCGGTTTCGATGATGGTTTTCTGGGCAGGGGCAAGCCTTTCGTCCGGGCGAATGATGACAGGAGCCTCGGTGTTCCAGACCTCGTCATCTCCGATGCCATTGTCGGATTTCCCCAGCAGCTCGGGTACCCCGCGCAATCGGCTGAGCACAAAGTCGCGGTATGCGCGGTTGCGCTCGCAATAGGCGCGGACGTGCCAGCGCATCCCGGTGTACACCAGCGTGTGAGGGGCAATAAGGCGTACCTCGGGATCTGGCCGGGCGAGTGAGACATACTCAGTTTCCAGACGCAGCCCTTCCCGGCAGGCCTTGAGTAGGGGCCGCAGGATCTCGGCTTTCACCGATCGGTCGGGGACTTCGAGCACCTTGGTATGTGCGTAGGCCAGTGCTAGGCCCTCGATGTGCGGAGCGCGTTCATTGTTGTGATAGAGCAGGTGCAAATAGGCACTGGCACTGTCGTCGATGAACAGCGGCTTGAAATGCCTGCTTGGTACGTACCCCTTCACCTGCTTGTCATATGTAAGGTTTTTGGGCGCATGCTCGACCATGTAGGTGTTGATGTCCTTGGACGCCTGCTGACGGCTGATGCCGAAGCTTTGCATCAGGTGCCCCGTGGTGAGCCGGCCTTCCCACCAGACCACGGTCTCGATCAATCGATAACGCAACGCCAGATCCCAGCGGACCTGCGCGATGGACTGTTTGCGTTTCATTGCCTCTCCATCTGTGCGAATACCTTACCTGTACAATTCCACATTATGGACGTGTCCATCAAGGCTACATATCGTGCGGCCTTGCCCGTAAGAAGAATATCATAATGGACACGATCATGGCCGTTTGCAGGACAGGCATGGAAGGCGCCGGGACCTTATCCCGTCTGGACCGTATCAAGGGTTGCCTGCTGGGCGGTGCGGCCGGCGATGCGCTCGGGGCTCCGGTGGAGTTTCTGGAATGGAATGCTATCCAGGCCCTTCATGGCCCGGATGGGATACGCGATTTCGCGCCGGCCTATGGAGGGCTTGGCACCATCACGGATGATACCCAGATGATGCTGTTCACTGCCGAAGGATTGCTGCGGGCCTACGTCGAAGGCAGTAGCTACGGTCGCCCTCATGTACCCAGCGTCATCAACCAGGCCCTGCTCCGCTGGCTGGGCACCCAGAGCTGCCAGAGTGAACTGAAAGTGCCCATGGACGGCTGGCTGGTTCGTGAGCCTGGGCTCTGGGAGCGACGGGCTCCTGGGACCACTTGCCTTCAGGCTCTCCAGGCAAGCCAGCGCCTGGGGACGCCGGCCCTGAACAACAGCAAGGGATGCGGCGCGGTCATGCGGGTAGCGGCCTGCGGATTCTTCGGGAACGCCTTTGAGTTCGCCGCCATGTCAGGCCGGCTTACTCACGGCCACCCCAGTGGCTACCTCACGGCAGGACTGTTTGGCGACATCCTGCAACGGATGTTCGACCACGAAAACACCTTGGAGGACGCCATCACCGAGAGCCTGATCGTTTACGGCAGTCTGCCGGGATTGGAAGAAACGCGCACGTTGCTTGATCGGGTACTTTTCTTTTCTTCCGAGGGTTACCGGCCGACCCCCGACAGCCTCGCGGAACTAGGCGGTGGCTGGGTTGCCGAGGAAGCCCTCGCTATTGCCGTCTGGTGCGCGCTCACCGCCGAAAACTTCGAAGAGGGCGTCATCCGCGCGGTGAACCATAGCGGTGACAGTGACAGCACGGGTCTCCTTGCCGGCCATCTGCTGGGACTGCAGCACGGCATTCAGGCTATCCCGGAGCGCTGGTACCGGCAGCTGGAACTGCGAAACGTTATCGAGCGAATGGCTGCGGATATCGAGCGGGTTCCTCGTGTTTTCTGCGGTTGCGGGGGGAGCTTCGACGAGGCAATCCTGAATGACTATCCATTGAACTGATTTGCTCCGTCCTGCTAAGCCATACGATCGTTTGTGCAGGTTGGATCACTTTTTTGCCAAGCGCCCTCAAGTCCGCCGCGGCCAAGCCGAATACTAAAGCGCCAGCATACGGAATGAGCAACCCCAACGGGCAATCCAGTTCCGTGATCGCTGTAATCCATTTTGATAATCCACGCCCCCTGAGAATTCAGGTGCTCGTCCTTTTCGTTGATAGGAGCTCGCTATGCCTCTTCCCTTTATCCTAGGTGCCGCAGCCCTAGTCAGCGCTGCCTACGGTGCCAAGAAAGGCTATGACGGTTACCAGAAGCATTCGGAAGCCGATGATTTGGTCAATGCGGCCAAGCAGCGCTACGCCAAAAACAGGGAAACCTTCGATAAACAGGAAGAGGCTACAAACCAGGCACTGGAAGCATTAGGTAACCAGGAGCTGGCTATCGGCAAAAGCTTTGACGACTTCAAACACCTTGCCGAAAAGCTGATGAAAGAGCTGAACGCAGGCCGCCAGAAAAAGCTGGAAATCGATTTTCCCAAGCACAAACTCAAGGACGTGGAGAACTATAGCTACACAGCCATTGGAGTTTTGGGCGCTACGGCTGGTGCAGGGCTAGCCGGCGCTGCGGCAGGTTTTGCAGTATATGGGGGTGTAATGGCCCTTGGCGCGGCCTCCACAGGCACGGCCATATCTTCTCTCGCAGGCGTAGCCGCGACCAACGCTACGTTGGCTGCCATCGGCGGCGGGTCGCTAGCTACGGGCGGCTTGGGAATGGCAGGCGGTACGGCGATTCTGGGCGCCGCCGTGGCGGGTCCTGTGTTGGCCATCGCTGGCTGGGCTTATAACAGCCATGGTGATGAAGCCTTGAAAAACGCAAACAAGGCGAGCGGCGAGGTCGATAGCGCAATCCTCAAATTGGAGAAGGCGCGTAAACACCTGAGCCAGACCGAAGACTATGTATTTAATATCAGCGATGTGCTCCGATCGCTGAACAAGCAGTTCAACCGCTATTTCGATCACTTGAAGGTGGTCAACGATCATATCGAAGACCTCAAAACCCGTGGCGTCAACGTAGCCGTAGAGCTCGCCAAGCTAGACGACTCAGTCATGCAGATGATCAATCACGGCTATGCGCTGGCCTATATCATGGTTGACGTGATCACCACGCCGTTGTTCAAGGTCAGGAAGAAAGACGGGCAGGTGATCAATGATGAAAACGGGGTGCCGGTAATGGACACCGATGCTGACGGGTCCATGGTCCTGAATAGTGAAGAACTGGACAAGCAGATCGCTGAGGCCACTGCAAAAGCAAGCGAGATCGACGCTGCCTAACCCCCAAGGGGGCCTCAGCGGCCCCGTTCATCTATTTTCTGCTATGGACGCAACTATGCATGCCGCCGCGCAAGACTTCCCGTGGACCGAAGAGCTCGAAAAAACTGTAGTTAACAGCTTGGTCACCAGCTTTGGGTTGGACTTCCTGCTGTTCCAGGACAAGGCCGGGGGTGAAGTAGATACCATCCATAACGTACGCCAAGGCATCTGGGCAACCGAAGCCGAAAAGCAACGCTATGAGCAACGCGGCAAGTACGAAGGCACAGCGTACCACCAGCACGAGATCTACATTGCTACCGGGCGCGCCGATAAGAAGCAGCATGAAGCTGGCACGCTTCATGACGCTTATCGTAAAAAGCAGCTAGAGGCCAATGCCTCGCGTAACCTTGACCATGTAATCAGCGCCAAGGAAATCCATGACGATGCCGGGCGCGTGCTTGCCGGACTGGATGGCATACAGCTTGCCAACCAAGCGAGTAATCTGCAGTCCACGCATGAGACGGTCAATAAATCGAAGAAGCAGGCCCCGATTGACGACTACCTGCAAAGACTGCCGGGTCTGATTGTTGCCCACGAGCAAACGCTGGCCAATGATCGTGTGCGTTTGGCCTCCCTGCCGCGTGAAACACCGGAACAGCTACATAAGGTCCGTACTCTGCAGGATAAGATCCGCAAGAACGAAGCCAAGATAACGGAACTGAAAGCAGTGGACCCTGAAGCGATGCGTAAACGCGATGAGCAAGCACGCGCGCCCTACGAGCAGCAGATCAATCAGGAGTATTACACCAGCAGCAAGTTTCTTAAGCAAACGGCCAAGGCTTCAGGCATGGCAGGACTGGCCATGGGTACCCGGCAAATGCTGGGTTTGGTGATGGCAGAGATATGGTTTGAATTGCGTGAGCAGTTGCC
Source organism: Pseudomonas massiliensis (assembly GCF_000826105.1). Classification (GTDB taxonomy): domain Bacteria; phylum Pseudomonadota; class Gammaproteobacteria; order Pseudomonadales; family Pseudomonadaceae; genus Aquipseudomonas; species Aquipseudomonas massiliensis. The sequence goes on along the minus strand of NZ_CCYK01000002.1, from coordinate 13,184 downwards.
GGCGCTTCTCGGCAGGCTCAAGGATAAATTCACCCTGGAGGCATTCCTTAAAAGCATCGAAGATACGCTTAAAGGTATCTGGAGCCGTGTTCAAGCACGCTTCAGCGCGTTTCTCTTGGCCTTCAAGGACGGTGTTTTTGCGGGAGTACTCAGCAGCCTGACGACCACCTTGTTCAACATCTTGGTGACCACGCAAGCGATGGCGGTTAAGATCATCCGCGAGGTTTGGGGTCAGTTGGTCAAGGTCATCAAACTCATGGTCTTCAATCCGGACCAATTGGGCTTCGTCGAACTTTGCCAAGCTGTGGTAGTTTTATTATCCGCAGGTGCCGCTACAGTGGCGGGATCGGTGGTCTATACTCAGCTATTGCCAATGTGCAGCTTCCCGTTCGGTGCCGAATTAGCGGCCTTCGCCAGTGCCCTTGTTACAGGCATCACCAGTCTTGGTCTCACTTATTTCTTGCTGCACAGCTCGGTGGCTCGCAAGCTATGGGCCTATATCGAGTCGATCATGCCCCATGCTGGTACGGTCAAGCAATTCCAAGCCGTCAATGCCGAGCTGGATCGTTACCTGGCTCAACTAGCAAAGGTCGAATTCAACCTGGACGTCGAGGAGTTACAGGCGTTCTCGACTGAATTGGAAGCTTGTAGCAATGAGCAGCAGCGCGGAACTGTCTTGAAGCGAGCTGTCGATGCTAGGGGTATTGAATTGCCCTTTGAATTCGACAATCCCCAAAGCACACGCAACTGGCTGGCTTCCCTAGTATGACGTGGCCAGCATTCCCCTGTAACGGTTGCGGCAAATGTTGCCGCAACGTGCGTCTGGCCAAACAAACGCAGTATCTGGACCGCGGTGATGGAACCTGCAGGCACTTTTGTGAAGCCACGAAAGGCTGCCGGATCTATGAAACAAGGCCTGCTATTTGTCGAGTAGATCTGCAATACGAACTGCACTATGCTCAACGATATAGCTGGAATGATTTTGTGGCTATAAATATACAGGTCTGTAGGGATCTGGCGGTAGAGTGAGGCTCAGAAGGGGTGCCTGTTTTCGCTACCGGTGAGCATCTTGTGAGGACAGCCTGCGGCAATATAATGTCGGTTCTATCAATCGCTAGGTTACCGATTTTTCCCGCTGGTAAATGTAATATGAGGGCTATTTATATCGGGTGTTATGGTAAACCACTCGCGCATGCACGAAGGTGTGCAGATAACACCGGTGCATAGCGTCCATGGTTGACCTGTCATCCGGGGTTTTCACGCCCCTCATTCATGAGCTTGGGTAAGATACAAACCTGTTGATCATTTCGCAGATGAGCTCTGGCGAAGCAATGAAATCCACGAGCTGTACGTCCCACCACGTTCCTTCCAACGACTCTGTCAGCGTCGATATGGAAAGCGAATCACCTTCCGGGAACTCAGCCTTCTCCCAGTGAGCCTGTACATCGGTACCAGCTCCGTCCTTGAGCCAGTAAAGATAGACTCTGACATTGGGCGTCATTTCTTCGAGCTTCAGCGGATCAGGCTGCCCACTTCCCTTTCGATTCGGTTTGAGAACCGCAGGCTCAGTATGAAGGTGAAATTCGAAAATAGCAGGTTGTGCGCTGTCAGCCCTGATGTACATAAATTTTGCATTCATCAACGGCAGGTAATCCCAAGTCCACTTCCGGGATGGCTTGGTACCGGAACGTGACGGACGTTCGAAATCTATAGGGTCCCAGGATCCGAACGTGCCACCGAATTTCTCCGCTATTTCGTCAAACGACGGCAGGATCCGTTTGTAGAAACCTGCAAGCAGTCGATGGGACCGCTGTACCTGGTTGACAAGAAGATTCACTTGGTCGCGATTCATTTCCATGATTATTCATCCGACTTGAAAGCTTGAACCAGCGGCATCAGGGATTGCCAGTCAATGACTCGTGCTGCATTTTTGCAGCTGATCGTTGATCGCCAGTGAGTAAGTACGTCAAAGGAGTCGCTAAGGTCTTCAACCGGCGAGAGGTGGCTAAAAAGGTCACCGAATGGTGCGCGCTCGTTTGCCATTCCGAACAGACCAAATGCATCAAGCCAGTCCTGAATGATGCGTGAATCCTGGATACAAGCATTGGCCATCATTGCGCCCAGCCCGCGCATGACCTCCCACCATTCCCTGCAAACGACACGCAAGCGAGCGTCGGAAAACTCCAGCTGCAGGGCCGCCACCATCTCGCTCGAATGGTTTGGATTTCTTCCCAGCGCGAGAAGTACTATAGGGCTTGCCACGTCCTCTTCAAGCTCAAGCGCTCGAACCTCAGCTCTCCATTGCTCAAGCCGCTGAACGCCAGCGTGAGGGGGCTTCACTTCCACCATCACTCGATGCTTCGGATAGTTTATGAGCACATCGGGCTCCACGAACCCCCGGTGCTTGCCGGAATGCAATTTTGGCCAAAATTCGATCGTTTGGAGCGTTCCTAACTCGCTCGCGATTTCCCCACCGAGCAACAGGCTTAGAAATGCATTGTGTGCATCGGCCGTAAGATAAGGCAAACGTCCGAACAATACGCCAGTCAGCAGATCCTCGCGCTTGCGGAAGAGTTCGCGCCAGGCCACTGCCTTACCTTCTATCTCTACCCGCCCGGCTTTACCATGCAGCAATGCTGTTAACATCTCCGGCCCTCGGATTCAGGTTTACGGTAATTAACATGAATACACGCTCGATGACGAGTCCTTCGAGCATGCGGGTCTGGTCTTGGACCACGATGGATTTGAGCTGATCGACTGAAGAGATATCCGCAGCCTACCTGCATGGACAAATGCGGTACAACTCCCTGCTTCCATCGCATCAGGCACCATTGACCGCCACCGATTGCCTAAAGCTCGGCGACCTGGTACACACGATACGGGAGGAAGAGCACCTGTAGCCCGGGCGGTTCCAAGGGCGAGCGGGCCAATGGCTGACGTGCCTAGTGTCAGCTGCGTTCGGTAGCCGCCCGCACTGACCGTCATCGAGTAGTGTGAACACTACGGCACTCAGCGATGGCCGGTTGCACTGTCGTCGGGCCAAGCCCAGGGTCCACTTGAAAAGTTGGCCGACCGCTATCATGCAAACAACCTTTTTCATTAAACTCGCTAGGCGTGCAAGATTCGAAAGGCGCTGTTGAGTCTTTGACTTAGCCAGCAAGCCGACCTCAAGCACGTTTACTAGGCGGATGAAATCGACAGCATGGACACGATGATTGAGAAGAGCTCAGGGACGCGTATATTTGCGGAGCAACCAACGCTAGGTGAGTTGAAGTGGTTCGGTGGACATAACAAACAAACCGGCCGGGAAAATGACTATGGCTTCATAGCTGGACCGAATGGAGATGTGTACTTCCAGCAATCGCAGGTACTGTCCCCCCTAGAATTTCTGTTGCCCGGTTCAAAAGTCCTCTTCTGCCATATGGAAAGCCGCAAGGGCAAACCAGCGGCGGGCTCGGTGCAGGTGGTTTCCCAGATACCGGACGCCGAACTCATAGCGCTGTTACCGGCTTTTGCCTCTGTCCCACAAGACCTGTTAAGCGTCCTCCTGTGCAGAACCACATTATCGCCCTGTGAGAACGAAGCTCTTGGGGCAGTGGCTGCTCTCGCTGCAACGGCCATTGCTCCCGATGTCCTTGAAAAATTCTGGAGCAGATTCCCGCCGGCCGGCCCAAGTGATTTACTCTTCCACCATGCACCCGCCTCTGTGCAGGCCCAGGTGTACAGACGTTATTACAGAAATTTCCGGGAGCAGCTCCACACGCTATTTTCGTCGGTAACGGTGATGAAAACGTCCTTGAAAGCTGAAGAGGTCTATCCCGAGCTGGACCAAGCGGATGAAAACATCGCTCAGCATTGGGCGGGAGAACGCGAAAACGATGCACTGCTGGCAAAAATGCTCTCGGCTAGAGGAGCGGAAAGGGCCGCTAAAAAGTTTTACGAAAGTGCTGGATGTCACGTAGAGGACATTTCCATAAAGCAGCTAGGTGGCAGCTCCGACGATTGGATCACCCATGATCTACTCGTGGATTCATCGATCTCCATCGATGTGAAAAATGCAAGGCGTCCTGTAAACGGGCAGCGATTCTATGTCGAGCACACGGTAGCTAGGTTCAAGCTCGACCGTAAGGACAAGCAGGTAAGAATAGCGGGCATTCTTTCGCCGTACCTCAGTCTCAACTACGTCCGCAAGCCCGGCAACGCCAGCTTCAGGGTCGGCAACCTAATATTTCTCGGTGAAACGAGCAGAGAAAGCATGGGGCAGCTAGCCGACCTGTTCGGCACCTCGACCTTCGAGGTAACCAGGGACTACGAGCGCACGGTACCTAACTGGGTATTTAGCTATCCGCAGACGTGGTACCGGGCGTTGCGGCAAGCCGTGAGTCGCTTTACGCTCGAGTGTGAGTGGCCTGTTGAGCAAGCTTGGGAGCATGTATTGAACGAATCGGAGAGAACCACAGCTATTCCCGCTTTATGCCTAGCAGGCAAACCGCTGCCTGCAATCCTTTCTTCCAGTCTCCGGGGCTGGCAGCAGGGTTTTTATGCAAGGCTGCAACAATTGTTGAGGGGAACGCCCAGCCTGCCCATGGTTTTCCTGGGGGTGCTCACAGACTTCCTTGAGCAACTGAAAAACCATACGCCCGACTTCTCGCCGGACGACTATTTCCCTCTACTTTTCGCCAAAGATATGTCCTACCCAGTCGGTGCAATAGACCCTCTGGGCCTTGTCCGCGGGCTTATCGGTACCTTGTCGATTCTGTGGAACAACCGGGAAGCGACGGATCTGAATGCCCTCAGCAGTTTCCGTTTCAGCGGTCTGGGGTTGCTGCAAGGCCGAGAAAAGAACCGCACGTCATGGAAAACCATTGTCGCCTATTGTGGCGGTATGGCCTACCAGATGGACAGCGATGGCCACGTCATGCTCGATGCAGACGGAGCGCCAGTGCAGACCAAAGGTAAATGTGGAAACGCACCGCTGATCATAGGCGTAGCTGCCAACTGCATGACTTGCGGCAAGCTGGTGTGTAGCCTTTGCGGGTTTTGCAGCTTGGACTGCCAAAAGCGCGGCTTCGCCAGAAGGGCCAAAGAGGCCAGAAGCACTCGCCCCAACCGATCCGCAGCCCTCCTAGGCTCGCGTTACAGCGAGGTAGGCACCCCCCCCAGATGGGAGGACATTCCGCTTGAAGCTTATGCAAATGACTTCGACAAAAAACCTTTCAAGGGCATCAGCTAGCAACCTCAGCTGCCCTACTCACATTGGCAAGACGATTTACCCACCGGCTGAAAACGGCTGCCGGTGTGTTGAAAAGCCCGCGGCCTATCTAACCAGCACAGACTGGCCCACCTGAGAAGCCCAGCCTGTTTGATGTGCGCCCGGATGACCGGGGTATACCAGATTACAGAAGGCATGCGTCTTTGCTTTCCATTTCCACTGGCCTGCCCTCTTCGTTGGCGCCGACGCCGAATTGACCCAGTTACCGGGACTCTTCTGACCCAGTCAGATCCTCCTGAAGGATTTCTGTGCTGGGTTTCTGCCAATTGGAATTAGGTCAGTCTTGCATCGGCACGTGGGTCAATTCGGCGACGGTGCCAACACGCTATGAATTATTCGAACAATTCCTTCACCCTCTGGTGAGCACCAGACATATCTGACCGCAGCAAGTACTCATTCAGCGCAAGATGGCCATCTACGCCCTTCGCCAATGCCACGGTATGTACGAAATCTGGTGTATCAATAAGCCCGGGGAAGCAGCCGACTGCCAGGCTTCGACCATTACGCTCTACCAGCATCGGCACTGACGCCACGACACCGAATGTACATTGGTAGCCGTCAAGCTCAAGGCTCGCGCGCAGTTGCGACAGTGTCTGCCATTGCTCATCCAAGGCCGCGCAACCAGGCTCAATGCCGTGCACCGCGTACTTCAACAACATTGCACCAAGATGTCTGTCCAGGCGGTGCTGCAGATGTTGATTGTGGAAGTGATTCAGACATTCGGTGCAAGACGTTTCGCAGTCGCAGCTTTCCAAGAGTCTGAGAGTTGCCACGAGGATTTCTTCGATGTACTTGGCAGCTATCTCCGCATAGCCTGCCCCTCCCGACAGGGTGTCATAAAGGAACACTTCCAGGATTTTTGCCTCGCCTTGCACGCCAGGGTCAATCCTGAAGCCCGAACCGAATTCTGAGGGGTCGAGATCGAGTTGCCGGTGACGGCTTGCCGCTAGTCGCAGCGCCTCCGCAATAGAGTGCAAGGCATCCTCAAGAATCTGCAGAACCACAACCTCAGCAGTGTTGCTAACCAATGGCGCTTCGACCTTCAACCTGAGTAGCAGCAAGTCCGTCTTGAAATCATGACCGAGTAAGACCCTGTCAAACCTTCCAGAGCAAAGACTCGGCGTGCCCTTCGGACTCAACAGCTTATAAGGGCGCTCATGAGGGCCAACATGAGCGTTGTGGTCGAACACTGATGCATGACCGCATTCTACACACACCGAGAATCCACCGAACTCGGCACCCTCGATACCCCGGTTGACCGTGACCAGTGTCTGGTTTGTCTCATACGTAAAACTCGCTTTCGGTCCGCAAGCTTGGAAAGTCAATTCATTCGGGTTAACGGGCTGCGGAAACTGCGCCATGGTGGCGAAGGTGATTTCCTGCTCACGATCATTCTCTGGTAAATCTTCTGCCTTTTCTGGGCCGAATACTTCCGGGAGAATCATCGTCTCCGTGGTGAGCTCGCCACCACAAACAGGACATGGTCCATGGTTAGCAACCAGTGAATTGGGGTTACGCACAAAAGAGCAGGTCTTGCAGTGAACATGACGCTTAGCTTTTTTGAAAAGTGCTGCAGCACGGTTCACCACATTTCCTGGCAGGTCAGCGAACACCCCACCCGATCGGTAGGTATGCCGATCGATGACGATGAGTCGTCCCGGTGCGTATTCACTCAGCGCTTTCGAAATCGATTGTTGCGGCCGTTGAACCGTCTGGATCTCCGCCATGCCATTGACCTTGGCAATTTTTTCTACCAGGAAACTGCACAAATCTGTTGGAAACGCATACGTGGGCAGCAAACTGTGGTGGAACAAAAACTCCAGCAGTTCCTTTTGCTCTATTTCAGCCGCGGAAGCCTTACTCTCATCGTCACCGGCTTCATCCGCCGCATCACCCTGGTCGCCTTGATTGATCGCCTGTTGCGGTAGCTTTGCCGCCAATTCATGCAACTTTTGCATCAGGCCGAGCGCAGTGTCTTGAAGCCACTCCGCCAAGGTGAGACCTTGCGTGTCGAGATTCGGCGGTAACCACGCCAGGACCGAATTTTTTAGAGGGGCGTTATCCTGAAGTAGCTCGCTCGAAACCCATGACTTGAACTGTTCCAGATTGAGGCCGGAGTCGGTACCAGCGAAAAAGAAATCATGGGTCGCGCCTAATGCTTTCTCGAGCAATGCGGTCTTGGGCTTAGACAGCAACGTCTTTTGCGCCATGACTTCGTGGAAAAACGTTTGGAACAGGTACGCATGAACGTGACGACGAGCAATTTTCTCGTTGTCCACTTTGATCTCTGGGGTTCGCGGTGGTCCGGCAACTATCCGTCGCGGATTGAGGAAGTAGTGGCTGTCGTGTGGTCCGTTTTGCGAGTAGGTGACAACCGTGGAAACGGAGGAACCGCGGCGCCCCGCCCGCCCCGCGCGCTGCTGATAGTTTTCTCGTTGAGGGGGTACGTTTCGTAGTGCAACCGCCACCAATGAACCAATATCGACGCCCACCTCCATCGTGGTTGTGCAACTCAGCACATCTATTGGGCGATCCTTTGGATCAATCAGAACGTCTTGGAACCTCAGTTCATAAAGCTCTGTCGTCGCATGGACCTTGCTCCGATCGCGATTCGACAACTGCGCCGTATGCTCTTCCACGTTGAGATTCGTGAGCCTGGCGCCGGGCTGCAGGGCTTCGCGTACTGGCTCGCGCCAAAGTCCCTTGCGAGCGGATAAGTACTCACTGGTAGCAGGATCCACAAGCGTGGCACGATCACTTCCGCACGCCATGCAAATTTTGCCCGCTAGCGCGAGCGGTGTCACGGCCGTGCATTGGCCGCATTGCGCCCAGATGTACTCAAGGTCCACCACTAGGCTAAGTGAGTTAGGTGACAAGAACCAGGCGCCGTTGTCTTCGTCAGCAAGATGGTTGCGGAAGGTCGCTTCGATGGCTTCAAGCGTTGACAAGCTTCCTGGCAACTGGGCTGCGAGCGCCTCTCTCAGCGCCTTGTCGAACATGCCGTTGCTGCCCCACGATGGTTTTGCGTAGCCCGCCGCTTTGTAACGGAGGATACGATCAATTGATTTATCAAACGCAAAATCCTGCAGCAACGTTTCTATCCAGCCAATGGCCAGCGCTCGCAGGTCTTGTTCCGATAGTGATACACCTGCGGCACTGAGATCCAGTTTGATTCTCTTCAGTTTGGTCGCGACTGGCTCGACATAGCCGATGGTGGTCCCAGTCAACGAGTAGTAGCTGCTACACAGTAGTTTGAGCAAGGCAATGCGATAGCGTGATGGCAGGTCCGGGGGCAGTCCCTGTTGTTGAAGTGCCTCCTCCAAGTCGGATTCGCAATCGCGTTTGTACAGATCAATGGCATCGGCCAGCTTGCGCGCATCGATACCGTCAAACAGCGGCAAGTCAAACTCGGTGAGAACGGCCAGGAAGGCGGTGTAAAGCACTTGCGTAGGCCGCGGGTCGCGAGAAATCTCGCGCAGCTTGTAGCAGGCGAGTGCGATCGCTTGCCGGAACACATCTAATTCGATATCGCGCGGGATATCCCGTGCCAGGCGGGCTGCTTTCTGTCGGCCGTCCGAGAAGATCAGGACTTTCCGTCCGCCGTTGGGATGGCGGGAGTCCACTACTCTACTCTCAACCTGTCTCGCCATCTGGGTTCGAACCAGGGTGGTGAACGGTGCCTCCCCCTTGGTGACGTGGTCCATGATCTTTGAGGGCTCATCCTTACCATTGCGGATCTTTCGTGTGCAGACGGGGCAATTGTCAAAGGTAATCGGCTCCCCCACCGGTGGCTTGTCCGGTACCCGAACTCTGCGAAACCCCTCCACCCCTTCCTGGCTGGTGGACCTCATGATGCCCGTCGAAATATGCAGCCATTTATCACGGTGTCGACTTCGCGGATGGGTCGTTTCTTCGACGAAAATATCCACCGGCATCAGCGCTGCAATGCCAGTTTCGGAAAACGGGCCATTGGGTTGGTGCCAAACAAAATCCATCTTTGCGTTCACGTAGCCGCGAACGAAGGCAGCGCCGCAATCGCGATGGGTCAGAAATTCGAAGACACGACCTCTAGCCTCGCAGTTACATTGCGTCGAGGGTTTGGTGTGCAAGCGCCCCAGAATGGTCGGGCCTTGGTGATTCCCTTGACGACTGGAACAATTAGGATCGATGCACGCATGGAGGCCCGGCAAGCCTCGATGAAAAAGATGGAGCCGCGTTGGTAACAGAACCCGACCGTCTGCGCGTCGTTGCGCGTGGCTGCCCAATGCCAGCAACGCATCGGTGGCCTTCTCTGCGATGTTTTTCGAAGCTTGACCGAAGAGATTTTCGCCGAGGTCGTCAAGCTTTTCGGCTTTACCTGATACCAGCTCGATCAGTCTTTCCAAGGGGCCGAACCCGGTGAGGTTCTCGAACAGCCAATTCCGCAGCGAGGCGTGATCCGAGCCTTGGAACGCGGCCCAGCCAAGTGCTTGAGCCAAGTCGTTTAGCGCCTGAGTGGCCGCTGATAGGTCGTTTGCCGCGCGCTGGAACGCAGGCAGATCCAAGGCGGCCAGTCCGTGCATCTGCGCATCGGTGATGCTGCGATTACCTGACCGAGGTTCATGGGTGCCCTGAATCACGCGGAGACAACGCGGTGAGCTCTCAAGTAACCCGGTCAAGTCACGGGCAAACCGCTCACCGTTGGCCGCCGCATCGGCTTCGCTGCCCAAACTTGCACTGGTAAGAATGCAACGCATACGCTCGCGTGGAATGTCCAGGCGAGCGCAGAGTCGCCGGATCAGTAGCGCAACTTCTGCTCCACCCGCTCCGCGGTACATGTGTGCCTCATCGAGGACCAGGATGAACTCGTTGCGAACGTCGCTTTTCAACCAGTCCTTGGTCTGCTCGAAGATACCCCGCTCGATAGGACGCATGAGCATGTATTCGAGCATTGAATAGTTGGTAATCAGCAGTTCGGGGCAGCGTACCTGCATCTCGTCACGCGTCATCAATTCACGGTCGCCAGGCTGCGTACACAGGCGCCCTTTCCAGTTTTTGGAAATGAATTGTTTGCCTTGCCGTTTACCCGACGACCAGGTCTTGGTTTGCACCGAGTCATCGGCATAAAAGCCGACGAGATCTTTGCTCGGCCAGCGTCCGATTCGAGCGAGTTCACCCTGTACCGCAGGAACGCTGGCAACCTTTTTGTAGAACTGTTCGAACAGCGGCTTGATGAAGCGCTCGTCGCGGCCACTGTCTCGCTTGCCCGGGTAAGGCGTGCGTCCCGTGTAACTGCCAAAGCGAATCGGGTATGTCCGGCCTTGCTGCAGGATACCCGCGGCGTCGGCGTTGCCAAAGATGCGACGGATTCGCGCCAGTTGATCATTGACCAAGGCGTTCATGGGATACAGGAGCATGGCTCTGCACCCGGGCATCGATGCGGAGACTGGCCGCTCTGCGCCCTCAATTGCCAGAGAACCAATCACTGGCATCAGAAAGCTCTCGGTTTTTCCTGAGCCTGTGCCAGTGGCGATGACCAAATCCGCCGCCTCTTTACCCAAGAATGCAGTCAATGCCTGCGATTGGTGCTCATACGGGCGGGGATAGAGCCCCAACCCCATCTCTGACAAGTCACTCAACGCTGAAGCGGCTGCAGGCGGGATGGCCAGGCCCTGATAGGCTTCACCTGTCTTGTAGACTTGCGTGGCCTCAACATAGGGGGTCTGGGCAATTGTTTCGTTGGCTTGCAATAGCGCGTGCCGCTCCCTGACCAGTCCTTCATCCCGGATGTGGTATTGCGCTTCGATGTACTGTCGCAGGCTTTCGGCGAGACTTTTCGCGGTCTCGTGCACCCCGGTCGCCTCTGCTGTCATGGACGTGCTGTTCATCAGATCCCTCTTTGTGCGCCTCGGCGCTCGACCAAAACAATGCCTAATCCCTCAAGCGCAGTGCGCACGACGGGGAATGTTTCAACAGGTATTACATGGGTTTTTAACCCAACATGCTCGCCCTCGGCTTTGGGTAATTCCCAACCAAGCAGCAGTGCCTTCTCCTGCTCAGGCGGAAGCCGGCGATACGATCGCAAGGTAACGAACCGTAGGGATGTTTCTGTTTCCATCGTACAAGGCCGGCCCGCCTGGAGATCCAGATGGAAGCGCAGACGGCGCACATCGGACGCCTCAATGGACGCCTGCTGTTCAAGCCGACCGCAGCGAAAATTGCCGATGAAATAACTGACTGTGCTCCCCGTTTGGCACTTACCTAATAAGTGGCCGGAGGCTCCGGGGTGGCTCACCAACTCAGACCAGCGCCCTTGTACATACACCGATACGGGCTCGAGTTGCGAAGGGCAGAAGGTAAAACGCTTGGCCGCTTGCAAGAGAAAGCGAGAAGACCAGGTCGCCAGCCCCTCGAGAGGTGCACCGATCCAGTCGCTCGGATCGCCCACGTCCAGCCAGCCTTCGCAGAGTGCCGTCGGTACCACGCGTACTCGCCCAAGTGCCATGGTCTTAACGCTTTGAGGGAAGCGTGGTGAAGGTCCTCCCCCCAGCACAACCGCGTAGCCGTCCAGCGATCTGATCGCTCGAGGAGGCGGAGGCAGCCACCCTTTGTCAACTCGGACCAAATCGCCGATCTGTCCTAGGCTGTCGAGAATACTCATTACGCCGGGCCTGGCCTCAGCGTCTTCCAGCATGCCTGGCCAGACTGGCGCCAAGTGCCTTCGGGCCACGCTGGTCAGGCTGAGCGAGGCCGCAGGCGCCCATGCACCTTGGCTATTAGCTGGCATCGCGCACAAGAAGCAGGCAGCCCGGAGACACTCCGCGATGGCGGCAATCCGTAGACCTTCGCCTTGGGTGGTGCAGCCTAAGCCCTTGGCCAAGATGCCTCGCGCCTCGTGCTGGGACAGTGCCTGCCACCTCATCTAGACGCTCTCGAACTGCGACGTTTCAGTCTGGTGTTGTTCCATGATCCGCTCTGCCAGACGGGCTAAATCGTTTATAGGGCCACCTGCGCTTTTCGCCCAAGGCAGTGCCCACGTCGTCAACAGAGCGTGCAGGTCCGCTTCCTCGCTGCCACCTGGTGCAGCCCGCAAGCGCAGATAGGCCCGTTCGGCGCATCGTCTCCACAGGCTGCCCGGCTGGAAGCCCGCCTCTTCAATCAGATCCTTCAGTTCCGTCACAATGGCACCGGGGACGTCGCGGACAAAACCCTCAAGCTGGTCCCATGAATCTTGTGCGAGGTGACCATACTTTACATTGACCAAGCGGGAGGTCACGCCACGCATGGGTAGTGCGTCGGTGTCGAAGACCGGGCCAAGTTCGGCAAGGGTGCCACCGTCGGGAAATGTTGCAGGTCCTTGGGCCCACGAGACGATTAGCGCAAGTCGAGGATAAACGGCCATCGCCAACTGACGGCGGGTAATCACATCGCGAATGGCGGAGCCATAGACCTCAAAAGCGGAGCGATTAGCACCCTTCAGGGCTAGGCAGCCCGAGGTATCGCCCACCATTTCTAGGCATTCCGCCGCCGCCTCATCCGAAACCAGGCCGACAGGTACGCGCCACTCATGATAGGTTGATCCCCCTACGGCCGCCGCCACTGCGTCAACAGCCACGTCCGCCAATGACCCAGTAAACTGGATCAACTGACCGGCAGCAAGCGCGGCGATGATTTGACGTGCAACGGTCAGCGCTACACCCTTGACGAAACCACAGGCTTGCAGGTTGATGGTGATCAAATCACACGCGGTCTCTACCTCGAGGATCTCGACAAGTGGCCCCTGAGGCTCCGCTTCAAACAGACGAACCTGCGACGTAGAGGCGGTTTCGCGCCGTGCTGTGCCAACACTACCCTGCAAGGCTTCCAGGCGTTCCGACAGCCGCGCAACCGCCTCAGCGGTTTCCACCCATGCTATTTCTCGTGCAGTAATGGG
>NZ_CCYK01000001.1 GCF_000826105.1 Pseudomonas massiliensis | reverse complement strand
CGCTGTCGATCTTGTCGAAGTCTACCTTGGCCGAACCGAAGACTTCGGAGCAGACGCGGGTCAGAGCAGCGGTCAGAGTGGTTTTACCGTGGTCAACGTGACCGATGGTGCCGACGTTGACGTGCGGCTTGTTCCGTTCGAACTTTTCCTTTGCCATCTAACCATCCCCCGCAGAAGAATTAAGCAAGACACATGATCTATAAAACAAAGGCAGATATTTTCATATCTGCCTCTAAAATGGAGCTCTTGAGCGGATTTGAACCGCTGACCTCACCCTTACCAAGGGTGTGCTCTACCAACTGAGCTACAAGAGCGTAACACTATGCAACAGCAGCAAACTTGGAGCGGGTAGCGGGAATCGAACCCGCATCATCAGCTTGGAAGGCTGAGGTTCTACCACTAAACTATACCCGCGGAGCGTGCAGCTCTCGCTAAACTGGTGGAGGGGGAAGGATTCGAACCTTCGAAGTCGTAGACGTCAGATTTACAGTCTGATCCCTTTGGCCGCTCGGGAACCCCTCCTGAACGTGGGCGGCATTTTCAACTCTGCCTCCCTCGCTGTCAAGCTTTTTCTCATTAAAATCTTGAGGTTAGCTACTTTGACAGCACTCTGCAGGTGGTCAACCTTGCTGAGCGGGCGCCATTCTATTCAAACTATTCAGGCGTTGCAATGCCTTCGCATGGATTTATTTCATTCTTTAAGCCATTGATATTCCTGGACACTTCAAGGGCCTCTGGATGCCGAGCGAGGCGCTCGCCTGCGGGAAGGCGCAGCCAGTGCGAACTCCCCCCCTCTTCCGGGATGGCATACCGCTGCGCCCGGACCTGCGCGACCTGAAGGGCCTGATCCAGGATTTCGAGCTCAGCCCGGTCCCTTAGCCCCCCTAGGAACTGACACTCCACACTTTTGCCTGAGGCAGATTTACCGCCAGCTTCGCTCAGCAACTGTAGCCCGGAGTCTTCCGAGCGCGCGCGCGTATCTGTACTGACCTGCTTTGCCCGGACTGGAGCATCTTGAAGGTTCCACACCAGGTAGCAGCCATTGAGCACCAGCAGGAGCAGGAACAACCAACGCATCCGACGACCTCAAGTAAGGGGGCAGGCCATGGCCAGCCCTTGGAAAACCAGATCCGGCACTACCCTGGCTTCAGGATAGGCATCAGCGATATAGACTGCGTCTCCCCCTGTAAGAAACAGCGCGAAATCATCCCCCCAATAGGCGCGTGCGTGATCCAGCTGCGTCTGCACGAAACCTCGCAGCATCAATACACACCCCCGCTCCACCGCCTCGACAGTTGAACGACCAGGTGTCAGAGTCGACTTGGCCTGTTCGGCAGAGTAATCGTCGTAGCGGATACGTCGTGTATGTGTACGCAGCTGGTTACGCATCAGACTCAAGCCTGGGCATATAAAGCCGCCGAGGTGCGAGCCCCGGGCGTTGACGAAGTCGGAGGTCACCGCGGTACCCAAGTCTATGACGACGCATGCCCCATTGGCCATCCGGAAGGCGCCCAGCACCGCAACCCAGCGGTCCAGCCCGAGCCGCTGGTAGTCTTCGTACCCATTGCTGACGCCTGCCTGCATGACCGCAGGCTGCGCTACCAGACTTTCTATCCCGAAACGCTCTTTTAAGGCATTCGTCAGGGCGAGGGTTTCTTCCTCAGACCTTACGCTGACCAGACGGCAACGGCTTGGTCGCAGGCTTGGGCTCGCCGCCAGATGCGTCAGCAATTCCTCGTCTGAGCCTGCAACACCTCCGCTCTTGACTTCGGCTCCCGACAGCAAGCGCCATTTGATGAATGTGTTTCCGCAATCGAGCTCAAGTATCATGGTTTAACCTCAGACTGAGCTCACCGCCACTGAAGACTTGCTCCTGCCCTTCTATACTCAATCGCAGCGCACCTTGGTCGGTGACGCCCAATACCGTGCCCATGATCGTATGATGGGCGGAAATCAGCTTCACGAATTTGTTCTGCCAGAGATGCAGGAACTCCCACTCGTCTCGCAAGCCAGCGAACCCGCAACGCTCCAAGCGCGCTACATAGCCAGCGAGAGAGTCGCTCAAATGGCCGGCTAGACTGCTACGGTCCACCTGGCGTTGTGTTTCCAAGTAAAGCGAGGTCCACTGTTGGTCAATGGCCTCGCTGGTGCGCATGTTTACATTGATCCCAATGCCGAGCACCACATGGCAGTGGTCTGAAGGATCACCTACAAGTTCAAGCAGAATGCCAGCTATCTTTCGACCGTTGACTAGTACGTCGTTGGGCCACTTCACCCCGGCATCCTTGATGCCATTTGCGCGAAGGGTATCGACCACGGCCATTGCCGCGACCAGGCTTAGCCCTTCATAGATTTTGATTCCCCCCTGTATGGGCAGAACCAGGCTGTAATAGAGGTTGGCGGCATAAGGGCTTGCCCAGGTTCTGCCTCGCCGGCCGCGGCCGGCGTCCTGGCGCTCCGCCGAGACAAGCAATGGGCGGGATATACCTTGGGTTACCTTGCGCAGGGCTTGGGCATTGGTCGAGTCCAGTACCTCATGGAGCTCCAGGTCCCAGCCGAGCCTTTCAGTACTGGCTCTGAGCGAGTCTGCGTCAAGCAGTGAGACAGGGGTTTCCAACCGGTAACCCTGTCCTCGAACTTTATGGACAACCAGGCCCAGGTCGGCCTCCAGAAGTTGGAGCTGCTTCCATATGGCGCTGCGGCTAATACCCAGTGCCTTACCCAAGGCCTCGCCAGAATGGAAGCGACCATCCTTTAATAGATCTAACAACTTGGACATCGAGTCGCTCGCCCCATTGTAAGGCCGCATCATAGCGGCGACCGCCCACCTTGCATAGAACACCGCCCCGCCGATGAATCCTGAGCAATTAGCTGCAAGCAGCGTTACTGGCGCCCCGGATCTGTTCACTCGAAGCCTGTGGCTCGACGCGTGCCGTTTCAGATGCGCAAAAGACAAAACCCCTGATCGCGAGGCGACCAGGGGTTTTGGGAATGAATCTTGACGATGACCTACTCTCACATGGGGAAGCCCCACACTACCATCGGCGATGCATCGTTTCACTGCTGAGTTCGGGATGGGATCAGGTGGTTCCAACGCTCTATGGTCGTCAAGAAATTCGGTAGCTGCCTCGTTTGCACGGTGCAGCGAATCTGGGTATGTGTGTTTGTGATGGCGAACT